>NZ_CP034753.1:0-2400000 GCF_004006235.1 Agromyces sp. LHK192
ATGCGGGGAACGATGACGGAACAGCCCATTTCCGAGACGTGGGCGACGGTCCTCTCAGAACTCTCCGCCGACGAGGCCATCACCCCGATGCTCCAGGGCTTCCTGAATCTCGTCGAGCCGAAGGGCATCGCCGCGGGCACCTTCTACCTGGAGGTGCCGAACGACTTCACCGCGAGCATGTTGAACCAGCGCATGCGGGTGCCGCTCCTGAAGGCCATGGGCAGGATCGAGGCACCGACTCCGGTCAGTTCCTTCTACGTGGTCGTGAACCCCGAGCTCGAGGAGCTTCGATCGTTGGATGCCCCCGGCGCGGCCGCGATGGCCGGCCCGGGCGGGATCGGCGGTCCGGGCCCGGCGCTCGCTGCGCAGGTGGGCACGGGCATGCCGGGATACCCCGACGACCTGGCCGAGGCATCCGATTTCTCACCGGTTCCGCATGTCGCGTTCGAGCAGACCGGCGGCGACCGCCCCCGCGATTCCCGGTTGAACCCGAAGTACTCGTTCGACAGCTTCGTGATCGGTCAGTCCAACCGGTTCGCGCACGCCGCCGCGGTCGCGGTCGCCGAGGCGCCGGCGAAGGCGTACAACCCGCTGTTCATCTACGGCGACTCCGGCCTGGGCAAGACCCACCTCCTGCACGCGATCGGGCACTACGCGATGAGCCTGTACCCGGGCATCCGGGTGCGGTACGTGTCGAGCGAGGAGTTCACGAACGACTTCATCAACTCGATCGCGAACAACCGCGGCTCGCTGTTCCAGCAGCGCTACCGCAATATCGACATCCTGTTGATCGACGACATCCAGTTCCTGCAGGGGAAGGCGGAGACGCAGGAGGCGTTCTTCCACACCTTCAACACCCTGCACGATCACAACAAGCAGGTCGTGATCACCAGCGATGTGCCGCCGAAGCACCTCACCGGCTTCGAGGATCGGATGCGCAGTCGCTTCGAGTGGGGACTGATCACCGACGTGCAGGCGCCCGACCTCGAGACGCGTATCGCCATCCTCCGCAAGAAGGCGCAGTCCGAACGTCTCCAGGTGCCCGACGAGATCCTCGAGTACATGGCTTCGAAGGTGTCGAGCAACATCCGCGAGCTCGAGGGCACGCTGATCCGCGTCACGGCGTTCGCGAGCCTGAACCGGACGTCGGTCGACATGCCGCTGGTGCAGACGGTCCTGAAGGACCTCATCACGGATGACACCGACAACGTCGTCGCGCCGGTCGACATCATCACGGCGACGGCCGACTACTTCAAGCTGACGGTCGACGACCTGTACGGGTCGAGCCGGTCGCAGGCCGTCGCGACGGCGCGGCAGATCGCGATGTACCTGTGCCGTGAGCTGACGAGCCTGTCGCTGCCGAAGATCGGCCAGCTGTTCGGCAACCGCGACCACACGACCGTGATGTACGCCAACAAGAAGATCTCGGAGCTCATGAAGGAGCGGCGCTCGATCTACAACCAGGTCACCGAGCTGACCGCCCGCATCAAGCAGACGTCCCGCGTCCGCTGATCGGATGCCTCGTGCGGCACGCTGTGCGCCCGCCTGCGGCCCCCGGCGGCACGTTCCCCACAGTTGGGGAAAACCTGTGGATTGTTAACGAGCAACCGCGACAGGGCTGGGGAGACGGCGGACGTCGCTGTGGACTGCCCGGTCGCGCCCAGGTCGGCCGAGCCGCCGCCTCGAGGTGGATTCCACACGCCGTGCACAGATCCGACGAGCCCCGATCGGCACCAGGTCGCGGATCACCTGACACCATCCACAGTTTGCACAACGGTTAACACCGTTAAGAGAAATGGTTAAGGAAATGGGCGATCGGCAACCTCGTCGACGCCGGCTCCGATCTGCGCGGATCACCCGGGCTCCGAACCGGGGCAGCCGCTAGCATGGGTTCGATTCAGCACTTCCACGACGGGAGAACCGTGAAGTTCCAGGTCAACCGCGACGTCTTCAGTGAGGCCGTCTCCTTCGCCGTCAAGCTGCTGCCCCAGCGCACCACGCTGCCGATCCTCTCGGGGGTGCTCATCCAGGCGAGCGACGACGGCCTCGTGCTCTCCTCGTTCGACTACGAGGTCTCGAGCCAGACCGAGATCCAGGCCGACGTCGAGGAGCCGGGCACCGTGCTGGTCTCCGGTCGTCTCCTCGCGGAGATCGCCGGCCGGCTGCCGAACGCCCCGGTGCGGGTCGCGACCGAGGAATCGCGGATCTCGGTCACCTGCGGCTCGGCGAGCTTCACGCTGCTGTCCATGCCGGTCGAGGAATATCCGTCGATCCCAGAGATCGGCGAGCAGACCGGCGTGGTCCCGGCCGACGAATTCTCGGCCGCCGTCGCCCAGGTCGCGGTCGCCGCGTCCCGCGACGACGTGACCCCGGTCATCACCGGCGTGCAGCTCGAGGTCCGGGAGAACAGCCTGAGCCTGGTCGCGACCGACCGCTACCGCGTCGCGATCCGCGAGATCGACTGGGATGGCGGAACCGTGGCATCCGACGACGTGCACACGGCACTGGTTCCGGCACGCACCCTCCAGGAGGTCGGCAAGACGCTCGGCCACTCCGGCACGATCGCCGTTGCGATCACGAGCCGCGACGACCGCGAGCTCATCGCGTTCAGCGCCGACAAGAAGACGGTCACGAGCCTCCTGATCAAGGGCAACTTCCCGCCGGTGCGGCGGTTGTTCCCCGAGACGGTCGACAACTACGCCGTCATGAACACCGCCGAGCTCATCGAGGCCACGCGCCGTGTCGCACTCGTGCTCGAGCGCGAGGCCGCACTGCGGTACAGCTTCACGGCCGACGGCCTCACACTCGAGGCCATCGGCAGCGAACAGGCCCAGGCCTCCGAGTCGATCGACGCGATCCTGACGGGCGACGACACGGTCGTGTCGCTCAAGCCGCAGTTCCTGCTCGACGGGCTCTCCGCCGTGCCGAGCGAGTTCGTGCGCATCTCGTTCACGAAGACCGAGAACCCGAACAAGCCCGGTCCGGTGCTGATCACGAGCCAGACCTCGCGCGAGCAGGCCGGCAACGACAGCTACCGGTACCTGCTCCAGCCGAACCTCCTGCTCCGGTAGCCGGGCCGCCCGTCGGCGGCCGCGAGTAGCGTTGATCGGGTCGTCGAACGGAAGGGAGCCAGCGTGCACGTCGAGCGGCTCTCGCTCACCGACTACCGCAACTACGCGCGGGCCGAGATCGAGCTCGAGCCGGGCGCGACGGTCTTCGTCGGCCGCAACGGCCAGGGCAAGACGAACCTCGTGGAGTCGATCGGCTACCTCGCGACCCTCGGCTCGCACCGGGTGTCGGGCGATCAGGCGCTGGTCCGGGCGGGCGCCGATGCGGCGATCGTCCGGGCGATGCTCGCCCACGGCGACCGCAGGGTGCTCGCAGAGCTGCAGATCAATCGCCAGGGCTCGAACAAGGCCCAGCTCAACCGATCGCCGGCGAAGCCGCGCGACCTGCCCAGGTACGTCCACTCGGTGCTGTTCGCGCCCGAGGATCTGGCGATCGTGCGAGGCGAACCGTCGGTGCGCCGACGGCTGCTCGACGAGCTCCTCGTGCAGCGCACCCCGCGCCTCGCGGGCGTGATGGCCGACTACGACCGGGTGCTCCGGCAGCGCAACACCCTCCTGAAGAGCGCCAGGGCGAGGGGCCTGCGCGCCGACGCGCTGCCGACGCTCGACATCTGGGACGAGCGCCTGGTCGAACTCGGCTCGGAGCTCATCGACCAGCGCCTCGCACTCGTGGCCGAGCTCGCCGACCCGCTCCGCGCCGCCTACCGCTCGATCGTCGATGCCGACCACGGCCCGGGCATCCGCCCGGTCCTTTCGATCGACGGTGCGGACCCGGACGGCGAGCGGGACGGCACGGATGCCGCCGCAGACGCCGATCGCGACGGCGAGGCATCCGCCGGCCAGGAGGCCCCCGTGTCGGATGCCTCCACGGCCGACCGATTCCGCGTCGCGCTCCGCGCGCAGCGCGGGAAGGAGCTCGAGCGCGGGCTGACGCTCTCGGGACCGCACCGTGACGACGTGCTGCTCCTGCTCAACGGGTTGCCCGCGAAGGGGTATGCGAGTCACGGGGAGTCGTGGTCGTTCGCGCTCGCGCTGCGTCTGGCATCCGCCGAACTGCTGCGTCGCGATTCCGCGACAGGCGACCCCGTGCTCATCCTCGACGACGTGTTCGCCGAACTCGACCGGCTGCGCCGGGAGCGGCTCGCCGCGGCGATCGGCGGATTCGAGCAGGTGCTCGTGACCGCCGCGGTGCTCGAGGACGTGCCCGAGCCGTTGACGGCGCGCATCGTGCAGATCGCCGCCGGAAGCATCCTGGAGGCGGCGGATGCCTGAGCAGCCGGTATCGGAGGCGGCCCGCGTCTACCGCCACTTCCGCGAGATCTTCGGCGACGACCGGCCGCGGCCCCGCTCGTCGCGCCGTCAGGCGCCGCGCGCCGGGAGCGAGCCGTTCACGCCCGGCCGCGATCCGAAGCCGCTCGGCGATGCCATCGACCTCATGTCGGGCGAGCTCGGCTGGTCGGGTCCGCTCTCGCAGCACGACCTGCTCGCGTCGTGGGCGGAAGTGGTCGGCGAGGACACCGCCCGACACTCCGAGCCGATCGCGATCGAGGGCGGCGTGCTCCAGGTCAGGTGCGAGTCGACGGCGTGGGCGACCCAGCTGCGGATGATGCGCGCCGACCTCGTGAGCCGGATCCTCGAACGGTACCCCGGCGCCGGTGTCGACACGATCCGCTTCCAAGGCCCGGACGCCCCCACCTGGAAATGGGGCCCCAGATCGGTTCCAGGCCGCGGTCCGCGCGATACCTACGGCTGAGAAGGCGAAAACGGTCGATACGGCCGTGAAATCGCCCCAGACGGCCCGTCGAGGGCTGCTGCGGAGCCGCGGTTTGATAGGATCGAACGTCGCCAGAACGACGGTTTGGAGCCCGATTCACCCATGACAGCGGAACCGACGAAGGCCCAGCCCGCGCCCGAATACGGGGCGGACGCGATCCAGGTACTCGAGGGCCTCGAAGCGGTCCGCAAGCGGCCGGGCATGTACATCGGCTCGACCGGGCCGCGCGGACTCCACCACCTCGTCTACGAGATCGTCGACAACTCCGTCGACGAGGCGCTCGCAGGCTACGCGACCGACATCGACGTCACGATCCTCGCCGACGGCGCGGTCCGGGTGATCGACAACGGCCGGGGCATCCCCGTCGACATCCACAAGACCGAGGGGCGTTCGACCGTCGAGGTCGTGCTCACCGTCCTGCACGCCGGCGGCAAGTTCGGCGGCGGCGGGTACGCGGTCTCGGGTGGCCTCCACGGCGTCGGTTCGTCGGTCGTGAACGCGCTGTCGACGCGCCTCGAAGTCGAAGTCAAGCGGCAGGGACACGTCTGGCGCCAGCAGTACCGGGTCGGCGTGCCCGACGCACCGCTCTCGCAGGACGAATCGATTCCCGAGTCCGAGACTGGCACGACCATCACCTTCTGGCCGAGCCCCGACATCTTCGAGACCGTCGAGTTCGACTACGAGACCCTGCGCACCCGGTTCCAGCAGTACGCGTTCCTCAACAAGGGCCTGCGCATCACCCTCACCGACCTGCGTCACGCGGGCGATCCGGCGGATCCCGCCGACGTCGAGAACCTGACGGATGCCGCGACCGAGGGTCCGCGCGCGGACACCTTCCACTACGAGCGCGGACTCGTCGACTACGTCGAGTACCTGAACCGTTCGAAGAAGGCCGACCTCGTCAACGACGAGATCATCTCGTTCGAGTCCGAGGACACGGAGCGGCGCATCTCGCTCGAGATCGCGATGCAGTGGACCACGGCGTACACCGAGTCCGTGCACACCTACGCGAACACCATCAACACGCACGAGGGCGGCACGCACGAAGAGGGCTTCCGCGCCGCGTTGACGACCCTCGTCAACCGGTACGCGCGTGAGAAGGGCATCCTCAAGGAGAAGGACGACAACCTCTCCGGCGACGACGTGCGCGAGGGCCTGACCGCGGTCATCTCGGTGAAGCTCGGCGAGCCGCAGTTCGAGGGCCAGACGAAGACGAAGCTCGGCAACACCGAGGCGAAGTCGTTCGTCCAGCGGGTCACCGGCGACCAGTTGGGCGACTGGTTCGACCGCAACCCCGTCCAGGCGCGCGAGATCATCCGCAAGGCGATCCAGGCGGCCACCGCGCGACTCGCCGCCCGCAAGGCGCGCGAGGCCACCCGCCGCAAGGGCCTGCTCGAGGGCGGCGGCATGCCGGGCAAGCTCAAGGACTGCTCGAGCAAGGACGCGTCGATCTCCGAGATCTTCATCGTCGAGGGCGACTCGGCCGGCGGCTCCGCCGTGCAGGGCCGCAATCCCGACACCCAGGCGATCCTGCCGCTGCGCGGCAAGATCCTGAACGTCGAGAAGGCTCGACTCGACCGGGCGCTCGGCAATGCCGAGATCCAGGCGATGATCACGGCGTTCGGCACCGGCATCGGCGAGGACTTCAACCCCGAGAAGGCCAGGTACCACAAGATCGTGCTCATGGCCGACGCCGACGTCGACGGCCAGCACATCACGACGCTGCTGCTCACGCTGCTCTTCCGCTACATGCGACCGCTCATCGAGATGGGCTACGTGTACCTCGCGCAGCCGCCGCTCTACCGCATCAAGTGGACGAATGCCGAGCACGAGTACGTCTTCTCCGATCGCGAGCGCGACGCACTGGTCACCGCGGGCACCGCGGCCGGCAAGCGCATCCCGAAGGAGAACGGGATCCAGCGCTACAAGGGCCTCGGCGAGATGAACCACCAGGAACTCTGGGACACGACGATGAACCCCGAGACCCGCACCCTGCTGCAGGTCACGGTCGACGACGCCGCAGCGGCCGACGAGATCTTCTCGACGCTGATGGGCGACGACGTCGAGAGCCGACGGAACTTCATCCAGAAGAACGCGAAGGACGTGCGTTTCCTTGACATCTGACGTGATCGAGCCCGGCGCCGCCGGCGAGACCGACGGCCCCGGCATCCACGGGAAGATCGACCAGGTCGACCTGCAGCTCGAGATGCAGCGGTCGTACCTCGACTACGCGATGAGCGTCATCATCGGGCGCGCGCTGCCCGACGTGCGCGACGGCCTGAAGCCCGTGCACCGCCGCGTGATCTACACGATGTACGACGGCGGGTATCGACCCGACCGTGCGTTCTCGAAGTGCACGCGCATCATCGGCGACGTCATGGGCCAGTTCCACCCGCACGGCGACTCGTCCGTCTACGACGCGCTCGTGCGACTCGTGCAGCCGTGGTCCATGCGGTACCCGCTCGCACTCGGGCAGGGCAACTTCGGCTCGCCCGGCAACGACGGTGCGGCCGCGCACCGGTACACCGAGACCAAGATGGCGCCCCTCGCGATCGAGATGGTGCGCGACATCGAGGAAGACACCGTCGACTTCCAGGACAACTACGACGGCCGCACGCAGGAGCCGGTGGTGCTCCCGGCGCGGTTCCCGAACCTGCTCGTCAACGGTTCGGTCGGCATCGCCGTCGGCATGGCGACGAACATCCCCCCGCACAACCTCCGCGAGGTCGCCGCGGGTGCGCTCTGGGCGCTCGAGCACCCGGAGGCGTCGCGCGAGGAACTCCAGGAGGCGCTGATCCAGCGCATCAAGGGGCCCGACTTCCCGACGGGTGCCCAGATCCTGGGCCAGAAGGGCATCATCGACGCGTACCGCACGGGTCGCGGCTCGATCACGATGCGCGCGATCGTCAACGTCGAGGAGATCCAGGGCCGTACGTCCCTCGTGGTCACGGAACTGCCGTACCAGGTGAATCCCGACAACCTCGCGATCAAGATCGCCGACCTCGCGAAGGACGGCAAGATCTCGGGCATCGCCGACATCCGCGACGAGTCGTCGGGCCGCACCGGACAGCGCCTGGTCATCGTGCTCAAGCGCGACGCCGTCGCCAAGGTCGTGCTCAACAACCTCTACAAGCACACCTCGCTGCAGGAGAACTTCGGCGCGAACATGCTCGCGATCGTCGACGGCGTGCCCCGCACCCTGTCTATCGACGGGTTCATCTCGCACTGGGTCGACCACCAGGTCGAGGTCATCGTGCGCCGCACGGAGTACCGCCTCCGCGAGGCCGAGGCCCGCGCGCACATCCTGCGCGGCTACCTGAAGGCGCTCGACGCGCTCGACGAGGTCATCGCGCTCATCCGCCGATCGCCGACCGTCGAGGAGGCGCGCAACGGCCTGATCGACCTGCTCGACATCGACGAGATCCAGGCCAGGGCGATCCTCGAGCTCCAGCTGCGCCGGCTCGCGGCCCTCGAACGCCAGAAGATCATGGACGAGGCTGCGGAGATCGAGCGGCAGATCGCCGACTTCCGCGAGATCCTCGCGACCCCGTCGCGTCAGCGCTCCATCATCTCGGACGAGCTCCGCGAGATCGCCGACAAGTACGGCGACGAGCGTCGCACGCACATCATCCCCGGGTTCGACGGCGACATGTCGATCGAAGACCTCATCCCCGAGGAGGAGATGGTCGTCACGGTGACCCGCGGCGGCTACGTGAAGCGCACCCGCAGCGACAACTACCGTTCGCAGCATCGCGGCGGTCGCGGCGTGAAGGGCGCTGCGCTGCGCGCCGACGACGTCGTCGAGCACTTCTTCGTGACGACCACGCATCACTGGCTCCTGTTCTTCACCAACCAGGGCCGGGTGTACCGCGCGAAGACCTACGAACTGCAGGAGGGCGGCCGCGACGCGAAGGGCCAGCACGTCGCCAACCTGCTCGAACTGCAGCCCGACGAGCAGATCGCCGAGATCCTCGACATCCGCGACTACGAGGTGGCGAAGTACCTCGTGCTCGCAACCCGCGAGGGCCTGGTCAAGAAGACCGACCTGACCGCGTACGACACGAACCGGTCCCGCGGCGTCATCGCGATCAACCTCCGCGAGGGCGACGAGCTCGTCTCCGCGATGCTCGCCGACGACTCCGACGAGATCCTGCTCGTCTCCCGCAAGGGCATGTCGCTGCGCTTCGAGGCGACCGACGATGCACTGCGCCCGATGGGCCGCGCGACGTCGGGCGTGAAGGGCATGAGCTTCCGCGGCGACGACTCGTTGCTCGAGGCATCCGTCGTCGCCTCGTCGGACGACGACGACGTCACCGAGGTCGAAGAGGTCACGGGGCAGAAGCCGAGCGCGACCGACACGTACGTGTTCGTCGTCACCGAGGGCGGATACGCGAAGCGCACCAGGATCGAGGAGTACCGCAAGCAGCAGCGCGGTGGACTGGGCATCAAGGTCGCCAAACTGAACGAGGAACGCGGCGACCTCGCCGGCGCGCTGATCACCTCCCGGACCGACGAGGTCCTTGTGGTTCTTGCCAGTGGCAAGGTGGTACGCTCTGACGTCGCCGAGGTGCCCGCCAAGGGTCGTGACACGATGGGCGTGGTCTTCGCGAAGTTCGCGCAAGACGACCGCATCATCGCCATCGCGAAGAACAGCGAACGCAACCTCGACGATGACGAGACCGGCGATGGCACTGAGCCCGAAACGGCTGCCGTCGCGGAAGAGGAGTGATCGAATCCATGAGTAGCGTCGCCGACAAGTTGGCCCGCAAGTCCAACCGTCGTCCGCCGGCGAAGCAGGTACGTCTGCGCTTGGTCTACATCGACTTCTGGTCGAGCGTGAAGCTGTCGTTCCTCGTCGCCATCTGCCTCGCGATCGTGAACATCGTGGTGTCGTTCCTCGTGTGGACGGTGCTGAACTCGACGGGCATCTTCTCGCTGGTGAACAACCTGGTGCAGGATGTCGCGGGCTCGGGCACCGACCTGACGACGGTCCTGTCGCTCGGCAACGTCATGGGCTTCGCGGTGGTCGGTTCGCTGATCAACCTCGTGGTCACGACCGTGCTCGGGGCGGTGCTCGCGGTGCTGTACAACCTCAGCGTGCGCATCACCGGCGGCCTGCTCGTCGGCTTCACGAACAACTGATCCGGCCCGGCCGTGAGGGTCGCCCACCTCGATTCGGACTTTCGTCCAGCGTCAGGTAGGCTGTCCTCCGGCCGAAAATCCGGGGATATAGCTCAGGCGGTTAGAGCGCTTCGCTGATAACGAAGAGGTCCGAGGTTCAAGTCCTCGTATCCCCACCAGTGCCCGAGAGGGACGCACAACTCCACAACTCCGGATGCCTCGGCATCCGACCCGGGGCCTTAGCTCAGTTGGTAGAGCGCCTGCTTTGCAAGCAGGATGTCAGGAGTTCGAATCTCCTAGGCTCCACTCCTTCGGACCTCGTGACATCCGCGCCTCCGCTCACTAGCGTTGGAGCGTCGGAGGGAGCGTCATGTCGTTCATCACTCGGGGGTTCTCCGGTCGCGGACGCGACCACGATCCGAATCTTCCGCCCGGGCAGACCCTCGTCGAGGATTGGCCGGTGCTGTCGGCAGGACCGACACCGGACGTCGCCACCGAGGACTGGTCGTTCGAGGTACGGACCGAACAGGGTACGACCCGCTGGAACTGGGACGAGATGCATGCCCTGGGCGTCGAGGACATCACGGTCGACATCCACTGCGTGACGCACTGGTCGAGGCTCGGCATGGACTGGCGCGGCGTCTCGCTCGACACGATCTTCGAGCACGTCGAGACCTCGCACGACTTCGTCATGGCGCACAGCTACGGCGGGTACACGACGAACGTCCCGCTCGACGACCTGCTCGACGGCAAGGCGTGGGTCGCGTTCGAGGCCGACGGCGAACCGCTCGACCCCGAGCACGGGGGACCGGCCCGGTTGCTCGTGCCGCACCTCTACTTCTGGAAGAGCGCGAAGTGGGTGCGCGGACTCGTGACCATGCCCGACGACGACCCCGGGTTCTGGGAGCAGAACGGCTATCACCTGCACGGCGATCCGTGGCTCGAGGAGCGCTATTGGTGACCCGGACGCCCGCACCCCGGGCATCCTGGCACGTCGCGACGGTGATCGACACCCGCGAGGAGACGCCGAGTTCGCGCCGAATCACCTTCGACGTGCCGACCTGGCCGGGCAACGACGCGGGGTCGCACGTCGACATCAGGCTCACCGCACCCGACGGATACCAGGCGACCCGCTCGTACTCCCTGGCCTCGTCGGGCGAGGGCACCCGGGTCGTGCTCGCGGTCGCCGAGGTGCCGGGCGGCGAGGTGTCGCCGTTCCTCGTCCAGGATCTCCGTGTCGGCGATCAGGCGGAACTGCACGGCCCGCTCGGTGCGTTCTTCGTCTGGCGGCCGTCCGTCGAGCCGGGCCGCCCGGTGCAGCTCATCGGCGGCGGATCGGGAGTGGTGCCGCTGATCGCGATGGCGCAGGCCCACGCGACCGCAGCGGATGCCACGCCCTTCCGCCTCCTCTATTCGGTGCGCACCCCCGACGACGTCTTCTTCGCCGGAGAGCTCCGCGACCTTGCCGCGGCCGATGCGGCGACCCCGATGGAGGTCGACTACGTGTTCACCCGGCGCGCACCCGACCACGCGCAGCGCCCCGTCGGACGGGTCACTCCCGAGCTGCTCGCCGAACTCGTCTGGCCGCCCGACGTCGAGCCTCGCATATTCGTCTGCGGGCCCACCGCCTACGTCGAGGCGGTCGCGCACGCGCTGGTCGCCGCCGGTCACCGACCCGCTTCGATCCGTACCGAACGATTCGGAGGCACGTGATGCAGCACCTCGACGGCAACGCGCTCGCCGGCGACCTCGCCGAGGTGTTCGACGGCGACCTCACCGCACTGGCCGGTTCGTGCGCGCACTGCGGCACCCGCTCGTGCCTCGCCACGCTGATCGTCTACCGCACCGCGATGGGGTCGGTCGGTCGGTGCCCGGCCTGCGGCGACGTGCTCCTCGTGCTCGCGGCACACGCCGGGGCGACCCGTGTCGATCTCAGCGGGATCCACGGGCTCGAGACATCCGACCGGGGAACCGACGGGTGACGGAGGCCGACTGAGGCCCGAGCGAAGCACGGACTCGCGTTAAGTACAGTGGCGTGATGGACATCCGCATCGCCGCGTACGGCGTCATCATCGACGGCGACGACCGAATCCTGCTCTCGCATTGGAACGAGCACGGCCGATCGGGCTGGTCTCTTCCCGGCGGGGGCATCGAGGGCGGCGAGCACCCGGTGGAGGGGGCGAAGCGCGAGATCCGCGAGGAGACGGGGTACGAGGCATCCATCGACCGGCTGCTCGGAATCGACACGATGGTCGTGCCGGCGGCCCGGCGGCATCGCGGAGCGGCTCCGCTCTACGCGATGCGGGTGGTCTATCGGGCGACCGTCACGGGCGGCGAGTTGCGCAACGAGGTCGGCGGTTCGAGCGACGAGGCGAGGTGGTTCGCACTGGACGAGGTGGCGAACCTGAAGCGGGTCGGCTTGGTCGACATTGCTTTGCGCCTGAACTCGGCGGAGCCCGCCGACGGCGTGCCTCCCGCTCGCTGACGCCGAACGCGGAACAGCCCCGTCCGGACCGGACGGGGCTGTTCGTGCGGATTCCCTTCGGCGAACATGATCGTCAGAAGGATTGGCGGGTCGCCGTGGCGATGCCGTTGTAGGTGGCATCGCGCAGTGCGGATCCGGCGATCGCGTTGCGGCGCGCGTGCTGGACGGCTTCGTGCGTCAGGTGCGCGTCGTTGCGACGGCCCCAGGCGACGAGGGCGACGCCGGCGCGGATCGCGATGCGCTCGTGGACGAGGCGTGCTCGTCGGCGGACGCCGATGGTGCTCCCGGGGGAGCGGACTGCGGTGAGCGTGGTGTTCACGGTGGTTCCTTCATCTTCGATGGAGCGGTCCGGCAACGCGGATGCGGGGCCGGGTGAGGTGGGGTTCAGGAGTACGACGAACCGTTCGGGGCGCGATCGACGGGCGTCGTGGGCGACGGTCGAGCATCCCGCTCGGGTCGTCGCTCGGACTCGTCGCCGCATCGGCGGGGATGGCGCATCCGGCCGACGAATGGTCGTGCGAACGGTGCGGTCGACCGATCAGCGATCAGTCGGCGTCGTGGAACGACGCTCTGGCGTGTGCAGCACGAACGGGCTGCGATCACGTGGGCGTGAGACCTCGGTTCGGCGCGAGCGATGCTCGCTGGCCGTGTCGGCTCAGCAGGCGGCGCTGCGGAGGAGGAGGCCGGTGCGGGGTTCGATGAAACGCATCATTGGTCTTCAACTCCTCTCAGATCAGCGCGATCGCCGATTGGCGAACGAGTAGAGACAGTAGCGAATGAACGGATGCCTCCGCAAGCATCCATGCGAAGGAATTCGGAATCGGAGCGGAATTCAGGGACAGCACTGAGACGAGCGCCCGAGGTGGACGGCCTCCGCCCGGCACGCCGAAGGGCCCCGCCGTTCGGCGAGGCCCTTCGAGCGAGTTGCGTCAGAGCGCGGGGGAGTCCGATGCCGGCAGCGGCTCGTCGTCCGCGACCCACAGTTCGTCGTCGGCGCGGAACGTCTGCCAGACGGCGTATGCGACACCGGCCGCAGCGACGACCGCGGCGCCGATCGCGAGGCACGTCCCGACGCCGGGACCGCTCTTCTTCTCGATCTGCGCGACCGCGCGCGGCGAGATCCGCCCGACGGCCCGCCGGACGCGAACGTCGTTGGCGATGTCGCCGATCGAGAGGATCGAGCCCAGCACGTTGCCGAGCCCCTGCTCGGCGGCGTCGCCGGCGTTCCGCGCATAGCCCTTGGCCTGCTCGAATCCCGGGCGCACGTACGTCTCGTACCCGGTACGCACGCGGGGAACGACCTCTTCACGCGTGAGGTGGCCGAGTTGTCGGCTCGCCTCCCGCGCGACGCTGTTGGCGTGGTCGAGCACCACCTGCTGGTTCCCCCACAGATCCTCCGCACTCGCGCGCAACCGCTTGAGTTCCTTCTTGCGCTTGCGTGACAGGCTCATACCGACCTCCATCGTTGTGCAGCGAGTCCTCCCATCTTGCCACCGAACCTGCTGGAAACGGGATGGGAGTCCGGATGCGGCGTGGTGGTTGACGAACAGGCCCGTGAGAGAATAAGGGAATGCCGATTCCCACCGCAGTCGCGACGCTCCACACCAACCACGGCCCCATCGAGGTCGAGCTCTACGGCAACCACGCCCCGAAGACCGTCAGGAACTTCGTCGGCCTCGCCACGGGCGAGATCGAGTGGACCCACCCCGCCACCGGCGCGAAGACGACCGACCCGCTCTACGACGGGGTCATCTTCCACCGCATCATCCCGGGCTTCATGATCCAGGGCGGCGACCCGCTCGGACAGGGCGTCGGGGGCCCCGGCTACCAGTTCGACGACGAGATCAACCCCGAGCTCGACTTCACCGAGCCCTATGTGCTCGCGATGGCGAACGCCGGCCCCGACCGCGTCACCGGCGGCGGCACCAACGGCTCGCAGTTCTTCATCACGGTCGGCCCGACGACGTGGCTGCAGGGCAAGCACACCATCTTCGGCAAGGTCACGGATGCCTCGAGCCAGGCGGTCGTCGACCGCCTCGCGGCCGTTCCGACCGACGGCCGTGACAAGCCGCTCGACGACATCGTCATCGAGCGCGTCACCGTCGAGTCCCGCTGACCGGCGTGGGTGACGCCGCCGGCGACCGAAACGGGGTCTGCTACCGCCACCCGGATCGTCCGAGCTACGTGCTGTGCCAACGATGCGGCCGGACGATCTGCGGTGAGTGCCAGACCCAGGCGCCGGTCGGCGTCATCTGCCCGGAGTGCATGAGGGAGCAGCGGGCGAACGCTCCCAAGACCAAGCCGGCGGTGCTCACCCGCATGCGGTCGGCGACCGGGCGCGGCGCGCCCGTCGTCACGTACTCGCTCATCGGGGTCACGATCGCGGTGTTCCTGCTGCAACTGATCCCTGGCCTGGCCGTGACGGAGCGCCTGCTCTACGCGGGCGTCTACTCGCTGCCGTTCAACTTCGAGCCGTGGCGCATGATCACGTCGATGTTCGTGCACTCGACGGGCCTGATCTTCCATGTCCTGCTCAACATGTACACGCTGTGGATCTTCGGGCAACTGCTCGAGGGCCTGCTCGGACGCTGGCGGTTCCTCGCGCTGTACCTGATCGCCGGTCTCGGCGGTTCGGTCGCGGTGCTCTGGCTCAGCGATCCGCGCACGGGCGTGGTCGGGGCATCCGGTGCCATTTTCGGCCTGATGGGCGCGTTCCTCGTGATCCAGCGGCGGCTCGGGGGCGACACCACGCAGCTTCTCGTGCTCCTCGGCATCAACCTCGTGATCGGCTTCGTGCCCGGATGGAACATCGCCTGGCAGGCGCACCTCGGCGGCCTCGTCGTCGGTGCGCTCATCGGGCTCATCTTCGTCGAGACCCGGAAGCGCAACCAGCAGGGATTGCAGGTCGGCCTGCTCATCGGCCTGACGGTCGTACTGCTCATCCTGAGCCTGCGGTTCTTCGTGTTCCCGCTGGTGTGAGCGGAGCCCGCCTGCATCGGCTGCTCGGACCGCGAGTTATCCACAAGCTATCCACAGTCTGGGGAGAATCACACGAGTGTGATTCCGAACTTCCCCGGAATTCCGCGGAAGTCGGCCTCCACAGCCTGTGCATGGCTGGGGATAGAACTGTGAAAAAGGGCGGATGCCGAAGCATCCGCCCTGCAGGCGATCGACGCGTTCGCGTCGGTTCGTGAGATCAGGAACGCCAGCGCGTCGTCATCAGGAACCCGATGAACGCGATGCCGAAGCCGATGAGGATGTTCCACGATCCGAGGTCGGGGATCGGGAACGCACCACCCGAGACGTAGAAGACGATGATCCAGGCGAGTCCGATCAGCATGAATCCGAACATGACCGGCTTGAACCAGACGGGGTTCGGGGCTTCTTCGCCGGGAGCGACCTCCGCGCGCGCGGGCTTCGGGGACTTGGTTCGTGCCATGAGGGGCATTCTAGCCGAGCGTGCGCCGGACTCCCAGCCGAGGGAGGTCGCCGCGCAGATAGAATCGCCCGTATGTCCGAGCCGCACCCCGAGTCCCGCCGTGCGCGCCGCACCGCGGGGTCGGCCGCGGATCCCGTCGCCGACCGGGCCCCGGCCCGCAGCCCGGGCCTGACCGTCGTCGGGGTGTTCGGCGAACTGCTCCTCACCGCCGGCGTGCTGATCCTGCTCTTCCTCGGCTGGCAGCTCTGGTGGAACGACGCGATCATGGCCGGCCAGCAGTCGGAGGCCGCGACCGAGTCCTTCCAGACGTTCGCCGACCAGGACCGGGCCGCACGCGATCCGGGAGCGGAGACCCCCCCGCCGGTCGACCCGGGCGAACCCGTCGTCGACACGACGGCGTACGCCGACGGCGAGACCTTCGCCGTGATGTACGTCCCGCGGTTCGACACCCCGGAGACGTTCGACTCGGTGCGCAACATCGCGGTGGGAACCGGCCTGAACGTGCT
The DNA here is from genome assembly GCF_004006235.1 of Agromyces sp. LHK192. Lineage (NCBI taxonomy): Bacteria > Bacillati > Actinomycetota > Actinomycetes > Micrococcales > Microbacteriaceae > Agromyces > Agromyces sp. LHK192. The sequence goes on from NZ_CP034753.1 coordinate 16,394, forward strand.
CAACAGCTACTCGCAGGGCGTCGGCCACTACCCGGGAACGGCGATGCCCGGCGCCGTCGGGAACTTCGCGATCGCGGCGCACCGCAGCGCCTACGGCGGCGGGATGCACGAGATCGAGCAGTTGCAGCTCGGCGATGCGATCTACATCCAGACGAAGGACGGCTGGTACACCTACCGGTTCCGCGACTTCGAGTACGTCACCCCCGACACCGTCGACGTGCTCGCGCCGGTACCGCACCACCCCGAACTGACGCCGACGGACCGCATCATCACGCTGACCAGCTGCAACCCGCTGTACTCGACGGCGGAGCGCATCATCGCGTACGGCGTGCTCGAGTCGTGGCAGCCTGGCGCCGCCACTCCGCCGGCCGAGATCGCCGCCGCCGTCGCGAGCTGGGAGAGCTGACATGTACGGTGCCCTCTGGCGGATCCTGCCCGGCCCCTGGTGGGTGCGGCTCCTGCTCCTGCTCGTCCTGATCGCCGCGGTGGTCTACGCCTTGTTCACCTGGGTCTTCCCCTGGGTCGACCTCATCCTCAATCCGATCGACGTCACGGTGGAGCAATGACCAGGATCCTCGTCATCGACAACTACGACAGCTTCGTCTACACGCTGAACGGCTACCTCCAGGAGCTCGGGGCGGACACCGACGTGGTCCGCAACGACGCGTTCGACGCCTCCGAGGTGGCGGCCCGCGCGGCGGCGTACGACGGGGTGCTCGTCTCACCCGGGCCGGGGAAGCCGTCCGACGCCGGGGTCTCGATCCCGGCCGTGGAGGCGGCACTCGCGAGCGGGCAGCCGCTGCTCGGGGTGTGCCTCGGCCACCAGGCGATCGCCGAGGCGTTCGGCGCGGTGGTGACGAACGCCGAGGAGCTGATGCACGGCAAGACCTCGCAGATCGAGCATGACGCCAGCTCCTTCTACGAGGGCGTCCCGCAGCCGTTCACGGCGACCCGGTACCACTCGCTCGCCGTCGTCGACGGGACGGTTCCCGACGAACTCGTCGTCACCAGCCGCACCGCAGGCGGCGTGATCATGGGCCTGCGGCACGTGGACGCCCCGATCTTCGGCGTGCAGTTCCACCCCGAGTCCGTGCTCACGCAGGGCGGCTACCGGATGCTCGGGAACTGGCTCGCCGAAGTCGGACTGCCGGGCGTGCGCGAGCGCGCGGCGACCCTCAGCCCGTTGGTGCGCGCAACGGCCTGAGCCGTTCGAGCGGCGTACGTCGCCACGACTTGCGCCGGGGTCAGCCGTTCGCGTTCGGGGCGCCGGTCGGCGCCGGCGCACCCGATGCCGCTCCCGCGCAGTACGTGAGCTCGACGGTCGACCGCTGGGGCACCTCGCCCGGAGCCGGCGACTGTCGAGTGACGGGTGAGCCGTCCGCGGCCGGGCAGGAGGGATCGGGCTTCGGTGCCGGTGTGAGTTGGAGCTCATCGGTGCCGAGGTAGTCCGAAGCCGCGGCCAAGGTCTGCCCGGTGAGATCGGGCAGTGTGACGTTGCCGCTCGAGACCGTCAGGTTCACCGTCGAACCCGTCTCGACCGTCGAGCCCTCGGCCGGGTCGGTGCGGATGACCGTGTTCCCCGGGATCGTGGCAGAGGACTCCCGGGTCTCGGCACCCGGCGTGAGCCCGGCATCCGTCAGCGCCTGCTTCGCCTGGTCGAGACTCATGTTCACGACCGAGGGGATCGCCACCGGCACCTTCCCGGTCGACACGAACACGGTGATCGGCGTCGCCGTGGGCACCTTCTCGCCGGCCGGCGGGTCGGTGCCGATCACCTGCCCGGCCGGGATCGTGTCGTCCGAGCGGTCGACACGCGTGGCCGGGAGGGTCAATTGCTGCAGTTGGTCGACGGCTTCCTCATACGAGGCGCCGGTGAGCGTCGGGACCTCTCGGACGTTCGACGGCAGTTCGTCGCTCGGCTGGAGGTTGAACGCCCAGTACATGACGGCGATGACGATGACGAGCACCGCGACGATGCCGGACCAGATCCAGATCGCCGGTGGCCGCCGCTGCGTGCGCGACATCGAGTCGTCCTCGCTGAGTTGGCGAAGGGCGAGCTCCGTCGTGGACAACGGCACCGCGCCGGTCTGGTTGGAGCCGAACAGCGCCTCCGCGCCTCGGGCCTGCTGATGGACCGGGACGCGGCCGGCCGCCGCCGTCTCGACGTCCGCGCGGAACTCCGCGGCGGTCTGGTACCGCTGCGTGCGGTCCTTCGCGAGGGCGCGCAGCACTACGACGTCGAGCGCCGGCGAGACCCGCGGGTTGATCGAACTGGGCTTGGCGGGTCGCTCGCTGACGTGCTGGTAGGCGACCGCGACCGGGGTGTCACCGCGGAACGGCGGGCGGCCCGTCAGCATCTCGAAGAGCACGACGCCGGTCGAGTACAGGTCGGTGCGGGCATCGACCGTCTCGCCCTTCGCCTGCTCGGGCGAGAAGTACGCGGCCGTGCCGAGGATCGCCGTGGTCTGCGCGACGGTGGTCGCCGAGTCCGACACCGCACGCGCGATGCCGAAGTCCATGACCTTGACCTGCCCGGTGGTCGTGATCATGATGTTGCCCGGTTTGATATCGCGGTGCACGACGCCGGCGCGGTGCGAGTACTCGAGTGCGGTGAGCACGCCGTCGATGACGCGGACGGCCGCCTGCGCTTCGAGCGGACCATCGCTGATGACATCCTTGAGCAGCCGGCCCTCGACGAACTCCATGATGATGAACGGCAGCTGGACCTCGTGGCCGGATGCGTCGACCACGGTCTCCTCGCCCGCGTCGAACACGCGGACGATCGTCGGGTGCGCCATCCTCGCCGCCGACTGCGCCTCCTGCCGGAAGCGCATCCGGAATGCCGGGTCGGTCGCGAGTTGCGGCTTCAGGAGCTTGATCGCGACCTGGCGACCGAGGCGGGTGTCCGTCCCGACGTGCACGTCGGACATGCCGCCGCGCCCGATGAGGGCGCCGACGCGGTACCGACCCGCGAGCACACGTCCATCATCAGTCACGGTCATCTGCTCCTGTCGTGGGGTCCTTCGGGTGGGTCGGTCGGGTGGGTCTGTCGGCTGGTCGGTCGCGGGTCAGTTCACGGCGCGACGATCGGGAAGTTCGACGTCGGCGACGTCGCCGAGCTCACCTGACCGCAGTAGTAGACGAAATTGACGCTCAACTGCGAGCCGGCGGCGCCGGTCACCGTGATCGGGGTGCTCGTCTGACCGGCAGAGACGTTCGCCTGCGTGCCGTTGCCGAAGCTGTCGAACGTGCCGCCGCTCGTGATCGTGATGGTGTAGCCGCTGAGCGTCTGCCCGGATGGGCACGACTGCTGCGGCCACGAGAGCGTGAGCTTCTGGCTGGGCTCGACATCCGTGTCCGTGGCGCCGTTGATGGTCGGCCCGCCGGTCGGGGCCGCCGGGTCCTCGGGCGCCGCGAGGTAGGTGAGCGTGATCGTCGTGCCCGGTTGCACCGGCCCGGACGGGTTCACGTCGGTGACGGTGTTCGTCTGTCCGGGGTCGGTCGCACGCCCACCCTCGACGCGGCTCGTCGGGAGGCCGAGCGCCTCGATCGCCGCGGCGGCCTCGTCGACGTTCATGCCGAGGTAGGCGTCGCGGTCGACCTGCACCGCCTGGGGTGCCTCGGTGGTCGGCGGCGGCGTCGAGGTACTGGGCGCAGCCGCCGACGTGCTCGGCGGCCCGCTCGTCGTCGACGGCGGAGTGTCACGCCCCTGATTGGCGAACACCGCGATGAGCGTGCCGATGAGCACGATCGCGAGGATCGCGATGAGGATGATGAGCGGCCACGTCCAGGGGCTCCGCTTCTTCTCCTCGGTCTCCTCGGTCTCGTCCTCGGGAGTCGGAGCGGTCGCCGGGAGCACCGTCGTGGCCGCGGTCGCGCCCTGCTGCGGCATGAGCATCGTCGCGGCGGTCGCACCCGCGGCGCCAAGCACTGCGGGCACCGCGGCGGCGGCACCGTGCACATCGCCACGGCGGAGGGCCTGCGCTGCGCGCGCGAGGTGCGCCGCGGACTGCGGACGGTCGGCCGGGTTCTTGGCGATGCACGCGTAGACGAGGTTGCGGACCGGCTCCGAGACCGTCACCGGCAGGTCGGGCGGGGTCTCGTTGATCTGCGCCATCGCGATCGCGACCTGCGACTCGCCCGTGAACGGGCGACGACCGGCCAGGCACTCGTACGCGACGATGCCGAGGGAGTAGATGTCGGTCGTCGGCGATGCCGGGTGGCCGGAGGCCTGCTCGGGCGAAAGGTACTGGACGGTGCCCATGACCTGGCCGGTCGCGGTGAGCGGCACCTGGTCGGCGATGCGGGCGATGCCGAAGTCGGTGATCTTCACCCGGCCGTCGGGCGTGATGAGCAGGTTGCCGGGCTTGATGTCGCGGTGCACCAGGCCGGCCGCGTGCGCGGCCTGGAGGGCGGCGGCGGTCTGCGCCACGATGTCGAGCACCTTGTCGGTCGACAGCACGTGCTCGCGCTCGAGGATGGTCGAGAGGGCCTCGCCCGGGACGAGCTCCATGACGAGGTACGCGCTGCCGTCCTCCTCGCCGTAGTCGAAGACGTTGGCGATGCCCTCGTGGTTGACGAGTGCGGCGTGACGGGCCTCGGCGCGGAACCGCTCGAGGAAGCCGGGATCGCCGAGGTACTCGTCCTTGAGGATCTTGATGGCGACCTGTCGCCCGATGACGAGGTCGGTGGCCTGCCACACCTCGCCCATACCGCCGATGGCGATCCGGGATTGCAGCTCGTACCGTCCACCGAAGGTGAGCCCAGCACTCGGTCTCATTTGTTCAGCACCGCCTCTAGTACCTGTTGTGCGATGGGTGCGGCGATCAAGTTGCCGTACCCCTCCTGACCAAGTCCCCCGCCATCTTCCACCAGCACCGTGATCGCGTACTGGGGGTCGTCGGCGGGGGCAAAACCTGTGAACCAGAGAGTGTACGGGTCGTCCTCGCCGTTCTCCGCGGTACCTGTCTTACCGGCCACGCTGACGCCGTCTATTCTTGCATTACTGGCGGCACCGTTCTCGACGCCGTTCACCATCATCTCGGTCATCGTGGAGGCCGTCTGCTCGCTGATCGCGCGACGGAACTCCGAGGCCTCGAACTCCTCGATCGGACGGAAGTCGGGGGCCGTGATCGCGTCGACCAGGTTCGGGTTCATCACGATGCCCCCGTTCGCGATCGCGGCCGAGACCATCGCCATCTGGAGCGGGGTCGCGCGCACCTCGCCCTGGCCGAACGCGGACAGCGCGGTCTGCGCGTCGTCGAGCCCGCGGGGGTAGACGCTGACCGCCGTCTCGGTAGGAATGAGGAACTCGGAGTTGAAGCCGAACTTCTCGGCCTGCTCGCGGATCGCGGTGTCGCCGAGTTCGACGCCGAGCTCGGCGAACGGGATGTTGCACGAGAGTCGCAGCGCCGTCGCGAGCGTCACCTCGGCGCCGCCGCCGCACGTCCCGCCGCCCGAGTTCCGCACGACCGACGAGCTGCCGGGCAGCGTGTAGGTGCCCGGGTTCGGGAACGTGCTGTCGGGCGTGTACCGGCCGGACTCGAGCGCGGCCGCCGTGACGACGAGCTTGAACACCGAGCCGGGCGGGTTCATGTCGCCGCCCGTGGCCCGGTTGAAGAGGGGATCCATCGGGTCGTCGACGAGCGTCTGGTACGTCGCCTCGACCGCGTCGCCGTCGTGCACCGCGAGGGCGTTCGGGTCGTAGGTCGGCTTGGTCACCATCGCGAGCACGCGGCCGGTCGCCGGCTCGGTGACGATGACCGCGCCGGTGTAGTCGCCGAGCGCGTCCCACGCGGCCTGCTGCGCGACCGGGTCGATCGCGACCTCGACGGATGCGCCCATCGGGTCCTGCCCGGAGATCAGGCGGTTGAGCTGGTCGAAGAACTGCGTCGACGACTGCCCCGAGAGGTAGGAGTTCAGCGAGCGCTCCAGGCCCGTCGGCTCGCCGTTGATCGGGATGAATCCGGTGACCGGGGCGTACAGCGGACCGTTCGCGTACACCCGCTGGAACTTGTAGTCGTCATCGGACGGCTGCGAGAACGCGACGGGCGACCCGGCGACGAGGATCGGCCCGCGCTCGACGGAGTAGCTCTCGTACAGGGTCCTCGAGTTCCGGGGATCCGCCGCCAGGTTGGACGCCTGTGCGACCTGGATGACGGATGACGCGCCGAAGAGCGTCAGGAACATCACGAGCACGACGATCGTGACCCGCTTGAGCTCGCGATTCATCCGTCGATCACCAGCCTCGGGTGGTTCCGGATCGTGTCGGAGAGCCGCAGCAGCAGCGCGACGATGATCCAGTTGGCGACCAGTGACGAGCCGCCGGCCGCGAGGAACGGCGTCGTGAGGCCGGTGAGCGGGATGACGCGCATCACGCCGCCGACCACGATGAAGACCTGCAGCGCGACGGTGAAGGACAGGCCGACGCCGAGGAGCTTGCCGAAGTCGTCCTGGCCGGCGAAGCCGATGCGGAATCCGCGGGAGACGAAGAGCAGGTAGAGCGCGAGGATCGCGAACACGCCCGCGAGGCCCAGCTCCTCGCCGAGGCTCGCGATGATGTAGTCGCTCTGCGGGACGGGCGTGAGGTCGGGACGGCCCTGCCCCCAGCCGGTGCCGATGAGGCCGCCGTTGCCGAGCCCGAACAGGCCCTGCACGAGCTGGTAGCTGCCGCCGGGGTCGGCGCCGAACCGCTCGTCGCTGAACGGGTCGAGCCAGTTCGCGAAGCGGTTGCGCACGTAGTCGAGGGTCTGCGACGCGATGAGCGCACCGCCGACGAACAGCGTGAGGCCGAGCAGCACCCACGAGATCCGGCTCGTCGCGACGTAGAGCATGACGAGGAAGAGCCCGAAGTAGAGGAGGGCGGTGCCGAGGTCGCGCTGGAAGACGATGACCGCCATCGAGAGCGCCCAGACCACCAGCAGCGGGCCGAGGTCGCGTGCGCGCGGGAACCGCATGCCGAGGAAGGTGGTGCCGACCATCGACAGCGAGTCGCGGTTGCGCACGAGGTACCCGGCGAAGAACACGGCCAGCGCGATCTTCGCGATCTCGCCGGGCTGGAACGAGGCGAAGTCGCCGAAGGAGATCCAGACGCGGGCGCCGGACACCTCGCGGCCGATGCCGGGGACGAGCGGCAGGATCAGGAGCACGATGGCCAGGAGGCCCGCGAGGTACGTGTACCGGAACAGCACCCGGTGGTTGCGGATGAGGATGATCGTCACGATCGCGCAGATGATCGCGATCGCGCTCCACGCGATCTGGCGAACGGCCGCGGACTCCCACCCGGCGTCGCCCTCGGCGATGTCGATCCGGTAGATCATCGCGATGCCGATGCCGTTGAGCACCGAGGCGATCGGCAGAAGGAACGGGTCGGCGTCACGCGCCACGTACCGCATCGCGATGTGCAGGCCGAACACCAGCAGCGACAGGCCGGCGCCGAGCAGGATCAGCTGCGTGTCGATGGTGCCGAGCGCTCCGAGCTGCACCAGGAAGATGGCGGATGCGTTGATCAGGCAGGCGAACGCGAGCAACCAGAACTCGAGGTTCCGCAGCTTCTGCGGGATGCGGATGCGTCGCACACCGCTCGGCGGTGTCGCGGTGGTGCCCTGCGGCGGGGTCTGCGTGCGGCGCTCACTCAAGGGAGGCCTCCAGCCGCTGCACGATGAGGAGCGCCTCGGCGAGGTCGCCCGCGGTGATGGTCTGCTCGACGCGCTGCTGGTCGTAGGCCCGGAGCTCGGAGACGTCGAGCTGCGTCTCGGTGTGGAGCTCGTGCAGCGAGATCGGTCCGAGGTCCTGCTGGATGCCCTGGAAGACGGCGACCCGGCCGTTCGACTCGCCGACGTAGTAGCGGGTCTGCGTCCATTGGTAGCCGAGCACGAACGCCGCGACGATCGCGGCGATGAGCAGCACGATCCAGAACCCCCAGACCATCCGGCGGCGGCGCCGGCGGCGGGCATCCTCTTCGATCAGTTCGTCGAAGAACTCCTCGGAGTCGGGCTCGAAGTGGGTCTCCTGCACCGGGTGCGGCCGGAACGGGGTCAGGAAGATGCCGCGGCTTCGCGGTGCTTCGGCCGGTTGGCCGAACGCCAGCGGCGCTGCCGCCGAGCCGACGATCAGCGGAGGCGTATCGGGCGCGGGCGGTTCGCCGATGTCGACGACGACGACGGTCACGTTGTCGGGCGCGCCACCGTCGAGCGAGGCCTTCACGAGGCGGTCGGCGACCTGCTTCGCACCGGCGTCGGAGGTCAGCACCTGCTGGATCTCGTCGAACGACACGACGCCCGACAGGCCGTCGGAGCAGAGCAGCCAGCGGTCGCCCGGGCGGGTGTCGAGCACGAGCGTGTCGACCTCGGGGGAGGACTCGACGTCGCCGAGCACCCGCATGAGGACCGACCGGCGAGGGTGCACCATCGCCTCCTCGGCGGTGATGCGGCCCGCGTCGACGAGGCGCTGCACGAACGTGTGGTCGGTCGAGATCTGGCTGAGCTCGCCCGAGCGCGCGAGGTAGATGCGCGAGTCGCCGATGTGCGCGATCGCGGCCCGGCTGTCCTCGATGATGAGGGCGCTGCACGTGGTGCCCATGCCGGTGAGCTCGGAGTGGTCGGCGACCGTCTCGGTGATGCGGCGGTTCGCCGCGAGGAGCGCGGACTCGAGGGCCGCGGCGGCCTCGGTGGGGCTCGGGTGGTCGATGTCGGCCTCGGCGATGCGGTGGGTCGCGATCGCACTGGCGACGTCGCCCCCGGCGTGACCGCCCATGCCGTCGGCCACGAAGAACAACTGGTGACCGGCGTAGCCGGAGTCCTGGTTGTTCGCGCGGATCCGACCGACGTGCGAGACCGCAGCGCTCGCCTTGACTGAGGCCACGGGCTACCGCCGCAGCTCGAACGTCGTCGCCCCGACCTTCACGGTGGCTCCGAGCGGCACCGGGGTCGGCACGGTCACGCGGGAGCCGTCGAGGAACGTGCCGTTCGTGGAATCGAGGTCCTGCAGCATCCAGCGGCCGTTCCACAGCATGAGCCGGGCGTGGTGCGTCGACGTGTAGTCGTCACGGATGATGATCGCCGAGTCGCTCGATCGCCCGATCGTGATCTCGTCACGTCCGAGCGGGAACTCCGCCCCCGCCTTCTGCCCGGAGGTGATGACGAGTCGACCCGCGTTCTCGGCGGTCGCCTGGCCGGTCTCGGCGGCCGGCGGCCGGTTGACCGCCTCGGTCGGCGCCTGCGAGAGCGACGACGACGGGAACGCGGAGGCGACCGGGGACGCCGGCGCCGCAGCGGCCGCCGCGGCATCGGGGAGCTTGCGGACCCGCTGGCCGAACAGGTCGCTGCGCAGCGCGTAGACGATGGCGAAGACGAACAGCCACATCAGCAGCAGGAAGCCGAATTGGAGGACGAGGAGGGTCAGTTCGCTCACGCCGGCCCCCAGAATCCGCCGAGGTCGGAGCGCTGCGAGGCGCCGGGCGCGCCGCCCGGGCGGGCGCCACCGGGCTGGGCACCGGGCTGGGCGCCGCCCGACTGCGCGAGCACGCGGAAGGTGATCCGCGACCGGCCGATCGTGATCACCGAGTCCGGCTCGAGCACGGCCTCCTTCACCGCGGCGCCGTTGAGCTGGGTGCCGTTCGTCGAGCCGAGGTCGCGCACGCGGGCGCGCGAGCCGTCCCACTGCACCTCGGCGTGCCTGCGGCTCGCACCGGTGTCGTCGAGCGTGACGTCGGCCTCGCTGCCGCGGCCGATGACCGTGCGACCCTTGATGATCGGGTACCGCTTGCCGTTCACGTCGAGTACCGGGGTCCACGCGACGCGGCCCTTCACGTTCGACGAGTCGACCTGCACCATGCCGACCGAGAGGCTCTCGTCGGGCAGGAGTTCGAGCGTGACGCCTCCGGCGAACTGGAAGCGCTGGCTCGCCGCGTGCTTCTGCACCAGGTCGACGAGTTCGTCGGTGAGCGCGGGGCCGAGGCGGGTCATCCGATCGTGGTCCTCCGGGGACATGCGCACCGTGAAGCTGTTCGGAACGAGCACGCGGTCGCGCGATACGACGGCGGCCTTCGTGTCGATCTCGCGCTTGAGCGCCGCGGTGATCTCCACCGGCTGCAGCCCCGAGCGGAAGGTCTTCGCGAAGGCGCCGTTCACCGCGCGCTCGAGACCTTTCTCGAAGTTGTCCAGTAGGCCCACAGGTCTCCCGATCCGTTCCGTGACTCGCGACAGAATAGCGTGAAGCGCTGGGAACGCCGCGCCTCAGTCCACCGGAATCGGCGAATCGTCTGCGTCGACGTCCAGCGACAGGGTCGGTATCGACGCCGTGAGCAGGGTGCCGTCGGCCCTGCGGCTGCCGGCCATATCCCGCATCGTGGGCGAACCGATGATCCGCGGCCCCTGCCCGTCGAGCGCGACGCGCACGGGTTCGCCGGGCTCCACGTGCAGGGCGGTGCCGCGCACCGAGACATCCGCTCCGTCGCCGTCCTCGATCTCGAAGGTGATCGCCGCGTGCTCGACCGTGACCCTGAGGCGCGTGCCGCGGAGCGTGATGCGGAAGACCAGCGAGCCCCAGCCGTCGGGCAGGCGCGGGTCGAAGGTGAACTTCCCGCCCTGGTCGCGGAAGCCCCCGAAGCCGAACGCCAGCGCGCCCCAGACGCCGCCCGTCGACGCGACGTGCACGCCGTCGGCCGCGTTGTGGTGCAGGTCGGCGAGGTCCACGAACAGGGCCGCCCGGAAGTACCGCAGCGCGAGCTCGTGGTAGCCGACCTCGGCCGCGATGATCGACTGCACGACCGCCGACAGCGTCGAGTCGCCCGTGGTCAGCGGGTCGTAGTACTCGAAGTCGGCGAGCTTCTGCTCGGTCGTGAACCGGTCGCCCTGGAGGAACAGCGCCAGCACGACATCGGCCTGCTTCAGCACCTGGAAGCGGTAGATGACCAGCGGGTGGTAGTGCAGCAGCAGCGGGCGCCGGTCGTCGGGGGTGTGCTCGAGGTCCCAGAGCTCCTTCTCGAGGAACGCGGAGTCCTGCGGGTGCACGCCGAGCTTCTCGTCGAACGGGATGTGCATGTGCGCGCCGGCACGGCGCCACGCGGCCACCTCGGAGGGCGTCACCGAGAGCCGATCGACGAGCTTGCGGTACTCGACGGGCTGGTGCACCTGCAGCGAGTCGACGGCCTTCGCGGCCGACTCGAGGTTCGCGCGCGCCATCACGTTCGTGTAGAGGTTGTCGTTCACGACGGTCGTGTACTCGTCGGGCCCGGTGACGCCGTGGATGTGGAACACGTCGTCGGCGTTGGTGCGCCAGAAGCCGAGGTCCTCCCACATGCGGGCCGTCTCGACGAGGATGTCGATCGCGCCGCGGGCGAGGAAGTCCTCGTCGCCCGTCGCGGTGACGTACTGCATGAGCGCATACGAGATGTCCGCGTCGATGTGGTACTGCGCGGTGCCGGCCGCATAGTACGCGCTCGACTCCTGCCCGTTGATCGTGCGCCACGGGAAGAGCGCGCCGAGCTGGTTGAGTTCGATCGCGCGCGCCCTGGCGGCATCGAGCATCTTCTGCCGGAACCGCAGCACGTTCCTCGCGACGTTCGGCGTCGTATAGGAGAGGAACGGCATCACGTAGACCTCGGAGTCCCAGAAGTAGTGACCGCCGTAGCCCGACCCCGAGACGCCCTTCGCCGCGACGCCGCCGCCGTCCGTGCGCGCGGAGGCCTGCGCGAGCTGGAACAGGTTCCAGCGGATCGCCTGCTGCAGCACCGGCTGGTCGGCGACCTCGACGTCGGAGCGGGTCCAGAACTCGTCGAGCCACGCGCGCTGGTGCTCGAAGATCCGCGCGACCCCGAGTTCCTCGGCGCGGTCCAGGGTGCGGTCGCACCGATCGACCAGTTCACGGGCCGGTACCTTGCGGGCCGTGTGATAGCTCACGGCCTTGGTGACGCGCACCGGCTCGCCGCGCTTGCCGGCGATCTTGTAGATGTGCTTCGCGAGGTCGTCGCCGATCGACCCGGACTCGGTGTACGCGCTCTGCGTGTCGATGTGGTGCTGGGCGCCGATCGCGATGGCCATGCCCGAGTTGGTGGTCTGGTAGCCGAGCACGTATCGCCCGTCGCCGTGGCGCTTCACCCGCGGCTGCAGCACGCGGTCGAGGAACACGTCGGCCTTGCGGGGGTCGAACCCCTCCGACGTCTCGGTGACGCCCGAGCGGTATTCGTCGCGGCCGTCCTGGCGGTTGAGGATCTGGCTGGAGATCGTGATCGCGGCATCCGCGTCGAGCAGTTCGACCTCGTAGTCGATGAGCGCGAGGTGGCGGTCGGTGAAGCTCACGAGTCGGCGGCTCGTGATGAGCACGCGCTTGCCCGAGGGGGTGCGCCACTCGACCGAGCGGATCAGCGCGCCGGTGCGGAAGTCGAGCCGACGCTCGTACGCCAGGATCTCCGCCTCGGTCATGACGAGCGGCTCGTCGTCGACATACAGGCGGATCACCTTCGCGTCGGGCGCGTTCACGATCGTCTGGCCGACGCGCGCGAAGCCGAACGCCTCCTCGGCGTGCCGGATCGGCCACGTCTCGTGGAACCCGTTCACGAACGTGCCGTGCATGTGGCCGTCGCGGCCCTCCTCGACGTTGCCGCGGAGTCCGAGGTAGCCGTTGCCGACCGCGAACAGGGTCTCGGTGCGACCCTGGTCGTCCTGCCCGAAGTCCGTCTCGACGAGCGCCCACTCGTCGACGGGGAACCTGGTGCGGTTCAGCGGGTCGGTGTCGGCGAACCTCATTCGGCGTCCTCTCGGGTGGTGCTGGTGGTGCTGTCGGATGCCTCGCCCACGTCCTCCGGCGGTCGAGTAGCGCCGTCTTCCGGCGGTCGAGTAGCGGAGCGTATCGAGGCCCCGGCCCGCTCGACGGCCGGGATCAGCTCGTCGAGCTCGTCGACGACCACGTCGGCGCCGAGGCGCGCGAGCACGTCGCGTCCGACGCCGCGATCGACGCCCACGACGATGCCGAAGTCACCGGATGCCCCGGCCCGCACGCCCGACTCGGCGTCTTCGACGACCGCGCAGGCCGCGGTCGGCAGGCCGAGCAACGCGGCGCCGCGCTCGTACGTGTCGGGGAACGGCTTGCCGGGGATTCCCTCGCGCGCCGCGACCTGGCCGTCGACGACGACCTCGAACCGGTCGGCGATGCCCGCAGCCGCGAGCACGGCGGGCGCGTTCTTCGAACTCGAGACGACGGCGACGAGGCATCCGGCCGCCTGCACCGCGTCGAGGAACGCGACCGACGCCGGATAGGCGGCGACGCCCTCCTCGGCGAGCGTCGCGTTGAACGCCCGGTTCTTGCGGTTGCCGAGGCCGTGCACCGTGTTCTCGTCGGGGGAGTCGGTCACTTCGCCCTCGGGGAGCTCGATGCCACGGCTCTCGAGCAGCGAACGCACGCCGTCGTAGCGGGGCTTGCCGTCGATGTACGCGAAGTAGTCGGCGTCGGAGTAGGGGGCGACGCCGTGCTCCTCGAGGACGGGCGTGAACAGCCGCGACCAGGCGTGCATGTGCACGATCGCCGTCGGCGTGAGCACGCCGTCGAGGTCGAACAGCCACCCGCGGATGCCGCTCAGGTCGGCGTCGGCCGGGGGAGTGGTGGTGACGGTGGTGTCGTCGCTCGTATCGGGTCGGGTCACGGGGGCGGTCCTCTCGTCGCGTCGGCCGGGCGCCTGTACCCAGATATCGATGCTATTCCGGATGCCTCGCAGGGCGCGAGGGGCGCAGGTGAAGTGGGGCGACGCTGCCCGAATGGCTATTGGCGCGACGAAATGTTAGTCTCTGTTGGCTGATGCGCACCTGATGGTGCGAATCGGTATGCGCAAGTGGCGGAATAGGCAGACGCGCACGGTTCAGGTCCGTGTGCCCGTGAGGGCGTGGGGGTTCAACTCCCCCCTTGCGCACCAAGATGGAACGGCCCGGATCCTCGTGAGGATCCGGGCCGTTTCGCGTCTCGGCCTGTGGCGAGCAACGCCACGGGCCGGCCATCCGACCGGTGCATGAGGATCGGGACTGCAGCCCGCCTGAACGGCGCGTGCACCGGATTCTCATGCGCTGCGTGTGGGCCGCGCGCGGTTCGCGTGCCGTCGCGCGAGTGGCCCTGCCCATCACACTCAGTCGCCGGCGCGCACCATCCGCAGCTCACGCACCCCGTCGTCGACCTGCACGGTGCCGTCGGTGACGAACCCGTGCTTGCGGTAGAAGGCCAGGGCACGCGGGTTCTCGGACGCGACCCAGAGGGCGGCCGATGACCCGGGAGGCACCACCGCATCGAGCAGGTCGGCGCCGATCCCGGTGCCGTGGTGCGCGGCGAGCACGTACAGCACGTACAGGTGCGATCGCCACGGGAGCGCGGGCGGCTCCGGCGGTCCGGCCATGGCCACGCCGACGACCGCGTCGCCGACCTCCGCGATCGCGATCCGCTTGTCGCGGTGGCGATCGTCGGTCAGCGCGGTGGTCCAGAACCGCTCGCGGACGTCGACGAACCCGGGGTCGTCGAGTACCCGATCGGGCATCAGCCCGCGGTACGTCTCGCGCCAGGACCGCACGATGACCTCGGCCATCGCGCGGGCGTCCTCGGGCCTCGCGGGGCGGACGAGCGGAGCGGAGGCATCCATTCCGGCAGCGTAGGTCGTATGTCGCGGAGCCGCACCGGGCCGCGCGCGCCGGGCAGCACGCCCGCCCGGGCCGAACCGTCGAACCGCACCGCGCGTAGCGCGTTCGCGCCCTGCAGCGCAAGGGGCATCCGGAATCCGCGGCCGAGTGGTTCGGTTGACGCATCCTGATCGGCCGGAGCGCCGCCCCCACGGCGCAGCAACCGGCCGTCACCGAACGAAGGAGCACACCATGGGTTTCCTCGCATTCCTCATCCTCGGCCTCATCGCCGGCGCCATCGCGAAGCTGATCCTGCCCGGCAAGCAGGGCGGCGGCTGGCTCATCACCCTGCTGCTCGGCGTCGTCGGCGCGATCCTCGGCGGATGGCTGGGCAGCGTGCTTTTCGGCGTGGGCCTCGAGGAGTTCTGGGACCTCAGCACCTGGCTGCTCGCGATCGGCGGCGCCATCATCGTGCTGCTGATCTACGGCCTCATCACGCGCGGCAGCCGCAAGGCGGCCTGACCGCGAGGCGCACGCGAACCGCGAGGCGGGGCATCCGATCGGATGCCCCGCCTCGGTCGTCTGCGCTCAGATCCGTCGGGAGGTCCACCGCCCGAACTCAGGGCTGCGTCACGCTCGTCACGACGGCCGGGGTCGCGAAGATGCTCCCGCCGTGCACGACGAAGTCGACGGAGTCACTGCCGCACACCACAGCGACCTCGGTGGTACCGGCGGCGATGGCGGTGAACGAGATGGGCAATCGCGCGCCTGGGTCCGCAGCGAACACGGCCTCATCGAGAGTCGTGCCATCCTCGCCCAGCAGCAGGCAGTACCCCTCGAGCGGGTCGTTTCGCTCGGCGACCGCGTTGACGTTCACCGTGACCTGATACGCGCTGCCGCCTCCCAACGGGAGCTCCAGCAGTGTTCGGTCGTCGTTCGGAAACACCGGCACGGCGTGCTCGAAGCGGGTGGTCACGACCTCGGTGGCCCCGGCCGGCCCGGTCGGACCCGGGATGCCCGCCGGGCCCTGCTGATTCCAGGTGATCGGCGTCTCGGCGAGCACCGCCGGCTCGGTGATGCACGATCCGAGCTTTCCGGGCTTACCCGGCTGCAACACGCGCAGTACTCCGGTCTTCTGATTCACGCATCCTCGGTAGGTCGGCGATTGCGAGGCCGCGGTCGCGACCACCGAACCGCCGACCACGAGGATGCCCGCCGTGGCGACGGCCGCGAGACCGAGCCATCCACGTCGACGGGTGCTGCCCCTGCTCCAGATCATCTCGGTCTCCGCTCGCTCGTCGGTGCCGTGTTGCGGCACAGCGTAGCGACGCGACCGCCGACCCGGAAGGGGGACTCCGTTTCGACCGGTGCGTGTCCGGCGCCCGTCGAGCCCTCGACTCAGCCCTCGACTCAGCCCTCGGCGGCTCCGGCGGCTCCCGCGGCGCGGCGCAGGCGCGCGGCGAGGCGGGCGAATGCGGCGATGAGCTCGTCGCCTTCGAGCACCTCGATCTCGGCGTCGAGCTGGGTGATCCACAGTGCGAGCCGGTCGGGGTCGTCCGATCCGACCTCGACCTCGCACGCGCGCTCGCCGACCGGGGTCACCACAGCGGGTGGGCCGATCTTGGCCTCGACCTCGGCGGCCGGTGCCTGCACGAGGATCCGTGCGCGATACGCCCACAGCGCCCGCCCGACGCCGCGCATGACGTGGGCGACGACCAGTTCCTCGTCGATCTCGCGAGGGCGGAAGCGCACCCCGGTCGGCGGCTGCGGCACGATGCGATCGGCGCGGAACGTGCGCCAGTCGCCGCGCTCGACGTCCCACGCGAGCAGGTACCAGCGCGATCCCCAGTTGATCAGCCGATGCGGTTCGGTGAGACGACGCGACGGCGTGCCGCGGTGGGTGGCGTAGTCGAACCTGAGGCGCTCGTTCCAGCGGATGGCCGACGCGATCGCGCTGAACACGGACACGTCGAGGGAGGCATCCGGGTCGTCCGCGACGCTCGTCGCAGCGCGGGCGGCGTCCACGCGTTGCCGCAGGTGCGGCGGCATCACCTGTTCGACCTTGCCGAGCGCCGTCACCGACGATTCACCCAGGCGGATGCCGCGGGTCATGGCCGTCGTGAGTCCGATCGCGATGGCGACCGCCTCGTCGTCGTCGAGCACGAGCGGGGGCATCGCCGTGCCCGCGACCAGGCGGTAGCCGCCGGCGACGCCCGGCCGGGCATCCACGGCGTAGCCGAGTTCGCGCAGCTTGCCGATGTCGGTGCGCACGGTGCGCGCGCTCACCTCGAGGCGCTCGGCGAGCTCGACGCCCGTCCACTCGCGCGGGATCTGCAGCAGCGAGAGCAGCTTCAGGAGGCGTGCGGACGTGTCGAGCATGGCTCGAGCATTTCACGTATCGCGGAAGATATCCTGCCGCAATTGCTGGAACCGTGGTGGTCATGAACGCACACACCGACACCGACCTCGTCCCCTTCCGCGTCGACATCCCCGAGGCGGACCTCGCCGACCTGCACGAGCGGCTCGACCGCACGCGGTGGCCCGATCCGATCCCCGGCCGCGACGATCGCACGGACTTCAGCCGCGGCATCCCGAACGCGTACCTCCGCGAGCTCGCCGACGCATGGCGCACGTTCGATTGGCGTGAGCAGGAAGCCGCGCTCAACGAGCACGAGCAGTACACGACCGTCGTCGACGGCCAGACCTTCCACGTCGTGCGGGTGCGCTCGGCGAACCCCGACGCGACACCGCTGATGCTCGTGCACGGCTGGCCCGGTTCGTTCGTCGAGTACCAGCGGCTCATCCCGCTCCTGACCGACGAATTCGACCTGGTGATGCCATCGCTGCCCGGCTTCGGGTTCTCGAATCCCCTGTCGAGCACGGGATGGGAGCTCGCGCGGACGACCGAGGCGTTCGCCGAGATCATGACCCGGCTCGGCTACGACCGATTCGGCGTCCACGGCACCGACATCGGGGCGGGCATCGCCGGCCGGCTCGCGGCCCTGTACCCGGACCGCGTGACCGGCGTGCACGTCGGCAGCGACGGCAACTCGCTCGCGATGGTCGGCGACCAGTTCCCGTACCCCGACGGCCTGACCGACGAGGAGAAGGACGAGATCGCGGCGATCCGAGAGCGCGAGGCCGCCGACCGCGGCTACTTCGACCTGCAGAACCACAAGCCCGACACGATCGGGCCTGCGCTCGTCGACTCGCCCGTCGGGCAGCTGGCTTGGATCGCCGAGAAGTTCCAGGGCTGGACCGACCCGACCCGCCCGACCCCCGACGAGGCCGTCGACCGCGACCAACTGCTGACCGACATCAGCCTCTACTGGTTCACGAAGTCGGGCGCGTCGAGCGCGCAGTTCTACTGGGAGTCGACGCATTCCGGACTCGACTGGCTCGCCGGGGGCGACGTGCCGACCGCGTGGTCGGTCTTCGACACGCATCCGCTCATGGCGAAGGCGTTCAACGCGTGGGGCGGCATCGCGCAGTGGCGCGAGCACGAGTCGGGCGGGCACTTCCCGGCGATGGAGCAGCCGGAGCTGCTGGCCGACGACCTGCGGGAGTTCTTCGCCGGCCTTCGGGCCTGAGTGAGCACCGCCCGGCATACGTTTTCAGGACCACGGCGGCCATGGCCCGATAGAGAGTCTCTGACCGCTGTGGTCCTGAAAAGGTCGTCGGGATCGGGAGCAACGGGCGATGCAGGCGCAGGAGGTCAGGCCTTCGGGATGCCGTTCCGCGCCATGACCGCGTCGATCATCTCGTAGACGACGGGCTTGGCCGCGGCATCCATGTACTTCACCTTCACGCAGCCCTTCGCCGGTTGCGAGCCGCCGACGGCGGCCTTGGCCGCGTCGACGAGGTCGAAGTCGATCGCGTGCGCCGACATCGTCTTCGATGCGGCCGTGAACATCACGTAGCCCTTCAGGTACGAGTCCGCGAACCGGAACATCGGCACCCCGCGGAACATGATGAGCGGCACGCTCGGATACGTGGCCTCCACGTAGTCGTGGAACTCGCGCAACCACTCCTGCGCCTCGGGCGATTGGGCGGCGAGGTACTCCTCGGGGGTCTCGGCACTCATCCGTCGTCTCCCTTCGCCCGCCTGCCCGTGGCCGGCGGTTCGTCGTGCACGCGATGCGACGCCGTGTCCGCGCCCGGCTGCACGAGGGCGCCGACCTCCTCGGCCGCGAGGGTCGCGATCACGCCGGTGTCGGTGGGCTCGCCGTCGGATGCCCCTCCGCGCGAACTCGCCGCGGCCGCCGCGCGCTCGTCGGCGGCCTCCTGCATCGCCGACTTCGCCCGCAGCGGCGGGGTGCGGAAGAACAGCGAGAGCAGGAACGCGATCAGCACGACGATCAGGGCGACGCGGTAGACCGCGACCGCCGACTCGGTGAAGCCGACGAGGAACGGCTTCGTGAGCCTCGGATCGGCGCCGGTCAGGAACGACGTGTCGTCGAGCGCGTCACCGCCGACGGATGCCTCGGCCGAGCCCTCGCCGCCGAATGCCTCCTCGATCTGCGGGAGCGCCTGCTCGACGACCTGCGCGCGCTGCGCCTCGTCCGACAGATCGACCTGCGGAGGCAGGTTCGCGGTGATCGGCTCGACGATTGGGGAGTAGATCGTCTCCATGATCTGCGCGTTCTCGGGCGCCGTCGCGACGGCCGGGTCGAGCGCGGCATCCAGTGCGTCGCTGAGCGTCGCCTCGTCGGACAGCGACCCGGTGATGTTCTGCGGCATCACGGTGAACAGCAACGACAGCAGCACGGCGGTGCCGAGCGTGCCGCCGATCTGGCGGAAGAACGTCGAGGCGCTCGTCGCGACGCCCATGTCGCGCAGCCCCACCGAGTTCTGGCTGGCGATCGTCAGCGTCTGCATGAGCTGGCCGAGGCCCAGGCCGATCAGCAGCATCGCGCCCGCCATGTACCAGTACGTCGAGTCGTACCGGATGAAGGTGAGCACGAGGAACCCGCCGGCCAGGAACAGCGTGCCGAGGATCGGGAACATCCGGTACCGCCCGGTGCGCGCGATGATCTGGCCGCTCCCGATCGAAGCCGCCATCATGCCGAGGATCATCGGCAGCATCTGCAGGCCGCTCTCGGTCGGCGTCGCACCGAACACGAGCTGCAGGAACAGCGGGATCGTCATCATCGCGCCGAACATGCCGAAGCCGACGAACACGCCGATCACCGTCGCCATCGAGAACGTCGACGAGCGGAACAGCTTCAGCGGGATCAGCGCGTCGTCGCCCATCCGCGACTCGACGATCACGAACGCGAGCACGCCGAGGCCACCGACCACGTAGCAGGCGATCGCGATGGGGCTCGACCAGCCCCAGTCGCGGCCCTCCTCGGCCACGAGCAGCAGCGGGACCAGGCCGACGACCACGAACGTCGCGCCCCACCAGTCGATGCGCACGCGGTCGTGCTCCTGCTTCGGCAGGTGCAGGAACCGCATGACGATCGCGAGCGCCGCGATGCCGATCGGCACGTTGATGAGGAACACCCAGCGCCAGCCCGCGATGAACAGGATCTCGTCGGCGCCGGCGAACAGGCCGCCCACGAGCGGCCCGATGAGGCTCGAGATGCCGAACACCGCGAGGAAGTAGCCCTGGTACTTCGCGCGCTCGCGCGGCGCGAGCATGTCGCCCATGATCGCGAGCGGCATCGACATCAGGCCGCCCGCGCCGAGGCCCTGGATGGCGCGGAACGCCGCGAGCTCGAGCATCGACGTCGAGAACGAGGCCAGCAGCGAGCCGACGATGAAGATCACGATCGCCGCGATGAACAACGGGCGGCGACCCCAGATGTCGGAGAGCTTGCCGTAGATCGGCGTCGAGATCGTCGAGACGATCAGGTACGCCGTCGTCACCCACGCCTGCTGGCTGAGGCCGTGGAGGTCAT
Organism: Agromyces sp. LHK192; assembly: GCF_004006235.1. Taxonomy (NCBI): domain Bacteria; kingdom Bacillati; phylum Actinomycetota; class Actinomycetes; order Micrococcales; family Microbacteriaceae; genus Agromyces; species Agromyces sp. LHK192. Next base: position 36,891 of record NZ_CP034753.1, read on the forward strand.
CGCCGATGGTGCGGATCGCGGTGCCGACGACCGTCTGGTCGAGGGCCGAGAGGAACATGCCTGCCATCAGGCCGAAGATCACGAAGAGGATCTGCCTGTGCGACATCAACGGCGTCGAAGCCGGTTGCTGGTTCGCCATCAAGTCCCGATGCTAGACCCGCGACCGCGGATCGGTCGATGGGTCGTGCGCCGGCACGGCAGGTGGCGCGAGGATGGAGCCGTGACCTCGCCTGCACTGCCCGACCCGCCCCTCGTCGTCGTCATGGGCGTCTCCGCCGTCGGCAAGTCGACCGTCGCGGCCGCGCTCGCCGACGCCCTCGACGTCGCGTGGCGGGATGCCGACGACCTGCATCCGGCCGCGAACGTCGCCAAGATGTCGGCGGGGATGCCGCTCGACGACGCCGACCGCGGGCCGTGGCTGGATCTGGTCGGGGAGGAGCTGGCGGATGCGTCGGACCGCGCCGGTCTCGTCGTCGCCTGCTCGGCGCTCCGCCGGACGTACCGCGACCGGCTCCGCATGCATGCGCCGGCGACGGTGTTCGTGCACCTCACGGGGAGCCGTGAGCTCCTGCACGGCCGAGCCTCGGCGCGCGCCGGGCATTTCATGCCGGCCTCGCTCCTGGACTCGCAGCTCGACACGCTCGAGCCGCTCGGGTCCGACGAACCGGGTCTCGTGGTCGACGTGGCATCCGACATCGACACGATCATCGCGACCGCGATCGGATGGCTCGCCGAACGGAGGGCGACGTGACCGACGGGCGATGGACGCTCCGCACGGCGACCTCCCGTGCGTGGGGACGCATCCGCCCCGTGTTCAGCCGGAAGACCCTCGGCCGCGACGCGGTCGCGGGAACCGTGCTCGGCATCGAATCCGTTCCCGACGGACTCGCGAGCGGCGTGCTCGCCGGCGTCAACCCGATCGCCGGCCTCTACGCCTACCTGTTCGGCATGCTCGGCGCCGCGTGCTTCACGAGCAGCACCTTCATGGCCGTGCAGGCGACCGGCGCGATGTCGCTCGTCGTCGCCGACACCGACCTCGCCTCGCGACCCGACCCCGACCGGGCGCTGTTCACGCTCGCCATGCTCACCGGGATCATCATGATCGTCGCCGGCGTGCTGAAGGGCGGACGCCTGCTGCGGTTCGTGCCGACCGCCGTCATGACCGGGTTCGTCACCGCGGTCGGCATCAACATGATCCTCGGTCAGCTCTCCAACTTCACGGGTGCAGAGGGTGAGGGGCCGAACCGGGTCGTGCGCGCGTTCGACCTCGTCTGGCACTTCTGGGAGTTCGACTGGCCCACCACGATCATCGGCGCGGTCTCGCTCGGGCTCATCGTCTGGCTCACGCGCACGAGGCTCGGGTCGCTGGGCCTCGTGGTCGCCGTCGCCATCGGCTCGGTGCTGACGCTCGCCCTCGACGCGTGGCTCGGGTGGCAGGTCGCGACCGTCGACGACATCGCCGACGTGCCGAGCGGACTGCCGGCGCCCGTGCTGCCGAGCATCGACGACGTGGTGGCGCTCACGATCCCGGCGCTCTCGCTCGCCTTCGTCGGACTGGTACAGGGCGCAGCCGTGTCGGCGGGAGTCCCCAACGCCAACGGCAGACGAGCGGATGCCTCGCGCGACTTCATCGGACAGGGCGCGGGCAACGTCGTCGCGGGCGTGTTCCAGGGGATGCCGGTCGGCGGCTCGATGTCGGCCTCGGCCCTGATCACCGCGGCCGGCGCGAAGACCAGGCTCGCGCTGTTCATCGCCTCGGCGGTGATGGCGTTCGTGGTGCTCGTGGCATCCGGCATCGTCGCCTACGTGGCCATGCCGTCGTTGGCCGCCCTGCTCATCGTCGTCGGGTTCGGCACGATCAAGCCGCAGAAGGTGAAGTCGGTGCTCAAGACCGGCGTGCTCCAGTCGACGATCATGGGCGTGACCTTCGTGCTCACGCTGATCATCCCGCTGCAGTTCGCGGTGCTCGTCGGCGTCGGGCTCGGCATCATCCTCTTCGTCGCCCGCCAGTCGAACCGCCTGTCGGTGCGGCAGATCGTCATCGAGCCCGACGGCCGCCGGCGCGAACAGGACCCGGTGCCCGTCGTCGGGTCGGGCGAGGTGATCGTGCTGCAGCCCTACGGCAGCCTGTTCTTCGCGAGCGCGCCGGTGTTCGAGTCGCAGTTGCCGAAGGTGGATGCCTCGACGCGCGACTCCGTCGTGATCCTGCGGCTGCGCGGCATCGACCAGCTCGGCCTCGCCCTCATCGCGGTGCTCGGGCGCTACGCGCACGAGCTCATCGAGCGCGACTCGGCGCTGCGCATCATCGCGCCCAACGACGAGGTGATCGCCGAACTCGGCGCGGGCGGCGTGATCGCGCTCATCGGAGAGGCATCCGTGTACCGGAGCAGCGAGTGGATCGGCGACGCGCTGCGCACCGCCCACGCCGACGCCCACGAGTGGGTCGCCGAGCGTGGGCGGTGATCGCAGCCGCGCCGACCCGCGCTCCTCGCGTTATTCGCGGGAGAGGATGGCCTGGGCCTCACGCTCGAGGTCGAGGTACTGCTCCTCGCTCACGTCGACCGCGACGCCCAGCAGCTTCCCGCCCGTGAACGGGAACGGGTTGGCGTACCGGCTGCTCACGGCATCGGCGCTGTCGTAGCCGACGCACAGGCCGTCGCCGCAGAGGGTGAACTTGCCGACCTGCGCGCGCATCGGTCCCTCGGCGACGACCTGGTCGTCGACGTAGAGCTTCGCCGTCCCGACCGACTCGCCATGCTCGCCCGCGGACTCGCGGATGAACTCGACGCCCAGGGCGTGCGCGCCCGGCGCGAGTGGCTCCGATTCGAAGTGCTGCTCGGGCGGGATCCCCAGGAAGTTGTACACGTAGTGCAGCTTCCCGTCCTTCAGGAACAACGAGTGGCCGCCGAAACGCGAGCCGTGCGCGAAGATCACGCCTTCAGCGCCCTCGTCGAGGATCACGTCGGCGATGATCTTGTAGGAGCGCCCGCGCACGCTCACGGCGACCGATTCCGGCACCGCGGTCGTGTCGGGGTAGTAGGTGTAGCGGGTACGCGGTGGCTCCGACTGCGGCCGCTCGATCGTCACCAGTTCGAGTGCGGTGCGATCGTCGAGCGGGAGCACGAAGTTTTCCTTCGCCTGCTCGTACCAGGCGTCGATCAGCTCCTGCAGCTTCTCCGGTTGCTCGGCTGCCAGGTTCCTGGACTCCGAGCGGTCCTCGTCGACGTGGTAGAGCTCCCAGACGTCCCGGTCGAAGTTCGACTTGCCGCTGATCGGGGCGTGCACGGCCGACGCCTTCCAGCCGTCCTTCCAGATGCCACGGGTACCGAGCATCGTGTAGTACTGCACGTGCTTCTCGGTCGGGCCGTCGGGTGCCGCGTCGAAGCTGTACCGCATGGACACGCCGTTGAGCGGATGCTGCTTCACGCCCCGGTACACGTCGGGCATCTCGAGGCCGACGGCGTCGAGGATCGTCGCCACGATGTCGGTCGAGTGGTGGTACTGGTGCCGCACCTCGCCCTTCGACTCGAACCCCTTCGGCCAGTGGATCACCATCGGGTCGCACGTGCCGCCCGAGAACTGCGAGTACCGCTTGAACATCTGGAACGGCGATGAGAACGCTGCCGCCCACCCCGTCGGATAGTGGTTGTACGTGTCCGGCGAACCGATGCGGTCGATCAGCTTGAGGTTCTCCTCCAGGCTGTCGGGGTACCCGTTGAAGAACTTGTTCTCGTTCACCGAGCCGTGCGGGCTGCCCTCCGCGGACGCGCCGTTGTCGGCGCAGTAGAAGACCAGGGTGTTCTCCAACTGCCCGGTCTCTTCGAGGTAGTCGACGATGCGGCCGACCTGCGCGTCGGTGTACTCGGAGAATCCGGCGTACACCTCGGCCATGCGGCAGAACAGTGCCTTCTCCTCGTCTCCGAGGTCGTCCCACGCGAGCACGAGGTCCGCCGGGTTCGCGACATCCTCGGGGAACGGGTTGAGGGGTGTCAACGCCGTGCCCTCCGGCACGATGCCCTTCTCGATCATGCGACCGAGCACCCACTCGCGGTACGCCTCGTAGCCGCCGTCGAACGCACCCTTGTACTTCGCGATGTACTCGTCGGGCGCGTGGTGCGGTGCGTGGTTCGCGCCGGGGCAGAACCATAGGTACCAGGGCTTCGACGGATTCGACGACTGCTGGTCCCGGAGCATCCGGAGCGCCTGGTCGGCCAGGTCCTTCGAGAGGTGGTACCCCTCCTCGGGCGAGTACGGCTGCTCGATGAAGTGGTTGTCCTCGACGAGGTCGGGGTACCAGTTGTTGGTCTCGCCGCCGAGGAACCCGTAGAACCGGTCGAACCCCTTGTTCAGCGGCCACTCCGACTTGCTGCCGCCCGGCGCGAGGTCCTCCTCCGGCACGTTGTGGTTCTTGCCGACCCAGAAGGTCGAGAAGCCGTTGTCCTGCAGCACCTGGCCGATCGTCGCGCACTCGGCCGGCAGGCGGCCGGCCGAACCGGGGAAGCCGTCGGTGGCTTCCATGATCGTCGCCACCCGGTTGACGTGGTGGTTGCGGCCGGTGAGGAAGGTCGATCGGGTCGGCGAGCACAGCGCGGTCGTGTGCCACTGCGTGTACGTGAGCCCGCCCTGCGCGAGCCGGTCCATCGTGGGCATGTTGATCCCGCCGCCGTACGGCGACCACGCGGCGAGGCCCGTGTCGTCGTACAGCACGACGAGCACGTTCGGCGCCCCCTCGGGAGCCTGCTTCAGCGTGTAGGGCGTCCAGTCGGCGACGGAGTCGCGGACGTCGAGCTCGATCTTCCCGTGGAAATCCGAGTTGAATTCGGACATGTGCGGTTCCCCTTCCGGGGGCCGTGATTCCACCCGCCCCCGGACTCGAACGTACCGACGTGGTCCGACGAACGGAAGAGCGCGGGCACGCCCCACGGCACCGTCGCGGCCTAGGATCAGCGGAGGGGGTGCGCGCAGCGCGCGACCCCGTCGACCCTGGGGGAGGGAACATGTCCGACAAGCCGAACATCCTCATCATCTGGGGCGACGACATCGGCATCAGCAATCTCAGCGCCTACTCCGACGGGCTCATGGGGTATCGCACGCCGAACATCGACCGCATCGCGAACGAGGGCGTGAAGTTCACCGACTACTACGGCGAGCAGAGCTGCACCGCGGGGCGCGCGGCGTTCATCACCGGCCAGAACCCGTATCGCACCGGCCTGACCAAGGTCGGGATGCCCGGCGCTCCGCTCGGACTCCAGGCGGAGGACCCGACGATCGCCACGGCCTTGAAGGCGCAGGGGTACGCGACCGGACAGTTCGGCAAGAACCACCTCGGCGACCGCGACGAGCACCTGCCGACCGCGCACGGGTTCGACGAGTTCTTCGGCAACCTGTACCACCTGAACGCCGAGGAGGAGCCCGAGCACCCCGATTATCCGAAGGCCGAGGACTTCCCCGACTTCCGCAAGAACTTCGGCCCGCGCGGGGTCATCCACTCGTGGGCGAACGGCGATGGCACGCAGCGCATCGAGGACACCGGGCCGCTCACGAAGAAGCGCATGGAGACGTGCGACGAGGAGTTCCGCGACGCGGCGTCCGAGTTCATCCGGAAGCAGGCCGACGACGACACGCCGTTCTTCGTGTGGTTCAACTCGACGCACATGCACTTCCGCACCCACCCGAAGCCCGAGAGCATCGGCCGCGCGGGGCGGTGGCAGTCGGAGTACCACGACACGATGCTCGACCACGACGACCTCGTCGGCGACCTGCTCGACCTGCTCGACGAGCTCGGCATCGCCGACAACACGATCGTCATGTACTCGACCGACAACGGTCCGCACATGAACTCGTGGCCCGATGCCGGCATGACGCCGTTCCGCAACGAGAAGAACTCGAACTGGGAGGGCGCGTACCGGGTGCCGGCGATGGTGCGGTGGCCCGGGCACATCCCTGCGGGCACCACGCTGAACGGGATCGTCAGTCACAACGACTGGTTCGTCACGCTGCTCGCTGCCGCCGGCGACTCGGACATCGCGGAGCGGCTCCTCGAGGGCGCCGACCTCGGCGGCACCGAGTACCGCGTGCACCTGGACGGGCACAACCAGCTCGACTACCTCACGGGCGAGGCCGACGAGAGCCCGCGCAAGCACTTCTTCTACGTGTCGGACGACGGCGACCTGACTGCGCTGCGGTTCGACAACTGGAAGATCGTGTTCATGGAGCAGCGCGCCGCGGGAACGCTCGACATCTGGCTCGAGCCGTACGTCGAACTCCGCGCCCCGAAGCTGTTCAACCTCCGCACCGACCCGTACGAGCGCGCCGACATCACCTCGAACACCTACTTCGACTGGATGCTCGACCGCGTCTACCTCTTCATCCCCGCGCAGTCGTACGTGGCGCGGATGCTGCAGACCCTCGTCGACTTCCCGCAGCGTCAGCGGTCGGCGAGCTTCAGCATCGACCAGGTGCTCGAGAAGCTGAAGACGGTCGGCGGCAGCGCCTGAGCTGATCGCGACCGGTACGAGGTCGGATGCCCCGCCTGCGAGTCGCAGGCGGGGCATCCGTTCGTTCGGAGCGTGGAGCGCCCCGATCAGGCGTGGTGCCGGCGCTCGAGCGCCGCGCCCTCCACGTCGACGTCGGGCAGGATGCGGTCGAGCCACTTCGGGATCCACCAGGCCGACTTGCCGAGGAGGTGCATCAGCGCGGGCATGAGGAGCATCCGGACGACGAAGGCGTCGATCAGCACGCCGAACGCGAGGCCGAAGCCGATCGAGCGGATCATCGTCGACTCGGCGAACACGAAGCCGCCGAACACCGAGATCATGATGAGCCCGGCGGCGATGACCACCGAGCGACCGGCTCGGAACCCGCGGGCGACGGCGAGGCGCGCGGGTGCACCGTGCACGTACGCCTCCCGCATGCCGGTCGACAGGAACAGCTGGTAGTCCATCGCCAGGCCGAACAGGATGCCGACGAGGATCACCGGCAGGAAGCTCAGGATCGGCCCGGTCTGGATGCCGAGCAGGTCGGCGCCCCAGCCCCACTGGAACAGCGCGGTCGTCGCACCGAACGTCGCGAACAGCGACAGGATGAACCCGCCGGTGGCGATGAGCGGCACCAGGATCGACCGGAACACCAGGATCATGATCAGCAGCGAGAGGCCGACGACCACGGTCAGGTAGAGCGGCAGCACTCCGGCGAGGTTCGCGGAGATGTCGATGTTGATCGCGGCCTGGCCGGCGACGCCGAGCGTGTACTCGTCGTCGCCCGTCGACGACTCGATCGGCGGCAGCTCGCGCAGGTCGCGGACGAGCTGCTCGGTCGATTCGCTGTTCGGGCCCTCAGCGGGCACGACCTGGAACGCGGTGAGCGTGCCGTCGTCGGAGACGTCGATCGGTGCGACCGCGACGACGTCCTCCTGGTCGGCGAGGACGGCGGCGATGTCGGCCTGGGCCTGGAGCTGCTCGTCCTCGGTGAGGCCTTCGGGCAGCGTGGCGGTGACGAGCAGCGGGCCATTGACGCCGGCGCCGAACGCGTTCTCGGTCGCGACGTAGGCGCGGTGCGCGGCGGACTCCTCGGGCTCGGTCGAGCCGTCGGGCAGGCCCACGCGCATGGACAGCGACGGGATCGCGATCGCAAGCAGGGCTGCGGCGGTCACGATGACCGTGACGATCGCGCGCCAGGTCGGCATCGGCTTCGCGGCGAGGTCTTCGTGGTGCACCTCGCCGATCTTCGCGCGAGCCCGCTTGCCGAGTGCACGGTGGCCGAGGAAGCCCAGCAGGGCGGGCGTGAGGCTGATCGCGATGAGCACCGCGATGACGACGGCGACCGCGCCGGCGGTACCCATCAGGCCGAGGAACGGCACGCCGGTCACGTTGAGCGCGAACAGGGCGACGACCACCGTGGTACCGGCGAAGACGACGGCGTTGCCGGCGGTGCCGTTCGCGAGGCCGATCGACTCGTCGACCTCGGCGCCCTCCAGCAATTGCTTCCGATGTCGGTTGATGATGAACAGCGAGTAGTCGATGCCGACCGCGAGGCCCAGCATGAGCCCGAGCATGGGCGTGACCGAGGCCATCTGCACGACCCCCGAGAACGCGAGGGTGCCGAGCGCCGCGATCGCGACGCCGAAGATCGCGGTGAGGATCGGAAACGACGCGGTGATGAGCGAGCCGAGCATCACGATCAGCACGATGCCGGCGAACACGACGCCGACGATCTCGCCGACGCCGATGAGCTGCGGCACGCCCTGCGAGATCTCGGTCGAGAACGACACCTCGACGCCGTCGATCGGCTCGGACTCGAAGTGGTCGATGACGGCCTGCTTCGACGCTTCGGGCAGCTCCATGCGGGTCTCGCTGAACGCGACGTTGACGAGGGCGGTCGAGCCGTCCTCGGAGACCATGCGGATGCCGTCGGCGTGCGAGATCAGTTCGGCGCCGAGTTCGACCTTCGCCTCGTTGGCCTCGAGCTCGTCGCGGCCCTCGTCGAGGGTCGCCTGCTGGTCTTCGAGCTGCTGTCGGCCCGCGTCGAGCTGTGCCTGCTGCGCGTCGAGCTGCGCCTGCTGCTCGTCGAGCGCGGCGAGCTGCTGCTCGGGGGCGCCCGCGGCCTCGGCCTGCTGGCGGGCCGCGTCGAGTTGCGCCTGTCCGGCGTCGAGCTGCTGCTGACCGGCGTCGAGCTGGGCGGAGGCGGCATCGAGCTGCGCCTGGCCCGCGTCGAGTTCGGCACGGCCGTCGTCGATCTGCTGCTGCCCGTCGGCCAGCTCCTGCTGACGGTCGGCGAGCTCCTGCTGCGTCTCGAACGGGTCGCGGACCTCGGCGACGTCCGGCAGGTCGGTCGCGCTGTCGACGAGCGCGGTGATCTCGGCCTGCTGCTCGGCGGTGAGCGGCTCGCCGTCGACGGTCTGGAACACGACGGTGCCGGATGCCCCGGCGTAGTCGGGCAGAGCCTCCTCGAGCTCGGCGACGACGTCGCCGGATGCGGTGCCGGGCACGTCGAAGCTGGTCGCGAGGCCCTTGAACCCGACCAGGAATCCGCCGACCGCGATCGCGAGGACCGCGAGCCAGGCGGTGACGACCACCCAGCCTCGTCGTGCGGCGAACTTGCCGAGTCGATAGAGCAGTTCCGCCATCGTGCGATGTCCTCTCGGGTGGATGCCGCGCCGCCGCGCGCGCCGAGTCGGCCGCGTTCGGCGCACGGACCGTGGGCGACCGCATCCAAGAATACGCAACGGTCCGTCTCGTTGTCTGAATCTAAGATGTGAGGATGGCGGAGGGACGACGCGGGGCGACGAGGAGCGAGGCGGCGCGGGTGGCGATCCTGCAGGCGACCGCGGCGCAGTTCGCCGAGCGGGGGTACGACGGCCTGAGCATGGAGGGCATCGCGGCCGCGGCCGGCGTCGGCAAGCAGACGATCTACCGCTGGTGGTCGTCGAAGGCCGCGCTGGTGGCCGACTGCCTGATCGAGGGCCTGCTCCTGCCCGACCACTTCGCACCCGTCGACACGGGCGACCTGCGCGGTGACTTCGTCGCATGGCTCGACCTCGTACTCGACTTCTTCGCGCAGCCCGCCAACGCCGGACTCGTCCGCTCGCTCGTCGCCGCGGCGACGGCCGACGACGCCGTCGCCACCGGCCTCCAGGAACGGATCGGAGGGGCGTCGGCGCTCGGCGCTCGGCTCGCCGCCGGCATCGCGGCCGGCCAGTTGCGAGCGGATGCCCCGGTCGCCGAGATCATCGAGGCGTTCGTCGGATTCCTGACCCTGCGCGCACTGAGTCCGATGCCCGTGCCGCCCGGCACCGCACACCGGCTCGTGGATGCCCTGTTGACGCCGAGCGCGGGCGGCGAGACATCCGGTCGGGAAACCGGCTCGGCTGGTCTCGCGGAGCGCCGCTCGAGCGTTCGCGACGTCGTCTACCTGGAGCGGCCCGGATTCCGGCCGCTCGCCCTCGACCTGCACCTGCCGCCGCGATCCGAATCGGATGCCGCTGCCCCGCTCGTCGTGTTCGTGCACGGCGGCGGTTGGCAGCAGGGGAGCCGGCGCGACTTCGGGCCGGAGATCCTCGACGCGTTCGAGCGGATCGCCGCCGCCGGTTTCGCCGTCGCCTCGGTCGACTACCGGCTCAGCGCGGAGGCGGTGTTCCCCGCGCAGGTCGACGACGTCGTCGCCGCGATCGGATGGCTCCGCGCGCGGGCGCCGCAGTTCCGCATCGCCGCCGACCGCGTGGTGCTGTGGGGCGAGTCGGCGGGCGCGACGATCGCGTCGCTCACCGCGCTCGAACTGCTCGGCACGGATGCCCCGCCGCGCGGCGTCGTGCACTGGTACGGACCGACCGACCTGATCGACCACGCCAGGCTCCTCGGCCGGACGACCGACCCCGAGTGCGCCGAAGCCCGCTGGCTCGGCGCCACGGCGGGTGAGCGGCCCGACCTCGCGGCGGCGGCCAGCCCCGCCCTGCGGGTGCGCGCCGAATTGGTGGGCGTCGACCCGGTTCGCGCCGACTCGCGCGACGCGGCGGCGGCTCCGCTCCCGCCCTTCCTCATCGTGAACGGCACCGCAGACACCGCCGTGCCCCACTCGCAGGCCGAGTCGTTCGCCAAGGCGATCGACTCGGCGGGCGGTGAGGTCGAACTCGTGCTCGTCGACGGGGCGGGCCACCGCTTCGAGGGCGACGTCGACCGCGACGCGCTGCTCGAGCAGGCCATCGCGTTCGCAGGTCGCGTCGTCTGAGGCGGATGCCCCGGAGTGGCGCCTTGCGCGGCGACCGAACCGCCGCGAGACTGCGGGCATGAGCCGCACGCTCGACAGTGTCGTCGTCGCACGGATCAGCAGCCTCGTGCCGACCTTGCGACGGAGTCTGCTGCGCATCGCGCGAAGCCACGACCAGCTACCCGAGATCCCCGAGACGCACGTCGAAGTGCTGCGCTTGCTCGTCGGCGGTGAGACGCGATCACCCGGTGAGATCGCCGCGATCCTCCGGCTCAGCCGACCCACCATCAGCAACCTGTTGCGGGCGATGGAGGAAGGCGACCTGGTCGAGCGGCGCACGGCCGACCATAATCACCGTCAGGTCGAGGTGCGTGCATCCCGATACGCGATGGAGGTCTACGCGCGCTTCCAGGTGATCAGCACGGACATCGTTGCGCTCGCCCTCGAGGAGTTGACCGACGAGGACATCGAGGCCATCGAGGATGCGCTGCCTGCGCTCGAGCACCTCCGCGACCATGTGCGGGCCCGCGCGAGGGCTCTCGACGCCGAGCCTCTCGACGCCGAGCCCCTGGACGCCAGGTCCTCCGACGCCAAGGTGCCGACGGTCGGGTTCTGACCCGCGGCATCCGGGGGTTCGCCGGATACTCGCCGTCTCCGGGCCGTCGGTACCGTCGCGGCATGACCGCAGATCTCGACCAGATGCGCGTTGCCGCCGCCGAGGAACGGCCCATCCGGCGCCGGCGTGGGAGTCGGACCGGCTGGACGATCGTCGTCCTGACCTCGATCGGCATCGTCGCCTTCGCCGTCTCGCCGTACCTCACGCAGACGCTGCGCGACCTGGCCGACGCCGGCACCGGGCTCGCGGGGAATTACGTCGACCGGCCGCCGGTGGTGCTGGCGGCGTTCTACACGCACGTCGTCGCGGGCGGACTGGCGCTCGTGCTCGGCCCGTTCCAATTCTGGCGGGGCCTGCGCGATCGGCGGCCCGCGGTGCACCGCTGGATCGGGCGGACCTACCTCGCCTCGGTCGGTGTCGGCGGCGTCGCGGGCATCGTCATCGCGCCGTCGAGCGAGGCGGGGCTCGTCGGCATGTTCGGCTTCGGTGCACTCGGCGTGCTCTGGCTGTTGAGCGGGTGGCGCGCGTACGCGGCGATCCGCCACCGCGACGTCGCGAACCACCAGGCCTGGATGATCCGGAACTTCGCACTCACCTACAGCGCGGTCATGCTGCGGGTGTGGCTGCCGCTGCTGCTGGTCGTGCAGAGCCCGTTCGGCCCGTTCGACTACGACGCGGCATTCGCGAACGCCTACGCCGCGGTGCCGTTCCTGTGCTGGGTGCCGAACGTCGTCGTCGCCGAGTGGCTCATCCGACGCCGCGGGCTTCCGTCGTACCGGATCGGGCCGCCGCCGGCGATCGCTTCCGGCGCACCTTCCGGCACCCCCGCCGTCACGCCGGCCGTCACGCCTCGAGCGGCTCGATGAGCGAAGGGTCGCTCGGGTCGGCGCGGCGGGTGTTGTTCACCTTCGGATCGACCTCGTACTCGGTGATGGTGGGCGCCACACGGTCGGATGCCGCGATGAGCCAGCCGACCATCGCCTCGGCGGCGCCCGCGTCGAGCTTCACCGGATCGAGGTAGTGGTCGATCTCGTCGAGGGGGAGGTAGACGGGCATCCGGTCGTGCACCTCGCCCGAGGCATCCCTCGCCTCACGCGTGATGATCGAGGTCGAGACCTCCCAGCTGCCGTCGTCGAGCTTGCGCGCCGTCGAGATGCCTGCGGCCGCCAGCACGTCGCCCGGCCCGTGCAGGTAGTGGGCGCGTTTGCTGCCCGGCTCGCCCGTCCACTCGTAGTAGCCGTGCATCGGCACGATGCAGCGGCCCGACGCGAACGCGCCCTTCCACAGCCCGTTGGTCGCGACCGTCTCGATGCGGCTGTTGAACTGCGGGCGCTTCGACTCCTTCATGAACGAGGGATGGAAGTTCCACACGGCCGGCTCGACGCGCCGGGTGAACGCGCCCGTCTCGCGGTCGGCGCGCTCGCGCACGATCGGCACGACGTTCGTGGGCGCGATGCTGAAGCTCGGCTCCCACTCGGGGAAGTCGTCTTCGGCGTCGAAGACGTCGGTCAGATCGGTGACCTTCTGCGAGACGACGAACCTGCCGCACATCGGATGCCCCTTCCACGGACGTCCCTCCAGCGTGCCACCCGCCGCCGACATCGGCGAGGGGTGTTCACCCGGCGGTGCTACCGTGTGCGCGACAGCGCCTAGGGTTCCGGGGTCCGCGCGGAGGTGCGGCCCGCCTGGTCCGAGCGGCGCCACGGTCGTCGCCCAGCCGGCGGCCGTCATCTGACAGGACAAAAGCCCGGAGGACCCGTTCGTCGCGCCCGCGACGGCAGAAGGGTCCGACATGTCCGCCACCGCCCTCGCCCTCGTCCTCGCCGCCGCCGTCTGCCATGCCGCATGGAACGTGATCGCCCACGGCGTGAGCCGCATCGGCGTGCCGTTCCTCTGGTGGGGCGCGGTCGCCTCGACGGCGATGTGGCTGCCGGCGGTGCCGCTCACGGGCGGACTCGGTGCCCCACCCGCGGAGTTCTGGACGGGCGCCGTGGTGTCGGCCGTGCTGCACTGCGCGTACAGCTTCGTGCTCCAGCGGGGATACGCCGCGGGGAACCTGTCGACGGTGTACGCGACCGCGCGCGGCAGCGGGCCGGCCATCGCGGTGGTCGCCGCGATCGTCTGGTTCGGCGAGCGACCCACGGCCGCCGAGTTCGCGGGCATCGCGGTGGTCATCGCCGGAGTCGTGGCGATCGGCCTCGTCGACCGGGATCGACGCGTGGCCGGCGTGGGCACCGGGGCGGCGGACCCGGAGCGGCGACGCATCGGCGCCCGCATCGACCCGGGCATCGCGTGGGGGCTGCTCACCGGCGTGGCCATCGCGGCCTACACGGTGTGGGACGCGAACGCCGTGCGCGAGTGGGGCGCGGCACCCGTCGCGTACATGGTCGGCACGACGTTCGGCGAGATCGTGCTGTTCACGGCACTGCTCGGCCGGCGGGCACGGGAGCTCGGCGGGGTCTGGCGGGCGCAGTGGCGGCGCATCCTCGGCTTCGGTGCGCTCTCGCCGCTCGCGTACATCCTCGTGCTCGCCGCGATGACGATGGCGCCGCTGTCGCTCGTCGCGCCGTTGCGCGAGGTCAGCGTCGTGCTGGTGAGCGTCTTCGGCGTGCTCGTGCTGCGCGAGGGTCGGGCCGGATGGCGGGTCGGGGCATCCGTCGCCGTGCTGGCGGGCGTGCTCCTGATGACCGCATGACCTGAGTCTCGATTCGCTTCGCGCCTCGACCGCCCGGCGGTGTCAGCTGCCCGCGAAGGCGCGGAGGTAGTGCTCGCCGCTGCTCGCGCGGCCGGACGCGGCGACCGTGAACCGCACGATGTCGCTGCGATAGCGGTCGTCGGATGCCTCGAACGCCCGCCCCTCGCCGTCGCGGCTGACCCGCTTGAGGCGGAGGATCGGCGCGCCCGGTTCGACCTCGAGCAGGCGCGCATCGTCGTCGTCGGCGGCGACCGCGTCGATCTCGTGGTGCACGTCGATCGAGGCGTGCCCGCGCTCGCCGAGGTACTCGGTGATCGACACGGTGTCGAGGTCGGCGTCGAAGAGCAGGCGGCCGACCGTCTCGGTGTACGTCAGGCGTTCGAGCATGGTCGGGCGGCCGTCGAGCAGGCGCAGCCGGAGTACGTGCACGACGTGTTCGGTCGGTTCGATGCCGAGCAGCAGCGCCTCCTCCTCGGTGGGCCGGCGAAGCGACAGCGACTGCGTGACCGCGCCCGGCTTCGTGCCGAGGTCGCGGGCCCATCTCGTGAACGGGATCGACACGTCGACGGCCTGGTGCGCCTTGCGCTCGACGACGCGGGCCGGCCTGCCCCTGGTCGTCTCGATCAGGCCCTCCTCGCGGAGCGAGGCGAGCGCGTTGCGGATCGGGCCGCGCGACGTGTTCCACCGCTCGGCGAGTTCGGCCTCCGTCGGCACGTCGTCGCCCGCGGCGAGCTGCCCGCTGGTGATGCGCTGCCGGAGTTCGTCGGCGATCTCCTTGTAGATACTCGAAGCCACGTAGGAATACTACTTCGCGTAGCCTCGCCGCGCGACGTCGGGCACCGAGTATTCACCCGGGCTGGACATAGGTGAACAACCGATGAATCCATCCGAGTTCGGTATACATCTCGGCTCGCGGGATGCGAAGGTTGCCAGCGTTGATTCCCAACCCCCTCGTCCGAAAGGCCGTCATGACCACCCGTCGCTCCACCTCCGCCCTCGCGCTCCTCGGCGCCGGCGCGCTCGCATTCACGCTCGCCGCATGCTCCGCCCCCGCGGGCGGCAGCGAGGAGGCCGCCGCCGACTCCGGTGCGGGCTTCGCCGTCGACGAGAACACCCTCGTGTTCGGCGTCGTGCCCGACTCGGTCGACACCGAGACCAACTACCAGCCGCTCATGGACTACATCGCGCAGGAGACCGGCAAGGAGGTCGAGTACCACGAGTCGACCGACTACGCCGCCCTCATCGAGGCCGCGATCGCCGGCAAGATCGACGTCGCGTCGTTCTCGGGCTTCACCTACGTCACCGCCACCAACAACGGTGCCGAGATCACGCCGATCTCCTCGATCGTCACCGCCGAAGGCCAGGAGCCCGGGTACTACTCGCAGGCCATCGTCCCGAAGGGCAGCTCCATCACGGGCCTCGCCGACTTCGCCGGCAAGAAGGTCTGCTTCGTCGACCCGTCGTCGACCTCGGGCTACCTCTTCCCCTCGTACAACCTCCTGCAGGAGGGCATCGACGCCGAGACCGACGTGACCCCCGTCTTCGCGGGCAAGCACGACGTCTCGGTGACGAAGGTCGGCGAGGGCGTCGAGTGCGAGGCCGGCTTCGCCGAGGACAGCGAGGTCGCCAAGAGCGACCAGGTAGAGATCGTCGCCGAGACCATGGTGCCGGGCGCCCCGATCGTCGTCTCCGACGCGCTCCCCGACGAGCTCAAGTCGCAGCTCACCGACATCCTCGCCGAGGTCACCATCGACCAGATCATCGAGTCGGGCGTCGAGAGCGCCGACAGCGACGGCTTCCGCTCGGTGTTCTTCGCGACCAAGCCGGTCGACGACGAGTACTACGACCTGATCCGCGACATCTGCGCGGAGATCAACGCGACCCAGTGCCAGGGCTGACCCGGCGCTGACCGCACGCCCCACCGAACCCGCGCAGCGCACGATACGCATCGCACGACACGAGAGAACTGACATGAGCACACCGGTCATCCAGGTTGCAGGACTGGACAAGGCCTTCGGTCGGACCACCGCCCTCGACGGCGTCGACCTCGAGGTCGAACGCGGCGAGATCGTCGTGCTCCTCGGCCTCTCCGGCTCGGGCAAGTCGACGCTGCTGCGGCACCTCGACGGGCTCGAGCGGCCCAGCGCGGGTTCGGTGCGGGTGCTCGACGAGGAGGTGCCGTCCCTCACCGGGCGGCGCCTCCGCCGTCTGCGCTCGCGCGTCGGCTTCGTGTTCCAGCAGTTCGAACTCGTGCCGTCGCTGACCGTGCTCGAGAACGTGCTCACGGGGGCGCTCGCCGAACTGCGCGGCCCCCGCCTCGGCCTCTTCGGGTACTCGCGGGCGCACAAGCTCGCCGCACTCGGCCACCTCGACCGGGTGGGCCTGCTCGACCGTGCGTACCAGCGCGCCGACACCCTCTCCGGCGGGCAGCAGCAGCGGGTCGCCATCGCCCGCGCGCTCATGCAGGAGCCCGAGATCCTGCTCGCCGACGAACCCGTCGCCTCGCTCGACCCCGAGTCGAGCGAACAGGTCATGGCCCTGATCCGCGAGATCGCCATGGACGCCGGACTCACGGTCGTCTGCAGCCTGCACCAGGTCGACCTCGCGCTCTCGTGGGGCGACCGCATCGTCGGCCTGCGGCACGGCCAGGTGGTGCTGGACACCCCGACCGCCGGGCTCGGCAAGGCCGAGGTCATGGAGATCTACGGTCGCGTCGCGACCGCCACGACCGAGCTCGAGGCCATCGAGCGGGAGCTCGGCGAGACCACGGGCCGCGAGGCATCCGGCGTGGCATCCGGCCGGGCATCCGGCGTGGCATCCGTCGTCTCGCTCGCCGACGAGGGAGCCCGATGACCGCCCTCGTCACCGGCCCGGCGCCGACGCGCGCCGGCGTCGCCCACCGTGCACCCCGCCGACCGGTCTCGCCCGAGCGCATCGCCGCCGGGCTCACGCTCGTCGCGCTCGTCGCGGCATCCGTCTGGGCGCTCGTCGACATCGACATCTCGATCGCCGGCATGGTCGAGAGCTGGGCGAACGCGCAGCACTTCTTCGAACGGGTCGGCACCGTCACGTTCCCCGAACCCGCCGAACTGCTCTCGCTCACCGCGCTGACCCTCGGTCTCGTGCTCACGGGCACGCTGCTCGCCGCGGTCCTCTCGGTGCCCGTCGCCTACCTCGCCGCGGGCAACACGACGCCGGGTCCGGCGTGGCGCGCGATCGGCCGGTTCATCACCGTGTTCACGCGCGCCGTGCCCGACATCGTGCTCGCGATGGTGTTCGTGCTCATGTTCTCGCTCGGCACGCTGCCCGGCATCCTCGCGATCGGCATCCACTCGGTGGGCATGATCGCCAAGCTCTTCGCCGACGCGATCGAGCAGATCGACGAGGGTCCGCGCCTCGCGATCCGCGCCGCCGGCGGCACGAAGCTGCAGGAGTTCACGAGCGGCATCCTGCCGCAGGTCATGCCGAGCTGGATCGCGACGATCCTGCACCGCTTCGACATCAACCTCCGGCACTCCGTCGTGCTCGGCTACGTGGGCGTCGCCGGGCTCGGCCTCGAGATGTCGTACGCGTTCAAGTCGCTGGACTACTCGCTCGGCATCGGCATCGCGATCGTCATGTTCGTGCTGTGCGTCGTGATGGAGGTCGTCTCCAGCCTCATCCGCCGGGCGATGCTCGGTGCGCAGCCGACCGGTCGGGGCATCGGCGACCGGATCGTCCGTCGGGCGACGCGGGCGAAGGCCCCGACGGATGCCTCGGGTACGGATGCCTCCGCGTCGGGCACGAGCGCCGCGACGAGCCCCGCCGACCTGCGCGCCGCCCTTCGCCGCCCGTGGGACGGCGCGCGCATCGGCAGCACCGCGGCGTTCTGGGTCGCGGTCGCCGTCATCGTCGCCGGCATCGCCGTCTGCAACATCACCTGGTCCGACTTCGTCACCGTGTGGGCGAAGATTCCCGGCGTCGCCGTGCAGTTCTGGCCGCCGTCGTTCGGATCGTACGACTGGGACACGATGTTCGGCGCCCTGGTCGAGACCGTCTCCGTCGCGCTCGCCGCCACGCTGCTGAGCTTCGTGCTCTCCCTCGTGATCGGTTCGTTCGCGGCCCGCAACGTCGCGCCGAACGGCGGGGTCCGCGGCGGCGCCCGACTACTGCTCGTCGGGATCCGCGGCGTGCCCGAGGTGATCCTCGCGATCGTGCTCATCGTCATCACCGGCCTCGGCGCCCAGGCCGGCACGATCGCGCTCGCGTTCGGCGGCATCGGGCTGCTCGGCAAGCTCATCGCCGACTCCTTCGAGGAGGTGCAGCGCGGACCCGAGCGGGCGCTCATCGCCACCGGGGCCACGCGCCTCCAGGTGTACGCGTCGGCGACGCTGCCGCAGGGCGTGCCCGCCCTGATCGGCCACAGCTTCTACCTGATCGACACGAACCTGCGTGCCGCGACGGTGCTCGGCATCGTCGGCGGCGGCGGCATCGGCTACTACCTGCTGAACGCCGGGCAGGGCTCGAACTACGACGTCGTCACCTCGATCGTGCTGATGATCCTGGTCGTGCAGCTCGTGTTCGAAGGCCTCGCGGTGTGGATGCGGCGGGTGTTCCGTTGAGCGGCGGCACCCGCACGGGCGCTGCCCGGGCCGACGTCGTCGTCGTCGGCGCCGGCATCGTCGGACTCGGCGTCGCGCTCGCCGTGGCCGACCGTGGGCTCAGCGTCATCGTGGTCGAGCGGGGGAGCGAGGCATCCGGCGCGTCCATCCGCAACTTCGGCCACCTCTGCGTGACCCCCCAGACCGGTGTCGCGCTCGAGTACGGTCTCGCCGCCCGCGAGATCTGGCTCCGACTGGCGCGCGACGCCGGCGTCTGGCTGCGCGAGTCCGGCACCTTCGTCGCCGCACGCGCCCATGACGAGCTCGACGTGCTCTCCGAGTTCGCCGAGGCGCGTGCCGCGCAAGACGCACGGACTCCGGTCGACCTGCTCGACCGGGCCGCGTTGGAGGCGTGCGTCCCGGTCGCTCCGGGCAGCGTGATCGGCGGCGCCATGCTGCCCGCCGACCTGCAGGCGAACCCCCGCCAGGCGCTGGGCGCGATCACCGCGTTCCTCGCCGCGCGCGGCGTCGAGTTCCGGTTCCGCACCGCCGTGGGCCGCGTCGCTCCGGGGGTCGTCTCGACCAGTCGGGGCGACATCTCGGCCGGGCAGGTCGTCGTCGCGGTCAACCACGACATCGACCTGCTCTTCCCGGACGCCGCGGAACGCCACGGCATCGTCCGCTGCGGCCTCGACATGCTCCGCGTCGCGGCCGACCTGCGGATGCCCCTCGATGCACCGCTGCTCACCGGCTGGTCGCTGCTGCGCTACGGCGCGTTCGCGGCGCTGCCGGCGACGGCCGCGCTTCGCGAGCGGTTGCACACCGACCGCCCCGACCTCGCGGCCATCGACCTGAACCAGATGTACACGCAGTTGCCCGACGGCTCGCTCATCGTCGGCGACACCCACTACCGCGGTGCCACCGTCGCCCCGTTCCAGGCGGAGTCGGCCTCGGAGGCGATGCTCGAGGAGACCGTCCGCCTGTTCGGCACCGGTCCGTTCCGGGTGCTCGAACGCTGGCAGGGCGTCTACGCCAGCGGACCCGACGACTACCTCGACGTCGAGGTCGAACCCGGCGTGCATCTCGCCGCGGCCACCACCGGCATCGGCATGACCACCGGACTCGGCCTCGCCGAGGCCGTGGTCGCCCGATTCTCGGGTCCGTCGGCCGCCGCGTCGTCGACGACGCCGGCGCACGCCGGACCGATCCCCACCATCACCACCCAGGAAGGCAGCGCAGCATGACCACCCTCGAGACCGCCACCACCCCGCCGCGCATCGGCGACCGCACCGTCGAGCTCGTGGTGCTCGACATGGCCGGCACGACCGTGTGCGACGACGGTCTCGTCGAACGGGCGTTCGCGCTCGCGGCCGAGCGGGCCGGGTTCGCACCCGAGGGCGAGGCGCGCGAGCGCGCCCTCCAGTACGTGCGCGACACCATGGGGCAGTCGAAGATCGCCGTCTTCCGGGTGCTCACGGGCGACGAGGATCTCGCGCAGCGCGCGAACGCGGAGTTCGAGGGCGCCTACGCCGAACTCGTCGCCGAGCTCGGGGTGTCGGCGATCGCCGGTGCCGCCGAGACGGTGCGGCTCCTGCGCGAAGCGGGGGCATCCGTGGTGCTCACGACCGGTTTCGCCCCCGCGACGCGCGACGCGATCCTCGATGCGCTCGACTGGCACGATCTCGCCGACGCGGCGCTCGCCCCGGCCGACGCCGGCCGGGGCCGCCCCTACCCCGACCTGCCCCTGACGGCGTTGTTGCGCACCGGTGCCGGATCCGTCGGGTCGATGGTCGTCGTCGGCGACACGCAGAGCGACATCGGATCGGGCCTCGCCGCGGGGGCCGGGCTCGTCGTCGGCGTGCTCACCGGCACGCACGGCCGCGCCGAGTTCGAGGCCGCGGGCGCGCACGCGATCATCGAGAGCATCGCCGACCTCCCCGCGCTGCTCGGCCTGCCCGGCCTGCCCGGCCCCTCCATCCTGCCCGGCCTGCCCGGCCTCGAGGCGTAGGGCGGTCATGCCCACCCTCGCCCGCGGGCGCGAGCAGGAACTGCTCGTCACCCCGACGCCCACCGCGATGGTGTGGTTCGAGCCCGGCGCCCGGCACCAGGAGGTCGCGGTCCCCGGCGTGCGCCTCGACGCGGGCGACGTGCTCGTCGAGGTCGAGCTCGCCACCGTCTGCGGCTCCGACGTGCACACCGTGAGCGGCCACCGCGGTTCGCCGACGCCGACGGTGCTCGGCCACGAGCAGGTCGGGCGCGTGCTCGCCGTCGGAGGCGAAGAGGTCCTCGCCTCCGACGGCACGCCGCTGCGCCCCGGCGACCGCGTCGTGTGGACGGTGACGGTCAGCTGCGGCGGATGCGACCGCTGCGGGTCGGGGCATCCGCAGAAGTGCCGGTCGCTCGCGAAGTACGGCCACGAGCGGATGACCCGCGGCTGGGAGCTCTCGGGCGGCTTCGCGACGCACGTGCAGCTGCGCCGCGGGACCGGCATCGTGCGGGTCCCCGAGCAGCTGCCGGCCGAACTGGCGGCACCCGCGGCGTGCTCGACCGCGACCGCGGTCGCGGCGCTCGACGCGGCATCCCGCGTGCCGCTCGACGGCGCCACCGTGCTCGTCGGCGGCGCCGGCATGATCGGCCTCGCCGTCACCGCGATCGCGACCGAGGCCGGTGCCGACGTGGTCGTCGTCGACCCCGACGTCGACCGGAGGGTGATGGCCCGTCGCTTCGGCGCCGAGGCGACGCTCGACCCGTCGGACGACCTCGCGGCCGAACTCGCCCGCCGTCGGCTGTCCGAACCGCTGGTGGCGATCGAGGCGTCGGGGGCTCCGTCCTCCGTGCGCGCCCTCCTCGGCGCGATCGGCACCGGCGGCATCCTCGTCCTGGTCGGAAGCGTGTCGCCGGGGCCGACGGTCGACCTCGACCCCGAAGCGATCGTGCGCGGACTGCTCACGGTGACCGGCGTGCACAACTACCGGGTCGAGCACCTCGAGCGCGCGATCGACTACCTGGCCGGCGTGCGCGGAGCGCCGCCGTTCGGCGAGCTCGTGTCGGCCGAGTACCCGTTGGCCGAGGTCGATGCGGCGCTCGAGGCCGCGGCCAGCAGTGGGCACGTGCGAGTCGGCGTGCGACCGGAGCGGCCCGTGCGGCCCGAGCGGCCCGGCTCGGGCGCGGGTTCCGGGCGGTAGCGCACGGTGCGCGCGGTACCGTCGGAGGATGCCCGCCTCCCTGCACCGTTCCCCGCTCGCGGCGATCGACCCGGTCGTGCTCTACCGCATCCTGTGGTTGCGGATCCGCGTGTTCGTCGTCGAGCAGGCGGCGGCGTACCCCGAGCTCGACGGGCGCGACCTCGAGCCCGAGGCCGAGCTCATGTGGATCGCCGACGGCGACGACGTGCTCGCGACGCTCCGCATCCTCACGGATGCCTCGGCCATGCGCATCGGCCGCGTCGCCACGGCGCCCGAGGCGCGCGGCCGAGGGCTCGCAGCCGACCTGATGCGTGCCGCGATCCACCGGTGCGACGAGCTCGCGCCCGGCGTGCCGATCGACCTCGACGCGCAGATGCAGCTCGAGGAGTGGTACGGCCGATTCGGGTTCGTCCGCTCGGGTGCGGAGTTCGCGGAGGACGGGATCCCGCACATCCCGATGCGGCGGACTTCGCCGGTGGTCGAGTAGGCGCGCAGCGCCGTATCGAGACCGGGAGCGCGGGTCTCGATACGCTGCGCTACTCGACCGCCGGGGTCGGGCCGCGCTGCTCGACCGCCGGGGCCGGGCTGCGCTCCTCGACCGCCGGGGCCGGGCTGCGCTACTCGACCGCCGCTGCCAGCGCGCGGCGCAGCGCGTCGGCCTGCATCCGCCAGAACGACTTCGAGACGCCCGCTTTCCGCAGGATCGCGTCGAAGCCGTGGAACGCGCCCTCGATCTCGACGTACTCGCACGGCACACCGGCCTCGCGGAGCCGCTCGGCGTAGACCCGGTCCTCGTCGCGGAACAGGTCGAGCGAGCCGACGCCGATCCACGCGGGTGGGAGTCCCGTGAGGTCGACCCGACGTGCCGGGGCGGCGTACGCCGAGACATCCGATGCGCCCGGCTCGCCGCCCAGGTAGCTCGTCCATCCGAACCGGTTGGACTTCGGCGTCCAGCCGCGCACCCAGCGCGTGTCGAGGTCGTCGCGCAGCACCGTGCGGTCGTCGAGCATCGGGTAGACGAGGAGCTGGAACGCCGGCCGCACCACGCCGCGGTCATGCGCGTAGAGCGCGAGCGAGGCGGCGAGTCCGCCGCCGGCGGATGCCCCGCCGATCGCGATGCGGGCCGGGTCCACGCCGCGTTCGGCCGCCTGGTCGAACAGCCAGGTCAGGGCCGCGTAGGCGTCCGCGGTCGCCGCGGGCGACGGATGCTCGGGCGCGAGCCGGTAGTCGACGCTGACGACGAGTGCGCCGAGGTCGCGGGCGAATCCGATGCTCGACGCCTCGTCCTGCTCGGGATCGCCGATGAGGAACCCGCCACCGTGCAGCCAGAGCAGGGCGGGGGAGTCGGCGGCGCGATCGACCGGGTCGTAGACCCGGACGCGCACGGGCGGCGCCCCGTCTCCGCCGGGGATGGACACGTTCTCGATGCGCATGCCGGGCACGTCGGGCATGGTCGGGAGCTTCCGGCGCAGGAACCGCAGGGAGCCGCGCGAGAACGAGATCTTGGGGATGAACCGGGCGACCGCGAGGTCGGGGTGGTACGGGGGCAACGTCGACTCCGTTCGGGGTGAGTGGGGTCGGTGGTCGAGTAGGCGCCTCGGCGCCGTATCGAGACCGGGTGAGGGGTCTCGATACGCTCCTTCGTCGCTACTCGACCACCGGAGGGGTGTCGCTACTCGACCACCGGATGGGTCAGGTGGCCGACCAGCCGCCGTCCGAGGCGAGCACCACGCCGTTGACGTTCACGCCGTCGTCGGACAGCAGGAACGTGATCGACGCGGCGAGGGCGTCGGCCTCGACGGCGTCCGGCAGGATCGCCATCGCCTGGCGCACGCGCTGCGCGCCGAGCGGCGACGCGAAGGTGGCCTCGATGTTGGTGATCGTCGGGCCGGGGGCGACCGCGTTGGTGCGGATGCCGTGCGGACCGTACATGAACGCCGTCGACTTCGTCAGTCCGACGACCGCGTGCTTCGACGCGGTGTAGGCGACACCCGCCGCCGAGCCGCGCAGCGCGGCCTCGGAGGCCGTGTTGACGATCGAACCGATGCCCTGGGCGAGCATCGTCGGGATCACGGCGCGCATGAGCTTCATCGTGCCGTCGACGTTCACCCGGAACACGCGCTGCCACACCGCGTCGGTGAGGTCGCCGATCGGCGTCATGTCGTCCATGATCCCGGCGATGTTCGCGAGGCCGTCGATGCGGCCGCCGGCCGCGGCGACGATCTCGGCGACCTTCGCGTCGTCGGTGATGTCGGCGACGAGCGTCACGATGTCGGCGCCCGCATGCTCCGACGCGAACTCGTCGAGGCGCTCCTGCGACACGTCGACCGCGACGACCCGGCCGCCCTCGCGCGCGATGCGCGACGCGGTGGCGCGGCCGATGCCCGATCCCGCGCCGGTCACGATGACGGTCTTGCCGGAAAAGCGGCCGTCGTCGATGCGCTCGACCCACTCCGGGGTCTCGACCTGCGGCACGCCGGCGTCCTCGTCCGCCTCGCTCGTCGGCTCGGGGGCCTCGGGCGCGCCGGCCGGCACGTCGCCGGCCGCGGCGCGCGCGATGAGCGCGTCGAGCGTCTCCTGCGAGAACTGGCCCTTGCTGAGCTTGATCAGCCGCTTGATCGCCAGGCGGCTGACGGGCTTGAAGACGTCGGCGGACTGGCCGGACTGGGCGAGCATGTCGCGCAGGATCGGGCCGCCCACCGGGTGCTCGAGCCAGGTCTTGATCGAGTCGTCGCCCGTCAGGGTCTTGGGGGTGCTCATACGAGGGTTTCCTTCTCTTCGTGCTGCGGCGCCGCGGTGGCGACGCCGGTGTGGTCGGATGCCTCCGCCGCATGGACGGCGGCGAGGTATCCGAAGACGGCGGCCGGACCGATGGTCGATCCCGGGCCGGGGTAGGTGCGGCCCATCACGCTGGCCGTGGTGTTGCCGGCGGCGTACAGGCCCGGGATCGGCTCGCCCTGCTCGTCGAGCACGCGGGCGTGCTCGTCGGTGAGGAGGCCTCCCTTCGTGCCGAGGTCGCCCGGAACGAGCTGGGTGGCGCGGAACGGACCGCGTTCGATCGGCCCGAGGTTCGGGTTGGGCTTGACGCGCGGGTCGCCGTAGTAGTTGTCGTAGACGGTGCGTCCGCGGCCGTAGTCGGTGTCGACGCCGGTCTTCGCGAATCCGTTGAAGCGGCTGATCGTCGCTCGGAACGTGTCGCGGTCGAGCCCGATCTTCTCGGCGAGTTCGTCGAGGGTCGGCGCCTCGACGATGATGCCCTCGGTGCGCATCGCCTTGCCGCCGATGAGCCCGGCGGGCGCGAGGTACCGCTGGGCGTGGCGCCGTTCGGTGATGAGCCAGGAGGGGTTCGCGGGCACGGTGCGGTCGCGTTCGAGCAGGTGGTGGCCGAAGTCGATGTAGCTCTCGGACTCGTTCAGGTACCGCTGCCCGGACTGGTCGACGACGAGCGAGAACGGGTCGCTGCGTTCGTTGAGGATGAACGACGGCTGCTTGCCTGGGATGGGCACCGAGGCCCCCCACCACGCGTCGTCCATGAGGGCGAGCGCACCGCCTGCGGCGGCGCCCGCCTCGATCGCCGTGCCGAGGTCGCCCTCGGCCGCCGACGTGTACCCGGGGATGCCGTGGTAGCGCTCGCGCCATTCGGTGCGCTGCGCGAATCCGCCGGCGCCGAGGATCACCCCGCGCCGTGCGCGGATCGAGATCGGACCGGACGGCGTCGCGACGACGGCGCCGACGACCCGGCCGGATTCGTCCTTCACGAGTTCGGTGAGTGGCGCGTCGAGGAGCAGTTCCGTGCCCTGGTTCTTCACGATCAGCCCGAGGCTGAGCATGAGTCCGCCCCCCATGCCCATGAGCCTACGTCCGGTGAGGAGTCCGCCGAGGGTACGGAAGACGAACCTCGCGCCGCGGATGAATCCGGACACCGTCGACCAGGCGCGCGTGAGGAGCCACACGTCGTCGGTCTTGAGCGGCACGGGAATGGCGTCGCTCATGCGCGAGGTGCGCTGCCAGTCGCCGAGCTTCTTCGCGTTGATCGGCTTCACCTCGATGGAGCGGCCGACCTTGCCGCCGCGCCGATCGGGGTAGTAGTCGGGGTAGTCGGTGCCGACGGTCCAGACGACTCCCAGGCGTTCGAGCAGGTCGAACGTGGGCGCGACGCCGTCGACGAACGCCTCCCTGCGCTCCTGCGACGAGGCCGGCCCGATGTCGGCGACCGGGCCGATGGATGCCTCGAGGTAGTCGAGTGCCTCCTCGCGGGAGTCGGGGATGCCCTTGCGTCGCATCGCCGGATTGTTCGGCATCCACAGGCCGCCGCCGCTGCGCATCGTGGTGCCGCCCCAACGGTCGGTGCTCTCGACGACCAGTGCCGTCAATCCCGCGTCGACGGCGGTGATCGCCGCCGTCAGGCCCGCGGCGCCGCTGCCGGCGACCAGTACGTCGACTTCTCGATCCCAGGATCGGGTCATGCTTTCCTCCTCTGACCGGACATCGTTGTCCGGTACTACGCTAACACTCATGGCTGCGCATGGAGCTGGGAATTCGACGGCGGACCGGAAGCCGAATCGGGGACCGATCGCGGGGCCGGCGAACCGGCGGGCGCTCATCGCCGCAGCGCGGCAGATCTTCGCCGAAGACGGCCTGCAGGCCCCCTACAGCTCGATCGCGAAGCGCGCGGGCGTCGGCCAGGGCAGCCTGTACCGGCACTTCCCCGACCGCCTCTCGATCGCCATCGCCGTGTTCGACGAGAACATCGACGAGCTCGAAGCCGGGTCGGCTCGGCCCGGGGCCACGCTCGACACGCTGTTCGACGCGATCATCGACCAGGCCACGATCTCGGCGGCGATCATCCAGCTCATCTGGGATCACCGCGACGACGAGCGCGTCGCCCGGTTCGGGGAGCGCATCCGCGCCCTGGCGGACACGGCCCTCGCGCACGAGCAGTCAGCCGGCCGGGTCGGCGCGCACGTCCGCACCGAGGACGTGCTGCTCGCGATCACCATGCTCGCGACCGTCAGCGAACGCAGCGACGGCGCCGATCCCCGCACCGACGCGCATCGCGCCAGGGAGCTCATCGACCTTGCGTTCGAACCGCGCTGACGGCGCGCGTTCGCCGATCGACCCGTCGGCGCGAGTCGGCTCAACCCAGTTCGGCCCGCCGGAAGCCCAGCTCGCGTACCGCACCGCGTACGGGCGAGCCGGTCATGCCCACCGCGTCGAGGTCGACCGAGGCTGCCGCGCGGAGCGCGAGCGCGTTCGCCGATGTCGCGGCGCGATCCGGAATGCCGAGCCGGCGGGCGAAGGCGTCCCAGTGGCGGCGCTTCAGCGAGGTCGTGCGTCCGTCGATCGGCAGCGCCATCGACGCGTCGCCGTAGAGCAGCGTGCACACGACGTCGTAGACCGGCGCGATCGTCCAACGGCCCGGTTCGGCCTCGAGCACCGCGAGGTTCTTCGCATGCAGGTCGCCGTTGCCGACGAGCCACGCGAAGACGAACTGCAGGTAGAGGTTCCTGGCGGCCACGACCGGCGCCGTGGTGAGGCTCGCGAGCGCGAGGGCGACATCCTCAGCGGGGATCTGGTACTTCGACGCAGGGGGGAGCCCGAGCACCTGGGTTCCATCCTCGAATGCCAGCCGGCCCCATACCGCGCCAGCGCGGAACCGATCGAACCGCCGGACAAGCAGCCCGGTCTCGCCGGTTCGGTCGGTGGCGATCTGCGCGTCGGCGACCGGAACCCGCAGTCCCTTGGCCGCGGTGAGGTGCGCGTGTTCGTTCTCGACGAGCCGCGGGTACTCGGGAACTCCGAGCTTGAGGATGAACCTTCCGTTCTTCGCCGAGACGGGCGCGCTGATCATCGACGCGCTGGCCTTCGCCTGCACGCCCGGAATGGCGTGGGTGTCGACTTCGTCGACGAGTTCCCGGAACACGGTCGTCGGCGCCTCGTCGAAACCGACGAGCGCAGCGGCCTCTCCGACGGATTCTCCGGCGGGCAGCACCTGGACGTCGCCCGGAGCGTCCGCGCCGACGGCGAGCAGCAGCGTGAGCTCGTCGTCGGCGCTGGTCTTCACCGCGCGGCGGAGTACGGAGAGGCGGTGGCCTTCGGGGAGCAGCCCTGCGAAGAAGGCGGGGAGCGATCCCGCGGTCGTGGTGACCGGCTCGTCGGCGAGCGGAAGGGTGGTCGCGACCGCACGGGCGGTCAGGTCGGCGAGATATCCGTCTCGGTATGCGAAGCGGATGTCGCCGCGCTCGGTCCGCTCCAACGTCGCCGCCGGTCGCCCGGCCTTGTAGACGTCGGCGACCCTGACCGTGCGGAGTCGCTCGAGGTCGCTCATCGGCGGACTTCGAGGGTGAGGCCGACGGTCGCGGCGACCCGCGCGACGGTGCCGATCGAGGCGGAGCCGGTTCCGCGCTCGATGTCGCGAACGGTGCGCTCCGAGGTCTCGGCGAGCTCGGCCAGGTCGCGTTGGGTGAGGTTCGACGCCTTCCGCGCGTGGCGGATCGCAGCGCCGAGGGCGTGGACCGCTTCGTCGATCATGCGCCCCTCCCTTCCGGCAGGATCATGCCGATCAGTGCTGATCGGGGTAGCCCCGTCCAGTGACCGGCTCATTTCGGCAGTTTACTGCCGGAAACCGGCCTCGGGTGCTCGTCTGCGGCGCAGATCGCGCATTCCGGCAAGATCCTGCCGGGCTTGACGTGTCGCCGAGCAGCACGATGCCCCGCCCGAGCGCGCTCGGACGGGGCATCCGCTGCTTCAGGTGCCGGAGACGGCGGTCTACGCCTTCGTCGTCGGCTTGCGGCGTGCGAGCACCGCGAGCACGATGCCGACCGCGCCGACGGCGATGCCGCCGACCGCGAGCCAGCGGGCGACCGCGTCGTCCGACGACGTCGATGCGGACTCCGCCTCGGCGCCGTGGTCGTGCTCGGACGAGATCGGCTCGGCCGCCTCCTCGTCGGCGCCGTGACCGTGGCCGTCGCCCTCGGCGGCGGTCACCGTGATGACCGGGGCGGGCGACTCGGGCTCCTCGCCACCCTCCTCGGCGACCTGGGACCAATCGGTCGTGCCCTCGACGCACTCCTGGAGCACGGGGAAGACGAGGTCCTCGCCCTCGGCGTCCTCGGGGAGCTGCAGGCTCAGCTCGAGGACGTCGCGCTGGTGTGCATCGAGCGGCGTGATCGCCGTGTAGACCACCTGCGCGTCGCGCTCGACGACGCTCGCGCCGTGGCTGTCGACGATCGGCTCGGGAAGCTCCTCGGAGACCTCCGCGATCGTCCAGTTCGGGTTGACGGTGGGCGTGACGCTGTTGATCCCCTCGGGGATCGTGAACGTGACCTTGGTGGTCGGGCTGTCACCGCAGCCGTGCGGGATCGAGAAGCCGAGCACGGTGTACGAGCCGGCGGCGGTGCTCGACGGCGTGACGCCGACGTGCGCCGACGCCGACAGCGGTGCGGCGAGGGCGAGCAGGAGGCCGCCGCCGAGGGCGACGGACGAGGCGAGGGCGGTGCGGGTACGGGTGGTGCGGGTCATGTGAGCGCTGCTTTCTGCACGAGGCGGGCCGGAGTCGGTCGCGCCTGCGGACGCGCGTGCGCTCGATGGCGCACGGACGGCGCGTCCGCGTCGGATCGGGGGGTCGTCGTGACCGTCAGGCGACGGCCGGGACTCCCACCGGAGGCCCGCGCAGACGGAATGCGCGCAGGTGGGGATCACGCACCGCGCCGGGTTCGGGCGCGACGGCCCGCGACGTGCCGCCCGCCGCGGGTGCCGTGACCGGGACCAGCAGCAGCACCGCGCGTCGGATGCCGCCGGCCAGCGTGGCGAGCATCGCGAGCCCGCGATCGGCGACGACGATGAAGGCGATCGTGAGCACCGCCGCACCCACGTGCGAGGCGAGCATCCAACCGCCGTGATGACCCGCGCCGAGGACGGCGCCGACGCCGGATGCCCCGGCGACGAGCTCGGGCAGGGCGACCGCGCCGTGCGCGTGATGCACGGCGGTGGCATCCGCTCCGATGACGACGCCCGAGACGGGCGCGCCGGTGCCGAGCGAGTAGAGCGCGTGGAGGGCGAGCTGCGCACCGACCGCGGCGATCGCGGCACGGATGCCGCCCGCCCGCGTCGACGCCTTCGCGGGTGCGCCGACGACGACCGCCGCGAACGGCACGGCGAACGCCAGCGCGAGCGCGAGGGTCAGGCCGCCGGGAGGCGCCCCGCCGCCGATGGTGTGCGCGAGCGCGGCGACGAGCGTCGCGAACGCGGCGATCGAGGCGCCGCGCGCGAGCCTGCCGAGCCGGTCCGTGCGCACCGGGTCATCCTAGTCGAGCGGGGCCGCCCGCCCTCATCCGGCCGAGGAGATCGCCGTTCATTCCTCCGGCGACGGGTCGGGGATCTCCTCGGGCTTGTAGTTCGGCAGGCGGCTCGCCGGCAGGATCGCGACCGCACTGATGCCGGCGAGGATCAGGAGCCCGTACTTCAACGCCTGCAGGCGGGCGTCGGTGTTGACCTGCACCGCGGCGTCGACCTGCGCCTCGGTGGCATCCGTGTCCTCGAGCGTCGACCGGAGCTGGTCGTTGCTCACGAAGTTGACCCGGTCGAGCGGCACCTGGGCGACGATCTCGTCGGGGAGGTCGTCGTTGCCCGCGAGCGCCTGGGTGACCCCGAGGCTGAGCAGCGACACGAGCATCGCCCCGGCCAGTGCGGTGCCGACGGCCGACGCGAGGTTCTGCGTCGTGCCGCGGATCGAACCCACGTCGCCCGCGAGTTCGCGCGGCGCAGCGGTGACGAGCACGTTGAACACGAGGGTGACCAGTGCGCCCTGGCCGATGCCGAACACGATGAGGCCGAGGATCGTCGGTACGGTCTCCCAGTTGTTCGTCACCACGAACGACAGCCACACGAGCGCGATCGTCGTGAGCGTGAACGAGAACACGCCGATCGTCCGCGGGGTGAATCGGCGGTAGAGGCGCACGACGAGCGTCGCGGTCACGAAGACGGTCAGGTTGAACGGCATCATCGCGAGGGAGGTGTCGAACGGCGTGCGGCCCTGCACGATCTGGATGTACAGCGGCACGGTGAAGTTGATCGCGGCCTCGAGCCCCACGACGATGAACATCGCGTAGACCGCGGCACGTTCACGGCCCGAACCGAGCACGCTGAGGCTCACGAGAGGTACCCGGCCGAGCCGCACGCGCCGGCGCGTCCAGAGGAAGAACCCCTGGCCGAGCATGATGCCGACGACGACGAACACCGGTGCCGGCGAGACGGGGCCGAACGAGAACGGCGCGTCCGCCGTCGCCTGGAGCACCCCCCACGAATTCAGGTTGTTGAAGCCGACGGTGAGCAGGATGATCGCCGACCCGATGAGCACGGCCGCGACGAGGTCGATGCGGATGCCGGGGTCGCCGCGGTCCGAGCGGAAGGTGAAGCTCAGCGCGAACACCGCGACCGCGACCACGATCAGGATCACGAACACCGGCCGCCAGCCGACGAGCGTGCCGAGTGCGCCGCCGATGAGGAACGCGCTCACGCCCGAGATCGCGCGCGCCGAGCCGAGCGAGCCGACCGCGGTCGCCTGCTGGGGACCGTGGTAGTTCTCGGCGATGAGCGCGACGAGCGACGGCACGATGATCGCGGCGGATGCCCCCGCCAGCGCCTGCGCGGCGATCACCCAGTCGACCGACGGGGCGAACACCATCATCAGCTCGGCGATCGCGAACAGCCCGACGACGATGCGGAACACCCGCACCCAGCCGAACTTCTGCCCGAGTTTCGCGCCGACCATCACGAGGGCTGCGACCGCGATGCCGTAGGTCACGATCGCGGTGCTCACCGCGGTGGGCGGCACGCCGAACTCCTCGACCATGCCGCCGATCGACACCGGCAGGGCGGCGACGTTGAACGACATCAGCACCTGCGCGAGGAAGAGGCCGATCATCGGCACCCACGAGGCGCGGGCGACCGCGGCGGCGGCGGATGTTGCTGCGGTGTCGCTCATGCGGGGGTTCCTTCCGTGTGCCCGGGCGAGGTGTGCGGGGTGTCCGCCGCCCGCGCGGCATCCGATGCGAAGAGGTTCAGGCCGAGCGCCCGCGACAGGAACGCGACGGCGCGCTGCCCCCGCACGCTGTTGCCGGCGCGATCGAGCGGCGGCGAGTAGGTGCCGATGCCGGCCTTGCCGGGCACCACGGCGATGACCCCGCCGGCCACCCCCGACTTGCCGGGCAGCCCGATCTCGAACAACCACTCGCCCGAGTGCTCGTAGAGCCCCGACGCCGCGAGCACGGCCAGCGTGTCGCGGCAGACCGTCGCGGGTACGACCTGCTCGCGCGTGATCGGGTTGACGCCGCCGTCGGCGAGGGTCGCCGCCATGACGGCGAGGTCGTGCGCGGTGACCCGCAGCGCGCACTGACGCGTGTAGACGTCGACCACCTCGAGCGGGTCGCGGTCGATCCGGCCGTAACTCTCGAGCAGCCTGGCGATCGCCCGGTTGCGCTGGTTGGTCGCCGCCTCGGACCCGTAGACGACGTCGTCGAGCTCGAGCGCGCGACCGGCGAAGCGCGACAGCCCGTCCACGATGAAACGCCATTGGTCGGCCGGATCGCCCGGGATCAGGGCGGTCGTCGCGAGCGCGCCCGCGTTCACCATCGGGTTGCGCGGATGCCCGGCCGCCAACTCGACCGCCATGACCGAGTTGAACGGCAGGCCGGTGTTGTCGACGCCGACCCGTTCGAGCACGGCCTCGTGTCCGATCTCCGCGCAGACCAGCGCGTACACGAAGGCCTTCGAGATCGACTGGATCGAGAAGGCGACGTCCACGTCGCCGACGTCGTGCGTGTCGCCGTCGACCTCGACGACGGCGATGCCGAACGCCGTCGGATCGGCCTCGGCGAGGATCGGGATGTAGTCGGCGACCGTCCCGTCGTCGACGCCGCGATTCCGCTGCCAGGCCTCGACGACGAGCGACTCGACGTCGTCCCATCCCGGCAGCGATCCGGTCGCCGCCCGCTGCGAGACGTCACCGACCCCGAGTTCCACCCGACCCCCCGATCGTCACGGCCCGTGCCGCTCACGTCCGATCCTCGCGATGCCGACCGCGGAGTGCAAGCGACCCGCCCGCGGACCGAGCGTAGGTTGGAGTCATGGACTCGTCGCACGGAGGCATCCCCGTCACCACGGCCGCCGAACTCGAGGAGATCGTCGGGCGACCGCTGCCCGCCGCCCGTGACAAGGGTCGCGACCGGTTGACGTCGATCGATCGGGCGTGGCTCGAGGCATCCCCGCTCTGCTTCATCTCGACGGCGGACGCCGCGGGCAACGGCGACGTCTCGCCGAAGGGAGACCCGGCCGGATTCGCGCTCGTGCTCGACGACCGCACGATCGCGATCCCCGAGCGCCCGGGCAATCGACGGGCCGACGGATTCCACAACGTGCTGGAGAACCCGCACGTCGGCTTGCTGTTCGTGATCCCCGGCCGCGGCGACACGCTGCGCGTCAACGGCCGGGCGCGGATCCTGCGCGACGTGCCCTACGCCGACCGGATGTCGGTGCGCGGGCACGTGCCGCAGCTCGTGCTCGAGGTCGCCGTCGACGAGGTGTTCTTCCACTGCTCGAAGGCGTTCCTGCGCTCGAAGGCCTGGGTGCCCGAGACCTGGAATCCGGATGCCGCGCCGCGGCGCGCGGTCATCGCGAAGACCCTCGAACGGCCGGATGCATCGCTGGACGACCTCGAGGAGTACTACGGGCCGTCGTACGCGGAGAAGATCTACGGCTGAGCGGGTGGCCGCGGAGGGCACCGCACCCGACCGGGCGCGGCATCCGCCGTATTCACTCCATGCCGTCGAGGATCGCCACCAGGTCGTCGAACGTCGTCCGCGGGTTGAGGATCGCGAACCGCGTGTTGGGCCGCCCCGCGTGGGAGCTCGGCACGACGAACGCGCGCTGCTCGTCGAGCAGCCTCGCCGACCACCGGTCGTAGTCGGCCTTCGACCAGCCGACCCGCTCGAACACGACGACGCCGAGCTGCGGGTCGCGCACGAGCGCGAAGCCCTCGCGTGAGCGGATCTCGTCGGCGATGCGCGCGGCGAGTTCGATCGACGCGGTCACCGCGTCGCGGTAGGCGCCGGCGCCGTAGCTCGCGAGCGAGAACCAGAACGGCAGGCCGCGGGCCCGCCGGGTGAGGTGCGCCGCGTAGTCCGACGGGCTCCAGTCGGCGGTCTCGGTGAGCGTGTCGAGGTACTCGGCGTGCTGGGTGTGCGCGCGCCGGCCGGTCTCGGGGTCGCGGTAGATCAGCGCGCACGCGTCGAACGGCGCGAACAGCCACTTGTGCGGGTCGACGATGACCGAGTCGGCCTGTTCGACGCCCGCGAAGCGGTGCCGGGCGAGCGGCGACAGCATCGCGGCGAGCCCGTAGGCGCCGTCGACGTGCAGCCAGAAGTCGTACTCCTGCTTGAGGGCCGCGATGGAGGCGATGTCGTCGACGATGCCGAAGTTCGTGGAGCCGCCGGTCGCGACGACCGCGAACACGGATGCCCCGTGCTCGTCGAGCGCGCCCCGCACGGCGTCCCCGCGGAGCGTGCCGTCGTCGTCGGGCTGCACCTTGACGATCTCGATGTCCATGACGCGGGCCGCCGACGCGACCGAGGAGTGCGCCTCGGCGCTGCACACGACCTTCCAGCGGGCCGGATGATCCTCGTCGGCGAGCGTGAGTCGGACGCGTGCCGCTTCGCGGGCCGCGACGAGCGACGACAGGTTGCCGAGCGTGCCGCCCTGCACGAACACGCCGCCGGCGCCGGCGGGCAGCCCGAACTCGCCGGCGAGCCAGGTCAGCACCTCGTTCTCGGCGTGCACGGCGCCCGAGCCCTCGAGCCAGGATCCGCCGTACAGGGCGCTCGCCGACACGACGAGGTCGAACGCGGTCGCCGCCTTCGTCGGTGCGGTCGGGATGAACGACAGGTACTGCGGGTGGTCGGTGGTGATGCAGGCCGGTGCGAGCACGTGCTCGAAGATCGACAGCGCGCGCTCGGCGCCGATGCCGCCCTCGTGGATGGTGCGGCCGGCCAGCCGGTTGAGCTCGGCCTGCGTCTCGGGCTTGTCGAGCGGGGTGTCGTCCGAGAGCATGCGGCGACGCGAGTAGTCGAGCACGAGGTCGACGATGCGCTCGTTCTCGGCGGTGACGTCGTGCATGCGCGCCGGGCCCGCCGCGGGGGCGGGGCGTCGGGCGGTCGTGGCGTCGTGGCGGCCGTGGGTTCCGAGTGCGTCGGTCATGGTCATATCGTCCTCCGGGATGCTGATGGAGCGTGCACCAGTGTGCGCACGGGGCATCCGAAACGCAAATCATTCGCGTGAAATCCGCTTGAAACGCAAGAAATCACTCATCAGACGCGAACAGCGCAATATTCCGGTGTTTCGCGGTGGATCTCGCCGACTACGGGATCGGCACCGACCGGCCCGTCGAGCGACCGCGCGCGTCCAGCAACCGGCCGAGGTGCTTGTGGACGCGCAGCACCATCGAGCGATCGATGATGCGGGCGCCCGGCATCCTTCGCTCGAGTTCGGCCTCGATCCGCAGCACCTCGGGCTTGGTGCGCGCACCGGCCGCGACGATGAGGTTCCCCGGGCCCGTCGTGATCGACGCGTACTGGACCGCCGGGAGGTCGACCAGCGCCTGCGCGGACTCGACGAGCGACGGCGCGGGCACCTGGACGAAGTACCAGGCCGCGAGGGGCCAGTTCGAGTGCGGTCCGGCGACGTCGGTGCGCAGCACGAGGTCGCCCGTGCGGCGCAGCAGCGCGATCGCGTCGGCCGCCCGTTGCGCGCTGATCCCCACGGCGGTGCCGACGGCGGCGTACGCCGCGCGCGGATCGTCGGACAGCGCCAGACGGATGCCGCGCGCCAGGTCGGCCGGGATGTGCCTGGCCGCGCCCGGCCTCGGCGGCCTCGGCGCCGGAATCAGGGTGCGCTGCCCCGGCGAGAGGGCCTGCACGGTCCAGTCCGAGCCCAGGCGCACGACGTCGTTGACGACGTGGGTCCGGATGCTGCGCACGCCCGGCACCGACCCCAGCCGGTCGAGCACGAAGTCGGCCAATTGGTCGTCGTCGGCGGCGACGAGCGTCGCCACGAAGTCCCGGCGCCCGGCCGTCAGGTCGATCGAGTAGATCTCGGGGACGGCGGCGGCCGCATCTGCCGCGCGGAGCACCTCGCCCGGCTCGCACGAGAATTCGACGATCGCCCCGGCGCCGATCCTTGCCGATCCGCCGAGCGCGGTGATCCAGGCGTATCCCTCGGTCTCGATCCGCGCCCATCGGCGGGCGAGGGTGACGGCGTCGGTGCCGAGCACCCCGGCGAGGACGTTCCACGGGGCCCGCGGCTCGAGCTGCAGGGCGTGGATCAGCTGCAGATCGAGATCGTCCAGACCGGAACGCTGCATGCGAGCACCTCTGAATGTGAATTTCCTGCAATGTACACGAGCTTCGCGCGATCGTACGACAGTGGGCGCCGCACCTCCGCACGTTTCCCTCGATCGAATGAGGAACCAGAACATGTCCGAACCCACCTCCACGAGCCGGAGCGCCCGCAGTGCAGCGGGCCTCCTGCTCGTCCCGACGTTCGTCGCACTCGAACTGTTCGGCGGCGTGATCCAAGGGTGGATCACCCCGCTGCTCGGCGAGATCGCGACCCACTACCAGGTCGGCGGCGGCGCCGTCGGCTGGATCCTCACCGTCGGCCTGCTCTCATCGGCCGTCTCCGTGCCGCTCATGACGATGCTCGCCGACCGCTACGGCGCCCGACGGATGCTCGTGCTCGCGGTCGCGCTGACCGCGATCGGATCGACGATGATCGCCTTCGCACCCGTGTTCCCGCTCGTGCTCCTCGGGTCGATCGTGCAGGGGCCGGTCGCCGCGATGCTGCCGATCGAGATGTCGCTGCTCAAGCACCACCGCCCGGAATCGGCGAACCGCATCGTCGGCATCCTCGTCGGCACCCTGACCTTCGGCGTCGCGCTCGGCAGCCTGGGCGGCGGACTCGTGATGGAGGCCGTCGGCGACCTCGTCGTCGCGCAGGCCATCGGCGCGGCACCGCTCGTCATCCTCGCGCTCGTCGTCGGCTTCACCGTTCCGTCGACGGCCGGCGACCCCGACCGGGTGGTCGACTGGGCCGGCGCCGGGCTGTTCGGCGTCGCACTGGTCGGCGTCATGTACGGCCTGTCGGAGGGGTCGAACGCCGGCTGGACCTCGCCGCTGGCGCTCGTGCCGCTCGTGCTCGGGCTCGTCGCCTTCATCGCGTTCCTCATGGTCGAGAACCGCGCCACCACGCCGCTCTTCGACGTGAAGCTGCTCCGCCGGGCGAAGCTCGGGGTGCCGATGGTGCTCGGCGTGCTGGTCGCCATGACGATGTTCGGCTCGCAGACTCCGACCGTGCTCTACCTCAGCGCCGATCCGGAGCTCGTCGGCTACGGCGCTGGATTCTCGACCGGCCTGGTCGGCATCGTGTTCGCGTCGACCGCGCTCGTCATGACCGCCGGATCGTTCCTCGCCCCGCTGCTCGCCCGGCGCGCCGGCCTGCGGGCGACGATCGTCGCAGCGTGCGTGCTCATGGCGGCGGGCATGGTCGTCCTGCTCGTCGCGCCGGCCGGCCCCGGGCTGGCCACCGCCGTCTTCGCGACGACCGCGCTCGGCACGGGCGTCATGCTCGCGGTCCTTCCCGGCGTCGTGATCGACCGAGCGCCGGAGACGGCGTCCGCCTCGGTCTCGGGGTTGTACAACACCGGCCGCACGCTGGGCGGCTCGCTCGCGGGCGCGCTCGTGGCCTCGATCATGACCGCCTTCGTCGCGGCGGGGGCAGCCGGCACGGTCGGCGACGCGCCCCCCGCGACCCCGTTCGCGGCGTTCCAGGTGATCTGGGCGATCTTCGCCGCCGTGCTCATCGCGGCCGCCGTCCTGGCGCTGTCGCTCGGCCCCCGCCGGGCCGCCACCCCGTCGCCGGCCACCGCCGACGATGCCCTCGAGATCGGAGCACGCCCGTGACCCTCACCCAGGAGCAGACCATCGGCGACGCGTTCGCCGGCACGAGCCGTGCCCTCGCACGAGCCGCGGTCGAGTCGCATCGAGACGCGCTCGTCGCCCTCAGCCACGCCATCGGCGGCGACCCGGAGCTCGCGTTCGAGGAGCACCGCGCCGCGGCCCGCGTCGCCGACGTGCTCGAGGCCGACGGCTTCGCCGTCACGCGCGGTGCCTACGACCTGCCGACCGCGGTGGAGGCCGTGTACGGCAGCGGCGACGTGACCGTCGCGGTCGTGGGCGAGTACGACGCGCTGCCCGGGGTCGGCCACGCCTGCGGCCACAACGTGATCGCCGGCGCCGGAGTCGGCGCCGCGATCGGCCTCCGTGCCGTCGCCGACCGCCTCGGCATCCGTGTGAAGTTCCTCGGGACACCGGCTGAGGAGCTCGGCGGCGGGAAGATCCTCATGCTGCAGCGCGGCGCCTGGGACGACTCGACGTTCTCGCTCATGGTGCACGGCGGGCCGTGGGCGCAGATCGCCTCGAGCGGATTCGCGACGCAGGCGTACGAGCGCATCATCGCCACGTTCCGCGGCCGCGCGGCGCACGCGGCGGCGATGCCCCACGAGGGTGTGAACGCCGGCGACGCGATCACGCTCGCGCAGGTCGGGCTGGGCCTGCTGCGCCAGCAGTTGCGCAAGACGATCGTGGTCGGTTCGTTCGTGGTCTCCGCCGGTGGCGCGACCAACGTGATCCCCGACACCGGTGTGCTCGAGGTCGAGATCCGCGGTAACACCGACGAGGAGTGGCGCGACGCGCGGGCTCGCGTGCGACGCGTGCTCGAGGGAGCGGCGCTCGCCGCCGGTTGCGCGCTCGAGATCGAGCAGCCCGAACTGCCGTATGCGCCGCTCGACTCCGACGCCGACCTCTCTCGGCTGTTCGACGAGGCGATCTCGGGCGACCTGGCGTACGACCTCGTTCCGAAGCCCGAGGGAATCGCGGGCGGGTCGACCGACATGGGCAACGTGTCGCAGTACCTCCCGTCGATCCATCCGATGATCGCGCTCCTGGGCGTCGAGGCGGTGCCGCACCACCAGAGCTTCGCGGCGGCCGCCGTCTCGCCGGCAGGTGACCGGGCCGTCGTCGACGGCGCGATCGCGCTCGCGCTCACCGCGGTCGGCGCCGTCGAAGACGACGCGGTGCGCGAGCGGCTCCTCGCCGCGCAGGCCGTGAGGCCCCGCTATCTCGACTCGGCCGCTGCCGCCGCGGACTGAGTCGACCTCGGGGCATCCGCCCCCGTGCTGCCCCTGATGCCTCGCTCGCGTCAGGGGCGGCACAATACTGAGGAAGACTCGATCACACGGCGCTCGCACGCCGAGCACCCGACCTCAGGGGGAGCCATGCCGATCAGGGTGGGCGGAATCGAACTGCACGTCGGGCCGACCTCGGTCGGCGGACCCGACGACCTCGACCGCGCGATCCGCGAGTTCATCGAGGGCGCCGACCATTCGCTCGCGATCGCCGTGCAGGAGATCGACTCGCGGCCGATAGCCGAGGCCATCGTCGCCGCCCGGCAGCGCAAGGTGAAGGTCCGCATCATCGTCGAGGGCGACTACCTCACCGAGGAGAAGGCCGTCGCCGACCCCTGGACCGGTCGCGGCGCCCACGACGAGAATCGCGAGATCCTCTCGGCGCTCCTCAAGACCCGCGTCGACGTCGTCAGCGACCTCAACCCGAAGATCTTCCACCAGAAGTTCATCGTGCGCGACAGCGGCAAGTCGGGCGCCGCCGTGCTGACCGGATCGACGAACTTCACGCGCACCGACACCGGCACGAACGCCGTCACGGGCGCGGGTGCCGGGCAGAACCTCAACCACGTCGTGATCCTGCACGGCCAGCGCGCCGCCACCCAGTACCTGCGCGAGTTCGATCGCATGCGGTCGGGCACGTTCGGGGCGCTGCACGACCGCGTAGAGGCGAGCCCGTCGGAGTTCGGCCTGCCGAAGCTGCGGGTCAAGCCGCTGTTCGCGCCGCGCCACGGCCCCGAGATGGAGATCATGAAGCAGATGCTGAAGTCGAAGCAGCGCATCGACTTCGCGATGTTCACGTTCGCGCAGTCGTCGGGCATCGACGACACGATGATCCGGCTGCGGCCGACGCTCGGCAGCATCCGCGGGGTGCTCGATCGCGACCAGGGCGCGGCGGAGTGGGCGGCGACCACCGGCCTCGGTGCGGGCGGCGTCGAACTGTTCGCCAATCGGCGCGGCAGTGGGGTGCGCAAGCTCCACCACAAGCTGATGGTCATCGACGAGCGCCTGACGATCGTGGGCAGCTTCAACTACACGGCACCGGCGAACACGCTGAACGACGAGAACATCGTGGTGCTCGGCGACCTCGAGGAGCAGGACTCCGCCGCCGAGGACGCGCAGCGGCAGGTCGCCGCCTACGCGCTCGCCGAGATCGACCGCATCATCGCCGACCTCTCGGTGCCGGTGCCGGTGGTCTGAGACGGCAGCCGGTGGGTTGAGGCCGGTCAGCCGAGGATCGGATCGAGCACCGGGTGCAGGTGCCGGGTGCCGAGCACGGATGCCGCGTGCTGCGCACCCGCGCGCAGCGCGTCGTCGACTGGGGCTCCCGCGAGGGTGGCGTCGAGCACGCCGGCCATGAACGCGTCGCCGGCCCCGTTGGTGTCGCGCACGTCCACCGGGACCGCCGCGACCCGGTGCAGCGTCGGGTTGCCGTCGCCGTTGCCGTCGCTGTCTCGCGCGACCGCGATCGCCCCTTCGGCACCGAGCGTGCACACCGCGAGCGACGCGCCGCGCTCGACGACCGACCGCAGGAACGGCAGCGGGTCGCCGATGCGGTCGCCGTTCATGAACACGGCGTCGGATGCCTCGAGGAACGGGCGGTGGAACTCGGCCGCGCCGTCGTAGTCGTGCAGGTCGGTCCAGATGGGCCGACCGGTCGCGACAGCGTCGGGCACGAGTCGCCGCGAGCGTTCCGCGAGGTCGAGCACGATCACGTCGGCGCCGGCCATGGCGGCGATGACGTCGGATGCGGGGCCGTCGGGGGCATCCGTCGGCGTCGACAGGTAGAGCGACACGCGCTCGCCGGCCGCGGTCATCAGGTTGCAGTGGCGTTCGGTGCGATCGGATGCCTCGGCCAGCAGTTCGACTCCGGATGCCCCGAGGGCCTCGCGCACGCGCCGGCCGTCGGCATCGTCGCCGATGAGGGCGTGCAGCGCGACATCGCGGCCGAGCGCCGCGAGCCCGAGGGCCTTGCCGGCGGAGGTGCCGCCGACCGTCTCCCACTCGTCGAGCGCGAACTGCATGTGCGGGGTCGGCTCGGGGAGCCGGTCGAGCAGGACGATGCGGTTCCACGAGGCGGGGCCGACGATGCAAACGCTTGCAGGCATGTGCCGAGCGTACTGCCCCGGCGGCAGACGCCGGATTCAGGAGATCGGAAGCTGCTCAGGACGAGAACGGCGATTTCGTCCTGAGCAGCTTTCCAACTCCTGAATCGGGGAGTGCACGCCACGTCGCTGGGGCTCTCGCACAGGCGGCGGTCGGCGGCAGGGGTCAGACTGGAGCGGTGATCGCCGAACACCGTCTCGACTGGGAGCCGCGGCATCCGACCGACCTGCGCCTCACGGTCGGCGGGCTGCGCCGCGGCCCCGGCGACCCGGCCTACGCGACCGGGCCCGACGGATCGATCTGGCGGGCGACGCGCATGCCCGAGGGCGTCGCTACCGTCCGCCTGCGCCGCATCGACGAGCGGATGCTCCGAGCCGAGGCCTGGGGTCCGGGCGCGGCCGCGGCCGTCGCGCAGGCGCCCGAACTCTGCGGCGACGGCGACGACCCGGGCGCCTTCGAGCCGCTCCTCCCGGTGCTCCGCGACGCGCACCGGCGGTTCGAGGGGCTGCGCGTGCCGCGCTCCGCGCGGGTCTTCGAGGCGCTCGCGCCGGCCATCCTGGAGCAGAAGGTCATCACGCTGCAGGCGCACGAGTCGTGGCGCCGGCTGCTGCACCGCTTCGGCGAGGTCGCGCCCGGGCCGACGCCGCGGCCGATGCGGGTGCCGCCCGCGGCCGCGACGTGGGCGGTCATCCCGGTCTGGGAGTGGCACCGCGCCGGCGTCGACCCGCGTCGCGCGGGAACCATCGTCACCGCGGCGAAGTTCGCCGACCGCATCGAGGAGGCGGCCCGGATGCCTCCGGCCGAGGCCACGGCGCGGCTCACGCACTTCCCGGGCATCGGCGCGTGGACCGCGGCCGAGGTCGCGCAGCGCGCGTTCGGCGACGCCGACGCGGTGTCGGTCGGCGACTACCACCTGTCGAACTTCGTCGGGCATGCACTCGAGGGTCGCGACATGACCGACGACGAGATGCTGGTCGCGCTCGAACCGTGGGCGGGCCAGCGCTACCGCGTCATCCGGCTGCTCGGCCACGCCGGGGTGCGCGGCCGGCCGAGCCGCGGCCCGCGGATGCCGTTCGTCGACCACGCCTGGCACTGAACCCGCGGTCCGGCAGGCGGAGCGCGCGACGATCGGCTCGGACTCGTTACGCTGGCGGTCGGCGCGCAGTGCCGCAATACACCAGTGCCGCAATACACCAGTGCCGCAATACACCAGTGCCGCACTATCCCAGTGCCGCATTACCGCAGTGCCGCATCACCGCAGTGTCGCGCCGCCACGGAAGGAACCGGATGCCCCGCCTCGACCTCACCCGCGCAGAGCTGCACGAGTACCGGCCCCAGGTCGCCGAGCCCGCCGACTTCGACGCGTTCTGGGAGCGCACGCTCGCCGAGTCGCGAGCCGTCGCCGAGTCTCCCGAGCTGACGAAGGTCGACTCGCCGCTGAAGCTCGTCGACGTCTACGACCTCGACTTCAGCGGGTTCGCGGGCGACCGGGTGCGCGGATGGGTGGTGGTGCCGGCCGGGACGACCGAGCCGCTGCCGACCGTCGTCGAGTTTATCGGATACAACGGCGGGCGGGGCCTGCCGCACGAGAGGCTCGGCTGGGCGGCATCCGGGTACGCGTGGGTCTACATGGACACGCGCGGGCAGGGCAGCCAATGGGGCACGGGCGGTTCGACGCCCGACCCGCACGGGTCGGGGCCCGCGGTGCCGGGGTTCATGACCCGCGGCATCCTCGACCCGGAGCAGTACTTCTACCGGCGCGTGTTCACCGACGCGGCCCTGCTGCTCGACGCGGTGCGCGGGTTCGAGTTCGTAGATGCCTCGCGCATCGCGGTCACCGGTACGAGCCAGGGCGGCGGAATCGCCCTTGCCGCGGCCGGCCTCACACCCGGGCTCGTCGCGGCGATGCCCGACGTGCCATTCCTCTGCCACTTCGAGCGCGCGGTCGGCCTGATCGATCGCGACCCGTATCAGGAGGTCGTGCGGTTCCTCGCGGTGCATCGCGACGCGGTCGAGCAGGTGTTCACGACGCTGTCGTACTTCGACGCCGTCAACTTCGCGAAGCGGGCGACGGCGCCCGCACTGATCTCGGTCGCGCTGATGGACCCCGTGTGCCCGCCGTCGACCGTGTATGCGGCGGCGAATCACCACGCCGCCGGGGCCGAGGTCGTCGAGTACCCCTTCAACGAGCACGAGGGCGGCATCGGGGTGCAGTGGCAGCGCCAGGCGGCCTGGCTCGCGGAGCGGATCGGCTGACCGCCATGGCGTTCGGGCTGGGGCGCAACGTCCTGCGGGATCGGTCCGGTACCGGCTCGGGCGCCGGCTCCGACCGGGTGACCTACGTCGAGCTGTTCTTCGACCTGGTCTTCGTGTTCGCCTTCACCCAGCTCGGCTCGTACCTGTACGAGCACCAGACGCCGACCGGCGCACTCGAGGGCGCCATCATGGTGTGCGCGCTCTGGTGGACCTGGGTCTCGACGACCTGGGTCACCAACTGGCTCGACCCGGTTCGGCTCCCGGTGCGCATCGCCGTGATCACGCTCGCCCTCGTCGCGTTCGTGATGAGCGTGTCGATCGGGCAGGCGTTCGGGGATCGGGCGTACGGCTTCGCCGTCGCCTACGTCGTGCTCCAGCTCGCACGCACCGGGTTCATCGTGTGGGCGACCGTGCGGCACGACCGTCGGGCCGCCCACGACTTCACGAGCGTGTTCGCCTGGACCGCGCTGGCGTGCGCGCTGTGGGTCGGCGGCGCGCTGCTGCCGCAGCCCCTGCAGTTGCCGGTCTGGATCCTCGCGCTCGGCGTCGAGCTGCTGGGCACGGTGGTGGGGTATCCGCTGCCCGGTCGTCGCCGCGTGGAGATCGCGGCGTGGGACCTCTCGGGTCCGCACATCGCCGAGCGCACCTCGCTGTTCGTGCTCATCGCGCTCGGCGAGGGCCTGCTCGTGACGGGCTTCGAGGTCGCCGCGAAGGAGACCTCGGTCGAAGTCGTGGTCGCGTTCGTCACCGCGTTCGTCGCCGCGGCCGCGTGCTGGTGGATCTACTTCGACCACGGCGAACGGGTCGGCGCGGAGGCGATCGAGGCGTCCGAGACGCCGGGTCGCCTCGCGCGCACCGCGTACACGTGGGTGCACCTGCTGGTGATCGCCGGCATC
Organism: Agromyces sp. LHK192; assembly: GCF_004006235.1. NCBI lineage: Bacteria > Bacillati > Actinomycetota > Actinomycetes > Micrococcales > Microbacteriaceae > Agromyces > Agromyces sp. LHK192. Next base: position 81,216 of record NZ_CP034753.1, read on the forward strand.
GTGCTGCTCGGCGTGGGCGACAAGGAGGTGTTGGGGCATCCGCACGAGCAGTCGGTCGCCGCGGTCGTGACGGTGCTCGGCGGGCCGGTGCTGTTCCTCGTCGGCACGGCGCTGTTCCGCCGGGTGATCGATCGCCGGTGGCCGCCGGCGCACCTGTGGGGGCTCGCCGGGCTCGCCGTGGTGCTGGCGGTGACGCCCTGGCTCGACGCGATCGCGACCGCGGTGGCATCCGTCGCCGTGCTCGTCGCGACCGCCGTGGGCGAGACGATCGTGCGGTGGCGGCAGGGGCGCCGCGCGGGCGGCTGAACGGGCAGATCACGGCGACCGGTCGTGCAGGATCGGTGCCAGCACCGAGCCGATCGACCGGACACCGGTGTACGGTCGACGCACCCTGAAGCCCGAACCCTCCGAGGGGGCGCACGTGACGACCTCGATCGACGCCGGTCCGCTGCACGAGTCCGGCGACGTCGCCGCCTTCCGTGCCTCGCACGCGCACTGGAAGCAGTTGGCGAAGACCAGCGAATACCGCCGCACCTACGCCGGATGGTCCACCGCGGTCGGTCCGTTCGTGCTCGGCGTGCTCGGCGTCGGCTTCGGGGTGTTCCTCTGGTTCCAGGTCGGCATGCCGATGCTGAGCCGCCTGTGGGAGGGAACGATCTGGGGGAGCCCCGCGATCCTCGTGGCGTTGCCCCTGTCGATCGCGGCGGTCATCGGCATCGCGGTGGTCGTGCGGTTCGTACGACGCGCGGTGCGGCTGCGCATCCCGTGGCGGCGGTGGGAGCGCCTCGACCGGTATGCGCGGGCGAACGGGCTCTCGTACACGCCCTGGGGTGAACCGACGAGGTCGGCGTCCGAACCGAGGTGGAATCCCGCCGCGCGGTTCCTCGAGTTCCGCGACGTCCTGCGGCGGCCCGACGGCACGCTCATCGCCGAGCGCCACCACACGAACGAACAGGTGCTGAACCGGTGGAGCGAGGACCAGCCGCGTCACTACCACCGGTCGATCAGCCGGCGAGGTCAGGTGCAGGTGCCGCTCGGCCGCACGTTCCCGCAGTTCTCGCTCGAGGCGGTCGACGGGTGGGCGTTCATCGACGCCGACGAGCGGTACCGCGTCGCGCTGCCCGGTGTCGACGACTTCGCGCTCTACGCCGAGCCCGAGTTCGTCGACGAGGCCCGGGCGCTGTTCACGCCCGTGGTGCTCGACGCGTTGCGCGCGACCGGACTTCGCCTGTCGGTCACGACGTGGAACGAGTCGGCTCGCATCTCGTCGCCCGCCGTGATCGCCCCTGACGACAGTCGCCGGCACGCGCAGCTGTTCGCGATCGCCGACCTGCTGCAGGCCAACGCGGTGGCGACGGATGCCCCGCTCATCCCCGATCCCGAACCGGAGCCGGCGCCGACGGATGCCTCGGGCACACCGTTGCCCGAGGGGGCGATCCTGGCGAAGGAGTACTTCGGTGCCATGGGTCGTCAGCTCGGCTTCAGCGCGGGCGCGGTGGACCAGCCCGGCGCCGGGGCGTTGCGGCGACCGGACGGGGCGGGCATCGCGGGTGCCGGCGGCGCCGACGGCGGGATCGCCGGCCCGGCCGCGCGGGCGCGCGCGGGATTGCCGAAGCGGGGAGCGGGGATCTCCGTCGAGCGGGTGCCGGAGCATCCGTCTCGGGTGTGGGCGCGGCTGATGGTCGCGCTCGGGGTGATCGCACTGATCTTCGTCGCCCTGTGGGTCGCGAAGGGGCTGCTCAGCGGCGACTGGTCCTGGTCGGTGGGGTCGTCGGCGACGCCGTAGGCCGCGTTGCTCGCCGAAACCTGCGCCGTCGACCTGAGTACTCGGTCAGGCGCGTTCCGCCGCCGGCTCCGCCCGTCGCAGCTCCCACGTGACGAGGGGCTGCAGCAGTTCGATGAGCTGCAGGCCGAGCGAGCTCGGCGTGTACGTGATCGAGACGGGCGTGGTCGGGCGCACGTGGCGTTCGAGCAGCCCCTCGGCCTCGAGTTCGCGGAGCCGGGCGCTCAGCACCCGATCGGAGATGCCGTCGACGGTGTCGCGGTACTCCGAGAACCGGCGCGCGCCGCGGACGCCCGCGAGCAGGATCGCCGCGTTCCACTTGCGGCCGGCGAACTCGATGGAGCCGGTGAAGCGACGGCAGGCCGCCTCGTCGATGTGACCGAGTTCGCGCAGGCGCGCGCTGCGCCGGGCGCCGATCTCGTCGTCTGGGGCGTCGTCGGACATTGCGGGGCCTCCAACCTGCTTACTTCGAGTAAGCAGCTTACCCCCACCGTGCGCGCGGAGGGGCATCCGTTCGAAGATGGGACCCTCGCGAGATCGGAGCACCATGCACTACGGACGCCCGCTGCAGTTCGGCACCTTCATCACCCCGACGAACGACCCGCCGCTGCAGCCCGTGCGCCTCGCGCAGATCGCCGAGCAGGCCGGATTCGACCTCGTCACCTTCCAGGACCACCCGTACCAGCCGGGCTTCCACGACACGTGGACCCTGATGAGCTGGGTCGCCGCGGCGACCGAGCGGGTCCACGTCGCGGCGAACGTCCTGAACCTGCCGTTGTCGCGCGAGCCCGTCGTGCTCGCGCGGGCCGCGGCCAGCCTCGACCTGCTGTCGGGCGGGCGCTTCGACCTCGCGCTCGGCGCCGGCTCGTTCTGGGACGCGATCGAGTCGGTCGGCGGCACGCGCATGACGCAGGGGCAGGCGATCGACGCGCTCGCCGAGGCGATCGGCATCATCCGCAGCACGTGGGATGTCTCGGACCGCAGCCGCTTCCACGTCGAGGGCGAGCACTACCGCGTCACCGGCGCAAAGCGCGGGCCGGCGCCCGCCCACGACATCCCGATCTGGCTGGGCGCGCTGAAGCCCCGGATGCTCCGCCTCACGGGCCGTCTCGCCGACGGCTGGCTGCCCTCCCTCGGCTACATGCAGCCCGGCGAGTACGCCGAGTCGGCCGCGCGCATCGACGACGCCGCGGTCGCCGCGGGCCGCAACCCGGCCGAGGTGCGACGCCTCCTCAACATCTTCGGCCGGTTCTCGGCGGGGACCGGCGGGCGCCTGCTCGACGGTCCGCCTGAGCAGTGGGTCGAGCAGCTCCTGCCGTTCGCGGTCGAGGACGGCGTCGACACGTTCATCCTCGCGAGCGACGATCCGTCGGCGATGGCGCAGTTCGCCGCCGAGGTCGCTCCGGCACTCCGGGAGGCGGTCACGCGCGAGCTGGGCGGCGCCGATGGTGCGGCGGATGCCCCGGCGAAGCCGATCCGGTCGAGCATCGCGCTCGCGAAGCGTCGCGACGGGATCGACTACGACGGCGTGCCCGCGTCGCTCGCGGCATCCGTCATCGAACCCGGCGACGCCGGGTACTCGCGCGTCAGCTCGACCTACATGCGCGGCGGATCGCCGGGCATCGTGCTGCAGCCGACCTCGACCGCCGAGGTCGTCGACGCCGTCGCGTTCGCCCGCGACCACGCGCACCTCCCGCTCAGCCTGCGCAGCGGCGGGCACGGCATCTCAGGCCGCTCGACCAACGACGGCGGGCTCGTCATCGACCTGTCACGGCTGAACCGCATGGAGGTGCTCGACGAGGCATCCCGGTTGGTGCGCATCGAGCCCGGCGCACGCTGGCAGGACGTCGCCGCCTTCCTCGCGCCGCATGGCTGGGCGCTGTCGTCGGGCGACTCCGGCGGAGTGGGCGTCGGCGGCCTCGCGACCGCCGGCGGCGTCGGCTGGCTCGCCCGCGAGCACGGCCTCACCATCGACCACGTGCGCGCCGTCGAACTCGTGCTCGCCTCGGGCGAGACCGTTCGGGCCAGCGCCGACGAGCGCCCCGACCTCTTCTGGGCCGTGCGCGGCGCCGGCGCCAACATCGGCATCGTGACGGCGTTCGAGTTCGAGGTCGACGTCGTCGGCGACCTCGGATTCGCGCAACTCGCGTTCGACGCGAGCGAGACCGCCGAGTTCCTGCAGGGGTGGGGCGACTGGGTCGTCGACTCGCCGCGGGACGTCACGAGCTTCGCGATGTTCGGCGGTTCGCGGCCGGGGCAGCCGGTCTATGCGCAGGTCATGTCGGTCATCGACTCCGACGACCCCGACACCGTGCTCGCACGGTTGCAGCCGCTCGCCGAGGTCGCGCCGCTCGTCGGCCAGGAGGTGCGCATCACGACCTATCGCTCGATCGTCACCAACGCGGGCGACGGCGCCCACCACGGGCAGGGTCAGCCGACCGCGCGGTCCGGGCTGATCGGGCGCATCACGCCCGAGTTCGCGCGTGACGCCGCGCGGTTCCTCGAGTCGGGTGCGACGAACTTCTTCCAGCTCCGGTCGATCGGCGGGGCGGTGCACGACGTGCCGGCGGATGCCACGGCCTTCGCTCACCGAGACGCCGAGTTCTCGATCGTCGCCTTCGGCACCCGCGGTGCGCACACCAGCGAACGCTGGGACGAGCTCATCGGACCGCATTTGAACGGGTCGTACCTCAGCTTCGAGACCGAGCAGGGCGCCGCGCAGATCGAGGCCGCCTACCCGCCCGCGACGCTCGAACGCCTCCGCGCGATCAAGCGCGAGGTCGACCCGACCGACCTGTTCCGCGACAACGGGGCGGTGGGGGTGGGGTGAGGGTTGTCGATCACGACGTCGTCATCGCGCGGGCACCGGATCGCTACGGGCGGAGGCCGTCCGGCAGGTCGACCAACTGCAGTCGACGCAGCAGCGACGGCAACCGTCCGGGCCCCCAGGCCGCCATCACGCGGTCACCGACATCCAGGTGCGCGATGAACCCGTCGCCATGCGGTCGGTGCCAGAGCGCATAGTCGGCTCCCGCGATGGTGGCAGACGTGGCTGTCCAGCTCCCTCGGTCACTGGCGACCGCGTCCGCCTCCGCGTGGATCGACTCCATGAGCGTGACGAATTCCGGGCGCGGCAGTCCGTTCGGGAATGTCTGCAGCATCCAAGACACGGCGGCCAAGTTCGCGACCGAGACCGCGTCGGTGAGGACCCCGTGCGGGCTGCCGTCCTCGGTGAAGCGCTGGCCGAGCCGGGCGATCGTCCGGAGTGTGATCACCCGCCCACCGTCGACGAGCGGGACTTCCACGGAGATTTCGGACCGCACACCGTGGTCGGTGCCCGTTCCGGCCACCCGTGTTCCGGGTGGCTGAGGATCCGGAACGAGGGTCAGCATGATCGCCTCGAAGACCTACTCGCTGCGTGATGCGTCGGGGAAGCGCCAGCGCCTCGGGCGGTCGGCGACGCTCTCACCCCGGATGCGGGCATCCACGTAGCGCATGACGAGCCCGCCGGCGATCAGAGCTGCGCCAAGCGGCATCAGCAGCAGGCGTGCGATCGTGAGCACCGCGTCGAACACCATCGCGGCGGTCTGCCAGTCGTTCGTGTTCGGCGCCCACCAGGTGTTCAACGCCTGCGGCGCCAAGATGACGAGCAGCGCGCCGACTGCGGCGGTTGCGACGCCGACCCAGATGGTGTTCCGGGGCATCGTCTCGATGGTCATCTGGCTCCTTCGCGGGACAAGTCGGCCCTCGATCGCTCCGCGTCACGGACACCGGCAGCGACGGCTTTCCGGATCACCCAGTACAGCGCATACAGCGCAACTGCTCCGAGGGTTACGAGGAGGGAGATGCCGGAGAGCGGATCCATGCGCCCCAGACTTCCACGCCCGACGCGGGCGGGGCAACGAGCATCCGTCACCGGTGTCTGCGGCGGGGTTTCGTCATCCTCGGGTGTACACGTTCGACGCGACCGCGACGTACCCGTCGGGTGCGGGGGTGTGGTCGGGGCGGACGATGAAGTCACCGGCGGGGCCGCCCAGCCCGAACCCCGACCCGCCTTGACCGCACGAGACGACCCATTCGGTGTCGTTCGGGTAGGCGAGCAGGCAGACGGATCGGCGGTCGTTCGAACGGAGCAGGTACAGGTCGCTGTCGTTGTGACTGCCGACCAGGCGGCTGCTCGAGAGATCGGCCTCCCCGAACGCATGGTCGGGCAGGTCGGTGGGTACCTCGTCTCCAGCCGTGCGGTCGCGCTCGAGCGCGGCGAATCCGGAGCCGGGTTGGACGCAACCGGACAGCACCGCGACGGAGAGCACGACTGCGACGACCGACGAACACCTGAGCGCTGAAGCCATGCGCAAACTCTGGCAGGACCAGGCCGCGTGCGGGCGAGTCATCCCCAGCGTTCAGGCGCCATAAGCAGTGGATCGCTGTTTCGCAGTCGAGGCCTCGGCAGATCGCGTCCAGGGTGGTGAACCGAACGGCTGAGGCCTGACCCGGCGACGGCCCATCCTCCGGCGGTATACTCAGAGTATGACCACGACGATCAAAGTGAGCAACGAGCTCCGCGATCGACTCAAGGAGCAGGCCGCGCGCGACGGGCGCACCCTCGGAGCACACCTCTCGCGACTGGCGGACGCCGAGGACCGCAGACTGCGGCTGCGCGCACTGCAGACGGCGATCGCCGAGACATCCGGCGGCGCGCGCCGATCGCATGCGATGGAAGCAGCCGATTGGGAGCGGACCGAACTCACCGACGTCGAGTCGTGAGCGGCGAGGAGCTCGCACCCGGCGTCATCGCTTGGGCGTCACTCGAACCCGTACGTGGCCGCGAACAGGGCGGCCACCGGCCGGTCCTCGTCATCGCCTCAGCGGGATACCTGGAAGCGGTCACGACACTCGCGATCGTGCTGCCGATCACGACGACCGACCGTCGCTGGCCCAACCACGTCGCCGTCGACGGACCGAGCGGCTTGGACCGACCGTCGTGGATCATGACCGAGCAACCCCGAACGCTCTCCCGCGACCGCCTCACGAGCATCGCCGGCCGGGTCTCGCCTGCGTGTCTCAGCGAGGTGCGGCTGTGGCTGGGCGACTTCCTCGATCTCTGACGCGTCTGACTGCGCCTCAGCGCAAGTACTGCCGCAGTTCATCCTCGCCGACGGACAAGCCGGCCTCGTCGAGTCGCTGCCGGAGCACCTGCTCCTCGTCCTGCGCGTGCCCGAGGCGCACGTCCTCGCGCACCTGCGCGAGCAGCCCGCGGATCTGCTCGGCGCGGGTGGCCTCGTTCGCGCCGTCCTCGACGGGGGCGTCGCTCATTCCGTCGCTCATGTCGTCCTCCTCGCGGACCTCGACCGCCCGATGCGATCGGTCATCCTCCGATGGTCGTCGCCGGGCGTCAGCGGGTCGAGCCCGTTGACACCGCGGCCGACGCGTGCTGACACAGTGCTCAGCGGAGCCCTGCAGCCCGTCTAGGGTGGGGACAGTCGCAGGGCTCGCAGGATGCTCGCGCGAATTCGTTGCGGTGCTCAAGGCCGACCATCCTCCCGCCATGGATGGGAGAGCTCCAGCGCCGCATGCCGTTGCTCGGTGGGAGATCGCGATGGGATGCCTGCGCCAAGGAGAGAGGGATCCACGTGCGCCCTGGTCGTCTCGGTGGACTGGTCACGTCCGGCTTTGTCGTCGTCGGCGCCTTCGGGATGGTCTTCGTACGAGCGTTCGGTGACCGCGGAGACGGATGGGACGACATCCGCGAGTTCGTTCCATTGCTTGTCGGCGTCCTCGCGGGCTCAGTCATCCTCATTGTCGGATTCACGGTGTATTCCACGGCGCGGGATCGCCACCTCGCCCGGAGGTATCCGGGGGCGGAAGTGTTCACAGTCGATCTGACGCCCAACCTGAAGCGCACGCTCCGATCGACCCCTGACAAGCGGGCCCCAGCGCGTACACCGGGTATCTTCACGGTGGTCGGATCCGTCGAGGGCTTGAGTTTCTGGGTCGGTTGGCCGCTGGCGCCGAATAAGTTCTGGCAGTTGGATTGGCGCGAAGTCGCCGACTTGCAACCGGCGCTGTTTCCGCTGAAGTACAAGACGGTCCGCGGGATCCGCGTGGTCACTCACGACTCAGCCGTTGTCGTGGAACTCGCTCCGTACCAATTTCGCGCGTTCACGGTCACGTGGGATGAATCGCAGATCGACGCACTCATCACTGCGATGCAGCGGCAGCGCGCCGCCAGGGTCGGGTGAAGGTGACAACGATGGATGGCGCGCGCGTTTGGGTTGGGATCATCGCGATAGCCGTCGGCGTCGTGCTGATCGCATTTCGTCGCCCGATAGCGCATGCAAACGCCAAGGCTTTGCGCGAGCGGTTCGGGCGGGTGGCGGGCGGCTCGGCGACAAAGTCCACCCCCGGAAACGCCATGTTCGTGGGTTTCGTCTGCATTGCCATCGGCGCATTCAACGTCCTTGTCGCGCTCTGAGCGGTTGATCCAATGCTGGGGCGGTATTGAGCCTGGGTGCCATTTGCCGACCGTGCTCGCGAGTGAGGGGACCGTCGTCGGGCGGATGGGCAGGCGACGTGGCGCCACGCGCCGTCACGCGGCTTCGCCGGTGTCGCAGGTTCGTGGTCGACTGAGGGCATGGGGTTCGATGCACGCTTCCTGGGGGTCGAGGCGGCGCTGCCGCGGGTACCCGACGCCGACGCCGACACGACCGTCGAGCTCGACTACCTGCACTTCACCGTGCTGCTCGACACCGGGCGACGGTTCGCCCGCGTGACGGGCGTCAACATCGACGGCGCGAACCTCATCGACCTCGAACGCGGCGACGACTGGCGGCTCGACGAGCGAATCCCGGCCGACTGGCAGGCGGGGCCCGCGGTGTACGCCGCGAACGACCTCGATCGGGGTCACCTGGTGCGGCGTCGGGATCCGGTGTGGGGGCCGCGGGCCGTCGCGGCGCGTGCCAACTCCGACACGTTCCACTACACGAACGCGGCGCCGCAGGCCGGCGGATTCAACCAGTCGAAGGAGCTCTGGCTCGGCCTCGAAGACCATGTGCTCGCCTTCGCCGAGACCAACGACCTGCGCCTGAGCGTGTGCACCGCACCCGTGCTCGCGGCGGGCGACCCGCCGTACCGGGGCATCCGAGTGCCGTTGCGGTTCTGGAAGGTCGCTGCCTGGCGCGACGGCGACGCGCTCGCCGCCGTCGGGTTCGTGCTCGACCAGTCGCCCGTGCTCGACGAGGCCGATCTCGAGCGGGGGGCGCGGCCGGTCGAGCCCGGTGTCGCGGGAGTGCCCGCGCTCGGCCCATTCCGTACGTTCCAGGCGCCGATCGCCGACGTCGCCGCACTCGCCGGGGTCGACATGCCCGAGTGGGTCGCGGCCGACCGGTTCCCACAGACCGCCGTGGCTGCCGGGTGGCGCCGCATCGACGAGCCGGCCGACATCATCGCCTGACGCCACCGAGCGCAGTCATGCGTCGGCCGCGAAGCCGATCTGATCGGCGTCGAATGCGACCGCCATCCGCTCCTGCTCGGTTACGGGCACGCCGAGCTTCGTCGCGACCGCCGGCCAGTCGCCCACTGCCCGTGCCACCGTGTGGAGGATCTCTCGAGCGGCGGGTGCCTTGAGTTGGAATCGGTCCGCATGTTTGACGAGCAGGCGGACGTCGCGAGCTCGGGGATCGTCCTCCGCACTGATCTGCCGCGCGCTCACTGTTCCGCGCATCGAGACCGGGTTCAGGTCGAATGCCGGAGCGAGCCTCCAACCCGTGCCTGCTCTCAGGAAGCCGTGGTTCCGCCAATGGTCGTCGACGTTGTTGATGAGGACGCTCACGGCGATTCGTCCGAACATCTCCCGGAGATCGGCGCCGGGATCGGCGGAGAGATCGCTGATCGTGTCGGTGAACTCGTCGTACGAGATTCCGTCGCCGGAGAAGTCGCCGAGCTCGAGCGCCGTGCGCGCCGAGATGTATCCGATCCGTCGGCCGGCTTCGGTTCGGTCGAACCGCTCGGTGATGAGCACGCCCCGACGCTCCCCGTGCAGCGACCATCGCGGCGTCGCGAGACCGGCGTTCCGTGCGAGCGTGAGGGCGACGGCCTCCCATCGTTCGATGTCGACATCGCGGTCATCGGAGTGCGGCAGCTTCGCGATCGCCAGGCGTCCCGCACCGGTGAGGATGTTCGCCTTCGGACGCGCCCCGCCAGGCGAGGTGGCCACGTCGTTCAGGTACGCGATGTCCGCGTCCGTCGCGGCGCCGGTCTCGTACCGTGCGGCGGTCTCGACGACTCTGCCGAGGTCGTGCAGGTTCGCGACGCCATCGTCGCCGGAGAGCCAACCCGTGTCGTCCTCCTCCTGGCCACCATCGACGCGTGCCCGAAGGCGGATCGCCCCCATCCGTGTGAAGTCGGCGACGCCCGTGAGGAAGTCGTACTTCCCGATCCTGGTCGGCAGGGTCGGATCGTCTCGCAGCCGGTTCGCGTGGTTCGCCCGGATGATCCGTTCACCCCAGTCGTCGGGAGCGGCGTCGCTGAATGCTCCGAAGAGTACTTGGCCCTCAGGGGTGTACTGCGTCGTGGTCGTGAACGGCAGGTCGGGGGAGAGTTCGTACCGATCTGAGCGGGCGAGGTATTCGGACGCGTACGTGAATGCCGTACCCGCAAGGTTCCTCCCGCCCTGGAACGACGGCCGCAACGTGCCGGCCCGAACCGGCGCGTCCGCCAGGTCGTCGACCCAGACCGCGACCTCGAGCTGATTCGTCACAGCTCGCCGCCTCCGGCGATGATCGCGTCGATGCGCGGTCGTGCCGATTCGCTGCGATACGGGTCGGATGCGTGCACGACGGTCTCGGCGATGCCGATGACGCTCAGCACGGCGAGCACCGAGTCGAATCTCGCGGCTCCCGTTCCGGTCTCGATTGCACGTAGGGTGTCGCGGGTCACGGAGGCGCGGTTGGCGAGTTCCGAGGCCGTGAGGCCGTTGACCTTCCGCCAGCGTCGGACGTTCTGTCCGAACTCCCGCTGGAGACGTTCGCGCTTCAGGCTCGATCGTCTGACCATGACCCCTCCGAAGGTTTGCGATCTCGGTCGGGTGAAATGACCGATATAGACGCCACAATCATCTACTATGACGTTTATACCTGTCAAGCCTGGGATCTTGCCCTCGCCTGCGCCTCACAGCGTCGGCGTCAGCGCCTCCTCGTCGGGCGCGCTCAGCGTCAGCACGGCGGCGCCGACGTGGTCGTCGCGTGCAATCGCCCGTTCGAGCCGTCGCAGCTCCTCGGCGACGTGGCGCTCGGGCTCATCGCCGGCCAGGTCGACCGCGGCGATGAGCAGCACCCGCCCCGGGCCCACGTACTCGAGGTGCAACTGCGTCACCCGGTCGATGTCGGGCAGGGCGAGCAGCCGCCCCAGTACTTCGTCGCGCACGGCGTCGTCGACCGCCTCGCCGATGAGGAACGCCCGGTTGCGCGCGATGAGCACGACCGCGACGATCGCGAGGACGACGCCCACCAGGATCGACCCGATCGCGTCGGGCACGGGCGACCCGGTGACCTGGTGCAACAGCACGCCCGTGAACGCGATCACCAGGCCGACGAGCGCCGCCGCGTCCTCCGCGAAGACCGCCCGAAGCGTCGGGTTCGAACTCGAGACCACGTGCGAGAGGGTGCCGACGCGCCGCCGGCGGGCGTCGCCGCGGGCCTGGCGCAGCGCCCGGGTGAACGAGACGCCCTCCAGCACGAACGAGATGCCGAGCACCACGTACGCGATCACGTAGTCGCTCGCGGGCTCGGGGTCGACCAGCTCCGAGATGCCGTGCTGGATCGACACCACCGCGCCGACCGTGAACAGGCCGAACGCGGCGAACATCGACCAGACGTACGCGTCCTTGCCGTACCCGAACGGATGCCTCCGGTCGGCCGGCCTCGCCGACCGCCGCTCGGCGATGACGAGCAGCACCTCGTTGCCCGTGTCGGCCCAGGAGTGCGCGGCCTCGGCGAGCATCGACGCCGACCCGGTGAGCCACGCGGCGACCGACTTCGCGATCGCGATCAGGGCGTTCGCCGCGAGGGCGATGAGCACCGTGGCGAGGCTCTCGCCCGAGGCATCCGTCGACGGGGCATCCGCCTTCGTGTCGTCGTCGGTCACACGGCCCCCTCCCGCCGAAATCGAGTCTGGCACCCGCACCCGTCGGGGTGCGAGAGTGGGCGGGTGACCGGGGGCGAAGAGATCACGACCGAGGTACTCGTGGTGGGCGCAGGGCCGACCGGCCTGATGCTGGCGGTGACGCTGGCGCGGCTCGGCGTCGACGCGGTCGTGATCGACGGCAAGCCCGGCCCGACTCGCGAGTCCCGGGCCCTCGTGGTGCAGGCGCGGTCGCTCGAGGTCTACGACCAGCTCGGGCTCATCGAGCCTGTCCTCGCCGAGGGCGCCTCGGCCATCGCCCTCGTGCCGGGCGCCGGTGCCCGACCCTTCGGGCGGTTCGACCTGCGGCTCGCCGGGCGCGATGTCTCCGAGTTCAACGACGTCTTCGTGCTCGAGCAGAGCAAGAACGAGCGGATCCTCGCCGACGCGCTCGACGTGGACGGCCGGCCGCCGCTCTGGCAGCACCGGCTCGTCGACCTGCGGCCCGCAGCGGGCACCTCGATGGATGCTGCGACCGGCGTGGTGGCCACCCTCGACGGCCCGGATGGCGAGGTGCGCGTGCGGGCCCGCTACTGCGTCGGAGCCGACGGCGCGCATTCGGCCGTTCGAAAGGCCATGGGGGTCGCCTTCTCGGGCGTCACGAACGAGCACACGTTCTTCGTCGCGGACGCGACCGGCACGACCGGGCTCGTACCCGAGTCGATCAACGTGCGCGTCGCCGAGGACGACATCCTCCTCGGGTTCACGATGGGCGGCCCCGGCCGCGACCGGCTCCTCGGTGTCGTGCGCGACCGCGATCTCGAACCCGACGGAACCCTGCCCGAGCAGCTCGTGCGCGACCGGATGCGCGATCACTTCGGCGTCGAGTACCGCGAGCGCACCTGGTTCGCGACGTACCGGCTGCACCACCGGGTCGCCGATCGGTTCCGCGTCGGACCGTGCTTCGTCGCGGGGGACGCCGCCCACATCCACTCACCTGTCGGCGGCCAGGGCATGAACACCGGCCTGCAGGATGCGCACAACCTCGCCTGCGCGATCGCCGACGTGGTGCTCGGCGGGATGCCCGACAGTCGCCTCGACCGGTACGAGGCCGAGCGCCGTCCGGTCGCCCGCACCCTCGTCGAGACGACCGACCGGCTGTTCGCCGCCGTCACCTCGGAGTCGCGCACCGCGCGCCTCGTGCGCGGCCGGCTGGCACCGATCGTCGGACCGGTCGCCATCCGTCTGCTCCCGCTCCTCATCGGTCGGCGTCGACTGTTCGGGTACGTCTCGCAGACCCGCATCCGCTATCGGATGTCTCCACCCGACGCGCGCGTCGCACCCGCCGATCCCGCGGTCGGCCTGCGGCTGCCGTGGGTCGGCGACAACCACGTCGCGCTGCGCGCGTTCTCGTGGCAGGTGCACGGGTACGGGGCATCCGCTGCGCTCGTCGAACGGATCGCCCGCGACCTCGGCGTCGAGCACCACGTGTTTGCGCCCGACCCGCACGGGCGCCTGCGCGCCGACCGGGTGTACATCGTGCGACGTGACGGGTTCGTCGCGGCCGCGGCATCCGCCGATCCCGATCGCCGGGGCGTGCCGCTCGCGTTCGTCGAGCAACTCGCCGGCTGACGCATCCGCCCAGGACTGGATTCAGGAGATCGGAGGCAGGTCAGGAGCCGATGCGCAGAATGGTCCTGAGCAGCCTCCGATCTCCTGAAACCGGCACTGGGCGCGGCTGATTCGGGCGTACCGTGGATGCGACACCGGAGTCGAGGAGGGGCCATGGCCGCGATCGCGTGGATCGGACTGGGACACATGGGCGGGCCGATGTCGGCCCACCTGCTGGCGGCGGGGCACGACGTGCGCGGCTTCGACCTCGACCGGGCGGCACTCGATGTCGCCGAGGCGCGGGGCATCCGGGTGTTCGACTCGATCGCCGAGACGGTCGACGGCGCCGAGGCGGTGTTCACGTCGTTGCCACGCAACGAGCATGTGCACGAGGTGTACGACGCCGCCGGCGGCGTCTGGTCGACCGCGCCGTCGGGTGCGCTGCTGCTCGACACGTCGACGGTGGATGTCGCGACCTCGCGCTGGTGCCACGACGAGTCGGCCGCGCGCGGGTACCGGTTCGTCGACGCCCCGATCTCCGGCGGTATCGCGGGCGCGATCGCGGGGTCGCTCACCTTCATGCTCGGCGGGTCGACGGCGGATGTCGCGGAGGCGCGGCCGCTCGTCGAACCGATGGCCGGGCACGTGTTCGACCTCGGGGGCCCGACCCTCGGGATCGCCGCGAAACTCGCCAACAACCTGATGCTGTTCGTGTCGCTCGTCGGCGTGGCCGAGGGCGCCCAGCTCGCCGCGTCGCTCGGCCTCGACCCGCAGCGGTTCTTCGACGTCGCGTCGGTGTCGTCGGGGGAGTCCTGGCCGTTGCGTACCTGGTATCCCGCGCCCGGCGTCGTGCCGACCAGCCCCGCGAACCGCAACTACGACGCCACCTTCTCGACCGCGCTCGCCGAGAAGGACCTCGGGTTCGCGCTCGCCGCGGCCGAGGCATCCGGGCTGTCGACGCCGGCCGCGCAGCTCGCGCTCGAGCAGTTCCGCCGGCTCATCGACGAGGGGTATGCGGGCAAGGACGCGAGCCTCGTCGCGAAGTTCCCGTCGCCCGACGGGCGGGTCGCGGGGTTCGACCCGGCGGGGTGAGCGGCGACCGTCCGTTACGACCCGAGCGCAGCGGTGAGCCGGTCGAGCGATCCCTCCACCAGCGAGTAGTACGCCCAGTTGCCGCGCCGCGTGCGGCTGAGGAAGCCGGCATCGGTGAGGATCTTCAGATGGTGCGAGACGGTCGGCTGCGAGAGTCCGGTGGGTTCGGTGAGGTCGCAGACGCAGGCTTCCTGACCTTCTGCAGCCGCCACGATCGAGATGAGCAGCACGCGCGTCGGATCACCGAGGGCCTTGAAGAGGCTCGCGGTGCGCGCCGCCTGATCGAGGGTGATCGGTGTCGTCGTCAGCGGAGTGCAGCAGTCGTCCTGCTGGATCACCGGGAGTTCGACGACTGAGCTCATACCGATCATCCTACGCCATATTGACAAACTTCGATGCAGCTCGGATGCTTCTTGCATCGAAGTTCTTCGATACGGCGCGGGATGCGTCGTGACGCACGCAGAGGAGCGATCCCATGACCCTCGTCGAACCGACGACCCCGACAACCTCGACCGTGAGCGACGATCGCCTCGACGGGCTCCCCGTCGTGATCATCGGAGCCGGGCCGATCGGGCTCGCCGCTGCGGCGAACCTCGTCGAGCGGGGCATCCCGTTCGAGATCCACGAAGCCGGCGACAGCGTCGGCGACGCGATTCGACGATGGGGGCACACCCGACTGTTCTCGCCATGGCGCCACCTCGTGGATCCCGCATCGCGACGCCTGCTCGAGCCCACAGGCTGGCAGCACCCCCAGGAGGACCGCCTGCCGACCGGCGCCGAACTCGTTTCGGAGTACCTCGAGCCGCTGGCCGCGCTTCCCGCGATCGCCGGGCACATCGTCACCGGATCCACCGTCGTCGCCGTCAGCCGCGACGGCGCTGATCGGACCCGCACGACGGGCCGTGAGGGCACGCCGTTCGTGCTCCGCATCGACGGCGCCGACGGTGCCGACGAACGGCGAGCACGAGCGGTCATCGATGCATCCGGCACGACCCGCAGCCCGAACTCGCTCGGCTCCTCCGGCATCGACCCTCTGGGTGCGGAGACCGTGCGCGACCTGGTTACGTCCGCGCTGCCGGACGTGCTCGGTCGCGACCGCGACCGCTTCGCCGGTCTCCACACCGTCGTGGTCGGGGCCGGGCACTCCGCGGCGAACACTCTGCTGGACCTCGCGGCACTCGCCGACGAAGCACCGGGAACACGCGTGACCTGGATCATCCGAAACCGTTCGGCGGTCCGCGTCAGCGCGTCCGTCGACGACGGATTGCCCGCGCGGGCGTCGATCGGCGGCCGCGTCGACCGCCTGGTCGCGACCGGACGTGTGCGACTCGTCGATCGCTTCGAGATCGAGCGCCTTCGTCGCGACGGCGACCAGGCGACGCTCATCGGTCACCGCGGCGGAATGCCCGAGGAGGTCACCGCGGACGTGGTCGTCACCGCGACCGGATTCCGACCGGACCTCGGCCTCCTGCGTGAGATCCGGCTGGACCTCGACGAGGTCGTCGAGGCGCCGCGACGACTCGCACCGTTGATCGACCCGAACGTGCACAGCTGCGGCACCGTGCCCCCGCACGGCGTCGATGAGCTGCGGCATCCCGAGCCCCAGTTCTTCATCGCCGGCATGAAGTCGTACGGCCGCGCACCGACGTTCCTCCTCGCGACCGGCTACGAGCAGGTCCGCTCGATCGCCGCGCACCTCGCAGGGGATCGGCGCGCGGCGGAGGCGGTCGAGCTCTTGCTGCCGGCGACCGGCGTCTGCTCCACCAGCCTCGGCGACACCGCCGCAGCGGACGCCTCCTGCTGCGGATCCGCCTCACTGGCGAGTTGCAATTGAGCACCGGAGATCCGCAACAGGCGGGAACGATCGGAGATGATGAAACCATGACCGCGAAGCCCACCGTCCTGTTCGTCTGCGTGCACAACGCCGGGCGCAGCCAGATGGCGGCCGGCTACCTGAGCCACCTCGCGGGCGACCGCGTCGAGGTGCGGTCGGCCGGATCCGAGCCGAAGGACGCCGTCAACCCGGTCGCCGTCGAAGCCATGGCCGAGCACGGCATCGACCTCGGCGCGAACGCCCCGAAGCTGCTCACGACCGATGCCGTGGCGGCATCCGACGTCGTCATCACGATGGGATGCGGCGACGCGTGCCCCGTCTTCCCGGGCAAGCGGTACGAGGACTGGAAGCTCGACGACCCGGCCGGGCAGGGCATCGACGCGGTGCGGCGCATCCGCGACGATATCCGCGCGCGCGTCGTGCAGTTGATCGCCGAGCTGGACGCAGCCCGGGGGTAGCGGGCGATGCGGCGTCGCGGGCGGTTGCGCGCAGCGCGGAGGCATCCGATCGCATCGGACCGCGATCATCGGGTACGTGCCCGCCCCAGCCGTGAGGCTGGAACGCGAAGGAGGCAACCGTGATCGGAGCACTGAACCGGGTGGTCGAGGCCGTCGAGGCCGACCCCGCAGCCGACGTCGACCTCGCCGCCGCCGCCGCAGAGTTCGGCACGACCGAGTACCACCTGCGTCGCATGTTCTCGTCGCTGGCGGGCATGCCGCTGTCGGAGTACGTCCGGCGGCGTCGGATGACGCTCGCCGCCGCCGACCTGATCGGCGGCGCGTCCGAGCGGGACCTGCTCGACATCGCGGTACGGCACGGCTACGGCTCGACCGAGGCGTTCAACCGGGCGTTCCGCGCCGTGCACGGCGTCTCGCCGGCGGACGTGCGCCGGAACGGCGGCCCCCTTCGTGCGCAACCGCACCTCAGGTTCCGCCTGACCGTCGAAGGGAACTCACCCATGGACACCCGAATCACCGACCGCCCGTCGTTCCGCCTCATCGGACACGCCGCGCGGGTGCCGCTCATCCACGAGGGCGTCAACCCGCACATCCAGGCGCACGTCGCCGCCCTGCCCGCGAGCGAGCACGCCCGGCTGAAGGAGCTCGGCGACACCGAGCCGGCGGGGCTGCTGCAGGTCAGCGCCGACGTCGACCCCGACTACGCCGAGGGCAGCGAGCTGACCTACCTGCACGGCGTCGCCGTGCGCGCCGAGGCATCCGTGCCCGACGATCTCGACGTCATCGACGTGGACGCGGGGGAGTGGGCCGTGTTCCAGGCCGAAGGCGCCTACCCGCAGGTGCTGCAGGAGACCTGGGCGGCGACCGCGACCGACTGGTTCCCGTCGAACCCGTGGCGGCTGCGGGAGGGTCCGTCGATCGTCGCCGTGCTCGATCGGGCTCCGGACTTCAGCACCGCGACCTGCGAGCTGTGGCTGCCGGTCGAGCGCGCCGGCTGAGACGACGGATGCCTCGTCGGCATCGTGCGTCGATTGCGGTGCCGGCCGGGGCGCCGGCCGTCGTCCGTCAGGGCATGTGCGTGCGCACGGCGTCGAGGAATCCTGCCGGGTCGTCCGTCCAGAGGCGGATGACCTCGACTTCGTGGATGCCGCCCTTCGGCGGCCGCCCCGGCAGTCCGACCGCGGTGGGCCGTTCGAGCCGGATCTCGATGGACGTCTCGTCCTGGATTCGCAGTGACAGCTCGCGCAGGCCCTCGTGCTCGGTGAGCCGCGGCGTCTTCGGCGGGTCGACCCTGCGGATGCGCTCGACGGAGGCGATGTCGTCCCAGTCGAACGCGAGGTCGATCTCCAGGCCGTCTCGGATGCGGACGCCCGCGGGTCCGACGACGTGCGGCCGCATGAAGTAGGCGCAGAGCAGGCCGATCATCCACGTCAGGCCCCAGATGCCGATGATGAGCACGACGATCCGCACGACCGGCCACCGGTGCACGATCAGGTCGAGGATCGGGATCTCGAGCGCCGACAGCGCGATGAAGATGATCAGGATCGTGAGGACCGGCCGGTGGTACGAGAAGCCCGAGCCGCCGGGTTCGATCGCCGGCCGTCGGGCGATCGCGCGGCCGATGCTCTCGTAGATCCGCAGCTCCATCCGGAGGGCGCGGGCGGCGACCGACCAGACGGCCGGCCTCGTGGACTCGGTGCGCGTGGTGGTCATGATGCGCGGGCCTCGGAGTCGGCTGCGCCGTCGGCAGCGGCAGCGGCAGCGGCAGCAGGAGCGCTAGCGGTTTCGGCTCCGGCGGCGGCTCCGGCGACCATCGTCGCGAGCCGGTCGGCGATGGCGGCGATCGCCGTGCCGACCCGATCGCGGTCGGCCTCGTCGACCGCGTCGAGCAGCGTCGCGTTCAACTCGGCGTGCTCGCGCACCGTGCGGTCCATCACGGCCGCACCGGCGGCGGTGAGCTCGACGAGTCGTGCCCGCCGGTCGGTCGGGTGCGGAACCCGCTGCACGTACCCCGCGGCCTCGAGCGCGTCGACGAGCCCGGTGACGTTGCGTGGGCTGACGTCGAGCGTCGCGGCGATCGTGTGCTGCGCGACCGGGCCGGCGTGGTGGATGGTCCACAGCACGCCCATGCGAGCGGCCGAGAGCTGGGTGCCGTCGTACTCGCGGGACATGTCGCGCTGGAACAGGTCGGCGATCTGCAGCAGGCGGTCGAGGAGCAGCGGCTCGTGCATATCGTTACCTTAGTACACGATTACCTGTATTCAGGAAATTCGACGCACGTCAACCCCGGTCGCGCACCGCGTCGATCACCTCGGTGAGGCGATCGCGCAACGCACCGAGCTCATCGAGGCTCATGCCCAGCCGGTCGACGACCTGCGGAGGGATGCGCAGCGCCTGCTCGCGCAGCGCGCGTCCCGCGTCGGTGAGCCCGACGTCGAGCGCACGGTCGTCGCGGGCGCTGCGCGCCCTCGTGACATAGCCCTGCGCCTCGAGCCGCTTGAGCAGTGGTGACAGTGTCGCCGGCTCGAGCTGCAGCGCGTCGCCGAGGTCGCGCACGGTGCGGGGGCTGCGCTGCCAGAGCGCGAGCATCACGAGGTACTGCGGGTGCGTGAGTCCGAGCGGCTCGAGGATCGGTCGGTACACGCCGATCACGCCGCGTGCGGCGACCGCGAGCGCGAAGCAGACCTGGTTCTCGAGGGCCAGGACGTCGACGGATGCCTCGGCGTCGCGCGATTCGGTCATGCCACCAGTATGACGCGTGGGCAAATGATTAGTACACTAACAATATGACCGCACGTGAGCGACCGCCATCGGATGCCTCGGGCCCGGCCGCGGGGTCGGCCTCGGCCTCGGAATCGGCCGCGGGGTCGGGCGTGCCTCGTCGCGGCTACGCCGGCTTCATCGACCGACTCAACGCCCGGCTCCTGCCTTGGCTCGGCCCGCCGCCGCTCGGCCCGTACGACGAGCCGGCTCCGGCGAAGGCGCCGCCCCCGCCCGTGTGCCCGCTCTGCTCGCGGCCGATGGCCGAGCACGTCATCGACCGCAGCGCACCGCGAACACAGCTGCACTGCCCCTGACGCGGTCGCGCTGAGCGACGCCGTCGCGGACCGCGCCCGCGCGGGCGACGTCGGGCTCGCGCGACACCTGCCCTCGGTAGGCTCGATCGTGCGGTCGTGATCCGCGGACGACGGGGTCCGGCGGGGGAGTGCGACCACACGGAGGGAGGTGCGCGGATGGGCTGGTTCGACCGGTTCCGCGGACGTCCCAAACGGCGCAAGTTCAAGCCGTTCGACCGTTCGGCACTGCCCGACCTGCCGCAGGCCAGCTTCGAGGAGATGGTCGAGGACGGCGTGATGATGGCCGAGGGCGCCGGCCGTCTCGCGCTCAAGAACCGGTTCATCGTGCAAGCGCTCCGCGGCGAGGAGCCGTACGACGACGATCGGGCCGTTGCCGCGGCGCGCGAGGTGCTGCACGAGCTCATCCAGGAGGCCGGTGAGAGTGCCGAGCTCTCGCATGAGGAGCGTGCGGCGGCGGCGAACCGCGAAGGGCGCTCGGAGCACCAGCACGACTACCACCGGGCCGACGTGCTCAACCTCCGTCGCCGGGAGCGGGTCTACGAGCAGGTCGCGGCGCAGCTCGCCAAGCTCCGCGAGGATCCGGCTTACCTGTCGGCGTTCGCCGTCCGCGCTCGGGATGCCGCGTGGGACGAGGTGGCCGGCGTCATCGAGCAGCGTCTCGACCGCGACTGGACCGAGTTCGAGATCGACGCCGAGTACGAGCTCGCCCGCGACCAGCGCATGATCGAGCTCGCCGAGGACCTCGACCTCGCCATGAAGCGCCACCGGCAGCGCCGGGAAGACCTCGACGCGCTCGAGGAGCCCTTCGACCTCTTCGGCTAGCCACCGCCATCCGCGGCATCCGTGTCATCCGTGTCATTCGCGCCATCCGTCGCGTCTCCGCCATCCGCCGCCCGTTCGTGCCCGTTTCAGGACTTCGCACGCCCATCAGGACCGAATCGCACATCCGGTCCTGAGCAGCTTCCGATCTCCTGAATCGGGAGGGGTGCCGACGACCTCCGAGGCGGCCGGAGAGTGAACATTGTCAGGTGCGGTTGTAAATATGTCAGAACCTAGTAACGTATCGACGTGAGGCGCGGAGCTGCGCCTGCTCTGTCGAGAGGACCCCCGTGATCCGCACCGCGAACGCGCCAGTCAGCTATGGCGTCTTCGAACTGTCGCGACCCGACCTCGTGCCGCTGCCCGATGGCGAGCAGCTCGCCGCGTGGGTCGCCGAAGCCGGCTACGACGGCGTCGACCTCGGCCCGCTCGGCCTGTTCGGCGACCGCGACACCCTGCCCGGCTTCCTCGGCCGCCACGGGCTGGCGCTCGCCGGAGGATGGGTCGACCTGCCCTTCGCCGGATCCGACGACGACTTCGAGGCCGCGATGTCGGGCCTCGACTCCGCGCTCGAGGTGTTCCGCGCCGCCGCGGCCGCGGCACCCGACCGTGCCCCGAAGCCCACCCTGGCCGACTCCGGCTCGGCCGAGCGCAAGGCCACCCCGGGCGGTGCTCCCGAGCTCGAGCTCGACGGCGAGGCCTGGAGCCGCTTCGCGGCCCGCGTGCGCCGCGCCGCCGACCGCACCCGCGAGGCGGGCCTCGAGCCGACGTTCCACCACCACGCGAGCACCTACGTCGAGACGCCGCGCGAGATCGAGCGACTCCTGGCCGACACCGACGTCGACCTCACGTTCGACACCGGCCACCTGCTCATCGGCGGCGGCGACCCGCTGCCCGACTTCACGCGCTGGAAGGACCGGATCAACCACATCCACCTGAAGGATGCCGACCGCGAGGTCCTGCGCCGCGCCGCCGGCGCCGCGGACCCGCTCCGCGAGGTCTGGTCGAAGCGCGTCTTCGTCGCGCTCGGCGACGGCGACCTCGACGTCGACCGCATCGTCGACGCGATCGTCGAGTCCGGCTACGACGGATGGCTCGTGATCGAGCAGGACGTGATCCTCCAGGATGCCGCCGACGTCGACCGCGCCCGCCGCGACCAGGTCGCCAACCGCGAGCGCCTCCGGCGGTGGTTCGCGTGAGCGCAGCAGCGGCATCCGATCGCGTCCGTCTCGCCGTCATCGGGCTCGGCGGCATCAGCCAGAGCGTGCACCTGCCCCTCATCCGCCGGAACGCCGACCGCGTCGAGCTGACCGCCGTCGTCGACCTGTCGCCGAGCCGTGCCGAGTCGATGGCCCGCGCCGCGGGCACCGGCGTCGCGGCGTTCGCGTCCGTCGACGAGCTGCTCGCCGCGGTCGCCGCCGGCGACGTCGCGGTCGACGGCGCGATCCTCGCGACCTCGGGCTCGCACGCCCCCGACGCCGGCCGGCTCATCGCCTCGGGCATCCGCGTGCTCGCCGAGAAGCCGCTCGCCTTCACGCTCGAAGAGGTCGACGCGCTCCGCGTGATCGCCGAGGAGCGCGGCGTCGACCTGGCCGACTGGCTGCGCGTCGGGTACATGAAGGAGCACGACCCCGCGACGGCCGAGGCGTTGCGCCTGCTCGCCGACGCCGACCTGCGGTACGTCACGGTCGAGGTGCTGCACCCGGCCGACGGCGCGCAGCTCGCGTTCGCCAACCTCGCGCCCGCTCCCGACGACGTTCCCGCCGACGTGCTCGCCGGTCTCGTCGCCGAGACGGATGCCACGGTCGCCTCGGTGATCGGCCAGGCCCCGGCTCCGCTGCCGAAGCTCTACACGAACGTCGTGCTGGGCTCGATCGTGCACGACATCAGCCTGCTCCGGCACCTCGTCGGCGGCATCGGCGAGGTCGACCGCGCGCTGCACTGGGGCGGGTTCCCCGGTTCGCTGTCGCTCGGCGGCAGGCTCGCCCAGCAGCCCGACGTGCCGTGGGCGATCGACTGGCATTTCATCCCCGAATACCCGGAGTACCGCGAGACCGTCACGTTCCACCACGCGACCGGCACGATCTCGCTGCGCTTCGCGGTGCCGTACGTGCTGAACGCCCCCACCGTGCTCACGGTGGTCGACGGCGTCGGCACGCTCGGCGCCCGGTCCGCCGAGTCCCGCTGGATGCAGGAGGAGGCGTTCGAGAACGAGCTCCGCGCGTTCGCGTCGCTCGTCGCAGACGACCCCCAGCCGGGGCCGTCGGCGGAGGCATCCGCCCAGGACATCGCGGTCGGACAGCGGATGATCCGCGCGATCGCCGAATCGTTCGGATCGCGGGTCGACCGCGACCGGGCCTGATCACCCCCCCTGCCCGCGCGAGCGGGCGAATCCCACACCGAAACACGAGAGGTCGAAGATGATCCACCACAGCAGGCGCAGCACCGTCGCCGCGATCGCACTCGCCGCAGCGGGCGCGCTCGTCCTCGCCGGATGCTCCGCCTCGGAGCCCGAGGACTCCGAGGACGGGCCCGTCACCCTCACGCTCACCTCGAACGCCATCACCGGCGGCAAGAACGCCGCCGAGGCGGACTGGATCTCCGACTGGGTGATCCCCGAGTTCGAGGCCGCCATGGAAGAGGAGGGCAAGGACGTCACCGTCGAGTTCGAGCCCCAGGGCGTCGACGACGAGAACTACAAGACGAAGATCGCGCTCGACCTCCAGTCGGGCGAGGGCGCCGACATCATCAGCATGGACGGCATCTGGGTCGGCGAGTTCGCCGAGGCCGGCTACATCGCCCCGCTGAGCGACGTCGCCGGCGACGCGGTCGACGAGTGGGAGGGCTGGGACCAGATCCCCGAGGCCGTCCAGGGCGCCGCCTCGTTCGACGGTGAGCGCTACGGCGTGCCGCAGGGCGCCGACGGTCGCGTGCTCTACTACAACAAGACGCTGTTCGAGCAGGCGGGCCTGCCCGCCGACTGGCAGCCCGAGAGCTGGGACGACGTGCTGGAGGCGGCACGCGACCTCAAGCAGCTCGACGGCGTCACCCCGATCCAGCTCAACGCGGGCACCGCGATGGGCGAGGCGACGACGATGCAGGGTCTCCTGCCGATGCTCGCCGGCACGGGCGAGCAGGTCTACGAGGACGACAAGTGGATCGGCGACTCCGACGGCCTGCGCGACGTGCTCGACCTGTACAAGACGATCTACGTCGACGAGGGCCTCGGCGACCCGGTGCTCCAGCAGGAGGCCGCCGGCCGCGACACGTCGTTCCAGCTCTTCGCGCAGAACCAGATCGGCATCCTGCTCGAGGGCGACTACTTCTGGCGCAGCGTGATCAACCCCGCCGAGGGCGTCGGCACCGCGCCGATGGCCGACCGCGACACCGTCGTCGGCTACACGAAGATCCCCTCGGTCGAGCCCGGAGACGGCATCCGCGACCAGGACTTCGTCTCGATGTCGGGCGGCGCGGGCCGTGTGCTCAACCCGAACAGCGAGCACCCCGAGCTCGCCTGGGAGCTCCTCGCGTTCATGAACTCGGCCGAGGCCTACGAGGCGCGCACCGCCGGAACCATCTCGATCACGCCGCGCACCGACGTCAACGAGACGATCCTCGCCGACGACCCGATGCTCACGTACATCAACGAGGAGGTGCTGCCGATCACGGCGTACCGCCCGCCGCTCGCGGCGTACCCGCAGGTGTCGGCCGCGCTCCAGCAGGCCACGCTGGACGTGGTCGTCGGCTCGAGCGTCGATGACGCGATGTCGACCTACGTCGGCGAGGTCACCGACATCGTCGGAGAAGACGCGGTTTCGGGCAACTGATGACCACCAGCAGTACCGCAACACCGACGGCGGGGCGCGCCACAGCGCCCCGCCGCCGGCGGGCCGAAGACGTGGCCGGCCTGGGCACCGCCCGGGCCGGGCTCTTCGTCGCCCCCGCACTGATCATCATCGGGCTGTTCCTGCTGTTCCCCGCGGTGTGGACGATCTGGCTCGGCATGACCGACTACCGGCTGACCGGCCTCCAGGCCGCATCGCCCGAGTTCGTCGGCCTCGACAACTACGCCGAGGCGCTCACCGACTCCGCGTTCTGGAACTCGCTCTGGCTCACGCTGATCTTCGTGATCGCGTCGGGCATCCTCGGGCAGACCCTCATCGGCTTCGCGCTCGCGTGGAGCATCCGCAACCTCCAGGGCTGGGCGAAGTCGCTCATCGAGGGGCTCGTGCTCGCGGCCTGGGTGATCCCGGCCTCGGTCGCCTCGTTCCTCTGGCTCGCGCTGCTCGACCGCCGTACCGGCACCGTCAACGCGCTGCTCGGCACCGAGGGC
Organism: Agromyces sp. LHK192; assembly: GCF_004006235.1. Taxonomy (NCBI): domain Bacteria; kingdom Bacillati; phylum Actinomycetota; class Actinomycetes; order Micrococcales; family Microbacteriaceae; genus Agromyces; species Agromyces sp. LHK192. The sequence continues at coordinate 106,342 of NZ_CP034753.1, forward strand.
GCCGCATGGCTGATCGACCACCCGATGGAGGCGATCATCATCTTCAACATCTGGGTGGGCACCGCCTTCTCGATGCAGCTGTTCTCCTCGGCGCTGAGCGCCGTGCCGCCCTCGCAGATCGAGAGCGCGAAGATGGTCGGTGCGTCGGGCTGGCAGCAGCTGCGCGACGTGATCGTGCCCAACATCAAGGGCCACATCCTCACGAACACGCTGCTCATCACGCTCTGGACGTTCAACACGTTCACGCCGTACCTCGTCACCGCGGGCGGCCCGAACGGCAAGACCGAGATCCTCTCGGTCTACATCTACGAGACGGCGATCCCCGGCGGCCAGCTCGGCCTGGGTGCGGCGATCTCGCTCATCATGCTGCTGATCAATCTCGTCATCGCGCTCGGCTACATGCGCGTGTCGCAGGGGAGGAAGAAGCGATGACCGCCTCGCCGAACAAGGCCGCCTCGCCGAACAAGTCCGACTCGCAGGTCGAGACCGACTCGCCGGCCAAGACCGACTCGCCGGTCAGGACGGTCGCCCGCGACAAGACCGTGCGGCACTATGTCGCCCGCGTCGTGTTCGCCGTCACCATGACGCTCGTTGGCGTGCTGTTCGCGCTGCCGATGGTGTGGCTCGTGCTCGCGCCGTTCGACGCGACGCCGACGCTGTCGCTCGAGTGGCCGGACTGGACCCTCGACAACTTCGCCCGGCTCGCCGAGAACCCGTACGCGCTGCGTTCGATCGGCAACTCGCTGATCCTGGGCGTCGGCACGATGGTGATCGTCGTCGTGCTCGGTGCGCTCGCCGCGTACGCGATGAGCCGCATCCGCATCCCCGGTCGCGACGGCATCCTGTACGCCCTGCTGCTGCTCTCGTCGATCGTGACCGGCACCGCGGCCATGGTCCCGACGTTCCAGATCATCACCCAGCTCGGCCTGATCAACAACTACGTCGGCGTGCTGCTCGTGCTGGCCGGAGGCATCCTGCCCACGGTGATCTTCATCCTCAAGGACTTCATGGACTCGATCCCGAAGTCGTACGAGGAGTCGGCGCGGCTGTACGGCGCGGGTCCGTTCCGGATCCTGCGCGACGTGGTCGTGCCGATCGCCCGGCCGGGCCTCGCGTTCATCTCCATCTGGACGATCGTGCAGGTGTGGGCGAACTTCCTCGTGCCGTTCATCCTGCTGCGCAGCCCCGACCTGCAGCCGGCGGCCGTGCTCATGTACACCTTCTACACGGAGAGCGGCCAGGCCGACCTCCGCCTCATCTCGACCTTCGCGCTGCTGTTCTCCGCGCCGGTCCTCATCATCTACTTCGTCGTGAACCGTCGTTACGGGTTCCGCTTCCATGGAGGTATCAAGTCCTGATGGCCGGCATCAACGCCACCCAACTCGTGAAGGAGTACCCCGGCGGGGTGCGCGGCGTCGACGAGGTCGACGTCGAGATCCAGGACGGCGAGTTCTTCGCGCTGCTCGGCCCGTCGGGCTGCGGCAAGACCACCCTGCTCCGCTCGATCGCGGGCCTCGAGGCGATCACGGGCGGGCAGCTCGTGATCGGCGACCGGGATGTCACGAACGCCGAGCCCGGCGAGCGTGGCGTCGCGATGGTGTTCCAGGACTACGCGCTGTTCCCGCACATGGACGTCGCCGACAACATCGCGTACCCGCTGCGCATCAAGCGGGTGAAGCGCGACGAGCGCCGCGCGACCGCGTCGAAGGTCGCCGACGGGCTGTCGCTGCAGGGGCTCATCGAGCGCCGGCCCGGCCAGCTCTCGGGCGGCCAGCAGCAGCGCGTCGCCCTGGCGCGCGCCGTCGCGACCCGCCCCGACGTGCTGCTGCTCGACGAGCCGCTCTCGAACCTCGACGCGCGGCTGCGCCTCGAGGCGCGCACGTTCCTCAAGGAGCTCCAGCGCGACCTCGGCGTGACGACCGTGTTCGTCACGCACGACCAGGCGGAGGCGCTCGCGCTCGCCGACCGCATCGCGGTCATGAAGTCGGGCAAGCTGCAGCAGATCGGCACGCCGCGCGAGGTGTTCCAGCGTCCGAACAACACGTTCGTCGCGGGCTTCATCGGGTCGAACCCGATGAACCTGCTCGCGGGCACGGTGCAGGGTTCGCGCGTCGCGCTGGGCGACGACGTGACGGTTCCGCTGGCGCCGGGCACCGACGGGCTCGTGCGCGAGGGCCAGAGCGTGGTCTGGGGCATGCGGCCCGAGTACCTGCGCTGGGTCACCGCCGAGGAGCCGGGGGCGATCCCGGCAGAGGTCGGCGTCGTCGAGAACCTCGGCGCGAGCGTGCTCATCGTCGTCAACGCGGGTGGCCACAAGGTGCAGGTCTCGGTGCCGGAGGATCACGAGCCGGCGCCGGGCGACCGCGGCTGGATCGTGCCGAACACGGCCAAGTCGCTGCTGTTCGACGCCGATTCCGGCGACCGGATCGGCTGACCATGACCGTGATCCGGCGTCGCGTCCACGTCACCGTCGACCAGCAGAACGAGCAGCGGTACCTGCCGGTGCCGTTCGAGGTGCCGCCCGGCACCGATTCGCTCGAGGTCGTGATCCGCTTCGACCCGACGGAGTCGGGCATCGATCTCGGCTGCGACGGCGCGGCGGGATGGCGCGGATGGTCGGGCGGTGCGCGCACCGACTACGTCATCGCGCGCGACGACGCGACGCCGGGGTACCTGCCGGGCGAGCCGGAGCCGGGGGAGTGGAACGTCGTGCTGGGCCTGCACCGGGTGCCGGCGCAGGGTGTCGACGTCGACGTCGAGATCACGATCCCGGCGAGTCGGCCGGTTCCCCCGATTCCGGATGCCGCGCCGGCGACCCGCGCGGTCCGCGGGAGCGATCGCGGGCTCCCGGCGGAGCCCGGTCTCACCTGGTTCGCGGGGGACTTCCACGGGCACACGATCCACTCCGACGGCCGCCTGCCGATCGGCGGGCTCGCGGCGCTCGGCGTGGCATCGGGTCTCGACTTCCTCGCCGTGACCGACCACAACACGACGAGCCACCACGCGCACCTGCCCGCCGAGGGCGCGAAGCACGGCATCACGCTGCTGCCGGGCCAGGAGGTCACGACCCACCTCGGGCACGCGAACGCGTTCGGCGACATCGGCTTCATCGACTTCCGCCGGCCCGCGCAGGAGTGGGTCGACGAGGTCGAGCGGCGCGGCGGCGTGCTCAGCATCAACCATCCGATCTCGGGCGACTGCTCGTGGGTGCACCGCCTCGAGCGGCGGCCCGCAGCGGTCGAGCTGTGGCATGCGACCTGGTACCTCGAGCTCATCTCGACGGCGCCGTTCTCGTGGTTCCGCACCTGGCCCGAGGGCGCGACCCTCCTCGGAGGCAGCGACTTCCACATGCTGGAGGAGCCGCAGCGCCCGGGTACGCCGACGACGTGGGTCGCGGCGGAGGATGCCTCGGCCGAGGCGATCCTCGAGGGCGTGCGTGCCGGCCGCACCGCGATCACGGGCACCGGCAGCTTCGACGGCCAGGTGCTCATGCCGCAGCTGATGGGCGTTCCCGCGCTCGTCCGTCTCGGCGGCGACGTCGTCGCGGTCGATGCCGAGGGGCTCGTGCTCGTCGACGGCGCGGGCAACCGGCGGAGCGTGCGCTCCGCGCGCGAGACGTTCGCCGCCGACCCGGCCGACGGCCCGTACCACCTCGTCCTCGCCGACCGGCGCATCCTGGCGCTCTGCGCCTGAGGCATCCGGCCCGCCGCCCACTTCCCCCAGTACCGCAACGGCACCACCAGCATCACCCGTACCGCACCACCGAAGGAGCTTCCGCACATGTCGACCCCGAACCCGTCGATCCCCGACGAGATCGTCGTCGTTCCCCACACGCACTGGGACCGCGAGTGGTACGAACCGCACGACGTGTTCCGGCTGCGCCTCGTGCACATGCTCGACCGCCTGCTCGACACGCTCGAGCAGAACCCGGGGTACCGGTTCACGCTCGACGGCCAGGCCGCCGCGATCGACGACTACCTCGAGATCCGTCCCGACCAGCGCGACCGGGTCGCGGCGGCGGTCGAGCGCGGGCAGCTGGCGATCGGACCGTTCCTGATCCTCCTCGACGAGTTCCTGTGCGACGGCGAGACGATCATCCGCAACCTCGAGCTCGGTATCCGCGCCAGCCGCCGGATCGGACCCGAGATGCGCGTCGGCTACCTGCCCGACATGTTCGGCCACTCGGCGCAGATGCCGCAGGTGCTGCGCGGCTTCGGCATCCGCGACGCGATGATGTGGCGCGGCGTGCCGGCGCGCGTCGATCGCCACGCGTTCGCGTGGTCGGCACCCGACGGCTCGACGGTGCGTGCCGAGTACCTCTTCGACGGGTACGGCAACGCGCTCGACCTGTTCGCCCTGCCGGGCCAGCTCGAGTCCCTCGTCGGCGACTACCGCGAGGCGGTCGCGTCCTGGTACGGCTCCGAGCCGATCCTCGGCATGCTCGGCACCGACCACTTCGCGCCGCCCGCCGACCTGATGGACGTCGTCGGTGCAGCGGATGCCTCCGCGATGGGCGCCGCGATGACCGTCGACACGGTCGACGGCTACCTGCGCCGGGCCGCGCCCGAGTGGGCCGCCGGCGACGACGCCGCGCTCGGCTCGCTGCCCGCCGTCGCGGGCGAGCTCCGCTCGCACCTGCGCGGCAACCTGCTGCCGGGCGTCTACTCGATCCGCACGAACCTCAAGCAGGCGATGTCGGATGCCGAGCGCCACCTGTCGACCGCAGAACGACTGGATGCCGCGTTCGGCGCCGACGACCACCGCGGGTTCTTCGACACCGCGTGGTACCGCCTCGTCGAGAGCACCGCGCACGACTCGGTCACCGGCTGCGGCGTGGACGCCACCGCCGACCAGGTCGAGAGCCGCCTCAAGACCGCCGCGAACGTGGCCCGCGGCGTCATGTTGCGCACGATGGAGGGACTCGCGGCATCCGTCGATCCCGAACGCTACGTCGTCGCCAACGCGACCGGCTTCGCGCGCCGCGCCCACGTCGAGATCCGGTTGCACGCGCCCGACCCGGCTGCGCTCGGCGACGGCGTGCAGCTGCTCGAGTCGCTGCCCGAGGTGCTCGGCGACGAGATCATGACGACGGCGCAGTTGCGCCGCCTGCTCCTGCGCATCCACGGCCGCGAACTCTTCGGCCAGCTCATCAACGACTGGGCCTTCAGCGACGCCGGCATCCGCTTCGACGTCGCCGAGGCGCCCGTCGGCGAATTCGACCTGGCCGCGTTCACCGAGGCGCTCGAGGCACGCATCGCCGCCGACCCGTCGGGCGAGCGCGAGTGGCGCATCGAGATCATCGCAGCGCCGCGCACGACCGCGCTCGTCGGCGTCGAGGTCGGCGGCGTCGCCGTCGCCGAGGTCGACCCCGCCACGGCGCCGTCGGCCGGCGACCCGGTGCGGGTCGGCGACCGATCGCTCGCCAACGGGCAAGTGTCGGTCGAGGTGCTGCCCTCGGGGTCGGTGCGCATCGAGTCCGCCGACGGCACGGTGTTCGACGAGGCGCTGCGACTCGTCGACGAGGGTGACCGCGGCGACTCCTACAACTTCGGCCCGCTCGCCGGCGATGCGGGCATCACCGACCCGAGCTCGGTCGAGGTTTCGGTGCTCGAGCGCGGCCCGGTGCGCGGCCGCCTGCTCGTGCGCCGCACCTACGACGTGCCCGTCGGCGTCGACGCCACCGACCGCGACCGCCGTGTGGCGGCCACGACGCCGCTCGTCGTCGACACCGTGCTCGAACTGCGCGAGACCGAGCCGATGCTGCGGGTCGCCATGGACTTCGTGAACCCCGTCGCCGACCACCGCCTGCGCGTGCTCGTGCCGACGGCGGTCGCCGATGTGGCCGTCTCGTCGGCCGCGGGCCAGTACGCCGTGACCGACCGAGGCCGCACCGGCGAGGGCGGCGGCGGCGAATTCCCGCTGCCGACCTTCCCCGCCGCGCGGTTCGTGCACGCGGGCTCGGCGAGCCTGCTCGTCACCAAGCACTCCGAGTACGAGATCGTCGGCGACGAGCGATCGGGCGACGACGCGATCGCACTCACCCTCGTGCGTTCGGTCGGCATGATGAGCGTCAACGTGCACCCGCTGCGCGACGAGCCCGCCGGCGCCGAGTTCGCCGTGCCCGGGGCGCAGTACCTCGGCGTGCGGGTGCACACCGAGTTCGCGGTGCTGCCAGCGGCCGCCGGTTGGGCCGAGGCCGGCACCGCCCGCTGGGCCGAGCTCCTGCGGGTCGACCCGGCGGTCGCCCGCGGCACGCGCGGAGGCCCCGCCGTGGTCGGCGGCGTCGCCGGCGCCGGGGGAGCCGCCGAAGGCGCCGAGCTGCCCTCGGGTGCGGCGATCGAGCTGTCTGGCGATGTCGTGCTCGAGTCGCTCCGCGAGGTGACGCCCGTCGATGCGGGCGGCGGCGCGTCCGCCGCTGCGCCGGTGTGGGAGGCACGGTTCGTGAACTACCGCGACCGGCCGCAGGTGCTCGGCGCCGAGGCATCCGGCACCTGGGACCGCACCGACCTCGCGGGGCAGGTGATCGAGCGCGACGTCGACCTCGCCGCGTTCGAGATCGGCGCGGCGCGCATCGAGACGTTCCGGCGCTGGTCGCCGCGATCGGATGTCACCCCCGGTCACGGGTGATCGCGCGAGGCCGCGCGGCACTACTGTCAGATCATTCCGACAACCTGGAGAGGCCCAATGCCCCAGCTACCCGAGCAGCGGCTCCCCGTCGAGCTGTTCCTCGACCTCGATCGAGGCGGGCCGGTGCCGCTCTACTATCAGATCTCGAGCCGACTCGAGCAGGCGATCCGCGACCAGACGCTGCCGGCCGGGGCGCGGCTCGAGAACGAGGTCGCGCTCGCCGCACGGCTCGGGCTGTCGCGGCCGACGATCCGCCGGGCCATCCAGGACCTCGTCGACCAGGGGCTGCTGGTGCGTCGGCGCGGCATCGGCACCCAGGTCGTGCACGGCAAGGTGACGCGCAATGTCGAGCTCACGAGCCTCTTCGAGGACCTCGAGCGGTCGGGCCAGAAGCCCGAGACGACGGTGCTGTCGATCGAGCAGGTCGGTGCCGACGCCGAGGTCGCCGAGGCGCTCGGCGTGGCGGTCGACAGCCCGGTGCTGCACATCTCGCGCCTGCGCAGCGCTGACGGCGTGCCGCTCGCCCTCCTCGACAACGTGCTGCCCGAGGCCTTCATCGACCTCGACCACGACGACCTCGAGAAGCACGGGTTGTACCAGCTCCTGCGGGCGCGCGGCGTGACCATGCGGGTCGCGAAGCAGCGCATCGGCGCCCGAGCGGCGTCGAACGCCGAGGCCGAGCTGCTCGACCTGCCCGGACACGCGCCCGTGCTCACGATGTCGCGCACCGCGTTCGACAACTCGGGCGTCGCCATCGAGTTCGGGCAGCACTGCTACCGCCCCGACCGCTACTCGTTCGAGGTCACGCTCGTCGACCGGTAAGTGAGCCCTCACCCCGTCCGCGCATGCCGCCCCGCGCGCCCCTCGTCTCGCTCTTGCGGTACACGAAGCTCGTCTCGAATTGCCGTGGGCTCAGCGCATGCTCGGGACTGTAGCGCTTGACGCCCCTTCACCGGGCATTTTCGCGGGCGGGGCTTACGGGAATCCACCCCTGTCAGGATTCTCACGTGCCTGCGTTCGTCGGCGAAGGGCCGGCTCACGGTTCGCACGCCGCCTGTCAAAGTCCGAAGTCGGCTGCACGAATGTACGAACTCGACTGCACAGTCGTTAGCGTGCCCTGCGAGCGACCGTCATTCGCGCACTCTCTCGGCTCAAGGCCAGCGGATCAGCGTCAGGTAGGTGGGTCCACGCGGAAGATTGTGGTCTCGGTCGGGCGCGATGTCACTCGTTCGATGATCTCGAGGGCTGCTGGTTCATCGGTGGACGTCACAGCCACGTAGCCCGCGTTGCGCTCCGCGCTCGGTCCGCGCGCCCAGATGTCCGTTGTCGACGGCAGACGTTCGAGCTCCGTGAGTGCGTCCAACACGGCAGAAGTCGGCCAGTCTGCGTTGACGTCGATCGTGATATCCGACCGGCTCGCGGCATCGGGCTGCCAGGCGGCAGTGAGCGTTCCCGATGGGTCTCCTGCGATTGACGCTTGCCGGAGTACATTGACTGCCTCGCTCAGGGAAACGCTTTGCCGCATTCTCACGTTTGGGTTCACGAACGCGGAGGCATTCACTTCGATGACTTCGGGGTATGCGCGGATCACCTCGATGGTCGTGATGACACCAGGTGACAGGTTCCCAAGCGTCACGGGTGCGAGCTGCGTGGTTCCGGGGATCTGCAGCGCGAGATCGACCGAATTGCGGGCGATACGCGTGCGCTCCAATTCCGGGCGCAACTCGTCGGCGAGGTACTGGAGGTCGATTGTATCCGCTCTGACCACGAGGCTTGCCCGCCATTCGCCGGGACGATCCTTCCAATCGATGTCATGAACTTCGCCGTGTGCAGCGGCGACTCCGTCGATCCGTTCGACACGCTCGGCAAGCTCTTGAGCTTCGTACTGCAAGTCGGCCGGCGGCTGCGGCACGAACGACATGCATCCGCTGAGCAGCAATGCGGTGAGCGCACCGAACACTCCGGAAGTGAACATGCTCGTACTTATCCGGCTGACCGCAGCGGCCAAGGTTTTCAGGATCGTCGCGCCGACGTCGCGGCGAGCCGTCAAGGCTCGCCGCTGGCGGCCGGACGCGCCCGCGTCAGCCGGCTTCACGATGTCGACTCATCATGGGCGGCGAGCATTCCACTCATCCGGGACTTGGCGCGCGAGTAGCGAGCCCGTGCTGTCGCCGGGCGGATGCCGAGAATCTCCGCGGCATCCGCCAGCGTGAAACCCTCCCAGATGACGAGCGCGAGGACTTCGCGGTCGGCCTCGGAGAGTCGCGTGAAGGCGTCAATGGCGATGTCGTCATCGCTTCGTGCACTGAACTGGGCCGAGACATGGAGCTCGCCCCGGAGACGCTCGGTGAGACGAATCCGACGGACCGCACCGCGACGGTGGGTCTTCAGGACTCGGTGGGCGACGCCGTACGTCCACGCGCGTTGCTCCGATCGGTCGACGGGGAACGCGTCCCGGCGACGCCACAGTACGAGCAGCGTTTCGCCGAGACAATCGGCGGCATCTTCAGTGGGGCTGACCCGACGACCGAAGAAGGCGAGCAGCTCGGGCGATACGGATCGCACGAACACGGTGAACCCATCACCATCTTCAGGCTCGCTCAAGCTCGGCGCCGCAGCCGATGCTGTTCCCGGTTCGTTGCTCACTCGTCACGCCCCAGCAGGCCGTCGCAGGCTGATTCGCCGTACCCGGCTTCGACGAGCGTTCGATCGCCGGCCGCTGCACCGCGGGCGACTTCTTGGAGTCGGTCGACGACGCCTCCGCCGTCATGCGCGACGATCGACGGGTAGTGCGATTCATCGAGCAGCCAGTCACTGGCCACTCCGCGACGCACTGATTCGTCTGCCGCGTCGGCGACGAGCCATTCGTCGTACCAGCTGCAGACGGCCCAGAACTCGAACGTCGTCGTGACCAGCCCTTCCTGAATGAACGAGTCCTCATCGTTCCCAAGTCGCGCTACAGTCGCGTCGACCCGCTCGATTGCATCGACCCGCCCCCAGCCGGCCGGGAGTTGCAGCCCCTCCGGATAGGCCGAGTCAATGATCGCGGGAAGATCCTCGCCGGTCAGGTTCAGCCACTCGGTGCCGTCTTCTTCCGTGCTCTGGCTCGGGTCACCGTACTGCCCGGTTCTCGCCGAAAGCCAAGCGCCGACCGCGGTCACCGGGACCGCGACCCCAATAGCGAGCACCGCGGCCACAACCCCAGCCACGAGTGCGCCGATCCGCCGCCGGCGCGTCCGCTGTGACGACGCTCGGAGGGCTTCGGCCCGGATCGTCTCGTCCTCGAGCTGGACCGCCAAAGCTACCGCTGCGATCGTGACGGCGGCATCGAGCCGGACCGCTCCCAGAGGTTGCACGCGCGCCCAGAACCCCGGGTCGTCGTCAACCTGCGATTCTTCTGCCCTCATGCCCTATCCATGGCCGCCACCTTCAGAAGTGTGACAGCCAGCAAGGAAAAATGAGGAAGCCCGTGCGCGAACTCGTTGCCGCCCTGCATCGACCGGTAGACGTCACATCGGTGGAACTAGGGGCCACGGGCGATGAACTGGGCGACGTCGCCTGCCGTGGGAGGCACGGCTTCTGTACACCCGGGACTGCGTCAGCGACTAATCCACCGAAGTGCACGGTGAAGGATCGCCTTACGGGCGTGACTCGCGCGCCGTGTTGCTCGCAGAGCGACGGCCGAGGAGCACGACGATCAGCATTGGGTGCCGGCTGGATCTTCATCGGCGTCTCGAGTTTCGGAGCGTTGCCGGCCGAGCGCGATCATCAATGCTGGTACGACCACCAGAACAGCGATCATGAGATAGATCGGCCGTGCGAATAGGAGAGCGAACGCAAGCGCGAGCACGCAGACGGTGGTAATGACTGCCCAGAGCATCGTTGCCGCGGTCGGGTCCATGCCCGAACTCTTTCGGCGCGGATGCTGCGGCCATGAAGGCCGCCAACCAGTGCACCTTACCTTCGGGTCGTGCGGGCGGCAGTACTGTCGGACCACCCTGAACCCGAGAGAGGACCTTCCTTTGCCGCCGAGCTTCATCATCGGACCGATCCTCGTCGCCGTCGGAATCGTGTTCATCGTGCTGCGGAGGCAGATCGCGCGAAGGAACGCGAGGGCGCTTCAAGAGCAGTTCGGTCGGGTCGGCAAGTATTCCGCAACGGGGTCGACGCCATCCATTGTCGCGGCGTTCGGGTGCTTGCTCATCGTTGGTGGCCTGTTTGAGATCGGCCGCGGGCTGTGGGGGTAACCGACGTCTGAGCTGCACGCTCAGCCGAAGGAGGTTGCTCCTGAAACTCCGACCTGTCTCGCGTGCAGTCGCCGACCCGCGGCCGCCCCATGAGCGATGGTTTACCTACGGTCGCCGACGTAGGGAGAAAGTTCACGCACCATCATTCGGGCTAGATTCGCGTCGTGAGAATTCGCGCGGGTGACCCGGTGTCGGGAGTGGTCGTTCGTTCCTTGGTCCTATCGGCGCGCACACGGGTCGAGAGGTTCAGGGCGCTGTTCGATGGGAAGCCGGCCGAGGAGTGGGATCTTCCCGGCTCCGACGAGATCGTGGTGGGAGAATTCCGCTTCGAAGGCGTCGCCGGAGAATCACTACTGCTGTGGGATGGGTCGGTGAACGCGGGAAGCGCTGAGGAGGCTCACGGCTTCTTCGATGGCAACCTGGACCGTTACGAGACGCCAGTCGAGCGCGTGATCGACGCGACAACCGCACGAGCGCTGCCCGACGCCGAGTTCTGGCCGATCATCGACAGCCCCGGGGGCCGAACGTGGGAAAGCACCACTCGCAAGGCCGAGCGACTCACCGCCGACCGCGGCGAAGAGTTCGCGGTCCGCTGGGCGCAGACGGCCGGACTGAAGGCCCTCGAGCTATCCGACGTGCTCAATGCCGCGGGTTGGGAGGCGGGCGATCAGCTCCACGTCATTGGCGCGACCCTGGCGCAGGGCCTGGATGTGTTCTCGGCGGTTCGGCGTGACCCCGAGTCGTTCGACGCTCGTTGGCTCGCGGACCTGTCGTCGCAGACAATCTGGATCGGGGCGCGCGCACTCAACCGGTTGGGGCCACACGACGAGTGGGTGAATGTGGAGACCGTCTTCTCGACCCGGCATCGCGCGCTCCTCGAACGCGCCGACGCCGACACGAGGCGTTGGCAACTCGAGCACGACATCCCGCAGGATATTGACCGTGAGCCGTCCTTCCGCATCGCTCGCGCTGTGGTGGACCTCACGGGACGTTATCGAGAGCGATTGTTCCTACTCGTCGACGCCGAAGATAGTCCCGACGCGCCAACCCGTCATGTTGTGGAGTCGTTCGGCGGGGAGATCGTCGCCGGCCCGGAGTTCAGCAGCTCGGGCGGATTCGGAGGACTCTTCAACTGCGAGGTCTTCACCATCAAGCGGCGTAGTTCCGCTCCGGCCACCGAGTATCTTGCCAACCACACCTCAGCGCCGGACTGAACCGGACCGGGTGATCACGCAGATATTGCGGTGTACCGCCCGCCCGCTCACCCGAGCAGCGGCCGCTGCGCCCCGCGCGCCTGCTCCCACTCGCGCCTCGCCGCGCGCGCCCCGTCGAGTTCGGAGACCTCGGCGACCGGCACGTCCCACCAACCTTCGCTGTCGGGGGTGACCGAGATCGGGTCGGCCTCGACGTGGATCACCGTCGAACGATCTGACGCCTTCGCCGCAGCGATCGCGCGGCCCAGGGCCGCGGCGGCATCCGGACCGGTCGGCACCTCGATCACGTCGACGCCGTAGCTGCGGGCGTTCGCGGCGAGGTCGACGGGCACGCGGCCGCCGTGCTCGAAGTCGCGGTGCTCGGCATCGTAGCTGCGGAACTTCGTGCCGAAGCGCTCCGACCCGACCGATTCCGAGAGGCTGCCGATCGACGCGTAGCCGTCGTTCTGCACGATGACGACGATGATCTTGAGCCCCTCGGCTACGGCCGTCGCGAGCTCGGAGTGCAGCATCAGGTAGGAGCCGTCGCCCACGAGCACGATCACGTCGCGGTCCGGCGCGGCCCGGCGCACGCCGAGTCCGCCGGCGATCTCGTAGCCCATGCACGAGAACGCGTACTCGACGTGGTACCCGAGCGGATCGCGCACCCGCCACAGCCGGTGCAGGTCGCCCGGCATCGAGCCGGCGGCCTGCACGACGACGTCGGTGGGATCGCTGGCCTCGTTGACGGCGCCGATGAGCTCGGCCTGCGTCGCGAGCGCGCGGTCCGACGGTGCGAGCACCTCGTCGGCACGCGCGAACCACTCCCGTCGCTCGTGGGCGATGCGCTCGGCGTAGGCATCCGTCACGCGGTGGCCCCCGAGCGCGGTGCCGAGCGCTGCGAGCGCTTCGCGCGCGTCGGCGATGATCGGATGCTGCGTGCCGTGCTTGTACGCATCGAAGCTCGCGACGTTGATGTTCACGAACTCGACGTCGGGGTTGCGGAACGCGGTGCGGCTCGCGGTCGTGAAGTCGCTGTACCGCGTGCCGATGCCGATGACGAGGTCGGCCTCGGCCGCGAGCCGGTTCGCAGCGGGGGTGCCGGTCGCGCCGATGCCGCCGAGGTTCGACGCGTGGTCCCAGGGCAGCGCGCCGCCACCGGCCTGCGTCGTTCCGACCGGGATGCCCGTCGCCTCGACGAAGCGCAGCAGTTCGAGCTCGGCCTCCGAGTACAGCACGCCGCCGCCGGCGACGATGATGGGGGCCTTCGCCGCGCGGATGCGAGCGACCGCGCGCTCGAGCGGCCCGCGCTCGGGCAGCGGACGGCGCACGTGCCACTCGCGGTCGGCGAGGAACGCCTCGGGCACGTCGAGCATCTCGGCCTGCACGTCCTCGGGCAGCGCGATCGTGACCGCACCGGTCTCGGCGGGATCGGTCAGCACGCGCATCGCCGCGAGCGCGATCGAGAAGAGCTGCTCGGGCCGCTCGACCCGGTCGAAGTACCGCGACAGCGGGCGGAACGCGTCGGTCACCTGCAGGCTCGTGTCGTGCGGCAGTTCGAGCTGCTGCAGCACCGGGTCGGCGACGCGGGTCGCGAACGTGTCGCTCGGCAGCAGCAGGGCGGGGAGCCGGTTGCTCGTCGCGAGCGCTGCACCAGTGAGCATGTTCGCCGAACCGGGCCCGACCGACGCGGTCGAGGCGAAGGTCGCGCGGCGACGACGCATCCGCGCGTAGCCGACCGACTGGTGCACCATCGCCTGCTCGTTGCGCGCCTGGTGGTACGGCATCAGGTCGGGGTCGCGGCGGTGGGCTGAGAGCAGTGCCTCGCCCAGGCCGGCGACGTTGCCGTGGCCGAAGATGCCGAACACCCCCGGGATCGTGCGCTCGCGGTGGTCGCCGTCGACCGTCCACTGGTGGGCGAGGAACTCCACGAGCGCCTGCGCCACCGTCATCCGCCGCGTCGTCATGCCGGGGCTCCCTTCGAGTCATCCGTGCGCGTCGTGTCATCCGTGCGCGTCGTGTCATCCGTACCCGCGAGCGGCAGCCGGGGATCGACCGGCTCGGCGTCCCAGGTCGACCGCACCCACCCGTGGTCCGGGTGGTCGGTGATGTTCCATACGCGATCGCCGGGGCCGGCCATCACGTTCAGGTAGTACAGGTCGTAGCCGGGCGCCGCGGCCGCCGGGCCGTGGTAGCCGCCGGGCAGCAGCACCACGTCGCCGGTGCGCACCCGCTCGTCGAGTTCGATGTGCGTGGCGGCCGACGACGACGCGCTGAAGAGCGCATATCCGCCGTCACGTGCGGCGTCGCTGCCGGCGCCGTCGCCGGTCTCGACCGGCTCGACCTCGAAGTAGTAGATCTCCTCGAGCGCCGACTCGACCCCCGGCACGTGCTCGTCGTGCTTGTGCGGCGGGTACGACGACCAGTTGCCGGCGGGCGTGAGCACCTCGCACACGATGAGCCGGTCGGCGTCGAGCACCGCCGGAGTGCCGAGGTCGTGCACCTCGCGGCTCGACTGCCCGCGTCCGCGCAGTTCGACGGGTGCGGCTTCGGCAGGAAGGTGGCGAACGGGCCGGTGCGTCGAAGCGGATGCCTCGGCCACCGCCACCCGGCCGGAGCCCGAGATGCGGGCGGCGGCCTGCGGCGGCAGGTAGCAGGTGTCGGTCGCGCCGCCGAAGACCGAGGCGCGCCCGGCCAGGTCGACCGTGGTCGGGCCGTCGGCGCCGGTGACCTCGACGCGGAACGAGCCGTGCAGCGGCACGATGAGCCGCTCGACGTCGGCGGCGTCGAGGGTGAGTTCCTCGCCATCTGCGCCGGCCAGTTCGCCGATGCGCAACCCGGTGTGCCGCCATCCGTCGATGCGGTCGTCGACCACCGCGGCCCACCCGCCCTCGGCGAGGGTGCCTGCGGGCCGGAACCAGCGCCCGCTGTCGTCGTCGGTCACGTTCGATCCTCTCGTTCCGGATGCCTCGGTGCAGTTTCAGTCCGTTTCGGATGCCTCGTGCGGATGCCCGACGCCCGGCTGCGCGCCGCTCACGCGTCGTGCACGAGCGCTGCCGCGGTGTCGACCGCGCGGATGACGTCGCCGTCGGGAGGGTAGACGAGCGCACGCCCGACCACCAACCCGCGCACGCCCGGAAGGGCCAGTGCGCGCTGCCAGCTCGCGTAGGTCGCCGCAGGGTCGTCGGCGCGCTCGCCGCCGAGCAGCAGGGTCGGCAGCGTCGTGGCGGCCATGACGCGTTCCATGTCGTCGACGACGGGCAGCTTCATCCACGAGTACGCCGAGCTCGTGCCGAGTCCGGCGGCGATCGCGATCGAAGTGATGACGGCCTCGGTGCTCAGGTCGTTGACGACGGCACCGTCGCGTCGGGTGCTCATGAACGGTTCGAGCATGATCGGCACGCGAGCGGCGGCGGCCGCCGACACGGCGCGCGCGGTCGCCTCGAGCGTCGCGCTCGTGCCGGCGTCGTCGAGGTCGACGCGCAGGAGGCACTTCGCGAAGTCGAGGCCGTCGCGCACGATGCCGGGAAGGTCGTAGGCCGTGTAGCGGTCGTCCATCTCGAACGCGGCTCCGCGCAGGCCGCCGCGGTTCATCGACCCGACGACGACCTTGTCGTCGAGTGCGCCGAGCAGGGCGAGGTCGTCGATGATGTCGGGGGTCGCGAGCACGCCGTCGACCCCGGGCCGGGCGAGCGCGACCGTGAGGCGTTCGAGCAGCAGGTAGCGGTCGGCCATCGCCATGGGCTCGTCGCCGACGCCGAGCGCGCCCCGCGCCGGATGGTCGGCGGCGAGGATGAACAGCCGGCCGTTGTCGCCGAGCACGGGCCGCCGCCGGCGCGCGGCGTGGGCGCGGGCGATCGCGTCGGGGTCGGTCGCCCGGAGGTGGCGGATCTCGGCGAACCGCTTCGGGTCGACGAGCTGCGGGTCATGCCCGGACATCGGCGGCCCTCCCGTCGAGTCCGCGCTCGTCGAGTCCGCGCCCGTCGAGTCCGCGCTCGGCGAGCAGCGCGTCGACCTCGTCGGTCGTCGGCATCGCGGTCGAGCACTCGCGCCGCGTGGCGACGATCGCGCCGGCCGCGTTCGCGAAGCGGATGATCCGATCGAGGGGCCAGCCGGCGAGCAGGCCGTGCGCGAGTGCGCCGCCGAAGCCGTCGCCGGCGCCGAGACCGTTCACGACCTCGACCGGGATCGGTGGGGACTCGACCGTCTCGTCGCGGGTCTTCGCGAGCACGCCGGCGGGGCCCTGCTTGACGACCGCGAGGTCGAGCCCGCGGTCGAGCAGTGCGTCGGCAGCGCGGTGCGGGTCGCGTTCGCCGACGGCGACCTCGACCTCGTCGAGGTTGCCGACCGCGACGGTGACGTGCTCGAGCGCACGGCGCACCTCGCGGCGCGCGTCGTCGACCGACGACCAGAACATCGGCCGGTAGTCGAGGTCGAGCACGGTGAGCGGGCGACGCCCGCGGGACGCCCAGGCGGCGTGGTGGGTGTCGCGACTCGGCTGCTCGCTGAGCCCGGTCACGGTCGACCAGTACATGCGGGCGTCGCGGATGTCGTCGAGCGGAAGGTCTTCCGCGCGGAGGTCGAGATCGGGTGCCAGCGGACGCCGGTAGAACGTCAGCGGGAAGTCGTCGGGCGGGAAGATCTCGCAGAACGTGATCGGCGTCTGCAGGTCGGGCGACGTTCCGAGGTATCCGGGGTCGACGCCGAGGCGGTCGAGCTCACGCCGGAGGAAGCGCCCGAACGCGTCGTCGCCGGTCTTGCTGACGATGGCGCTTCGCCGGCCGTGCCGGGCCGCGGCGATGGCCACGTTCGCGGCGCTGCCGCCGAGTGATCGGGTGAAGGTCTCGACTTCGTCGAGGTGCCGTTCGATCTCGAGCGGGTACAGGTCGATGCCGATCCGCCCGATCGTGATGAGGTCATGGATGTGTGCTGCTGTGGTCATGCGTCGCCGTGCCACTCCCTCGCTTCGCCGCGGACGGTGATCACAGTTTACACAGAATGTCCTAACAAACTAGGTGCTCTTGAGCGATCACCCGAGTCGACGCTCTCCACAGCCGCGCGATGCAGTCCGTTCACGGCATATCCCGCCCTCTACGCTGAGCCGAAATGTTCAGTGCCGAACGCGATTCGGCCGAATCGAGGAGGGTCTCATGTACGACGCAGAAGCCCAGCGTGATCAGTTCGGCCGACCGACGGGGGCGTTCATCGGCGCCGCATGGGTCGCACTGGCGCTCGCCGTGGCCGTGTACCTCATCAGCCTGTGGAACGCAGACCTGGACCCCTTCGAGAAGGGCTTCTTCCTCGGGGCGTTCTTCTTCGGCCTGCTCAGCGCGGTCGGCCTGCAGAAGTCGGTCCGCGACCGGCACGAAGGCGTGCCGGTCACCACGATCTACCTCGGCGTCTCGTGGCTCGGCCTCGGCATCAGCCTGGCGATGCTGGCCTGGGGCCTGTGGAACAGCCCGATGCTGCCGAGTGAGAACGGGCTCTACGGCATGACCTTCGCGATGGCGGTGTTCGCGACCGTGGTCGTGCAGAAGAACGTTCGCGATTCGCTCGCGTTCAAGGCGCGGCATCCCGAGATCTACGGTGCGGATGCCGTCAACGCACGCCGGCAGACCGCGCAGGTCGACGCCTGAGTTCAGATCGTCGAGACGAGAACGCCGTTCTCGGCCGGCAGCACACGCCAGACACTGCCCGACCCCTCGACCCGGAGCCCGCCGTCACCGACGATCAGCGCCGTGCGCTCGTCGATGCCGAGTGCGCCCGTGATCAGCCCGGATTCGACGGCAGCGACCAGGCGGGACAGCATGCCCCGCTGGGCCACGTGGACCTCGATCGCCACGTCGACCAGCCCGATGCCGACCTCGATCTCCAGCTCGACCCCTGGCTCGTCGGGGTCCTCAGGCGAGACCACCACGCCGCCGATGCGTGAACCGCTCCCGAGCGAACCCGCCGCCGCGATCATCGCGCCGGCCGAGATGCCGAGGTACGGCACTCCGTCGGCCACAAGTCGGCGCATGCTGTCGAACACCGGCTCGAGTCCCGCACGCACGGTCTCGACGTTGCCGCCGCCCACCGCCATGCCGTCGATGTCGGCCAGCGCGTCCAGGCCGATCGGCTCGCCGGCGCGGCCTGCGGTCAGATGCAGCTCGATAGCCGCTCCCGCGGCGGCTTCGACCAGGAGTTCGCCGAGCGCCGCTGCCTTCTCTTCGGCCTCGGGGTGCAGCGAGATCACGGCGATGCGCGGCTGCGCGCGACCCGCCTCGCTCGCGCGCCGGATCGCTTCGGCGACGAACGGTGTGTGGAGCGGGGCATCCGCACGTGTCGTCGCGCCGCCGCCGATGAGATGCACGCTCACGCGGCATCAACTCCGGCTGCGACGAGCGATGCTCCCGCATCGCGGCACGGGCGCCCAGCAGGCCGCGTGCCCCCGCCCGCAGATCCGTCGTTCACAGAGAAAGCCACCCGAAGAGGGTATCCGCTGACTCCGGCGCGATGAGTTCTGCGGGTGCCGCCGGTATGTATTCCTGAGTTCACCGGGTCGGCCGGGGAGCCGGAGGCAAGGGGAAGCGAATGTCAGACAGCCGAACTCACGACGAGGCCGCGATCGAGACGGTCCTGGAGGATTCGTATCGCGCGTGGGCCGCGGGGGATGCGGCCGGAATGGTGGCGGACTACATCGAGGACGCGACGGCCATCATGCCGGGCTCCTTGCGCGATGGGCGCGAGGCGATCCGCGCGAGCATGGCGCAGGCGTTCGCGGGTCCGCTGAGGGGCACCTCGGTGTACAGCAGACCACTCAGCACACGCTTCGTCGGAGAGGACCTCGCTATCGTCGTCAGCGAGAGCGGGATTCTGTTCCCGGGGCAGAGCGCGGTTCCTGACGAGGGCAAGGTGAACGCGACGTGGGTGCTGGCGAAACAGCGCGGGAGCTGGAAGATCGCGGCGTATCACAACAGCGCCGTGCAGGCGTGAGCGCAGCTGCCGCGGAGTTCGAGCGGCAGGCGGAGCGGTTCCGGCCCGAGCTGCTCGCGTACTGCTACCGCATGTCGGGCGCTGCGCACGAGGCGGAGGACCTGGTCCAAGACACCTTCCTGAGAGCCTGGCGTGCTCGCGGGCAGTATGACGAAAGCCGCGCGTCGCTGCGCACCTGGCTGTACCGGATCGCCACGAACGTGTGTCTCACCGCGCTCGAGTCGCGGTCGCGCCGACCACTGCCCTCGGGTTTCATCGCGCCGAGAGAGCCGGATGCCCCGTTCGCGGTCGGCGTGGATGTCACCTGGTTGCAGCCCCTTCCTGACGCCATGCTCGATACCGCCGACCCGGCCGCCACCGTGATCGACCGCAGCAGCCTGCGCCTCGCCCTCGCCGCTGCATTGCAACACCTCTCCGCCGGCCAGCGCGGAGCATTGATCCTGCGCGAGGTGCTCGGGTTCTCCGCGGCGGAGTCCGCCGAGATCCTCGGTGTCACGGTTTCGGCGGTCAACAGCTCGCTGCAGCGGGCACGCGCGCGCCTCAAGGTCGCAGGAGTTGCACTGGAGCAGTCGAATGAGCCGTCCGAGGCTGCGCAGCGCGCGTGGATCGACCGCTACATGGCGGCCTTCGAGCGCGCCGATGTCGAGTCGATCAAGAAGCTCCTCAGCGACGACGTGCTGATGGAGATGCCGCCACTGCTCAACTGGTTCTCCGGGCCGCAGAACTACTGCGCGTTCATGGACTGGGTCTTCGACGTCAATGGCGCCGACTGGCGAGTGCTGCCGGTGGCCGCCAACGGCCAGCCGGGCTTCGCCGCCTACAACCGCGTCGGCGACGAATACCGGCTGCACACGCTGCAGATCTTCACCGTGACGGACGCCGGCATCAGCCGAAACACGGTCTTCCAGGACGCGGAGATCTTCGACTCGTTCGAACTGCCACCGAAACTCGACGTCCGGTGACCACCCATCACGCCGGCGCGATGTGGTGCGCGCCGCGGAACACGTCGCCGGGGTCGACCTCGGCCTTGATGCGGCGCAGCCGCTCGAGCGTCGCGGGCGGATAGATCTCGGCGAGCACGTCGTCGCCGTACTCCTGCGTGAAGTTCGAGTAGCGCCCGGTCGTGAACTCGAGCGGCCCGACCAGGTCGAGCAGCGCGCTCGCCGCCTGCGCATCCGTCGCGTCGCCCGGGAGGATCCCGTTGACCACGACGAGGGCCTGCGCGTCGCGGTGGGCGATCGGCGTGGCATCCGACGCCACCCGCGTGAACGCCCCGCCGAGCGCGCGCAACAGCACCATCGTCGGGATGCCGCTGTCGAGCGCCTCGACGCACGCGCCGAGCAGTTCGTCGGAGAGCTCGGGCGCGAACCCGTTGCCGCCGACGAACCGGAACGGCGGCTTGCCGGGGGGAGCCGATTCGAGGAGGTCGCCGTAGGCGACCGGTCCGAGCGAGACCTCGGTCACCGAGGGCAGGTCCAGCAGCGGTGCGAGCAGTGCGCGGAGCTCATCCTCGGTGCCGAGCAGGGCCACGCCGAGCTGAGGCCCGCCGGGCATCTCGGGGCCGAACGGCGGCATGACCATGAGCGTCGAGTTGAGCGTGTCGGGAGAGGCGACGGTGACGTCGCGCCACGCGCGCAGCACGGCGCCGACGTCGGACGTGTCGAAGTGGATGTGCCCGCCGACGAGGTCGCCGACCGGCGCCGCCTGGAACGTGAACCGCGTGACGATGCCGTAATTGCCGCCGCCGCCGCGGATCGCCCAGAACAGGTCCGGGTGCGACTCGGCGTTCACGGTCACGATCTCGCCGGTCGCCGTCACGAGCTCCGCCTCGCGGAGGATGTCGACCGTGAGCCCGTGCGTTCGCGCCAGCCAGCCGATGCCGCCGCCGAGGGTGAGTCCGCCGACGCCGACGTCGCGCGTGTCGCCCGACGTGATGCCGAGTCCGTGCGGGGCGAGGGCCGCGGCCACGTCGCCCCAGTGCGCCCCTGCGCCCACGGTGACCAGGTCGCCGTCGCCGACGGTGATCTCGTCGAGCCCGGACAGGTCGATCACGACCCCTTCGGCGGCGGGGAGGCCGCCGTGCCCACCGGAGCGGACCGCGATCGGCGACCCGTGCTCGACGGCGACGCGCACAGCCTGCGCCAGTTCGTCGGCGCTGGTCGGACGCACGACGACCTCGGGGTCGCCCGGACCGAGGAAGACGAGCCGGCCGGCCTCGTACGCCGAGGTTCCCGGCCCGAAGGCCCGGTCGGGGATGCGTTCGATCAGGGTGTCGAGCACGGTCGTATCGGTCGTTCGCGGCATGGAGTTCCTCCTCTGGATGCCTCGACTCTGCTCCCTGAGGTACCCCGGCCGCATCGGGCGATCGCCCTATTCCGCTCGAATCAAGCGCTCGCCGCCCCGGCCGGTCGGGCGCTCGCCGGCTCGGGGAGCGGGAACAGCGTCACGAGGCGTTCGACCGTGCCGCGGTCTCCGGTGATCGACAGATCGCCGGCATCGATGCCGTCGTCGAGCGGGCGGCCGTTCCAGACGATGTCGTTGATCGTCGCAGGGTCAGCGGTCACCACGGCGTCGGCGCGACCCGCTTCGCCGCGGCGGATCGTGATCTCGCCCGCCGACACGCGCACGTCGAAGACGTCCTCGCGCATCCGGACCGTGACCTCGGCGTCGAAGCCCTCCGCGAGGTCGGGGCTGAAGCTCGTCTTGAGCGCCAGCATGACCGAGTCGACGCTGATCGGGGCGTCGGGGTCCAGCGACGGCGATCTCCCGCCCCACCGGCCGAGGGCAATGATGACCGGCTCGAGCTGTGTGCCCCACGGCGTCAGCTCGTAGACCGAGACGGTGGCTGCGGGTGGGGGGAGCCGCCTCCGGCTGACGATGCCGTTCGATTCGAGTTCGCGCAGTCGGAGCGCCAGCACGTTCGGGCTCGCGCCAGGCAGGCCGGTTCGCAGGTCGGTGAACCGCTTGGGGCCGAACAACAGTTCGCGCACGACGAGCAGCGCCCAGCGTTCGCCGACGAGGTCGAGGGCGTGGGCGGCCGCGCACCCGTCGTCGTAGGAGCGGTTCACCATACTGGAAGCATACCAAATTGTCCTGAATATGAGAATGATGATTGTAGTTTAGGACTGGATGTGGTGAGGTGTGCCGGGGCGCGCCCCGCGCCCCGCTGGGAGGTCGGCCATGACCGACGATCGATCCGCCGCACGACGCAAGACGTCGGGCGACGATGCTGGCGACGCCGCCGCCGACACCACCGCCGACGCCGTCACGACCGACGGCCCGCCCGACGACTCGCCCGACCCGCGGCGATGGAAGGCGCTCGCGCTGCTCGGCGCGGCGTTCTTCATGGTGATCCTCGACTCGACGATCGTGCTCACCGCCATCCCGGCGATGCAGGACGACCTCGGCCTGGAGGTCTCGGCGGTGCAGTGGGTGCTCACCGGCTACGCCGTGACGTTCGGCAGCCTGCTGCTCTTCTTCGGGCGCGTCGCCGACCTGCTCGGCCGCCGGGCGATCTTCCTCGTCGGAACCGCCGTGTTCGTGGTCGCCTCGCTCGCGTGCGGGTTCGCGTGGACCGGGATCGCCCTGATCGTGGCACGGCTGGTCCAGGGGGCATCCGCTGCGGTCATGGCGCCGACGGCGCTGTCCTTGGTCATGGTGCTGTTCCGGGACCCGGCCGAGCGCAACCGCGCCCTCGGACTCTGGGGTTCCCTGGGCGGCATCGGCGCGACCGCCGGACTGCTCGCCGGCGGGGTCATCACCGCCACGCTCGGCTGGGAGTGGATCTTCTTCATCAACGTCCCGGTCGGCGTCGTCGTGCTCGTCATGCTGCCGAGGCTCGTGGGCGAGAGCCGCCGACGGGTCGCCGTCCGCCGATTCGACGCGGCCGGCGCGATCACGATCACGGCCGCGCTGGCGCTGTTGATCTCGGCCATCGTCAACGCGCCCGATGCGGGGTGGGCGAGTGCCGCGACGGTCGTGCAGCTCGGGGCCGCGGTCGTGCTGATCGCGGTGTTCGCACTCATCGAGTCGAGGTCGAGCGCGCCGCTCGTCCCTCTCCGCATCTTCGGCATGCGCACCCTGACGGCGGGCAACCTCATCATCCTCGCGATCGGACTCGCGGTCGACGGCATGCTCTTCCCGCTCACGCTGTACGCGCAGCAGGTGCTGGGCTTCTCGCCGCTGCAGTTCGGGCTGGCGTGCGCCGTCATGACGGTCGCGTCGGTCGCGGGGGCCTTCGGGGGTCAGGCCGCCGTCACCCGCTTCGGCCTGCGCGCGGTCGCCGTGCCCGCGCTCGTGCTGATCGTCGCCGCCACGTTGCTGCTCAGCACCGCCTCAGTGGACGGGTCGTTCTTCGGCGACCTGTTCTGGCCGCTCCTGATCTTCGGCCTGGGCATGGGAGCGGCGTTCGTCGCGGGGCAGATCGCGGCCCTGCACGGCGTGCCCCCGGAGGATTCCGGATTGGCGGCGGGGCTCGTCGACACGTCCTTCCACATCGGCAGCGCCCTCGGCATCGCGATCGCGACGGCGGTCGCCACCTCGGTCACCGGCGCGGCGATCGCGCAGGGCGGCGCGGGCATCGAGCAGACGGATGCCCTCGCCCAAGGTCTCCGGGCGGCGTTCCTCGCCGCAGCGGTGTTCGCCGCGGCCGGACTACCGGCGGCCCTGCTGCTCCCGCGTCGCCGCCGTGGCAGCGGCGCGAGTGGGCAGGCCAGCCCGAGGTGACCGGCCCGAGGTGACCGGCTCGAGGTGACCGGGCCGCGGTGACACCGGTGAGTCGCGCTATTCGCCCGAGGGATGCGCCTTCGCCGCGTCGATCACCCAGGCGTACGCGAACGCGCGCTCGCGCCACGCCGAGTATCGACCCGAGACTCCGCCGTGCCCGGCCGCCATCTCGATGCGCAGCAGGGCGTCGGCGCCGCGGTCGCGCAACCGCGCCACCCACTTCGCCGGCTCGACGTAGAGCACGCGGGTGTCGTTCAGCGAGGTCACCGCGAGGATCGGCGGGTAGTGGCTGCCGTGCTCGCCGTCGTGCACGTTCTCGTACGGGGCGTACGACTTCATGTACGCATAGACGCCGGCGTCGTCGAGCGGGTTGCCCCACTCGTCCCACTCGATCACCGTCAGCGGCAGCGACGGGTCGAGGATCGACGTCAGCGGGTCGACGAACGGCACCTCGGCGAGGAATCCGCTGAACAGCTTCGGTGCGAGGTTCGCGACCGCGCCCACGAGGAGTCCGCCCGCCGAACCGCCCTGCGCGACGAGGCGCTCGGGCTCGGAGACATCCGTGTCCACGAGGTGCTTCGCCGCGGCGACGAAATCGGTGAAGGTGTTGCGCTTGTGCAGCTTCTTGCCGTGCTCGTACCAGAGCCGGCCCATCTCGCCGCCGCCGCGGACGTGCGCGACCGCGAACACCATGCCGCGGTCGAGCAGGGACAGGCGCGCGATCGAGAACCCCGGGTCGATCGAGTGCTCGTACGACCCGTACCCGTAGAGCAGGGTCGGTGCGGGCGTGCCCGCCTCGACCAGGTCGGCCCGGTACACGAGCGAGATCGGGATCCGGGTGCCGTCGTCGGCCGTCGCCCACTCGCGGCGCTGCTCGTAGCGCTCGGGGTGGTAGTCGCCGAGCACCGGCTGCTGCTTGCGCACGAGGCGCTCACCCGTCGCGATGACGATGTCGGTCACCGTCGTCGGCGTGACGAAGCTCGTGAACCCGATGCGGAGTATCGGCTGCGCCCAGTCGGGGTTCGAGCCGACGCCGACGGCGAAGAGCGCCTCGTCGAACGCGAGCTCGTGCAGGGTGTCGTCGGGAGTGGCATCCGCCGGCAGACCCTGGGGAGGCACCTTCGCGACGGCCACGCGGGGAAGGCCGTCGCGCCGGTACTCGAGCGCGACGAAGTCGCGGAAGGCGTCGACGCCCTCGATGCGCATGTGCTCGCTGTGCGGCAGCAGCATCCGCCGCGGACCCTGCGGGTCGGATGCCGCGACCGAGACGAGCTCGAAGTTCACGGCCCCGTCGTTGTGCACGATGAGGAGCCGGTCCTTGCCCCCGGCGACGACGTGCTCGACGTCGTACTCGACGCCGTCCTTGCGCGGCCAGACGACGGCGAACTCGCCGGTCGGGTCGTCGGCGTCGAGCAGCCGGGTCTCGCTCGTGATGTTCGAACCGGCCTCGAGCAGCAGGAACCGGCGGCTGCGCGTCAGCCCGACACCCAGCCAGAACCGCTCGTCGGGCTCGGTGAAGACCTGCACGTCACCGGATGCCTCGGTGCCGACCTCGTGGCGCCACACGGTGTCGGGCCGCCAGGAATCATCGACCGTCGTGTAGAACACGTACCGGCCGCTCGGGTCGAAGATCGCGCCGGACGACGTGTCATCGATCTCGTCGGCGAACTCGCGCCCGCTGCCGTCGATCGCCCGGATGCGCAGGGTGTACCGCTCGTCGCCCTCCACGTCGACGCCGACGAGCAGCAGCGAGCCGTCGCCCGACACGTCGAAGCTGCCGAGCGAGAAGAACTCGTGGCCCTCGGCCTCGACGTTCTCGTCGAGCAGCACCTGCTCGCCGGGCAGCGGTTCGGCCGAGGCATCCGGAGCCGGCGGTTCCCAGTCGTCCGGGCCCGCGACCGGCACCCGGCAGTGGATGCCGTACTGCTGGCCCTCCTGCGTGCGCGTGAAGTACCACCAATCGCCCTCGCGGGTCGGAACCGAGAGGTCGGTCTCCTTCGTGCGGGCCTTGATCTCCTCGAAGACCTGCTCGGTGAGCAGCGACAGGTGCTCGGTTCGCGCGTTCGTGTACGCGTTCTCGGCGTGCAGGTGCGCGAGCACCTCGGGATCGTCCTTGTCGCGCAGCCACTCGTACTCGTCGGTCACCACGTCGCCGTGGTGCTCCCTCGTCGTCGGAACCTGCTTCGGCGTAGGCGGAGTCAGCACCCCTCCACGCTACGCCCCCGGCGCCCGCCTCACTCGATCGCGTCGTCGGTGCGGGGACGGGCCGTGGTTCCGCCGTGCTCGGGAATCAGCTTGAAGTCCGTGAGCAGTTCGCCGACCTCGGTCCCGTCGAGCCGCCGGTACAGCCGCTCGCGCAGGAACTTCGGACCGGGGAGGTCGACCGCGGCTCCGTCGCGGAGGCGGCTCGTCGCCTTCAGCAGCGCGCGCACGTCGTACGTCGACCCGAACACCTCGGGCACGCCGCGGTCGATGCCGAGGAGTCGATAGGCGGCCTCCATGCCCGTGCGCACCGAGTACTCGGTCGTGAAGATGCAGTCGCGCGTGGTCTCGGCGAACTGGCCGATGAACGCGAAGTTGACCGCGCCCTCGGGCACGACGTCGGGTCGGTCGCCGGCCTTGCGGGGCATGAAGAACGACGTGACGTACGGCATCATCACGGGCACGCACGTCGCGGCGTTCGCCGCGAGGTCGTCGATCTGGTCGGCCGGCACGCCCAGGTGGTAGAGCCACTCGCGGGTGATCTCCTCGCCCGTCGACTCCTGCAGCGTCTTGCCGGTGTAGTCGCCGGGCACGTCGACGAACAGGCCGTACACCCACACCACGATCTGGTCCTTCGGCTGCTGCTTGAAGTGCGGCTGCCGGTTGACGGTCCAGCTCATGAGCCAGGCCGAGTCCCTCGCGGTGACGATGCCGCCCGTCACGACGCGACCGCTGAACGGGTCGCGCTTCGCGATGCGCTCGATGTACTCGGGGATCCTGGCGTCGAGCGTCGTGACCGTCGCCGACTCCCACTTGGACTTCTCGATGTCGCCGCAGAACACGTCGGGCCGGCCGAACGTCGGATGCTTCGCCGCGAGGTTCTGCCAGAGCGCCCAACCGGCGGCGGGCGACGTGTCGAGCTTCGCCGGCGTGTGCTGGTCGCCCTCGTCGGAGTTCTCGGTGAGCCCGCCGATGGTCGCGAGCACGAGGTCGTCGACGCCGAGGTCGACGCCGTCCGGCCGGCCGCCCTCCGTCCACGAGATGCGGGTCGCGCGCGCCTCGTCGCCGTCGAACGCGAAGTCGATGTCGGTCACCTGGGTGTCGAACCGGAACTCGACGCCCTGGTCGAGCAGCCAACGGTACAGCGGCAGCACGAGCGACTCGTACTGGTTGTACTTCGTGAACTTCAGCGCCGACAGGTCGGGCAGGCCGCCGATGTGGTGGATGAACCGGTGCAGGTACAGCTTCATCTCGAGGGCCGAGTGCCATTCCTCGAACGCGAACATGGTGCGCCAGTACAGCCAGAAGTTGCTGTCGAGGAAGTCGGTCGAGAAGACCTCGTCGATCCGCTTGTCCTCCATCTCCTCGCGGGTGGCGAGGAAGACCTTGACGATGTCCTTCTGGGCGGCGTCGTTCAGGCCGAACAGGTTGTCAGTGCGAGCATCCTGCCCCTGGTGCTCGGTGACCCGGCAGAGCGAGAAGTTCGGGTCGTCCTTGTTGAGCCAGTAGAACTCGTCGAGCACGCTCGCGTCCTCGACCTCGAGGGAGGGGATCGAGCGGAACAGGTCCCACAGGCACTCCATGTGGTCCTCCATCTCGCGGCCGCCGCGGATGACGAACCCCTTCGCGGGGCGCTTGATGCCATCGAGCGCGCCACCGGGCAGCGGCAGCCGTTCGAGGATCGTGATGCGGTCGCCCGACATCCGCCCGTCGCGGATCATGAACGCCGCCGACGACATCGAGGCGAGCCCCGCCCCGACGAACCACGCCGACTTCGCGTCGACCCCCTCGGGCTTGCGCGGTCGGGCGAACGCCTCGTAGTTGCCGGTGCTGTAGTACATCGAACCCCCCGTTCGTGCGGTGGCGCCCCCCCGGCACCGCCCGCAGGACGAGACTATGCGGCGCACCCCGCCGCAACGCACGGTCTGGAGGGGATGCTCAGCTTCCGGCGCTCAGTCACCGCTCAATCGTCGTCGGGGCCGCTCTGCTCGACCTCCTCGACGAGCCACCGGTCGCCGCCCTGGTGCAGCATCACGCCGCGCACGCGCTCGCCGTCGCGCACGGCCTGGAATCCGATCGGCGGCAGGTCTCCGCCCGCCCCAGAGCCGTCGATGCCGACCGGCGAGGTGCCCGCCCCGAACATCGGCGACTCGTAGCCGAGCGACTCGAGTGCACGCGTGCGCTGCTCGGCGTCCCAGATGCCCGAGAGCGACCATGCCATCGCGCCGCACGCGAGCGCCCCGATGATGAAGACGACGTAGCCGCCCTCGCGCATGGGCTTCCACTTCTTGCGGGTGCCCACGATCGACATCGCGATGCCGGCGACCAGCAGCAGCGCCGGGATCACGAGCGGCCACGGCTCCCACGGTTCGAGGGTGACGGTCGCGTCCACGTCAGCCGCCGTCCTCCACGACCTGCCACTGCCCGTCGCCGAGCGGCACGATCTGCCCGGTGACCTCCTCGCCGTCGAGGGTCGCGCGGAAGTCGATCGCGCCGGGCGTGCCGCCGACGATGCCCTCGCCCCCCGAGAACGTCGGATCCTCGTACCCCAGCCCGACGAGCGCGTCGCGCCGCTGCCCCTGGTCCCACGTGCCCGACAGGAACCCGAGCAGCGCGACGGCCGACAGCCCGCCGCCGACCACGAGCACGTACCCGATCTCCCGCAGCCACCGGATGCCCCGCCCCGCGATCGCGAACACCGCCCCGAGCACGACGGCTGCGGCCGAGAAGAGCAACGGCCACGGATGCCACGGTTCGAGGTACACGGTCTCCATCAGCCGAATGGTCTCAGCCGACGCCGACCCTCGTCCAGTCGAGGTTGATCGGATCGCCGATGTAGACCGCCTCGCCGAAGTCGTGGATCTGCGGGTTCATGCGCAGCAGTTGCTGCTGCGGCAGGTCGAATCGCTGGGCGATGTCGAAGAAGCTGTCGCCCTGCACCACGATGTACAGCGCGGGGGTGCCACTGCCGTCGACTTGGACGGTTCCCATGGCGCCCGGGATCGGGCCGTTGTCGTACGCGGGCCCGGGCTCGTAGACCGGCGCCGGGTCGTTGGGCACGGGGTCCGGGGCGGGTGCCAGCTCGGGCGCGGGCGCCGGTTCGGCGACCGGCGTCGGCGTCGGAGTGGGCGTCGGCGTCGGAGTCGCCGTCACGGTGACCATCACGGTCTCGGCCGGTGGGGCCTCGGCGGGGAAGCATCCGGTGAGCGCGAACGCGAGCACGACGGTGATGCCGGCCGCCGCCGCGCCTCGTCTCCCCAGCTCCATCGCTTCCTCCGTCCGCAGGGCGTCGATCGCCAGCCTAGGCCGCTGCCCGGGCGCGTGGGTCAGTGCAGACCATGATGTGGAAATCGGATTCCCGACAGCTCGCTGCGCAGTGCCGGTTTCAGGAGATCGGAGGCTGCTCAGGACCGGATCCGCGATTTCGTCCTGACCTGCCTCCGATCTCCTGAAGCGGGACTCTCCTGAAGGGGGCGGCCGCAGCGTCAGCCGTCGAGCACGGCCGCACGGATCCGGCGCAGCGCCCCGTCGAGCGCCGTGTCGGAGACGCCCGCGTACCCGATCACGAACCCCGCCGGTCCGGCGAGGGCGCCCTCGACCGCGTACATCGAGAGCGGCGCGACCACCACGCCCTCGGCGCGCAGGCGGTCGACGACCCGGGCGGATGCCTCGGCGCTCGGCAGCGTCACCACGGCGTGCAGACCGCCCTCGAGGGCCGTGAGCTCGGCGCCGGGGCATCCGTCGAGCCGTTGGATCACGAGCCGTCGACGGTGCGCGTACTCGCGTCGGGTCGCGGCGATGTGCCGTCGGAGCGCGCCCGTCTCGAGCAGGTGGGCCATGGCGTGCTGCACGGGGCCGGGGACGGGCGGCAGTTCGTCGCGACGGATCGCCGCGACGGCATCGCGGAACCGGCGACCGGATGCCCCGGTCGCATGCTCGTTCGGCAGCACCAGGTAGCCGAGCCGGAGCGACGGCGTGAGCACCTTCGAGAAGCTGCCGATGAGCGCCACCCGACCGCCGCGGTCGAGCGACGCGAGGGCCGGCAGCGGTGCGCCGGTGTGCCGGAACTCGCTGTCGTAGTCGTCCTCGATCACGAGCCAGCCGTTCCGGTCGGCGAGGTCGAGCAGTGCGAGTCGGTCGGCGACGGGCAGGCGCCCGCCGAGCGGGTACTGGTGGCTCGGGGTGACGACCACGGCGTCGAGGCCACCGGCGGTGTCACTCCCGCCGCCGGTGTCGGCGGCGGCCGGGTCATCGTCGGCGAGGTCGGCGAGTGCGTCCACGTCGATGCCGTCGCGTAGCACCGGGATCGCGCGGAGCACCGCTCCTCGCCGGGCGAGCGTGCGCCGAGCGGTCGGGTACCCGGGGTGCTCGACGGCGACGTGCGGCGGGCGGCCGAGCGATTCGGTGAGTGCCATCGCGACGAGCGCGGTCGCCTCGCCGGTGCCTGCGGTGACGACGATGTCGTCGGGCGAACAGGCGACGCCGCGGGCGTACCGCAGGTGGTCGGCGATCGCGCGCTGCAGCTCGGGGAGGCCGAACCGGGGCGGGGAATCGGCCGAGACCGGGGCCGATCCGGCCGCTCGCCAGGCTGCGCGCCAGACGCGCTCGTCGAGCCGGGCCAGCGACGGGACGCCGGGGGAGAGGTCGATCACGACCGGGTCGACGGAATACGGCCGCTCGTCGGCGTCCAGCGGTTCGGTGTCGAGTGGCCCGGTGTTCCGCGACCTCGGGTCGGACGGCGCCGAGCCCGGCGCGTGCGCGTCGGCCGGGTGGCGTTCGAGTTCGGCCACCCGGGTCGGCGCGCCCTGGCGGGTCGACAGGTACCCCTCTCCGGCGAGCTGGTCGTACGCCTGCACGACCGAGCTGCGGGCGACGCCCAGCTCGGTCGCGAGCACGCGGGTGGACGGCATCACGTCGCCGGCGCGCAGTGCGCCCGACAGGATGCCCCGGCGGAGCCCGTCGACGAGCTGGACGCCGATGGGCGTGGAGTCGTCGCGGTCCACGACGAGCAGGGGTCCGTCCATGTGCAGGCTCCAACTGGTCTGGCTGATCTTGGAATGACTGGACTGTATCGCATACCAGTTGCGTCCGAAACTGGACCCATGACCCACGCCGTACCCGTTGCGCCATCCGTCGCTCCGCCCGCCCGCCGCATTCGCCGCCTCGCCGACCGGCAGGTCGTCGACCGCACCGAACTCGACCGCCTTCTCGACGGGCAGCTCATCGGTCACCTCGCCGCGGTGCACCACGGCGAGCCGGTCGTCGTGCCCATGGCGTACGCGCGCGTCGGCGACGACCTGCTGCTCCACGGTTCGACCGGAGGCGGATTCGCCCTACGCGCAGCCGACGAACGGCAGACCGTCGCGTTCGCCGTGACCGCGCTCGACGGCGTCGTGGTGGCCCGCTCGCTCTTCGACCACTCGATGAACTACCGCAGCGCGATCGTGTACGGCGTGCTCGAACCGGTCGCCGACGAGCCGGCCGCCCTCGACGCCCTGTCGGATCGGCTGCTCCCGGGCCGCGTCGCCGAGCTGCGCGCCAGCACACGCAAGGAGGTCGCCGCCACCCGGGTGCTCCGCCTGCCGATCGTCGACGTCGTGATGAAGGCACGGGCCGGCGGGCCGTCCGAGGCGGCCGATGACGGTGAGGACCACGCGCAGTGGGCCGGAGTCGTGCCGCACGCTCCCAGTTGGGGGGAACCGATCGCCTCAGGGCTCACGCCTCCGGGCACGCCCCTACCGGATTCGGTGGCAGCGCTGGCGACCGACTCCCGCCCCGCGTGAAGGCTTGCCCCTTGGAAATCGGACCGGAGCCGGGAAAGGAGGTGTCCCATGTCCATGCTCATCATCCTGGTCGCGGCGGCGGTCGTCACCGCGGTCGCGGGCACCGTCGTGCAGCTCACGCGCGACGGCTACCGCCGTACGCCCACCCGCGCGATCTGAGGCATCCGTCGCCCGGAATAGGGCGATCGCCCGATGAGGCGGGGGTACCTCAGAGACGAGAGTCGAAGCATCCAGAAGGAGGATCACCATGCACCACGCAGCCGACTTCACCGTCCTGCACCAGTACGACAGCGACCGCCTGGCCGGCGAGCTCGAGCTCGACGCCCGCCGTCTGGCCGACGAGGATGCCGCGATCGACGGCGGTCCGTCGTCGCGGTCGCGCCGGCTCGCCTGGCCGGGCCGCTCGCGGCGTGCGGTCGTGCGCACCGCGCGGCTCGCATGACGCGGCGGAGCACGGCGACCGCCGCCGGCCCCATCCGCCCACGCCGCTTCGGACGGGACGGTTCGTCTCACGCAGGATCATCGGATGCCTCGGTCCCGCGCGAAACGAACCGTCCCGTTTCGGCCTGATTTCGTGGACGTGCTGCCGGAGCCGGTCGTGCCGGGCATCGATGTCGGTCGTGCGTGGCACGATGGCATGGTGACGACGTCGATGTCGAGCCCCGAGATGGTGGGCCGGCAGGCCGATCTGTCCTGGCTCGAGGGCCTGCTCGAAGAGGCGCGCGAGGGCGCGCCTCGCACGGTCGTGCTCGGAGGCGAGGCCGGCATCGGCAAGACCCGCCTGCTGCGCGAGTTCGCGACCGGGTTGGCGACCGACGTCCGCGTGCTCTTCGGGCAGTGCGTCGACCTCGGCGAGGTGGCGGCGCCCTACGCCCCCGTCAAGGCCGCCCTCCGCGGTCTCGTCGCCGAACTCGGCCCCGAGGCGGTGCTCGAGGCCGTCGGGCCTGGGCGGGCGTCGATCCTGGCCCTGCTCCCCGAATTGCATGCCGTCGCGCCCGAGGCGCCTGCGCTGCCCGCCGGAGCCGCGGGAACGGGCCAGCTGCACGAGGCGATCGCGGTGCTGCTCGAGACGCTGTCGCGCGACCAGGTCATCGTGCTCGTCATCGAGGACCTGCACTGGATCGACATGGCGTCGCTGTCGCTCCTGCGATTCCTGATGCGCGCGCTCACCTCGAGCCGGGTGCTGATCGTGCTGACGTACCGCACCGAGGACATCGGGCGCGGCCATCCGGTGCGTGGATTCCTCTCCGAGATCGAGCGCGACCGCTGGGTCGAGCGTCGCGAGCTCTCCCGGCTGACGAAGGCGCAGGTGCGCAAGCTCGCGCGCCGGCTCATCGCCGAGTCGCCGACCGACCATGCGCTCGACACCATCTACCGCCGCAGCGAGGGCGTCCCCTTCTTCATCGAGGAGCTCGTCGGCATCGACGGATGCCGCGACGGCAGCATGCCCGACACCCTTCGCGACCTCCTCCTCGCGCGGTACGAGCGACTGTCGGAGCCGACCCAGCAGGTGCTGCGCCTCATCTCGACCGGGGGCGTGCGCATCTCGCACGACCTCCTCGATCGCGTGCACCACGGAGACGCCGACGAGTTGGAGCGCGCGGCGCGCGAGGCGGTGCTCGCGGGCGTGCTCACCATCGACGGCGACGACTACGTCTTCCGGCACGCGCTCGTGCGAGAGGCGATCCTCGACGACCTGCTCCCGGGTGAACGCGGCCGGTTCCATGCAAGGTACGCCGAGGCCTACGAGACGCTCACCGCGACCGGCACGCGCCGTCTCGCCGCCGAGATCTCCTTCCACTGGCTGGGCGCGCGCGACGCCGAGCGCGCGTTCCCCGCGACCGTGCAGGCGATGGCCGAGGCGCGCGCCGCCACCGCGTACGCGACCGCGGCGCAGCTCGGCGAGCGGGCGATCGAGCTGTGGGACGTGGTCGCCGACCCCGAGCGGGTCGCGGGCATGGACAAGATCGAGCTCATGGGCCGTACCGCCTCGCACCTGCGCAACGCGGGCGAGAGCGAGCGCTCGCTCGCGGTGATCAAGGCGGCCCTCGACGAATGCCCCGACGAGGGCCTCCAGGCCGCGAGGCTGCTGCGCGACCAGGCGCTGACCCTGTCGAGCGTCGGCCGATCGGGCAAGGCGGTCGCGCTGCTCCGCGAGGCGCTCGAGCGGCTCGGCGACGCCGACGACCCGATCTCGCGCGACCTGCGGGCGACCGTGCTGTCGGCGCTCGCGGGCCGATTGATGGTCGCCGGCTTCATCGATGAGGCGGCCGCGCCGGCGCGCGAGGCGCTGGAACTCGCAGTCGAACTCGGCGCCGCCCGGACTGCGTCGGTCGCGAAGAACATCCAGGCCGTCAGCCTCACGGTGACGGGAGACATCGAGGAGTCGATCGAGGCTTTCGAGGAGGCGAAACGCCTTGCCGAGGGCGACCCACCCGCGATGCTGCGCTACTGGGTCAACACCAGCGACAAGGAATACCTGCTCGGCCGCCACCGGTCGGCGGTGGATTTCGCTGAGCAGGGCCTCGCCCGCGCTCGCGCGCAGGGATTGGAGCGCAGCACGGGCGTGCTGCTGGCCGGGAATGCCGTCGACCCCCTGATCGCACTGGGCGAATGGGAGCGCGCCGACGCACTGATCGAGCGAGGACTCGCCCTCGACCCGCCGCCGCCGTTCCGCGTCTACCTGACCCTGGCGAGGGCCCGGGCGAAGCTCTGGCGGGGCGACCCGATGGGCGCGCTGGCCATGCTCACGCCGGTCCGTGAGCCGCTCGCGCACATGGTCGTGGACGACAACCAGACGAGGCTCGGGGCGAGCCGGCTCACGGCCGAACTGCTGCTCGAGACCGGCGACCTGGCCGGCGCGTGGCGCGCGTGCGGCGAGCTCTTCGCCGGGGGACCGCTCGCACCCGGTTACGACTGGCCGTTGGCGTGGACCGCGGCGCGCGTGCTCGCGATGATCGTGCGCAGCGACGAGTCCAGCCGGGAGGCGGCCGGGATGGACGGAGACGCGCTCGCCGAGGCTGTGGAGCGCCTGCGCGAGGTCGTCGATGGCTTCGTCGTGTGGCCGAACACACCGGTCTGGCGGGCGAAGATCGACGCCGAGCTCAGCGAGTTCGATGGACCGGAAGTCCGGGTCGAGGCGTGGCGCGAGGCCGTCCGCGCGGTCGACGCCCCCGAAGCGCACGTCTTCTCGCTGCCGTACGCGACCTACCGGCTCGGCGAAGCCGAACTGGCGGCGGGCGATCGGCAGGCCGCACGCGCGAGTCTGCAGGCCGCGCGCGACCTCGCGGAGGCGACGGGCGTGACGCTGGTCGCGCAACACGTGGATCGCGTGGCCAAGGCCGCGGGGCTCGCCGTGACCGGTGCCGCGACCGGCTCCGAGGCGGAGTCTGCGGATGCGCCTGCGCGCTCGGTCGACGCCGCGGCGGAGGCATCCGCCGATCCCGGCATCGCCGAGCTGACCGCCCGCGAACGTCAGGTGCTGGACCTGATCGCCGAGGGGCTCAGCAACCGGCAGATCGGCGAGCGGCTGTTCATCAGCGGCAAGACCGCGAGCGTGCACGTCTCGGCGATCCTGCGAAAGCTCGGTGCATCCACCCGCACCGAGGCCGCCGTGCGCGTGGGCGCGTTACGGTGACGGTATGACCCGCATCGACGACATCCCCTTCACCACCATGGACGGCGGCACCACCTCGCTCGGCGAGTTTGCGGGCAAGGCGGTGCTGGTCGTCAACGTCGCGTCGCGCTGCGGCCTGGCGCCCCAGTACGCCAAGCTCGAGGAGCTGCAGAAGCAGTACGCCGACCGCGGTTTCACCGTGATCGGATTCCCGTCGAACCAGTTCCTCCAGGAGCTCTCGTCGAACGAGGCGATCTCCGAGTACTGCTCGACGACGTGGGGCATCACGTTCCCGATCGTCGACCGGGTGCGCGTCAACGGCAAGAAGGAGCACCCGCTCTACACCGAGCTCAAGAAGACACCGGACGCCGAGGGCAAGGCGGGCAAGGTGAGCTGGAACTTCGAGAAGTTCCTCGTCGCGCCCGACCGCACGGTCACGCGGTTCCGCCCCCGCACCGAGCCCGACGACCCCGCCGTGGTCTCGGCGATCGAGGCGGCGCTCGCGGAGGCCGCCGCGTAGGTCGGACACCGCTCGCGTGCCCGACTCGAGGCGGATGCCTCGAGTCGGGCTCAGAGCGCGGGCTCAGCGGCAGATACCGCGCCTCAGCGACTGGCGCCGCGGAACTCGGGCGTCGTCCACACCTCGGCGAGGCGCACCACCGTCGCGGCGGCCGCCGACATCTCCTGCACCGACGCCCACTCGCGGACCGAGTGGAACTCGTGCCCGCCGGTGAACAGGTTCGGGGTCGGCAGGCCCATGGCGCTCAGCTGCGATCCGTCGGTGCCGCCGCGGATCGCGGTGCGCAGCGGTACCAGGCCCTCGGCCTCGATCGCGAGTTCGCCGGCGCGCGTGACCTCGGGGAATTCGTCGACGAACGTGCGCATGTTCGGGTATTGCGGCACGATCTCGACGGTGGCGTGCGCGCGCGGCTCCCGTGAGACGACCTCGTCGACCGTGCGGCGCAGCAGGTCGCCGTGCGCGGCGAGCAGCTCGTCGTCGAAGTCGCGGATGATCGCATGGATCGTCGCCCGTGCAGCCTTCGCCTGCACGTCGTAGACGTGGATGAAGCCTTCTCGCTCCGAGGTGCGTTCGGGCGTGAGCTCGGTAGGGAGCGCCGCGACCACCTCGGCCGCGAGGCGGGCCGCGTTGACGAGCTTGCCGGTCGCGAAGCCGGGGTGCACGTCGTGGCCGACGATCGTGACGGTCGCGCCCGCGGCCGAGAACGTCTCGTCCTGCAGCTCGCCGACCTCGGAACCGTCGACGGTGTACGCGCAGAGTGCGCCGAAGCCCTCGACGTCGAAGTGGTGGGCGCCGCGGCCGATCTCCTCGTCGGGCGTGAATGCGAGACGCAGCGTCGGTCGGGGCAGCTCGGGGTGCGCGACCAGGTGCGCGACCGCGGTCAGGATCGCGGCGACGCCCGACTTGTCGTCGGCGCCGAGCAGGGTGTCGCCCGAACTCGTGACGAGGTCGTGGCCGATGTGCTCCGCGAGGTCGGGCATCCGCTCGGGGTCGAGCACCGTGCCGCCGCGCGGCAGTTCGATGACGCCGCCGTCGTAGGCGCGGTGCACGATCGGCTCGACGCCGTCGCCGGGCGCATCGGGGCTGGTGTCCATGTGCGCGATGAGCCCGATCACGGGCACCGGGCCGTCGGCTTCGTCGATGGTGGCGGGCAGCGTGGCGTAGACGTAGCACTGCTCGTCGACGCGGGCGTCGGCCAGGCCGAGGGCGAGCAGGTCGTCGACGAGCACCCGCGCGAGGTCGAACTGGCGGGCCGAGCTCGGCACGGTCTCGCTGTCGCGATCCGACTGTGTTCCGACGCGCACGTAGCGGCCGAACCGTTCGAGCAACGCGGGCGCGAGCGCCTCGGCGAGCGGGGAGGTGAAGGGTGCGGGTGTTGCTGCGGCCATCCTCCAAGCGTGCCACAGGCGACGCTGCGCGACCTGGGCGCGGCCGCCGAGCGGGTACGGTTGAAAGGACCTGGAGGAGCCCATGAGACCCGGACCCCGCCGAAGCCTCACCCAGCGCGACATCGTCGCCGCGGCGTTCGAGATCCTCGAGCAGAAGGGCTTCGCCGCCGTCTCGGTGCGCGGCGTCGCCGCGGCCCTCGGCCTCACGCCGACCGCGATGTACACCTACTTCGACGGCAAGGACGCGCTGCTCGCGGCGATGGTCGAAGAACTGCTCGACGGCCTCGATGGGCTCGGCGGTCTCGGCGGTGAGGACGCTGCGCAGCCCGCTGCACCGCGCGAACGCCTGATCGCGCTCGCCGACGACCTGCGCGCCCGTCTCGCGGAGCACGCGGGCGCGATCGCCCTCGTCACCTCCGGTCCGCTCGACGGCCCGAACGCGGGCGCGTTCAGCGAGCTGGCCGGTGCGGCGTTCGCCGCGGGCGGCCTCGACGAATCGGATTCCGCACGCGCCGCGCACGCACTGCTGGCCGCCGTGGTGGGCCAGATCGCCATCGAAACCGCGTGGGGAGTGGCATCCGCCGACGAACCGGCCACGCTCTGGAGCGACGCGCCCGCGCGCCCCTACGGTGACGCGGCCGGCGAACTCGGACTGCGCGCCGGAGACGCCGACGAATTCCGTCACGCCATCGGATGCCTCGTCGACGGCTGGCTCGCCACCGTTGCGACCGACGCCACGAGCTGAGGGCGTCCGCCGGGCACCGACGCGCGACCAGTGGTTCGACGCACGGGAGGTGAATCGCGCCGCGGGAGGCCTCCCCTCGCGCATACGAACCTCCCGAGGCGCAGAACTCCTCCCCTCGTGGGGGCAGCGGCGTGCACGAGCGAAGGGCGGCGCGCACGACGGAGGGCACGCACTACGGAGGGCCGAGGCATCCGCCCCGGCCCTCCGCGCTCCGTTCAGCCGATCAGCCCGCAGGCGGGGTCACGCTGATCGATGCGGCCAGGTTGCCCAGCCAGGCGTACTTCAGCGAGATCACCGTGCCGTACCCGACGCCGGCGTCGGACGGGTTGCCCGAGCCGAATGCGCCGAGCCCGATGTCGACCCCGTCGTACGCCGGCAGGCGGTTGCCCGCCAGGTCGTACAGCGGCACCGAGTACGGCTGGTTGCCGACCGACGGCACGACCGTCGAGGCATCCCGGTCGCGGTAGAACAGCGCGCCGTCGGACTCGCGCAGCGCGAGCCCGGGCACCCAGCCCTGGTTGTCGGTGAAGGTCTTCACCGGCGGCAGGGCCGCGATGTCGGTGCAGTGCTCGGTGAGCGCCGCGTCGACGATGCACTCCGTGAACGGGTACGTCGACTTGAGGCCGAACGCCGCGTTCGAGGACTGCGCGCGCGACGGCATGATGTTGAGCGTCGACGGGTCGACGTCAGCAGCAGTGCCGGTGCGCTGCAGCGGGTTGAAGTGGCTGTCGACGATCAGCAGGCCGCCCTTCGCGCCGAGGCTCGGCAACGCGGTCTCGTTCGCGATGATGTTGTTCGAGTTGCCGTACGTGGTGTCGCGGTACCAGACGAGCATGCCCGGTGCGTTGTACTTGAGCTTCTCGACCTTCCACGCTCCCTCCTGGTACACGCTGTTGTACGCGTACTTCAGGCCCTCGTCGAAACCGTCGAAGTTGCGCCACTCGACCAGGTAGTACTGCGCCTGCACCGAGGTGCCGCTGCCGATCCGCCATCCCGGTCCGGTCGTCGTGGTGAACGAGGCGACCTCGGCCGTCCAGCCGTTGTCACCCGACTCGACGTCGTCGGTCCACACCGCGTCGGCGCCGCTCGTGACGGCGAAGTCGTCGGCGAACCAGCCCTTGTCCTGGTAGGCGGCATCCGTCGCGAGCCGCAGCCGCAGCTGCACCGTCTGCCCGGCGTACGGCGTCAGGTCGACGTAGTCGTGACGCCAGCCGTGGGAGTCGCCCGTGAGTCCGTACTGCTTCGGTGCGCCGTCGGTGCCGAAGTCGGCCAGGCGGCCGTTCGGGTCGGCGTACCCGTCGGGCGTCGACACCTCGGTGCCGTCCTCGGCGAAGACCTTCTGCTCGGTCCACGTCGTGCCGCCGTCGGTCGAGACCTCGACGAAGCCGTAGTCCCAGTCGGCCTCGATGACGTAGTCGCTCCACATCCAGAACTTCGGATCCGTCGCGGGCACGTCGACCGTGCGACCCAGGCGCAGGTCGGCCCAGTCCTGGTCGGCCCCGGTGAACCACATGTTCGCGCCGCTGTGCGGCGTCGCGAGCGTGATGGTCTTGTCGGGCAGGTTGACCTTGATGCCGTCCTCGGTGTGCTTGAGCGGCCGCGAGTTCTGGCCCACGGTGTAGGTCTTCGTGCGGTCGCCCGGGTTCACCTCGACCGGGTCGGCCCAGCCGAGCACCCACTTGTCCCAGAGGCCCATGTGGGTCGGCATCGACTGGAAGATCGGGCCGGCGTGCGAACCCGAGCTCATGAGATCCCAGAAGTCGACGTCGGAGTCGCCGGCACCCGAGGTGTCGTAGAGGTCGGGCAGGCCGAGGTCGTGGCCGTACTCGTGCGCGAAGACGCCGACGCCGGAGTCCTCGGGCTGCACGATGTAGTTCGACAGGAAGAGGTCGGTGCCGGGAATCGGGGCGCCGCCCGCCACGGCCGACGAGTGCGCCCAGAGGGCGTAGGTGCCCTCGGCGCCGCCGCCGCCGGACTTGTCCTCGCCCGCGTGGACGAGCACGACGTGGTCGATCACGCCGTCGGGCTCGACGACGTTGCCGTCGCCGTCACGGTCGCCCTGGTCCTCGATGTCGTAGTCCGCCCACGGGAAGTCGGGCTGCGCCGCCGCAAGCGCGGCCACCGCGTCGATGGGGAGCTGGCCCGGGCCGAGCGGGTTGTCGGGGTGGCCCTGCATGTCCTGCATCGCGCCGGCCTCGTACTCGCCGGTCTCCGGGTTGAGGTGGCAGACCGTTGCGCCGTAGTACGCCTCGGAGTGCGGTACCTTCACCCACGGGGTGGCCGAACCGGTGACGGTGTACGCGCCCTGCGACATCTCCTCGTACATGTTCTTCATCGTGTAGCCGGAGATGTCGAACCCGGCCTTGCCGTCGGGACCGGTGAGGTCCTTGCGCACGCGCTCGGTGATGCCCTTTTTCGTGAAGAGCATCTTGTTGAAGTGCTCCGGCGAGAAGTCGGGCACCCACATCGAGTTGTTGTCCTCGAGCTCGTAGTCGGCGGGGTTCGGGATGTTGTTGTGCAGCGGACCGTTCTGCACGTCACCGGGCTTGCAGGTCGTCGCACCGAACTCGGTGGGCACGTACAGGTCGGAGAAGTCGTCGTTCGCGTTCTCGTCGAACTCGACGAGGATCGTCAGGAGCTTCGCCTCCTGGGTTTCCTTGGCCTCCTTGTATTGGGGGCCGAACTTCTTCTTGAGCCAGTTCCACCACTTCTCGAGGTGCGCCTGGCGGATCTCCTTCGGGCTCTTGCCGGTGACGATCGACTCGTTCTCGAGCATCGCGAGGCCTTCGGCGGCCTGCGGGTTGCCGCCCGCGTACTTCTCGTCGATCTCCTGCGCGAGCTCGAGCGCCTGCGCCACGGCTTCGGCGGGGGCCTCGGTGCCCTCGACCTTGTTGCCGTCGATGTCGAACACGGCCTGCTCGGCGTCGTCGCCGAATGCAGCCTCGGCACGTGGCGCGACGTAGTTCATGTAGTACTCGTCATCGGTGATGACTGGTGTCGCTGGTGCCGCGGGCGCCGGTGCCGCCGTGGCCGCGCTCGCGCCGAAGACCGTGAGGCCTCCGCCCGCGAGGGCGACCAACGTGATCGACGCCAGCACGCGCTGTCGCGCGCGTGTGGTCCGATGTGACATGGATTCTCCCTCCGAGTGCCCGAGCGGGGTGCCGCTCCGGCATGAACGACGTCCGGCGAGTGGTCGGACGTAGTGGGAATCCTGCCCCTGACCCCCGAACGGGGGAAGGCCTTCCTTTGAGAACGCTGGGAATTCGAACGGGCGCTCGAAAAGACACAACGAATCTGCGCGGGGATGCCTCGGGCGTCGCATTTCCTGCGCGCTCGCGCCAGAATCGTGCGGGAGGCGCTACGGTTGCCCCGTCGGCGCGTTCGCGTCGACGGAATCGGGGGGTTCTGATGCATCGGAATCGGGGTGCAGGTGCGGCTCGGGGAGCGGCATCCGTCGTCGTGCAGCGATCGCCGCGACGCGGTCGGCTCGCGTCGGGGCTGGGGCTGGGGCTCGCGCTCGGACTCGCGCTCGCCGGATGCACGGGAGGCGGGGCATCCGACGACGGTGCCTCGGAGTCGGCCTCCGTCGTCGCCCCGGTGATCGTCGATCTCGCCGACGTCGATGGCACGACGGTCGAAGTCGCGGTCGGCAACACGATCGACCTGACCGGCGATGACGAGACCTACACGGAGTGGACCGCCGAGATCGCCGACGAGTCCGTCGCGACGTTCGTGCCCGGTCGCGACGACGGCAGCGCCCAGTTCAACCCGGGCATCGACGCGCTCGCCGAGGGCTCGACCGACGTCACGCTCGAGAACTCGGCGACGGGCGACATCGTGGAATTCACCGTCGAGGTGACGGCGGCTCCGTGACCTCGCTGCCGGCGCCCGGAGCCCGGCTTCGCGGACCGAGCGCCTCAGCCGCCGAGCAGCAGCCCGCGCAACTGGTCGGCCGAGTGAACCACGGCGAGGGTGTCGGCGGCCTCGGCGGGGGAGCCGTAGCCCCACTCGACGAGGATCGTCGGCACGCCGTT
Source organism: Agromyces sp. LHK192 (assembly GCF_004006235.1). Classification (NCBI taxonomy): domain Bacteria; kingdom Bacillati; phylum Actinomycetota; class Actinomycetes; order Micrococcales; family Microbacteriaceae; genus Agromyces; species Agromyces sp. LHK192. The sequence goes on from NZ_CP034753.1 coordinate 148,397, forward strand.
GGCGGCGGCGCCGAGGGTGTCGTAGCCGCGGTCGCCGACCATGACGGCGTCGGTCGTGTCGACGCCTGCCGCCCGCAGGCGTTCGAGGGCGTCGGCTACGACGTCGGCCTTCGTGCTGTTCGACTCGTCGTCCTTGGCGCCGGCGATCACCGTGAAGTACCCGGTCAGCGCGTTGTGCTCGAGCACGCGTCGGGCCATCGACTCGGGTTTCGAGGTCGCGAGCGCGATGGGGATGCCGGCGGCGTGGAGCCGTTGGAGCACTCCGGCGACGCCCGGGAAGACGGGCGACTCGAGCAGGTGCTCCCCGTAGTGGGCGCGGTACGCCTCGAGCGCCGCCCAGGCCTGCTCGTCATCCAGCCCGGCCATGAGGCGGAGGCTGTCGAGCAGGGGCGGGCCGACGTAGGCGCGGAGGGTGGCCTCGTCGGGCACGGGCAGCCCGAGTTCGGCGAAGGTGTGGGCGAGCGAGTTCGTGATCTCGCCTTCGGAGTCGACGATGGTGCCGTCGAGGTCGAAGAGCACGGCCGACCAGGTGCGCGTGGGCACGGGCGCCGTTCGGGTAGAGAGGGTCGAAGTCACCGGGACATCCTACGGTCCCTGCATCTGAGCGATTCTCAGGAACACGTCGCCGTTCAGAAGAGCGTCGGCACGCCGCTGTCGACGCCGCGCATCGCGTCGTAGTCGAGCACCACGCAGCGGATGCCCCGGTCCTCGGCCAGCGTGCGGGCCTGCGGCTTGATCTCCTGCGCGGCGAACACGCCCGTCACGGGCGCGAGCAGCGGGTCGCGGTTCATCAGCTCGAGGTAGCGGGTGAGCTGCTCGACGCCGTCGATGTCGCCGCGCCGCTTCAGTTCGACCGCGACGCTCGCGCCCGAGGCATCCTTCGCCAGGATGTCGACCGGGCCGATCGCCGTCATGAACTCGCGGCGCACCAGCCGGTGGCCGTCGCCGAGCAGCTCGATCTGCTCGGCGAGCAGCTGCTGCAGGTGCGCCTCGACGCCGTCCTTCTGCAGGCCCGGATCGACGCCGAGATCGTGGTTCGAGTCGTGCAGCACCTCGTGGATCGACACGATCAGCCGGTCTGCGGTCTTCTTGTGGGTGACGGTCCACAGTTCGGTCACGCCGGATTCGCGCTGGTCGTCATCGGGCTCGGATGCCTCGAGCACGCACGGCGGGCTCATCCAGTTCAGCGGCTTGTAGCTGCCGCCGTCGGAGTGCACGAGCAGGCTCCCGTCGCCCTTGACCATGAGCAGGCGCGTGGCGAGCGGAAGGTGCGCCGAGAGCCGGCCGGCGTAGTCGACGGAGCAACGGGCGATGACGAGGCGCACCGTTCGAGTGTAGGCGCCCGCAGGTGGAGCCGGGGGCGCGAGGTGCGCTCAGGCGTCGACGGCATAAGTGACGTGCACCGCGACGGGCGACACCGCGACGTCGACCTGGCGCAGGATGCGTCGGGTCTCGCCGGTGAACAGCGGCGTGCCCCGCCCCATGACGATCGGCGAGACGTGCAGGCGCAACTGGTCGAGCAGGCCCGCCTCGAGGCATCCGCCGACCGTCTCGCCGCCGCCCATCACGTACACGTCGCCGTCTCCGGCGGCCGCACTCGCCCGACGGACCGCCGACGCCAGTCCATCGGTCACGAAGGTCAGCGGGTAGAGGTCCCGCAGTCGAGGCGCATCAGGCGCCTCGCTCGTGACGACGAACAGCGGCGGGCGGGCGTCGCGGTCGGCGCCGTAGCCCATGCCCTCACGCCACCCGTATGGACCGTCGACGACGTCGAAGAGGTGGCGCCCCATGATCACGGCGGCGGCCTCGCTCGCGCGGTCGAGCGCCTGCTGGTCGGCGTCCGCAGGCGACTCGACCCAGGTCTGGATCTCCTCGCCGCCCCGGCCGAGGCCGAGCGCCGGGCCGTCGTCGGGTCCCGTCACGAAGCCGTCGATGCTGATGCTGATGTCGCCGATCACGCGAGCCATGCCGTCAGTCTGCGAGCGACCGCCGAGGCCTGCAACGGGTTGACAGGTCGGAGCAGCCCGTCAGTCGTGCCGGGCGCCCCTCGTGCCCGACCGTTCGCGCACGGCCGGTGCCATCGCCACCGCGACGACCATGAGCCCGAGCAGCACGCACAGCGCCGTGAGGATGCCGAGGTGCTCGCCGATGAGTCCGAGCAGCGGCGGGCCGACGAGGAACGCGGTGTAGCCGATCATCGCGACCGCCGAGACACGGGCGGCGGCCTGGGCGCGGTCCGGCACGTCGGCGGCGGCGGACATGCCGACCGGGAACCCGAGCGACGCGCCGATGCCCCAGAGCACGACGCCGAGCACGAGCATCCACAGCTCGGTGCCGAAGATGAACAGCGCGAGCCCGGCGACGCCGACGATCGCCTCGGTGCGGATCACGGGCACCCGCCCGAACCGGTCGAGGATCGGTCCGCCGAGCACTCGGGCGGCCGTCATCGAGATCGTGAACACCGTGAACACCGTGGCGGCTGTGGTCTCGTCGAACTCGTGGCCGTCGACGACCGCGATCGCGATCCAGTCGTTCGCACTGCCCTCGGCGAACGACATCGCGAGCATCACCACGCCGATGGCGATGAGGCGCAGGTCGGCCCAGACGGCGAGGTTCGAACGGAGGCGCTGGGCCCATCCGGTACGCCGTCTGCCCGCCGCGGCGCCGTGCGCGCTATCGGGCTCGCCGTACGCCGCGCGGTGCGGGATGAAGCGTCCGGCGAGGAGCACGCCGCCCGCGATGATCGCGCCGACGACGGCGAAGTGCGGGGCGACGGGCACGCCGAGACCGGATGCCCCGGCCGCGAGGCCGGCGCCGGCGACCGTGCCGAAGCTGAAGAAGGCGTGCATGAGCGGCATCACGGTGCGGCCGAGCTCGCGCTCGACCTCGGCCGCGTCGACGTTCATCACGACGTCGACCGCGCCGTTGCCGAGGCCCGCCAGCATGAGCCCGATGACGATGATGGGCAGGGAGGGCACCAGCGAGCCGCCGACCCCGACCAGCGCGATGCCGACCGCGACGACGAGCAGCATCGCGACCATGCTCGCCCGCGGCCCGACGCGTGCGAGCACGAGCGGTGCGACGACGAGTCCGACGACCGAGGCGAGCGATCCGGTGAGGATCACGAGCCCGACGCCCTGCGTGGTCAGGTCGACGGCGTCGCGCAGCGTTGGCAGGCGCGCGACCCAGGTCGCCATGCTGAGGCCCGAGAGGAAGAACACCGCGAACACGGCGTTGCGCCACGCGCGGAGCTCGCGCGGCGAGCGGGAACCGCCGTGTGCGCCGGAGGCGTGACCTGCGCCGCGCTCGCCCACGCCGCGCTCGCCGCCGTTCGGCTCGGGCGCTGCGGCATCCGACGGCCCGGTCGTGTCGCGCACGTCGTCCACGCTATCGGGGGAGGCGGGCTGCGCCATCGGATGCTCCTTGCCTGAGGCCGTGCGGGAATCGCACACGGGGCCGGTCGAATCGATTCGAGTCGAATCGATTCGAATGGTAGCGCCCGGCGCCGGGCGCGGCAACTCGCGATCGCGGCGCCGCGCCCGCTCTCGATCGCCCCGACGCACCCGCTCGGCATCGCCATGACGCACCAGCTCGGCATCGAGTGGGCAGGTATCGCTCCAACATCGCACGGGAACAGCGATCGTCGCCCACTCGATCGGTGGCGGGTCGGCCCGTCACACACCCGACCGTCGGCGGCCCCGCCGATACGATGGCGGGACTGGCGCACGGAGCATCCGGACACGACCCGGACCACCCGCCTGGTCGGCCCACCCCGTCGACCCGTTCCAGAGATCGAGGTATTCGAGGATGAAAGCCCTCTTCAAGCCCGCGCCCGGCGCGGGGTTCGAGTTCGTCGACCGGCCCGAGCCCGAGGTGGGCCCCGGCGACGTGAAGATCCGGGTGCTGCGCACCGGCATCTGCGGCACCGACCTGCACATCGAGCAGTGGGACGACTGGGCTGCGTCCACGATCGCCGCGCCGCTCATCGCCGGCCACGAGTTCGCCGGCGAGGTCGTCGAGGTCGGACCGCTCGTGCACGACGTCGAGGTCGGCGACCTGGTGTCGGGCGAGGGGCACATCGTGTGCGGCATGTGCCGCAACTGCCGCGCGGGGCGTCGGCAGATGTGCATCCGAACGCTGGGCCTGGGATTGCACCGTGACGGCGCGTTCGCCGAGTACGTGGTGATCCCGGGCGAGAACGTGTGGGTGCACCACTCGCCGGTCGCCCCCGAGGTCGCGGCGATCTTCGACCCGTTCGGCAACGCGGTGCACACGGCCCTGTCGTTCTCGGTCGTCGGCGAGGACGTGCTGGTCACCGGCTGCGGGCCGATCGGCCTGATGTCGATCGCGGTCGCGCGGCATGTCGGCGCCCGGTTCATCGTGGCGACGGATGTCTCACCGGCCCGCCTCGAGTTGGCGGTGCGGATGGGTGCGGATGCCGCGGTCGACGTGCGATCCGAGGACCTGCACGACGTGCAGCGCCGGCTCGGGATGCGCGAGGGCTTCGACGTCGGGTTCGAGATGTCGGGGGCGCCGAAGGCGCTGCCGCAGATGATCGACAACATGAACCACGGCGGCCGCATCGCGATGCTCGGGTTGCCGGCGCAGGAGTTCCCGGTCGACTGGGGCAAGGTCGTCACCCACATGCTGACGCTCAAGGGCATCTACGGACGCGAGATGTTCGAGACGTGGAACTCCATGTCGGCGATGCTGCAGACGAGCGACGTGCTGCGCGAGCGGGTCGGGTCGCTGATCTCCGACCGGTTCCCGGCGCGCGAGTGGCGCGCGGCGTTCGATGCGGCGGAATCGGGTGGCGTGGGCAAGGTCATCCTGGATTGGACGGAGGTCTGAGCATGTACGGATCGGTGAAGGACCAGCTGCGGGCCGAGCTCGACGAGATCGAGGCCGCGGGGCTGACGAAGCGCGAGCGGGGCATCCGCGGCCCGCAGGCCGCCGAGGTCGAGGTCGAGGGGGCCGACGGCGGCACGCAGCGCGTGCTGAACTTCTGCGCGAACAACTACCTCGGGCTCGCCGACGATCCGCGCATCGTCGAGGCGGCGCATCGCGGCCTCGACGAGTGGGGCTACGGCATGGCGAGCGTCAGGTTCATCTGCGGCACGCAGACCCAGCACCTCGACCTGGAGCGCAAGGTGTCGGAGTTCCTGGGGTACGACGACACGATCCTGTTCTCGTCCTGCTTCGACGCGAACGGCGGCGTGTTCGAGACGCTGTTCGGGCCCGATGACGCGATCATCTCGGACGCGCTCAACCACGCATCGATCATCGACGGCATCCGGCTGTCGAAGGCGCGCCGGTACCGGTACGCGAACCGCGATCTGGCCGACCTCGAGGCGAAGCTCGTCGAGGCATCCGACGCGCGGCGCCGGGTGATCGTGACCGATGGCGTGTTCTCGATGGACGGCTACTACGCCCCGTTGGCCGAGATCTGCGACCTGGCCGACCGGTACGACGCGCTCGTCTTCGTCGACGACTCGCACGCGGTCGGATTCGTCGGCGCGAACGGCCGCGGCACCCCGGAGCTGTGCGGCGTCGAGGGTCGGGTCGACATCACGACCGGGACGTTCGGCAAGGCGCTCGGCGGGGCATCCGGCGGGTACGTCGCCGCCCGCCAGGAGATCGTGGACCTGCTGCGCCAACGCGCCCGCCCGTACCTGTTCTCGAACACCCTCGCGCCGGCGATCGTCGCAGGCACGCTGCAGGCGCTCGACCTGCTCGCGTCGTCGGGCGAGTTGCGGGAGCAGTTGGTCGCGAACGCGGCCCTCTTCCGGGAGCTGATGGATGCCGCGGGCTTCGACCTGCTGCCCGGCTCGCACGCGATCGTGCCCGTCATGTTCGGCGACGCCGCGCTGACCGCGCGCATCGCCGACGCGTTGCAGCGCCGGGGCGTGTACGTGACCGCGTTCTCGTTCCCCGTCGTGCCGAAGGGGCAGGCCCGCATCCGCGTGCAGTTGTCGGCCGCGCACTCGGAGGACGAGATCCGCGCCTGCGTCGACGCGTTCACCGCGGCGCGCGATGAGGTGGCCGGAGCAGCGGCCGAGTAGGGGAGCGTCCGCGAGATCTCGATACGGCGCTGCGCGCCTACTCGACCACCGGGGGCGCTGCGCGCCTACTCGACCACCGGGGGCGCTGCTCAGCGCCGCCCGCGCGCTCCGACCGCGGCGGAGACCGACGGCGGCACGAGCCGGCTCAGCGCGATGATCACGCGGTACTTCAGCGACGGGATCGAGACCGCCTTGCCGCGTGCGGCGTCGCGCAGCCCCTCCTCGACGACGGTGCGGGCGTCGAGCCACATCCACGGGGCGACGCCCTCCTTGCCGCGGGCGAGGCCCATGCGCGCGTGGAAGTCGGTGTGCGTGAAGCCAGGGCAGACGGCGGTCGTCGTCACGCCTCGGGCGCCGTAGGCGCCGTTCGCCCACCGGCTGAAGCTGATCAGCCAGCCCTTGCAGGCGCCGTAGGTCGAGCGCGGGATGAACCCCGCGACCGAGGCGACGTTGATGATGCGCCCGCGCCCGCGGGGGAGCATCTGGCCGAGGGCGGCGTGGCTGAGGCGCATCGGCACCTCGACGTGGAGGGCGAGGTGGCGCACCTCGTCCTCGATGTCGTTCGAGGCGAAGTCGAGCGGGAGCCCGAAGCCGGCGTTGTTCACGAGCAGGTCGATCGGCCGCTCGCGGTCGGCGATGCGGGCGACGACCTTCGCGAGGTGGCGACGCTTCAGCAGGTCGGCGGGCAGCACCTCGACGGTGACCCCGAAGCGGGAGCGGAGGTCGAGGGCCACTCGGTCGAGGGCGTCGCGATCGCGCGCGACGAGCACGAGGCTCGCTCCGGTCGCGGCGAGTTGTCGGGCGAACTCGGCGCCGAGCCCTGAGCTCGCACCGGTGATGAGGGCGGTTCCGGCCATGCCGGACAGCATATGCACGGTCGGGCGACGTGCGTCGACCGGCACCGTTCTCGAATCGATTCGAGCGGGATGTCCTATGATCGGGGGCATGCCCACCGACCCCGCGCCGAGGCATCCGACCCTCGCCGACGTCGCCGCGAAGGCCGGCGTCTCCGCGTCGACCGCGTCACTCGCGTTCAGCGGCTCCGGCCCGGTCTCGGATGCCACGAAGGAGCGCGTGCTCGCCGCGGCCGCCGAACTCGGTTACGCCGGACCCGATCCGCGCGCCCGATCGCTGCGTCGCGGCCGCTCGGGCATCGTCGGCGTCGTGCTCGAGGAGCGGGTGCGCGCCGCGTTCCTCGACCCGGTGAAGATCCGGACCCTCGACGGCATCGCCGACGGCATCGCCCCGCTCGGCGCGGGCCTGCTGCTGCTGCCCGACCTGGGCGAGGGCGAGACCACGATCAGCGTCGAGTCGGCGCCGCTCGACGCCGTCGTGCTGCTCTGGTGCGGCCTGCGCAGCGCGAAGTCGATCGAGGCGCTGCGTTCGCGGGGCATCCCGGTCGTCGCGATCGAGTGCGAGGTCGAAGACGGCATCCCGCGCATCACGATCGACAACGTCGACGCGACCCGTCGAGGCGCCGAGTACCTGCGCGAGCTCGGCCATCGCGACGTCGCCGTGGTGGCCCTGCCGCTCGACGCCGAGCGCCGTCGCGGCGCCGTCACCGATGCCCTGCTCGCCGAGGCGACGAACGTGGTCACGCTCGAGCGGCTCGCGGGCGCCCGCCAGGTCTACCCGGACGCGCCGGCCGTGGAGACCTCGGCGAGCTCGATCGAGGAGGGCCGCATCGCGGCGCGCACCCTGCTCGACGTCGATGCCGGCGTGCGGCCGACCGCGATCATCGCCCAGTCCGACCTGCTCGCGGCCGGCGTGATCGCGGCCGCCGAGGAACTCGGTCTCGACGTGCCCGGCGACCTCAGCGTCATCGGGTTCGACGGCATTCGCGTCGACGGCCTGCAGCACGACCTCACGACCCTCGACCAGCCGTCGGCGGCGAAGGGCCGGGCGGCGGGCGAGGCGGTCGTGCGCATGCTCGCGGGGGAGGAGCCCGAGTCGGTCGCCTTCACGAGCACCCTGCACATCGGCGACACCGCCGCCCGCCCGGCCCGCTGACGCGCGCCGCGCGCGTCACGCCGCGCCCGTCACCATCCAGCCCGCCCCGCGGGCCCGCAACGACAGCGTCACGGCTCGCGCGGCGAGGTATCCGATCGCGAACGCCGCCGTCACGAGGGCGAGCGCGACGGACGCCTCGAGCTCCGCCGCGACCGACCACCACACCGCGCCGAGCGCGAGCGGCACGTAGGCCGCGAGGTTCACGAGTCCCGTCCACGCCAGGTATCGCGCATCGCCGGCGCCGATGAGCACGCCGTCGAGCACGAACACGAGTCCGCCGAGCGGCGCCGAGACACCGAGCACCACGAGCGAGAGCGGCAGCATCGCGCGCACGTCGGCGTCGGAGGTGAACACCAGCGGGAGCACCCACGCCGATGCCGCCACGACGAGCCCCAGCACCAGCCCCGACCCGACGCCCCACTGCACGCACCGACGCAGCACGGCGCGCACGGTCGTGACGTCGCCCGCGCCGAGCGACCGGCCGATGAGCGCCTGCGCGGCGATCGCGAGCGCGTCGAGGGCGAACGCCAGCGTCGAGAACAGCGTGATGACGACCTGGTAGGCGGCCAGTTCCTCGGGGCCGAGCGCGGTCGCCGACCACGTCGCGAGCAGCAGCGCGGCGCGAAGGCCCAGCGTGCGGACGAACAGCCAGACGCCGGATGCCGCCCCGCGCAGCAGTCCCGCCCGGTGCGGCCGCCACCCGGCGCCCACCCGCGCGGCGTGCCGGCGGATGACGACGAGGTACACGGCCACCATCGCCCACTGCGCGACGACGGTGCCGATCGCCGAACCGGCCAGTCCCAGCCCCAGGCCGTAGATGAACACCGCGTTGAGCGCGATGTTCGCCGCGAACCCGATGCCTGCGACCCAGAGCGGGGTGCGGGTGTCCTGCAGGCCGCGCAGCAGCCCGGTCGCGGCGAACACGAGCAGCATCGCCGGCAGCCCCGCCATCGAGATCGACAGGTACGCGGATGCCTCGGCCGCGACCTCCGCGGGCGCGCCGAAGGCGCCGACGAGCCACGGCGCGCCGAGCCATCCCAGCACGCCGAGCACCGCGCCGAGTCCGAGCGCGAGCCAGAGGCCGTCGATGCCCGCGGTGACCGCGCCGCGCTCGTCCCCCGCGCCGAGTCGTCGTGCGACCGCCGGTGTGGTGGCGTACGCGAGGAACACCATGAGCCCGATGATCGTCTGCAGGATCGCGCTCGCGAGCCCGAGCCCGGCGAGCGGCTCGGCACCGAGGTGCCCGACCATCGCGGTGTCGGCGAGCAGGAACAGCGGCTCCGCGACGAGCGCGCCGAGCGCCGGCACGGCCAACCGCAGGATGTCGCGGTCGACGAGGCTCAGCCGACCGCCGCTGCGAGCGCTCACGCGGGCGGGTTCGCGTCGTCGGAGGCGGTCTTGAACGCGCGCTCCCACTCCTGCAGCTCCGAGCGCCGACCGACGAGCCCGTCGAGCGACACCTGGAAGTGCACGCCCCGCCGGGCGTTGACCTGCCGGATGTTGCGCACCAGGTCTTCGGAGACCGCTGACACCGCATCACGGACCTCGGCGACGCGCTCGTCGGGGTCGTCCCACAGGTGCGGGTGCGTGAGGATGTCGAGCAGGTAGTCCCGGTCGAGTGCCGCGGTGAGCCTGCCGAGGGTCCCGTCGAGTTCGCCCGCCGCCAGTCCGCGCTGTGCGGAACCGCTCTGCCGGTCGAGCCTCGCGAAGAGCTCCTCGACGTGCTCCGCGATCGCCGCGATCTCGGTACCGGTCTGCGCCGCCGCCGCGTTGCCGGTCGCGCCCACCTGCCCGTACGCGCCGGCGAGCGACCGCAGGTTCGCCACGTGTCGGCGGATCGGGTCGGGGAGCCCGGCGCGACCCGCGCCCTTCCGGCGCCGCGCGCGGACGACGGCGATCGTTCCGCCGACAGCCGCGAGGACCGCCGCCGCCGAGATGGCGACGACGAGGATCACGCCGGTGTCGCCGCCGCCCCCGCCGGCCCCCGCGTCGTCGGTCGCCGCCTGCACCTCGGTCACCGTCTGCGCGAGCGCCGCATCCACCCCGCCGGGATTCGTCTGGGCCGTGTTCGCGATCTCCATCGCCTGGCCGCGCTCGAGCACGCTGGAACCGGCGGCGAGGTCGTCGCCGACGGCGACGACGATGGTGTCGTACCCCGTCTGCTCGGCGAGGCGCGGCACGATGTCGCCGGCGGATGCCTCGAGCGCCGCGTTGTCCGAGAAGACCGCGACTCCGATCGAGTCGGCGCCGACCTGCGCCGCCAGCTGCGCCTGGAGGGCGCTCGCGTCGGTCACCTCCGGCGACACGTAGACGTGCGAGCCCTGCGACAGCGCGGTCGCCGCGTCGTCGACGTACCCGCCGCCCTCGGCGGCCTCGAACGCAGAGCCCATCCGTCGCCCCTCAGAAGTTGTTGATGACCGACGCGAACACGAGGTCGATCTTGGCCGGGTCGGTGGCGTCGAACCACTGGCCGCCGGTCGCCTCGGCGATCCGCTGGAGGGCGCCGATGTCCGCGCCCTCGCCGTAGGCGATGGGGAAGATGCGCACGGGTGCGTCGCCGCCGCCCTCGCCGTTCGACGCCCCGATCTTCGCGATGAGCGAGTCGATCGACGTCGACGAGTCGGTGTCCTGCCCGTCGGAGAGGACGACGATCGCGTTGATGCGCCCGGGCTCGGCGCGGGCGCTCATCTCCCGGTGGGCCGCCGCGATCGCGTCGTACAGCGGAGTGCCTTGACGGGTCGCGTAGCGGAGGTCCTCGATCGACGTTCCCAGCGCCTCCGCATCGGACCCCAGCGGCGTCACGTCGCGCAGGTCGATCAGGTTGCGCCCGGCGGCCGACTCGACGTCGGTCGTGAAGGCCCACACGCCCACCTCGTCGGTGGATCGGAAGTGGTCGAGCGTCGCCCGGGCGCCCTCGATGGCCCCGTCGAGCTTCGACCGGCCGTCGCCGATGGGGTCGTCCATCGACCCCGAGATGTCGATCAGCTCGAGCACGGAGGAGGGCTTGCGGATCTGCGTCCACTGGTCGATCGCGGTCGACACGACGTCGACGGCGGGGCGGGGCAGGGTGATCGCCGGGCCCGCGGGGTCGACCCCGTACGCCGCCGTGAACAGATCGCCCAGCGGCACCGAGGGGTCGAGCGGCCGGAAGCCGTACTCGGGCAGGATCCGCTGCGCGGCATCCGTCTGGAGGAACTCGGCGAACGCGAGGCCGGCGGTGCGCTGCACGTCGGTCACCCAGTCGGCGCCGAGCACCGTGACCGGGTTGTCCGACCACATCGAGCCGCCCGACGGGTAGATCGCGACGAGCTTCTCCTTCGGCGGCGTGAGGGTCTCGCCGGGTTCCACGGTGTGCGAGTCCGGGTTGCCCTGGTTGTAGTTCAGCAGCGACGTCTCCTCGAGCGCGACGGCCGAGACGTAGCCGGAGCCGCCGGCACCGTGCTGCGTCTCCTCGTAGAGGGTGTTGAGCACCTTGCCCGTGGTGTCGCCGTAGTGGATCACGCACTCCTCGAAGACGCGCGAGAAGTCGGCGGCCGCTGCGACGTCGTCGGCCGTGAGATCGGCCGTCTTGCCGGATGCCTCGTACGACTGCATGAGGATCGCCGAGAGCCCGGTGGTCGACGTGTTCGGGTTCGTCTTCGAGATCTTGAACGAGCCCCAGATCGGCTTGCCCGCGCTCGCCCAGCCGGCGGGATCGGCGCAGAGCCGCTCCAGGTCGGCGATGCCGATCGGCTGGTCGGGCCATCCGAGCGCCTTCGCCATCGTCTCGGGCATGCCGAAGACGACCGGGGTGTGCGTGAACGACACGGGTTCGCCGACGAGCGCCGGGTTCGCCGCGGCCGCGACGCGTTCCGTCCACACTGTGGATGCCGGCGACCACATCGACGGCCACCGGCGGGTGTCGTCGTCGGGCCACCCCCCGCCGGCCGTGAGGAAGCGGGTCGCGTCGCCCGACGAGACGTTGATCGGCCGCACCGTCGCGCACTCGGCGAGGCCCTCGTGCTCCGGTGATTCCTTGAACGCCTTCGCGAGCGCGTCGAGCATGTTGACCTTCTCGGACGACGTCGCGATGACGACGCTCGTGCATCCGTCGTCGGCGAAATCGCCGCCGTCGGCGCTCGGCCGATCATCACCGAACGTGCACGCGCTCAACCCGATCGACACCACCGTGACGAGCGCGAGGGCGAGCGGGAGACGGGCGGCCGTGCGCCGCGGAACGGGTGCCATGGGAACAGGGTACGTCGGGCGGTGCCCGTCGGGTCACGCCCGATCGACGATCTCCGTGCCGAGCGGTCTCCTTCGCACGGGTTTCGCCGACAGAACGCCGAGAACCCGCCCGATCGGGCGGCACCGCCCACCGAGCGGGGTGACGGGCGACATAGGCTGGAGCGATGACCGACGTCTCGCTCACCTCCGGCATCGCGCTCGACGAACTCGACTCCGAGACCCGCCCGCAGGACGACCTCTTCCGTCACGTCAACGGCCGGTGGATCGATCGCACCGAGATCCCGGCCGACAAGGCCCGCTACGGGTCGTTCATCCTCCTGCACGAGGAGGCCGAGCAGGCCGTGCGCGACATCATCGTCGAGTCGCAGGCGGCCGAGCCCGGCACCGAGGCCCGTAAGGTCGGCGACCTCTACGCGAGCTTCATGGACGAGGACCGCGCCCAGATGCTCGGCGCCACCCCGATCGCGGCGAACCTGCTCGAGGCCTCGCTGGTCCGGTCGGTGGCGCAGCTGCTCGAGACGATCGGCCGCCTCGAGCGCCTGAACACCTCGGGGTTCGTGCAGCTCTTCGTCGACAACGACCCGGGCGATCCCGAGCGGTACCTCGTGTTCGTCGAGCAGGGCGGCATCGGCCTGCCCGACGAGTCGTACTTCCGCGAGGAGCGGTTCGCCGCGATCCGTGACGCGTACCTCGCGCACCTCGAGCGCATGTTCGGCCTCGCGGGGCTCGACGAGCCGGCAGCGCGCGCGGCGCGCGTGTTCGAGCTCGAGACGCGCATCGCCGCGGTCCACTGGTCGAACGTCGAGTCGCGCGACAGCGAGAAGACGTACAACCTGACCCCGTGGGCCGACGTCGTCGGCGCGGCATCCGGCTCCGGCGCCGACCTCGCGGTCTGGCGCGACGCGATGGGCGTGCCCGCCGGCGCATTCGACGAGGTCGTCGTGCGCCAGCCGTCGTTCGTCGCCGGCCTCGGCGAACTGCTCGTCGAAGACCGCCTGCCCGCGTGGCGCGACTGGCTCGCCTGGCAGGTCATCCGCTCGAACGCCGCCTACCTCTCGAACGACTTCGTCGAGGCGAACTTCGACTTCTACGGCCGCACGCTCACCGGAACGCCCCAGATGCGCGAGCGGTGGAAGCGCGGCGTCTCGCTCGTCGAGGGGTCGCTCGGCGAGGCCGTCGGCCGCATCTACGTGGAGCGGCACTTCCCGCCCGCCGCGAAGGATGCGATGGACGACCTCGTCGCGAACCTCGTCGAGGCGTACCGGCAGTCGATCTCGAAGCTCGAGTGGATGGGCGAGGCGACCCGTGAGCGCGCGCTCGAGAAGCTCGGCAAGTTCACGCCGAAGATCGGCTACCCGGTCAAGTGGCGCGACTACTCGTCGCTCGTGGTCGACCCGGCCGACCTCGTCGGCAACGTGCGGGCGACCGCCGAGTACGAGTTCAACCGCGAACTGGGCAAGATCGGCAAGCCGATCGACCGCGACGAGTGGTTCATGACGCCGCAGACCATCAACGCGTACTACAACCCGGGCTTCAACGAGATCGTGTTCCCGGCGGCGATCCTCCAGTTCCCGTTCTTCGACGAGACGCGCGACGCGGCCGCCAACTACGGTGCGATCGGCGCGGTCATCGGCCACGAGATCGGACACGGGTTCGACGACCAGGGATCGAAGTACGACGGCGACGGCCGCCTCACCGACTGGTGGACCGCCGAGGACCGCGCCGCGTTCGAGGAGCGCACCAAGGCGCTCATCGAGCAGTACGACGCCCTGGTCCCGCTGCAGCTGCTCGACGGCGAAGCGGATGCCTCGGCCGACGCATCCGACGCCGGTGACGCCGCACCCTCGCACGTCAACGGCGCACTCACCATCGGCGAGAACATCGGCGACCTCGGCGGTCTCGCGATCGCGTGGAAGGCGTACCTGATCTCGCTCGGCGGCGAGGAGCCGCCGGTGATCGACGGACTCACCGGGGTCGAGCGGTTCTTCCTCTCGTGGGCGCAGGCGTGGCAGCAGAAGTCGCGCGACGCCGAGGTCGTGCGCCTGCTCGCGATCGACCCGCACTCGCCGAGCGAGTTCCGGTGCAACCAGATCGTCCGCAACATCGACGAGTTCTACACTGGGTTCGGCGTGACCGCTGAAGACGCACTCTGGCTCGAACCCGCCGAGCGGGTGACGATCTGGTAACCCCCACCTCCGGTCACATCCCCCGACTCGCGCCTGCGCCGCCGCCTGCGGTGCAGCGCCGCCAGACAGAGAAGGAGCTCGCCACCGTGGTGACCTCGTCGCAGGGTTCCGAGCGTCGCTCGCGCCATGCGGCGATCCGGAAGGGCAAGCACGAGGTCGACGGTCCGAAGGAGGACTTCAGCCGCGGGTTCGCGGCGCTCGGCGAGCTCGCGCTCGCCGGGGTGCAGGTCTCGGCGCGGGCGACCGACCTCGCCACGGGGCGCGTGCTCTTCTCGGTCGACGACCACGTCGTGATGCCGACGGCCTCCATCGGCAAGGTGCTGCTGCTCGTCGAGGTCGCGTCGCGGCTCGGTTCGGCGAGCACCGAGGCGTTCGCCGTGCTCGACCGCGCTCCGCGCGACGCGGTCGGCGACTCGGGCATCTGGCAGCACCTGCAGTCGCCGAGCCTGCCCATCGCCGACCTCGCCGCGCTCATCGGCGCCACGAGCGACAACCTCGCGACGAACGTGCTCATCCGGTACGTCGGACTCGAGGCCGTGCGCGCGCGAACCGAGGCGCTGGGCCTGACCCGCACGGCGCTGCTCGACCTCGTGCGCGACCACCGCGGGCCCGACGACGCCCCGCAGCTGTCGATCGGTTCGGCGAAGGAGCTCACCTGGCTGTTCGCGGCGCTCGCGCGAGGCGAGATCGTGAGCCCCGAGGTGTCGCAGCGCGTGGTGGGCTGGCTATCGCTGAACGCCGACCTGTCGATGGTGGCATCCGCGTTCGGGCTCGATCCGCTGGCGCATCGCATGCCCGACCACAACGTGCTGCTCATGAACAAGACCGGCACCGACGGGGGAGTCCGCAGCGAGGTCGGCGTGCTGCGCGGCCCTCGCGCGAGCGTCTCGTACGCCGTGTCGACCTACTTCGCCGACACGGGGCTCACGAGCCGCCTCTCGGTGCTCGACGGCATGCGCCAGGTCGGCCTCGACCTGCTCGAGTACGTGCACTGAGCGGGTCTGCGTATGGGCACTCCTGCCCATACGGCGAGTGTGCTCCGGATCAATAGGATCGTTCGGGGTCCGGTACCGGACCCTTCTGTCCGCACCTCGACCCGAAGGACCTTCAGTGGCCACTTCCGCACTCCGCATCCGCGTCGGCGCCCTTGCCGCCGCCGCTGCGCTCAGCATCACCGGGCTCGCGCTCGGCGCGGCCCCCGCCGTCGCCGAAGACGGCCCGACCATCTCCCTCGACCGCACCTCGTTCCCGGCCGGTGACTGGGACGGCGGGTTCACCGTGACGGGCTCCGGCTTCGACACGACGGTGGACACGGCGACGCTCAGCATCGGCTCCTACGGTGAGAACGGCGGGGGAGTCGCCTGGTCGACCGAGGTCGCCGTCTCGCCTGCCGGCACGATCAGCGCGGCCGTCGTGCCGGAAGCACCGACGCAGGCACCCGATTCGACCGGCTATCCGCAGTACCGCGTCAACGTCGGCCAGCAGATCGCGGAGGGGCAGCCCTGGCTGTTCTCGAACACCGTCGACCTCACCATCACCGAGGGCACGTCGCTCACCGTCGCCGGGGAGGCTTCGCCCGAGCAGCTCGCCGCCGGCATCTCCGCGCAGTTCGCGGGCTTCGGTGCCGATGAGCCGCTCTTCTCCTACTTCGACCTCCTCCGCTCCACCGAAGGTGCGGACCAGCCAGAGCTCGTCGACTCCGTCGAGGCCGACGTCACCGCCGACGCGAGCGGTGCCGGCACGATCAGTGCGCAGCTCGCCGGCGCCCACGTCGGCGACTTCGTCGTCGTCTGGATCGGCTCGGAGGGCGGCCTCCAGGCCGAGGCGTTCGTGCAGGTCGTCGAGGCTCCGGCTCCGGCCCCCGAGCCCGCAGACCCGGCTGCCGCTGCTCCGGCCGCCGCATCGACCGGGCCGGCGCTCGCCGAGACCGGTGTCGAGCCCCTCGCGGTCGGCGTCGCCGCGTTCGCGCTCGTCGCGCTCGGTGCGCTCGTCGTGGTCGCGCGCCGTCGCCAGGCGGTCGCCGGTCGCTGACCCCTGCCGACCGTACGGAACGGGCGGGTCGTCTTCGGACGGCCCGCCCGTTCTCGTTCCTCAGGTGGCCTCGGGCGACGACGGGCCGCTCGGCGCGCTCCGCTCGATGAGCAGCCGGATGCCCTCGATGACCGCATCGGCGGTCGCCGGTGCGCCGAGCAGCCGGAAGTGACCGGGCGTCGCGACCTCGACGTTGGTCGCCCCGTCCAGCGCGGATCCGTCGGGGATGTGCGGGTCGAACGGCCCGAAGACCGAGACGATGCTGCCGTTCACCGAACTCGCGTCGCCGAGCGCCACGATGGCCGGGCCGTCGGGAAGGAACTCTCGCACGCTCGGGTCGAGCAGCAGGGTCGCGAGGCGGGTGCCCGCGAACGGCGACGCCACCGCGACGACGCCGATGAGCCCGAGCGCCCGCGAGTCGAGGTCGTCGACGACGAGGTGCTTGCCGATCAGGCCCCCCTTGCTGTGGCCGACGACGACGCGGCCCGCGGCCGGCACCGGGAGGCGGCCGAGTGCGCGTCCGAGGCGTTCCGCGGTGCCAGGGATCGGGCGGCGGTTCACGCCGAGGCCGTGCACCGTCCGCACCCGGAACCCCGCCCGGTGCAGCCGCGCGCCGAGCGGCCGAAGGAACGTCCAGTGCTCGTACACCCCGGGCACGAGGATCACGTCGGGCAGGCGGTCGTCGCCCGACAGCCAGTCCATCGGCCTCCGCCACGCGGTCAGCACCGCGAGCTGGCGGACGCCGGCGTAGAGGTAGTCCGCGATCCAGATCCGCGCGATGCGCCACGGCGTGAGCCCCCGACCCCCCATCCCGGCAGTCTAGGGGCGGGGGGCCGTTGCTAGAGTGAGCCTTCGCGCGCCCGGCGAGGATGACGCGAACGGCGACGAGGAGGTCCCGGATGGCACGACTCGACACCGGTCGAGGATTCGCGAGGGCGGTGCAGTCCGCGGTCTACCGTGCCGGCATCTCGGGGCGGCGCCCGGCGGTTCCGACCACCTTCGCCGGCCTCGAGGAGGCGGCGAGGCGGGCGCTCGCACCGGAGGCGTTCGCCTACCTCGCGGGCGGCGCCGGTTCCGAGCACACGATGGCGGCGAACACCGAGGCGTTCGCCCGCTGGCAGGTGATCCCGCGCGTCCTGCGCGACGTCTCCGAGCGCGACCTGTCGATCGAACTGCTCGGCCGTCGGCGGGCGACCCCGATCGTGCTCTCGCCGCTGGGTGTGATGGAGCTCGCGCATCCCGACGCCGACGTGGCCGTCGGGCGCGCCGCAGCGGCCCTCGACGTGCCGTACATCCTCTCTAACCAGGCATCCCGGCCGATGGAGGAGGTCGCCGCGGCGATGGGCGACGCGTCGCGGTGGTTCCAGCTCTACTGGAGCTCGTCCGACGACCTCAACGCCTCGCTCGTGCGGCGTGCGGAGGCGATCGGCTGCGAGGCGATCGTGATCACGCTCGACACCCACCTGCTCGGCTGGCGCACTCGCGACCTCGACCTCGGGTTCCTGCCGTTCACGCGCGGGCAGGGGATCGCGCAGTACACCTCCGACCCGGTCTTCGCCGAACTGGTGCGCGACCGCGTCGAGCACGGCGCAGACACCGCGCCCGATGCCCCGGCGGTGAAGGTCACGCCGAAGGCGATCCGGGCCGCGCTCGGCATCGCGCGGGCGGGCAGTCGTGCCGGGCTCGTCGACGGAGGGTTGGCCGCCGCGGTGCGTTCGCCGCTGCCGAGGGCCGCGGTCGAGACGTTCCTCGACGTCTTCGCAGACCCGTCGCTGACGTGGGAGCGCATCGCCCGGATCCGCGACCTCACCGACCTCCCCGTGCTGCTCAAGGGGGTCGTGCACCCCGACGACGCCGACCGCGCAGTCGACGCCGGCATGGACGGCATCGTCGTGTCCAACCACGGCGGACGCCAGGTCGATCGCTCGGTCCCGACGATCGCCGTGCTGCCCGAGATCGTCGAGCGCGTCGCCGGCCGCGCGCCGATCATCCTCGACTCGGGGGTCCGCGGCGGCGCCGACGCGGTGATCGCCCTGGCCCTCGGTGCGACCGCGGTCGGACTCGGGCGACCGTATGCCTACGGACTCGCCGTTGCCGGCGCGACTGGCGTGAGCGAGGTCGTGCGCAACACCATCGCAGAGCTCGACGTCACCCTCGCGCTCGCCGGCTGCACGTCGATCGACGACCTCGGGCCGGGGGTGCTGCGGGAAGCATGAGCGGAACGTCGCTGCGAACCCGGGTCCGCCCCGCCGGCGTGGAAGCCTACGGACCGTCCAGGTACGCGCGGCCGCGCGGCGAGAGCCGGTAGCCGAGCTCGAGGCTCTCCGTGAGGCCGAGCTCCTTGAGCTTGCGCACGTCGCGTTTCCACGGCTGCGTCTCGACGCCGGCCGTGGCGGCGAGGTCGGCGGCGCGCACGCCGGGATTCTCCGCGAGGAGCCGCAACGTGTCGCGCGCCCACGGCCCGCGCGGTGAGCGGGCGTCCATGCCGGCCAGCCGGGCGTCGATCGCGCGGCGCTCGTCGGCGTCCACCGTCGTCGATTCGCGCAGGGCGATGCGAGGGTCCTCGCCGATGTGACGCACCCCGATGCGATAGAGCTCGCCGGTGCCCGCCTGGGCGGCGATCAGCGCCTCCAGCGACGGATGACCGGATGCCGCGGCATCCGCTTCGCCGAGCGACGCGAGGTCGGCCGGTTCGACCGAGGTGAACTCGATCACGCCGACTTGCGTGCGCTGCCGCCCGCCGACCCGGGCGCGGGGTTCGGACCAGCGCCGGTAGACCCGGTCGATCCGGCCGGAGACGATGCCGTCCAGGACGTCGCGACGGAACAGCACGGCGGGGCCTTGCGTCAATCGATGAGATCGGATGCCGCGAGCCGACGGAGCACCTCGCGGCCGGCCGGGGGGCACCGGTCGGCGTCGGCGGTGGTCACCCAGTGCAGGGCGCCGACCTCGCCGGACGCGACCGGGGAGGCATCCGTCTTCGCCCGGAAGACGGCCATGCGCACGTGACGGCCGTCGGGTTCGCCGTGCGCCAACGTGCGCACCTCGAACAGCTCGGCCAGCTCGGCCGGGTCGAGCTGCAGACCGACCTCCTCGAACGCCTCGCGCGCGGCGGCCTGCGCAGCCGTCTCACCCGGGTCGATCTTGCCGCCCGGCATGTAGTGCACCTCGCGACCGCGGGCCGTGACCATCAGCACGTGACGGTCGCGCACGAGCGCGATCGCGGAGACGAGCAGGTCGGGGAGGGGCATCCGATCAGGCTACTCGCGATCACCCGGCGGGCGGCGCGAGGCCGAGGCGGGGATAGAGGATCGTGAATCCCTCGGTCAGGCCGCCCGAAAGGGCGTCGCCGCCATGGCCGGCGCCGGGGACCTCGTAGTACGTGACCTGCATGCCGGCGGCCTTGGCGGCATCGGCATTGCGCTGGACGCCGGGGATGTACCCCGGATCTTGGCCGCCGACCGTGAAGACGGCGACGGTGTCCGCGTACGGCCCCTTCTGCGCCATGATGCTCGTCGGCTTCACCGCGTCGTACGCCGCCTGGTCGCCGTTGAACGTGTTCTGCAGCACCTGGTCGGCGATGTCGGCACCCTGGTACTCCTCGCCTGAGATGTCGAGGATGTCGCCGAACACCTCCGGGTACTTCGACCCGAAGTACAGGGAGCATTGGCCGCCGTTCGAATACCCCGCGACGGTCCAGAATTTCGGGCCGTTCAGCACGTGCAGGTTCGCGCGGGCCCACGGCACCACGTCCTGCATGACGTACGTCTCGACCTTGCCCTGGGCGGTGTCCAGGCACAGCGGATCGGTCGATGGGTCGCTGAGCTGGTCGATCACGAGCGCGATCGGGGCGAGCCCCTTGTTCTTCGCCGCGAACGGCTCCAGGGCGGCCGCGATGTACTGGGGGTCGGGATCGCCGGGCTGTCCCATCATGAAGATGACGAGCGGCAGGGCGGGCGGGTTCTCGACGAGCGCCGCCGGCGGCAGGTAGATCGACGCCGGCCGCGCGGGGAACCCGGAGTTCGTGTTCGGGATACCGCCCTGCACCAGCCCGGTCGTCCCCTGCGCGGGCAGGTCGGCGGGCGGCTGCCAGGTCTGGTACAGCGGTTCGGCGGGATCGGGGGCATCCGTCGGCGGTGGCGTCGGAATCGGGATCGGCTTGTCCGTGCTGATGTGCAGCAGCCCGCCGATCGTCGGCGTCAGCCCGTACGCCGCATTGATCGAGAACACCGCCGTCAGCACGAACACCACCGCTCCGATGCCCGCGATGAGCTTGCGCCACCACCGTGAACCCCAGAGGTTCGCGATCGCGAGGAGCACGCCCGCGAACGCCGCGGGCACCCAGATCCAGACGGAGTCGTCGACGGGGCCGCCGAAGCTGTCGAGCACGTTCACGGCCACGAACACGATCGCGTACCCGACGAGCGCGCCGAGGAACACCGCCATGAACGCCCCGAACGCCCACTTCAGCGTCGGGCGCTTGCCGAGGAGGTAGATGAAGATCGCGGCGCTCAGCACCCAGCACGTAAACAGGAACGGCTCGTTCGCGACGTTCAGGTCCAGGAACCAGTCCCACATGCTTCCGCCTCCCCCCGGATGTTCCTCAAGATAGCGGCCGCGTGACCGGGCGCACGAGAGCGACGCGACGATCTCGCCCGTAGGATGGTGGACGTCTGCGCACGTCGCGACCTTCCACACCGAATGCCCCATTGGAGCCACCATGGCCGCAGCCAGCCGTCTCGATTCCGTCATCACCCTCGCCCAGCACCGCGGCTTCGTCTTCCAGGCGGGTGAGATCTACGGCGGCTCCCGTTCGGCGTGGGACTACGGCCCCCTCGGCGTCGAGCTCAAGGAGAACATCAAGCGCCAGTGGTGGCGCTACATGGTGCAGAGCCGCGACGACATCGTCGGGCTCGACTCGAGCGTCATCCTGCCCAAGCAGGTGTGGGAGGCCTCCGGCCACGTCGAGGTGTTCTCCGACCCGCTCGTCGAGTGCCTGCACTGCCACAAGCGGTTCCGCGAGGACCACCTGATCGAGGCGTTCGAGGAGAAGAAGGGCCGCGCGCCCGAGGGCGGCCTCGCCGAGATCGTCTGCACCAACTGCGGCACCCGCGGCCAGTGGACCGAGCCGCGCGCCTTCTCGGGCCTGCTGAAGACCTACCTCGGCGTCGTCGACGACGAGTCGGGCCTGCACTACCTGCGCCCCGAGACCGCGCAGGGCATCTTCGTGAACTTCGCCAACGTGCTGCAGACCGCGCGCATGAAGCCGCCGTTCGGCATCGGGCAGATCGGCAAGTCGTTCCGCAACGAGATCACTCCCGGCAACTTCATCTTCCGCACGCGCGAGTTCGAGCAGATGGAGATGGAGTACTTCGTCGAGCCCGGCACCGACGAGGAATGGTTCGACTACTGGATCCAGCACTGCTGGGACTGGTTCGTCGACCTCGGCATCGACACCGACAACATCCGCTTCTTCGAGCACCCGAAGGAGAAGCTCTCCCACTACTCGAAGCGCACCATCGACATCGAGTACCGGTTCGGCTTCGCGAGCGGCGAGTGGGGCGAGCTCATGGGCGTCGCGAACCGCACCGACTTCGACCTCTCGACCCACTCGAAGCACTCGGGCAAGGACCTGTCGTACTTCGACCAAGCGAAGAACGAGCGCTGGGTGCCGTACGTCATCGAGCCCGCGTTCGGCCTGACCCGCGCCCTCATGGCGTTCCTCGTCGACGCGTACCACGTCGAGCAGGTGCCGAACGCGAAGGGCGGCACCGACAGCCGGACGGTCCTGAGGCTCGACCCGCGCCTCGCGCCGGTGAAGGCCGCGGTGCTGCCGCTCAGCCGCAACGAGAAGCTGTCGCCGCTCGCGCGCGACCTCGCCGCGAAGCTGCGTCGGAGCTGGAACGTCGACTTCGACGATGCCGGCGCCATCGGCCGCCGCTACCGCCGACAGGACGAGATCGGCACGCCGTACTGCATCACGGTCGACTTCGACTCGCTCGAGGACGACGCCGTGACGGTGCGCGACCGCGACACGATGCAGCAGGAGCGGGTGCCGCTCGCCGAGATCGAGGGATACCTCGCGAGCCGGCTCGTCGGCGCGTAGGAGCACCCGAGCGCGCCGGCTCGCGATCGGCGTTCAGGCGCGTGACGTGCCGCCGTCGCGGACGTCCCGGACGAACGCCGTGACGTGCTCGCGGAGCGCCTCGATCCGACGCTGCCGGGCGGCCTCCCGGTCGAACCCCGTGTAGGCGAGCGTCGGCAGCTTGCGGACGTTGCGGGAGCATTCGAACGCGGCGCAGACGAGGGTGCCGATCGTGTCGCCGCGTCGACCGGCATCGCCCGACCGCTTCGCGGTGTAGAACACGACGTCGTTCGGCAGGTGCACGTCCTCGCACCACGAGCACTGCGGTCGGGTGCGGGTCCGGCCGTCGGCACGACGCAGGAGGGCGCCGACCGGCTCGCCGTCGATCTCGACGACGACGTAGGCCTGCTGCGGCAGCTTCCGGTCGATCCAGCCGAGGAAGTCGACGGCGTCCCAGTCGAGGTCCGGGAGGTGCTCGGGAAGGTTGAGGGAGGCGCGTTCACGCTTGGAGGCGTTCACGAACGAGGCGCGGATGACGGTTTCGTCGATGGGGTGCATGGATGTCTCTCCGGCGGGCGTCGCCGCCCACCTGGGTCTGTTCGGTCGGGGGAGTGGATGCCCCGTGATCGGGGTCGCTGAACCGGGCCGCGTCGGCGCGGCCCTAGGCGCGGTCATCTCAAGTCGGCGTGGACGCCGACGACCTCCTGTCGCCCAGCGGGCATCGAGCAGAGTGGTTGCACGGAATCGAGCCTACGCGTCGAGCCTGTGCGGGGGCCGGACGCCCGGAGTCGTCGCCGGACGCACTCAGCCCAGCCGGGCGGCCCACTCGCGATCGAGGATGCCGTAGATCGCGGTGTCCTCCCACGCACCGTCGTTGAACTGCTCTTCGAGGATCGTCGCCTCGTGCCGCATCCCGAGCCGTTCGCAGAGGTGGGCGGATGCCGCGTTCCGGGCGTCGAGGTTGGCCAGCACGCGGTGCGGTCGGAGCGTGTCGAACGCGAACCCGAGTGCCGCCTCGGCCGCCTCGGTCGCGAGCCCGCGTCCCTGGAACGCCGGGTGCACGACCCAACCGACCTCGAGTTGTGCGTGCTCGACGTCGGCGACGCGGAGCATGATGTCGCCGATCACCCGGTTCCGGGCCGGGCCGTCGTGCGTCACGCGGCCGCCCGGTTCGCCGCGTCCGACGGATGGCTCGCCGACCAGCTCCATCGCGAGGATGCAGCCGTCGCCCGCCTCGGCCAGCCTGCGCATGCCGGCGCGTTTCGCCGTGTGCTGCCAGGCGTCCTCGCGGGAGCGCTCGGGCCAAGGGATGTATCGAAGCACCTCGGGCAGTCGCTGGTACTCCCAGACGTCGGCGGCGTCGGATGTCTCGAGCGGCCTCAGCACCAGGCGCCCGGTCTCGAGGCGCAACGGTGTCGGGCGGTCGACATCGAACGGGAGGCGGAGGTCGGGTGGCGATGCCCGATGGTCGACCTCGGTCACGCGCTCCGGCTCGTCGCCTGGTCGCCGGCTTCGATGGCCTGGTTCCCGTTCGCACCCTGCTCGGTCGCGGCGGCATCCACCGGGCCGGCGACGACACCGAAGATCGCCTCTGCCGCGTCGATGAACGCGCGCTGCTCGCCCGCGCGCGCGTACGCGCGAGAGCGGACCATGGGCGTGTGCAGCAGCACGCCGGCCATGTGGCGGAGGGCGGCCTCGGTGGTGCCGTCGTCGTCGCCGCGCGAGCGGGCGCGTTCGATCTCGGCGTCGAGCACGTCGAACACGTGCTTGCGCAGCGCGACGACGGTCGGAGCGAGGTCGAGTTCCTCGCCGACGGCGCTGAAGTTCCGAGCCGCTCGGTGCACCAGGTCGCGTGCCGCGTCGGTGGCGGCGAACTCCTCCATCGGGGCGTGGATCTTGATCGTCTCGAGGTCGAGCAGTTCGACCCCGGCGATCTCGACGACGGCCGGGTCGACGTTGCGGGGCAGGCCCAGGTCGATGATGAGCTGGCGGCGCTCGGCCTTGGGGACGATCGCGCCCGCCAGGGTGCGTACCGGGGCGGTGTCCGTCGCGAGCGACTCGCGACCCTGGGCGATCAGTGCGGGGTGGACGACGTGGTGGTCGGCGAGCGTGCATGCGATGACGACGTCGGCGTCGGCAGCCGCGCGGGCGAAGCCGTCGTGCGGCACGGCGGTGACGTCGTGCGACGCGGCGAACTTCTCGCCGCGTCCGGTGGCCGAGTAGACCGAGATGTCGGTCGCACCGCGGTCGCGGAGGGCTGCGAGGGAGGCACCGGCGTATCGGCCGGTGCCGACGAGGAGCACCTTCGCCTGCGTCCAGTCGGTCACCCGGCTGGAGGCGAGGTCGAGCGAGAGTCGCACGAGCGAGCGGCCCTCGGAGCCGATGCCGGTGCGGTTCTTGATCTTGCGGGAGGTCTGCGAGGCGCGCTGGAACAGGCGCTCGAGTTCGGGGGTGGTCGTGCCCTCGTTCCGGGCCTGCTCGAGCGAGCGGCGCACCTGTCCGGCGATCTCGCCTTCGCCGACGACGACGGACTCGAGGCCCGCGGCGACCGAGAAGAGGTGCGAGGCGACCGCGTTGCCGTGGGCGAACCCGAACGTGGAGCGCAGTTCCTCGGCGGCGAGCCCGGACACCTCGCCCACCGACCGGATCGCTCCGTGGACCGCGTCGACGGGGGAATCGCCATCGAGCGCGTCCAGGTCGAGATAGGCCTCGAACCGGTTGCAGGTCGCCACGACGACGGCGCCCAGCACCGCCGGGTGGCCCGCGATCATGCGGCGCCCGGCGTCTTCAGCCGTCGCAGAAAGCCGCTCGAGCATGTCGAACCCGGCGTTCTTGTGACTCGCGGTGAGGCAGATGAGCACTCGCCGATTCTACCGACATCGGGCTGATCTGTTGCTCAGTGCTGACGCTGAACCGCCTGAGGCGGTTTCAACGCACCGCGCCCGCCAGCATGTCGGCCGTGATGACGGGGATCGGCGCGGTCAACGGCGGCAGCTCGAGGCCCTCGGCCGCCAGTGCTGCACGGTGCTTCGCCTTCCAGGAACGGACGGTCGCGAAGAACGGCGCGTCCGTGAGCGCGAACGAACTCGCCCGCTCTCCGGCGAGGATCACCGGCACCTCCAGGCTCGACCCGTCGCGACGGATCCGGAGGAGCGCGACCGGAACCACCGTGGACCCGGCGACGGTCGAGTCGCTGCGGATGGCGCGCACCTCGCGCCAGTGGATCTCGTGCACGCGCCGTGGTCGGCGACCGCCCGTCCAGAGCGAGAGACCGCGTTCGTCGGCGACGACCGAGAATCGGGCGGGCAGGTGAACGCGGGCACCGAGCTCGACCAGCGCGGCGCGCATCGCCGAGTGGCGGACCCCGGTCGAGACGTCGGCCGTGGGGTTGGCGGACTCGAGGGCCCGCCGGCGCCCGCGAGCTGCGCCCCGTCCGGCGAGGCGGCGGATGCCGGCGATGACGAGCCCGGTCGCGCACACCACGGCGAACACCTGCGCGGCGAGAGCGCCCGACACGGGGACCGGCGGCAGCATCGCGATCACGCGATCGACCTCGGGCGGGAGCACGGCGAGTACGCCGATGACGAGGGCCGCGACAGCGGCCACGATCAGGATCAGCGAGATGCGGACGCGGGCGGATGAGATGGGCACGTCGGACTCCGGAGGGGGATCGGAGGCGCGCCGCCGTTGGCGCGTCGTCGTGTGGGGGCACGACCTCGCCGATGTTAGCGCGAACGGCGTGTCCTCCGGAAGGGGGACACGCGGCGCCCCCGGTACGACCGAGGCCCGCCACCCCAGGGGATGACGGGCCTCGGTCGCGGTCGGATCCGACCGGCGTGGATCAGTCGCGGGCTGCGGCGCGGCGACGGAGCATCGTCACCGCGATCGCGGCGCCGCCGAGCAGCATCGTCGCGAGGGCGATGACCGACGCGGTGAGACCGTCGAAGCCGGTCGACGCGAGGCCGGCAGCGGCGTTGCCCGTCGACGCCGTGGCCGAGCCGGCGGTCGCGACGGGTGCCGCCGAGACCTCGATCGGAACCTCGATCGTGCTGCCGTCGGCGAGCACCGCGACGACGTGGTGCGAGCCGGTCGGGGTCGTGGTCGGGATCGTCGCGGTGAATGCGATCGAGCCGTCGGCGCCGGCGGTCACGGTCCCGAGCGCGACCGGCGTCGAGTGGAGTTCGAGTTCGACCTCTTCGCCGTCGCCGAAGTTCGCGCCGGTGACCTGCACGGTGCCGCCCGGCACGGTGTTCACGGTGTCGATCGCGAGGTACGGCGCGGGTGCCGGTGCGGGCTCGCCCTCGCCGTCGCCCTCGCCGCCGTCGCCGCCCTCGGACAGCGAGGAGTCGATCACGATGGTGCGGGTGACGGTGCGGTTGTTGCCGGCGAGGTCGTTCACTCCGGCCTTCAGCGTGTAGGTGCCGTCGGCGAGGCCGGCGGGCAGGGCCCACGAGCCGCTCCACCCGGCTGCGCCGCCCGTCGCCTGCGCGCCGAGGGACTTCAGGAGCTTGCCGTCCTGGTACAGGTTCACGACGGGCTTGTCGAGGCCGAACGCGTCGGCGACCTGCGCGTTGACGACGACGCCCTCGCTCGCGGCGAACGCAGCACCCTCGGCCGGGTCGACGATGGTGAACGTCGGCCGGGTGTTGTCGACGACGACCTTGATGGTGGTGGTCGACTTGTTGCCGGCGAGGTCGGTCGCGGTCGCGAGCAGCGTGTGCTCACCATCGGCGACGGTCTTCGTGTCCCACGAGAACGCGGGCTGGGCGCCGTTCGTCGCCTGGTGGGCGTACGCGAGGCCGTCGTTGTCGAGGCGGAGGTTGTACGACTTCAGGTTCGCGTCGCCCAGGGTCACCTGCACGGGCACGACGCCCTTGAGGTGGGCCGCAGCGACGGGCGAGTCGATCGTGACGGCCGGCTTCGTGTTGTCGATCGTGAAGGGCACGACGCGGTTCGCCGAGAGGCCGTCCTGGTCGATCGCGTTGATCTTCAGCTGGTAGGCGCCGTCGGGGTATGCAGCCGTGTCGATCACGAGCTTCGGCTTGAGGCCCGAGTTGCTCGAACCCGGGGCCTTGGTGTTGTCCGTGAGCCAGGTGCCGTTGCGGTTGAGCTCGAGGTAGGTGTAGCTGATGTTCTCGTCCTGGAGTTCGACGGTGAACGTCTGCTTGCCGGCCACGACGCTGCCGTCGGCGAGCAGCTTCGTGATGATCGGGGCGGTGACCAGCTTGGTGAAGGGCTGGGTGAAGCAGCCGTGGTCGACGCTGGTCAGGGTGATCGAGTTGGCGCCGGCGTTGACGTAGACCTTGATGCTGCCGATCTTCGGGTTCGACTGGAGGTCGGCGGCCAGGTTGCGGCTCTCGTAGTAGCCGCCCTTGAGCGAGGCCTCGGGGAAGATGCCGGACTGGGCGGTCCAGAAGCGTCCGTCGTCGTCGTAGTGCAGCTGCTGGGTGAGGTCGCCGCCCTCGAGGATGATGCCGCCCCACCAGATGCCCGAACGCTCGCCGTTCGCGGCGAGGCGCGCGAGGTCGGCCAGGCGGGTGTCCGCGGGGAGGTTCGCCATCGCCCAGGCCGAGCCGCTCGCCGTCGCGGTGAGCTTCATCGAGCCGTTCTTCCACGTCGGGGTGACGCCGGGCTTGACGATCCAGTCGCCGAGGGCGGCGTCGGTCACCGGCGCGAGCGTGGTGACGGCGTCGCAGGTGGCGACGGTGTAGGGGTCGAAGTCGTAGCGGTGGGAGCCTGCCACGACGGCGTGGACGACGCCGTCGCCCTTCACGCCGGAGCCGAGGCTGAAGCCGACCTGCACGAGACGGGCGTTCGGCGCCGCGGCCGACCACTGGGCGAGCGTGCCGAACCACTCGCTGCCGTTGCCGCCGTTCTCGGCGCCCGAGGGGTCGAGGTCCTTGAGCGCCTGGCTCGAACCGCCCGTGAGCCACCAGTTCTGGCCGTACACCGACTCGCCGACGAGGATGCCGTCGCCCTTGCCGTCGCCGGTCACGTCGACGACGAACTGCGCACCGGGGGCGACGCCCTCGGTCGCGGTGTAGTCGACCGAGCCCGACGTCACGTCGGCCAGCGCCAGGTCGACGCCGAGGTAGCCCGCGACCTTGTCCGTCGAGGTCGCACCCTCGGTCCAGATGTGCAGGCCGTCGGCGGTGCGCTCGTAATGCCCGGTCGCGCGGGTCTGGCTGAAGTCCCATTCGGCGAGCGTCTCGGCCTGCGCCGGGAGGGCGATGCCGGCGGCTGCGAGCGCGAGGCCCGCGACGCCGCCGACGGCGATCGTCTTCCTGATCATGCTGTTCCTTCTCGGGTGGTGAACGCATGCGTCGACGGTGCGGGCGGCGTTCTCCGGCGCGATCGGCCGTCGTGGGCGATCTGGTGCGCGGGCGCGCGCCGGGTTCGGATGGTCGCCGCGGGGGAGCGACGAGGGGGCGATGGTGCGACCCTCGGCCGGCGGAAACGGGGGGACGGGTACGCCGAACGTCGGGTTCCGTCAACGATACGTGCGCATCGAACACGGTGAACGCGCTTTCCGTGCCCCACTTCGGGGGCCACCGCATGGGGCCGTCTGCGGCGTCTCCCAGCCGCCGACTGCGAGAATGTGCGGGTGATCCTCCCACCGCAGCATCCGCTCTCCGCAGGTCTCACGTCGGATTCGCGCCTCGTCCGCGCCTACCGGGGGCAGCGTTCGGACACGACGCCCGTGTGGTTCATGCGCCAGGCGGGTCGGTCGCTGCCCGAGTACCGCGAACTGCGCGTCGGCACGCGCATGCTCGACGCCTGCCTCGACCCCGCCCTCGCGGCCGAGATCACGCTGCAGCCGATCCGCCGCCACGGCGTCGACGCGGGCATCTTCTTCAGCGACATCGTGGTCCCGCTGAAGCTCGTGGGGGTCGACGTCGAGATCGAGCCGGGACGCGGTCCGGTGTTCGGCCGCGCGTACGGTGACGCGGCGGCGATCGCCGAGTTGACCGCGATCGATCCGGCTGCGCTCGACGAGGCATCCGCACCGATCACCGAAGCCGTGCAGCGCACGATCGCCGAGCTGAACACGACCGCTCCCGCGGGTCGCAGCGAGGGCGCCACGCCGCTGATCGGGTTCGCCGGTGCGCCGTTCACGCTCGCCGCCTACCTCGCCGAGGGCGGTCCGTCGAAGGATCACCTCGCCGCGCGCACCCTCATGCACGCGGACCCGGGCGCGTGGAGCGCGCTCATGGACTGGACGGCCGAGCTCACGGGCCGGTTCCTGCGCACCCAGGTCGTCGCGGGCACGTCGGCCGCGCAGCTGTTCGACTCGTGGGCCGGGGGGCTGTCGCTGGCCGACTACGAGCGCCACGTCGCACCGGCCTCCGCGAAGGCGCTCGCCTTCGTGCACGACCTGTCGTACGAGACGACGGATGCCTCGGGCGAAGCCCTCACCCGCTCGGTGCCGGTCGTGCACTTCGGCGTGGGCACCGGCGAGCTGCTCGGCGCGATGCGCAACGTCGGCGCCGACGCCGTCGGCGTCGACTACCGGGTGCCGCTCGACGTCGCAGCCGAGCGGGTCGGGCCGGAAGTCGCGCTGCAGGGCAACCTCGACCCCGCGCTGCTGGCGGCACCCGCCGACGTGCTCGACGACGCCGTGCGCGACGTGCTGCGTCGCGGCCGGTCGGCCCCCGGTCACGTGTTCAACCTCGGTCACGGGGTGCCGCCGTCGACCGACCCCGACGCGCTGACCCGCGTGGTCGAACTCGTGCACGAGGCCGGCGCGTGAGCGACGTACGAACCCCGAGCGCCGACGGCACGGGGGTCGGGCGCGAGGAGCGCACCGCCGACGTCGTCGTGGTCGGCGGCGGGGTCGCGGGCCTCGTCGCAGCGCTCGAGTGCGCGCGCATCGGGCTCGTGGTGACGGTTCTCGAGCGCGAGTCGGCCCCCGGCGGCTGCGTCGGCCGTATCGAGCTCGACGGGCTCACCCTCGATTCTGGTGCGGAGTCGTTCGCGACGCGCGGCGGCTCCGTCGCCGAGCTCCTCGGCGAACTCGGCCTGGCCGACGACATCGTGGCGCCGAATGCGTCGGGCGCATGGCTCGTCCTGCCCGACGACCGCGGCGGCGTGCGCGCCGCCCCGCTGCCGAAGACCGGCATGCTGGGCATCCCGGCGAACCCGCTCGGCGACGACGTGCGCGAGATCATCGGCTGGCGCGGCGCGATCCGGGCCTACCTCGACCGCGTCCGCCCCATCCTCAAGATCGGCCGGGCCCACAGCCTGGGTGCGCTCGTGCGTCAGCGCATGGGCCGGCTCGTGCTCGACCGGCTGGTGACGCCGATCTCGTCGGGGATCTACTCGTCGGACCCCATGGACCTCGACCTCGACGTCGTGGCGCCCGGGCTCAACGAGGCGATGTCCCGCAACGGCTCGCTGTCGGGCGGCGTCGGCGAACTCGTCGAGACCAGGCGTGCCGGCAGTGCGGTGCAGGGGCTGCGCGGTGGCATGCACCGTCTCGTCGACGCGCTGCTCGCCGAGCTCGACCGCTTCGGCGTCACGGTGGTGACGGGCGCCGACGTCACCGGGCTGGAGTCGCTCGCGTACGCCTCGGCGACGACCGGCCCCGACGAGTCGCCGGGATGGCGCGCGACCGCGGCCGTCGGCGAGTCGGCGCTCGTCGTGGACGCGGCCTACGCGATCGTCGCGACGCCCGCGCGGTCGTCGCGAGCGCTGCTCGCCACCGCGGTCGACGGCTGGGCCGACGTCGCGGAGTGGCCCGACTCGACCGCCGTCGAGATCGTCACGCTGGTCCTCGACGCCCCCGCGCTCGCCGACGCCCCGCGCGGCACCGGCGTGCTCGTCGCCGCCGATGCCCCCGGCGTCGCCGCGAAGGCGCTGACGCACTCCAGTGCCAAGTGGGCGTGGGTGGCCGAGGCCGCCGGCTCGCGCCAGGTCGTACGGCTCTCGTACGGTCGCGCCGGCGCCGCGAACCCGCTCGACGGACTCGGTGAGCGAGCCGTCGAGGAGCTCGCCGTCGCGGACGCAGCCCTCCTGACCGGCGTTCCCCTGGCACCCGCGATGCTCGTGGCATCCGGTCGTACCGTCTGGCGCGACGCGGTCTCGCACGCCGCGCTGGGCCAGCGCGACCGGGTCCGTGCCGTCGAGGAGGCGCTCGCCGCCGTGCCCGGCCTCGAGGCGACCGGCTCCTGGCTGTCCGGCACCGGGCTGGCGTCGGTCGTGCCGCACGCCAGGGCCGCCGCGGAACGCGTCAGGCACCTGGCCGTCGCCGCCCGTGCGGGCGAGGGCGCATAGCCGCAGCGGCATATTCGGTCGCCCGGGCCGTCGCAACCCCCTTGCGACGCCGCCTTCGGGGTCTACGCTGGGTAGACGTCGCCGTGCCGGAGGCGGCGGGAATGGGGTGGACATGAGGGGCAAGATCCTCTTCGTCGTCGGACTCGGCGTCGGGTACGTGCTGGGCACGCGAGCCGGGCGCGAACGGTACGAGCAGATCCGGCGCGCAGCGCAGGGCGTCTGGAACCAGCCCGTCGTGCAGCAGGGTGTCGAAACGGTGAAGGACTTCGCCGCTGCGCGAGTCGGTGACGCCGGCGACGTGCTGCTCGACAAGGCGAAGGACCTGATCGGGCAGGCCACGAAGCGATCGGGCGCCACCAAGCGCGACGTCTCCAAGGCCGCCGACCAGGCACGGTCGAGCGTGTCGAAGACCGCCGACGCCGTGAAGTCCGCGGTCGATTCGGCGGCGGGCGCGCTCGAGGACGCCGTCGACGAGGCCGAGGATGCCGCGGGCAAGGCCGCGAAGCCCAACCCGCGGTCGACGACCAAGCGCACCTCGAGCAGCCGGTCGACCGGTTCCCGCAAGCCCGCGGCATCCGATTCCTAGGATCAGCTGAGGAGACGACCCATGGCCGATCCGAACGAACGCTCCCTCTTCACCCTCATCGGCGAACTCCCGGACCGGGTCCAGGCCCTCGTCCGCGCGGAGATCGACCAGATCAAGGCCGAGCTCAGCTACAAGGCCAAGCACTTCGGCATCGGCGCGGGGCTCTTCGTCGCCGCCGCATTCGTGGCGGTGTTCCTGCTCGGCACGCTGATCGCGACCGGCATCCTCGCCCTCGCGCTCGTGATGCCCGCATGGGCCGCAGCGCTGACCGTCTCGGGCATCCTGCTGCTGATCATCGCCGCGATGGTGGGCATCGCGATCCTGAACTTCAAGCGGGGCTCGGAGCCGCTCGAGTCGATCGAGAGCCTGCGCAAGGACATCGACGCCGTGAAGGGAACGGGTGACTATGACCGCCGCTGACCCCCTCCAGCCCGGCGCCCCCCGCGTGTCGAAGCGCGAGCAGGCGACCCGCGACCGCAACCTCACGAGGGTCCAGGCCCGAGCCAACGTCGAGCTGGCGCGCGCCGACTTCGTCGACCTGCTCAACGGCCTCGAAGACAAGCTGAACGTGCCCAAGCAGGTCAACCGCGCGACCGCGCGCGCGAAGGTGAAGCTCCGTCGGTTCGCCGAGGAGCAGCCGGTCGCCGCGGTCGCCGCGACCGTCGGCGTCGCGCTCGCCGTCGGCGGGGTCGTCTGGCTCGTCGTGCGGAACGCCACGAAGCCCTGACCCGACGGTGAACGACGCGCCGACGGATGCCGCGACGGCTGCGGCCGGACCGTCCGCGTCGTCGTCGGATGCCACGACCGCGGTCGACCGGGTCGCCGACGAGTTGCGGTCCGAGATCCTCCGCGGCGCGCTCGCCACCGGGACCCCGCTTCGGGAGGAGCAGATCGCGGCCCGGCTCGGCGGCTCGCGGCACACCGTGCGCGCGGCGTTCCAGCGGCTCGTCGCCGAGCGACTCGCGGTCGCGGAGGCGTACCGCGGGGTTCGGGTGACGAGCTTCGACCGCCACGAGATCGCCGCGCTGCAGGACCTGCGGGCGGCGCTCGAGTGCGAGGCGGTGCGCCTCGCACGGGCTCGATACGGCGACGTCTGGCCCGACGAGGTCCTCGCCCCCGCGAGGGCGGCGCTCGACCGGTTCGATCCCGGTGTCGGCGACGGCGACGTCGACTGGCTCGAGGTGGAGCACGCCCACGCGGAGTTCCACCAGGCGCTCGTTGCGGCATCCGGCAGCCCACGCATCGTCGAGGCGTACCGGGCACTCGGCAGCGAACTGCTGCTGTTCCTGCTGCAGGTGCGCCCGCACTACGGGCTGGCCGGGCTGGTCGAGGAGCACCGCCTGTTCCTCGCGGACGTGCAGCAGCGCGGGCCCGACGCGGTCCGCGAGCACCTCGCCCATTCGACGCGGCTGCTTCTCGGCGAGTGAGCCGGGCCGGCGGCAGGGACGGCGGGCGATGGCGACGGCGAGGGCGGGCGCTGCGGGGCCTCAGGCCGTGAGCATCGCGAACCAGATGAGCAGCATCGTGACGACGAAGCCGCAGGCGTAGTTGATCCAGAGGAACTTCCGCCACCCGCCGTTCGCCCGGCCCGAGTCGGCGTCGGAGACGCTGCGGTACGGCCACGCCGCAGCGACGTACGGGGCTGCGAGCAGGGCGGCCAGCGGGCCGGGCCAGGCGGTCGTGAGCACGAGGAGACCCGCGAGCACCCACATGCCGATCGCGAAGCGGACGGTCGCGCGGGCGCCGAGCACGGTCGCGATCGAGGCGATGCCGCCCTCGCGGTCGGGAACGACGTCCTGCACGGCGCCGAACGCGTGGCTGGCGACGCCCCAGGCGAAGAACGCCGCGAGGAGCGCGACCAGCTGCCCCGTGACCGGGGCCCCGGCCAGCGCCAGCCCGTAGACGGCGGGGGAGACGAAGTGCACGCTCGAGGTGACCGAGTCGAGGAACGGCACCTCCTTGAAGCGCAATCCGGGCACCGAGTACGCAGCGACCGCGAAGAGGCTGATCGCGAGCACGAGCCACGACCCCGGGCTGCCGACGGCGACGAGCCAGACCACGAACGGCAGGCACAGCGAGATCGCCGCGATGACGGTCGTCCGGTGCCGAGCGGGCGTGAGCAGCGCGCCCTCCACGCCGCCCTTGCGCGGGTTCTTCGCGTCGGAGGCGTAGTCGAAGACGTCGTTGATGCCGTACATCGCGAGGTTGTAGGGGACGAGGAAGAACAGCGTGCCGATCACCAGGGTCGCGTCGACCTCGCGGGTCGTGAGCAGGTAGGCGGCCGCGAACGGGAACGCGGTGTTGATCCAGCTCAGCGGACGCGAGGCGAGCAGCAGGTCGCGCGCGAGTCCGCGGTCGCGTGCGCCGGCGCGGGCGGTGGCGGTCATCCGATGCTCCCGTCGGCGGACCCGGCGGACCCGGCGGACCCGGCGGACCCGGCGGACCCGGTCGAACCGGCGGACCCGGTCGAACCGGCGGACCCGGCGGACCCGGTCGAACCGGCGGACCCGGTCGATCGGGACCCGACCGCATCGCCGGATCCGGCGCCGCGCACCCGGCCGCCGCCGAACAGGTTCCAGACCGACACGCAGACGAGCAGGGCGGCGATCGGATAGGCGAAGTCCTCGATCGGCGCGAGGCCGAGCCGCATGCCGAGGATGAGGTCGTCGGCGTAGTCGAACAGGCCGGCGGCGATCATCACGGTGTCGAACACCGCCGTGAGCACGACGAGCACGCCGGCGGATGCCGCGAGCGCGAGCGCATGCCGGCGGGGGGCATTCCGCCACGCCACGGCGGCGACCGCGGCGGACGCGGCGATGAAGAGCGCGCACAGCACGGCGTAGGTCACGAGCCCGCCTCCCGGCCGGGCGCCGACGTGTGCTCCCGGGAGGGTCCCGAGCGGGGGCTCCCCGCGCGCGAGTCGCCCGCCCCCGAGCCGCGCCCGCGCGAACTCCGAACCGCGAACACCCGGAGCGATCCCTCGTACAGCACCATCGACAGGTAGCAGAGGAAGAGCAGGAACACGACCTCCTCGAGCGGCAGGTGCGGCGCGAGCATGAGCCCGGTCGTGATCTCGTTCGGGGTGTGCAGGAAGATGCCCATCGCGATCCCGGCCAGGTCCCAGCAGACCAGGAACGCCAGCCCGATGGCGAGCGTCGCCGCCGCGCGCCGCGGCGCGCGCCACAGGAACAGCGTGAACCGCCGGTCGAGCAGCACCATGCAGCCGATCGACGCGAGCAGCAGCGCGAGGTAGAGCAGCGTCATACCGCCACCCTCGACCGCTCGGGTTCGGCCATCGGCCCGGTCGACCGATCTCCGCGCACCGACTTCGCGACCAGTTCGGCGCTGATCAGGCACATCGGCAGCCCGATGCCAGGAATCGTGGTCGCGCCCGCGAAGTACAGCCCGTCGACCTCGCGCGACGCCGTCCTCCCGCGAAGGAACGCGCTCTGGCGCAGCGTGTGCGCGGGCCCGAGCGCGCCGCCGCGCCACGAGTGGAACCACGACTCGAAGTCCGCCGGTCCGATCGTCCGTCGCACGACGACCCGGTCCGCGAGGTCGGGGATGCCCGCCCACGCGGACAGCTGCGCGATGGCGGCATCCGCGACCTGCTCGACGAGCACGTCGCCCCGCCCGTCCTCGCCGCCGGCGCCGATCGACGTGTCGGCCGGTACCGGGACCAGGAGGAAGAGGTTCTCGCAACCGGGCGGGGCGACCGAGGCATCCGTCGCGCTGGGCATGCACGCGTACAGCGACGCGGGGTCGGGGATCGCCGGCCGCGCGCCGAAGATCTTGCGGAAGTTCTCGTCCCAGTCCTCGGTGAACAGCAGGTTGTGGTGCGTGAGCTCCGGGAGCCGTCCGCGGACGCCCAGCAGCACGAGCACCGCACCCGGGCCGGGGTTGCGCCGCTCCCATGCGGCATCCGATCGGCTGCGCAGCCGGGGTGGCAGCAGGGCGGTCTCGGTGTGGTGGACGTCGGCGGCTGAGACGACCAGGTCTGCAGGCAACGCGCGTTCCTGCACGTCGCGCTCCCCGTGCGGTTCCGTCGACCGCCGGAATGTGACGCCGGTCGCGCGGCGCCCCTGCGTCGTGATCGCGGTGACCTCGGCGCCGGTGACGATCTCGACCCCGGCGGCCCGCGCGAGCCGCGCGGCGGCGTGCACGATCTCGCCGAACCCGCCCATCGGGTAGGCGACCTCGTCGGCCAGGTCGAAGCGGCTCATCAGGTGGTACATGCTCGGTGCGTCGCTCGGCGAGCTGCCGAGGAACACCGCCGGGTACCCGAGGATCTGCCGGAGCCGGCGATCCCGGAACGACCGCGCCACGAAGCGGTCGAGCGGTTCGCCGAGGAGGCGCGCGAGCCGCCCGAGCCTGCGGAGCACGGGCGCGACCAGGAGCGACCGCGGCGCGGAGAAGTCCGTGTAGAGGAAGTGCTCCATCGCGAGGCGGTACGTCTCGTCGGCCGAGTCGAGGTGCCGTTCGAGCGCCGCGCCTGCGCCGGGCTCGATCGATTCGAACAGCGCGACGGATGCCTCGCGCTCGCTGCGCACGTCGACGTGCGCATCCTCGTGCTCGAAGAACACCCGGTAGGCCGGGTCGAGCCGGGCGAGGTTGAGCTCCTCCGCGCTCGATGAACCCATCAATCGGAAGAAGTGGTCGAACACCTCGGGCATCAGGTACCACGAGGGGCCGGTGTCGAAGCGGAAGCCCGCGCGGTCCCACCGGCCCGCCCGGCCGCCCAGCTCGTCGCGCGCCTCGAGCAGCGTGACCCGGTGACCGTCGCGTGCGAGCAGCCCCGCGGTCGCGAGCCCGGCGATGCCGCCGCCGATCACGACGATGCGGCGACTGTGACGCACCGGCCCCGGGGGGCCGGAACCGGTGCGCCGGCGTTCGCGATCATGTCGCGGCTCCTGCGCCGGCCGGGGCCGGCGCCACGCTGCTGCGCCCACCGGATGCGGAGGGCCTGACGACCGCCCGGCCGAGCACCCACAGCTTGCGCGGCGCCGGCACGCGCACCCGCGCGGCGAGCAGGTCGGCCGCCGGCGTCCGACGGAGCCGCGCGGCGAGTTCGCCGAACAGTCCGTGGGCGGCGGCGACGGCTCGGCGGCATCCGATCGGGAGTTCGGGGATGACGGCGCCCGCGATGGCGAGGTCGGCGTCGATGTCGTCGAGGATCCGGTCGCGATCCGCGTCGGTGAAGTGCTCCGGGTCGATGCCGGGGAAGTAGCTGCGGCCGCGCTCGCCGTAGTCCTCGGCGAGGTCGCGCAGGAAGTTCACCTTCTGGAAGGCGGCGCCGAGGTGCCGGGCGCCGCGCTCCCACCGGGAGTCGCGCTCCGCATCGGCCGGGAGGCCGACCGTGAACGCCCGCAGGCACATCAGCCCGACGACCTCGGCCGAGCCGTAGACGTACGTGGCGAACGCCGCCTCGTCGAGGTCGACCGGATCGAGGTCGCGGCGCATCGAGGCGAAGAAGGGCCGGGTGAGCTCCGCGCCGAATCCCGTGTCGCGCGCGGTGCGCGCGAACGCGTGCACGACGAGGTTGGAGCTGTACCCGCAGGCGATCGCCCGTTCGGTCTCGGCCTCGAGCGCATCGAGCTCGCTGCGGACCTGCGCCGGGTCGAGTCCGGCTTCGGCCGCCGGCCCGTCGACGAGTTCGTCGGCGACGCGGACGAGCGCGTACACGTCGGCGACGTGGCCGCGCACCTGCGCGGAGCACAGCCGGCTCGCGAGGCCGAACGAGGTCGAGTACGCCGAGATGACGCGCGCGGAACCGCGGTGCGCGACGTCGTCGTAGAGCGCGAGGCCAGTCGTCGCGGTCATCGGTTCCGCTCCCCGCAGGCGTGCGCGAGCGCGGCGATCTCGGCGACGAGCGACCGCGGCATCCCGCTCTGCTCCGCGACGTCGACGGCGGCGCGGCGCCTGGCGTCGATCAGGTCCTCGACGAGGGCGAGCGCGCCGCTCGACACGATCACCGCACGGATCGCGTCGGCACCGCGCTCGTCGAGGTCGGCGCGCCCGAAGTCGCCGGCGACGCCGGCCCAGGCGGCATCCGTCCGCGCCCTGGCGATCAGCAGCGTCTGCTTGCCCTCGCGGAGGTCGCCGATCGCGGTCTTGCCGGTGACGCGCTCCTCGCCGAACACGCCGAGCACGTCGTCGCGGAGTTGGAAAGCGACGCCGAGGTCGCGCCCGAGGTCGCCGAGCGCGTCGATCACGCGGGCGTCGGCGCCCGCGAGGATCGCACCGGCCTGGAGCGGCGCGCTGAACGTGTAGGACGCCGTCTTGTGCTCGATCATCGCGAGGATGTCGCCGACCGTCGGTGTCTCGTCGATCGAGAACCGGACGTCGGCGTGCTCGCCCGCGGCGGCCGCGAACACGCACTCGTCGAACAGGTCGAGCAGCCGCTCGCGCCTGACCTGCGTGGTGGCGACGCCCGCGACCATACGGTGCGCGGCGGCGATGAGCAGGTCGCCGGCGAGGATCGCGGATGCCTCGCCGTAGAGGTGCGCCCGCGTGCGATCCGTCCCGCGCGAGCGGGCGAGGGTCGAGAACCGGCCGGTGACGTTCGGCGCGCCGCGCCGCGTGTCGTCGTGGTCGATCACGTCGTCGTGCATGAGGAACGCGGTGTGGAGCAGTTCGAACGCGGCCGCGACCGCGATCGCGTCGGGGATGGGGCCGTGTCGCTCGGCGGCGAGCGCGCGGAACGAGGCCAGCACGGCTCGAGGACGCATCCGCTTGCCGCCCGCGGCGCCGTCGCGCGCCGCCGACCAGAGCAGCCGGTAGTCCTCACCGTGCGCTCGCGCCCTGGCGGCCTGGACGGCGAAGTACTCGTCGATGGCGGACTCGACGGCGGCCAGGTCGTCGTCGAAGCCACGCTCGACCCCGAGGGCGCCGGGGGCCGAGCGTGCGTCCGAGGTGTCGTCGGTCGTCGCCGCGGTGAGGGTCGGGGTGCTCATGAGACGGCCCTGAGCGGAAGCCCGGAGAGCGGCGTCGGGGCGGGTTCGGCGGAGCTCGCCCGTTCGGATGCGTCGAGCGTCCCGGTGCCGCCGAGGAAGGGCAGGAGTTGCGCCTGCAGCACCAGCCAGGGGCTGAAGGCCCAGGGCGCGTGGCGGATGGCCTCAGCGAGTGCCGCCGGCTCGACCCAGGAGAATTCCGCGACCTCTCCGGGGTGGGGTTGCGGCGTCGACGCCGTGGTGGCGGTGTACACGGGGCAGAGTTCGTTCTCCACGATGCCCGAGGCATCCGTCGCCCGGTAGTGGAAGAACGGGAGCACCGGCTCCAGGTCGGTCAGGGTGAGGCCGAGTTCGAAGTCGCCTCGGCGCCGGATCGCATGCGGGAGGGTCTCAGCCGGGCCGGGGTGTCCGCAGAACGAGTTCGTCCAGACGCCGGGCCAGGCCTGCTTGGCGAGTGCGCGCCGCGTGACCAGGATGCGTCCGTCCGGGCCGAAGACGTGGCAGGAGAAGGCGAGGTGCCTGGCGGTGTCAGCTCCGTGGACGCTCGACTTGGGGGCGGTGCCGATCGGTCGGTCGTCCGCGTCGAGCAGGACGACCTCCTCGGTGCTCGGGGTGTGCATCGGCGGCTCCCATCAATCTGATCGAGTGAGTATCTCACCTAGGAAGAAATATACCGGATTGGGTAGCATTGAGACCATGATGGATTCCGAGGAGCGCCCGACCGAGGGGGTTGCGCAAACGCGCGATTCGGTCCATGCGCGCATGCTCGATCCGCGGGTGGTCGATCGCGACGCCGACCTGGTTCCGCGCGACGGCCTCAGCGACACGGAGGTCGACCAGATCGTCAGGGTGCTCGAGAGCCTCCGCAGCTGGCACGAGGCGTCTCGCCGCATGAGCGAGGCGTCCGAGCGGTACATGCGTCTCAACCACACCGACATGCGCGCCATCCGGTTCCTGATCGCCGCCCGCAACCAGGAGATGATCGCCACCCCCGGGGCGCTCGCCGAGTACCTGGGCATCTCGAGCGCGGCGACGACCAAGCTCCTCGACCGCCTCGAGCGCGGCGGCCACGTCGAGCGGGCGCCGCACCCGACCGACCGGCGCGCCCTCGCGATCTCGGTCACCGACCACACCCGCCATGACGCGCGCGAGACCGTCGGACGCCAGCACGCCCGGCGCTTCGCCGTCGCCGCAGCGCTCGACGCCGACGAGCGCGAGGTCGTCATCCGATTCCTCGACGGGCTCGCCGCCACCGGCGACGATCCGGCCGCCGCCTGAACGAGCATCCGAACCGGTTTTTGGCCGAAGCGGCGGAAAGGGGGAGACTGGGTGCATGTCTTCCCCCGCTGCCGAGGCGGCAGCCGACGCGAACCGTTCCGAATCCGAAGCCGAGCAGTCGCCCGAGGGCTACACCCTGTTCGCGGTGCTCCGTCGCGACCCGAATCGCCCCGACGACCTCGACGGCCACGACGTGCCTCGTTTCGTCAAGGAACTCGACGGCATCATCTCGCTCATCGAGGACGAGGGCGTGGTGCTGCGCGGGCTGTACGACGTCTCGGGACTGCGCGCCGACGCCGACGTCATGATCTGGTTGCACGGCGACACCGCCGAGGGGCTCCAGTGGGCGCTCCGAGAGCTTCGCCGCGCCCGGTTGCTGAAGGCGCT
This sequence comes from Agromyces sp. LHK192, assembly GCF_004006235.1. Lineage (NCBI taxonomy): Bacteria > Bacillati > Actinomycetota > Actinomycetes > Micrococcales > Microbacteriaceae > Agromyces > Agromyces sp. LHK192. The sequence continues at coordinate 189,472 of NZ_CP034753.1, forward strand.
GCTCCCGACCTGGAACGCGATGGGCGTGCACCGCGACGCCGAGTTCAACAAGTCGCACGTGCCCGGGTTCCTCCGCGGCGTCGAGCCGCGCGGATGGCTCACCGTCTACCCGTTCAACCGCTCGTACGACTGGTACCTGCTCGACCCCGCCGAGCGAGGCCGCATGCTCGCCGAGCACGGCCGCAAGGGCGCCGCGTTCCGGGGCGTCGTCGCCAACACCGTCGCCGCGTTCGCGCTCGGCGACTACGAGTGGCTGCTGCCGCTCGAGGCCGACGAGCTCACCGACCTCGTCGACCTGATGCGCGACCTCCGGGCGACCGACGCCCGCCTGCACGTGCGCGAGGAGATCCCGTTCTACACCGGCCGCCGGATCGGCACCGCCGAGCTCGTCGAGGTGCTCCAGTAATGGCCGCGTCGAACCTCGGATCCACCGGAGCCGACGCCCCGGCGCGCGCCGACGCGCACCGAGGTCGCAAGCCGGCGCCCGCGGCCTCCGCGCCGTGCGCCCCCGGTGCCGTCGTGCCGGGCGCCACGGCGGCGGCACAGGGTGGACCCGAGCACGTCGAGGCACCCGTCGCCTACGACGCGATCCTGTTGGCCGGCTTCGGCGGCCCCGAAGGCCAGGACGACGTCATCCCGTTCCTCCGGAACGTGACCGGGGGCCGGGGCATCCCCGACGAGCGCCTCGAGGAGGTCGCCCATCACTATCGGCACTTCGGCGGCATCAGCCCGATCAACGAGCAGAACCGCGCGTTGAAGGCCGCGCTCGAGGCCGAGCTCGCCTCGCGCGGCATCGACCTGCCCGTGCTGTGGGGCAACCGCAACTGGGACCCGTACCTCAACGACGCGCTCGCGGAGGCGAAGCGCCAGGGCCTCACGAAGCTGATCGCCATCGCGACCAGCGCCTACAGCTCGTACTCGAGCTGCCGGCAGTACCGCGAGGACTTCGCGGACGCACTCGCCGACACCGGTCTCGGCGACGAGATCCAGATCGACAAGGTCCGGCAGTTCTTCGACCACCCCGGCTTCGTCCTCCCGTTCATCGAGGGCGTCCGCGACGGGATCGCGCAGCTCGAGGCATCCGTCGACGGACTCGATCGCACGACCGGGATCGAGGTGCTCTTCGCGACCCACTCCATCCCGTCGACCGATGCCTCGAAGTCCGGACCTGCGGAGCGCGGGTTCGGCGAGGGCGGCGCGTACGCGGCCCAGCACCGCGCCGTCGCCGAGGTCGTCATGCGCGAGGCCGGGGCGACGGATGTCCCGTGGCAGCTCGTCTACCAGTCGCGGTCGGGCCCTCCCTCGATGCCGTGGCTCGAGCCCGACATCAACGACGCGATCGCCCAGCTGCCCGCCGCCGGCCGACGGGCTGTGGTGATCGTCCCGCTCGGCTTCGTCAGCGACCACATGGAGGTGCTCTGGGACCTCGACAACGAGGCGCTCGAGACGGCCGGCGAGCAGGGACTCGCGGCGGTGCGCGTGCCCACGCCCGGCACGCATCCGGCCTACGTGGCCGGCCTCGTCGACCTCGTGCTCGAACGCGTGCACGGCACCCCGGCCGCGCAACGGCCGGCGATGACCGACCTCGGGCCCTGGTACGACGTGTGCCGCCCCGGATGCTGCGAGAACGTCCGGCTGGGATTCCGGCCCGCACTGGCGGGACTGGCGCCGTGAGCGTCATCCGGGTGGGCACCCGCGGAAGCGCACTCGCGGTCGCGCAGACGTCGTGGATCGCCGACCGCATCGCCAAGGCCGCCGGCGGCGCCGAGATCGAGCTGGTGCAGGTCACCACGCACGGCGACACGTCGCGGGCCTCGCTGAGCGAGATCGGCGGCGAAGGCGTGTTCGCGGCGGCACTGCGCGAGTCGCTGCTGGCGGGCGAGTGCGACCTCGTCGTGCATTCGCTGAAGGACCTGCCGACCGCCGAGCACGACGGGTTGCGCCTCGGCGCGGTGCCCAAGCGGGCGGACGCCCGCGACGCGCTCTGCGCGCGCGACGCGCTCACGCTCGAGACGCTGCCCGAGGGCGCCCGCGTCGGTACGGGGTCGCCGCGGCGCATCGCGCAGGTTCGCGCCGCGCGCCCCGACCTCGACGTGGTCGACATCCGGGGCAACGTCGACACCCGCCTCGGCCGGGTCCACGGCCCCGACGCCGACCTCGACGCCGTGCTGCTCGCGGCCGCCGGTCTCGGGCGGCTCGGTCGCTCCGATGCGATCACCGACCTGCTCGACCTGTCGGACTGGCCGACCGCGCCCGGCCAGGGTGCGCTCGCGATCGAGGTGCGCCGAGAGCGCGGCGACCGGTTGCTCGAGCAGGCGCTCGAGTCGGTCGACCACCGTTCGACGCGAGCGGCGGTGCTGGCCGAGCGGCTCGTGCTCGCCGGTCTCGAGGCCGGGTGTTCGGCGCCGATCGGGGCGACCGCCTTCCTCGAGGACGAACTTCTGTTCCTGACGGCGAGCGTGTACGCTGCCGACGGAACGCGGCGCCTGACCAGTTCGCACGCCGCGACCCCTGAAAGCCGCTCCGCCTCAGACCTGGCGGAGGCGGCGAGCGACATCGCAGCCCGCGTGGTCGCTGAACTCCTCGGCAACGGTGCCGGTGAACTCGCATCTTCCGAGGAGCCGCGGTGACCGAATTCGAACCCATGACCGGGGCCATCCACCTGCCGTCGTCCGGCGCCGGCAAGCCGCTCCAGGGCTGGCGGGTGCTCGTTCCCCGCGGCGGCCCCTGGGGCGACGGCGTGGCCGCGGCGCTCCGCGCGCGCGGCGCCAAGCCGGTGATCGCACCGCTGATCGACTTCGCGCCGACCGACGACCAGCCCGCGCTCGAGGCGGCGCTCAAGCGGCTCGCCGAGGGGGCGTTCGACTGGCTGACCGTGACGAGTGCGACGACGGTCGACGTCCTCGCGTCGTACGGCGCGGAGATCCCGGCGTCCACGAAGGTCGCGGCCGTCGGGGAGACGACCGCCGCCGCCCTCGTGGCCGCCGGGTACCGCGCCGACATCGTGCCGAGCGAGGAGAACTCCGCGCGAGGCCTGCTCGAGGAGTGGGAGGCCGCGACCGAGGGCGAGAAGGGCCTGCGCGTGCTGGCCCTGCGCTCGGCGATCGCGAAGCAGATCCTCTCGGTCGGGCTCGCTCGCATCGGCCACCACGTGGAGGCGGTCGTCGCCTATCGCACCGTGGGCGTGCCCGTCGCGCAGAAGGTCGTCGACGACGTGCGCGCGGGCAACGTGCGCGCCATCCTCGTGACGTCGGGCAGTGTAGCCGAGCAGGTGCAGGAGCAGCTCGGTCCGATTCCCGAGTCCATCCTGGTCGCCGCGATCGGCCCGCAGACGCAGACGGATGCCGCGAAGGTCGGCCTTCGGGTCGACGTCATCGCCGAGGAGCGCAGCGCCGAGTCGCTGATCGACGCCGTCGTCAGCGCGGCACTCGCGAGCGCCTGAACCGCAGCCGCGGCCCGCGGAACCGCGGCGGCGCGACTCGCTGAGCCGCAGCCGCGCGGCGCGCTGAACCGCCGCTGCGCGGATCGTCGCTGATTTCGTCCGCGAACTTGCTAATCCGCATTACCATCCGCTATCGTCCCTGCTAATGCGGATTAGCACCGCAGGTGACGACCCGAAGGATCTCGATGACGACTTCCAAGACCCCGCCGCGCCGGATCACCCAGCGCCGCATCGCGGAGCTGGCCGGCGTGAGCCAGGCGACCGTCTCGCTCGTGCTGAACGACAAGGCCGACGGCCAGGCGCGCATCCCGGAGGAGACCCGCGACCGCGTCCTCCGAGTGCTCAAGGAGACCGGCTACGTCGCCGACCCGGCGGCCCGACGCCTCGCCGGCCTCGGCAACCGCATCCTCGGGGTGTTCACCTACGAGCCGGCGTTCCCGACCGAGAGCCAGGACTTCTACGCTCCGCTGCTCAGCGGCATCGAGCAGACGGCCGAACAGCTCGGCTGCGACCTGCTGCTGTTGACCTCGACGCCGGTCGTCGACGGCCGGCGCCGGCTCCTCGACGAGCGCAACCGCTGGCGGCTCGCCGACGGATGCCTCCTGCTCGGGGTCGAGATGGACCCGGCCGAGCTGTCCCGCCTCGTCGAAGACGGCTTCCCGTTCGTCGCGGTCGGCCGTCGTGACGTCGAGGGCGCGCCGTACGTCGCCATCGACTACGCCTCGGGAGCCGCCGAACTCGTCGGCCGCGCCTGGGAGCTGGGCCACCGCACGTTCGCCTACCTGCACCGCCCCGCGCAGGGCGAGTCGCTCCTGGACCGGCGCTCGGGCGTCATCGACGAACTCGCCCGGCGAAGCACCGGCCCGGCGCCCGTCGCGCCGACCATGATCACCCTCTCCGGCGACGTCGCGGCGGACTGGTCGGAGGTCCGCGCATCCGGGGCCACCGCACTCGTCCTCGAGACCTTCGAGGACGCCGGCCGGCTCGTCGAGCTCGCCGAGGCCGACGGCGTCGACGTGCCCCGCGACCTCAGCGTCATCGTCCTCTCCGAGCCCGGCCGCGGCGACGACGCCCGCGACTACACGCGCCTGAGCCCGCCTCGCACGGAGCTCGCCGCCGCCGCCACGGTCCTCCTCGCGCGCCTGCTCGACCCCGAGCTCGAGGTCGAGGGCGACGAGTTGCGCCAGACGCTCGACTGCCCGGTCGTCGACGGCTCCACGCTCGTCGCGCCGCGGAGCGCCGAATGACCGCGCACGCGCCCGAGCGCGAACTGCGCGCCGACGTCCTCATCGTCGGCGGCGGCCTGGGCGGGGTCGCCGCCGCGGTGGGGGCCCTCGAGGCCGGTCGATCGGTGGTGCTCACCGAGGAGTACGCGTGGCTCGGCGGTCAGCTCACGAGCCAGGCCGTGCCGATGGACGAGCACACCTGGATCGAGTCGTTCGGTGCCACGGCGCGCTATCGCGCCCTGCGCGACGGCATCCGCGATCACTACCGGCGGCACTACCCGCTCACGCCGGAGGCCGCCGCCGATCGACACCTGAACCCGGGTGCCGGCCTCGTCGGCCGGGTGTGCGCCGAGCCGCGTGCGGGCGTCGCCGTGATCGAGGCCATGCTCGCGCCCTACCGGGCGACCGGCCGCCTCACCGTCGTGCAACCGGCGGTGCCGGTCGCGGCGCGCGTCGACGGCGACCGGGTCGAGGCGGTCGAGCTGCGGCGGGCCGACGGCACCAATGTCGTCGTTTCGGCGGCCTACGTGATCGACGCGACCGAGCTCGGCGACCTGCTGCCGCTCACCGGTGCCGAGTACGTCACGGGCTTCGAATCGAACCGCGAGACCGGCGAGCCGAGCGCCCCCGACGAGGCGCAGCCCGACAACCAGCAGGCGTTCAGTTGGTGCTTCGTGATCGACCACGTCGACGGCGACCACACGATCGACCGGCCCGCCGGATACGACCGCTGGCGTACGGCGCAGCCGCCGTACTGGGGCGCGCCGATGCTCTCGCTCACCGGACCCGACCCCCGCACACTCGAGATCACGACGCGCACCTTCTCACCCAACGCCGACTCCGGCCGCGATGTCGCCGAGGGTCGCGTCGCCGACCAGCGTGCGGACGCCGGCGACCGTGAACTCTGGACCTTCCGACGCATCGTCGCGCGGCGCAACTTCCGCGCCGGGTTCTACCCGAGCGACGTCGTCCTCGTGAACTGGCCGATGATCGACTACATCGGCGGCCCGATCGTCGACGTGACCGAAGCTGTCCGCGCCGAGCGCGAGGCGGAGGCGCGCGAACAGTCGCGCTCGATGCTCTACTGGCTGCAGACCGAAGCCCCGCGGGCCGACGGCGGCACGGGGTTTTCCGGGCTGCGACTGCGCGGCGACCTCACCGACGGCCCCGAGGGCCTCGCGATGGCCCCGTACATCCGCGAGTCCCGGCGCATCCTCGCCGAGACGACCGTCACCGAGCTCGACCTCTCGATCGCGGCATCCGGTGACGCATCGCCCAAGCGCTTCGCGGACTCCGTCGGCGTCGGGATGTACCGCATCGACCTGCACCCCACCACCGGCGGCGACAACTACCTCGACCTGCCCTCACGGCCGTTCGAGATCCCGCTCGGCGCCCTCATCCCGCGCCGGCTGGAGAACCTCCTGCCGGCGGGCAAGAACGTCGGTACCACCCACATCACGAACGGCGCCTTCCGGCTCCACCCCGTGGAGTGGAACATCGGCGAGGCCGCGGGCCGCCTGGCGGCCTTCTGCCTCGATCGTGCGTCCCGCCCCCGCGCGATCCGTACCAATCCGGGACTCCTGGAGGAGTTCCAGTCCCTGCTCACGAACAGCGGCGTCGAACTGCACTGGCCGGCCGACGTCAACGGTTACTAGGAGAACGCACATGAGATCAGCAAAGGTGCTGACGGGCCTCGGGCTCGCCGCGGTCACCGCACTCGGGCTCGCCGCCTGCTCCGGCGGCAGCGCCCCCGAGACCCCTGCGTCCGACATCGAACTGCGCATGACGGTCTGGACCTCGAACGAGGACCACCTGGCGCTGTTCGACTCGATCGCCGACGCGTACATGGAGGACCACCCCGAGGTCACCGGGATCACGTTCGATCCCCTCCCGTTCGAGGACTACACCACCACGCTCACGACCCAGGTCGCGGGCGGGAGCGCGCCCGACCTCGCATGGATCCTCGAGAACGCGGCGCCCGACTTCGTCCAGTCGGGGGCGCTGCTCCCGCTCGACGACACGCTGTCGGCCGACCCGGACTACGGCTTCGACGACCTGTCGGAGAGCGCCACCGCGCTCTGGCACGACGACTCCGGATCGCTCGTCGCGTATCCGTTCTCGACTTCGCCGTTCGTGATGTTCGCGAACGACGACCTGCTGAAGCAGGCCGGCCTGCCGACCGCCGCAGAGATGCAGGCGAACGGCGACTGGAACTGGGACGCCGTGTCGGATGCCGGTGCCGCGGTGCACTCGTCGACGGGCAAGGCCGGATTCGTCATCCGCGACTTCGACTACACGACGTGGGACAACCTCGCGTCGGTGTGGATGGGTTGGGGCGCGGCGCCTTGGAGCGAGGACGGCGCGACGTGCACGTTCGACTCGCCCGAGATGGTCGAGGCGTTCGAGTTCCTCCACGACGCCGCGTTCGCGAAGCAGTCGATGCCGGGGCCCGGCACGACGGCCGACTTCTTCGCCGGCGAGTCCGCGTTCACGGTGACCCAGATCTCGCGCGCGTCGCTGCTGAAGGGCGACTTCGCGTGGAACCTGCTGCCGCTGCCCGAGGGACCCGAGGGCGAGTACTCGATGATCGGGCAGGCCGGCATCGGCGTCCTCGCCGACGGCGCCGACGCCCAGGCCGCTGCCGACTTCCTCGCGTTCTTCACGAACCCCGAGAACTCGGAGCAGCTCGCCCAGTACTTCCCGCCGCCCCGCGAGTCGCAGCTGAACACCGAGACGCTCGCTGCGACCAACCCGACGCTCACGCCCGAGCAGATCGAGGACGTCGTGATCCCCGGCATCCAGACCGGCGTCGTCCGGCCCAGCCACACCGACTCGGCCGAGATCGGCCAGGAGGTGCGCAGTGCGCTCGACGCGCTCTGGGTCGCCGACGCCGACATCCCGGGCACCCTCGGCGACGTCTGCACCGCCATCGACCCCCTGCTGGGCTAGGAAGGCACCACCCCATGGCCGACGCCACCACGATCCCGGGCCGGGCCGCAACCCGGCCCGGGGTCGCCCGAACCGGCGGGCAGCCGCCGCGCCGACGGCGACCGCCGGCGTACGCGCGCCGCGACGCGCTGACCGGGTACCTCTTCATCGCGCCCCAATTGGCGGGCATCGTGCTCTTCGTGCTCGTGCCGCTCGCGCTCGTCGTCTGGTACTCGTTCAACGAGTGGAACGTGCTCGCCGGGACCTTCCGGTTCGTCGGCACCGAGAACTTCGAGAAGCTCCTCGCCGATCCGAAGCTCGCACCCGTGCTGTCGGCGACGGGCGTGTTCTCCGCCGGCCTGGTCGTGTTCAACCTCGCCCTCGCCCTTCTCCTCGCCGTGATGCTGAACCGCAGGGTGCGCGGGATCACCGTCTTCCGCACGATCTTCTTCTCGCCGGTCGTGGTGTCCCTGGTCGCGTGGACCATCGTGTGGTCGTTCCTCCTGCAGGACAACGGCGGCATCAACGGACTGCTCCAGGTGATCGGCGTCGACGGCCCGAACTGGCTGCGCGAGGGCCCGACGGCGATGGCCGCGGTGATCGTCGTGCAGGTGTTCAAGAACGTCGGCCTCAACATGGTGCTCTTCCTCGCCGCGCTCCAGGGCGTGCCGCAGGAGGTGCAGGAGGCCGCGCGCGTCGACGGGGCATCCGACCGCCAGTTGTTCTGGCGCATCACCGTCCCGCTGATCTCGCCGACCATCCTCCTGACCTCGATCATCACGATCGTCGGGTCGCTGCAGGTGTATGCGCAGATCGCGGTGCTCACGCAGGGAGGGCCGGGGATCTCGACCACCGTGCTCGTCTACTACCTGGTGCAGCAGGCGTTCGACTTCCACCACTTCGGCTACGGCTCGACGCTCGCGCTCCTCCTGTTCGCGATCGTGCTGGTGCTGACGATCCTGCAGTGGCAACTCCGTCGGAGGTGGGTCTTCTATGAGAACTGAGGCCATGGTGCGCAATCCCGAACGTCCCGAGGGCGCCGCCCGGCACGCGGTCGACGTCGTCGTCCCTCCCGTGGTCGAGGTCGACGCCGCGCTCGCCCGACCGCGCGCGCCGCGGCCCGTCGGCCGGCGCAGGCCGGCCGGGAGCCCGTGGCGGCGGGTGCTCTTCTTCGGTGCGCTCTCGGTGCTCGCGGTCCCGTTCGTCTTCCCGACCTGGTGGATGATCACCTCGTCCCTCAAGCCGATCAACGAGATCTTCGCGTTCCCGCCGGAGCTGTGGCCGTCGAACCCGACGCTCGACGGCTACGTCGAGGCGTTCACCGCCCAGCCGTTCGCGCAGCAGTACTTCAACTCGATGTACATCGCGATCCTCGTGACCGCGGGCACGATGCTGTGCTCGGCGATGGCCGGGTACGCGTTCGCCCGCATCCGGTTCCGGGGCCAGGGGGTGCTGTTCCTGGTGGTGCTGACCGGGCTGCTGATCCCGTCCGAGGTCACGATCGTGCCGCTGTTCCAGATGTTCAACGCGTGGGGGATGATCGACACCCACTGGCCGCTGATCCTCGTCAGCACCTTCGGCGCCCCGAGCGTGCTGGCGACCTTCATCATGCGGCAGTTCTTCATCACGCTGCCGGTCGAGCTCGAGGAGGCGGCCCGCATCGACGGCCTCGGGCGCTGGCGCATCTTCTGGAGCATCGCGCTGCCGCTGAGCCGGTCGGCGCTCGCCGCGGTCGCGATCTTCACGTTCCTGCACGTGTGGAACCTCTACCTCGAGCCGACCGTGTACCTGCAGACGCCCGAGCTGTTCACGCTGCCGCAGGCGCTGACCCGATACACCGACGCCTACGGCGGCGAGATGTGGAACACGCAGCTGGCCGCCGCGACGCTCACCGCGCTGCCCGTGCTGGTGGTGTTCGTGTTCGCACAGAAGCAGTTCGTCGAGGGCCTCGCGCAGACGGGGCTCAAGGGCTGAGGCGGCCCTCAGCCGGCGCGACGTAGGCTGTCATGGTGACTTCCGCGCCTCGCGTCCGCCCCCGCCGTCTGCGCGAGACCCCGGCCCTGCGCCGCCTGGTCTCCGAGACCCGCCTGCACGCCGCCGACCTCGTGCTCCCCGTCTTCGTGCGCGAGGGCATCACCGAGCCGCTGCCGATCGCGTCGATGCCGGGCGTCGTGCAGCACTCGCTCGAGAGCCTGCGCACGGCCATCGACGAGGCGGCCGCGGTCGGCGTCGGCGGGGTCATGCTGTTCGGCGTCCCCGAGCGGCGCGATGCGCGCGGCTCCGGGGCCACCGATCCCGACGGCATCCTCAACGTCGCGACCCGGGTCGCGGTCGAGGCGGCGGCCGGCCGGCTGGTGGTGCAGACCGACCTGTGCCTCGACGAGTTCACCGACCACGGCCACTGCGGGGTGCTCGACGACGTGGGGCGTGTCGACAACGACCGCACGCTGGAGCGCTACGTCGCGATGGGCCTCGAGCAGGCCCGCGCGGGCTCCGAGGTCCTCGGCCTGTCGGGCATGATGGACGGCCAGGTGGCCGCGGTGCGCGAGGCGCTCGACGACGCCGGGTTCGAGCGCACCGCGATCCTCGCCTACTCGGCGAAGTACGCGAGCGCGTTCTACGGACCCTTCCGCGACGCGGTCGAGTCGACGCTCGAGGGCGACCGTCGCACCTATCAGCTCGACCCCGGCAACCGCCGCGAGGGCCTGCGCGAAGCCGTCATCGACATCGAGGAGGGTGCCGACATCGTCATGGTGAAGCCGGCGGGCAGCTACCTCGACGTGCTCGCCGACGTGGCCGCGGCATCCGACGTGCCGGTCTGGGCGTACCAGGTGTCGGGCGAGTACGCCATGATCGAAGCCGCCGCGGCCCACGGGTGGATCGACCGGAAGCGCGCCGTCATCGAGTCGGTCCGCGGCATCCGCCGCGCCGGCGCCGACGCCGTGCTCACCTACTGGGCGACCGAGCTCGCCGGCTGGATCCGCAACGGAGACGACGCATGACCCCCACGAACGCCGACCTCTTCGCCCGCGCGCAGGCCGCGATCCCCGGCGGGGTGAACTCGCCGGTGCGGGCGTTCCGCTCGGTGGGCGGCACGCCGCGGTTCCTCGTCTCGGCGCACGGACCGTACGTCGTCGACGCCGAGGGGCGCGAGTACGTCGACCTCGTCGCCGGGTGGGGTCCCGCGATCCTCGGGCACGCCGATGCTCGGGTCATCGAGGCGGTGACGGATGCCGCGGCGCGCGGCCTCTCGTTCGGTGCGTCGACCCCCGCCGAGACCGAGCTGGCCGAGCTCGTCGAGCAGCGCGTCGGCCCCGTCGAGAAGCTCCGGCTCGTGTCGACCGGCACCGAGGCGACGATGAGCGCGATCCGCCTGGCCCGCGGGTTCACCGGCCGCGACCTGCTCGTCAAGTTCGCCGGGCACTACCACGGGCACTCCGACGGCCTGCTCGCCGAGGCCGGGTCGGGCCTCGCCACGTTCGCGCTGCCGGGCTCCGCGGGCGTGCCCGCCGACATCGCCGCCCTCACGCTCGTGCTGCCGTACAACGACCTCGACGCCGTGCGCGCGGCGTTCGCCGAGCACGGCGACCGCATCGCCGCCGTGATCGTCGAGGCCGCGGCGGCGAACATGGGCGTCGTGCCGCCGCTGCCGGGCTTCAACCGTGCGCTCGTCGAACTCGCCCGCGCGAACGGCTCGCTCGTCATCAGCGACGAGGTGCTGACGGGGTTCCGGGTGTCCGAGGCCGGCTGGTGGGGGCTCGAGGCCCGCGACGAGGCATCCGAGTACACGCCCGACCTGCTCACGTTCGGGAAGGTGATCGGCGGCGGCATGCCCGTCGCCGCCCTCGGCGGCCGCGCCGAGGTCATGGACCGGCTCGCGCCGCTCGGCCCCGTCTACCAGGCGGGCACGCTGAGCGGGAACCCGGTCGCCGTCGCGGCCGGCGTCGCGACGCTGCGCGCAGCGGATGCCTCCGTCTACGCCACGCTCGACCGCAATGCCGAGGCCGTCTCGGAGGCCGTGTCCGAGGCGCTCGCCGCCGAGGGCGTCGCGCACGCCGTGCAGCGCGCGGGCAACCTGTTCAGCTTCGTGTTCGGCGAGGAGGTCTCCGGCGGCGTCGCGGACTACGCGGGCGTGCAGCGCCAAGAGGCGTTCCGCTACGCACCGTTCTTCCACGCGATGCTCGACGCGGGCGTCTCGCTGCCGCCGAGCGTCTTCGAGGCATGGTTCGTGACGGCCGCGCACGACGACCTCGCGATCGATCGCATCGTCGACGCGCTGCCCGCGGCCGCGCGCGCCGCGGCATCCGCTCGCCGCTAGCATCCGCTCGCCGCTCCCGCCCGCCCAGGTTCGGATGAGCGCGCGGAGTTCGGATGATTCAGCGCGGATGCTCCGAGGTTCGTGTGATCCTCCGGGGCTTGCGCGCGTAGAGCGCGTGGCGCCGGGCAATGCGTCCGGTTACGTGCATGCGGATGCATGGCGTGCAGGTTGCGCCCGCGCCGATGAGGCAGGATGGGGGACATGGCGAAGCTGCGGGTCCACTCCGACCGGATCGAGGTGCAACTCACCCCGACCGAGAAGACGCTCGCGCTGCGCGGAGACGATCTCGTCATCCAGCGCGAGGACATCCGCTCCGCCACCATCACCGACGACCCGTGGATCTGGATCCGCGGCATCCGCCGGCGGGGCACCGAGGTGCCGCTCGTCGTCGCCGTCGGCGTGTGGAAGTACCACGGGGGCAGCGACTTCGTCATCGTGAAGGGCAAGCGGCAGGCCGTCGTGCTCGAGCTCGCCGGCGGCGAGTTCGCGCGGCTCATCATCTCGACGAACCACGCGGGTGCACTGATCGACCGGCTGAAGGTCGACCCTGCGGCAGACGGGCCGGATGCCGCGGAGGCGTCCGACTGACGCGACCGCCCAGGCGAACGCCGCTCAGGCGAACGCGAAGAGCACGAACCCGATGAGCGGCAGGGTGCCCTGTACGAGTGCGGGCCTGAGGTATCCGCGGCCGGTCGTCGTCAGCACCGCGGCCGCGAGCGCCATGCAGGCGGTCGTGAAGAGCACGAGCGTCTTGCCGACCGGCGCGGCACCGGCCCAGAAGAGCACCAGGCCGAGGGCGGCGCCGATGCCGAGGAACAGGTTGTAGAAGCCCTGGTTGTACGCCATGGGTCGCGTCGTGTCGGCGGCGGACTGGTCGGCGACGCCGAATCGCTTCCACGTCGAGGGCCGGGTCCACCAGACGCTCTCCATCAGGAAGATGTACCCGTGCAGCAGCGCGGCGAGGGCGACGACGACGGTGCCGATGACGGCGATGACGGCCATGGCGCGATGCTACAGCGGCGTGACCGGGTCGACCTCGACGGCGACCGGCACGCCGAGGAACGCCTCGACCTCGGCGATCACCGCGTCGCGCGATTCCAGTTCTCGGGCGGACGGCCCGCGCCACGGCACGATGCGCAGCGTGGTGCGCCGACCCTGCTGGGTCCACGCCCAGCGGCCGATCATCGTGCCGCCCGCGAACATCGCGTGCAGCGGGAACTCGGGGATGACCGGACTCTCGATGCCCGGCGGCTGCAGGTACGCGCGAGGGCTGGCGTAGCCCATGATGTACTCGTCGTACGCCTGGAGCAGGTCGACCCGTTCGGGATCGTCGTCGGATGCCTCGGCGTCGCGCTCGCGCGCGCTCCACGCCGCGGCGACGGATGCGTCGTGCCAGAGGTCGTCCGCACCAGCGGCGCCGACGGCCCCGGACTCGGCGTCGAGCGCGAGTCGTTCGATGCGCCCGCCGGTGCGATCGGCCGCGTCCGCGAGCGCGGCGCGCACGTCGCGCAGCGTGAACCCCGACCAGGCCGACAGGTCCCGCGCCGACGCGGGCCCACGGGTCAGCAGGAATCGTTCGGCGAGTTCGGCGAGTGCGTCGTCGAGTGGGCGCGGCGCCGACGGCGGCACGCGTTCGTCGAAGGCGGCGTAGGTCCGCTGCTTCCCGACGGATGCTCCCGAGATGAGCACGCGGTCGAGTTCGGCGCGGATGAGCAGGAACACCATCGCGCCGCCCGGCCAGCCCTGGCCGTCGAGCACTTCGGCCAGTTCAGCGCGCGTGCGGTGGCGTCCACCGGCGACGGCTTCGGCGAACGCGTCGAGCGCGCGCGCCGCGCGTTCGCCCTCGATGCCGTATCGCCGTTCGTAGGTCGCCTGGATGCGGCCGACACGAGGAGCGGATGCCTCGAGCAGCCAGCGCGCGTCGGCCGGGTCGACGTGATGCCAGGTCGGGCGCAGGACGTGGGTGCGCAGGATCTCACCGCGGTCGATGGCGGCACCGACCGAGGCCCCGTCGGGCCGGTCCGCGAGCGGCAGCCGCTGGGCGAGACCCCACTGCGACGGCAGGTACTCCTGGCCCTGCACGGCGAGCGACCGACGCACGACGTCGGCGGGGGTCGACGGGGGACCGGATGCCGCGGCCGGGGCATCCGTTCCCGAACGCAGCCCCTGCGCGAAGAGCCGGCGCGAGCGGAGCTCGGCGGCATCCACTACGACACGTCCCTCCGCCAGGTCGTCGCGCCGCCGATCACGGTCAGGACCACGGCGATGCCGGCGAGCACGAGTCCGCCCTGCCACCACTCGAGCGGGTCGACGCCGGACCCGCCGGCCGACGCGGCGAGCGTGTAGAACGATGCTCCGACGAGGGCGTCGCTCGCCGCCCCGGGCAGGAACCGGCCGATCTGCGCGGTCGGCTCCGACAGGGCGGCGATGAACCGCAGCACCGGTTCGAGGAACTGCGTGAACGCGATGACGATCACGATCGCGGCGACCTGGTTGGGAACGACGGCGCCCAATCCGACGCCGATCGCCCCCCAGAGCGCCATCGCGAGGATGCCGCGGCCGATGAGCGCCCACGTGTCGGAAGAGTCGAGCCCGGCGTCGATGCCCCAGGCTGCGAGGGCGCCGGATGCGGCGGCCACCGTGCCGACGAACGCGACGACGCCGAACGCGGCGCCGAGCACGAGTTGCGACACGAACTTCGCCCCGAGCACGGTGCTGCGGTGCGGGGTGGCGAGGAACGTCGGCGTCAGCGTCTGGTGCCGGAACTCGCCCGTCACCGCGAGCGCGCCCAGCAGCACCGGGAACACGTAGCCGATCGACGTGGCGAAGCTGAAGAGCAGCGAGCCGAGGTCGGCGCCCGATGGCACCGGGCCGGTGGTGGTGGTGCCCGCCTGCGCCGCAGCCTCGGGGTCGTCCGTGATCCAGCCGAAGAACGCTCCGAGGCCGCCGGCCAGCGCGGCGACGTAGACGAACATCAGGATGGCGAGCAGCCACCACATGCGGGTGGTGAAGACCTTCTGGAACTCGGCGGCGATCGCGCGCATCACTCCTCGCCTCCGCCCACGAGCGAGAGGAACGACTCCTCGAGTCCGGATTTCAGGCGATGCAGGCTCGACACCTCGACGCCGCCGACGAACGCCGCATGGCCGACCTTCGCCGGGTCGGGTTCGTCGACGATGAACCCGTTGCGGCCCTCGGTCGCGTCGAGTCCGGCCGTCTCGAGGGCGGCACGCAGTGCGTCGCGGTCGGGGGAGTCGACGATCGTGCGCGGCGCCGCGTCGAGCTCCAGGCTCGCCAGCGTCCCGGTCTTCACGAGCCGGCCCCTCGAGATGATGACCACGTCGTCGACCGATTGCTGCACCTCGCTCAGCAGGTGGGAGCTCACGAGCACCGTGCGTCCCTCGGCGGCGAGGTTGCGCAGGAACACGCGGATCCACTTGATGCCCTCGGGGTCGAGGCCGTTGATGGGCTCGTCGAGCACGAGCACGCCGGGGTCGCCGAGCAGCGTGTACGCGAGCGAGAGGCGCTGGCGCATGCCGAGCGAGAAGCCGCCGACGCGGCGCCCGGCGAACTCGGTGAGGCCGACCGTCCCGAGCACCTCGGGAACGCGGGACGCGGCGATGCCCGCAGCGGTCGCGTACACCGCGAGATGTGCATGCGCCGTGCGTCCTGGGTGGAAGTTCGCGTCGAGCGCGGCCCCGACGGTCTCGAGCGGGCGTTCGAGGGCGCCGTACGCGGTGCCGCCGAACGTCGCGGACCCCTCCGTCGCTCGCACGAGGCCGAGCAGGGTCCGCAGGGTCGTCGTCTTGCCCGCGCCGTTGGGCCCGAGGAACCCGGTGACGCGTCCGGGTTCCACCGTGAAGCTCAGGTCCTCGACCGCGGTGACCGGGCCGAACCGCTTCGTGAGCCCCGAGATCTCGATGGGGATACCGCTCGCCATGCACCGCTCCGCATCCCGGGGGCGAGCCGATGCCGCGTCGGGCCGCGCCCCCGCCCGGCCCCGGCGGCCTGGCCGCCAAGGGCCACCCTAGCGCGGCGCCTAGTTCAGCGGGCGGATGCCACTCGGCAGCGCGCCCCCGGCGAGCAGGTGGATCGCGGCGTCCTCGAGCGTGCCGAGCGCGAGCCGCTGCGTCAGCGGGCCGTACGAGATGCGGGCGACGCCGAGGTGCTGGAGCCGCCCGGGCGTCGGGAGGTGCGGGAACCCGATGACGCTCAGTCGCTGCTCGCCGAGTTCGGCGACGAGGGCCTCGACGACGTCCTCGCCGAAGTTCCCCGGCACGAAGACGCTCGTCGCGCCGACGTCGAGGAACGCGCGGCCGCGCTCGGCGGCGTCGGCGACGACCTCCTCGATCGGGCGGTCGCCGCCCCGCACGAACGCGTCGGTGCGGGCGTTGAGCGCGAACGGCACCCCCTCGGCCTCGGCGGCTTCGACGGCCGCGCGCATGACGGCGACCGACTCGTCGAACGGACGCATCCGGTCTTCGATGTTCGCGCCGACGATGCCGACGCCGATCGCGCGACGGATCGTCTCGCCGGCGTCGCCGTGTCCGTCGTCGAGGTCGGCCGAGACCGGCACATCGACCGCGGCGGCGATGCGACCGACCATGTCGAGCATGAGGTCCAGCGGGATCTCCCCATCGGGGTAGCCGAATGTCGCCGCGATCGAGTGGCCCGCGGTCGCGAGGGCCTTCGTGCCGGGCACGCCGGCGACGACCTTCGCGCTCACGACGTCCCACACGTTCACGACCTGGAGGATCTCGGGGTCGCGGTGCAGGGCGATGAGGTCGGTGCCGAGGCGGGCGGAACGCTGCAGGTCGTCTTCGTGCTGGCTCATGACGAACGAGCCTAGGGGGTCGGGCCGTCATGAGGCGGGCCCGCGGGTAGCATGCACGCATGGTGGAACCCGGGGGAGGGGCATCCGTCGACGAGGCGGAGGCGCAGGCGCAGTCGCCGCCGCCCGTGCCGCGTCGCCGGTTCTCGGTGAACGCCGTGCTCGACGAGTTCTTCTTCGTGTTCGCCGGCCTCGCCGCGCTGTGGCTCGCCTACCTGCTCTTCAGCGAGTCGTTCACGCTCGGCTGGTGGGGCATCCTCGTGATGGTCCTGTTCTGGGTGCTCCTCGCCTACCTCGTGCTGCCGCGGCTGCATCGGGTGCTGACGACGATCTACGTGCCCGACTACTTCATGGGCCGCACGCGCACGAGCGACGGGCTGTTCGGCGATCCCGTGAACCTCGCGGTCACCGGAGACGAGGCACGCCTCCTCGCCGCGATGCAGGCCGCTGGCTGGACCCGCGCCGACGAGGTCACGCTCGCCACGAGCTGGCGCATCATCACGTCGACCGTCACCCGACGCTCTTACGACGAAGCCCCGGTGAGTCCGCTGTTCCTGTTCGGTCGCAAGCAGGACTTCGCGTTCCAGCAGGAGGTCGAGGGCAATCCGGCCAAGCGCCACCATGTGCGGTTCTGGCGGACGCCCGGCGGCTGGCTGCTCCCGGGCGGAGCGCGGGTCGACTGGCTTGCGGCGGGCACGTTCGACCGGGCGGTCGGGCTGTCGCTGTTCACCCTGCAGGTCACGCACAAGATCGACGCCGACACCGATGTCGAACGCGACCACATCGTGCGCACCCTGCGCGACTCGGATGCGTTGATCGAGATCCGCGTGCTGCGCGACTTCTCGACCGGCTACCACTCGCGCAACGGCGGCGGCGACACGATCCGCACCGACGGCGACCTGCCGGTCGTGGACGTCCGCGGCGTCACGGTGCCGCCGGCGAACGGATCGCGCGCAGCCGCACGGGCGCCCGGTGCGGCGGACGCGACGGCCGAGGTCGCCCGATGAGCGGCTCGGAGGTGGGCAAGCGGTCGGCGATGGAGCCCGCCGAGCGCCTGCTCGGCGCCGCCGAGGCG
The DNA here is from genome assembly GCF_004006235.1 of Agromyces sp. LHK192. Taxonomy (NCBI): domain Bacteria; kingdom Bacillati; phylum Actinomycetota; class Actinomycetes; order Micrococcales; family Microbacteriaceae; genus Agromyces; species Agromyces sp. LHK192. Next base: position 207,292 of record NZ_CP034753.1, read on the forward strand.
GTGCCCGACGTGGCCGCGGCGACGCGGATGCGACGCCCCGCGGCGACCACCGTGGGGGCGGTGCTGGTGCTGCTGCGGATCGTCGCCGGCGTGCTGTGGCTGTTCGCGCTCGGGGGGTCGTGGAACGAGGTGGTCCGAGAGGAACTCGGCGAGGAGGGCGCCGAACTCGACGACTTCACCCTCGGCGTCGCCTTCCTGTTCATCGCGGTGCCCGGGGTCGTGGTGCTGGTGTTCGAGGTCGTGCTCGCCGTGCTCATCTACCTCGGCGTCAACTGGCCGCGCATCGTGGTGATGCTGTTCGCGACGCTCAGCATCAGCGGATCGTTCGTGGCCTGGTGGCTCGGCGACCAGGAACTGCACCTGGACTTCACGCTCGTCACGCTCGCGCTCGACATCCTCGTCATGCTCGCGTTGTCGAGCCGGCCGGCCCGGGCGTATGCGCGGCAGCCGCGGGCGCGGAAGCGGCGAGGGCGGGTCGCGCCGGGCTCGCGCTAGGCGGCGAACCAGCGCGCAGCGACGAGCTCGAGCGGCAGGAGTTCGGCGAGCACGGCGACCGAGGCGTCGTCGTCGCCGGGGTGGCGCAGCTCGAGCTCCGCGCCGGGCAGGTCGCGGCCGATCGCCGCGAACCGCGAGCCGCGCTGCGCCATCCACCCGAGCGCCTGCGCGTCCCACGCCGAGCCGCCGAACACGATCGCGCGGTAGTCCTGGGTCTTCGTGAGGTAGACGTCGACGTGCGACCAGTCGCCAGTCTCCGAGGCGAACGCCGATCGGCGCGGAACCTCGCGCAGCATCAGCGCCGACTGTTGGGCGCTCGACAGGCGTTCGGCGGGGGCGAGCGCCCACGTGCCCATCGGGCCCGCAGCGAGGTCGGCGAGGTCGGCCAGCCACTCGCCGGATGCCTCGAGCAGGTGCGCGTTCGCCCCGGCCGCGCGGCGAAGCGCGGCCGCGTCGAACCGGTCGGCGGGCGCGGTGCCGAGCAGTTCCGCCAGCACCTCGTCGAGCACGGCGAACGTGGCGCGGAAGGTGCGGCACGCGACACCGGATGCCTCGATCCCCGCGTGCAGCGGCACCACGGCATCGGCCGCCTGCGCGAGCGCGGAGTCGGGCCGGTTGGTGATCGCGACGAGCCGGCCGGTGCCGCGATACCGCTCGACCGCGCGCAGCACCTCGACGCTGCCGCCGGTCGCGGAGACGGCGACGACGACGAGGTCGGGGGCGGCCGGCGGCAGCAGTTCGGCGCTCGCCCACTCGACGAGCACCTGCTGGCCGACCGCGCGGTAGCGCCGTGCGACGACGTCGGCGGCGTACCGGCTCGAGCCCATGCCGAGCACGAGCACACGGGCGGCGCCGAGCATCGCGAGCCGGTCCAGTCCGTCGAGGCCGGCGTCGAGCGCGTCGGCGAGGGTGCCGAGCGAGTCGGGGATCAGGTCGAGGTCGGCTCGAAAGGCGGCGGGGTCCACGGGTCCTCCGGGTGCTCGTCGGTCGATGGGTGGCGGCGGGTGATCGCCGCGTCGGGCGCGTACCGCCAGCGCGGCAGGAATCGTTCAGCGTAGCGGAGCTCGGCCACGAGCTGCTCGGCCTCGAAACCGGGGAGCAGTGCCGCGTCGAACAGGTCGGCGCGCCCGGCGCCGCCCAGCTCGGCGAGGTAGGCGGCGAGCAGGTCGGCGCGAGCCCGGTCGGCCCAGTCGAACGCGGCCGGCTCGGCGCGTTGCAGCCGCTTCTGCGCGACCGCGGCGACGAGGTCGAGCGAGACGAGCAGGTGCGCCACGTCGCGCGCTGCGGCGTCGGGCCGTTCGCGTTCGGCGGCGTCGAGCTGCGGGTCGCCGTCGAAGTCGATCACGGTGTACCTGGGGCCCGCGCCGTCACCGCCCGGCGAGCGGAGCACCTGCCCGACGTGCAGGTCGCCGTGGATCGCGAACTCGAGCCCGGGTGCGGCATCCGACAGGGAGCGGATGTCGCGCGCGAGGGAGACCGCTCGGTTGCGCAGCCGTGCCCCCTCGGCCCCCGGGGTGGCGTCGACCGCTCGGCCGAGCGCATCTTCGGCACGTGCCCGACGGCGCGTCGGGGTGTCGTCGGCCGCGGCCGCAGCATCCGTCGCGAGGGCGAGGTGCACGCGTGCGACGGCGGCGCCGAGGGTCGCCGGCCAGCCGGGATCGGACCCGCCGCCGAGTACGCCGACCGCGTCGTCGACCGCCCAGGTCCAGCCGTCCTCGGCGTCGGGCAGGAACTCGGTCACGATCGCCAGCGTCGACTCGCCGCGTTCGGGATGCCGCCAGCGCACGCTGCCGACGGTGCGCGCGACGTCGAGCGAACCCGCCGCGGTGAGTCGTTCGAGGAGGCGGGCCGCGCGGTCGGCCGCCGCCCAACTGCCGACGATCTTCACGACGAGCCGCTCGTCGACGATGACCGAGGTGTTGGTCTGGTCGACCGCGATCGCGCGTTCCCGGGCATCCGCCGCCACCGTGTCGTCGACGAGCCGCGCGAGGGCGCGCGCGACCCCGTCGCCCGCCACGGGGCGAACGCCGGCGACGCCGATGGCGCCGTCCTCGACGACCAGCGGGAGCCCCGCGATGACGGGCGACGGCCCGCGCAGCAACGAATTCATTGAACGCCGATTGTAACTATTGGGAAAACTCACCGCTAGAGCGTCCGTAGAACCATTGCGTTTCTTTGATGGCCGGTGTAACAATCTCTCAACCTTTCCGAGCCCCAGGAGGACCCATGCGTACCACCCGCCGCACTGCCGCAGCAGCGGTCGGCGCGATCAGCCTCGCCCTCATGACCGCCGCATGCTCCACGGGCGGCGGATCCGGCGAGGCGCTCGATCCCGAAGCCGACCTCAGCGAGCAGACGCTCACCGTCTCGATCTGGGCGGACTACTCGCCGGAGGACCTCGCCGAGCAGTTCGAGGAGGCCACCGGCGTCAAGACCACGATCGTGAACCACACCACGAACGAGGACATCGTCGCCAAGCTCACCGCCAGCGCCGACCCCGGCATCGACGTCGCGTTCGTCTCCGGCCAGTACGCCCAGGCGCTCGCCGAGCAGGGCCTGCTCGCCGAGCTCGACAAGTCGCTCATCCCGAACGAGGAGAACCTCTACCCCGAGGCGCTCGAACTCGCCTACGACGAGGGCAACGTCTATTCCGAGCCGTACGCGTGGGGCACCACCGGCCTCTGCTACCGACCCGACCTGACCGGCTACGACCCGACGTCGTGGAACGACCTGCTCGACCCGAAGCCCGAACTCGTCGGCAAGACCACGATGCTCTCGACCGACCGCTGGCTCGCGCTGCCGGCGCTGAAGGCCCAGGGCCACTCGGTGAACACCACCGACGACGCCGAGCTCGAGGAGGCGAAGGCCCAGCTCATCGAGACGAAGTCGACGCTCCTCGCGTACGACGACACGACGTTCTACTCGAAGCTCGTCTCGGGCGAGGCGGCCATGGTCGAGGCGTGGGACGGCTGGTGCAACTACGGCATCGCCGAGGACCCGCAGATCAAGTTCGTGGTGCCCGACGAGGGTGCCGACCTCTGGGTCGACACCATGACCGTGCTCGAGTCGTCGAAGAACAAGGAGGCCGCGATGGCCTTCATCAACTACATCCTCGACCCCGAGGTGCAGACCTGGGTCGCCGAGAACATCCTCTACAAGGTGCCCAACCAGGCGGCCATGGAGGCCCTCGACCCGTCGATCATCGAGGCGTACCCGACGCTCGGGATCACGGTCGACGAGCTGTTCGAGCAGGAGGTGATCGTCGACCTCGGCGAGGACTCGCTCAAGTACGTCGACCTGAACGCCGAAGTCCTCGCGACGAACTGACGGCTCCGGAACGGATCCCCACGTCGTGACCTCCACCGTTTCCGAGGCGGCCCCCGTCGCGCGCACGCAGCGCGCGCGACGGGGGCTCGCTCCCGTGCCGTTCCTGGCGCCGGGGATGCTCTTCCTGATCGTGTTCATGGCGATCCCGGTCGGCCTGCTCGCGTTCTACACGTTCTTCGAGCGCGGCCGCTTCGGCGGCATCGTGTTCGAGTTCACGCTCGACAACTGGATCAAGCTGTTCGAGCCGCTCTACCTCGGCATCATCGCCCAGTCGATCGGACTGGCGCTGGTGGTGACCCTGCTCGCGCTCGCCATCGGCTATCCGATGGCGTACGCGATCGCCGGTCTCTCGCCGAAGTGGCGGACGGTCGCCCTCATTGCGATCGTGCTGCCGTTCTGGACGAACTTCCTCATCCGCACCTACGCCTGGATCCTCCTGCTCAACAACGCCGGCTGGATCAACCAGTGGCTGCAGGGACTCGGGCTCACCAGCGAGCCGATCTCGATGCTCTACACCCCGCAGGCGATCGTCGTCGGGCTGCTCTACATGTACCTGCCGCTCATGGTGTTGCCGTTGTACGCCTCGCTGCAGCAGCTCGACCCGTCGTTGCGCGAGGCGGCGACGAACCTCGGGTCCTCGCCGTGGCGGGCGTTCCGCACCGTCACGCTGCCCCTGTCGCTTCCGGGTGCGCTGACCGGATGCATCTTCGTGTTCGTGCCGGCGATGTCGAACTTCGTGATCCCCGAGCTCATCGGCGGCGGCAAGACGATCATGATCGGCAACCTCGTGCGCGACCAGTTCTTCGAGGCCCGCGACTGGCCGTTCGGCGCGACGCTCGCGCTCGTGCTGACGATCCTGCTCGTGGTCGTGATCCTCGTGCAGTCCGCCGTCTCGCGCCGGCTCAACGAGGGGAGCCGCCGTGGCTGAGACCGCTGCGCCAGTGACGGCGCCGACGGACCCGGTCGGCGGTGCGCCGACGACGACCGCGATCCGCGCTGCGGAGCCCGCGGCGCGCCCGCGAGCGGTGCGCCGCCCGCGCTGGGGGCTCGTGCCCCTCTGGGTCGGGTACGCGTTCCTGTACCTGCCGATCCTCATCGTCGTGGTGATGAGCTTCAACGACTCCGAGAACCTCTTCGTGTGGCGAGGGTTCTCGCTGCGCTGGTACCCCGAGCTCTTCGCCGACGGACAGCTCATGCAGGGGCTCGGCAACACGCTCATCGTGGCGACCGGTGCCACGGCGATCGCGACGGTGCTCGGCACGCTGCTCGCCTACGGCATCCAGAAGTACACCCGCGGCGGGCTCATCCGGGCCTTCGCCATCGCGCCGGCGATCCTGCCCGACCTGCTGCTCGGCATCGGCCTGCTCACCTTCTTCTCGCTGCTGTCGGTGACGCTCGGGCTGCACTCGGTGATCCTGGCGCACGCGGTGTTCGCGACGGCGTTCGTCGCCGCGATCGTGCTCGCCCGCATGGCGAGCCTCGACCCGAGCCTCGAGGAGGCGAGCCGCGACCTCGGTGCCGGACCCTTCCGCACGTTCACGCGCGTGACGCTGCCGCAGCTCGCCCCCGGGATCGTCGCCGGCGCCCTGCTGGCGTTCACCCTCTCGATCGACGAGTTCGTGATCGCCTTCTTCACCACGGCGCCGACGCAGCCGACGCTGCCGATCGTCATCTACTCGATGGTCCGGTTCGGCGTGACCCCCGAGGTCAACGCCCTTGCGACCCTGCTGCTCCTCGTGAGCATCGTGACCGTCATCGCCGCGCAGCGGCTGACCCGACTGACAGGAACCACCCGATGACCGCACCGCTCCTCCGCGTCGACGGCGTGCGCGCCGTGTACGGCGACACCGTCGCCCTCGACGGCGTCTCGCTCGACATCGCGCACAACGAGTTCTTCGCGCTGCTGGGCCCCTCGGGCTGCGGCAAGACGACGCTGCTGCGGTCGATCGCGGGCTTCGAGCACCCGGCCGCCGGCCGCATCGAGGTCGATGGCGAGGACCTGCTGGCCCTCCCGGCGCACCGCCGACCGGTGAACCTCATGTTCCAGAGCTATGCGCTGTTCCCGCACCTGTCGGTCGAGAAGAACGTCGCGTACGGGCTCGAGGCCGAGCGGCTCCCGAAGGCCGAGGTCCGCGAGCGCGTCGCCGAGGTGATGGACGTGGTGGGGCTCGCGCACCTCGCGAAGCGGCGGCCCGGTCAGCTCTCGGGCGGGCAGCGGCAGCGCGTGGCGCTCGCCCGCGCGATCGTGAAGCGGCCCAAGCTCCTCCTGCTCGACGAGCCGCTCTCGGCGCTCGATCGCCAGGTGCGCGCGTCGATGCAGCTCGAGCTCAAGCGCCTCCAGCACGAGGTGGGGCTGACCTTCGTCGTCGTCACGCACGACCAGGAGGAGGCCATGTCGATGGCCGACCGCATCGCGGTGCTCCGAGACGGGAGACTGGAGCAGCTCGCGACCCCGCAGGAGCTGTACGCGAAGCCCGCCACGCGGTTCGTGGCCTCGTTCATCGGCACCGCCAACCTGCTCGACGGCCGGGCGGTGCCCGGCGGCGTCGATGTCGCGGGGATCGGTGTCGTCGCCGCCGCTCACGAGCTCGCCCCCGATGCGCCGGCGACCGCCGTCATCCGGCCGGAGGACGTCCGCGTGACGGATGCCTCGGTCGCGTTCGACCCCGCCCGCCCCGAGGCACGAGCCGGCGCGGGATCCGACCCCGCCCGCCTCGTCGGCACCGTGGCGGAGACGAGCTTCCTCGGCGGAGCCTCGACGATCGCGATCGACGTCCGCGAGCTCGGCGCGCCGGTGCTCGCGACCGCGCCCGGCGCCACGGCCCTCGTCCGCGGCGCCGAGGTCGTGCTCCGGTTCGACGCAGCCGCCGCCGTCGCGCGCGACGAACCGGTCGCGGCGGCCGGCGAGCCGGATGCGTCCGCAGGCGGGCCGGGCGATGCCGAGCCGGCGCCCGGCGCTCAGGCGGTGAGCGTGTGACCGGTCGCCAGCCGCGCGTACGCGAGCAGCAGCTCGCGGGCGGCGACATGGTCGATCGTCGGGTGCTTGGCGACCATGCGGTAGCCGTAGGCGTCCTCGAGGGCGACGAGGTTGCGCGCGATCACCAGCGTCGGCTGGCTCAGCGTGAACAGTCCGCGCGCGGCGCCCTGTTCGAGCACGACCTGGTACATGCCGACCTGACGGTCGAACAGGGTCGTCAGCAGCGACGCCATCAGCGGGTTGCGTCCGGCCGAGCCCCCGAGCTCGCACAGCAGTCGCACCTCGGTGTCGTCGGAGTCGCGCGGGAGGCCGGAGTCCACGAGTGCGACGAGTCGGGCGACGGGGTCGTCGTCGAGCGACTCGAGCATGCGGACGCGCTCCTCGTAGAAGCGCTCCATGCCGGCCCGGTTGGCCTCGAACATGAGCTCGTCGATGTCGGGGTAGTAGTACAGCACCGCACCGGACGTGAGGCCGGCTTCCTCGGCGACGCGGTTGAGCCTGGCGCCGTCGGGGCCGTGCGCGGCGATCGCACGCTGGGCGGCCGCCACCAACTGGCTGCGTCGCTCCTCCTGGCGCTTGGGCCTGGCCATCGCGTCCTCCCTGTCGTCCTCTCGGACGGATTGTCTGCACTGCGCAGCAATCTTAGGCCGATTTCTCCCGAAAACATCTAGCGCATCCCGCAAACAATTCTCTATATTCACCTTCAAGAAACTCGCTCGAACGGAGCCCCTCATGGCCGAAGCAACCCGCACCTTCCTGTTCATGCCCGAGAGCGCCTATGGGCCCACGAACAACTGCATCGGCATCGGCCACGAACTGCGCAAGCGCGGGCACCGCGTCGTGTTCGCCGCCGAACGTTCGTGGGAGGGCAAGCTCGCGGCACTCGGATTCGAGGAGGACCTCGTCGACCTCGCGCCGCCCGCCGAGGCATCCGACGACGCCGCCGCCGGCGGGGAGGACGCCGAGCAGGACGCCGGCGCGTTCTGGAAGGACTACATCCAGGCCATCTCGCCGGAGTTCCGCAAGTCGACGGCCGAGCAGCTCGAGACCGTGGTGCTGCCGATCTGGGAGGAACTCGTCGCCGGGGCGAAGTACTGCGAGCCGCAGTTGCGGGCCATCATCGAGCGCACGAAACCCGACGTGATCATCGAGGACAACGTCCTCGCGTTCCCGGCGCTCGTCACGGCCGGCGTGCCGTTCGTGCGCATCGTCTCGTGCAACCCGCTCGAGGTGCCCGGCGACGACATCGCGCCCGTCTTCTCCGGCCTCGCCGCCGACGACCGCGAGGGCTGGGCCGCATTCCGCGCCGAGTACGACCGAACCCACCGGCCCCTCTGGGAGGCCTTCGACGCCTGGGTGCAGGAGCAGGGCGCGCCCGCCCTGCCCGAACTCGAGTTCATCCACCACGGCGACGCGAACCTCTACCTGTACCCGGAGGTGCTCGACTACCACGCCGAGCGCCCGCTGCCCGAGGGCTGGCACCGCCTCGACTCCTCCGTCCGGGAGACCGAACAGGCCCCCGCCGACCTGCCCGAGTCGTTCACCGACGGCACGCGTCCGCTCGTCTACTTCAGCCTCGGGTCGCTCGGTTCGGCCGACGTGGCGCTCATGCGCCGCGTGATCGATGCGCTCGCCGCGCTGCCCGTCAACGTGATCGTTTCGAAGGGGCCGCTGCACGACGAGTTCGAGCTCGCCGAGAACATGTGGGGCGCGGAGTTCCTGCCGCAGACGAAGCTGATCCCGCTCGCCGACCTCGTCATCACGCACGGCGGCAACAACACCACGACCGAGGCCCTGCACTTCGGCAAACCGATGATCCTGCTGCCGCTCTTCTGGGACCAGTACGACAACGCGCAGCGCGTGCACGAGACGGGCTACGGCCTGCGCCTGCCCACGTACGAGTTCACGGCAGAGGAACTGCGCGGGGCCGTGACGAGCCTGCTCGCCGACGAGGCGCTCCGCGCCCGGACCGATGCCGCGGGCGTCGAGATCCGTTCGCGCAACGGCGTCGCCGCCGCCGCCGACGTCATCGAACGCGTCGGCGTCGCGGAGCACGTGTGAGCGCCACCATGACGGATGCCGCCACCGCGGCGCTCGCCGACGCCGCACCCGTCCCGTACTGGACGGATCAGGCCGACGCACCGCAGCCGCGCACGCGGCTCGAGGGCCGGCACACCGCCGACCTCGTCGTGGTCGGCGCGGGCTTCACCGGCCTGTGGGCCGCCTGGCGAGCCCTCGAGCGCGAGCCCGGGGCATCCGTCGTCGTGCTCGACGCGGAGCGGGTCGCGTACGGCGCGACGGGTCGCAACGGCGGATTCGTCGCCGCATCGCTCACGCACGGGCTCACGCACGGCACGCACGTCTGGCCGAAGCAGGTCGGGGCGCTCCAGGAGGAGGGCGACCGCAACCTCGCCGAGCTGGTCGGCACGATCCGCGACGCCGGCATCGACTGCGACCTCCGGCTGACGGGCAAGACGACGCTCGCCCTCGAGCCGTGGCAGGTCGACGGACTGCGCGCGGCGCGCGAACTCGGGGCGCGGCACGGCGTCGACCTCGAGTTCCAGTCGCAGGACGAGGTACAGGCCGACGTGCACTCGCCGACCTACCTCGCCGGGCTGCGCGACCGAACCGGGACGGTGCTCGTCGACCCCGCGCGGCTGGCGTGGGGCATGGCCGCCGACCTCGAGCGACGCGGGGTGCGCCTCTTCGAGCACTCGGCCGCGACCGGCTTCTCACGCGACCGCGCGGGCTCCGGCGCCGGGGTCACGGTGCGCACGGAACGCGGATCGATCGACGCGAAGCACGCGATCGTCGCGACGGCCGCCTACCCGGGACCCCTCAAGCGGCTCTCGAACTACCTGATGCCGCTGTACGACCACGTGCTCATGACCGAGCCGCTGAGCGACGCGCAGCAGGCGTCGATCGGGTGGATCGAGGGCCAGGGGCTCACCGACGCCGGCAACCAGTTCCACTACTACCGCCCGACCGCCGACGGCCGGATCCTCTTCGGCGGATGGGACGCGGTCTACCATCGCGGCGGCAGGGTGCGGTCGGAGTACGAGCAGCAGGGCGGTTCGCACGCCCTGCTCGCCCGGCACTTCCTCGAGACGTTCCCGCAGCTCGAGGGCATCCGGTTCACCCACCGCTGGGCCGGGCCGATCGACTCGACGACCCGCTTCACGGCCGCGTACGGCACCGCGATCGGCGGCACCGTCGCCTACGCCGTCGGCCACACCGGCCTCGGCGTCGGCGCCTCGCGGTTCTCGGCCGACGTCGCCCTCGACCTGCTCGCCGGCCGCCCGACCTCGCGACTGCGGTACGACATCGTGCGCCGCAGGCCGATGCCGATCCCGCCGGAGCCGTTCCGCAACCCCATCATCCAGTTCACCCGGCGCAGCATCCTCGCCGCCGACGCGAACCAGGGCCGCCGCAATCTCTGGCTCCGGACCCTCGACCGCTTCGGTTTGGGCTTCAACTCGTAGCCCGGGCATCCGTACCCGGCACCGCAGGCGGGCCACCGCCGCATCCGAAAGGCAGCACCACATGACCACTACCGGCACGTCGACCACCACCGGCACGTTCATCGGCGGATACCGCGACGGCAGCGGCGAGACCGCGGCGATCGAGAACCCGGCGACCGAGCAGGTCGTCGCCGAGCTCCGCACCTCGGGCGTCGCCGACGTCGGCGAGGCCGCCGCCGCGGCCCGAGCGGCACAGCCCGACTGGGCTGCGAAGACGCCGGGAGAGCGGTCGCTCGCGCTGCTGCGGCTCGCCGACGCGATCGAGGCCGACGCCGAGCACCTCGCGAGGCTCGAGGTCGAGGACTCCGGAAAGCCGTGGACCACCGCGTTCGACGGCGAACTGCCCTTCGGCGTGGACAACCTGCGGTTCTTCGCGGGCGCCGCCCGCTCGCTCGACGGCACCGGCGCGGGGTCGTTCTCGAACGGCTACACGTCGATCCTCACGCGTCGCCCGGTCGGCGTCGTCGCCGGCATCACACCGTGGAACTTCCCGCTCATCATGGCGATCTGGAAGGCCGGGCCCGCGCTCGCCGCGGGCAACGCGGTGATCCTGAAGCCCGCGCCGGCCACGCCGCGGACCACCCTCCGCCTGGCCGAGCTGGCCGTGCAGGCCGGGCTCCCCGAGGGCCTGCTCAACGTCGTCACGGGCGACGCCGAGGTCGGGCAGGCGCTCGTCACCCACCGCGAGGTCGACATGGTGAGCGTGACCGGGTCGACCCAGACCGGCAAGGCCGTGATGCGCGGGGCGGTCGAGGGCGTCAAGCGCGTGCACCTCGAACTCGGCGGCAAGGCCCCGGTCGTCGTCTTCGCCGACGCCGATCTCGCGTCGATGGCCCACGCGGTCACCATGGGCGCCACGTACAACTCGGGACAGGACTGCACGGCCGCGACCCGGGTGTACCTCGAACGGTCGATCTACGACGACGGCGTCGCCGCGCTGCGCGACGCGATCTCGCAGGTCGTCGCGGGCGACCCCATGGACGCCGAGAGCCACATCGGCCCGCTCGTCTCGAAGGCGCACCGCTCGCGCGTCGAGGGCTTCGTGTCGCGCGCGGTGGCGGAGGGTGCCGAGGCGCTCGTCGGCGGTCACGCGATCGACCGCGTCGGCTCGTACTTCGCACCCACCCTGCTGGTCGGCGCCGCGCAGTCGTCGGAGATCGTGCAGGGCGAGGTCTTCGGCCCGGTGCTCGTCGTGCTGCCGTTCGACGGCGAGGCCGAGGGCATCGCGCTCGCCAACGACAGCGCATACGGGCTCGCGTCGTCGGTCTGGACGAGCGATGTCTCGCGCGCGCTGCGCGTCAGCCAGTCGCTCGACGTCGGTGTCACCTGGGTCAACGACCACCTGCCGATCGCGTCCGAGGCGCCGCACGGCGGCGTCAAGGGCTCGGGCTTCGGCAAGGACATGTCGATCGAGCCGCTGCTCGACTACTCGGTCACGCGCCACCTGATGATCCGGCACGCCGCACCGCCGGAGACGACGGGGTTCCGACCGGCCTGAGCCGCCGGCCCGGTCGGCGTGCCGAGCGGCGCGCCGGCCCGGTCAGCCGGCCGCCGCGTGCTCCCCGCAGGGCACCGCGTCGCACGACTCGCACGCCACGAACTGGCGGCGGCACGAGGCATCCGGGCAGTTCGCGGTGCGCTTCGTCGGCGCGCCGCAGCCGGCGCAGCGGCCGATCACGGCCGTGTGGTCGCTGAAGTCGACCGAGCCGCGCCCGTCGAACACGTAGAGCGAGCCGTCCCACAGGCCGTCGTCGCCGTAGCGTTCGCCGTACCGCACGATGCCGCCTTCGAGCTGGTAGACCTCGCCGAACCCGCGCGAGGCCATGAGGCTCGACAGCACCTCGCAGCGGATGCCGCCGGTGCAGTAGGTCACGACCGGGCGCCCCTTGAGGTGGTCGTAGGCCCCGGAGTCGAGCAGGTCGACGAAGTCGCGGGTGGTCTCGGTCGGTGGAACGATCGCGTCGCGGAACCGGCCGATGGCGGCTTCGAGCGCGTTGCGGCCGTCGAAGAACACGACCTCGTCGCCGCGCTCGTCGACGAGGTCGTGCAGGGCGTCGGGCGTGAGGCGTGCGCCGCCGCCGACGACGCCGTCCGCGTCGACGGCGAGTTCGCCGGGGGCCCCGAAGCTCACGATCTCGTCGCGCACCTTGACGCTCAGCTTGGGGAAGTCGAGGCTGCGCCCGTCGGCGTCGAGCCCGGTGCCCTCGCTCCACTTGAAGTCCGCGGCCTGCAACGCGGCGTGGTCGCGGGTCTTCCGGATGTACCGCTTGAGCGCCGACATCTCTCCGCCGAGGGTGCCGTTGACGCCGTCCTTCGAGATGAGGATGCGTCCGCGCAGGCCGAGGGACTCGCAGAGGTCGCGCTGCCAGAGCCGGATCGCGTCGGGATCGGCGAGCGGCGCGAACGCGTAGAAGAGCAGGATCTTGGCGAGCGGCACCGGGCGAGTTTACGCGGCCGCGCTGGGAGCCGGGACGGTCGGGATGCCCCGACTCGCGCGCGGGTCGCCCCCAGTCCGGGGGCCGCGTCGTAGTCTGACCGCGAGACCCGCGCACACCGAGGAGGAGCGCCATGCTCGACGTCGACCCGTACGGAGCCCTGCAGCGAGCGCGACCGGTCGACTCGTTCCCGGTCACGAGCACGGATGTCGCGGAGGGCGCCCCGCTCGCGCGGGCGCAGTGGAGCGTGCCGGCCGGCGGCGCAGACCGGTCTCCGCAGCTGAGCTGGTCGGGGTTCCCCGAGCGCACGCGCGGCTTCGCGATCACCTGCTTCGACCCGGATGCCCCGAGCGGCTCCGGCTGGTGGCACTGGGCGGTCGCGAACCTGCCGCTGTCGGTCACGAGCCTCGAGGCCGGCGCCGGCTCGCCGACCGGACCGCCGCTGCCGGAGGACGCGATCGTACTGCGCAACGAGGACGGCGAGCGCGGCTTCACCGGTGCCGCGCCGCCGAGGGGCACGGGGCCGCACCGCTATCAGTTCGTCGTGCACGCGCTCGACGTGCCGAGCCTCGACCTCGATCCGGATGCCACTCCGGCCAACCTCGGCGCCCGGTGCTACTTCCACGCGCTCGCGCGCGGCATCCTCACCGCCACGGCGTCTCGCGACTGACGCGCTTCGTGCGTCGAGCGGGAGCGCGAGTCAGTGCTTGTTGCCCGTGAGGGCGAGCACGCCGCCGAGCCCGATCATCATGACCCCGCCGGTGGCCGCGAGGCGGGCGGCGCGCTTCGGCGATCGCCCGAACCAGTCGCGGGCCGAGCTGGCCGCGAGCGCCCACACGGAGTCGAACACGAGCGCCAGCACGATGAAGACGATGCCGAGTTCGAGGAGCTGCAGGGGGATCGACCCGGCGTGGAAGTCGACGAACTGCGGCAGCACGGCCACGAAGAACGCGATCGTCTTCGGGTTCGAGATGCCGACGACGAACCCCTCGGCGAGCTGGCGCAGGTGCGATCGCGGTGCCGCGCCACCCTCGACGGCGGCCGCGGCGTCGGCCCGGTGACGGATCGCCTGGATGCCGAGGTAGACCAGGTATGCCGCGCCGGCGAACTTGATGACGGTGAAGAGCACGACCGACTCGGCGACGATCGCGCCCACGCCGAGCGCCACTGCGGCGACGAGCGGGATCATCCCGGCCGCGTTGCCCACGACGCTGAGCAGTCCACCGAGGCGCCCGAGCGCGAGCGATCGTCCGATCACGAACAGCACGCTCGGACCGGGGACGGCGATCAGCACCACCGACGCGATCACGAATGCCCAGAGGTTCTCGAGGGGGACCATCCGTGCATGCTAGCCCCCACGCGCATCGTCGGGGTCGGGCCGGGGTCACGTCGGGTCGGGGTCAGGTCACGTCGGGTCGGCTGCGGCGCCCGACCCTGCGGCCGGCGCGCCCAGCCGGATCCGCGTGCCGAACGGGTCGGTCACCAGCGACGTGCGCTCGCCCCACGGCTGGTCGACCGGGTCCTCGAGTACCTCGGCACCGTGAGCGGCCAGCTCGCCGGTCACCCGGTCGACGTCGTCGACGTAGAACCAGAGCAGGACGTTGCCGGGCGGGAGCGGGGACTCGGCGAGCCCGATCCCGAGGGACGACCGGCCGACGGCGAGCGCCACGTACACCGGATCACCGCCCTCGGGCGGGAACGCGTAGGTCACGTCGCCCCCGAACGCATCGCGGTAGAAGGCGAGGGCCCGTTCCATGTCGGGCACCTCGAGGATCGGGAATGCGGACTCGATCACGTCGGCCTCCATCGGTACGGCGACTCCATCGGCACTCCGACGGTACGCCGCCCCGAGCGAGGTCGCTAGCGTGGGACGGGTGATCGAGCACCTCTCCGCAACCGTGGCCGACGGCGTCGGCCACGTCACGCTGAACCGTCCGAACGCGCTGAACGCGCTGAGCTACGACATGGTCGTCGCGCTGACCGAGGTCTTCGAGGCCTGGCGTCACGACTCCGAGGTCGGCCTCGTCGTGCTCGATGGCGCGGGGGAGCGGGGGTTCTGCGCCGGCGGCGACATCCGGGAACTCCGCTCCTTCATCGCGGAAGGCCGCATCGGCGACGCGCAGACGTTCTTCCGCACGGAGTACCGGCTCGACCGGGCGATCGCGCGCTACCCGAAGCCGGTGGTCGCGATCCTGGACGGCATCACGATGGGCGGCGGCATCGGCCTGGCCGGGCACGCGTCGATCCGCATCGTCACCGAGCGGTCGAGGCTCGCGATGCCCGAGACCCGCATCGGGTTCACGCCCGACGTCGGCGGCACGTGGTTGCTCGCGAACGCCCCCGGCGAACTCGGCGTGCACCTCGCGCTCAACTCGCGCACGATGGACGCCGCCGACGCGATCCACGCAGGATTCGCCGACTACTTCGTGCCGTCCGAGCGCCTCCCGCACCTGCTGCAGGCACTCGGGGAGCGTGCCGACCCGGGGACGCCGTCGGAGATCGCGCTGCTGTTCGACGAGACGCCGGATGCCTCCGCGCTCGCGCGCGACCGCTCGTGGGTCGACGACTGCTATTCCGCGCCGACCGTCGCCGAGATCCTCGCTCGGCTGCGCGCGCTCGCCGACGACGGGCACGAGGCCGCGGCCGCGGCTGCATCCGAGCTCGACGGGCTGTCGCCGACGGCGCTGACGGTCACGCTCGCGGCGGTGCGCCGCGCGCGGACGCTCGCGAGCCTCGAAGACGCCCTCGAGCAGGAGTTCCGAACGGTGTCGTGGTTCCTCGAGCAGCCCGACCTGTTGGAGGGCATCCGCGCGCAGGTCATCGACAAGGATCGCGATCCCACGTGGCGGCCGGCGAGCCTCGCCGACCTGCCGGCCGACCTGGGCGACCGGGTGCTCGATACGGTCGTGGAGCCGGGCGTGTTCGACCGGGGATGAACCGGGCGCGCGGCCAGATCGCCTTGTGTATGCATGCGACGCGGAATCGCCCCCGAATTGCGGCGTGTGCCGTATCTGTGTATACATAAATCACACGAGTTGCGAGGGGTGGGGCTGATGCGAGCGAGTGAACGCGCCTACGCCGTGCTCCGCGAGGAGATCCTCGACGGCTCCCTCGCGCCGGGCAGCGTGCTCGCCGAGGTCGAGCAGGCCGCCCGCCTCGGCGTCTCGCGCACCCCGGTTCGCGAAGCGCTCGCCCGGCTCGTCGCCGACGGACTCGTCGCCGCGCAGTCGGCCCGCATGCTCGTCGTCGCCGAACTCTCCAGCGACTCCATCGCCGAACTGTACGAACTCCGCGAGGCGCTCGAGGAACAGGCGGCGCGGCTCGCCGCCGGCCGACGCGAACCCCGGCGATTCGCCGACCTCGCCGAGCGGTTCCGCGCGGCAGGCGAACTCGTCGACGGCGGCGAGCGCGGCCTCGCCGAGTACTACGCCGTCATCGCCGACTTCGACCGCGCCGTCGACGAGGCCGTCGGCAACGACCACCTCGGCTCCGCGCTGCGGAGCGTGCGCCTGCACTCGTCGCGCGTGCGCCGTCTCGCCCGCCACGATCCCGACCGGCTCCGCGCCGCGGCATCCGAGCACCTGCTCATCGCCGAGGCGATCGTCGCCGGCGATCAGGCCCTGGCGGCCCACGCCACCCACGTCCACCTCCACATGAGCCTGCGCCACGCCCTCGCCTCGATCGAGGCCCGGCGCGTAGCCTGAACCAGCCGCACCACGAAAGGGAACCGATGCTGACCCACCACCTGCGCACGCACCGCAGCGACGAGAACCTCGCTCGAGAGGGCCAGCTCGCCTGGCAGCTCGCCCGGGTCGCGACCGATCCCGTCGAGCTCGACGACGAGGTCGTCGAGATGGTCGTCAACCGCGTCATCGACAACGCCGCGGTCGCCGCGGCCTCGATCGCCCGCAAGCCCGTCGTCGCGGCGCGCAGCCAGGCGCTCTCGCACCCGGTCTCGATCGGCGGCGACGGCGCGACCGTGTTCGGCGTCGATCCCGCACGCCGCACGTCGCCCGAGTGGGCCGCGTGGGCGAACGGCGTCGCAGTACGCGAGCTCGACTACCACGACACGTTCCTCGCCGCCGAGTACTCGCACCCCGGCGACAACATCCCCCCGATCGTCGCGGTCGCCCAGCACGCCGGCGCCGGGCGCGGACTCACGGGCCTCGACGTCGTCCGCGGCATCGCCACCGGCTACGAGATCCAGGTCGACCTCGTGAAGGCGATCTCGCTGCACAAGCACAAGATCGACCACGTCGCGCACCTCGGCCCGTCGGCGGCCGCGGGCATCGGCACGCTGCTCGGCCTCGACCAGGAGACGATCTTCCAGGCCATCGGGCAGGCACTGCACACCACGACCGCCACCCGCCAGTCCCGCAAGGGCGAGATCTCGACGTGGAAGGCGCACGCCCCCGCCTTCGCCGGGAAGATGGCGATCGAAGCGGTCGACCGCGCGATGCGCGGCCAGACCAGCCCCGTGCCGATCTACGAGGGCGAGGACGGCGTCATCGCCTGGCTCCTCGACGGCCCCGAGGGCGCCTACGAGGTGCCGCTGCCCGAGCCGGGCGAGGCCAAGCGCGCCATCCTCGACTCGTACACGAAGGAGCACTCGGCCGAGTACCAGGCGCAGGCGTGGATCGACCTCGCCCGCAAGCTCCACGCCCAGTACCCGCTGATCCTCGACGACCCCGACCGCATCGAGTCCATCGTGCTCGAGACGTCGCACCACACGCACTACGTGATCGGCTCGGGTGCCAACGACCCGCAGAAGTACGACCCGGATGCCTCGCGCGAGACGCTCGACCACTCGATCCCGTACATCTTCACCGTCGCGCTGCAGGACGGCGCGTGGGACCACGAGACCTCGTACTCGCCCGAGCGGGCGCACCGCCCCGAGACGGTCGCACTCTGGCGCAAGGTCACCACGGTCGAGGACGCCGAGTGGACCCGCCGGTACCACTCGCTCGACATCGCCGAGAAGGCGTTCGGCGGCCGAGTCGTCATCAAGCTGTCCGACGGCGCCGAGATCGTCGACGAGATCGCCGTCGCCGACGCGCACCCGCTCGGCGCCCGGCCCTTCGGTCGCGAGCAGTACGTCGCCAAGTTCCGCACGCTCGCCGAATGGGGCGTCGAGCCCGATGAGATCGAGCGCTTCCTCGACGTCGCCCAGCGCCTGCCCGAGCTCGGACCCGACGAGCTCGGCGGCCTCTCGTTCACCGCGGCCCCCGGGGCGCTCGTCGGCGTCGACGTGCCGACGGGCCTGTTCTGAGGCCGCGGCCGACAGCACCGGCGGTCGAGTAGCGAAGCGTATCGAGACCAACGAACGAAGGATCACTGGATGCTCTACTCCCAGACCACCCCGGCCGAGAAGCGCCGGCTGTTCCGCGAGCGCCTCGCGACCGGAGAGCTGCTCCGGTTCCCCGGCGCGTTCAACCCCCTGTCGGCGAGGCTCATCGAGCAGAAGGGCTTCGAGGGCGTCTACATCTCGGGCGCCGTCCTCTCGGCCGACCTGGGCCTGCCCGACATCGGGCTGACGACCCTCACCGAGGTCGCCGGCCGCGCCAAGCAGATCGCCCGCATGACCGAGTTGCCCGCGATCGTCGACGCCGACACCGGCTTCGGCGAGCCGATGAACGTCGCCCGCACCGTGCAGGAGATGGAGGACGCGGGCCTCGCGGGCCTGCACATCGAGGACCAGGTCAACCCGAAGCGGTGCGGTCACCTCGACGGCAAGCAGGTCGTCGACGAGCAGACGGCGCTGCAGCGCATCCGCGCCGCGGTCGACGCGCGTCGCGACGAGAACTTCCTCGTGATGGCCCGCACCGACATCGCCGCGGTCGACGGCCTCCAGGCCGCGGTCGATCGGGCGAAGGCCCTGGTCGACGCGGGCGCCGACGCGATCTTCCCCGAGGCGATGCGCTCGCTCGCGGAGTTCGAGGCCGTGCGCAACGCGGTCGACGTGCCGCTGCTCGCGAACATGACGGAGTTCGGCAAGAGCGACCTGTTCACCGTCGACCAGCTCCGCGACGTCGGCATGAACCTCGTGATCTGGCCGGTGTCGCTGCTCCGCCTCGCCATGGGCGCGGCCGTCCGGGGACTCGACGAGCTCGAGGCATCCGGTTCGCTGAACGCGAAGCTCGGCGAGATGCAGCACCGGGCCGATCTCTACGAGCTCATCGACTACGAGGGGTACAACCGGTTCGATGCGGGCATCTTCAACTTCACCGTGGCGCGCTGAGCGCACTGCTCCGGGCGGCGCACGCCCGAGCGGCGCTCGACCGCGCGCGGTTCAGCCCGCGCCGGTCTCGCGTTCCCACGCCTCGAGTTGGCGCGTGAGGGCCTTCGCGAGCTCGAACACCTGCTGCGGGGGGATCCGGATGCGGCTGACGACCTGCGCAGGGGTCACGATGCGCTCGACGCCGTCGGCCTCGTCGGTCACCGCCGTCGGCGGCTTGGTGACGGTGAGGAAGTCCAGCACGAACGACGTCTGCGTGTGCCACACCGACGCGAAGTCGGCGAAGTGGCCCTCGACCCGGTCGGCCGGGATCTCGAAGGTGAACTGCCTCGGACGTTCGTCGGCCATCATGGTCTCCCTCACGCGTGGCGGCCGGTCCGTCGCGGACCCCGGCGCCGTTGCCGACAGGCTACCCGCCCCGACCGAACCACCCCGCCGCACCGACGCGGCGACCGAACCATCCCGACGCCGCACCGACGCGGCCGAACCAGGAGGAGCAGCATGAGCGACGCACAGGACCCGCAGATCTCGAAGGGCCTCGCCGGCGTGACGGTCGACGTCACCGCCGTGTCGAAGGTGAACGCCGAGACCAACTCCCTGCTGTACCGCGGGTACCCCGTGCAGGAACTCGCGAGCGCCGTGACCTTCGAGGAGGTCGCGTACCTCCTCTGGCACGGCGAGCTGCCCGACGACCGGCAGCTGGCCGAGTTCGAGCAGTTCGAGCGGCGGCACCGGCCGCTCGACCACGTGGTCAAGCGCGTGATCGACGAGCTCCCCGAGACCGCGCACCCGATGGACGTCGTCCGCACCGCCGTCAGCGTGATCGGCGCCCGCGACGAGCTCGCTTCGGACGACTCCCCGCAGGCAGAGCTCGACAAGGCGAAGCGCCTGTTCGCCGCGATCCCGGCCGTGGTCGCCTACGACCAGCGCCGTCGCCGCGGGCTCGAGCTCGTCGAGCCGCGCGACGACCTCGGCTACTCGGCGAACTTCCTGTTCATGGCGTTCGGCGAGGTCCCCGAGCTCGCGGTCGTCGACGCCTTCGACGTGTCGATGATCCTGTACGCGGAGCACTCGTTCAACGCGTCGACCTTCACGGCGCGGGTCGTGACGTCGACGCTGTCGGACCTGCACTCCGCGGTCGTCGCCGCGATCGGCGCGCTCAAGGGGCCGCTGCACGGCGGGGCGAACGAGGCCGTCATGCACGCGTTCGCCGAGATCGGGGATGCCTCGAACGCGGTCGCCTGGCTCGACGCGGCGCTCGCCGAGAAGCGCAAGATCATGGGCTTCGGCCACCGGGTGTACAAGCACGGCGACTCGCGCGTGCCGACGATGAAGGCAGCGCTCGATTCGCTCGTGGAGCACTACGACCGCCCCGACCTGCTCGACCTGTACGACACGCTCGCGGACGAGTTCCTCGAGCGCAAGGGCATCCACCCGAACCTCGACTACCCGTCGGGCCCGGCGTACCACCTCATGGGCTGGGACACCGAGCAGTTCACCCCGATCTTCGTCGCGTCACGCGTCACGGGCTGGACGGCGCACATCATCGAGCAGCGGGCCGCGAACGCGCTGATCCGCCCGCTGTCGGTGTACGTCGGGCCGGAGCAGCGCGAGGTGCCGGTGCGCGAGCCGGTCGAGTAACCGCGATCCGACGGAGCGGTACGGCCGGTCGGCCCCCCGGACGGGGGTGACCGGCCGTACCGGCGGGGGAGTAGCATCCGGCGCATCCGGCCATGGCGACCCGACATGTGCCGGGAGCAGTCCGGAGGTGCGGAGATGTCCGCTCCCGCCCGTCTCAAGACCGCCGCGATCGCCGCGTCGGCACTGTTCGTCGCCGTCGCCGTCGGGGCTGCGGGTCCGGTCGCCGCGCAGGAGCCGCCACCGTCGATCAGCGGCGTGGTGACGATCGGGGGGAGCGGCGGGATGCCGCTCGAGGGCGTCACGGTCACCGCGTACGCGGACGTCGAGTCGGGCGGCGGGAACAGCGACGTGGACGACTGCGAGTGGAACCCGCAGGCGTGCGAGGTCGCCGGGACCGCGACGACGGATGCCTCGGGCGCGTGGGCGCTCGACGGGCTCGGCGCGGGCGGGTTCCGCCTCGCCCTGGAGCGTGGAGGCTACATCCACCGCTGGGTCGGTGCCGGCAGCATGACTCATGCGCCCTGGATCGTCCCGGGCGCTCCCGACGCGACCGGCATCCCGACCTCGATGTGGCCGGACGACGGCTCGACGATGACCGGATGGGCGATGACGTACCCGGGGTACGTGACGTGGGGGCAGGTGCAGGTCGACCTGCACCGCGCGACGAACCCGGCCGATCCCGTGCCCGCGTACACCACGTTCGCCGACCCGGACGGGACGTGGGGTGTGACCGGGGTCGCCGACGGCGTCTACCGGGTGCACTTCACCGACCTGACCGATACCTATCCCGACTTCTGGCACGGCCACCTGGACGGGCCGCTCGGGGCCGAAGAGTTCGCGGTCGACGACGATCACCGGTGGCGCGAAGTCCTGTACCTCGCGGGCGGCACCGAGTTGTCGGCGTGGGACGTCATGGGTGAACCCGTGCTCACCGGCCTGTCGGCCGAGGGGCAGACGCTGACCGTCGATCCGGGCACGTGGCTGCCTGCGCCCGACTCGCACCGGTGCATCTGGTTCCGCGACGGCGGGCAGGTCGACCCCGAGAACGAGACCACGACCTACCTGCTCGAAGCCGACGACGTGGGCCACGACGTCTGGGCCGGCTGCTTCCCGATCAAGGACGGCTTCGGCGGGATCTGGCAGTACACCGACCCGGTGACCGTGACCGCCGAACCCGAACCCCAGGACGGCTCGGTGTCGCTGACCGTGGTCCGCGCCGACGAACGCCTCTTCGGCGAGCAGGTCGAGCAGGTGTCGTACGAGGTGTACGCGGCCGACGACCCGACGGCGCCGATCCGGGTGGTCGACGCGGGCGAGCATCGCACCGGCGATCCCATCACCTTCGAACCGTTCACGATCGCCCTGCCGCCCGGCGAGTACCGGATCCGGGCCGTGCTCGCCGACGGCTCCTCGGCGTGGTGGATCGACCTGCTGCAGGACGAGGACCAGGAGTTGATGGAGATGCTCGCCCACACGGGGCCGCATCCGCTCGCCGGTTTCGAGGGTGCGACCGTGGTCACAGTCGGGTCCGACGGCGCGACCGACCCGTCGCGCGGGGTCATCGCGGTGCACCCGCCCACGAGCTCCCTGCTCGGCGGGGTCTTCTCCGAGACCGACGACGGCCAGGGCGCGGCGTTCATCCCGCTCGACGTCGGGGCGACGATGGAGGTCTTCCCGGTCGGCGGCGCGGTACCGGTCGCGACGGAAGCGGCGGGCGCCTCCGGCGTGATCTCGGTCGACGGCCTAGCGCCCGGTGAGTACCAGGTGCGTCTCACCGGCGAGCGGACCGTGACACCCGAGGAAGGCGGCGCGAGCCATCAGGAGACCGTGTCGCAGTGGTGGCCGATGCAACCCAGCCGCACGAACGCCCGCACGATCGTGGTGCCGCCGGAGGGCACCCACTGGATCGGGGTCACGGCGAACCTCATCGAGGAGTCCATCGGCACGACCGAACCGGGCGACCGGGGCGTGATCGCCGGCGACGCCGCGGTCGACTCGACGGTGCAGCTCCTCAAGCAGCTCGACCTGAACGGCGACGGATCCGGCGACCCGGTGATGCGGGACCGACTGCTCGCCTACGACCTGCACGTCACCGACATCCGGTGGATCGCCGACGGTGGCCGCATCCCGGGGGCGACCGCGTCGACGCTGCGGATCCCGCCGCTCGCCGAGGGCTCGCAACTGCACGCCGAGTTCACGAGCTACCTCGCGTTCGGTGCCCTGAGAGAGGAGTCCACCACGCCCGCCGTCACGGTGGCACCCTCGCCGTTCCTGCCGTTCGTCGCGCATCCGGTTCCGACGATCGCCGGCGACGCGGTGCCCGGCTCCACGCTGACCGCGACGATCGGCACCTGGCAGCCCGGCGGCAACACGAAGACGTACCAGTGGCTGCGGGACGGCGTTCCGGTCGAGGGCGCGACCACGCGGACGTACAAGGTCACGGGTGCCGACGCCGGGGCGGAGCTTCGCTTCCTGGTCACGGTCTCGAAGCCCGGGTACTCGACCGGCTACGAGGTCAGCGAGCCGACGGCGGCGGTCCCGGTCGGCACGTTCGAGCAGACGCCCGCCCCGGTGATCAGGGGGCCGTTCCGCTTCGGCGGTCCGCCGCTCACCGTGCGCACGGGCGCGTGGAAACCGGCCGCCGGCGCCTTCGACGTCGAGTGGTTGCGCGACGGCGAACCGGTCGGCTCGGGCGCCGAGTACGCGCTGACGCCCGACGACGTGGGCGCGACGTTCACGGTCCGGGTCACCGGCGACCTCATCGGCTACGAATCGGTGACGGTCGAGAGCGCGGCGACGGTCGCCATCCTCCCGGCCAGGATCGAGAACACCGTGCTGCCCTCGATCGACGGTGCGGCACAGGTCGGTTCGACGCTGTCGGCCGACCCCGGCGAGTGGGGTCCGCCGGGCGTCGCATTCGACCACCAGTACCAGTGGCTCCGCGGCAACGCCCTGATCCCGGACGCGACCGGGCCGGAGTACACCCCGACGGCGGCCGACCTGAACAAGGTCGTCAAGGTCAGGGTCACGGCATCCGCGCCCGGCTACCAGCCGCTCGTGCGCACGAGCGCTCCGACGGCGAGGGTCGTGCCGTAGGCGGCGCCCGACTCGTGCAGTGCAGACAACCCGGGCGGGCGGCATCCGCTGATCGGATGTCGCGAAGGGCCAACGCGCTGACGCGTGGCGGCGGCCTCGCCTAGCGTGGCATCCATGCACATGTTGTTCCGCACGCTGTTGCACGTGCTCTTCCTGTCGCGCCGCAAGCCGGACCTCGGCCACTGGGACGTCGCGCGCACTCGGTTCATCACGCTGCCGACCGATCTCGACATCAACCGGCACATGAACAACGGCGTGTACTACTCGATCATGGATGTCGCGCGGTTCGACATGCTCGTGCGGAACGGCCTCTGGAAGGTCATGCTCGACCAGGGCTGGTACCCGGTGGTCGCGAGCGAGACGATCACGTTCCGGAAGTCGCTGTCGTTGTGGCAGCGGTTCACGATCGAGACGAAGGTGCTCGGGTTCGACGACAAGGCCGTCTACGTCGAGCAGCGCTTCGTACGGCCCGGTGCGGACGGGAAGCCCGAGATCTACGCCCAGGGGCTCATCCGCGGGCGCTTCCTGCGGAAGTCGGGCGGCGTCGTGCCGATCCCCGAGCTCGTCGAGGCGTTCGGCGCCGAGGGCGCGCGCGAGCTGCCCGAGTGGATCCACCGCTGGGGCGAGGACGTCGCACTGCCGCCGACCCGCGCTGAGGCGCCGTCGGTCTGGAGCTGACGCCGCCGCCCCGCGTGCCGGGCCGGGTCAGGCGGTCTCGCGCGTGACGTGCTCGAGCACGGTGCCGAGCTTGTCGCCGAAGGTGCACGCGAGCAGTTCGTCGACGTTGTCCTGGCGGACGAGCCCCATCAGGCCCGACGCCATCAGCGTGTTGATGAGCATGCCCTGCGCGAGGAACTGCATCGCCTCCTCGGGCGGGAGCACGTCGCGCAGCCGGTCGTAGATGCGCATGAATCCGCGTCGCGCGACCGGACCGATCGCCGGGTCGTGCCCGAGGATGAAGCCCTGCATGAGCGCCAGCATGATGCCGCGGTCGGTCTCGATGGTCTCGACGTACGAGGACCCGACCCGGGCGCGCAGCGTCGCCTCGTCGTCGCTCTCGGCGATCGCCCGGTCGAATCCGGCGAGGATCAGGTCGGCGGTGCGATCGAGCACCTCGATGAAGAGCTGCTCCTTGGTGCCGAAGAGTCGGACGACGTAGGGCTGGCTGATGCCGGCGGCGCGGGCGACCTTGTCGGTGGTCGCGCCGTTGTAGCCGAGTTCGCCGAAGACGCCGGTCGCGGCCTCGAGGATCTGCTCGCGGCGTTCCGTCGCGGCGATGCGGTCGGATCTGGGTGCATCCATGGTTGACATGTTATCAGTCGATTACTACAGTGACCCGAGTCTGAAGTAATCAGTCGATTACCACCACTCGTGACTGGAGCTCGCATGACCACCACCGCCCGCCGCATCCCGGTGTGGCTCGCCGTCGTCGCAGCCTCGCTGCCGATGTTCATGGCGACCCTCGACAACCTCGTCATCACGAACGCGCTGCCCGCGATGCGCGCCGACCTCGGCGCCTCGATCGAGGAACTGCAGTGGTACGTGAACGCCTTCACGCTCGCCTTCGCGTCGTTCATCCTCGCCGCGGCCGCCCTCGGCGACCGGATCGGCCGCCGCACCGTCTTCCTCGGCGGCATCGCCGTCTTCACCGTCGCCAGCGCACTCGTGGCCCTCAGCACCGAGTCGTGGATGGTTATCGCGAGCCGCGCGATCCAGGGCGTCGGGGCGGCGGGCATCATGCCGCTCTCCCTGACACTCCTCGCGGGCGCCGTGCCCGCGCGGCTCCGCCCGGCCGCGATCGGCATCTGGGGCGGCGTCGCCGGCCTCGGCGTCGCACTCGGGCCCCTCATCGGCGGGGCCGTGGTCGAGGGCTGGAACTGGCAGGCCATCTTCTGGCTCAACGTGCCCATCGGCATCGTCGCGGTGCCGCTCGCGCTCGCGGCCCTTCCGAACACCCTCGGCGCACGCCTGCGGATCGACCTGCCGGGCGTCGCGCTCGCGGGCCTCGGCACGTTCGGGGTCGTCTACGGCATCGTCCGCGGCAACGACGCGGGCTGGGACAGCGTCGAGGTGATCGCCGCGCTCGCGGTCGGTGCGGCGCTGCTCGTCGCCTTCGTGCTGTGGGAGCGCCGCGCGAAGGCTCCCTTGCTGCCCCTGCGGCTCTTCCGCGACCGCAGCTTCTCGGCGGTCAACGTCGTCGGCTTCGCCTTCAGCTTCGGCGTGTTCGGCGCGGTGTTCATCCTGATCCAGTTCCTCCAGGTGGTGCAGGGCGCGAGCGCGCTCGAAGCCGGTGTGCAGACCATGCCGTGGACCCTCGCGCCGATGATCGTCGCCCCGCTCGCCGGGTTCATCGCGCCGCGCGTCGGCACGCGCACGCTCATCGTCGCGGGCCTCGCCATGCAGGCGATCGCGCTCACTTGGCTCGCGTTCGAGCTCGACCCCGACGTCGCCTACTCGGCGCTCGTCGCGCCATTCGCGCTCGCCGGCGTCGGCATGGGCCTCGTGTTCGCGCCGATGTCGACCGCCGTGCTCGCGAACATGCCCGACGCCGACCACGCGAAGGCGTCCGGCACGAACTCGACCCTGCGCGAGGTCGGCGTCGCGCTCGGCGTCGCCGCGCTCACCGCGGTCTTCACCGGCGCCGGCGGGGAGCTCACGCCGACCGGCTACGTCGACGCGGCCGTGCCCGCGGTGCTCACCGGTTCGGCGGCACTCGCCGTCGCGCTCGTCGCGGCGCTGTTCCTCCCGGCGGGCCGTTCGGCCGTGCGGGTCGCACCCGAAGCGCAGGGCGGGGGAGCGGCATCCGCCACCCTCGAACCCGACGCGGAGCGCCGCGAACCGCAGCCGGTCGGCTGAGCCGCGCCGAGCGTTCGACGACGCGGTCCCGCGGCGGCGGTCACCTGAGCCGCTGCCGCGGGATCACGATCTCCCGGAGGATGAGCAGGATGCCCGCCGAGATCGGGATCGCGACCAGGGCGCCGAGGAGGCCGAGCAGGGTGCCGCCCGCGAGCGCCGAGATCAGCACGATCGTTCCCGGAACCTGTACCGCCTTGCCCATCACCTTGGGCGTGAGGATGTACGCCTCGACCTGCATGTAGATGAGCATCAGCACGAGCACGATCAATGCCTGCGTCGGCCCGACGAAGAGCGTCACGATCGTCATCAGGATCGTCGTGAGGACGGTGCCGATCAGCGGGATGAGCGTGACGAACAGGGCGATCACGCCGATGAGCAGGGCGAACGGCACGCCGACGATCACGAGCAGGATCGTCGAGTACGTCGCGTTCATGAACGCGAGCACGACCATGCCCGACAGGTACTTGCCGACCGACTGCATGATGCGCTCGGAGTAGTCCTCGACCCGGGGCCGGATCGAATGGCGCACGAGCGAATAGCAGGCGCGCTTGGTGACATCCAGCGTCGCGATGAAGTAGATCGAGAGCACGACCACGAAGAACCCGGTCGAGACGGCACTGATGACGGATGCCCCGAACGCGAGCGCGCCGCCGCCGATCGTCGCCCACAGGTTCGGGTCGGTGATGATGTCCTCGAGCCCGCTGACGAGGTTGCCGATCAGCCCGTTCGTCGCGGCGTTCGCATCGTCGTACCAGCCCGAATCCTGCACCTGCTGCACCATGCCGGGGATGGAGCGCACCAGGGCGCCCGCCTGTGCGACGAGCGGCGGGATGACGATCCACACGATCCCGACGACGACGGCGACGAACAGGAGGATGACGACGACGATCGCGACGCCGCGCTTGAGCCCGCGGCGCTCGAACCACCGGATCAGCGGGTCGAGGCCGAGCGCGACGAACGCCGCGATGAAGACCGACAGCACGACCGACTGCAGGTTGACCAGCGCGACGGCGAGGAGCAGTGCCAGCAGTACGCCCAGGGTGACGATGAATCCCCAACGGAACGGGCGGTCCGCGAAGAGCGAGCCGGTCCGATCGATCCGATCGCGGGCTGTCCGGGTGCGCGCGCGAAGGCGGTCGGCCGCGCTCACGAGCCGGCGACGACCGGGACGTGGAGCGCGCGGTAGTACGACGAGAACCCGGCGTAGTCGTCCCACCCGGGCAGCGGTGCACCGGCCCTGGCGGCGGCGAGCCGATCGAGGTAGTAGTCCCAGCCGGGGCCGTACTCCGCGGCATCCGCCGGCGACGCGAGTCGGTGCGCGAAGGTGAGCGTCGTCAGGCTGCTGCCCTCAGCGAGGTGCGCGTGCAGCCGCCAGGTCTCGGGTTCCATGCCGACGTCGAGGTGGAATCGGTGCGGCGGTTCGCACTGGAGCACCGACACGTTCTCCCACGGGGCGTCCTCGCCCTCGGCCGTCATCTGGAACCGGATGCCGCCGGTCTCGGGCCGGCCGGTGTACGTGCCGATCCAGGCCTTGAGCGCATTCGGATTGGTGAGGCTGAACCAGACGTCCTCGATCGGCGCATGGAAGAGCCGGTCGAACTGGAGGTACAGGCCGTCGGCCTTGCGTTCGAAGTGCCCGGTCGGTTTCGCGTTCATCGTCGACCCCCCTGATCGCTGTGACCTCAGGCTAATCCCGGGCCGCTCCGAACGGCTAGAGTCGTGCGCATGAGTGCAAAGGGTGG
The DNA here is from genome assembly GCF_004006235.1 of Agromyces sp. LHK192. Classification (NCBI taxonomy): domain Bacteria; kingdom Bacillati; phylum Actinomycetota; class Actinomycetes; order Micrococcales; family Microbacteriaceae; genus Agromyces; species Agromyces sp. LHK192. The sequence continues at coordinate 235,617 of NZ_CP034753.1, forward strand.
GAATGCGTCGCACGAGGAGACCCTCGACGTCACCGAGGGCAAGTCGGGGCTGTGGGGTGCGCTGGCCGGACTGATCGTGGCTGCGCTGATCGCGGTGCCGCTGTCCGCGGCGTTCGCGTTCGCGACGAACCCCCGGACGCAGCAGTTGTTCGGCGGGCGCCTCGAGGAGGCGACGACGGGCGGCTACCAGGCGTTCTGGTGGATCGTGACGCTCCTGCTCGCGGCGCTGCCGTTCCTCGTCGGCTTCGGCATCGCGAAGCTGTCGGCGAAGACGCTCGTCGTGATCGGCGCGGTCATCGTGCTGTTCGTGATCGCGTTGATGATCCTCGGGCAGACGTTCGTCTTCTAGGCGTTCGGCGCCGCCGTCTTCTAGGCGTTCGGCGCCGCGCGGTTCGTGCCTGCGCGGTTCGTTCCTGCGCGGTGCGTTCCTGCGCGGTGCATCGTCTCGTCGGTCGCCGAGTCCGTGTCGGCGGTCGTCGGCTCGTCGCCGTCGTACACCGCGCGTGCGGCGTCGATCTCGTCGTGGTGCGCTGCGGCCCAGCGCACGAGTTCGAGCACCGGCTCCGACAGCGAGGTGCCGAGCGGGGTCGCCGAGTACTCGACGCGGGGCGGGATCTCGGCATAGGCCGTGCGCGACACGAGTCCGTCGCGTTCGAGGCTGCGCAGCGTCTGCGTGAGCATGCGGTGCGAGATGCCGTCGATGCGTCGCTGCAGTTCCGTGAAGCGGAGCGCGCCGTCGTGCAGCGCGCCGATCACGAGCAGGCTCCACTTGTCGCCCACGCGCGAGAGCACCTCTCGGATGACCCGGCTCTCGGGGTTCGCCGTCGTGCAGACCCCGCCGGGGCGTCCGCCGAACAGCTCGGCGGCGGCGCGCCGGGTGTCGTCGGTCGAATCGTCGACCGGGTCGTCGACCGTCGTGCTGAGCATCGGGACTCCTTCGGGGTCACGCACCCGGAGGTGCGTGACGAACGGTGAAGTGCGCGGCGGGGATGACCTACGATCATCCGTCGTGCGTTACGCACTCATCGTAATCGACGAACTTGGAGTACCCGAATGATCATCGCCCTCTGGATCCTCACCGGCCTGCTCGCCGTCGCCTTCGTCGGCGCCGGCACGATGAAGGCCCTCCGGCCCCACGCCGCGCTCGCCGGCAACATGCCCTGGGTCGAGGACGTCACGCCGCCGCAGCTGAAGGCGATCGGCATCCTCGAACTCCTGGGCGGCCTCGGACTGGTGCTTCCGGCCGCGACCGGCATCCTGCCCTGGCTGACCCCGGTCGCCGCGTTCGCCCTGACCGTCACCATGGGCGTCGCCGTCGCGCTGCACGTCAAGCGGTCCGAGGGATTCGTGCCGAGCCTGGTGCTCGGCATCCTCTCCGCGGTGGTCGGCGTCGGCTGGATCGTGCTCGGCTGAGTTCGGTCGCCGAGCCGGTCGGTCGTCGATCCGGTCAGCCGCCCAACAGCTCCAGCGCCGCCATCGCGGCATTGTGCCCGCCGATCCCGCTGACCGCACCACCGCGCACCGCGCCGGAGCCGCAGAGCAGCACGCCCGGATGCCGCGTCGCCACGCCCCAGCGTTCCGCGGGGGTCGTGAGCGGCGAGCCCGCCTCGGCCCACGGCCACGACAGCGGGCCGTGGAAGATGTTGCCGCCCGGCATGCGCAGCGCCTCCTCGAGGTCGAGCGTGGTCTTCACCTCGATGCAGGGCCGGCCCGAGGCATCCGCCATGATCACGTCGCGGATCGGCTCGGCCAGCACCGAATCGAGGGACGCGAGCACGGCAGCCTCCAACTCGGCGCGGAGGTCGTCGTTGCGGTGGCGCTCGAGCAGGCGATGCGGCACGTGCAGGCCGAACACGGTGAGGGTCTGCGCCGTGCTGTCGCGCAGTTCCGGGCCGAGGATCGACCGGTCGCTCAACGTGTGGCAGTAGATCTCGCAGGGCAGCGGATCGGGCACGCGACCCGCGACCGCGGTGGCGTGCGCGTGCTCGAGCTGCGTCGCCAGCTCGTTGATGTGGAACGTGCCGGCGAACGCCTGCTCGGGCGCGACCTCGGGGTCGAGCATCCGCGGCAGGCGGGTGAGCAGCAGGTTCACCTTGACCTGCGCGCCCTCGGGCGCGGCGAGGTCGCGCAGGCGTTGACGCACCACCGGCGGGATGCCGGCGACGCGGTCGTCGGCGAAGGCGCGCTGGTCGCGCGCCGCGACCGCCGTCGTCTCGGCTGCACCGCCGGGTGCCGCGCCGCCGGATGCTGCGCCGCCGGATGCCGCGCCGAGCACCCGCCCGGCCTCCACGAGCTGCTCGAGCACGGCCGGTGCGACGTTCGCGAGCACGACCCTCGCGGTCGCCGTGCGCTCGCCGGCCGTCGTCGCCCACGCCACCGCACCGCCGCCCACCGCGGAGACCTCGGCCCCGGTCACGAGCGTCGCACCCGCCTCGCGAGCCGCACGCGCCAGCTCGCCCGAGACCGCGCCCATGCCGCCGACGGGAACGTCCCAGTCGCCCGTGCCGCCGCCGATGACGTGGTACAGGAAGCACCGGTTCGCGTCGAGCGACGGATCGCCGAGGCTCGTGAACGTGCCGATCAGCCCGTCGGTCGCCACGACGCCGCGCACGAGGTCGCTCGAGAACCGGGAGTCGATCGCCTCGCCGAGCGGCTGCTCGACGAACTCGCGCCACACCCGGTCGTCGCCGACGAGCGCGCGCGCCTCGTCCCGCGTCGGCAGCGGCTCCGTCAGCGTCGGGAACAGCGCCTCGGCCAGACGCAGCGTGTCGGCGCCGAACGCCGCCCACGCGTCGGCGTCGATCGCCGCATCGACCCGGTCGAACGCGGCGAGCTCCTCCTCGGCGTCGGCCTCGCGATCGATCAGCAGCCCACGGCCGGGGCGCTCGGGGTCGGGCGTGTACGACGAGAACCGTCGCCGCACGAGCGAGAGGTCGAGCCCGAGGTCGTCGATGATGCGCCTCGGGAGCAGGCTCACGAGGTAGGAGTATCGCGAGAGGCGGGCGTCGACGCCCTCGAACGCCTCCGCGGAGACGGCGGCGCCGCCGAGGTGGTCGCTGCGTTCGAGCAGCAGCACGTCGAGGCCGGCGCGGGCGAGGTAGGCGGCTGCGGTCAGGCCGTTGTGGCCGCCGCCGACGATCACGACGTCGTGGGTCTGGGGCATCCACCGATGCTAACCGTGCGCGCGCCTCGCGACCTCGCTGCCCGTACCACCCCGCCCCACGCCACCAGCCCCCACCGCCGGCCCGCCGGCGGCCCGCCGCCCGGCCCGCCCGACATCCCTCCAGCTTCGGAGGATCGCACGTGCCTCGGAGGATTCGCCCCGGATCCTCCGGACTTCGTACCACCCTCCGAGCTTTCGCGGGGGAGGGAGCGGGCGAGCCCGGGACGAGGGGATGGCTCGACCAAGGTCTCGCGTGCGAGTTCCGCCCATCGGTGCGGCTTGCTTCGCGCACGCGTGGGTCGAAGGCGCACGCGTGGGTCGAAGTCGCACGCGTGTGTCGAACCCGCGCGCGAGAGGCGCAAAATTGTTACTGACAAGTCAGTAAGTTTCCGATAGGTTGGCACCGCGACCACGCCGAAGGCGGCGTCGGGCGTGCACCAACTCGCAACGATCGGCTCGGCCGCGGCGGGAAGCATCCGCCCGGCCCGTTCAAAGGAGAACTCGTGTCGCACCGCACCATCGCCGACCACCCGCCGGGGCGCGCTCGTCGCCGCCTCGGTGCCGCGGCCGCCGTGACCGCACTCGCCATCGGAGGCACCGTCATCACCGCCATGCCCGCGCTCGCCGCAGAGCCCGACTTCGGCCCGAACGTCACGATCATCGACGAGAGCTGGTCGGTCGAGCAGGTCAACGCCGTGCTGCAGGCCGCGTCGCACGAGGCGGAGTTCAGCCTGAACCGGCACCAGTTCTTCTTCAAGCCGGGCACGTACGGCTCGGCCGCAGGGCAGGACGACCCGCTGAACGCCACCGGCATCGTCAACTCCGAGCTCGGCTACTACCAGGCGGTCGCCGGCCTCGGCGCCTCGCCCGAGGACGTGCGCATCAACGGCGCCATCCACGTCGAGCCCGTGCGCCAGTGCGAGCCGAACCCGTGGGACTGCCAGCAGCCGGGCTCGCTCACGCGGTTCTGGCGGTCGATGTCGAACCTGACGTTCAACCCGATCCAGCGGCCCGTCGGCGTCGACGCCGACCGTCCGTTCCCGAGCGGCATCACGTCGCCGCACGAGATGCGCTTCGCCGTCTCGCAGGCGGCCCCGATGCGCCGCATCAACATCGAGGGATCGCTCACGCTCTTCGGCCGGGTCGGCGAGTACGCCTCGGGCGGCTACCTCGCGAACTCGAAGGTCGACGGCCGGATCGTGACCGGCTCGCAGCAGCAGTGGTTCACCCGGAACTCCGAGGTCGGCCAGTGGGAGGGCGGCGTCTGGAACATGGTGTTCTCGGGCGTCGAAGGCGCTCCGGCGACCGACTTCGGCCCGCTTCCGGACGGCGGCACCGGCAACAAGACGACGATCGACGAGACGCCGGTCGTGCGCGAGTCGCCGTTCCTCTACCTCGACGGCGACGACTACAAGGTGTTCGTGCCGAAGGCGAAGCAGGATGCGCGGGGCATCGACTGGTCGACGGATGCCTCCGCCGGCGAGTCGATCGACCTCGCCGACTTCTTCGTCGCGAAGGAGGGCGACAGCGCCGCCGAGATCAACGCCGCGCTCGACGACGGCAAGCACCTGCTGCTGACTCCTGGCGTCTACCACCTCGACGCGCCGCTCGCGATCGAGCGGGCCGACACCGTCGTGCTCGGCCTCGGCTACGCGTCGCTCGTGCCCGACACGGGCGAGGCCGCCATCGAGGTCGGCGATGTCGCCGGCGTCAAGATCGCGGGCATCACCGTCGACGCCGGTCTCGAGAACTCCGACGTGCTCGTGCAGGTGGGCCCCGCCGGGGCATCCGTCGCCGACCCGTCCGACCCGACCACGCTGACCGACGTGTTCATCCGCATCGGCGGACCGTGGGCCGGCAGGGCGACCACGTCGATCGAGGTCAACAGCCCGTCGACGCTGCTCGACCACATCTGGGCGTGGCGTGCCGACCACGGCGACGGCGTCGCGTGGGACTCGAACACCGGCGACCACGGCGTCATCGTCAACGGCGACGACGTGACCGCGCTCGGACTCTTCGTCGAGCACTACCAGAAGAACCAGGTGATCTGGAACGGCGAGCGCGGACGCACGATCTTCTACCAGAGCGAGATCCCGTACGACCCGCCCACGCAGGCCGCCTACATGGACGGCGACCGCAAGGGCTTCGCGTCGTACCGCGTCGCCGACGGCGTGACGAGCCACCTCGCGCAGGGGCTCGGGGTCTACTCGTTCTTCGACCAGACGATCAACGGCGGCCAGGACATCCGGGTCGCGAGCGGCATCCAGGCGCCGAAATCGCCCGACGTGCGGTTCGAGTCGATGACGAGCGTCATGCTCAACGGCACCGGCGGCATCAACGCGATCATCAACGACGCGGGCGCACCGGCGGTCGGCTCGTTCGCGTCGCCGCAGCTCGTCTCCTACCCGCCGGCGGACACGACGGTGCCGACCGTCGCGATCGCGTCGAACCCGGCCGCGCCGGGCCCCGGCGGCACCTACGCCTCGCAGGTGACCCTGACGGTGACGGCATCCGACGACTACACGCCGCCGCCCGCGATCGAGGCGAACGTCGACGGCGCCGGGTGGCAGACGGTGACCGGGCCGATCACGCTCGGCAACGGCGCGCACACGGTGCTGGCCCGGGCGACGGATGCCTCGGGCAACGTCTCGGCGGAGGCATCCTGGAGCGGTACCGTCGCGATCGTCGTCGGACCCGACGTGCCGCTCGACGTCGCGGCGCACACGCAGTGCCTCGACGAGAAGGCGTACATCGTCGTCTCGGCGGTGAACCGTGCGGCGCTGCCGGCCGACATCCGGCTGACGAGCACGGAGGGCACCGTGAAGTTCACGAAGGTCGCGCCGGGTGAAACCGTCACCTACCTGTGGAAGGTCGGCAAGAAGGTCGACGCCGGCACGGCGACGGTCGCCGGCTACACGTGGAGCAACGGGCAGGGCAAGTACTCGACGTACAAGCCCGCCTACGACGCCCGCAGCTGCAAGTAGGGGCGGGGTCGCCTCGCGGTGACGCCGGGACGCCTACTGGTGATGCCGGTCGCCTGCCGGTGACGCCGTCTGCATGAGGATCCGGCCTATGGATGCCCCCGGGTACCCGTAGGCCGGATTCTCATGCGCTGCGAGCGTGAGACCGCGAGCGAGACCCGGGGGAGTGTGGCGGATGTCGGTGCGCGGGAGTTGACTCGGCCCATGGACATCGCATTCGTCGCGGGCTTCGGCCCGATCGGCCGACTCGACTCCGAGTCGCACGACTTCTGGGCGGGGGCGTTCGGCATCCCCTTCCACGAGAACTCGCCCGGCTACTTCCACACCGAGGAACTGCCCGGCGTCAAGGCCTTCGCGATCTGGCCGCTCGACCAGGCCGCCGAGGCGACGTTCGGCACGACGACGTGGCCCGAGCACGTGCCGGTGCCGCAGGCGTGGATCGAGTTCGACGTCGCCGCCCCCGAGCTCGTCGCTCCGGCCGTCGACGAGCTGCGGGCGAAGGGATGCCTCATCCTCGTCGAGGCGCACGAGGAGCCGTGGGGGCAGACGACCTCGCGGACCCTGAGCCCCGAGGGCCTCCTCGTCGGCGTCAGCTACACCCCGTGGATGCACGAGGGCGGTGCGTCCGACGAGGACGGCGTGACCGACGAGCGGGCCGACACCGCCTAGGCCGTCCGGGGCAGGGTCGCGAGCACCACGTCGTCGTCGCCGAGCACGGTCATGGTGTCGCCCGAGACGGTCGCCGAGTCGAGCCGGTTCAGGGTCTGGTCGATGCCCGAGCAGGCCTTCGCCGTCATCGCGACGTCGTCGAACTCGATCGACCCGTCGTCGTCCATCTCCCACCGGCCGGTCATGGCGTTGCAGCCGTCGCTGCCGCTGAAGGTGCCGTCAGCGGCCAGCACGAGGTGCGGCTGCGCCGTATCGGCCGTGCCCCAACTGCCCACGGGGTCGCCGCCCGAGGTCGCGTCCGCGCCCGCTGCCGGGGCGTCGCCCGTGCGCTCGAGCGTGCCGATCTCGATGCGGCCGTTGGCGTAGACGGTCATCACGTCTTCGGTGATCGTCGCCGAGTCGGCGCCGCTCAGCCAGGTGTCGACCTCCTGGCAGGCCATCTTCGTCGACGCGAGGTCGCCGAAGTCGATCTCGCCGTCGTCGAGTTCCCATTCGCCGACCAGCCGGTTGCAGCCGTCGGTGCCGCTCAGCGTGCCGTCGGCGGCGAGCGTGAGCGAGGGCGCCCCCGGGTCGGCGGCGTCGCCCCAGACTCCGGCGACGTCGGCCTCCGTGATCGGATCGCCGGTCGGGCCGGCGGGGAAGCTGGTCGACGGCGTGGACGTCTGGGATGCCCCGGCGCACGCGGCGAACCCGAGGACGGCGGTGACGGCGAGCGCGGCGACCGCGAGACTGCGAATACCCCTCATGTTCGAAGGCTAGTCGGGTGCAGGCGCGCACGGGGTCTCGATACGGTCGCTGCGCTCCCGACTCGACCGACGGTCGGGGTCGCTGCGCTCCCTGCTCGACCGACGGTCGGGGGTCGCTTCGCTCCCTACTCGACTGAGGGGGCGGGTGCGGCGGCCGCGCGGGCCAGCGCGTCGCGCACGGCGACGACGCCCGGCCGCCCGATGCTCGCGAGGCGAGCCGACGAGAACACCTCGCGGTGCGGGTCGCCGGGCAGCGGCAGCACGAGGACGCTCGGCTCCTCGCCGGCCCACACGAGGTCGGGCAGCAGGCCGACCGCGTTGCCCGATCGGATCAACCTGATGTGCGCCATGAGGTCGGCGGTCTCGAATCGCACGTCGGGTTCGAACCCCGAATCGCGGCACAGCTGCTCGGCCCACTCGCGCGACGCCGTACCCTCCGGCTCGAGCACCCAGGGGCGCTGCGCGGCGATCGCGAGCGCTTCCGAGGCATCCGTCGCCGCGGTGCCCGATGCCGGATGCGGCGGCAGCGCGAGGCGGATCGCGTCGGCCGCGAGGGGCAGGCGATCCAGCTCGGGATGCAGCTGGCGCGTGCGTCCCGGGTACTGCTCGGCGAGCACGAGGTCGAAGTCGCGCGCGGCGACGTCGAAGAGGCCCGCCTCGGGTTCGCGCTCGGTCACCTCGACGCGCAGCGACGGATGCTCCGCCGCCAGCAGGGTGAGGGCCCGGGGCATGACGGCGTGCGCGGCCGACTGGAACGCCGCGACGCGCACGGTGCCGCCGATGGTCGTGAGCGAGCGAGCCACGTCGGCCTCGGCCTCCTCGAGCCGATCCAGCACGGCCTGCGCGTGGCTCACGAGCACCTCGGCCTGCGGGGTCAGCCGCACGCGGCGGCCGGCCTGCACGAGCAGCGGCACGCCGACTTCGCGTTCGAGCAGGCTGAGCTGCTGCGACACCGATGAGGGGCTGTACGAGAGCGCTTCGGCGACGGCGGCGAGCGTGCCGCGTCGGCTGAGCTCCACGAGCAGCCGAAGACGTCGGACATCGAGCATGGCGCCCCCCGAGGATCGCGATGGATAGATCGAATTCTATGAATGGTATCCGTCGGATTCATTCGCTGTACCGAACGAATGCCCGCGCGCACACTATTCCCAGGGCTCGCGCGATTCTCAGCGGCCATCGAACGAAGGACAACTAGCGTCATGAGCATGACGAACGTCAGCGCGGAATCCTCCGTGCGCACCGACCAGGTCACCGCCCTCGTGCGGAAGTGGCTGGACGAGAGTGCCCACCACCCCGTCGACCCCGCCGCCCAGCGCCTCGCGGGCGTGCTGAAGGACCCGAACGGCCTCGCGTTCACGGTCGGGTTCGTCGACGGCGTCATGCGTCCCGAAGACCTCGGCGTCGCCGGCCGGAACCTCGCCGACGTCGCGCGGCTCACGCCGAAGTTCCTGCCCGCTCACCTTCGGGCCGCCGTGCACGCCGGCGGCGCCGTCGCGCCTGCGGTGCCATTGGCCGTCATCCCGATCGCGCGGCGCGTGCTGCGCGAGATGGTCGGCCACCTCGTGCTCGACGCGCGACCCGCGAAGCTCGGGCCCGCGATCGCGAAGCTCCGCGCGGGCGGCAACCGCCTGAACCTCAACCTCCTCGGCGAGGCCGTGCTCGGCGAGCACGAGGCGGACCTGCGGCTCAAGGGCACGTACGAGTTCCTCGCCCGCGACGACGTCGACTACGTCTCGATCAAGGTCTCGAGCGTCGTCAGCCAGCTCTCGATGTGGTCGTTCGACGAGGCCGTCGACAAGGTCGTCGAGAAGCTCACGCCGCTGTACCGACTCGCCGCGCGCGGCTCCATGAAGGGGCAGCCGAAGTTCATCAACCTCGACATGGAGGAGTATCGCGACCTCGACCTCACGATCGCGGTCTTCCGGAAGCTCCTCGACCAGCGCGAGTTCCTCGGCCTCGAGGCTGGCATCGTGCTGCAGACCTACCTGCCCGACGCCGTCGGCGCGATCCAGGAGCTCACCGCGTGGGCGCAGGCGCGTCGTGCGGCCGGCGGGGCCCCGATCAAGGTGCGCGTCGTCAAGGGCGCGAACCTCGCCATGGAGCACGTCGACGCCGCGATCCACGACTGGCCGCTCGCGACCTACTCGACCAAGCAGGACTCCGACACCAACTACAAGCGCCTGTTGCACTGGTCGATGACCCCCGAGCGCACCGACGCGGTCAAGCTCGGCATCGCCGGCCACAACCTGTTCGACGTGGCCCACGCGTGGCTCACCGCGAAGGAGCGCGGCGTCGAAGGAGCCGTCGAGTTCGAGATGCTGCTCGGCATGGCGACCGGCCAGGCCGCCGCGGTCAGCAAGGACGTCGGCCGCCTGCTGCTCTACACGCCCGTCGTCGACCCGAGCGAGTTCGAGTTCGCGATCGCGTACCTGATCCGCAGGCTCGAGGAGAACGCGAGCCAGGAGAACTTCATGTCGGCCGTGTTCGAGCTCGGCAGCGACCAGGGCCTCTTCGAGCGCGAACGCGAGCGCTACGCCCGCTCGGTCGCGGCGCTCGAGGGCGACGGTGACGGGGCGGATGCCGCTCCCGCGCCCGCCCCGAACCGCGTGCAGAACCGCCGCACCGAGTGGGAGGACGGTCGGCTCGCCGAGGCGTTCGCCCACCTCGACGCGCCCGCGCCCGGTCTCGAGCACGAGGGCGAATCCCTCACGAGCGTGGTCGGTGGATTCACGCGCGGGTCGCTCGGCGGTCCGCTCGACCCGATCCTCGACGCCGAGTCGTCGTCGGCCGGCGGCCCGGGCGCGACCCCCGGGTTCCGCAACGAACCCGACACCGACCCGGCGCTCGCCGCGAACCGCGCGTGGGGTCGACGCATCCTCTCGCAGGTGCCCGTCTCGCTGCTCGGCGTCGAGACGATCCGCGGGGCGCACGTGACCGAGGCGGCGGAACTGCAGGCCCTCCTCGAGCGCGTCCGGGAGACCGGCGAGGCGTGGGGCCGCCGCTCCGGCGCCGAACGCGCCGCGCTGCTGCACCGCGCCGGGCTCGCGCTCGCCGCGAACCGCGACCGCCTCATCGAGGTGATGGCCGCCGAGACCGGCAAGACCATCGCCGAGGCCGACCCCGAGATCAGCGAGGCGATCGACTTCGCGCACTACTACGCCGAGCGTGCTCGCGAACTCGACCACGTGCAGGGCGCCACGTTCGTGCCGTCGAAGCTCACGGTCGTCACCCCGCCGTGGAACTTCCCCGTCGCGATCCCCGCGGGCGGCGTGCTCGCCGCCCTCGCGGCCGGCTCGGGCGTCGTGATCAAGCCCGCAGCGCTCGCCGAGCGCTCGGGCGCCGTCATGGTCGAGGCGCTCTGGGAGGCCGGCATCCCGCGCGACCTGCTCGCCCTCGTCAAGGTCGGCGAGCGCGAGCTCGGCCGTGAGCTCGTCGCGAGCCCGCTCGTCGACCGCGTGATCCTGACCGGCGCGTACGAGACGGCCCAGCTGTTCCGGTCGTTCCGCGAGGACCTGCCGCTCCTCGCCGAGACCAGCGGCAAGAACGCGATCATCGTCACGCCGTCGGCCGACCTCGACCTCGCGGCATCCGACGTCGTGAAGAGCGCGTTCGGGCACGCCGGGCAGAAGTGCTCCGCCGCCTCGCTCGTGATCCTCGTCGGATCGGTGGCCAAGTCCGAGCGCTTCCGTCGCCAGCTCGTCGACGCCGCCACCTCGATGCGCGTCGGCTACCCGCAGGATCCGACCACCCAGGTCGGGCCGATCATCGAACCGGCGAACGGCAAGCTGCTGCACGCGCTCACCGAGCTCGGCGCCGACGAGCAGTGGCTCGTGAAACCGAAGCGGCTCGACGACTCCGGCCGACTGTGGTCGCCCGGCATCCGCACCGGCGTCAAGGGCGGCTCCTACTTCCACCTCACCGAGTTCTTCGGACCCGTCCTGGGCATCATGCACGCCAAGGACCTCGACGAGGCGATCGCCCTGCAGAACGCCGTCGACTACGGCCTGACCGCGGGCCTGCACTCGCTGGACCCCGACGAGCTCGAGACCTGGCTCGCGCGCGTCGAGGCGGGCAACCTCTACGTCAACCGCGGCATCACCGGTGCGATCGTGCAGCGCCAGCCGTTCGGCGGCTGGAAGAAGTCGGCCGTGGGCGCCGGTGCCAAGGCCGGCGGCCCGAACTACCTGTTCGGGCTCGGCGACTGGGAGCCCGACCACACCGTGGAGTCGCGCTCGCTGCACCTGCGCGGCATCGAGAAGCGCGTGGCCGAGCTCATCGAGGCGAGCCAGTCGTCGCTCCCGTACGAGGCGTTCGAGGTGCTGCGCCGGTCGGCCCTGAGCGACGAGGTCGCCTGGGCCGAGGAGTACGGCGTCGTGCGCGATCACTCGGGCCTCGGCGTCGAGCGGAACCTCTTCCGCTACCTCCCGCTTCCCGTCACCGTGCGCATCGCGGAGGCCGCATCGCTCGTCGACGCCCTGCGCGTCATCGCCGCGGGGCTGCTCGCGAAGTCGCGGATCCGGATCTCGACGGCCATCGAGCTGCCGAAGGGCGTCCAGGCGGTGCTCGCCGGGCGCGACATCCAGGTGGTCCGCGAGGGCGACGCGGCCTGGCTCGGGGCGCTCGCGAGCAAGCTCGAGACGAGTCGCATCCGCCTCGTCGGCGGCGACCCGTCGACCGTCACCGCGGCGCTCGGCGGCCGGCCCGACGTCGCCGTGTGGGCGCACCCGGTGACCCCGTCGGGACGCGTGGAGCTGCTGCCGTTCCTGCGCGAACAGGCGGTGTCGATCACCAACCACCGCTTCGGCAACCCGACGACCCTCTCGGAGGACGTGATCTGACCCGGGGTCGTCGCTCACGGCTGGTGAGGTGACGGAATCCTCCCTGATCTGCGGCCGAGATCAGGGAGGAATCCGTCACCTCGGCGGCACCGAGGTGCGCCGCCGGCCGGGTGAGAATGGGCGGGTGCCAATCGTCATCCAACGCACCGCAGCGCCGGTGCGCCGCTCGCCGCTCGCCCTGCTCGTCATGTCCGCGCTCGTCGGCATTCCGCTCGCCGGGGTCGTGGTCGCCGTGACGTCCGACCTGATCGGCGGGCAGTTCGTGATCGCCTGGGCGATCGCCGCGATCGTCAGCGCCGTGGTCACGCTCGTCGTGATGTGGTGCCTGTACCCCGCGGTGTCGGTCGACCTCGAGCGCGGCGGGCTCGTCCGCATCCGCTCGACCGATGTGCCGATCGCGAGCATCACCGGGGTGATGCGATCGATCTCGGCGAACGGTACCGCGCAGTACCTGCACTACCGCCTGCGCTCAGGGCTCGGCCCGTCGGCGCGCGTGCTCGTCGTCGGACGGCCGTTCAGGGGCCTGAGGCTGGACGAGGCGCAGGCGCTTCGACTGCTGTTCGAGCGCTCGGGGCTGCCGGTCAGCGCGACCGGCACGAGCGCGGAGGCCGACCTGCTCCGGGGCGATGTCCACGCGAACCTCGGCGCGGCCGAGCTCGGTCGCGAGGCGCTGCTGATCGAGCTCGACCACGTCATCCACGGGCTCGGCGGGCCGGCTCCGGATGCCGCGGATTCCGGGCCGGCTGCGACGCCGGCCGCGGATGCTGCGGCTACGCCGGGCCCGAGCCCCGCTCCGGATGCAGCGTCACCCGCTCCCGGCCCCGGCGCCGGCGCCGGCACGGCTGCGGACGCGATCCCCGTCCTCGCCCCGGGACAGCAGCAGCGGCTCGAGGAACTCGTCGCCGCGCTCGAGGCCGACGATGCCGAGGCCGAGCGGCGCATCGCCGCGGCTCCCCGCGGGTGGGCCGTGCTCGCCCGCGTCGCGGGCTGGACGGTCGTGCTCGCCTGCGCCGCCTTCTTCGCGGTACTCGGATGGGGCATCGTCCAGGGTGCGGTGGTCGGTGCAACGGCCATCGAGCCGTCGCTCCTGCTCTGGTCGACGGTGGTCGGCCTGGTCGCCCTGGTGGTCTGGGCGGCCGCGGCGGATGCCCGCGCACGCGCCCTGCAGGCCCTCGGCGCCCGATGGCTCGCCGAGCATCCGGCCAATGCCGAGCGGGGATTGCCCGGACCGCTCCTGCCCGCGGCGCTCGACACGGCGAACCGGTTGCTCGCGATCGGCTCGTACGGCGGGTCGACGCTGGGCGGGTTGGGCCTGCTCGTCGGCATCGGGATGATGGCGACGAACGACGGCGACGAGATGATCCTGGCACTGGGCGTGGGGCTGACGGTGTTCGGCGCGATCGCGCTCGGCCTCTCGATCTGGGGGTTCGTCGCCGCGCACCGTCGGCGCCTGCGCGTCGCCTCGCGCTTCGCGTCGCTCGCCGGTCGCCGGGGCGAGCTCGCGTACGGAAAGGTCTGAGCGCCCGGCGAGCCGCTTGCGCAGCGGGCCGCCTCCCGGGGACGCTGGACCAACCCCGTTCCCGGCCCCGAAGGATGACGATGTCCGCACTCTCCGAGTTCTCCGCCGCGCTCGCCGCCGGGTCGATCCGCGTGATCGACCTGACGAACCGGCTGTCCGCCACGACCCCGGCGCTGCGGCTCCCGGACCCGTTCGCGAACCTGATCGACTTCAGGCTCGAGCAGGTGAGCGAGTACGACGAGCCGGGGCCGTTCTGGAAGCACGCGAACATCCACACGGGCGAGCACATCGGCACCCACCTGGATGCCCCGGTGCACTGGATCTCGGGTCGTGACGGGCACGACGTCTCCGAGATCCCGCCCGCGCGCCTGATCGGCCCGGCGGTCGTCATCGACAAGACGGCCGAGGTCGCCGAGAACCCCGACTTCCTGCTCGAGGTCGACGACGTGCTCGCGTGGGAGGCCGAGCACGGCCCGCTGCCCGAGAACGGCTGGCTGCTCTACCGCACCGGCTGGGACGAATTCGCGGACGACCAGGACGCGTTCCTCAACGCCGACGAGACCGGTTCGCACACGCCGGGCATCTCGGCGGCGTGCGCCGAGTGGCTCGCGACGGAGCGACCGATCTCGGGCTTCGGCGTCGAGACGGTCGGCATCGACGCGGGTCGCGGCGCCGAGCTGGACCCGCCGTTCCCGGCGCACTACCACCTGCTCGGGCACGACAAGTACGGCATCACCTCGCTCCAGCGCCTGGCCGACCTGCCCGCGACCGGGGCCGTGCTGGTCGTCGCCCCGCTGCCGATCGTCGGCGGCTCGGGGAGCCCGACGCGCGTGCTCGCGCTGGTCGCGGACGCGGCGTGAGCGAGGCATCCGCCATCGTCGACGCGGACCCGGGATCGGACGACGCCGATACGGCAGCCGTCGACGACGCCGAGCGGATGTCGGTCGCCGAGCTCGTCGGCCGGGCGCTCGCGCGGCTCGGCGTCGGGGCGTGCTTCGGGGTCGTCGGCTCGGGCAACTTCGCGGTGACGAACGCGCTGCGCGCCGCCGGGGTCGACTTCGTCGCGGCCCGGCACGAGGGCGGCGCGGCGATGATGGCGGATGCCCACGCACGCATGTCGGGGCGGGTCTCGCTGCTCTCGGTGCACCAGGGCTGCGGGCTCACGAACGCGACCACGGGCATCGGCGAGGCGGCCAAGAGCCGCACGCCGATGATCGTGCTCGCCGCCGAGGCCGGGGCCGCCGCGGTGACCTCGAACTTCGCGATGGACCAGGATGCGCTCGCGCGCAGCGTCGGCGCGGTTCCCGAGCGGGTGCGCTCGGCGGCCTCGGCGCTCGCCGACGTCGTGCGCGCGTTCCGCACCGCCCGCGACGAGCGGCGCACCGTCGTGCTCAACCTGCCGCTCGACGTGCAGGCCCAGCGCGTGCCCCCGTCGGTCGCGACGGCGCTCCGCGCGCTCGTGCCGCCGCCGGCCGTCGCCCCGTTCGGCCCGCCGCGGCCTCGGTGGAGGCGCTCGCGGACCTCGTCGAGGCATCCGCTCGCCCGGTGTTCGTCGCGGGCCGTGGCGCCCGCGGTGCCGGACCGGAGCTGCGTGCGCTCGCCGCGCGTTCGGGCGCCCTGCTGGCGACGTCCGCCGTCGCCAACGGGCTCTTCGAGGGCGACGACTTCGCGCTCGGCATCTCCGGCGGCTTCTCTTCGCCGCTCGCGGCCGAGCTGATCGCCGAGGCCGACCTCGTCGTCGGCTGGGGCTGCGCCCTGAACATGTGGACGATGCGCCACGGCGCCCTCATCGGCGAGGACGCCCGCGTCGTGCAGGTCGACGACACCGGCGCGGCGCTCGGGGCGCACCGGAGGATCGACCTCGGCGTGCTCGGCGACGTCGGCGCGACGGCCGACGACCTGCTCGCCGAGCTGCGTCGACGCTCGGGCGACGAACCGCGCCCCGGGTACCGATCGGCGTCGCTCGCCGACCGGCTCGCGGCATCCGTCCGCTGGAACGACACGGCAACACCCGACCTGTCGGGCACGGATGCCTCGGGCGACACCCGCATCGACCCGCGCGTGCTGAGCGCCCGGCTCGACGACCTGCTGCCGGCCGAGCGGATCGTCTCGATCGACTCGGGCAACTTCATGGGCTACCCGAGCGCGTACCTCCGGGTTCCCGACGAGTTCGGGTTCTGCTTCACGCAGGCGTTCCAGTCGATCGGCCTGGGGCTCGGCACGGCGATCGGGGCCGCGCTCGCACGACCCGACCGGCTACCGGTGCTCGGCACCGGTGACGGCGGGTTCCTGATGGCGATCTCGGAACTCGAGACGGCCGTGCGCCTTCGGCTGCCGCTGGTGGTCGTCGTCTACGACGATGCCGCGTACGGCGCCGAGGTGCACCACTTCGGGCCCGCGGATCCATCGGCCGACCTCGGCACGGTGGTGTTCCCCGACGTCGACCTCGCGGCGATCGCCCGGGGGTACGGTGCGAGCGGCCTCACCGTCCGCTCGGTCGCCGATCTCGAGGCGGTCGCGGAATGGCTGGCGAGCGAGCCCACCGCGCCGCTCGTCATCGACGCGAAGATCGCGTCGGACGGCGGGTCGTGGTGGCTGCAGGAGGCGTTCCGGGGGCACTGAGCGGAGGCGCGGGCGGGGTCTCGATACGCTCCTTCGTCGCTACTCGACCCACGGTGCTGGGGGCGCCCTACTCCCGCCCGCGGTTGCGGCGGCGCACCTGGCGCGGCGCGCGGCCGCCCAGGAACGATCGGCCCGCGTCGACGAGGAACCCGCCCCGCAGCGCCTCGCGGCCGATGAGCATGCGGAAGCCCATCTCGTCGCGGTTCGTCAGGGTGACCTCGGCGGTGACCGTGCCGTCCAGCAGCACGACGTCCATCAGCACCACCAGGCGCTCCTGCGTGTGCCCCGTCGAGCTGCGGATCACGCGTCGATCGTGCACCGGCAGCTCGACGGTCGCGGCATCCTCGGCCGTGTCCTGCCACGGATGGATGCTGAACCGCACCCAGTCGGAGCCGTCCCGGGTGAACTCCTCGAGGTCGAACGCGTGCAGCGCCGACGACCTGGCGCCGGTGTCGAGCTTCGCCTTGATCCACTCGACGTCGGCCTGGGGCAGGCGCACCCATTCGCGCCATCCGGCGATGGTGTTTGAATGGGGAGTCTGACTCATCCGAACCATCATGGCAGGGGCCATCTGTGAAACTTGCGATCCTCTCGCGCGCCCCGCAGGCGTACTCCACCCAGCGACTCCGGGCTGCAGCGTTGCAGCGCGGACACCGCGTCAAGGTGCTGAACACGCTGCGCTTCGCGATCGATCTCGCCGGACCCGAACCCGACCTCCAGTTCCGGGGCCGTCCGCTGTCCGACTACGACGCGGTGCTGCCGCGCATCGGCAACTCGATCACGTACTTCGGCACGGCCGTCGTGCGGCAGTTCGAGCAGATGGACGTGTACACGCCCAACACCGCGAACGGCATCACCAACGCGCGCGACAAGCTCCGCGCGAACCAGATCCTGTCGCGGCACAACATCGCGCTGCCCCCGACCGCGTTCGTCCGCAACCGCGCCGACGTACGGCCTGCGATCGAGCGGGTCGGCGGCGCCCCGGTCGTCATCAAGCTCCTCGAGGGCACGCAGGGCATCGGCGTCATCCTCGCGCCGCAGGTGAAGGTCGCCGAGGCGATCATCGAGACGCTGCACTCGACGAAGCAGAACGTGCTGATCCAGAAGTTCATCGCCGAGAGCCGGGGCCGGGACATCCGTGCACTGGTCGTCGGCGACCGGGTCGTCGCGGCGATGCGACGGGTCGCGTCGGGTGACGAGTTCCGCTCGAACGTGCACCGCGGCGGCTCGGTCGAGCCCGTGTCGCTGACCCCTGAATACGAGCTCGCGGCGGTTCGCTCCGCGCAGATCATGGGGCTCAAGGTCGCCGGCGTCGACATGCTCGAGGGCGCCGACGGCCCGCTCGTGATGGAGGTGAACTCGTCGCCGGGGCTGCAGGGCATCGAGACCGCGACCAACCTCGACGTGGCCGGCGCGATCATCGACTACATCGCCAACCAGGTCGCGTTCCCAGAGATCGACGTGCGCCAGCGGCTCACCGTCTCGACGGGGTACGGCGTCGCCGAGCTGCTCGTGCACAACGACGCCGACCTCGTGGGAAAGACGCTGGGGGAGTCCGGGCTGTGGGAACGGGACATCACCGTGCTCACGCTGCACCGCGGCACCAACGTGATCCCGAACCCGCGCAAGGGCGTCGTGCTCGAGGGCGAGGACCGCCTGCTGTGCTTCGGCAAGCTCGAGGAGATGCGGTCGATGATCCCGGAGCGGCGCAAGCGCCGCGCGAAGGTGCGTCGTCTGCCGAAGGAGCCGATCCCGGCGGCGCCGACCGAGTAGCGCGGTCAGGTGCCGATCCGCAGCGCCGCGCGAAGGTGCGTCGTCTGCCGAAGGAGCCGATCCCGGCGGCGCCGACCGAGTAGCGCGGTCAGGTGCCGATCCGCAGCGCCGCGCGAAGGTGCGTCGTCTGCCGAAGGAGCCGATCCCGGCGGCCCCGACCGAGTAGCGCGGTCAGGTCCCGATCCGCAGCGCCGCGTCGACGAACTGCAGGGCGTCGTCGATCGGGATGCCGTGGCGGCGCACGAGCTTCGCGTACTCGGCCGCGGCGGTCTGCACGGCCTGATGGCCGACGTCGCCGTGGGCGGCGACGAACGTGCCCGATCGCCCCTTCGTCTCGATGACGCCGTCGTGTTCGAGCTCGCGATACGCGCGCGCGACCGTCCACACGGCGACGCCGAGTTCCTCGGCGAGGGCGCGCACGGTGGGCAGGCGCTCGCCGACGGCGAGGCGGCCGTCGCCGACACCCTCGACGACCTGCGCGCGTACCTGTTCGATCAGCGGCACGGATGACTCGGGGTGGACGATGAAGCGCATGGGCGACCCCCTCAGTCGCGCTGCCGGTTCACGAGGCGCGACAGCACGATCGCGCTGCGCGTGTGGTCGACGTTCGGGGCGATGCGCACCCGTTCGAGCGCGTCCTCGAGCGACGTGATGTCGCGTGCGCGCATGTGCACGATCGCGTCGGCGCTGCCGGTGACGGTTCCGGCATAGACGACCTCCGGCACGTCCTGCAGGATGCGCCGGAGCTCCTCCGGGGCGACCGTGCCGCGGCAGAAGAGCTCGACGTAGGCCTCGGTGCTCATCCCGTCGACGGCGGGGTCGACCTGGATGGTGAAGCTGCGGATCACGCCGTCGGCGACGAGGCGGTCGACGCGCCGCTTCACGGCCGACGCGGACAGCCCCACCGACGAGCCGATGTCGCCGTACCCGGCGCGAGCGTTCTGGCGCAGGAGATCGAGGATCGCGCGGTCCAGGTTGTCCATTCGGCGAGTGTATTGCGATCTGTTGCGCGCGAATAGGGTTCGGCGCTGAATTCGTGCGCGTGATGCGCACGGAGCCACAGCATCCGGAGGATCCGGCTTCGAGTGCCGGACCCCTCCGCGGCCCGACCTAGGCTGGCGAGATGAGTGCAGATTCCCCCATCCGGCTCGGCGTGCAGGTGCAGCCGCAGCACGCGCAGTACCAGGCCATCCGCGACACCGTGCTGCGCCTCGAAGACCTGGGCGTCGACATCGTCTTCAACTGGGACCACTTCTTCCCGCTCACCGGCGACCGCGACGGCCTGCACTTCGAGGCGTGGACCATGCTCGGGGCCTGGGCCGAGCAGACCGAGCGCATCGAGTTCGGCTCGCTCGTCAACTGCAACTCGTATCGGAACGCCGACCTGCAGGCCGACATGGCCCGCACGCTCGACCACATCAGCGCGAAGGGCACGGGAACCGGCCGATTCATCTTCGGCACGGGCAGCGGGTGGTTCCAGCGCGACTACGACGAATACGGATACGAGTTCGGCACGGTCGGCTCGCGCCTGGACGACCTCGCCGAGGCGCTCCCGCGGGTCCGTGCCCGCTGGGCGAAGCTCAACCCGGCGCCGACGCGGGAGATCCCGATCATGATCGGCGGCAAGGGCGAGCAGAAGACGCTGAAGCTCGTGGCGCAGCACGCCGACATCTGGCACTCGTTCGTGTCGCCCGCCGACCTGCCGCACAAGCTCGACGTGCTCCGGCGGTGGGGCGACGAGGTCGGCCGCGACGTGTCGGGCATCGTCGTCTCGAACGAGCTCGAACGCTCGCGGTTCGACGTCGAGCACGCGCAGGCGCTCCACGACGCCGGCGTCCGCCTGTTCACGCTCGGCATCTCGGGGCCCGGCTACGACCTCACGGTCGTCCGCGACTTCCTGCGCTGGCGTGACGAGCGCAACGGACGCGCCGCCGCCTGAGCGTCGTGCGGCGGACGCGCCGCCGCCTGAGCGTCGTGCGGCGGACGCGGTCGGCCGGCTCCGCTCAGCCCGCCTCGCCCACCCGGATCGACCCGTTGGACGTGCGCAGGTCGAACGTGAACTCGCCGTCGGGGTCGTTCGCGAGGTCGACCTCGACCCCGCCGTTCGAGGTGGCGGTGTCCACGCGATAGCTCGCGGGCGGCGCGTCCACCTCGATCGACCCGTTCGACGTCTCGGCGGAGACATCCTGCGGCGTCTCGAGGTGCAGTTCGATCGCACCGTTGGACGACGCCGCCCGGATGCCGCCACCGGTGAGGCCGCGACCGACGACGCGTCCGTTCGAGGTCGACGCCTCGACGCTCCCGGTCACGCCGTCGAGCTCGACCAGGCCGTTCGAGGTGGACACGTCGACGTCGTGGACGCCCGAGAGCTCGACGGCGCCGTTCGCGGTGCTGCCCGAGACGTCCAGGCCCTCCGGGACCTCCAGCACGTACTCGGCGGAGCAGTTCCGGCCGCAGCCGTGCAGCACGAGGGTGCCGCCGTCGACCTCGTGCGTCGCGTCGAACGACCGCTCGGCGCCGAAGTAGTGCAGGGTGCGTTCGATCGAGACCTCGGTGGCACCGGCCACGCCGCGCACCGTGACGGCGCCGGCGGGGTCGTCGATCTCGATCGCGGTCACCGCGTCGGTCACGACGGCATCGTCGGCGTGGGTCTGCGGCGGCCCCATGAACCAGCATCCGGACAGTCCGAGGGCGGCGGCGAGGACGACCGCGCTCGCGGCGATCGTGCGGGTGGTGGCGTGCATGGGAACCCTCTGCTCTCGGTGCATCCGCACCGTCGGCTCCGACGCTATCGGCGGCGGGAGCCTGGCGCCCGGGGGCTGACCCCCGGGACCGTGGGTCCGCGCACCCCCTGACGCGCGCAACCCCCGACGAGCGATCGCGGCGCGCGCACCGCGAGGACTAGGCTGCGCGCATGGGCAGGGTCACCGAACCGGCCCCGGGGGAGTACGGTCCGCCTGAGCCGGGCGTGGACGACGGCGGCGAACGCGACACCCGGGGCGACCACGGCTTCTTCGGGCAGCCGCGGCCGCTCGTGCACATCTTCGGGGTCGAGATGTGGGAGCGCTTCAGCTTCTACGGCATGCAGGGCATCCTGCTGCTCTACCTGTACTACTCCGCGGCCGAAGGCGGCCTCGGCATGGACCAGACCTCCGCCGCCGGCATCGTCGGCGCCTACGGGGGAGCGGTCTACCTCTCGACGATCCTCGGCGCGTGGCTCGCCGACCGCCTGTTCGGCAGCGAACGCGTGCTGTTCGTCTCGGCGATCGTGATCATGGCCGGACACATCGCGCTGGCCGTGCTGCCCGGCTTCGTCGGCGTCGCGGTCGGGCTCGTGCTGGTCGCGCTCGGTTCGGGCGGACTGAAGGCGAACGCGACGAGCGTGGTCGGCACGCTGTACTCGGCCGGCGATCCGCGCCGCGACGCCGGGTTCTCGATCTTCTACCTCGGCATCAACCTGGGTGCGTTCCTCGGCCCGATCGTCACCGGTGCGCTGCAGTCGACGGTGGGGTTCCATTGGGGGTTCGCGGCCGCGGCGGTCGGCATGGCCATCGGGTTGATCCAGTACGCGTTCGGCCGCAAGGGGCTCCCGCCCGAGGCATCCGTCGTCCCGAACCCGCTGCCGCCCGAGCGGCGGCTGCTCGTCATCGGCATCGGGATCGGCGGAGTCGTCGTGATCGCCGTCCTGGTGCTGACCGGGCTGATCACGGCGGAGAACCTCGTGACCTGGGTGATCGGCGCGACGGTCGCCGCGACGGTCGCGTACTTCATCGTGATCCTCGGCAGCAGCCGCATCAGCGCGGTCGAGCGCCGCCGCGTGGTCGGGTTCATCCCGCTGTTCATCGCGAGCGTCGCCTTCTGGTCGCTCTACCAGCAGCAGTTCACGGTGCTCACGATCTACTCCGACGAGCAGTTGAACCGGGATCTGTTCGGCTGGGAGATGCCGGTCTCGTGGGTGCAGTCGATCAACCCGATCTTCATCATCATCCTGTCGGGCGTGTTCGCGGCGATCTGGACGAAGCTCGGCGACCGCCAACCGTCGACGCCGATCAAGTTCGCGCTCGGCACGGCGATCATGGGGCTGGCGTTCCTGCTGTTCCTGCCGTTCGCCGGCGGCGGCGCGAACTCGACGCCGCTGCTGTGGATGGTGCTCATCCTGTTCGTCTTCACGGTCGCCGAACTGCTGCTCTCGCCGGTGGGGCTGTCGGTGACGACCAAGCTCGCGCCCGCGGTGTTCCACACGCAGATGGTCGCGCTGTTCTTCCTCTCGGTGGCGCTCGGCACCGCGATCGCGGGACTCCTGGCCGAGTTCTACACCGTCGTGGAAGAGGCGACCTACTTCGGAGTGCTCGGCGCGATCGCGATCGTGCTGGGTGCCGGGCTCGCCGTCGGCAGCCGGGGCGTGCTCAAGCTCATGTCGGGGGTGCGCTGAACGGCGCACAGGTGCGCCGCGTGCAGGCCCGCGTCACTCGGCGACGACGCTGTCGAGGGTGACCGTGCCGTCGGCCGACCACGTCACGGCGAGACGCGGGAACGCGCCCGAGGCCGGAAACTCGACCTCGAGCCCCTCCTCGGGGAACCGGCCGTTCTCGGTGCAGGCGCCACCGCCCATGGCCTCCCTGGCGCCGACATCGGTCGACACCATGAACACTTGGACGCAGAGGTCGACGTCGTCACGGGAGCCGAAGATCTGCACCCCGTCGGAGCGGGTCGCGAGCAGGCGGTACGCGGGCACGCCGTTGCCCTCGTCGAAGCGCGCGGGAAACGGCGGCTCGTCGCTCGGCACGGCCTCGCGCGAGAACACCTTCGCCGCCTCGGTGTCGCCCGCGAACTCCAGCGACTCGAGGTACTCGGCCTGCGTGCGGGGCTCGGCGGACGCGCCCGGCGTCGGGCCGGGCGTCGGCGCGCCCGGTGCGCTGCCGCCCGTCGCGGCGCCGAGCTGCCAGCCCACGACGCCGCCCACGAGGAGCGCCGATGCCGCCGCGATGACGGTGATGCGGGTCCAGGTCCGTGACCCGCGCTCGGCGGCCGCGGCCTCCGGCGGCGCCTGCGAGGCGTCGGATTCGGGTGCGTCGGCGAGGTGCTCCGATCCGGCGTGCTCCGCTTCGGCGTGCTCCGCCGTTGGAGCGGCCTGTGCCGAAGCCCCGCCGGCGCTCGCGGCGAGCTCGCGGAGCGCGGCTTCGCGCTCCGCGTCGGTCGCCCCTGCACCGAAGGCGATCCGCTTCAGCTGCGTGGTCGGGTGTTCGTCGTCCATGTCGCCTCCGCGTCGAGTCGCCGGAGATCGTGCCGGGTTCCAACAGGATGCCGCAGCCGAGGAGCCGCAGCAATCCGGGCAGGCCGCCGCGAACGGCTACGATGCACGGGATGCCCGGAACCCTCGTGGTGATTCCCACGTTCAACGAGCGCGAGAACCTCGCCGCGATCATCGGTCGCGTGCGCGCCGCGGCGCCGGAGGCATCCGTGCTCGTCGTCGATGACGCGTCGCCCGACGGCACCGGAGCGCTCGCCGAGGAGATCGCCGCGTCGGATGCCTCGGTCCACGTGCGGCACCGGGCGGGCAAGGAGGGGCTGGGAGCCGCCTACCTCGACGCGTTCGCATGGGCGCTCGACCGCGGCTACGACGTGATCGTGCAGATGGACGCCGACGGCTCGCATCGACCTGAGGACCTTCCCGGCCTGCTGCACGCCCTCGACGCGGACGCCGCGACGCCGGCGGACCTCGTCATCGGCTCGAGGTGGATCGACGGCGGTCGCATCGAGAACTGGCCGAAGCGCCGCGAGTGGCTGTCGCGCGGCGGCAGCGCCTACGCGCGACGTGCCCTGCGGGTGCCGACGCGTGACACGACGGCCGGGTACCGCGCGTTCCGCGCCGACGCGTTGCGACGGATGCCCCTCGACGACGTGCACACCCGCGGCTACGGGTTCCAGGTCGACATGCTGTGGCACGCGCACGAGGCCGGGTTCCGAGTCGTCGAGGTGCCCGTCACGTTCGTCGAGCGCGAGCACGGCCGGTCGAAGATGACGATCGGGATCGTGGTCGAGGCGATGGCGAGGGTCACCGCGTGGGGCATCCGATCGCGATTCGCGCGGCGCGGCACCGGCGACTGACGGATGCCCCCCGCGCGGTCCGGACGATTCGTCGGGTCGTCGCGACGAACGGTCGGGCGTCGGACCGCGCCGCTCGGGAGGCTGGAACCGACCCCGAAGGAGGCGCCATGCCGACCGAATCCCCGAGCACCGGCTCGACCACGCTGCCGCACCCGTCGCCGCACACGGCGGCTTCCACCGGGCACAGCTCGTCCGGCGCACCGACCGGGTCGCGCGCCCGCTGGGGCGCCGTCGTCGCGCTCGCGCTGGGCATCTTCACGCTCGTCGCCAGCGAGTTCCTTCCGGCGAGCCTGCTCTCGCCGATCGCGGCCGACCTCGGGGTGACCGAGGGGGCTGCCGGGCAGCTCGTCACGGCGACGAGCGTCATCGGCATCGTCGGGGGGCCGCTCGTGGTCTCGGCGCTGCCGCGCCTGGACCGGCGCTGGGTGATGGCCGGACTGACCACGCTCGCGATCGTGTCGAACGTGCTGGTCGCGATCTCGCCGGCCTTCGGGCTCATGCTCGCCTCGCGGCTGCTGCTGGGCCTCGCGATCTCGGGCTTCTGGGCGATGTCGCTGGCGGTGACCGCGCAGCTCGTGCCGGCCGGCAGCCTCGGGCGTGCGATGACCGTCGTCAACACCGGTGTCTCGATCGCGACCATCGCGGCGGTCCCCGCCGGGGCATTCCTGGGCGAGCTGATCGGTTGGCGCGCGGTGTTCCTCGGCGCTGCCGCGGCGGGGGTGATCGCGCTCGCCGCCCAGCTGTTCACGCTGCCGTCGGTGCCGCCGACCGGTGCCCCGGGCTTCGGCACGCTGGCGCGGACGGCGGCGAGGCCGGTCGTCGCGCTCGGCATCCTCTCGATCGTGCTCGTCGCCGGCGGCCACTTCGCGAGCTTCACGTACCTGCGACCCGCGTTCGAGACCGTCGACGGGATCAACCCGGCACTCCTCGCGGCGCTCCTCGCGGTGTTCGGCGTCGCCTCGTTCGTCGGGAACCTCGCCGCGGGTCCGCTGGCCGACCGCCGGCCGGCGGTCCTCGTGATCGCCGCGCCGACCCTGATCGGGGCCGCGACGGTGCTCTTCGCGATCTCGGGCCAGCACCTCGCGGTCGCGGCCGTCTCGGTCGTCGTGTGGGGCGTCGGCTTCGGGGCGGTGCCGACCATGGTCCAGACGTGGATCGCGCGCGTCGCTCCCGACCGCCTCGAGAGCGCCGGCGGGCTCGTCGTGATGGCGTTCCAGATCGCGATCACCGTCGGGGCGGCGGTCGGCGGACTGCTCGTCGATGCGGTGGGCATCCAGGCGGTCCTGCTCGCCGGAGGCGTCGCGGCGGTGGCCGGTGGGCTCGTGCTCACGGCCGCGTCACCGCGCGGCGTCCGGGCCTGACTCAGGCGACCGCAGGCACGGCCTGGAGGTCGTCCCCGATGGGCGCCGCCGATCCGACCCGCACGGCCTGCTCCCGTTCGCGGCGCCACCGGCTCGGGGCCACGCCGCTGTGGCGGCGGAAGGCACGGCTGAACCCGTCCTCGCTGTCGTAGCCGAGTCGATAGGCGATACCGCTGACCGGTTCGCCGTTGCGGAGCATCCGTTCGGCGTGCGTCATCCGCACCCGGGTGACGTACCGGGCGGGCGTGTCCCCGATGGCGGCGCGGAACTGCTCGGCGAACTGCGACCGGGAGGCGTGCGCGACTCGGGCCAGTGCGTCGACCGTCCACGGCGATCCGGGTTCGGCATGGATCGCAGCGAGCGCGAGGCCCAGGCTGTGGTCGTTCGCCGCCGCGAGCCACGGCCGTGCGCTGCCGCAGCCGTGCTCGAGCCAGAACCGCACCGCGGCCGAGACGGCGACGTCGGTGAGTCCGGCGACCACGGCACTCGAGCCGGGGCGCGCCCGGCCGGCCTCGGCGGCGATCGTGTCGAGCACCGAGGCGAGGCCCGGCTCCTGACGCCGGAAGTCGTACGAGAAGAGCACGTCGGGCATCGCGCGGATCATCAGGGGATGCGTGCCGAGCAGCTCGACCGAGGCGCTGAGGAGGCGGGTGTCGCGTTCGGCGCGGATCACGATGCTCCCGCCGCGCGGCAGGAGCGCGAAGCTGCCGCATTCGATGCGGTACACGACGTCATCGTGCACGAGCTCGATCTCGCCCGACAGCACGAAGTGGAACCGCGTGCCGGCGTGGTCTTCGACCGAGGCGGCCCCGGCTCCGAGTCCACGATGCGTGAACGCCTGCAACGACCAGTGCAGGTGGTCCATGAGCCGGTCGATCGTCGCCGCGTCGTCGATCGCCGCGCCGCGTGGTCGGGGGTCCTCGAGCATGCACATGAGGGGTGCAATCGTCGCGGGCCGCTCGCCATTCCCGCGACGGGACATCTCAGCCCGCGAGGCGCATCGGTTCGGCGAGCAGGCGGGCGCGGGCGCGGCTGCGCGCGCCGATCAGTGCCGACTCCGGTCCGGCGGCGGCGGCGACGATCAGCGGGATCGAGCTGATCGCGCCGCCCGCGATGGTCGGCCGGTTCTCGCGGAACGCGGCGTCGATGTCGTCGAGGTGCCGCCCCCAGTACCCGCCGACCACGATCACGGTGGGGTCGACGGCCGGAACGACGACCTGCAGGGTGCGACCGATCCAGAGGGCCGCGTCGAGCCACGCCCAGCGGGCGCGGTCGTCGGCGGCGTCGATACGGCGTTCCAGTTCGGCGACGGCGGCGACACGTCCGGCGCCGGCGTCGAGGTCGGCGAGCCCGGCCCGTTCGAGGACATGGCCCGGGTCGGCGACGGTGGCGAGGCATCCCCGCTGTCCGCACGCGCAGCGCACGCCGTTCGGCACGATCGGCAGGTGTGCGATCGAGGCGGCGAGGCCGTGTGCGCCGCGCATCGGCCGATCGTCGACGACGATCGCCGCCGCGACCGCCGCGTCGCCCTCCAGGTACAGCAGGTCGGTCACGCCCAGCGCGGATGCCTCGGCCGATGCCGATGCGATCGCCGACGGCAGCAGCACGATCGGCTGCGGGAGGGTCTGCTCGAGATCGGCGAGCACCGCAACCCTCGCGCGGAGTTGGGCGAGCACGTCGAGCGGCTCGTCGCCGAAGCGCGCGCCCTCGACGACGACCGCGGGGCTGCCGGCGACCGCACCGTCGACGAGCACGGTGAGGTCGGCGACCGGCGTGCCGCGTCGTTCGCTCGACGCGACGGCCCGGGTCAGCACGGCGGCGAGCAGGTCGAGCACGAGCGCTGGGGCGGCGTCGGGCCCGTATGGCTCGGTGAACCGGGCGACCTCCGTGCCGTCGAGGGTCGCCACGGTGGCGATCGCCTCGTCGGCGGCGAGCTCGGTGGTCAGCAGGACGTGGTGGGCGGCGACGAGGGCGAGCGGGGTCGCGCGGCCGTCGGCGGGATCCGGTTCCTCGGTGAGCACGCCGGCGTCGAGCAGGCGGGCGATGACGCCGGTCACGGCGCTGCGGCCCAGGCCGGTGGCGGCGGCCAGTTCGCTCCGCGTCGAGGGTCCGTGGTCGACCAGGTGGTCGAGCAGGAGGATGGAGTGCTGGAGGCGGGCGCCGTCGAGGGGGGCCGACTCGGGTGGGGCGGGGGGATCACCCAGCTGCGTCATGGATGCAAGCATGCGGGCAGCGCGCCCGCGGGGCACGTCCCCCGAACAGGGGGTGTCGCTCGGTCAGTCGCCGTCCCGGGGAAGCAGTCCTGCCACCAGCGCGTCGACGATGTCGTCGGTCGAGGCGTCGGGGTCGATCGGGCTCGTGAGCCGGTCGAGCAGCAGGCCG
Source organism: Agromyces sp. LHK192 (assembly GCF_004006235.1). Lineage (NCBI taxonomy): Bacteria > Bacillati > Actinomycetota > Actinomycetes > Micrococcales > Microbacteriaceae > Agromyces > Agromyces sp. LHK192. Next base: position 263,779 of record NZ_CP034753.1, read on the forward strand.
TCGATCGCATAGTGGAACAGGGCGACCTCGCGTCGCCCGCCGGGCAGGCCCGCGCCGACGTTGAACGCGACGTCGGCTTCGAACCCGGCGCGTTGCCAGGCGCCGAGCACGGCGGCGAGTTCGGGGCGACGGCTCGACTCGATCCGGAGCTCGAAGAGGGCGATCGTCACTTCGCGCTCGGTCGTCAGCCTTCGGACGATGTCGCGGAGGTAGTCGGCGAAGAGTTCGCGGCTCGGCGGCTCGGCCCCGCGTCGGTCGAGGTCGTCGGGCGTCGGCGCCAGTCGTTCGCCGATGCGCGAGACGAGCCCGTCGATGAGCGCCTCGCGGCTGCGGAAGTAGTTGGAGGCCGTGCCGGTCGGCACCCCGGCGGCGAGGTCGACCGCGCGGTGGGTGAGCCCGCGCGAACCCTCGCGGGCGAGCACCGTGAGGCCCGCGTCGGCCAGCATCCGGCGGCGTTCCTCGTTCTTGGCCATGGCTCGATGGTAGCGGAACCACTACAGGTGATGTACATTGCTGATCACTACACCTGTTGTGATTGGAGCATCATGCGAGAACTCGTCTACTACGTCGCCGTGTCGCTCGACGGATACATCGCGGCCCCCGACGGCCGGTTCGACGACTTCCTCTTCGAGGGCGACCACATGGAGGGCATCAACGCGCGGTACGCCGAGACGATCCCCACCGACATCGCCGCGGCCGTCGGCATCGAGCGATCCGACGACCCCGTGTTCGACACCGTGCTCATGGGCTGGAACACGTACTCCGTGCCCGGTGCGCCGGCCAGCCCCTACCGGCACCTCCGGCAGGTCGTGTTCAGTCGGACGCACGCCGACGACGACCTCGGGGCGCCCGAGCACCTCGAGGTCACCGCGGAGGATCCGGTCGAGGTCGTGCGCCGACTCAAGGCCGAGCAGGGCCGGGCGATCTGGCTCTGCGGCGGCGGCGAGCTCGCCTCGGCGCTGATCGGCGAGATCGACCGGCTCGTGCTCAAGCGGCAGCCGCTGCTGTTCGGCGCGGGAATCCCGCTGTTCGCGCCCGGGGCCTACGAGCCCCGGCTGTTCACCGAGGTCGAGACGACCGTGTACCGCACGGGGGTCGTGTTCTCCGAGTTCGAACGTGTGCGGGCCTGAAGTGAGCGGTGCCCGGCGCCTGCCGGGCACCGCTCCGCCGCGCCGGTACGTCCGTGACGGATGACCGGCCCGCGTCGCTCAGACCGCGGAGCGCAGTTCGGCCGCGAAGTCCTCGAGCAGCGCGCGGCCCTCGGGCCAGTGCCCGATCCCGCTGAGCGCGTTCAGGTGGCCGTGTGCTCCGGCCACGACCAGCCGCGCCTCGAGGTCGGCGGCGAAGCCCGCCACCGCGGCGAACGGGCCGAACTCGTCGTCGGTGCTCGCCACGACGACAGCCGGCACGCCGATCGGGGTCGGCCGGACGGGCCGGAACGAAGCGGCCGCGTCGGGGTACCGCGGGCCGTCGACATCCGGCACCGCGACCAGGAACACCCCCGCGCACGGCGGTGCGTCGGGTGCCGTGAGCACGTCGACGGCGGCGAGGCATCCGAGGCTGTGGGCGATGACGATCGCATCGGGGCCCGCCGCGACGATCGCGGCGCGGAGCGCGCGACGCCAGTCGTCGCGATCGGGCGCCGTCCACGACGCGGGCGCGAAGCGCACGAGCCCCGGGTCGGATGCCTCCCACAGCGTCTGCCAATGCTCCGGACCCGACCCGTCGATCCCGGGTACCACCACGCCGTTCATGTCGTCACCCTCCGGTCGTCGCTTCGACCATCATCGAGCGCGAGCCCGCACGGACACCGCGAGGATCCGGCCGCAGGTCGGCGAGATCCCGCCACGGCGGACCGCGGTCGGTCGTGTCCGCAACCCCTTGACCGCGTGGTCCTCCCGCGGATACCACGGTAGGGAGCCCGATCCACGGGCAGCGGGAGGCCGACCATGTCGATCCGACTGAACGAACCAGCCCTGCGCCAGGCGCGTGCCCTCGTCCGCGACGGGAAGGTCGTGCGAGACGAGCCCGGCGACTGGAGCGAGCACGCCCCGACGGCCGACGCCGAGAACCGGTTCGTCGACGCGCACGGCTGGACCGAGTTCCGGCACTGGTACCTCGGGATCGACGACGACGAGAACCCCGAGACCAAGGGGGCGTACTCGTTCCCGTACGGGGACCTTCGGCGCGTCCGTCGCTCCGGGGTCATCGCCATCGAGAGCCGTGCCGGCCAGTTCGACCACGACGAGATCCGCGACGCCGCGAAGCGCCTCCTGGACCTCATCGACGAGGGGGAACCGTGACGAAGCGGATGAAGCGGGAACGCAGGGTCGCGAAGGACGCGATCGCGGCCGCCAAGGCCGCCCGAAAGGAGGCGCGCCGGCTCGCAGGCTCGCTGCCGACGGGCACGCCCCGGCGGGCGCGGATCGAGCGTGTCGCCGAACAGGCCGGTGCCGCGCTGCGCATCGCCCGCTCCGAGCGCAGGCGGGATCCGCGCCGGGCGTTCAGCCTCGCCTCGCTCACGGCCCTGCGGCTGGAACGGTCGGCACGTGGCGGCACCGCTGCGAGGGTCGGCCGGGTGCCGATCCGACGCGGTCGTCCGGTTTCGATGGAGGACCGGCTCGACGCGCTCGAACGCACCGAGGCGCGCGCCAAGCTCATCAAGCGGCGTCGCAAGCAGTTCGACCAGGCGCAGAAGATGGCGAAGTTCGCGGCCGTGCACACGATCGGCCAGGCCATCACGGCCCCCACCGACGAGGAGCGGGCCGAGTCCTCACGCCCCGGCGGGCGGGCGTGACGCGAGACGTCGCACCGGCGGCCATCCACAACGCGCGAGGAAATCCGACCGCCGAGTCCGGTTGACCACTACGATGCATGAGCCGGACGCTCGATCCGGATTCCCGACACGAGGAGACACCGTGACCGATCCTGCACAGCCGCCCGTGCCGCCCTCCGGCGAGCCCGTTCCGCCGGCACAGCCGCCCGTTCCGCCGGCCCCGCCTGCGGCTTCCGTTCCGCCCACCGCGCCCTCGCAGCCCGTTCCGCCGGCCCCGCCGGCACCGGCCGGTGCGCCGGCCGCCAACCCCGACACCTTCCCGGGCAAGACGCTCGGCATCGTCGGCCTCGTGCTCGCGATCCTGATGCCGCTCATCGGCCTCATCCTGAGCATCGTCGCGAACTCGCAGTCCAAGAAGGCCGGCTTCAAGAACGGTCCGGCCAAGGCCGGCATCATCGTCGGCGCGATCCTGCTCGTGATCGGGGTCATCGTCACGGTGATCGTGATCATCATCAGCATCGCGGCCGTCGGCTCGCTCGCCGACATCTGCTCGGAGCTCGGCCCGGGCGTCTGGGACGTCGACGGCGTCACCTACACCTGCAACTGAGCTGACCGCAGGCACTTCACGACGGATGCCCCGGGGCTCGCTGGAACCCAGCCGAGCCCCGGGGCATCCGTCGTTCCGCCGCCTCGCCGACACGGGCCGGCTGACGCGTTACGCCTTGGGCGACGCGGGGGTCGAGGAGCGGCGCGGCTTGGCTGCGGCCGACTTGGCTGCGGCCGACTTGGCTGCGGCCGGCTTGGCCGTGGTGCCCGGCTTCGCCGCGGCCGACTTGGCCGCCGCCGGCTTCGCCGCCGTGCTGCGCGGCGACCGGACGGTCGTCGGCTTCGAGGCGTTCGCCTGCTCGGCGGCGGCCTGCACGGGCCGCGCGACCGGCTGCAGTCGCGCGAGCTGCGTGACGTGCTGCGGACCGAGCTCGTCGAGCGTCGAGACCTCGAGCAGCTTCATGGTGCGCTCGATCTCGGTGCGCAGGATCGAGATGGTCTTGTCGACGCCTCGGCGGCCGCCGGCCATGAGGCCGTACAGGTACGCGCGTCCGACGAGCGTGAACCGGGCGCCGAGCGCGACCGACGCGACGATGTCGGCGCCGTTCATGATGCCCGTGTCGAGGTGCACCTCCAGGTCGGAGCCGACCTCGCTCACGACGTGCGGCAGCAGGTGGAACGGGATCGGGGCCCGGTCGAGCTGGCGACCGCCGTGGTTCGAGAGCACGATGCCGTCGACGCCGCGGTCGGCGAGCAGCTTCGCGTCCTCGACGGTCTGCACGCCCTTGACGACGATCCTGCCCGGCCACATCGAGCGGATGATGTCGAGGTCGTCGAACGAGATGGTCGGGTCCATCGCGGCGTCGAGCAGCTCGCCGACCGTGCCGCCGGTGGTCGACAACGACGCGAACTCGAGCTTCGGGGTCGTGAGGAAGTTGATCCACCAGGCCGGTCGCGGGATCGCGTTGACGACCGTGCCGAGCGTGAGCTGCGGCGGGATCGAGAAGCCGTTGCGCTTGTCGCGCAGGCGCGCCCCGGCGACGGGGGTGTCGACCGTGAAGAACAGCGTGTCGAACCCGGCGGCGGCGGCGCGGCGGGTCAGTTCGTACGAGATCTCGCGGTCGCGCATCACGTAGAGCTGGAACCAGTTGCGACCGTTCGGGTTCGCGGCCTTGACGCCCTCGATCGACGTCGTGCCGAGCGTCGACAGCGTGAAGGGGATGCCCGCGGCGGCCGCGGCGCCGGCGCCGGCCGTCTCGCCCTCGGTCTGCATGAGCCGGGTGAAGCCGGTCGGCGCGATGCCGAACGGCAGGGCGCTCGGGCCGCCGAGCACCTCGCGAGTCGTGTCGACGACGGGCACGTTCCGCAGCACCGACGGGTGGAACTCGACGTCCTCGAACGCCTGGCGGGCACGGCTGATCGACAGTTCGCCCTCGGCCGCGCCGTCGGTGTAGTCGAACGCCGCCTTCGGCGTGCGGCGTTTCGCGATCGCGCGGAGGTCGGCGATCGTCATCGCCTTCTCGAGCCGCCGGTCGGTGGGGTCGAGCGTCGGCGTCTTGAACTGCATGAGCTCGAGGATCTCCGCCGGCTTCGGGAACTGCCGCTGCACGGCGGGGGAGGGCTTGCGGGCCATGTCGTCTCCTGGTCTGGGTGCGTGGGTCTGGATGCGTGGTCTGCGGTGCTTCGGTGGGCGCTCCGGCGAGCCGCCGGCGGTCAGTCGCCGAGCGAGATCTCGGCGTAGTACCCCGAGATGTGGTCGTGGATGCGGGTGCGCGCGAGCGCGGCATCCGTCGCCCGGATCGCGTCGACGACGCCGCGGTGCTCGCCGCGCAGCCGGCCGCGCGTACTCGCCCAGTCGGCGATGCGCGCGAGGCCGTCGAGCGCGTACGCCTCGATGCCGCCCCGCAGGCCCGCCATCGTCGCGGTGATCACCTGGTTGCCGGATGCCTCCGCGAGCGCGAGGTGGAACTGCGCGTCGAGCGCGAGGAACTCGGCCGGGGTGAGGTCGTCGTCGTCCATCGCGTCGAGCAGGCGGTCGGCGTCGGCGAGATCGCGGGCCGGAGCGGCATCCGCCAGTTCGCCGACGACGGATGCCTCGAGCGTGAGACGCGTGCGCACGATGTCGCGGACGGGGAAGCCGCGCGCGGCGACCTGGAGGCGCATGAGCGAACTCATCGCCCCGCCAGGCATCGCGATGATGATCGCGCCGGCGTTCGGGCCGGAGCCCGTCGCCGTGCGGATGAGTCCCATCGCCTCGAGTACGCGCAGCGCCTCGCGCACGCTCGAGCGCCCGACGCCGAGGTCGGTCGAGAGCGCGCGCTCGCCGGGGAGGCGGTCGCCGGGTGCGAGGTCACCGGCGATGAGCCGCGCTTCGATGTGCTCGAGCACGGTGCGCCAGGCGCGCGAGGGGGTGGCGGCGGTGTCCTGCTGCTCGATCGTCACGCGCGTTCCTCCCATGTGGTCCGACCACGCTACCACGTGTGGTCAGACCATGGGTGTCGCGGGGGCGTCAGTCCTGCTTCGGCCGCACCCGGATCTTGTTCGCGGCCTCGTCGAGCTCCACCACCCCGCCGCGCGACTTCACGAAATCGGTGAACGAGTCGAAGCCGAGGCGCCGCTCCTGGAACGACGGATCCATCCGCAGCATCTGGCTCTTCACGGCGCCCGTGGCCTGCCATTCCTGGTCGTTCTTCGCCCGCATCAGCTCCAGCGCCTTCAGCATCAGGCGGCTCGGGTTGCGCGACGGGGGAGAGGACTCGGGTGCCTCCGCCGCGGAGAACGCCACGGCCAGGCCCTTCGCGACGGGAACCTCGGGGGCCTCGGCGGAGGCCTCGGGCGCCTCGGCGGCGTCCGCCGCTCCGGCCTTCGCCGCGGTCGTCCCGTCGGAGCTCGCCCGGCGGCTCCTCCCGCCGCGGGAGCGCTTCGGGGCGGCGCCGGCCTCGGCCGGGGCATCCGCGCCGGTCTTCGCCTTCGCCTGCGCCTCCGCGTCGGCGGCCTCGTCGGCATCGACGGTGTCGTCCGTCGACAGCAGCGCGTCGTAGTCGGCGTACTCGTCGCACGCGGCCATCAGCGCCCGGCTGGTGCCGCCCGCGACGCCGATGCCGACGACGTAGCGCCCGAGGCGCTTGGCCTTCTGCGCGAGCGCGACGTAATCGGAGTCGCCCGCGACGATCACGATGTGGGTCAGGTCGTCGAGCCGGAACAGGTCCTCGACGGCGTCGACCGAGAGCCGGATGTCGGCCCCGTTCTTCGTCGCCGACAACGGGAAGAGCTGCACCAGGTCGACGGCCCGGTTGATGAGCTGCCCCCGGTAGCTGGCGTTCACCGGGCTCGACCAGTCGGCGTAGGCGCGGGCGAGCGCGATCGTGCCGAACGTCGCGGCGAAGTCGAGCACCGCGTCGACGTCGACGGTCGCCTCGACGAGGCGCTCGGCCGTCTTCGTACCGGCGGCCGGCGCCTTGGAGCGCGACGTGTCCTTGCGGTACGAGCTGTCACCGTGCAGCTGGTCGTAGCGGGAGATGACGATGTTGTCGAAGTCGAAGTAGAGGGCGACGCGGGGTTCCACCTGAGCGGCCATGGCGACGAGCCTACGCCGGACGGCTGTGACGGCACCGGGAGGCGGCTCTTCGCAGTCTCGCTCCTCGCGGTCTCGATTTCCGGTCTCGCGGTTTCCCGGCCCGCTCTTCCCGGCCGGAGCGAACTGCGGGATGCTGGGTCGATGGTCGACTACGCGAATCCCGCCCGCCCCCAGGAGCGCCTCGGCACGCGCGAGCGCGAAGACGCCGTCGCCGCCCTCGGCACCGCGCGCGACGAAGGCAGACTGACGCCCGACGAGTTCGACGAGCGCGCGGCATCCGTGCGTTCCGCCGTGACCTGGGGCGATCTGGCGCCGCTCTTCGACGACCTGCCCAGGTCGGCCGCCGACGGCGGCTCGCCGAACCTCACCCCGCCGCCCGTCCCGCCGGAGTGGACGGCGACGACGCCGCAGTCGAGCTGGAACGCGAGCCAGCCCGGTTGGAACGCCCCGCCGCCCGGACGTCACCCGGGCCACCCGCGCGGTGCCGACGGCTGGGGCAGCGGCCGCGCCCTCGGCGGACCGTGGGGCGCGACCATCATGGCGTTCATGCCGTTCCTCGCGCTCGGCCTCTTCTTCATCGCCGGGTTCGCGTGGGACGGCTGGGCCTGGGCATGGCTGTTCTTCCTGCTCATCCCCATCACGGGCATCGTCATCTACGGCCCCGCCTCGGAGGCCCGGCGCGGTCGCTGATCGCGGGGGACGGCGCGGGCGCTGATCGCGGGGAGGGCGCCCCGGGCCTGCCCCGAATGCGGGGCAGACGGTCCGTTCCACTCCCCGATAGGCTCGCGACGTCGCCGGTCAGGGGTCGCCGGTCAGGGGGAGATCATGACGCTTCGTCGCACGCGCACGTCTGCAGTGACCGTCGGGGCGATCGGCATGATGGCGCTCGGCGCTGTCGTGCTCGCCGGCTGCGCTCCGGAGCCCGAGCCGTACGCGCCGCGGGTGAGCGCCGACGGCCCGCCACCCGGCGACGCCGTCGAGGGCGCGGAGGGCGGGCTGGACGCAGCGCTTGCGGCCTTCCCCGACGACATCGCCGAGATCATGGAGACCTCCGGGGTGCCGGGAGTCGCGGTCGCGGTCGTGCAGGGCGACGAGCTGCTGTTCGCCGAGGGGTACGGCGTGCGTGAGCTCGGCGAGGACGCGCCCGTCGACACGTCGACCGTGTTCCGCATCGCCTCGATGTCGAAGCCGATCGCGGCGACCGTCGTCGCCTCGCAACTCGACGACGAGCTGACCTGGGACACCCCGGCCGCGCAATACCTGCCCGGGTTCGCGCTGGCCGACCCGTGGGTGACGGAGCAGGTCACGATCGGCGACCTCTTCGCGCACCGGTCGGGCCTGCCGCCCGCGGCCGGCGACGACCTCGAGGACGTCGGGTACGACCGTGAGTACGTGCTCGACCACCTCGACCTGCAGCCGCTCGACCCCTTCCGCACCACCTACCACTACGCGAACTTCGGCCTCACCGCGGGCGCCGAAGCGGTCGCGAACGCGGTCGGCACCGACTGGGCGACCCTGTCGGACGAGGCGCTCTACGAACCGCTCGGCATGGACTCGACGAGCTCGCGCTACGAGGACTTCGAGGCGCAGGAGAACAAGGCCGCCATGCACGCCATCGTCGACGGCGAGTACGAGCAGCTCTACGACCGCGACGCCGACCCCCAGTCGCCGGCCGGCGGCGTGAGCTCGAACGTGCTCGACCTCGCGAAGTGGATGTCGCTGCTCATCGGCAACGGCACGTCCTCGGGGGAGGAGCTCGTCGATTCCGCCGCGCTCACCGCCGCGTTCACCCCCCAGGTGGTGTCCGGCCACTCGTCGGACTCCGCGCTGCGCGCGAGCTTCTACGGTTACGGGTTCAACACGGGCGTCGATCCGACCGCGCACACCACCTACAGCCACTCCGGCGCGTTCAGCGAGGGCACGGCGACGAACTTCCAGGTGGTGCCGGCGCTCGGTCTCGGGGTCGTCGCGATCACGAACGGTTCGCCCATCGGGGTGCCCGAGGCGATCGTCAGCACGTTCCTCGACCGGGTGCAGTTCGGCGAGCCGCACCGCGACTGGCTCGCCGACTACGGCGTCGCGCTCGGGCACTACATGGAGCCCGTCGGCGACCTCGCCGGTGAGGAGCAGCCGACGGATGCCGCCGCGCCCGGCCAGCTCGACGCGTACGCGGGTACGTGGGCGAACCCGTACTTCGGCGATGCGGTCGTCACCGTCGAAGGCGAGGGGCTCGTCGTCCGGCTCGGCCCCGACGGCGGGTACGAACTGGAGCTCGAGCCGTGGGACGGCGACGTGTTCGCCTTCGTGCCGCACGGCGAGAACGCCCCATGGGGCTCGAAGTCGTCGGCGACCTTCGACCTCGCGGGCATCGCCGACACGATGAACCTGCAGTTCTTCGACGCGAACGGGCTGGGCACGTGGACCCGGCTGGGGATCGGCGGGCCCTGACCGAGGCATCCCGCTCCGCAGGTCCGATCGGAATCCTCAGGAGATCCCGGGAGATCGCCCACCCAGCGGATGCATCGTGCCCGATCTCCTGAATTTCGCCCGGAGTTCGCCGCTCGGAGGTCTTTGCTCGGCGTTCACACCACGCGCGGGTGCGGCCCCGGGCGCCTGCCCGACCACCGGTGCTCGCCGCGCGCGATGAGCGCGAGGATGCCTGCCGACGTCCGCGGCCAGTCGTGCATCACCTGCCGGTAGCTGAGCCGCAGCACGAGGTATCCGCGTGTCATGAGCTCGAAGTCGCGGCGCCGATCGTTCTCGAACTGGTCGCGCTCGCGGTGGAACGACCAGCCGTCGACCTCGATGACGAGTCGATCGCCGACCAACAGGTCGACCGACCCGACCCCGTCGATCGGCGCCTGCGTGCGAACGCGGACCCTCCGGCTGCGCAGGAACAACCGCACCTTCGTCTCCAGCCCCGACTGCGCGCCGAAGTCGAACCGATCGAGGTCTGCACGGCGACCCGGCGGCATCGCCCGGCGGATCAGGTCGAGGTGCCCGGGATCGAGGACGCCCGTCTCGACCGCCGATTCGACGGCCGCCAGCGCGTCCGACATCTGCGCACACGCGAACATCTCTCCCAGTGCGACCGTCAGCGGATCGCGGCCAACAGGCCTCCGATCACCCGACCGATAGTGCACGCAGACCCCGTGCGACCCTGGATCGAGCGGCATCCTCCGGTCATGCGGAGCACGCAGGCGACTCGCGTTCGAGGCGACCCGCACATGCAGCACATCGCGCTCGGGAACCCAGAGCCCATGCAGCTGCGCGACGGTCGAGGCGGTCGCGACCCCGCCCACACGCACCGCCCGCACGACGTCGGGCGGCGCATCTCGCGCCGCGAACCACCCGTTGCGGATGCGCACCACATCGCCGCGACGAACCGCGGCGAGCACCTCGGCACGCGGGATACCCGACGCCTCGAACTCACCGAAACCCGCGGCGCCGCCCGCGCGGCGCAGGATCGCCAGCAGTCTCGCGTCGGGGGTCATGCGCCGAGTGTGGCGGGCGGAGCCCGACTCGCGGGCCTCGAGGGGCGGATCCGTGGACGGGGAACGTCGGCCTGTGGATGACTCGGGGCGGTGCGGGCTGGGGCGGGCTGGGGCGGGGCGGGCGGGCTCAGACCCCGGCGCTGCCCCGCAGAACTTCAGGAGATCCCGGAGGTGAGGGTACTGGACTGGCGTAACATGCCGGATCTCCTGAATTTTCGGAGGCCCGGCGCCGGAGAAGCCGGGCGGCCGGGCAGTGCGGCAGGCGGCACGCAGGCCCGGCGGCCCCTCAGGTGCGCAGCACGACGTTGAGGGGGTCCTCTGCGCGCAGCATCCGCTCGATCTGTCGGCGCACGAGTCGCGCCATCCGGGGCATCATCGCGCTCGTCGCGCCGCCCACGTGCGGCGAGACGAGCACGTTCGGCAGGGCGAAGAGCGGATGCCCCTCCGGCAGCGGTTCCGGGTCGGTGACGTCGAGGGCGATCCGGAGCCGGCCGCTGGAGGCCTCGGCGAGGATCGCATCGGTGTCGGCGACCTTGCCTCGGGCCACGTTGACGACGAGCGCGCCGTCGGGGAGGGCTGCGAGGAACGCGGCGTCGACGAGTCCGGTCGTGGATTCGTTCAGCGGCACGCCGACGATCACGATCTCGGCGTCGGGCAGCAGCGCGGGCAGTTCGTCGATGCCGTGGATGCGGCCGCGCTCGTCGTCGCGGGCTCGGCTGGCGACGCGGGTGATGCGCACCTCGAACGGCTCGAGTCGCGCCTCGACCGCCTTGCCGACGCCGCCGTAGCCGACGATGAGCACGCGCCGGTCGGCGAGGCTCGCATGCCGGGCGGGTGCCCACCGGCCCTCGGCCGCGGCGCGGACGTAGTCGGGCAGCCCGCGCTGCGCGGCGATCGCGAGGCCGACCGCGAGCTCGGCCGTCGAGGCCTCGTGCACGGTGGCGGCGTTCGCGAAGACGTTGCCCGGCGGCAGGTATTCCGCCACGTCGTCGTAGCCGATCGACTGCGATTGCACGAGCCGCGTGCGCACGTCGCGCAGGGCGACGAGCTTCGGCGACGCCCCCATGTACGGCGGCACGACCAGGTCGATCGCGTCGGCGGGCGGCGGCGAGTCGAGGTCCCACACGACGAGGTCGACGCCGTCGGGCAGGGCGCCCTCGGCGAGGACGGCGTCGCGCAGGGTGGCGCCGGGAACGGTGACGAGCAGGCGGCGATCGGTCATCGCTCCATCCTTCCAGCCCTCCGCCCCGGTAGCGTTTCGGCATGAGCGAGACCCCGGAGCGCACGGGCCGATTGCGGCGGAGTCGTCGCCGCAGACCTCCTCGGCTGCCGGAGGAGCGCGCCGAGGCGCTGAAGGAGCGGGTCTACGCGAGCTTCACGGGCCTCGCCATCGTGCTCGTCCAGCTGAACGGCGCCGAGCACCTCGACGCCGCGCGCGCCACGCTCACCCTCGCGACCGGCATCGTCGCGATCTCGGCTGCCGGCTTCGTGGCCGACCTCGTCGCCGAGCTCACCGTGGAGCAGGCCTTCCCCGGACGTGCCCGGGTCGCGCAGCTCGCAGGCGTCGCGGGCTCCGCGCTCGCGTCCGCCGCGGTGCCGGTGGTCCTGCTCGCGCTGGCCTGGCTCGGGGTGTTCGACCTGGAGCCCGCGCTGCGGGCGGCGTCGATCGTGTACCTCGTGACGCTCGGCGTGATCGGATGGCTCGCGGTGCGCCGCACGCGCCTGCCCTGGTGGCAGCAGGTGTTCGCCCTCGGCACGCTCGTGGCGCTCGGGCTCGGGGTCGTCGGCCTGCAGCAGCTCGCCCACGGGCACTGACCCGGCCTCACATCGGCGCCGGCGGGCGCGCCGGCGCGGCTCGGGCCGGCGCGGGTGAGCGGCCTCAGGGCAGTTGGTCGACCTGCGCGCGGAGGATGCGCTCGATGACGGCCCCGGCCGCCGGTCCTTCGACCACGGTGTCGACGCCGTGCAGCAGGCCGTCGACCGCGAGCGACGCGATGCCGTGGCTCATGGCGCACAGCTGCAGGAACGTCGTCTCGACGTCGCCGCCGACGTCGCCGGCCGCGTGCACGTCGACGACGAGGTCGCGGAGGCATCCGAGTGCGGCGAGCCGGACCCGGTCGAGCAGCGGGTCGCCGCCCGCGGGAGGCGGGGTGCGGAACATCGCGTCGTAGTGCGCCGGATGCCGCTGCGCGAAGGCCACGAACTCGATCGAGTCGGCGAGCAGTCGCTCGCGCCCCGGGAGGTGGGCGGCGCGCGCCTGCGCGCTGCCGAGTTCGACGGCGATGAGCTCGAGCCCCTCGATGGCGAGCGCGCGGATCATGCCCTCGCGATTCCCGAAGAAGTGGGTGGGCGCTGCGTGCGAGAGTCCGGCGCGTCGGGCGACCTCGCGCAGGCCGACGTGGTTGACGCCCTGCTCGCGGGCGAGGTCTTCGAGGGCGCGCAGCAGCGCGATGCGGCCGGGGGCGCGCGATCCGCCGTGCTCGCGCAGGATCGCCTCGATCTCGAGCACCGACGGGCTCGGCGTCGCCGGCTGGTCGAGCAGGCCGGAGCTCATGCGGCATCCCTTCGTCGGCGTGATCGCCTCGTCGGCGGGTGGCGGTCGACGGCGGCATCGCTGGACAATGTCAACCGAAATACTTGACGTCGTAAAGCGCCCTGTCGTATCGTCTGCTTGACAGTGTAAAGCACAACCCGTATGCAGGAGGGTGATCATGGTCGACATCACACGCGACGAGGTCTGGCAGGCCATCGCGAGCACGAACTTCATGGTCGTCGGCATGACGACCGCGAGCGGTGCATCGCGCACCGCGGGGCTGATGCATCACGTCCACGACGGCCGCATCTGGTTCACCACGAACGCCGGCATGTGGAAGGCGCGGCACATCGCCGCCAATCCCGAGGTCTCGGTCACGGTCCCGGTCGCGAAGAAGGTGCCGCTCATGCCGTGGATCAAGGTTCCCGCGGCGACCATCACGTTCACCGGCGTCGCCGAGATCGTGCCGGCCGCGGAGCTCGCGCCCGACGTCAGCCACGCGTTGCTGCACGGGCTCGACGTCACCGACGACGGCCCGCACGGCGCGCTCATCGGCGTCGCGGTGCGACCGACCGGTCACTTCGTCACCTACGGCATCGGCGTCTCGGCCGCCGGCATGCGCAACCCCGAGCACGCCGCAGGGCGCGTGGCGGCGGCATCCGCGCCCGCGAAGGCCGCACCGGTCGCCGCGGCCGCGTAGTCGCGGCGACCGATCGCGGTCTCGATACGCTTCGCTACTCGACCAACGGACGCGGCTCGAAGCGGCGCGGCACGAAGGCGGATGCCACGAGTGCGCGCATCGTCTCGAGGTCGGCGCCCTCGCCCAGGAACCCCTGCGCCCGGGCTTGCACGAGCACGTTGCCGATCGCGGTCGCCTCGACGGGCCCGGCGAGCACGGGCAGCCCCGAGCGGTCGGCGGTGCGCTGGCAGAGCAGCTCGTTGAGCGATCCGCCGCCGACGACGTGGATCACCTCGACGTCGACCCCCGACAGGATCGATGCCTGCCGCACCGCGTCGGCGAACGCCTCGGCGAGGCTCTCCATGATCGAGCGGGCGAACTCGGCACGGGTCTGCGGGGCGCGGATCCCGCGCTCGGCGCACCACTCGGCGATCCGTCCGGGCAGGTCGCCGGGCGGGCTGAACCGCGGGTCGTTCGCGTCGAACACCGGAACGTCGCCGGTGACCGCGCCGGCCTGCGCGAGCAGCGTCGGCAGGTCGATCGTGTCGCCGTCGCGCTCCCACCAGCGCACCGACTCGCTCAGCAGCCATAGCCCCATCACGTTGTGCAGGAATCGGATGCGACCGTCGACGCCGCCCTCGTTCGTGAAGTTCGCCTCGCGCGCGGCATCCGTCGTCACCGGCGCCCCGAGCTCGACACCGACGAGCCCCCACGTGCCGCACGAGATGTAGGCCGACGACTCGGGTCGCATCGGCACCGCGACGACGGCCGACGCCGTGTCGTGCGAGCCGACCGCGACGACCTCCAGCCCGTCGGGCGCACCGAGCTCGGTCGCGACGTCGGGCCGCAGGCCGCCGAGCGATTCGCCGGGCGAGACCAGGCGCGGCAGCACGGATGCCTCGAACCCGAGCCGCTCGCACAGCTCGAGGTCCCACTCGCCGGTCGTGACGCCGAGGAGGCCGGTCGTCGACGCGTTCGTGCGCTCGGCGACCCGCGAGCCGGTCAGCAGGAACCCGACGAGATCGGGCACGAGCAGTGCGGTGTCGGCCAGGCCGAGCCATCCGCCCTCGCGCTCTGCCGCGAACTGGTACACCGTGTTGAACGGCAGGAACTGCAGGCCGTTGCGCCGGTACAGCTCCTCGAACGGCACCGACTCGTGCACGCCCGCGACCGCTTGCGCGCTGCGCTCGTCGCGGTAGTGGAACGGCTCGCCGAGCAGCCGGTCGCCGCGAAGCAGCCCGTAGTCGACCGCCCACGAGTCGACGCCCACCGACCGCACGCCCGGCTCGCGCCGGAACACGTCGGCGAGGCCGCGCGACACGTCGCGGTACAGGCCCGTGAAGTCCCAGTGCAGGCCCGAGGCCAGGCGCACCGGCCCGTTCGGGAACCGGGCGACCTGGTCGAGTGCGAGCGTGCCCGTGCGGCCGTCGACGTGGCCGACGATCACCCGCCCGCTCGTCGCCCCCAGGTCGACGGCGGCGACCGTGCCGGCCCGGCCCACGCTCATCGCAGGAACGCCGCGGCGACACCCGAGTCGACGGGGATGTGCAGGCCGGTCGTGCGGCTGAGCTCGGGGCCGGTCAACACGTACACGGCGTCGGCGACGTTCTCGGGGACGACCTCGCGCTTGAGGATCGTGCGGTTCGCGTAGTACTGGCCCAGGTCCTCCTCCTTGACCCCGTAGGTCGCGGCGCGGTTCGCCCCCCAGCCGGCGGCGAAGATGCCCGAGCCGCGCACGACGCCGTCCGGGTTGATCCCGTTGACGCGCACGCCGTGCTCGCCGAGCTCGACCGCGAGCAGGCGCACCTGGTGCGCCTGGTCGGCCTTCGTCGCCGAGTAGGCGATGTTGTTCGGGCCCGCGAACACCGAGTTCTTCGACGAGATGTAGATAACGTCGCCGCCCATCTGCTGCTCGATCAACGCCTTCGCGGCCGCCTTCGAGACGAGGAACGAGCCCTTCGCCATGACGTCGTGCTGGAGGTCCCAGTCGGCCTCCGTGGTCTCGAGCAGCGGCTTCGACAGCGACAGGCCCGCGTTGTTCACGACGAGGTCGATGCCGCCGAACGCGAGCAGGGTCGCGTCGATCGCGGCCTGCACGCCCGAGGCATCCGCCACGTTCGCGGCGACGCCGATCGCGACGTCGGTGCCGCCGAGCTCGGCGGCGGCCGCCTGCGCCTTCTCGAGGTCGAGGTCGGCGACGACGACGCACGCGCCCTCCGCCGCGAGCCGGGTCGCGATCGCCTTGCCGATGCCCGACGCCGCACCGGTGACGAACGCGATGCGGCCCTGGTGGGTCTTGGGCGTCGGCATGCGCTGGAGCTTGGCCTCCTCGAGCGCCCAGTACTCGATGCGGA
Source organism: Agromyces sp. LHK192 (assembly GCF_004006235.1). Classification (NCBI taxonomy): domain Bacteria; kingdom Bacillati; phylum Actinomycetota; class Actinomycetes; order Micrococcales; family Microbacteriaceae; genus Agromyces; species Agromyces sp. LHK192. The sequence continues at coordinate 279,738 of NZ_CP034753.1, forward strand.
ACTTCTCGGCGTCGGAGATGGGCGTGTACGTCGACAGCGCCTCGGCGCCGCGCATCACGTTGATCGCGTTGACGTAGAACTCGCCCGCGACGCGGGCCGTCTGCTTGTTCGCGCCGTAGCTGAACATGCCGACGCCGGGCACGAGCACGATGAGCGGGTCGGCGCCGCGGATCGCGGGGCTCGAGGCATCCGCGTGCGCGTCGTAGTACGCCTGGTAGTCGGCGCGGTACGCCTCGTGCAGCTCGTGCAGTCGGGCGACGGATTCCTCGATCGAGGCGCCTGCCGGGAGGTCGAGCAGCATCGGCTTGACCTTGGTGCGGAGGAAGTGGTCGGGGCAGCTCGTGCCGAGTGCGGCGAGCTCGGGCGCACGCTCGGACGCGAGGAAGTCGAGCACGACGTCGGCGTCGGTGAAGTGGCCGACCATCGGCTTGTCGTGGCTCGCGACGCCGCGGATCGTCGCCGCCAGCGCGGCGGCCTTGGCGCGCCGCTCGGCCGGATCGAGCGGCTCGTAGCCCTCGACGACGGAGCCGAACGGCTCGGATGCCCCGTGCTCGGCGATGTACGCGGCGGCCGTGTCGATGATCCAGAGCGAGTTGCGCTCGGCCTCCTCGGAGGTATCGCCCCATGCGGTGATGCCGTGCCCGCCCAGGATGCATCCGATCGCCTGCGGGTTCGCCCGCTTGATCTCGGCGATGTCGAGCCCGAGCTGGAAGCCGGGGCGGCGCCACGGCACCCAGACGACACGCTGTCCGCCTGCTCCGTCGCCGAAGATCTTGCCGGTCAGTTCTTCACCGTCGGCGGCGGTCGCGATCGCGATCCCCGAGTCGGGGTGCAGGTGGTCGACGTGCGCCGCGTCGACGAGGCCGTGCATGGCCGTGTCGATCGACGGAGCCGCGCCGCCCTTGCCGTGCAGGCAGTAGTCGAAGGCGGCGACCATCTCGTCTTCGCGGTCGACGCCCGGGTACACGTTCACGAGCGAACGCATGCGGTCGAGGCGCAGGACCGCGAGGCCCTGCTCGGTGAGGGTGCCGAGGTCGCCGCCCGACCCCTTGACCCAGAGCAGTTCGACGGGCTCGCCGGTGACCGGGTCGGTCTCGGTGCCCTTGGCCGACGTATTGCCGCCGGCGTAGTTGGTGTTCTTGGGGTCGGCGCCGAGGCGGTTCGACCGTGCGATGAGCTCGGCTGCTGCCTGGTTGGTCATGGTCCTTCGTTTCCTTCGAGTCTGTGGCTGTCGAGCCCGTGGCTGTCGTGACTGGATGCGTTTCGTGGTCTGCCGGATACGTCAGTCAACGCTGGCGCGTCGCCTGACTCCTGCTCCGCCTTTCGTGAGGAAGCGTGTCGCTTCGCGCCACGCTGACCTCACGCGCCCCAGCCGGCCTGCGTGCCGCCGACGCGCTCCTCGGCGATCTTCGCGAGGTATCCCGAGTCGGCGAACGCGCGCATCGGGTCGGCCGGCAGGCCGCGCGACTCGCGCCACTCGGCCAGCGCCGGGCGCACGTCCGAGTAGAACGCGTCCATGAAGACGCGGTTCGCCTCGAGCACGTCGCCCGAGACCTGCGCGGCGCGCAGCGCCGCGTCGTCCACGAGGAGCGCGCGAGCCGTCATCTCCTGCACGTTCAGCACCGAGCGGATCTGGCCGGGGATCTTGTCCTCGACGTTGTGGCACTGGTCGAGCATGAACGCGACATCCGGGTTGTTCAGGCCGCCGCCGCGGAGCACCTCGAAGATGATCCGGAACAGCTGGAACGGGTCGGCCGCGCCGACGATCAGGTCGTCGTCGGCGTAGAAGCGCGAGTTGAAGTCGAAGGAGCCGAGCTTGCCGAGGCGCAGGAGCTGCATGACGATGAACTCGATGTTCGTGCCCGGCGCGTGGTGGCCGGTGTCGAGGCAGACCATCGCCTTGTCGCCGAGCGCGGCGACCTGGGCGTACGAGGTGCCCCAGTCCGGGACATCCGTGTGGTAGAACGCCGGCTCGAAGAACTTGTACTCGAGCACGAGGCGCTGCTCGTCGCCGAGACGGGCGTAGATCTCCTGGAGCGACTCGTGCAGGCGGTCCTGGCGACCGCGCAGGTCGGCCTGGCCCGGATAGTTCGAGCCCTCGGCGAGCCAGATCTTGAGGTCGCGGCTGCCGGTCGCGTGCATGATGTCGATGCACTCGAAGTGGTGGTCGATGGCCTTCCGGCGCACGGCCGGGTCCTCATGGGTGAGGGCGCCGAACTTGTAGTCCTCGTCCTGGAACGTGTTCGAGTTGATCGTGCCGAGCCGCACGCCGAGGTCTTCGGCATGCCTGCGCAGGTCGTCGTAGGAGTCGACCTTGTCCCACGGGATGTGCAGCGCGACGGTCGGGGCGAGCGCGGTGTACTGCTGCACCTGGGCTGCGTCGGCGATCTTCTCGTACGGGTCGCGTGGCGTGCCCGGCGTCGTGAACACCCGGAACCGGGTGCCGGAGTTGCCGAACGCCCAGCTGGGCAGCTCGATGGCCTGCGCAGCGAGCTGGGCCTGGATCTCGTCGGTGAGGATGGACACGATTCCTGCTTTCTGGATGGGCTGGATGTCTGAGTGCGGAGGTTCAGCGCGGATGTCTCAACGGCCGGCTTCGGCGTCGAGCGCGGCGAGTTGGGATTCGAGGTTGAACACCTCGACGACGCGCGGGGCGCCCTGGTCGGGTCGCGCTCCGTCGAGTGCGATGAAGAAGGGGGCCATGTCGGCCTCCCAGGCGGCGGTGCGCGGGTCGGCTTCGAGCGCGCGTTGGGATGCCGCGTCGTCGTCGGTCTCGTAGTAGCCGACGAGCAGGCCGTCCTCGCGGAGGAAGAGGGAGTAGTTGCGCCGGCCGGATGCCTCGATCGCGCGGAGCATGTCCGGCCAGACGGCCGCGTGCCGCTCGCGGTACTCGTCGAGGCGCGACGGGTCGACCTGGAGCTGGAAGCAGACGCGTTCCGGCGTGGTGGGGCTCGTCATCGAGCACCTCCCGTTCCGTCAATGAATCGTTTCAATACTACGGATGCCCCGCGGGTCGCGCAACCCGGGCATCCGGGGCATCCGGTCGCCGTCAGTATCGCGCCCCTCGACGCGCCCGCCCGAACTCCGGACAACCCGCCCGACATGCCGCGCGCCGCACGCCGGCGTCGGCGTGCCGGCCCGTCCGTCCGGAGTTCGGCCGGGGGAAGGGAGGGGGCAGGAGCAAGAGGGGAGAAGTGGGGCAGGCCACGGGGAAGGCAGGAGGCCCGGCCCGTGCGTGCGCACCGGCCGGGCCTCCCGTCGCGACATCCGATCAGAAGTCGAAGTCGCCGATGTTGTCCGCGTCGAACACGTACGGGTCGCCGAGGAGGACCGTGGCATCCGCCCCGACCTCGTACTCGCCGAGCTTGCCGGCGTCGAACGTGTCGCCCTCTTCACCGGTGATCTCGCCCTCGATGAGCGCCTTCGCGGCGTACGAGGCGAGGTAGCCCAGGTCGGCCGGGTTCCACAGCGCGAACGCGGTGACGGTGCCGTCCTCGACGTACTCGCGCATCTGGTTCGGGGTGCCGAGGCCGGTCAGCGCGACCGTGCCCTTGTACTCCGACGTCGAGAGGTAGCGCGCGGCAGCCGCGATGCCGACCGTCGTGGGCGAGATGATGCCCTTCAGGTTCGGGTGGGTCTGCAGCAGGGCCGCGGTCTTGTCGAACGACGTCTGGTCGTCGTCGTCGCCGTAGACCGTCTCGACGAGCGTGATGTCGGGGTGGCTCGCGGCGAGCTCCTCCTCCATCAGCTCGATCCAGGCGTTCTGGTTCGTCGCGTTCGCCGACGCCGAGAGGATCGCGATCTCGCCGGCGCCGCCGATCTGCTCGGCGATGAGGTCGACCTGGATCTTCGCGATGCCCTCGGACGTGGCCTGGTTGATGAACAGGTCGCGGCAGTCGGGGTTCGTGTCGGAGTCGAAGGTCACGACCTTGACGCCGGCGTCGCGCGCCTCGTTGAGGGCGTCGCAGATCGCCTCCGGGTCGTTCGCCGACACCGCGATGGCGCCGACGCCCTGCTGCGTGAGCGTGTTGATGTAGCTCACCTGCGCGTCGGGGGTCGCCTCGGCCGGACCGACCTCGGCGAACGTGCCGCTGAACTCGTCGATGGCCTCCTGCGCGCCGGCCGACGAGGTGTCGAAGTACGGGTTGCCCAGGTTCTTCGGCAGGAACGTGATCGCGAGGTTGCCCGAGTCGCCCGAACCGCCGCCGTCGCCGCCGTCGGTGCCCGAGTCGACCGCGCAACCGCTCGCGACGAGCGCGACGCCCACGGCGAGGGCGGTCAGCGCACCTGCGCGCCGCTTGTGTTGAAACATCGTTGTTCTTCCCTTCATCGGTTCAGTCGATGGGTGATCGCATCGACGGGTCGCGCGGCCCGGTCACCCTGCTGTGGAGGCCTCGACGCGCGGTGTTCCCCCTGGTGCTCGGCGCCGCATGCGCAGCCACGCCAGGAAGCTGTTGGCCACCACCGACAGCACGAGCAGTGCGCCGGTGATGATGTTGATGACGTCGCTCGTGACGTTGGCGAGGCGCAGGGCGCTGGCCAGCACGCCGATGAGCAGCACGCCGGCGATGACACCCGGGATCGCACCGCGACCGCCGAAGACGGACACCCCGCCCAGCACGACGGCCGCGATGACCTGGAGCTCGAGCCCCGTCGCGTTGTCGCCGCGGGCGCTGCCGAAGCGCAGGGTGTAGAAGATGCCGGCGAGCGCCGAGATCACCCCGCTCAGCACGAAGAGGATCAGCTTCGTGCGCTCGACGTGCACTCCCGAGAAGTGCGCGGCCGCCTTCGAGAGCCCGATCGCGTAGATGCCGCGCCCGAAGGGCGTGAAGTGCAGCAGCACGACGAACACCACCAGCAGCGCGAGGAAGAGGAACAGCACGACGGGGATGTTCGAGCCGCCGACGCGGGCCTTCGCGAGGTCGGTCCAGAACTCGGGGAAGTCGGTGATCGCGGTCGTGCCGAGGAGGCCGACGGCGAGGCCGCGGAACAGCGCGAGCGTACCGATCGTGACCGCGAGCGACGGCAGCCCGACGACGGTGACGAGGAACCCGTTGATCGCGCCGCACGCCGCGCCGACGACGAGTGCGATGACCGCGGCCGCCTCGAACGGCACGCCCGCCTGGGTCAGCACGCCCGTCGTGACGCTCGAGAGCCCGACGATGCTGGCGACCGAGAGGTCGATCTCGCCCGTGATCATGATGAGCGTCATCGGCAGCGCGATGAGCAGGATCGGCATGACGTCGAGCAGCAGGTACGTCAGCGTGATCGGCTGGCTGAACCCGCGCACGGTGAGCGTCGCGACGACGGCCACGATCACGAGCAGCCCGACGATGGCCGACTCGCGCGTGAGCACGATGCGCTGCCACAGCGGCCGGTCGTAGTCGCGGTAGGTGCGCACGGCCGCGCTGGCGGAGGTGGTGGCGGTGGTCATCAGTCGTCCTCCCTCGCCTCGATGAGCCTGCGTCTCTGGCGCACGGCGAGCACGCGGTCGAGCACGATCGCGCCGATGATGAGCGCGCCGACGACGGCCCGCTGCCAGAAGTCGGGGATGCCGAGGATCGGCAGCGCCCGGTTGATGGTGAGCAGCAGCACGGCGCCGATCGCGGCGCCCCAGACCGAGCCGACGCCGCCCGTGATCGCGACGCCGCCGATGACGGCGGCGCCGACCGCGTCGAGCTCCCATCCCGCGCCGGCCTGCGAGTTGATCGTGCCGTAGCGGGCGGCGTAGAGCACACCGGCCAGGCCCGCGAGCGCGCCCGAGAGCGTGAACGCGATGAGCAGGCGCCGCGTGACGCGCAGGCCGTAGAGTTCGGCCGCGGCGGGGTCGGACCCGATCGCGTAGAACTCGCGACCGCCGCGGGTGTTCTTCATGACCCAGCCGGCGACGACGAGCACCACGAGGGCGATGATCGTGAGGATCGGGATCCACAGGATCTGCCCGGTGCCGAGCGCGAGGAAGTCCTTCGGCAGGTCGGACGCGTTGATGCGGTCGCTGCCGGTCCACAGCACGTTGATGCCGCGATAGGCGTAGAGCGTGCCCAGCGTGATGACCATGGCGGGCACCTTCGCGTAGGCGACGAGCGCGCCGTTGACGAGTCCGAGCAGACCGCCGAACACGACGGCGATCAGGAACACGAGCACGATCGGGATGCCCTGGAGGTCGACGAACAGCCGGCCGGTCAGGTACGCCGAGAGCCCGAGGATCGAGCCGACGGACAGGTCGACGTTGCGGGTGATGATGACGATCGCCTGGCCGATCGCGACGAGCACCAGGATCGACGGGGTCAGCAGCAGGTCGCGCCAGCCGTCGGAGCTGAACAGGAAGTTCGGGTTCGCGACGGTCGCGGCGACGACCACGATGACGAGCGCGAGCAGGATGCCGAACTCGCGGGCGGCGCCGACGGCCTGGAGCCGCTTGGTGACCGCGGTCTTCTCGATCGTCGGGGCGTCGGCCCGGGCGTCGTTCGGGGCGTTGGTCGGGGCGGTCACGCGTGGGCTCCCTCGGCGTGGGTCGCGGCGAACATGACGTTCTCGCTGGTGGCGTCGGCTCGGTCGATCTCGGCGGTGATGCGGCCCTCGCGCATGACGAGCACGCGGTCGGCCATGCCGAGCACCTCGGGCAGCTCCGACGAGATCATGAGGATGCCCATGCCCTTGCCCGCGAGCTCCGAGAGCAGTCGGTGCACCTCGGCCTTGGTGCCGACGTCGATGCCGCGGGTCGGCTCGTCGATGATGAGCACGGTCGGGTCGGTGGCGAGCCACTTGCCGAGCACGACCTTCTGCTGGTTGCCGCCGGACAGCGTGCCGGCGACGGTCGAGAGCGCGTTGGCCTTGACCTCGAGCCGGCTGGCCCACACCTTCGCGGCGCGGTTCTCCCGGCCCGAGGTGATGAGCCCGGCGCTCGCGAGCTGGTCGCGGATGACGAGGCCGATGTTCCGGGCGACGGATGACTCGAGCACGAGGCCCTGCTTGCGTCGGTCCTCCGGCACGAGCGCGAGGCCCGCGCGGATCGCGGCGTCGGGCCGGCGCTTGGCGAGCGGTCGACCGCCGACGCGCACGCTGCCCGACTCGTAGGGGTCGACGCCGAACACCGCGCGGGCGACCTCGCTCCGGCCGGCGCCGACGAGACCGGCGAGGCCGACGATCTCGCCGGCGCGCACCGTGAACGAGATGTCGTGGAAGACGCCGGTGCGGGTGAGGCCCTCGACCTCGAGGAGCGGGTCGCCGATCTCGGCCTCGGTCTTGGGGAAGAGTTCGGTGACGTCGCGGCCGACCATCTGGCGGACGAGGTCGTCGACTGTGGTCTCGGCGATGGGCGTGGTGGCGACGTACGCGCCGTCGCGCATGACGGTGACGGTGTCGCAGAGCGCGAAGATCTCGTCGAAGCGGTGCGAGATGAACAGGAGCGCGCGTCCCTCGTCGCGCAGGCTCCGCGCGACGGCGAACAGCCGGTCGACCTCGACGCCCGACAGAGCGGCGGTCGGCTCGTCCATGATGAGCACGCGCGCGTCGAGCGAGACGGCCTTGGCGATCTCGATGACCTGCTGGTCGGCGATCGAGAGGCCCTCGGCGGGGCGCTCGGGGTCGATCTTCACCCCGAGGCGCTGGAAGAGGGCCTCGGCCTCGTGGCGCATCGCCTTGCGGTCGATGCGGCCGAAGCGCCCGGTCGGCTGACGGCCCATGAAGATGTTCTCGGTGACCGTGAGGTCGGGGAACAGGGTCGGCTCCTGGTAGATGACCGCGATGCCCGCGGCCTTCGACTGCGCCGTCGAGGTGAAGTCGACGTCCTCGCCGCGCAGCCGCAGGTCGCCCGCGTCGCGGCGGTAGAGTCCGGCGACGATCTTGACGAGCGTGGACTTGCCGGCGCCGTTCTCGCCGACGAGGGCGTGGATCGACCCGGACTCGAGCCGCAGGCTGCCGGACCGGAGGGCGACCACCGGGCCGAAGGACTTGACGACCTTGGAGAGTTCGAGCATGGGCGGCGCCTGCGTCTGCGGCGAGTCCGGCTGCACGGTGGCCTCCTCATCGAGGGTGTGGATTGCGGTGAACCGATCTGAATCGATTCATGTACGATGCAGTGACACTGTATGGATCGTTTCAACGTGCGTCAAGTCGCATCGGATCCGGAACCGGCAAGGGAGCTCGCATGGCAGGGGTGCGCATCCGCGACGTCGCCGAGCGTGCGGGCGTCTCGGTCGGCACGGTGTCCAACGTGCTCAACCGCCCCGCGGACGTCTCGGCCGACTCCGTCGAACGCGTGCAGCGCGCGATCGAGGAGCTCGGCTACGTGCGCAACGAGGCCGCCCGCAAGCTCCGCGCCGGCGTCTCTTCGAGCGTCGGGTTCGTCGTGCTCGACGGGCAGAACCCCTTCTTCACCGACGTCGTGCGCGGCGCCGAGGACGAGGCATCCCGCCACAGCCTCGCGATCCTCTACGGCAACACCGACGAAGACGTCTCGCGCGAGCGCATGTACCTCGACCTGTTCGAGGAGCAGCAGGTGCGCGGCGTGCTCATCTCGCCGTACGGCGACATCCACACCAGGCTCGATCGGCTGCGAGCCCGGGGCATCCCCGCGGTGCTCGTCGACCGGTTCAGCGGCGACGGCAGGTTCAGCTCGGTCTCGGTCGACAGCGTCGCCGGCGGCCGCATGGCCGTCGAGCACCTCATCGCGACCGGCCGCCGGCGGATCGCGTTCGTCGGCGGGCCGTTCGAGATGCAGCAGGTGCGCGATCGACTCGCGGGCGCGCGCGTCGCCGCCGAGAACGCGTCGGTCGCGGTCGACGTCGAGATCGTCGCGACGGAGGCCACGACCGTCGGGGCCGGCGTCGCCGCCGGCGCCCGCATCCTCGCGCGTCAGGCGCGCGACCGACCCGACGCGCTCTTCGCCGCGAACGACCTGCTCGCCCTCGGCCTGCTCCAGGCGCTCGTCGTCGACGGCCGCATGCTCGTGCCCGACGAGATCGCGATCATCGGCTTCGACGACATCCCGTTCGCCGCGGCGGCCGCGGTGCCGATCTCGTCGATGCGCCAGCCCAGTCGCATGATCGGCCGCACCGCGCTGCGGATCCTGCTCGAGGAGACCGCCGACCCGGAGCTCATCCCTCGGCAGACCGTCTTCCTGCCCGAACTCGTCGTCCGGCGTTCGACCGACGCGCCGACGCGGGCCGGGCGGGGGCGGTAGCTCCCACCCGCCCGCCCGGGCAGGCGGCTCACGCGCGGCGGCGACCGGCCGGCCGGCTCGAGCGCGGCGGCCGCGGCGTCAGGCCCCGACTCGCAGCGCCTCGGGGTCCGCGACGCGGACGGCGGTCGCGGTCACGCGATGCGTGCCGGGACCGATCGGACCGCCGTCGTGTCCCTGCCCGTCGACCTCGACCACGGCACCCTCCTCGAGCGCGAGGTCGAGCACCGCGTCCGCGCCGAACGGGACGACCAGGTCGAGGGCGAGCCGCCCGCCGTCGTCGACGCGCCAGTCGACGGATGCCTCGCCGAGCCGGGTCTGCACCGACGCGCGAGCCCAGGGGACCGCGGTCGACGGCCGCGGAGCGACGACGATGCGGCGGTAGCCGGGCCGCTCGCGCGTGGTGCCGATCCCGCCGACGTACCGGTACACCCAGTCGATGACCGCGCCGTAGGCGTAGTGGTTGAACGAGAGCATGCCCGAGCTGTCACCGGTCGCCATCTCGCCGCCGTGGATGCTGCCGTCGGGGGCGATCGCGTCCCAGCGCTCCCACACCGTGGTCGCGCCCATCTCCACCTGGTAGAGCCATGACGGCGCCTCGGTGCGCAGGAGCATCAGGTACGCCTCGTCGACGTACCCGGCCCGGGTGAGCGCGAAGAGCACCAGCGGCGTCCCGAGGAACCCGGTGGCGATGCGTCCTCGTTCGGCGCGCACGTTCGCGGCGAGGCCCGCAGCGATCCGGTCGCGCTCCGAGCCGGGGGCGATCGTGAACTCGAGCGCGATCGCCGCGCCGGTCTGCGTCGTGACGGCCTCATCGCCCCACCGCTCCCAGGTCGCGCGGGCGACCCGGTCGGCCGTGCGGCGGGCGTGCGCGGCGCGGTCGGCGTCGCCGACGAGCTCCTCGGCGTCGGCGAGCAGGCGCGCGCTGTGGGCGAAGAAGGCGTTCGCGACGAAGTCCCGCGAGACCTTCGCCGACCACGGCTCGTCGCCAGGGGCGTCCGGGTCGAGCCAGTCGCCGAACTGGAACTCGGTGGGCAGCAGGCCGTCGCCGGCGCGACGTTCGAGGCTGGCCACCCACCGGCGCATGCTGTCGAGTTGCCGCTCGAGCACCTCGTCGCTGCCGTACGACTCGTGGACCGCCCACGGCACGATGGTCGCGGCATCCGCCCATCCGGCGCGACCGGTCGGCGGGAAGCCCCCGTCTGCGGGCCCGTCCTCGCGGCTGAGGATGTCGGGCACGACGTTGGCGACACCGCCGTCGGCGTCCTGGTCGAGTTCGAGGTCGCGCAGCCATGACATCCAGAAGGCCTCGACGTCGAAGAGGGTCGATGCGGTCGGCGCGAACGCCTGCGCGTCGCCGGTCCAGCCGAGTCGTTCGTCGCGCTGCGGGCAGTCGCTGGGAATGGAGACGAAGTTGTCGAGCTGCGACCAGGCGACGTTCGAGTGCAGCCGCTCGAGGAGCGGCTCGGCGGCGGCGAACGACGATCGCGGCCGGTCGGCGCTGGAGATCGCGACCGCCGTCGCCGAGACGACGTCGGCGCCCGTGACGTCGGCGTGCTGGAACCCGTGGAAGGTGAAGGTCGGCTCGAGCACCGTCTCGCCGTCGTGCGCGAGCACGTAGGTGTCGGTCGCCTTCGCGGTGCGCAGCGCGAACGTGTGGAGCGAGCCGTCGGGCTCGAGCACCTCCGCATGGCGCACGGTCACGACCTCGCCGGCGCGGCCGCGCACCACGAGCCTGAGCCAGCCGGCGATGTTCTGGCCGACGTCGAGGACGACGCGATCGCCACGCGGGGTCGGCTCGACCGCCCATTCGGCGATGGTGCGGACGCCGCCGGCGATCCGCGGCTCGACGACCGCCGTGTCGACGTCGATCGTGCGGGCCGGGTGCCAGCCGGCGTCGTCGAATCCGGGTTCGTCCCACCCCTCGGGCTCGGCGCGGAGATCGATCTCCACGCCGTCGTAGAGGCTCGCCATGCGGATGCCGCCGACCGACGTCGTCCAATCGGCGGAGCTGCCGGCCCGCACGACCGACCCGTCGGCGCATTCGACGTCGAGCTGCACCAGCGCGGCGAGTTCGGAGCCGTAGTGCTCGACGCCGTCCGTCCAGCCGAGGCGCCCCCGGTACCAGCCGTCGCCGAGCAGCGCGCCGATCGCGTTCTCGCCCTCGTGCAGGAGCGCGGTCACGTCCCACGTGCCGAGCAGCACGCGGTCGCGGTAGGCGGTCCAGCCCGGTGCGAGGTGCTCGTCGACGGCCTTGCGTCCGTTGATCCTCACCTCGCCGACGCCCCAGAACGTCGCCCGTAGTCTGGCGCGGACGGGCGCGGCAGGCAGGTGGAGGGCGCTGCGCAGCAGCATGACCGGTCCCTCGACCGACTCGGACCCGCCGATCGGCCGCGCCGTCAACGAGGCCGGATCGACGGATGCCTCGAGCTCGAGCTCCTCGCTCCAGTCGGACCATCCGTCGGCGGTGGCGATGCGCACCGCGTATCGGCGCGTCGCGCCCGCCGTGAGATCCGGGGCGGGGGCGACGATGCCGATCGACTCCGCGGAGGCGACCGGGTCTCCCGTACCGACGGCGTCGCCGGACCACCGGAGCTGATAGCCCACCTGCGGTGAACCGGCGTCGGCCCGCCAAGTGAGTCGGACCCCGGCGCGCGGGACCCCGATCAACCCCTCGGGGTACTGCGAGCGCAGGTCGATGACTCGGGCGTCGCGGTCGGCGGTCGTGGGTTCCGGGAGGGTGACGGACATCGTCGTCCTTCCTGTCGAGACCCGGGAGGGTCTGGCGGTTGTGCGGTTCGGCGGGGCATGGGCCCCGGGTGGTCAGCCGGATCGGCCCGGAGCGGCATCCGGTGCGGATCCGGTCACGGCCCGGGTGGACGCGCGCGGACGGAGCACCGGCTCGACGATGTGGTGCACGGCCTCGGTGCGGCCGACGATGCGCTCGAGCAGGAGGTGGATCGCCCGCTCGCCCATCGCGACGCCGGCCTGGTCGACGCTGGTCAGCGAGATGGCCGGATGGCTCGCGATCTCGACGTCGTCGTATCCGGCGACCGACACGGCACCGGCCGCGAGTGCGTGCTCGGCGACGGCGCGCTGGGCTCCGAGCGCGAGTTCGTCGTTGCCGGCGAAGATCGCGGTGGGGATGTCGTCGTCCAGCAGTGCGAGGGTGTCGAGCCGCGCGGTCTCCTCGGTCGCGCCGGTGCGCACCACGCGGATGCGGTCGGCGATCCCGGCCTCGTGCATCGCGCGCTCGTACCCCTCGAGGCGGATGGCGTGCGGGGTCCCCGACCCGGGCGCGGTGACCTCCTCGCTGCGGGTGAGGTGGACGATGCGCCGATGGCCGAGGCCGAGGAGGTGGTCCATGACGAGGCGCGTGCCCTCGGCGTCGTCGCCCGTGACCGTGTCGTAGTGCTCGGAGCGGTCGTGCCGGCCCAGCATGACGACCGGCACCCGGGTCGCGAGGCGCTCGAGCCAGGCGGGCTCGACGAGCGGCGAGATCGCCACGATCCCGTCGACCTGGCGGTCGGCGAGGGCGCCGAGTGCGCGCACACCCTCCTCGCCCCGCCCGATCTCGGCGGGCGCGATGATGAGCTGGTACTGCGAGTCCTGCAGCGCGGCGGTTGCGCCGGCGACGACCTTCGTGAAGAACGGGTTGCCGATGTGCGGCAGCTCGATGCCCAGGGTGAAGCTCGCGCCGCGCATCGCGCGTGCGGCCACGCGCGGGCGGTAGTCGAGGGCATCGATCGCGGCGTTCACCCGCTCCCGCATCGCGGGGCTGACGCCGTACGCGTCGCGGATGACCTTCGAGACGGCCGCCCGTGAGACGCCGGCCATGCGGGCGACGTCCTCGATGGTGGCAGCACGCATCCGCTCCACGTCGACTCCCTTCGTCGGGTGCACCCGGGCGATCGCCAGCCCGTGCTCGGTGTCACGATACTCGCAGGTCGCTGTTCGATAGATCGATCTACGGTTGCATCGTAGATCGTTTCACACAATTTGTGTAGATCGGTTGACAAAACGACTGGACCGCTCGTAGCGTGAGGATCGCCAAGCACCGAGCGTCATTCGGCGCGATCACACGCAGGCTTTACAAGGAGGTAAAGAACCATGGTCACCCGTACCCAGCGACGGTCGATCCTCGCCGTCGGCGCAGGAGGCCTCGCGCTCTCCCTGGCCCTCGCCGGCTGCACCGCCGGCGGATCGGAGTCCGAGGACGGCTCGGTCTCCCTCAGCTACCTCGTCGACAACGGCGAGGCGACGGTCGCCACCGCCCAGGCGCTCGCCGACGCCTTCATGTCCGAGAACCCCGACATCACCGTCGAGGTCGAGACCCGTCCTCAGGGCGCCGACGGCGACAACCTGATCAAGACCCGCCTCGCGACCGGCGAGATGAACGACCTCTTCTCGTACAACTCGGGGTCGCTCATGCAGGCGCTCAACCCCGACGAGACGCTCGTCGACCTCTCCGACGAGGAGTGGGTCGCGTCGTTGAACGACAACTTCGTGCGAGCCGTCTCCACCGACTCCGGTCTGTACGGTGTCCCGATGGGGCAGTCGATGGCCGGCGCCGTCATCTACAACAAGGATGTCTACGCCGAGCTCGGCCTCGAGATCCCGACCACCTGGGACGACTTCATCGCCAACAGCGAGGCGATCAAGGCGGCAGGCGCGGCCGCTCCGATCGTGCAGACCTACGACGACACGTGGACGTCGCAGCTGTTCGTCCTCGGCGACTTCAACAACGTCACGGCCGCGAGCCCCGACTGGGCCGAGCAGTACACGAACAACGAGGTCAGTTACTCGGAGGAGCCCGCGTTCGCCGGCTTCGAGCACCTCCAGGAGGTCTTCGACAAGTCGCTCATGAACGAGGACTTCGCCTCGGCCACCTACGCCGACGGCGTGACGATGGTCGCGACCGGCGAGGGCGCGCAGTACCCGATCCTGACGTTCGCCGCCCAGCAGCTCATGACGACGAACCCCGAGGCGGCCGACGTGGTCGGCACCTTCCCGCTCCCGGGACCGGATGCCGCGACCAACGGACTCACCGTCTGGATGCCGAACGGCGTCTACATCCCGAACTCGGTCGAGGGCGACAAGCTCGAGGCCGCGAAGCAGTTCGCGGCGTTCCTCGCCACACCCGAGAGCTGCGAGATCCAGGCGGAGAGCAACGCGCCGCAGGGACCGTTCGTGATCGAGGGCTGCGACCTCCCCGACGACGTGCCCGCCATGATCTCGGACATGCAGCCGTACTTCGACGAGGGCAAGACGAACCTCGCGCTCGAATTCCTCTCGCCCATCAAGGGACCGGCCCTCGAGCAGATCACCGTCGCCGTCGGCTCGGGCATCACGACCGCCGCTGAAGGCGCAGCCCAGTACGACGAGGATGTGGTGAAGCAGGCCCAGCAACTCGGGCTCGAGGGCTGGTAATCCGCCCTCCGCACCATCGGCAATCCGGCGGGGTGGGGGTCCGCACGACCCCGCCCCGCCGCTCAACGGGGAGAACCGCATGACCACCGCCACGGCACCAGGCCGCACCAGTTCGCCACCCGGGTCGCCCGGTCGGCCCACCGAGGCGAAGCGCAAGCGCCGCCCCATGAAGAGCCCGTACCCGACGTGGTTCTTCATCCCCGCCGGCGCCTTCTACGTCGTGCTGTTCCTGATCCCGACCGTGGCGTCGTTCTACTTCTCGCTCACACGCTGGACGCTCTTCGACGTCGAGTTCATCGGCATCGACAATTTCGTCCGGTTCTTCCAGGAGCCCCAGTTGGTCCAGGGCTTCGTCAACACGTTCATCTACGCGTTCCTCACCTCAGGCACGAAGGTCGTGCTGGGGTTGGTGCTCGGCGTCTTCCTCAGCTCCCAGATCATCGGCCGCGGATTCCTCCGCTCGGTCGTGTTCTTCCCCGTCCTGGTTTCCGTGATCGGGGTCGGCATCCTCTTCGAGGTGCTGCTCGACCCGTTCGACGGACCCGTGAACGGCGTCCTCGCCGCCGTCGGCATCGAGGGCCCGGGCTGGCTCACGGATCCGTCCCTCGCGCTGTTCTCCGTAGCGATGGTCGACGTGTGGTCCGGTGTCGGCCTCGCCACGCTCATCTACATCGCCGGCATGGTCGCGATCCCGCAGGAGTACTTCGAGGCGTCCAAGGTCGACGGGGCGAGCGCCTGGAACACGTTCCGCCACGTGACCCTCCCGCTGCTGCGCCCGGCGACCGTCACCGTCGTGCTCCTCTCGCTCATCGGCGGCCTGCGTCGGTTCGACCTCATCTGGACCATGACGGGGGGCGGCCCCGGCTTCTCGAGCGACGTGCTCGCGTCGGTGGTCTACAAGCAGTACCAGGCTGGCTTCTTCGGCCTGTCGACGGCCGGCAACGTCGTGCTGTTCGTCGTCGTGGCGGCGATCATCTTCCCGCTCTCGTGGTGGCTCAACCGGAAGGAGGACGACCGATGAAGAACGTCGCCTGGAGATGGGGCGCCGGCACCGTGGCGATCCTGATCGCGATCGTCGTGTTCCTGGTTCCCTTCGCGTTCATCGTGTTCACCGCCGGGAAGACCCAGGCGGAGGCCGCCGCCCTCGAGTTCAGCTGGCCGACCGAGTGGGTGCTCTTCGACAACATCGTGACGGTGCTGACGAACCGCGACTTCCTCCTCGTGCGCGCCTTCGTCAACAGCGTCGTGCTGACCGTCGTCGCCGTGGCGATCATGGTGATCCTCGGGGCGATGGTCGGCTACGTGCTGCAGCGGCGCAGGTCCAGGTGGAACCCGTTGGTCAACGCGTTCGTGCTCGCGGGTCTGATCATCCCGCCCGCCGTCGTGCCGACGATCTGGGTGCTCCAGGGCATCGAGCTGTTCAAGACGCTGCCGGGACTCATCGCCGTGCACGTGGCGTTCGGACTCTCGTTCTGCATCCTGCTGTTCCGAGCGTTCGTGGCGACGATCCCGCGCGAACTCGACGAGGCGGCGACCATCGACGGCGCCGGGCCGATCAAGCTGTTCTTCCGCGTGATCTTCCCGCTGCTTCGCTCGGTCATCGTGACGGTGATCGTCGTGCAGGCCGTCGCGGTCTTCAACGACTTCACCTATGCGCTGTACTTCCTGCCGGGCGACGAGAACGCGACGGTGCAGCTGACGACGTTCAACTACATCGCGCAGTCCGTCCGTGCCGACAACCTGCTCTTCGCGAACGTGCTGATCATCACCATCCCGCCGCTGATCATGTACGTCTTCTTCCAGCGTCAGATCGTGGCCGGCATGACCTCCGGTGCGGTGAAGGGCTGACCGCGATGCAGGAACCCCCGCGGTCGGCCGCGGAACTGCGGCGGTGGGTGCGTGCGCGCTCGCCGCAGCCGTTCGAGGATGCCGACGTCCAGGCGCCGCCGACGGGCCGCGCCTGGGCCTACGGGCCGGGGCAATACGAGCTCGCGCTCCTGAACCGGCTGGTCGACGAGGGGTTCGCCGCGAACCGGCACGTGCACTATCCGCGCAATCACGGGCGGGTCGCCGGCTCCACGGTCTTCACCGCTGCGGCGTCGGCTTCGGGGTCGGTCGAGCTGCGCATCTCCGGCAGGCTCGAGGGCCTGACCGTCGGCGGCGATCCCGTCACGCTCGAACCGTCGACCGAACCGACGGCGGACCCGACGTCGTACCGGCTGCGCCTCCCGGCCCCCGGCGCCGCGATCCGGATCCACGTGGTCGCGGGCGCCGACGGCGGGGTGCCGGCCGTCTCCGTCCCGTCGGATGCCCCGCTCACGCGCTGGCTGGCCGGCTGCGACGGAGCGCCGCTCGAGGAGATCCGGCTGCGCTCCGGCGGCGGCTCGCCGCCCCACGAGCACGCGGTCGGCACGGTCGAGCTCCGGGTGCGCCCGGGCGCCGACGGCCTGTACGACCTCGGCGCACCCGTGCTCGGACGACCCGTGATCGAGAGCGGGTCGCCCCCGGTCGTCTCGACCGGCGAGAGCGTCGAGGAGGCGCTCGCCGGGCCCGACCACCACGAGACGCGCCACGAGGTCGTCCGTCGCGCGGACGGCACGTGGACCACGAGGCATCCGCTGGGCTTCCGGTACCTGTCGATCCGCGGCGTCGACCCGCTCCCGGCGGCGGTGCGTATCGAGGCCTCGATCGCGACGGTTCCGAGCCCGGGTGCGTTCGCCTGTTCCGACGACCGCCTCACGCGCATCTGGGCGACGGCGCAGTACACGCTGCGCCTCTGCTCGCAGGGGCTCATGATCGACGGCATCAAGCGCGACCGGATGCCGTGGGCCGGCGACCAGGCGCTGAGCACGCTCGCGAATGCCTACGCGCTCGGCGACGGCGGCACCGTCGCCGACGGGTTGGTCGCGCTCGGCCGACCCGAGCACGGGTACGTCAACGGCATCGCGGACTACTCGCTGTGGTGGGTCGTCAACGCCGGGCTGCGGCTGCGATGGTTCGGCGACGCCGCGTTCGCCGCCGGCGAGGCCGACCGCCTCGATCGGTTCGTCGCCGACCTCGCGACCCACGCGGGCCTCGACGGCGTCTTCAGGCCGACCTCGCAACGCGGCGGCTTCCCCGATGCCGGCCCGGGGTCGGTCTTCCTCGACTGGGGCCTCCGCCTCGAGCACGGACGCGATTCCGTCGCGCTGCAGATGCTGTGGCTGTGGGCGCTCCGCAGCGCGGAGCGGGTCCTGCGCGAGGTCGGGCACGCGGGCGCCGAGCGGTGGGCCGCCGTCGCCGATACGCTCGCCGCGTCGCTCCGACGACGCGCGTGGCTGGCCGACCACGATCGCTGGGCCGACTACCTCGACGCCCGGCGATCGGAGCGGCCCGCGCGGTATGCGAACTTCCTCGCGGTGCTGTGCGGCATCCACGAGGAGGCGCCGGTGCCCGCCGGCGTGGTGGACGCGCTGCGCGATGACCCCGGCGGCACGCCGTTCATGACCGCGTTCCGGTTGCTCGCGCTGACGGAGGCCGGCCTCCCGGAGGCCGCGGTCGCCGGCGTCCGCGACATCTGGGGTCCGATGGTCGACGCCGGGCCCGGCACGTTCTGGGAGGAGGCGAAGGCCGACGGCGACGTCCTCGAGATGTACGGGCGACCCTTCGGCCGCAGCCGCTGCCACGGTTGGGCCTCCGGGCCGGCCGCGCTGCTGCCGGCCGCGATCCTCGGCATCCGCCCCGTCGCCGACGGCTGGTCGCGATTCGAGGTCGCACCCGCGCTCGGCGGGCTCGATTGGGCGGGGGCGGTGGTGCCGACCGCAGGCGGAGACCTCGTCGTCTCGGCGACCGCGACCGACGTGCGAGTGGAGATCCCCGCCGGGTCGGTCCTCGTCCGGGGCGCGCGCGAGGTTCCCGGGCCCGCCCGCGTGGAATGGAGCACGCCGGCCGTCGGCGGCGGCGATCTCGACGACGCCGCCGAGATCGCCTGAGGAACCCGGCCGACTCAGTACGATCGAGCAAGACCACGGAAGGGGGCGGCATGTCGGTGAGCGTGCGCGACGTCGCGGCCCTCGCGAACGTGTCGGTCGGAACCGTCTCGAACGTGCTGAACCGCCCCGACAAGGTCGCGCCGGCGACCGTCGCGCGCGTGCAGGCTGCGATCGACGAGCTCGGGTTCGTCCGCAACGACGCCGCCCGCCAGTTGCGGGCCGGCCGCAGCCGGTCGATCGGCCTCGTGGTGCTCGACGTGCGCAACCCGTTCTTCACCGACGTGGCGCGCGGCGCCGAGGAGCGCGCTGCGACCGAGGGACTCACGATCCTGCTCGGCAACGGCGACGACGACCCCGAGCGGGAGGCCGCCTACCTCGACCTGTTCGAGGAGCAGCGCGTGCACGGGGTGCTGGTGTCGCCGTTGGGCGACGACCTGCGACGGCTCGAGCGGCTGCGGTCGCGCGGCACGCCCGTCGTGCTGGTCGATCGCGAGGCGCCCGACCTCGGCTTCTCGTCGGTGTCGGTCGACGACGTGGTCGGGGGCGAGCTGGCGGCCGGTCACCTGCTCGAGACGGGGCGCCGCCGCATCGCGTTCGTCGGCGGCCCGAGCGGCATCCGCCAGGTCGCCGACCGTCTCGCGGGCGCGCGCCGCGCGGTCGAGCGCGTCGACGGCGCCACGATCGAGGTCGTCCCGACCGGCGCGCTCACGGTGCTCGAAGGGCGCGCCGCGGGCGAGCGCATCCGCGACCTCCCGCCCGAAGACCGGCCCGACGCGGTGTTCGCCGCCAACGACCTGCTGGCCATGGGCGTGCTGCAGGCACTCGTGATGCAGGGCGACGTGCGCGTGCCCGACGACATCGCCCTCGTCGGGTACGACGACATCGACTTCGCCTCGGCCGCGGTGGTGCCGCTCACCTCGATCCGGCAGCCCGCCGCGCTGATCGGCCACACCGCGGTGGAGCTGCTGCTCCGCGAGGCGGAGGGCGCAGCGGCCGGTGCGGCCGGGCCCGATGCCGGCGCCGGCGCTTCGCGCGAGCGCGTCGTGTTCCAGCCCGAGCTCGTCGTGCGTGCGTCGACGGCCGCGGTCGGCTGAGGCATCCGCTCGGCGCACGGGCCGGTCTAGCCGACCCGCGCCGATCGTGAACCGGCGGCCGCGTGCTCGGCCTCCGATGCCTCGTGCGCCGCATCCACCGCCTGCGCGACGAGCGTGTCGACGACGGGTTCGGATGCCTCGGCGACCGGCACCGGCACCGTCTGCGGCACCGCGATCGCCGCGGTCGGGGCGTCCGCGAACCGGATGGCCGGCGTCCAGCGCCGGTTCGGATGCCGCACCACGCGCATGCCGCGTGCGACCACGAGCCAGCCGACGCCGATGAGCGCGGCGACGCCTGCCGCGACGGCGGCCATGCCGAGTGCCCAGCGCGGTCCCCAGTCGTTCGCGATCGCGCCGACGATCGGCGCGCCGACGGGCGTGCCGCCCATCATGATCGCCATGTAGATCGCCATGACCCGGCCGCGCAGCAGCGGGTCGGTCGTGGTCTGCACGTACCCGTTCGCCGTCGTGAGCAGCGTCACCGTGGCGAGGCCGATCAGGATCGTGGAGGCCGCGAACGCCCAGTACACGGGCATGACCGTCGAGATGAGCAGGCTCGCGGCGAGGCCTCCGGCGGCGATGATCAGCACCCGGATCCGGGCGCGTTCGCGCCGGGCGGCCAGCAGCGCGCCCGTGAGCGATCCGATCGCGAGGATCGAGTTCAGCACGCCGTACTCGCCGGCGCCGCGGCCGAACTCGACCGCCATCGTCGACGAGAAGATCGGGAAGTTCATGCAGAACGCCCCGATGAGGAACACCATGACGAACACGACGATGAGGTCGGGGCGGGTGCCGACGTAGCGGAATCCGGCGACGAAGGCGCCGCGTTGCGGCTTCGCCCGCGGGGTGCGGCGCATGGGCCGCCGGAGCAGGAGGAGCAGCGCGGCGATCACCGCGAGGAACGTGACCGCGTTGACGAGGAACACCCAGCCCGAACCGACCGCGACGATCGCGAACCCGGCGAACGCCGGGCCGATGAGGCGGGCGGCGTTGAACGACGCCGAGTTCAGGGCGACGGCGTTCGACATGTCGGAGCCGGCGACGAGGTCGGAGACGAACGTCTGCCGTGCGGGCGTGTCGACCGCGTTCACGATGCCGAGCAGGCCCGCGAAGACGTAGAGGTGCCAGAGCTCGGCGTGGCCGAGGAGGAGCAGCAGGCCGAGCGCGATGCCGAGCAGCATCATCGCGGTCTGGGTGGCGAGCAGGATCTTCCGCCGGTCGAACCGGTCGGCGATGAGCCCGGTGACCGGCACCAGCAGGAGCTGCGGGCCGAACTGCAGGGCCATGGTCACGCCGACCGCGAGGGCGTCGTTGTCGGTGAGCTCGGTCAGCACCACCCAGTTCTGCGCGGTCGACTGCATCCACGTGCCGATGTTCGACACGAGGGCGCCGATGAACCAGATCCGGTAGTCGACGTGGCGGAGGGAGCGGAAGACGGCCTTCACCCGGTGAGCCTCGCGAGGATCGCCGTGGCCGCGACGAGGGTCTCCCGCTCGTCGGCCGTGAGTGCGGCGAACCGCTTCGCGAGCCACGCCTCGCGGCGGCGGCGGGTCTCGCGGACGATCGCGTCGCCGGGTTCGGTGACCCGGAGCAGCACCTTGCGGCCGTCGTCGGGCGACGCTTCGCGAGCGATCCAGCCGCCGTCGACGAGGCAGTTCACGGTGCGGTTCATCGACGGGGGAGTGACCCGCTCGAGTTCGGCCAGGCGCCCGAGCGTGAGCGGTCCCTCTGCCGCCGTCCACATCAGTGCGGAGAACTGCGCGGCGCTGAGCTCGGCCTCTGCACGTTCCTGCCGCAGCCGACGCGCGAGGCGCATGACCGCGAGCCGCAGCTCGGTGCTCTGCTCCGCGGTCGACGTGCGGCGGGTCGCCGGGCGCCGGGGCGTCGAGCCGACCGCCGCCGTGTCGGCGGCGATCGGGGCGGAGGCGAGCGTTTCGGGCATTTCGTTAGCATACCAAATTAGTCTGGCTAACGATTCGGATGCCCGGCGCGGATGCCCGGCGCGGATGCCCCGAGCCGCGTTCGCCGGCCACGAACTCGACCCGAGCCGGAAACAGCCGCGAAACCCCCGGGTGCGACTCTTCGGGGCATGGGCACGCTCTTCGACGACTACGCGACGACCGCGGGTTCGCGCCGCGGGGCTGCGCCGCCCCCATGGGACGAGATGTTCCCCGACGGACTCAGCGAGGTCCGCGACACGTACCGCGAGCTCTTCCCGGTGCTCGCGGGCATGTCGCAGGAGGAGATCCGCGGGCGCACCGAGGCGCTCGCGAGCTCGTACCTCGCGCAGGGCGTCACGTTCGACTTCGCGGGCGAGGAGCGGCCGTTCCCGCTCGACGCGGTGCCGCGGGTCATCGCGGCATCCGACTGGGCGAGGGTCGAATCGGGCGTCGCGCAACGGGTGCGGGCGCTCGAGCGGTTCCTCGCCGACGTCTACGGGCCGCAGCACGCGGTGCGCGACGGGGTGATCCCGGCCGCGCTCGTCAGTTCGTCGACGCACTTCCACCGGCAGGCCGCCGGCATCGTCAGCGCGAACGGCGTACGCATCCAGGTCTCGGGCATCGACCTGATCCGCGACGAGCAGGGCGAATGGCGCGTGCTCGAAGACAACGTGCGCGTGCCGAGCGGCGTCAGCTACGTCATCTCGAACCGCCGTGTCATGGCGCAGACCCTGCCGGAGCTGTTCACGAGCATGCGGGTGCGGCCCGTCGGCGACTACCCGAACCGCCTGCTTGCGGCGCTGCGCGCGAGCGCACCCGAGGGTATCGACGACCCGACGATCGTGGTGCTCACGCCCGGCGTCTACAACTCGGCGTACTACGAGCACACGCTGCTCGCCCGCCTCATGGGCGTCGAACTCGTCGAGGGCCGCGACCTCTTCTGCTCCGGCGGGCGCGTGTGGATGCGCACGACCGCCGGCCCCACCCGCGTCGACGTGATCTACCGGCGGGTCGACGACGAGTTCCTCGACCCCCAGCAGTTCCGGCCCGACTCGGTGCTCGGCGCGCCGGGCCTGATGCTCGCGGCGCGGCTCGGCCACGTCACGATCGCGAACGCCGTCGGCAATGGCGTCGCCGACGACAAGCTCGTCTACACGTACGTGCCCGACCTGATCCGCTACTACCTGGGCGAGGAGCCGATCCTCCCGAACGTGCACACCTGGCGGCTCGAGGAGCCGGGCGCGCTCGCCGAGGTGCTCGACCGGCTCGACGAGCTCGTCGTCAAGCCCGTCGACGGCTCGGGCGGCAAGGGGCTCGTCGTCGGGCCCGCGGCATCCCGTGCCGAACTCGACGAGCTGCGATCGCGCCTGAAGGCCGATCCGCGCGGCTGGATCGCCCAGCCCGTCGTGCAGCTGTCGACGATCCCGACACTCGTCGAGGAGGGCATGCGCCCCCGGCACGCCGACCTCCGGCCGTTCGCCGTGAACGACGGGAACGACGTGTGGGTGCTGCCGGGCGGCCTCACGCGGGTCGCGCTGCCCGAGGGGCAGCTCGTCGTGAACTCGTCGCAGGGCGGCGGGTCCAAGGACACCTGGGTGCTGGGCGACGGCTTCGCGACCGGTCCCATCGCGGAGCAGCGCCCGGCGCCCGGGTCGGTCGTCGCCGCTCAGGCGACGGCGCCGTCGCCGTCGCGGCCCGGTGCGCCGGCCTCGGGGGCGACGGATGCCCCGGCCGAGGCATCCGTCCGCCACGCCGTCGAGGCATCGCCGCAGGACTGGGACGCTCCCGTCCGCCAGCAGCAGCAGCAGCAACAGCAGACGGGTCTCGATACGGCCGCTCCTTCGTCGCGACCTCCTCGACCACCGGGGCGGACGGGAGGCACGCCATGCTGAGCCGCATCGCCGAGTCGCTGTTCTGGATCGGCCGGTACATCGAGCGGGCCGACGGCACCGCGCGCATCCTCGACGTGCACCTGCAACTCCTGCTCGAGGACCCGTGGATCGACGAGGACTCGGCCTGCCGGTCGCTGCTGTCGGTCATGGGCAGCATCCCCAACGACGACGTGCCGATGCGCCGAGGCGACGTGATCGCGCTCCTCGCGGTCGACCGCACGCACGCGGCATCCATCGCGCACTCCGTCGCCTCGGCCCGCGAGAACGCGCGTCGCGCTCGCGAGATCGTGTCGACCGAGCTGTGGGAGGCGCTCAACGAGACGAACGCGCGGATGCCCCGGCGGGTGGCGAGCGACAAGACCCACGAGTTCTTCCGGTGGGTGCGCGACCGGTCGGCGCTCGCCACGGGCGTCGTCGACTCCGCGTCGAGCCGCGACGAGGCCTGGCACTTCTTCTCGCTCGGCCGTGCGATCGAGCGGGCCGACATGACCGCGCGACTGCTCGCGACCCGCTCGCTCACCGAGGCGAGCGGCCCGAGCTGGACCACGTTGCTGCGCAGCTGCGGCGGCTACGAGGCGTACCTTCGCAGCTACCGAGGCGTGCCCTCGACCGAGTCCGCGGCGGAGTTCCTGCTCGTCGACCGGTTGTTCCCGAGGTCGATCATCTCGAGCATCATCCGCGCCGAGCAGTCGCTGCGCGAGATCGATCCGACCGCCGGCCGCGTCGGCATCACCGACCAGGCGCAACGGCAGCTCGGCCGCATCCGCTCCGAGCTCGAGTACCTTCCCGTGCCGGAACTGCTCGTCGACCTCGACGGCAACATGGAACGCGTGCAGGAGGGCATGTCGGCCGCGAGCGAGGCGATCCGGCAGCGCTACTTCCCGGCGATCGCGATGCCGGTCTGGATCGGGGAGGTCACATGAGCCGCATCCGCATCGTGCACCGCACGGGCTTCAGCTACGACGCGCCGGCGACGGCGTCGTACAACGAGGCGCGCATGCTGCCGCACTCGGCCGGCGAGCAGTTCGTGCTCCAGGCGGGCCTCGACATCCGGCCCGCGGCCACGCAGCACACGTACCTGGACTACTGGGGCACTCGGGTCTCGACGTTCGAGGTGCTGACGCCGCACACCGAACTGTCGGTCACGGCGACGAGCCTCGTCGAGGTGCGGCCGGCGCCCGTGCCGCGCTCCGACCTGGGCTGGGACGAGCTCGCCGGCGCCGTCGGCTCGTCGGTCGCGCTCGTCGAGGCCCTGACGCAGACCGCGTCGACGACCCCGCCGGACGATCTCGCCGAACTCGCCCGACGCGTCGCCGACGAGGGCGCGCCGGTCGGCGAGACCGCGCTCGAGATCTGCCGCGAGGTGGGGGCCGCGATGCAGTACGTGCCCGGCGTCACGGGCGTCGGTTCGACCGCGTCGGATGCCTGGGGCGACCGCAAGGGCGTCTGCCAGGACATCGCGCACGTCGCGCTCGGCGCGCTGCGCTCGGCCGGGATTCCCGCCCGCTACGTGTCGGGCTACCTGCACCCCGATGCCGGGGCGGCGATCGGGCAGACGGTGACCGGCGAGTCGCATGCCTGGGTCGAGTGGTTCGCGGGGGAGTGGCGCGCCTACGACCCGACCAACCTCACCGAGGTCGGCGAGCTGCACGTGACGGTCGGCCGCGGCCGCGACTACACGGACGTCTCCCCGCTTCGGGGCGTGTACGCGGGGCCCGGGGCATCCGAGCTGTTCGTGTCGGTGGAGATCACGCGCGTCTCGTGAACGGTGCCCCGCAGCAGGGGTGACTCTGCCGAAGGGTACACGGGCGCGCCTGCGCGCAGCGATCATCCACTCCGCGGCCCTCTCGCGGTTCCGATCACCGATTCCCGCTGAATACTTGACGGCTGTGCTCGCTCAATGATCCTATGTGATTGCTTTCCAGAGTTTCAATCACTGTCGATCAAACTTCGAGAGAGGACGCGCTCGTGCAGCAGTACCCGTCCAGACGGTCCGCGAACCTCCGCACGGCGGCGGTCGCGGCATCCGTGCTCCTCGCCGTCACCGGGGTCGGCCTCGTCGCCGCGCCCGCGACGGCGGCACCATCGGCCACGGCATCGCCCGCGGCCGCCACCACGCCGATCACCCCGAAGCCCGTCACCCCCGAGGTGCCGGTCGACCCGGCCGGTGAGACCCTCGGCGCCGTCACCGGCGTCGAACGCCACGGCGCGGCGGTCACCCTCACCGCCGAACGCGGCGCATTCCGGGTGACCTTCCTCGAATCCGGCACGTTCCGGCTCGAGGCCGACCCCACCGGATCGTTCACCGACCCGGCGAACACGCCGCAGGGCGACCCGGCCCGCACGGCGAACATCGTCGTCGGCGCCGACACCTTCGACGGCGGTGGCGTGAAGGTCACGCAGGGCACCACCATCCGCATCACCAGCAAGCAGGTGACCGTCGACGTCGACCGGGCGACCGGCCGGATCTCGGCGCACCTGAAGAACGGCACGCCGATCCTCGAGGAGTCGTCGCCGCTCACCTTCGGCGCCGGCTCCGCGACCCAGCACCTCCGGGTCGGCGCGGGCGAGCAGTTCCTCGGCGGCGGCATGCAGAACGGCCGGTCGGTGCACACCGGCGCCACCATCAACATCGCCCGCAACTTCGACTGGGATGACGACGGCTACCCGAACGCCGTTCCGTACTACATGTCGTCGCAGGGCTACGGGGTGCTGCGGAACACCTTCGCACGCGGCAGCTACGACTTCGCCGCCGGCACCACGACGCACGAGGAGCGCCGGTTCGACGCGTACTAATTCGTCGGCGACTACGGCCAGGCGCTCGAGTCGTACACGCAGCTCACCGGCCGCCCGCTCATGCCGCCGATCTACGCGCTCGAGTACGGCGACGCCGACTGCTACAACCGGTCGAACCCGGACTACAGCTCGTCGGGCTACGGCGACCCCGAGAACACGAAGCAGCGCACCCCGCAGGCCCTCAACATCGCGAAGCAGTTCGTCGAGCACGACATGCCCGCCGGCTGGATGCTCGTCAACGACGGCTACGGATGCGAGTACGTGGAGCTGCCCGAGACGGTCGACGCGATCGGCGCGGAGACGGGTCTCGAGGTCGGCCTCTGGACCCAGCGCTCGCTGACGAACCAGGAGTACGAGGTCGGCGAGGCCGGCGTGCGCCTGCGCAAGCTCGACGTCGCGTGGGTCGGCTCCGGCTACCGGCAGGCCCTCACCGGCTGCGAGGCCGCGCACGGCGGCATCGAGCAGTACTCCGACGCCCGCGGAACCTCGCTGATGGTCGAGGGGTGGGCCGGCTCCCAGCGCTGCGGCATGCAGTGGACGGGAGATCACTCGGGCAACCTCGACGCCGTCCGCTGGCAGGTCTCGGCCCTGGCCGGCGCCGGCAACTCGGGCCTCGCGTTCACCACGGGCGACGTCGACGGCATCTTCGGCGGATCGGCCGAGAGCTACGTGCGCGACCTCCAGTGGAAGGCATTCGCTCCGGCGCTGTACTCGATGAGCGGCTGGGCACCCGTCGACAAGCGGCCGTGGCTCTACGGCGAGGAGGCGACCGAGATCAACCGGTCGTACCTCCAGCTGCGTCAGCGGCTGATGCCCTACCTCTACACGCTGGCCGAGCAGTCGCACCGCACGGGCCTGCCGATGATGCGATCGCTGGCGCTCGAATACCCCGACGACCCCGGCGCCTACAGCGTCGAGGCGGGCAACGAGTTCCTCCTCGGCGAGGACTACCTGGTCGCCCCGGTGTTCAGCGACACCGACGTGCGAAACGGCATCTACCTGCCGGCCGGCACGCAGTGGGTCGACTACTGGACCGGCGCCCTCCACGAGGGCGGCACGGTGCTCAACGGGTACCCGGCGCCCCTCGAGACGCTGCCGATCTTCGTTCGGGCCGGCGCCGTGATCCCGCAGGGACCGGTCGCCCGCAACGCCTCGCTCGTGCCCGAGGACTCGACGGTCACGCTCGAGGTCTACCCGCAGGGCGACTCGGAGTTCACGCTGTACGAGGACGACGAGGTCACGCGGGCCCATCAGGACGGAGCCTCGAGCCGGCAGGCGTTCGAGGTCGACGCACCCAAGGCGGGCAAGAAGGGCACGGTCAAGGTCGAGCTCGGCGCCCGAGACGGCGACTACGACGGCAAGGCCGACGCCCGCGACTACCGCCTCGTCGTCCACACCGGTTCGAAGCCGAAGGACGTGAAGATCGGATCGACGAAGCTCGTCGAGGTCTCCGACGAGTCGGTGCTCGACCGCCGGGTCGGGTGGACCTACGACGCCGACCGCGCGGGCGGGGTGGTGATCGTGCAGACCGCCGACGTGCCGTCGGCCGAGCGGACCCGCATCACGCTCACCGACACCAGCGGCGTCGGCGGGCAGGACGCGGACGCGGCTGCGGCATCCGTCTCGGTCGCACTCGACGGTCGCGTCTTCCAGGGTGACCGGACCACCGTCTCGGCCACCTTCGCGAACACGGGCAGGAAGGCGAAGACGGATGTCGCGCTGACGCCGACGGCGCCCGACGGTTGGACGCTCGTCTCGGCGACGGGAGACCGCCACGACCGCGTCGACGCGGGAGGCAGCGTCACCGGCGAGTTCGTCTACGAGCTCACCGATCAGGCGGCCGCCGGTGCGCAGACCGTGCGGGTCGGCGCCGAGTACACGTCGGCGTCGCGCCAGGTCGTGACGGTGAGCGGGGCGAACCAGCTGTACGTCGCCTACGGCTCGATCGCCGGCGCCTACAACGCGGTGTCGATCACCGACCTCTCGACGGCGTCGGCGGGCGACTTCGACGGCGGCGGGGCGACGTTCTCGGCCGAGGCCCTCGAGCGGGCCGGGGTCGTCCCGGGCGGCGCGGTGACGGTCGGCAGCGGTGAGGCCGCGATCGAGTACCGCTGGCCCGAGCCGGCCGGCGAGCCGAACTCGGTCTCACCGGCAGGCCAGACGATCTCGGTCGAGGGCAGCGGGACGCACCTCGCGATCCTCGCCTCCGCCGCCTCCGGCGGCGGGGTGAACCCCGAGCTGACCATCGCGTACACCGACGGCACGGTATCGAAGCAGACGGTGTTCTTCCCGAACTGGTTGCCGCAGGCGTCCGGACTCGGCGGGGCGTCCGTCGCGATCCGGTCGCTCGGCCGGAACAGCGCCACCAATCCCGACGTGTACGAGTACCCGACGTACCCGTACCAGGTGTACTCGAACCTCGTCCGGCTGACGCCGGGCAAGGAGGTCGCGTCGGTCACCCTGCCCACCGAGAGCCGGTTGCGGATCTTCGACTGGAAGGTCGTCACGCAGCCGACGCAGCCGGGTCCGTCGGCGTCGGCGTGGGCGTCGGACCTGCCGTGGGTCGCCGCGACCACCGGCTGGGGCGTGATCGGCAAGGACGTCGCGAACAAGGACGCGGCGGACTCGCCCGACGTGCCGCTCGCCATCGACCACGTGGACCCCGAGACGGGCGAGTCGCCCACCTACGAGAAGGGTCTCGGCGTGCACGCGGCCTCGAAGGTGACGTACTACACGGGCGGTGAGTGCCAGGCGTTCACAGCGGAGGTCGGCCTCGAGAAGGGGTTCGTCGGCAACGTCATCTTCAAGGTCGACGTCGACGGCGTGAACCGTTTCCAGTCGCGGACGTTCACGCCCGGGTTCGCACCGGATGTCGTGGACGTGGACCTGACGGGGTCGCAGTACGTCGACCTCATCGTCGAGGCGCCGGGAAGCATCAACGGCGCCCACGGCATCTGGGGCGACGCTCGGTTCACCTGCGAGTGAGCCGGTCGGCCGGCGTCGTTCGACGACGTCGGCATCCGGGGGGAGGGGTGGGGCCCGCGCGACGCGCGGGCCCCGCTTCGAGTGGGGCGATCCGCGGCGGTGGTCACCTGCCATGATGGCCGCATGCCCACCTTCACCGACGGCCACGGCGTCCGCATCCACTACGAGTCGTGGCGGGTGCCCGAGCCGAACGCGGTGATCCAGCTCGCGCACGGCGTCGGCGAACACATCGGCCGATACGGCCCGCTGGTCACGGCGCTCAACGAGGCGGGGTACTCGGTGTGGGCCGACGACCATCGCGGCCACGGGCAGACCGGGTTCGAGCAGCACGGCGGCGACCTGACCCGGATCGGACGCCTCGGCCCCGGCGGGCTCCGAGCCGCGATCGCCGGGGTCGAGCAGTTCACCGACGTGGTCCGCGAGGTCGAGGGC
This sequence comes from Agromyces sp. LHK192, assembly GCF_004006235.1. Classification (NCBI taxonomy): domain Bacteria; kingdom Bacillati; phylum Actinomycetota; class Actinomycetes; order Micrococcales; family Microbacteriaceae; genus Agromyces; species Agromyces sp. LHK192. Next base: position 309,459 of record NZ_CP034753.1, read on the forward strand.
GCCGAGGTGCCGCTGGTGCTGCTCGGGCATTCGTGGGGGTCGCTCATGGCGCAGATCATCGTGAACCGCTCGGCCGAGCGGTACGACGGCGTCGTGCTCACCGGCACGGCGTACCGCACGCTCCGGTGGATGAACGGCGGCGACCTGAACAAGCGGCATGCCCACCTGGGCCCGACGCCGGTGGAGTGGCTCAGCCGCGACCCCGACGTGCCGGCCGAGTTCATGGCCGACCCGTACACGACCGAGGTGCGGCTGCAGAAGCTGTTCGGGCTGGTCGACGCCGCCCGGCTCCTCGGCCGCCCGGCCCGTGGGCTGCCGGCCGAACTGCCGCTGCTCATCATGGTCGGTGACGAGGACACCCTCGGGGGCGAGGAGAGCGCGAGGCGGCTCGCCGAGGCGTACGTGCGCCGGTCCGGGCTCGTCGACGTCGAGTGCATCGTCTACGAGGGCGCGCGGCACGAGGTGTTCAACGAGGTCAACCGCGAGCAGGTGCGCAGCGACCTGATCGGATGGCTGGACGCGCGGTTCGCCGTCGACTGAGGCGCGCGCGGCGGCAGCCGCTCGTCGAGTGATCGTTGACGCGGTTCCGAGGTTGTGCCAGTGTCGGAGGCGGAACTTCGTGAGAGCGCTCTCACGCGTTCTTTGCCCTGCACCACGAACCGGTCCACGATGATGTCGGCCACGGTCGACGACGACCCTTGGAGCAACGCAGATGATCAGACATCCCCTCGCCCGCGTCGCGGGCATCGCCGCCTCGACGGCACTGGCCGCCCTCGCGCTCGTCGCGCTCCCGGCCGCTGCCGCTGCGGCCGACGGCGATGTGCTCGGCGACGACGCCGTGCTCTTCGTCGACCCGCACTCGACCACGCTCGAGGCCGCCGCCTCGCTGGGCGGTCAGGCCCGCGCCGACGCCCAACTCCTCGGCAGCCTGCCGTCGTCGACCTGGCTCACGAAGGGCACACCCGACGAGGTGCGCGACGCCGCGGCATCCACCGCATCGCACGCGACCGCAGCAGGCGCCGTGCCCGTGTTCGTCGTCTACAACCTGCCGTTCCGCGACTGCGCGCAGTACTCCGCCGGCGGTGCGCTCGACACCGCCGCCTACCAGGCCTGGATCGACGGCGTCGCCGAAGGCATCGGCGACACCGAGGCGGCGATCATCCTCGAACCCGACGGGCTCGGAATCATCCCCTGGTACACCGACATCAACGGCAACGCCGAGTGGTGTCAGCCGGCAGAACTCGACCCGGCGACCGCCGCAGCCGACCGGTTCGCCCAGCTGAACTACGCCGTCGACGCGCTCACCGCGCTGCCGAACACCGCCGTCTACCTCGACGGCACCCACCCCGGCTGGCTCGGTGTCGGCGACATCAGCGACCGGCTGCTCAAGGGCGGCGTCGACCGGGCCGACGGGTTCTTCCTCAACGCCTCCAACTACATCGACACCCCGAGGCTGCAGAAGTACGGGCACTGGATCAGCGACTGCCTCTGGCTCGAGACCCAGGTTCCGTGGTGGGAGGCGTCGTGGTGCGCCAGCCAGTACTACCCGGCGACGTCGTCGGACTTCTCGACCTGGACGCTCACGGACCAGAAGTACGACGCCGACCTCGCCGGTGCCGGTCTCGCTCGTGATGCCGAGGCGCAGGCGCACTTCGTCGCCGACACCAGCCGAAACGGGCAGGGCGCGTGGACGCCGCCCGACTGGGAGGGCGACATCGAGGCCTGGTGCAATCCGCCGGACCGCGGGGCCGGCGAGCTGCCGACCACTGCGACGGGAGACCCGTACCTCGACGCCTACCTGTGGATCAAGGTGCCCGGCGAGAGCGACGGCAAGTGCTACCGCGGCACCGGCGGTCCGCTCGACCCGATCCGCGGCATCGAGGATCCCGCCGCGGGCGAATGGTTCCCCGAGCAGGCCCGCGAGCTCATCGCGCTCGCCTCGCCGGCGATCGCGTCGCCGACCTGCCACGTCAGGTACGAAGCGACCAAGCCGTGGCGAGGTGCGTTCGTCGGCGACCTCGTCATCACCAACCTCGGTGCCGAGCCGATCGCCGGGTGGACCCTCGCGTGGCACTGGGCCGGCCGCGAGCGGCTCGTGAAGGCGATCGGCGCCTCCGGGTCGCAGGCCGCCGACGCGGTCACGGTCACGAGCGGCAAGCTGACGTCGAAGATCCGGGCGGGAGGCAAGACCGCGTTCGCGTTCATCGGCAAGGACGCCCAGTCGCGGGTCGAGCCGTGGCAGTTCACCCTCAACGGGAGGCCCTGCACGAGCGAGTGAGCGGGCGGGCGGCCCGGCGCGAACGACCGGGCCGTCGCGCTACACCCCGGCGCGGTCGGGCGGCACGTCGAACCCCAGCAGCCGCATGCGCGGGTGGTTCGGATGCGCCGCGCCCGACTCCGTCGTCCACGGGTAGACGATCGTGGTCACGCTGCAGTTGCCGAGCACCGGCAGCAGGTCGCGGTACCCGTCGGGGTCCATGCCCGCCAGCTCGCAGAACAACAGGCGGATCAGGGTCGCGTGACCGACGATCAGCACGCGGCCGTCGGGGAATTCCGCCACCAGGTCGTCGAGCGCCGGCAGCGCCCTGGCGATGCCTGCCCGCCCGGACTCGCCGCCCGGCAGGGGGTTCGATGCGGGCGCGCGGCAGAACACGCGCCACTCCTCGGGGAACCGGTCGGCGATCTCGTCGGGGGTCAGCCCCTCCGCGACCCCGAAGTCGATCTCGACGAGGCGGTCGTCGGTGCGCAGCGGCAGCCCCGTCGTCTCGACCGCGGGCGCGGCCGAGCGCTGCGCGCGGCTCAGCGGCGAGGCGACGATGGCGTCGAGGCTCGCGTCGACCGCCCAGGCGCCGAGCGCGGCCGCCTGGCCGAGGCCGTGCCGCGTCAGCCCGACATCCGAGTTGCCGGCGTAGCGGTGGTCGGCGTGCCACACCGTCTCGCCATGCCGGGCCAGGAAGAAGGTCGTCACCCGCCCAGCCTAGGGCGGACGTAGGCTTTCCCGTATGGCTCGAAAGCACGGCGAGTACAAGGTCCCCGGCGGCAAGCTCGTGGTCGTCGACTTCGACGTCGTCGATGAGGTGATCCGCGACCCGCGCGTCGCGGGTGACTTCTTCCTCGAGCCCGACGAGGCGCTCGGCGACATCGACCGCGCCCTCGACGGACTCGCGGCCGGCTCCGACGCGAAGCAGATCGCCGCGGCGATCACGCGCGAGCTGCGACCCGACGCGGTCATGCTCGGCTTCTCGGCCGAGGCCGTCGCCGTCGCGGTGCGCCGGGCGCTCACCGACGCGCGGACGTGGACGGACTACGAGTGGGAGATCGTGCACGACGCCGCCGTGCCGCCGCGCCTGCACCTCGCACTCGACGAGGTGCTCGCGGCGCGCGTGGGGGAGGGGCGCCGCAAGCCCACGCTCCGCATCTGGGAGTGGGACGAATCGGCCGTCGTCATCGGATCGTTCCAGTCGGTGCGCAACGAGGTCGACCCCGAGGGTGCCGCGAAGCACGGCTTCGACGTCGTGCGCCGCATCTCGGGCGGCGGCGCGATGATGATGGAGCGCGGCAACGTCGTCACCTACTCGCTGTACGTGCCGGCCGAGCTCGTGCAGGGCATGAGCTTCGCCGACTCGTACGCGTTCCTCGACGACTGGGTGCTCCAGGGTCTGCGGGCCCTCGGCATCGAGGCGACCTACCAGCCGCTCAACGACATCGCGAGCCCGCTCGGCAAGATCGGCGGGGCCGCGCAGAAGCGACTCGGCTCCGGCGGGGTGCTGCACCACGTCACCATGGCGTACGACCTCGACAACGAGAAGATGCTCGAGGTGCTGCGCATCGGCCGCGAGAAGATCAGCGACAAGGGCATCGCGTCGGCCGCGAAGCGCGTCGATCCGCTGCGGTCGCAGACCGGCCTCAGCCGGGCCGCGATCATCGAGAGCCTGAAGCAGACGTTCACCTCGCTGTACGGGGCGACCCCGGGCGCGGTGACCGCCGACGAACTCGCCGAGGCCGAGGCGCTCGTCGAGTCGAAGTTCTCGACCGAGGAGTGGCTCCAGCGCGTGCCGTGAGCGCGCATCCCACACGCGACCGCGCCCGCCGCTGCGCATCCCGCGCCATCCACAGCTCGGTGGCACTTCGGAGGTCCGCGCCCCGACCGCCGGTTAGAATCGCCTGATGGACTGGTGGATCTGGGTGCTGATCGCTGCCGCGATCGTGCTCCTCGGCTGGCTCGCGCAGCGGGCCGGCTGGATCGACCTCTCCGACAAGACGAAGCGCGGCGGCACCGCGGGCGGCGTGATGATGATCGGCGACGAGGTCTTCGCGCCGCGCAAGTACGAGGCGCAGGTCGAGCAGGATCGCCAGGCCCGCCTCCCGACGCCCGCCCCGACGCCCGACGGCGACAAGGGCATCGCATTCGCCGCGGCGGACGCGGCGGACGACGACCCCGAGCGCTTCCGCGGCAGCATCCGCATCGACGTCGAACGCTGAACCGCGCCGCCACGGTGGCAGACTGGAGCGCGTGGCGCTCGACGGACCTGACCGCATCATCCATGCGGAGAACCTCGATGTGCTGCCCGGCCTGCCCGACGGCGCGTTCACGCTCGTCTACCTCGACCCGCCGTTCAACACCGGTCGGATGCAGGCGCGTCGGTCCACCCGGCACGTGCGCGTCGAGCCCGGGGAAGCGACGGGTGCCGCGACGGATGCCGCGCCCGAGGCATCCGGCCTGATCACCGGTTTCGCCGGCAAGCGGTACGAACGCATCCGCGGCGACCTGCTGCGCTACGACGACCGGTTCGACGACTACTGGGCGTTCCTCGAACCGCGGCTGCTGCACGCGTGGCGGCTGCTCGCCGACGACGGCACGCTGTACCTGCACCTCGACTACCGCGAGGCGCACTACGCGAAGGTGCTGCTCGACGCGCTGTTCGGGCGCGAGTGCTTCCTGAACGAGCTGATCTGGGCGTACGACTACGGCGCCAAGGCGAGGCGGCGCTGGCCGACGAAGCACGACACGATCCTCGTCTACGTGAAGGACCCCGACCGGTACTGGTTCGACTCGACCGCCGTCGACCGGGAGCCGTACATGGCGCCGGGCCTGGTGACCGCGGAGAAGGCCGAGCGCGGCAAGCTGCCGACCGACGTCTGGTGGCACACGATCGTCTCGCCGACCGGACGCGAGAAGACCGGATACCCCACCCAGAAACCCGCGGGCATCCTGCGGCGCATCGTGCAGGCGTCGACGCGCGAGGGCGACTGGGTGCTCGACTTCTTCGCGGGGTCGGGCACCACCGGGGCGGCCGCGGCCGAACTCGGCCGACGCTTCGTGCTCGTCGACGAGAACCCCGAGGCGATCGAGGTGATGCGACGGCGGTTCGCCCGCCGGCCGGGCCTCGCGTTCGAACCAGCGGCGACAGCCGCGACCACCCACGAGGAGACCGCATGAAGTTCCGCATCTTCACCGAGCCCCAGCAGGGCGCCACCTACGGCCAGCAGGTCCGCATGGCGCAGGCCGCCGAGCGCCTCGGCTTCGACGCGTGGTTCCGCAGCGACCACTTCCTCGCGATGGACGTCGACCCGGGCCCCGGCCCGACCGACTCGTGGGTCACGCTCGGCGCGATCGCGCGCGAGACGTCGACGATCCGGCTCGGCACGCTCGTCACCAGCGCGACGTTCCGGCATCCGTCGCTGCTCGCGATCCAGGTCGCCCAGGTCGACGAGATGAGCGGCGGCCGCGTCGACTTCGGCCTCGGCACCGGATGGTTCGAGGCCGAGCACGCGGCGTACGGGTTCGCGTTCCCCGAGCGGCGCTTCGGAATCCTCGAGGAGCAGCTCGAGGTGATCACCGGCCTGTGGTCGACCCCGGTCGGCGAGACGTTCTCGCACTCGGGCGCGATCTACACGCTGACGGATGCCCCGGCCCTGCCGAAGCCCGTGCAACGCCCGGTGCCGCTGATCGTCGGCGGCGGGGGACCGAAGCGCACGCCGGCGATCGCCGCGCGGTTCGCGAGCGAATACAACATCGCGTTCCGCTCCGACGAGGACATCGCCGCCGGATTCGCACGGGTGCGCGAAGCGGTCGGGGAAGCGGGGCGCGAGGCATCCTCGATGCGGTACTCGACCGCGCTCACGACGACGCTGGGCGCGACGGACGCCGAGTACCGGGCTCGGGCGGAGCGCATCGGCCGCGACGCCGACGGCCTCCGGCGTTCGGGCATCGGCGGCACGCCGCAGGAGGTCGTCGACCGGATCGGCGGACTCGCCGAGCTCGGCGCCGAGACCGTGTACCTGCAGGTGCTCGACTTCGACGACCTCGACGTGCTCGAACTGCTCGCCGCGGAGGTCGTGCCGCACTTCGCCTGAGCGGCGCCCTCCTGCACCCTTCCCGTCACCGTTCGAACCACCGAGTTGCGTCCGAACCACGGAACGGTTCGGTTCCACCGCCACATGGTGGTTCGAATGGGTGCGCGGGGGGCGAGGCGCGGGCGGGCGAGCGCGCCCAGCTCGAGGCGCTCAGCTCGAGGCGCGCACCACGAGCTCGGTGGGGAGCACCGTCGCCTGCTCGATGTCCTGGCCCTCGATCAGGCGCACCAGCTTGCGCGCCATCTCGGCGCCCATCTCGTGCGACGGCTGGCGGACGGTCGTGAGCGCCGGCCTCGCGGTCGCGGCGTACCGGTCGTCGTCGAATCCGACGACGGACACGTCACCGGGCACGGTCCGGCCGGACTCGGCGAGCACGGCGATTGCCCCCATCGCCATCTGGTCGTTCGCGACGAACACGCCGTCGATCCCGGGCTCGCGCGCGAGCAGTCGGCGCATCGCCTCGGCGCCGGACGCCGGGGTGAAGTCGCCGTACTCGACGAGGTCGGCGTCGAGCCCGGCATCCGTCACCGCCCGGCGGAACCCGCGCAGCCGGTCGACGCCCGGCGGCATGTCCTGCGGGCCGGCGATCGTGGCCGGGCGGGTTCGCCCGCGGGCGACGAGGTGCTGCGACCCGAGGAGCGCGCCGTGCTCGTTGTCGACGTCGACGGTGTACTCCGTCGACTCGCCGTCGAGCGGGCGGCCGCCGAAGACGAGCGGCAGCGAGCGGCTGAGGTGCGCGTACGAGTGGTCGCCGGTGTGGTGCGACACGACGAGGGCGCCGTCGACGTTGCCGCCGAGCAGGTAGCGCCGGGTCTTGTCGGGGTCGGCCTCGGACTCGAGCATCATCGTGAGCGTGTACTCGGTCGGCGAGAGCGCCATCGCGACGCCCTGCACGATCGCGGCGAAGAACGGGTCGTCGAAGACGCGCGCCGACGACTCGGGGACGATCAGCGCGATCGCCTGCGTCCGCCGGCTCGCGAGCGAGCGGGCCGCCCGGTTCGGGACGTAGTTGAGCTCCTCGATCGACCGTTGCACGGCCTCGACGACGTCGGGGCTCACCTTCGTCGACCCGTTGACCACGCGCGACACCGTCGCCCGCGAGACGCCCGCGTGGGCGGCGACCATCTCGAGCGTGGGGGCGCCGCCCCCGGAGATCCCAGTCATCGTCGCCCCCTCCCACTCCGGATCATTCCACGATAGTCGCCGCGACCGGGGCGCCGTCGACCGACGCCGACGCGGCGACCGCGAGCGCGCCCGTTCCCGCGGAGGCCCCGTACACCGCCTTGTGGTCGGCGATGAGCTGCGCGAACGCGATCGCGCTGTCCTTCGGCGTGCGCACGAGCGTGTCGTAGTCGACCCGCACGATGCCGAAGCGCTTGGCGTACCCCCAGGCCCACTCGAAGTTGTCGAGCAGCGACCACACGAAGTAGCCGCGCACGTCGGCACCGGCCTCGATCGCGCGGCCCACCGCGTCGATGTGGTCGAGGATGTACTGCGTCCGCTCGACGTCGTGCACCCGGCCGTCCTCGCTCACCACGTCGTCGTACGCGGCGCCGTTCTCGGTGATGTAGAGCGGGGGCAGGTTCGGGTACGTGCGGCCGAGGCGCACGAGCAGCGTCTCGAGCCCGTCAGGGTTGACCTCCCAGTCCATGGCGGTGCGCGGCAGGCCGCGGCTCGGCATGGTGACGTACTCGCTGCCCGGGAACGGCGAGCGGCCCGGCTTGTCGGTGGGACGCAGCCCGGGAGTCGCATCGGCCGGGAGCGGATGCCCCGAGACGTTGTCGTCGTGGTAGTGGTTCACGCCGAGGAAGTCGATGGGCTGCGAGATCAGGTCGAGGTCGCCCACCTCGATGCGGTCGGCCAGGCCGAACTCCGCGACGTCCCGGAGCAGGTCCTCGGGGTATGCGCCGAGCAGCATCGGCTCGAGGTACATCCGGTTCCAGAGGGCGTCGATGCGGCGCGCGGCCTCGAGGTCGACCGGGTCGGTCGGGTCGTTCGGCACCGCGTTCGTGAGGTTGAGCGTGATGCCGAGGCTGATCTCCCGGCCGGCTCCGCCGGCGAGTTCGCGCAGGCGCTGCACCGCGAGCCCGTGCGCGAGGTGCTGGTGGTGCACCGCGGCGAGGCCGGCGAAGGGGTCGGTGAGGCCGGGAGCGTGCTCGCCCCCGACGTATCCGATGAGCGACGAGCACAGCGGCTCGTTGAACGTCGTCCAGTGCGCGACGCGGTCGCCGAGTGCGCCGTACACGGCCTCGGCGTACTCGAGGAACCGGTACGACGTGTCGCGGTTCGCCCAGCCGCCCTGCTCCTGCAGTGCCTGCGGCAGGTCCCAGTGGTAGAGCGTCAGCCAGGGCAGCACGCCCTGCTCGAGCAGTTCGTCGACGAGGCGCGAGTAGAAGTCGAGGCCTTCCCGGTTGACGCTGCGGCCGCCGGGGACGACGCGCGCCCAGCTCGTCGAGAACCGGTAGGAGTCGAGGCCCAGGTCGCGCATGAGCGCCACGTCCTCGGGCATCCGGTGGTAGTGGTCGACCGCCTGCTCGGGGGTGTCGCCGAACGCGACCGCCCCGGGAACGCGCGCGTACGCGTCCCAGATGGAGTCCTCCTTGCCGCCCTCGTGGGCGGCTCCCTCGATCTGCGCGGCCGCCGTGGCGGAACCCCAGATGAAGCCCTTGGGGAAGTTCGTCGCTGCCATCAGCCCTTGACCGCTCCTGCCATGATTCCGGAGATGAGTTGCTTGCCCGCGATCACGAAGAGCACGAGCAGGGGGATCGTCGCCATGACCGCGCCCGTGAGCACGATCGAGTAGTCGATGTAGTAGCCCGACTGGAGCTGGCTGAGCGCCGTCTGCAGGGTCGGGTTGGTGGGGCTCAGCACGATGAGCGGCCACAGGTAGTCGGTCCACGCCGTCATGAACGTGAAGAGGCCGAGGATCGCCATGGCCGGGCGTGCGGCGGGCAGGCCGACGGTGAGGAACGTGCGGAACTGGTTCGCGCCGTCGACGCGGGCGGCCTCGATCAGCTCGTCGGGGATGACGTCGACGAGGTACTGGCGCATGAAGAACACGCCGAACGCGGTGACGAGCGTGGGCACGATGACGGCCCCGAGCGTGCCGGTCCAGCCGAGCTCCCGCATGACCATGAACAGCGGGATGATGCCCAGCTGCGTGGGGATCGCCATCGTCGCGACCACGAAGACCATGAGCCCGTCACGTCCCTTGAAGCGGAGCTTCGCGAACGCGTATCCGGCGAGCGTCGAGAACGTGACCACCGAGATGGTGATGATCGACGACACGATGATGGAGTTGCCGAGCGCGAGCCAGAACGGGATCGCGTCGAACACCTTCTGCGCGTTGGCGAGGAAGTTGCCGCCGGGGATCAGCGGCAGCGTCTCGCCGCGCGTGGCGTTGGTGCTCGAGCCGACGACGAACGACCACCAGAGCGGGTAGGCGCTGCCGATGAGGAACGCGGCGAGCAGGCCGTAGGTGAGGAATCCGGGTCGGCTGCCGATGCCGGCGAGTCCGCCGGAGCGGCCGCCGCGGCGACCGCGGCCGGCACGATCGCGATCGCCCCGGCCGACGACGTCGGGGTGCGCGGCGGTCTCGGGCTCGACGACGTCGACGCGCACGGCGGGGATCGGCTCTGGGGTGGCGGTGCTCATCGGTTCTCTCCTCGGGCGAGGGCGCGTCGGGTGCGTCGGTTCGGTCGCTTCGGGCCGTCCCCGGTCGCGATGCGCCTGGAGATCAGGAAGTTGATCAGGCCGAATCCGACGATGAGCAGGAACAGCAGCCAGGCGACGGCGGATGCCTCGCCGAGGTCGCGGCGGAAGAAGCCGAGTTCCCACATGAACAGGACGGTGGTCTGGAACTGCCGGTCGCTGCCGCCGATGCCACCGGCCGTCGAGACGTCGAACAGCCGCGGCTCGGCGAAGATCTGGAGGCCGCCGATGGTGGCGGTGATGATCACGAAGATGAGCGTCGGGCGGATCGACGGGATCGTGATCGAGAAGAACCGGCGGATGCTGCCGGCGCCGTCGATCGCGGCCGACTCGTACAGGTCGCGGGGGACGGCCTGCATCGCCGCGAGCAGGATGAGCGCGTTGTAGCCGGTCCAGCGGAAGTTCACCATCGTCGCGATCGCGAGGTGGCTGAGGAACGTGTCGTGCTTCCACTCCTGGTCGGGGATGCCGAACACGTTGAGGATGTTGTTCACGAGGCCGTCGGCCTCGTTGAAGATGCTGGAGAAGATCAGCGCGACGGCGACCGGGGTGACGACGAACGGCAGCAGCACGCCCATGCGCCAGAACGTCGGCGCGCGCAGGCCCTGGTCGAGCAGGTACGCGACGACGAGCGCGACGATCAGCTGCGGGATCGCGGACAGCAGGAAGATGCTGACCGTGTTGAAGATCGAGTTCCAGAACATCGAGTCGCCGAGGATCTCGACGAAGTTCGCGAGCCCGACGAACTCGCCCTGCCCCTTCAGCAGGTCCCAGTCGTGCATCGACACGACGAGCGTGTAGGCGAGGGGGAACAGGCCGACGAGGGCGAAGAGGAGGAAGAACGGGGAGATGTAGAAGTACGGCGACGCCTTCAGGTCGAACCGCGACAGCCGCTGACGGAAGCCCGGTCTCGTGTCGGTGCGGGCTGACTCGGGACGTTCCGGCGACGGAGTGCCGGTCGTGGGCGGCAAGGTGGCGGTCATGGTGGTCCTGTTCGTGCGGGTCTGGGATTCGCGCAGGGCGGGAAGGGCGGCGGGGCCGGGCGACGGATGCCGCCCGACCCCGCCCCGGGATCATTCCTCGACGAGCTCGTTGAGGAGGGCGATCGCCTCGGCCCAGGCGGCGGCCGTGTCGAGCTCACCGCGGTCGAGGCCCGTGAGTGCCGGTCCGAAGACGTTCTCCTGGATCACCGAGTCGTCCGGTCCCTTGAACTGGGCGACGACGCCCTCGGCGCGGGTGGCCAGGATCGCGCCGGTCGGTGCGCCGTTGAAGAACTCGTTCGGCTCGGCTGCCGAGGCGAGCTCCTCCTGCGCGGCCGTGGTGCTCGGGAAGTTGCCTGCGGCCTTCGACTGCTTCACCTGCTGCTCGGGCTGGGTCAGCCAGTCGGCCAGCTTCGCGGCCTCTTCCTTGTGCTGCGAGGTCTCGGGGATGGAGAGGAACGCGCCACCCCAGTTGCCGGCACCGCCGGGGAAGACGTCGGCGAAGTCCCAGCCGGTGGAGGCGTCGCCACCGCCGGCCTCGGTCTGGCCCTGCACGACGCCCAGCATCCAGCCGGGGCACACGAACGTGGCGAACGTGCCGTCGACGAACGACTTGCCGCCGTTCCAGTCCCACGCGGCCTGCGCGGCCGAGAGGTTGTCGCCGACCGCGGCGCCGAGCAGCTCGAAGTTCGCCTTGAGGTCGGCGTTGTCCTCGACGTTCAGCTCGCCGTCGGTCGTGTAATAGCCCTCGGGCAGCTGGTTGACCATCGAGTTCCAGACGAAGCCGGAGTGGTCGAACCAGGCCTTGCCGGTCGCGGCCTGGTACTGGCGGCCGATGTCGAAGTAGTGCGCCCAGTCGCCCTCGAGCAGCGTGGCGACCGACTCGCGGTCGCTCGGGAGGCCGGCGGCCTCGAATGCGGGCCCGTTGTAGCAGAGGCCGGTCGGTCCGATGTCGGTGCCGTAGCCGATCACGCGGCCGTCGGCGTCGGTCGCCTGCTCGTACTTCCAGTCGACCCAGTCGGACTTGCGGTCGTCGATGCCGTACTCGGTGAGGTCGACGAACTGGTCGGAGACCTCCATGATCGCGCCGAGCCAGCCCTCCTCGACGGCGACGATGTCGCTGAGGCCGGAGCCCGCGGCGATCTTGGTGAACGCGTCGGTCCGGGCGTTGCCGCCGGTGTCGATGTTGGTCGCCTCGATCTCGATGCCCGGGTTGGCGGCCTCGTACTCCTCGTAGAGGTCGTCGTAGCCGAACGTGCCGAACGTCGTGACGGTGAGGGTGGTGGTCTCGCCTTCGCCCGAGTCGCCTCCCGACGAGCAGGCGGTGGCGAGCAGGGCGATCGATGCGGCACCGGCGATGGCGGCCGCAGCGCGGGTGCGTCGTGAGAGCTTCACGGTCACTCCTTTGTGTGCGTGGGGTGTGGGATTCAGGGTTGCTGCAAGGGTCGTGAGAGCGCTCTCTCACGTCAGCGTGAGAGCGCTCTCATGACTTCCGGGATGACGATAGGGGGCTCTGGGGCGAATGTCAAGAGAGCGCTCTCATTCCATTTCCGGTCGATGGTGCGCCGGGCGCTCAGGATGCCTCGTGCGCGCCCGGGTAGACTCTGGCGATGCCCATCGACGCGAGTGGCGGACGGCGCCCGTACGACGCGTACGACCGCGACCCGTATGACGCGTACGACCACGACCCGTACGGCGCGGCCGCCCCCTACGACTCCTCCGGCGAGCGGGCCCGCCTCGCGGCGGCCCGCGCCGAGCAGGCCGAGGCCGAGGAGGCCGCCGAGCTCTCGCGCCGCCGCCTGAGGGTCGCACTTCCCCTGATCGGCGTGCTGATCGCGGTCGCCGCCCTCGTCGTCGGCATGGTGTCGGGCAGTCCGGGCGGCGGCACCGCCGGCGGCGCAGCCGCCGAGACCCAGGCGCCGGCGCCTCGGCCGGAGCCGGCGGCGGCCCAGGCGCCCGCAGTCGTCGACACCTTCAACCGCCAGGCCTTCTCCCTCGACGACCCGAACAGCATCTGGGTGGTCGTGAACAAGCTGCGACCGGTCAACCCCGAGGACTTCGAGCCCGGCGACCTGGTCGACGTTCCCGTCGCGCACACCTGGGAGCCGCTCATGCGGCAGGAGGCATCCGACGCGGTGGTCGCGATGTTCGACGCTGCGGCGAACGAAGCCGACCTGTACCTCGCGTCGAACAGCGCCTTCCGCTCGTACTCCGCGCAGGAGGAGGTCTACGGCGGCGACGACGAGACGACGGCGCGGCCCGGTTACAGCGAGCACCAGACCGGGCTCGTCATGGACATCGGCGCCGAGTCGGGCGACTGCTCGCTCGAGGAGTGCTTCGGCGAGACCGCAGAGGGCATGTGGCTGCGCGACAACGCCTACCGGTTCGGCTTCGTCCTGCGGTACCCGGCCGACAAGCGAGACGTCACCGGGTACACCTACGAGCCGTGGCACTTCCGGTACGTAGGCGTCGACCTCGCGACCGAGATGCGCGAGACCGGCTTCACGACGCTCGAGGAGTTCTTCGGGCTGCCCGCGGCGCCCGACTACGAGTGACCGCGCCGATGCCGCCCGCAGGCCGAGTGCCGCACCGAGGGCTCGCCCTCGGCATCCTCATCGGCAACCAGTTGCTCGCCGGCGTCGGCGTGGCGTCGGGCATCGCCGTCGCGGCGCTGCTGGCCGAGGAACTGACCGGGACGGCCGTGCTCGCGGGCCTGAGCCAGACCGCCTCGGTCTTCGGCGCCGGGCTCGTGGCGGTGCCGCTGGCCAGGCTCGCCGTCGCGCGCGGCCGCCACGTCGCGCTCGGCGTCGGCTACGCGCTCGCGGCGCTCGGCGCGGTGCTCGTCATCGTCGCGGCGGTCACGACGATCGTGCCGCTGGTCTTCGTCGGCCTCGCCGCGTTCGGGGCCGGCGCGGCGGCGGGCCTCCAGGCGCGCTTCGCCGCGACCGAGGTCGCGCATCCGGGGTTCGAGGCGCGGTCGATGTCGCTCGTGCTGTGGGCGACCACGATCGGTTCGGTGGCGGGCCCGAACCTGTCGCAGTTCGGCGACGACCTCGGGCGGGCGCTCGGACTGCCGCCCCTCGTCGGGCCGTTCCTGCTGTCGGGCGCCGCGTTCGCGATCTCCACGATCGTGGTCGCGACGCTGCTCCGGATGCCCCGCCCGGGCGACCTCGAAGCCGATGTCCCGGCCTCGGGCGAACGTGCCGGCATCGGAACGGAATCCGGCGCGCCGGCCGACGCCGGGTCGGACATCGGCGGTTCGCCCGAGCGTGCGCCCGGCGCATCCGCCCCGTCCGTGGGCGCCTGGCGCGCGCTCTCGGTCGCGATCCGGTCGCCGCGTTCCCGCCTCGCGCTCGCGGCGATCGTGTGCTCGCACACGGTCATGGTCGCCGTCATGGTGATGACGCCGGTGCACATGCACGGCCACGGGCTGTCGCTGTCGCTGATCGGACTGGTCATCTCGATCCACATCCTCGGCATGTACGGCGCGAGCCCGATCGTCGGCTGGATCGTCGACCGGCTCGGGGCGATCCCGGTGATCGGGGTCGGCGTGCTCATCCTGCTGAGCGCGACCGCGATCGGCGCGCTGGCACCCGCCGACGACCTGCTGCTCGTGCCGCTCGCGCTCGGCCTGCTCGGGCTCGGGTGGTCGGCCGGGATGATCGGCGGGTCCGCCCTGCTGACGACCTCGGTCGACCGCGAGCTGCGGGTGCCGTTGCAGGGCGCCTCGGATGCCGCGATGAACTACGCGGCCGCCATCGCCGCGGCGTCGTCGGGGTTGCTGCTCGTGGCGGGCGGATTCGCGACCGTCAACCTCGTCGCGGCACTCGTGCTCGTGCCGCTGGTGCTCGCCGGCGTTCCGGTGATCGCGAGGCGGCGTTCCGCCGCGAGCCGTTAGGCGTTCCGCCGCGAATCGCTGGGCGGGCCGCCGCGAGCCGCTGGGCGGGCGGCCGAAGTCCCGAACGCGCGGTTCGGGCGGCGGCACCGCGGCACGGCCCCCCCCGACGCGCCCGGCGATTCATGAGCGCGCTCTCACGGCCCTCTCAGCATCCGAGAGGGTTCCTCACAATTTTGCATGGTGAACTCTTCGCTGTCCCCCAAACGACCGACAGGAACATCCCCCCTCACCGTGCAGGAATCCTTCACCCCCCACCGCGCCCGCTCCACCTACCGCCCGCCCGTGCCCGAGCCGGGCGGGAAGCGTGAGACGGCGGACGCGGCGAAGACTCCCAAGCACCGTGCAGAGCCTGTCGGGAACCGGCGGTCCACCCCCACGACGCGCCGCGAGGCGCGCCGTTGGGCCGCCCTCTCCTCGGCGACGGCGATCGTCGGCGTGAGCGCCTTCGGTGCCCTCGCCGTCGCCGAGGACGCCCCCGCCTCCGCCGATGCCGTCGTGGCCGAGGCCGCGGTGTCCGACACGATCGCCGTCGCGCCCGGCGCGCACTCGGGCGACGCGATCGCGCAGGCCGACGCCACCGCAGCCGCCGCCGGGCCGGTCATCACGAGCGGCCTCTCCGTCGCGCAGGCCCCGTTCACGGGTGGAACCCAGGTCACCGTCGCCGGGACCGGGCTCGACCAGGTCGCCCAGGTCTCGGTCGGGGGTACGGCCGCCTCGATCGTCGCGGCCGCCGACGACCACGTCACGTTCGCGGTCCCCGCGACCGTCGACACCGGTCTCGGCGACGTGCCCGTCACGTTCAGCGACGCGGCCGGCGCCCCCGCCGACGTCGAGCTCCCGACGGCCTCGTTCACGGAGCCATCCGCCGCAGCCGCAGCGACCGCCTCGACGGCCGGCGTCCTCGCCTCGGTCGCGTCGCCCGAGGCCGCCGCCGCCGAGGCATCCGCCGCGCCGGTCACGGCGGCCGCGGCCAGCGCCGACGCCCTCACCCTGACGTACACGAGCGACCCGGGCATCGACGCGCAGGTCGGCTATGTGCTCGCCTACTGGTCGAGCTACAACTCGGGTCAGTACCCCGTCATCACGGGCTACGACTGCGCGAACTTCGCCAGCCAGTCGCTCATCGCCCGCGGCTGGACGATGGACGGCGCCTGGTACTACGACGCCGCGACCGGCGCGATGTCGCCGACGTGGACGAGCTCGACCGCGATGCGCGACTGGCTGAACTCCCGGCCCGACCTCGCCACCCCGCTCGAGGACTCGCAGCGCATGCAGGTCAAGGTCGGCGACATCGCCCAGTTCGACTGGGACTCCTCGGGCGACCGCGACCACACGGCCGTCGTCACGCGCGTCGAGCGCACCGAGAACGGCACCAAGGTCTGGGTCGGCGGCCACACCAAGGATGCCGACTACTGGGACGTCGACCAGGCCCTCGCCACCGGCGGCGGCTCGGTCCACTACTTCTCGCTGAGCTGAAGCCGGGTACCGGATTCAGGAAGTCGAAGCCTGATCAGGAGACATCCGGCGATTTCGTCCTGAGCGGCTTCCGATCTCCTGAAATCGGATGTCGCGGCGCCGCAGTGCCGATGAGCCGAGCGCCGATCAGCCGAGCGCCTCACCGACGATGCGCTGCGCCTCCGCCTGCACCTTCGCCAGGTGCTCCGGCCCGAGGAACGATTCGGCGTAGATCTTGTAGACGTCCTCCGTCCCGCTCGGGCGCGCGGCGAACCAGGCGTGCTCGCTCGAGACCTTGACCCCGCCGACGGCGGCGCCGTTGCCGGGGGCGTGCGAGAGCTTCGCCGTGATCGGCTCGCCCGCGAGCTCGGTCGCCGCGAT
The DNA here is from genome assembly GCF_004006235.1 of Agromyces sp. LHK192. Lineage (NCBI taxonomy): Bacteria > Bacillati > Actinomycetota > Actinomycetes > Micrococcales > Microbacteriaceae > Agromyces > Agromyces sp. LHK192. Next base: position 326,241 of record NZ_CP034753.1, read on the forward strand.
CGCGTCGCCGTCGAGCTTGCCGAGCGCCTGCTTCTGGGCGGGCGTGGCCGCGGCATCCGTGCGCTCGTAGGCCGGGTCGCCGTAGCGGGCGACGAGGTCGGCGTAGAGCTCCGACGGCGACCGGCCCGTCACGGCACGGATCTCCGACGCCAGCAGGCACAGCAGGATCCCGTCCTTGTCGGTGGTCCACACCGTGCCGTCGAACCGCAGGAACGAGGCGCCCGCGCTCTCCTCGCCGCCGAAGCCGACCGAGCCGTCGACGAGCCCCGGCACGAACCACTTGAAGCCGACGGGCACCTCCCACAGGTGCCGGCCGAGCCCCTCGGCGACCCGGTCGATCATCGAGCTCGACACGAGGGTCTTGCCGATCGAGGCATCCTGCCGCCAGCCGTCGCGGTGACCGAACAGGTACTCGATCGCGACCGCGAGGTAGTGGTTCGGGTTCATCAGGCCGCCGTCGGGCGTGACGATGCCGTGCCGGTCGGCGTCGGCGTCGTTGCCGGTGAGGATGTCGTAGTCGCCGGCCTTCGCGACGACCGACGCCATCGCGTTCGCGCTCGACGGGTCCATCCGGATCTTGCCGTCCCAGTCGAGCGTCATGAACGACCACGCCGGGTCGACGCGCTCGTTGACGACGGTCAGGTCGAGGCCGTACCGATCGCGGATCGCCGCCCAGTACGAGACGGATGCCCCGCCCAGCGGGTCGGCCCCGATGCGGATGCCCGACTCGCGGATCGCGTCGAAGTCGATGATGTTCGCGAGGTCGTCGACGTACCGGCCCCGGAAGTCGTACGTCTCGACCGCGCTCGGCTCGGCCTGGTTCACGTCCTTCAGGCCGCCGGTGATGAGCTCGTTGGCGCGGTTCGCGATCCACCCGGTCGCGTCGGAGTCGGCAGGGCCGCCGTGCGGCGGGTTGTACTTGAAGCCGCCGTCGGCCGGCGGATTGTGCGACGGCGTGATGACGATGCCGTCGGCCTCGCCCTCGGCACGGCGGTCGGCGTCGTTGTTCCAGCTGAGGATCGCGTGGCTGAGCGCCGGCGTCGGCACGTAGTCGTCGTACTCGTCGACGAGCACGCGCACGCCGTTCGCGACGAGCACGTCGAGGGCGGTCGTCTGCGCCGGGGCCGAGAGCGCGTGCGTGTCGGAGCCGATGAAGAGCGGGCCGGTGATGCCCTGCGACGCCCGGTACTCGCAGATCGCCTGCGTGATCGCGAGGATGTGGTCTTCGTTGAAGCTCGTCTTCAGCGACGATCCGCGGTGCCCCGAGGTGCCGAACGCGACGCGCTGCTCGGCTACGGACGCGTCGGGCTTGCGCTCGTAGTAGGCCCGGACGAGCGCCTCCACGTCGATCAGGTCGGACTCGGTCGCGGGGGTTCCGGCGCGCTCATGCATGCTCCAAGTCTGGCACCGCGCGACCCGGTCCGACAGGGACGGAGCGGCCGCCCTATCCTGAGTCCATGGCGGCTGCGGAGGCGCCGGGGAACGAGGCAGGCGGGTCTGCGCTCGAGCACGCGCGACGACTCGCCTGGCGGGGCGCGCCCAGCGAGTCGTGGCGCACCGCGCTCGAGGCCGCCGATCGTGCCCGCGAAGCCGGCGACGTCGAGACGATGGCGCGGGCCGCGCTCGTCGGCCGGCCGCGACACGAGGACCCGGCGCGGCCCAGGGTGCATGCGCTCGCGAAGGAGGCGCTCGCCCGACTGCCCGCCGGCGACGAGGTGCTGCGCGCCCGCCTCGCCGCGCAGGTCGCTGCGACCGCGGACCGCTGGTCGGTGCGCGACTGGCCGAGCGATGCCGCCCGCGCGCTGGCGGAGGCCGAGCGGCTCGGCGACGCCGATGCGATCCTGGACGCACTCCAGGCGCTGCGGCTCGCGCTCGGCGACCCGCTCCGAAGCTCCGACTGGATCGAGATCGGCGACCGCGCCGTCGCGTTGGGCGTCGGCTCGGGCGACGCCGAGGCGATCGCGTGGGGTCGGATGTCGCGCATGGACGCGTTCTGGGTGCAGGGCCGCAGGCTCGACCTCGAGCACGAGTTCGGCGCCCTCGTCGATGAGCTCGGGGATCGCCTCGCGCCGCACGCGGTCTGGCAGCTCGAGCTCGTGCGCGCGGCCCTCGCGCTGCACGACGGCGCGTTCGAGGAGGCGCGCCGCCGGGTCGACGCCGCGACCGGATCGGCCGAGGCCGACGGCGTCGGGGAGGCCCGGTTCTTCGGCATGGTCTTCCACGGCTACCTCGCCAGGTTCACCGGGGTCGTCGACGCGGCGGACGAGGCGGTGATCCCGTTCGTGCGCGGTGCGATCGAGGGCGGGGTGTTCCTCGCCCACGCCTGGCTGGCGCAGCTGCTGACCCAGGCGGGGCGGCACGACGAAGCGGGCCTCGAGTGGGCGATCGTACGGGATCGGATCCGCGACGCCCCGCGGCACGTCCCCGAATGGCTCGTGGCGATGTGCGGCACCGTGCCGGTCTGCCTCGCCCAGGGCGACCTCGACTTCGCCGCGACCGTCTACGCGGACCTCGTGCCGTACGCCGAACTGCAGGGCATCGGCAACGCGTTCACGCCGTCGAACGGCCCGGTCAGCCACTACCTGGCACTCCTGGCCGAGGGACTGGGCGACGAGTCCTCGGCCCGGGACCACGCCGAGGACGCGCTTCGCTCGGCCCGCAGCATGGGCTCGGTCCCGTACCAGGGACTGGCGCACGCGACCCTCGCCCGACTCGGGGTCGCGGCGAGCGCGCACCGCGCCGAGGCGCGCGCGATCGCCCGGCGGCTGGGGTGGCCGGAGCTCGCCGACGCCGTCGACGCGGATGCCGCATCCTCGACCAGGGGCGGTCTCTCGGCGCGCGAGTTCGAGGTCGCCGGGCTCGTCGCCGAAGGGCTCAGCAACCGCGAGATCGGGGCGCGCCTCTACCTGTCGGAGCGCACGGTCGAGACGCACATGCGGCACGTCCTCGAGAAGCTCGAGGTGCGCTCCCGCGTGCAGGTCGCCGCCTGGTACCGCGATCGGTCGTGAGCCCGGCATCCGGCCCGTTCGGCTGCGGCCCGTTCGGCAGGGGGTGCGGTTCAGTGGCGCCTCCGCGGTTCCACGGATGCCCCGTCGCGCTGACGCCCGTACGTTCGCGCCATGTCCACGGCAACGATCACTCCATCACTTCAGGCCGTCCGGGTCGTCCGCCTCGCGGGCGTGCTCACCGTCGTCGCCGCGCTCGTCGGCGCGATCGGCGGGCTCGTGCTGGCCTTCATCCCGCCGGCTCCGGGCGCCGTCGAGGGCACGTTCGCGTACCCGCTCGACGCCACCGGCCACGCGTTCGCCCAATCGGTGTTCGCGCTCAACCACGTGCTGCTCGCGTTCGGCCTCGTCGCCGTGACGCTCTCGCCCGAGGCCGCGAAGCGACCGGGCCGGCTCGGCGGCTGGATCGCCGTCGCAGGCATGCTCGCGCTGACCGTCGCGGAGATCTGGGCGATCACGCTGGCCGCCGCGCCGTGGCCCTCGGATGCGACGGCCGGCATCGACACCCTGTACGGCCTGTCGAGCATCACGCTCGGCATCGGGCTGGTCCTGCTCGGCGTCGGCATCCTGCGATCGCGCGATCCGGGGCTCGGCGGGTGGCAGCGGTGGATCACGCTCGTGCTCGGGGCGATGGTGTTCCTCGTCGTCACGCCGGGGCTCATGCTCGGGTTCGTCGCGGGTCGCCTCGCGCTCGTCGTGTGGATGGTCGCCTGGGCCGTGTTCGGACTCGCGATCGTCCGTCGCGCCGGCCGCCGGCCGGTGGTCGAGTAGGGAGCGCAGCGCACCCGCGGCCCGGTGGTCGAGTAGGGGGCGCAGCGACCGTATCGAGACCGAACGCCCCCGCCCTCAGCCGATCGCGCCGTGCACGAGCGTCGCGACCGAGAAGATCGCGAGCCCGGCGAGCGCGCCGACGACCGTGCCGTTGATGCGGATGAACTGGAGGTCGCGGCCGACCTGCAGCTCGAGCTTCTCGGTCGTCTCGCGGGGGTCCCACCGTTCGACGGTCTCGGTGATGACGCCCGCGATCTCGTGCCGGTACGTGCGCACGACGTAGGCGGCGGCATCCGTCACCCATTCGTCGACCTTGCCGGCGAGTCGCTCGTCGGCGACGAGCCGAGCGCCGACCTCGATGACCGCCTGGCGCAGCGCGACACGCAGCTCGCTGTCCGGATCGGCGAGCGCGCGGTCGAGCGTGTCCTTGATGCTCGCCCACGCCTCGCCCGCGAACTCGCGTACGCGCGGGCTCGCGAGGAGGTCCGCCTTGATCGCCTCGACCTTCGCGATGGTCGCCGGGTCGTGCTGCAGCGAGTCGGCGAACTCGACCAGCCAGCGGTCGATCGCCTGCCGCAGCGGATGCCGCGGATCCGCGCGCACCGCCCGCACGAACGCGAGCACCTCCCGGTGCGCGCGGTCGTCGACGAGCCGATCGACGAAGCCGGGCACCCAGCGGGGGAGCCGCTCGGACACCATCCGCCCGAAGGCCTCCGGATGCGACGCCAGCCAGGCGTCGGCCTTCTCGAGGACGGCGTCGACGGCCGCGCGCTGCTGGTCGGCCGCGACGAGCCGCTCGCCGACCCGCCCGATGGCCGGACCCCACTCGGGCTCGAACAGGTGCCGCCGCGCGAGCCGCTCGATGACGTCCTCGACGTCGGCGTCGCCGAGCAGGGTGAGCATGCCGCGCGCGGCGACGGATGCCTCCGCCGTCAGGCGGTCGGCGTTCGCCGGATCCGCGAGCCAACCGCCGAGGCGGCGGGCGATCCCGACGGAGCGGAGCTTGCCGAGCACGACCTCGTCGGAGAGGAACTCGTGCTCGACGAAGGCGCCGAGCGTGGCGCCGATCTCGTCCTTCCGGGTCGGGATGATCGCGGTGTGCGGGATCGGCAGGCCGAGCGGCCTGCGGAACAGCGCGGTCACGGCGAACCAGTCGGCGATCGCGCCGACCATCGCGCCCTCGGCGGCCGCGCGCACGTACGCCAGCCCCGGCACCTGCTCCTGGAGCGCGAACGCGACGCCGAACACGACCGCGGCCAACAGCAGCAGCGAGGTCGCGAGGCGCTGCATCCTGCGGAGCGCGGCCAGCCGCTCGGCGTCGGTCGGCAGCACCCGGGTCGTGACCGTCATCCCGGCCCTCCTCGTCATCGCAACCCCTTCGCCGCTCCAGCGTCCGGGGCGGACGCCCGCGGCGACGTCCCTGCGCGTCACGCTAGTCGGGTGCCGCGCGGGCGCTGGCTAGGCTGGCCTGCATGACCGAGCCCGCCGCGCCGACGCCCGACACCGAAGGGGTCGAGACGTACTCCTACCTCGGACCGGCCGGCACCTTCACGGAGGCGGCGCTCAAGCAGGTGCCCGAGGCGGTCGGCCGGCACTGGCGATCGGTCAACAACGTGGGCGAGGCGCTCGCCGACGTCACGAGCGGCCGCTCGATCGCGGCGATCATCGCCATCGAGAACTCCATCGAGGGCGGCGTCTCGGCCGCGCAGGACGCGCTCGCGACGGTCCCGGGACTGCGCATCGTCGGCGAGTACCTCGTGCCCGTGAACTTCGTGCTCGTCGGCCGGCCGGGCGCGACCCTCGCCGACGTGCGCACCGTGAACGCCCACCCCGTGGCGTACGCGCAGACCCGCGGATGGCTCGAGCGCAACCTGCCCGACCACGGCCACATCCCCGCCTCGAGCAACGTGCAGTCGGCGACGTCGCTGTTCGACGCCGACAGCAACGCCGACGCCGCGGTCGCACCTCCCGGCATCGTCGAGCAGCTCGACGTCGAACTGCTCGCCGAGGGCATCGGCGACAACCCGAACGCGGTCACGCGGTTCGTGCTCGTCAGCCGGTCGCGGGTCATCCCGGTCCGAACGGGAGCCGACAAGACGAGCCTGATCGTCGAGCTCCCCGACGACGAGCCCGGGTCGCTGCTGGCCATGCTCGAGCAGTTCTCGACGCGCGGCGTCAACATGTCGCTGCTCGAGTCGCGCCCGATCGGCGACGCGCTCGGCCGGTACCGGTTCGTGATCGACCTCGACGGCCACGTCGAGGACGAACGCGTCGCCGACGCGCTGCTCGGCCTCCGCCGGTTCAGCCCGAACGTCATCTTCCTCGGCTCGTACCCGCGCGCCGACCGGCGCGAGGTCGAGTACCACTCGAAGTACGACGACGAGATCTTCATCGAGGCGCGCGACTGGCTCAGGGGCATCCTGAGCGGCGAGCCGGGCGACGACTGACGGATGCCCCTCCGCCGCCGCCGTCCGGATCGCTAGGCTGACGCCACCGGACGGAGGAGCAACGTGGCGGGAACGGCGGGGAACCGATTCGATCCGAGGTACGACGCGCGGTTCCAGCGCGGGTACGAGCCGCCGGTCGGGGGTGTCGCCGAAGAGGTCGTCGCGACCACGCCGGTCGCAGCCGTGCGCGGAGCGGCGGTGCCGCCCGATGCTGGGCCCCGCGTGGCGGCTCCTGCGGTGGGAGGGCATGACGATCGGGATGCCTTCACCGAACTGTTCAGAGGCCTCGGTGTGGAGCCGATCAGCGCAGGAACGGCGATGCCACCGACGATGCCGGCTGACGGCACCGCCGTCTCGGCAGTATCCGCCGTGTGGTCGGCTGCGCCTCACGGCGGTGCGGAAGCCGACGCGCCGCCGATGCCGGTCGCCGGGACGGCGCCGACCGCCTGGCTGTGGGTCGTGATCGGCGGCGGCGTGCTGTTCATCGCGGTCGGGCTCATCGCCACGTGGAACGTGGCGTACGAGATGCACGGTCAGATGGACACGGAGGCCATGGCGGCGCGCCAGATCGTCATGGCGTTCGGACCGGCCGCCGTGCAGGTGGGCGTGCTCGGCCTCGTCGCCGCGCTCCTGGTGTGGGCGCTGTTCGGCCGGCGACGGCAGGCCGGGCGGTGAGCCGCCGAGTCGCGCTCGTCGTGCTCGCCGCGCTCGTCGTCGCGGGAGTCGCGGGCGTGCAGGCTTCAGTCGACCTGATCTCGGGCTTCCAGGCCTCTTGGAGCGGGGACGAGATGCCCGAGGAGATTCGAGTCGGATTCGCCGCGCAGACATTGGGTTACCTCGTGCTGGCGCCGGCCTCCGCGCTCCTCGCGGCGGCATCCGGGTTCGCCCTGCTGGTCGTCGGGGCGCGGTCGGTCGCCACCCGCATCGTCGCCGCCCGGGCCGATGCGCGAACCGGCGCGACCGGCTCAGTCGGCGACGCGGACGATGAGCGCCTTCGGATCGGCGCGGAAGTCCGCGGCGAGCACTGAGCCGAACTCGTCGCCGTCGATCTCGAACTCCTGCGGTTCGCCGTCGACCGTGATCTGCACCCGGCGACCGCGGTGGTACACGACCTCGCGGCGCTTGTTGCCGCCCGTCAGGTCGAGGAACTGGCGGCCGAGCGCCGAGCGCCGCAGCACCCGGTTCTCCCACGTGACCTTGCGCCAGACGAGCAGCCACCCGAACAGGTTGCGCGGTTGCAGCACGACGACGTCGAGCTTGCCGTCGTCGACCTCGGCATCGGGGATCAACTCGATGTTGCCCGGCAGGTATCCGAGGTTGGCGACCAGGATGCTCGACGCGCGAGGCCGGTGGTGCCTGCCGGTGTCGACCCGGTAGTGCGCCCGGAACGGCTGCGAGTTCGGCAGCGCGCGCAGGCCCGCGTCGACGTACGCGAGCCATCCGACCCGTTTCTTCAGGTCGGGATTGGTCGCCGCGATCATCGTGGCGTCGATGCCGATGCCCGCCATCACGAGCGACACGTGCGTCTCCTGCGATCGGTCGGCGCGCAGGATGTCCGCCACGAGCACGTCGACCTCGCGGTCGATCCCCGCGAACGCGATCACGACGGCGTCGCCGAGGTTGTTCACGGGGATGTCGACGTTCCTGGCGAAGAGGTTGCCGGTGCCCAGCGGCACGATCCCCATCGGCACGCCCGAACCGCGCAGTCCCGCCGCGACCGAGCGGACCGTGCCGTCGCCCCCGGCCGCGACGACCAGGTCGACGCCCTCGGCGATCGCCTCACGGGCCTGTCCCTTGCCGGGGTCGTCGACCGTCGTGTCGATCCACAGGCTCGGCGCGAAGCCCTGGCGGTCCTCGGCGTCGGCGACGGCCTGCCGGAGCTGCTCGATGCCCTGCTTCGACGGGTTCGAGATGATCGCCGCCCTCGGCCGGTCGGGACGCTCGGAACCAGTCGCCGCCCCGGTCTCGCCGTCTCCCTGTCCGCCCACGTGGCAACGGTACGCCATCGCGCCCGTCTCGCGAGCGTGGAGGCCCCGGATGCGCCGCGGATCGTCCCGATTAGACTTGCTGCGTGATCGACCCCGTGCTCCTCCGCGAGAACCCAGACCTGGTCAAGCGTTCGCAGACGATGCGCGGCGAGTCGACGACGCTCGTCGACGACGCCGTGGCCGCCGACACCGCACGACGCTCCGCGATCTCCGCGTTCGAGACCCTCCGCGCCGAGCAGAACGCCTTCGGCAAGCAGGTCGCGAAGGCCCCGAAGGACGAGAAGGCCGCGCTCGTCGCGCAGGCGCAGACGCTTGCGGCATCCGTCAAGGCGGCCGATCACCGCGCCGGCGAGGCCGAGGCGGCGTTCACGGCCGCCCTGCAACGCCTCGGCAACATCGTGATCGACGGCGTTCCGGCCGGCGGCGAGGACGACTACATCGTGCTCCGCGAGGTCGGCGGTGTGCCCGCGTTCGACTTCGAGCCGCGAGACCACGTGGAGATCGGCGAACGCCTCGACGCCATCGACATGGCCCGCGGTGCGAAGGTCGCCGGGGCGCGGTTCCACTTCCTGAAGGGCGTCGGCGCGCGACTCGAGCTCGGCCTCATGACGATGGGCCTCGACCGTGCGATCGCCGCCGGGTTCACGCCGCTGATCACCCCCACGCTGGTGCGCCCCGAGATCATGCAGGGCACCGGGTTCCTCGGCGCGCACGCCGAGGAGGTCTACCACCTGCCCGCCGACGACCTCTACCTGACGGGCACGAGCGAGGTCGCGCTCGCCGGCTACCACCAGGGCGAGATCGTCGACCTCTCGAACGGACCGCTGCGGTACGCCGGATGGTCGACCTGCTACCGCCGCGAGGCGGGCAGCCACGGCAAGGACACGCGCGGCATCATCCGCGTGCACCAGTTCAACAAGCTCGAGATGTTCAGCTACGTCGACCCCGCCGACGCCGCCGAGGAGCACGAGCGGCTCCTCGGCTGGCAGGAGGGCATGCTGCAGTCGCTCGGCCTGTCGTACCGCGTGATCGACACCGCGGCCGGCGACCTCGGGTCGAGCGCGGCCCGCAAGTTCGACGTCGAGGCGTGGGTGCCGACCCAGGGCGCGTACCGCGAGCTCACCAGCACGTCGAACTGCACCACCTTCCAGGCCCGCCGCCTCGACATCCGCCACCGCGGCGAGAACGGGAAGACGTCGCCCGTCGCGACCCTCAACGGCACGCTCGCGACGACCCGCTGGATCGTCGCGATCCTCGAGACCCACCAGCAGGCCGACGGCTCGGTGGTCGTGCCGGAGGCGCTGCGCGGGTACCTCGGCGGACTCGAGGTGCTCGAGCCGGTCGCATGACGGACGGAACCGGCGCGACGCCCTGGCTCGTCGCCCTCGACGTGGACGGCACCGTCATGCACGAGGACGAGTCGATCGACGCGGCCGTCGTCGACGCCGTCGCATCCGCCGTCGACCGCGGTCACCTGGTGACGCTCGCGACGGGGCGGTCTTGGGCCACGACCGCGCCCGTGCTCGAACGCCTCGACATCCGACCCGAGTTCGTCGTGTGCGCGAACGGCGCCATCACGATGGGCCGCGACGACCGCGAGCCGGGCGGATACGCACGGGTGCACGTCGAGACCTTCGACCCCACCGACGTGCTGCAGCGCATCCGCGGGTTCCTCCCTGCCGGACGATTCCTGGTCGAACTGCCCGACGGGTTCCGGCTGTACACCGAGGGCATGAGCGACTGGAACCTCGACAACGCGCGCGAGGTGACGTTCGACGAACTCCTCGACCAGCGCGCGACCCGCGTGGTGGTCACGAGCGTCGACCACGACCTCGACGAGTTCTTCGCCATCGTCGACCGCATGGGGCTGCACCATGTCAGCTACGCCATCGGCTGGACGGCCTGGCTCGACATCGCGCCCGACGGGGTGAACAAGGCGACCGCCCTCGAGCGAGTGAGGGGCTGGCTCGACGTGCCCCTCGACCGCGTGTTCGTCGCCGGCGACGGCCGCAACGACATCGAGATGTTCACGTGGGCGCGGGCCGCAGGGCGTGCCGTCGCGATGGGGCAGGCGCCCGACGAGGTGCGACGCGCCGCGGGAGAGTCCACCGGTTCGATCGCGGAGGCCGGTCTCGCGGCCATACTGGAGACATTGCCGTGATTCCGCGCCGCTCGCCCACTGCCGCCGGGGTCACATCCGTGGGGGCGGGGGTCGCATGGGGGCGAAGGTGGTGTCCGGGGGGACGGGCACGGCGCGACACGGTCGGCTCCCGCGGCGAGGTGCCTGGCGCACGCTGTCGGCATTCGTCGGCTCGTCGGTCGCGGTGCTCCTCGTCGCGACCACCGTCGTGGCTGGATACCTCGTGTACGACCTCTATCGCGCGCTCAAGGACGTCCCCCCGGTGGAACTGCAGAGCGAACGCCTGCTCGAGGGCGTGCCCGACATCGGTGCGATGGAGGGCGGGCTCGCGTTCCTGCTCGTCGGCAGCGACCAGCGACCGGAGGACGGCGCGTTCGGCGACCCGTACGAAGACAGCGGCATCCTCAACGACGTCAACATCCTGTTGCACATCTCGCAGGACCACTCGCACGTCGAGGTCGTGAGCTTCCCACGCGATCTGCTCGTCGACGTCCCCGAGTGCCCCGATCCCGAGGGCGGCGAGGGCGACGTGCTCGACGAGCTGTACGGCGTGAAGCTCAACACCGTGCTCTTCCACGGCGGTGTCGGATGCGTGGCCGCGACCATCGAGGGGCTCACCGGCCTCACCGTTCCCCTCGCGGGGCTCATCCGCTTCCACGGGGTCGCCGCGATGGCCGAGGCGGTCGGCGGCGTGGAGGTGTGCCTGGTCGACCCGATCGAGGATCCCGAGTCGGGGCTGTTCCTCGAGGCGGGCACGAGTTCGATCACGGGGTATACGGCGCTCGCGTTCCTCCGGACGCGCAAGGCGATCGGCGACGGCAGCGATCTCGGCCGCATCTCCAACCAGCAGCAGTTCCTCTCGTCGCTCATCCGCACGATCCAGCGCGACGGCGTCCTGGGCGACCCGGTGCGGCTCTACAACATCGCCAAGGTCGTGCTCGGGCAGATGCAGCTCTCGACGCGCCTCCAGGATCCGATCACGCTGGTCTCCGTTGCACGGACCCTGCAGCACGTCGACCTGTCGAAGGTCGTGTTCGTGCAGTACCCGACCGCGTACACCGACGACTTCGGCGCGGTCGTCCCGACCGATTCGGCGGAGGCGCTGAACGCGGCACTCCGGTCGGATGCGCCGCTGCAGCTGACGACGGATGACTCGGTCGACAACCCGTTCGGCACGGTTCCCGCCGAGACCTCCGCCCCGGTCGCGCCGCCGCCGGAGGCATCAGACACGCCGTCGGATGCCCCTCCCGACCCGGGCACGGGATCGCCTGCCCCGACCGATTCGACGGTCGTCGCGCTGCCGCCCGAGGTCAGCGGGCAGACCGGCGCCGAGGTGCGGTGCTCGACGTCCAACGGGGGCTGAATCCGCGCACTTCAGCGCCTTCACAGCCTGCACTGACAGTCTGGCTGAGATGCGCGTCGGCTAGAATCGCCGTCGACCCGCCCGATGACGAGCTCCCGGATCGACCCGCGGGGCTCGTCGCGTGCGGTGAGGAGGGCTGTCCGAGCGGCCGATGGAGCTGGTCTTGAAAACCAGTGGGCAGCAATGCCTCGTGGGTTCGAATCCCACGCCCTCCGCGTATCGACGAGACCGAGACGACCGACCGAGAGGAGCGAGGTGCAGGAGCAGCCGACCCCGCCCACCCGTCGCGCCCAGGCGCGCCCGTCCGTCGCCCGGCACGGTCGCCTGAAGACCCGCAGTGCGTGGAAGACCGTCGCGAAGGTCGTCGCGTCGATCACCGCAGTCGTGCTGGTCTCCGGTGCCTCGGTCGCCGCGTACGCCGCATGGGACCTCGCGTCGACCGTGAAGCCGACGGTGAAGCTCGAGAGCGAGAAGATCCTCGAAGGCGTGCCCGACATCGGGGCCATCGACGGCGGAGTCAACCTGCTGATCATCGGCAGCGACAGCCGGCAAGGTCAGGGCGACGCATATGGCGACCCCGACGAGGAGACCGCTGTCCTCAACGACGTGACGATGCTGCTGCACATCTCGCAGGACCATTCGCACGTCGAGGTCGTCAGCTTCCCTCGCGACATGCTCGTCTCGGTGCCCGGCACCTGCACCGACCCGGACGACCCCTCCGACACGCTGTCGTCGATGTCCTCGACGAAGATCAACTCCGTGCTGTCGTACGGCGGCATGGACTGCGTCGTCAAGACCGTCGAAGAGCTGCTCGGCATCAGCATCCCGTTGGCCGGAATCGTGCAGTTCAATGGCGTCGCAGGCCTGTCCGAGGCGGTCGGCGGCGTCGATGTGTGCGTCGCCGAACCGATCGAGGACGAGTACACCGGCACGTTCCTCGACGCCGGCACGCACTCGCTCAGCGGCATGGCCGCGCTGCAGTTCCTCCGGACCCGACACGGAGTCGGCGACGGATCGGATCTCGGGCGCATCTCGAATCAGCAGGTCTTCCTCTCAGCCCTGGCGCGAAAACTGCAGTCCGACGGCACGCTCGGCGACCCGACCAAGCTCTACTCGATCGCGAAGGCCGCGCTCGCCAACATGCAACTGTCGAATTCCTTGGCGAACCCGACCTACATGATCTCCATCGCCAAAGCGATGAAGGATGTGGACCTCGCCAAGATCGCGTTCATCCAGTACCCGACGGCATATGTCGAGGGCGGCGGCGCGGTCGAGCCGACCTGGCAGGCGGAGGCCGTGAACCTCGCCTTGCAGCAGGACGTCCCCGTGGTGCTGCCGACCGAGCAGGACTCGGACTTCGCATCGGCCGGCGACCCGAACGCGCCGGTCGCCGAGACGCCGGTCGAGGAGGCTCCGGTCGAGGAGGCTCCCGCGGAGGGCACCGAGACGGCGCCCGCACCCACGCAGCAGGCCGACCTCGAGGGCGTCTCCGGTCAGACCGCGGCCGATGTGCGCTGCTCGGCGGGGCGCACGCTCGACGACCAGTAGACCCGAGATCTCCTGCGCGGTCCTGCGGCTCCGCCGAATCGTGATTCCGGCGACCATCGGGTTATGATGGCTGTCGCGTGCGCTCGTCGCATGCAAGGAGACGTCGCATAGTCCGGTCGAGTGCACCACCCTGCTAAGGTGGAGTCCCCGTAAGGGGACCGCGGGTTCAAATCCCGCCGTCTCCGCACTCCTCTCTCTCTCGTCCAGAGATTCTGTCCGACGTCACGCTAACTCATCATTTGGTCAAAGAAGCCCATCATCCGCTCGCTGAATCTCATCAGTAGCAGAGGATCTCATCATTTTGAGGAGACGTGATGTCAGGGCGTCCCAGTCGTGATTCGCCGAGTAGTTTCAGCGATGCGTGGCCCGAATCCGCGTCCAATGATCCTCAGGCAGAGATGGTGCGCAGGTTCGTTCTCAACGTTCGGGCCCAAATCGGCGACCGTAGCGTTCGTTCCTTTGCGCTTGCGGCGGGCATTAACCACGCAACCCTGCTCAAGACACTCGATGGAGCGAGTTGGCCGGATGCGGCGACGATTTCGGCTCTTGAGATCGCCGCATCGAAGAGGCTCTGGCCGGGACCAGACTCGGGCTAGCAGAGGACACGTCAAGCAACGTCGAGCAACCCTGCCGCTTCCAGGATCGGCCGAAGCCTCGCATGCGCGGCAGGCCGGATCCGATCGAACGACTCGAGGCTGTCGGACAGTGTCTCATTGCACCACCTGTGCGCGGTTCGGAGGTTCTCGATGTCGTCGCTGCCTCCCCAGGCATGCGGGTGATCGTGGTCAAGCACCGGATACGTATCGTCCAACGGGTGGGCATCCGGGTCGGTTGGAAGCTTGCACAGGTGGCAGATGTGGTTGTCGCGTTCAAGGACGGCCGGTCGGTGCTTCCGGTACCCCTGCGGTCGTCTGTTCTTCGGCGGACTCTTCCTGTGTTTAGGCCGTAGCCCGCGGACATCACGGCACGGCGGACAGTCACACCCGACAAGCTCCGGGTGCTCTTCCCGAAACCGCACACGGCACGGCAGGTGCTCAGCAGCGAACTCATACCCGAGTTGACCGCCGATCCGAAAGAACTGTTCGTACTCCGTGTTGCAGATATAGCAATGGCCGCTTTTGGCGAAGGTGAAGAACAATTGACAGTCCGAGGAGCAGTACCGCCGCAAACTTAGGTGGGTATCGAACACGACCCCGCACCCACGACATGCGGTCGAGTACAGCTTCCGTTCTTCGGACACTTCGGCGGACACCTTCGCCACGATAGCCGCATGCGCCTCGCGGGCAATCACGCAACTTTCACGCGTGACGACCGTTGCGCGCTATCACGGTCGGCAACACTCTGCGAGCCTGCTCAAGACACTCGATGGACTGAGACGGCCGGATGCGGCGACGATCTCAGCTCTCGGGCTCGCGGCATTCATGCGGCTCTGGCCGGAGCCAGATTCTGTGAAGCGGAGGACGTGTCGTGATCGCATTTGGTTCCGCGAATGCGTCCGGCTTGCTTCTTGTGATCTCAGTCTCACCGCGAGCGTGGTCGACTATTCTTGACGGCCCCGCTCCCCAGCTGCCTCCGGCAAGTAGGACATTGCGAACCGCTCGATCGAGTCCGAACAGAGCGCTGATAGTGGTGACCAATTGGGCAGACCCACCATGCGCGGAAAGTGCTCGAGCTTGCCAAGTCGATTGGCTGGGGGCCATTCCTTGCGCTGTCCCATTCTTTCGATTCGGAAGGATGCAAACTGGCGAAGCTGTTGAAGCCAGGAAGGACCCGATTTCGGGCGCAGGCTCCGCAGCCTGTACCGGCGAGCCTGCTCTGGATCCTCGCGCGGTAGGAGTGTCCGACCGGGCAGCTCCACCAGGCGACCATGACAGTCGTGCTGACCTCATCGAGACGCATCCCGTTCCGCGACTCATCCCATTCGACTCTGAGGTTGGGCGCCGCCCTAACCGCGATGCTGTTCATCCCTTGCTGGATCCGATGGTTCCGGCAGATTGGGCAAGTGGGATGTCGACTTTGGGCTCTTCGGACCACTGTTTGCGTCCAACTGTGCCCTACCGCGCAACGCCAACGAACCATCAACGTTGAGCCCCTTCCGACAAAGCACGGACGTAGGAACCCGTTCAAGTCAGGGTCCCACTCCTTGGATAGGGACTGCTGAAGGTCTTGGTGACTCTTCGGGTTAGGCCGCGAGTGCGGCCGGTCTGGTGGTAATCATCTCGTACTCGATCGGTGTGAGGCGTCCGAGTGCGCGTTGCCGGCGTCGGCGGTGGTAGACCGCTTCGATCCAGGACACGATCTCGAGTCGGAGCTCTTGCCGGGTCTGCCAGGTACGAGTGTTGAGCACGTTCTTCTGCAGCAACGCGAAGAAGGACTCCATCGCCGCGTTATCGCCAGCTGCACCGACCCTGCCCATCGACCCCGTCAAGCCTGCGTGCTGGAGCGCGAGCACGAATCGCCTGGAACGAAATTGCCTGAGTTCAACCGGTCGTTGCAACACCGGACTGTTGGAGTGAGCGTAGCTGCTCCTCGAACACCTCCGCGGGAGTCTTCCAGTCGAGACTCTTGCGTGGCCGGTTGTTGAGCGTGAGCGCGACAGCCTCGAGGTCTTCGGCACTCCAGCGCGATAGATCGGTCCCCTTCGGGAAGTACTGACGTAGCAGCCCGTTCGTGTTCTCGTTCGTCGGGCGCTGCCAGGGCGAGTGCGGGTCCGCGAAAAACACCTTCGTGCCGGTCTCGAGCGCGAACTGCGCATGTCCGGAGAGTTCTTTGCCGCGGTCCCAGGTGATCGTCTTTCGGAGCTGCTCGGGAAGCTTCGTCATCGACGTCGTCAATGCGGCGTTCATCGCCATCGCGCCGTAGCCGCCCAGCGCCGGACCGTTCTTCACCGGTGGTATCTCGCCCCAACCCTCAAGCCGAGGCAGATGCACGAGCAACGTCGAGCGGCTCCTGCGTTCGACGATCGTGCCGATCGCGGATCGGCCGGTGCCGATGATCAGGTCACCTTCCCAATGGCCGGGAACCGCGCGGTCCGCGGCCTCAGCAGGGCGCTCTGAGAACACCACATCCTCGGTGACATGCCCCTGCGGTCGGTTGCGTGCTCGCGCTCGTGGTTGCCGGAGTGCACGGCCGGTCCGCAGGCAGGCGACGAGCTCGCGTTTGAGCGCGCCACGGCCTTGGATGAAGAGCGACTGGTAGATCGCCTCGTGGCTGATGCGCATGGACTCATCATCCGGGAAGTCGACCTGCAGCCGGTGCGAGATCTGCTCCGGACTCCACGCCAGCGTCCACCGCCGGTCCTGCCGGTGCGGCTTGTTCAGTCCTTTCCATGCCGGCGGTTCCGGCCCCACGACGATCGTGCCGTCTGATCGTCGGACGTGCCCGGACAGACGCTCCTGCACGTATTCGCGCAATCTGTCGTTGGTGACGAGCTTTCCGGCCTTCGGGCGCTTCGCGGCCTGCTGAGCCTTCCACTGCGCGACCAACGCCCGGTACTCCTGCTTCCCGCTCCGTGTGGCCGCGTTGCGACGCAGCTCGCGAGAGATCGTGCCGGGATCGCGCCCGATCTTGCGCGCGATCTCACGAACTCCAACCTGCCTGGCACGAAGCAGCGCGATCTCCTCACGCTCCTCGAAGGTCAGGTAGCGCCCGGACGGCTCGGCCAATGAGATCGGCGGCATGCCCCCAGCGTGGCGAAACCATCGGGACCCGACCGGCACGGACACGCCCACCTTCAACGCCGCTTCGGCCGAAGTGATGCCCGTCGCGATCAACTTCCAGAACTGCCGCTGCACCGCCCGCGAGGGCTCTGGCCGACCGGGTGAGCGCATCGGAGGTCGTAGCGCTCGATCCGCACGCCACTGCCGACGCGCCCCTTCAGGAACGTCACTCGTCTTCGCGAACCAATCCTTCGTCGCCACTGCTGAACACCTCCACGATCAAGGTGTTGCGACGACCAGTTGAATCCACCTTGACTGCCCCTGTCGGAGTGCACGGTCGTGCCGACCGGGCTTCGACGTTGGATCGCCATGGTCAACGCGTTCACGGCGAGCTCGGCGGTCATCGTGGAATCGATCGAGTAACCCACGATCCGGTTCGAGTAGACGTCCTTGATCGCGCAGCAGTACAGCTTGCCTTCGCTCGTGCGATGCTCCGTGATGTCCGTGAGCCACAACCGGTTCGGCGCATCCGCGGTGAATGCCCGTTTCACGAGGTCGTCATGCACGGGAGGTCCGGGCCTGGTGTTCTTGCCACGTCGCCGGCGCACCGTGGTCGAGACGATCTGATTGTCCCGGCACAGTCGCCACACGCGACGTTCGGACGCTTCGAACCCGAGATCGGCCAGCTCGTCCGCGATCAACCGGTACCCGAACGCCGGCGCTTCAGCGTGCGTGTCCGCGGCCGCGTTGACCAGCTGCGCTTCCTCCCAGCACCGGTCCGACACCGGGGCTTTCAACCACCGGTAGAACGGCTGCTTCGCGATCTTCAAGACCCGGCACGTCACCGCGACCGGCACCCTGACGGGTGCGCCGGTCGCGGCAAGCTCGCGGACGAGCGGGTAGATCATTTTGGGGAACGCAGCACGCCTTGCGAGAGATACGCTGCCGCGCGGCGCAGGACCTCGTTCTCCTGCTCGAGCAGACGCACCCGCTTCTTCAGCTCACGCATCTCGTCGAGCTCGGCACGCGTCTGCCCAGGCGCGGCACCGTCCTCGATATCGGCCCGGCGGACCCAGTTCTGCACACACGACTCGGAGATCCCGAAGCTCTTCGCGACCTGCGCGAACGACTGCTCACGCCGCCGGGCGATCGCCACAACGTCCTCACGGAACTCCTTCGGATACGGCTTCGGCACAACGGCCATCCTTCCAGCAGCGACCAAATCGCCACAGATCAGGAGTCACCTAAACCTTCAGCAGTCCCGATCCTCGAGTGGCTGCACGACCCGCACTGGCAGATCCGACTGCACGGGACGGCATTCGATGAAGACATCGCGATCGTGCTCCTGCCTCGCGGCACGATCCACGGCTCGATGGTGATCGCGGTCGTGCCGGACTCGATCACCGCGGCAACCCAGGACCGGTTGCGTCGCAGGTTGTGGGACCAGGTCGCGACGCTCGTGGACCGAAACGACACGGATGTCGCGATCCGGACCTGGTCCCAGTACTGGAACGCACGACTTGAGCCCGAGGACCTGATCACCCACGTCACCGACGGCGGCATCCAACTGGCCGGACCCCCGATCGTGCGAGGTCCGGGGCGCGACCTGATGCGCACCCGCGCCCGAGCGATCCGGGAGCAACAGCTCAAGGAACTCCGTGGCGCGATCGAGAACGCGGAACACGACGACCAGGCCGATGGAGGAGGGGGATCGTCATGATCGAACTGGACGGGCCGGTCGGCGTACTCGGCTACCCACACGCGAGCGCCGCGGAATTGCTGGTCGCGGCGGAACAGATGAGCACGAACGGCGTCCGCAACCTGATCCTGTTCACCGACCCTGTTGTTGAGGAGTCGATCGACGCACTCGCGGGCCTCGCTCCACGCCTGCAGATGTACGGCTTACGCGCCCACGCGATCGTGAACGCGACCGCAGACGCGGAACCGGGTGCAGATCCTGACGAGGTGGATTGGGTCGTCGAGGACGTCGTCGGGATCCTGCACCACGGCGCCCGGGGCCTGCTCGCCATCTGCGGACGCACCTTCGCCGTCTGCAGCGGGCCCCACGGGACACCGGCGCGGGCCGACATCCTGTTCAGCGACCTGGAACCCCCGGCCCTGGACCATGCGCCGAAACGACCCGGTGACATCCCGGCCACCATCCCGCCCGACCTCGCCGCACGGTTCGAGTTCGACGCACGCCTACGAGCGTTCCGGCCACGCCTGACGATCACCCCAGGGCCTGCGTTCACCGACGATGCTCTCGGCTACGACGCCGACCTCCGGGGATTCTGGACCCGGATCATCACCCTGCCACCCATCGGCACCGAGTCCGCCGGGATCATCCTGTCCGACGACCTCAACGAGATCGCGACGATTACCGACGCCGGAACCTCCGAACCGTTGAGCCACCCGGTGACCGACCTCGACGACGTCTACACCGGCGTGTGGGAAGTGATCACGTTCGGCTCCGTGCACATCATCGACCTCGACAACGGAACCTGGGAACGCATCCCCGGCCCACACGCCACCATCCGCGAACCCAACGCCGGCACCATCCGAAGCATCCGCGACTACCGACTCGGCGAATGCGGATTCGTCACCCTCCACGGCAACGACCTCATCGACTACTGGTGGTCCCAATCCAGCTTCATCCGACACCTCCGCCAGGTCCGCCCGGCGACCGCGGACCAATAGCCCGGATCAGTCGACCCGTGTTGGGCGGCGGCGCGCCAGATCCGACTGCGCGGGCGGTCGCTCTTTCGAATCCGACGGTCCGTCGAGGGGAAGGCCGCGCCTGTGGCGAGGTTCAGGCCCGTTCGTCGACTCATGAGCCGAACTGGTGATCCCGCCCTGACCTCGACTCCTCGCCCGGCGTGAGGGCGGCGGCGATCGAGCCGCCTTCGAGGTGGCAGATCACGAACCTGCGGTCACCGCGGCGGTGTTGCCGCAGCACTCCGGGGAAGGATGGCGCCAAGCTTGGCGATCTGTTCCTCGTTGTCGAACGCCGAGCCGAGCGCCACGACCCGGCAGCCGGCATCCAGGAAGGACTGCGCCGTCTCCGGGGTGACGCCGCCGGTCGCGACGAACCGCACCTGCGGGAAGGGGCCGTGCAGGTGGCGGATCCAGGCCGGGCCGAGCCGTTCGGCGGGGAACGCCTTGAGCCAGGTGAAGCCGGCCCGCAGAGCCGCCTGGACCTCGCTGCCGGTCGCGACCCCCGGGATGTGCGGCAGACCGCGGGCGACGCTCGCCGCAGCGACCTCGGCGTCGAACCCCGGGGCCACGGTGAATGCGGCGCCAGCGGCGGCCACGGCGTCCAGTTGCTCGACCGACACGATCGTTCCGGCGCCGACATCGAGGCCGCGGTCGCGCGCCGCGTCGGCGACGGCGCGGAGGACGACAAGATCCTCCGAGTCCATGACCGGGACCTCCATGATTCGCACGCCGACATCCCACGCTGCCTCCGCGAGTTGCATGGTTCGCTCCAGTCCTTGGCGGCGGAAGATGCCCATCACCGGGACATCCGCGAAGGTGGACTGGAAGTACGCGTCAGTCATGCCGACTCCTCTCGTTCTGCGACGGGCTCGACCGTGTCGAAGGGGCTGCGGAGGACCGCGGCGGCGCCGGTGTGGCCGGCCGCCAGACGGGCGCTCGCGTCCTCGCCACGGATCCATGCGGCAAGCCACCCTGCGGCAAAGGCGTCGCCGGCACCGACGGGCTCGACGACCTCGACCACCTGCGCGGGCAGGCGGGTGGTCTCAAGACCGGCGAACTCGACCGCCTCGATCGCGCCGTCCTTCACCACGAGATGCGCGACGTCGGGCAGGAGTTCCCGGATCGCCTCAGCAGTCGGGGTACCCCACAGGGCCTCGGCCTCGTCACGGCCGACGAACACGATGTGCGCAGACTGCGCAAGCGCGAGGAGGACGGGCGCGGCGTCGTCGCGTGACGGCCACAGGGCGGGGCGGAAGTTCACGTCGAAGCTGGCGACCGCCGGCGCGAGCGCACCTGCGGTGACCTGGGCGACGAGCTCCCGGGCGGAGCTGGACAGCGCCGCGGTGATCCCGCTCATGTGGACGACGCGGGTGGCGGGCAACCGGTCGAGGCTATGCGGCGACAGCGCGGACGCCGCCGATCCGGCCCGGTAGTAGAGCACCTTGGAACCGGTCGGCGCCGATTGCTTCACCATCAGCCCCGTGCTGCGGGCGGGATCGACCTCGACGTGCGTGGTGTCGACCCCGCGGCGCCGGATGCTCTCGACGACGAGTTCGCCGAGCGGATCTGCTCCCACCCGGGAGCTCCATGTGGCGTGGATGCCGAGGGCCGCGGCGCCGATCGCGACGTTGCTCTCGGCGCCGCCGACACCGAGCGTCAGGGGCGCACCCTCGGACAGCTCGCCCGACGTCGAAGCGACGAGCGCCATCGACTCTCCGATCGTGAGCAGCTCGGTCTGCTGCGCCACGAGCGGTTCGGCCGCGGGAGAGGTCACGCGTACTCCAGCGTCCGGGTGACCGCGAGTTCGACGCCGCGGAGCTGGGCGAGGCCCTTCAGCCGTCCGACGAGTGCGTAGCCCGGGTAGGTGGGCCGCTTCAGGTCGTCGAGGAGGAAGTGGCCGTGGTCGGGGCGCATCGGGATGACGGCGGCGTCTTCGCCGGCGTCCGCCCGTCGACGCTCCTCGCGGACGAGTTCGCGGATGACGCCGACCATGTCGGAGCCGCCGTCGATGTGCCCGTCCTCGAAGAAGCTCTTCCCGTCGGCTTCGATGGTCACGTTCCGCAGGTGCGCGAAGTAGATCCGGTCGGCGAAGCGGCGGGTCATCGCCACGACGTCGTTCGTCGCGACCGAGCCGTACGATCCGACGCACATCGTCAGACCGTTCGCCCACGACGGCGCCGCATCCAGCAGCCATTGCGCGTCGTCGGCGTTGGACACCACGCGCGGCAGCCCGAAGAGGGGGCGGGGCGGGTCGTCGGGGTGGATCGCGAGCCGAACCCCGGCCTTTTCGGCCGCTGGCACGATCCCGCGCAGGAACACGCCGAGATTCTCGCGAAGGTCGTGGGCGCTCAACCCGTCGTAGAGGGCGAGGCCCGCGCGGAGGGACTCGAGGTCGTACGCTTCCTCGGAGCCGGGTAGCCCCAGCAGAACGGTGTCGCTGAGCGCGGCGAGGGTCGCCTCGTCGGCCGACTCGAAGAACTGCCGCGCACGCTCGACCTCGTCGGGCGTGTAGTCCGCCTCCGCGCCGACGCGTTTGAGGACGAACAGGTCGAACGCGGCGTGCTCGATGAAATCGAACCGCATCGCGAAGCCGCCGTTGTCGAGCTCGTACCGCTGGTCGGTGCGGGCCCAGTCGATCACGGGCATGAAGTTGTAGCAGACGGTCTTCAGCCCGGCCTCGCCGAGGTTGAGCAGCGTCTGCGCGTAGTTCCCGATCGCCCGATCGCGCTCGGGCCCGCCCCACTTGATGTGTTCGTGCACGGGGACGGACTCGACAACCGACCAGGTGAGGCCGGCTGCCTCGATGACCGCCTTGCGGGCGAGGATCTCGTCGATCGTCCAGACCTCGCCGTTGGGGATGTGGTGCAGGGCGGTGACGATGCCGGTCGCGTCGGTCTGCCGGATCTCGGCGAGGCTGACGGGGTCATTGGGGCCGAACCAGCGCCAGGTGTGTTCCATGGGATGTCCTTGCGGTGTGAATCAGGAGAGGGTGACGGCGGCGGCCTCGCCGGCGGCGACGTCGACGCGTGCGCTCGGCGCCCAGTCGGCGTCGATCGGGGGGAGCTCGTCGCCGAGTGTGAGATACACCCGGTCGACGCGAAGGCCCGACTTCCGCGCGTAGATCGAGAGCACGTGCGACCCGGCCGTGATCTCGAGGTCCGAGACGTGCGTCCACAGCCAGATCTGGCGCGTGCCGTACGAGCAGAGGTCGCCGCCGGAGAACTGCGCCTCGAGGGGCTGAACGGCGCCGTCGAGGGCGAGGAAGCACGCGTCGTCGGTGCCGTCGTCGAACTTGACGAGGAGCCACACCCGATACGCGCCGCCATCCGGTAGCTCGATCGCGAAGTGCATCCCCGGTGCATCCGCCGGGTCATCCCATTGCAGACCTCGCGGGCGCGCCTGAAGGGCGAGACCGGTGCGCGCCTGGGTTTCCGCCTGCGTGAGCTCCCAAGCCGCCTCCGAATCGCGGCTCGGCGTCAGCCACGCGTGATCGCCGCCGACGAGCGCCAACTCCGCCTCGAAGGCGAGACGTCCATCAGCGCCGACCGGCGCACCGGTGCCCAGCGCCCTGACGATGTCCTTCGTTCCGTCGGGGCCGTGCCAGGTGACCGCGGCGCCGCGATTGGTCTGCGGCACGTTGCGGGTGCGGCGGAACGTGGTCTCGTGGTCGAACCAGTACCGATCCACGTACACCTGGTCGAGGATCGCGTTCTCCGTCGGGTCGACCCCGTAGACCTCCCGGACGACGCGGTCGACCTCGCTCAGCGCCGAGGCCGACAGTGCGGGGTCGGGAACGGGGGCGTCCGCCGAGCGCGTGTGCCGGCTGAAGGGCGCACCGAGGTTCGTGTCGAGGATCTCGTCTGCCGTGTGGATGACGAGCTTCGTCAGCGTGACCGCGCCGTCGACGACGTGCAGTCGCAAGGTGTGCCCGCCGGCCTCGAGGTCGGGCAGCGTCACTCGAAGGCGCTCCACGTTGTCCTGAATGCCGGTATACCACGCGCCCCGATGCTCATCCGTCGTCGGGCTCTCGACCGTGAACGGCTCGCTGTCGTCGACGGTCACCGCGACGCGGATGCGACCGGTCGAATCGAGCGTCGGCAAGCGGTGCAGCTCGAGCACGTGCGCGCCCGCCGTGTGCAGGTGGAACCCGAACTCGGCGGCCGCCGCATCGGCCGCCGCATCGGGGTGACGCACGACGGCTTCGGCCTGCAGCGCATCCACGCCGTCACGGCCGAGGTGTGGGATGACGTGCCAACGCGACGACGTGCCGTCGCGCACCTCGTCCGGACGGGCCGGGTCGAGGCTCACGACGCCGTCGGCTTCGACCGCGCCCACGAATCCGGGCTCGATCGCCGGTGTCTCGGCCACCCGCACCGGGATCTCGACCGCATCGGCGATCGTCGGCGAGGTGATCCGAATCGTGCCCGATCGGCCGGCGTTCGCCGCTGCATCGACGGCGACGTGCAGTCTGGTCTCGGCGCCGGCGATGCCGCTGCCACGGGTGACCTGGATCCACGGGTCTGCGTCGATCGTGTAGGCAACGCCGGGAACGCCGGTGCTGAACACCTCGATCCACTTGGCATCAGCGCCGTGCTGCCAGAACGTCAAACCGCGATCGTCGTTGTCGGGGGCCGCGCCCCAGACCGTGGCATCCAGTCCGTGCCCGCGGATCTCGAGGGCGGGGGACCCGGGCGGGAAGAGCGGCATCACCGGCGGCGGGAACGCCTCGGGCGTGAACATCCCGTTCCACTTTCCGCCCGACAGTCCCTCGTTGTAGTAGCGGATCAGTGCGCGCTTCGCGTCGTCGAACTGGCGGGAGACCGCGAGCCACTGGTCAGCGGCGGCCGCCTTGCCCTGCTGGGAGGCGAGCAGGCTTCGGTCGGCGAAGTAGAACTGCGCGTTCGTGAGGTACGACATGTGGATCTTGAGCGCGAACACCTGGAAGAACGAGTCGCGCTCGTCCTCGGGCAGTGCGGCGAGGATCTCGTTCGTCTCGTCGTAGATCCGGCGCAGCACGGCCAGGCGGCGGGAGGCTTCGTCGCCCCAGCCGGTCTGGGCGAAGGCGCCGCTGCCGAGGTGCTCGATCTTGCGCTGCTGGTTCACGCGCGAGTACTCCGCGTAGAGAGCGCCGGCGCGTGCGCCGTGTTCGCCGCTGTAGGCGGAGTCGACCCACTGTGCGACGAAGTCGACGACGTCGTCGGTCGCCGACGGGCGGTCCGCCGCCCAGGCCCGGCGGAGGAAGAAGTCCATCTCCAGTTCGAGGGGCTTGAGTCCGCCGATGTTGTCGACCCAGAGACGCCGGATGCCTCGCTCCCATGCCTTGCTGAGCTCCGAGCCGACGAGCGCCAGCGGTGCAGTGGAGGTGGCGAGGTAGCTGGTGGCGAAGTTCGCCCAGTAGGACGCGTGGTAGTACAGCCCGTGGCCTCCGGAGCGGGCGAGCTCGGCCTCGTCGGGGAACCGGCGGATGTACCCGAAGTTGTCATTGGCCCAGACCACGGTGACGTCGTCGGGAAGGTCAAGGCCTGCGTCGTAGAGGGGAAGGACCTCCTTGTAGGGCACGAATAGCTGCGGTGCCCGGTCGGCTTCGACGCCGAGGGTGTCCTCGAGGATTCCGCGCTGGTCGCGGATCGCGGTCTCGAGCAGTTCCACCCGTGCGCTGAGCTTCTCCTCGGCGCTCAACGCGTCGTTCCCGTCGATCGCGGCGGTCTCGAAGCCGGAGTCGTGCACCCCACGGATGCCGACCGTCCACGTCACTTCGTAGTCGCCGTTCTGCTCGACGCTGCCGCGCCAATACTCATGGAGCTTGTCGCGGTTGCGACCGGGGATCGAGTAGTCGTAGCGGATGTCCTCGCCCTGGGCGGCGACCCACGGACGGAATTCGTGTTCGTTGCTGCGCAGCAGCATGTCGCAATGGCTTGTACCGATCACGACGCCCATCTCATCGGCGAGACGACCGTTCTCGGGGTCGTGGTTGAACGCCCCGATGTGCATCGCAGGCCACAGGTAGTTGCCCTTGAGGCGGAGCAGGAGCTCGAACACCCGGCCGTAGGTCACCGGGCCGATCGTGCCATCGGGGGTGTGCCGGCGCGACCAGTGGAACAGCTCCTCCTCGTCGTTGATGAAGACGCCGCGGAACCGAACGGCGGGCCAGTCGGCGTGCGAGGCGTCGCGTCGCACGACGATCCGCCGACGGGTGCGGACCGGGACATCCGCCCACCAGTACCAGGGTGAGACGCCGATCGCCTCGGCGAAGTCGTACACCGCGTAGATCGTGCCGCGACGATCGGTCCCGATGAGGTAGAGCGTTTCCCCCACGACGGTGACGAGCAGGCCCTCCCAGCGCAGCTCGCCATCCGCGTCGTCGCGAAGCGAGGCGAGGTCGAGCTGGCCCGACGCGATCAGGGCGTCGATCGCGGCGGACACGCCAACGGTGCCCACCACGATGTTCGCCACGGCCGCGTCCGGCACGATGGCGACCGGGGCGCCGGTGACGCGTTCGACGTCGCGGACGAGATCGGTCACCGCGCGTTGCACCGCGGGAGTCTCGTCGAGCGACACATGGATGGAGACCGGTCGCCCGTCGTCCGTGATCACAAGTCCTTCGACGGACGGTGCGGCCAGATAGGGGTGCGGGGGGACCTGGGGATACGTCATCGTGCTTTCCGTCGCAGAAGGTGAAAATCGGAGGCCGTGCTACGGGCCAAAAGTGATCGTTCACGGCAAGAGTAGTGAACGATCACTTTGTATGTCAAACTCCTCTCGTGAGCGTTTCCGCCCAGACCACCGACACCCAGGACCGGCTCGAGCCCGCAACGCGGCGCGACCCGAACCGGCTCCTCCCCGCCGATCCCGAACTGCGCGCGATCGCCCGCGACCTCATGGCCGCGGTCGAGCACGCGCCGATTATCTCGCCCCACGGGCACGTGCCGGCCGGCAGCCTGGCACGCGACGAGCCCTTCGCCGACCCGACCGAACTGTTGGTGTCCAGCGACCACTACCTCACCCGCCTGCTGCACGCCGAGGGCGTCGATCTGGCGACGCTCGGCGTCGGTGGAGTTGACGTCGATCCGCGCGAGGCGTGGAGGACGGTCGCACGGCACTGGCATGCCTTCGCAGGAACGGCGACCGGATACTGGATGGCCGAGGCGCTCGCCGGCGTCTTCGGCATCGACCTCGAGCTGTCGGCGACGACCGCGGACGAAATCTACGACCGGATCGCCGCGAACCTTCGTACCGACGAATACCGTCCCCGGGCGCTGTTCAACCGCTTCGGGATCGACGTGCTCGCGACGACCGACGACCCGCTCGACGATCTCGCGGACCACCGAGCGCTCCAGGCGGACGGGTTCCGGGTGCTCCCGACGTTCCGTCCCGATCGATACCTCGACCCCGGCGACGCGCGCTTCGCGGACTCCGTCGATGCGCTGCTCGGTTCGACCACCGAGGCGGCGTCCTTCTCCGGGTACCTTCGGGCGCTCCAAGCGCGTCGTGCCCATTTCGTCGACGCCGGAGCGGTCTCGACCGACCACGGAGTGCTCGAGCCGACCACGCTCGACCTCGACCCGCACGAGGCTGAAACCCTCTTCCAGCGCGTGCTCCGCGGAGGCACCGCGGATGATGCGCGCCGATTCCGGGCGCACATGCTCCTGCAGATGGCGAGAATGAGCGTCGACGACGGCCTCGTCATGACGCTTCATCCTGGCGTGTTCCGCAACCACAGCTCCGACACGCTGCTGCGGCACGGAGCGGACACCGGGCACGACATCCCGGTGCCGGTCTCGTTCGTCGAGGGCCTGCGGCCCCTGCTCGAGCGCTACGGGCTGGCGTCCGGCTTTCACCTCGTGCTGTTCACGATCGACGAGACGACGTACTCGCGCGAGATCGCACCGCTGGCGGGCTTCTACCCCTCGGTATTCATCGGCTCACCCTGGTGGTTCCTGGATGCCCCCGACGCGATCGCCCGCTTCCGCAGCGCGGTCACCGAGACGGCAGGCTTCTACCGCGGCTCCGGCTTCGTCGACGACACCCGCGCATTCCTCTCGATCCCTGCTCGGCACGACACCGCCCGACGAGCCGACGCCGCGTTCCTCGCACGTCTGGTGGTCGAAGGCCGGCTCACGCCGTCCCGAGCCGAAGCGATCGCAGTCGACCTGGTCGACTCCATCCCGCGTCGGGCGTTCAAGCTGTGAGCGGCTCGCCGCGGCTGACCCGCGCACTGCTCACCGCGCGCGGCATCCCGATCCCTGCGCCCGAGCCTCGAATCGTGCACATCGGACTCGGAGCCTTCCACCGCGCGCACCAGGCCTGGTACACGGCCCGCGCCGGCGACGGCGCCGACTGGGGGATCGCGGCATTCTCCGGCCGATCCACCGCGGCGGCCGACGCCCTGATTCCGCAGGACGGCGTCTTCACCCTCGTCGAACGAGGAGCCGACGGTGACCGGCTCGCACCCATCGGAAGCATCGTGGAAGCCCAGCCCTCGTCGAACGCGCTGCGCCGGGCGACCCTGCTCGCCGCGCCGCGCACGGCGGTCGTCACCCTGACGGTCACCGAGGCGGGGTACACACTTCGGCCCGATGGGTCCCTCGACACCGCGGCGCCAGCAGTCACCGCGGACCTCGCACGCGTCCGACGGACAGCGGTAGACGGCGACCACGCCGCCGAAGCGACCCAGACGGTCGTCGGGATGCTCGCCGCCGGCCTCATCGAACGCCACCGGGCAGGCGCGGGATCGATCGCGATCGTCCCATGTGACAACTTCCCCAGCAACGGACCCCTGCTCCGGGACGCCGTCACCGAGTTCATCACGGCGATCGACCCGCACCTGAACCAGTGGCTCGTCGATCACGTCTCCTTCGTCTCCACGTCGGTCGACCGGATCACCCCGAAGGTGGACGACGGCCTCACGCGCGAGGTCGAACGCGCGCTCGGCTGGACCGATGCCGCACCCGTGGCGACCGAACCGTTCGCGGATTGGACGCTCTCCGGTGAGTTCCCAGCAGGGCGCCCCCAGTGGGAGCGGAGCGGAGCGGCGTTCGTCGAAGACATCGACGCCTATGAGTCGCGGAAGCTCTGGATGCTGAACGGCGCGCACAGCCTCCTGGCCTACCTCGGCCGGTTGCGCGGCCACACGACCGTCGCCGCCGCGATGGGCGATCCGTTCGTCCGATACTCGATCGAAGCGTGGTGGGACGAGGCCGCCCGTCACCTGCCCGCCGGCATGGATGTCGACGCGTATCGGCGCGCCCTCACCGCACGGTTCGAGAACCAGCGCATCGAACACCTGCTCGCCCAGATCTCAACCGATGGTCTCACCAAGCTTTCAGTGCGGATCGCGCCGGTCGCGGTGCTCGAGCGTCGCGCGGGCCGGGGAGCGCAGGCGTCCGCCCTCGTCTTTGCGGCCTGGATCACCGCTTTGCGGTCGGGGCTGCCCATGGCGGATGCCCGGCGCGCCGAGGTGGACGCCGCCCTGGCAGACTCCGATCCCACGCTCGCGCTCCTGGCTGCGGTGTCCGCCGATCTCGCTGCGGATCCCGGGTTCAGTGCCGAGGTGGTCTCCGACGTGTGCGCCCTGGCGTCTGTTCGAACTCCCTGAGGCCGGCTGTCGACCGGCTCGGTGCCCCGCCTGGCTTCAGCGGGGCGCCGGCCCAGTCGACTCGCCCCAGACGAGCTGATTGATGGAGTGCGCGGCAGGCGGGGCGGGCTCGCCTCGCAGCGCGGCGATGAGTCTAGCCATCGCGGTGGATCCGACACGTTCCAGATCGACGTCCACCGTGGTCAGCGACGGATAGAGGTACTGGCCCAGCGGGTGGTTGTCCCATCCGGTGACGCTGAGGTCCTCGGGGACGCTCCACCCGCGCCGCCGTGCGCCGCGGATGACACCGGCAGCGATGATGTCGCTCGCGGCGATGACGGCCGTCGGGTGGTCGTCACCGAACGCGAGGACGGCTTCGAGGCCGGCTTCGGCGGTCCAGTCGCCTTCGACGACCTCTCCTGACAGGCCAAGCGCACCCAGAGACGCACGGAACTGCTCGAGGCGCGCTCGAGCGGATGCGAACTGGAGGGAGCCGGTGATGTGCAGGAAACGCGTGTGCCCCGCTTCAGCCAGCCGCTCGATCATCGCGGCGACCGGTGCGGCATCGGCGAGCTCGCCGATACCGCGCATCTCGTCGTCCAGTTCGGCGGCGACCAGGATCGTCGCGGTCGTGGGAGTGAGGTCCACGTCCGCGTTCAGTGGCGCGAACGAGACGACCCCGTCCACCTGGCCGGAATCGGCGAGATCGAGCACGCGATCAGTTCGTGCGTCAGCGCCGCCCTCGATGGAGATCACGTCCACGCCGAATCCGGCCGCGTGGGCGGTCGAACTCGCACCGGCCAGCATGCGTGCCGGGCTGTACGCGAGGGTGGGCACGACGACTGCGATTCGTCCGGTCTGTCGGGTCCTCATCGACCGGGCCGTGAGATTCGGACGATAATTGAGTTCCCGCACAGCCGCCTCCACACGCTCGCGCGTTCGCGGCTTCAGGCTCGTGTTGTCGCGGAAGAATCGCGACACCGTCTGGTGCGACAGCCCGGAAAGCTGGGCCACATCCAGCAGCGTCGGTCGCTTTCTCGGCACCGGTTCGGTCGTCATTGTTATCCTCCCCTCCCATCTTGGCACAGAATAAGGAACGTTCACTTGACAACTTTGAGAACGTTCACTAATCTCGCCTTCGAGCACCAGTGAACGTTCACTGCAGATTCAAAGGAGCATCAGTGTCACCCGCAGTCTCTTCCCATCAGCGCTTCCGCTTGAGCGGTTCCGCGGTGGCATGTGATCGAGGCATCCGATGAGCGCCCTCAATGAGCTGCGTCACCTGAAAGGCACGGTACGCACGACCAAGCGTGACAACCGTGCGGCATTCTGGTTTCTGCTGCCCTGGTTCATCGGCCTCTTCGCTGTTACCGCGGGCCCGATGCTGGCTTCGCTGTACCTCAGCTTCACGAAGTACAACCTCCTCCAGCCGCCGTCGTTCATCGGGCTGGAGAACTTCACCCGCATGCTCACGGATGAGCGCCTGCACAAGTCGCTCGGCGTGACGTTCACGTACGTGCTGGTTTCGGTGCCGCTGCAGCTCGCCTTGGCCCTCGCCCTCGCGGTCCTGCTCGACCGCGGTGTACGCGGCCTCTCGTTCTATCGGTCGGTCTTCTACCTGCCGTCGCTGATCGGCGGGAGCGTCGCGATCGCAGTCCTGTGGCGCACCGTCTTCGGTACCGAAGGGCTGTTCAATCAGTTCCTCGCGTTCTTCGGCATTCAGGGACAGGGCTGGATCTCGAACCCGGACACAGCCCTGGCAACGCTGATCCTGCTGAACGTGTGGACGTTCGGATCGCCGATGGTGATCTTCCTCGCCGGCCTGCGTCAGATCCCCGGCTCCTACTACGAAGCCGCGAGCGTCGACGGCGCATCCAGGTGGAGGCAGTTCTGGAGCATCACGATGCCCCTGCTGAGCCCGATCATCTTCTTCAACCTCGTCCTGCAGATCATCCACGCGTTCCAATCGTTCACGCAGGCGTTCGTCGTCTCCGGTGGAACGGGTGGTCCTGCCGATTCAACGCTCGTGTTCTCGCTCTACCTGTACCAGCGCGGATTCGGCGCCTTCGACATGGGCTACGCATCGGCGCTGGCCTGGCTGCTGGTGCTCATCATCGGCGGATTCACCGCAATCAATTTCTGGGCTTCGAAGTACTGGGTGTTCTACGATGACTGATCTGTTGAAGCGCCGTGGCGACACGGCCACCTCCGCCTTCCTCGCCGCCCCCACCGGGGCGACCACGACTCGGGCCGGGCGCCGGCTCATCGGCCGACCGGTTCGCGCGGTCATCAAACACGTCGTTCTGATTCTCACCGCGCTGATCATGCTGTACCCGGTGCTGTGGATGGTTGCAAGTTCCCTGCGACCCAACGACGCGATCTTCGATGATCCGAGCATCATCCTCAAGACGTTCGAGATCGAGAACTACGTCAACGGATGGAATGCGTTCACCGAACCGTTCGGCCACTATCTGATCAATTCGGCGGTCTTGGTCCTGGGATGCATCCTCGGGAATCTCGTCGCTTGCACGCTCGCTGCCTACGCGTTCGCACGACTCGAGTTCCGAGGCAAGCGGTGGTGGTTCGCAATCATGCTCGTCACGATCATGCTGCCGATCCACGTCATCATCGTGCCGCAGTACATCATGTTCTCGGAGATCGGGTGGGTGAATACCTACCTCCCGCTCATCATTCCGAAGGTCCTCGCGACCGATGCGTTCTTCATCTTCCTGATGGTCCAGTTCATCCGCGGCATCCCGCGCGAACTCGACGAGGCAGCCCGCATCGACGGCGCCGGGCACCCGCGGATCTTCTCGCAGATCATCCTGCCGTTGATGGTTCCGGCCCTCGGGACCACGACGATCTTCACGTTCATCTGGACCTGGAACGACTTCTTCTCGCAGCTCATCTACCTCACGAAGCCGGAGAAGTACACGACGCCGCTCGCGTTGCGTTCGTTCGTCGATCAGCAGGCGGCGACCGACTGGGGCGCGGTGTTCGCGATGAGCGTCGTCTCCCTCTTGCCTGTCTTCCTCGTCTTCCTCTTCGGTCAGCGGTTCCTTCTCCAAGGCATCGCGACGACCGGAGGCAAATGAGAAGCGCCCGCATGAACCGGGCACGACCAGCCCTTACCGTCCTACCCCAACCCACCCATCCTGATCCGAGGAGAACCCAATGAGAGGCACCACCTTCCGTCGCGCCGGCATTGTCGCCGCCGCCGTGTCCGCAGCACTGATCCTGTCCGCTTGCTCGGGAGGCGGCACGGAGGCCGGCAGTGACGCGCCCGAGCTCAGCGACGAGCCCGTCACCATCACCCTGAGCTGGTGGGGTGGCGACGCCCGCGCCGAGCTCACCCAGCAGGCGATTGACGCGTTCGAGGAGGAGCACCCGAATATCACCGTCGAGCCGCAGTACGCGGACTGGACCGGGTACTGGGACCAGCTGGCCACGGCCACGGCCGCAGGCGACTCCGCCGATGTCGTGCAGATGGACGAGCTCTATCTCGCGTCCTACGGCACTCGCGGCGCCCTGTACGACCTCGGAGGGGACCTCGTCGACACGACCGACTTCCCCGCCGAGATCGTCAAGACCGGCTACGTCGACGACGCGCAGTATGCGGTCCCGATCGGCATGACCACGTACGCGATGGTCGCGAACGCCGACCTGTTCGAGCAGTACGGCATCGAACTTCCCGACGACGAGACCTGGACCTGGGACGACTACGCCGCCCTCGCCAAGGAGATCACCGAGAAGAGCGGCGGCGCGATCCACGGCTCATCCCTGATCGGCGGCTGGGACATCGGCAGCGTGCGCTACTGGGGTCGCCAGTTCGGCAGCGAGGTCTTCGACGGCACCAAGGTGACCCTCGACCCCGAGGCGCTCACTGAGATGTGGCAGACCCAGCTCGACATGATCGCCGACGGCGGCATGGAGTCGGCGGACGCGATCGTCGAGAGCCAGACCGCGGGCCTCGCCGGCAGCTCCATGGCGACCGGCAAGGTCGCGCTCGGCACCCTGTGGAACACCCAGATCACCGCGGTCACGGCTGCGAGCGGCGCAGACCTGCGCCTGCTGAAGCTGCCGGAGCCGAAGGGTGAGGACCCCAACTTCTACAAGCCGTCGATGTTCTGGGCCGTCTCCTCGCAGAGCGAGCACCCCGCTGAGGCCGCGCTGTTGGTCGACTTCCTCGTGAACAGCGAGGCCGCCGGCGAGATCATCAAGACCGAGCGCGGCATCCCCGCGAACGACAGCATCCGCGCGTTCGTCGCCGACAGCCTCGAGCCGACCGACCAGCAGGCCGTCGAGTTCCTGGACCGCGTCACGCCCGGTCCGGCGTTCACCACCCCGAATGGCGCCAGCGCAATGGAGGGCATCTTCCAGCGCTACACGCAGGAAGTCCTTGCGGGACAGACGTCGCCTGAAGACGCCGCGAAGGCCACGATCGCCGAACTTCAGGCAGAGGTAGACGCCGCGAACTGAACGAAAGAGGGGCCGGGTCGGACGCTGTCCGCCCCGGCCCCCGTCCGCGGGTTGGCCCTGGTCGCGGTACGACCTCGGCGCTCACCTGCACGGAGGAAGAAGATTGCATTACGGCGGGGACTACAACCCGGAACAGTGGCCGGAGCACGTCTGGCCCGAAGACATCCGACTGATGAAGGAAGCCGGTGTCACCACGGTGACGCTCGGCGTCTTCGCATGGGCACGAATCCAACCGGCCGAGGGCGTGTTCGAGTGGGAGTGGCTCGACCGCATCCTGGGGCTCCTGCATGCAGCGGGCATCGGCGTCGACATGGCGACGGCTACGGCATCACCACCGCCGTGGGCGACGAGCGCGTATCCGGACATGCTGCCGAGAACAGCAGACGGAGCAATCCTCTGGCCGGGCAGCCGCCAAGCGTACGCGCCCACGTCACCGGAGTACCGGCGACTGGCTCGCGAGCTGGTCACCGCATTGGTCGATCGGTACG
Source organism: Agromyces sp. LHK192 (assembly GCF_004006235.1). NCBI lineage: Bacteria > Bacillati > Actinomycetota > Actinomycetes > Micrococcales > Microbacteriaceae > Agromyces > Agromyces sp. LHK192. The sequence continues at coordinate 360,418 of NZ_CP034753.1, forward strand.
TCGATCACCCCGCGATCGTGATGTGGCACGTCAACAACGAGCTCGGATGCCACGTTCATGCCGACTACTCGGACCACGCCGCACGAGCATTCCGAGTCTGGCTGCAGGCCAAGTACGGACACATCGACGAACTCAACACGGCGTGGGGAACTGACTTCTGGTCACAGAGATACACGACGTTCGACCAGATCGTCCCGCCACGATCAATGCCCTACAGCCCCAACTCATCCGGCGTGCTCGACTTCAAACGCTTCACCTCCGACGCACTGCTGGACCTGTACAAAACCGAGCGGGACATCATCCGCGCGGCCGGCGCCACACAGCCGATCACGACGAACTTCATGGGAGCATTCCCCGCCGCGGACTACTGGAGCTGGGCGCCAGAGCTCGACTTCATCTCCGATGACAATTACCCGGACCCGAACGACCCCGAGTCGTTCCGCGGCGCAGCCTTCACGCGCGACCTGATGCGCTCGCTCAAACCCGATGTGCCCTGGATCCTGATGGAGCAAGCCAGCAGCGCGATCAACTGGCGGCCCACCAACGCACCGAAAGCGCCAGGGCAGCTCGCAGCCTTGTCGGCCCAGGCTGTCGGTCGCGGCGCCGACGGCGTCATGTTCTTCCAGTGGCGGCAGTCCCGCCGAGGAAGCGAGAAGTTCCTGACCGGCATGCTTCCCCATTCGGGCACGCGGACCCGGGTATGGCGCGAGGTCGTGGAGCTCGGGCGGACGCTCGGCGAGCTGCCGAAACTCGAGCCATCGAAGCGCGCCAACGTCGCCCTCGTGTTCGACTGGCAGAACTGGTGGGCGATCAGCAATCGCGACCACCCCGTTGAACTCGACTACCTCGCGCTCGTGCAGCGATGGTACGACGCCTTGCACCGGCAACACATCCAGATCGACATCGTCCACCCCGAACACGACCTGAGCGCATACCAGCTGGTCATCGCCCCTCACCTGTACCTGCTCACCGATGCCGCGGCAACAAACCTGGTGGAGTACGCCGAGCAGGGTGGACACCTCCTGCTCTCGGCGTTCACCGACGTGGTGGACGAAACGGATGGATTCCGAGAGCACGGATACCTGGCAACCCTCGGGCCGACCCTCGGAATCTGGCTCGAGGAATACGGCGCGCTCGTGCCGCCCCCGCAGGCCTCAGCAGGGACCTCCGCCGGCGACACGGCAGGGACACTCCGCACCTCCGGCGGCCCGGGCGAAGATTCGGCGGCGGTTGCGGCACCATGGGGCGAGCTGCGCGGCGAATACCTCGCGGAAGTGATCCACGTCACAGACGCGGACATTCTCGGCACCTTCACAAGCGGTCGGAACCAGGGTCTTCCTGCCTTCATCACCAAGTCCCTCGGGACCGGCCAGGCGCACTATCTGGCGACTATCCCCGATGACGCAGGCATGACGGCGCTCACCGCCTGGGCGGTCGCGACCGCGGGAGTCGAGGCGACCATCCCGGGCGCGGCGCAAGTGCCCGATACCGTAGAAGTGATCGCCAGGGGCGAGATCGTCTTTCTCATCAACCACGGTGCCGCAGCCACCACGATCCCCATCGAAGGTGTCGACGTCACCGCCGATCAGCCCGTCTCCCAGGTCACCCTGGAGCAGTTCGAGTGGAGGGTCATCGATGTGACCCCCGCGTAGCCCTCGGTGCCCGACCGTCGCGCCGCGTTGATCGCCGCCGATCATGGTCGCCAACCACCGCGGATGCGGATGGTCCAAATAGTGAACGTTCACCAAAGATGCGGTCGGTTGAGCACTCGTTCAATCGATCCAGCAACGCTCTACAAGGAAGTGGGATGTGCGATGACGAACTCGAGACGACGCAAGCGCCATGCGGCCATGGCCGGTGCGCTCGTAGCGACGATCACAGCGATGGGCTTCGGTGCTCTGCCAGCTGTCGCAGCGACGGGAACGACCTACTACGTCGACTCGGTCGACGGTGACGACAGCGCCGACGGAACCTCGACCTCCTCGGCCTGGCGCTCGCTCGACCAGGTGAACGAAGCCGATCTTGAGCCGGGCGACGAAATCCTCCTGCGCCGGGGCGCGACTTGGACAGGCGAGCAGCTGAGCCCGAGCTCGTCCGGTGAAGAAGGCTCGCCGATCCTCGTCGGCGCCTACGGAGACGGCGCGAAGCCGAAGATCGAGACGAATGGGGCACATGCCGACGCGGTGCGTCTTTGGAATCTCGACTACTGGGAGATCCGTGATCTCGACGTCAGCAACGCGACGTTCGTGACGGACCCGGAGATCTACAACGCCGCCGGGCGTGCGGGCGACTATCGCGGGGTGTACATCGGAGGAGATGACGGCAAAGCCCACCACCACTTCGTGATCGATTCCGTCGATGTCCACGATGTCACCGGGGCCGTGAAGTGGATCGGCGAGCGTGGCGGGTACACGCCACCGAACGGCATCAGTTTCGGCAACGGGTGGGATCGATCGAAGAACACCGGCGGCATCGTGGTGCTCGGTTCGATCGCCGATTTCGCGAATCCCGGTCCGACGGCCACGACGTTCAACGGCGTCGTCATTGAGAACAGCACGATCCGCAACACCTCGTTCGGGGCCGTGACCATCAAGCAGTACACCGGTGATGCGCCTGGTGCGGTGCCAACAGGGTGGGGTGATCGTGCATCGGAGAACGATGCGAACTTCTCACCGCACACCGACATCGTCATCCGTGACAACTACATCTCCCAGGCCGGCACCGCGTACGGTGCGAACGGCATCTACGTGACGGGTGCCCGGGATGTCGTCGTCGAACGCAATCTCGTCGAAGAAGTCGGAACGTGCGGAATCGAGACCTACAACGCTGACGACGTCACCATCCAGTACAACGAGGTCAACTACACGAGCGTCAAGGCCGGCGGCCAGGATCAGACCGCCATCGACACCGACATCGCGTCGACGAACCAGCTCGTGCAGTACAACTACGTGTACGGCAATGGCGAAGGCTTCCTGATCTATCAGAAGCGGTTCGGTGACGCGGTCTACCGGTACAACGTCGTCGCAGCGAGCACCAAGTCGCAGATCCACATCGCAAGTGAATCTGCTGCGCACGGTGAGATCTACAACAACACCGTGATCGATCGCGGCGCGTACAACAACGTGATCTCAGGAGGCAGCCAGTCAGGCAAGTACCTGGTGCGGAACAACATCATCTTCAGCACCACCGGCAATGCCGCCTCAACTGGGAACAGCAACCTCACGTTCACCCGGAACCTCTACTCCGGTGTCGCACCACGTCCGCAAGAAACCGACGCCGTCATCGTCGACCCCGGCTTCACCAACGTGGACCTCGTACCGCCCGTGTCCGGCGTCGTTCGTGCCGCCGACCTCAGCCAGGCCAATGGCCTGCTTCCGCTCGCCTCGTCCCGTGCACTCAACGCAGGCACATCCATCCCCGGCAACGGCGGTCGCGACTTCGCCGGCGTCACCTTGTACCAGGGCACTCCGGACTTCGGCGCGTTCGAGTACTCGACGCCCGCGGGCCAGCAGACGGAATCCGTCGTCGGCATCGTGACGAGCACCGCCAACGGACTCCCCATCGACCAGGCCGTGGTCTCGGCCCCCGGCGTGGAGGGCACTGCCCTGACCGGCCCGGACGGATGGTTCGCATTGTCCGGTGTCCCGTTTGGAACGACCTCAGTCACGGTCCAGCGGGAAGGTTTCGCAACGAAGACCGTTTCCGACATCGTCGTCGCAGCCGGAACCCCGACGCGCATCGACCCGACGCTGGTGTCCACCGCCACCACCGGCACCGTCACCGGCAAGGTCATCGACGCCACCGCATCTCCGATTCCCGGCGCACGGGTAGTGGTCACGACCACTGCGGGCGTCGAAGTCGGATCCGGAACGACCGATCAGGACGGCGCATTCGTGTTGGAAGTGCCGGTCGGCACGGGCTATCGCCTCACCGCCTCCGCGGATGAGTATCTGAGCGCCGTCCGCTCCGGCATCGTCGTCAACGCTGGGCTGAGCACGGCTGCCGGCAACATCATCCTTTCCGACAAGGACGTCACGTACGAAGCGATCTTCGACTTCGAGGAGTTGGTCGCCGGTTCGACCGGTCTCGCGCCGCTCGTGGCCGCGCAGGTGAACGGCACCGTCACCGTCGGTGCTGAGACCGGCAACCAGTTCGCCCGGCTGAACCGCACGAGCGGCACCGGTAGTACCGCGCCCGCGACGAGCCTCCTGTACACGGCCGCGCAGCCGTTGACCGGGGTCGTCACCGTCGATCAGAAGGTCCGGCGCCCGGGCGGTCAGCCATCGAACCAGTTCTTCGGCGGCCCGTACATCCGCAACGCGGCCGGCCAGAACGTGGTCAGCGTCGGCCTGTCGGCGAACCGGGTCAGCGCCTACAACGGGGGTACCTTCCTCTCGCAGGTCGGTACCTACACCAACAATGAGTGGATGTCTGTCCGGGTGGTCATCGACACGTACGCGCAGACCTACAGCCTGTTCCTCGACGGTGAAGCGGTTCTCCAGGAAGCCGCCCTCCGTGCGCCGATCGGAGCAGGCGTGTCGGTCGTGGCCAACTACGCAGACGGGCCGAACCGCGGCACGCTGGACGTCGACGACCTCCGAATCGCACACGGTGTCGGGTACAGTCCGTCGGAAGCGTCGCTGGCATCCCTCGAAGCGAGCGCGGGCACACTCACCCAGACCTCCGGCACGGCCTACCGGCTCGAGCTTGCGCCGGGAACCGAAACGGTGAAGGTGAAGCCCAGCGCCCTCAGCCCCTTCGCTGACGCCACGCAGGTCAACGGCGTCGAGGTGGACCCTGAGGGTGATGGTGTCGAGGTCGACATCGACGGGTCTCCGATCGAGGTCGTCGTCACAGCGGAGGACGGATCATCGGTGGCGTACACGATCGCCGTCGTCGTGCCATCGGTGCTCGTCGATGATGCAGGCGAGGTCGTAGGCGGCAATCAGGTCGAGATCGACGTGCTCGCCAATGACAGCGCCTCGCCGGTGATCGATCCGGTCAGCCTCACGCTGCTGGACGGCACAGGACAACCGAGCGCGACGGTCGACGTCGAGCGCGGGCGCTTCGCGATCGTCGGAGGTCGGGTGGCGTTCACGGCTGACGCTGACGCTGACTCCGGGGAGGCCACCGTCGCATATCGGGTCACGAACTCGACGGGCGCCGCATCGCAGGGCACCGTCCGCGTCGCCGTGACCGCAGCGCCGGCCGAGCCCCAGGCGCCCGCCTGGTCAGCGTCGACGGTCTACCTCACCGGAGATGAGGTGACGTTCGGTGGCAAGCTGTACCGCGCGCAGTGGTGGACGCAGAACCAGCAGCCCGGACTGACCGCCACGGGACCTTGGGCCGAAGTCGGTGCCACGATCGCGTGCGCAGCCGGCGACGGGCGGGCCTGGACGAACTCGTGGGTCTACACCGGCGGCGAGGTTGTCGTCCACGGCGGCCAGCGGTTCAAGGCCAAGTGGTGGACGCGTGGCCAGGCCCCCGGCGACCAGTACGGTCCCTGGCAGCCGGTCGGCGCCTGCTGACGGCTCGACCGCATGTCGCGCGCGCCTGCGCGTGGCATGCGGTCGTCGCAATCATGAGAACTTCCATCGGACACGGCGCGCGCGACACCGGTCGCAGCGACCGATGCCGCCGCCATTCGGTGCCGAGCCACATCGAGCGCCTGGAGCCGGTCGCTCGCGTCGCAGAGACCGCTGGGTCGCGGTGGAGAGCGGGCGAGCCCCATCGCACGGGATGGGAGTCGAGTTCAGGCGATCATCGCGAGATCGCTCGCTCGGATTTCGCCCTCGAACGTGCCGGACTTGACGTACCGCTCGACCTGGCTCACGAGCTGGTCGCCGATGCGGCGCAGTTCGTTCCCGAGCGACCCCGCGACGTGCGGGGTGAGGAGCACGCCGGGGAGCGAGAACAATGGATGACCGGTGGGCAGCGGTTCCGGGTCGGTGACGTCGAGGATCGCTTGCAAGCGGCCGCTCGCGACCTCGGCGACCAGTGCATCGGTGTCCACGAGCGCGCCTCGCGACGTGTTGATGAGGATGCCATCGTCTGGCATCCTCGCGAGCTCGGCGGCGCCGATCATCCGATGCGTCTCAGGGAGGGATGGCGCGTGGACGCTGACGACATCCGAGTGACTCATCAGGGCGGCGAGCGGCACGAGCTCGACTCCAAGCGCCGCGGCCTCGGCTGTGGTGAGCGACGGGTCGAACACCAGACACCGGATGTCGAAGGGGCGGAGAAGGTCGATGACGCGCCGCCCGATGCGGGACGCTCCGACGATGCCGACCGTGATGCCGTACGCGCCGTGACGTCGAATGGGGCGCGACGCGCCGAGATCTGCGGAGTTGATGTAGCGGTTGGCCGATTCCAGCGTGCCCTTCGCGCTCAGGAGGATCATCGCGAGGGTGTACTCCGCGACGGGCAGCGCATTGGCATCGGCGCAACTCGCGACTCGAATGCCCGCATCCCAGAGTTCTGGGGAGACCAGTCGCTTCACCGAGCCGGCTGCATGGAAAACCGCTCGCAGGCGCGGCCATCGTTCCAACACGTCAGCGTCGAGGCGTCCCGCTCCCCAGCCGGTGATCAAAATCTCGGCCTGCTCGGCTACGTCGGCCGGTACGGGAGCGCCGGGCGTGGCGATGTCGTCGTGCAGGCGAACGAGCCCGCGAAGTCGCGACCACGCGGCCTCGTCGAACAGGTCGTGCACGAGATCCGCATCTCCGATGGAGATCACAGCCAACGGGCGCATCACGACACGACCTCCCCGCCGGTCGGAACGAGATCGATCGTGCCGTCCTTCCAAGAGATGCGGATCGAGTCATGATCGGGGGTGATCGAGGGCAAGTCGTCCAGCATCGTGATCTCTTCGCCCGACAGGATGACGAGTGCGGCGATGACCCGCCCGGCGGGAACAGGGCCCGCACTCTCGACCCACGGGGTCGCAGAGAATCGGGCGATCGGGTTCGCGCCATCCCGGCGCACGACGCCCGCGACGTCGAGTCCGCGAACGTCGACCACGGTCGAGCTCAACCCGTCTTCTCGTCGCGCTCCCTGACCGGTCGCTTCGGGCTCGGATTCGTCGGCGATCGCCCATCCTCCGATGCGAAAGCGCCAGGGTCCGGGATCATCGGACCACGGGGCAACCCAGTCGGCCAGAGCTGGCGGGCGTGGGTTGTCGTTGCGTGGCGACCACCACGCGAGTCGAAGCTCGTGGGCTCCATGAACCACCGAGGCGACCGTCACGATCGGTCCGCGGCGCTGGCCCGCCCACCCCGCATACCCGACAGCACGGTCATCCGACGGCAAGTCGAGCCAGTGCACCCGCGAGCGCGACACGGCGACCCGGCCATCGACATACACCCGTTGGATCGCATCGCGGTGCGATGGAACTCCCCGGCCATCGAGCAGTGCGACGTGCGAGTCGATCGGCGCGGCGATTGCACCCGGCGAGAGGTCCGGGGAGGTGAGGTTCGAGTACGCGAGGCGTTGGTAAAAGGGGTTGTCGGCGTTGGGTCCGCCGGTCAGGTGGCGCATCCCGTCGGACCCGTGGTTCACGACCCGGACGACGCCATCCCCGGGGGTGCCGACCGCGATCCATCCCGGCGCCGCAATGGGCGCGATCTCGACGGACGTCGTCGGCGGAGATGCTGCCGGCGCCGCACGCCACTCGTTGTGTTCGGCCGGCAACAGCAGGCCGAGCAGACCCTTGCTGGCCCAGTACGGCGACGCGGAACCCGTGTACAGCTGTCGGATTCCGTGGAAGGTGCGGTGCCACCCGATCGGCAGCAGCCCGCGCTGGTCGATGCTTCCTGCATCGAGGAAGTGGTTCACGGTGCGCGACGCCAGGTCGCGGGTCTCGCCGCTCGCCAACGGCGTCGCATTCGCGATGGCGCCCGCCCAGAAGGGCGCAACGACCGCGAACCGGTACGCCAGAGAGCGACCCTGGAACAGGGGTGCGCCGCCTGTACCGATGAGATGCCTCGCCTGGTCGAGGTAGGCAGTCAACCGCTCACGGTGGCGGGCCTCGAGGTCGACGCCCCGGATCCGGGCCCGGAGCAGCGGGTAGACGTGCCACGCCCAGCCCGCGTACCAGTCGAAGCTCTGTCGGACGCCCGACGGTCCAGCGCCGTCGGAGTACCAGCCATCGCCGATATAGAGCTCCTCCGCCTGCTGATCGTTGCGGTCGAGGTCGTCTTGGAGCCACGGGCCGCCCACCGAGGCGAGGAACGCCTCGATCACGTTCTGGAACCACAGCCAGTTGTTGGTGTATCCGCTCGTGCCGACGACGCCGGCGAGCCAGTCGACCACGTGCTGCTGGACGGCCGGGTCCAGCCGATCCCACAGCCACGGGCGCGTCTCGCCGAGTCCGATCGCAATCGATGCGGCCTCTACCACTGCCTGACGGCGTTCCAGAACGGTTGGCCAACGTTCGGGATCGTCCGGATTCACGCCCGCCGCGAGACCCCGGCCATATCGCTCGAGCAGTCCGTTCGGGTCGCCACCACGGGCACCGCTGACTCGAAAGGCGGCGAGCAGGAAGGTGCGCGCGAAGCCCTCGAGCCCATCGCTCCACCGGCCCGAAGCGCTCGCCGGACCGGGCAGCGAGATCAACGCGCCTCCCGGCGATGCGAACGGAACCGTCGCATCCAGCAGCGCATCTGCCAGCTCTTGCCACCCCTCACGGGTGCTGAGGTCGGGTCGAGTTGCGTCGTCGTGCGTCGTGCTCACCCCTTGATCGTGCATTACGATCTGTTGCTCATTCGGACATCGGACAATTTCGATCACTTCGCCAACGACGGCGAGCGGGTCGACGGAGGGACCGGAATGAGCATCCAAAACCCGCTGCCACGCGCACGACACGAACACTTGCTTCGTCAACTCGAGCTGCACGGATCCGTCAGCGCGGCGAGCATCGCGGACGAACTCGGCGTCTCGCAGGTGACAGTCCGCCGTGACATCGTCGACCTCGAGACCGCCGGACGGCTCACGCGGGTCCATGGCGGAGCCATCGCCAAGGGGGCGCCGCCCGAACCCCAATCCGCGCGGGCGAACATCGGCGTGGTGGTGCCGGGAACAGTCGGACACTTTCTCGTCATCATCAAGGGAATGGACGCCGCGGCGACCGGCGCACGGGCGAGGCTCGTTCTCGCAACATCCCAGTACCGTCCGGAGCTTGAGCGCCGGCAGGTCGAGCGGCTCGTGGAGATCGGGGTCCGTGGCCTTGTGTTCGCGCCGACCCTTCACCCGCAGGGCGAAGCAGCTCTTGCATCATGGGTCGACCAGATTCCGGTGCCTGTGGTCTTTCTCGAACGACGGCTCGATTCACTTCTGCTCGCCTTCCACGACAGTGTGCGCACCGACCATGCACGCGGCGCGATGCTCGCCGTGGAACACCTCGCGAACCTCGGCCACCACCGGATCGGGCTCGCCGTCTTCGAGCGCACGCCGACCGCGCCGCTGGTTCGCGAGGGATTCGCCGCCGCCGCAGACCGCGCCGGTGTCGACATCGGCTTCGTCGTCGGCCTCCCGAAGGATGACGAACACGAGGCACTCGACGGCGCGCTCGGTAGCGTGCTGGACTCCTGCCTGGAGGCGAAGACCACGGCGGTGCTGGTGCACACCGACGCCCACGCCGCAAGGCTCGTGGAGCTGGCCGCGGATCGCGGCATCCACGTGCCGGGCGATCTCGCGATCGTCGCGTACGACGACGACACCGCCGCATTCGGCATGGTCCCACTCACGGCAGTCACCGCTCCACGCCGGGATCTCGGCGGCGAGGTCATGAGGATCATGGCGGATCGCATCGCCGAGCCGCCAGCGTCGCGAGGCGCTCCTCGACATCTCACCCTGCTGCCGCACTTGACGGTGCGCGATTCGTGCGGCGCGCTGCCGTGATCGTTTTTGTCCGGATGGCCACGAGCGAGCGAGCAACCTGCCTAGATTGTCCGCGTCTGGCGATCACCGCACCCAGCCCATCGAGCAAGGAGGCTCCCCAATGATTCGAGCGATCAACATGTCCGCCGAACGACGCCGCAGCCGGCGCGCATCCGTCCTGGCCGTCGGGGCGGGATTGAGCGCGGCGATGCTCTTCGCGGGCTGCGCCAGCGGTCCCGCGGAAACGAAGGACGAGGCCTCTGGCCCGGTTACCTTGAACTTCGCCTGGTGGGGCGACGCAAGCCGCGCGGATCGCTACGAGCAGGCGATCGACCTGTTCGAGGAAGAGAACCCCGACATCACGATCCAGACCGGGTACGCGGGGTTCGGCGACTACTGGACCGCGCGCAACACCGAGGCGGCGAGCCGCACGCTGCCCGATGTATTCCAGATGGACCTCGCCTATCTGAACGAGTACGGCAGCTACGGCCACGTCCGGCCCCTCGACGAGTACTTCGGCGAGCAGATCACCGTCGACACCATCGACGAAGGGCTCGTGGCAGCCGGCACCGTTGACGACCAGACCTTCGGCATCGCCTCGAGCAGCAGCACGCAGGCGACGTTCGTCAATGAGCCGCTGCTCGCCGAGCTCGGCATCTCGGTACCCGAAGGCCCGCTGACGTGGGACGAGTACGACGCCTTCCTGGGAGAGGTCGCAGCCGCGGGTGCGCAGCGTTCGCCGGCGGTCTACGGCGGGCTGGACTACACGCAGTACTTCTGGCTCTTCCAGACCTGGCTCGGCCAGCAGGGCGCGTCGCTCATCGATGACGGTGCGCTGGGCTTCGAGAAGGATGACCTCGCCGCGTGGTGGGGCCGCAGCGCAGGCCTGCAGTCCGGTGGGGCTGTGCTCCCTCCGGAGCGACAGGCGCAGCTCGAGGGCGTCGACGCACTGGGCGCCGCGGAAATCGCGACGGACATCAGCTGGGACAACTTCCTGCCTCGGTTCAGTGAGGGCCCGGCTGCGCCTGAACTCACGATGATCACCCCGCCGATCGACGACGAGGACGAGACGGGGCTGTTCCTCAAGCCCGGCCTCATGCTCTCCATCGCCAGCAACAGCGAACACCCCACCGAAGCTGCGGCGTTCATCGACTTCCTCGTGAACAGCCCTGAGGTCGGCAAGATCTTCGGCATGTCCCGCGGCGTTCCCGCGTCGAGCGACGCTCGAGCGGGCGTTGAGGCGGGCCCGCTGGACGAGCAGATCCTCACCTACGAGGAGTCCATCGCGGATCGTCTCGACGGACAGGCGCCGCCGGCGGTGAAGGGCTTGGGCACCCTCGAACAGACGTTCGTCGCCATCAGTCAGGACGTCACGTACGGGACGATCAGCGTCGACGAGGCCGTCGACAAGTGGTTCACCGAGGCCGAGGCCGCACTGGGCCGTTGATTCGACGCGGGCGGCACGCTGCTGAGAGCGTGCCGCCCGCTGATCTGTTTGGAGTAGACGATGACCGTCGAAACCCCGACGAGGCCTGCGTCGCCCGTCGAACCTCCGTCGGCGCCGCCTAGGCCCGCGCGAAAGCGGCGTCGTAATTGGTCGGACATCCGGGCGGGGTACATCTTCCTCGCGCCGTGGTTGCTCGGGTTCGCGTTGCTGACAGTGGGGCCAATGCTCGCATCGCTGTACCTCGCGTTCACGGACTACAACCTGTTCGCGCCGCCGCGGTGGGTCGGCTTCGACAACTTCGTGCGCCTCTGGAGCGATCCCGACTATCTGAAGGCCTGGGAGGTGACGGCGATCTACGTACTCGTCGGAACCCCGTTGAAGCTCATCGCCGCCCTCGCCGTTGCCATGCTCTTGAACGCGACCTTCCGAGGTACCGGCTTCTACCGATCCGCGTTCTACCTCCCGTCACTCGTCGGCGCGTCGGTGTCGATCGCGGTTGTCTGGAAGGCGATGTTCATCGACAACGGCCCGGTCGACAACATCCAGCAGTTCTTCGGGTTCCCAGCCGGTGGCTGGGTCGGAGACCCCGACCGCACGATGCCGATGCTCGTGCTCCTCGCAGTGTGGCAATTCGGTGCACCGATGGTGATCTTCCTCGCGGGACTGAAGCAGGTCCCGATCGAGCTCTACGAAGCGGCGTCCGTGGATGGCGCAGGGCCGGTGCGAAAGTTCCGGAACATCACCTTGCCCATGCTCTCGCCGGTGATCTTCTTCAATCTGCTGCTCGAGACGATCAACGCATTTCAGGTTTTCGCTTCGGCATTCGTCATCTCGGGCGGAACGGGTGGTCCGGCAAGATCCACGCTGTTCTACACGCTCTACCTGTATTTCCGGGGCTTCCGTGATTTCCAGATGGGGTACGCGTCAGCGATGGCCTGGGTCCTCGTACTCGTGATCGCGTTCATCACGGTGCTGTTCTTCCGGAGCTCGAAGGCATGGGTCCACTACGCAGGAGATGAAGGACGATGACTCTGACCGAAGCAATCGTCACTCGACGTGAGGCGCCGGTGCGCCGCCGCCGCCGAAATGGTTCGGTGTGGGGTGAGGTCGTATTCCATGTGGTCGTCCTCGCAATCCTCGTCGTGATCCTGTACCCCGTCGTCTGGATGCTGCTGTCGACCTTCAAGCCATCCGCGGACATCGTCGGCAACGTGCAGCTCCTCCCGCGAGAGACGACGCTGGAGAATTACGAGACAGCCCTCGCCGGAATCGGTGGGGTCTCGTTTTGGACCTTCTTCCAGAATTCCGTCATCCTCGCCCTGGCATCCGTCGTCGGCGTGGTGTTGTCCTCGGCGGTCTCGGCGTACGCATTCGCGCGGATTCCGTTCCCCGGCCGCAACGTCTACTTCGGCCTCATGATCGCGACGCTGCTGCTGCCGTTCCACGTCGTGATCATCCCGCAGTACATCATGTTCAACACGCTCGGCATGGTGAACACCTTCTGGCCGCTGCTGCTCGGGAAGTTCCTCGCGACAGAGTCCTTCTTCATCTTCCTGATGGTGCAGTTCATGCGCGGCTTGCCGCGTGAGCTCGACGAAGCTGCCCGCATCGACGGGGCAGGGCACTACCGCACGTTCGTTTCGATCATGCTGCCGCTGCTGAAGCCCGCCCTTGTGACGAGCGCGATCTTCGCGTTCATCTGGAACTGGAACGACTTCTTCGGACCGTTGCTCTACCTCAAGGATCCCGACCTCTACACGCTTCCGATCGCGCTCCGGCTCTTCGTCGATCAGTCGAGCGCAGCCGACTACGGTGCACAGATGGCGATGGCGGTGCTTGCGCTCATCCCCGTGTTCCTGTTCTTCCTCATCTTCCAGCGGTACCTGGTCGACGGGGTCGCGACGCAGGGGCTGAAGGGGTGACCGCGGCAACCGACCGCCGGCGTCGTCGAAGCGAGGCAACGCGGGGCAAGGTCGGCGCGGCGCTGCTTGGCCGGCCGGTCGCACTGTTCGGAGAGGTGGTGGTCGTCGGCCTCCTGGTGGCGCTCTTCGTACTGCCGATCGTGACGGCGCCGGCGGCCCTGGCCGCCGGCGCAGCCCATCTTCGCCGCCACCTGCGTGGCGAGCCCGACCGAATCACCGCATTCCTGCTCGACCTGATCACCGCCTTCCGCCAGGGATGGGTGTGGTGCGTGGGTATCGGCCTCGCGGGATTCGCGGTGGTGTTCAACCTCACGGCGCCTGCCACGTCGGAGGTGCCCGGTGGTGAGGTCGTGCGTTGGGCATCCATCGTGTTCGCCTTCGCGGGCCTGATCGTGGTCCTGCGAGCGGCGGCCGGTTGGACGCCAGGCGAACGGTGGTCGGACCTGATCCGTGGATCGGCCGTGGCGAGCGTGGCGGATCCGCTCGGATCGCTGATGATCGCCGTCGCCTGCGGCATGTGCGGCCTCATCGTCTGGATGTTCGCGCCGCTGATCGTGTTGGTGCCCGGCTTGCTGGTCTTGGCCGCACTCGCGGTGACGTGGCGGGTCAACAGCCCTCGCCCGTAAGGGTGTTCCGAGACCGCGGAGTCGTGGGTTCGAGCAGTGGTCCCGCCGCGGCTGACGCATCGGTTGCGGGCCGCACAAGCACGCGTTCGGGACCGGAAACCGAACGGCACGAACGCCCCGGCGCATCCAGACCGAATTCGACACGGGATGGGAAGGCTTGTCGTCGCCGTGGTTCACGGGAAGCACAGTCAGCGGAGTCCCAACCGCCAATACGGCATCCCCGGTGCCGCCGGCAGGTCCATGGAACGCACTGGGGACTCAGCGCTGCGCGCGACCGGAACGATGACGTTCCCGTATGACGGGTCGACGAGACCGCGATCGAGCCGACCGGACTGAATCGGAACGCTCCAGCACCTGTTCTCGGAAGCCAATCGTGACCGGCCGGCGTCGTGACCCCCGCCGCGCCGGCCGCGGCCAGGTTGAAGAGGGGCCGCCGGGGCCGCGCTGCCCCGGGATCCTGGCCGGAACGCGCCCACGTCGCTGTTCTGCCTTGCGCCGTCCTGTCCCCGTCATCCCGAGGACAACCGTCATCCGCACCTTGGTCCTCGGTCGCGTCGCCTCCGAACGCTTACCGCCAGCGCCAGTCGGCGATCAGCCCGAGCCCGCGCAGCTCCTCCGCGACGATGCCTGCGTATACGGATGCCCCGTACTCCGAGGTGTGGGTCCGATCGCCGTTCACCCGGAAGAGGTAGATCGGCTCCGCCCCCACGGGACCGAGGCCTTCGACGAGCTCCTTGCTGCGTGCCGTGAGATCGATGAGCGGCACGTCGAGCTCCTCGGCGACGCGTCGCATCTCGGCGGGCAGATCGGCGAGGTCGGTCACGATCAGGCCTGTCGAGTTGAGCACGGCGCCGCTGAACCGGAGTCGCACGATCGGGGTCACGAGCACGGGCGTCGCGCCTCGAGCGCGGATGCGGTCGACGAGCTCAGCGAGGTTGGCGCGATACTGCTCAGCGGTCGTCGTCTTGTCGTTGTGCGCGAGCTGGATGAGCGCGACGTCGCCGCGTCGAAGCTGTGGTTCGGCCGCGTCGAACATCTCGGGGTTCTCGAGCATCGAGATGGTGCTCTCACCGGAGCCGGAGTGGTTGATCACACTGAGGCCGGGTCGGAAGTATGCCGGGAGACGCTGCCCCCAACCGGTGTAGGGCGGGTTGTCCTGGTCGGTCACGGTGGAGTCACCGAAGAGCACCAGCCGCTGCGCGAACCCGATCGTCGGGGTCACCAGCAGGTGCGCCACACGTGGTGCCGTCCCGGCGAACGCGAGCGTGAGGCCGGGGTTGCCGCGACCGTTGAATGCGTTCTGCTGGCCCTCGGGGTCGCGCACGTTCACGGTGAAGGCCCGGGCAATGTGCTCGCCCGCGGCGGTCCGAGTCTCGTCGATCATCAGGCGGCGGCTTTCGGCGTAGACGTTCGTGCTCGCCGCAGCGTCGTCCGCGCCGAGGACGACCGCGACGTTGTAGTGGCCCGGCGTCAGGTCAGGAAACGTGCACGTGATCGGTGCGGTGCCAGTGCAGTGTTCGAGCCCGTAGCGGAAGGCAGTCGACGCGCGCGCGGATTCGGCCGCGCCGGCTGCAGGTGCGGCCGCGAGCAACGCAGCGGTGAGCGCACCGCCCGCGGCGATGGCGGTCGCCCGGACGGCGCGAGTGGTGAGGCGGTGGTGAGCGGTCATGACGTCGTCGTCCCTCCGATTGTCGCCGTGACCTCGGCGTCCGGCGCGCGACCAGTATCGGAACGCACAAGGCGTCGCGGCACGAACCGGACATTTCCGGACATCCGATGGGACTGTTGTCCTCGTCATTACCCGGTGATCGCTTTTGTCCGGATCGACCCGAGGTCGGGTGACCGATTCGTAAGGTCGTGCCATTCGGAGCGCGTTCGACGCGCGGATGCCACTCAACGAGGAGTCGTGGACATGGAGATCAGTCGTCGGGGCCTGCTGCAGTCGTCGCTCGCGGTGGGGCTCACCGCAGCGCTCGGGTCACTCGGAGGGCAGGCGGCGCACGCGGCGCCGATCGCGCGCGACGCTTTCGGGAGGATCCTCGCCGCAACGCCAACCGGACACGGCCCGGTGACGTTGCGGTGGCTCGAGGGTGCGGCGCCCGCACAGGTTGCATCCGGCGCCACGTGGGGTGTCCCTTGGCCGAAGGGAGCACTCAGCCCCGATCAGGGGTTCTCACTCACCGCTGAGTCGGGCGTTTCGATCCCGGTGCAGTCGTGGCCGACCGGTTGGTGGCCCGACGGCACCGTCAAGTGGACAGCGCATGCAATCAGCGGCGACGCCGAGCGATCCGCGACCTATACGCTCGCGCCCGGAGACGCCGCGGCCCATCCGTCGGCACTCTCGGTCGCGGACTCAAGGTCGTCCGTGGTCGTGAACACGGGAACCATCCGCGTCGAGTTCCCCAAGCGAGGACGCGTCCTGGTATCGGACATCCGGCGAGGTGCCACGGTGATTGCCGAGAACGGGCGGCTCGTGGCGTCCCGGCAGAACGCGCCCGACACCGACCGGCCCGACAAGGTCAACCACGAGTGGTTCGAAAGCCAGGTAGACGAAGTCGTCGTCGAGCAGACGGGTCCAGTGCGCGCGGTGATCCGTGTCACGGGCACGCACAAGAAGGGAGGACGCAACTGGTTGCCGTTCGACCTGCGGTTCTATCTCTACGCCGGTTCCGACGGCATCCGAGTCGTGCACAGCTTCGTCTTCGACGGCGACGAGAAGACCGACTTCATCAACGGCCTCGGCGTGCAGTTCGACGTCCCGCTGCCGGCACAACCCCACGACCGGCACGTCAGGTTCGCCGGAGCAGGGGCAGGTGTGCTCGGCGAAGCCGTCCGCGGCATCACCGGCCTTCGGCGCGACCCCGGCGCGGCCGCACGCGAGGCGCAGATCGCCGGTGCTTGGACGCCGGACCCGGCGACGTGGGACCAACGCGTCACTTCGCGGCTGAAGTGGATCCCCGCCTGGGGCGACTACAGCCTCAGCCAGCTCACCGCGCACGGATTCGAGATTCGGAAGCGCACCTCGTCGGGGCACTCCTGGATCCGCGTCGACGGCGGCACGCGTTCCCGCGGTCTCGCGTACATCGGCACCCCCGCAGGGGGACTTGCGTTCGGTATGCGCAATTTCTGGCAGCTGCATCCGACCGAGCTCGAGATCTCGGGCGCCGCGACCGACCGTGCCACTGCGACCGTCTGGATGTGGTCGCCCAGGGCGGAGGCGATGGACCTGCGGTTCTACCACGACGGCATGGGACAGGACACCTACCCTGAGCAGCTGGACGCGCTCGAGATCACCTACGAGGACTACGAGCCCGGATTCGGGAGCCCGTACGGGGTGGCCCGCACGACCGAACTCATGTTCTGGGCCCTCCCCGCCACGCCGACGGCCGACGCGTTCAGCGCCCTCGCCGACGCGAACTCGACACCGCCGTTGCTGGTCAGCCCGCCCGAGCACAATCACTCGGCCGGGGTGTTCGGGTCGTGGTCGCCGGTCGATCGCTCGTCCCCGGCGAAGATCGCGATCGAGGACAAGCTCGCGTTCATGCACGACCACTACGTGCAGCAGGTCGACCAGCGATCCTGGTACGGGTTCTGGGACTACGGCGACGTCATGCACGACTTCGACCGCGACCGGCACGTCTGGCGGTACGACATCGGCGGATACGCGTGGGACAACTCCGAGCTCAGCACCGACATGTGGCTCTGGTACCACTACCTGCGTACGGGCGACGCGACCGCGTTCCGGTTCGCCGAGGCGATGACGCGGCATACCGGTGAAGTCGACGTGTACCACCTCGGTCAGTGGGCCGACCTCGGCACCCGGCACGGCATCATGCACTGGGGCGACAGTGCGAAGCAGCAGCGCATCAGCAACGCTGGCTACCGCCGCTTCTATTACTTCCTCACCGCGGACGAACGCGTCGGTGATCTCCTTCACGACCTCGTCGATGCAGACAAGACGTTCCTGGTGCTCGACCCATCGCGAAAGGTCCGTGACGACGTGTATGCACCACAACCCGACGCGCTCGCCGTATCGAACACGACGGACTGGGGGGCGCTCGGGCTCGCTTGGCTCGCTGAATGGGAACGCAACGGCGACCCGATCGCCCAGCTCAAGCTCACCAACGGGGCGAAAACCATCGCCGCGATGCCCAATGGATGGGCGCAGGGCGGCACTCTCAAATACAACCTGGAAGACGGCACCTACGCCGAGGAGACCGAGCGAACCGTCAGCGTTGGCTCGCTTGACTCCGTGTTCGGACTGTTCGAGCTGATGACCGAGCTCATCGACCTCATGGGCGACCCCGAGGTCGAGCGGCAGTGGGTGAACTACTGCCGGCTGTACAACGGCACCTCCGCAGAGCAGATCGCGATCACCGGAACCTCCTGGGGCGGCCAGAACCTGCGCCAGGCATACTCGAGAGCGACCGCCTACGCGGCGACCCGGCTCGATGACACGGCGCTCGCCCAGCGCGCATGGAAGGAATTCCGCACCGGACACGCCGGCTATCCCGAGAGCCTGGCGTTCACGTCCACCCGGGTCGACGGCACTCGCGTGCTCAACCCGATCGATGAGGCTCCGTTCAGCACCAACGCCAGCGCCCAGTACGGACTCGCGGCGATTCAAAACCTCGCGCTCGTGGGCAATCACGTCTGAGACGACCCAACGGATCGGAGTACGACATGTTCGCGAACCTCACAGGCTGGCACCTCCTCATCGTGCTCGCCGTGATCCTCATCCTTTTCGGTGCCGCCAGACTGCCCGCCCTCGCCCGTGGGGTTGGCCAGTCGATTCGCATCCTGCGCAAGGAATCCGGAGCGGATGAACCTACACCGGAGAACAGAGACTGATGGCATCGACGAACGCGCCATAGCCGACTCGATGCCCCACCCGTGCTGGTCGAAGTTGGTTGACGCCGATTCACATGCTCTGGGACGTGGGGAATCGATCACTCGGCGAAAACTCGGCGCACACCCGTCGCGAGTGTGCCCGAGGGAGTCGGGAGCGGACCTTGATTCGGCCTGGGTTTCGTGCCGTCCTCTAATTCAGGATGGATGACGAATTATTCTGGGACAGGTGCATGCCCAGTGTGTGTGCGGCCCCCAGCCGTCCCGCTTACGGTGGCGGTCTCGCAGGCAAGCAAGGCACCGCTACTGCGCATCCGAATTGTGTGGCATTGGCGGCGCGGAATTGTCCTCCCAGTCATCGCCTTCCTCGAACTCCGGCATGACGAAAGTCTCAAAGTGACGAGAGAGCTCGTCGATAACCGGTTCGCGATCAGAGATGCCCGCATTCTCGTAAGCGAAGAAGTTGTCTGTTGTCTGCGTGAGCGCGTCCTCGCGCGGTTCCTTGAGTCAGCGGATGTCCTGCTGCTGTAATCTCGGCATACTCGGCTCGGGGGAGTGAGATAAGACCTGTTCCTTGATTGGCGCTTGCAATGTCTGACGGCGCGTGGGACGAGTCTGCTCTCTTGGAACTGCGAGGGAAGGATCCTGAGGCGGCTGCGGCCCACCGCTATCGGATAAGTCTGCTCCGGGTGCTCCGAGAGGCATGGATGCAGGACCCTGACACGATTCAGGATCCGCTCCTTCGATTCGTGGTGTGGTTGGCAGACGAAAGTCGCATTACTGCAGAGGATGGCGGAGACGATGGGTGAGCGGGGACCCGGAGAACCGCGGCTGACGCTGGACCGTGGCTGCCATCTCCTTGGGTTGGATCAGGCAGACGTCGCGCGTCGGCCCGCAACGAGTGGACGATCGTGCCATTCTCGTCCGCTGTAGGTGATGCCGACGGTGGACCACGTCTCCGTCTCGCCGAACGCCCGCGCTGACCCCTGATTCGAGACGCGGGGACCGATGGTCACCGAGGTGAGGCCGAATCGTCAGCGCTGGAGAGGAGTTGCGCCGATTGGTGAGCGAGCAGCACGTTACCGCGGGCTCGCCCATCCGGCGCGGCAAAGCCCGCATAACAGGTCATATGGCCTAGATCCGTCACCGTGTCGGTGTCCTTCTTCGGCGCAATGTGAAGCCAGCCGTCATCGAGCGGCACGCGTTCTTCAGGGCGCAGGAAGCGCTCCTCCTTCTCGCAGTACACACGCTCGTCAGCCATCGATATGGTCGCCCCCAGTCGTACCTGAGGAAAGCTTGCATTCTCGGCCGTGGATGCGTCAACGGAACAAGTCACCCCAGAACAGGGGTTCGGTCAGCTCGCCAGCAGTGACAACCAGGGCAGGCTCTTCCTACTCAAACGAGGAAGTCTGAGCCCGTCTGCGGGATAGTGACGGTTCCTAGTCATGAACAGCCAGCCCGGCTGGCGTGTTCAAGTTGACCTCGAACTCAATCGGGTCAATCGCCCGAGCCGACGCTGGCTGGCGCATCGACGTAAGGACGGATCGAACCGGGAGGGACTTCGCGTTGCAAGGGTCCTACCCCGTGATGCCCCCCGAGCCATCCGACTGATCGAACCCCGCCGCGACTCCGAACGTCGCTCGGAGGGGGAAAAGCGACTCCGGCGAGGGGAAAAAACATTGAAGGCCTGCGCGTCTCCGGCGCGGATATTGGGCTCCAGAGTTTCTAGATGTCACCCACTCCACTCTCACTCTCTCTTGCGGTCACCCCACGTCGGAGTTGTGCACGCATCCCGGCGGTTCGGAGTTCCCGCTGATCGTGAAGTCCTCGCAGGTCAGGAACGCCGGGTGGTTCGACCCGAGCACGAACGACGCGAGCATCACGCCGGCGAGCGCACCCACCAGCATCCAGCGCTGCCCGCGGCTGAGGCCGCTGCCGTAGTCGGGCCAGACGATGCGGATCAGCACGATGAGCGTGAACGGCGCCCCGATGAGGGCGACGACGATGCCGGTGAGGTCGACGATGAAGACGAGCAGGTCGTCGGTCTCGTTCCGGAGGACGAACGCGAGCGTCAGCCAGAGCGACGGCACGAGCAGCGCCAGGATCTTGCCGACCCGGTGCCGATGCGGTCGGGGCTGCACGCACACGATGAGCAGGCCTACGGTCGCCGCCACCCAGATCGTCAGCAACTGGTCGAAGAACAGGGTGCCCCACGCGCCGAGCGTGAACGCCGGCCACCAGACGGTGAGCGCCATGCCGACGAGCACGAGCGCGCCCTGCGTGGGTCGCCGAAGCGGCTTCGCGGGGGCATCCGTGGTCATGGTCGTACGGTAGCCAGCGCTGTCGGCGGCAGGCGGTGCCGCGCCGAGGCGCCGCCGGATACGCTGATGGGAACCATGATCGGGGGATCATCATGCAACGAACCACCACGTCCGTCGCGCTCGTCGCGGCGGGACTCCTGCTGCTCGCCGGCTGCGCGCAGGGGGGAGGCGGCGGCGCCACACCGGCCGCCGGGAGCTGCGACGCCGTGAACGACGAGGTCCGCAACATCTCGAACGGCGCCCAGAACGCGCTCGCGTCGACGCAGGCGCCGGACGAGATGCACGAGTACCTGGAGAGCCTGTCGGAGCGGGTCGACGACCTGTCCGACCAGGTCGAGGACCAGGCGGTCGAGGACGCGCTCGAGGTGCTCGACGAGCGGATCGATGCGGCCGCCGACTTCGCCGAGACCCTGCCCGCCGACCCTGAGGCCGAGCGCGACGCCGACGCGATCGCCGAGCAGCAGGCCGGCATCCAGGAGGCGGCGAGCGACGTCACCGCCGCCTGCACCGCCGAGTAGCGCCTAGGAGGCGGCCTTCTTCTTGGGGGCCGCCTTCTTCGCGTCGGATGCGCCGGCGCCGGACTTCTTCGCGGAGGCCTTCTTCGTGGAACTGCCCTTCGACGAAGCGGCGGCCTTCGAGCCGGCCTTCGTGGTGCCCTTCGACGCGCCCTTCGATTCGGTGGATGCCTCCGCGCCGCCGCGTTTCGTCGCGATGGAGCGACGCAGCGCCTCCATGAGGTCGATGACCTCCCCGCCGTCCTCCTCCTCGGGCTGCTCTCCGAACGTCGCCGCGGTGTCGAGGGCGTCGCCCTGTTCGAGCTTGGCGGCGATGAGGGTGCGCAGGTCCTGCTGGTACTCGTCGACGTACTTGCCCGGCTCGAACTCGGAGACGAGGCTCTCGACGAGCTGCTTCGAGAGGTCGAGCTCCTTCGGCGAGATCTTCACCTCCTCGTCGAGGCTCTTGAACGAGGCGGCCCGCACCTCGTCGCTCCACAGCAGGGTCTGCACCATGAGCACGTCGCCGAACACGCGAAGGGCTGCGAGGCGGGTCTTCTGGCGCAGCGCCATCTGCACGATCGCCGTGCGGTCGGTCGACTCGAGCGTGCGCCGCAGGAGCACGTACGCCTTCGACGACGCGGAGTCGGGTTCGAGGTAGTAGCTCTTGTCGTACATGATCGGGTCGATCTGCTCGGTCGGCACGAACTCGACGACCTCGATCTCGCGGCTGCGTTCGGCGGGCAGCGACTTGAGGTCCTCGTCGGTGATGACGACGGTGCGTTCGCCGTCGTCGTAGGCCTTGTCGATGTCCTGGTACGCCACGACCTGCCCGTCGATCTCGCACACGCGCTGGTAGCGGATCCGCCCGCCGTCCTCGGCGTGCACCTGGTGCAGGGACACGTCGTGATCCTCGGTGGCGCTGTACAGCTTGACGGGCACATTCACGAGGCCGAATGTGACCGCCCCCTTCCAGACGGCTCGCATCCCCCAAGTACACACCCCCGCGCCGCCGCGCGGAACCCCCTCGACCGGTGTCGGCGTGGAGGCGCACCGCGTACGGCAGCACCGCGTACGGCAGGATGGGCACATGGCCGAGGGGGAGCGCCAACTCGTCGAGGTCGACGGCCGGAGGCTCCGGCTGACGAACCTCGACAAGGTCATGTACCCCGAGACCGGCACGACCAAGGGCGAGGTCATCGCGTACTCCGCGGAGGTCGCCCCGGCGATGCTGCCCCTGGTCGCCGGTCGCCCGGTGACGCGCAAGCGCTGGGTGCACGGCGTCGGAACGCCGGATGCCCCGGGCCAGGTGTTCTTCGAGAAGAACCTCGCCGACCACGCGCCCGACTGGCTGCGCAGCGGCGTGATCGAGCACAGCGACGGCCCCAAGACCTACCCGATCGCGGACTCGCGTGCCGCGCTGGTCTGGCTCGCACAGCAGGCGGCGCTCGAGGTGCACGTGCCGCAGTGGCGGTTCCGGCCCGACGGTTCGCGGGGCAACCCCGATCGCCTGGTGTTCGACCTCGACCCGGGCGAGGGCACCGGGCTCGCCGACTGCGCCGAGGTGGCGCGGCTCGTGCGCGACCTCATCGCGGGCATGGGGCTCGACGCGTACCCGGTCACGAGCGGCAGCAAGGGCATCCACCTGTATTCCCCGCTGGATGGGTCGCAGACGTCGTCGCAGGTGTCGGATGTCGCGCACGAACTCGCCCGCGCGCTCGAGGCGGATCACCCCGAGCTCATCGTGTCGAGCATGAAGAAGACGTTGCGCACGGGGCGCGTGCTGATCGACTGGAGCCAGAACAACGCGGCGAAGACGACGATCGCGCCGTATTCGCTCCGAGGACGCGCTCGACCGACGGTCGCGGCGCCGCGCACGTGGGCGGAACTCGACGACACGGGCCTGCGGCAGCTCGAGTTCCACGAGGTGCTCGAGCGGCTCGCGGCGAGGAACGACCCGGCGGCACCGCTCGCCGCGGCGGGAGGGGCATCCGATCCGTCTTCAGGTCCCTTGGCGGCGTACCTGTCGATGCGATCGGCGGATGCCACGCCTGAGCCGATGCCCGCCTACCCGTGGGGTGCGCCGGGGGAGGGGACGCCCCGCTTCGTGATCGGCGAGCACCATGCGCGGCGGCTGCACTTCGACCTGCGGCTCGAACGCGACGGTGTGCTGAAGAGCTGGGCCGTGCCCAAGGGGGTGCCCGAGGACGCCGGCACCAACCACCTCGCCGTTCAGACCGAGGACCACCCGCTCGAGTACCTGACCTTCGAAGGTTCGATCCCCGACGGGCAGTACGGCGCGGGAAGCATGACGGTCTGGGACACCGGCACGTACGACGCCGAGAAGTGGCGCGAGGGCGAGGTGATCTTCACGCTCACCGGGCGTGCGGGCGGGCCGCTCGGCACGGTGCGGCTCGCGCTCATCCGCACGTCGGGCGACGGCGAGAAGTCGCAGTGGCTGCTGCACCGCATGAAGGAGCAGGGCGGCGGGGGATCCGGCGGCGGCGCCCGAGGCGGGTCGCGGACGTCGCCCGCGGGCGGTGGCGTCCGGCCCGTCGGTCGCGCACGGGCCGGCGCCACGACACGGGACGGTGCGGCGACCGGGCGCGAGGCCGCTCCCGGCGAGCGACCGATGCTCGCGGTGCCGGGCAAGCCCGGGCTCGTCACCGGCGACGACTGGGCGCTCGAGTGGAAGTGGGACGGCATCCGGGTGCTCGCGCGGGTCGACGGCGACCGGGTGCGGCTGCTGAGCCGCAGCGGTCGCGACGAGACGGCGCGCTACCCCGAACTCGCCGGGCTGGCGCGGGTGCTCCGGGCCGACGCGCTCGTCGACGGCGAGATCGTCGCGCTCGACGACGAGGGCCGCCCCGACTTCGGTCGGCTCCAGCCGCGGATGAA
Source organism: Agromyces sp. LHK192 (assembly GCF_004006235.1). Taxonomy (NCBI): domain Bacteria; kingdom Bacillati; phylum Actinomycetota; class Actinomycetes; order Micrococcales; family Microbacteriaceae; genus Agromyces; species Agromyces sp. LHK192. The sequence goes on from NZ_CP034753.1 coordinate 384,850, forward strand.
CGTGACGGGGTCGCGCGAGATCGCGGAACTCGCGGCATCCGTCCCGGTGCGGCTGCTGCTCTTCGACGTGCTCGAGATCGCCGGATCGCCGACGATCGACGAGCCGTGGAGCCAGCGTCGCGAGCGGCTCGAGCGCCTCGTCCGAGCCGGAGCGGATGCCCCCGTCGAGGTGCCCGCGCTCGCCGAGGGGACGCCGCAGGCCGCGCTCGACGAGGCGCGCGCGCTCGGGCTCGAGGGTCTCGTCGCGAAGCGACGCACGTCGAGGTATCGACCGGGCGCGCGCAGCGCGGACTGGGTCAAGCTCAAGCTGACCCGCACGCAGGACGTCGTCATCGGCGGCTACCGGCGCGGCGACGGCCGCACGACCGAGCACCTGCGGTCGCTCCTGGTCGGCATCCCGGGGCCGAACGGCCTCGAGTACGCGGGCCGGGTCGGCTCGGGCTTCACCCAGGCCGGGCTCGCAGCCCTGCTCGAACGGTTCGCGCCGCTCGAACGCGCCGCATCGCCGTTCGTCGAGGTCCCGGCCGTCGACGCCGCCGACGCCGTGTGGGTCGAGCCCGCGCTCGTCGGCGAGGTCGAGTTCGGCGAGTGGACGCGCACGGGCGTGCTCCGGCATCCGCGGTGGCGCGGGCTGCGGCCCGATCGGGCGCCTGAGGACGTGGTGCGGGAGCCGGATGTCGCGGGCTGACGCGTTGCGCGAGCCGGCGTGGTCGCGTGGGCACGACCGGGCGACCGCGCGCGTGATCGCCGCTACGCGGCGTCGGACGCTCCGGGCGGTTCGACGAGCGCGAGCAGTGCACGCTCCGGCGCGCCTCGCCGGCTGAGCACGGCGCCCGTCTCGTACGCCGCGATCACCCGCGGGTCGACGTAGCTCGCCTTCGCGATGGCCGGGGTGTTGCCGAGGGCGCCGGCCGCGGCCTCGATCGAGTCGCGCACCGCGGCGGCCCGGGCCCGCTCGGTCGTCTCCGGACCGAGCTCGGCGAGCCTGGTCGCGGCGGCCAGCGTGCCGCGCAGCGTGCGGAAGTCCTTCGCCGTGAAGTCCCCGCCGGTGCGCTCGCGCACGTCGTCGTTCACGTCGGCCGCGGTCAGCGCCCGGTACCGGCGCCCGTCACGCCAGGCATAGAGCCGAGCGGATGCCGACCGCTCGGCGTTGACCGTGACGAACACCGCCAGGTCGGGGTCGGGCACGAGCAGGTCCTGCGCGATGCCGCCCTTCGCCCGGAACCGGAAGCGCACGGCGTCGCCGTCGGCGTCGACCGAGTCGATCGAGGCGTTGCGCACGAGCAGGGTGGTGAGGCCGCGGCTGCGGGCCGTGGCGAGCGACTCCTCCGAGCCGACGCGCAGCCCGCCCCGGTCGAGCGTGCGGAAGGCGGCGGCGAGCACCCGCTCGCGGGGCAGTTCGTCGAGCGCGAGGTCGCGTGCGACCGACCGCCTCGCCGCGGGCAGGGCGCGCACCAGCTCGGTCATCCGCTGGAACTTCTCGGCATCCTGCCGTTCACGCCAGGCGGGGTGGTAGAGGTACTGCCGGCGCCCGGCGGCGTCGACGCCGACCGCGAGGATGTGCGCGTTCGGAGCATCCGCGATCCAGACCTCCGTCCAGGCGGGCGGCACGGCGAGCTCGGCGAATCGGCTGCGCTCGGCGCGGCCGGCGTGCGCGCCGTCGTCGTGGACGTACGCGAAGCCGGTGCCGCGCCGGATCCGCCGCCACCCCGGGGTCGAATACGGTTCGACCCGTCTGAGCCGGGGCATCCGCGGTCAGTGGTTGCGGAGGGCCGAGATCAGCTCGCCCTTGCGCTTGCCGCTGTAGCCGTGGAGCCCGAGTTCCTTGGCGCGCTTCTTGAGCTCGGGAACCGTCCAGTCCTCGTAGTCGCCGGACTTGCCTCCCTTCCTTCCGATGGCCTTCCGGCCCTGCGCCGCGGCCGCGTTCGAGATGCGGGCGGACTTCTCCTTCGAGTTGCCCTCCTTGCGGAGCTCCTCGTACAGCTCGGGGTCCTTCAGTGAGGCGTTCCGTCGTCCTGGCATCGTCCACTCCTTCCTGCTCCTCCGCGGGGCCGCCGATCGGAGGCGGTGAGGCCGATCCGGGTCGGTGGGATGCCCCGCATGGCCGCCACGGTAGGGGGGATGCCTCGCCGGCGGCCACGGGGTTGACATCCTCGCGTCGGCCGCTGCCGCCGAGCGTCACCCTTCCTCCGACGCGCGCGGGCCGCGCGGTAGCACCGTCTGCGAGGCGAGGTCAACCCCGTCGGCCTCGGAGCGGCGCGGGCATACCTTCGAGTCACGGAACGCCACCCGCGTTCCGAAAGCCCGGCCGCAGGCCGCAACCGCCCGCCCATCCGCGTGGCGGAACGTGAAGGAGATCAATCGTGAACATCCTCGTCGCCGTCATCGTCATCGCAGCCATCGCACTGCTGATCGCCGGTGGCCTCGTCCCCACCCTGAACTTCCTGCTCTGGGTCGGGCTGGTGCTGGCCGTCATCGCGGTCATCGTGTTCCTCGTGCGCTACCTCGGAGGCAACCGCACCCGAGCGTGACGCTCACCGGACCATCGCGAACGGGCGCCCCTCGGGGCGCCCGTTCCGCGTCTGCCGACCCGTGCGCGCTGCTCGCTCGCGAGGCGCGCAGCGCGAGGCATCCGATCGTCGAGTTCTTGCAATGACTCGCGTACGATTGCCGCCATGTCGAGACGGCTTGCGGATGTCGCGCGGAAGGTCGGAGTCAGCGAGGCCACGGTCTCGCGGGTCCTCAACGGCAAGCCCGGCGTCTCGGCATCCACCCGCGACGCGGTGCTGACCGCACTCGACGTGCTCGGCTACGAGCGGCCCACCAAGCTCCGCGGCGAACGGGCGCGGCTCGTCGGCCTGATGCTGCCCGAGCTGCAGAACCCGATCTTCCCGGCGCTCGCCGAGGTGCTCGGCGGCGGGCTCGCGCAGAACGGGTTCACGCCCGTGCTCTGCATCCAGACCGCCGGTGGCATCTCGGAGTCCGACTACGTCGAACTGCTGCTGCACCAGCAGGTGTCCGGCGTGATCTTCGCCGGCGGCGCGTACACGCAGGGCGAGGCGGGGCACGAGCACTACGAGCGGCTCGTCGAACTGAAGCTGCCGACGGTGCTCATCAGCGCTCCCGTCGACGGGCTCGAGTTCGCGACGGTCTCGTGCGACGACGCGGCCTCGACCGAGCAGGCGTTCGGCCACCTCGTGCAGCTCGGCCACCGGCGCATCGGTATCCTGCTGGGCCCGCGCGATCACGTGCCGTCGCAGCGCAAGCTCGCCGCCGCCGTCCGCATGGCGCAGCGGCACGGCATCGAGCTCACCGACGACCTGGTCGTGCACTCGCTGTACTCGCTCGAGGCGGGGCAGACCGCGGCGTCGCGGTTGATCGCGGCAGGTGCGACCGGCATCATCTGCGCGAGCGACCCGATGGCGCTCGGCGCGATCCGCGCCGTCCGGCGGGCGGGCCTGCGGGTGCCCGAGGACGTCTCGGTCATCGGCTACGACGACTCCGCGCTCATGAACTGCACGGAGCCGCCGTTGACCACGGTCCGCCAGCCGATCGAGGCCATGGGCAAGACCGTGATCGAGCTGCTCATGCGGCAGATGTCGACGCACCAGCCGCTCGGCGACGAGGTCTTCTTCGCGCCCGAGCTGGTCGTGCGGTCGTCGACGGGCCCCGCGCCGCGCTGAGCCCGGGCAGCTGAGCTCGTACCGTGCATGAGATTCCGCGGCATGCACGCGCGGGGGCATCCGTGCGCCGCATTCTCATGCACTCGATGTCGGCGGACGGCGGACGGCGGACGGCGGACGGCGGTCGGCGGACGGCGGCCCGGCAATCGGCCAGCCGGCTGGCGGCCGATTGCTCGAATTCTGCAAGCCGCTTCCGCAATCCGCTGAAATCTGTCGCAATCTGATGGCGGTTTGTTGAAAAGTTGCTTCATTCTGTTGCCCTCATTACGTTGACGAACATCGCGACGCCGACGTCCTCCCGACTCGGCCGAGCGCCGCCGAGCAACGAGGAGTGAACAGGTGACGATGCCGCTGACGGATGCCGCTGCGCAGGGCGTGCCGGCCGACGACGCGCAGTGGTGGCGCAGCGCCGTGATCTACCAGGTCTACGTGCGCAGCTTCGCGGACTCCGACGGCGACGGCACCGGCGACCTGCGCGGGGTGCGCTCCCGGCTGGGGTACCTCAAGGAACTCGGCGTCGACGCGCTCTGGTTCAACCCCTGGTACCCGTCGCCGTTCGCCGACGGCGGCTACGACGTCGCCGACTACCGCGACATCCACCCGGCGTTCGGCACCCTCGAGGATGCGGAGCAGCTCATCGCCGACGCGCTGGCGCTCGGCATCCGCACGATCATCGACATCGTCCCGAACCACATCAGCTCGGAGCATCCGTGGTTCCAGGCGGCGCTGGCCGCCGGCCCGGGCAGCCCCGAGCGGGAACGGTTCTGGTTCCACCCCGGACGCGGCGCCGGCGGCGACGAGAAGCCGAACGGCTGGGTCTCCGAGTTCACCGGCGAACCGTGGACGCGCACCGTCAACCCCGACGGCACGCCCGGCGACTGGTACCTCCACCTCTTCACGCCCGAGCAGCCCGACCTCAACTGGAACCATCCCGATGTGCGGGCCGAGCACGAGGACATCCTGCGCTTCTGGTTCGACCGCGGCGTCGCGGGCGTACGCATCGACTCGGCGGCGCAGCTGATGAAGCATCCCGACCTGGTCGACTACCCCGAGCAGCCCGGCCCGGGCGAGCACCCGCACATCGACCGCGACGAACTGCACGACGTGTACCGCTCGTGGCGGGCGATCGCCGACGAGTACGACGGCACGCGCGTCCTGGTGGGCGAGGTCTGGCTGCCCGACGCCGAGCGGTTCGCGGCCTACCTGCGACCCGACGAGATGCACACCGCGTTCAACTTCGACTTCATGTCCCGGCCGTGGGATGCCTCGGAGCTGCGCCGCTCGGTCGACCTCATGCTCGACGCGCACGCGCTCGTCGGCGCGCCGAGCACCTGGGTGCTCTCGAACCACGATGTGACCCGCCCGGTCACCCGCTACGGCCGGGAGGACTCCAGCTTCGCGTTCGCCAAGAAGCGCTTCGGCACCCCGACCGACGTCGCCCTCGGCACGCGGCGCGCCCGCGCCGCGGCGTTGTTGACCGCAGCCCTGCCCGGCTCGCTCTACCTCTACCAGGGCGACGAGCTGGGCCTGCCCGAGGTCGAGCTGCCGCGCGACGTGCTCGAGGACCCGATGCACTTCCGGTCCGAGGGCGTCGACCCCGGCCGGGACGGATGCCGCGTGCCGATGCCCTGGCGCGGCACCGTCGAACCGTTCGGGTTCAGCCCGGACGGGTCGTACGCCGCGCCGTGGCTGCCGCAGCCGGCCGCCTGGGCGGGGCTCAGCGTGCAGGCGCAGGAGGCGGACCCGGCCTCGATGCTCTGGCTCTACCGCCAGGCCCTGCGCATCCGCCGCCGGGAGACCGCCCTCGGCGACGGCCCGATGACCTGGCTCGACAGCGCGCCCGACGTACTCGCGTTCCGCCGGGGGTCCGGGCCCGACGAGGTCGTCTGCGTCGTCAACCTCGGCGCCGAGCCGATCGAACTTCCGGAGCACCACCACATCCTCCTCGCGAGCTCGCCGCTGGACGGCGGCCGGCTCCCCACCGACTCGACGGCATGGCTCCGCACCAGGAGCTGATCGTCGACCCCTGCGGCCCCGCCGCGCACCTCCCACCGCACCACACCTGAACACAGCACCGAAAGGACTGGACAATGAAGTCACCACGCAGGATCGCGATCGCGGGCATCGCCACGATCGCGATGGTCGGAGCCCTCGCCGCGTGCAGCCCCGGAGGGGAGAGCGACGACGGCAAGCTCGAGCTCCGCGTCGCGACGTTCCCACCCGGCGCCGACCAGGCCGCCTACGACGCCTTCGCCGAACAGGAGAAGCAGTTCGAGGAGGCCAACCCCGACATCGACATCGTCGGACTCGAGTACGAATGGACGGCGCCCACCTTCGCCGCGCAGCTCGCTGGCGGCAGCCTGCCCGACGTCTTCACGGTGCCGTTCACCGACACCAAGACGCTCCTCGAGAACGACCAGCTCATGGACGTCACCGCCGAGATCGAGAGCCTCGGCTACTCCGACAAGTTCAACCCGATCCTCCTCGAGGAGGTCACCGGGTCGGACGGCGCGCTCTACGGCTTCCCGCGGCAGGCCTACGCGAACGGCCTGCACTACAACCGGGCGCTGTTCGAACAGGCCGGGCTCGACCCCGACAGCCCGCCCACGACGTGGGAAGAGGTCCGTGAGGCCGCGAAGACGATCGCCGAGAAGACCGGCAAGGCCGGCTACGCGACGATGACCAGCGGCAACACCGGCGGCTGGCAGCTGTCGGTGCAGGCCGACTCGCGCGGTGCCGAACTGCAGACCGACAACGGCGACGGCACTTACACGTCGACGATCGACAACGACGCGACGAAGGCGACCCTCGAGTACCTGCACGACCTCCGCTGGGAGGACAACTCGATGGGGGCGACGTTCGACCTCGACTGGGGCGGCATCAACCAGGAGTTCGCCGCCGGGAACGTCGGCATGTACACGTCGGGCTCCGACGTCTACTACGCCCTCGTGCGCGACTTCGGGCTCGCGCCCGACGACTACGGCCTGACCGTCATCCCGACGGAGGACGGCGGCGCCGTGCTCGGCGGCGGCGACATCGCCGTCATGCCGCCCACGCTCGACGACGACACCAAGGCCGCAGCGGTCAAGTGGATCGACTGGTACTACATGCAGAAGCTGCTGAACGAGGATGCCGCCGTCGCCGACGCGAAGGCGCTCGCCGACGCCGACCAGGCCGTGGGCACGCCCGTGCTGCCGGTGCTCGACCGGGAGACCTACGAGCAGTCGCTCGAGTGGATCGCCCCGTACGTCAACGTGCCGCTCGACCAGATGACCGGCTTCACCGAGGGGATCTTCGAGCAGACCCCGATCGGCGAGTTCAAGGGTCAGACCCAGCCGATCTACGCGCTCATGGACAACCTGGTGCAGGCGGTCCTGACCGACGAGAACGCCGACATCGACGCGCTGCTCAAGCAGGTCGACGTCGACGCGCAGGCCCTGCTCGACGAGTGATCGGATGCCGCGGCCGCGTCCTCCCGCGCGGCCGCGGCATCCCGCCCGCTCCACGACACCCGAAGGACCACCGATGACGATGACCCGAACGACGACGGATGCCCCTCCGCCGGCCTCCGCGCCGGCGCAGCCGCCGGCATCCGTGCGCGCAGTCAGGCGCCGCCGCACCCCGATGACCTGGTTCCGTGGCGGAGGCCTCTGGAACCTCGCGTTCCTCGCGCCGATGCTGATCGTGTTCGGCGTCTTCAGCTGGGGGCCGATCGCGCAGTCCGTGATCATGAGCTTCCAGGAGACCAACCTGATCACGACGCCCGAGTGGGTCGGGCTCGACAACTTCGTCCGGGTGCTCAGCGATCCGAACCTCGGCACCGCCGTGGTCAACACCCTCTACTTCGCGCTGCTCGCGCTCGTCTTCGGATTCCCGCTGCCGATCATCATGGCGGTGCTGATGAGCGAGGTCCGGCGCGGCAAGGGCCTCTACAGCGCGCTCGCCTACCTGCCCGTGGTGGTGCCGCCGGTCGTCGCGGTGCTGCTCTGGAAGGTGTTCTTCAACGCGTCGCCCGACGGCGTGTTCAACACGGTGCTCGGCTGGTTCGGCATCCCCGCACAGCCGTGGCTCCAGTCATCCGCGACGGCCATGCCGTCGCTCGTCATCGAGGCGACCTGGGCCGCGGCCGGCGGCTCGATCATCATCTACCTGGCGGCGCTGATCGCGGTCCCGCCGGAACTGTACGACGCGGCCGAGGTCGACGGCGCCGGCATCTGGCGCAAGATCTGGCACGTCACGCTCCCGCAGCTTCGCGGCATCCTCTTCATCATGCTGATCCTGCAGGTGATCGGCACCGCGCAGGTGTTCCTCGAACCGTTCCTGTTCACGGGCGGCGGGCCGAACAACGCGACCCTCACCGTGCTCCTGCTCATCTACCGATACGCATTCCAGAACAGCCTCGGCGGCGACTACGGCGAGGCGACGGCGCTCAGCCTCATGCTCGCCGTGTTCCTGGGCCTGCTCAGCTGGCTCTACTTCAAGCTGACCGAACGTTGGAGCACGAATTGACCACCCCAGGCACCACCGCCCCGGCGACGACGCCGGCCTCGGCCACGCTGCGCGGCAGGCTCGCGACGGCGACGCGCCGACGCGAGCGCGACGCCCGCGACGATGCGGGGGACCGGAGCATCCTCAGCGACCACGATCGCAAGCGCAGGGGCGTGCGCATCTCGATGACGGGGGTGCACCTGTTCCTGTTCGTCGGGCTCGTCATCGCCGGGCTGGGCCCCCTGCTCTGGCTCGCGAAGGCGGCCGTCACGCCGACGCAGGACACGCTGAGCCAGCCGTTCGCGCTCTGGCCGAACGGGATCGACTGGGCGAACCTGTCGACCGCGTGGAACGACATCCACATCGACCAGTACTTCTGGAACACGATCGTCGTCGCCGCGGGCTCGTGGTTCTTCCAGGTCTTCATCGCGACGACCGCCGGCTACGCGCTGTCGGTGCTGCGGCCGAAGTACGCGCCGATCCTGAACGCGCTCGTCCTCGCGACGCTCTTCATCCCGGCGGTCGTGCTGCTCGTGCCGCTCTACCTGACCATCCTGCATCCGCCCGTGATCGGGGTGTCGCTGCTCAACACGTACTGGGCGGTGTGGCTGCCTGCGGCGGCGAACGCGTTCAACATCCTGCTGGTCAAGCGGTTCTTCGATTCACTGCCCCGAGAGGTGTTCGAGGCTGCGAAGACCGACGGTGCGGGCCCGTTCCGGGTGTTCTGGTCGATCGTGCTGCCCATGTCGAGGCCGATCCTCGGCGTGGTGTCGGTGTTCGCGATCATCGCCGCGTGGAAGGACTTCCTCTGGCCGCTGCTCGTGCTGCCGGACCCGGCCGTGCAGCCGCTGTCGGTGCGGCTGCCCGCGGTGCAGTCGCAGACCGAGCTCGACGTGTTCCTCGCCGCGCTCGCGATCTCGACGCTGATCCCGGTCGTGCTGTTCCTCGTGTTCCAGCGACTGTTCCTGCGAGGCGCCGGGCTGGGCGGCGCGGTGAAGGGATGACGGCCGCGCCCGATTTCCGTTCGGGGTGCCGCGTGGGTTAGACTCTCGTGGTTGCCTGATCGCAGAGATGTGCCGGGCTGCATCCCATGCGCCCGTAGCTCAATGGATAGAGCATCTGACTACGGATCAGAAGGTTGGGGGTTCGAGTCCCTCCGGGCGCACACTGCGCAAGCAGACAGAACTGTGTTGAGACAGTGAACGAACGGCCCGCGGAAGCGGGCCGTTCGTGTCTCCGGGGGCGTTCGGTCCCCGCTGGGAATCGGCTGAACATGGACGCTCGGCCTCCGGATCGCCGGTGCGCGGTTCCGGCTCTGGTGGTTATGCTCCAATCACGACCGTTCTCCCGTGATCAAGGGTTCGCATATGTGGGGTGTGCAATCCGGCGACCAAGCCGTTCCCACGATCGCGAACCTGGTGGTCGGTCGGGGTGGCCAGGCGTGCGTGCGGCGCGTGCTCGCCCTCATGATCGCCATCGCGTTCGCGATCGTGACGTTCCAGTTGCTCGAGCACCGACCCGGCGGGTTGCCGTTGCACACCGCGGCCATGTTCTGGGCGCTCCCCGCCGTGGCCGGGGGAGCCGGGATCGGGGCCGCGATCCTCGGTGCGTCCGCATCGCCGTCCACCCTCGCGGTGCTGAACCGGCACGGGTTCCGGGTGGTCGTCGCGCGCTATCGTGCCGGTACCAACGGCCTGTCGTGGGCGGCGATCGGACTCCTCGCCGTGCACTTCACGGCCGAGGCGTTCCGCCCCCTGCCCGGCGGGCCGATCCTCGCAGGCGCGGTGCTCGCATCCGTGCTCGGCATCGCGACGGGCCGGCTGCACGCGTCGGCCGCCGACCACGAGGCCTATCGCACCTTCAACCTCGTCGCCATGCTGCTCGCCGCGGGCGCGCTCGCCAGCATGTCGCTCACGCCGACCGGACCGTGGTGGTCGGTCAACTTCAGCACGCTGGGCACCTCGGACGACCTCGCCGCCGCATGCTTCAACATCGCCATCATCGTGGCCGGACTCGCGATGGCGGCACTCGGTCCGGCGATGAGCCGTGCGCTCAGGGTTCCGCGGTTCGGGCTCCGGCGCGGCGGCCTGGCGACGATCCGCGCGCTCATCGTCCTGATCGGGGTGAGCCTCGCCGGAGTCGGCCTGGTGCCGATCGACGGCGCCACGGTGCTCCACAACGTGTTCGCGTGCACCGCCGCGGCGGGGTTCGCAGCACTCGCGGTCGGCATCCGCGGCTTCGCCAGATGGATGCCGCTCAGGCTGGTCGTCTTCTCGTACTGCGCGGTCGCCGTCGAGGTCGGCGCGATGATCGCGTACGACGGGTTGGACCTGTTCAACCTCACGGTGTTCGAGATCGTGGCGTTCTCGCTCGTGTTCGCCTGGCTCATCGCGCTCGTCGCCACCACGCACGGCGGGGAGCACGGCGAAGCGGCCCGTGCGCGCCGGCACCTCGGGCGTCGCCGTCGACGTCGGGGTGTGGCCCATCCGCATCCCGGCGCCGCGGCAAGGGGCCTGCGCCGTCCACCTCGCAGCGGGCGCCGCGGCAGGTCGGGTGGTCTTCGCGTCGGGTCGTCCCGGCGTCGCGACGGCGTCGAGCCGGAGCCGGTGGGCGCGGCCTGCGATCGACGCGGCCCGCCGAGGAGCCTCCCGATTCAGGCCGATCGGAATACTCCGCAGGCCGGTGCGTTGGCCTCGGTGAGGCGATGACGGCAGGAGGCATCCGATGAGCAGCGAGGCGATCGCGATCACGCGCAACACGACGCGTGGTCGGTACGAGGTCGAGATCGACGGCGAGGTCGCGGCGTTCGCGATGTACCGGGAGGAACCCGGACGCATCGTCTTCACCCACACCGTGGTGAGGCCCGAGTTCGAGGGCCGCGGCATCGGCAGTCGCCTCGCGTCGCACGTGCTCGACGAGGCGGTCGAGCACGGGCTCGAGATCGTGCCCGAGTGCCCCTTCATCGCGTCGTACATCGAGCAGCACCCCGAGTACTCGACGTACGTGGCCGCCTGACCGCGTCGATCGCGAAGCGCACGGCGCCGTCCACCCCTGTTCGGGGGCGGGTGAGGAAACGCCGTCGGGCGTTACGATTCGAGCAAACCCGAGTCGGACCAGCGCCGACGAGGCCGCGCGCGGCCTTCGATCCCGAACGATCGGCGGGAGCTGACTCGCCGGGCTCAGTTCGGGTCGCCCGGCGGGAATGGCCTCCGATGGGGGTCGCGGTGGGGCGGGAGGTAGGGTTCCCGTCCCACCGTCATTCCCGCTCCCGGGTCGTCAGGCCTCGACGACTGGTGCCTCGGGGCCGGCGTCGCCGGTGATGCCGATGCGCAGCCGGTCGCAGAGCGCGGCGAGGGTCGCGAGTTCCTCGTCGTCGAGCACTGCCCCGACGTTGCGCGAGATCGCGTCCATGTGGACGAACGCGACCTGGCGGAACAGGCTGAAGCCCTTCGGCGTGAGGGCGACGACGGTGCCCCGCCCGTCGAGCGGATCCTCGCTCTTCTCGACGAGGCCGCGCGCGACCAGGCGGTCGATGAGCCGGCTCACGCTCGGCTGCGTGATGAGCACCTGCCGGTTGAGTTCACGGAGCCGCAGCCGACGACCGGGTGCCCGGGAGATGTTGAAGAGCACGTCGTACTCGTTCAACGACATGATGTCGGACGGGAACTCCGCGGACAGGGTGCGCATCACGCTGACCTGGGCGCGGAAGAGCGACTCCCATGCGGAGACGGTCTGAATGCGTTCGGCCACGGCGGCTCCGTTCGGTACACGGTCGGACTGGTTCAACAATACGGAACCGTCCGGACATGAGTGAGGGCCGGTCGCAGAGGCTGGCGACCGACCCTCTCCCTTGCACCAAGAGTGTCCTGCAATCACATTCCGCACCGACCGCCACAGCAAACAGTCGGTGCTCTTCGAATATATAACGGATAGGTAACGAGCGCTAGTTATCGTTCCGTGATTTTTCGTCAGGCCCCGGTCTTCGGTTCGATGCCCGCTCCGTCGGGCCTGGGTGTCGCGTCGACGCGGCATATGGTTGGCGGGTGAGCTCCCATCGATTGCGCCGTATCGCCGGCCTGCTGCTGCTCGCGGCGGTCACGGCCGGCGGGTTGAGCGGCTGCGCGGTCGACTACTTCGCGAAGACGAACGAGGGGCAGCAGCGCGTCGACCAGGCCATCGCTGCGGCCGGTCTGCAGGACGTCGTCGAGGCGGAATTCTCCTGCACGGGAGCCCTTCCGCTGACGGCGACCACCTGCCGGCCGAAGGTGACGATCACGACCGACGATCTCGACGACGTCCAGGCGGCGATCGGGATCCAGGCACTTCGAGCCGAGCCGGATGAGTCGCGCTGGACCCTCGTCTATCAGGGACGCGTCTACCGCGGCGCACCGGACGACCTGCGTCGCGCCGAGGCGATCGCCCCGACCCTGCCGACCGACGCCGACGTCGACGAGGTCCTGCTGGCGGCGGACGGGTACACGCTCTGGCTCGACGGCGTCACGACGTTCGATCGGCTGTGCCGCATCGCGACCTCGGCTGATCCGGCGCCGTCGATCACCTCGCGTTCCGCAGGCGCCCCCGACCTGGAGATCCGTGCGGATGCCCCGGGCTCGGACGGCTTCGCGGAGGCGTGCGGCTTCGCCGACACGGCGATCGACGACCTCGGCGGTGCACACCTCACCCGGGTCGGGCTCTCGCGGGCGGAGGACGGGCTCGTCGAGGTGACCGTCATCTCGGACTCCGAGCAGGCGAGGGACGCGGCCGTTGCGTGGGCCGAGACCGTCACCGTGCCGAGCGGCGTCGACCTGGACGTCGGCGTCTACTACTGACGATCGCTGCCGCTGGCCCTCCAACTGGGGGTCGGGCTCGCAGGCCGGGGCAAACGTTCTCCTGAAAGGATCGACACGGCGGTCGAATCGATTCACTCGCATGGATCGGTGCGGATGCCGCCACCCCCCATCGCCCGGCCCGCACCGCGGGCGTCGACCGACGTCCCCGCGCGAGCACGACCTGAGGAGTTCCATGCCCCGCAACCGCATCGCCGCCGCGACCATCTCGGCTGCCGCGCTCACCGCGCTCATGTGCTCGGCCCCGATCGCCGCGCACGCCGACGGCGCCGACACCGTCAAGCCGGTCATCGCCGACACGGCGTTCGGCACGGTCAAGGGCATCGTCACCTTCACCGTCACGCAGGCCGAGGATGCCCCGAAGCGCGCATACGTCGAGATCCAGCAGCTCGGCGCCGACGCCAAGTGGAAGAAGCTCAAGGGCCAGGAGTTCAAGGGCACCAACGAGTTCGCGCTCACCGTCGACACGGCCGCGCTCGCCGAGGGCGTCGCCACCCAGGTCAAGGTGTCGAGCTGGGACCTCAACGACAACCACACGAGCAAGACCTTCCCGGTCGTGATCGACCGCACGAAGCCCGTCGCGAACCTGGTCACGCCGGCGACCGGCGGCCCGTTCAACACTTCGACCATCGAGCTGACCGTCGACGCGACCGACAACCTCGGCCTCGACCGCGTCACGGCGAACGTCTACCAGGCCGGCAAGCTCGTGAAGAGCACCTCGTCGAGCGCGGGCGGTGCCACCGCGGCGACGCACAGCAAGTCGGTCACGCTGCCCGACGGCGAGTACTCGATCCGCTTCAACGCGTCGGACCTCGCCGGCAGCGTCTCCACGACCGGCCAGTTCGCCTTCGAGATCGACACCGTCGCCCCGACCGTGACCCCCAAGGACGAGACCCCCGCCAAGGGCGTCTTCGGGTCGGCGCCGAGCTTCAAGCTGAGCGACGCGGGCGTCGGTGAGGTCGACTACGTCGAGATCAACGGCGTGAAGAAGGACCTGACGAACAACAAGTGGTCCGACCTCAACACGGGCGGCTACACCCCCGCACAGGGTGTGAACACCATCGTCGCCGTCGACACCGCGGGCAACCGCAGCGAGCCCGTGACCTTCACGTTCGACTCGGTCGCCCCGAAGGCCGAGGTGAAGCCCGGCGTCGAAGCCGTCGACGGCGTGTACACGAAGGCCCCGAGCTTCAAGCTGAGCGACGCGGGCATCGGCAAGGTCGACTACCTCGTGGTCAACGGCGTGAAGAAGGACCTGACCGACAACAAGTGGTCCGACCTGAACGCCGGCGCCTACACCCCGGTGCAGGGGAAGAACACGATCGTCGTGGTCGACACCGCGGGCAACGCCTCGGAGGTGACGTTCGAGTTCGACGACGTGGAGCCGGTCGTCACGGCGGAGTCCGAGACCTGGGAATCGAAGGAGAGCGGCCGCTGGGCGGTCACGCTGACGTTCAGCGAGCCCGTCTCGGGTGCATCGCTCGGCCAGGGCTGGTACGGCGACGACACCGTCTACACCAAGGTGTTCTACCGCGCCAAGACGGTCGATGTCGCATTCACCGACCTCGCCGGCAACCCCGGGTCGTACCCGCTCGTCGTCGACGCGGTCGCGCCCGCAGCGGAGTAGTCGCATCGCACCGAGGGGCGGCAGGCCGATGGCCTGCCGCCCCTTGTCGTGCGCGTCGCGGATGTCCCGCACGACGTCACGTCCGCGAAACATCCCCTCCCGAAACGTGGAAACACTCCGCCCGTAGCGTCGCGGTCGCGCGACTTCCCGCGCGACGACACAGCGACACCACGCTTCGAGGAGGCCAGGTGCAAGCACCACCACGTACACGTAGGAACCGGACGCCGTACGCGATCATCGGCGGCGCGGCGGTCGCAGCCGCCGCGATCGTCGGCGGCGCCCTGATGATCCCGTCCGTCAGCGGGGCTGCGGGCGGCGAGGCATCCGCCGCCGAGGAGGTCGCCCGGGTCTCCGAGCGACCGGCGCTCGGCCACGCCCGCGACCCACTGAGCGCCGAGGAGCTGAGCTATGCGCTCCACCTCGCCACGACGGACGCGAGCCTGCCCGAGGACGTGACGTCCGTCGACGGATCCGACGCGCCGCAGGTGCTGTCGATCGACATCGCCACACGCGATGTCGATTCGGATGCCCGCACGGCCGACGTCGTGCTCTACGACTACACGTCGAACCGGGCCTTCCTGCAGGCCGTGAACCTCGCCGACGGCACGGTCACGAGCTCGGCGACGCAGGGCGTCCAGCCGCCGCCGAGCGCGGACGAGGTCGACTTCGCGTTCTCCGTCTTCCTCGGCGACACCGTCGCGAGCGACGCCGTGCGCGCCGAGTTCGCCGCCGTGACCGGTGACGCGCTCTCCTCGATCGACCAGCTGGGCGTGACCGGCGGCGCATTCGTGCCCGATGCGGGCACGGTCGGTGCCGATGCCTGCGCCATCGACCGCTGCGTCGAGATGCAGTTCCGCATCCCCGGCGGCGGCTACCTCGACACGACCGGGTTCGTCGTCGACCTGTCCACCCGCTCCGTCATCGGCATCCAGTGAAGGGCATGACCTCCGTGAAGGACACGACCTCCGTGAGCGCACGCCTCACGCGATCCATCGCGCTCGCCGCGACCGCCGTGGCGGCGTTCGCCGGCCTCGCGCTCGTCCCGGCGACGGCGGCGTCCGCTGCCCCGCCGCCCATCAACTGCTCCGGCGATGCGCTCATCGAGAAGGAGTTCGATAACGGCACCGCGTGGCAGATGTGCTGGCGCGTCGACAGCAAGAAGGGCCTCGTGCTCGAGCAGGTGGCGGTCAAGGCGCCGGGGGAGGACGGCTACCGCCGGGTCCTCGACTCGGTGTACCTGAGCCAACTGCACGTGCCGTACGACACCGGCAAGAACGTCTGGAACGACATCACATCGTACGGCTTCGGAAACCAGTACCTGCAGAAGCTCAGCCCCGCCGAGTGCGGCGACGGCACGCTCCGCGACGTCGCCCAGACATGGACGACGACCCGCCGCGGCGAGACGACGACCTGGATGCGGACCATCCCGGCGCTGTGCATCACCGACACCACCAGCCCGCTGGCCTACCGGTCGCACGAGCAGTCGTGGGGGTCCATCGAGGACGCACCGCTGTTCACGGCCGACAAGCAGGGCTTCACGCTCCAGACGATCTCGAAGGTCGACTGGTACGAGTACGCCACGAAGGTCGAGTTCACCGACGAGGGCGGCATCTCGTTCGACCTCGGTGCCACCGGCGACGTCTCGTACGAGGACTTCGACGCGGACGCGACGACCGGCTGGCCGATCGGCACGGATGCCTCCGCGTTCGCGGCCTCGCACTGGCACAACGCGATCTGGCGCCTCGACTTCGGTCTCGACGGCCAGGAAGCGATGCAGGTCGAGCAGTACGACTCGGTGGTGGGCGAGATGGGCGAGAAGACCGAGCTCATGCACACGACGGCGCAGACGATCGCGAATCCCGCGAACCTCGCCCCCGTCGACGACCTCACCTGGTGGCGGGTCGCCGCGCCGGGCAGCGTCAACGGCGACGGGCACGTCCGCTCGTACGAGTTCGTGTTCCCCGGCTCGCAGTTGTACCAGGCCGACCCGGTCACGCAGCCGCTCATCACGGTGACGAACTACAACGCCTGCCAGGAGTACGCGACGAACAACCTCAACCCCGCGTGCACGGAGAAGAACGTCATCGACTACGTCGCGACGTCGGCCGACCAGTCGCTCACCGACCCGGTCGCGTGGGTGAACAGCGGGTTCCACCACGTCGTCCGCGACGAGGACCAGAGCCCGATGCAGACCCACTGGCAGTCGTTCTCGATCATCCCGCGCGACTGGACGGCGCAGTCGATGGGCACGCCCGCAGGCCGGTCGTGCATCAACGGCGACCCGGGCGGCGAGATCCACACGGACGAGCAGCCCTGCGAGCAGCCGACCGAGCCGACCGAGCAGCCGACCGAGCCGACCGAGGAGCCGACCGCGCCGACGGAGCAGCCCACGGAGCCGACCGAGCAACCGACCGAGCCGACCGAGCAGCCGACGGAGGGCGCCACCCTCACGCTGTCCGCGACCGAGCTGTCGCCGGGCGAGGAGTTCGACCTGGAAGGCACGGGCTTCGCGCCGGACGAGTCGGTCGCGGTCGAACTCCATTCCGAGCCGATCCCGGTCGGGTCACTGGCGGCGGATGCCTCCGGCGCGGTCGCGGGCACGCTCACCGTGCCGGCAGGGGCTCCGGCCGGGGCGCACCGCGTCGTCGTGACCGGCGCAACCAGCGGCGTCACCGCCGCGGTCGACATCACGGTGCTGAAGGCCGCAGCCGCAGCCGCATCCGCGTCGTCGTCGGGCAGTGGCCTCGCCAGTACCGGGACGACGATCGCGTGGGGGGCCGGCGGGCTCGCGCTCGCGTTGGTCGCGCTCGGTATCGCGCTCGTCGTGCGCCGCCGCCGCGCCACCTCGATCACCGCCGAGTGACCCGGGGGCGACCCGGCCGCCCGGTCGGGTCGCCCCTTCCTCACCTCACCGAACCCAGGAGGCCGCCATGCGACGACCGCTCGCCACATCCATCTCGATCGCGGCCGTCGTGCTGGCGAGCGCACTCGGGGTCGGCGTCGTGCTCGCCGGTGCGCCGCCCGAGGCCGTCGCCGGCGGCGCGGCCGAGGCATCCCGTGCGGGCGGCACTGCGGGCGGCACTGCGGGAGCCGACGGCGCTGCCGCCGTCTTCGCGGCGGCCCAGGTGGAGCGGGATCCGCTCGGCGACGTGCCGAACGAGGCGGACCTCGAGTTCGCGACGATGATGATCCCGCACCACGCGCAGGCCGTCGAGCTGTCGCGGATCCTCGCCGCGACCCGGGGGATCGACCAGACCTCCGCGGCCCTCGCCGCGTTCATCGAGCGCGATCAGGGCGCCGAGATCGTGCGCATGCAGGGGTGGCTCGACGCTTGGCACGAGACCGGCGCGGTCGGGCACGAGCATGGAGGATTCATGTCGGGCATGGCGACCGCCGAGCAGATCGCCGAGTTCGACGCGCTCGACGGCGTCGCTGCGGAACGTCGATTCCTCGAGCTCATGATCGTGCACCACGAGGGCGCGCTCGCGATGACCAGGGACGCCATCGCGGCAGGCCGCAACAGCTGGATCCGGGCGCTCGCAAAGCACATCGCGAGCGAGCAGCAGCGCGAGATCGAGGCGATGGTCGCGAGGCTGGAGCAGCTGTGAGCCGGATCCGCCTCGTCGCGGCCGCCGCCGGCGTGGGGCTGCTGGCGTCGCTCGTTCTGACGGGCGCGCTGCGGTTCGAGGTGTTCCGGCTCGGGTCGGATTCGATGGCGCCCGCGATCGACGCGGGCGATGTCGTCGTCGTGGAACGCGCCGACGGTGACGCGCTGCGCCGCGGCGACGTCGTCGTCTTCGACGACCCGGGCGGCTGGGCGGCCGACGTCGAGCGGCTCAGCGGCGAACCGGCGGCGCCGATCTTCGTGAAGCGGGTCATCGGCCTGCCGGGCGAGCGGGTCGCGTGCTGCGACGAGGCCGGCCGCCTCACCGTCGACGGGGTCCGCCGGGACGAGCCATACCTGGCGGAGCCCGACCGACTCGCGAGCGTGCTCGCGTTCGACGTCGTCGTGCCGGATGCCTCGGTGTTCGTCCTCGGCGACAACCGCGGCGCGTCGATCGACTCCAGGTACCTGGGGCCGGTTCCGTGGTCGGCGGTCCGCGGCCTGGCGCGGGTGGTGCTCGACCTGCCGATGTCGAAGACGGATGCCGCGCCCTGAGCCCGGGTGTCGGGCTCGCCCCGCATGCGCATGGTGTTCGCCTAGGTCCACACCGCCGTGCGGGTCCCGCGATCTCCGCCCGGCTGCGAGAGGCGGTCCGCGGCGTTGAAGAGCGCATCGAGGTGGCTGCGGGCGACCTCGGGGTCGCCGCTCGGGGTCGCGAGCGCCAGCGCGCCGTGGATGCGGCCACCCCCCGATCGCAACGGAACCGCGATGCATGCCCGAGCCGACGGTCCGGCCTCGGCGTATGCGGCGAACCCGACCTCGGCCACGGACGCCGCGATGTCGCGGTGCTCGCGTGCCGTGATGCCCGAGGCGGCCGCGGTCGTGGTCACGGTCATCACGGCGGCACGATCCGTATGCCCCGCGAAGGGCGGCCCGTAGGCGGCGAGGAGCAGTCGGCCGATCGCGGTCGACCCGAGCTGGAGCCGGGTTCGATCGAGCGACCTGAGCGGCATCGTCGGATCCTCGTCGGCGACGACGACCCGGCCGTCGCGATAGCGCACGAGATGCACGGCGGCACCCGTCGCGGCGCGCACCCCTGCCACCGTGTCCTGCGTCGGGTCGGCGTGGGCGGGCGCGACCAGGTGCGCGAGTTCGACGACGCGCACCCCGAGCAGGAATCCCGGCAGTTCGGGATGCCGGAGCAGGTATTCGTCGGCGACGAGCGAGTTGATCAGGCGGTACGCCGTGGCGCGCGGGATCCCGAGCGCTCGCGCGATGCCGTTCGCCGACGCCGCGGGACCCGACCGCGCGACCTCCTCGAGCACCGCGAGGGTCTGCCCGATACCGCTCCGCCCGGCCGCGCTCACGACCGTCCTTGTCGCTCGCCGCTCGTCGCGAGCGCGTCCCGGGCGACAGGGGTGTCGTACACGCCCGTGCTCGCCGCGACGACGGCCCCCCGGCGCAGTCGTACCACATGGATTGCGGTCGCCGCGCCGACCACGACGATCAGCACGCCGAGTGCGGCGAGGTCGACGCCCGAGAGCGTCAGTGTCTCGGCCAGGGCGATCGCCCCCAGGATGCCGACGCCGAGCATCGCCGGCCAGGCCTCGCGAAGGGTGAACTCGCCGATGCCCATCAGGTACGCGACCGCGGCGGCGCTCAGCAGGAGGTAGGCGATGACGAAGCCGAGACCCGAGGCCAGCGCCGCGGTCGCGTCGAACATGGCCCCGCGACCCGTCGCCGACTCGATCAGCGTGCCCGCTCCGATGAGGACGCCGACGGCCACGGCGGCGACATGGGGGGTGCCGAACCGGTGGGAGGTGCGGCCGAGCCACGCGGGAAGCACGCCCTCGCGCGCCATCGTCAGCACGAGCCTGACGAGCGCGTTCGTGCAGGCGAGCGTGCAGGCGATCCAGGACGCGGCGACGACGACCTCGACGACGGTCCCGAGCCAGGGTGCGAGCGCGACCGCGCTGCCCTGGAGGCCCGACGTGCGCCCGGTCGCGCCGCTCGCGGACGCGGAGACCTCGGCCGCCGCACCGAACAGGTAGACGAGCGCGAGCGCCGCGCCGGTCCACACCAGCGCGCGGGGGACGCTCGCGAGGGGCCGCCGAGCCTCGGGCCCGAGCGCGGCGCCGCTCTCGAAGCCGACGAACGACATCAGTGCGAGACCGAGTCCCGCCGCGAACGCGCCGACCGACGGCACGTCGTCGAGATCCGGAACCAATTGACCCAGGTTCCAGCCCGTCGTCGCGAACACGACGAGCGAGAGCGCCAGGATTCCGGAGACCGCCGCGATCTCGATCACGAGCAGTACCCGCGTGGTGGCTCGTGCACCGACCACGATCACGAGCACGATGACGGCGACGGCGACGACCGTGACGAGCGCGACCATGCCCGGGTCGGTGGAGGGCCCGCTGCCGGGCGGTGCGGCGGACGCCGGATCGCCCGGCTGGAGCAGGCGAGCGATCCGGCGCGCGCCGCTGTGCAGCGTGTCGATCGACATGCCGGCATACCCGGCGGCGATCGCCGCGCCGGCGACGAACCCGAGGATCGGGCCGAGGCCGCGCGTGACGAAGGTGTAGACGCCGCCGGCGGCCGCGATCCTGCGCGCGAACACGGATGCCGAGCCGGCGACGAGCATGACCACGCCCGCCGCCACGACGAGCGTCGCATAGGCCCAGGTGCCGAGCCCTTCGGCCAGGCCCGCCTGGGTCAGCAGGACGCCCGCGGGTGCGGCCGCGGCCACGGACTGCGCGACGAGGTCGACCGTGCCGAGCGATCCGCGCCGCAGCCCGTGCAGCGGCGATGTCGCGCGCAGGCTCACGGCCGGCTGCCGACGGGCGATGGCCTCGCCGAGTGCGCTCATGCCCGACCCTCCGAATCCTCGCAAGGAGGCTACGGAGGGCCGGTTTCACGCCTGGCGCGCGGACGTTTCGATCGTGTGTCGCCGTGCGGGACGCCGCGAGTGCCGCGCCGACCCGATCAGAACACGTCGGGCGACGGCGTCGATGCCTGGCGGATCGAGACGTCGGCGTGGCGGTCGAACCGGTATCCGGAGCCACGGACGGTGCGGACGATGTCCTGGTAGTGCGCGAGCTTCGAGCGCAGGCGACGCACGTGCACGTCGATGGTGCGCTCGCTCGGGATCTCGTCGTCGGCCGCCGCCCAGAGGTTGTCGATGAGCTCGTGGCGGTCGATCGTGCGGCCCTCGCGGAGCACGAGGTACTGGAGAAGTTCGAACTCCTTGTAGGTGAGGCCCGCGGCCTCGCCGTCGAGCAGCACGCGCTTGCGCGAGATGTCGATGATGACGCCGTTCGGGTGGCGGTCGGCGTCCTCGCCCGGATGCTGCTGCTCGCGCTGCTTGGCGAGCGCTGCCGGGTCCTGCAGGGCGAGGCGCACGACGTCGACGTCGCGGCCGCCGGCGCCCTCCGGTGCGAGGGCGACCGCCGCGTAGGTCTCGGACGACGGCGCGATCTCGGCGGTCAGTCGGCGAAGCGCCTCGACGATGCGGTGGAGGCTGGTGCCATCCTCGAGGGCCTTGGCCTCGTCGATGCCGACGTACAGCACGAAGCCGCGGGCCTCGGTGCCCTCGGGCACGGCGCGGACGCGGGGTGCCGCCGGGGCGGTGGGCGCGGCCTGGATCGACGGCGCAGGCCGGGTCGCGACGGGCGTCGCGGTGACGGCGGTCGGCTGCGGCGCGAGCGACACGGGGCGGGCGGGGTGGACGACGTTCTGACGAGCGGGAGCGTAGGCGAGAGACATGACGAATCCTTGCTGGCGAGGTGGTGCATGCGACTGACCCCGATTGCGGGGTCGGCGACGAATGGCCGTCGGTGGCCGGGCGAACCCTCCGGGATCGGTGGGTTCAACGGAGCCGGGGCGACCGGGATCTGGTCGCTCTCGCGGGCTCGGCGGAAAGGGCGCGGGTCAGCGGCACATTCGACAACACATGGGCGCGCGCGCCGACATCATCATGTCGGTGGTCCTGAAAGCCTCGGGGGCGGTCAGGTGGCGGGCCGTGTCAGTCATGGGTGCGAGTAAATCCGATGTATTCGGATGTGTCAATTCGTGACGCCCGGATGACGGGGCGTGACGTCGCATCGGGTGCGGGGCCCGCCGAGGCATCCGGAAGGATCACGGATGACGATGAATCATGCGAAAGGAGCTTCGACGAATCAGTCGAGAGAAAAATCTTCTGTAGTGATTGCCCGGATATCCTCGGGTCGAGGCGCAGATCCTTCGGATCTCGGAGGATCCGCCCCGGCTTATACCGTGCCGTAGAGGCGATCGCCCGCGTCGCCGAGCCCGGGGACGATGAACCCGTGCTCGTTGAGACGCTCGTCGAGCGCGCCGAGCACCACGGTGACCTCGCGGCCGTGCAACGCCTCCTCGACGGCCGCCAGGCCCTCGGGCGCGGCGAGGATGCAGATCGCCGTCACGTCGACCGCCCCGCGGGCGAAGAGGAACTCGATCGCGGCCGTGAGCGAGCCGCCGGTCGCAAGCATCGGGTCGAGCACGAAGCACTGCCGGTTCGAGAGGTCCTCGGGCAGCCGCTCGGCGTAGGTCGTCGGCTCCAGCGTCTCCTCGTCGCGGGCCATCCCGAGGAATCCGACCTCCGCGCTCGGCAGCAGGGTCACCATGCCGTCGAGCATGCCGAGGCCCGCGCGCAGGATCGGCACGATGAGCGGCTTCGGGTCGGCGATCCGCACGCCGGTCGTCGGCGCGACCGGGGTCACGATGTCGACGGGCTCGACGCGGACGCCGCGCGTGCCCTCGTAGGCGAGGAGGGTCATGAGCTCCTGGACGAGCGAGCGGAACACCGGCGACGGCGTGTCCTTGTCGCGCAGGACCGTCAGCTTGTGGGTGATGAGCGGGTGGTCTGCAACGTGGACTCGCATAGGCTCGAGTCTAGTTCCGGGGGTGTCGATTCCCGGAGGGGGCGGAGGGAGTTCGCGTGGAGGTCCTGCCCGTCCACCGCGACTGGATGCGCCTCGCACTCGCCGAGGCCGCGCAGGCGCCCGCGACCCGCGACGTGCCGGTCGGTGCGATCGTCGTCGACGCCGCCGGCGAGGTGATCGCCGCAGCGCGCAACGAGCGCGAACTGACCGGTGACCCGACCGCGCACGCCGAGGTGCTCGCCATCCGGGCCGCGGCGGAGCAGCTCGGCGACTGGCGGTTGAGCGGATGCACCCTCGTGGTGACCCTCGAACCGTGCCTGCTCTGCGCGGGCGCCATCCTCGCCGCGCGCGTGCCCACCGTCGTGTTCGGCGCATGGGACGAGAAGGCCGGCGCCGCGGGGAGCCTCTACGACCTCCTGCGCGATCGCCGGCTCAACCACCGGGTCGAGGTCTATGCCGGCGTCGAAGCGGATGCCTCGGCCGCGCTGCTCGTCGAATTCTTCGAGGATCCCCTCCGACGGCCGGTGGACTGAACGCCGGATCGGATGCCTGGCCCGTCGTTCACGCGGCCAGCGTGCCCTCGCCCAACCCGTCGAGGAACTCGCCCAGGAGCGCCGCGGAAGCGATCTCGGCCGGCCCGCCGAAGTCGGCGCGCTCGGCGCGCAGCCGCTCGGCGCTCAACCCGTACCCGGGCAGTTCGTCGCCCCACGCCGCGAGCCAGTCCTCGTGGATCTCGGGGGTCACCTCGGGGTGGAACTGCACCGCGAGGAGCCAGTCGCCGCGGCTGAACGCCTGGTTCGGGTACTGGGCGCTGCCCGCGAGCCGCTCGACGCCCTCGGGCAGGTCGAACGTGTCGCCGTGCCACTGCACCGCGGGCACCCCGCGGAAGTGGCGCACCGGCGAACGGTCGCCGGCCTCGGTCGGTTCGACCGTCAGCCAGCCGACCTCCTTGCGCGGGCCGCGGTAGACCTTCGCGTCGAGCGACGCGGCGAGCAGCTGCGCGCCGAGGCAGACGCCGAACACGGGCGCCTCGGCCGCGATCCGCTCCCGCAGCAGGGCGATCTCGTCGACGAGGTACGGGTACCGATCGGTCTCGTACGCGCCCTCCTCGCCACCGAGCACCACGACGAGGTCGGGCTCGAGCGCGTCGAGCGCGGAGACATCCGTCGTCGGTGCGTCGATGAACCGGATGTCGTATCCGTGCGCTTCGAGCGTGGGGCCCAGGTTGCCGAGGCCGATCGCGGAGTCGTGCCGGAGCACGAGCGCGGTGCGCCGCACCGGGTCCGGCCGTGTCACTCGAGGCCCTTGATGACGATCGCGTCGGTCGGCGGCGTGGTCGTGGTCGGGTCGACGTACACGTCGGGTTCGATGTAGATGACCCGTGCGGCCGGAACCGCCGCCCGGATGCGCTGCTCGATCGCGTTGGTGGCGGCCGCGACCTCGAGGAGCTTCTGGTCCTCGGGGAAGCCGAGCTTCGCGCCCACGAGCAGCTCGTCGGGCCCGAGGTAGAGGGTCTTCATGTGGATGATCCGCAGGCCCTCGTCGCCGGACAGGATCGCCTGCTCGATCTTCTCGAGGTCGTCGTCGCCCGCGCCCTCGCCCACGAGCAGGCTCTTCGTCTCGATGCCGAGGACCACGGCGACCGCGACGAGCAGCAGGCCGATCGCGATCGTGCCGATCGCGTCCCACATCGGGTCGCCAGTGAGCACGGTGAGGCCGACGCCGAGGAGCGCGAACACGAGGCCGGTCAGCGCCGCGATGTCCTCGAGGAGCACAACGGGCAGCTCAGGCGCCTTGGCGCGGCGCACGAACTGCACCCACGACTGGTTGCCGCGCACGTGGTTCGACTCCTTCACCGCCGTGCGCAGCGAGAACGACTCGAGGCCGATCGCGATGACGAGCACGAGCAGCGGCAGCCAGGCGTTGGTGAGCTCGTGCGGGTGCGTGAGCTTCTCGACACCCTCGTACAGCGAGAACACCCCGCCGACCGAGAACAGGATGATCGACACCACGAACGCGTACACGTAGCGCTCGCGTCCGTAGCCGAAGGGATGCTCCTTGTCGGCGGCGCGCTTCGCGCGGCGGCCGCCCAGCAGGAGGAGCAGCTGGTTGCCCGAGTCGGCGACCGAGTGGATGCCCTCGGCGAGCATCGAGGCCGAGCCCGAGACGGCCCAGGCGATGAACTTGGTGATCGCGATACCGAGGTTCGCGGCGAACGCCGCAACGATCGCCTTCGTTCCGCCTGAAGCACTCATGCGGCCAATCCTAGGATGGTCGCATGACCGTCGACACCGTCGTGAAGCTGCCCGTGATCGCCTTCCTCGGGGCCGGTTCGATGTCCGGCGCGATCCTCTCGGGGCTGCTCCGGCCGGGCGTCGAGGTCGAGGGGATCCGTGCGACGAACCGCACGACGGCGAAGGCCGAGGCGCTCGCCGCGCTGCCCGGCGTGACCTCGTACTCGACCGAGACGGATGCCTCCGCGAACCGCGACGCGGTCGCCGGGGCCCGGGTCGTCGTGGTCGGCGTGAAGCCTGCGATGGTGCCCGACCTGCTGCGCGAGATCGCCGACGCGCTGGAGCCGGGCACGCTCGTGATCAGCGTCGCAGCGGGCGTCACCGTGGCGACGTTCGAGTCGATCCTGCCCGAGCACGTCTCGGTGGTCCGCACCATGCCGAACACCCCGGCGATCGTGGGCCGTGCGGTCACCGGGGTCGCCGCGGGCTTGCGGTCGAGCGACGACGACCTGGCGCTCGCGGTCTCGCTGTTCGAGACGGTCGGCGAGGTGCTCGTCGTGCCCGAGTCGAAGCTCGACGCGCTGTCGACCATCTCCGGGTCCGGGCCCGCGTACGTCTTCTACCTGATCGAACAGCTCACCGCGACGGCGATCGACCTGGGCTTCACGCCCGAGGAGGCCGCGAGGATGGTGCAGGGCACGTTCCGCGGGGCATCCGAGCTGCTCGCGGCGGAGCACGTCGAGCCGACCGAGCTGCGGCGCCGGGTGACGAGCCCGAAGGGCACGACCGAGCGCGCGATCGCCGTGCTCGAGGAGGCCTCCCTCAAGGCGACCTTCGACTCCGCGACGCAGGCCGCGCTCGCTCGCGCCCGCGAACTGGCCGCCGGCGCGTGAGCGCCTTGCCCGGAAGCGCCGCGCCGGTGGACGGCGCTCGCGCCGACCGTGCGCCGCTCGCGCTCGACGGCGAGCCGCGGTTCGCCTGGCGCGGGGTCATGCTCGACGTCGCCCGCCGGTTCCGGCCGCTGCCCGACCTGTACCGGTTCGTCGACCTCGTCGCCGCGCACGGACTCAACGTGCTGCAGCTGCACCTCACCGACGACCAGGGCTGGCGCTTCGAGGTGCCGAGGTACCCGCGCCTGACCGAAGTGGGCGCGCGGCGATCGGGCACGCAGGTCGGCCACGGCCCGGCGTCGACGGTCGACGACGTGCCGCACGAGGGATGGTATTCGCAGGAAGACCTCCGCGAGCTGGTGCGGTACGCGGGGGAGCGGGGCATCCGGGTGGTGCCCGAGGTCGACGTTCCGGGGCACGCGACGGCGATCCTGGCGGCGTACCCCGAGTTCGGCGTGGGCGGCGCCGATGCCGTGCGCGAGCGCATCGGCGAGCCGTGGAAGCGGTTCGGCGTCTCCGACGAGTTGCTCAACGTCGAGGACGCGACCGTCGCGTTCGTCTGCGACGTGCTCGACGACGTGTGCGACGTGTTCGACTCGGACGTCGTCGGGTTCGGCGGTGACGAGGTGCGCAAGGACCGCTGGCGCGACGACCCGCGCACGCAGGAGCTCATGGCCGAGCGCGGCATCGCCGACGAGGGCGAACTGCAGGCCTGGTTCCTGGGCCGTGTGGCCGACCACCTCGCCGCCCAGGGGCGACGCGTCGTCGGCTGGGACGAGATGCTCGAGGGCGGCGCCCGAGGCATTCCCGCCGACGCCGTCGTCGCGTCGTGGCGCGGGCCGGTGGGCGCGGAGCTCGGCGCCCGCACCGGACACGACGTCGTCTTGTGCCCCGACCTGTGGACCTACCTCGACTACCGGCAGTCGGATGCCGCGACCGAGCCGATCCCGGTCGGCACGGTGCTCTCGATCGAGGACGTCGCGACGTTCGATCCGGTGCCTGCGGATGCCCCGGCCTGGTACGCCGACCGAATCGTCGGCGTGCAGGCGAACGTGTGGTGCGAGCACCTCGACACCCGCGACCGCCTCGACTACGCGGTGTTCCCGCGCCTCGGCGCATTCGCCGAGGTCGCCTGGAACGGCGGTCCGCTCGACTGGGCCGACTTCGCGACGCGGCTGCCCGGCTACCTCGCGTGGCTCGGCGAGCGCGGCGCCGACTTCCGCCCGCTCGACGGCCCGCGGCCCGACCAGCAGCGCCCCGGCGTGCCCGGCGTCCCGCGCAGCCGCGAGGAGCGTCTCGCCGAACTCGCCCGGCTCACGGCGTCGCTCGCGGAGTAGTGACGCAGGCGCCTACTCGACCACTGGAACACGTCGCTCCAGCAGCACCATGACCTCGAAGTGGGTCGTCTGGGGGAACATGTCGAACACGCGCGCCCGCACCGGGCGCAGCGACGGCATCGCCGCGAGGTCCTTCGCGAGCGAGGCCGCGTTGCAGCTCGAGTAGAGCACGTTCGACACCTCGGATGCCTCGAGCCAGGCTGCGAGCTCCGGCCCGATGCCGCGGCGCGGCGGGTTCACGACCACGAGATCGGGCACGGCGGATGCTTCCGCGCCCAGCGCGAACGCGGTCGCGTCGCCCGCGGCGAATCGCACGCGCTCGAGCGCGGCATCCGATCGGCTGAGCTCGGCGCTCGCGACCGCCTCGACGCTCGTCTCGATGCCGGTGACCTGCGGGCCGCCCGCGACGGGTGCAGGCCCCGTGCCCGAGGCATCCGCCGCCGTCGCGAGGTGCAGCGCGAACCCGCCGACGCCCGAGTAGAGGTCCCAGGCGGAATCGGGGGCGAGGTCGCGGATCCAGTCCCGCGCCACTGCGTACAGCGCTGCGGCGATCTCGGAGTTGGTCTGGAAGAAGCTCTGCGGGCGCAGGTGCATCGTGACGTCGTTCAGGCGCATCGGCAGGGTCTGCTGCTCGGTGAGCACGATCTCGTCGGCGCCCTCGACGACGGCCTTGTGCTCGGGCAGCAGGTTGACCGTGACGACCCGCGCGCTCGGCAGTTCGGCCAGCAGCGACGGCAGGTGCTTGCGGATGCGGGCGACGGGCTCGGTCGACCGCAGCACGAAGCGGATCATCAGCTCGCCGTCGGGCGACTCGGTGACGATCAGGTGCTTCAGCTCGCCGGTGCGCGTCGCGACGTCGTAGGGGCGGATGCGGGCGAGCGTGATGAACCGGGCGATCGCGGGGAACGCGGCCCGGTGCCCCGGCGAGCAGATGCCGCACGCCTGCAGGTCGATGCCGTGCCCGTCGGCATCGAGGATGCCGATCGTCGGCGCGTCGACGGTGCCGCCGACGACCATCTTCGCCTTGTTGCGGTACGACGCCTCGGCGCTCGCGACCGGCGTGAGCCACGAGTCGACGGCGAACGGGGCGAGCAGCGCCTCGGCGTGCGCCTGCTTGCCCGCGAGCTGATCGGCGTACGGCTGCCCCATGAGCGAGCACGACCGGCATCGCCCCGCGTCGAAGTAGGCGCAGTCCACGCGTCCAAGCGTAAGCCGGGGCGTAGGATCGCCCCATGCCCCCCGTTCCAGATGGGCGCCCGAGCGCGCCCGGCACCCCGGTGCGCGTCCGCTACACGAAGTGGGACGGCTCGCCGCACTGGGCGTACGACGGCATCTGGCTCGGCCGCGACGAGCACGGCGAATGGGTCGGGTACCCGCGCGGCACGCGGTACAGCCGCCCCGGCCGGGACTTCGAGGCATCCTGGTCGTCGGTGGGCCTGTTCCCCGACGCGGGCTGGACACCGGGCTTCAATTTCGACGGCTACCGCACGCCGATCTACGTCGACGTGTCGTCGACGCCGACCTGGTCTCGCGACGCCGATGGCGGGTACACCGTGACCATGCACGATCTCGACCTGGACGTCGTGCTGCGGTCCGTCGGCGAGCCGTACATCGACGACGAGGACGAGTTCGCCGAGCACCGGGCGAAGTACGGGTACCCGGACGAGGTCGTCGCCCGCGTCGAGGCCGACGCCGACGCCGTGCTCGCCGCGATGCAGCGGTTCGAGGCGCCGTTCGACGGCGCGACGGCCGAGCGATGGCGGCATCGGCTCGAGGAGCTGGCGGCGGGGTAGCGCAGCAACCGTCTCACACCGGTGCCGCAGTCCCGCCGTCCGGCTCGAACCGGTAGCCGAGGCCCGGCTCATTCAGGAAGAACCGCGGCTCGCCCGGCACCGGCTCGAGCTTGCGCCGCAATTGCGCGACGTACAGGCGCAGGTAGCCGGCGTCGTTCGCGTGGTACGGACCCCAGACGTCGCTGAGCAGCATCTGCCGGGTGAGGAGCTTGCCGGGATTGCGCAGGAACAACTCCAGCAGCCGCCACTCGGTGGGCGTCAGCCGCACGGATGCCGCACCGCGCGCGTCGCCGTCGCGTCGCACGGTCTTCGCCGCCAGGTCGACCACGAGGTCGCCGATGCGGTGGGTGGAGGCATCCGTGTCGCCCGAGGCATCCGTGCCCGCCGCCCGCGCCCGAGCCCGGATGCGAGCGAGCAGCTCGTCCATCGCGAACGGCTTGGTGACGTAGTCGTCGGCGCCCGCGTCGAGCGCCTCGACCTTCTCGGCCGAGTCGGTTCGGCCCGACAGCACGACGATCGGCACCTTCGACCACGCCCGCACCGCACGGATCACGTCGAGGCCGTCGACGTTCGGCATGCCGAGGTCGAGCAGCACCAGGTCGGGGTGGCCGTTCGCCGCGACGTCGATCGCCTCGGCGCCGTCGTGCGCGGTGAGCACCTCGTACCCGCGGGCGGCCAGCGTGATGCGCAGGGCGCGCTGCAACTGCGCATCGTCGTCGGCGACCAGGATCCTCATCGCGTCTCCTCCTTCGCGCCGGCGGCCGGCAGCGTGACGACCATCGTGAGGCCGCCGCCCGGCGTGTCCTCGGCTTCGAGCGTGCCCGACATGCCCTCGACGAATCCCTTCGACAGGGCCAGCCCGAGCCCGAGGCCGGTGTCGTTGTCGGTGTCGCCGAGTCGCTGGAACGGCGTGAACATCTCGTCGCGACGGTCCGCGCTGATGCCCGGGCCGCGGTCGACCACGCGCAGTTCGACGCGGTCGAGGAACGCGCTGGCCGCGACGCGCACCCGTTGCCCCGCTGGGGAGTGCCGCACCGCGTTCGCGAGGAGGTTCACCATGACGCGCTGGAGCAGCACCGCGTCGGCCGACGCCGGACGCAGGTCGTCGGCGAAGTGCAGTTCGACCTCGCCGGGCCCCAGGCCCAGCTCGTCGAGCGCGGGGAGCACGACGTCGACGACGTCGGTCGGTGCGAGCGTCACCGCGAGGGCGCCGGCCTGCACGCGGCTCGTGTCGAGCAGGTTCTCGACGAGCGCCGCGAGCGCGTCGAGGCTCTCCGACGCCGTCGCGAGCAACTCGGCCCGCTCGTCGTCGGTGAGGCGCAGGTCGGGTTCCCGCAGCGCGCTCACCGACGCCGACGCCGAGGTGAGCGGGCGGCGCAGGTCGTGGCCGACCGCGGCCAGCAGCGCCGAGCGCACCCGATCGGCAGCGGCGAGCTCGCCGGCCTCCTCCGCCGCGCGTTCGAGCCCGCCGTGTTCGACCGCCGCATCGAGCCGGGTCGCGATGACCTGGAGCAGACGGCGTTCGGATGCCTCGAGGTCGGGCCCGTGCAGTACGAGCACGCCGCGCGTGCCGATCGGGATCTCGGTGATCCGGTCGTCGTTGGCGGGCTCGCCGTCGGCCACCCGGGGCTCGCCGTCGACGAGCAGGCGCACCCCGGTGAGCCCGAACGCCTCGCGCGTCTGCGTGACCATGGCCTGCAATGCGTCCTCGCCGCGAAGCACGCTGCCGGCGATCGTGGCGAGCAGCTGCGACTCGGCGGCCGCGCGCCTGGCGACGCGGGTGCGGCGGGCTGCCTGGTCGACGACGTAGCTGACGAGCAGGGCGTTGAGCACGTAGAACACGAGGGCGAGGAACTGCCGCGGTTCGGCGATGGTCAGCGTGTACAGCGGCTGGATGAACAGGAAGTTGAGGGTGAGCCCCGACAGCACGGCCGCGAACAGGGCCGGCCAGATGCCGCCGACGAGGGCCACCACGACGACCAGGAGCTGGTACGCCAGCACGTCGCTGGTGATCGACGCCTCGGTATGGAAGATCGTCAGCAGCCAGCTCACCAGCGGGCCGGCGACGAGCGCGATCGCGAAGCCGGCGAGCAGGCGCGTGCGGCTGAGGGCGCCGCCGATGCGGGGGAGCGTGAACCCGCGCCCGGCTGCCGCATGCGTGACGATGTGCACGTCGATGTCGCCCGACTCGCGGATCACGGTGGCGCCGATGCCGGGCCCGGTGAATGCGGCCTGGAGACGCGAACGCCGGCTCACGCCGATGACGAGCTGCGTGGCATCCGAACCCCGCGCGAAGTCGACCAGGGCGCGGGGCACGTCCTCGCCGACCACCTGGTGGAATGTGCCGCCGAGCTGCTCGACGAGCGTTCGCTGCCGGTCGAT
Source organism: Agromyces sp. LHK192 (assembly GCF_004006235.1). Lineage (NCBI taxonomy): Bacteria > Bacillati > Actinomycetota > Actinomycetes > Micrococcales > Microbacteriaceae > Agromyces > Agromyces sp. LHK192. The sequence goes on from NZ_CP034753.1 coordinate 416,636, forward strand.
CGCCTCGGGATGCCGGGCCCGCAGGCCGTCGGGGGTCGTGACGTGAACGGCCATGAGCTGCCCGCCCGACGACCGCGACGCGATGCGCGCGCCCCGTCGCAGCAGGGTCTCGCCTTCGGGCCCACCGGGCAGGGCGACCACGACGCGTTCGCGGGCCTCCCACTTGCGGTCGATCCCGTGCTCGGCCCGGTACGCCTTCAGGGCCTGGTCGACCTCGTCGGCGAGCCACAGCAGCGCGAGCTCGCGCAACGCCGTCAGGTTGCCGAGCCGGAAGTAGTTCGACAGCGCGGCGTCGATGCGCTCGGCGGGGTAGACGAGGCCCTGCGCGAGCCGGTCGCGCAGCGCCTGCGGCGCCAGGTCGACCACCTCGACCTGGTCGGCGCTGCGGAGCACGGCGTCGGGGATCGTCTCGCGTTGCGCGGCACCGGTGATCTCGAGCACGACGTCTCCGAGCGACTCGATGTGCTGGGCGTTCACCGTCGAGATGACGTCGATGCCGGCGTCGAGGAGGTCCTGCACGTCCTGCCAGCGCTTCGCGTGCCGGCCGCCCGGCGCGTTGGTGTGCGCGAGCTCGTCGACCAGGGCGATCTCGGGGGCCCGGGCGAGGACCGCGTCGAGGTCGAGCTCGTCGAGCCCGAGTCCGCGGTGCTCCTCGCGGCGACGCGGCACGACCTCGAGGCCGTCGACCATCGCGGCGGTCGCCGCCCGCCCGTGCGTCTCCACGAAGGCGACCACGATGTCTCGGCCCTCCGCCAGGAGCCGGCGGCCCTCCTCGAGCATCGTGTACGTCTTCCCGACGCCGGGGGCGGCTCCGAGGAGGACTCGGAGCCGCCCCCGGCGGGAATGGGCGGAAGTCGCCGTGCCCTGGTCGGCACTCGTGGTCACGCGGTCAGTCTCCCACGCCGGTCGCCCGGATCATCGGCCGAGCTCGGTGAGCGCGAGGTTCAGCTCGAGCACGTTGACCGTCGGCTCGCCGAGGTATCCGAGGTCCCGGCCCTGCGTGTGCTGTTCGACGAGGGACGCGACCTCGTCGGCGGGCAGGTCGCGTGCCGCGGCGACGCGATCGACCTGCAGCCGCGCGTACGCGGGGCTGATGTGCGGGTCGAGGCCCGACGCGGATGCGGTGACCGCGTCGGCCGGGACCTCCGCCTCGGGGACGCCGTCGAACTCGGCGACCTGCGCCTTGCGCTCGGTGATCGCGGCGATGAGGTCCTCGTTCTCGGGCCCGAGGTTGCTGCCGCTCGATGCGCCGCCGTCGTAGCCGTCGCCGGCGGCCGAGGGCCGCGGCTGGAACCATTCGGCCAGCGGTTCGCCGTCGGCGTCGGTGAACGACTGGCCGATGAGCGAGGAGCCGACGACATCGCCGTCGGCGTTCCGGACGATCGAGCCGTTCGCCTGGGCCGGCATCGCGACCTGGCCGATCACGGTGACCGCGAGCGGGTAGCCGAGGCCGAGCACGACGGTGAACACGAGGAGGGCGCGCAGTGCGGTCCAGTGGGTGCGCGCGGTCTGCGTGGTGGTGGACATGGGTGTGGTTTCCTTCCGTCCGGACTCAGAATCCGGGGATGAGGCGCACGACGAGGTCGATGAGCCAGATGCCGATGAACGGGGCGATGATGCCGCCGAGCCCGTAGACCAGCAGGTTGCGGCCGAGCACCTTCGAGGCACTGCCCGCGCGATAGCGGACGCCGCGGAGGGCGAGCGGGATCAGCACGATGATGATGATCGCGTTGAAGATGATCGCCGACAGCACGGCCGAGGCCGGCGAGTGCAGCTGCATCAGGTTCAGCGCCTGGAGGCCCGGGAACACGCCCGCGAACATCGCCGGGATGATCGCGAAGTACTTCGCGATGTCGTTGGCGATCGAGAACGTGGTCAGGGCGCCGCGCGTGATGAGCAACTGCTTGCCGATGCGCACGATGTCGATGAGCTTCGTCGGGTCGCTGTCGAGGTCGACCATGTTGCCGGCCTCCTTCGCGGCCGACGTGCCGGAGTTCATCGCGACGCCGACGTCGGCCTGCGCGAGCGCGGGCGCGTCGTTGGTGCCGTCGCCGGTCATCGCGACGAGGTCACCGTCCTCCTGCGCCTTCCTGATCAGCGCCAGCTTGTCCTCGGGCGTCGCCTCGGCGAGGTAGTCGTCGACGCCGGCCTCGGCGGCGATGGCCTTTGCGGTGAGCGGGTTGTCGCCCGTGATCATGACTGTGCGGATGCCCATCGCGCGCAGTTCCGCGAACCGCTCGACGAGGCCGTCCTTGACGACGTCCTTGAGGTGGATGACGCCGAGCAGGCGCGTCGCCGGCTCCGCCCCGTCGGCGCCGGGCGTGCGCACGGCGACGACGAGCGGGGTGCCGCCGGACGACGAGATCGCGTCGACGTGTCGCTGGAGTTCGTCGTGCAGGTTCACGGGGATGCGCCCGGTCTCCTCGGTCCAGGCGAGGACGGCGGATGCCGCACCCTTGCGCACGACCAGGCCGCCGGCGAGGTCGATGCCCGACATGCGGGTCTGGGCGGTGAACGGCACCGGCTCGCCGGCGGGCACGGAGGCCGGGTCGTCGAACCGGATGCCGCGGGTCGCGGCGAGCTCGACGATCGAGCTGCCCTCAGGGGTCGGGTCGGCGAGCGACGCGAGCGCGGCGGCACGGGTGAACTCGTGCTCGGCGACGCCCGAGAGCGCGACGAACTCGGTCGCCCGACGGTTGCCGTAGGTGATCGTGCCGGTCTTGTCGAGCAGCAGCGTGGTCACGTCGCCCGCGGCCTCGACCGCGCGCCCCGACATGGCGAGCACGTTGCGCTGCACCAGGCGGTCCATGCCGGCGATGCCGATGGCCGAGAGGAGAGCGCCGATCGTCGTCGGGATCAGGCAGACGAGCAGTGCGATGAGCACCGGGATGCTCGCCGGCGCCGCCGCGTAGGACGCGATCGGGTTGATCGTCAGCACGACGACCAGGAACACGATCGACAGGCTTGCCAGCAGGATGTTCAGCGCCACCTCGTTCGGCGTCTTCTGCCGGGCGGCGCCCTCGACGAGCGCGATCATGCGGTCGACGAACGTCTCGCCCGGCTTCGACGTGATGCGGACGACGATGCGGTCGCTCAGCACGCGGGTGCCGCCGGTGACGGCCGAGCGGTCGCCGCCCGACTCGCGGACGACGGGGGCCGACTCGCCGGTGATGGCCGACTCGTCGACCGACGCGATGCCGTCGACGATGTCGCCGTCGCCAGGGATGAGGTCGCCCGCCGCCACGACGACCACGTCGCCGATGCGCAGGTCGCCGCTCGCGACATCCGTCGTCGATGCGGTGCGCGCCGCCGGGTCGGCCTTCGCGTCGTACTGCTCGACGCGGTGCGCGACCGTGGACGTGCGGGTCTTGCGCAGGGTGTCGGCCTGCGCCTTGCCGCGGCCCTCGGCGACCGACTCCGCGAGGTTCGCGAAGACGACTGTGAGCCAGAGCCAGGCCGCGATGGCCCAGGTGAAGCTCGCGGGGACGTCGGAGCCGCCGGAGGTCGACGGGCCGCCCAGGAAGGGTTCGGCGATCGCGATCGCCGTGGTGAGCAGGGCGCCGATCTCCACGATGAACATGACGGGGTTCCGCCACATTTCGCGGGGGTCGAGCTTGCGCAGTGCGCCGGGGAGGGCGGCGACGACCTGCTTCACGCCGAAGGGGGCCTTCGGCTGGCCGTGGTCGTGGCCGGAGTCACCCGGGTGGCCGGGACCGCTGACGGCAGGGCCGGTGGAGCCCGTGGCGCCCGCGGCGCCCGGGCCGTCGCTCGGCGACGAGGTGCGTGTGGTGATGGTGGACATGGATCAGCTCAGCCCTTCCGCCAGGGGACCCAGCGTGAGAACGGGGAAATAGGTGAGTGCGGTCACGATGACCGTGACGCCGACGAGGAGGCCGACGAACTGCGGCCGGTGCGTCGGCAGGGTGCCCGCCGTCGAGGGAACGCGGTCCTGCGCGGCGAGGCTGCCGGCCAGGGCGAGCACCAGGACGATCGGGATGAACCGGCCGAGCAGCATCGCGATGCCGAGCGCGGTGTTCATCCAGTCGGTGTTCGCCGTCAGGCCGGCGAACGCGGAGCCGTTGTTGTTCGCCGCCGAGGTGAACGCGTACAGCACCTCGCTCAGGCCGTGCACACCGGGGTTCCAGATCGACGTGGACTCGACGTCCTCGCGAACGCCGGGGAGCGCGAAGCTCAGCGCGGTGCCGGCGAGCACGAGCGTCGGGGTGACGAGGATGTACAGGGCCGCGAGCTTGATCTCGCGCGGCCCGATCTTCTTGCCGAGGTACTCGGGCGTGCGGCCGACGAGGAGCCCCGCGATGAACACCGCGATGACCGCGAGCACGAGCATGCCGTACAGGCCCGAGCCGACGCCGCCGGGGGCGACCTCGCCGAGCATCATGTTCAGCATCGGCATCATGCCGCCGAGCGCCGTGTACGAGTCGTGCATCGAGTTGACCGCGCCCGTCGACGTGAGGGTCGTCGCGCTGGCGAACAGCGTCGAGCCGGCGATGCCGTAGCGGGTCTCCTTGCCCTCCATGGCGCCGCCCGCGAGTTCGGGGGCGGTGCCGGAGCCGACCATCTCGAACGCGGTCGCCGCGACGAGGGAGGCGACGAAGAGCGTCGACATCACGCCCAGGATCGCGTAGCCCTGCCTGTTCGAGCCGACCATGCGGCCGAAGGTGCGGGGGAGCGCGAACGGGATGGCAAGCAGCAGCACGATCTCGAAGAGGCTCGTCCACGCCGTCGGGTTCTCGAACGGGTGCGCCGAGTTCGCGTTGAAGAATCCGCCGCCGTTCGTGCCGAGTTCCTTGATCGCCTCCTGCGAGGCGACGGGGCCGCCGGGGAGCACCTGCGTGCCGCCCGAGAGCGTGGTGGCCTCGGTGAAGCCGTTGACGTTCTGCACCACTCCGCCGATGAGCAGCACGATGGCCGCGACGAACGAGAGCGGGAGCAGCACGCGGAACGAACCGCGCACGATGTCGACCCAGACGTTGCCGATCGTGCCGCTGCGGCGGCGGGCGAACCCGCGCACCAGGGCGATCGCGACGGCGATGCCGACGGCGCCGGAGACGAAGTTCTGCACCGCGAGTCCGGCGAACTGCACCGTGTACCCGAGCGTGAGCTCGGGCGAGTACGACTGCCAGTTCGTGTTGGTGACGAACGATGCGGCGGTGTTGAACGAGAGGCCCTCGGGCACGGCCGGCAGGCCGAGCGAGTACGGCAGCAGGGCCTGCGTGCGCTGCAGTGCGTAGACCAGCAGCACGCCGACGACGCTGAACGCGAGCACGCCCCGCGTGTACGCGCCGGCCGTCTGCTCGCGGTCGGGGTCGACCCCGATCAGGCGGTAGACGCCGCGCTCGATGCGGGCGTGCTTCTCGGTGGTGAAGACGTGGGCGAGGTAGTCGCCCAGCGGGCGATACAACAGGGCGATGATCAGGGCGACCGTCGCGGCCTGGAGGATGGCGAAGAGGACGTCCAACTCAGAACCTCTCGGGACGGATCAGGGCGACCACGAGGTACGCGATGGCGGCGACCCCCAGCGCGGCGGCGAGCAGCTCGAAGACGATCACAGCTTCTCGACCCCCTTCGCGATGAGGCCGAGGAGGGCGAACGTCGCGATGACGATGGCGACGTAGACGAGGTCCAGCACGGGGACTCCAGGCTTGGGATTCCGGGGCCGCGGACGCGGCGGCGGGCAGCCCGATCGGGCTGCACGGAAGATGCAACACCCGGTCCCGCCGCGTCGTGCCGATCCTCACGGATCCCTAACGGCCGGCGCCGCGATCCTGACGCGTCGCAGATCGGATGCCCCGCCGAACGCCCGATGCGTCAGCCGGTCGCTCGCCCGCCGCGCCGGTCGCCGCTGCGCGATCCGAGCCCGCCGGCGCGGCTTCGGGCCGTGGTGCGGATACGCTCAGCACGTGACCGCGCTCGAGATCCTCTCCGTCGCCGTCGAGGTGCTGAGTTGGATCGGACTCGGCGTCGGCGTGCCGCTGCTCATCGCCGCGCTGATCGCGCGGGCGGTCGACGCGAGCCGCGACGAGGTCGACGTCGTCGTCCTGCACCCCGAGGTCGCCGAAGGCGCGGAGCGGATGCCCGGCCAGGGGCGCCCGGTGCTGCGCTGGTTCGCGGGCGACGAGCTGCACGAACGCCCCGTGGAGCCTGGCGAGCTCGACGAGATCGACGACCACGACGGCGCCGTCGGCTACGCGCGCGGCGGCGACCTGCGCTTCCATCGCCGCGGTTCGGCGGCGAAGGTGCTCACGACGCTCGCGGTCGTGCTGCTCGGCGTGGGTTCGCTGTCGCTCATCGCCTCGTTCGTGCTGATGTTCGTCGACGGCTGAGCGGGGCTCGTCGAGGGCTGAGCGGCTGAGCGGGCTGGGCGGATCGCCCGGATCAGTCGTCCAGCAGCGACGCCGCTCGACGGGCCTCGGCGTGGGCCCGCGTCCACGCCGTCCGATGGTCGTCGGCGGTCTGGGCGCCTGAAGCGAGCCGGTCGTCGGCTCGTTCGAGGTCCGCCCGGATCCGGCGGACCTTCGCGCAGCCGCGTTCCTCGGCGAGCGTCGGGTGCAGGTCGGAGTGGTGCGCGCTGAGCACCGCGGTCCGCCGACGCACCCTCGCGGTGAGCACGGCGACCGTGATCGACGAGATCACGGCGAGGGCGGCGCCCGCGGCGACGCCGGCCATGACGGCGTCGAGGCCGCCGAGGAGCGCGGCGACGGCCGCGGCGCCCACGACCGCCGCGATCGCGACCAGCGGCGAGGCGCGGTGCACGCGGACCAGCCGTCGGAGGGCGTCGGGCGTGCCGGGCGGCAGGATCACGAGGAAGGTCGTGGTCTCGCCGTACCGGCCGGTCTCGGTCTCGGTCCATCCCCATGGATGCGCCCGCCGAGCCGGGCGTGCGACGAGGGGATGACTCGGGGGCTCCGTTCGCGTGGACGTCATGTCGCCATCGTGCGTCGCCCGGCGCCGGTGCGGAGGCATCCTCACGGAATCCGAACGCCTCGGCGGGCGATCCCGACGGCCCGCACACGACCGCCATCCTGAGGAGTACCCGATTCAGGAGATCGGAAGCTGTTCAGGACCAGATCGCCGATACGCTCCTGAGCAGCTTCCGATCTCCTGAATCCGGCGTTGCCTGTCGGCGGTGGATGCCTCGGCGCGCGCTATCCGCCGGTGGCGAGCTCGCGGCGCCGCATGCCGGCCACCGCCGCGACGGTGCCGACGACCGCGAGGCCGAGCATCCAGAACGCGCCCGACCAGTCGACGTCGTCGCCGACCGGCACGGGCGAGTGCGCGAACGGCGAGAGGTCGTGCGTCCAATCGGGCAGGCCGAGCAGGTCGCCGAACACGCCCAGGAACGCCAGCACCCCGAGCACGGCCCACGCGAGCGCGATCGTCAGTCGCGGCACGAAGACGAGCAGCAGGAGCCCGAACGCGAGGAACAGCAGCGCTGCGGGGAACTGCGCGGCCGCGGCCTCGAGGGCGTCGCCCGCGGCCTGCGCCGGGTCGTCGGCGCGCTGTGCCCCGACCACGCCGCCGAGGGCCGCGCTCGCCAGGATCGCGGTCACGGCGACGACGCCGATGACGAGGTAGCCGCTGAGCCAGCGCAGCCTCGACAGCGGCGTCGCGAGGATGAGCTCTGCCGTGCCGTGCGCCTCCTCCTGCCGGGCCCTGATCACGACCTGCAGCGCCGCCGCGGAGGCCAGGATGCCGACGATGCTGAAGAAGGTCGCCGTCAGCGCCTGCGCCATCGACCCGCCGGGATTCAGCTGCTGGAGCGTCTGCGCGACCGCGGGGACCTCGGTGCCGATCTGGTCGATGAGCGGGCTCAACGCGGTCGCCAGCAGGCCCGTCGCGACGGCGCCCACCGCCCACGCGATGACCGCGCCCCGGTTGAGGGCCCAGGCGAGGCCAGTGCCACCGCTCAGCAGCGCGCCGGCGGTCGCGCGACCCCGACCGCCTGCGAAGATGCTCGCGCCCTGGTCGCGTGCCGACTGGAAGGCGAACACGAGGCCGACGAGCACCGCAGCGAAGCCGAGCGAGAGCAGCAGCGGGGTCAGGTCGTTCGCGTCGAACGCCTCGGTGCGCTGCGCCCAGCCGATCGGCGACAGCCAGCTCACCCACGACGGCGTCACGTGCTGCCCGTCGTCGGAGTAGGTGCCCGTCGCGTCGCCGATGCCGCGCACGAGGTACGCGCCGAGCACGAATGCGACCGACGCCGCGTTCGCCGCCCGAGAGGTTCGGAACAGCTGAGCCGCGAACAAGCCGAACCCGAGGAACGCGACGCCGCTCGCCGCGGTCGCGGCACCCGTGGTGAGCGACCCCCCGGCGTCGAACCCGCCCGCGATGAACACCGCCGCGACCGCGAGGCCGAGCAGCACGTTCGCGCCGATGCCGTGCGCGAGCGTCGCGACGGTGGGCAGCACCCGGCCCGCCGGCGTGGCCGCGACGAGCTCGGCACGCCCCTGCTCCTCGTCGGCCCGCGTGTGCCGGACCGCGAGGAACGTGCTCATGAGCCCCGCCATGAGCGCGAGGAACGCGAAGATCAGGAAGAACGCGAACGGCCCCTCGTCGGCGCCGTTCGGGGTTCCGCGGAAGATCAGGATGGCGGGCGCCGTCGCGGTCAGCGCGAGCACCCCGGCGCGCTCGGTCGCGTCGGCGAACGTCGTCGTCACCGCGGTGCCCGCGGCGCCGGCGAGCGCGGCGGTCCCCGCGATCCACAGCAGCAGCTGCAGCCAGTCGCGGCGCACCCGCTGCCCCAGCAGGGTGCGCATCATCCCTCCCGCGAGCCGGCCCGCGAGCCGGGCCGTGCGGCGGCACGATCGGATGCTGCGCCGACGCCATCGGATGCCGCGAGATCGTCGCCGTAGTGCCGCAGGAACAGCTCCTCGAGCGACGGCGGCGTGATCGTGAGCCCCTCCACTCCGAGCCGCCCGAGGTCGGGCAGGATCCCCGCCACCCGATCGCTGTCGACCGTGAACCTCACGCGTCCGCTGTCGACGCGCACGTCGTGCGCACCGTCGAGCGCCGCGACCGCCGCGTCGCGGGCGGGGTCGTGCACGAACGCGACCTCGGTGCGCGTGAGGTGCCGAAGCTCGGCGAGCGTGCCGGACTCGACGAGCCGTCCGGCCCGGATGATGCTCACCCGGTCGCAGAGCTCCTCGACCTCGGAGAGGATGTGGCTCGACAGCAGCACGGTCGCGCCCTCGGCGGCGACACGCGCGATCTCGCGGTTGAAGACCTGCTCCATGAGCGGGTCGAGCCCGCTCGTCGGCTCGTCGAGCAGGTACAGGTCGGCGGGCGTCGCGAACGCCGCCACCAGCGCGACCTTCTGCCGGTTGCCCTTCGAGTACGCGCGGCCCTTCTTGCGCGGGTCGAGCTGGAACGCGTCGAGCAGGCGCTGTCGGCGGTCGGCGTACGTCGCCCGGTCGGCGGTGCCGCCCCGCAGCCTCGACAGCAGGTCGATCGCCTCGCCGCCGGTCAGGTTCGGCCAGAGGCTGACATCGCCGGGCACGTAGGCGACCCGTCGGTGCAGGTCGGCGGCTTCGGTCCACGGGTCGCGCCCGAACAGCCGGGCGGTGCCCGACGTCGCCCGCGCGAGGCCGAGCAGGATGCGGATGGTGGTGGACTTGCCGGCGCCGTTCGGGCCGAGGAAGCCGTGGACCTCGCCCTCCGAGACGCGGAGTTCGAACTCGTCGAGGGCGGTCGTGCGGCCGAACCGCTTGACCAGCCCCTCGATCTCGATGACGGGCGCGCCGGCGCCGGACTGTTCCATGGCGCCCATCCTGCTCCTGGGAACGGCCCCTTGGGAACAACGCATCGTCGGATGATCGGATGCCCCGCCTCGCGCCCGGCGGCATCCGATCACGTCACTCGAGCGCCGCGAACTTCTCGATGTCGCCCTCGGTGCCCGACACGATGATCAGGTCGTGGTTCGACACCACGGTGTGCTCGGTCGCGTACGTGAACGGCTTCCCCGGGCTCTTCACGCCGACCACCGTCACGCGGTGCCGGCTGCGCACGCCCGACTCGGTCAGGTTCTTGCCGCGGATCGGCTTGGGCGGGTACATCTTCACGAGCGCGAAGTCGTCGTCGAACTCGATGAAGTCGAGCATCCGACCGCTGACCAGATGCGCGGTGCGCTCACCCGCCTCGCGCTCGGGGTAGATGACGTGATTCGCGCCGATGCGCTCGAGGATCTTGCCGTGCGACGCCGAGATGGCCTTCGCCCAGATCTGCGGAATCTTGAGGTCCACGAGGTTCGCCGTGATGAGCACGGATGCCTCGACCGAGGAGCCGACGGCGCACACCGCGATCGAGAAGTCCTGGGCGCCGATCTGGCGCAGCGCGTCGATCGACTTCGCGTCGGCGACGACCGCGTGCGTCACGCGATCCGACCACTTCTGCACGAGCGTCTCGTCGGTGTCCACCGCGAGCACCTCGCGGCCGAGGCGGTCGAGCTGGCCTGCGGTGGCCGCCCCGAACCGTCCGAGCCCGATGACGAGCACGGGGGCGTCATGCTTGATGCGATCAACCAACGATGGGCCTCTCTTCCGGTCGCTTGTACAACTGCCGCTTCTGGCTGGCCGCGAGGGCAGCGGCGAGGGTCACGGTGCCCACGCGGCCCATGAACATCGTCAGGGCCATCACGTAGACGCCCGACGGAGGCAGTTCGGCGGTCAGCCCCGTCGACAGGCCGCAGGTCGCGAACGCGGAGATCACGTCGAACAACACGTTCTCGAACGGCGCCTTCGTGATCTGCAGGATCGCGATCGACGACGCCGCGACGATCGTCGCGCCCCACAGGACGACGCTGACCGACAGGCGCAGCATGTCGCGTGGGATGCGGCGCCCGAACGCCTCCATCGAGGGCGCGCCGCGGGCCTCGGCGAACGCGGCGAGGAACAGCACCGCAAGGGTCGTCACCTTGATGCCTCCGGCCGTCGACGCGGAGCCGCCGCCGACGAACATCAGCATGCTGCTGACGAGCTGGCTCGAGCCGTACAGGTCGTGCATGTCGATGGTGGCGAACCCTCCCGACCTCGTCATCATCGACATGAAGAACGACTGGTAGATCGTCGGTCCTGCGTCGAGGTGACCGTACGTCTTGGGGTTGGCGTGCTCGAGCAGCAGGAACATCGCCGCACCGGCGACGAACAGGATCGTCGTGGTCGTCAGCGTCAGCTTGACGTGCACGCTCCACTTGCGGGGCTGCCGCCAGCCGCGCGCGAGCGCGAAGATCACCGGGAAGCCCAGGCTGCCGAGGAACACCCCGAGCATGAGCATCGTCAGCATCCAGTAGTCGTGCTCGAAGGGTGCGAGGCCGCCCGGATTCGGGCTGAACCCCGTGTTCGTGAACGCCATCGCCGAGTAGTACATGCTGTACCAGATCGACTGCAGCCAGCTGAACCCCTCGGCGAGCATGCTCGGAACCATCGCGAGGGCGATGATCCCCTCGATCACGAGGGCGCTGACCGCGACGGTGACGAGCAGCCCGCCGACCTCGCCGAGTCGTACCGCCTGGCGTTCGGCCACTGGACCGACGTGGATGCGGGAGGGGTTCGAATCGCTCGCCGCGATGAGCTTGGCGCGCAGCCCGAGCCGTCGGGAGATCACCAGGCCGAGGATCGAGGCGAGGGTGAGCACGCCGATACCGCCGATGTTCACCCCGATGAACACGAGGGCGTGACCGAACGGCGACCAGTAGGTGGCCATGTCCACGGTCGCCAGGCCGGTGACGCAGATCACGGAGACGGCGGTGAACAGCGCGTCGTGCAGCGGCGCGGAGCCGCTGGTTCCCGCGCGCGCGATCGGCAACGAGAACAGCAGCGTGAAGATCAGGATGAGCCCGGCGAACACGAGGATCGCGAACCGCGACGGCGAGTGACGCAGGACGCCGTCGAGACCGTCACGGAACCGGCCGAGCCACGAGCGGGGCTGCAGCCCGCCGCGAGGGCTCGCCGATCGAAGTGCCATCCGCGCCCCCTTCGTGCTCCGCCGACGCGTGTGTCATGGTACTCCCCGCGCCGAGTGGCTAGCCTTGCACCATGGCGGACATCTTCGACGTGGTGGCGGACCGGACCCGGCGCGACATCCTCGGGGTGCTCCTCGAACGCGAGTCCGTCGAGCCGCAGTCGAACGGCGAGATCAGCGTCTCCGAGATCGTCGCGACCCTCGGCACGAGCCAGCCCACCGTGTCGAAGCACCTCAAGGTGCTGCGCGAGGCCGGGCTCGTCGTCGTCCGCGAGGAGGGCCAGCACCGGTACTACCGGCTCGACCGCACCCCGCTCGAGACGCTCGAGGACTGGCTCATCCCGTTCTTCTCGGACGGCGCGGCCGCGGATGCCGCGACCCTCGCATCGGCCGAGTCGGCCGCCGCCGAGGGACTGAGCGACGAGCAGCGCGCCTTCGCGTCGGCGATCGGCAAGGCCTTCGCCGAGACCGCGCAGAAGGTCACCGCGGTCGTCGGCCGCAAGTAGCGCCGCGCCGCCGGGCGATCACCGGGTAGCGCTCACCACGCCAGCGCGAGGGCGATCGCGAAGAGCCCGCAGGAGACGGATGCCCCGAGCGTGCGCACGTGGTTCCAGCCCATCCATCCCGGTCGGAATGCGGCCCACGCGGCGGCCAGTGCCGCGTCGTCGGCCGGGGCGCGCATGAGCGCGTCGTTGCGCGGGACGTTCGCGGCAGCGGTCACGACGACGACCGTGACCACGTAGACGGCGGCTGCCGCGACCGTCCACCAGGTCTCGGGCCCGGGGGCGACCAGCACGAGCACCGCGACGGCGGCCGCGACGAGTGCGGTGCCGAAGAGTTCGAGCATGAGCGGCGGCCGCAGCGCCGTCTCGTTGATGCCGCGCATGGCGCGGGCCGCGTCGGCGGGCGCGAGGCGCTCGAGGCCCTGCACCACGAAGCCCGAGAAGGCGAAGAAGATGCCACCGGCGACGCCGGCGCCGACCGTTGCGATCACGAGCAGGGCGAGGATCCATCCATCCATGCGCCCAGTCTGGCGTCTCGACCCGGCAGCTGCGGCCCCGTGTCATGGTCACCCTCGCGCAGCGGGCTCCCGTCGCGGATGCGGGTCGGTCGTGCGCTCAGGCGAGCGGCTTGATCATCTCGAGCTCGAGGCCACCCGGCTCGAGTTCGTACCGGCGGCTGCGCCCGGTGAGCGTGAAGCCGAGCTTCTCGTAGAACCTGCGGGCGCGCGGGTTCTCCTCGTGCACCTCGAGGCGCAGGGTGGAGCCGAACTGCCGCGCCCAGCGCTCGACCTCGTCGAGCAGTGCGCGGGCGACGCCGGCCTGGTCGCCGCGCCGATCGGGCGCGACGTAGACGGCGACGAGCACTGGTCCGGTCGCGGCATCCGGGAGGTACCCGCCCATGTGTCCGACCCAGCGTGCTCCTTCGATCGCGACCACCGAGGTCTGCCCGGCGGTCTCGCCGCGGCGGGCGCGCAGTCGCCACGCCGGCTCCTCGACCTGGAGCGCGTGCTCGAGGGTCTCCGCGTAGGCGAGCGGGGTGTCGCGGAGCATCTCGAGGCGCAACGCGCGCACGGCCTGCCAGTCCTCCTCGCGAGTGGTCCGGATCAGCAGGGTGGAGCGGGACATCACGCGAGCGTAACGCACGATCCCGGCCGCGTTCGGGGGCGCGTGCTGAATCGGCTAGACTATCCCGAGGCTTTCCTGCCCCCGGCAGCGGCACGCGCCGCCGGCTCGACTTTCTCTGTGAGGTTCTGATGGGTTCCGTCATCAAGAAGCGTCGCAAGCGTATGGCGAAGAAGAAGCACCGCAAGCTGCTTCGCAAGACTCGCCACCAGCGTCGCAACAAGAAGTAGGTCGTCGTCAGACGATCGGCTGAGCGTCGGGTCCCCTGGACCCGGCGCTTTTCGCTGTCCCCGCGTACCGGTCTCGATACGCTCCGCTACTCGACCACCGGTGGTCGAGTAGCGACGAAGGAGCGTATCGAGACTCGGGCCCGCGTACCCTCGATATCGTGACGACGCACCGACTCACGCTCATCGGCAAGCCCGGATGCCACCTCTGCGATGACGCCCGCGACATCGTCGCCGCGGTCCGCGAGGAACTCGCTGCGCAACCGGATGCCCCCGCGATCGAGTTCGACGAGCAGTCGATCCTCGACGACGCGGCGCTCGCCGAGCGGTTCGCCGAGGAGATCCCCGTCGTGCTCATCGACGGCGAGGTGCACGGCTACTGGCGGATCGACCCGGTCCGGCTGAAGACGGCCCTGCTGCGCTGAGCGCCTGCGGTCACCCCTAGCCCGGGCGGGTTCTCGGCGCTAGGTTCGAACCCGGGGGAGGGCGTCGGCTCATCCCCGTTGTCGTCTCGATGGGGGTAATTGAGCATGGCTCGGGAATTCAAGGGTGAGATCGAACTCGACGTCCGCGACTCGAAGGCGGACTGGGACGCCTTCCTGCCCGACCCGGCACCGGAAGGAGCCCCGAACGTGCTCGTCGTGCTCTACGACGACACCGGCATGGCCGCGTGGTCGCCCTACGGTGGCCGCATCAACATGCCGACGATGGACCGCCTCGCCGCCGACGGACTCACCTACTCGCAGTGGCACACGACGGCGCTGTGCTCGCCGACGCGCTCGACGTTCCTGACCGGGCGCAACCACCACCTGAACGGCTTCGCGACGATCTCCGAGTCCTCCACGGGATTCCCCGGGTACAACTCCCACATCCCGCCTTCCAACGTGACCATGGCGCACCTGCTGCGCGACGCCGGCTGGTCGACGTTCTGGGTCGGAAAGAACCACAACGTGCCCATCGACGAGTGGACGGCAGGCGCGTCGAAGAAGAACTGGCCGCTCGCGCAGGGGTACGACCGGTTCTACGGATTCATCGGCGGCGAGACGAACAACTGGTACCCCTCGCTCGCCGAGGACAACCACTACATCGACCAGCCGTACCTGCCGGAGGACGGTTACCACCTCTCGAAGGATCTCGCCGACCAGGCGCTCAAGATGATCCGCGACGTGAAGCAGACCGAGCCCGACAAGCCCTGGTACCTCTGGTTCTGCCCGGGAGCGAACCACGCACCCCACCACGCGCCGCAGGAGTACATCGACCGGTACAAGGGCAGGTTCGACGACGGCTACGAGGCCTACCGGGAGTGGGTGCTGCCGCGGATGATCGAGCGTGGCATCCTGCCCGACGACACCGACCTGACGGACATCAACCCGATGCCCGACGGAACCTTCACCCAGACCGACCTGGTGCGCCCGTGGGCAGAGCTCGACGATCAGGAACGGGCGATGTTCTCTCGAATGGCCGAGGTGTTCGCGGGCTTCTCCGAGTACACCGACGCGCAGGTCGGCCGTATCGTCGACTACCTCGAGGAGTCGGGGCAGTTGGAGAACACCCTGATCATCTACTGCGCCGACAACGGTGCGTCGGGCGAGGGCAGCCCGAACGGATCGGTGAACGAGGGCAAGATCTTCGGCGGCTACCCCGACGACGAGGCGGACAACCTGCGACTGGTCGACGAGCTCGGCAGCCCCGAGACCTACAACCACTACCCGACCGGGTGGGCTATGGCGTTCTCGACGCCGTACCGGATGTTCAAGCGGTACACCTACCAGGGCGGCGTCTGCGATCCGCTCGTCATCCATTGGCCGGCGGGGTTCCATGCGAAAGGCGAAGTCCGCTCGCAGTACCACCACTCGACGGACATCGTCCCCACCATCCTCGATGCGTGCGGCGTCGAGATGCCCGAGACCTACAACGGCGTCCAGCAGACGCCGTTGTCCGGCGTCTCGATGAGGTACTCGTTCGACGCCGCGCCGGACGGCCCGACCACCAAGCGCACGCAGTACTACGAGATGCTCGGGAGCCGCGGGATCTGGCACGAAGGTTGGAAAGCGGTCGCCGAGCATGGGCCGATGGCCGGCACGAGCGGTTTCGAGGACGACGTGTGGCAACTGTTCCACACCGACGTCGACCGGGCGGAGGCACACGACCTCGCCGACGAGCATCCCGAGAAGCTCGAGGAGTTGAAGGCGCTCTGGCTCGAGGAGGCGAAGGCCAACCAGGTGCTGCCGCTCAACGACCTGCAGATCATCGGCAATCCGAAGGACTTCGAGACGTTCGTCGCGATGGAGTTCCACCAGCCGGCGCCGCCGAGCGGGCGGTTCGTCTACTATCCGGGCACCTCCGAGGTGCCCGAACGCTCCGCGGCGAACGTCCACGGGGTCTCGTACAAGATCGCGGCAGAGGTCGAGTTCACGCCCGAGTCCCAGGGCGTGATCTTCGCGCACGGGTCGAGGTTCGGCGGGCACGCGCTGGTGGTCAAGGACGGTCAGGTGCACTACGTGTACAACTTCCTGGGCATCCCGCCCGAGGATCGCGTGTCGGCTCCCGTCCCGACCTCGGGCCGCCACATCATCGGGGTCGAGTTCACCAAGACCGGCACAGGACCCTACCGTGAGGGCACCGGCCCGGTGAAGCTCTACATCGACGACGAGCAGGTCGACGAGAAGGACATCCGCACCGTGCTCGGTCACTTCTCGCTCTGCGGCGAGGGGCTGACGATCGGTCGCGACAGCGCCGATCCCGTCTCCTCGCTGTACGGGTACGGGTTCGACTTCACGGGCGGCGAGGTCGCCAAGGTCGTGTTCGACATCGCGGACGACGCGTACCTCGACCTGGAGGCGCACCTGGCCGCGGCGATGGCGCGTGACTGAGCAGCCCGTGACTGAGGCATCCGACCGCGACCGCGCCCTGCCGTCGTGGGCCGAGGGACCGACCCGCGACGCGATCCTCGCGTTCGTCGCGTCGGTCTCGTCGGGTCCCGATGCCGTGCCCGAGGCCGAACGCATCGCGGTGTTCGACAACGACGGCACCCTCTGGACCGAGAAGCCGATGCCCACGCAACTCGCGTACATCGTCGAGGAGTGGAAGCGGCAGGCGCAGCAGGATGCCTCGCTCGCCGAGCGGCAACCGTGGAAGGCCGCCGTGACGGGCGACTACGGCTGGCTCGGGGGTGCCCTCGACAAGCACTACGCCGGCGACGACGCAGACCTGCAGGTGCTCATCCGCGGCGTGGTCGGCATCACCGCCGGCATGAGCGTCGAGGACTACGCGGCGTCGGTGTCGCGGTTCTACGCCGAGGCGAAGCACCTCACGCTCGGTCGGCCCTACTCGGCGGCGGTGTTCAAGCCGATGATCGAACTGCTGCGGTACCTCGAGGCGCATGGCTTCACCGTCTACCTCGTCTCGGGCGGTGAGCGCGACTTCATGCGACCGATGACGGAGGACTACTACGGCATCCCGCCCGAGCACGTCGTGGGGACCGCGCTCGGACTCGAATGGGACGAGGAGACCGGTGACGTCAGGTACACCGCAGCGCTCGACTTCTTCGACGACGGCCCCGTCAAACCGGTCCGCATCTGGAGCAGGATCGGGCGACGCCCGCTGCTCGCCGGAGGCAACTCGAACGGGGACATGGCGATGCTCGACTTCGCGCGCAAGGGCGGCGGGATGGCGCTCCTGGTGCATCATGACGACGACTCCGGTCGTGGCGACCAGCCGTACGACGCCGGAGCCGAGCGGGCGCTCGGCGCGGCATCCGATCGCGGCTACACGGTCGTCA
Source organism: Agromyces sp. LHK192 (assembly GCF_004006235.1). Taxonomy (NCBI): domain Bacteria; kingdom Bacillati; phylum Actinomycetota; class Actinomycetes; order Micrococcales; family Microbacteriaceae; genus Agromyces; species Agromyces sp. LHK192. The sequence continues at coordinate 434,245 of NZ_CP034753.1, forward strand.
GCGTCAAGCGCGACTGGACCGACGTCTTCCCGGAGGCCTGACCCGGTGGCCCGGCCCGCGACGCCCGCGAGGCCCCCGGCGGCGCGCCGGTTCCGTCTCTTCCCGACGCTGGTCGGATACCGGCGCGGATGGCTCGGCCCCGACCTCCTCGCCGGGCTCTCGGCCGGGGCCGTCGTCATTCCACAGGCCATGGCGTACGCCACGATCGCGAACCTGCCGGTGCAGCTCGGGCTCTACACCTGCATGGTGCCGATGCTCGTCTACGCGATGCTCGGCGGCTCTCGGGCGATGAGCGTGTCGACCACGTCGACCATCGCCACGCTCACCGCCACCACCCTCGTCAGCGCCGGTATCGCCGCGGGTTCCGACGACCCGGTGCCCGACCTCATCGCCCTCACGCTCCTCGTCGGCGTCATCCTGCTGCTCGCACGGCTCGCCAGGCTCGGCTCGCTCGTGGAGAACATCTCGCAGGCGACGATCGTCGGCATCCAGATCGGCGTCGGCGCGACCGTGGCGGTCGGTCAGTTGCCCAAGCTCCTCGGCGAGACCGGGAACCCGTCGGGCGAGGGCTTCTTCGCCGCCGTGAACGCCGCGGTGCGGGCGCTGCCGACGGTGCACCTGCCCACCGTCGTGCTGTCGGCTGCGTCGATCGCGGTGCTGCTCGTGCTGAAACGGCTGCTCCCCAGGGTTCCTGCGCCGCTGGTCGTCGTCGCCGCGGGCATCCTGCTCGTCGCCCTCACGCCCGTCGAGGACCAGGGCCTCGAGCTCATCGCCGCGGTGCCGCAGGGGTTCCCGCCGCTCGAGCTGCCGACCTTCGCGGACCTCGGTCCCATGGTCCCCGGGGCGCTCGCCATCGCCGTCATGGCCTTCCTCGAGTCGGCGGCCGTGGCGCGAGGCATCCGCCGCCTCGGCGAGCCGCAGGTCGACAGCAACCAGGAGCTGTTCGCGACCGGCGCCGCGAACGCGGTCGGGTCGTTCTTCCAGGTGCTGCCCGCGGCCGGCGGTTTCTCGCAGAGCGCGGTGAACCAGGGTGCAGGTGCCAGGACGCAGCTCTCGTCGATCGTGACCGTCGGGCTCGCCGTGCTCGTCGCGCTCTTCCTCGGGCCGGTGCTGAGCCTGCTCCCGCAGGCGACGCTCGCGTCGCTCGTGTTCGTCGCCGTCATCGGGCTCATCGACGTGCGGTCGCTCGTACGGTTCCGGCGGATCAGCCGCAACGACTTCTGGATCGCCACGATCACCGCGATCGTCGGCCTCACGGCGGGCCTGCTGGTCGCGGTGGCCGTCGGCGTGATCGCGACCCTCATCGTCGTCCTGCGCGAACTCGACCGGGTGCGGATCGAGGCCGACGAACCGCGCGACGGCGTGCTTCCGATCCGCCTGCTCGGCCCGCTGTACACGGCGAACATACTCGCGTACGAGACCGCGATCCTCGGCGACGTGGACGCCCGGCCGGACATCCGCGCCGTCGCGCTCGAGCTGACGCGGCTCGAAGTCGTATCGGTCACCATCCTCGACGGGCTGGCCGAACTCGACCGGGAGCTCGAAGCCCGCGGGATCGAGCTCCGCCTTGCGGCCGTTCCCGAAGCGGGCGCAACCGCGGCCCGGCGAGGCACCTGGTTCACCGGGCTCGAGGCAGCCGGCCGCGTGCACCCGACGCTCGAAGCAGCGGTCGCCGCACCGCCGACGGAGCAGCGGACCTGAGCGACGCGAGGAGCGTCGCGCTTACGGCAGCAGGCGGGTCGGCCCGCGGAACAGGTAGGTGGTCTCGCGGATCGACGACTCGTGCAGCATGAGCATCAGCACGCGCGCGAGGCCCATGCCGAACCCGCCGTGCGGCGGCACGCCGTAGCGGAAGAAGTCGAGGTAGAACCCGAGCTCCTCGGGGTCCATGCCCTTGTCCACCGCCTGCTCGACGAGCACGTCGACGCGGTGCTCGCGCTGCGCGCCGGTCGAGATCTCGACCCCGTTGAAGATGAGGTCGTACGAGTTCGTGAGCGACGGGTCGCCCTCGTGGCGCATGTGGTAGAACGGCCGGATGCTCGAGGCGTAGTCGGTGAGGAACACGAACTCGTGCCCGTACGTCTCCTTGACGTACTCCGAGATGCGCCGCTCGCCCTCCGGGTCCATGTCGGCGTCGGCGCGGGGCACGACGTAGCCGTGGTCGGCGACGATCTGCTTCGCCTCGGCGAGCGGGATGCGCGGGAACGGCCGGCTCGGCACCGTCACGTCGACGTCGAACAGCTCGCGGATCTCGTCGCCGTGCTTGTCGGCGACCGCCTGGAAGCCGGCGACGAGGAGCTCCTCGTGCAGCGCCATCACGTCCTCGTGCGAGTCGATCCAGCTGATCTCGGTGTCGATCGAGGTGAACTCGGTCGCGTGGCGGCTCGTGAACGACGGGTCGGCGCGGAACGCGGGGCCGACCTCGAAGATGCCGCCGAAGCCGGCGGCCTGCGCCATCTGCTTGAAGAACTGCGGGCTCTGCGCCAGGTACGCCTTGCCCTCGAAGTAGTCCACCTCGAACAGCTCGGCGCGCGACTCCGACGCCGACGCCATCAGCTTCGGCGTCTGCACCTCGATGAGGCCCTTCTCGATCCAGACCCCGCGCAGTGCGTGCAGGAACGTCGTCTGCACCCGGAAGATCAGGTTCTGCTTCGGCTGGCGCAGGTCGAGGAACCGCCAGTCCATGCGCTTGTCGACGCTCGAGTCGGCGGCGATCGGCGTCTCGAGGGCCTCGCTGACGACCTCGAGCGCGGCGACCTTGACCTCGAGCCCGCCGAGCTTCACCCGCTCGTCGTGCTTGAGTTCGCCGGTGACGCGAACGAACGACCCGTGCGACAGCGTGGAGATCGACTCGGTCAGCGCGAGCGCCGGCGCCGAGCCGGCGCCTTCGGCCGGGGCATCCTCGGCCAGTTCGCGGGTCGCGGGATTCACGAGCTGGGCGGCGCCCGACTCGTCGCGCAGGATGACGAACTGCACCTTCTTCTGATCGCGGACGGTCTCGACCCATCCGGCGACGGTCACGGGACCGTCGGGAAGCGCGGCCAGGTCGGAGATGAGGGTGCGTGAAGTCACAGCAGCACATCCTACCGGCCGGGAATGAGCGTGGTCCTCCGGCCTCGACCACGGCGCTGCGCGCCTGCTCGACCCCCGGTGGTCGAGGAGCGACGAAGCAGCGTATCGAGACCCTCGGCGAATTCGAAGGAACCGGCTCCGTAGACTGGAATCCGTGCCGGCCGACCAGATCCATCTCGTGCGCCATGGCGAGGTGTTCAACCCCCAGGGCGTGCTGTACGGACGGCTCGAGGGCTTCGGCCTCTCCGACCTCGGTCGCCGCATGGCGCAGTCCGCCGCCGACGACCTCGTCGCCCGGAACCGGGCCGTCACCTCGCTCGTGAGCTCGCCCCTGCAGCGCACGCAGCAGTCCGCCGAGCCCATCGCCGAGGCGTTCGGCCTGGAGCCCACGCTCGAGCCGCGCATCATCGAGCCCGAGAACCGGTTCGAGGGCAAGCGCATGCGCGGGCGCGACGGCGCGCTCCGCGACATCCGCAACTGGGGACTGCTCGTGAACCCGTGGGAGCCGAGCTGGGGCGAGCCGTTCGGGTCGATCGCCGCGCGCATGATCGCCGCGATGGAGGACGCCTGGCAGGCGGCCGACGGCGGCGACGTCGTGATGGTGAGCCACCAGCTGCCGATCTGGATGGTGCACCGCCGGACCGCGGGCAAGGGACTCGCGCACGACCCGCGCCGCCGTCGCTGCGCGCTGTCGAGCATCACCACCTTCGAGCGCCGCCAGGTCAACGACCTCGGCGCCGGCCGCTTCGTCGAGGTCGGGTACGCGAACCCCGCCGGCGGGCTCGCGGCCGCGGCGACCGACGTGGGGGCCGTGTGATGGGGGCTCGATACGCTCGCTCCGCTCGCTACTCGACCGCCGGATCGACGATCGCGCGGTCTCGTCGTGCATCCATCGTTGCCATCGCCGTGTCCGCCGCGATGCTGCTCGCCGGCTGCTCGAGCGACCCGCTCGCGGAGCAGTACCGCGAGGGCAGCGGCAAGAACTACATCGCCGGCGACGGCACGGTCTCGGAGTTCGCGCCCGACGGCCGTGGCGAACCCGTCTCGTTCGCCGGCGACACGGTCGACGGCGGCACGTTCGACTCCGCCGACGCGCTCGGCGACGTCACCGTCGTGAACTTCTGGTACGCCTCCTGCGCGCCCTGCCGGGCCGAGGCGCCGATCCTCCAGGACGTGCACGAGGCGTACCCCGACGACGTCACCTTCGTCGGCGTGAACGTGCGCGACCAGGCCGGCACCGCGCGTCCGTTCGAGGAGGACTTCGGCATCACGTACCCGTCGATCCTCGACGCCGACCAGGGGCTCGTGCAGTACGCCTTCGCGGGCCAGGTGCCCGCCGCCGCCGTGCCGACCACGCTCGTGCTCGACCGCGAGGGCCGAGTCGCGGCGCGGATCCTCGGGCAGATCCAGGACGAGTCGATCCTCGACACGATCGTCGGCGACCTCGTCGCCGAGGGCACCTGACGTGGGGCCGGGCGAGCTCGTCTTCAGCGGGCAGCTCTTCGTCGCGATCCCCATCGCCCTGGCCGCCGGCCTCATCTCGTTCCTCTCGCCGTGCGTGCTGCCCCTCGTCCCCGGGTACCTCGGCTACATCGGCGGGTTCACGGATGCCTCCGCCGACGCCGCGACCGAACGCCGCAACCGCCGCCGCCTCCTGCTCGGCGTGACGCTGTTCATCGCGGGCTTCACGGCGGTGTTCCTGCTCTACACGGCGCTCGCCGGTGCCGCCGGCGCGTGGCTGCGCATGTGGCAGGACCCGATCACGCGCGTGCTCGGCGTGGTGCTCATCGTCATGGGCCTCGTGTTCATCGGCCAGTTCACGTTCCTCCAGCGGCAGCTGAAGCCGACCTGGCGGCCCGCGACCGGGCTGGCCGGCGCACCCCTGCTGGGCGTCGTGTTCGGCCTCGGCTGGACGCCGTGCATCGGCCCGGCCCTCGCCGCGGTGCTGAGCCTCAGCCTCAACGCCGAGTCGGCGTGGCGCGGCGCCCTGCTCGGGCTCGCGTACTGCGTCGGCCTCGGCATCCCGTTCCTGCTCGTCGCGCTCGGCTTCGGCTGGGTGACGGGCTCGATGGCGTTCCTGCGGCGCCACATCCGCACCATCAACCTCATCGGCGGCGCACTGCTGATCGTCATCGGCATCGTCATGGTGTCGGGACTGTGGACCGCCTGGATGAGCGAACTCCAGGGGGTGATGAGCGGTGTCGACCTCCTCCTCTGACCGGAACCGGAACCGGAACCGATCCGAGCCGGACGACGTGAGCGACGCGCACGACCCGTTGCGTCCGGCCGACCACGTCGACTCGGTCGAGCCCGACCCGAAGGACTCGGGCGACGGCGTGAGCCGCCCGAAGCTCGGCGTCGTCGGCTGGCTCCGCTTCGGCTGGCGGCAGCTCACGAGCATGCGCACGGCGCTGCTCCTGCTGCTGCTCCTGGCGATCGCGGCCGTGCCGGGATCGCTCGTACCGCAGCGGTCGAGCGACCCGAACGGCGTCACCCAGTACTTCCAGGACAACCCCGACCTCGCGCCGGTGCTCGACTCGTTCCAGATGTTCGACGTCTACACGTCGGCGTGGTTCTCGGCGGTCTACCTGTTGCTGTTCCTGTCGCTGATCGGGTGCATCATCCCGCGCACGAAGCACCACCTCGAGGCGCTGCGGGCGCGCCCGCCTCGCACGCCGGTGCGGCTGTCGCGGCTCGCCGGCTACACCGAGCGCGACCTCGCCGTGGCGGACGGCCAGACGACGGATGCCGCCGCCGAGGCCGCGATCGACGATGCGGCCAAGCGGCTCGAGGCGCAGGGCTACCGCGTCGAGCGCTATGACCTGCGGGGGGAGGCATCCGTCTCCGCGGAACGCGGCTACCTCCGGGAGACCGGCAACCTCGTGTTCCACACCGCTTTGCTCGGCATCCTCGTGACCGTGGGCGTCGGCGGCGGATTCGGGTTCTCGGGCCAGCGCGTCGTCGTCGAGGGCCAGTCGTTCGTCAACACGCTCGCCGCGTTCGACTCGTTCAACCCCGGGCGCTTCTTCGACGACGAGCGGCTCACGCCGTACCGGCTCGGCCTGGACGACCTCGACGCCGTCTACGAGACGCAGAACCCCGAGGCGATCGGGCAGCCGATCGACTTCACCGCGCACGTCACCGTCGACAGCGAGGACGGCGCGGTCGAGGGCACGGTCAAGGTCAACGAGCCGCTGCGCACGCACGGCACCGACGTGTACCTCCTCGGCAACGGCTACGCGCCCACGATCACCGTGCGCGACCCGGACGGCGAGATCGTCTTCACCGACTCCGTGCCGTTCCTGCCGCAGGACGCGAACCTCACCTCGATCGGCGTCGTCAAGGTGCCCGACGGGCTCGACGAGCAGCTCGGCATGATCGCGTTCTTCTACCCGACGCAGGACGTGCTCGAGACGGGCGCGTACACGTCGACCTACCCCGACCTGTTCTACCCGGTGCTGACGATGAACGTGTACGAGGGCGACCTCGGCCTCGACGACGGCACCCCCACGTCGGTGTACTCGCTCGACCCGACCGACATGCGCCAGCTCACGGGCGGCGACACCGGGGTCGACTCCATCGAGCTCATGCCGGGCGAGACCGCCGACCTCCCCGACGGGCGCGGAACGGTCACGTTCGAGGATGCCTCGCCGAGCGGGGATGCCGCCGCCTCCGGCGACTACTCGCAGAGCGTGAAGCGGTTCGCGTCGTTCGACATCCACCACGACCCGACCCAGATCTGGGTGCTGGTCTTCGCGATCCTGATCCTCGCGGGGCTGCTGACCTCGCTCTTCGTGCCGCGTCGTCGCATGTGGGTCAAGGCCGCGAAGCGACGCGACGGCACCGTCGTGCTCGAGTACGCCGGACTCGCCCGGGGCGAGGACCCGACGCTCGAGGCGGCCGTGACGGCGCTCGCCGACGCGCACGTGGGGCCCGCGGCATCCGCTGCCCGTGAAGAATCCTCGAAGCCCGCGACGTAAGGTGGTCCAGTGACATTCACGCTCGACGAGATCTCGGTGCTCTGCGTGTACTCGGCGCTGGCCGTGTACGCGATCGCGTTCATCGCCTACTCGCTCGACCTCGCTCGCCGGGGCGCGGTCGCGGCGCAGGCGGCCGATGCGAAGGCCGCCGAGGCGGAGGCCGAGGCCGAGGCGGCGCTGGAGCCCGCGACGGTCGGAGCCGCGCTCGCCGCGCAGCGGTCGGCCGCTGCCGCCGGCGCGTCCGCTGCCGCGGGCGGCGGCGAGCTCGATGCACCCGTGAAGCGCTCGCGCTGGGCGCGGGCGACCGAGGCCGGGGCATCCGTCGAGTACGGGCGCTCGCCGTCGCTGCGGGTCGCCGTCGCGATGACCGTGCTCGCCTGGGTGCTGCACTTCGCCGGCGTGCTGCTGCGCGGCCTCGCGGCCGGCCGCGTGCCGTGGGCCAACATGTACGAGTTCGCGCTCACCGGCACGCTCATCGTCACCACGGTGTTCCTCGTCGTGCTGCTCGTCGTGAAGCAGGACCTGCGCTTCCTCGGCACGTTCGTGACCGGGCTCGTGCTCGTGCTCCTCGGCGTCGCGACCGTGAACTTCCGGGTCGACGTCGTGCCGCTGCCGCCGGCGCTCCAGTCGGCGTGGCTCGTCATCCACGTGTTCGTCGCGACGGCGTCGGTCGGGTTCTTCGCACTCGGCTTCGCCCTGTCGCTGGTGCAGCTGCTGCAGGCCCGGCGAGAGGCCGTCGTGGCCACCGCGGAGTCCGTCAAGCGGTCGTTCCTCGCGACGCTGCCCGACTCGACGACACTCGAGAACCTCGCCTACCGCGTCAACATCGTGGGCTTCATCTTCTGGACCTTCACGCTCATCGCCGGCGCGATCTGGGCCGAGAAGGCGTGGGGCCGCTACTGGGGTTGGGACACCAAGGAGGTGTGGACCTTCATCATCTGGGTGGTCTACGCCGGGTACATCCACGCGCGCGCGACGCGCGGCTGGCGCGGCACCCGGTCGGCCTGGCTGTCGATCATCGGGTTCTCGGCGGTGCTCTTCAACTTCACCGTGGTGAACCTGTTCTTCAAGGGCCTGCACGCCTACTCGGGCCTGTAGGCGGCGCGCTGTCGCGCGCCTTCGCCCCCGTAGCCGCCCGCCCGCGCCCGCGCCCGCGCCCGCCCGCGCCCGCCCGCCCGCTCGCGCCTGCCCGCCGAGGGTGGCCGATCCGCGCCGAACGTGACCGACATGCGTCATCGGAGCGGGGTTATCGGCCACACTCGGCGATTGTGGGAGCGCTTGCAGGATGGGCGCGCGCTCATCCGCCCCCTAGCCTGATCTCTGGTCCACCTCGCTGCAAACGCTTGCAATCCGAGGGGCCGCGCTGCTAGCTTGGCCCTCGTATTGGGGTGGCACGCGGTCGTGCCCGGACAGCAGGAGTCGAAGATGACGCAGCGCTCGCGCAGATGGTTCGCAACGGTACTGACGGGAGCGTTGGCGGTCTCCGCCGTGACCGTGCTGCCCGTGGTCCCGGCAGCGGCCGAGGAACGTACCTTCGCCCTCGTCGGCAGCCTCCAGGACGAGCTCGGCTGCGCCGCCGACTGGTCGCCCGACTGCGCCGAGACCGAGCTCGCCGCGACCGACACCGCAGGTGTATACGCGGCCGAGTTCACGATCCCCGCCGGTACCTACGAGTACAAGGTCGCGGTGAACGACTCGTGGGACGAGTCCTACGGCCTGGACGGCGGCGGCGACAACATCCCGCTGACGGTCGCCGGCGACGCCGACGTGCGCGTGCTGTTCGACGACACCACCCACCGCGTGGGCCTCGAGCTGCTCGACGTGCGCGGCGCGTACGACGAGGCATCCGACGCCGCACTCGTCGCCGACCCGGTGCGCCAGGCCGGCAGCGACGAGGTCTTCTACTTCGTGATGACCGACCGGTTCGCGAACGGCGATGCCTCGAACGATCTCGGCGGACTCACGGGCGACGCGCTGGCGACCGGCTTCGACCCGACCCACAAGGGCTTCTACCAGGGCGGCGACCTCGCGGGCCTGCACTCGCAGCTCGACTACATCGAGGGCCTCGGCACGACCGCGATCTGGCTGACGCCCAGCTTCAAGAACAACCCGGTGCAGGGCGAGGGCGCGAACGCGAGCGCCGGCTACCACGGCTACTGGGTCACCGACTTCACCCAGATCGACCCGCACCTCGGCACGAACGCCGAGCTCGAGGCGCTCATCGACGACGCCCACGCGCGCGGCATCAAGGTGTACTTCGACATCATCACCAACCACACCGCCGACGTCATCGACTACGCCGAGGGCGAGTACGCGTACATCGACCAGGCCACCGAACCGTACTTCGACGCCGACGGGAACGAGATCAACCTCGCCCACTACGCGGGAGCCGACGCGCCCGCGTTCCCCGAGCTCGACGCCGAGACAAGCTTCCCGTACACGCCGGTGCTCGAGCCCGGCGAGGAGACGCTCAAGGTGCCGGCATGGCTCAACGACCCGACGTTGTACCACAACCGCGGCGACTCGACGTGGGAGGGCGAGTCGGTCACGTACGGCGACTTCGTGGGCCTCGACGACCTGATGACCGAGCACCCGACCGTCGTCGACGGCTTCGTCGACGTCTACCAGGACTGGATCGACCTCGGGATCGACGGCTTCCGCATCGACACCGCCAAGCACGTCAACTTCGAGTTCTGGGAGCAGTGGGCGACCGAGGTGCTCGACTACGCGCACGACGTCGCCGAGAAGCCCGAGTTCTTCATGTTCGGCGAGGTCTACGACGCCGACCCGGTGAAGCTCTCGCCGTACGTGCGCGACACCGACATGAACTCGGTGCTCGACTTCACCTTCCAGTCGCAGACCGTGAGCTTCGCGGCCGGCAACTCGGCGAAGAACCTGCAGGCCCTGTTCGCGGGCGACGACTACTACACGACGCCCGATTCGTCGGCGACGGCGCTGCCGACCTTCCTCGGCAACCACGACATGGGTCGCGTCGGCTACTTCCTGCAGACCACGGATGCCCCGCTCCAGCGCGACGAGCTCGCGCACGAGCTGCTCTTCCTCACCCGCGGCCAGCCCGTCGTCTACTACGGCGACGAGCAGGGCTTCGCCGGCATCGGCGGCGACCAGAGCGCACGGCAGACGCTGTTCCCGTCGCAGGTGGGCGAGTACACGGGCCAGACCCTCGTGACCGGCGAGACGTTCGGAACCGGCGAGCACACCTCGACGGATGCCCCGCTCTACGGGCATATCGCCGACCTCGCGGCCCTCCGCGCTGCGCATCCCGCGCTGTCGACCGGTGCGCAGATCGAGCGGTACGCCGACACCGGAGCGGGCGTGTACGCCTTCAGCCGGGTCGACCGCGGCGAGCAGGTCGAGTACCTCGTCGCCGCGAACAACGCGAACGCGGCGAAGACGGTCGACCTCACGACCCTCACCGCCGACGGCTCGTACGAGCTGCTGTACGGCGACACCGCCGGCGGCGCGACCACGACGCTCACGGCGGGCGCCGGCGGCGAGGCATCCGTCACCGTGCCCGCGCTCGGGACCGTCGTCTACCGCGCGACGAGCCAGGTCACGGCGCCCGACGCGGCACCGGCGATCACCGTCTCGGTGCCGACGCCGGGTGCGGGCGTCACCGGCGTCACCCCGGTCGCCGCCGACGTCGACGACGCCACCTGGCAGGAGACGAGCTTCGCGTGGCGCGTCGCGGGCGCCGGTGACGACGCCTGGCACGCCCTCGGCACCGCCGAGGACACCTCGCCGCGCGTCTTCCACGACACCGCAGGCCTCGCGAAGGGCACGCTGCTCGAGTACCGGGCCGTTTCGACGGATGCCGCGGGCCACCGCGCCGCGGCCTCGACGTACGCGTCGGTCGGCAACTCGGTGAGCCTCGTCGTGGAGGAGGAGCCCGAGCAGCCGATCGAGCTCGTGACCGTGCCCGGCAGCCACAACTCCGAGATGGGCTGCGCGGGCGACTGGGCGCCGGGCTGCGAGCAGGCGAAGCTCACGCTGCGCGCCGACGGCGTGTACGAGGGCACGTTCGACCTGCCGGCCGGTGACTACGAGTACAAGGTCGCGATCAACGGCAGCTGGACCCTGAACTACGGTGCGAACGGCGTGCAGGACGGCCCGAACCTGACCTACACGCACCCCGGCGGCCCGATCACGTTCTTCTGGGACCCGCGCTCGCACGTCATGACGTCGACCGCCGAGGGCCCGATCGTCACGGTGCCCGGATCGTTCCAGTCCGAGATCGGATGCCCCGGCGACTGGTCGCCCGACTGCCTCGCGTCGATGATGTTCGACGGTGACGGCGACGGGGTGTACACCTTCTCGACGGCCGGGATCCCCGAGGGCGCGTTCGAGGGCAAGGTCGCGCACGGCCGCTCGTGGGACGAGAACTACGGCGTCGGCGGCGTGCCCGGCGGGCCGAACTACACGTTCACCACGGGCGGCGGCGAGGTCGTGGAGTTCCGCTACACGCTCGCGACGCACGTGCTCGAGATCGTCGTGAGCAACCCGCCGCTGGCCGGCGTCGGCGAGCAGCGCGCGCACTGGATCGACGCCGAGACCCTCGCCTGGCCGCCGTCGCTGCTCGGCGACCTCGACGCGGCGGATGCCTCGTGGACGATCGAGCACGCGGCCGACGCCGGACTCGGCGTCGCGGACGGCGACGGCGGGGCCACCGAGGTCGTCGGCGGGGGCGAGCCGATCGAGCTCGAGCTCGACCCGGCGGGCCTCAGCGACGAGCAGGCCGCGCGGTTCCCCGCGCTCGCCGGGTTCCTCGCGCTCAAGCCGGTCGACCTCGACCGTGAGGCCGCGCAGGCGCTGCTGACCGAGGAGCTGGGTGTCGCGCAGCGGGCCTCGACGGGCTCGACCGCCGAGGGTGACGAGTTGACCGCCTTCACGGGCGTGCAGATCCCCGGCGTGCTCGACGACCTCTACGCCGACGCCGTGGCCGACGCCGAGCTCGGCGTCGCCTGGTCCGGCAGCGGTTCCGGTGGCGCTTCCGGTGGCGCCGAGGCGACCGCGACCGTGTGGGCGCCGACGGCGCAGCACGTGGCCCTCGAGCGTTGGGGCTCGGGGTCGACCGGCGAGCCCGAACTCGTCGACGCCGCGTTCGACGCCGAGGACGGCACCTGGGCCGTGCCCGCGGCATCCGTCTCGGCGGGCGACGAGTACCGCTGGGTCGTGACGGTGTACGCGCCGACGACCGACGCGGTCGAGGTGAACCGCGTGACCGACCCGTACTCGGTCGCGCTCACCGTGAACTCGGCGCGCACCGTCGTCGTCGACCTCGACGACGAGTCGCTGGCGCCCGCGCGGTGGGCGGACACCCCGGCACCGACGGTCGAGCGCTCGGTCGACCGTGCGATCTACGAGCTGCACGTGCGCGACTTCTCGATCAGCGACGAGACCGTGCCCGAGGCCGAGCGCGGCACCTACCGGGCGTTCACCCGGGACTCGGCCGGAACGGCGCAGCTCGCCGAGCTGGCGGATGCCGGCATCACGACCGTGCACCTGCTGCCGACCTTCGACCTCGCGACCATCGAGGAGCGACGCGACCAGCAGGCCGTCCCGCAGTGCGACCTCGCATCGTACGGCCCGGCGTCGAGCGAGCAGCAGGCGTGCATCTCGGCCATCCGCGACGCCGACGGCTTCAACTGGGGCTACGACCCGTTCCACTACCAGGCGCCCGAGGGCTCCTACGCGGTGGACCCGGAGGGCGGCGCGCGCGTGAGCGAGTTCCGCGAGATGGTCGGCGCCCTGCACGGCATGGGCCTCGAGGTCGTGCTCGACGAGGTGTACAACCACACCGCCGAGGCCGGACAGGGCGGCAAGAGCGTGCTCGACCGCGTCGTACCGGGCTACTACCAGCGGCTCAACCTCGCCGGCGGCGTCGAGACCTCGACCTGCTGCCAGAACGTCGCCACCGAGCACGCCGTCGCCGAACAGCTCATGGTCGACTCCGTCGTGCTGTGGGCCCGCGAGTACAAGGTCGACGGGTTCCGGTTCGACCTGATGGGCCACCACTCGAAGCAGAACATGCTGGCGATCCGCGCCGCCCTCGACGAGCTCACGCTCGAGGACGACGGTGTCGACGGCTCGAAGGTGTTCCTCTACGGCGAGGGCTGGAACTTCGGCGAAGTCGCGAACAACGCGCTGTTCGAGCAGGCCACGCAGGGCCAGCTCGGCGGCACCGGCATCGCGACGTTCAGCGACCGCTTGCGCGACGCCGTCCACGGTGGCAGCCCGGTGGCATCCGACACGAAGTTCGACCAGGGCTTCGGCACCGGCCTCGGCACCGACCCGAACGCGTACACCGACGGCACCCCCGAGGAGCAGCTCGCCGACCTCGCGCACCAGACCGACCTGGTGAAGCTCGGACTCGCGGGCAACCTCCGCGCGTACGAGCTGACGGATGCCACGGGCGCCGTCGTCCGCGGCGACGCGCTCGACTACCGCGGGTCGCCGGCCGGCTACGCCGACCAGCCCGACGAGATCATCACGTACGTCGACGCGCATGACAACGAGACGCTGTACGACCACGGCGTGTTCAAGCTGCCGACCGACACGTCGATGGCCGACCGCGTCCGCATGAACACGCTGTCGCTCGCGACCACCGCGTTCGCGCAGACGCCGTCGTTCTGGCACGCCGGCACCGAGCTGCTGCGCTCCAAGTCGCTCGACCGCAACAGCTACAACTCGGGCGACTGGTTCAACCGGATCGACTGGACCGGGCAGGAGTCGACGTTCGGCTCCGGCCTGCCGATGGAGGCCGACAACGCCGACTTCTGGGACGAGATGGCGCCGTTGCTCGCCGACCCGGCCCTGAAGCCGCAGGCGGCCGACATCGCCCAGGCGGAGGCATCCGCGCTCGACCTGCTGCGCGTGCGCTCGTCGGTCGACCTGCTGCAGCTCGGCTCCGCGGAGCTGATCGAGCAGAAGGTCACGTTCCCCGGCAGCGGACCGGATGCCGCGCCCGGCCTCATCACGATGCTCATCGACGACACGGTCGGCGACGACGTCGACGCCGAGCTCGACGGTGCGCTGGTCGTGTTCAACGCGTCACCCGAGGCGATCACCCAGCAGGTCGACGGCCTCGCCGGGCGCGACTTCGCGCTCAACGAGGTGCAGGCCTCGGGGGCCGACGAGGTCGTCAAGGGCACCGCGTGGGATGCCGCGACGGGCACGCTGACCATCCCGGCGCGCAGCGCCGCGGTGCTCGTCGACGAGGAACCGCCGCCCGCCGTGGCGACCTACATGATCGCGGTGCCGTCGAAGCTGCTGGCGAAGGCGGGCAGCTCGATCCGGGAGGTGGGCCAGGTCTTCGCGACCGACGGCTCGCGCCCGATCGGCACGGTGACCGTGACCGTCGACGGAGCGGTCGTCGCGACCGAGCGCATCGAGCGGGCCGACCGTGGCCGGTTCGACGTGAAGCTGCCCAAGCTCGGGCGCGGGCTGCACTGGGTGCAGGCGTCGTTCGACGGCGACCCCGGTTACGCCGACACCCGGTTCACCCCGGCGCCGATCCTGCTCTGGTAGGCGTCACGTCGCGACCGGGAGGGTCTCAGGGCCCTCCCGGTTGCGGCGGCTCGGCACCGGGAGCACGATCGCGGCATGGGGGAGCGGCTGCTCGAACGCGAGTCCGCGCTCGCCGAGGTGCGGCGCGCGACGGACGACGCACGCGACCGTCGCGGCTCCCTCGTCCTGCTGCACGGCGAAGCAGGCATCGGCAAGTCCGCGGTCGTCGCGGCGATCCGAGCCGAGCCGCCGCAGGGCTTCCGGGTGCTCGTCGGAGCCTGCGACGCCATGTCGACCCCGCGCACCCTCGGCCCGTTCCGCGACCTCGCGACCGGCGCCGCCGAGCTCGTGGCGGGTCCGCTCGCGGACGCGCTGCGCGAGGCCGATCGCGAGGCGGTGTTCGCCGCGCTGATCGAGGAGTTCCGCGACCATCCGACGGTGCTCGTCGTCGAGGACGCGCACTGGGCCGACGAGGCGACGCTGGACGTGGTCCGCTTCCTCGCGCGTCGGATCGACGTGCTGCCGGTCGTCTTCGTGGTCACGTACCGCGACGAACTCGAACGTGATCACCCGCTCTCGCAGGTGCTCGGCGACATCGGGCACGGTGCGAACGTCCATCGCGTCGCCCTGCCCAGGCTCACGCCGAGCGCCGTCGCCGCCCTCACCGCCGAGCGGGGGCTCGATGCCGCGCGGATCTACGACGTCACGGGCGGCAACCCGTACTTCGTCAGCGAGCTCGTCGCGTCCGCGGGAGGCCCGGCCGTCCCGCCGACGGTCGTCGAGGCGGTCACCGGGCGGCTGCGCCGCCTCGACGTCGAAACCCAGGCCCAGGTCGAGCTGCTCGCGACGATCCCCTTCGCCGTCGGTCCAGACCTGCTCGCGCGACTCGTCCCCGCCGGCGTCGGAGCCCTGCGGAGCGCGGAGGAGGCCGGCATCCTCGTCGTCACCCCCGGCGGTGTCGGCTTCCGGCACGAGCTGACCCGTCACGCCGTGCTCGACGCCCTCGCGGCGGCGCGGCGGATCCAGCTCGAGCGGCGGGTCCTCGCAGCCCTCGAGGCCGATGCGGCGTCGGGGATCGATGTCGACCCGGGCCGGCTCGTGCATCACGCCGTCGAGGCCGGAGACGTCGATGCGATCGTCCGGCACGCGCCGAACGCCGGTGCCGACGCGGCCGCCTCGGGCGCGCACCGCCAGGCGGTCGCGCACTACGCGGCGGCGCTCGAGCACCCCGATCGATTCGACCCGGCCCGACTCGCCACCCTGCTCGAGCGCTCCGCGGTCGAGCAGTACACGGTGGGCGGCGGGCCCGCCGCCGTCGCCCGGCAGGAGCAGGCCCTCGAGCTCCGCCGCGCGCTCGGCGACCCGATCGCGCTGGGCGCCGGGCTGCGGTGGCTCAGCCGGTTCGCGTGGTTCGCGGGCGACCGGGCCGGCGCCGAGCGCGCGGCGAGCGAGGCATCCGCGGTCCTCGAGCACGCCGGCGACACCGGGCTTTACGCGATGGCGCTGAGCAACGAGTCGCAACTCGCGATGCTCGCCCACGACGTCGACACGACGGTCGAGCTCGCGACCCGCGCGATCGAGCTCGCCGAAGCGGTCGACGACCCCGGCACGCTGTCGCACGCCCTCAACAACCTCGGCACGGCGCTGATGTTCCAGGGGCGCGGCGGCGAGGCCGAGCTGCTGCGGGCGGCCGCGGTCGCCCTCGAGCGCGGCGACATGGAGAACGCGGCCCGCGCGCACATCAACATCGTGTGGAGCTACCTCGACGACTTCCGGCTCGACGAAGCCGAGCGGGAGCTCAGCCGGGCGATGGACCTCACCGAACGGGCGGAGTTCCTCGGCCTGCTCACCTACCAGCGGATGGAGGAGGGCCGACTGCTGCTGGCCAGAGCGCGGTGGGAGGACGCGCTCGCGGCGGTCGACCGGCCGCTGGAATCGCTGCCGCACGCGAGGTGCGTTGCGCTGACGGTCGCGGGCACGGTGGGGATTCGGCGCGGGGATCCCGGTGCCGAGGCGGTCCTCGAGGAGGCGGCCGCCCTCGCCGACGAGCTCGCGGAGCTCCAGCGCACCGGGCCGGTGGCCGCGGCACGCGCGGAGTCGGCGCTGCTGCGCGGCGATGTCGATGCGGCCCGCGCGGTCGCGACACCCGCGTACGAGGAATCCCGCCGACTCGGAGCCCGCAACCTGAGCGCCGAGCTCGCCGCGCTGCTCCGCCGCGCGGGCTCCGCGCCGCCGGCCGAGCCCGGCGCTCGGCATCCGTTCGCGACCGAGGCTTGGGGCGATGCGGGCGAGGCGGCGCGGCGCTGGCGCTCGCTGGGCTGCCCCTACCACGAGGCGTCGGCGCTCGCGCAGGGCGGCGACGACGACCTGCTCGCCGGACTCGCCATCGCCGACCGGCTCGGTGCCGCCCCGCTCGCCCGGATGATCCGTGCCGAGCTGGGACGCCGCGGAGTGCGGGGCGTGCCGCGCGGCCCGCAGGAGGCGACCCGGCGCAATCCCGAGGGGCTGACCGATCGGCAGGTCGACGTGCTTCGGCTCGTCGAGACCGGCCTCACGAACGCGCAGATCGCCGAACGACTGGTGCTCTCGGTCCGCACGGTCGACAGCCACCTGCAGGCCCTGTTCGCGAAGCTCGGGGTCACGACGCGCCGCGAGGCCGCTCGGCGAGCCGTCGAGCTCGGCGTCGCGACAGGTGCGCCCGGCGCCGTCGAGGATGCCGATCACCGCACCGGTGCGCGCGATCTCGGTACCCCGCCGCCCCGAGTTCGGTAGTCGTCGCGGATCCGACGCGGGCGTGCTCCGCGTAGACCTGACGCATCGCCCGCGACCACGGGCGGAGCAACCGAAGGAGTGGTCGACATGCATGCCGCAGTCTCGATCCCAGTCGCACCCGCAGGACCGTCCAGGACCCGGCCCGCTCCGGGCCTCGGGCAGCTCGTCCGACGTACGGGCGTCGCGCTGCTGGCCTGGAGTCGCCGTATCGAACGGCGTCGCCCCTCGCAGGAGCAACTCGCCTGGCGGCACGAACGTCGCGTCGAGGCGGAGCGGCTCCGCGACGAGCATCGGCTGCAGGTGCTCACCCGCGCGTTCTGAGCGGGCGGTCGGCCCGCCCGGGCGAGCCTGCGGGATCGGCTGAGTCCCCGGACGCTACAGCACGCTTCCGCGCCGTGCGAGCAGCGCATGGCACCGTTCGAGCCGAGCCAGCCACCAGGCCGTGCGGTCGGCGTCGGCGGCGTACCGGTCGAGCAGGCCCGGGTCGGGCTCGACGCGCCGGACGGCGATCGCACCGGCCTCCGGCACGAGCGGTTCGCGCGTGACGTCCGCCGCGAGCAGCGACGCGGTGCCCAGCCCGCAGTCGTACTCCAGGTGAGGAACGGCGGCCGCGAGCGCGGCGCCCATCGCGAGCCCGACGCTCGTGTCCAGCGCGCTCGACACGTTCACGGGGAGGCCCGCGGCCTCGACGATCGACAGTGCCCGGCGGATGCCGCCGAGCGGTTGCGCCTTGATCACCAGCAGGTCGGCCGCTCCGGCCTCGGCGACCGCGAGCGGGTCGTCGACGCGTCGCACCGACTCGTCGGCCGCGATCGGGATGCCCATGTACTTCGTGCGAAGCCTGATCTCGGCGAGGTCGTCGATGCCGGGACACGGCTGTTCGACGTACTCCAGGTCGAACTCCGCGAGCGCGTGGATCGCGTGCTCGGCCTCGTCGACGTTCCAGCCGCCGTTCGCGTCGAGGCGGACCCGCCCCTCGGGTCCGAGCGCCTGGCGCGCGGCGCGCACGCGCGCGACATCCTGCGCGAGCGTCTGGTCGGATGCGGCGACCTTGACCTTCGCCGTACGGCAGCCCGGGAAGCGCTCGAGCACGGCGGCGACCTCGTCGGGGTCGACCGACGGCACGGTCGCGTTCACCGGGATGCGGTCGCGCAGCGGCGGCGGCGCCTGGCGCCAGCCGTAATCGACGGATGCCTCGAGCCACGCGCTCGACTCCTCGTCGCCGTACTCCGCGAACGGCGAGAACTCCGTCCACCCCTCGGGTCCCTCGAATAGCACGGCCTCGCGCACGTCGATGCCGCGGAAACGGGTCACGAGGGGGAGGGCGACCACGCGCGCGGTCGCGAGCAGGTCGGCGAGCGGCGGGAGGGGCGGCGGAACGGGCTGCGCGTCGTCGTGCATCCCCTCATCGTGGCATCCGTCGCCTGATCGATCGAGCGGGCGCGGAAACTAGGCTGGATTCCATGAGTGCCGAGGTCACCGAACTGTTCGATGCGAATGAGTGGACGGATGCCGCACCCGCCGTCGCCGGGCCCGACGGGTTCTCCGACATCACGTACCACCACTCGACCGACGGGCGCATCGCGCGGGTGGCGTTCGATCGGCCCGAGGTGCGCAACGCGTTCCGCCCGCACACGGTCGACGAGCTGTACCGCGCGCTCGAGGACGCCCGCACGAACCCCCGCATCGGGGTCGTGCTGCTGACCGGCAACGGGCCGAGCGCCAAGGACGGCGGCTGGGCGTTCTGCTCGGGCGGCGACCAGCGCATCCGCGGCCGCGACGGCTACCAGTACTCCGCCGACGAGTCCGGGGTCGTTCGCGATCCGGCCGCTGCCGCGGCCACCGGTCGCCTGCACATCCTCGAGGTGCAGCGGCTGATCCGCTTCATGCCGAAGGTCGTCATCGCGGTCGTGCCCGGCTGGGCCGCCGGCGGGGGACATTCGCTGCACGTGGTCTGCGACCTGACGATCGCGAGCCGTGAGCACGGGCGGTTCAAGCAGACCGATGCCGACGTCGGTTCGTTCGACGCCGGCTACGGTTCGGCGTACTTCGCCCGGCAGATCGGCCAGAAGTTCGCGCGCGAGGTGTTCTTCCTCGCCGAGGAGTACTCGGCCGATCGCGCGTACGAGATGGGTGCCGTCAACCGGGTCGTGCCGCACGCCGACCTCGAGCGCGAGGCGATCGCGATGGCGCGCACGATCCTCACGAAGTCGCCGACGGCGATCCGCATGCTGAAGTTCGCGTTCAACGCGGTCGACGACGGGATGGTGGGCCAGCAGGTGTTCGCGGGCGAGGCGACGCGCCTCGCGTACGGCACCGACGAGGCGGTCGAGGGGCGCGATGCGTTCCTCGAGAAGCGCGACCCCGACTGGGGTCCCTATCCGTGGCACTTCTGATGCCGGTCACGGGTATCCGGCAGAGCCGGTTATGGGGGCGACGGTGAAACCGCTCGAGCGGGTTCCGGTCGCCGAACTCGACGCGTTCACCCGCCGGCTGCGCGAGGCCGTGCTCTTCGACGAGGCCGTCGCGGCGGTGCTGCCGACGCAGGCGGAGCCGTCGTCGGGTGGGTCCGAGCCGTCGTCCCACCGTTCCGCGCCGTCGACCGTCGCCGCCGCCGTCCCCGACGAGATCGCCCTCGTCGTCGAGACGAGCGGATCGACGGATGCCCCGAAGCGCGTCATGCTCTCGGGCGCCGCGCTCCGCGCGAGCGCGGGCGCGACCGAGCAGTGGTTCGGGGGACAGTACGGACAGTGGCTGCTCGCGCTCCCGGTGACGTACATCGCGGGCATCCAGGTGCTCGTGCGATCGATCCTCGCCGGAACCGAACCCGCCGTGCTGCCGCCGGGCGGATTCACGCCGGGCGCCTTCGTCGAGGCCGCGCGCGGGCTCGACCCCGACCACCCCTGGTTCACGTCGCTCGTGCCCGTGCAGCTCGCACGGCTCGTCGAGGCCGCCGAGCACGACCGCGCGGTCGGCACCGCGCTCGGCTCGTTCGACCGGATCCTCCTCGGCGGGCAGGCGGCACCGCCCGGACTCGTCGAACGCGCGCGCGAACTCGGCGCCACCGTGCACCGCACCTACGGGTCGAGCGAGACCGCGGGCGGCTGCGTCTACGACGGCCGCGCGCTGCCGGGCGTCGGGGTGCGGATCGGGGCCGACGGCACCGTGGAGCTCTCCGGCCGCATGCTCGCGACGGGCTACCTCGGCGACCCCGACCGAACTGCGTCGGCGTTCGGCGAAGACGCCGACGGCACCCGGTGGTACCGCACCGGCGACCTCGGCGAACTCACCGCAGACGGCACGCTCCGCATCGGCGGGCGCGCCGACGACGTCATCATCTCGGGTGGCGTCAAGGTCGCGCTCGGCGAGATCGAGCGCGCGGTGCGCCGAGCGGATGCCCCGGGCCTCGCAAGCGCCGTCGTGGTCGCGGTCGCCGACCCCGAGTGGGGCGAACGTGCCGCGGTGGTCGTCGAGGGGGCATCCGTCGCGCTGGACGTGCTCGCGGCGGCGACGGATGCCGCGGGGCTGCCGCCTGCGGCGCGACCCGTGCGCGTGCTCGCGGTCGACGCGATGCCGCTCCTCGCCTCGGGCAAGCCCGACCGGCGGGCGCTGGCGGCGCTCGTCGTCGACGGGCACTGACGCGGCGCGCGGCGAGGCGAACCCGACGACGGCGCCGCTTCCATAGCTCGTTCGTAGCCGCGCTCGTTAGGATGACCGGGTGGCACGCCCGAACGATCGGCGGAAGTCCGCCGCCCCCGACACCCCCCAGTCGAAGCCGAAGTCGAAGACGTACTCGGCGTCCGGAAACCCGGCCAAGGCCGCCGCGGCGCCGACCGTGGCGCGCGGCCCGGCGACCGCCCGCGACTGGATCGCCGGTGCGCGCCTGCGCACCCTGCCGCTCGCGATCTCGCCGGTCGCACTCGGCACCGGCGCGGGTGTCGTGCTCATCGCCGACGGCCCGTGGCATCCGATCCGCGCGGTGCTCGCGCTCGTCGTCGCGCTCGCGCTGCAGATCGGCGTGAACTACGCGAACGACTACTCCGACGGCATCCGCGGCACCGACGACCACCGCGTCGGCCCGGCACGCCTGACGGGTTCGGGCCTCGCGAAGCCCCGGCACGTGCTCGTCGTCGCGCTCGCGTTCTTCGGCGTCGCGGCGCTCGCGGGCCTCGCCCTCACGATCATCACGCAGCAGTGGTGGCTGCTCGCCGTGGGCGCCGTCGCGATCGTCGCGGCATGGTTCTACACCGGCGGCAAGCGGCCCTACGGGTACGCGGGCCTGGGCGAGCTCGTCGTGTTCGTCTTCTTCGGCCTCGTCGCCACGCTCGGTTCGACGTGGGTGCAGGCGGGCACCGTCAACATCGAGTCGATCCTCGGCGGCGTCGGCGTCGGGCTCATCGCGTGCGCGGTGCTCATGGCGAACAACCTGCGCGACATCCCGCAGGACCGGGTGGTCGGCAAGCGCACGCTCGCGGTCCGCGTCGGCCCGGTGGCCGGACGCGTGCTGTTCGCCCTGTTCCTGCTGGTGCCGTTCGGGATCGCCGCGTTCCTCGCCGTGCTCTACCCCGCGGCGATCCTCGTGCAGTTCGCGCTCCTGGCCGCGCTCCCGGCCTGCGCGATCGCGATCTGGGGCCGCACGCCGCGCGAGCTCATCACGGCGCTGCAGCTCGCGAGCGTCACCTCGCTGGCCTACGGCATCGGGCTCGGGCTCGTCTTCGCGCTGTAGGAGGCCCGCTCCCGTGGTGCGATACTCCGCCGTGCGCTACTCGGACGTGCGCTCGCGGGATTCGATCGCGTCGTCCTCCGCCTCGTCGTCGGCGGTCGGCTCGGTCGAGCGGTTGCGGGCCGCGTAGAGGTCGCGCGAGACCTGGTCGCGCTGGCCCCGGAGGAACACGGCGGATGCCGCGAGCCCGAACAGCGCGGCCACCACCGCCGACAGCCACCACGTCACCCCGGCGATCATGAGGACGGCGAACGGCACGGCGAACAGCAGCACGCGCAGCACGGAGTACCGGAGCCAGGCGGGGACGGATTTCACCCCTCAAGTCTAGGAAACGAATCCTGAGCGCCCGCCGATGTCGACCGCCGATGTCAACCGCCGATGTCAAGGGGCCGCCGATCCGGCCCGCTCCCAGCCCGTCGTGACCTCTGCATGCCTATACTCAGGGCATGCTCGTCAGGCTCGCCATCCCAGCGGCGGTCGTGATCATCGGACTCATGGTCTACGCCATCGTGGACTGCGCGCTCTTCGACCGGACCCGCATCCGCGGCCTGCGCCGGGGATGGTGGATCGTCGTGATCCTGATCCCCGTGCTCGGCGCCATCCTCTGGTTCACCATCGGTCGGGGACCCCGGCTCACGTCGCCCCGTGCCGGTCGACGGAGCGGCCCGGTCGCCCCCGACGACGACACCGAGTTCCTCCAGCGCCTCGGGCGCGATGCCGAACAGGACGAGCGCATCCGCCGGCTCGAACAGGAACTGGCCGATCTCGACGGCGAGGGCGGCAGCCCGGGCGACGACCACCCCGACCACGGCGCCGCGCACGACCAACGCCGACCCGACGCCCCCGACAACCCGGATGCCGGCACCAGCGGCCGACCGAATGGCTGACGGCTCCGGCCTCACCGACGACCGCCCGCCCGGTTCGACACGCTCGCCCGCGAGCGCCTTCGCGGTCGCCCTGTTCACCGAGTTCGTCGCGCTCGGGGTCACCGACGTGGTCGTGTCGCCCGGATCGCGCTCGCAGGCCCTGGCGCTCGCGGCCGCCGAGTTCGAACGCGCCGGCCTGGTGCGCCTGCACGTGCGCATCGACGAGCGCGGCGCGGGATTCCTCGCGCTCGGCCTGGGCGTCGAATCGGGGACCCCTGCGGTCGTCGTCACGACGTCGGGCACCGCGGTCGCGAACCTGCACCCCGCGATACTCGAAGCCCATCACGCCGGCGTGCCGCTCATCGCGCTGACCGCCGACCGCCCGGCGGAACTCCGCGGCATCCGCTCGAACCAGACGACCATGCAGCCCGGCATCTTCGCCGGGGCGGTCCGGCTCGAGAAGGATGCCCCGCCGCCCGAGTCCACCGACGTCGGCGACGATGCCGCACGGCTCGCGCGTCGCGCCGTCGACGCCTCGCTCGGGGTCGACGACCGCGGCGTGCCGATCGTGCACCCCGGTCCCGGCCCCGTGCACCTGAACGTGCAGCTCCGCGAGCCGCTGTCGTCGCCCGTCGCGCTCGATCGGGCCGCCGTCGCGGCGCGTCGCGCGCGCGTCGCCGAGCTGCGCCCGCCGGCGGCGGCGCTGGCGGGGGCGGCAGCCGAGGCATCCGACGATCGCGCCGGTTCCGGCAACGTCGTCGCGGCAGGTCCCCGCACCCTGGTCGTCGCCGGCGCCGGGGCGGGCCCCGGTGCCGAGGCGTTCGCGCGCGAGGGTGGCTGGCCGCTCGCGGCCGAGGTGACCAGCGGCGCGCACTTCGGCCCGAACCTCGTCGTCGCGTACCGCGAACTGCTCGCCGAGCCCGGATTCGGCGACCGCGTCGAGCGGGTCGTGGTGTTCGGGCATCCGACGCTGTCGCGAGAGGTGCCGGCGCTCGTGCAGCGCGCGGGCGTCGAGACGATCGTCGTCGCGCCGTCGGGCATCGAGTGGTTCAACCCGGGCCGTCGCGTGCGCCGGTTCGAACGCGCCGTGCACCCCGAACCGCACACGCCGACCGACGACGAGCGCGCGTGGACGGGGCGGTGGGTGCGGGCGAGCCGCATGCTGGTCGACGCGGCCGAGACGGATGCGGCGCCGGATGCGGGATCGGCCCCCGTGGCCGACGGCGGGTCCACCGGCATCCGCAGCGGGGTGGACGAGACCGGGCACGTCACCGACTACGCGGCGCAGCGCGCGTTCCTGAAGGCCCAGCTCGCAGCCGTCCGCGAACCCGTGACCCGACGCATGCTCGTGCAGGCGGTGTGGGGTGCGACCTGGCCGCACGATCGGCTCGTGCTCGGGGCATCCCGATTGATCCGCGATGCCGACCGGGCCGTGCCGGGACGCAGGATCACGGTGCACGCGAACCGCGGCCTCGCCGGCATCGACGGCACCGTCGCGACCGCGACCGGCATCGCGATCGCGAGCCAGCGCGCCCCCGAGGCGAAGCCCGGCGTCACCCGCGCGCTCATCGGCGACCTGACGCTGCTGCACGACGTCGGCTCGCTGCTGCTCGGCGCGGGGGAGGAGGCGCCGCGGCTGCAGGTCATCGTCGGCAACGACGGCGGCGGCGCGATCTTCGACGCGCTCGAGGTCGCGGCATCCGCACCCGCGGACGCGTTCGACCGTGTCCAGTTCACGCCGCAGCAGGTCGACCTCGCCGCGCTCGCAGCGGCGTACGGGTGGCGGCACACACGCGTGACGACGCGCGGCGAGCTCGAGGAGGCCCTCGGCACGGCGGTGAGCGGCGTCGGCATCGTCGAGGTCGTGCTCCAGCGCGCGTGACAACCGCCTCACGCGCGCGGCAGGATGAACCAGGCGCGCGTGTTCGAGGGCCGACGCGCCGTGCGAGGGAGGGCGCGCGATGACGCATCAGCTGTACTGGACCGAGGACCCGGCGCCGCTGCTCCGCGTCGAACCGGGGTTCCGGCTCGCCGAGGCCTCAGCGAACGCCCATCCGGGATTCGCCGGCGGCAAGGCCGAGGGCGTCGCCGCGCTCGCAGCGGGGGCGACGCGGCTCGCCGACCTCCAGGAGCGGTTGTTCGCCAACAGCCGGATGGGCGACCAGCGCCGGGTGCTCCTGGTGCTGCAGGCCATGGACACGGCCGGCAAGGGCGGCATCGTCAAGCACGTCGTGGGGTCGGTCGACCCGCAGGGCGTGCAGCTCGCCGCGTTCAAGAAGCCCACCGAGGAGGAGCTCGCGCACGACTTCCTCTGGCGCATCCATCGGCAGACGCCGGGCGCCGGCATGATCGGGGTCTTCGACCGGTCGCACTACGAGGACGTGCTGATCGCGCGGGTGCACGGCTTCGCGCCGCCCGAGGAGATCGAGCGGCGCTATGGCGCGATCAACGACTTCGAGGCCGAGCTCGCGGAGGCCGGCACGTCGATCGTCAAGGTCATGCTGCACCTCTCGCGCGACGAGCAGCGCGTCCGCCTGCTCGAACGGCTCGACCGCGCGGACAAGCACTGGAAGTTCAACCCGGGCGACATCGACGAGCGCGGGCACTGGGGTGCCTACACCGACGCCTACCAGGTCGCGTTCGACCGCACCTCGACGCCGATCGCCCCGTGGCACGTGGTGCCGGCCGACCGCAAGTGGTACGCGCGGCTCGCCGTGCAGCACCTGCTCGTCGCCGCGCTCGAGCGGTTGCACCTCGAGTGGCCCGCGGCCGACTTCGACGTCGCCGAGCAGCGGGAGCGCCTGCTCGCGAGCGAGTGACGGTGAGCGGCCTCAGCCGCCGAACGCCTCGATGATCGGCCGGAACTTCATGTCGGTCTCGGCGAGCTCGTCGGCGGGCACCGAGTCGTGGACTATGCCGCAACCGGCATATGCCGTCACGCGACCGTCGGCGCCCACCTGCGCGCAGCGGAGCGCGATCGCCCACTCGCCGTCGCCGTCGCCGTCGACCCAGCCCACCGGACCGGCGTAGCGCCCCCGGTCGAAGCCCTCCAACTCGGCGAGCGCCGCGAGCGCCACCCGTCGCGGCGTGCCCGCGACCGCCGCCGTCGGATGCACCGCGCGCACGAGGTCGAGCGACGTGGAGCCGTCGCCGAGCGTGCCCTTCAGGTCGGTCGCGAGGTGCCAGAGGTTCGGCAACTGCAGCGTGAACGGCTCGGGGCTCGCGTCGAGCCGTGCGGTGTGCGGTTCGAGGCGCTTCACCGCGCTCGCCACCGCGAGCGCATGTTCGTCGCGGTCCTTCTGCGAGTGCTGCAGCGCGACGGCGCGGTCGCGATCGGATGCCTCGCCGGCTCCGCGTGCGCTCGTGCCCGCGAGCACGCGCGCCGAGACCTGGCCGTGGTCGACCCGGACGAGCGTCTCGGGGCTCGCGCCGATCAGGCCGTCGACGGCGAACACCCAGGTGTCGGGGTAGTCGTCGGCGAGTCGCATGATGGTCGCGCGGAGCCCGTCGTCTTCGTGGAGCTCGCCGACCAGCTCGCGGGCGAGCACGACCTTGCGCAGCTCGCCGGCGTCGATGCGCCGGACGGCCTCGGCCACTGCGGACTCATATGCCGACGGCGGCACGCGCCCCGGAGTGAAGGCGACATGCGGGATCTTGCGCCGCGGCGCGGGCTCGGGAATGGCGACTTCGAATCCGTCGCCGACGACCTCGCCCGGCTCGCCCGAACCACCGGCTTCGCCGGACTCGCGGTCGCCCGTCTCGAGCGCGACGCGGGTGACCCAGGCCCGGCCGTCCCGTCGTCCGATCACGAGTTCGGGCACGATGAGCACGCTCGTCGCCGCCGACTCGTCGGCGAACGCGAACGCGCCGAAGGCGATCAGGCCCGTGCCGGGGAGTCCGACGCGGTCGTCCACATCGGCCGCGTCGGCGAGCGCCGACCATGCGGCCGCGGCATCCTCGATCCTCGACGGTCCGGAGGACTCGATCCGCAGCACCTCGCCGAGCCCGACCACTCCTTCGCCGCGACGCAACCACACGAGCGGGCTGCGGGGATCGGTGCGGGGGATCAGCGGCTCGGTCTCGTCGACCGCGTGGGTGCGCACGACGAGCCGCGGTTCGGCGGCGCCCGGTGCCGGGGCATCCGTGTGGATCACCGTGCAAGCCTACGTCCGCCCGCGGAGCGGAGGGCGCCACCTGCGGCGCGAACGTAGAATCGAGGGATGACCCGCGCAGACCTCGGCAAGGACCCGTCGCAGGTGTCGGCGATGTTCGATCGCGTCGCCGCCGGCTACGACCGCACGAACACGGTGCTGTCGGTCGGCAACGCGCCGCTCTGGCGCATCGCTACGACACGCGCGGTCGACCCGAAGCCCGGCGAGCGGATCCTCGACGTCGCCGCCGGCACCGGCACCTCCAGCGCCAGCCTCGCGCGCTCCGGGGCATCCGTCGTCGCCGCCGACTTCTCGCCCGGCATGATCGAGGTCGGTCGTCAGCGACAGGCGCACGTGCCGAACCTCGTGTTCGTCGAGGCCGACGCGACCGCGCTGCCGTTCGACGACGGGCAGTTCGACGCCGTCACCATCTCGTTCGGCCTGCGCAACGTGCACGAGCCCAAGCGCGCGCTGGCCGAGTTCCTGCGCGTCACGAAGCCCGGCGGGCGCCTCGTGATCTGCGAGTTCTCGCACCCGCAGTCGCCGGTCGCGCGGACGGGGTACGACCTGTACCAGCGGTACGTGATGCCGCCGCTCGTGCGACTCTCCAGCTCGAACGACACGGCCTACGAGTACCTCAACGAGTCGATCAACGCCTGGCCCGCGCAGCGCCAACTCGCGGCATGGATCCGCGAGGCGGGGTGGACGGCGGTCGCATGGCGCGACCTCACCCTCGGCGTCGTGGCGCTGCACCGGGCTCGAAAGGCCCCCTGACCGGGAATCCGGTCGTACGCCGGCGCTCGTCGTCGTGCGTCGTCCGCGCGAATCGGCACGGGTAGGCTGGTGGACGTGAATCCGAGCCTCCCGGTCGTTCGTCGCGGCTCCTCGCTCGCCGCCAACCTGGGGCTCAGCGAGCGCATTTTCGCATCCGCCTCCGACCGTGCCATGGTCGCGGCGATCGACGAGGGGCTGGAGCGGGTCGAGGCCGGCCTCGTGCGCGAGGTCGCCCACGCCGACCCGATCGCCGCGGCACCCTCGCGCTACCTGTTCGACGCGGGCGGCAAGCGCGTCCGCCCGATGCTCACCCTGCTCGCCGCGCAGTTGGGCGACGGCGTGACCGACGAGGTCGTCACGGCCGCCGAGGCGATCGAGATCACGCACCTCGCGAGCCTGTACCACGACGACGTGATGGACGAGTCCGAGCGTCGACGCGGGGTTCCCAGCGCGCAGACGGTGTGGGGCAACTCGGTCGCGATCCTCACGGGCGACCTGCTGTTCGCGCGGGCCAGCCAGCTGATGGCCCGCCTCGGGGAGCGGGCGATCCGCATGCAGGCCGACACCTTCGAGCGGCTCGTGCTCGGACAGTTGCACGAGACCGTCGGGCCGCGACCCGAGGACGACCCGATCGACCACTACATCCAGGTGCTCGCCGACAAGACGGGGTCGCTCATCGCCGCGGCGGCGCAGTCCGGCGTCATCTTCTCGAACGCCGACCCTGCGCTCGAGGCGCCGATCGTCGCGTTCGGCGAGCGCATCGGCGTGGCATTCCAGCTCATCGACGACGTCATCGACCTGTCGCCGAGCCCTGCGGAGACCGGCAAGGTTCCCGGCACCGACCTGCGCGCCGGGGTCGTCACGCTGCCGCTGCTCCGGCTGCGCGAGGCGGCGAAGACGGATGCCTCGGCCGCCGGGTTGCTCGCGCGCATCGAGCGCGACGTGATGCCGCAGGAGCCCGACACCGGGTTCGATCCGCTCGACACGAACACGCAGGCGGCCCGTGCCGTGCCGTCGAAGGCGAGCGTCGACGCGATCGTCGCCGAGCTCCGCGACCACGCGGTGACCCGTGCCACGCTCGACGAGGCGCACCGCTGGGCGCGCGACGCCGTCGCGGCCCTCGACCCGCTGCCCGAGGGCTCCGTCAAGAAGGCGCTGACCCGCTTCGCCGACACCGTCGTCGAGCGGTCCAGCTGACCCCGGGCACCGACCGACCGCCGATACCGTCCACCGCCATCATCGAGGAGGCCGACCACGTGACGAGGAACAAGCTCCGCCTGGCGATCGTCGGGGCCGGCCCCGCCGGCATCTACGCCGCCGACATCCTGCTGAAGGCCGAGCGCAACTTCGACGTCTCGATCGACCTGTTCGATCACCTGCCCGCACCGTACGGTCTCGTGCGATACGGCGTCGCGCCCGACCACCCTCGGATCAAGGGCATCATCACGGCGCTCCGCGAGGTGCTCGACCGGGGCGACATCCGGATCTTCGGCAACGTCCGGTTCGGCGAGGACCTCACGCTCGACGACCTGAAGCACCACTACCACGCCGTGATCTTCGCGACCGGGGCGGTGCATGATGCGGACCTGCGCATCCCGGGCATCGACCTCGAGGGCTCGTACGGCGCCGCCGACTTCGTGAGCTGGTTCGACGGGCACCCCGACGTGCCGCGCACGTGGCCGCTCGAGGCGAAGGAGGTCGCCGTCATCGGCAACGGCAACGTCGCGCTCGACGTGTCGCGCATCCTCGCCAAGCACGCCGAAGACCTGATGGTCACCGAGATCCCCGACAACGTCGCCGAGATCCTGAAGGCCTCGCCCGTGACGGACGTGCACGTCTTCGGCCGTCGGGGGCCGACCTCGGTGAAGTTCACGCCGCTCGAACTGCGTGAACTCGGAGAGCTGCGCGACGTCGACATGATCGTCTACGACGAGGACTTCGACTACGACGACGCCGCACGGGCGGCCGTCGCGGGCAACAAGCAGGTCTTCGTCATCGACAAGGTGCTCCAGCAGTGGCGGCAGCGCGAGGTCGGCGAGGCATCCCGCCGCCTCCACCTGCACTTCTACGCGAAACCGCTCGAGGTCGTGGACGACGGGAACGGCCGCGTCGGCGCGATCCGCTGGGAGCGCACCGCGCCCGACGGCGAGGGCGGCGTTCGGGGAACCGGCGAGATCCGCGAGCTGCCGATCCAGGCGGTGTACCGGGCGGTCGGGTACTTCGGGTCGCCGCTGCCCGGCGTGCCCTACGACGAGAAGTTCGGGGTGATTCCGAACCACGAGGGCCAGGTGCTCACCCGTGATCCCGAGACCGGCGAGGCACGACAGCTCTACGGCGTCTACGCGACCGGGTGGATCAAGCGCGGGCCCGTCGGGCTCATCGGCCACACCAAGTCCGACGCGATGGAGACGGTCAAGCACCTCATCAACGACCTCGGCAACTGGTGGAACCCCGCCTCGCCGTCGGAGGAGTCGGTGGTCGAGTTGCTCGACTCGCGCGGCATCAGGTGGACCGACCTCGACGGCTGGCACCGGCTGGACCAGCACGAGCTCGAGCTCGGTTCGGGCGAGGGGCGCGTGCGCATCAAGGTCGTGCCGCGCGACGACATGGTCGGGATCTCGCGCGGCGAGGTCTGAGCCCACCACCCGCCCGCTGTGCATGACGGGCCGCGCGCCGAGACGGCTCGGCACTAGGGTGCGAGCATGCCCGCCACGACGCTCACCGTGCTGATCGCGGCACTCGTCGGCGGCGTGATCGGATGGTGGCCACTCGCGGCGTGGGTGCGGTCGAGCCTGCTCCGGCGCGAGGGATTGCCGATTCGGGGCATCCGCGTCGTCGCCGCGGTGTCGACCTCGATCGTGTGGGGCGTCGTCGTGTGGCGGCAGGGCGTCGAGCCGGTGCTGCCCGCGCTGCTCGCCTTCACCGCCGCGGGAGTCGTGCTCGCCATCGTGGACCTCGCCGAGCAGCGGCTGCCGAACCGCGTGGTGGCGGCTGCCGGCGTCGGCACCGGTCTCCTCCTCGTCGTCGCGGCGGCGTTCTCGGGCGAGTGGATGTCGTTCCTCAGCGCCGTGCTCGGCGGCGCTGCGATGTTCGCCGCATACCTGCTGCTCGCCCTCATCGCGCCCTCGGCCATGGGCATGGGCGACGTGAAGCTCGCCGGGGTCATCGGGATGCTGCTCGGCTGGTTCGGCATCACGGCCTGGGTCGTGGGGCTCATCGGCGCGTTCGCGATCGGCGGCGTGGTCGCGGTCGTGGCGCTCGCCACCCGTCGCGTGGGCCTGCGGGGATCGATCCCGTTCGGGCCGTCGATGCTCGCGGGTGCGCTGGGCGCCATGCTCCTCCTCGGCTGAATCACTGCCGGCCGAGCCATGGCCATAGCTAGGCTGGCCGGACGGCGAGGGGAGGCACCGTGGGCACCGTGGG
The DNA here is from genome assembly GCF_004006235.1 of Agromyces sp. LHK192. NCBI lineage: Bacteria > Bacillati > Actinomycetota > Actinomycetes > Micrococcales > Microbacteriaceae > Agromyces > Agromyces sp. LHK192. The sequence goes on from NZ_CP034753.1 coordinate 465,533, forward strand.
CGAGTCCGGCGGGTGGCGCCCCGACATCCTCGGGGATCGGTTCGAGCAGCGGACGCTGCCGCTCGGCGAGGATGCCGAGGGTGAGGTCGTCGCGACCCTCGTGCGGTACCGGCCGCCGTTCCGGTGGCGACTCGACCGCGGTCCTGCCGCGGGCGCCGACGTGCTGTACGTGCACGGATGGAGCGACTACTTCTTCAACCGCGAGCTCGCCGAGCGCTGGGCGGGCCTCGGTGCGCGTTTCCACGCGCTCGACCTGCGCAAGTACGGTCGCAGCCTCCGCGACGGGCAGACGCCCGGGTACATCACGAACCTCGACGACTACGACGCCGACATCGCGGCGGCGCTCGCCGCGATGGGACGCACGTCGGATGCCCCGGGCGAGCACCCCACGGGAGCTGCACGGCGCCCGCTCATCCTCATGGGCCACTCGACCGGCGGGCTCACGCTGAGCCTGTGGGCGGCGAGGCACCCGGGACTCGCGTCGGCGCTCGTGCTGAACAGCCCATGGCTCGAGTTCCAGCTGAGCCGCCTCGGCCGGCAGGCGCTCGCGCCGGTCGTCGGCTGGGGGGCGCAGCTGAATCCCGGTGCGACGCTTCCCAACGTCGACTTCGGCTTCTACACGCGCGCGGTCGCGGCCGGCGAGGGGGGCGAGTGGGAGTACGACCACGCGTGGCGGCCCGACCGCGGGTTCCCGGTGCATCCGGCTTGGTTGACGGCCATCCTGCGCGGGCACGCGACGATCGAGGCGGGCGTCGACGTCGGATGCCCCGTGCTCACGCTGCTCTCCACCAGGTCGACCTTGCAGGCGCAATGGAGCGAGGCGATGCGCGAGAGCGACGGCGTGCTGGTCGTCGACGAGATCGCCGAACGCTCGCTGCGCCTCGGGCGCGAGGTCGCGGTCGCCCGCATCGACGGCGCCCTGCACGACGTCGTGCTGTCGCGGCCCGCTGCGCGGGAGGCCGCGTACGCCGCGATCGACCGCTGGCTGCGCGGGTACACCCCGCGCCGCTGATGGCCTCGCTGTCGAATGGCCTCGCTGTCGAGCGGCGCCCGCCGACCGACTGCGAACCCCAGCTCAGGCGAGGCCGGCCTCGCGGGCGATCACGGCGAGCTGCATGCGGCTGGCGGCGTCGAGCTTCGCGAGGATGCGCGACACGTGGGTCTTGGCCGTCGGCTCGCTGATCGACAGCTCGGCGGCGAGTTCGGCGTTCGAGAGCCCGCGGCCGAGGGCGCGCAGCACTTCGAGTTCGCGCGGGGTGAGGTCGTCGAGGCCGGCCGGCGGCTGAGGCGGTTTGCGCTCGCCGCCGCCGGTCGCGAGCTCGGCGAGCACCCGCCGGGTGACCTCGGGTGCGAGCGCGCCCTCGCCGCGGGCGACCGCCTGCACGGCGCCGCGCAACTGTTCGGCCGTCGCGGTCTTCAACAGGAACCCGGCGGCGCCGGCCCGCACGGCCCCGAGCACGTCCTCGTCGAGGTCGAAGGCAGTCAGCACGAGCACCTGCGCGGTGCGATCGGCGACGATCTCGCGAGTCGCCGAGATGCCGTCGGTGCCGGGCATCCGGATGTCCATCAGCACCACGTCGGGGCGTAGGGCACGCGCGTTCCGCACGGCGGATGCGCCGTCGGCGGCCTCGCCGACGACCTCGATGCCGTCGCCGTCGAGCAGGCTTCGCAGGCCTGCCCGGATCGCCGCGTGGTCGTCGGCGATGAGCACGCGCACGTTCATCCGGTCCTCCTGGGCAGTCGCGCGGTCACGAGCCAATCCTCGAGGACGGAGGCGGGACCCCCTGCCGTCGACGCACCCGGAACGGCACCCGTCGCCTCGGCGGGTGTCACGGCGGGCACCGGCCCCGCGGTGAGCGTGCCGCCGACGCCCTCGGCGCGGTCGCGCATCATCGGCACGCCGTGCCCGGTGCCGACCGCGCGCACTGCGCGCCCGCCCGACGACCTGACCTGCACGACGACGTCGTCGCCGTCGACCGCGAACGAGAGCTCGACCGCAGCCCCGGGCCGATGCTTCGCTGCGTTGCGCAGGCTCTCGACTACGATGCGTGCGGCGGCCTGGTCGACGGCGGTCGGCAGGGCGGGCGGGGCGCCGACGACCGACACCTCGATCTCGACCGCGGCGACGAGCTCATCGAGGTCGGCCAGCCGGGGCGGTGCCGACCGCCCCTCGTCACCCGTGCGCAGCAGCACGATCATCGACCGCATCTGCTCGAGGCCCGCCACGCTCGCCTCGCGCACGGCGACGAGCGCGGCGCGATCGCGGGCTGCATAGGCGCTTCGTGCCAGCGAGGCCTCCGAGGTGATGGCGATCGCGGCGAGGTTGCCCGCGATCACGTCGTGCAGGTCCTGCGCCATGCGGGCTCGCTCGGCGCGTACGGCCCGCTCGCGTTCGACGGCGGCGAGCCGCTGCGCGTCGTCGGCGCGGGCGGCCTCGCTCGCCGCGAGCTCCCGGCCGCGGCGCACCGCCGACGCCCACCAGTACGGCGTCGCGAGGACCGCGAACGCCTGGATCGCCAGCAGCACCGCCAGCTGTGCGCCGAGTCCCAGGGCCCACGGCAGCACCGCGCTCGCCAACGTGGCCGCGACGATGAGCCAGAACAGGATGCCCCGCGCTCGTGCCGACGCCCAGAACGCGGCCGAGTAGATCAGGTCGAAGAACACGAACAGCATGCCCAGGGTGCCGCCGATCGCGAGGTCGGCGGCGAACAGCGTGGTGCCGGCCGTGAGGGCGATCATCGGATGCCGTCGCCGCCCCAGCATGACCACGAATCCCGCGGCGAGGATCGCGTACCGCCACCCGTCCGGGATCGAAGCCGGGTCGGTCAGGGCGGTCGACGTCCAGATCGGTGGCAGGTCGAGGGCGAGCAGCACGGCGCCCACGCCGACGGTCGCGGCCGCGGAGTACACCTCGGGATGCCCGGCGTACACCGCCTTCGACCGTGCGACGAAGCCGCGGGGGAACTCCATGCTCCTCATCCCAGCACAGCCCGCGAGACGGCGGGTCATCCGAAGGATGCAGGCGGGCGCACCCCTCGGACGTCCTTCGCCCGACGCGCCCGCACGCGATGCCGGTCAGGCTCGGAACATGACCCCGGAATTGGCCCTGACCCTCGGCGCGCTCGCGCTGGTCGACAGCCTCAGCATCGGCACGCTGCTGATCCCGCTGTTCCTGCTCATCGCGCCGGGTCGCGTCCGCGTCGGCCGGATGCTGCTCTACCTCGGCACGATCGCCGGGTTCTACTTCGTCCTCGGCGTCGCGCTCACGGCGGGCGCGGGCGCGATCGTCGAGGGTGCGGCGAGGTGGTTCGAGTCGCCCGTCGCGCGCTGGCTGCAGCTCGTGCTGGGGGCCGGCCTGCTGATCGGCAGCTTCTTCATCGGACGCAAGCCGAAGGGCGACGGCGGAGGCACCGGGGCGGCGAACGACGTCGCGCGAGACCGGGGTGCCGAACGGGCAGACGGGTCCCGCGAGGTCGTCGGTGAGGCATCCGTCGCCGTCGACACCACCGCTCGCATCGGCCGCCTCGCGCGCTGGCGCGGGATCCTGCTCGGCGACGGACCGGCGATCACGGTCGTCGCGGTCGCCCTCGGCGCCGGGCTGATCGAGGCGGCGACCATGCTGCCCTACCTCGGGGCGGTCGGGTTGATCACGAGCGCCGGCCTGCCCGCCGCCACCTGGCTGTGGGTGCTCGCGGCCTACTGCGCGGTGATGATCGTGCCGGCGCTCGTGCTGCTCGCCGTGCGCGTGGTCGCGCGTCGGTTCGTGGAGCCCGGCCTGCAGCGGTTCGCGGCGTGGTTGCAGCGCACCTCGGGCGAGACGACTGCGTGGATCGTCGGCATCGTCGGGTTCCTGCTGTTCCGCGACGCGGTCACCGCGCTCGGGCTGTTCGACGTGATCGACGCGATCAGCGACGAACTGGGCTGAACGGCCCGCGCAGCACCGCCCACTGGAGCAGCATGATCGTCTTCGCGTCGACGATGTCGCGGCCGATCCGGTCGAGGGCGTCGTCGAGGTCGAGTTCGAGCACCTCGATGTCCTCGCCCTCGGCGGCCAGACCCGCCCGCGCCCCATCGGCGATCGAGCCGCGTTCGTACGGAGCGGCGAAGAAGTGCAATCGTTCGGTGACCGACCCCGGGCTCATGTAGACGTCGAAGACGTGCTCGACCTCGCCGACCGAGAGCCCGGTCTCCTCCTCGGCCTCCCGGCGGATGGCCGTCTCCGGGTCGTCGTCGTCGAGCAGCCCTGCAGCCGACTCGATGAGCATGCCGTCGGGGTGCTCGTTCACGTAGGCCGGGAACCGGAACTGCCGGGTGAGCACGACGGTTCGGGCATCCGCGTCGTAGAGCAGGATCGTCGCGCCGTCGCCGCGGTCGTAGGTCTCGCGTTCCTCGGTGGTCCACCGCCCGTCGGCGTGACGGTAGTCGAACGTGGTCGCCCTGGTGACGTACCAGTTGGACGTCAGGACGCGAACGTCGCGCACCACGACGTCGGGATTGCGGTCGAGGTCGCGGCCGACCCGGTCCAGCCCGGTGCGCCCGCGCCGATCGGGCACGTCCACTCCGGGCTGCGGCGTCCGCTCCTCTGGGCCCGATCCGCCGGAGCCCTGCTCGCTCACGCGCGGATCAGCGGAAGTTGACGAACTGGAGGTCGATCTCGAGGTCGGCGGCCTTCAGGATGCGGATCGCCTCCTGCAGGTCGTCGCGGCTCTTCGACGAGACGCGCAGCTCGTCGCCCTGGATCTGGCTCTTGACCGTCTTCGGCGCCTCTTCACGAAGGATCTTGCCGATCTCCTTGGCGTTCTTCTGGTCGATGCCGTTCTTCAGGGCGATCTCGATGCGGAACTCCTTGCCCGACGCGTACGGCTCACCCGCGTCGAGGCTCTTCAGCGTGATGCCGCGCTTGATGAACTTCGACTGCACGACGTCGAGCACCGCCTTGACCCGCTCCTCGGAGCTCGCCCGGAGCAGGATCTTCTCGCCGCTCCACTCGACCGAGGCGCCGACGCCCTTGAAGTCGTAGCGCTGCTCGATCTCCTTTCGCGCCTGGTTGACCGCGTTGTCGGCCTCCATCTTGTCGACCTTGCTGACGATGTCGAACGTCGAATCTGCCATGCGGGCCAGTCTACCGAGCGGGCGGGACTCTCACGCGGACTCCCGCAGCACCTCGACCGGGTCGCCCACGTCCAGGACGTCGACGTCGGATGCCTCGAGCTCGGGCACCAGCCAGATGCCGAACCAGGTCTTGCCGTCGCGGCGGCGATGCCGTGCAAGGGTGCGTATCGGCTCCTTGCCGGTCTCGAGCGTCTCCGGGTCGATGGTCGTCATCACGCACCGGTCGCACGGGCCGAGGACCCGGAACCGGACACCGCCGATGCGGACCAGCTCCCACGTCTCCTCGGCGAACGGCGCTCGCGGGTCGCCGTCGATGACGAGATTCGGGCGGAAGCGCTCGACGACCAGGGGAGGGGCATCCGTCTCGCCGCGATCGATCGCATCCTGCAGCGCGAGCTCGTTCAGCTTCGCGACGGATGCCTCGCTGGCGAGCAGCAGCGGCGCCGCGTCGGCGAGGGTCACCCGATCGCCGGGCAGCCCGCCCAGTTCGGGCTTCACGGTGCGCACGGTCGGGTCGGGCTGCCACACCAGCCGCAGCGGCCGGCCGATGCGCTCGCTCAGCCACGTGTCGGCGCCGGGCCCCGCCGGCAGGGCGGTGCCCTGCCGGGACTGCGTCACCGGCACCGGGGCGGCATCCGTCGGGGCCTCGACGCGAGGCGGCGAATCGCCCGGGCGTTCGCGCTCGCCGAGCACGAGGCCGCCGGCGACGGGCTCGGCGGTGAGACCGAGCAGGCCGTGCGCCTCGCGCGCGGTCACGAGCGCGCCGTCGGCGTCCACGACGGCCCAGCGGCGGTCTCCCTCGAGGCCCCACGGCAGCACCCGGGCGGAGGTGTGATCGGCGCCCGCGAACGACTTGACCGGGTGGATCCGGATCCGGGTGAGCCGCATGCTCAGTCCTGCGGCGGCGTGGCGGTCGACGAGCGCACGCGGAGCTCGAACGGGAGGGCGATGTCGTCGGGCTCGGGCACGCCTCGGCCGGGTTCGAGTTCGTCCATGAGCAGCGCGACGGCGTGCTCGCCCTGGCCGCGCGGGAACTGGGCGACCGTCGTCAATCCGAAGAAGTCCGACAGGTCGTGGTCGTCGATGCCCACGACCGACAGGTCGCGCGGCACGTCGAGCCCGAGGTCGCGGGCGGCGAGGATCGTACCCATCGCCATCTCGTCGGATGCCGCGAAGATCGCCGTCGGGCGGCCATGCGGCGCGCCGAGCAGCTGCTTCGCGGCGTGGTAGCCGCCGCGGACCGTGAAGTCCGCCGGGGCGAAGTACCGAGGCTCGACCTCGATGCCCGCGTCGCCGAGGGCGGCCTCGTAGCCCAGTCGGCGACTCGTGGGCAGGTGGAAGTCGAGGTCGAACTCGAGGTCGCCGCCGATGTGCGCGATGCGACGGTGCCCGAGCGCCAGGAGGTGCTCGGTCGCCAGTCGCGCGACCGCGACGTCGTCGATCGTCAGCGTGTGCACGCCGGGGATCGGCCCGCCCACGCCGACGAGCGGCTTGCCGAGGTCGTGCAGTCGCCGCACCTCGGACTCCGTGAGTTCGAGCGACACGGCGAGGACGGCGTCGACGCGCTGCCGCAGCAGGAAGTGCTCGAACACGCTCGCGCGCTCCTGCCCATCGCCCGAGAGGTTGTAGAGGGTGAGGTCGTAGCCGCGCCGGAGCAGCGCCTGCTGGGCACCCTCGAGCACCGACGAGAAGTACCAGCGGTTCAGGAACGGGATCACGACGCCGACGTTGCGGGTCCGTCCCGACGCCAGGCTCGACGCGTTCGACGAGACGACGTAGCCCAGGCGAGCCGCGGCCTCCTCGACCTTCGCCTTCGACGCGGGGGAGACGTGGCCGCGCCCGGAGAGCGCGCGGGACACCGTGGCGGTCGACACACCCGCCAGTCGTGCCACCTCTTCGATGCCCGCCATGATCACCGAAATCCTAGCGTTCGGCGAGTCGCAGGACCTCGGGAACACGCCCGCCCCGCGTGGCATGTCCCCGGAACGGGGGCGATGCGGTAAGAATGGGCGCTCGGGGCTTGCCTGTCGGGGGGGTGCGGCTCGCCCGCCCGCACCGTCAGAGAAGGAGAGCTCGCGTGAAGTGGGTCAAGCGCATCGTCGTCGCGCTCGTGGTCGTGTTCGCCCTGTTCTACCTCGTCACCCGGCCCGAGGACGCGGCGAACGCCGTGCAGGCCGCGGTCGATGCGGTGTGGAACGCGGTCTCGTCGATCGGCCGGTTCTTCAGTTCGCTCGCCAGCTGAGCCGGGCCGATGAGCCTCATCGACCCGAAGGTGCAGAAGCACCTCATCGCCGACCACGGCGAGGTGATCATCGACGAGGTCGAGAAGCACTGGACGGCGATGATCAAGCCGTTCCTCGAACTGCTGCTCGTGATCCCGGTGCTGCTGCTCATCCTCGTGCTCCCGAAGGAGCTGTACTTCCTGCCCCTGCTCGCGGCGCCGCTCATCCTCCTCCACGCGTCGTGGCGCATCCTCGATGTGCGCATGGACCGGTTCGTCATCACGAACATGCGCGTGTTCCGGGTGCACGGCATCCTGTCGCAGCACATCGCGACCATGCCGATCTCGCGCATCCTCGACATCTCGGTGCGCAAGCCGCTCATCGGCCGGATCCTCGGATACGGGCACTTCGTCTTCGAATCCGCGGCGCAGGACCAGGGCCTGCGCGACATCCTGTACGTCGGCGACCCCGACGAGCGCGGGCTCACGATCCAGCGGGTCATCCAGCAGGCGGGCCTGCGCGGGCCGGCAGGTCAGCGCTCGGGCGGGTACGGCTCGGAGGCTGTTCAGCCGGCGCCGTCGACGACAGGAACGCAACCGCTCGATGTCGGATACGGCGGTCAGGAGCAGGACGACGATGACGGCACGGGCACGAACGAGACCCTCCAGTTCGACCGGATCATCGGCGACCCCACCCGCGTCGACACCGTCGAGCGCGACTCGTGGACGCAGCCGATCCCGACGCAGGACGGGCGCTAGACCCGCCGCCCCGACCACCTCGGGCTGATTTCGCGGTTCGAGGGTGGGCGGGTATCCTTGTTCAGCCCCCGGTTGTGTGCAGAACTCGGTCGGGTGCGATGGCGAGTTACCCAAGCGGCCAAAGGGATCTGACTGTAAATCAGACTGCATTGCATTCGGGGGTTCGAATCCCTCACTCGCCACCATGAAGCCCCGGTTCGCCGGGGCTTTTCGCGTTCGCAGCGGTCGGATGCCCCGGATCGGACGGGTTCTCGGACCAGTTCCCCCGTTCAGGGGAAAATATCGGCTCGTCCGCGTACGCTTGAGCGACCGGTACCCCCCAACCTCACCGGCAGACGGAGCAACCGTGGACCCGGCCGAACTCGCACTCGACCCCGACGAACTGCGGCGACTCGACGAATGCGCGAAGGAGCCCATTCGCACGCCCGGGTCGATCCAGGCGCACGGCACCCTGCTGGGCGTGGACGCCACCGGGCTCATCTCGGTCGTGAGCGAGAATGCCGAGCACTGGCTCGGGCATCCGGTGCTCGACGTCGGCAACGACGAGCTCGAATACGCGGTGCGCACCGGACGCTCGATCGACCCGGTCCGCATCACGTGGGAGGGACTCGAGTCGGACGCGATCGTGCACCGTGCCGACGGCCTCACCATCGTGGAGATCGAGCCCGTTCCCGACGGCGAGGAGTACGCGCGCACCGCGGTCGTCGGCGCCATCATGCGCGTGGCGACCATGAGCACGGCCGACGAACTCCGGCAGATGGCCGCCGCGGAGATCCGCGAGATCACCGGCTTCGACCGCGTGATGGTCTACCACTTCCACGAGGACGGGCACGGCGAGGTGGTCGCCGACGACCGGGCCGACGACCTCGAGCCCTACCTCGGGCTGCACTTCCCCGCGTCCGACATCCCCCTGCAGGCGCGTGCGCTCTACATCTCCAAGGTCGGCCGGATGATCGCCAGCACGTCGGATCGCGGCATCCCGCTGCTGTCGCTGGCCGACGACCCGAGGTCGATCGACCTGTCGAACGCCGAGCTGCGCAGCGTCTCGCCGTACCACCTCCAGTACATGCGCAACATGGGTCAGGCCTCGACCTTCTCGCTCTCGATCGTCGAGGACGGCCGCCTGGTCGGCATGATCACGTGCGCGCACCGCACCGAGCGCCGGCTCCCCGTGCTGCTTCGCCGCGCGCTCGAGGTGCTCGCCCAGCAGATCTCGCTGCAGCTCGCCTCGATGCGCGAGATCTCGCGCCTTCGGCACGTCGTCGAGGTCCGCGAGCGCCGGGCCCGGCTGCTGGCTCCGCTCTACGGCTCGGACGACATCCACTCGGCGCTGCTGTCGGGTTCCGAGACCGTCCGCGACCTCGTCCCGGCCGACGGCGTCATCGTGCGCGTCGGCGGAACGGCCCGATCGGCCGGGGAAGTGCCGCCGCTCGGCGCGGTCCTCCGCGCGGTCGAGCGCCTCGGCGGCGGGGCGTTCGTGTCGGAGTGCCTGACCACCGACCGCCCCGACATCGCCGACCTGCTCCCGGGAGTGGCCGGCCTGCTGGTCGTGCCGCTGGTCGAGAGCGGCGACATGCTGGTCTTCTTCCGGGTGGAGGTCGCGCGCGAGATCGGCTGGCTCGGCGATCCCGGTCCGGCGCACCGGCCGGCGGGCGGCCTGTCGCCGCGCACCTCGTTCGCGGCATGGCGGTACACCGTCCGAGACCGCAGCGAGCCGTGGGGCACGGCGTTCGACGAGGCCGGCGAGCTCGGGCGCGAGCTCGAGGTCGCATTGCAGCGTCGCGCCGAAGCCCAGTTGGCCGAGCTCGCGATGCGCGACGCGCTCACCGGCCTGTACAACCGCCGCTACCTGGTGGAGCGCCTCGCGACGCGCGGGCCCGTCGGCGAAGCCGGCAAGGCGCTGCTCTTCGTCGACCTCGACGACTTCAAGGGGGTCAACGACCAGCACGGCCACGACGTCGGCGACGCGGTGATCCTCGAGGTCGCGAACCGCCTGGCGGCGCACTCGCGCGAGCAGGACGACGTGGTGCGCCTCGGCGGCGACGAGTTCGTCGTGCTGCTCGACGGCGTGATCGGCGAGGACGTCGAGGCGATCGCCGACCGCATGGTCCAGGCGATCGCGATGCCGATCGTCGCGGGTCGGGTGCTGCTGACCGTCACCGCCTCGTGCGGTGTCGTGATCGCGGCTCCCGGGTCACCGCGGATCGGCCTGCTCGAGGCCGCCGATGCCGCGATGTACCGGGCGAAGCACGCGGGGCGCAACCGCATCTCGCTGTAGCGGCGAGCTCAACCGGCCTTCGGCTCCGGCACGATGCGCATGCCGGATGCCCCGTTCGCCGAGTCGATGAGCTCCTCGAGCCAGAGCCGGTTGATGTCGGACACCGCCCCGTCGAACTCGAAGCGCAGCGTCGCGGCGGGGTTGATCCACACCTGCTGACGTCCTCCGCCCTCGGACTCGACGGAGAGCGCGAAGCTCTCCTTGCGCCGGAGCTTCGCGAGCACGACGAATTCCACGTGCGCGAGCGTGCGGTCGGGGAGCTCGAAGGAGGCCGGAGGCGAGCCGTAATGCAGGTGTCCCATCGGATCGATCCTAGTTGGGCGGTAGCCTGAAACGGTGACCCTCGTGCATCGCTTGACCGTGGACGGCCGTGACTACTTCCTGCCGGACCCCGTGACCGAACTCAAGACGCAGATCCTCGACGCGATCCGCCAGGGCGGCGGATACGTGAACATCCCGCCGCTGCGCGGCGGTCCGGGGATCGACATCCTGTTCTCGCCGGGCATGCCGGTGACCTGGTCGCAGATCGATGTCGGCGGCGACATCGGCGACCGGAGCGACGAGAAATCCGGCGGCAGCGCCGACGACGACTTCAACCTGTAGGCCGTCAGGCCATGGTGAGCACGGGCTCGAGCTCCTCGGCGGTCACCGCCGGGGAGAAGTAGAAGCCCTGCGCGCGGTCGCATCCCCACGCGCGAGCCCGTTCGAGGTCTTCGGCGGTCTCGACGCCCTCGGCGACGACCAGCGCGTCACGGCCGTGCGCGATCTCGACGCAGGTCGCGACGAGCGCGTCGGTCTCGGGCCGGTCGTCGCGCATGAGCGAGCGGTCGATCTTGACCTCGGTGAACGGGATGTTGCGCAGCCCCTCGACCGACGTGAAACCGGCTCCGAAGTCGTCGATGGAGACCCCGACGCCGCCGTCGATGAGCGCCTGCATGGCCTCGTGCTCCTCGCACGAGTCCGTGAGCGCCGGAGTCTCGGTGATCTCGGCCGTGACCGTGCCCCGTGGCAGTCCGAGCCGGCGAACGAGGTCGAGCACCGCGCGCGCGAACTCGGGACGGAGCTCGGTCGGTGACACGTTGACGGCGAGTCCGACCCGAACGCCCTTTCGGCGCCATTCGACCAGTCTGCGGCCGGACTGCTCGAGGATCACCCGGCCGAGTTCGCCGATGAGACCGGCCCGCTCCGCGAGCGGGATGAACCGATCGGGCATGATCATGCCGCGGTCGGGGTGTTGCCAGCGGCACAGGGCCTCGACCGCGACCGGGCGGCCCGAGTTCAGGTCGTACTCCGGTTGGAAGTAGGGAACCAACTCTCCGCGGCGCACGGCACGCCGCAGTTCCCTGGTGCCCCCGGTCGGCGTGTGGTTCGGATTCCGCCCCTGCATCGCTCCAGAATCCCCCGTGTCAAGTCCCGCTGGCAAACCTCGCTTCATCTCAGATTCGGGGTGTATGCTCCGCGACCGGTCAGGTGAGTCGGCGTGTCGAGTCGACGGCCCAGCACGCGCGAAGCCGATATCCTTCCCGTGATGGGCACTCTCACCTATGACTCCAAGCTGGTCGTCTCGTTCGACGACCGGGTGCTCGCGCACCTGCAGGCCGTGATCTGGGCGAAGCTGCGTCGCGGCGAGCCGTTCGCGTTCACCTGGACCGAGTCCTCGTCGGGCAGCGGGTTCGGGCGCACCTCGGTGTGGCTCGCGCCGTCGATCCCGGTCGCGTTCGAGTACTTCGGCGGGCGGGCGCCGCGCCTGAACCAGGCCTGGGTCGGCGTGCTGTCGCGGTCGGCGAACTCGGCGGGCGGGCTGACCATCGTTCCCGAGCCTCCGGACGCCGAAGGCTGATCCGCCGCGCTCAGTTCGCGTCGGGTGCGTCCTCCGTGCCGGGCTCCGGCACGAGCACGAGCCCGCCGGGGGAGTTGGCCGCCTTCGTCAGCGCGCGGATCCACGCCGGGTCGAGGGCGATGTCGCGGCCGTCGAAGAACTCGAACACGATCGGGATGTCCGGCGAGAGCCAGATCGAGTTGCGCCCGCTGCCCTGCTCGACCGGCGTCTCCCACGAGAACGCGAACGACTCGCCCCGCCGCAGCTTCGCGAGGATGACGCTGCGGAGGTGCGCGAGCGGCCGGTCCTCGATCTGCACGGTCCGGATGAAGCGATAGGTCAGGATGCCCACCGCATCAGCATGCCATGTCGGCCGCGGCCGAACGCGCGTCAGCGGCGCCGAAGCGCCTTGAGCCCCTCCACCGCGAGGAAGATCGCGATCGCGAGCAGCGCCGGGACGACCCACGACTGCGGCGCCAGCGGCTCGGCCTCGAAGAGCGTCTGCATGAACGGGACGTAGGTGTAGACGAGTTGCAGGGCGAGCAGCGCGAGACTCGACCACCACACCATCGGGTTGCCCCGGAACACGTCGATCGTGAGGCTCGACCGGTTCAGGAACCGGCAGTTGAAGAGGTACGCGAGCTGCCCGAGGGTCAGCATCAGCACCGTCTGGGTGCGCGCGTAGTCCAGGTCGACCCCGGCGGCGAGTTGGGCGTAGAACAACCCGATCGCCGCGCCGCCGATGAGCACCGAGACGGCGAGCACGAAGCCGAGCTCGCGGAGGCTGATGATCGACCCGCCGGGCTTCCTCGGCGGCCGCGACATGATCCCACGTTCCGCGGGTTCGTAGGCGAGCGCGAGCGAGAGCGTGATCGCCGTGACCATGTTCACCCAGAGCACCTGCACCGGCGTGAGCGGGAGGGTCAGGCCGAACAGTACCGCGACGAGGATGACCAGCGACTGCGCACCGTTCGTGGGCAGCAGGAAGACGACCGACTTCCGCAGGTTGTCGTAGATCCGACGCCCTTCGCGGATCGCCGAGCGGATGGTCGCGAAGTTGTCGTCGGCGAGCACGATCTCGGCGGCCTCCTTGGTCGCCTCGGTGCCCTTGATGCCCATCGCGATGCCGACGTCGGCGCGAGTGAGCGCGGGAGCGTCGTTGACGCCGTCGCCCGTCATCGCCACGACCTCGTCGTGCGATTGCAGGGCCCGAACGATGCGGATCTTGTGCTCGGGGCTCGTCCGCGCATACACGTGGACATCCCGCACGACCTCCTTGAGCTGTTCCTGGCTCATCTGCTCGAGCTCGGTCCCGGCGAGCACGCGCACGTCGCCTGCGGCGGAGGCATCCACGATGCCCATCTCGCGGGCGATCGCGAGCGCCGTGCCGCCGTGGTCGCCGGTGATCATCTTGACGTCCACGTGCGCCGCGTGGCAGTCGGCGATCGCCTCGATCGCCTCGGGTCGCGGCGGGTCGACGATGCCCCACAGGCCGAGGAACTCGAGGTCCTGCAGATCCTCGATCGCGACGGTGGCCGTGTCGGGGCGGACCGGCTTGCGAGCCGCGGCGAGCACGCGAAGGCCCTGCCCACTGAGTTCGGCGACGCGCTCCTCCCATCGCACCGCGTCCAGGGGTTCTGCACCGTCGCGCCCGCGCTGCGTGAGCGATCGCTCGAGCAGGCGGTCGGGCGCCCCCTTCACGAGGATGGCCCGCGCGCCGTCCCCGGCGTCGTTGAGCGTCGCCATGAACTTGTTCGCCGAGTCGAATGGGACCACGTCGACGCGCGTGCTCGCGGACTTCACGCCGCCCTTCATCGCGACGACCTTGAGCGCGCCCTCGGTCGGCTCGCCGACGAGCGACCAGTGGCCGGCGTCGTCCTGCACGATGTGCGCGTCATTGCAGAGGGTCGCGACCGCGAGTATCGCGGCGAGGTCCGGATGCGTCGCCGGTGCGGCATCCGATGCCGTCTCGCCCGCCGTGGCGACCGTGATCGCCCCGTTCGGCTCGTAGCCGATGCCGGCCACCGCGTACGAGCGGACACCCGTGACCACGCTGCGCACCGTCATCTCGTTCTTCGTGAGGGTGCCGGTCTTGTCGGAGCACACCGTCGTCACCGACCCGAGCGCCTCGACCGCGGTGAGCTTGCGGGTGATGGCGTTGCGCTTCGCCATCTGCTGCACCCCGATCGCGAGCGTGATCGTGACGAGCGCCGGCAGGCCCTCGGGGATCGCGGCGACCGCGAACCCGATCGCCGCGGAGATCAGGTCGGCGAACGGCATGCCGTGCAGGAACCGCCCGATCAGCAGCATCACCACGGCCATGCCGAGGATCACCAGGGTCAGCACCCGGCCGAAGGCATCCAGTTGCTTCGTCAGGGGAGTATCCAGCGAACCCGCCTCGCCGACGAGGCTCTGGATCTTGCCGATCTCGGTCGCGATGCCCGTGCCGGTCACGATGCCGCGCCCCTGCCCGGCGGACACGATCGTGCCGGAGAACGCCATCGAGGCGCGGTCGCCGATGCCCGCGTCCGATGCGACGGGCTCGACGTCCTTCGAGGCCGGCACGGACTCGCCGGTCAGGGCCGACTCGTCGATGCGGAGCTGGAACGACTGGATCAGGCGAACGTCGGCGGGAACCTTGTCGCCGGGCATCAGCCGGACCACGTCGCCCGGCACGAGGTCCGCCGCCGGAACGGTCGCCCAGGCGCCATCGCGGCGCACGCTGGCATCGGCCGACAGCATCCCGCGGATGCCCGCGAGCGCTTTCTCGGCACGCCCCTCCTGGAGGTATCCGATGACGGCGTTGATGATCGTCACCGCGAGGATGACCCAGAAGTCGAGCCAGTCCGCCATCACCGCCTTGATCGCCGCGGCGCCGAGCAGGATGTAGATCAGCGTGTCGTTGAAATGCGCCAGGAATCGGACGATCGCCGGCTTGCGTTTCGGCTCCGGCAGCAGGTTGGGTCCGGCCACCGCGAGACGAGCGGATGCCTCGGCCCCCGTGAGCCCCGCCGGTTCCGTGCCGAGGAGCTCGGCCACGCGGTCGGATTCGAGCGCGTACGGCCGGTCGACGCCCAGGCCGTCGCCGGCGTGCTGCCGCGCATCCTGCACGGTCGCAGGTCCCGCCGCCCGCATCTCCTCACCCGACCCAGCGCCCATCGACGCCACCCCCTTCGCGTCCACCCGTCCCAGTCTCTCGACTGCGCCGTGGCGGGGGAAGTGCCGCGCGGGATTCGCCCGACGTTCGGCCGTGCGCCCGCCCCCGTCGAACCGGCACGCGGCGCACGCGCGTAGCGTGGGGCCATGACCGCCGAAGCATCCGTGCCCGTGCCCACCGACCTGCTCGACCTCGCCCGCAGCATCGCGATCCGCGCCGCCGGCTCGGCGCTCGACGCTCGCCGCGCCGGCGTGGAGGTGGCGGCGACCAAGTCGACGCCGACCGACATCGTCACCGCGGCCGACCGCGACACCGAGGCGCTCATCCGCGACGCGATCCTCGAGGCGCGCCCCGACGACGGCATCGTCGGTGAGGAGGATGCCGCGCGCGTCGGCGCCAGCGGGGTCACCTGGGTCGTCGACCCCATCGACGGCACCGTCAACTTCCTCTACGGCATCCCGGCGTGGGCGGTCAGCATCGCCGTCGTGTCCGGGCCGCCGACCCCCGACGCCTGGACCGCCCTCGCGGGGGTGGTCGTCAATCCGGTCTCGGGCGAGGTGTTCGAGGCATCAGCGGCCGGTGGGGCGCGCGTCACCTCGACCGACGGCAGCGTCCGGGAACTGGCCGTCAACGCCGGCGTGCCCCTCTCGCACGCACTCGTCGGCACCGGATTCGGGTACTCCGTCGAACGGCGTCGCGAACAGGCCGCGGTCGTCGCGGCGCTGCTGCCCGAGGTCCGTGACATCCGCCGGATCGGATCCGCCGCGCTCGACCTGTGCGCGCTCGCCGCAGGCAGGCTCGACGCCCACTACGAGGTCGGCCTGAACGCGTGGGACCACGCCGCCGGCGCGCTGATCGCCCGCGAGGCCGGTGCGCAGGTATCCGGCATCGACGGCGGATCCGAGGGCTCCGCACTACTCGTCGCAGCGGGCCCGGACCTGCACCCGGACCTCTGCGCCGCGCTGCGTGCCGCGGGCCTGCGGGCCTGACCTCCGGCAGCGCCGCCGGCGGCGACGCGATCCGTCGCCGAGGCGCTGCTCGGATGAGCGATCCGTCGGTGTCGCGTGGCGAGAACGGATGCCTCGGGGTACGCTTTACCGATCCGTTATCTCGGCGTAGCGTCGTGATGCTCACCTCCTCACCGGTCCGTTCCCCTACGCCGAAGGTCCCCCACGTGCCCGAGTCCCCCCTCGTGCCCGACGGTTCAACGCCAGGCACCCAGCATGCTGCTGGGCGACCCCTGACGCGACGCGAACTTCGGGAGCGCGAGGCGCGCGCGGCCGGCGGCCAGCAGGGGGCCGGAGCGCCGCAGGCCGGCGGATTCGAGGCGTTGCTTGCCGGGAACGCTCACGGCGGTCAGCCGCAGGTCGTTCAGCCGCAGGTCGTCCAGCCGGTCGTTCAGCAGGCGCCGGTGGTCCGCCAGGCGCCGGTCGTCCAGGAGCCGGCTCCGCCGGCCAGGGGCCGTCGTTCGGCGGGACCCGCGACGGACGAGCCGCAGGCGCGACCGTCGCAGGCGCAGCAGGCACCCGTGCAGCAGGCGCGACCGATGCAGGCGCCGCTGGCCCCCGAGCAGCCACGCCCGATGCAGGCGCCGCAGGCGCAGCAAGCACCCATGCGGCAACCGGAGTCCGCACCGGCACCGCAGCCGCAGCCGGCACCGCAGCCACGCCCGACGCACCAGTCGCAGCAGCCACGCCCGACGAACCAGTCGCAGCAGCCTCAGTCTGTGGCACAGCCGCAGCTGCGCCGGCCGCAGCCGGCTCAGCAGGCGCAGCCGTCCGTGCCGCGAGCACCGCACCAGTCGATCGCCGAGTCCTCCGCCGACTTCGCTGCCCTCCTCGGAGCCGCCGCGAATCAACCTGCGCTGACGTTGCACAGCGGGGCCGACCGCGCCGCCGACGCCGCGCCGCAGCATCCGACGCGCCGTGCGCGAGCCGCGGCATCCGAGTCGCCCGCTCCCGAACCTTCGCGCTCGCGGCCGGTGACGCGGCGGACGGTTTCCGGGCAGGAGTCCGATCGCGCGACATCCGCCCTCACCCAGCCGCAGCCCGCGTCCGTCGCGACGCCCCGTCGGCGCAAGGGGCGCGCGCTCCGTGCCGTCGTCGCGATGGGTTTCGCCGCGACGCTCGCGCTGGCGACCTCGGTCCCGGCGCTGTCGCTGCTCACCGCCGACGACGTCCAGGCGCTCGCACTCGCCGCGGCGAGCCAGCGCGACGGCGGTTCGCAGGTGGTCTCGGTCGAGGGCGACCTCATCGCCTCCCCGCAGGTCGCCCGCGAGGGGTACCAGCACCAGTCGATCGCCGAATACGCCGCGGCAGCCGGCATCCGTCCGGCCGCGACGTTCACGAACAACCCGCTCGGCACGATCCAGTGGCCGTTCGCGGTCGGCGTCACGATCGGCGACCGGTTCGGGTACCGGGACTGCGCGGGCTGCTCGTCGGATCACCACGGCCAGGACTTCAACCCGGGGTACGGCGCCGAGATCCAGTCGATCGCCGACGGCGTGGTCGTCGAGTCGACGGACTCGGGCGGGTCGCTCGGCGTCGTGATGATGATCGACCACGAGATCGACGGCGAGAAGATCACCAGCGTCTACGCGCACATGCAGTACGACTCGCGGCGGTTCCAGATCGGCGACACGGTCGAAGTCGGCGACGTCCTCGGCAAGACCGGCAGCACCGGCATGTCGACCGGCCCGCACCTGCACTTCGAGATCCGCATCGGCGGGATGAACGGCGAGTGGGTCGACCCGCTCGAGTGGCTCTACGACAACACGAACTGACGCTGCGGCGTCGCCGTATCGTCGTGGCATGAGCATCGACCACGACAGGATCGTCGACTACCTCGCCCGCTACGCCGACACGCTCACGAACCTCGACGCCGAAGCCGCCGCCGACCTGTGGACGATGCCCGGAATGATCGCAGACGATCGGTTCTCCGGCGTCCTCATATCCCGGTCCGAGATGATCGAGGGCCTGAAGCAGTCCTACCCGCTCTACCGGAAGCTCGGTCTGGCGTCGGTGGGCTACGACGTCGTCGACGAGCACCACCTCACCGGGAACCTCGTCCTGGTTCGCGTCCGCTGGAGATTCTTCGACGCCGACGGTGAACTCCTCACCGACAGCAGCGCCTACTACCTCCTCCGCGCCGTCGACACCGATCTGCGCGCCACGGCCTGCATCCAGGTCGACGACGTCGAGAAGCTCCGTGCGCTGGCCTCGGCCCGTGGCGTGGACCTCACGCCGCCGGCCGAGTGACGGCTCGCCGGACGCCTGCGCCGAGCGCGCCGACACCCGGCACGCGGGTCGTCAGGCCAGCCAGACGGTCGTGTCGGCGGGGAGGAGGTCGCCGTCGAGCGGGTCCGATGCGAGCGCCACGTCGCCGGCGGGCAGCGCGACGGGCTCGGTCCCGGTGTTCGCGACGACGGTGACGGGGCCGTTGCGGAACGCGAGCACATCGGTGCCGAGTCCGAGGTCGACCCACTCGAGCGGACCGGAACCGGAGCCGGCCCCGAGGTCGTGCTCGCGGCGCAGCCGCAACGCGTCCTGGTAGAGCGACAGCGTCGACCCCGCGACGCCCTGCTGGCGGTCGCGGGCGAGCTCGCGCCACTGGTCGGGCTGCGGGAGCCACGACCCATCGGTCGGCCCGAAGCCGTACGAGGGCGCGTCGGCCTCCCAGGGCAGCGGCACGCGGCATCCGTCTCGCCCGTAGCGCTCGCCGTTCGTGCGGAACCAGGTCGGATCCTGTCGGGCGTCGTCTGGCAGGTCGATGACCTCGGGCAGGCCGAGCTCCTCACCCTGGTAGAGGTACACCGAGCCGGGGAGGGCGAGCATGAGCGCCGTCGCGGCGCGGGCGCGGCGGAGGCCGGGCTCGTACTCCGGGAGGCCGAGCGAGCGCGGCCCGAGCCCGTGTCCCTGCGGGTTGTCGGCGGTGACCGACAGGCGGGTGGCGTGGCGGACCACGTCGTGGTTCGAGAGGACCCAGGTCGACGGCGCGCCGACCGATCCGAACGCGTCGAGCGACTGGTCGATCACGGCGTGGAGTGCGGCCGCGTTCCACGGCGTCTCGAGGTAGGCGAAGTTGAACGACTGGTGCATCTCGTCGGGGCGCACCCACTTCGCGACCTTCGCGAGCGGGTCGACCCAGGCCTCGGCGGCGAGGATGCGCTCGCCGTCGTACTCGTCGAGCAGCAGCCGCCAGTCGCGGTAGATCTCGTGCACGCCCTCCTGCGCCCAGAAGGGTGCGCCGTCGCCGTTCTCCTCGCTGATCGCGGGCTCGAGCGCGACGCCCGAGGCATCCGTTCCGAGCGTGTCGTGGGAGACGGGGGAATCGCCGGTCGCACCGCCGGCGCCGCCCATGCTGCCGGCGCCCTCGGCGGGGGTCCAGTCGGGCAGTCCGTCGGCCTTGATGAGGCCGTGCGCCACGTCGACGCGGAACCCGTCGACGCCGCGGTCGAGCCAGAAGCGCAGGATGCGCCGGAACTCCTCGCGCACCTCCTCGTTCGTCCAGTCGAAGTCGGGCTGCGAGCTGTCGAAGAGGTGCAGGTACCACTGGCCGGGCGTGCCGTCGGGTTCGACGACGCGCGTCCAGGCGGGCCCGCCGAAGACGGAGTCCCAGTTGTTCGGCGCGAGCTCGCCGTGCTCGCCCCGGCCGTCGCGGAACATGTAGCGCCCGCGAGCCGCGCTGCCGGGTGCGGCCGCGAGCGCCTCCTGGAACCAGGCGTGCTGGTCGGAGGAGTGGTTGGGGACCAGGTCGACGATGACCCGGATGCCGCGGGCGTGCGCCTCGGCGACCATCGCGTCGAAGTCGGCGAGCGAACCGAACCGCGGGTCGACGTCGCAGTAGTCCGCGACGTCGTAGCCGGCGTCCTTCTGCGGCGACGTGTAGAACGGCGAGAGCCAGATGGCGTCGATGCCGAGGGTCTCGAGCGCGGCGAGGCGCGACGTGATGCCGGCCAGGTCGCCCATGCCGTCGCCGTTCGCGTCCGCGAAGGAGCGGGGGTAGATCTGGTAGATCGCGGCGGTGCGCCACCATTCCGAAGTCATGCCGAAACCATACGGTATTTCGTCATCTACTGGAAACGCTTGCAGCGGATGCCTGAAACCAATTGGTCACAGACCGGTATCAAAACGCCGCTCCCGGTTTTGTGAACTTCATGTGTCGGGGTATACCTGTAATCGCTTGCAACGCGGTTGCGGGCATCACACAACGAAAGAACGGCCTTTCGGCTCGGTACGCGAACCCGCCATCGGGGGAGCAGCGGTTCCCGCGGGACCCGCGCATCACCGGCGAAGGCGCCGATTCACGCGAACTGAGAAGGGCACACACCAATGAGGGTGAACAGGAAGGGCCTCCTCGCTGCGGGCGCCGTGGCCGTCGTGACGACGCTGGGACTGGCCGGATGCGCAGCGGGCGGCAACGAGTCCACCGACGACTCGTCGGCGGCGAGCACGCTCACCGTCTGGGTCGACGCCGAGCGCGTCGACGCGCTGCAGGGCGCGGCGAAGGCGTACTCCGACGAGACCGGCGTCGAGGTCAAGCTCGTCGGCAAGGACAACGCCGACATCAAGGACGACTTCATCCAGCAGGTGCCGACCGGCAAGGGCCCCGACATCACGATGGGTGCGCACGACTGGCTCGGCGAGCTGTCGACGAACGGCGTCGTCGCCCCGATCGAGCTCGGCGACTCCGCCGCCGACTACCTGCCCGTCGCGGTCGAGGCCTCGACCTACGAGGGCACCACCTACATGCTTCCCTACGCCGTCGAGAACATCGCGGTGCTGCGCAACGCCGACCTCGTCCCCGAGGCCGCCACGAGCTTCGACGACATGATCGCGAAGGGCCAGGCCGCCGGCCTCACCCAGCCGTTCGTCGTCGAGCAGGGCGCCGAGGGCAACCCGTACCACCTCTACCCGTTCCAGACGGCGTTCGGCGCCCCGGTGTTCGGCACCAACGAGCAGGGCTACGACCCGACCGACCTGCAGCTCGGCAGCGCGGGCGGCGAGCAGTTCGCGACCTGGCTCGGCACGCAGGGCAAGAACGGCACCGCCGCGTTCAACACCGACATCGACGGTGACATCGCCAAGGACGCGTTCCTCACCGGCAAGGCCGCCTTCTGGCTGACCGGCCCGTGGAACGTGGGCGCCGCGGTCGACGGCGGCATCAACGTCGCGATCGACACCGTGCCCAGCCCGACCGGTGAGGCCGCCTCGCCGTTCGCCGGCGTGAAGGGCTTCTTCGTCTCGGCCGAGTCGGAGAACAAGGTCGCCGCGAACGACTTCCTGGTGAACTACCTCGGCAGCGAGGAGACCCAGCTCGAGCTGTTCGAGGCCGGCAACATCCTCCCGGCGAACGCCGGCGCAGCCGAGACCGCGTCCAGCGACCCGATCATCGAGGGCTTCGCCGCCGTCGGTGCCGAGGCCGTGCCGATGCCGGCGATCCCCGCGATGGGTGCCGTGTGGCAGTACTGGGGCATCGCCGAGGCCGAGATCATCAACGGCGCCGACCCCGTCGCGACGTGGCAGAAGCTCACGTCGGACGTGCAGGCCGCGATCGACGCCAAGTAATCGGTCGATGGTCGAGTAGCGACCGACGCAGGAGGACGCGTATCGAGACCCCACGGTCTCGATACGCTCCTTCGTCGCTACTCGACCATCGGTCCTGCGATGAGGAGCAGACGATGAGCACGACGACCGACGACATCCGCCAGGATGCCCCACCCGAGCGCCCCACCAAGCGCCAGCGCCAGGCGGCGGCCATCGCCGACGCGGCATCCGGCGGGGTGAAGGTGCTCCTCGTGAAGCTGATCGCGCTCGGCATCGTCGACGCGCTGGCGGTGTACGCGCTGTTCGTGCTCATCGGCGCCGGCCAGTGGATCCCCGCGGTCGTCGTGGCCGCGGTCACGGTGGTCGTGAACTGGATCTACTTCTCGCGGCGAAAGCTGCCCGCGAAGTACCTGACGCCCGGCGTGATCTTCCTCGTCGTGTTCCAGGTGTTCGTGCTCATCTACACCGGCTACATCGCGTTCACCAACTACGGCACCGGCCACAACGGCACCAAGGAGCAGGCGGTCTCGTCGCTCATGGCGTCGTCGCTGCAGCGCGTCGAGGACTCGCCGACGTACCCGATCACCGTGGTCGAGCAGGGCGGCGAGCTCGGCCTCCTCGTCACCGACCCCGAGTCCGGCGACGCCTTCGTCGGCACCAACGACCAGGCGCTCGAACCCGTCGACGCCGAGTTCGACGGCGAGACCGCGGTCGCGACCGACGGGTGGACGACGCTCCAGTTCGCCGACGTGCTCGCCCGCACCGACCAGGTCACGGCCCTCTCGGTGCCCTATTCGGACGACCCGAACGACGGCGCGATCCGCACGCCCGACGGGTCGAGCGGCTACCGCTACGTCTCGGCGCTCGAGTACGACGAGGCCGCAGGCACCATGACCGACGTGGAGTCGGGCACGGTCTACGCCGACACCGGCGTGGGGGCGTTCACCGCCGAGGACGGCGAGCAACTGCTTCCGGGCTGGCAGATCACCGTCGGGTTCGACAACTTCGTGCGGGCCGTCACCGACCCGCGTCTCGCCGGACCGCTCTTCTACGTGACCGTGTGGACCTTCGTCTTCGCGCTCGTGTCGGTCGCGTCGACGTTCTTCCTCGGGCTGTTCCTCGCGATCGCGTTCAACGACATGCGGATGCGCGGGCGCAAGGCGTACCGGGTCCTCATGATCCTCCCGTACGCGATCCCGTCGTTCCTCTCGGCGCTGGTGTGGGCGGGCATGATGAACGAGAGCTTCGGGTTCATCAACCAGGTGCTCTTCGGCGGGGCATCCATCCCCTGGCTCACGGATCCGCTGCTGGCGAAGGTGTCGATCCTGATCGTCAACCTGTGGCTCGGGTTCCCGTACATGTTCCTCGTGTGCATGGGCGCACTGCAGTCCATCCCCGACGACATCCAGGAAGCGGCGAAGGTCGACGGCGCGAGGCCGTGGGCGATCTTCCGCCTGATCAAGCTGCCGCTGCTGCTCGTCAGCGTCGCGCCCCTGCTGATCGCGTCGTTCGCGTTCAACTTCAACAACTTCAACGTGATCTACATGCTCACCGACGGCGGGCCGCGCGACTCGAACGCGCCGATCCCGGTCGGGTTCACCGACATCCTCATCACGATGGTCTACAAGGTCGCGTTCACGGGGCAGACGCGTGACTACGGTCTCGCGAGCGCCTACTCGATCATCATCTTCATCGTGGTCGCGGTGATCTCGATCATCGCCTTCCGCCGCACCAAGAGCCTCGAGGAGCTGAACTGATGGCTGCGAACCACCCCGTATCCGGCAGCCAGGCGGGCCTGCTCGCCGGCGAGGCGGACGAATTCTCGGATGCCTCGACGCGCGCGCACTCGACCCGCGGCGGCAGCGCCGGCGAGGGCGGATACGTTCCGCCGAAGCGCCCGTTCCGGTTCGGCCGCTGGTTCGGCCAGACCGGCTGGCGCCACGTCGTCGGCGTCGTGATGGTCGTGTTCTCGCTGTTCCCGATCGTGTTCGTGATCTCGTCGTCGCTGAACCCGAACGGCACGCTCACCGGATCGAACGCGCTGTTCTCGAAGATCGGGTTCGACAGCTACGTGCGCATCCTCTCCGACCCGCAGGTGCCGTTCACGCAGTGGTTCGCGAACACGCTGATCATCGCGGGCATCACGGCGCTCGGCACCGTGTTCCTCGGCGCGCTCGCGGCGTACTCGTTCTCGCGGATGCGGTTCACCGGGCGGCGGTTCGGGCTCGTCTCGATCGTGGTCGTGCAGATGTTCCCGCAGCTGCTCGCGGTCGTGGCGATCTTCCTGCTCATGTCGACCATCGGCGACCTGTTCCCGGCGATCGGCCTCAACACGCACATCGGCCTGATCATGGTCTACCTCGGCGGTGCGCTGGGGGTGAACACGTTCCTCATGTACGGCTTCTTCAACACCGTGCCCGCGTCGATCGACGAGGCCGCGAAGATCGACGGGGCCGGGCACGCACGCATCTTCTTCACGATCATCCTGCGGCTGGTCGCACCGATCCTCGCGGTCGTCGCACTGCTGTCGTTCATCACGAGCGTCAACGAGTTCGTCGTCGCCTCGGTCATGCTGATCGACACGGAGAAGCAGACGCTCGCCGTCGGCCTGACGAAGCTCGTCTCCAACCCGCGCTACGCGGACTGGTCGGCGTTCTCGGCGGGTGCCGTGATCGCGGCCGCGCCGGTCGTCGCCCTGTTCCTGTTCCTGCAGAAGTACATCGTCGGCGGGCTCACCGCGGGTGCGGTGAAGTAAGCCGGGCTGTTCTCACCGCCGAAACCTCGGCATGGAAGGGTGATGGGCATGCTGACGCCGCACCACGACGGATCCCCGCTGCACGTCTCGAACGCCGCTCCCGAGCTCGGCGAGGTCGTGCGGGTTCGCCTGCGCGTGCCTTCCGGGTTCGGCCTGCTCGACTGGGTGGGCACGCGCTCGAACCCGAACCGCGAACCGCGGTACAGCGAGGCCCGACTGATCGGCGCCGCCGCCGGGTGGAACTGGTGGGAGGCCGACGTCGAGGTCGAGAACCCGGTGCACGGCTATCGTTGGCTCCTGGTCGGCGAGGACGGCCGGCAGCACTGGCTGAGCCAGGCCGGCCTGTCGAGGGTCGAGACCCGCGACCAGGACGACTTCAGGCTGGTCGCGCACGAGCCCGCGCCAGATTGGGCGGCGGCGAGCGTGCTGTACCAGGTCTTCCCCGACCGGTTCGCGAGGTCGGATGCCGCCGCCGAGCGCGTGTGGCCCGAGTGGGCGATCCCGGCGTCGTGGGGCGACGCCGTCGACCCCGAGCCGCCCGGGCGGTCGCAGCAGGTCTTCGGCGGCGACCTCGACGGCGTCCGCGAGCGGCTCGACCACCTCGTCGGCCTCGGCGTGAACCTGCTGTACCTCACGCCCGTGTTCCCGGCGCGATCGAACCACCGGTACGACGCGTCCACGTTCGACCGGGTCGACGACCTGCTCGGCGGCGACGACGCGCTGGTGCGGCTCGTCGAGGCGGCGCACGCACGCGGCATCCGCGTCATCGGCGACCTGACGTCGAACCACTCGGGCGACGCGCACGAGTGGTTCCGCACTGCGCAGGCCGACCCCGACTCGATCGAGCGCGGGTTCTACCTCTTCCGAGAGGACGGCTCCTACGAGTCGTGGCTCGGGGTGCCGAGCCTGCCGAAGTTCGACTGGTCGTCGGTCGAGCTGCGCCGGCGGTTCATCGAGGGTCCCGACTCGGTCGTCGCCAGGTACCTTCGGGCCCCGTTCTCGCTCGACGGCTGGCGCATCGACGTTGCGAACATGACCGGTCGCATCGGCGCGGTCGACCTGAACGCCGAGGTGCGCCAGACCATCCGGGCGACGATGGTCGCGGTGAACCCCGACACGATCCTGCTGGGCGAGTCGACGAACGACGCGGCATCCGACTTCCAGGGCGACGCGTGGCATGGCGCCATGACGTACACGCCGTTCACCAGGCCGATGTGGAGCTGGTTGCAGCAGCCGGGCGGCCCGGCGGCCGGCGGCATCGGGTTCGCGCGCAATGCCGTGCCGACGTTCACCGGCAGCGAGTTCGTGGAAGCCCACCTGCGGTTCGCCGCGGGGTTCCCGTGGCGCACGCGGCTCGCGACGATGAACGCGCTCGACACGCACGACACGCCCCGGTTCCTCACGCACTCGCGCCCGGGCACGGTGCCGGTCGCGTTCGGGCTCGCCGTGACGATGCCCGGCATCCCGGTGGTCTGGGCCGGCGACGAGTTCGCGCTCACGGGCGAGGACGGCGAGGCGAGTCGCACGCCGATCCCGTGGGGCTCGGAGGACGACCCCGAGGTCGCGCCCACGATCGAGGCCTACCGCGACCTCGTCGCGCTCCGGCGCGAGCACGAGGTGCTGCAGATGGGCGGCATCCGCTGGCTGGAGGCATCCGACGACGCCGTCGCGTTCGTCAGGGAGGCGGCGGATGCCTCGGTCCTCGTGTTCGCCGCGCGAGCTGCGGCCCGGCTCGACCTCGATGCGGATGCCCTGCCGCAGCTCGCGGGCGGCGTCGGCGCCGTCGAACTCGCGGCGTTCGGGGAGTTGCGGCTCGAGGCATCCGACGCCGGTACCGTGCTCGCGGCGACGGGCGCCGCGTTCGGCGCCTGGCTGTTGCCGGGAGTCGCGGCACCGCGGCAGTAGTGCCGGATTCAGGTGTACGCACGCAATTCAGGACCGGAACGGCGTTTCTGGTCCCGAGCAGCCGCCGATCTCCTGAATCCGTGACTGGGCGTCAGCCGCCGATGATGACCGTCGGCGCGCCCGGGCCGGGCACGATCGGCGTGCCGTGCATCGACAGGTCTGCGAGCCGCGCAGCGGGGAATCCGCCGATCAGCACCGTCATGCTGCCCATCGCGATGCCGTTGGGCGGTCCCACGCAAGGAATCGAGCCCGGCATGCTGTTCGCCACCGCGGCGGGCATGTTGACGATCATCACGGTCATCACGCAACCCGCCGGCGTGATCGGGCCGCCCACGTGCGGCTTCGGGCCGTCGAACAGCGGGCACATCGCCATGTCGCCTGCGCGCAGAGCCGGACCGGTGGGCATGGTCACTGCTGGGTGGTCAGGAGGATGCCCGTCACCAGGACGCTCGCACCGCACGGCGTGGCCGTCGGACCGGCGACGGCCGGCGTGCACACGACCTTGATGAACAGTTCGTCCTCGCTCTGGAGTTCGACCGGCGTCACGAAGTGGTAGTCGATGTCGCGGAAGTTCTCCATCCCGGTCGAGATGATCGGTGCCGCGACATCGGCGTTCTCGATCGTGAGGGTGCCGAACGACCCCGACGGATTCTGCAGCACCAGGTCGGTGATGCGGAACTGCGCGTTCGCGGGGATCGTGAACCGCTCGCTCTCGTCCTCGCCGTTGGCGGCCGCCGAGGCGCTGAACCGCAGGTCGATCTCGTTGCTGGTCACGGTCGGCCCCGGGGCGACCGGATCGATCGGCTCCGTCGGCTGCCCGACCGCGGCCTTCGCCTCGTTCGCGCTCTGCGCAGCCTGATCGGCCTGTTGCGCAGCGGCATCCGCCTTGTCCTGCGCCTCCGCGACCGGACCCTCGATCGCCTCCTTCGCGGTCGCCTCGATCGCGGGCTTCAGCACCAGGAACCAGAGCGCGATGAGCGCGAGCAGCAGCAGGAGCAGCGCGAGCAGCGCCTTCCACAACCACCTCGGGAACATGCGCAACTGCGTGTAGCTGCCGTCGAGGGTGCGCGGCTCGGGTGCGCCCTCGCCCTCGGGCACCACGGTGAGCTGGAACGGATGGTTGAGGTCCTGCCCGCGCCACACGCGCTTGCGCGGGTGCAGGTCGACGTCGACGAACAGGGCGTGCCCGGGGTCGACGTCGATGTCGGGCGTGGGCGTCGTGATCGTGAGGGCGTCGCTGCTGGTGCCGGCGATCGAGGCGGAGAGGGGTGTGCTGCCTCGGTTGTCGACCGCCAGGCGCACGCGCTTGCGGCCACGACCGCGGGAGATCCGCGGGACGAGCTCGGCGTCGAGCTCGGCGAACGGGAGGATCTGCAGGTCCGCCTCGGCGGACGCGGCGAACTCCGGCTGCTCGGTGGGCAGCACCCGGACGCCGACCGCGACGGTGCCGGGCAGGGCCTCCGAGGTCCGCGGCGGCGACACGACGACGACCGCCGTCTCCTTGGTGCCCGGGTAGATCGTCAGTCGCTCGGGCTGGATCGTCGCCCACCCGGCCACCGGTCCCACGGGCGAGAGCGCGTAGGACTCGACGAGCAGCGAGTCGTTCGCGACGGTCAGGGTGAACGTCGCGGACTCGCCCGGGAGGACTGACGCCGAGCCGGGCTCGAGCGTCGCAGTGGTCGCCATGTCGCCAACGTAGGACCGCCCTTCCATTCGGGACGAGGGCCGCAAGGTCACCGGCGAGTGCAGATCGGTTGCCCGTTGAGTCCTTGTTTAGTGCGCGAAGAGCACCGGGGAGGAGGATGACCGGCATCCGCACGAACCCGATGACCACGCGCGGACCCGAACGATCTTCAGAGGGGGAGATCATGACCCGAACGACGGTGCGCGTCTTCGCGCGCGATCCGATATCCGAGGCCGGCGTGGCCAGCCAACTTCGTCCGAGGCCCGAGGTGCGCGTGGTCGCGCCGGAGGAGGAGCCGCCCGACGTCGTGCTCGTCATCGTCGAGCGTGTCGACGACGAGGCCGTCAACTCGATCCGCTTCCTGCGCCGCAACGGCGACGCCCAGGTCGTGCTCGTCGTCTCCGACCTCGACGACCAGGGGCTCGTGCGTGCCGTCGAGAGCGGCGTCGTCGGGCTCGTCCGGCGGGCCGAGGCGACGCCCGACAAGCTCACCGCCGCCGTCGTCGGCGCCGGTCGGGGCGAGGGCAGCGTGCCCCCGGACCTGCTCGGGCGACTCCTCGACCAGGTCGGTCGCCTCCAGCGCACCGTGCTCGACCCCCGCGGACTCACGTTCAACGGGCTCTCGTCGCGCGAGGTCGAGGTGCTCCGGCTCGTGGCCGAGGGCTGCGACACCGCGCAGATCGCCCGCCAGCTGTCGTACTCGGAGCGGACCGTGAAGAACGTGCTGCACGACGTGACCACCCGGCTCCAGTTGCGCAACCGCTCGCACGCGGTCGCGTACGCGGTTCGGGAGGGGCTGATCTGAGGCATCCGCGGGGTTGCCGGCGCGACGGCGGCACGGAACGGATGCCGCTGCCCGTGCGGGCAACCCCGGATGCCCCGAACGGTGCCCGGCGCCCCACCGGCGCCGGCGCCGGCCGGCCGCAAGGTTGAACCGTGGCGAGAGGAACCCGATGCGCAGGCTGCGACCGCTGATCGCGATCGTCGCCGCCGCCCTGATGGTGGTGACGGGGTCGGTCGTGCCCGCGTCGGCGGTGGAGACGCCGGGCGGAGGGACGAGCGACGGCAGCGGGTCGCCGACCTGGGACCCGTCGAACGGTTGGACGCGCGACGGTGTCGCGGTCGACGGTCCCGCCAACGGCGAGGGGTTCGACCTGGAGATCGCGGCCACGCCGGATCCGGTGAACGAGGGCGAGACCACGACCGTCACCTTCACGGTGACCAACCACGATGAGTTCGTCGCCGAAGGTGCGGAGGAACTCCTCGTCGCAGTGTCGTGGGTACCCGAGGAATTCGCCCCGGTGCTCGATCCACCGAACGACGCCCGATGGGCGACCCTCGCGACCGGCGGCGCGAACTACCGGTTCGACGCCGTCGGACCCCACGGCCCGGGTGCCGTCTGCGTGCTCGACGGAATGGGGCCCGCCGCCACCGCGCCGACCAAGTCCTGCACGGTGCAGTTCCGACACCTCGGCGGTGAGCCGAGTGCGAGCCGGTTCTCCGCACGCATCGTCACCTGGGCGGATCATCAGATCGTCGAAGGCCCGGACATCCTGCAGCCGCTGAGCACGCCGGCGGACGCATTGACGTCGACCTTCGTGGATGTCGCGGTGTCCGACGGCCCCGATGACGGCGAGCACTTCGACATCTCGATCGAGGCGGAGCCGACCACGGTGTCGCGAGCCGAGACGTTCGAGGTCACGATCACGGTGCGGAACTACGATGTGGAGCCGGCGGGCGGCGCCGATGCGCTGCTCGTCTCGCTGTTGTGGCCCGACGGATCCGTGGTGCCGGTGGAGGACCCCGCCGGCCCGAACGCGTGGCGCCACGCGTCCGACGGCTCGTTCGACGAACGCTGGCCCGAGGCATCCGGAGACCAGTGCCTGATCGAGGGGGTCGACGAGCCGGGGGAGTCGGCGGTCGGAAGATGCACCGCGACCCTCCAGCAGTGGACGATGCCCCCGGGTGAGACTGTGCTCACCGCGCGAATCGATGCCTGGGCACAGGTCGGCGACTACGGCGGTGAGCCGTTCCTGGAGTACATCGGCATCGGCGGGGAGTACCGGTCGAGTGCCACCACGGCGGTTCCGGCGGGACCGTCGGATCCGCCGGACGATGGAGAGGGGTTCGACGTGTCGATCACGCACACCCCCGACCCGCTGCGGTGGGGGCACCGGTTCGAACTCCGGGTCACGGTCACGAACCACGATGTGCCCCTTCCCGACGCCGATCCGTATGAAGACGAGCCGTTCCTGGTCCCGGTCCGGCTGGACTGGGACAGTGCCGCGTTCCGACTTCCGCTGGAGCCCGGGTACGTCGACGGCTGCGACTTCTGGGATGACTCGGAGTTGGACGAATCCGTGCTGCCCGGGACCGGCGGGTTCGACCGCTGCTACCTCGTCGGACTCGACGCACCCGGTTCGTCCGTGTCGTTCACCGTGCCGTTCCGGGTGTCCGGCCCCCGGCCGGCGACCAGCGACCTCGAGTTCACGGCGACCGTCGACCACTGGGCCTGGTACTGGGGTGACGGATACG
This sequence comes from Agromyces sp. LHK192, assembly GCF_004006235.1. Taxonomy (NCBI): domain Bacteria; kingdom Bacillati; phylum Actinomycetota; class Actinomycetes; order Micrococcales; family Microbacteriaceae; genus Agromyces; species Agromyces sp. LHK192. The sequence continues at coordinate 496,303 of NZ_CP034753.1, forward strand.
ACTTCGCCCCGGTGAACCCTGCGATCGCGACCCATGCGATCCCGGTCGCCTCGCCCTTCGAACTCCGGGTCGAGCAGTACGAGTTCCTCGACCTCGGCGCGGTCGGCGCGGTCACCCCCGTGCTCGCCCGGTACACGGTGTTCAGCAGCGAGGCGCAGTTGCGCGGCATCGACGACGCCGAACTCGTCGTCCGGCTCGGTTGGCCGGAGGGGATGACCCTCGGCGGTGCGCCGCCTGCGGGCTGCGTCGCCGTCGTTCCGCGAAGTCTGGACTGCACCATCGACGACGCGAACGAACTGGGAGCGAATCCCGAGGCGCCGAACGACGACGAGTGGCAGCTCCTCGTCGAGGAATGGGATCTGAACCTGACGCTTCCTGCGGCGCAGTCCCAGCGGGAACTCCTGAGCGCCTTCACGATCGACTTCGTGAGCGGCTGGACCTACACCGAGCCGATCATCACCATCGCGTCCGACCCGGCCTCGGCGCGGCCGCTCGGCGGATTCGGTCGCAGCGTGGCCGGACACGCACCCGCCGTGCTGCCGCTGGCGTCGCCGACACCGCCCGGCGGAGTCACCATGACGGCCGACTGGGCGGATTCCGCCAGCACGCCGTTCGCGATCCTCGACCGTGTGTTCCCGACCGAGACGATCGCGTCCGTGTCGAACGCGGTGCCCGGCGGCGACGACGTCGAAGTCACGTTCCGGGTGACGCATTCGCCCGAGGTGACGACCGTGCTGCCCGGCGTCGAGGTCGCCGTCGCACTCGATTGGCCGGACATCCTCGTGCCCACGGGCGACCCGGCCGAATGCGACGAGTTCGTCGCCCAGATCTGCACGATCACCGGCCTCGACGAACCGGGATCCTCGGTCGACATCAGTATGACGTTCGAGGTACCGGAGACCGCGTGGGGGTTCGGGCGGTTCGCGATCTCCGGCGATGGCGTGATGATCGTCGAGTCCAATTCCGACGGCGACATCGAGCACGACTATCCGCCGAGTTGGGTCGAGGACTCCGACGCCCCGATCACCGTGCTCGCGAACGTCTTCGAGACGCAGGTCACGCTGGACCGCGACCGCACGTGGCCCGACGGGAGCGACGTGCTCGTCACCGTCCGAGTGCAGTGGTCGAAGGCGCTGCCGCAGGACATCCCGCCGACGCGGGTGTTCGTCGGTCTCGAGTTCGACTGGCCGGATGCCGTCGCCGACCTGGTCGATCCGCCGGGAATCGTCGGGTGCGATCCGCTCGACGACGGGATCTGCTACCTGCAGGACTGGTTCGGACCCGGCGATGCCAGGGAGGTGACCTTCCGGCTCGATCCGGTCGCGGTCGGCGCGCTGGAGGTCGCCGCGATGCCCGCCGCCATCGGAGTCGGAGTGCCCAACGATGCCTCCGAGCTCCCGATCGAGTGGCTCGGCGGCGATGAGGCATCCGCCACGGTCGTCGACGCGCAATTCGATGTCGACCTGGTGCTCGATCGCAACCCGATCTACCACGGCGGCCTGCCGATGCGCGCGAAGGCGACGCTGACGCGGGGTCCCGCCACCGACGGCGGTGCCGGGTACGACCCGACGCTGCCGAACACCGAGGTGGAGTTCGCCTTCACCTGGCCGACGACGAGCCCGCCGGGTCAGCCGACGACGCACCTCACGCTCAGCGGCGCCGAGAACTGCCCCGGCTTCGCCGTCGACACCTGCGTGAAGACCGGGTTCGACGCGGTCGGTGCGACCACCGACACGACGCTGGTGTTCACGCCGCCGCCGGCGGGAGCGGCGCACGACCCGCATCCCGGGCAGGTCTCCGTCGCCGTCGAGCGCGCATCGTTCGACGTGACGCGGTACACGCTGCCGCCGCTGCCCGTGGGACCGGACCCCGAGGAGTGCGGATCGAACCCGGCCTGCTGCGAATGGGGCACGCTCGAGTGCCCGGTCGACCCGTTGCCCGAGCCGGCGTCGAGCATCGAACGGGCGGATGCGCCCACCGGGTGGCTCGGCGACGACACCGAGCCGTACAACCTGCTGCAACCCGTCGCCTGGTTCACGCCGGCGGTCGCCAACCCCGGCGACGTGGTCACGATGTTCGGGCGGTACTTCCCGCCGGGCGAGACGTTGAACGCCGAATGGGAACTGCGCCATGCGCAGGCGACGGTCACCGCCTTCCCGGGGCCGGTCGTCGGCGGCGCGCTGGGCTCCGAGTTCCGGCGCGACGTCGTCGTCTTCCGCCGTGCGCTGCAGGGTCCGCGCTGGGTCCAGATCTCGAGCGCCGCCGGCACGTTCGGCACGTTCGAGTCCGCTCCGATCCTGATCTCGCCGCGAAACTCGACCGGCCCGGACCTCGTGGGGAGGGGCGGATGATCGGCGAGATCGACGATGCCATGAAGCGGCTGGTTCGCGAGGCACCCGGCATCGGCAAGGACATCGAGGTCGTGCTCGACGCGCCGACGAAGGACTGGGCGGCCAGACGCAACGCGCCGACCGTCGACCTGTTCCTCTACGACATCCGCGAGGACGTGAAGCGGCGCGAGACGGGATTCCTCGAGGAGCGCAACGAGCAGGGCATCGTCATCGCACGCACCCCGGCGCCGCGCTACTTCAAGCTCTCGTACCTCGTGACCGCGTGGACGCAGCGCCCTGACGACGAGCACCGGCTGCTCGATGCGCTGATGCGCTGCTTCCTCAAGTACGACGCCGTGCCCGAGCCGCTCGTGGTCGACACGCTCGCCGAGACCGGCCTGCCCGCGTGGCTCTCGATCGCGCTGCCGCCGCCCGAGGACCGGGCGTTCGCCGACGTCTGGTCGTCGCTCGGCGGCGAGCTGAAGCCCTCGCTCGACGTCGTCATCACGGCGCCGATCACCACCGGCGTGGTCTACCAGGTCGGCCCGCCGGTCAAGGAGGGCGTGCGCGGCGAGTTCAGCGGGATGGGAACCGGCACCGGCTTCGGCGGCGACGAACAGCGCACCGGCCGCCGGCCCGCGACCGCGGCGACCACCCCGCCCGGCGCGAAGGGCGAATGATGATCGGCGACCCGAACCTCACGCACCTGCTCGGGCGGCTCGGGGTCATCGAGGATCGCATCCGCCGGCTCGTGGCAGCGCGGCACGCGGTCGACCCGCAGCCCGACGACCCGTTCCGCGGCCTGTACCTCAGCGATGAGCTGATCGACCGGCTGCTCGGCCAGGCGCGCGGAGTGCCGGACTGGTCGGATGCGTCGTCGCGTCTGGCCGAGTGCGAGCAGGGCGCCGATCTCGCCGAGGCCGCCGGTCACCGGCTCCGGCTGCGCGAGGTCGCCGAGACGTTCGGCCTGAACGACCTCGACGTGGACCTCCTCGTCGTCGGGCTCGCCGCGGACCTCGACCCCAGGTTCGAACGGTTCTTCGGCTACCTGAACGACGACGTGAGTCGCCGGCGACCGTCGGCGGCGCTCGCGATGGAGCTCTGCGGCGTCGGCCTGACGTCGGCCGGCGATCGGGCGCGACTCGTCGGCGGCCCGCTGATCACCGGCTCCCTGATGACGCTCGACGACGCCGACCGACCGTTGCCGACCCGAGCGCTGCGGGTGCCCGACCGCGTCGTCGGCCACCTGCTCGGCGACGACGGCGGTGACCGCGCACTCGACGGCGTGCTGCAGGACTCGGCCCCGATCGACTGGGGCGACGGCGGCGAGGTCGCCCGGGCGCTCGCCGCGGGGATCCGCTCGGTCTACGTTCGCGAGCATGCGACGAGTTCCGGACGCGCGATCGCGGCCGACGCGCTCCGATCGGTCGGCCTCGACCCGATCGAGCTCGACCTGGCGAAGATCGGCAGTGACGAGGACGGGGTGCAGATCGCGCGGCTGGTCGTGCGCGAGGCACGCCTTCGCCGCGCCGGGCTGATCGCAGGACCGGTCGCGCCCGAACTGCCCGCCGAGGTGCTCGATGCGCTGGATGCCTCGCCGCAGCCGACCGTGCTCGTCGGCGACGCCGTGTGGGACCCGTCGCGGGCGCGCACGCATCCGGCCGTCGTCGAGGCACGGGCGAGCACGACGCTCGAACGAGTCGAGCTGTGGCGTCGCGAACTCGGGCGGGCGGGGTCCCGGCTCGACGTGGCGTCCGCCACCGGCCAGTTCCGGCTGCGCCCGGAGCAGGTGCGTCGCGCCGCGCGGACGGCCCGCACCCAGGCGGCCCTCTCGCACGACGGCGGCATCACGATCGCCGACCTCACCGCGGGCGCCCGCGCCGAGAACGGGTCGGCGCTCGACCGGCTGGCCCGACGCGTCGAGCCCGCGGTCGGCTGGGACGACCTCGTGCTCCCCGCCGCAACCCTCTCGGCCCTCCGCGAGATCGAACTGCGCGCGCGGCACCGCGAGCAGGTGCTCGGCGACTGGGGCATGCGCCCGGGCGGTGGACGCGGGCACGGCGTCGTCGGGCTGTTCGCCGGCGATTCGGGCACCGGCAAGACCATGTCGGCCGAGGTCGTCGCCCGCGAACTCGGCCTCGACCTCTACGTCGTCGACCTCTCGACCGTCGTCGACAAGTACATCGGCGAGACCGAGAAGAACCTCGACCGCATCTTCACCGCGGCGGCCGGCACCAACGCCGTGCTGCTCTTCGACGAGGCCGACGCCGTGTTCGGCAAGCGCAGCGAGGTCAAGGACGCCCACGACCGCTACGCCAACGTGGAGAGCGCCTACCTGCTCCAGCGCATGGAGACCTTCGACGGCCTCGCGGTGCTCGCCACCAACCTGCGCGCCAACATCGACGAGGCGTTCACGAGGCGGCTCGACGTGATCGTCGACTTCCCGATGCCGGATGCCTCGCAGCGCGCGGCGCTCTGGGATCGGTGCCTCGGCGCCCAGGTCGCGCGCGCGACCGACATCGACTTCGAGTTCCTCGGGGAGTCGTTCGAGCTCGCTGGCGGGGCGATCCGCTCCGCCGCGGTCACGGCGGCGTACCTCGCAGCCGCCGACGGCGGGCAGGTCGGCATGCGGCACCTCGTGCTCGCCGTGGAGCGCGAGTACCGCAAGCTCGGGCGCCTCGTCGTCGAGCGCGAGTTCGGCCGCTACTGGTCGGTGGTGTCGGTGGGGTGAGCGCCGTCGGGCACGTCCGCGCCGGCCGGGGGGTCGGCGAGCCAGCGCGGCGCGCCCGAGCGCCGTCGGCCATGCGGTCACGGACCGGTGCCGGGCCGTCGGGGCCCGTCCAGCGGATCCTGGCACTGCAGCGTTCCGCAGGGAACCGAGCGGTCGCCGCGGCGATCGTGCAGCGGATCCCGCCGCCTGCGGTGCCGTTCACCGACCCGGCGCGCATCCGCACCCTCACGCTCGGCGCACTCGACGACTACGCGAGGGATCGTCCGGACTGGATGACCGACGGCAGGCTGCCCGCGGGTACCGACCGTTCGCTGATCGACCTGCTGCGCTGGGCGCGCGTCGGCTCGCCGGCCCCACTCGACGCCGCTCGCCCGTTCGTCGTGTCGGACCTGCTGTCGCAGACGGCGGCGGAACGGGCGGAACTGGGCGTCTACGCGCGTGCGAAGCAGCGGGAGGACTCGGCGGTCCCGCCGGACGGGATCACCTCCCTTCCCGAGGCGGTCGAGCTCGGCAGGACCGTGCAGGAACTCGAACGACGGCTGCCGAAGGCGGACCTGCATCGCGGCCTCGGTGCCCAGGACAGCGCCAAGGCGGAGTTGCAGACCCTGGCCGCCAGCGGGAAGGCGGCCGACCTGGCCGACTACTTCCGCGGGGCGAGGGCGTTCCTCGAGGCCGAGAACGGCCGTGACTCGCGCTCGTACCGGGAGTGGGGTGCGGATCCCGCAGCGTTCATCGGTCGCGTCCCCGACGTCCGGAACATCCACCGATTCCCCAAGCCGATGATCGAAGCCCTGATCGCGAACCGCGCGGATCGGTCGAGGACGAAGCCGCTGGTGGTGGTCCTCCACTCCGGGAGCGACCACAACGGCGCGTTCCACGCCGACGCCGGGATGACGGCCGTCGTGACGCACGCGGCCAACCTGACCCTGATGATCGAGGGCGTTGGGAACCTGGAGGCCGCGGGGGACCGGGTGACCGCGCTCGCGCGGGCCTACGGCCAGGGCCGCCGCGTGCAGCAGGTGATGCTCGCCGGGCACGGCGGGCCGACCTCGATCGAACTCGCGGGCCGACCGGGTGCCTCGGTGTCGGCCGAGTCCGAGGGTGCCGGGCGGGCACGCACGGAGCGGTTCATCCGGCGACTCGTCGGGGTCATGGCCCCGGGACCGAACGCGAGGATCGTGCTCAACGCGTGCCTCACGGCGGCGGAGCCGGTTTCAGACAGCCTGCCCGCCGACCCGGGTCTCGCGCGGGCCGCGATCCTCCACCGGCTCACGACCGACCCGAGCATCGCGACCCTCCTGCACAACATGGCCGGTGGACGAACCGTCGAGGGCAACGTCGCCTCGGTCGGCGCCGGGTCGTACATCACTCCCGCGGGGGAGTTGCACCAGACCATCACCGGTGACGAGGCCGCGACCTCCACCAACCCGGCGGACTACGTCGAGCGCGGTCACGAACCGGAGGGCGCGGCCAGGAGCCTGGTCGTGCTGTGGGCGCGCGACGCGGCCGCGGCCACGTCGGCGATCGCCGCGAGGCGCGGTCACGGATTCACCTCCTGGGGCGACCGCGTCATCCAGGCGATGTTCGACATCTTCGAGTCCTCGGGCGACATCGCCGGGATGTCGCGGGTCGCCGAACAGTCCTCCCGAGGACTCAGCGAGTTCGAGAACCGGAATCACCAGACACCGGGCGAGGTCGGCTGGCTTCAGAACGTCGATCCGTTCGAGACCGCGCTCACGGCGCGCGTGCGTGCGATCCCCGGACTCGGCGCCGGCGGCAAGGTCGCGCTCGACCAGGTGCGACTGTCACCCGACCCGACCCGCGCACCCGAGATCGTCGCGCTGGTGGAGGCATCCGCCTCGCTGGACGTGCTGCGCCGTCATCTCGACGCGAGCTGGCTCGCGGCACGCCTGCCCGCACTGCTCCCGCTCGCAAGCGCGCCGGCCCCGACCCGCGCGCAGATCATGATCGCCGCGTTCACGCTCGGTTCGGACCCGCACGCGGAGGCGTTCCTGCGGGCGAACGCGTCGGGAACGCGACTCGTCCCGCCCGCCGGCACGACCGTCGACGGTCTCACGGATGCCGACCCTTCCGAGAACACGCTGCTCGAGCAGCTCGGCATCGTGCGCGCCGCTCCGGTCGTGCCGGTGGGCGGCGGGCCCGTCGCGCCCGGCGTGCAGTCCCTGTCGCTGAGGGGCCGGACGAAGGAGTGGCTGAACGTGCGCGAGGAGCCCGACATCGCCTCGCCGCGCGTCGACGTCCTCCGCCGCGGGACGAACATCGACGTCATCGGCCAGATCGGCCGGTGGTACGCGGTGCTGTGGCGTTCGAACATGCGGTTCGTGGTCAAGCGATTCCTGGCGGTCCGGTGATGACGGGGAGTCGACCTGCTGCCCGAACGGGCAGATCCCGGGGACGAACGGGACGAGCCCGCGTCGGTCCACCGCCGCAGGGCGTGGAATGGAAGAACGCCAGGGAGGTGTGCCATGCGCATCCACGATGAGGAACGCGGCGTCGACGTCGTCGCGCACGATCGGTCGAGCCGGCAGGACGACGCGTCGTTCGCCGGACTCGCCCAGCGCCGCGCCGACGTGCTCGGCCCGGCGTCGATGCTGCGCCTGCAGCGCGACGCGGGCAACAGCGCGGTGAGCGGGCTCGTCGCCGAGCAGGAGGACGAACATGCCGGGCACGACCACGGCGCCGAGCGCTCGCCCGTGCTCGACGTCGTGCAGGGCGGAGGCGGTTCACCGCTGGAGAGCGGGGTCCGCGACGACATGGAGTCGCGGCTCGGAGCCGACTTCTCGGACGTCCGCGTGCACACGGGGTCGGATGCGCACGCGTCGGCGCAGTCGGTCGGCGCGCACGCGTACACGGTGGGCAACAATGTCGTGTTCCAACGCGACGCGTTCGACACGTCGTCGACGGCCGGGCGTACGACGCTCGCCCATGAACTGACCCACGTCATGCAGCAGCGTTCGGGCCCCGTCGACGGGACCCCGTCGGGAGGCGGTGTGAGCGTGTCGGATCCGGGGGATCGGTACGAGGTCGCCGCGTCCGAGAACGCCGCCCGCGTGATGAGCGAACCGGCACCGATCCAGCGCGAGACGGATGCCTCGGCCCCCGGGGCAGCCGCGTCGGTCCAGCGCGAGGGCGAGGAGGAGGAACCCGTGCAGGGTTCGTTCGTGCAGCGCGAGGAGGCTCCCGAGGAGGAGGAAGAGGCCGTGCAGGGTTCGTTCGTGCAGCGCGAGGAGGCTCCCGAGGAGGAGGCCGAGGAAGCCTGAGCCCATGCCCCTCCAGCATGCCCATCACGCCCGCGGACCCGCCGCCGCCATCGCCTCGAGGGCCCAGTCGCCGGGCGCCGAAGGCCGTTCGCCGCGGGCGCAGGTGCTGCAGCTCCAGGCGACCGCCGGCAATTCCGCGGTCGCGGCCATGCTCGCCGGGCAGCCGACGAGGCATCCGGTCCAGCGACTCGTCCGTGCCTCCGCCGCAGGCCCGCCCGTGCCGCCGTCGCCGCCCGACCCGAGGAGGCACCCGGGGTTCGTCCGGGCGAAGCAGACCGCGCGCGTCGCGACCGCGAAGCTGACGAGGCATCCGTCGGTCGCTTCGAAGGTGGCGGCCGCGGCGAAGGCCGCGCAGCCGCCCGCCGGAGACAAGGACGCCCAGGCGAAGGCCGCGAAGGCGGGAGAGATGGGAGCCGCGCCGGCCGGCGGATTCGACAAGGCCGCCTTCGTCGCCGCGGTGAAGGCCGCCATCGACAAGCAGTCGCCCAAGACCCTCGAGGACGCCGACGAGTTCGGCCGCTCGGGCAAGTCCGACCGGATCGCCGCCGACGTGCGCGGGCAGGTCGCGCGCGGCAAGGAGGGCGCGGCCAAGCCGATGGCGGATGCCTCCGCGAAGCCGCCCGACCAGTCGCGCGCCGTCGAGAAGCCCGTCGAACCGCTGCCGGCCGAACCGGCCGTCGGCGCACCGCGGATCGAAGCCGGCCAGGCCGCTCCCTCGCGTGCGCCACCGGAGCAGCTCGACCTCAGCCACGGACCCGCGGAGACCAACCGCGAGATGGCCGCGGCCGGGGTGACCGACGAACAGCTCCGGAACTCGAACGAGCCGGAGTTCACCGGCGCGCTCGCCGCGAAGCAGGACGCGCAGCAGCACGCCGCCGCCGCGCCCGCCGCCGTGCGTGCCCAGGAGACCCAGGTGCTCGCGGGCGCGCGACAGGAGGCCGGCGCCCAGGGGGCGCAGGCCTCGATGGCGATGCTCGGCGCCCGCAGCGGCGGACAGGCCCAGGTCGCCGCGAAGCAGGTGCAGCAGCGCTCGAAGGACGAGCAGGAGCGCGCGGCCGTCACCGCCAACGTGACGCGCCTCTTCGACGAGACGAAGGTCGCGGTCGACCAGATCCTGAACGGCATCGACCCGCTCGTCGACCAGGCCTTCAAGGACGGCGAGGGCAAGGCCAAGCAGGCGTTCACCGACCAGCACACGCGCGAGATGCGCGACTTCAAGGACCGGCGCTACTCGGGCGCCGGCGGCGGGCTGCGGTGGACCGCGGACCTGCTCCTGGGGCCGGAGCCCGAGGTCGACCAGATCTTCCGGCGCGCCCGCGCCACCTACGAGGCCGAGATGACGAAGGTCATCAACGCGGTCGCCGACGTCGTCGGCCGCGAACTCACACGCGCGAAGGACCGAGTCGCGGAGGGCCGCGCCAAGATCGACACGTACGTCAAGGGACTCTCGCCGTCGCTTCGCCGGGTCGGTGCGGATGCCGCCAAGGAGGTCGGCGGCCGTTTCGACGAACTCGAGCAGTCGGTCGACGAGAAGGGCAACGCGCTCGCCGAGGACCTCGCCGCGAAGTACGTCGAGGCGCGCACCGCCGTCGACGACGAGATCACGAAGATGCAGGAGGAGCACAAGGGCCTCGTCGACAAGGCGAAGGATGCCGTCGGCGGCGCCATCACGACCATCCTCAAGCTCAAGGACATGCTGCTCGGCGTGCTCGCCCGGGCCGCCGGCGCCGTCGAGAAGATCATCAAGGACCCGATCGGGTTCCTCGGCAACCTCGTCAACGCCGTCAAGGGCGGCATCGTCGCCTTCGGCGCGAACATCCTCACCCACCTGAAGAACGGCCTGCAGGGCTGGCTGTTCGGGGCGCTGTCTGCGGCCGGCATCGAACTCCCGGAGAAGTTCGACCTGCAGGGGGTGCTGAAGCTCGTGCTCTCGATCCTCGGACTCACGTGGGCCAACGTGCGCGCCCGTATCGCCGCGAAGCTCCCGCCCGGGGCGATCGAGCTGGTCGAGCAGGGCTTCGACGTCGTGAAGCTCGTCATGAAGGAAGGACTCGGCGGCATCTGGCGCCTCATCCTCGAGAAGGTCGGCGACATCAAGGAGATGATCATGTCGCAGGTCCGCGAGATGGTCGCCGTCGAGATCATCAAGGCCGGCATCGTCTGGCTCGTCTCGATGCTCAACCCGGCCTCGGCTTTCGTGAAGGCCTGCAAGATGATCTACGACGTCGTGATGTTCTTCGTCGAGAAGGCCCAGCAGATCAAGGCGTTCGTCGACTCGATCCTCGACTCGGTCGAGTCGATCGCCTCCGGCGGCGTCGGCGCGGTCGCCGGGTACATCGAGAACACCCTCGGCAAGATGGTGCCGGTGCTCATCGGCTTCATGGCCTCGCTGCTCGGGCTCGGCGGCATCTCGGGGAAGATCAAGAAGATCATCGAGGCCGTGCAGAAGCCGGTCAACAAGGTCATCGACTGGGTCGTCGGCAAGGCCGTCGCGTTCGGCAAGAAGGCCATCGCGCTCGGCAAGAAGGCGCTCGCCAAGATCAAGGCCAAGGGCAAGGAGGCCTGGGGCAAGTTCAAGGGCAAGCTCGGCATCAAGGAGAAGACGCCGGAGGAGAAGGAGCGCGCCGGCGCGGCGGCCGGAGTCACCGCGATCAACCGATTCGCCGGCAAGCGCGTCGGGCAGCACCTGCTGAAGCCCGCTCTCGGACTGGCCCGAGTTCGGAACGGGCTCGCAGTACTCGAGGCCGTACCGGGCGAGAAGCACTGGATGGTGCGCGCGTCAGTGCAGCGTGAGGTGACGGCCGAGAGTGCGGTCGACAGCGCAGGTGATGGCGAAGTCACATCCGCCACGATGTCCATCACCGAAGCAGTCAGTCCGTCGCAGGCGCTCCCTGAGGGTGTCGTGCGCTTCGGAGCGGCAGAGCGTGACTTCCTGGAGGCCAAGTGGAAGCATCTCGCCGCTGCAGAAGCCGATGCCGTCAAGCGGGCCAAGTATCTGGCGCGGGCCGCTGTCGCGTCGTCTTCGGGCCTACCGACGTGGCGAGCCTCTGAACAGGAACTCGCATGGCTGTACGCGGAGATCGGCGGTGGCGACCAGGGGGCTTACATGGACAACCGGGCCGCCGCCGACCGACCAAAGGGTCACGTGCGACCCGACATCCAGCAGAGCGACTGGCAGATAGAGACAAAGCGCTACCTGCTCGCCCGACCGGGCGGAGAGGATTCACTCATCGACAAACTCAAGGCCCAGTATGCGCGCCGTTTGGAACACCTACCCTATGACCGTCGATTCCAAGCGATCATCGTCGACCTGCGTGGGCAGGGAATCGAACCGGCGAAGGCGCAGGCACTCCGAAGCCGGATTCACATCGAGGTCGTGCAGGCGTGCTACACCGAGGCCGTTGCCGCGGGGAAGTGGCAGGTCGCCTCAGGCAGCTCGGCACCGGGAGCGGACTCGGTCACAGTCGTGATCGGTTGACCGAGTCGAGCGACTGCTCAGGTCAGCATCGGCACCACCTGCCCCTTCGCGCACTTCCCCCTTCCCGACCGATCGCACGCGCAGACTCACCGCCGGAGCGGCATCCGTTCGATGCTGCCTGCATACGCAGATCGCGAAGGAGTCTCCGATGCCCACGTATCTCTCACCCGGCGTCTACGTCCAGGAGGTCGACGCAGGCACGCGCCCGATCGAGGGCGTCGGCACCGCGGTCGCCGCCTTCATCGGCTTGGCCCCCAAGGGCCCCGAGAACACGCCGACCCTCGTGTCGAACTGGACCCAGTTCGTCGAGGAGTTCGGCGGCCTGTACCCCGGTTCGTACCTCGCGTACTCGGTGTACGGCTACTTCCTCAACGGCGGCGGCAACTGCTACGTCGTCCGCATCGGCACGTCGTCGGTGGCGGCGGGCAAAGCCGGCAAGGACGCCAAGGAGGCCCCGAAGGAGCCGCAGGAGGTCGTCGTCGGCGGCTACCGCGTGATCGCGAAGGGCGCCGCGAACAACAAGCCCGTCAAGGTCGAGATCGGCAAGGCCGACGGCGAGAATCCGCCGGACGACGAGTTCAAGCTCGTCATCATGGTCGACGGCCGCCAGCCGGAGACCTACGGCAACGTCTCGACGCAGCCGGCGCGCGACAACTACGTCGTCACGAAGGTCACCGCCGAGTCGAAGATGGTGACCCTCGAAGAGGCAGAGACGTCGACCGCGGTGAAGCCCGCCGTCGGCACGTTCGACCTGGCGATCCCGGAGCCGGAGCCCGAGCCCATCGCGCTCGACCAGATCTCGGCGGCGAACTACGTCGGCGACTCGGCCGACCGCACCGGCTTCACCGGCCTCGAGGAGGTCGAGGAGGTCACCATGGTGAGCGTCCCCGACCTGATGGCCGCGTACGAACAGGGCGCGATCGACCTCGACACGGTGAAGGCCGTGCAGCTGGCGATCATCGCCCACTGCGAGCTGATGGGCGACCGCATGGCGATCCTCGACCCGCCGCCCGCGCTCAACGCGCAGGAGATCGTCGACTGGCGTCGCAACCAGGCCGGCTACGACTCGAAGTTCGCGACCCTCTACTACCCGTGGTTCCAGGTGATGGACCCGCTGACCGGCACGAACCGCTTCGTGCCGCCGTCGGGGCACATGGCCGGGGTCTGGGCGCGCAACGACAGCGAACGCGGCGTGCACAAGGCGCCGGCGAACGAGGTCGTGCGCGGCGCGGTCGCGGTGCAGACGCAGTTGACCCGCACCGAGCAGGAACTGCTCAACCCGATCGGCATCAATGCGATCCGCAACTTCCCGGGCCGAGGCATCCGAGTCTGGGGTGCGAGGACCCTCTCGAGCGACTCGGCCTGGCGGTACGTGAACGTGCGCCGGCTGTTCAACTACCTCGAGAAGTCGATCCTGAACGCGACCCAGTTCGCCGTGTTCGAGCCCAACGACCAGGCCCTGTGGGGCAAGCTGCGGCGTTCGATCTCGGCGTTCCTGATCGGCGAGTGGCGCAAGGGCGCACTGTTCGGCGCCACGCCCGACCAGGCGTTCTTCGTGAAGTGCGACGACGAGACCAACCCGGCCGACGTCATCGACTCGGGCCAGGTGGTCTGCCAGATCGGGGTCGCCCCGGTGAAGCCGGCCGAGTTCGTCATCTTCCAGCTCTCGCAGTTCTCGGGCGGCACCAGCCTGGTCGCCGAGTAGGCGAGCACGCCAGCCGGCACACGCCCACTGAGCCATCCCACAACGAACACAGGAGGAAACCATGGGACTCGCCGACCCGCTCGACTCATCACCGGCCAACGGATTCAAGGTCGTCATCGACGGCATCGAGATCCCGAAGGTGATCGAGGTCTCGGGCCTCAAGTCCGAGGTCGACAAGATCGAGCTCAAGCAGAACACCAACGACGGCAAGTACATCGTGCGCCAGTTGATCGGCCGGCCGAAGGCGGGGGAGTTCACGGTCACCCGCGGCCTCACCGACTCGAAGACGGTCACCGACTGGCTCAAGATGGTCATGGAGGGCGACGTCGCCGGGGCCCGCAAGACGGCGTCGGTCGAGCTGCTCGACTACAAGGGCGAGACGATCAAGACGTACTCGTTCATGAACTGCTGGGTGCGCAGCGTCGAACTCAACTCGCTCAAGGCCGGTGCCGCAGAGCAGGCGACCGAGAAGTTCACCGTCTGCTTCGACGAGGCGACGGTGAGCTGATGCAACGCGTCATCTCCACGCGCGCGAGCACCGACGACGAGGGTCGGGCCGGTGTCGACGAGCCGATGCGCACGGAGTTCGCCTTCGAACTCCCGCGCGGCTTCGTCGACGCCGAGGGCCGGGTGCACCGCCGGGGGGTGATGCGTCTCGCCACCGCGCGCGACGAACTGCTGCCGCTGTACGACGCCCGCGTCCAGGAGAACTCGGCGTACACGACGGTCGTGCTGCTCGGCCGCGTGATCTCGTCGCTCGGCGACCTGCCGAACGTCGACAGTTCCGTCGTCGAGAACATGTTCGCGTCGGACGTCGCGTTCCTGCAGGACTTCTACCGCCGCATCAACGCCGAAGGGCACACGCGCATCGCCGTGACGTGCCCGCAGTGTTCCAACCGGTTCACCGCCGACCTCGCGGGCGGGCGCCTGGGGGAATCATGACGTACGCGGCCGACCGGCTCCACGAGGAGGTCGCGTACGTCGCCTATCACTTCCACTGGTCGCTCGACGAGATCCTCGACCTGGAGCATCCGCAGCGTCTGCGGTACGTGCGGGAGATCGCCGCGATCAACACCCGGATGAGCGAGGAGCGCTGAGCGATGCGCTGGCCGTGGCAGCGGGATCGGGAGCCCGCCGGCGCCGACGCGGCGCCGGGCGGCACGGCGACCGCTGCGCGGCCGGCGGAGCCCACGAGCCCCGCCGGATGGGCGTTCCTGCCGCCGTTGCAGCGGCTGAGCGACGCTCCGACGAGCACGTCGCTCGGGTCGGGATTCGTCGGTTCCCTTCCGACGCGCGTCGACCCGTCGTTCATGGGTTCGATGGGGCATCTCATCGACTCGGATGCCCCGGCCGGCACCGTCGCCGCCGACACCGGGTCGCTCGGCGCCCCGGTCGACGCGCCGGTCCGCGCGTCGGAACTGACGCTCCGTCCGTCGGAGACCCAGGGAGGCGGCGCGACGGTGCAGCGCTCCGCCGGCCTGACAGGCGCGCCCGCCGCTCCGGCGCCGACGCCGGCCACGGCCGCGACGCCGTCGGACGTCGCGACGGTGGGACCACCGGATGCCCCGGCAGCGGCGCTCGACCTGGCCGCCGACGTCGCATCGGGGCCATCGGACGTCGCCGGGCATCCGGTGCCCGACGCCGGTCCAGACACGTCGGCGGCCTCGCACCTGCCGGATGCGCCCGATGCCGCAGTGGGCCCGGACGCCGGCCCGGATGCCCCTGACGCGCCGCCGGCACCCGTGCAGCGTGCGACGCTGGGGGCGACGCCGAGCGCCGCATCCGAGGCCACGGTGCCGAGTCCGACCACGCATGCCGCGACGCCCGACCTCGCGCTGCGCGGCTCCGGTTCCGATGCCTCGCGCGGGCCGGTCGGTGAGCTCCCGCTCACGTCGAGCGGCGAGACGGCTCCGGCCGTGGGGGATTCGGCCGTCGGGGATTCGGCCGCCGGCGATTCGGCCGCTCCGGACCAGGTGGTCCGGGCCGCGCCGGTCGCCGAGCCCGCGCGGACCCCGCCGCGCCGGATGGGCCTCGGGGCCCCGCTCGCACCGGTGCAGCGCACCGGGCCGGCGACGGCGGTCACCCCGAACCCCGCCTTCGGTGCATCCCCCGCTGCTCCTGCAGCCGCGCCGGGAGACGCGGCGATTCCGGCCCCGATCCTCGCCGACCGGGAACTCGGAACCGCGCTCGGCCACGTCGAGCGCACCGAGACCACACCCGGAGCGGAGCACACGGCACCGCGACCCTCGGCGCCACCGGTCGCGATGCCGCTGCAGCGACTGCCCGACCGTGCGCTCGACGTCGGTGCCGACACGATCGCGGACACGGACGGCCGTTCGTCGGATCATCCGGGCGAAGCGGTGCGATCGCCCGACATCCCGACGATCGCGCAACGCTCGCTCACCGTCGACCCGACCGCCGCGCCCGACGACCCGCCGGCTGCGCCCAACGACCTTCCGGTGAAGCCCGAGCAGCTGCCGGCGGCGTCCGCCGACGTCCAGCCGTCGATGCCGACGGATGCCTCGGCGCCGACGGATGCCTCGGCGGGCGAGGCCGGCACGGCTCCCGGTCGGGGCGCCGTCGTCGCACCGACGCCGGTCAGCGCGCCGCGGAGCCTGCCGCTCGTCGCCGCGCGCACGCTGGAACCGGCCATCGGCCCCGCGATCGGCGTCGCGCCGACGCGTTTCGCGGCCGGGCGGCGCGCGGACTCGGGGCCGGTCGTCGTGGCGCGCGTGCTCGCGCCGGGGACGGCGGTGGAGACCGGCGCTCGCACGAGTGCTGCTCGCACGACCGCCCAGAGGGCAGGCGGCACCCCGGTCGGCGTCGTCGGCGGCCCGGCCCCCTCGACATCGTCTGGAACGGCAGCGGCCGATCAGCCGGCGTCCCCGACGGAATCGCCCGGCTCTGCACCCGAGCCGCGCGGATTCCGCGCCTTCGTCCAGCGGTGGAACCCGTTCGGCTCGGCGCCCGCGATGCCGGCTCTCCCCGCCCTGCCCTCGACGCCGTCGATGCCGAGCCTGCCTTCCGTCCCCGACCTGCCGGGCGCCGACGACCTGCCGATCCCATCGTCGATGCCGGCGCTGCCCGCACTCCCGGGCGCCATGCCGGCGCTGCCGGGCGGCATGCCCTCCCTGCCCGGCCACCCCGAGCTCCCCGACCTGCCGTCGATGCCCGCACTGCCCTCATTGCCGTCGTTGCCCGGGGGGATGCCGTCGCTGCCCGCGCTCCCGGGAGGCCTGCCGCCGCTCCCCGCCGGCATCCCGTCGCTTCCGGCCGGCCTCCCCTCGCTGCCCGGCGCGGGATCGCTGCCGCTGCCCCGACCGCCGCAGGGCATCCCGGGCGCGGACGCGCTCGGCGGCCTGGCCGGAGCCGCCTCCGACGCGGTGGGCGGCGCGCTCGGGGATGCGCAGGCCGCGGCATCCGGGGTCGCCGACCAGGCGGCGGGACTCGCCGGGGAGCGGCATCCGCCGTCGGATCGGCGATCGACGGAGCCGGCGGCGCACTCGCCGGAGCCGCGGCGGGCATCGGCGGCGCGCTGCCCGGAGCATCCGGTGCGGCAGCCGCGGGAGCGCCGACGTCGCCGGCCGACCTCGAGAAGCTCGCGGCGCGGCTCTATGCACCGCTGGTGCGGCGCATCAAGTCCGAACTGCTGCTCGATCGCGAGCGGCGCGGCGTCCGGATCGACGGAATCTGACAGGGGTGAGGTGAACCGATGATCGACGACCTGAAGACCGCGGTCAGCGTCAGGTACGAGGTGAAGCTCGACGAGCAGAAGCTCGGCGAGTTCACGGGGTGCGAGGGGCTCGGCGTCGAGGTGGTGCTCGAATCGCGCGAGGAGGGCGGCAACAACCTCTACGTCTGGCAGTTCCCGACCCGCCTGAAGTACCCCAACATCAAGCTCAGTCGCCCGGTCTACGAGGGCTCCAGCGAGATGGTCATCAACTGGATCCTCTCGACCACCGGCGGCATGAAGCGCAGCACCGGCAGCATCGTCGCGAAGACCTCGAAGGGCGCGGTCGTCGCCTCATGGGCGATCAACGACGTGATCCCGGTGCGGTGGACCGGTCCGGGGTTCAGCTCCGACCAGCCGAAGGTGCTCACCGAGACCCTCGAGATCGCGCACCACGGGTTCATCTCGACCGGCGCGAAGTACTAGGAGGCCGTCATGCCGCTCACGCAGACCGAGGAGACCCGGAAGCTCACGAAGGCGTCCATCGAGCTCCTCGAACCCGGTCAGGAACCGGGTCGCCCCGGGCCGAAGATCGCCACCATCGAGTTCCAGCTCAACCCCAAGGAGCTGACGATGGCCAAGAGCGCCAAGTGGGAGTCGAAGAACCAGAAGAAGGCGTCGTCGGCGCCGCCCGCGAGCTACCAGGGCCCGGAGCCGCAGAAGCTGACGGTGGAGATGTACTTCGACGCCTCGCTCTCGCGCGACGCGAGCGTCGTCAAGCACGTGGAGGACCTGTTCGCCGCGACCGCGCCGACCGAGAAGTCGAAGGGCACGAAGACGCCGTCGCCGCCGTGGGTGCGGTTCATGTGGGGCGGGCTCTCGGGGTTCGTCGGCTACATCACCAGCGTCTCGGCGAAGTACACGCTGTTCTCGCCGTCGGGGATGCCGATCCGTGCGGTCTGCACGGTCGCGATGGCCGAGCTCGCGAGCGAGATGGGCAAGCAGAACCCGACCTCGGGCGGGCTCCAACCGCGTCGGCTGCACGTCGTGCGCGAGGGCGACACCCTCGCGATGATCGCCTTCCGCGAGTACGGCAACGCCGCCCTGTGGCGCGCGCTCGCCGATGTGAACGGGATCGACGACCCGATGCGGATGCGTCCGGGCCGGAGCATCCTGCTGCCCGTCGCCGAGGAGTTCGACGCCCCGCGGGAGCCGATCCGGAGGGAGCTCGCGCGTGCCCTCGACTGACGTCTACACCAGCAACCTCCTCGTCGACATCGACGGCAGCCCGCTCGCCGACGACCTCACGACGAAACTGCTGCACGGCCGCATCACGGATGCCGCGAGCCTGCCGGATTCGTTCGACCTCGAGTTCGACGACAACGCCGGCGACCTGCTGACGAAGGCGGGCATCGCGATCGGCAAGAAGGTGAAGATCTCGGTCAAGGTGAACGGTCCGGGCCAGGCGCCCGTCCTGGTCGAGGGCGAGGTGACGGCGCTCGAGCGCGAGGACATCGTCGGCAGCCTCGTCACCCGGGTGCGCGGGCTCGACCGCTCGCACCGGCTCTTCCGCGGCCGGCGTCTGCGTGCATTCATCGACGTCACCGTCGCCGACGTCGTGAAGAAGGTCGCCCAGGAGGCGGGGCTCACGGCCGAGGTCTCGTCCACCCCCGGCGTGCACCACAAGATCAGCCAGGACAACGTGACCGACTGGGTGTTCCTCAAGCGGCTCGCCGACCGGGTCGGGTACACCTTCTCGGTGGAGCGCGGCAAACTCACCTTCGCGAAGCCCGTCGAAGCCGGCGACGCCCCGTCGGGCAGCGTCGCCGCCCGCAGCGACCCGGTCGTCATCGAACACGGGACGAACATCCTGTACCTGCGTTCGACGGTCACCGCCAGCGAACAGGTGCCCGAGGTCGAGGTGCGCGGCTGGGACCCGGTGGGCAAGCAGGCGGTCAGCGCCAAGAAGCCGGCCAAGACGCGCAGCGCCCAGCTGCCCGTCGAGCCGGTCAAGCTCGCGAAGGAGTTCGCCAGCCCGCCCTACCTGCACCCCGGCGGCCAGGGCGACCAGCAGTCGCAGGAGCAGCTCGCCGGCGCGTTCGCGGAGCGCATCGCCGGCGGGTTCGCCGAGCTCGAGGCGGTCGTGCTGGGCTCGGCGTCCCTGCGGTCCGGCACCGCGGTGAGCGTGCGCGGGTTCGGCGACCCCTTCGACGGACGGTACGTCGTGACCGAGTCGGTCCACGAGTTCTCGGCGGAGGTCGGCTACACGACGAAGGTGCACGTCACGAACGCCTCCGACCGGTCGCTGTACGGGATCGCGACCGGAGGGGCATCCGTCACCGGTGCCGCAGCGACCGCCGGTTCGGCGGCATTCCGGTTCCCGGGCGTGCTGCCCGCCATCGTCACCAAGCACGGCGACAAGGAGTTCGAGGGTCTCGTCGCGGTGAAGATCCCGGCGCTCTCCGACGATTACGAGAGCAGCTGGGCGCGAACCCTGCAGCTCGGCGCCGGGAACGCCTACGGCTGGACGGTCCTGCCGGAGGTCGGCGACGAGGTGCTCGTCGCCTTCGAGGGCGGTGACCTCGACCGGCCCTACGTGCTCGGCGGCCTCTTCAACGGCAAGGACCTGCCGCTCGACCCGTGGAAGGACCTCGTCAAGAACGGCAAGGTCGCCCAGCGCGTGTGGACCTCGCGCACCGGCATGGTCGTCGAGTTCATGGAGGACGGCTCGAAGGAGTACGTGCAGATCTCGTCGAACGAGCGCGCCCAGCGGATCACCCTGACCCAGAACCAGGACAAGGGCATCGAGATCATCTCGGAGGGCCCGGTGAAGGTCACCGCGAAGAAGGATGCCACCGTCGAGGCCGCGTCGGGCGCGATCAAGCTGACCGGCAAGACCGTCGAGATCGAGGCCACGACCGACCTGAAGCTCAAGGGCGGCTCCAGTGCCGAATTCGGGGCGCCGAACGTGAAGGTCAAGGCCGACGCCAGCGCCGAGGTCTCGGGCGCCACCGTCGCGGTGAAGGCGCAGGGCACCGCCGAGCTGTCGGCGAGCGGCGTCACGACGGTCCGCGGCTCGCTGGTGAAGATCAACTGAGGGCGGGAGAGGCCATGGCACAGGAGTTCGTCGGACGCGGGTGGTCGTTCCCCGTGCACGCCGACGACACGGGCAGGATCGCCCTGTCGTCGAACGAGCGCGAGATCGAGGAGGCCATCCGGCTCATCCTCGCGACGGCCCCCGGCGAGCGGCCGATGCGCCCCGAGTTCGGCTGCGCCGTGCACGACTACGTGTTCGCCCCGGCGGACGCGGCGACGGCCGGCGCCATCGGCGCCGCCGTGCGATCGGCCCTGCGTTTCTGGGAACCGCGGATCGAGGTCGCCGACGTCTCCGTCTCGTTCGATCGAGCCGACGAGGGATGCCTCCTCATCGACGTCGCCTACGTGATCCTCGGCACGAACGACCCGCGCAACCTGGTGTTCCCCTTCTACGTGATCCCCCGCGAGGACTCGGAGGTGCCGTCATGACCCTGCCCACGCCGAACCTGGACGACCGGAGGTTCCAGGACCTCGTCGACGACGCGAAGCGGCTCGTGGCCCTGCGCTGCCCGGAGTGGAGCGACCACAACGTCTCGGACCCGGGCGTCACGATCATCGAGGCGTTCGCGTTCATGACCGACGAACTGCTCTACCGGCTGAACCGCGTGCCCGACAAGCTCTACCTGAGCTTCCTCGAGCTGCTCGGGGTCGAGCTGTTCCCCCCGAGCGCCGCCACCGCCGACGTCGTCCTGTGGCTGTCGGCACCCAACGCCGAGACCGTCGTCGTGCCGCCGCGAACAGAGGTCGGCACGCCGCGCACCGAGGACCGGGCGTCGATCGTGTTCTCGACGGTCGAGCAGCTCGAGATCCCGCCGCGATCGGCCTCGCTGGTCGGAACGTCCCCGGTCGAGGGCGAGGCGTGGGCGGGCCGGGCGAACCTCAAGGACGGCCCGCTGGACCCCTTCTCCGAGCAGCCCGCGATCGGCGACGCGCTGCTCGTCGGACTCTCGGAGCCGTCGGGCGGGCTCGCCCTGTCGATCCGGGTCGACAGCACCGTGCGCGGCGTCGGCGTCGACCCGCTCGACCCGCCGATCGCCTGGGAGGCGTGGACCGGCGCCGACTGGTCGGCGTGCGACGTCGTCTCGGACGGCACCGGCGGCCTCAACCGGCCCGGCGAGGTCGTGCTCATCGTGCCGCGCGGGCACGAGGCATCCGTCGTCGCCGGCGAGCGCTCGGCGTGGCTGCGCTGCCGGGTCGTCGAGGTGCCCGAGGGCACACCCACCTATTCGGCGTCGCCCGTGGTGCGCTCGGTCGAGGCCGAGACCGTCGGCGGCGTGGTCGCCGCCGTGCACGCCGCGACCGTCACCGACGAGGTGCTCGGGCTCTCGGAGGGTGTGCCGGGGCAGGACTTCGAACTCGACGGACGCCCGGTGCTCGACGACGGCGAGCCGTTCGTGGTCGAGGTCGGCGGCGGCGGCGACTGGGAGGCGTGGACCGAGGTCGACTCGTTCGCGGGCTCCGGCCCCGACGACCGGGTCATCCGCGTCGATCGCACCCGGGGCGTCGTCTCGTTCCCGCCGGCGGTGCGCGAGCCCGACGGGTCGCTCCGACGGTTCGGCGCCGTCCCGCCGAAGGGTGCGCCCATGCGGGTGCCCCGCTACCGGCTCGGCGGCGGGGTCGCCGGCAACGTGTCCGCCGGCGCGCTCAACGTGCTGCGGTCGACCGTGCCGTTCGTCAGCGGCACCGTGAACCGCCGCGCCGCGCACGACGGGAGCGACGGCGAGACCATCGACGAAGCGCGGGTGCGCGGTCCGCTGGCCGTGCGCACCCGCGACCGCGCGGTCACCGCCGACGACTACGAGCACCTCGCGCGCAGCGCTGCTCCGGGCATCGCGCGAGCGCACTGCGTGCCCGCCGCGGACGCGGTGAACGGCGCGCGGCTGCTGATCGTGCCGACGGTCTCGAGCGACGCCGACGGCCGGATCGCGTTCGCCGACCTGCTGCCCTCGGACGAGTTGCTGCAGGCGATCTCCGACGACCTCGACGCGCGGCGGCCGGTGGGGTCGCGGCTCGTGATCGAGCCCCCCGCCTACCAGGGCATCACGGTCGTCGCGAAGCTCGTCGCACGTCCGCGTGCGGCGGTCGAGGCGCTCCGCACGCAGGCCCTCACGGCGCTGTACCGGCACTTCGATCCCGTCGTCGGCGGGGCGAACGGCACCGGCTGGCCCTTCGGACGACCCGTGCTGGCCGGCGAGGTCTACTCGGTGCTCCAGTCGCTGCCCGGCACCGAGCTCGTCGACGAGGTGCTGCTCTTCGGTGCCGACCCCGTGACCGGCAAGCGAGGCGAGCCGGCCCAGCGCATCGTGCTCGATCCGGATGCCCTCGTGTTCAGCTTCGAGCACAAGGTCCGAGTGGTCTCGGGGGTGTGACGTGCGCGGTGCGATCCCGGGTCTGCCCTCGCCGGCGGCCTACCTCACCAGGCTTCCCGCGATCCTGCAGGAGGACGAGTTCCTCCAGCGCATGATGCCGGCGTTCGACGACGCGACGGCGCCGGTGCTCTCCGTGCTCGACAACCTCGCGGCGTACCTCGACCCGCACCTGACGCCCGCCGACCACCTCGACTGGCTCGCGAGCTGGGTGGACATCAGCGTCGACCAGGCCTGGACCGTGCAGCAGCGCCGCGACATCGTCGCCGGCGCCGTGGCACTCCACCGGCGTACCGGGACGGCCGGCGGCATCGCCGACGCGGTGCGGCTCGCCGCAGGCCCCGACTCGACCGTCGAGGTCGACGAATCCGGGGGCACCGCGTGGTCGGCGAAACCGGGCGGGAAGCTGCCCGGCCGCGACGAGCCGGGCGTGACGGTGACGGTGACGCTGCCGGATGCCTCGGCCGACGGCCTCGAGGCGAGACTGACACGGGTCGTCCGTTCCCTCGTGCCCGCGCACGTGCCATGCTCGGTGCAGCTGCGTGGGGCGAAGGGCGGCAAGGGATGAGCGAAGGCAGGACGCTGGCCTGTCCGAGTTGCGGCACGCTGAACGCCGACGACGACGACTTCTGCGGCGCGTGCGGCGAGTACCTCGGCTGGGAGGCCGACTCGAACGCGCCCTCTGCGGCGGAGGCGTCGGCAGTGGCCCCCGAGCCGGAGCCCGAACCGGAGCCACGCTGGTCGAGTAGCGAAGCGTATCGAGACCCGGACCCGGAGCCGGAGCCCGAACCCGAGCCCGAACCAGAACCCGAGCCGGAGCCGGAGCCGGAGCCGGAGCCCGAACCGGAGCCCGAGCCCGAACCCGAGCCCGAGCCGGAGCCGGAGCCGGAGCCCGAGCCCGAGCCCGAGCCCGAGCCGGAGCCCGAGCCCGAGCCGGAGCCAGAACCAGAACCAGAACCCGAGCCCGAACCAGAACCCGAGCCGGAGCCCGAACCAGAACCAGAACGCGATCCCGAGCCCGCGCCTGCGCCCCTTGCCGTCGCGGCCGCCGCCGCGACGATCGCCGCGGCCCAGCCCGCGGCGCGCCGTCCGTCGGTTCAGCCTCCCGTGCAGCGACCCGCCGAACAGCCGACGGCGCAGCGCCCGACCGCGCAGGTTGCCCCCGCCCAGCCACTCGCGCCCCAGCCTGCCGCGCGCAAGCCCACGGATGCCCCGCGCCGCAAGCCGCCCCTTCGGCGGACGGCCCGGCCCGAGGACGCGCCGCGGCCGGGGGAGGTCGTGTGCCCGATGTGCGGTGCGGGCAACGCCCCCGATCGCAACTTCTGCCGGCGCTGCGCGACGCAGCTCGGCGCCTCGGCGATGCCGGTCCTCGCACCGTCGGCGCAGCCGGAGGCGGGGGCGAGGCCGCTCGTGCGCACCCGCCGATTCCGTCCGGTCTGGGTGGTCCTCCCGCTGATCATCCTCGTGCTGGCGGCCGCGGCGTGGTTCTCGCGCGGCTGGATCGGAGACATGGTCGCCGGGTTCGTCGACCGCGTGGCCGCTGCGACACCCGTGAGCCCGGTGACGATCGTGTCGTCGAGCAAGGCGGAGGGGCGGCCGCCCGAGGCGACGTACGACGGCTTCTCGAACACGTCGTGGGCGCCGGCACCGACCGGGGCCGCGGCCGGCGAGTTCGTCGAGGCCGCGTTCGACGAGCCGTTCCGATTGGTGTCGTTGCAGATGGTGCCCGGGGCATCCGATGACCCCGCGGAATTCCTCGCCCAGGCGCGGCCCGACACCGTCCTGGTGACGGTGACCCGCGCGGACGGCTCGACCGTCGAACGCACGATCACCGTCGCCGACCAGCCGGGCTCGCAGTCGTGGGAGATGGGGATCGACGACGTCACCGGCCTTCGACTCACGATCGGCACGGCGCACGGGGCGACCGACCAGACCCACGTCGCGATCGCCGAGCTCGGGTTCCGCGGACGCTGATCCGGCCGCGTTCGGTCAGTCGACGCCGAGGGCGACGCGCATCCGTCGGTAGCCCTGCTCGGCGCGCCGGGTCGCGACCACGTCGCCGGACTCGCGGTGCACGGCGAGCAGGGCGCGCCACGAAGCGTCGTGCCACGGGTCGATCTCGATGGCGCGGGTCGCGGCGTCGAGCGCGCCGTCGCGGTCGCCCGACCGCAGTTCGAGGTGGGCGAGCGCCGACGCCGCCTCGCAGGCGCGCATCCGGTAGCGGTCACGGGCGCCGACCGCCCACTCCGCGGGGCCGTCCTCCGGCAGCACGTCGCCGACGTAGCGTCCGAGCGCGCGCCGAAGGCCGTCCGCGGTGCCGTCGGCATCGCCGTTGCGGCGTGCGAGCGCTGCGCCGTCGAGGTTCGCGTCGAAGTCGGCGAGGTCGCAGTCCCGACGATCGGCGAGGCGCAGCTGGTACGCCTCGCCGTCGCGTGCGACGATCCGATCGGCGGTGTCGAGGCCCAATGCCCGGCGCAGGCTCGAGACGCTGACGTGGAGGGCGTGCATCGCC
Source organism: Agromyces sp. LHK192 (assembly GCF_004006235.1). Classification (NCBI taxonomy): domain Bacteria; kingdom Bacillati; phylum Actinomycetota; class Actinomycetes; order Micrococcales; family Microbacteriaceae; genus Agromyces; species Agromyces sp. LHK192. The sequence goes on from NZ_CP034753.1 coordinate 521,472, forward strand.
GAGGTCGACCCGAGTTCGCCCCAGATGACCTCGGCGATGAGTTCCCGGTGCACCGGCGAACCCGCGTTCAGCGCCAGCATCCGCAGCACGTTCCGGGCTTGCGGTCGTACGCCGTGCAGGTCGAGGTCGCGCCCGTCGACCGTGAGGCGGAAGCCGCCGAAGCAGCCCACGGTCACGCGCGGGATCCGGTCGACCAGGATCGGTGCCGTGTCGGTCCGGAACGATGCCCTCGACGTGTGCGCGCCATTCGTCGCGCCGAAGCGGGCGGACCTCGCGTGGAGGTCGATGGGCAGCCGCGGCATCCCGGCATCCAGCGCTGCGGAGCGTGCGCGTGCGGCGCGGGAGGTGTCGCCGCTCGTGATCAGGCGCGCGGCGTCGAGCCAGGCCCGGGCCGCGGGCCCGGGGGTGACCAGCGCGTCCGCCTCGGCGGAGTTCAGGAGTTGCCCGGCTCGGGAGTCGCCGTGCACGGCCGCGAGGTACGCGGCTGCGGAGGCCGCAACCGTCGCCGCCTCGGTCGCTCCGATACGGTCGAGCCGTTCGGCGAGCGCGAGTGCGCGGCGGGTCTCGCCCTGTCCGGCACGAGCCCTGCTCAGGAACCAGGCGCCCTCGATGAACGCGGCACCCTCGTCGTCGCCGCGCGTCTCGCACTCCGCGATCACCTCGTGCACCGCCCGAGGCGGTGCGTCGGTGCTCGTGGCGGCCAGGAGACCGCGTGCGATGCGTGCGAGTCCCGACAACCCGTGCGCGGATGCCTCGGCCTCGATCTGGCACAGCGCCGCACCGGTGTCGGCCGGTGGAGTGTGTCCCGACCGGGCGATCGCCAGCACGAGTCGCGAGCTGAGGTGCGCGCCCACAGGTGCATCGATCTGAGACCGCCGCGTCAGCATGCGGACCGCGGTCACGGCGTCGCCGGCGAGCAGTCGGTGGGCTGCGCCGCGCGGGTCGAGCGTGGTGCGGTTCGGCTCGGACGTCCGTGATGACGATCGACCGGATGCCGCGGCGCCGGCGCCGAACGGGAGTGCGAGGGCGTCGAGATCCTCGCGCAGCGCCGCCACGACCGGCGCGAGGTCGCGGTCGAGTCGTGCGGCGACCGCCTCGAGCCGACGGCGAGCGGCATCGGGTTCGCGATCGTCGATCAGTGCACGGACCCGGAGCAGGTCGGCGAACTCGTCGCCCGGCAGCGCCCGGTTCTGCTCCCACGAGGCGGCGCCCGGCCGGGCGAGCGTCAGGGGGTCGCGCCGCTGCACGGCGGCGACCTCGTCGAGGTGCCCGGCATCCGCGAGCACCCGGACCGCGTCGGTGGTCGGCAGGACGGCGGCGACGCGGTGCACGAGCGCGCGCCGATCCGCGGTCGAGAGGCGGGAGGCCAGGTGGCGGCGGAGCATCCGCGGCAGTTCCCGACCGCCGTCGGGACGAAGGCGATGCGGCAGGACACCGTCGTCGAGCAGACCGACCACCGTCTCGCGGTCGACCGCGCCGAGCAGGTCGGCGAGCGGCCCGAATCGCACGATCGGAAGCGCGCTCGCAGTCGTGAGGACCGCTCGCGTCGCGGGCTGGAGGTCGGCGAGCATCGACTCGAGCGTCGGCGCGAGCACTCCTCCCGCGATCACCGCGCTGATCGCGGAATCCAGTCCCTCGCGGTCGACGCCGGTCACGGCCCTCGCGAGGGCATCGACGAGCGCGGGCGATCCGGCGGTCTCCGCGAGGATCCTCGAAGCCTCCGAGAGCGGGGGGCATGCTGCACCCGCCGCTTCGAAGACGGCTCCCACCTCGTCGAGTCGGATCGCGAGGTCGCGCGGCCCCAGGATCGAGGTCGATCCGTGCTCGGCGCGGCACATGGCGAACGGGAGCGGCTCGCGCGAGGCGATGATCACCCGCATCGGCGCGTCGGCCACGAATTGTTCGAGGACATCGGATGCCTCGCCGCCCGAGCACCATTCCGCGTCGTCGATGAACACCGCCGTCGCATCGGACCTTCTGGCGACCTCGAGCAGGGCGGCGAGCGCGCTCGGCGTCGCATGGCCGGCGGTGCAGCGCAGCACGAGCGGAGCGGCCTCGGCAGCAGCGGCGCTCGCGATCAGGGTGGACTTGCCGGCACCGACACCGGCGATGAGGAACACGCGTCGGGCCGAGAGGCGGGGGAGCAGGCGCGGGCGATCGATGCCGCATTCCGCGGCGACGACCTGGCCCGATTCCGCGTGCATCATCGCCCCAATTCGTGCGTCGAGAGCCCAGTGATGCGAGAAAGATAGTCCTGCCTCCAGTTCGGCCGCATCAGTGCCCTCCCCGAACTGGGGGTACTCGGCGACGAGGAAATCCGCAGCCGGATACGATGTGGACGCCCTCCCCCGAAGCCCCGATTGGAGCCGACGTGTCGAACCCCGACCCGGTGCAACATCCTTCGTATCCGGTCCCCTCGCCGACGGCTCAGGTGCCCGCGCCCTCGACGACACCGCAGGCACCGGCCTGGGCGCCGACGCAGCCGTACGCGGTTCAGCCGACGCCCGTGGTCCAGCCCTCGTATCCGGCCGGACCGGTGTATCCTGCCGTGCCGTCGTACCCGGCGCAGCAGTACTGGGCACCGCCCACGGCACCGCCGCAGAACGTGCTCGCCTGGGTCGCGTTCGGGCTCGGACTCGGCGGGCTGATGTTCGGGCTGCTCGCCTCGGTTCCCGCGATCGTGCTGGGCCACATCGCCCGCTCCCGCATCCGCCGGACCGGCGAGCAGGGAGGCGGCGCGGCGCTCACCGGACTGATCGCCGGATACGTCATCACCGGTGGAATCGTGCTGTTCCTGGTGGCGTACATCCTCTTCATCGTGGGCATGTTCGCGTTCATGATTCCCGCCGCGGCAGCAGGCTCCAACGTCTGACGTCACCGATTCGGACGACGCCGAATCTGGTGTTATCCTCGTACGGTTGCCGATTTCGGCAGCGCCGCCCCGATAGCTCAGTGGTAGAGCACTTCCATGGTAAGGAAGGGGTCGTCAGTTCAATCCTGACTCGGGGCTCTGGTTCTTCCCGGCTACGCCGGAAAGGCCTCGCGGCGGGGTAGCTCAGGTGGTTAGAGCACACGGCTCATAATCGTGGTGTCGCGGGTTCGAGTCCCGCCCTCGCTACCAAAACCCTCGGGCAACCGGGGGTTTTCGCGTTTCCGGAGGTCGTTCGTCCTGACCGGTCACGCCGTCTCGAGCGCAGCCCCCGTCTCGATCAGCGACTTCATCGAACTGAGCACCCACGACCAGCCGGGTCCGGCGACGTCGGCTGCGGTCCGGGGTGATCCTTCGAGGCGGTCGTGGGTGAGCGTGACGAGGCAGACGCCGCCGTCGCGGGGCTCGATCTCCCAGGTCACGCGGCTCGCGGGCTCGTCGGCGAGGTCGGGGTCGTAGCTCGACGTCCACTCGTGCACGAGTCGGCGGTGCGGATCGAACTCGACGACCTGTTCGACACCCCAGTCGGACCCGTCGGGGCCGATCGAGTGCCGCCCGTCGGCGTCGGTGTCGATCGCGACGCCGTAGAAGTACTGCGCGGTGCGATCGGCGCGGGTGATCGCCTCCCAGATGGCCTGCGCTTCGGCGCGGATGAAGACGTGGTAGATGTGCGGCTGGGTCATGGTCGTCCCTCCAGTTCGTGCTTCAGGTCGGCGAGCATCGCGGTCGGGCCGGCACGGTACTTGTCGATCCATCGGTCGTGGATGAGACGGATGGGCACGGGGTTGAGGAAGTGCAGCTTCTCGCGGCCGACTCGTCGAGTCGTCACGAGACCCGCCTCCTCGAGGACCCGCAGGTGCTTCATGATGCCGAAGCGCGTCATCTCGCCGATCGACTCGAGATCGGTCAGGCGGGCGCCGTCGTGCTCGAACAGGTGGTCGAGGAGCGCCCGCCGGGTGGGGTCGGCGAGCGCCTTGAACACCGGGTCGTCATCCACCCCTGCAGATTAGGTGACCAAATGGTCACATGTCAATGCTTCAGTGCGACTCGCGAGCCGGCCCCTCCGGGTCCGCGCCCTTCGACCTCGTCTGCTTCGGCGCCTGCGCCTTTGCCTGTGCGATGCCCGCGCCGATGCCCTGACCGACCGCCTGGCCCTGGATGATCGCCGCGAGGTCGAGGCCCGTCGCCGAACTCACCGAGTCGAACACTGACTTCAGGGCCTTCGCGCTGTCGCCGCCGACGACGCCCGATGCGCCCTCATCACCCGAGCTGCCGATGATCGACACGTTGCCGATCGCGGCGTACCCCTTCGAGAACTCGGCCATGATCGCGGGCAGCACGTCGAGGACGCGCTGCGACAGGAACGCCTCCTGGTTCGAGGCGATGGCCTTGGCCTCCGCCTCGACCGCCGCGGCGCGGGCCTCGCCCTCGGCACGGATCGCCTCCGCCTCGGCGTTCGCGCGCAGCCGGCGTGCCTCGGCCTCGGCGTCGGCCTGGGCGCGGAGCGCATTCGCGTCACCGGTCGCCTTCGCGACGGCCGCTGCCGCCTCACCGTCGGCACGGGCCTTGTCGGCCTGCGCCTGCTGCTCGGCGATGCGAGTGCGGGCCTCGGCCTGCTTGACCTGCTCGATGGCTGCGGCCTCGGCCGACCGCTCGCGCGTGTAGAGGTCGGCCTGGGCCCGCGTCTCGGCCTCGTATCGCTGCGCGTCGGCGACGCGCTTGACGTCGGCGTCGAGCTGCGCCTGCTTGTTCTCGGCCTGCTGCTGGAGCACCGCCTGCGTGGCCTGGGCGCGAGCCAGCTGCTCGGCCTGCTCGGCCTCGGCGCGGGCGCGGCCGATGCCGGCGTTCGCGTTCGCGGTGTTGGTGTCGAGCGCGGTCTGCTCGATGAGGTTCGCCTCCTGGTTGGCGATCATCTTCTGGTTGATCGCGCGGTCGGCGTTCGTCTGCGAGATCTCGGCGGCCTGCCGCTTGGCCTGGATCTCGGGGGCGCCGAGCGACTGGATGTACCCGACGCCGTCCGTGATGCCCTTGATCTGGAACGAGTCGAGGATCAGCCCCTGCTCGGCGAGCTCCTGCGAGACGTCCGACGCGATCTGGTCGGAGAACTTCTTGCGCTCCCGCATGAGCTCGACGACCGACAGCGTGGCGACGATGCCTCGGAGCGCGCCCTCGAGCTGCTCGGTGGTGAACTGCTCGATCGCGGCATCCTGCGAGGCGAATCGCTCGGCGGCCCGCCGGACGTAGAGCGGGTCGGAACCGATCTTCACGATGGCGACGCCGTCGACGTTCAGGGTCACGTTGTCGAGCGACTGCGCCTCGGCGTTGAGCGAGACCTGCCGCGAGCGCAGCGAGATGATCTCGTGCCGCTGGGTGATCGGGTTCACCAGGGACTTGCCGTTCACGATGACCGTGACCGGCGACTCCTCGAGCTCGGAGTGGGTCGATCCGTCCTGCGCGACGACGGCGCGCTGCACCTTCTGCTTGCGCCCGGAGATGACCAGCGCCTCGTCGGCTCGGGCGACCTTGATCCAGCTCCGAGCGAACAGCAACACGATGAGTGCGACGATGATCAGCGCCACGACGCCGATGCCGACGAGCACCAGGATGCCGACGAGTCCGGTGATCTCCATGTGCGACCTTCCTGTCAGGCGCCGCGACGGCGCGGAGTCCCCAGCCTATCGGCGGGCCGCGCGGCCGCGCGGAGGGTTTCGCCGAATCTGGGGAGGCGCATTCCGGTGGCGGCGTCACCCCTGCGGATGCACGACCGCCTCAGCCCTCGCGCGCCGCCTGCGCCTCGGCCAGTCGCCGCTTGCCGAGCGCGCTGTACGCGAAGGACCTGGTCCAGCTCGTGATGAACTCGGCTCGACGGAAGCGCAGCGCCGACCAGTCGTCGTCGATCGCGACCTGGCGTACGGGCTCGAAGCCGGCATCGCCCATCGTGTCCCACCCGGTGTCCCGGTTGAACTCGCAGGTGTACCGCTTCGAGGAACCCTTCGGGTAGGCGATCCAGACGACCGCATCGCCGGTCGTCGACGAGGCGACCGCGGCTGCGAACGCATCGACCTGCGCCTTCGTCGTCGCGAACGCCAGCGCGAAGCGCACGTCTGCGTGATCGCCGCCGGCGAGCGTCCGCGACACCGCGATGCCACCCTCGGCAGCATCTGCGAGCACCGGCTCGAACGACTCGGGTGCGTCGACGACGTGCACGGCGCCGAGCGTGCCGAGATTCAACTTCGTGAGGATCGCGTTCACGGGGTTCCTTCCCGACCGGGCCCGGCGGGTTCCACGATCTGGAACATACCGGTCATGTCGCCGCGCGTGAACCCCAGCGACTCGTAGAGATCGGCCCCCTCCCGCGTGGAGAACAGCGAGACGAAGGCCGGGCTCGGGGCGAGCACCGCGATGCGGTCGAGCGCGCGTTGCACGAGGTCGCGACCGATGCCCTCGCCCTGGTAGTGCGGGTGCACGGCGACGTCCTGGACCGCGAAGTACTTCACGCCGTCGCCGACCACGCGCGCCATGCCGACCGCCTCGGCGTCGACGACGGCGACGACCCCGAACGTCGATCCGGCGAGCGAGCGGGGCAGGGAGTCCCAGTCGAACGCGTCACGCCAGCCGACCGCCTCCGCGAGCCTGCGGTGCTCGGCAGGTGTCGGCAGCCGATCCTCGATCGTCCAGAGCGGATCGCGCATCTCGTTCACACGTCTCGCCATCGTCGCCGATCGCTCACTGGGTGGGGCTGATGTACGTCTGCCGTTGGACCGTCGGCTGCGGCGGCACCGCGGGCAGCCAGTCCGGCTCCTCCTCGGGGTACTCGTCCTCCGCGGCGACGTGCCCGTGCGGCGATGCACCGCCGCCGGTGGCGGCACCTGCGGCCGTCGACGGGGCGGCCGCGGGGTCGGCCTGCGGCAGCGTGCCCAGCCGGTCGACCTGCTCGGTCAACGCGTCGAGGACCGAACGCAGCTGGATCTGCGCGACCTGCGCGTAGGTCCGCACGTACTCGATCTCGGGCATCGGGGGCATCGGCGGCATCGGAGCCGCCGCGGGCGTCGCGGCATCCGCCTCCGACTGCTCCGCGGCCCGCTCCGCGCCGCGTTCCACCACCTCGCGGTACTGGTTGCGGGCGGTCAGCACGAGGTCCCGCGCATACTGCTCGGCGTCGGCGACCGCCTTGTCGGCGATCATCTGCGCCTGCGAGAGCAGGCCGACCGCGCCGAGCGTGACCTCCTGTTCGAGTTCGGGATTCGAGGCCGTCTGCAACCTGGCGTTCTCGACGCGCAGCCGCTCGATCTCCGCGCGAAGCGCGACCGCCTCGCTGGTCAGCCGGTCGGTGCCCATCCGCACGACGTCGATCGTGCCGCGCAGGCCGGCGACGAACGCATCGACCTCGGAACGGTCGTACCCGCCGAGCGGCCTCGTCGCGAAGGTCGGCTTCCGCGACCGTTCGAGCTGCACCATCCCGTCCGCGAGGGTCGCGCCCTGTGCGGGCGGCTCGGGCGCCGGGATCTGTGCTCCATCAACCCAATCGGGAGTCATCGGGTGTTTCCCATCTGCTCAGCAGGCGCCGGTGGGCGCAGCGGGTCTCGCGGGTCGTCGTCCAGGGCGAGGGTCTCGTCGTCGAGCGTCGCGAACCGCTCGAACCGGAGGTCGGATGCCTCGAAGCCGAGCCCGCGCAGCTTCGCGAGCGTGTGGCGCACCATCACGGGAGAGCCGCACACCATCGCGAGCGGGCCCGGACCGATGACGTCCTCGGCGACGACGTCGCCGACGTACCCCTTGCGACCGGGATAGCTGGGGTCGTCGGAGACGACGGGCGTGTACGTGAACCACGGGCGCCCCGCGAGGTTCGTGAGCAGGCGGTGCTCGTACAGGTTCCACGGCACGCGCGCACCGTGGAACAGGTGCACGCGCGGGGCGTCCCCCGTCTCCTGCCACTGCAGGTCGATGCGCTCGAGGTGCGCGCGCAGCGGGGCGAACCCGGTGCCGCCGGCGACCATGATGAGGTCGCGTTCGCGCTCCTCGGCGCTCAACGTCAGTTCCTGGCCGACCGCGGCACCGATCCGCAGCGTGTCGCCCGCCTGCAGCAGCCGCACGACGGCGGTCGAGACCTGGCCGCCCGGTACGAGCTGCACGTGGAACTCGATCGTGCCGTCGGCGCGGGGCGCGTTCGCCGGGCTGAAGTAGCGCCACAGCCGCGGCGCCTGCGGCGTCTCGACCGCGAACGACTGGCCGGGCTCGTACGGCAGCTCGGGCTCGGGCTTCACGTGCACGACCGCGACGTCCATGCTGCGCCGGTCGACGGCGGTGACATGGCCGGTCCACGCCGCCGGGGCGGTGCGCTCGGACTCCTCGGCGGCCTGCACCATGGTCGTCGCGACGACGCCGTACGCACCGGCCCAGTCGGCGGCCAGCTCCTCGGTCCAGAGGTCGCCGAGGAAGTGCTTCAGCGTCGTCAGCAGCGAGAGGCCGACCGCGTCGTAGTGCTCCGTGACGACCTGGAACCTGCGATGGTCGCGACCGAGCTGCTGGATGAACTCGGTGACCTGGTCGAGCTGGTCGACGTTCGAGACGATGCGTCCGAGCGCGCCGACCAGCCGGTCCCGCTGGGTCGCCATCGAGACCGGGAACATCGCCCGCAACTCGGGGTGCGTGTAGAAGAGGTGCGAGTAGAAGAACAGCGGCACCTCGTCGCCGAGCGTCTCGGCCAGCGACCAGGTGTGCTTCAGTGCTGCGGTGTCCATGCGGACTAGGCGTGCGTCGCCGGCACCTCGACGACGTCGGGCTGGGTCGCCGCGACGGCGCCCACGGTCCGGTCGATGATGTCCGCCGGGACGCCGGCCTCGGTGAGCGCGGCGATCAGGTGGCCGGCGACGGCACCGAAGTCGTCGGCCGAGATGCCGCGGCCCGCGTGGGCGGTGCGCAGGTCCTTGCCCTCGTAGGCGACCGGGCCGCCCATCACCTGGGAGACCAGCGCGACCTGGTGGCGCTTGAGGCGCACCAGCTCGGTGTCCGCGAAGTAGCCGGCGAGCTGCTCGTCGGCGAGCACGAGTTCGTAGAACCGGTTGACGACCGCGGTGACGGCCGGTGCTCCTCCGACGGCCGCGTAGTCGCTCAGGGGTTCGGCTTCGGTCTGAGTGGGGGAACTCATGTTGGTCCAATCCGTCATCGATGGGGGCAAGGCCAATTTCTAGCAGACCTGCGCGCACGGCATCAAAGGAGTTCTGCGAAAACTCGGAGGATTGCCATGTAACCCGCTCGGGGGTCACCATCCGCTGCGGGTCGGCGTGTGCCCCTCGCGGGCGTCGTCGGGCATCGTCATCTCGGCTCGCAGGCCCAGGAGTCGGATCGGCCTGTCCGGTTCGATCCGGTCGGCGGCGAGGCCGAGCATCCGTTCGAGCACGGCGGCGTGGTCGGACAACTCGGGGATGCGTCGTTGGTACGTCTTCGTCAGGAACGGCGCGTAGCGCACCTTGAGCGTGAGCCCGACGACCGGCCGGCCCTCCGCGGCGACGTCGGCGAGGACCGCCTCGCCCAGCGCGTGCAGCGCGGCCGTGATGTCGTCCGGTTCGACGAGGTCCTGCTGGTACGTCGTCTCCCTGCTGTGCCCGCGGGCGACCCAGGGCGTGTCGTCGACGATCCGCTCGCCCTCGCCGCGGCCGAGCATTCGATACCACCGGCCCATCTTCGGACCGAACTCGTCGACGAGCGCGTCGGTCGGGGCCGCGGCGAGCTGCGCGACCGTGGCGATGCCGAGGGCGGCGAGTCGCTTCGAGACCTTGGGGCCGACACCCCAGAGTTCCCGCGTCGGCCGCTCCCCCATGACGTCGAGCCAGTTCGCCGCGGTCAGCCGGAACACGCCCTGCGGCTTGCCGAAGCCCGTCGCGATCTTCGCCCGCACGAGCGTGTCGCCGATGCCGACGCTGCAGTGCAGTCGGGTCCGGTCGAGCACCGCCTGCTGGATGCCGCGCGCGTACGCCTCGGGGTCGTCGACGTCGACGCCGACGAACGCCTCGTCCCAGCCGAGCACCTGCACCGTCGCGCCGGGCTGCGCGCGCAGGGTCGCCATCACGGCGTCGGATGCCTCGGCGTACGCCTCGTGATCGACCGGGAGTATGACCGCGTCGGGCACCTTGCGGGCGGCGATCCGCAGCGGCATCCCGGATCCGACGCCGAACGCGCGGGCCTCGTACGACGCGGTCGAGACGACGGCGCGTTCGGTGGGATCGCCCCGGCCGCCGACGATGACCGGGAGCCCGGCCAGCTCCGGGCGCCGCAGCACCTCGACGGCAGCGATGAACTGGTCGAGGTCCACGTGCAGCACCCAGGCGCCCACCTGGCCAGTCTGCCGGGCGGGCGACGCGCGGTCGAGGGGCATCCGATCCCGAGCCCTCCCGACCGCCTCACAGGCCCGAGCGCTACCCTGAGGGGTGACTTCCGACGACAATCCGGAGACGGTCGAGGCTCCAGAAGAGCCCGCCGGGCTCTCGTTCTCCGACCTCGGCCTCGACGGCCCGGTGCTCAAGGCACTCGACGACGTCGGCTACGAGACGCCGTCCGCGATCCAGGCGGCGACCATCCCGACGCTCCTCGAGGGCCGAGACGTCGTCGGCCTCGCGCAGACCGGCACGGGCAAGACCGCCGCATTCGCGCTGCCGATCCTCGCCCGTCTCGACGTGTCGCAGAAGTCGCCCCAGGCGCTGGTGCTCGCGCCGACCCGCGAACTCGCCCTCCAGGTCTGCGAGGCGTTCGAGAAGTACGCCGCGCACCTCGACGACGTGCACATCCTCCCCGTCTACGGCGGGCAGGGCTACGGCGTGCAGTTGAGCGCGCTGCGCCGCGGCGTGCACATCATCGTCGGCACGCCCGGCCGCATCATGGACCACCTCGACCGCGGCACGCTCGACCTGTCGGAACTGCGCTACCTCGTGCTCGACGAGGCCGACGAGATGCTCAAGATGGGCTTCGCGGAGGACGTCGAGACGATCCTCGCCGACACCCCCGACGACAAGCAGGTCGCCCTGTTCTCGGCGACCATGCCCGCCGCGATCCGCCGCATCTCCAAGCAGTACCTGCACGACCCCGAGGAGATCACGGTCAAGGCGAAGACCCAGACCTCCGCGAACATCACGCAGCGGTACCTGATCGTCTCGTACGCGCAGAAGATCGACGCGCTGACCCGGATCCTCGAGGTCGAGAACTTCGAGGGCATGATCATCTTCGTCCGCACGAAGAACATCACCGAGGAGCTCGCCGAGAAGCTGCGGGCCCGCGGCTACTCGGCCGCCGCCATCAACGGCGACGTGCCGCAGGCGCAGCGCGAGCGCACCGTCGACCAGTTGAAGAGCGGCAAGCTCGACATCCTCGTCGCCACGGATGTCGCGGCGCGCGGCCTCGACGTCGAGCGCATCAGCCACGTGGTGAACTTCGACATCCCGACCGACAGCGAGCCGTACGTGCACCGCATCGGGCGCACCGGTCGCGCGGGCCGCTCGGGCGACGCGATCAGCTTCGTGACACCGCGCGAGCGGGGGCTCCTGGCCCGCATCGAGAAGGCCACGCGCCAGCCCATGACGCAGATGCAGTTGCCGAGCGTCGACGAGGTCAACACCACGCGCCTCACCCGCTTCGACGACCGGATCACCGCGGCGCTCGGCGAGAGCACCCGCATCGAGGGGTTCCGCGACATCATCGCCCACTACGTCCGGCACCACGACGTTCCCGAGGTCGACGTCGCCGCGGCGCTCGCGGTGGTCGCCCAGGGCGACGACCCGCTGCTGCTCGAGCCCGAGCCCGAGCGGCCGTCGCGATTCGACCGGGACCGCGATCGCGGGGACCGGGGCGACCGCGATCGCGGCGACCGACGCGGGCGCGACTGGGATCGCGACGGCGACGGTGACCGCGACCGCCGCGACCGCCGCCGGGCCGGCGCCCCCATGACGACCTACCGCATCGCGGTCGGCCGCAGGCAGCGCGTCGAACCGCGCCAGATCGTCGGCGCACTCGCCAACGAGGGCGGCCTCACGCGCGACGACTTCGGTGCGATCCAGATCCGCCAGGACTTCTCGCTCGTCGAACTGCCCGCCGACCTGCCGCAGGAGACGCTCGAGCGACTCGACGGCACCCGCATCTCGGGGCGGCTCATCGAGATCCGCCCCGACCGCGGCGGGCCCTCGCGGCGGTCGCACGGCGATCGCGACGACCGGGACGACAAGCCGCGTCGGTCGTACGGTGATCGCGACGACCGGCCGCGCCGGTCGTCCGGCGACCGCGACGACCGGGGCCGCGGCGAGGCATCCGACGATCGGAAGGCACGCAAGCCGCGCTGGTGAGCGACCCGCCGTGCCGGCGCCCCCACGCACGACGGAGCCCCGCGCCGAACGGCCGCGGGGCTCCGCCTCTGTTCCCACCAGGGGGGATGGCGGGAACTCGATCGACGACGCGCGAGCGCTCGTCGGAGTCGGGGTGCTACGAGATGGTCTGGGGCAGCACGTCGAACGCGACGCGGCCCTCCTCGTCGACACGGGCGTCGAGCGTCTTGTCCGCCAGGGCCTCGTCGGCCGCGTGGCCGAGGTAGACGTGGGCGCCGTCCTGGTCCACGACCTGGTCGTTCGCCGACGGCCCGGGGACGACCGAGACCGAGAAGTCCTTCGACTGCGGGGTGTCGGCGTCGATGCGCAGGCCGCCCGTCTCGGGGGCGCCGCTTCGGTGGACGAGTTCCCGCACGACGGTGCTGGCGGTGTCGGTGAGCGTGAGCATGGTGCTCCTTCCGTGTTCGGATGCACTGCGGCCGGGGCCGCAGCGTGCGCCGGTGGCACGTGAGTCGTCCACGATGCCGGATCACGGCCGATCGACCCACCCCCTTGACCGATCGCGTCGGATCCGGGACCCTTGGCGACCCTCGGCGTAGGGTCGGCGGCATGGACGCACCCGTATCCGGCCGCCGATCCGCCGAGATCGGCCTCGGTCTCGCGGCCCTCGGCCGCCCCGCCTACATCACGACCGAGCGCCCCGGCGACCTCGGCGACGATCGCGGCGTCGACGCCCTGCGCGACCGCACGCACGCCATGTTGGACGCGGCGTGGGGGAGGGGCATCCGCTTCATCGACGCGGCGCGGTCGTACGGGCTCGCCGAGGAGTTCCTCGGATCGTGGCTCGCCGCGCATCCGGAGCGGCGGGCAGCGCTCACGATCGAGTCGAAGTGGGGCTACGAATACGTCGGCGGCTGGCGCTTGGACGCCGAGGTGCACGAGCGCAAGGAGCACTCGCTCGCGATGTTCGAGCGGCAGTGGCCGTCGACGCTCGCCGCACTCGGCGGGCCGCCCGACGTGTACCTGGTGCACTCGCTCACGCCCGACAGCCCGCTGTTCGGCGATGCGGCACTGCTCGACCGGCTTCGCGACCTCGCCGCCGACGGCGTGCGCGTGGGCGTTTCCACGAGCGGACCGCAGCAGGGCGACGCGCTCGACGCGGCGCGGGAGCTGCCCGACTCGCCGTTCACGGCGGTGCAGGCGACGTGGAACCTGCTCGAGCCGTCGGCCGGTCAGTCACTGACCGGGGCTCACGACGACGGATGGCTCGTCGTCGTCAAGGAGTCCGTTGCGAACGGCCGGCTCACGCCGGCGGGCGACGAGCCCGGGGCATCCGCCCTCGCCGCGACCGATGGGCAGCCGCTCGACGCGTTCGCGATCGGTGCGGCCAGGGCGCAGCCCTGGGCCGACGTCGTGCTCATCGGCGCAGTGACCGAATCGCAGCTCGTCTCGAACCTGGCTGCCAGGAAGCCGTCGACGGATGCCTCCGCGCTTCGCGCGCTGGCGCAGGAGCCCGAAGCGTACTGGCGGGCGCGAAGCGCCCGGGCGTGGACCTAACCGGCTTCGCCGGGACGCGAACCGGAGCCGGCGGCCTCGCCCGCCGCGCCCTCCCCGCCCGGGAACCGGCCCTTCCACGGGTCGTAGTCGACGAGCAGCGGCTCCTGCTCGGGCCGCTGCGCCTCGGGCACGTGCTGGAGGTTCACCCGGATGCGATACCAGAGCGAGCTCGAGCCGCGCATGCCGTCGACGAGCACGTCGGCGGGATGCAGGTGCTCGACCGCGCGGGGATTCGCGGTCTTCCACCGCTCGAGCGCGTCGAGCGCCTCGCCCTTCGTCTCGGCGCGCGCGATCTCGATCACCGGCAGCGGCTCGGCATCGGCGTCCTTCTCGACGGGACCCAGCTCGGCCGCGAGGTCGAGCAGTCCGTCGAGCACGCCCGCCGAGACGTCGAGGCCGGCTATCGGGTCGCCGCGCTCGGCGAAGCGCTCCAGCACGGTTCGCACCGTGAACTCCTCGGGTCGGCGCTCGAGCAGCTCCTCCCAGTCGAGCGGGGTGGAGACGCGGGCATCCGGTCGCGGACGCACCGAGTACGCGGAGGCCACCGTGCGGTCCTTCGCGTTCTGGTTGAAGTCGACGAAGACCCGTTCGCCGCGCTCCTCCTTCCACCACCGGGCGGTCGCGAGATGCGGCACGCGCAGTGCGACCTCGCGCGCGAGCGTCTCGGCGGCGAGGCGCACCTCGCGGAAGTCCCAGCGCGGCTCGAGGCGCACCAGCAGGTGGATGCCCCGCGACCCCGAGGTCTTCGGCCAGGCGACCAGCCCGCGTTCGGCGAGCACGTCGCGCGCGACGAAGGCGACGTCGACGAGCTGCCCCCACTCGACGCCGGGCATCGGGTCGAGGTCGACCCGCAGCTCGTCGGGGTGGTCGAGGTCCTCAGCCCGAACGGGATGCGGGTTGAGGTCGATGCAGCCGAGGTTCACGACCCACGCGAGGGCGGCGGCGTCGCGCACCACCACCTCCTCGGCCGACGTTCCCCGCGCGTAGTGCAGGGTCGCCGTGTCGATCCAGTCGGGTCGCTTGTCGGGTGCGCGCTTCTGGAAGAAGGCCTCGTGGTCGATGCCCTTTACGAAGCGCTTGAGCACCATCGGCCGTCCGGCGGCGCCGCGAAGCGCGCCCTCGGCGACCGACACGTAGTACCGCACGAGGTCGAGCTTGGTGAGGCCGGGCTCGGGGAAGACGACCTTGTCGGGGTGGCTGATGCGCACCTCGCGGCCGTTCACCTCGAGCAGTTCCGCGGACTCCGTCGCGCTCACGCCGCCCACCCTACGCCCGGGCCGCGAGCGCGTGCGAGGTCCAGCGGTCGACGAGCACCCACGGGTCGTCGACGCCGATAGTGAGGTCGGCGATGTGCCCGGCGAGCGCGTCGTGCATCGCGAACCACTCGGTGCCGGCGAATCGGTGCTCGGCGAACTGCTCGTGCCGGCGACGCTCGACGATGCGATCACCGGGCTCGAAGGCGAGCACCTCCTCGACGGGCAGCACCGCGAGTCGGCGGCGCGGTGACGCGCTGGTGCCGATCTTCACCCGGTCGCGCCAGCGCACGTAGTAGACGACGTCGACCGAGGCATCCCGGAACTCGGCGTCGGGAACGTCGCCGACGCGCCAGTCGCAGCGCTCGCAGACGACGCCCGACGGGTATCGCCGCCCGACCGGATGCCCGCACGCCGCGCACGGCGGCGCGAGCAGGTCGACCGCACCGAGTTCGCCCTCGACCCAGTCGTGGGCCGCGAGCAGATGCGCCAGGCACAGCGGCACGGGCGACTCCGGCACGGTCGGTGCGTCGCACGCGGTGCCGTCGGCCGAGCGGATGCCGCACCCCGAGGTCATGCGGGCAGGTTACGCGCCGCCTCCGACGTCGTCACGCGGCGACTTGTCGGCGGGTTCTCGGCGGGCGCGTCGTCCGACGGGACCCCGACGGCGCGCCGGTGTGTCGCCCGGCGGCGCAATGCGACGGCCTGTTGCACCGTCTTACCGCGGGCGACGTGAGGGGTGGATCGGGCGCGGCGCGCAGGCCTACCGTCGCCCCATGCCGAACCTCTCACTCGTCGCCGTCTCGGGCAGCCTGCACGCGCCCTCGAAGACCACCGTGCTCAGCCGGGAGATCCTCGACCGGTTCGCCGATGCCGTCGCGCGGGTCGGCGGACCCGACCTCGAGGTCGAATCGCACCTCATCGAACTGTCGGAGGTCGGCCGGGAGTTCTCGGGCGCGCTCACCCGCGACGAGCTCAGCCCGGCCGCGGACGACGCGATCCGTGCGATCGAGCAGGCGAGCCTGCTCATCGTCGCGAGCCCGGTGTACCGGGCGAGCTTCACGGGCCTGTTCAAGCACGTGTTCGACTTCGTCGGGCAGTACTCGCTCATCGACAAGCCGGTGCTGCTCGCCGCGACCGGCGGCAGCGACCGCCACGCCCTCATCATCGAGCACCAGTTCCGGCCGCTCTTCTCGTTCTTCCAGGCGCTCACCCTGCCGATCGGCGTCTACGCGAGCGACCCCGACTTCGCCGACTACCGCATCACCTCGTCGTCGCTCCACGAGCGCATCGACCAGGCCGTGAGCCGCGGCCTGCCCGTGGTGCTGAACTCGTCGCGGTCGATGTCGGAGTACGTGTCGACATGGTGAGCCAGACGCCCGGATCACGACGAAGGGAGCCACGATGACCCGGCTCATCCTCGGGGCGATGGTGCGCACGGTCGGCGCCTATCCGTCGGGCTGGCGGTACCCGGGCGCGCATCGCGACCCCGCGGGCGACGCCGCCGTGCTGCGCCGCACCGCCGAGATCGCGGAGGCCGCCCGGCTCGACTACCTCTTCTTCGGCGACTGGCTGGCGACCGGACCCGACCTCGAGCACCGCGACCCGTACCTCGTCGCACGCATCGACCCGTTGTCGGCGGTCACGTACCTCGCGGGCATCACCAGTCGCATCGGCCTCATCGCCACGGCGAACACGACCTACTCCGACCCGTACACGCTCGCGCGGACGACCGCGTCGATCGACCTGCTCTCGGGCGGCCGCGCGGGGCTCAACCTCGTGACCGGCACCGAACCGCGCGCCGCGGCGAACCACGGCGCCGACGAGCAGGCGGCGAACGACGCGCGGTACGACCGGGCCGACGAGTTCGAGACCGTGCTGCGCCGGCTCTGGGACTCCTTCGAGGACGACGCGATCATCGCGGATGCCGCATCGGGCGCGTACCTCGACGTGTCGAAGCTGCACGCGACCGACTTCCACGGCGAGCACCTGAGCGTCGCCGGCCCTCTCAACGTCGCGCGGCCCGTGCAGGGACACCTGCCGCTCGTGCACGCGGGCACCTCGCCGCGGTCGCGGCTGCTGGCCGCGCGCAGCGCGGACCTCGCGCTCGTCGCGGTCTCCGACATCCGGCAGGCCTCCGACCTGCGCGAGGAGCTCCGTGCGCTCGCGTTCGAGTCGGGCCGGGACGACCGCACGCTCCGGGTCGTCGCCCCCGTGCTGCCGATCGTCGGCGAGACGCGCGAGCACGCCCAGCGGATCGCGGACGAGCTCGCCCGGCTCGTGCGGGTCGCCGAGGACTTCCGCGACGGGCCGCCGGCGGGGTTCCCGCCGCAGCGCTCGGTCGCACACCTCGCGACGCTGCTCGGCGTCGACCTGACCGGGTACACGCCCGACGACGTCGTCACGCCCGGGCTGCGTGCCGCGTTCACCGAGTTCGGCCAGCAGCTCACCGAGATCGCGGGCGAGCGCACTGGGCGGCGCGTCGGCGCGGACGACCCGCCGACGCTGCGGCACCTCGTCGTCACCGCGACGGTGCAGGCCTCGATGATCGTCGGCACCGCGACCGAGATCGCGGCCGAGTTCGCGGCCTGGGCCGAGGCCGAGGCGGTCGACGGGTTCAACGTGCTCTCGGCGACGCAACCGGCGCAGTTCGAGGCGTTCGCGCTCGGCGTCGTGCCCGAGCTGCAGCGGATCGGCGTCTTCCCGACCGAGTACGAGGGCACCACGCTGCGCGACCACCTCGGGCTCGAGCGGCCGGCCAACGTGCACGTGCGCGAATCCGTCGCGGTGCGCGTCGCGGCGCCGCGGTGAGCCGGAAGCCGCGAGCCCGGGCCGCGAGCCCGGGCCGGGGTCACGGCCGGGGTCACGGCCGGTTGGAGCGGTCGCCGATCCGTGCCGGGCGGCATGTTGCGTCGTATGTCGCACCGTGACGGCTCGCGTCGGCCCGCCCTTGAGGGGCGCTCAGGGCGCTCGTAGCCTCGACCCATTCGCGCGCCGCCGGCGCGCCCGTCCTCGTCGAGGGGGAGCCGTGTCGATCGCCGTCGCCGCACCGAGCACCGCCCGCGAGACCATGCGCCCCCTCGCCCTGCTCGCCGACGCGGGCCTCGAGGTGCCCGTGCTCGGCGGCGGCCGCGTCGCCCACACGAACCTCGACCTCGCGGCATCCGCACCCGCGCTGGCGACCGTCGCCCGCACCGTCGGCGACCTGCTTCCCTGGTACTCGAGCGTGCACCGTGGAACGGGATTCCCGAGCGAGGTCGTGACCGAACTCGTCGAGGACGCCCGCGCGGTCGTCTCCCGGCACGTCGGCGCCCGCGACCGCGACGTCGTCGTGTTCACCCGCAACACGACCGACGCGCTCAACCTGCTCGCGACCGCGGTGCCCGGCGACGTCGTGGTGCTCGACATCGAGCACCACGCCAACCTGCTGCCGTGGCGCAGTCGCCGGCTCGTCGTCGCCGCCGACACCATCGAGGAGACCCTCGAGCGGCTCGCCGTCGAACTCGCGTCGAAGCCCGCCGCGCTCGTCGCCGTGACCGGCGCGTCGAACGTCACGGGCGAACTCCTGCCGGTCGCGCGGTTCGCGGCGCTCGCGCACGCGTACGGTGCCCGGATCGCGGTCGACGCCGCCCAGTTGCTGCCGCACCGCGCGGTCGACCTGGGCGAACTCGACGCCGACTACCTCGTCTGCTCGGGGCACAAGACCTACGCGCCGTACGGCGCAGGGGCACTGATCGGCCGTGCCGACTGGCTCGACGTCGCGCCCGCCTACCTCTCCGGCGGCGGCGCCGTCTCCAATGTCGAGCTCGAGCGCGTGGCGTGGCATCCGTCGCCCGAACGCCACGAGGCCGGAACGCCGAACGTGCTCGGCATCGTGTCGTTCGCAGCGGCCCTGCAGGAGCTCGAGCGCCTCGGTCCGGACGCCCGCGTCGCGCACGAGGCCGCGCTCACCGAGCGCCTCGAACGCGGTGCCGCCTCGATCGACGGCGTCCGCGTCATCCACGGGTTCACGGATGCCCCGGGCCGCGTCGGCATCGTCACCGTCCAGCTCGAACGCGGCTCGGTCGGCCTGGTCGCCGCGGCGCTGTCGGCCGAGCACGGCGTCTCGGTGCGCGCGGGCCGGTTCTGCGCCCACCCGTTCTTCGACCGGGTCGCGACCCGCGCCAACGGGCTGCGGGCGAGCCTCGGACTGGGCAGCTCGTCCGACGACGTCGACCGGTTCGTCGCCGCGCTGTCGTCCATCGTCGCCGACGGCCCGACCTCGACGTACCAGCGCACCGGCGACGGCTGGAAGCCCGTCGCCGACGACCGCCCGAAGCCGCAGATCTTCCGCGCGGGCTGACCGCGCGGGCTGACGCGCGGATCCACCAGAACTGGGGATTCCGTCGCGGGCCCACCGTCCATCACACTGATCGGATGGGATCAGCGTTGACCACCATTGGACTCCCCGTCGCCCTCGGCATCATCATGTTCGGCCTGGGGCTCTCACTCACCCTCGGCGACTTCGCGCGCGTGGCGAGGCATCCGAAGGCGGTGATCATCGCCCTGCTGTGCCAGATCCTCGTGCTGCCCGCGATCTGCTTCCTGCTGGTCGAGCTGTTCGCCCTGCCGCCCGTGCTCGCGGTCGGCATGCTGCTGCTGGCGGCATCGCCCGGCGGCACGACCGCGAACCTCTACAGCCACCTCTTCCGCGGCGACGTCGCGCTGAACATCTCGCTCACCGCGATCAACTCGGTGCTCGCGGTGTTCACCCTGCCGCTCATCACGAACCTCGCGATCGCCTACTTCCTGCCCGGCGACGAGTCGCTCGGCATCCAGTTCGCGAAGACGCTCGAGGTGTTCGCGATCGTGCTACTGCCGGTGGCGCTCGGCATGCTGGTGCGCTGGTGGAAGCCGACGTTCGCCGACCGCATGGACCGGCCGGTGCGCATCGCCTCGGTCGTGATCCTCGTCGTGGTGATCGCGGGCGCGATCGTGTCGAACCTCGAACTGCTGCTCGCGAACGTCGGCAGCCTTGCGCTCATCACGGTGGTCTTCTGCATCATCAGCCTGACGGTCGGCTACGTGGCGCCGCGCCTGCTGCGGGTCGACCGCCGCCAGTCGATCGCCAGCTCGTTCGAGATCGGCATCCACAACGCGACGCTCGCGATCGTGATCGCCCAGACCGTCGTCGGCAGCACCGAGATGAGCCTGCCCGCCGCCGTCTACGGCGTGCTCATGTTCTTCGTCGCCCTCGGCTTCGGGTTCCTGATCCGCGGACGGGCGACGCCCGAGGATGCCGCCGACCGGGACCGGCCGGCCGCCACCGCGTCGTCGGCGTAGCGGAGCCGCTCGTCCCGTCGGACGACCGCGCGACGGCGGATCGGTCCACACTGGTCGGCATGGATCCAGTGGGCGGATCACCGGTGCGCGGCGCCGCCGAGGCGGACGCGGAATCCGACGCCGACGTCGGAGAGCTCGAGGTGAGGGCCGATGCCCTTCGTCGAGTCGTCTACGGAACTCCCGGCGGATACGACTCGTCTGCGGCGAGCGATCTCGCGGCGCTCGAGCGACGGATCGCCCGGGCGTGCGAGCGGGGCGACGGACGGATCGGCCCCGAACCGCCGACGCGGACGCCGGTGATCGGGTCGGTCGCCGAGCCCGTCGCCGAGCCCGTCGTCGGGCAGCGGCGCCGTCGTCGCCTGATCGGATGGGCGATCGCGGCGGCGGTCGTGATCGCGGCGGGCGCGATCGTCGCCGGGGTGATCCGGGGCGGCGGGCCGCCGCGCGGGATGGCGGTGTTCGAGCGCCCGCAGACCACGGCCGACACCGCGCTGCGCGGGTACGAGGTGCAGCTCGGCCGGCGCGCCACGACCCTCCGCCACGTCGGGCGCGTCTTCGGGCACGACGCCTGGGTGTTCCTCGAGCGCGGCGACGTCTGCCTCATCGTCCAGCGGCTCAACTGGGCGGGCTGGGGCGGCACCTGCGTCGACGAGCGGATCTTCGCCAGGCACGGCATCACGCGCCTGCTGACCTACGACGACGTCAGCGGCAGCGCGCGCCCGGCCGGCCTGCTGCCCGGTGAAGGCGTCGAGCTGCGATGGGGGCCGGACTCGACGGGCATCGAGTGGTCGGTCGTCGGCGGCTCCGTCGACACGGGAGGGCGCGAACGCGTCTGGGTGCCCACGCTCGACGGCGGTGACGGCCGGACCTTCGGCGAATGGACCTCCGACCAGCGGTAGCAGGATCGGAGGTCGGACCCCGTGCCTACACTGGACGGGTCGGAAGGGGAGGCATGCAGGCACTGGCCGAGAGCGAGGTGCGTTCCGTGTTCGCGAACGCGCACGACGCCGAACTCGAACAGGTCTCGCTGCCCGTGGGATTCTTCGTGACCGAGTGGGCCCACCTCGACGCGTTCGGCTGGCGCGATCCCAGGATCCCGTCGCGCGGATACCTCGTGACGGAGATCGACGGCGAACCGGTCGGCATCGTCCTCCGTGCGGCCGACCGCACCGGCTCGCACCACCGTGCCGCGATCTGCAGCCTCTGCCACACCCAGCAGCCCGGCGACCAGGTGCTGTTGTTCTCGGCGCGACGCGCAGGCGCCGCGGGCGAGCGCGGCGACAGCGTCGGCACCTACATCTGCAGCGATCTCGCCTGTCAGGAGACCGTGCGGCTCGGGCGGCCGCCGGCCCCGTCGGAGGTCGTGCCGACCGTGCGCGAGATCGAGCGCATCGAGGGCGTCGCCCAGCGCACGCGCGCCTTCGTCGCGGACGTCGTCACCGGCTGACGGGGCGTCGTCACCGGGTGACGGGCTCCAACGTGGGTCGCTTGGCCGTGCGGCCGTCGCCCGACGACCGGCCGGTGAGTCGGCGGCCGATCCACGGCAGCACGAACTCGCGGTAGTAGGCCGCGGTGTTGCGGCTGCGCGGCCCGGCGGGCGCCGACGCGACCTCCTCCACGCCCCACTCGGGGGGCACCGGCACGCCGATCGCGGTGAGCACGTTGCTCGCGACGCGGGCGTGGCCCAACGAGTTCAGGTGCAGCTTGTCAGGTGACCAGTAGCGGATGTCGCGCAGCCCGCGGTCGTTGAAGTTGTCGACGAACGTGACGCCGTCGAGCTCGGCGAGGTCGACCAGCGCCGCCGTGAGTCGCGCCCCGCGCGCGTCGAACACGCGGCCCAGGGGAAGGTGGTCGGTCGGGTTGGCGCCGGAGAGCATGAGCACGTGGATGCCCTCGTCGCGGATGCGGTGCACAGCCTGCCGGAACCGCCCGGCGACCAGTTCCTCGGGCATCCGCGGGCGGAGCATGTCGTTGCCGCCGCCGTTGAAGCTGATCACCTCGGGTCGCAGCGCGATCGCCGCCTCGAGCTGCTCCTCGATGATGGGGCCGAGCTTGCGGCCGCGGATCGCGAAGTTCGCGTAGCCGACGGGTTCGTGCGCGGCGGCGGCGAGGCCGGTCGCGACGAAGTCGGCCCAGCCGCGCACGCTGCCGTCGGGCAGTTCGTCGCCGACCCCCTCGGTGAAGCTGTCGCCGATCGCCGCGTAGCTGTGGAACATGGGTTCCACCGTAACGCGGAGAGGGGGTGTCGGATGCCGCCCGGTGCCCGGTCACCCCTCCGGGTCGAGCCGGAACGTGACCTCGGCGGCCTCGGGCCCGACCACGGTGTCCACGATGTTCTTGGCGTAGCGCCCGTACTTCTCCCGGTACACGGCGTCGAGGTCGGCGTTGATCGGGTCGGCCGAGTTGACGTGCGTGAAGGTCACGTCGACGTCGGATCCACCACCGCGGATGCCGCCGCGGCCCGCCGCGAGCGCGCGACGGAACCAGCCGTTGTCAGGCCCGTACGCCGATCGCACGTAGAAGTGGTCGCCGACCCTCACACCCCAGATCGTGATGTGCTTGCTGAGATCGCCGTCGCGTCGTCGCGATGCGACGTGGACCTCGTCGGCGTCGCCCAGTGCTACCAGGTCGGACTCGTTCCATGCGGTCATGGTGGTACCCCTTCAGGTGATCGGCCCGTTCGGGACCGTGCTCCCATCCAACCCCGGATCGGCCGATGGTGGGAGGGACCGGCGCAACCTCGGTCGATCCGATCAGCCCTGCGGTGCGCCGGCCGGATCGGAGAGCAGCCAGGCGATCGCGCTGATCCCGCCGAGCACGATGGCGAGCGTCACGATCGTGCCGCAGGCGCAGCCGATGGCGATGGCGATGGCGCGGCCCCGCCAGGCCGGCACGACCGCGCTGACGAGCAGGAGCGCGGTCGGCGCGATGGCGATCAGGATCAATCCGAGGTCGGTGACACTCGGAAGGAGCGCAGTCGCGGCCTGGTAGCCGAGGAACGGTGCGATGGCGCCGATCACCGCGCCGATGCCGAACTCAGCGGCACCGACCCTGAATCCGAGCCGCCGTTGCGGCCGCTCGTCCGGCTCGGCGGTCATCGCTTCCAGATCTGCACGTAGAGCGGAGCGAAGGCGTAGACGAGCAGGAGCAGGACACCGACGGTCAGGACGGGCATGCCCGCCTCGAGCGTCGATCCGTTCGACGTCGCGAACCCCGCGATCATCCACAGCCCGAGGCACATGGCGGCCGAGGCACCCGCGCCGGCACGGAACACGGTCGCGGCTCGGGGGGAAGGCCTGCGGCCCGCGATGATGAGGCCGAAGAACGCCGTCGACGCGATCACGATGACCCCGACGATCAGGGCCACGCCGAGGAGGACGCCGTCGTCGTCCCCGCTCGAGACCGCCGGGCCGAACTCGACGAGCAGTCCCAGGAGGCTCCACGACCGCTCGTCGGACCGGTCGGTGCCGGTCGGCAGGATCAGCCCGAGGCCGATGCAGATCGTGCTGAGTGCCACGATCCATCCGATCGCCAGTCGCTCGAGCCGATCGATGCGCTCCGCCAGCGAGGTCGCTTCGACGGAGGCCGTACCTGTGGTCATCTCGGATCCCTTCGGCGGGCGGTGCTGCGGCCAACGGTACGGAGCCGTCGGCGCGGTGTCGATGGGGTGGACTCCCCATGACGTGCCCGCCGGTCGAGACGAGTCGACGCGTGAACTCAGCTCGAAGACGTCGCGTGTTCGATCTCGCAGTCCCCGCCGGGGTACAGCAGCCCTTCGTGGCCGTCGTCGTAGCGCACCAGGTAGGGCGGGCTGCCCTCGGCGCCGCGCACCTCGAGCACCTCCCCGTGACGTTCCGCCTCGCCGACGTGCTTGCCGTGGATGACCAGTCGATCGCCGATGACCGCGTGCATGGCCGCCCCCTTCCCCCTGTCGATCCAGCGTACGCCGGGGCTCCGCGCGTCGGAAGCGCAGCCGCCGGGGCGCGGGGTCAGGCCTCGACGGCCAGCAGC
This sequence comes from Agromyces sp. LHK192, assembly GCF_004006235.1. Classification (NCBI taxonomy): domain Bacteria; kingdom Bacillati; phylum Actinomycetota; class Actinomycetes; order Micrococcales; family Microbacteriaceae; genus Agromyces; species Agromyces sp. LHK192. Next base: position 545,852 of record NZ_CP034753.1, read on the forward strand.
GCCGCCCAGAGGTCGGCACGCGCGTGGAAGCCGGAGAGGTCGCGGCCGAGCAGGCGTTCGGCCTGCGCGATCCGGCTGCGCACGGTGTGGCGGTGGAGGCCCAGCCGCCCCGCCGTCGCGTCGAACTGCCCGCCGTGCTCGAGCCAGACGCGCACCGTTTCGACGAGCGCGGTGCCGTTCGAGGCATCGTGCTCGGTCAGCGGCGCGAGGGTCGCCTGCGCGACGGCCCGGGCATCCGTTCGCGCGAGGAAGGCCAGGACGCCCTGCCGGCTGATCTCCTCGAACGCCACGACGACGGCGCCCTGCTCGCGGGCGCGCTCGACGGCGCGGAGCGCCTGCTCGTGCGCGGCCGCGGCCTGCTGCATCGACGGGATCGGATCGGAGATGCCGACGGCGGCCTCGAACTCCTCGGCGACCTCGTCCGCGAGGGCGGCATCCGACTGCTCGAGGAGCACCACGACGCGGTCCCCGGCACGTCCGAAGAAGAGGCGGCCGTCGCGCTCGTCGACGCGGAGCTCGAGGTACTCCGTGAGGCGGTCGGTGTGCTCGGGTCGTGCGTCGACGACCGCGACGCGTAGCGGCGTGCGTGGGAGGGCGCCCCACATCTCGTCGGCGACCTCGGCCGCGAGTTCGACCTCGCCGGCGAGGATCGAGCGCAGCAGGCCCGACCGCAGGTGCCCGCGCGCGCGATCGAGGTCGCGGTTCTGCTCGAGCGCGAGCCCGGCGAGGGCGATGACCGCGGTCACGACCTCCCGGCCGGCGGAGTCGAGCTGCGGCGAGTCGCCGATCGCGAGGACGCCGCGCAGGGCGCCGCCGGCGCCGAGCGTCTGCAGCGTCACGCGCCGCGGATCGCCGACGGATGCCCCGGCGTCGAGCACGCGGCTCGCGCGCTGGCCGCGGCGGAGCACGCTGCGCGCCTCGCCGACGATCTCGCCGAGCCACGGCTGGCCCATGCCACCGGCGGGCGCCTCGCGATCCAGCGTGCCGGCGGCGTCGATCAGTCCGACCCACGCGCCGAGTCGGTTCGAGAGCTCGGCGATCGTGGCGCCGAGCCCGTCGGGCCGGAGCGCGGCGAGCGAGATCGCGCGCTGCGCCTGCATCGCCCACGCCTGCCTCGCGTTCGCGTCGGCCGCGTTCAGGTCGGCGACGGTGCGGACCACGCGGATGAACGGCACGCGGTACGGCACCTCGAACAACGGCAGCCCGTGCTTCGCGCACGCCTCGATCAGCAGGGCCGGGGTGCCGTCGCGGATGACCTCGGTGCCGAAGCCGAGCGCGGCGACGCCGGCGTCGTGCAGGCGCGCGACGTAGGCGTCGAAGCCGGCCGGGTCGTCGGCGCCCGCGTCGGCGCCGAACTGGGTGCCGGTCGTGAGCAGGACGTGCTCGGCGTCGAGGAACGGGGTGGGGTCGGCGAGGTCGGAGCTGTGCGCCCACGCGACGGGTGCGTCGAGCGCGGCCGGCGCGAGCGCGTCGACCGGGGTGAGCAGGCGGAGCCCGAGCTCGGGTCGGTCGAGCAGGATCTGCACCGTCGGCTGCACTGGGCTCCTCGATCGTCGGGCGGCCGCGCCGTCCGGGACGGTTCGGCCGGGGCATCCCTCGGCGTGGTGTACGCCGTGTCGAACATTCAGGCCAGAGTGTACAGTCCGGCGCTGGAAGGGAGCGGGCCACGAGGCCGGCGGCTCCTCAGGTGACGGCGCCGCGGCGGGCGTACCCGGGGTCGCGCCACGCCTCGGTCGCGAGCACGTGCTCGAGCACGTCGACCGCGTCCCACACGTCGGCGTGCGAGACGTACAGGGGCGCGAAGCCGAACCGCATGAGGTCGGGCGCCCGGAAGTCGCCGATGACGCCGCGCGCGATCAGCGCCTGCATCACGGGATACCCGTGCTCGGCGCGGAGCGCGACCTGACTGCCCCGTCGGGCGGACGTGCGGGGCGTGACCACCTCCACGTTCCACCGGGCGAGTCGGGCGTCGACCAGCGAGATGAACAGCTCGGTCAGCCGCAGGCTCTTCTCGCGGAGCTCGGCGAGGTCGACCTCGTCCCAGAGGTCGAGGCTCGATTCCAGGCCCGCGAGCGCCAGCAGTTGCGGCGTGCCGACGCGGAACCGCGTGATCCCGTCGGCCGGCTCGTACCCGATGCCGAACTCGAACGGGCGCGCGTGCCCGTGCCATCCGGTGATCGCGGGGCGAGCGGCGTCGTGGTGCCGCTCGGCCGCCCAGATGAACGACGGGGAACCGGGGCCGCCGTTGAGGTACTTGTACGTGCAGCCGATCGCGAAGTCGGCGTCGGCCGCGTTGAGGTCCACCGGCACCGCGCCGACGCTGTGGCAGAGGTCCCACACCATCAGCGCGCCAGCCTCGTGCACGCGCCGGGTCACGTCGGCGAGGTCGAGCATGCGGCCGGTCCGGTAGTCCACCTGGGTCAGCACGACGACCGCGACGTCGTCGTCGAGCACGTCGTCGAGCGTCGGCCCGGCGTCGGAGATGAGTCGGCGCTCGAGGGGCGCACCCTCACCGAGCAGTTCCTGCACGGCCTCGAGCACGTACAGGTCGGTCGGGAAGTTCCCCGCTTCCGAGACGATGACCCGACGCCCGGGGCGCAGGCGCGCCGCCGCGACCGCCACCTGGAACAGGCTCGCCGAGGTGGAGTCGCCCAGCACGACCTCGCCGGGCGCCGCACCGATGAGCGGGGCGATCCGGTCGCCGAGTGCGCGCGGCTTGTCGAACCAGCCGGCGTCGTTCCAGCTCCGGATGAGGCCGACGCCCCACTCCTCGGCGATCACCCGCGCGACGTGCGCCGGCGTCGAGGCCGGGAGCGCGCCGAGCGAGTTGCCGTCGAGGTAGACGACGCCGTCGGGCAACGCGAACCGGTCGCGGAACCGGGCGAGCGGGTCGGCGGCATCGAGCGCCTCGCAGGTCGCGCGGTCGATCGATCGGGCGGATGTCGCGAGCGTCATGCGGTCCTCCGGGGTGGGGTCGTGGGGGTTCGGGGTGCGGTCGTGCCGTGCGGGGTTCAGCGCCCGAGGAAGCGGCGGGCGTTGCCGTGCAGGATCGCGGCGCGCTGGGCGTCGTCGAGGAAGTCGGCGCGCTCCACGACGCGGGCGACCGGCCGTTCGCCCAGCGGGTACGGGTAGTCGCTGCCGACCATGACCTGCTCGGCGCCGAGCGTGTCGACCAGCACCCGCAGCGCGGTCGGGTCGAACACGACCGAGTCCACGCTGAACCGGTCCAGGTACGCCGACGGCGGGCGCTCGCTCACGCCGATGAGGTCGGGGCGCTGGTGCCAGGCGTTCTCGAAGCGGCCCAGCCAGAACGCGAACGATCCGCCGCCGTGCGCGAACGCGATGCGCAGGTCCGGCGACACCCGGTCGAACACGCCCCCGAGGATCATCGCGATGATCGACAGGTGCGTCTCGGCGGGCATGCCGGTCAGCCAGCGGGCCATCCAGCGGTTCAGTCGGGGAGACTCCGCCATGTCCCACGGGTGCACGAACACGGGGATGCCCTGCGCCGCGCAGTGCTGGAGGAAGACGACGACGCCCTCGTCGTCGAGGTCGCGGTCGCCGAGGTGGTTGCCGATCTCGACGCCGTGGTGCCCGGCCGCGACGGCCCGGTCGGCCTCGGCGCACGCGGCATCCGGGTCCTGCAACGGCACCTGGGCGAACGGGAGCAGGCGGCCCGGCGCCGGTTCGCAGATCTCCAGGGCGAGGTCGTTGAAGATGCGCGCGACCTTCACCGCCTGGTCGCCGGCCTTGTCGTAGGCGAAGAAGACCGGCGTCGGCGAGACCACCTGGACGTCGATGCCGTCGGCGTCCATGTCGGCCAGCCGCGTGCCGGCGTCCCAGCAGTCGGGCCCGATCCGGCGGAACTCGGCATCGCCGAGCAGGATCATCGCGTCGCGTTCCGAATCCACCCGCAGCGACGGCCAGACGCCGTGCCCGACCTGCGTGGACAGGTCGGGCCAGGCGCTCGGCACGTAGTGCGTGTGGATGTCGATCGTCCCCAACGAGGTCAGCCCTTGCCGGGGTGGACGGCGCCGCAGTTCGGGCAGGTGCGGCCCTCCTCGCTCTCGTAGAACTCGCGGAACACGGGCGGCAGGTCCTCGACGATGTCGCGTACCTGGAGTTCGACCTCGTGCACCTTCGTGTTGCACTCCGGGCAGAACCAGGCGAACTTCTCGAGCGTGCCCTCCTCGCGGATGCGCTCGATGACGATGCCGATCGAGCCGGCCTCGGGGCGCTGCGGCGAATGGAACACGTTGCCGGGCAGCAGCCACATCTCGCCCTCGCGGATGTCGATGCGCTGCAGCCCGTCGGGCGTCTGGATGTTCACGTGCATGTTGCCGCGGTACTGGTAGAACCACTCCTCGTACGGGTCGAAGTGGAAGTCCGTGCGCTGGTTGGGGCCGCCGACGACCTGCACGATGAAATCGCCGATCGGCTCCCACGCCTGCTTGTTGTTCACCGGGGGCTTGAGCAGGTGCTCGTGCTCCTCGATCCACTTGGCGAAGTCGATGACGGGTGGGATGGTGCTCATTGCTCCTCCTCGGATGCGGTGGTGGATTCGATGGGTCGTTCGGGCCGGCGCGCGACGGCCTGGATCTCGATGCGCAGGTGCGGATGCGGCAGGGCGTGCACGGCGACGGTGGTGCGGGCGGGGCCGTGCTCGTCGAAGTGCTCGGCCCAGACGTCGTTGTACCCGGCGAAGTCGTTCATGTCGACGAGGAACGCGGTCGCCTGCACGACGTCGCGCAGCTCGCAGCCCGCGGCGGCCAGCACGTCGCGGATGTTCGCGATCACGGCTCGCGTCTGCACGGCGATGTCGAGGCGGGTCGTGCCGAACTCGTCGACCTCGGCGCCCTCGATGGTGTTGTCGGGACGCCGGCTCGACGTGCCGGACACGAAGACGAGGTCGCCCGAGACGCGCACGTGCGGGAACCGTCCGCGCGGGGTCGCCTTGCCGGCGACGAGGATGCCGTCGCCGCCGCTCATCGCGCGCCCTCCTCGCGCGCCGCCCGGATCGAGACCGACCCGAGCCCGGCGACGTGCGCCTCGACCAGCCCGGCACGGGGGAACGGTACGGCCGCGGTCGCGGCGCCTGCGAGCAGCACCGAGCCGGCGGGCAGTGCGAAGCCGTGCGCGCGGGCGAGTCGGAGGGCGGCGGCGAGCGCGCGGCCCGGGTCGCCGAGGATCGCCCCCGTCGACCCGGTCTGGACGACGCGGCCGTCGACCTCGAGGCGGACGGCGCGGTTGTCGAGCGCGCCCACCTCGCGCGGGTCCCGCCAGGTGCCGACGGCGAAGGCGGCGGATGACGCGTTGTCGGCGACGACGTCGCCGAGGTCGAACGCGAAGTCGCGGTAGCGCGAGTCGATGACCTCGATCGCGGGCGCGACGGCGGCGATCACGGCGAATGGATCCGACACGGGGCCGTCGTCGGCGCCGCGGTCGTCGGCGTCGCCACCCGCGAGGTCGGCGCCCAGCAGGTAGGCCACCTCGGGCTCGACCCGCGGGTGGATGGCGACCGCGAGGTCGAGGCATCCGCCGTCGTCGAGGCGCATCGCGTCGGTGAGCGTGCCGATGATGACGTCGTCGACCCCCATCTGCTGCGCCTTCGCGCGACTGGTGAAGCCGAGTTTCGCGCCGATCACGCGCTCGCCACGGCCGACGCGCCGCGCGACGAGCGCATGCTGGGTCGCGTACGCGTCCTCGAGGTGGAGCGCTCCGCCGTGCGAGAGCTGGCGGATCGCGTTCGCTCGACGCTGCGCGTCGTCGAGGGCGAGCGCGTGCAGCGCGACGGCGCTCATGCCGCAGCTCCGTCGTTCGAGGTGTCGTCAGCGGCTTCGGACCCGGTGTCCGGCCCGATGTCCGGCCCGGCGTCGTCGCGGGCGTCGGCGAGGGCGTCGTCGCGGGCGCCGGCGAGGTCGAGCGCCACGTCGACGATGAGGTCCTCCTGGCCGCCGACCATGCGACGGCGGCCGACCTCGACGAGGATGTCGCGCGCGTCGAGCCCGTGCCGCTCGGCGGCCCGTTCGGCGTGCAGGAGGAAGCTCGAGTAGACGCCGGCGTAGCCGAGGGTGAGCGTCTCACGGTCGACGCGGACTGGGCGCCGCTGGATCGGCCGGACGAGGTCGTCGGCGGCATCCTGCAGCGCGAACAGGTCGCACGCGTGCTGCCAGCCCAGCAGGTCGGCCACGGCGACGAACGCCTCGATCGGCGTGTTGCCGGCTCCCGCGCCCTGCCCGGCGAGCGACGCGTCGACCCGATTCGCACCGTGCTCGACCGCGACGACGCTGTTGGCGACGCTGAGCGACAGGTTCTCGTGCGCGTGGATGCCGATCTCGGTCGACGCGTCGAGCACGTCGCGGTAGGCCGAGACGCGGTCGGCGACGTCGCGGCCGGTGAGCCTGCCGCCCGAGTCGGTCACGTAGACGCAGTTCGCGCCGTACGACTCCATGAGCTTCGCCTGCGCGGCCAGGGCCGCCGGGTCGTTCATGTGGCTCATCATGAGGAACCCCGAGACGTCCATGCCGTGGTCGCGCGCCCACCCGATGTGCTGAGCGGCGACGTCGGCCTCGGTGCAGTGCGTCGCGACGCGCACGCTGCGGACCCCGCGGTCCCTGGCCCGGGCGAGGTCGTCGATCGTGCCGATGCCGGGGAGGATGAGCGTCGTCAGGCGCGCGCGGTCGAGGACTGATGCGGCCGCCTCGATCCACGCCGCGTCGGTGTTCGCGCCGTGCCCGTAGGCGACGCTCGAGCCGCCCAGCCCGTCGCCGTGCGCAACCTCGACGGCGTCGACGCCGGCGGCCTCGAGGGCCGCGGCGATGGCGCGCACCTGGTCGATCGTGTACCGGTGGCCGATCGCATGCATGCCGTCGCGCAGCGTGACGTCCTGCACGTACACGCGCGGCGCCGCGGCCGTCATGCTGGCACCTCGATCGGGGTGTCGGCGTGACGTCGGGCGACGAGGCGCTCGGCCGTGCGGAGGGCGGCGGAGGTCATGATGTCGAGGTTGCCGGCGTACTCGGGGAGGTAGTGGCCGGCGCCCGCGACCTCGAGCAGGATCGACACTCGCGTGCCGCGGAACGCACGGTCGAGCGCGGGCACGTACGGTTCGTCGACCGGCTCGAACTGCACCTGCTGCTTCAGGCGGTAACCGCCCACGTAGCCCTGCACCTCGGCCACCATCGCATCGACCGAACGGCGTACGGATGCCTCGTCGGGTTCGCCCTCGACGAGGCAGAACACGGTGTCGCGCATGATGAGCGGCGGTTCGGCCGGGTTGAGCACGATGATCGCCTTGCCCCGCTCGGCGCCGCCGATCCGCTCGATCGCGCGGGCGGTCGTCTGCGTGAACTCGTCGATGTTCGCGCGGGTGCCGGGGCCAGCCGACCGCGAGGCGATCGACGCGACGATCTCGGCGTACGCCACCGGCGCGACGCGCGACACGGCGGCGACCATGGGCACGGTCGCCTGGCCGCCGCAGGTGACGAGGTTGACGTTCGAGGCGTCGACGTGGTCGTCGAGGTTCACGACGGGCACCACGTACGGGCCGATCGCGGCGGGCGTGAGGTCGACCACGATCCGGTCGAACTGCCGCACGATGCGGTCGTTGTGCACGTGGGCCGCGGCCGAGGTCGCGTCGAAGACGAGCGCGACGTCGGCGAACTCGGGCATGCGCACGAGGCCCTCGACGCCCTCGTGCGTCGTCGCGACGCCGAGCCGGCGGGCCCTCGCGAGGCCGTCGGAGTCCGGGTCGATGCCCGCCATGGCGGCGACGTGCAGCGTCGACGAGAGGCGCTTCACCTTGATCAGCAGGTCGGTGCCGATGTTGCCCGAGCCGATGATGGCGATTCCCGTGGTCATGCGGCGGCTCCCGTCGTGGTGCCGGCTCCGCCGGCGGTGGCTGCGAAGTCGGCGTGCACCTCGCCGAGGCCGTCGAGTCGTGCGCGGAACACCCCGGGGAGTGCCGCGACCATCGGTCCGAGGGCTCCGGAGAGCACGATCTCCCCGGCCCGGAGCGGGCGACCGTGCCGGGCGACCGCTCGGGCCAGCCAGGCGACGGCGACGACCGGGCTGCCGAGGCAGGCCGCGCCCGACCCGGTGGACACCGGTTCGCCATCGACGTCCAGGCGCATGCCGACCGCGGCGAGGTCGAGGCCGTCGAGCCGGCGCGGCACGGTGCCGAGCACGACCGCGCCGCTCGACGCGTTGTCGGCGATCGTGTCGGTGATGCGGATGTCCCACCCGGCGATCCTCGAGTCCACGACCTCGATCGCCGGCAGCACGAACTCGGTCGCACGGATCACGTCGGCGACGCTCGCCGCGGGCGCGTCGAGGTCGCGGCCGAGCACGAACGCGACCTCCGCCTCGACGCGGGGCTGCATGAGGCCGTCGAGGGCGATCGGCTCGCGGTCGGCGACGACCATGTCGTCGAACAGCACGCCGTAGTCGGGGGAGTGCACGCCGAACTGCGCCTGCACCGCGGCCGAGGTCAGCCCGATCTTGCGCCCGGCGACCCGGCGGCCCTCGGCAAGGCGGGCGACGACGCCGAGCGTCTGCACGTCGTACGCGGCATCCGCATCGATCTCGCCGATGAGGTCGCGCACCGGTGCGCACGCGATCCGCGTGCGCACCGCGGACTCGAGGCGGTCGTGCGCGGCGCGGATCGCGGCCGTGCGATCTGCGGCACCGCGGTCCGCGGCCGTGCGGTCGGCGTCGATGCGGCCGCCCTCGGTGGTCGTCGCCGCGCTCACAGCTGCACGCACACGTTCGTCGGCTCGGTGTAGAAGTCGAGCGAGTGGCGGCCGCCCTCGCGCCCGATGCCCGAGAGCCCGACTCCGCCGAAGGGGCTGCGGAGGTCGCGCAGGTACCAGGTGTTGACCCACGACATGCCGACCCGCATGCGCTGGGCGACGCGGTGCCCCTTCGAGAGGTCTCGGGTCCAGGTGACGGCGGCGAGGCCGTAGTCGGTGTCGTTGGCGAGTGCGACGGCCTCGGCCTCGGTGTCGAACGGGATGAGCGCGGCGACGGGTCCGAAGACCTCCTCGCGCACCGTGCGGTGCGTCTGGTCGAGCCCGGTCCACAGCGTCGGCTCGATCCACGATCCGCCGGCGAGGTCGTCGCCGAGGTCGGGGACGCCGCCGCCGGCGAGCACCGTGGCGCCCTCGGCGACCGCGAGGTCGAGGTAGGCGCGCACCTTCTCGCGGTGCTCGTGCGAGATGAGGGGTCCGGTCGTCGTCGCCGGGTCCTCGGGGCGGCCGAGTCGGAGCCGGCGCGCCTGCTCGGTGAGGCCTGCGGCGACGTCGTCGAACACCGATCGCTCGACGTAGATCCGCTCGGTGCACAGGCACACCTGCCCGGTGTTGAGGTACGTCGACCGGGCGAGGCCCGCGATCGCGGCGTCGAGGTCGGCGTCGGCGAAGACCACGGCGGCGTTCTTGCCGCCGAGCTCGAACGACACCGGTCGGACCCGCGGGGCGACCGCGCGCATGATCGCCGAGCCGGTGGACGACTCGCCGGTGAAGGTCACGGCGTCGATGCCCGGATGGCTCGTCAGCAGCTCGCCGGTGGAGCCCGCGCCGAAGCCGTGCACGACGTTGACGACGCCGTCGGGGACTCCCGCCTCGGCGAGGATCTCGGCGAGCATCGTCGCCGAGGACGGCGTCTGCTCGGAGGGCTTGACGACGACGCTGTTGCCTGCGGCGAGCGCGGGCGCCAGCTTCCACGTGAGCAGCAGCAGCGGCAGGTTCCACGGGACGATGACGGCGACGACGCCGAGGGGCTTGCGGACCGCGTAGTTGAGGGCGCGCCGCCCGTCGGGCAGTTCGGTGAGGAACGAGTCGAGGCCGGCGGTCGACACGGTGTCGGCGGCGGCGCGGAAGTTCGCTGCGGCACGGGCGACGTCGAGGTCGCGGGCGAGCGTCTCGGGCTTGCCGGTGTCGCGCACCTCGGCGGCGACGAGCTCGTCGAACCGGCGGTCGATGACGTCGGCGACGCGGCGCAGGATCGCGGCCCGTTCGCCGGTCGTCATGCGACCCCACGGTCCGTCCGCCGCGGTCCGCGCCGCGGCGACCGCGAGGTCGACCTCGTGCGGCCCCGCCTCGTGCACCTGGCCGACGAGCGAGCCGTCGACCGGGTCGATCTTGTCGAACGCTCGGATGCCGTCGAGGAACGCGCCGCCGACGAAGCCGCGGATCTGCCGCGCGGTCCCGCGGGTCGAGGACGTCGCGGCAGCCGCCTGGGGCGAGGCGGGCGCCGGCGTCGATGCCGGCGTCGTGAGGGATGACATGCCATCAGGCTAGGAACCGCGTTCGATGCCGACAAATGCTCTTGTGAAGCGCTGCCATGCCCGTACGGCTATAGTCCCGGCATGTCCTCCGAACGCCTGCTCGACGGCCGCCTGAAGGTGCGCCACCTCGTCCTCGTCACCGCCATCGCCGACGAGGGCACGCTCGTCCGCGCCGCGGAATCGCTCCACATCACCCAGCCCGTCGTCACCCGCGCCCTCCGGGAGGTCGAGGACCTCTTGGGCGTGCCGCTCTTCGAGCGTCGTCCCCGCGGGGTCGTGCCGACCCGCTACGGCCAGTCGTTCATCGACCGTGCCCGCTCGGTGCTCGCCGAGCTGCGCGCCGCCGACGAGGAGATGCGCCTGATGCAGACCGGTCAGCTCGGCACGGTCACGGTCGGCACGCATCTCGCGGGCTCCAACCTGCTGCTGCCCCGGGCGATCGCCGCGCTCAAGGCCGAGCATCCGCGACTGACCGTGGTCGTCCGCGAGAGCACCCCCGACATGCTGCAGCAACTGCTGCTCGCCGGCGACCTCGACCTCACCGTCGGACGCCTCTCGCCGACCGTGCCGGTCCGGCTCGAGCAGGAGCGCCTGCACCACGAACCGATCCGCCTGGTCGCGAGGGAGGGGCATCCGGTGCACGACGGCCACCGTGCACCCGCGTTGGCCGACCTGATCGCCTACCCGTGGATCTTCCCGGTCGCCCAGACCGCGCTCCGGGCCGAACTCGAGGCGGTCTTCTTCCACGAGGGCCTGCCCCTGCCCGCCGACCGGGTCGAGTGCACGTCGATGCTGACGCTGCGCAACCTCCTGGTGTCGACGGACGTGATCGCCGCGCTGCCGATGTTCATCGCGGTCGACGACCGCGACCTGCGCATCCTCGCGACGCCGCTGAGTTCGATCCGGCGCGCGGTGGGGGTGACCATGCCGAAGGATCGCACGCCGTCGGCGGCCGCCGCCGCGCTGCTCGGGCACCTGCGCGAGGAGGGTGCGCGGCTGGCGGAGTTCGAGCGCGAGTTCACCGCACGGGAGCCGCGCACCATCGGTTGATATACCCGTTCGAGCATGGCGCGGAGCCGGATAGATATTGGACAGCATGGGGCGCGGCGATGACGCTGATGGAAACGACGCGAGGAAGCGTCGCACCGATTCCATCCTTCTGCCGACTCTGGAGGCGACATGGCCGGCTCCCCCTACGTGCCCGATGCGAAGAAGTACCGCCCCGAGGATTTCCGACGGGTCGCCGGTGAACCGGCCGACCCCGAGCCCGGAACCTGGGGCATGCAGCCCGACGGCACCTTCCTGCCCCCGGCGCACACGCCGTCGGTCCCGCGCGACGTGTTCGTCGACTGGCCCGGCCAGCTCGACTACCGCGACCCCGAGACCTACGCGCTCAACGCGACCGCCGAGGCGTTCTACCCGATCGTGGTCAACACGAGCCACTCGTGGCAGTGCATCTACGACGTCGACGGCGTGCGGTACATGCTGCACTACGGCGGCGGCAACCACTGGAAGCTCTACGACATCACCGACCCGCGCGACCTGAAGGTCGTCGACGAGGAGCAGTGGGGCTGGGACGACCCGCGCCCGCAGTTCGGCGCGACGACCGTGCAGTGGAACGAGGCCCGCGGCGCGTACCTCGCCATCCAGGCCAGCGAGACCCCGCGATACTTCCTCAAGGGCCGGGTCGCGAACAAGTGGATCGACGACACCGTCGAGGGACAGCTCACGGAGTGGGAGGGCCTGCGCGGCTTCCGCGTCTTCGAGGTGAACGGCCCGAGCCCGCGCGACTGGACCCTCATCACCGAGATGTCGACCGACCCGAGCCACGGTCCGGACGAGATCCAGGAGGGCAACGGCGTCCTGGACCTGCCCGTCTACTACGGCGACAAGTACCTCTTCGTCGCGACGGCGCCCGACAACACCTTCACCAACCAGCCGTACAAGACCACGCTTTGGACGGCCGGTCACGCCGCATACGACCTCTCCGACCCGGCCAAGCCGGAGCTGCTCTCGCAGTGGTGGGTGCCCGGCTCGCGTGCCGGCGAGGAGGACGACTCGCCGTACCTGGCGGACAACGACCGCTGGAACAACCGCACCTCGTGGTTCGGCTCGCGCATGGGCGTCTTCATGCCCCGCTCGGTCGAGTCGGGCTGGAAGTACGGCTACGCCGCCCAGGGCGGGCAGGGCTTCTTCGTGCTGGACGTCTCGGACCCGACCGACATCCACCACGTCGGCTGGTGCGAGCTGCCGACCAGCGTCGCCGGCACCGAGGGCGACAACGTCGACACGACCCAGGTCGAGGAGACCGGATACGTCTACGTCTCGGGCTACCCGATGAACACCGACTGCTATGAGCCGGCCAAGGAGATCTACCAGGTCGACGTCAGCGACCCGACGAACCCGAGGGTCGTCCGCACCCTGCCGCGACCGCTGCCGCCCGCCGAGGCGAAGTTCACCGACTGGGCGCAGCGCCGCGGCTCGTTCGGGCCGAAGCGCTCGGGCTACTTCACGAACACCGGCACGCCGCACGGCGGCGTCGTCCCCTACGCCTTCTACGCGGCCGGGCTCCAGATCTTCGACGTGCGCGACCCCGAGGACCCGAAGGTCGGCGCCTACTTCGTGCCGCCGATGGGGTTGAAGGACGACGACGACCTCGCCGCCCCCGTGCACGGGATCTTCGTCGAGTGGGACCGCAACCTCATCTGGCTGTTCGCGAACCATGGCATCTACGCCGTGTCCACCCCGCTGCTCGGCGAACCCGTCGTCGGGCTGCCCGCCGAGGCATCCGACCGATGAGCAGGGGCGGCGCCGACGCGGCGGGCGGCGGGCGGCTCGTCGTCGACGGGCTCGAGAAGCACTACGAGCTCGACGGCGCGCAGGTGCCGGTCGTCAAGGGCGTGACGTTCACGATCGAACCCGGCACGTTCACGTCGCTGCTCGGGCCGTCGGGTTGCGGCAAGACGACGACGCTGCGGTGCGTGGCCGGCCTCGAGACCAGCAACGGCGGCACGATCTCGCTCGACGACACCGTGCTCTCCACCGGCACGAAGCACGTCTCGCCCGACCGGCGCGACGTCGGGATGGTGTTCCAGAACTACGCGATCTGGCCGCACATGACCGTCTTCGCGAACGCGGTGTTCCCGCTCCAGGTGTCGGCGAACCGGCTGCCGAAGGCGCAGGCCCGCCGGCGCGCGATGGAGGCCCTCGAGCTCGTCCAGCTCGACGGCTACGCGCACCGGCCCGCCACGGCGCTGTCGGGCGGCCAGCAGCAGCGGCTCGCCCTGGCCCGGGCGCTCGCGCACCGGCCGAAGCTGCTGCTGCTGGACGAACCGCTCTCGAACCTCGACGCGAAGCTGCGCGACACGATGCGCAACGAGCTGCGGAGCCTCCAGCAGCAGCTCGGCATCACCGCCCTCTACGTCACGCACGACCAGTCCGAGGCGCTGTCGATGTCGGACCGCGTCGCCGTGATGCATCAGGGCCGCATCGTGCAGGAGGCCGCCCCGCGCGACCTCTACTACCGCCCGGCCGACCGCTTCGTCGCCGACTTCGTCGGCCGCGTCAACCTGATCCCCGGCGTCGTGCGCGAGCGCGGCTCCGACGGCGAGGCATTCGTCGAGGCGTTCGGCTCCCGGCTCGAGACGCCCTGTCCGAGCGAGGTCGGCCCGGGCGACGACGTGACGGTCACCTTCCGGCCCGAGAGCGTGCGCTGGCACGCCGCCGCGGTCGACCGGCCCAACCTGCTGCCGGCCAGGGTGGCCCGGGTCGAGTTCCTCGGCGAGATCGTCGAGTACGAGGCCGAGGTGCTCGACGGCGAGACCGCCGTCGGCAGCATCATCGCGCGCGGCGCACCGCTCGACTCGCCCGAGGCGGGCAGCACCGTCTTCCTCGAACTCGCCCCCCACGCGTGCCGGGTGCTCGCGGCGTAACCGCGACACCGAGGGATCCGAACGCACCACCCGAGCGCACCACACCTGAGAGGACACCCACCATGAGCACACGATCAGTTCGCAGCGGATGCATCGGCATCGCGGCGGCGGGGATGCTGCTGCTGAGCGCCTGCAGCACCAACGAGGGCGGCGGTGTGCCCGACGCCGTCGAACCGGTCGCCGGCGGCGGCGAGGCCGCGACCTGCGACGCCGTCGCCGTCGGCGCGTTCACGCGCTGCGAGAACTTCTACGAGGACTTCTGGCCCGAGATCGACCGCCAGATGGACGCGCTGTACGAGCAGGCCAAGGAGACCGATGGCGGCCGGCTGGTGATCTGGGACTGGTACGAGCTGGCCCCCGAGGTGATCGCGCAGTTCAACTCGCGCTACCCCGACCTGGAGATCGAGACGCAGGGGCTGACCTACAACCTGCCGTCGGCCGTCATCACCGCGAAGACCACCGGCTCGCGCAACACCGACATCCTCTCGGGCTCGCTCGTCTCGGCCGCGACGATGACCGACGAGGGGTACTGGGCCGACGTCGACTGGACCGCGTTCGGCGTGCCCGCCGAGTTCCTCGAGATCGGCGCGCCCGAGATGCTGCCCGACAGCGTCAACGGGTCGCTCATGCAGGTCAACGTCGACCGCATCCAGGCGCCCGCCTCGCTCGAGGGCCTGCTGGCACCCGAGTACCAGGGCAAGGCGTCGATCGCGAGCTACAACCCCATCGTGTTCTCCGGGTACGGCATGGCCGAGGGCGAGGACGCGATGGTCGAGCTCATCGGCGAGCTGAAGTCGTCGGGCGCCCTCCAGGTGCTCGAGGACCAGAACACGCCGCTCTCGAGCGGCGACGTGCCGATCGCGCTCAACCAGACGCTGTTCAACCCGAACCCGAGCCTGGCGGTCACGCCGTTCGAGCACTCGGGCGTGTTCGCGCAGTTCTCGGGCGTGAACGCCGATGCAGGCAACGTGCCCGGCGCGATGCTCTGGGCGCTGTGGAACGCGTACGACCCCGACTGGATCGAGCTGCGCATGACCGACGAGCAGTTCTCGACCACCCAGGTGCCGTACCCGGGCCTGCCGAGCTCCGTCTTCGAGCAGGCGACCGGCCTGATGAAGACGAACGCCGACGCCCTCCTGCTCAGCCTCGAGAACGGTGCGGAGATCGAGACGCAGGACACCCGCGACGAATGGATCGCGATCACCGACGCCGCCGACGCGGCACTGAACGGATAACCGCATGGACCAGGCAGGACGGACCGCGAAGGCCGGGCGCGAGCGCCCGTCCACGATGACGATCGCGACGGTCGTCGCCGGGGCGGTGATCGTCCTCCTCCTCGGGATCCCGCTGGTCGTGCAGGTGATCACGGCGTTCCGCGGTCCGTTCCTGCCGTTCGGCGTCTCGTCGGCGCAGTGGGGCGTCGAGAACTTCCAGACGCTCTGGAGCCTGCGCGAGGACTTCTGGGCCGTGCTCGGCTCGACGGCGGTCTTCGTCGGCGGCTCGACCGTCCTGTCGCTGCTGATGGCGTTCGGGCTCGCGTGGGTGACCGTGCGGACGAACGCCCCGTTCCGACGGGTGATCTCGATCCTCGTGATCGTGCCGTTCATCGTGCCGCCGATCGTCAAGGCGCAGGCCTACCTGCTGATGCTCTCGCCCGAATCGGGCGTGCTCAACCAGTTGCTGCACCTCATCCCCGGCATGTCCGGGGTCACGATCGACCCGTTCTCGTTCGCCACGATGACCTTCATCCAGTCGCTGACGAACGTCACGTTCCCGTTCCTGATGATCGTGCCGATCCTCACCGGGATGGACGGCGCGCTCGAGGAGTCGGCGCGGGTGTCGGGTGCGTCGTGGGCGCAGACGCTGCGCCGCGTCACGCTGCCGATGCTCTGGCCGGGCCTGCTCGGCGTCACGGTGCTGACCTTCATCCTCGGACTCGGCAGCCTCGAGGTGCCGCTGCTGTTCGGCCAGGAGTCGGGCAAGTCGATCTTCGCGCTGAAGCTGTGGACCCTGATCAGCGCGGGAGCGGGCGAACTGCCGCAGTACGGGCTCGCCGCCGCGTGGGGCTGCATCTTCCTGGTGATCACGACGATCGCGTTCGTGATCTACCTCCGGGCGACGAGGGATGCCGAACGCCGCGCGTCGATCTCGGGCAAGGGGTTCCGGCCGACGACGATGCGGCTCGGCGCCTGGCGGATCCCGGTGCTCGTGGCGGTCTTCGTGTTCACGCTGCTCACCGCGATCCTGCCGCTGTTCGCGCTGCTGTGGTCGGCGATCACGCCCTACCCGATCGCGTTCTCGTTCGCCGCGCTCGCCGAGCAGACGCACTTCACGGCCTTCGGCGAGGTGCTCGGCGACGGCGAGTTCTGGGCGTCGCTGGGCCGCACCCTCCTGATCGCCGGCGGCAGCGCCACGATCGCGTGCGTCGCGGCGACCGTGCTGGCGTACGGCATCGCCCGGAGCCGGTCGACGCCGTGGACTCGGGCGGTCGACCTGTTCGCCTCGTCATCGGTCGCGATCCCCGCGGTGATCGCGGGCTTCGCGATGTTCCTGACGTTCCTGGTGATCAACCCGGTGATCCCGATCGCCGGCACCATCGCCGCGCTCGTCATCGCCTACTCCTATCGGGTGTCGATCGCGTATCGCAGCGGGTACAGCGCGACCCTGCAGATCCGCAGGGAACTGGAGGAGGCCGCCCAGATCAGCGGCGCGAGCCGATTCGAGGGGTTCCGGCGCATCGTCGCGCCGCTGCTCATGCCGACCGTGTTCGCGGTGTGGATCCAGATGTTCATCCTCGGCACCAACGAGTTCACGCTGCCCGCGTTCCTCGCGACCCCCGAGACGCGGCCGCTGTCGGTGTACATGTACGCGATGATCAACCCGCGTTCGGCGCAGCTCTACGCGCCCGACCAGGGCGCGGCGATGGCGCTCATCTTCACCCTGCTCGTCTTCGTCATCGGGTACGGCCTGCAATGGGCGGTCTCGCTGCGGGCGATCGGCCGGGCGCGTCGCCGCTCGCGGCTCGCGGACGTCGCCGCCGTGCCGGGACCGGCCGGGGGTGCTGCTGCAGCCGCCGTGGCGGCGGCCGAGGCGCCGGCGACGGACACCCGCTCGATCGCGGCGCAGGAGCAGCGGGAGCTGTCCCGCCGCTGACCCGTGATCGAGTCACCGCCCACCGGACGCCGATGGTCCGGTGGGCGGCGGCGTCGACGGCGGTTGTACGCGATGTCGATCGAACGGCCGTACACCGGACATCCGGGCGAAGCGGCGAAGACGGCGGCCGACCTACCATCGACCCCATCACGCCACCGTCGTCACCCGCATCGGAGCAGCCATGACCATCGTCGATCCCGCCGTCACCGGCACCGCAGCAACCGGCGGACCCGCGCTCGCGCAGGAGCGCCGCCTCGTCACCGCCATCCCCGGCCCCCGCTCGCAGGAGCTCATCGCCCGCAAGGCGCAGGCCGTGGCATCCGGCGTCGGACACACGCTGCCCGTCTCGATCGTCGCGGGCGGCGGGGGCGTCGTCGTCGACGCCGACGGCAACTCGCTGATCGACCTCGGCTCGGGCATCGCCGTCACCGGCGTCGGCAACTCGAACCCGCGCGTCGTCGAGGCCGTCACCGCCCAGCTGAACGCCTTCACCCACACGTGCTTCACCATCGCGCCCTACGAGGGCTACGTCGCCGTCGCCGAGCGCCTCAACGCGCTCACCCCCGGCGACCACGAGAAGCGCACCGCCCTGTTCAACTCGGGCGCCGAAGCCGTCGAGAACGCCGTCAAGATCGCCCGCCACTTCACGAAGAAGCAGGCCGTCGTCGCGTTCGACCACGCCTACCACGGCCGCACGAACCTCACCATGGGCCTCACCGCGAAGAACATCCCGTACAAGAGCGGCTTCGGCCCGTTCGCACCCGAGGTCTACCGTGCGCCCCTCTCGTACCCGTTCCGCGACGGCGGCCTGTCGGGCGCCGAGGCCGCGGCCCGCGCGATCACCCAGATCGAGAAGCAGGTCGGCGTCGAGAACCTCGCCGCGATCATCATCGAGCCCATCCAGGGCGAGGGCGGCTTCATCGTGCCCGCCGCCGGCTTCCTGCCTGCCCTCGTCGAGTGGGCGAACGCCAACGGCGTCGTCTTCATCGCCGACGAGGTGCAGACCGGCTTCAGTCGCACGGGCGCCTGGTTCGCGAGCGACCACGAGGGCATCGTGCCCGACGTCGTCGTCACCGCGAAGGGCATCGCCGGCGGCCTGCCGCTGTCGGCCGTGACCGGCCGCGCCGACATCATGGACTCCGCGATGGCCGGCGGCCTCGGCGGCACCTACGGCGGCAACCCGCTCGCGTGCGCCGCGGCGCTCGCCGCGATCGAGGCGTACGAGGAGGACGGCCTGATCGGCCGTGCGAAGGAGATCGGCTCCGTGCTGCTCGGCCGCCTCAACGCCCTGCGCACCGCCGACCCGCGCATCGGCGACGTCCGCGGCCGCGGCGCCATGGTCGCCATCGAGCTCGTCGACCCCGAGACCGGCGCCCCCGACGCTGCGCTCACGAACCGCATCGCGAAGTACGCGCACGAGCACGGCGTGATCCTGCTCACCTGCGGCACGTACGGCAACGTCATCCGCTTCCTGCCGCCGCTCACCATCGGCGACGACCTGCTCGTCGAGGGCCTCGGCGTCGTCGCGGAGGGGCTGAAGACCGCATGAGCCTCACGGTCGACAACGTCGTCGCCGCCGCATCCGCGCCCATCGCGACCCCGCTCGCGGACGCCCGCGCGCAGCTCGCCGAGGCCATCGCGCTGCTCGGCTACGGCGAGGGCACCCACCAGTTGCTCGCGACCCCGCGGCGCGAGCTGACGGTCGCCGTGCCGCTGCGCACCGACACGGGCGAGACCCGGCTCTTCACCGGGTACCGGGTGCAGCACAACTTCTCGCGCGGCCCCGCCAAGGGCGGCCTGCGGTACGCGCCGAACGTCGACCTCGACGAGGTGCGCGCGCTCGCCATGTGGATGACCTGGAAGTGCGCCCTGCTCGACGTGCCGTACGGCGGCGCGAAGGGCGGCATCGCGATCGACCCGCGCGCGCACTCCACCGCGGAGCTCGAGCGGGTGACGCGCCGGTACACGAGCGAGATCCTGCCGATCATCGGGCCCGAGCGCGACATCCCCGCGCCCGACATCGGCACCGACGAGCGCACCATGGCCTGGATCATGGACACCTACTCGGTGAACTCCGGGTACACCGTGCCCGGCATCGTCACCGGCAAGCCGATCGCGCTCGGCGGCTCGCAGGGTCGCGCCTCCGCGACCAGCCGCGGGGTCACGCACATCGCGCTCGCCGCCCTGCGCCACGCGGGGTTCGAGCCGTCGCGTTCGACCGCGGCCGTCCAGGGCTTCGGCAAGGTCGGCGCCGACACCGCCCGGTTCCTCGCCGAGGCCGGCGTCCGCGTCACCGCCGTCAGCGACCAGTACGGGGCGATCCTGAACGCGTCCGGCCTCCACGTCGACGCGCTCATCGACCACGTCCGCGAGACCGGTTCGGTGGTCGGGTTCACCGGCGCCGAGCCGATCGACCGCGACGCGCTGCTCACCCAGCCCGTCGACCTCCTCGTCCCCGCCGCCGTCGAGGGCGTGCTGCACGAGGGCAACGCAGCCGACGTGCAGGCCAGGGTCGTCGTCGAGGGCGCCAACGGGCCCACGACGCCGGCCGCCGACCGCATCCTGCGCGAGCGCGACGTGCTTGTCGTGCCCGACATCCTCGCGAACGCCGGCGGCGTGATCGTCTCGTACTTCGAGTGGGTGCAGGCCAACCAGGCCTACTGGTGGCGCGCCGACGAGGTCGAGAGCAGACTGGAGGAGCGCATGCTGAGCGCGTGGGAGTGCGTGCTCGGCTACGCAGGGGCCAGGGGGCTGTCCCTGCGCACCGCCGCGACCGCGCTCGCCGTCGAACGCGTCGCCGAGGCGCACCGCCTCCGCGGCCTCTATCCCTGAACCACGGCAGCGCACCACCCGGCACCTCGCACCACCGCCCGCCCGACCGGGGCATCCGTTCACGCAGACGACCCCGACATCCGACCGACAGGAGCAGCATGACCCTCGCAACGCACGAAACCGACCTCCTCGACCGCGTCGCCTCCGGCCTCTACATCGGCGGCGAGTGGGTCGACGCCGAGGACGGCCGCACGATGACGGTCGCCGATCCGTCGACTGGCGACGTGATCAAGGAGATCGCGGATGCCTCGCCGGCCGATGGCATGCGCGCCCTCGATGCCGCGGTCGCCGCGCAGGACGAGTGGGCCGCGACCGCGCCGCGCGAGCGGGCCGAGCTGCTGCGCCGCGCCTTCGACACGCTCATCGCGCGCCGCGAGGAGTTCGCGCTGCTGATGACGCTCGAGATGGGCAAGCCGCTCGCCGAGGCGCGCGGCGAGGTGAACTACGGCGGCGAGTTCCTCCGCTGGTTCAGCGAGGAGGCCGTGCGCATCAACGGCCGCTACGGGCTCAACCCCGAGGGCACCGGCCGTATCGTCGTGTCGCAGCGCCCCGTCGGGCCGTCGTTCTTCATCACGCCGTGGAACTTCCCGCTCGCGATGGCGACCCGCAAGATCGCCCCCGCGCTCGCCGCGGGCTGCACCGTCGTCGTGAAGCCGGCAGCGCTCACGCCGCTCACGACCATCGCGTTCGTGCAGCTGCTCGAGGAGGTCGGGCTGCCGAAGGGCGTCGTCAACGTCGTCACCACGTCGAAGTCGAGCGCGCTGTCGAGCCCGATCATCGCCGACCCGCGGCTGCGCAAGCTGAGCTTCACCGGATCGACCGAGGTCGGCCGCAGCCTCATGCGCGACGCCGCCCAGGGGATCCTGCGCACGTCGATGGAGCTCGGCGGCAACGCGCCGTTCGTCGTCTTCGAGGACGCCGACCTCGACAAGGCGGTCGACGGCGCGATGGTCGCGAAGTTCCGCAACATCGGGCAGGCGTGCACGGCCGCGAACCGCTTCATCGTGCACGAGTCGGTCGCCGGCGAGTTCGCGCGCCGGGTAGCCGAGCGCGTCGCCGCGTTCAAGGTCGGTCGGGGGACCGACGACGGCGTCGGCATCGGTCCGCTGATCGACGAGAAGGCCGTCGCCTCGACGGACGAGCTGGTCCAGGACGCCGTGGGCAAGGGCGCGAAGATCCTGGTCGGGGGAGCGCCGCTCGACGGCGCGGGCTCGTTCTACGCGCCGACGGTGCTCGGCGATGTCTCGGCCGACGCCCGCCTGCTGAAGGAGGAGATCTTCGGACCCGTGCTCGGCATCACCACGTTCTCGACCGAGGACGACGCCGTGCGCCTCGCGAACGATACCGAGTACGGGCTCATCTCGTACGTCTTCACGCAGGACCTGGCCCGCGGGCACCGCATGATCGACCGCCTCGCCACCGGCATGATGGGCCTCAACACGGGCCTCGTCTCGAACGCGGCGGCCCCGTTCGGCGGCGTCAAGCAGTCGGGCATCGGCCGCGAGGGCGGCGCCGAGGGCATCCACGAGTACCTCGACACCAAGTACACGCTCATCCCGCTCGGCTGAGCACGCACCGCGCACGTCGCACCGCGCACCGCGCACGTGCCGGATTCAGGAGATCGGAAGCTGCTCAGGACCGCAACCGCAGAAGCATCCTGAACCGCGACCGATCTCCTGAATCCAGGACTGCACCCACTCGAACGACCGCCCGACGGAAAGGCAACACCCATGGAACGCATCGACTGCGACGTCGTCATCGTCGGGGCCGGCGCAGCCGGACTCACCGCCGCGAACCGCCTCAAGGCCGCCGGGCGGTCGGTCGTCGTGCTGGAGGCCCGCGACCGCGTCGGCGGCCGGCTCTGGACCGACGACGTCGACGGCGCGATGCTCGAGATCGGCGGCCAGTGGGTCTCGCCCGACCAGGACGCCCTGATCGAGACCCTCGCCGAACTCGGCCTCGAGACGTACGACCGGTACCGCGAGGGCAAGAACGTCTACATCGACCGGGACGGCAACCGCACGCTGTTCGAGGGCGAGATGTTCCCGGTCGCCAAGCGCACCGAGGACGAGATGGTCGACCTCATCGACAAGCTCGACGCACTCGTCGCCGAGATCGACCCGGATGCCCCGTGGGAGCACCCGCAGGCGAAGGAGCTCGACGAGATCTCGTTCGCCCACTGGCTCGAGACGCAGACCGACGACGACGAGGCGCGACTGAACATCGGCCTGTTCATCGCGGGCGCGATGCTCACCAAGCCCGACCACGCGTTCTCGGCCCTGCAGGCGCTGCTCATGGCGGCATCCGCCGGTTCGTTCTCGCACCTCGTCGATGCCGACTTCATCCTCGACAAGCGCGTGATCGGCGGGCTCCAGCAGGTGCCGATCCTGCTCGCCGAGCAGCTCGGCGACGCGGTCAAGCTCGGTCAGCCGGTGCGCACCGTCCGCTGGGGCGGCGTCGACGCGGATGCCTCGGCCGGCGTCACCGTCGTCACCGACTCGCTCGAGGTGCATGCGCAGCGGGTCGTGCTGGCGCTCGCGCCCGTGCTGTACAGCCGCATCTCGTACGAGCCGCCGCTGCCGCGCCGGCAGCACCAGCTGCACCAGCACCTCTCGATGGGCTTCGTCATCAAGGTGCACGCGGTCTACGAGACCCCGTTCTGGCGCGAGCAGGGCCTGTCGGGCACGGCCTTCAGCCCGTACGAGCTGAGCCACGAGGCGTACGACAACACGAACCACGGCGACACCCGCGGCACCCTCGTCGGCTTCGTCTCCGACGAGGAGGCCGACGGCGTCTTCACGCTGCCGGCCGAGGAGCGCAAGGCGCGCATCCTCGAGTCGCTGTCGCACTACTACGGGCCCGAGGCGCTGAACCCCGTCGTCTACTACGAGAGCGACTGGGGCTCGGAGGAGTGGACCCGAGGCGCCTACGCGGCGAGCTTCGACATGGGCGGCCTCGCACGCTACGGCGCCGACCTGCGCACGCCCGTCGGCCCGATCTCGTTCGCCTGCTCCGACATGGCGGGCAAGGGGTACCAGCACGTCGACGGCGCGATCCGCATGGGCCGGCTCGTCGCCGACCGCCTGATCGAGGAGACGCGGCCGTGAGCGAGGCGGCCGTGAGCGACCGCCGGATCCTCGTCGGCTACACCGCCGACGACTCCGGGGCCGACGCCCTCGCGCTCGGCGCGCGCATCGCCGTCGCGAGCGAGGCGCTGCTCGAGGTCGTCATGGTGCTGCCCATCGAGGCGCGCGGCGGCGTCGTGCCCCGCGATCCGGCCTACGAACGTCACGTCAAGGAGCGCTCGCAGGGATGGCTGGCCGAGGCGTCCGCGGTCATCGGCGAGGCGCCGCAGTCGCTGCACATCCGGTACGCCGAGTCGTTCGCCGCGGGCCTCGTCGAGGCTGCGCACGAGTTCGACGCGTCGCTGATCGTCGTGGGCACCGCACGCGGCGGCCTGTTCGGCCGCACCCGGCTCGGCTCGGTCGGCGAGGAGCTGCTGCACTCCTCCGACGTGCCGGTCGCCCTCGCGCCCGCCGGATCCCGCGAGGTGGCGCTGTCGCAGGGCGTCTCGCGCATCACCGCGGCCGTCGGCGGCACCCCGGGCGTCGTGCTCGAGGCATCCGTCGCGCTCGCCGCGGCCGTGCACGCGCCGCTCCGGCTGCTGTCGCTGGTGCCCGTCGACCTGCCCGCGGGCGTCGACACCGGCCTGGTCGACCTGACGAGCGCGGCGGGCGCCCAGCGCGCGCTCGACGAGGCCCGCGCGACCCTCCCCGCGGGGGTCGAGGCGACCGCGACGATCGCGACCGGCGACACCATCGAGGCATCCGTGAAGGCCCTCGACTGGCACGCCGGCGAGCTCGTCGTCGTCGGTTCGAGCCGCCTCGCGGCGCCTGCCCGACTGTTCCTCGGTTCGACCGCATCGAAGATGCTGCGCGAACTCCCGGTGCCGCTGATCGTGGTGCCCCGCACGACCCGGAAGACGGAGCGATGACGCACCAGCACCCAGGCGAGAGCCGTCCCGAGCCCCACGCCCCGCTCACCCAGGCGTCGGCCACCCTCGACGGCGAGGCCGGACTCTCGAAGAAGGGCCTCTCGGCCGGATCGGTCGGCCTCATCGGCGCGATCGTCATCGGCATCTCCTGCATCGCGCCCGCGTACACGCTGACCGGCTCCCTCGGCCCGACGGTGGCCGAGGTCGGCACGCAGCTGCCCGCGATCTTCCTGCTCGGGTTCATCCCGATGCTGCTCGTCGCGTTCGGCTACCGCGAGCTCAACAGCGCGATGCCCGACTCCGGCACGTCGTTCACGTGGGCGACGCGCGCGTTCGGCCCGTGGGTCGGCTGGATGGCCGGCTGGGGCCTCATCGCCGCGACCGTCGTGGTGCTGTCGAACCTCGCGGGCATCGCGGTCGAGTTCTTCTACCTCGCGCTCGCGCAGGCGTTCAACAACCCCGACATCGCGGAGCTCGTCGGCAACCCGTTCGTGAACGTCGCGACGTGCCTGGTGTTCATCCTCGGGGCGACGCTCATCTCGTACCGCGACATGCAGACGACCCAGAAGGTGCAGTACTGGCTCGTCGGGTTCCAGCTGCTCGTGATGATCGGCTTCGGCGTCGCCGCGTTCTGGCACGTCGCGAACGGCACCGCGTTCGACCCGACGCAGGTCGAGCTCAGCTGGTTCAACCCGTTCGAGGTCGGCTCGTTCACCGCGGTCGTCGCGGGCCTGTCGGTGTCGCTGTTCGTGTTCTGGGGCTGGGACGTGACCCTAACCATGAACGAGGAGACGAAGGGGTCGAACTCGACGCCGGGCAAGGCTGCGACGCTCACCGTCACGATCGTCGTCGCGATCTACCTGTTCGTCGCGATGGGCGCGCTCGCCTTCGCCGGCATCGGCGACACGGGCGTCGGCCTCGGCAACCCCGAGATCCAGGAGAACGCGTTCTTCTACCTCGCGGGCCCGATCCTCGGACCGCTCGCCATCCTGATGTCGCTCGCGGTGCTGTCGAGCTCGGCGGCGTCGCTGCAGTCGACCTTCGTCTCGCCGGCGCGCACGCTGCTCGCGATGGGCCACTACGGCGCCCTGCCCGAGAAGTTCGCGCGCGTCAGCCCGCGCTTCTTCACGCCCGGGTACGCGACCGTCGTGTCGGCGATCGTGGCGGCCGCGTTCTACGCGATCATGCGCGTCGTCAGCGAGGACGTGCTGTGGGACACCATCACGACCCTCGGCATGATGATCTGCTTCTACTACGGGCTGACGGCGTTCGCGGCGGTCTGGTACTTCCGGAAGACCTGGTTCGCGAGCGCGCGCAACGCGTTCTTCCGGCTGTTCGCGCCGCTCATCGGCGGGCTCATCCTCACCGTGCTGTTCGTCATCACGCTGGTCGACAGCATGGATCCCGACTACGGCTCGGGCTCGAACATCGGCGGCGTCGGCCTCGTGTTCATCCTCGGCGTCGTGATCCTCGGGGTCGGCGTCGTGATCATGGTCTGGCAGCGGTTCAAGCGCCCGGAGTTCTTCCGCGGCGAGCGGCTGTCGAAGGACGTGGCGAAGGCGTAGCTCCCAGGCCGTCGGACGTCACACGCGACCGCCCGCCGGCGACACCCGGCGGGCGGTTCCGCTTGCGGGCACGGCCCCGTACATCGGAACCACGAGATGGCGCCGGAACCCGCGCATGCGCGGCTCGAACGCCACTCCGTGGTTCGAACGGTCGAGCGACGCAGACCTCGTCGGTCAGCGGGCGGCGCGGCGGGCGAGCCCGGCGATGCCCGCGATGAGCAGCAGCGCGCCGACCGCGACGACGAGCACGAGGCCCAGGCCGGCGGGCGAGAGCTGCGCCCACCACATGATCGCGTCGTCGCGTCGTACCGGGTCGACCAGCACGGCGAGCAGGCCCGCCGCGATCGCGGCGAATACGAGTCCCCAGATGATGCCCGCCCAGCGGATCCGCGGGCCGCTCGCGGCGACGGATGCCTCGGGCGCTGCGGCGGATGTCCCGGACTGCGCGGATGTCCCGGACTGCGCGGATGCCCCATGGTGCGCGGATGCCCCATGGTGCGCGGATGCCCCGTGGTGCGCCGGTGCGCCGAGCTGCGCCGAGGTCCCGTGGTGCGCCGCCTGCGCGATATGCGCGGGCTGCGCCGCCTGCGCCGCCTGCGCGGTCTGCGCCGCCTGGGCGGGCGGAGGCACGAGCGGCGTCGTCGGCTCGCCGTCGGGCAGCGGTCGGGTGGTGTCGTCGCTCATGTCACAGCTCCTCGTCGCTCTGGACGATCGTGATGCGGGTCGCGCCCGCGCGGATGGTCAGGTGGGCGTCCTCGACGCCCGCTTCGAGTCCCGGGCCGATCTCGCGGTGCCAGGTGCTCACGCTGTCGCGACCGGCGGTGAGCTGCATCCCGTCGAAGTACTGCCACTCGCCGCCACCGTCGCCCCCCACGACGCGTGCGAGTTCGACGAAGCACGAGCCGCACTCGACGTCGAGCGAGAGGCGGGTGCCCTCCGCCACGGCGACCGTGATCGAACCTGCGCCCTGCAGCACCGTCATCCGCGGCGTGCCGGGGCGGTCGGCGGCCGCCTCGTCGAGCGTGAGGCGCAGGTCGCCGACGGGCTGCACGACCGTCGCGGTGCGCACCGCCCCGCCGTCGTTCGCCCACGCGAACTCGGTGCGCGGTCCGGTCGCCGTGCCGAGCGTGGCGACGAGCAGCACCACGGTGGCGAATCCGAGGAATCCGCTTCGGCGGCGCAGCACGCCGGCCAGCACCATCGACAGCGCGGTCACGAGCGCCGCCGCGGCCAGGCCGATGGGCAGCGCCCACTCGACGCTCGTCGAGGAGGCCAACGCCGTGAACGAGCCGATGGCGCCCGCGAGCATCGCGGCGCCGAACGTCGCCACCACGAAGGCGAAGCTCGTCCGCGGGCGGGTGCGCCGGCGCTCGGCGCGCGCGGCCTCGGCCTGCGCCTGGAGGGCGACGGCGGCCGCGCGGCTCTCCGCGGCGACCTGTGCGCGGGCCGCGCGGTTCGCCTCGGCCTGCGACCGCTTCCACGCGTCCAGGTCGGCCTTCCACGCGTCGTACTGGACGCGCCAGGCATCGTACTCCGGCGTGCCGTAGCCGCCCGCGGGCGGTTGCGGCGGCCCGGGCGGGGCCTCGGCGGCGGTTCCGTCCGCGGCCGACACCCCGGCTGCCGCGGCGCCTGCGCTCGCCGCCGCGGTCCGGGTTCCGGTTGCCGCGGTCGCGGTCGCGGTCGCGTTCGCGTCCGCCTGCGACGAGGGTCCGCTGCCGTCGGAAGGCGAAGCCGTGCCGCCGCCCTGCGCCGCTGCGTCGGCGCGGGCCCGGCGCACGACCCAGACGATGAACCAGGCGATCGCGCCGAGTCCGACGAGCGTCCAGAAGACGGGCCACCAGTTGAGGCCGAGCGGGTTGAACACGTCGAACCACGGGCCGTCCCACGCGAACGGCGCCCACGGTGCCCAGCCCCACGGCACGAGTCCGACGAGCACGAAGATGCCGATGCCGACGAGGGCGTTGTCGAACACGCCCCGGATCGTCTGCTCGAGGTGGATGCGGCCGTGCTCGTCGGGCAGCAGCAGCCACGCGATGCCGTACGCGAGGAACACGGGTGCGCCGAACAGCGCGAACACCACGAGCACGCCGCGCACGATCATCGGGTCGATGCCCAGGCGCGCGGCGATGCCGGCGGCGACGCCGCCGATCCACCCGGGCGTGCGGGGCAGCTTCAGCGAGCGGAGCCAGTCGAAGAAGCCGGTGCCCGAGCCGGCTGCCCGGGCGCGGGTGCCCCTGGCGCGGGTGCCCCGGGCGCGGAGGCCCCGGGCGGTGGCGGCGGCGCAGGTGCGGGCGTCTCGTCGCCCGGCTGCTGCTCGCTGGTGGGCGGCGCGGAGTTCGTGGTCATACCTCGATGCTGGCGCGCCGCGGCGGCCACCCGCCATGGGGTATCACCCTGATCCGACCCTGATTCGTCCGTCGCGACCCGCCGGGGGAGGCATCCGGGTGGTTGGATCGAGGCATGTCCACCGCCTCGACGGCGCCGCGGCTCACCCGTCGGCGCGACTGCTGGATCGCCGGCGTCGCGTCGGGCCTGGCCGACCACCTCGGGTGGCCGGTGCCGGCGGTGCGCGCCGCGTTCGTCGGCGCGGCCCTGCTGGGCGGCGCCGGGCTCCTGCTGTACGCGTGGCTCTGGGCGTTCGCGCCGTGGGACGAACCAGCGGCGGATGACCCCGGCGACCGCGTCGTACGCCGGGCGCCCGTCGCGTGGATCCTCGTCGGAGCCGAGGTCGGGGCGCTCGCGCTCGGCGCGTTCGAGGTGGTGGTGCTCGGCCGCGGCTGGTCGCCGATCGTGCTCGCCGCGATCCCCGCCGCGGTCGCGGCCGGTGCGTGGGCGACCCTCGTCGACCGTGCCGATCCCGATCGCGGACCGCGTCACGAGCAGACCGTGCGCGCGGTGGCATCCGCCGGACTCATCCTGCTGGGACTCGCTGCGACCCTCGCCGCGGGCTCCAGCCTGGAGGGCACGCTGCTCGCGGTGCTCTGCGTGATCGGCGTCGGCCTCGTCTACGCGCCGTCGCTCATCACGGTGTGGCGCAACCTCACCGACGAGCGGGTGCGCCGCATCCGCGACGAGCAGCGCAGCGAGATGGCGGCGCACCTGCACGACTCGGTGCTGCAGACGCTCGCGCTGATCCAGAATCGCGCGGGCGCGTCGAGCGAGGCCGGGCGGCTCGCGAGGGCGCAGGAGCGGGAGCTCCGCAGCTGGCTGTACGAGGGGGATGCCCCGGCCGACAGCGATCTCGCGACCGACCTGCGCGACTACGCCGCGGCGCTCGAGCTCGACTACCCGGTACGGATCGAGGTCGTCGCGGTCGGCATCTCCGAGGAGCGCGCGAGCGGCGAGCTGGCCGCGGCGGCACGCGAGGCGATGCTGAACGCGGCGCGGCACGCCGGTGGAGAGGTGTCGGTGTACCTCGAGGGATCCGACCGCGCGGTCGACGTGTACGTGCGCGACCGCGGCCCCGGGTTCGACCCCGCGGCGGTGCCCACCGACCGACTCGGGGTGCGCGAGTCGATCATCGGCCGGATGCGACGCGCCGGCGGCAGCGCGACGGTGCGGTCGGGCGCCGGCGGCGAGGGCACCGAGGTGCACCTGCGATTCGAGACGGAGGTCGCCCGTGGCTGAGCCCATCCCGCCCCTTCGCGTCGTCGTCGTCGACGACCACTCGATCTTCCGGTCGGGGCTGCGCGCCGACCTCGACACGACGATCGACGTCGTCGGCGAGGCATCCGATGTGCCGTCGGCGATCGAGGTCGTCCTGCGCGAGCGACCCGACGTGGTCCTGCTCGACGTGCACCTGCCCGGCGGGTCCGACACCGGCTCGACCGGCGGCGCCGAGGTGCTGCGCCGGGCTGCGCCGCAGGTGCCCGCGACGAGGTTCCTCGCGCTCAGCGTCTCCGACCAGGCCGAGGACGTCGTCGGCGTCATCCGCGCCGGTGCCCGCGGCTACATCACGAAGGGCGCCTCCGGCGCCGAGGTGAGCCGGGCCGTGCACGCCGTCGCGGGCGGCGACGCGGTGTTCTCGCCCCGGCTCGCGGGCTTCGTGCTCGACGCGTTCGGCGCGGCCGTCGGCGAGACCGCGGCCGCCGACGACGAACTCGACCGGCTGTCGGCCCGCGAGCAGGAGGTCATGCGACTCATCGCCCGCGGGTACGCCTACAAGGAAGTCGCGGCGACCCTCTTCATCTCGACCAAGACCGTCGAGACCCACGTGTCGAGCGTGCTGCGCAAGCTCCAGCTGTCGAGCCGACACGAGCTGACCGCGTGGGCGAGCGCGCGCAAGCTGCTGTAACCCCTCGCGCCGATCAGGCGACGCGCAGGTCGCTCGGATTCAGATGAACGGGTCGTCCGGCATGCGCCCCTTGCCCCACGTGTGCCAGTTCTTGTGCCGTGATCGGGGCGATCGTGCGGCCCTTCGCCGCCATGGGGTGAGCGCCCGCCCCACCACGCGGAACGAGCTGCCGAATCGCGCGCCGCGGAGGAAATCGATGCTGGCGGCGACGAACACGAAGGCGACGGCGAAGCCGACGCCTATGCCGACCATGTCGGCGGGACTGACCTCCCAGTGGGCGAACACCGGCAGCGGGGCATCCTCGGTGGCGGCATCGCCCGAAGCCGCCGTATTCGCCGCCCATTGCCGTACCTCGGTGAGCACGAGCCCGCCGAATCCCCACGTGATCACGATCGCGCCGTACATGAACGCCACGCCCACGACGGAGTCGAACGACGACATCTCCTCACGGTGGGATCGAAGACGGATCGCCTGCCATTCGACCTCGTGCTGCCACCGCTCCTTCTCGGGGCCGTCAGGCAGTGCACTGTAGATGTCGAGGTCGCGCTTGAGCCAGCGTGCCCACCTGACTTGCGGGAGCACCCAGCTCAACGCCGCTGCGACGACGACCGAGGCGATGACGGGGAGGATGCCCGTGACATCCATACCGACCTCCGGTTCGCCGGTGGGTGGGAGACTGCGACGGCCGGCCCGTTCGAACGCGGCACTACGTGAAGGTTGCCCCCACCCGGCCCGCGCGGTCAAGCAATGCGATCGGTGAGCGACGGCAGGCGGTTGCGGCGGCCGCTGCGGGTGGGCATCGTGGGGCCGTGCCCCAGGACCTCGACGGATCCGACCGCACGACCGCGGCGCCGGCCGCCGTGCTCGCAGCGGCGACCGCGCTGAACGACGCGCTCTCCGCGAACGACGCCGACCGCCTCGATGCGCTGCTGGCCGGGGAGTGGCGACTCGTGGGCGCCGACGGCCCGATCGATCGTGACCGCTTCGTCGACCTGGTGCGAACCGGCGTGCTCTCGCACTCGATGATGCAGCCGGTCGGCGACCTCGAGGTGCGGACGTACGGCGACGTCGCCGTCGTGACCGGCCGGGTGGTCAACACGGCGTTCTTCGATGGGCAGCGGTTCGACGCCGACGAGTGGACCACCGACGTCTGGGTGCGCCGCGAGCGCGGGTGGACGTGCGTGCACAGCCACGTGACCGAGGCCGCATCCGGAACGCGATGAGCGGATGCCCCGCCACGGGGCATCCGCTCATCTCGGTCTCGGGCCGCCGGCGCGGCCGGTCTCACTCGGCCGTCGCCGCGTCCCATCGGTAGAGGAACGTCGCGAGGTGTTCGCGGGAGACGACCGTGGTCGGGCCGAACTTCCCGGTGACGGTCGTGATGCGCTCGGCCTTCATCCACTCGATCTCGCGGAAGAAGGTCGCCCCCTTCGGCACGTCGGTGTAGGTCGCCTTCGCGGGGGCCGTGAACGTGGCGTCGGCGGCGCGGTACAGGAACGCCGCGACCTCCTGGCGCTTGAGCGTCGTCGCCGGTCCGAACGTGCCCGTCGTCGAGGTCAGCCCCTCGCGCTTGAACCACTCGATCGCCCGGTACGACGGGTGCGTCGCGGGGACGTCCTTGTACGTCGGCTTCGCGGGCAGCGTGAACTCGGGCGAACCGGCGAGGCGGTACAGCGCCTCGGCGATCGTCGCCCGCGTCGCCGCGCCCGTCGGGTTGAAGCGGACGACGCCGTCGGCGCCGCGCACGCCGTCGATGACGCCGTTGACACCGGCCCACTTGATGTTCACCGCGTGCCCGCTCGTGCCGGTGATGTCGGCGAAGCGGGGCAGCAGTGCGGCGGTCGCCGTCGACGTCGCGACGAGCGGCTCGGCTCCCGGTCGGGTGCCCGTGACCTCGACGCTGATCGCGGCGCCCGCCTGGGCGTCGGCGGGCGTGTACTCGGCAGCCGTGGCGCCCTCGACGGCGACGCCGTCGGCGAGCCAGCGGTAGGCCACCTCGGCACCCGCGCCCCAGTCGCCGGCGTCGGCGGTGAGGGCCTGTCCGACCTGGGCGACGCCCGACACCGTGGGCACGGGAGCGGGCTCGGGCTCGGCCGCGCGGGTCATGACGAAGTCGATGTCCTCGAACCGGCCGCCGTTCGGCGCCTCGAGGACGGTCGCGTCGGCCTGCGTCGCCGCGTTCTGCCAGAACTGGGTCGCGTAGGGCTCGGCGGACGTACCGTCGTCCTCGGCCTTCACGACGTAGTTCCCGGGGGGCAGTCCGCCCGACTGCCACGAGATCTCGTCGCCCGCTCCGCCGTGGGGCGGCGGCGCGACCCAGAGGCCGGGCTCGCGCTCGTACAGGATCGACAGGCGGGCGCCGACGGCCGGGCCGCCGTGCTCGTCGATGATCGTGCCCTTGAGTGTGACCCCGGGCGGCGTCTCGACATCGACGCCGTCGGTCTCGGCCGAGGCGACGACGTCGACCGTCACCGCGTCCTCCGGGTAGAAGCCCCCGCCGTGGTAGGTCCACGCCCAGCTCGCGCTCGACGAGCCGAACGATTGCACGGTGTACTCGCCCGGTGCGAGGCCGGTGACCTCGTAGGTGCCGTCGGCGGCGGCGCCGGCGGACGTCACCGACTCCCAGGCGCCGGTGGAGTCCTTGCGGAGCACGTCGAAGTACGCGTTCGCGGCGGGCGCACTCTGCCCGTCGGCGAGCTGCGTCAGGGCACCCGAGAGCGAGCCCCCCGCGGTGAGCGCCGCGTCGATGCCGTCGACGACCGCACCGGGTGCGACCGCGACTGCCGTGGCCGAGGCCTGGTCGACGGCGCCCTGCCAGTACTGCTGGCCGAGGGTACCGTCGAAGTCGCTGAAGCCGACGGTGTAGTCGCCCTGCTCGAGCCCGCCGAGGCGGTACGTGCCGTCGGCCGCGGTGGTCGCGGTGACGGGCGAGACCCAGCGGTCGGTCGGCTGGACCGAGAACTCGGCGGTGACGTCGACACCCTCGACCGGTGTGCCGGAGCCGTCGACGACGGTGCCGGTGATCGCCCCTCCCGCGTTCAGCTCGAACCCGGCGGTGAAGGCCTGGCCGCCCACGAGGTCGACGCGGGTCGCGGCGTCGGACGAATAGGCGTCCTGCCAGTACTCGTCGAGCACCTCGCTCGTCGAGCCCCAGCCCTTGCCGGCCTTCAGTACGTACTCGCCGTCCGGCAGCCCGGTGATCGAGTAGCTGCCGTCGGCGGCGACCGAGGCGCCGCCGCGCGAGCTGTTCAGGTCGCTCGTGAGGTACGCGTACACGTAGCCGCCCGCGACGGGTGCGCCGCCCTCGTCGACGACGGTGCCCGACACGGTCGCGCCGACGTCGAGCGTCCAGGCGAGTGATGCCGCACCGCCCGCCTCGACGGTGATGTCGGCGGCGGTCGCGAGGGTCTCTGCGCCGTCCCAGTACTCGCGCACGTACTGCGTGTTGGTCCACTGCGGGGTGATCGTGGCGCGGTAGGTGCCGGGCGCGAGGCCCTCGATCGCGAACGAGCCGTCGGCGGCGGTGTGCGCGTCCTGGCCCTCGCCGTACAGCAGGCTCCAGCAGTCGTACTGCTGCGTCGGGTCGAAGTCGGGGTCGCAGCGGAACAGCTGCACGTAGAGGCCGTCGAGCGGTGCGCCGGCCTCGCCGGTCACGACACCGGTGATCGAGCCGGTCTCGGCGGTCTCCGCGGCGTGCGCCGCCGGGGCCGCGAAGCCGGCGACGCCGAGCGTCATCGCGACGGCGGCGAGTCCACCGAGCAGTCCGCGGCTGCGGCGCCGCGTCGGTGGTGCGAGGTCAGGGGAGCGCATGGCGTCCTTCCGTTGGTGGGATCGAGCCCTCCCACGCTACGAAACGGAGGGCGTTCGCACCATGGGGAGGACTCCCCGTCGCGGACGAGCTGCCCAGCTCGTGCAGCGCCCCGTTCGGTAGTCTGTCGGGGTGCCAGTGAACCCCGAGCTGCAGGGGCGGGACTTCCCGCCGACCGAGCCGTACGCCGTCGGCCGCGAGAAGGTGCGCGAGTTCGCGCGCGCGGTGTTCGCGACCAACCCCGTGAACCTCGACCCCGAGGCGGCGCGGGCCGCCGGATACGACGACGTCGTCGCGCCGCCCACGTTCGCGGTCGTGATCCAGGAGCGCACGCTCGCGCAGCTCCTCGCCGAGCCCGACTCGGGCATCGACTTCTCGCGGGTCGTGCACGGCGACCAGCGCTTCACGTCGACCCGGCCGATCGTCGCCGGCGACGTGCTCACCGCGCAGCTGCGCGTCGCGAGCGTCAAGACGCTCGGCGGGCACTCGATGGTCACCGCCGAGACCTCGATCACGGATGCCTCGGGCGCACACGTCGTCACCGCGACGTCCACCCTCGTCGTGCGAGGAGACGACTGATGACGAACGACACCGAGACCGGCACGGCGCCCGCCCTGCCCGACTTCGACGTGCTCGCCGTCGGCGACCTCGTGGCCGACGGCGTCTTCGCGCTCAGCCGCGACTCGCTCGTGCGCTACGCGGGGGCATCCGGCGACTTCAACCCGATCCACTACCGCGACGACGTGGCGAAGGCCGTGGGCCTTCCCGGCGTGCTCGCGCACGGCATGCTCACGATGGGCTTCGCCGTGCAGCCCGTCGTCGACTGGGTCGGCGACGCCGGCCGCGTGGCCGACTACCAGGTCAGGTTCACCCGGCCGGTCGTGGTCGACCCGGAGCTCGGCAACGTCGTGACCGTGATCGCGAGGGTCGGCCAGCTCGACGCCGAGCAGCGCGTCGCGCGCATCGACCTGACCGTGAAGGTCGGCGACGAGACGGTGCTCGGCAAGGCCCAGGTGCGCGTGCGGCTCTGATGGGCGAACCGCGCTTCTCCGACCTGACGACGCTGCGCGTGGGCGGGCCGATCGGCCGCCTCGCGACCGCGACGACCCAGCGCGACCTCGTCGACCTCGCCACCGCCGCGTGGCGCGACGGCGACCGCTGGATGGTGCTCGGCGGCGGGTCGAACCTGCTCGTCGGCGACGACGGCTTCGACGGCACCGTGATCCGCGTCGCGACCAGCGGCATCGAGGTGCTGCCGATCGAGCGGGGCCTCGCGGCCCGCGAGGACACCGTGCGTATCCGCGTGCAGGCCGGCGTGGTCTGGGACGACCTCGTGGCCTGGACCGTCGAGCAGGGGTACTCGGGCATCGAGGCGCTGTCGGGGATCCCCGGCTCGGTCGGTGCGGCGCCGGTGCAGAACATCGGTGCGTACGGCCAGGAGCTCGAGGCGACGCTCGTCGCGATCGAGTTCCTCGACGAGTACGCCGAGTCGCCGCGCCGCATGACCCGCGACGAACTCGAGCTCGGCTACCGCACGTCGGTCCTCAAGCGCGGGCTCGAGGGCATCGTCATCTCGGTCGAGCTCGAACTCCACGACACCTCGGGGGAGCGGGCGGTGCTGGGCGAGGCGATCGGACTCCCGGTCGCGTACCGGCAGCTCGCCGACGCGCTCGGCGTGCAGGTCGGCGACCGCGTCGCGATCGCCCGCGTCCGCGAGGCCGTGCTCGCCCTGCGCCGCTCGAAGGGCATGGTGCTCGACCCCGACGACGCCGACTCGGTGAGTGCCGGCTCGTTCTTCACGAACCCGATCGTGTCGGAGCACGTCGCACGTGCGATGCCCGCCGACGCCCCGCGCTGGTACCTCGAGCCGGACACCCCGCCCGAGGTCGTGCCGCTGTCGGGACTCGATGAGCAGTCCCCGCTCGACGCGTTCCTCGCGCACCAGGCGTCGCTCGAGGCATCCGCACCGGCGTCGGCCGCCGAGCCCGGCGAGGCGCTCGTGAAGCTGTCGGCCGCCTGGCTGATCGAGCACGCGGGTGTGCGCCGCGGCTTCGCGATCCCGGGTTCGCGGGCGGCGATCTCGTCGAAGCACACGCTCGCGCTCACCAACCGCGGCGGGGCGAGCGCCGAGGAGGTCGCGCAGCTCGCCCGGTTCGTGCAGGGTCGTGTCCAGGCGGAGTTCGGCATCGTGCTGCACCCGGAGCCGGTGCTCATCGGGCTCGAGCTGTAGCCGTCGCGCGGGGCGGGCATCGCGGTCCGACTGCGGCGCGGGAGCGCCTCGCGCGGTCAGCGCCGGGTGGCCGGCCGGTAGACGTCGAGCGCTGTCGGAACCACGCGGATGGTCGAGGTGTACCCCGGTCCGGGCGATGCCGCGTCGGCCGCGGCCGGTCGGTCGAACGAGACCTCGCCGTCGTGGGCGAAGCCGGGCGGTTGGCCCTGCCGCGGATGCACCGTGACGTCGAGCCGCTCGGCCGTGACGGATTCCACGCGGTCGGGGAGCACCCGCAGCGCCCGGAGCACCGCACTCGTGCGACGGCCGAATGCCAGCGAGGCCGCTGCGCGCGTGCGTGATCCCGCGCGCAGGATCCTGACGTCGAGCACGCCCCCGTCGAGCCGGCGACGCTGGAGCGGCGCCGGCACACCCGGGTCGTTCGGCCCGACGCCGACGAACAGCGTCCACACGTCGATCGCGCGACCGTCCAGGTCGATGCGCACCGGATCGGAACGACGCAGCACCTGCGCCGCCGCGAGCACGGCCGCGAGCCACTTGCCGTACCTGCCCTGCAGGCGTTCGCGCGCGGCGACGAAGTCGGGGTAGACGCCGACGGATGCCGTGTTCATCACCGTCAGCGGCGGCTGGTCGCCGAATCGGAGCTCGGCGACGTCGACGCGCACGCCCTCGCCGCGCTGCACGGCGTCGATCGCGAGGTCGACCGTCGATGCGCCCGCGGTTCGGGCGAAATGGTTGAACGTGCCGCCCGGAACGACCAGGAGCGGCACGCCGGCGTGCCGGGCGACGTCGGCGACCGTGGCGACCGTGCCGTCGCCGCCGCAGACGCCGACGATGCGGGGCGGGTCCGCGCGATCGAGCGCCGCTCGCACGACGTCGGCCGGATCCTCGTCGTCGAGCACGTGGAACTCGGCGTTCGGCAGCCGGCGGCGAAGCACCTCGAGCGGATCGGCACGGACGACGCTCGTGCCCGACGACGGGTTGACGACGACGAACACGCCGTCGCCCTCGGGCGCCGCGGGCAGCGGGCGGTCGTCGCCGGTCGGCTCGTCGGGCCGCGCCGCACGGACGTCGATCGGCCGGCCGCGGGCCGCCGAGCCCTGCCGGCCGTGATCACGACCGTGCCCGTCGTCGTCACCGTCGCCGCGCCCGTCGCCGCGTCGGCCGGTTCGCGGCCGGACGACGAGCGCACCGAGGCCGCCGATCGCCGCGCCGAGCGCGAGGCCACCGACGACGTCCGACAGCCAGTGTGCGCCGACGTGCAGCCGCGAGTAGCCGACGCCGAGTGCGAGCGGCACGATCGCGGCGCCCAGCCGCGGATCCTCGACGGCGACCCCGGTCGCGAAGGCGACCGCGCTCGCCGAGTGACCCGACGGGAACGCCTTCGTCGACGGATGCCGCGTGAGCCGGCGCCCGACCGGCACCTCCTCGAGCAGTGGCCGGTCGCCGCCGAACAGCCGTTTCGCCACGAGGTTCGCGGTCGCGCTGGCGGCGAGCAGCGAGAGGATGCCCCGGGTGGCGGCGCGCGGGCGCCCGGTGACGGCGAGGACGCCGGCGAGCGTCCACCACAGCACGCCGCGGTCGGCGAACGACGAGAGCGTCGTCCAGCCGCGGTCGAGCACCGGGTGCGACCGTCGCGCGTTCCGCCTGCGGGCAGCCCGATGGTCGACCCGCCGCACCCAGGCAGGGAGCAGCCTGCTGCGCCGGACGGCGACGGTGATCCCGGAAGCCACGGCACCAGCGTATGAATCGGTCGCGCGGGTGGGCAGTGGTTGACCGACCGGCCGAGGAGCCGCTAAAGCAGCCCGAGCTCCATCGCGCGCGTGACGGCGCGCGTGCGATCGCCGACCTCGAGCTTCTCGAACACGTGGCCGAGGTGCGTCTTCACGGTGGCCTCCCCGAGGTGCAGGGCCCGCGCGATCTCGGGATTCGAACGACCCGCGGCGACGTGCCGCAGCACCTCCAGCTCGCGCGGTGACAGCGCCACCGGCACGGATGCCTCGGCGCGCACGCGCCGGACGAGCTTCGCCGCGATCGACGGCGCGAGCACGGTCTCGCCGGCGGCGACGGCGCGGACGCCCGCGAGGATCTCCTCCTGCGGGGCCGCCTTCAGCAGGTAGCCGCTGGCGCCCGCCTCGATCGCCGGCAGCAGGTCGTCGTCGGTGTCGTATGTGGTGAGCACGAGCACGCGCGTGCCGCCGGCCGCGACGATCCGCTCGGTCGCGGCGGCACCGCCGAGTACGGGCATCCGCAGGTCCATGAGCACGAGGTCGGGGCGTTCGGATGCCGCGAGCGCGACGGCCTGGCCGCCGTCGGCGGCCTGCCCGACGACCTCGATGCCGTCGGCGGATTCGAGCAGCCCGACGATGCCCGAGCGGACGATGGGGTGGTCGTCGGCGACGACGACCCGGATCGGTCGGGGGGTGGTCATCGGGCGGCTCCGTCGGGCTTCGTGGGCGGGTGCGGTGCTTCGGTGGCGGATGCCTCGGGCGGCGGCGCCTCGACGTCGGGCGCCGGCACCTCGATCTCGAGGAGCGCGCCCCCGTCGGGGTCGGCGCCGAACGCGACGTGACCGCCGACCAGGGACACGCGGTCGCGGATTCCGGCCAGGCCGAAGCCGCCCGACTGCCCAGGACCGCCGTCGCCCGGACCGACCCCGTCGTCGCGCACGACGAGACGCACGTGCCCGGTCCGCGGACGCCCGACGTCGATCCACGCGTTCCCGGCGTTCGCATGCTTGCGGACGTTGGCGAGTCCCTCCTGCGCGGTGCGCAGGAGCACGACCTCCAGTTCGCGGCCGAGGCCCGGGGCATCCGCGTGCACGGTCACCCGGACACCGGTCTCGCGCTCGAAGGCCGCGGCCAGGCGATGCAGCGCGTCGGCGAGGGTCGTCTCCACCGCGACGGGCGAGACCGCCGCGACGAGTCCGCGCGCCTCGGTGAGCGCGTCGCGGGCCATCTCCTCGATCAATGCGACGTCGGCGCGGGCGGCCTCGAGATCGCGTCCCGTCACGCGGTCATCGTCGTGGGCTGGTCCGGCGGGCGCGCCGCGCACGAGCGCGGACGGGGCCAGACGGTTGCCGGCCCGCTGCGCGACCATCACCAGGCCGGTCAGGCTCTGCGCGATCGTGTCGTGGATCTCGCGCGCCATCCGGCCGCGCTCCTCGACCGCTCCGGCGTCGCGATGCATGGCGGCGAGTTCGCCCTGCGCGGCGCGCAATTCGGCGAGGAGGCGCGCGTTCTCCTCGGCGATGCCGGCGATGTGCGTCATCCACAGGCCGAGGGCGAGGCTGAATCCGAGCGAGAGGATCGCGATGCCGAGGGCGGCGCTCACGTCGCTCCAGCCGAAGAACACCATCGTGCCGACGAGCACCGCTCCGGCGATCGCGATGTTGCCCCAGATCGCCTGTCGGGTGCTCGCGGCGGTGATCCAGACGAACGGGTAGGCGAACGCCAGCATGTTCGCGAACTGCGCGTCGAAGGCGATGCCGGTGGCGAGGATCGCCGACAGCACCGCGGTGATCGCCACGTGATGACGCGCGTCCTCCCGCCCGACACGGGCCCGGAGGTAGGCGACGTAGACGATGAGGAACACGCCGGCGACCACCCACGAGCCGATCTCGGCCCGGGCGTACGGCGGCTGGAACACGCCGATGAGCACCGTGACCGCCGCGACCCCGAAGGCGACCACGTCCCACCAGCGCCGGTTCACCATGTCGTCATGCTCTCACGCGGGTGGAGCGCCTCGACGGCCGTACCGCCCCGGCGGGGACCGGGGCGGAGGGGTGTCCGGCCGTGGCAGACGAGGTGCCGGGGCATCCGCTCACGCGTCCCGTCGGATCCAACGGAAGGTGAGCCGGCTGATCACCAGGCCCACGACGAGCCAGGCGGCGAGCCAGACCGCGACCCAGCCGAGGTCCCACGTGCCGTGCTGCTCGAGCGCCGCGAAGTCCTCCGGCAGGAACGCGGCGCGCATGCCCTGCGCCATCCACTTGAGCGGGAACAGGCTCGCGATGTTCTGCATCCACTCCGGCAGCGCGTTGAACTGCAGGTAGACCCCCGAGATGAACTGGAGGATGAGCACGATCGGGATGACGACCGCCGTCGCCGACTTGCCGCTTCGCGGCAGCGCCGAGAGTGCGATGCCCAGCAGCGCCGATGCGGTGATGCCGAGGACGAAGACCCACGCGAACGTCAGCCACGACGCGGCGTCGGTCGGCAGGGCGATGCCGAACACGATCGCCGCGACCGCGAGCAGCAGCGCCGCCTGCAGGATGCCGGTGACGAAGACCTGCCCGATCTTGCCGAGGAAGTACGACACGGGCGAGAGCGGCGTGCCGCCGAGGCGCTTGAGCGTGCCGTCGCCCTTCTCGGTCGCGATGTCGACGGCGAGGTTCTGCACGCCCGACAGCAGGATCCCGGCGGCGAGCATGCCCGGCAGGTAGTACGCGCCGACGCTCACGCCCTCGGCGCCCGGGGCGGGCACGATCTCGCCCGACGAGCTGAACGCCGCGGTGAAGATGCCGAGCATGATCACCGGGAACAGGAAGGTGAAGAAGACGGCGTCGGGCGACCGGAAGTAGCCCTTCGTCTCGTAGCCGATGCGGGACGTGCCGATGGCGGCGATCGAGGTGCTCATGCGCGGGCCTCCTGGGTGTCGGATGCGGTGGTGGCAGCAGTGGCGGCGGTGGCGGTGGCGGCCGGGTCGGCGTCGTCGTCGACGGCATCGGCGGCGCGCACCAGGTCGAGGTAGATGTCCTCGAGGCTCGGGCGGATCACCTCGAGGTCGGCGGGTTCCGTCCCGCCGCCGTCGGTGACGAGGGATGCCACGAGCCGTGCCGGCTCCTCGGTGCGCTGCTCGCGCAGCAGTCCGTCGGCGCCGCGCCACCTGACGATCGGCACCCGGGCGGCCTGCCCGCCGATGCGGTCGATTGGGCCGACGTCGACGAGCTTCCCGCCGATGATGACGCCAGCGCGGTCGCCGAGCTGCGCGGCCTCGTCGAGGTAGTGGGTGGTCAGCACGATCGTCGTGCCCTCGGTCTTGAGTCCGCGCACGAGGCCCCAGAACTCCCGGCGGGCCTCGGGGTCGAACCCCGTCGTCGGCTCGTCGAGGAACAGCAGCTCGGGTCGCCCGACGATGCCGAGCGCGACGTCGACCCGGCGGCGCTGGCCGCCCGAGAGCTTCGAGATACGGGTGCCTGCCTGCTGCTCGAGGCCGACCGAGGCGATCACCTCGTCCACGTCGCGCGGGTGCGGATAGAACCCGGCGAAGTGGCGCAGCTGCTCGCGCACGGTGAACTGGCCCGACTCGCCCGTCGACTGGAGCACGATGCCGAGCCGTGCCTTCCATTCGAGCCCGCCCTTCGCGGGGTCGATGCCGAGCACGGATGCCTCGCCGCCCGACCGCGACCGGTATCCCTCGAGGATCTCGACGGTGGTCGACTTGCCGGCGCCGTTCGGGCCGAGCAGCGCGAAGGTCTCGCCGCGTTCGATGTCGAGGTCGATGCCGTCGACGGCGTGCTTCGAGCCGTAGGTCTTTCGGAGGCCGCGGATGCGGATCGCGGGGTCTGCGGTTGTGCTGTCCATGCCTCGACTCTCGCGCTTCCGACGCCTCGCCGGTAGCCGTCGACCGGGTGGTTGCACATCCGCCGATCGGGGGATGCCTGCGCGGACGCCGGCGCCGCGAGCGGATGCCGTCACGTGACGACCCCGAAACGCGGGCGTCACGCCGATTGGGTACGGTCGATCGGGTGAGCACCACCGCAGAGCACCCCGCTGCAGCAGCGTCCGAGGCCCCGACCGATGACCGCACCGACGACCGCGATCGCGCGAGCGATCGGCTCGACGCCGCCCTCCGCGCCGATGTCCGCCTGCTGGGCGAACTGCTCGGCCGGGTCCTCGTCGAGGCGGGTGGATCCGACCTCCTCGACGACGTCGAGCGGTTGCGCGCCCTCACGATCGACGCCTACGAGGGCGGCGCCGACGACGCGTTCGCCCGCGCCGAGGCGCTCGTCGACGGGTTCACGACCGAACGCGCCGAGCAGGTCGCCAAGGCGTTCACCGTGTACTTCCACCTGGCGAACCTCGCCGAGGAGCACCACCGCGTGCGGGTGCTGCGCGAACGCGCGTCGGGCCCCGAGGCCATCGACGACTCATTGGCGGCCGCGGTCGAGCGCCTGACCGACGAGGTCGGCGACGACGAGGCCCGACGGCGCCTCCGGGGCCTGCGGTTCCACCCGGTCTTCACCGCGCATCCGACCGAGGCCCGCCGTCGTGCGGTCGCCTCGGCGATCCGACGGGTCTCCGACCTGCTGGGCGCCCGCGAGGGAGCCGCGCTCGGGGCGCTCCCGACGGCCGAGCTCGATCGGCGCCTGCTGGAGGAGGTCGACACCCTCTGGCGCACCTCGCCGATCCGCACGACCCGGCCCACCCCGCAGGACGAGGTGCGCACGGCCATGAGCATCTTCGACCAGACCGTGTTCCAGGTCGTGCCGCGTGTGTACCGCCTGCT
This sequence comes from Agromyces sp. LHK192, assembly GCF_004006235.1. Lineage (NCBI taxonomy): Bacteria > Bacillati > Actinomycetota > Actinomycetes > Micrococcales > Microbacteriaceae > Agromyces > Agromyces sp. LHK192. The sequence continues at coordinate 588,455 of NZ_CP034753.1, forward strand.
CGACGACTGGCTCCTGGGCGACCGCGCGGGCCTCGACGCCGCGCAGGCACCGGCGTTCGTGCGCTACGGCTCGTGGATCGGCGGCGACCGCGACGGCAACCCGTTCGTCACCGCGCAGGTCACCGAGGAGGCCGCGGCGATCCAGGCCGAGCACGTGCTGCGCGGTCTCGAGGCCGCCGCGACCCGCATCGGCCGCACGCTCACGCAGGACTCCGCGCAGACGCCGCCCGACGCCGCGCTCGAGGCGCTCGCCGCACGACAGGCCGAGCTCGCACCCGAAGTCGCGTCGCGGATCGGCATCCGCGCCCCGCACGAACCGCACCGCCGCGTGCTGCTGGTCATCGCGGCTCGCATCGCGGCGACCCGCACGGGCGACGCCCGGCTCGCGTACCCGGTTCCCGAGGCGCTCGTCGACGACCTGCGCATCGTGCAGGCGTCGCTGCGTGCGGGCGGTGCCGCGCGCAGCGCGAACGGCGAGCTGCAGCACCTGATCTGGCAGGTCGAGACGTTCGGGTTCCACCTCGCCGAACTCGAGGTGCGCCAGCACTCGAAGGTGCACCGCCAGGCGCTCGAGGAGATCCGCGCGGGCGGCGAGCGGTCGGAGATGACGGTCGAGGTGCTCGAGGTCTTCCGGGCGATCAAGCGCCTGCAGCAGCGGTACGGCGTGCGGGCCGCCCGCAGGTACATCGTGTCGTTCACGCAGTCCGCCGAAGACCTGGGCAACGTGTTCGCGCTGGCCGCAGCCGCGTTCGACGACCCGGCCGAGGTCCCGGTGCTCGACGTCATCCCGCTGTTCGAGACCTTCGCCGACCTCGACGCGTCGACCGGCATCCTCGACGGCCTGATCGCCCTGCCGCAGGTGCAGGCGAGGCTCGCGGAGACCGGCCGCAGCCTCGAGGTCATGCTCGGCTACTCCGACTCCTCGAAGGACGTCGGCCCGGTGTCGGCGTCGCTCGCGCTCAACCTCGCGCAGCGCCGCATCGCCGACTGGGCGGAGGTCAACGACATCGAGCTCACGCTCTTCCACGGCCGCGGCGGTGCGCTCGGCCGTGGCGGCGGCCCGGCGAACGAGGCCGTGCTCGCCCAGCCCCCGGGCTCGGTCGACGGCCGGTTCAAGCTCACCGAGCAGGGCGAGGTCATCTTCGCCCGCTACGGCGACCAGCAGATCGCGGTGCGCCACCTCGAGCAGATGGCCGCCGCGACCCTGGTCGCGTCGAGCCCGTCGAACGAGGCGCGCAACCGGCAGGCGGCATCCGACTTCGCCGAACTGGGCACGAGGCTCGACCGAACCTCGCGGGCCCGGTTCTTCGAGCTCGTGAAGGCCGACGGCTTCGCGCCCTGGTACGCACAGGTCACCCCGATGGAGGAGGTCGGCCAGCTCGCGCTCGGTTCGCGTCCGGCCCGCCGGGGCCTGTCGGTGGAGTCGCTCGAAGACCTGCGCGCCATCCCGTGGGTGTTCTCGTGGACGCAGGCGCGCATCAACCTCACCGGGTGGTTCGGGCTCGGCTCGGCGCTCGCCGAGGTCGGCGACGAGGCTGCCCTGCACGACGCCTACGAGCGGTGGCCGCTGTTCACGGCGATGATCGACAACGTGGAGATGTCGCTCGCGAAGACGGACGAGCGCATCGCCCGCCGATACCTCGAACTCGGCGACCGCGACGACCTCGCGCAGCTCGTGCTCGACGAGCTCGCACTGACCCGCGAGTGGGTCGTACGGGTCGCCGGCCGCGGCGGCATGCTCGAGGGTCGGCCGGTGCTCCGCCGCACCGTGCGGCTGCGCAGCCCCTACGTCGACGCGCTGTCGTTGCTGCAGCTCCGTGCCCTGCGCACCGTGCGTGCCGCCGTGGAGCCGTCGCCGGACGATCCCGACCGTCGCCTGCTGCTGCTCACCGTCAACGGCGTCGCCGCGGGTCTGCAGAACACCGGCTGAGCGCGTCGGCCGGCGTGACGTCGCGAGGTCGTGTTGCCGGATTCAGGAGATCGGAAGCAGGTCAGGAGACGATCGCCGGAATCGTCCTGAGCAGCCTCCGATCTCCTGAATCCGGTACGTCGTCGACGGCGAGGGGTGCGGTTCAGCGCGGGGTCACCTCGGCGAGTCGACGCTCCAGGAACCGCCGCTCAGGCTCGGTGCGCACCGTGGCGAGCGCCTCGCGGTAGCGCTCGGCGGCGGCGTCCGCGAGTCCCAGCCGGCGCAGGAAGTCCGCCTGGGCCGCCGGCAGCAGGTGGTAGCCGGCGAGCCGGCCGGATGCCTCGAGCGCAGCGAGTTCGGCCAACCCCTGGCGGGGGCCGAACGCCATGCCGTCGGCGATCGCCCGGTTGAGCTCGACGAACGGCGAGTCCGCCAGCAGTGCCAGCCGGGTGTACCGGTCGGCGATCGCGTGCCAGTCGGTGTCGGACTCGCTCGCCGCGCGCGCATGGACCGCCTGGATCTCGGCCTGCAGGCCGTACGCTCCGGGCGCCGCACCCCGGAATCCGTCGACGAGCGCGAGGCCCTCGTCGATCTCGGCGGCGTCCCAGCGACCGCGATCCTGCTCGCCGAGCGGCACGAGGTCGCCCGAGGCATCCGTCCGCGCGTCGGACCGCGCGTGCTGCAGGAGCAGCAGCGCGAGCAGGGCGCGCGGCTCCGGGGCATCCGGCAGCAGCGCGGTGAGGAGCCGGGTCAGCCGGATCGCCTCGTCGGCGAGGTCGAGGCGCTGCAGGCGCTCGCCCGATGAGGCGAGGTAGCCCTCGTTCGCGATGAGGTAGAGCACCGCGAGCACGCCGCCGAGCCGCTCCGGCAGCTGCTCGCTCGACGGCACCCGGTAGGGGATGCCGGCGTTGCGGATCTTGCGCTTCGCCCGCACGATGCGCTGCGCCATCGTCGCCTCGGGCACGTGGAACGCCGCAGCCACCTCGCCGGTCTCGAGCCCGCCGACCGTGCGCAGCGTCAGCGCGACACGCGCCTCCATCGGCAAAGCCGGGTGCGCGCACGTGAACACCAGCCGCAGCCGGTCGTCCCACGCCGGTCCGTCGGTGCGCGCGACCAGGTCGGCCGGATCCGGCGGTCCGTCGTCCCGCCCTTCGAGTCGTTCAGCCATCAGCCACTCCTGCACCTTCGTCGCCTCCACGCCGCGGCGCCGCAGCCGGTCGAGCGCGAGGTTGCGCGCCGCGGTCGTGAGCCACGCCCCGGGGTTGCGGGGCACGCCGTCGCGCGGCCAGGTCGCCGCCGCCCGTTCGAACGCGGCGGCCGAGGCCTCCTCGGCGACGTCCCAATCGCCGGTCGCGCGGATCAGCGTCGCGACGACCCGCGCCCACTCGTCGCGGTGGGCGTCGCGCAGCGCGTCGGCGACCTCCGGAGCGAGCGGCCCAGCGCCGCCCGCGCCGGATCCGGAGGCCCGCCCGTGCGCCCGGTCGCCGGCCGCGCCGGTCAGCGCACCACCGCCCTCGCGAGCGCCGACGCGGCCGGCGGCTCGAGTCGCACGTCGCGCAGCTCGGCCTCCCGCCGGTCGCGGGCGACATGGTCCTCGTAGTGATCGAACGGCCAGGTCGGCCGGAGTTCGATCGTGCCGCCGCGCGCCATCGGATGCTTCGCCGCGACCTCGATCGCCTCCGCGAGGTCGCGGACCTCGAGGTAGTCGAAGCCGGCGATCCACTCCTTCGCCTCGGCCATCGGGCCGTCCGACACGATGACCTCGCCGCCGCGGCGCTTCACGAACGTGGCGTCTGCGGGCGGGTGCAGCACCTCCCCGAAGAGCCTCGCGCCGCGGCCGTCCATCTCGGCGACCCAGGCCTCGGGGTCGTCTCCGCCTGCCTCGGCGCCGGGCTCGGTGCGTTCGCCCGACGGATCCGACACGACGAACATCACGTAGCGTCGTCGACCCACCTCGGCCGCCGCCGGCATCCCGCGGGGCACGATGCGCGAGCCGTCGGCGCCCGGCCACTGCACGAACGGACGGATCTCCACGCGTCCGAAGGACGCGACCGGATGCCTCGACGCGATCTCGATCGCTTCGTCGAGGTCACGCACGTCGATGACGTCGAACCCGCCGACCGACTCCTTCGACTCGGTGAACGGCCCGTCGGCGACGAGCACCTCGCCGCCGCGGACCCGCACGGTGGTGGCATCCTGCTCGGGGCGCAGGCGCTCGCCGAATTCCGACGCGCCACGGGCCTCGAGTTCGTCGACCCAGGTGCCGATGTCGTCCTTCGCCGGGTCGTACGGCACGGCGTCGGTCTCGTCCACCGCGTAGAACAGCGCGTATTCCATGTCGGAATCCTCTCTCTCGGTCACGCTACGCAGGTACGACGAACGAGGGGAGAGGGAATCGACACCCGGTGTGGGTGTCGCGTGGAGCTCGTGGTGGAGGACCCAGGATTCGCACCTGGCAGGGCGCCTCAGGTGCGCATCCCCCTAGGGCAACAGAGCCTAGCGAAATCGGACCTGCGAGGGCAAGGATGGGGCGTATGACTGCGCTGACCGCCGACGACATCCGCCGCGTGTTCCTCGACTTCATGGCCGAGCAGGGCCACGTCATCATCCCCCGGGCGCCGCTGATCCCGCGCGACGACCCCACCACGTTGTTCACCGGAAGCGGCATGCAGCCGCTGCTGCCCTACCTGCTCGGGGCGGAGCATCCCGCCGGCCGTCGCCTCGCCGACAGCCAGACCTGCCTGCGCGTGCAGGACATCGACGAGGTCGGCGACAACCGCCACACGACCTTCTTCGAGATGCTCGGCAACTGGAGCCTCGGCGACTACTTCAAGCAGGAGCAGATCCCGCAGGTGTGGACGTTCCTCACCGAGAAGGTCGGCCTCGACCCGAACCGCATCTACGTGTCGTGCTTCAGCGGCGACCCCGAGCACGGCATCCCGAAGGACGAGGAGTCGGCGGGCATCTGGGCCCGGCTGTTCACCGAGGCGGGCGTTTCGGCCGACCAGGTCGAGGTCGGCACCGAGGAGCACGCGTCGGAGGTCGGCACCGGGGGAGCCCGTATCGCGTTCTACAGCGACAAGAACTGGTGGTGCCGGGGCGGCAAGGCTTCCGAGATGCCGGTCGGCGAACCCGGCGGGCCCGACACCGAGATGTTCTACCTGTTCCCGCAGGTCGAGCACGACCCCGCCTACGGCGAGCACTGCCACCAGAACTGCGACTGCGGCCGGTTCATCGAGCTCGGCAACTCGGTGTTCATGGAGTACCGGCGCACCGAGGACGGCTTCGAACCCCTGCCGCGCCGCAACGTCGACTACGGCGGCGGGCTCGCGCGCATCGCCGCCGCCGCGATCGACAGCCCCGACGTGTTCCGCATCGGCCTGCTGCATCCGATCATCGCGAAGCTCGAGGAGCTCTCGGGGCGCAGCTACGACGACGAGACCCGCGCGATGCGCGTCATCGCCGATCACCTGCGCGGGGCGACGTTCCTCGCGGTCGACGGCGTGCAGCCGGGCAACAAGGGCCAGGCGTACGTCATGCGGCGCCTGATCCGGCGCGCGGTGCGCTTCGCGTTCGACCTCGGCCTCCAGGAGAACTTCTTCCCCGAGATCATCCCCACGATCGCGCAGATCTACGCGGCGCACTACCCCGAGGTCGGCGAGCACGCCGAGTTCGTGCAGCGGGTGCTCGCGAAGGAGGAGCAGTCGTTCCGGCGCACGCTGCGCAAGGGCCTCAAGCAGCTGCGCGAGTACCGCGAATCGGGCGTCACCGGGCACGAGCTCTTCGTGCTGTACGACACCTACGGGTTCCCGGTCGAGCTCTCGGCCGAGGAGGCACTGGCGCAGGGCATCGCGGTCAGCGACGATTGGCGGGCCGAGTTCGACGGCGAGATGGCCGCGCAGCGGGCGCGGTCGCAGCAGAGCACGACGCTGCACGTCTGACGGGGCGGCCGGCGTCGTGGACGCGCCGGAGGCTGCCGCGCCGCCCGATCCCGATCACGCGAGCTCTGGTCAGTGCGGCAGCACGAGCGAGACGCCCAGCGCGATCATCACGACCGCGATGACGGCGTCGAGGAGGCGCCAGGCCCGCGGCCCCGACAGCCACCGGCCGAGGCCGCGCGATCCGTACGCCAGCCCGAAGAACCAGAGGATGCTCGCGAGACCCGCGCCGAGCGCGAACCACCACCGGCCGTCGCCGTGGGTGTTCGCGACCGATCCGAGCAGGAACACCGTGTCGAGATAGACGTGCGGGTTGAGCCAGGTCAGCGCGAGGCAGGTGCCGATCGTCGCCGCCAGCGAGGTCCGGGCGAGCGTTCGGATGGTGCGCCCGCCGCCCGCGGCGGGGGCATCCGTGCGCGGTTCAGGAGATCCGGTCGACCCGGTCGGCGTGTCGACCCCCGACACGCCGTCGCGCGCTGAGATCTCCTGAACCGCGAACACCGGCTCGGATGCCTCGGGGGACGGGGATGCCTTCGCGTCGGATGCCTCTACGCGGAGCGCCTCGCCGCTCGGGCGCCACGCGCGCTTCGCGGCGAGCAGGCCGTACGTGACGAGGAAGGCGGCACCGGCCCAGCGCACGACGTCGACGAGCCACGGCACCGCGTTCAGCACCGCGCCGATGCCGGAGACGCCGACCACGATCAGCACGAAGTCGCTGATCGCGCAGATCGCGGCGACCGCGAACACGTGCTCGCGTCGGATGCCCTGGCGCAGCACGAAGAGGTTCTGCGCGCCGATGGCGACGATGAGCGAGAGGCCGAGGCCGATGCCGGCGATGAGAGCGGTGAGGTCCACGCCTTCGACCGTACGGCGGAGCATACCTGAACTCCAGTTCAGGATTCTGCAGCACCATTAGCATGGCTTCAGATGGAGATTCCGTTCGAGCTCGCCCGCACCCTTGCAGCCGTCGTCGACGAGGGCACGTTCGACGCGGCATCGCGTCGGCTGCAGGTCACGCCGTCGGCGGTGTCGCAACGCATCAAGGCGCTCGAGCAGCAACTCGGGCGCGTGCTGCTCGTCCGCTCGAAGCCCGTGCGGGCGACCGAGGCGGGCGCCGTCGTCGTACGGCTCGCCCGCCAGCTCGCACTGCTCGAGCACGAGGCGCTCGCCGAGTTCGGCCTCGATGATTCGGCCGGTCCCGGGCGGCCGATCTCGATCCCGCTCGCCGTGAACGCCGACACGCTCGGCACGTGGATCCTCCCGGCCCTGGCAGAGCTGTCGGCGCGGCATCCGATCGTGTTCGACCTGCACCGCGACGATCAGGACTTCACGACCGAGCTGCTCGAGTCGGGCACCGTGATGGCGGCGGTCACGTCGCAGGCGACGCCGGTCGCCGGATGCGTCGTCCGCACGCTCGGCGTGATGCGCTACCGGGCGGTCGCGACGCCGGCGTTCGCGGCTCGATGGTTCACCGGCCGGCCGACGCCCGCTGAACTGACGCGGGCGCCGGTCGTCGACTTCGATCGCCGTGACGACCTGCAGACCGGTTACCTGCGATTCGTCGGGGCGGATGCCTCGGCCGCGCCCCGGCACTACGTTCCGGCGTCGAACGACTTCGCGGTGGCGATCAAGCTCGGGCTCGGGTGGGGGATGCTGCCGGGGTTCCAGTCCGACGGGGAGTTGGCGTCCGGCGCCCTCGTCGCGCTCGGCGGGCCGCCGATCGATGTTCCGCTGTACTGGCAGCAGTGGAACCTGCGTTCGCCGCTCCTCGCGGCGATCGCAGACGGGGTGGTGGCCGAGGCCGCCCGCGCGCTGCGCGGCTGATCCCAGCCTCCCGATACGCAGCCGCCCGACACCGAGCCAGGTGACACCGCGCCGCGCCGCGCGGAGCCTGGCCGCAAGAACCGTGTGCATGAGAATCCGTCCTACAGGCACTCCTGCAGGCCTATGCGCCGGATTCTCATGCACACGGGGTCGACATCGAGGATGCCCGCACTGGGACATCCGTCCCACTCTTGGTACGCTCACCCGCGTGAAGACGCGAACCCGACGATCGGTGACCGTCGGGATCGCACTCACGGTGCTCCTCGCGCTCGGCGCGGGCATCTCGTTCGTGCTCTCCGACGAGCTCGGCATCAGCAGCGAGCCCTCCGACGTCCCGGCCGAGCTGCTCACCGCTGCGCCCGAGACTGCGGCGGTGCTCCCGCCGGAGTTCACCTCGATCGACGCGCCGTCGACGCCGCGGCTCGACCTCGCCGTCGACGAACTCCGAGCGGCCGTCGACGACGCGATCGACGGCGCCGGCGGCGCCGGCGAGGCATCCGGTTCGGCGACGTTGCAGGTCGTGATCGGCGACGGCGATCCGGGCGACGGCGATCCCGACGACGAGACGTACCGGCTCGACGGGGATGCCTCGGCGCTGCGCATCGTGGCCGACGGCGCGGCCGGCGCGGTCCGCGGCGTCTACGACCTCGCCGCGGCGGCACGCGACCGCCGCCCGCTCACCGAGCACCTCGGCGAGGAGGTGACGAGCCGCCTCGGCTTCCGGATGGTCGACCTCGGTGCCGTCGGCGTCACGGTCGACGAGGAGGCGTGGGCCGCCGGCGACGACTACTCCCACAACTCGAAGGCGTTCGCCGACGTGATCCTCGCGGACGCGCCCTACATCGACGAGGCGGCGCTCGAGGTCGCGCGGGCCGACTTCGACGCGTACGTGCGCCATGTACTCGCCGAGGGGTACACGGCGATCGCCGTGCCCGGGCTCATCGAATACCTGACGTTCTCCGAGGTCGGCGACGGTGCGGCCGGCGGCGACGGGTCGGTCTATGGCCCCGACGACGACCACGTGGCCCGCGCCGAGGCGATGCGTGCGGCCTTCGGTCCGATGTGGAAGCAGGCGCACGACCTCGGGCTCGACGTCTTCTTCCGCACCGACATGCTCACGCTGACCACGCCGCTCGAGGAGTACCTCACGGCCCGGTTCGGCGACCTCGCGACGGCGACGGCGGACCCCGCGTTCTGGGACGTCTACGCATCCGGCCTTGACGAGCTCTACGCCGAGATGCCCTACATCGACGGCGTGCTGATCCGCATCGGCGAGGCAGGGCGCGTCTACGACCTGCCCGGCTGGGACTACTACTCGGAGCTCGGCGTGACGACGGTCGACTCGGTGCGTGCGATGCTCACCGCGCTCACCGCGCAGGCCGAACGCGTCGACCGCGAAGTGATCTTCCGCACCTGGAGCGTCGGCGTGGGCGCGGTGGGCGACATGCACACGAACCCGGAGTCGTACCACGCGGTACTCGACGGCATCGACTCGGACCGGCTCATCGTGTCGACGAAGTACACGCTCGGCGACTTCTACAGCCATCTGCCGTTCAACGACACGCTCGAGACCGGCGACCAGCGGCGCATCGTCGAGTTCCAGAGCCGGCGCGAGTTCGAGAACTTCGGCGCCTTCCCGAACGACCTGGGCGTGCAGTACCGGGAGGCGCTGCAGCGGTTCCTCGCCGCGAACCCGAAGGTCGAGGGCATCTGGACCTGGACGCAGGACGGCGGTCCCTGGCGCGCCGGACCGCTCTCGCTCGAACTGAAGGCCGGGTTCTGGCAGTTGTACGAGCTGAACACCGAGCTCGCGGTGCGCCTCGCGCGCGACCCCGACGCCGATCCGGCGGCGATCACCGCCGACTGGGCGCGGCGCTGGTTCTCCGACGACCCGGCGACCGTCCGCGCGATCGGCGAGGCGATGGCCGACTCGCGCGAGGCGATCAGCGACGGGCTCTACATCGGGCCGTTCGCCGACCGTCGCGTGTTCGCCATCGGCCTCGAACCGCCGCCCATGATGTGGATCTTCGAGTGGGACATCGTGACCGGCGACAGCGCGGTGCTCGACGTCATCTCCGACATCAGTCGTGACGACATCGACGAGGCGATCGCCGGCGGCGATCGGGCGATCGAGGCCGTCGAGCGGATGCGCGAGCGCGTCGAGGCGACGGATGCCTCCGCGTGGCGCGATCCCGCGATGCGCGACGAGTTCCTCGCCACGCTCGACTACCAGGCGTCGACGTACGCGATGCTCGGCGACTACCGCGAGATGTTCCTGCGCCAGGGCCAGTGGCACGACACGGGCGACCCGGTCGCGTACGAGCGGTGGGATGCCGCGCGCATCGCGTTCGAGGCATCCGCCGCCTCGCACGAGGCCGACTACGCGGGTGACCCGTACCACCCGGCCTACAACCTGACCGCGGCGCAGCTCGGCGTCGAGCGCGCCGAGCGCGACCTGCCCATGGCGTGGGCCGCGCGCATCCTGCTGGCGCTGCTCGTGCTGTGGGTCGCGTACGGGGTCGCGGCCGAGATCGCGGCCCGGCGTGCCGCACGGCGTGCGTCTTCCGCAACCGGGCCTGCCGCAACCGGCCCTGCCGCGTCCGGCCCTGCCGCGTCCGGCGCCGCCGCGACCGGCGTGGCCGGATGGCCCGGCGCCCGGGCCGCGCTCGCGCTCCAGGTCGCGGCGACCCGGCCGTGGCGGGCCGCCGAGGTCACCGCCGGCCTCGGAGCGCTCGACCGCGTGCTCCTGGTCGCCGTGCCCGCGGTGCTGCTGGCTGCGAGCCGGGGCATCCAGACCTGGTTCCTCGCGCCCGCGCACCTGGTCGTGACCCTCGGTTCCTGGCTGGTGTTCGCGCTCGTGGTGCTGCTGCTCGGCCGCCGTGCGGCGTGGCCGGTGCTGGCCGCGATCGGCGGTGCCGCGACGATCCGGGTCGCGCTGCTGCTCGCCGTGCTGACGCCCACCGGCCCCGGCGGGTACTGGTACGGCTTCTGGACCGACCCGACCGCGCGGTCGATCTACGTCACGCTCGCGTTCGCGGCGTTCGGCTGGGTCGTGGTCGCCGCCGCCTGGGCGCTCGCCGGCGCGATCGGCGCTCGCCGGGCGACCGGGGTCGTGCTCGTCGCGGCGGGCGCCGTGCTCGCAGCCGTCGGCGGGTTCGTCGGACTCCTCGGGCTCGAGGCCGCGGTCACGGTGTGGAACGACCAGATGTCGCTGCTGCCGTGGGGGCTCTCGCGCATCCTCGGCATCACGGTGTACCTCGACATCCCGGCAGACACGGCGTGGACCGCCGCGGCTGCGGGGCTCGTGGTCGCCGCGGTGGGCGGCGTGCTCGCCCTGCCGCGGCGGCGACGACCGGCGTAGCGGCTCGGCCCCGAATCGGCAAGCCCCTGCCGCCCGAGGCATCCGTGACGTTGACTCGATGTCAGGCGGTGAACCCGCCGACGAAGGTCAGGCGGAGACCCCGCCGGAGAGGAGTCCGACATGGGCAACGAAGAACGCATCGACGCGGCTGCCGACGACGTCAAGGGCAAGGCGAAGGAGGCCTGGGGCAAGGCCACCGACGACGAGCGCCTCGAGGCGGAGGGCAAGGGCGACCAGGTCAAGTCCGACCTGAAGAACGCCGCCGAGGACGTCAAGGACGCCTTCAAGCACTGACCCCGGCCGCCGGGCGCGCGATGCGCCCGGCCGGTCGACACCCAGAGGACGCCGCCGGATCGGAGTACCGAGCCGGCGGCGCTTCCGTGTGCGGAACCGGTTGGCCGGCCCAGTTCGCTACCTGGGCGGCCGCAGGCTACCCGAGCCCGCTACCCGAACAGGCGCTGGAGCCGCTGCACGCCGTCGAGGAGCGCCCCGTCGCCGAGCGCGTAGCTGAAGCGCAGGTAGCCCGACGGCCCGAACGCCTCGCCCGGCACCGCGGCGACCTCGGCCCGCTCGAGGATGAGGTCGGCGAGCTCGAGCGACGTGGTCGGCGTCACGCCGCCCCACTCCCGGCCGAGCAGGCCCGTGACGTCGGGGTACACGTAGAAGGCGCCCTGCGGCACCGGCACCGTGAACCCGTCGATCTTCGACAGTTCGGCGACGATCGTGCGCCGACGGCGGTCGAATGCGCGGCGCATCTCCTCGACCGGCTCCTGCGGCCCCGTGAGGGCGGCGAGCGCGGCCTTCTGCGAGATGTTCGACACGTTCGACGTGAGGTGCGACTGCAGGTTCGCGGCGCCCTTGATCAGGTCGGCCGGGCCGACCATCCAGCCGAGGCGCCACCCCGTCATCGCGTAGGTCTTCGCGACGCCGTTGACGAGGATCGCCTGCTCGGCGAGCGCCGGGACGGCCTCGACGATCGAGACCGCACGCGGGCCGGGCGCACCCACCTCGGTGTCGAGGTCGGCGTACGTCAGGTTCTGGTAGATCTCGTCGGCGATCACGAAGATCCCGTGCTCGAGCGCCCACTCGCCGATCTCGCGCACCTGCTCGGGCGAGTAGACCGCACCGGTCGGGTTCGACGGCGAGACGAACAGCAGCACCTTCGTGCGGTCGGTGCGCGCGGCCTCGAGCTGGTCGACGGTGACGAGGTAGCCCTGGTCGGCGCCCGCGAACACGTCGACCTGCACGCCGCCGGCGAGCTTGATCGCCTCGGGGTACGTGGTCCAGTACGGGGTCGGCACGAGCACCTCGTCGCCGTCGTCGAGCAGGGTCTGGAAGGCCTGGTAGACGGCCTGCTTGCCGCCGTTGGTCACGATGACCTGCGAAGCGGATGCCTCGAGCCCCGAGTCGCGCGCCGTCTTCGCGGCGATCGCCTCGCGCAGGTCGGGCAGGCCCGCGGCCGGCGTGTACCGGTGGTTCTTCGGGTCGGCGACGGCCGCGAGGGCCGCCTCGACGATGTGCGCGGGCGTCGCGAAGTCGGGTTCACCCGCCGCGTACGAGATGACGGGGCGACCGTCGGCCTGGAGTGCCTTGGCCTTGGCATCGACCTTGAGGGTCGCGGACTCGGCGATGGCGGCGATACGGGCGGACAGGCGGCGCTTCTCGGTCACCCGTACAGCCTAGGACGCACCGACCGCCGCGGCATCCGTGCACGGCGAACATGACGGCTGACCGACGGGCGCCCCGTTCGGGTGTCGCCGCAGGGCCCCGCGACGAGTAGCGTGCGGCCATGGATGCGCCGTCGCCGATCTTCGCCGGGGTCGAAGGCGTCTGGAACGCCGACCCGGTGCACGTCGCCACCCTGCTGTTCCGGCAGGCGTTCGCGCCCCTCCACGACCGGTCGTTCCCCGCGCGGAGCACGAGCATGCTCGGCGACGACCTCGGCGCGCTCTGCGGTGTGCAGCTCGGCATGATCCGCACGCAGGGCGGCGAACCCGGAGCGACGCTCAACCGGCTGGCGCTCGAGTACGTGCTGATCTGGGAGCGCGCGGGCATCGCGGGCCGGATCGTCTCGGGTGGAGATGTCGCCTCGTCGCAGGTGCTGATGCTGCGGATGGGGCTCAGCGTGCTGCAATCGGCCGACCCCGAGGCGACGGTCCGCGCCCTGCTGGCGCGCTGAGGCGTCGCAGGCTTCTAGAGACTCTGCCCGATGTCCCACAGCCGGTCGGGACGACCGTCGATCGCCTCCGACACCGCGAGCGCCTGGTCGTCGGAGAGCGAGGCGATGTAGTCCACGACGCCGCGGCCGACGCCCAGGCGGGCGATGTCGGATGCCTCGGGCACCGGGACCCCCTCCGGTCGGGCCGCACGCACGCGCGCGTACCCCTCGCTCGCGAGCTCGACGAGTTCGCGCAGCCGCTCGGGCACCCGGTGCCGGTCGATGTCGTCGGTGACCCAGGCGGTGAGCCCCTTGACCGCGCGGGTCAGCACCCGGCTCAGGCCCCGCTGGTACATCGCGATGTCGGCGCGGTCGAGGATGAAGTGGCGGTGCACGAACTTCAGCACCTCGACCTCGTGCCAGGCGAGTCGGTCGAGCATCACGAGGCCGGTCCGCGGTTCGTCGGCCGGCGCGGGCACCACCGAGGTCTGCAGGTGGTTGATCCACCGGTTCGTGAACGACGAGAGGGCGCGCTCCGACGCGATCGAGCCGTCGAACGGCGAGGCGAGCAGCCCGTCGACGAGGTCGTCGGCCACGACGTCGACGGCCGCGGCGAACGCGTCGGCGTCGGCGATCCACGGATCGCTGCGCACGAGCTTGCGCCGCAGGCCCTCGAGCGCGGCCCCCGCCGGTGCGCCCCGACGCGCGAGGTCGGCGTCGGCGAGGTCGCGCAGCCCGGCCGCCCCGTCGAGCCAGCCGCGGAACTCGCGCGCGACCGCACCCTGGCTGAGCAGTCCCGCCCGGTAGAAGTCGTCGACGTCGTGGATCGAGTACGCGATGTCGTCGGCGAGGTCCATGATCGAGCACTCGAGCGACTGCTGGAACGCCGGCAGTCCGCGCCGGGCGTCGGCGAGGTCGACCGCGTCCAGGTCGTATGCCGAGAACTTGCCGATGTCGACGCCGCCTGCGGCCCGACGCATCCCCCGCGGCAGCCGGCCGCCGGCGAGCGGCGAGACGTCGGCGAACCGCGTCCACGGGTACTTCGCGACGGCGGCTCGCACGGCCGCGGTGAGGTTCAGCCCGTGCGGCGACTCCTCGGTCACGTCCAGCGTCGCGAGGATCCGGTACGACTGCGCGTTGCCCTCGAAGCCGTCGGCGAGGCCCAGCTCCTCCCGGGCCAGCCGATCGAGCACGCGCTCGCCGAGGTGCCCGAACGGCGGATGCCCGAGGTCGTGCGCGCTCGCGGCGGCCTGCACGACGACCGCGTCGCAGCCGTGGTCGGAGGCGAGGCGCGCGGCATCCCGGGACGTATCGGGGAACGCGACCGCGATCGCGCGCGCGACGGCGGTCACCTTGATCGAGTGCGTGAGCCGGTTGTGGATCAGGGGGCCGGCGCCGGGTTGCGCGATCACCTGCGTCACCGCCGACAGCCGCGAGAAGTACGGCGAGAAGCGCACGCGCTCCAGGTCGAGCCGGAACTGCGAGTGCTCGCCCACCACGTCCACGCTGCTGCTCGGCTCCGGCACGCGGCGTGCCGCCCGGTCGTTGGCCATCGTCCCTCCGATCGACGGATGCCTCCGCGCCCGCACGTGCACGTGCGGCATCCTGCTCCAATCTACGGCGGAGCGCCCGGCGCCGGCCGCGGCGTCCGGGCCGGTTTGGCGGCGGGGCATCCGTCGCCTAGACTTGCTGAGGTTGCGACGCCGACCAAGCTTCTCCATGCCTGAAACGGTCTGGAGCGGTGCGTTCGGAAGCGACACCTCAGGGGTGTACATCCCCTGAAGGGCGGTGGCTCAATTGGTAGAGCAGCGGTCTCCAAAACCGCAGGTTGCAGGTTCGAGTCCTGTCCGCCCTGCGAGCCGGCAGGCAACGCCGGCCCACCGAAAGGGAAATACGAGTGGCCCGGAAAGTCATCGACGAACCCAGCGAGGACGTCGTCGCCAACGCCAAGCGCGAGCGCGCGGCGAAGCGCAACCCGTTCTCCCGGATCGCCCTGTTCATGCGGCAGGTGTTCGCGGAGCTGCGGAAGGTCGTCACCCCGACCCGCAAGGAGCTGTTCAGCTACACGGTCGTGGTGCTCGTATTCGTCGTCATCATGATGGCGATCGTGTGGGGGCTGGACCAGCTGTCCGGCCTGCTGGTGCTGTACGTCTTCGGAACGCCGGGCGTCTGATCGGGCCTCGGCGCCGAAGCGGGATCCCGGATCGGGTCTCCGATCCGGCGAGAGAGTAAGGATCAACGAAGTGACGAAGTACGATCGCGACGACGTCGATTGGGCGACCGCGGCCGAGCAGTCCTCGGAGGACGACGAGGCCCAGGAGGGCGCGTCGCTCGAGCACGATGAGCAGTCGGTCGAGCCTGCCGAGCACCGTGCGGTGCACGTCGTCGACGACGAGGGCAACGACATCGACCTCGACGCTGTCCTCGACGCGATCGCCGAATCGGCCGACCCCGAGGCCGACGCGGTCGTCGACGACGCCCTCGACATCGACTCCGCCGAAGAGGCCGAGGCCTCCGTCGAAGCCGTCGAAGACGAAGAGGCCGACCACGACCACGACCCGTACGAGGAGTTCCGCACCGAGCTGCGGTTCCTGCCGGGCAAGTGGTACGTCATCCACTCGTACGCGGGCTTCGAGCGCCGGGTCAAGGCGAACATCGAGCAGCGCCGCGAGTCCATGGCCATGGCCGACTTCATCTACCAGGTCGAAGTGCCGATGGAAGACGTCGTCGAGATCAAGAACGGCCAGCGCAAGATGGTCACCCGCGTGCGCATCCCCGGCTACGTGCTCGTCCGCATGGAGCTCAACGAGGACAGCTGGTCGGTCATCCGCCACACGCCGGGCGTCACCGGCTTCGTCGGCAACGCGCACAACCCGACCCCGCTGCGCTTCGAAGAGGCCTTCGGCATGCTGAAGAGCCTCGTCGAGCCCAAGGAGGCCCCGGCCGCCAAGGGCTCCAAGGCCGCCGCGTCGACCGGCGCGGCTCGCGCCGCGGTCGCCGAGATCGACTTCGAGGTCGGCGAGACCATCACGATCAAGGACGGCTCGTTCGCGGGCCTGCCCGGCACGATCAACGAGATCAAGCCCGAGAGCGGCAAGCTCACCGTGCTCGTCTCGCTGTTCGAGCGCGAGACCCCGGTCGAGCTCAGCTTCGACCAGGTCACCAAGCTGTAACGCGTCGGATGCCCCGGGCCGCGCCCGGGGCGTTCGCATGCCCAGCACGCTCGGAGGAATCCTCCGCTATCATTGACCGGTTGCCCGCTTCGCGCGGGCTGCCTCCCCAATCCACCGCGACCCGGAACCGCCGGGCTCGCGGGAGAGTGCCCGGGCTCCCGGGCGTTCGATCAGAAAGAGAGAAATCATGGCACCGAAGAAGAAGGTCACTGGTCTGATCAAGCTTCAGATCAACGCCGGCGCCGCCAACCCCGCACCGCCCATCGGTCCGGCGCTGGGTCAGCACGGCGTGAACATCATGGAGTTCTGCAAGGCCTACAACGCGGCGACCGAGTCGCAGCGCGGCAACGTGATCCCCGTCGAGATCACCGTCTACGAGGACCGCTCGTTCACCTTCGTCCTGAAGACCCCGCCCGCCGCGGAGCTCATCAAGAAGGCCGCCGGCGTCGCCAAGGGTTCGGGCGTCCCGCACACCACCAAGGTCGGCAAGATCTCGCCCGACCAGGTCCGCGCGATCGCCGAGCAGAAGATGGCCGACCTCAACGCGAACGACCTCGACGCCGCGTCGAAGATCATCGCCGGCACCGCTCGTTCGATGGGCATCACGGTCGAATAAGACCTCCGGACGCCTCGCGTCGAGGCATCCGACACCAGAACTCTCACTCGTGGCAGCGCCCGCCAGGCGCGATGACCACACTCTCGCAAGGAGAACCAACATGGCACAGAAGTCCAAGGCCTACCGGGCCGCGGCCGACAAGATCGAGGCCGGCAAGTACTACGCACCGTCCGAGGCCGTCGCCCTCGCCAAGGAGACCGGCTCGGCGAAGTTCGACTCGACCGTCGAGGTCGCGCTGAAGCTCGGCGTCGACCCCCGCAAGGCCGACCAGATGGTGCGCGGCACCGTCATCCTCCCGCACGGCACGGGCAAGACCGCCCGCGTCATCGTGTTCGCGACCGGCCCCGCGGCCGAGGCTGCGATCGCGGCCGGTGCCGACGAGGTCGGCGGCGCCGAGCTCATCGAGAAGGTCGCCGGCGGCTACACCTCGTTCGACGCGGCCGTCTCGACCCCCGAGCTCATGGGCCAGGTCGGTCGTCTCGGCAAGGTGCTCGGCCCGCGCGGCCTCATGCCGAACCCGAAGACCGGCACCGTGACCCCGAACCCGGCGAAGGCCGTCGAGGAGATCAAGGGCGGCAAGATCGAGTTCCGCGTCGACAAGCACGCCAACGTGCACTTCGTCGTCGGCAAGGCCTCGTTCTCGCAGGACCAGCTCGATGACAACCTGAAGGCTGCCCTCGAAGAGGTGCTGCGTCTCAAGCCGTCGAGCTCGAAGGGCCGCTACATCCAGAAGGGCGCCGTGTCGACCACGTTCGGCCCCGGCATCCCGCTGGACGTCAACGCCATCTGAGTTTCGTACTCGCTCGCGGCCCCGCGCCGCACCGAAGGGCCCGCCGGTCACCGGCGGGCCCTTCGTCGTCCCCGCGGTCAGCGGTCGTCGCAGCGGTCAGCGGAGGATGCGGAACTCGGGGGGAGGCTCGCCCGCAGCATCCGACGGCCCAGGTTCATCCTGCGGGGCGAGCTCCTCGCGGTCGACCGACGTGACGACCGCGTCCGGCGGGCCCGCGTGGAACCAGCGCAGCATCGACGCGACCATCTCGGGCGTGCCCTCGACCTCGGACTCCACCGACCCGTCGGGCAGGTTGCGCACCCAGCCGCTCAGCTCGCGGCGCCGCGCCTGCCGCCGCGTCGCATACCGATAGCCGACACCCTGCACGTGCCCCTGCACCACCACCCGGATCCGTCGCCGCACGTCGCGAGGCTATCCCACGAGCGACGCGCCCGGAGACGACGGATGCCTCGGAGCGCGCGCTCCGGGGCATCCGTCCCGCCGTGTGCGACTCAGCCGATGCGGATCAGCTTCTTGTTCACGAACTCGTCGGCGCCGAAGCGGCCGAGCTCCCGGCCCGAGCCCGAGCGCTTGACCCCGCCGAAGGGCAGTTCGGCGCCGTCGGCGAGTACGACGTTCACGAACACCATGCCGGCCTCGATGCCGTCCGCGACGCGCAGCGCCTGCTCGCGGTCGGTCGTGTAGACGTACGAGCCGAGGCCGAAGGGGATGTCGTTCGCGATGCGCACGGCGTCCGCCTCGTCGGTCGCGCGGTACACCTGGGCGACCGGCCCGAAGAACTCCTCCTTCGAAGCCGGGTTCTCGGGCGTGACGTCCGTGAGGACCGTCGTCTGGAAGAAGGCGCCGTCGCGCGCTCCGCCGTGCACGAGCGTGGCGCCGTGCTCGACGGCGCGCTTGACCTGGTCGTCGAGGCCCTCGGCCGCCTTGAGCGACGACAGCGGGCCGAGCGCCGAGTCGGGGGAGGTCGGGTCGGTCGCCTCGACCTCGGCGAGCTTCGCGGTGAACTTCTCGAGGAACGGCTCGTACAGGTCGTCGATGACGACGAAGCGCTTGGCGGCGTTGCAGGACTGCCCGCTGTTGTCGAGGCGGGCGTCCACGGCGTTCTGCACGGCAGCGTCCAGGTCGTCGGTCGACAGGAGGATGAACGGGTCGGAGCCGCCGAGTTCGAGCACGACCTTCTTCAGGTGCTTGCCCGCGATCGCGGCGACCGCCGAGCCGGCGCGCTCGGAGCCCGTGAGCGACACGCCCTGCACGCGCGGGTCGGCGATGACCGTCTCGATCTGCTCGTGCGAGGCGTAGAGGTTGACGTACGCGCCCTCGGGGAACCCGGCGTCGAGGAAGATCCGCTCGATCGCCGCCGCCGACTCGGGGCATTGCTCGGCGTGCTTGAGGAGGATCGTGTTGCCGATGATGAGGTTCGGGCCCGCGAAGCGGGCGACCTGGTAGTACGGGAAGTTCCACGGCATGATGCCGAGCAGCACGCCCAGCGACGAACGGCGCACGATCGCGGAGCCCTCGCCGTCGAGGAGCGTGATCTCCTCGTCCTGGAGGAAGTCGGCCGAGTGGTCGGCGTAGTACTCGTAGATGGCACCGGCGAAGTCGACCTCGCCCAGGGCCTGCTCGACCGGCTTGCCCATCTCGCGCACGATCAGCTCGGCCAACTCGTCACGCCGCTCGACGTGCAGTTCGCCGACCCGGCGCACGAGCGCGGCGCGGTCCTCGACGGTGGTCTGCTTCGCCCACGCGCGGTGCGCCTCGGCGGCCGCGGCGATCTTCGCCTGCAGCGCGTCGTCGGTGATGGTGTCGTAGGTCGCGACGACCTGTCCGGTCGCGGGGTTGGTGACGGCGTAGTTCATGGCGTTCCTCTTCCGAAGCTGCGTTGGGGTCGTCGACCGGCCGGTGACGACGTTGCACACCTGCCCCAAGCCTACGGCGGAGGGCCGGCGACGCATTCGCCGATCGGGTGGATCTCGTGGTGCGAATCGACACGGCGTACATGGTCTCCGGCGCACGTCGGGTCGGTATCGTGTCGCGTGGCGGGATGACCGCTCGGCTCGGCGAGGGAGGCACGGATGCCCGACGGCGTACTCGGCGGCGTCCGCGTCGCCGACTTCTCGCGGGTGCTGGCAGGTCCCTACGCGACCATGACGCTCGCGGACTTCGGCGCCGACGTCATCAAGGTCGAGCCGCCCGGCGGCGACGAGACGCGCGCGTGGCGCCCGCCCGTGGACGCCTCGGGCACCGCGACGTACTTCGGCAGCGTCAACCGCAACAAGCGGTCGATCGTGCTCGACCTCGCGACCGGGCCCGGGCTCGCCGAGGCACGCCGGTTGGCGGCGACCGCCGACGTGCTCGTCGAGAACTTCCGGCCCGGGGTGATGACGCGCTTCGGGCTCGGGTACGACGACCTCGCGGTGCAGAACCCGGGTCTCGTGTACTGCTCGATCACCGGGTTCGGGTCGAGCGGCGGAGCCGGCCTCGCCGGGTACGACCTGCTCGTGCAGGCCGTCGGCGGCCTCATGTCGATCACGGGGCATCCCGACGGCGAACCGGTGAAGGCCGGGGTCGCGCTCGTCGACGTCGTCGCGGGCCAGAACGCCGTCGCCGGCATCCTGCTCGCGCTGCGCGAGCGCGATCGCACGGGCGCAGGGCAGCGCGTCGAGGTGAACCTCCTGCACGGACTGCTCTCCGCCCTCACCAACCAGGCCGGTTCGACCCTCGCCACCGGGACACCGCCGTCGCGGCTCGGCAACCGGCATCCGTCGATCTCGCCCTACGCCGTGTTCCGCGCGGCGGACCGCGAACTCGTGCTCGCGGTCGGCAACGATCGCCAGTTCGGGGCGCTCGCCGCGGCGCTCGGTCGCGACGACCTGGCCGACGACGACCGCTTCGCGACGAACGAGTCGCGCGTGGCGCATCGCGACGCCCTCACCGCCGAGCTCGAGCGCGCGCTCGCAGGCCGCCACGCCGGCGACTGGGTGGCGCGGCTCGCCGAAGCCGGCGTTCCCGCCGGACTCGTGAACGACATCGGCGAGGCCATCGCGTACGCGGAGGCGCTCGGCCTCGACCCCGTCGTCGACCTCGACGGCCGCCGCTCCATCTCCGACCCGATCGGGCTGTCGCGAACGCCTGCAGACCACCGCACTCCGCCGCCCGCGCTCGACGAGCACGCCGGCGCCGACTGGCTCACCACCCGGAAGGACGACCGATGACCGACGCAGCCGAACCGACCTCGCCGCGACCGGCCGCCGCGCCTCGCATCGACGCGGTCTTCGACCTCGACGCCCTGCTCACCGACGACGAGCGAGACTGGCAGCATCGTGCCAGGGCCTTCGCGCAGGAGCGCATCCTCCCCGTCATCGAGGACGACTTCGAGGCGAAGCACTTCCGCCGCGAGCTCGTGCCCGAGCTCGGCCGGGCCGGTTTCCTCGGCATGCACCTGACCGGCTACGGATGCGCCGGCGCCGGGGCGGTCGCGTACGGCCTCGTCTGCCTCGAGCTCGAGGCCGCCGACTCCGGCTGGCGCACGTTCGTGTCGGTGCAGGGTTCGCTCGCGATGAGCGCGATCCACAAGTACGGCTCCGAGGCGCAGAAGCAGCGCTGGCTCCCCGGCATGGCGGCCGGCGAGCTCATCGGGTGCTTCGCGCTCACCGAACCGCAGGGCGGCAGCGACCCCGCGGCGATGACGACCGTCGCCCGCCGCGACGGCGACGAGTGGGTGCTCGACGGTGCGAAGCGGTGGATCGGCCTCGCGTCGCTCGCCGACGTCGCGGTCGTCTGGGCCCGCGTCGACGACGCGTCGGGCGAGGGCGGCGCGAATGCGTACGGCGAGGGTGCCCGCGCGGTGCGCGGCTTC
The DNA here is from genome assembly GCF_004006235.1 of Agromyces sp. LHK192. Lineage (NCBI taxonomy): Bacteria > Bacillati > Actinomycetota > Actinomycetes > Micrococcales > Microbacteriaceae > Agromyces > Agromyces sp. LHK192. Next base: position 610,080 of record NZ_CP034753.1, read on the forward strand.
CTCGTGCCGACGTCGACGCCCGGCTTCACGGCCACGCCGATCGACGGCAAGCTGTCGATGCGCGCGTCGGTGCAGTGCGACGTCGAACTCGACGGCGTGCGGGTGCCCGCCGACGCGCTGCTGCCCGGGGCATCCGGGCTCTCCGGCCCGTTCGGATGCCTCAACGAGGCGCGGTACGGCATCGTCTGGGGTGCCATGGGGGCCGCGCGCTCGTGCCTCGAGGCGGCGCTCGAGCGCTCGATCACGCGCGAGGTCTTCGGGAAGCCGATCGGCGCGAACCAGCTGACGCAGGCGAAGCTCGCCGACATGTTCGTCGAGGTCGAGAAGGGCGTGCTGCTGGCGCTGCATCTCGGCCGGCTCAAGGAGCGCGGCGCGCTGACGGCCGCGCAGATCTCGGTCGGCAAGCTCAACAGCGTGCGTGAGGCGCTGCGCATCGCGCACGAGGCCAGGTCGATCCTCGCGGGCGACGGCATCACGAACGCGTGGCCCGTGATGCGGCACGCCGCGAACCTCGAGTCCGTGCGCACCTACGAGGGGACCGACGAGATCCACCAGCTCGTGATCGGCCGCGAGCTGACGGGGCTCAGCGCGTTCTGACCGTTCTGACGCCGCACCTTTTCAGGACCACAGCCCCGTCGGCCTCCATATGGGCCTGACGGGGCTGTGGTCCTGAATACGTGATGGGTGCACAGCCGTTCAGTTGATGCCGGGGATGACCAGCCACTTGTTGACGAGGATCACGTAGAACGCGAGCAGCGCCAGCGCGCCGATGGTGAGGCCGATGCCCTGCCGGCCGCGGAACACGAGGCCGATCACGACGACCACGATGAGCGCGACCGCGAGCACGAGCGGGCCCCAAGGGATGCCGGGGACGAACAGCGAGAGCAGGAACAGCGCGGCGACGACGATCTCGATGATGCCGATGACGGAGTTGCCGCGTCCGCGGACGCGCAGGATCCCGTCGATGAGGGCGAGGACGCCGCCGGCGATGGCGATGATGAGGAGCCAGGTCAGGGTGATCATGACAGCCTTCCGTGTGGTGTGGGGGGCACCGCGACGCGGGAGGGATCCCGCGACGTCCGTCACGCTAGCGATCGCTGGGAATCCGGCTGGAGGGGTTGCGAAGGGCTGCTTCGACGCGATATGCCGCGCGCGGAATACCGCCGGGAATGCCACACGGCGTCATCCGGTTGGGTTCTGGAGAACGCCCGTGCTGGACTGGAACCTCCGCGGGCGACGATCATCGCTCGCAGGTCGTTCCGCCCACCGGCCGGAAGCCCGCAGATTCCCCACGAAGGAGCCATCATGACCCGTGCCCGACGCATCCGCACCGCCATCGGCATCGCCGCCGCCGCTGCCGCCGTGATCGGGCTCGCCGCGTGCTCGAGCGGTTCGGGCTCGGGCGGTTCGGGCGACGGGGCCGGCGCATCCGGCGACGAGTACGGTCTCGTGAAGGCCGGCACGCTCACCGTCGCCACCGAGGGCACGTACCGCCCCTTCAGCTACCACGACGAGGGCTCGGGCGACCTCATCGGCTACGACGTCGAGATCGCCGAGGCGGTCGCCGAGAAGCTCGGCCTCGAGATCGAGTTCCAGGAGACCCAGTGGGACGCGATCTTCGCGGGCCTCGAGGCGGGCCGATTCGACGCGATCGCCAACCAGGTCTCGATCAACCCCGAGCGCGAGGAGCAGTACCTCTTCTCGTCGCCGTACACCGTCTCGCCGAGCGTGGTCGTCGTGAACGAGGGCGACACCTCGATCTCGAGCTTCGACGACCTGGCCGGCAAGACCACGGCGCAGTCGCTGACGAGCAACTTCTACACGCTCGCCGAGGAGGCGGGCGCCACGGTCGAGGCCGTCGAGGGCTGGGCGCAGGCCGTCGCGCTGCTCGAGCAGGGCCGCGTCGACGCCACCGTGAACGACCGGCTGACGTTCCTCGACTACGTGAAGGAGCACCCCGAGGCGAAGCTCGAGGCCGTCGCCGAGACCGACCCGACCGAGAGCGCCTTCGCGCTGACGAAGGACAAGGAGGCGCTCGTCGCGGCGATCGACGCGGCACTCGACGAACTCCGGGCCGACGGCACGCTCGCCGAGATCGGCGAGAAGTACTTCGGTGAGGACGTCTCGCAGTAACCTCGCCTCAACCGCGCGAGCGGTTCCGTTCGTGCCGGATGTCTCCGCAGCAGCGGTGACACCACGGCTGAGCGGAACCCCTCGCTCGGGCCTGTCACGGGAGGGAGGGCCCTCGTGAACGAGACGCCCCTGAACGAGAGCCTGCAGTTGTTCCTCGAGTCGTTCTGGCCGATCGTCCTCGGCGGGCTGACGGGAACGATTCCGCTCGCGCTCGCCTCGTTCGTCATCGGCCTCGTCATCGCGCTCGGCGTCGCGCTCGCCCGGATCTCGAAGAACCGGGTGCTGTCGGGGCTCGCGCGCGGGTACGTGTCGATCATCCGGGGCACGCCGCTGCTCGTGCAGCTGTTCGTGATCTTCTACGGGCTGCCGGCCGTCGGACTCGTCATCGACCCCTGGCCGAGCGCGATCATCGCGTTCTCGCTGAACGTCGGCGGCTACGCGGCCGAGGTGATCCGTGCCGCGATCCTGTCGGTGCCGAAGGGGCAGTGGGAGGCGGGGTACACGATCGGCATGTCGCCCGGGCGCACGCTGCGGCGCATCATCCTGCCGCAGGCCGCGCGCGTGTCGGTGCCGCCGCTGTCGAACACGTTCATCTCGCTCGTGAAGGACACCTCGCTCGCGTCGCTGATCCTCGTGACCGAGCTGTTCCGGGTGTCGCAGCAGATCGCGGCATTCAGCCAGGAGTTCATGCTGCTCTACCTCGAGGCGGCGCTGGTCTACTGGCTCTTCTGCCTGGTGCTCTCCGCCGGGCAGTCGCGCATCGAGAGGAGGCTCGACCGCCATGTCGCAACCGTCTGACGACCCGATCGAACGCCCGGGCGCCGGCACCGGCGCCGGTGCTGGCGGGGCCGCCGGTGAAGGTGGGCCGGGCGACGCCCTCGCGCCGCAGGCGGCTCCCGACGATTCGGTGCTGCTGCGGGCCCGGGGCATCCGCAAGTCGTTCGGCGCGAACGAGGTGCTGCGCGGCGTCGACCTCGAGGTCAGGCGCGGCGAGGTGGTCGCGCTGATCGGCCCGAGCGGGTCGGGCAAGACCACGGTGCTGCGGTCGCTGAACGGCCTCGAGACGCCCGACGCGGGCGAGCTCGAGGTCGACGGCGGGCCGGCGATCGACTTCGCCGCGCCGCCGTCGAAGGCCGCCAGGTACGCGCTGCGCGACCGCTCGGCGATGGTCTTCCAGCAGCACAACCTGTTCCCGCATCTCACGGTGCTGCAGAACGTGATCGAGGGTCCGGTGCAGGTGCAGCGGATGCCGCGCGCCGAGGCCGTGGCCCGCGCCGAGGCGCTGCTCGCCCGCGTCGGCCTCGCCGAGAAGCGCGACGCGTACCCGTTCGAACTCTCGGGCGGTCAGCAGCAGCGCGTCGGGATCGTGCGGGCGCTGGCGCTCGCGCCCGACCTGCTGCTGTTCGACGAACCGACGAGCGCGCTCGACCCCGAGCTGGCGGGTGAGGTGCTCCGGGTCATCAAGGAGCTCGCCGACGAGGGCTGGACGATGGTCATCGTCACGCACGAGCTCGCGTTCGCGAGGCAGGTGGCCGACGAGGTGGTGTTCCTCGACGGCGGCGTGATCGTCGAGCGCGGCGCCCCCGCGCAACTGTTCACGGCCCCGCGCGAGGAACGCACGAGGCGGTTCCTCGACCGCATCCTCCGCCCGATGGACTGAGTCCGCGGCACCGCGCGCAGCGAGGCGAGGTCGTCGGATGCGACGGTCCGACCAGTGGTCCGCCCGTGCCTGCGCGGGCGCGACGCTGGGGCGATCGCGCGCAGGCTCGTGGCAGGCCCGATCCGCCGGGCCTTCCACGGAAGGAAGCGATCATGACCATCGTCGACACCCCGACCGAGATCAGGCCGACGTCGATGCACGTGCCCCAGGACCAGCTCGACGACCTGCGCCGACGCATCGAGGCGACCCGCTGGCCGTCGCCCGAGCTCGTGGACGACCGCACCCAGGGGGTCCGCCTCTCGACCATGCAGGCACTCGCCCGGTACTGGGCGACCGAGTACGACTGGCGGCGGGCCGAGGCTCGATTGAACGCCCTGCCGCAGTTCACCACGGAGATCGACGGGGTCGAGATCCATTTCATCCACGTGCGGTCGCGGCACGAGGACGCGATGCCGCTCATCATGACCCATGGTTGGCCCGGCTCGGTCGTCGAGCTCCTCGAGACGGTCGGGCCGCTCACCGACCCGACCTCGTACGGCGGTCGCGCCGAGGATGCATTCCACCTCGTGCTGCCGTCGCTGCCCGGATACGGCATCTCGGGAGCCCCGACGGAGCTCGGCTGGAACTCCGGCCGCATCGGCCAGGCGTGGGCGGAGCTCATGCGCCGGCTCGGCTACGACCGGTACGTCGCGCAGGGCGGCGACGTCGGAGCGGACGTCACCGACGCCATGGCCCGCCAGGGTGCGGCCGGACTGATCGGCGTCCACCTCACGCTGCTCGCGCCGGCGCTGGGCCTGAAGGACCAGCTGCCGACCGGGACTGACGAGGAGCGCGCCGCCCGGGCGGCGGTCGAGACGTTCACGACCGACGGGTTCGGATACTTCCTCGAGCAGCAGACCCGACCCCAGACCATCGGCTACTCCCTGCTCGACTCGCCGATCGGCCTGGCGGCGTGGATGCTCGACCACGACACCGACAGCCTCCTGAAGATCTCGCGCGCGTTCGTCGACTCGGCGCCCGTGGGCAACCTGACCCGTGATCATGTCCTGGACAACATCACCCTGTACTGGCTGACCGGCACCGGGGCGAGCGCCGCGCGCTGGTACTGGGAGTTCGGGCGCTTCCTCGCGGCCGTCGCGGCCGCCGGGCAGGCTCCGCCGCCGACGCGGGTGCCCGTGGCGTTCACGGCGTTCCCCGGCGAGATCTGGGCCGCGCCGCGCAGCTGGGTCGAGATCGTCTACCCGGGCGTCGCCTACTTCAACTCGGTCGATCGCGGCGGGCACTTCGCCGCCTGGGAGGAGCCGCAGCTCTTCTCCGACGAAGTGCGCGCGGCATTCCGGGCGGTGCGGTGATCATGCACGCCCTCCGTGCGTACGCCGCGCACGATCCGTCGCGGCTCGAGTACGAAGACGCACCGGAGCCCCGGATCGGCGCACGCGATGCGCTCGTCCGGGTCCGGGCGAGCGGCGTGAGCCCGGGGGAGTTGGACTGGCCGACCTCGTGGCTCGAGCACGACGGCTCCCCCCGGACGCCGCCCATCGTGATCGGCCACGAGGTATCGGGAGTCGTGGCCGCGCTGGGTGCCGAGCTCGCCGACGATGCGCCCGTCGCGGTCGGGGCGGAGGTCTTCGGTTTCATCGACATCCGGCGCGACGGCGCCGACGCCGAGCTCGTCGCGGTCGACGTCGACGAGCTCGCCCCGAAGCCGGCCGGCCTGACGCACGCCGAGGCATCCGCGGTTCCGCTGTCGGCGCTCACGGCGTGGCAGGCCCTGTTCGACCACGGCCAGCTGATGCCCGGGCAGCGCGTCCTCGTCCATGGCGGCGCCGGCGGAGTCGGCACGTTCGCCGTTCAGTTCGCCGCGTGGCGCGGCGCCCACGTGATCGCGACGGCCTCGGCGGGCGACGCCGCGTTCGTCGAGTCGCTCGGCGCCGACGAGGTGATCGACTTCCGCGCAACGCGCTTCGAAGACGCCGCGACCGCGATCGACCTCGTCGTCGACACGGTCGGCGGGCAGACCTGGGAGCGCTCGTGGGACGTGCTCGGACCGGAGGGCCGGATCGTCTCGATCGCGGTGCCCCGTCCGCCCGACACGGAGCCGCGTGACGGCCGGCGGGCGATCTGGTTCGTCGTACGACCGGATGTCGCGCAGCTCATGGAGATCGGTGACCTGGCCGACGCCGGTCGGGTGCACCCGGTCGTCGCCGATGAACGGCCGGTCTCGGAGGGGCGCTCGGCCTACGGCGGCGGGGCGCGGCGCTCCGGCCCCGGCAAGGTGGTGCTCGTCGTGGGCGACTGAGCGCCGAGGGTGCGCGGCAGGTCGTGCCGCGACGAGATCCCGAGCTTCGCGAACACCTTGCGGAGGTGCCACTCGACGGTCCGCGGGCTCAGGAACAGCTGCGCGCTGATCTCGTGGTTCGAGTGTCCGTCGCGGGCGAGGCGGGCGATCTGCTCCTCCTGCGGCGTGAGCGCCTCCCGCGAGGCGTCACCGCGGCGACGGGGGTGCTCGCCGGTCGCGACCAGCTCGCGGCGCGCGCGCTCGGCGAACCCCGCCATGCCGATGTTCGCGAACAGGTCGTGCGCCGTGCGCAGGTGCGCTCTCGCCTCGGCGCGGCGGCCCTCGCGTCGCGACCACTCGCCGGCGAGCAGGTGCGCCCTCGCCAGTTCGGGGCGCAGGGAGGTGCGGGCCAGCCGTTCGACCGCTTCGCGGTGATCCTCCGCAGCGGCCGCGCCCTCGCCGAGCAGCGCTCGGCACCGGGCCTCGATGCCGAGGGCCGGATCCGTGCCGCAGGGCCGCGTCGAGCGGCGGAGCCGATCCAGGGCCTCGCGCGCGAGATCTGGGCGGCCGCTCCGCGCCGCCGCTTCGATCAGCTCGGGCAGGGCCCACATGGAGACGAACGGCTCGTTCGTCGCCGCGGTGGCACGCTGCGCGGCGGACAGCGCGTCCTCGTACCGCCCGAGCCCGTTGTCGAGCACCGCGGTCGCCCAATCCGCATTCGCGGCGGCCATGCCCTGGCCCTCGGTGCGGGCCGCGGTCATCGTCGATTCGATGAGGGCCTCCGCCGCGCGACGATCTCCGCGGGCCGCGAGGAGCCGGAGCTCGACGGTCGGCGGGAACCGACTGCCGACCGCGGCGGCGACGCTCGTCGCTTCGGCGACGATGGACTCCGCACCCGCCAGGTCGCCGGTCCAGATCGCGTGGTTGCCGAGCGCGGCCAGCGGCAGCGACAGCTGCCCCAGCGCGCCGAGGCGTCGGAGCACGGCGTTCTGCCGTTCGGCGATGACGAACGTGCCGTCGGGATCCCAGGTCGCGTCCGTCGCGGCAGTCGCCGCCCATCCCCAGCGCAGCACGTCGGCCACGCCGAGTGCCGGGAGGACGCGTGCCGCCCGGCGGAGCACCGGCGCGGCCTGCTCCGGTCCGTCGAGCATGAGCGAGGCGAGTCCGTCGAGGAGCAGCTCGAGCGGTGACGGATCGGCGGGCGAGCCCGGAAGCTCGAGGATGGCGCGACACAGCCGCGGCAGGGCTTCGGGATCGGCGTGGGCTCCGGCGAAGACCGTCGCGACCCAGGCGATGAGGTAGGTCTGGCGGCCGCGCTCCACGTCGATCCCGGCCATGCGCCCCGCGGCGTCGGCGAGCAGCGGCGGTGCCTCGTCCCCATAGCCGGCGGCGAAGGCGATCTCGCCCCGGAGGAGATCGGCGGTGACCTGCTGGACCGCGTCGAGGCTCCCGCGTTCGGCTCGGTCGAGCAGGTGCAGAGCCTCGGCGAACGAACCCGCCTGCACGCTCAGCTGCGCCGCCGCGAGCATCCGTGCCGTGCGGCTCGCGGGGTCAGGCGACAGCATCGCCGAGCGACGAAGGAACGCCGCCGCCGCCGAGACGCCGCCCCGGGCCTGTGCGCGGTCGGAGGAGCGCTCGAGGACGGATGCGACCTCCTCGTCGGGTCCGCTCGTGGCCGCGGCCAGGTGCCAGGCGCGCCGGTCGGGCTCCGCGGAGGCGTCGGTCGCGGCCGCGAGCGCCGCGTGCACGCGACGCCGGTCGCCCGTCGCGGCGGCCCGGTAGACGACGGAGCGGACGAGCGGATGCCGGAAGCCGAGCTCGCCCCGCTCGTCGAGCAGTCCCGCCGCGGTGGCCGGCAGGTCGGCGTCGTGCGACAGGCCGAGACGGTCGGCCGCGTCCCTGATCAGTGCGGGGTCGCCGACGGGCTCGGCCGCGGCGACGAGCAGGAGCATCCGAGAGTCGTCGGGCAGCAGTTCGATCCGGTGCCGATAGCTCTCCGCGACCCGCTCGGGCACGGTGACCGAGTCGGGCAGCCCGAATCCGCCGGCGATCGCGTCGGTCGACCACGCCCGCGGCAGTTCGAGGAGCGCGAGCGGGTTGCCGCGGGCCTCGGCGACGATGCGGTCGCGCACCGACGCGTCCAGTCCGCCTCGGATCGCCGCCGCCAACAGTCGCCGCGCGTCGTGGTCGTCGAGGGGTGGGAGGGCGAGCTCCGGTGGTCCGACCAGTTCGGGAAGGTCCTCTCCGTCGCGAGCCGCGAAGACCAGCACGACCGACTCGGAGCCCAGCCGCCGTGCGACGAAGCCGAGCACCTGCGCCGAGACCCGGTCGAGCCACTGGGCATCGTCGATCAGGCAGACGAGCGGCTGCGCCGAGGCCGATTCGGCCAGCAGGTTCAGCGTCGCGAGGCCCACCAGGAACTTGTCGGCGGGTGGACCCTCCCGGATGCCGAACGCCGTCCCGAGGGCCTGCTGCTGGGGCTCGGGCAGTCGGGCGAGATCGCCGAGCAGCGGTGCGCAGAGCTGGTGCAGCCCGCTGAACGCGAGCTCCATCTCGGACTCGACCGCGCCGGACCGCAGCACGCGGCATCCGGCGGCGCTCGCGCGGACGTGGTCGAGCATCGCGGTCTTGCCGATCCCGGGCATCCCGCGGACGACGACGGCCCCACTCGTGCCGTCGCGGGCGTCGGCGATCAGCCGTTCCAGCCGCGCGCGTTCGCGGTGCCGGTCGGTCAGGCGTGGGCTCGACGGGGCGATCGACTGCATGGCGACTCCGCAGGGTCAGTGCGATCGGGTCGACGACATGGGTGGCTGACGCCGCACGTGAGGAATCATAGGCTCGGTCGCGCCGCCGATCCTCCGGAGACGGGACGTCTGGATCGTTCCACCCGACCGGTGCGCCGGACGTCCGCGCTCCGACGGCCGCGTACCGTTGGAGCATGTCCCCGCGTACCGCGCGCCGGTTCCTGGGAGGATTCCGCCTCGCGGTCGCGGTGCTCGAGGTCGTGGCGATCGTCGGCAACTTCCAGTACGTGCTGGGGTTCCGCTTCTTCGCGACCGCGAACTTCTTCAGCTACTTCACGATCCAGTCGGCGTTCGTCGCGGTCGTGGTGCTCGTCATCGGGGGGATCTTCGCGCTGAGCGCGCCGCGCGATCCGGCGTGGCTGGGCATCGTGCGCACGATGGCGACGGTGTACGTGCTGGTGTCGGGCGTGGTGTTCGGACTCATCGTGAGCCAGGCCTCGACACGCGACTACCGCATCGAGGTGCCCTGGTCGGACACGCTGCTGCACTTCGTCGTGCCGGCGCTCGCGCTCGTCGCGTGGACGACCGACAGCATCATCGCCGTGAATCCGCGGGTGCCGTGGTCGACGGTCGGCTGGGTGCTGGTGTTCCCGTCGGGGTGGCTGGTCTACACGCTCATCCGCGGGCAGGACGTCGGCTGGTTCCCGTACTTCTTCCTCGACGAGACGCAGGTCGGCGGGTGGGGCGGCGTGATCCTCTACTGCCTGCTGTGCCTCGCGATCTTCGTGGCGATCACGGCTGGGCTCGTGGCGGTCAATCGTCGGTTGTGGGCTCGGCGGCGGCGAACGGAGCCAGGCTCGCGAGCACCTCGTCGCGGAACTCGTCGTCGCCCAGCTCTTCCAGTCGGCGAGCCTGCTCGGCGGCGATGACGCCGACGAGCACGGGCGCTTCGCCGCCGGGGCTCGCGTCGCCGACCGCATCGACGCTCGCATCGATCCAGAGCGCCACCGTGGGAGTCTCGCCGACGACCGACAGGATGTCGCGGCGAGGGTCGCCGGGTGCGGTGCCCGCGCGCCAGAACGCCTCGTCGAATCGCAGCCAGACGAGGTCGACGGCGCCCATGCCGAGCACCGAGATGGCGTGCTGGTGCGGTCGCGGCAGCCGCGGCTCGAACCGGATGGTGTCGGTCTGCAGCACCCCGAGCGGGGCGGTCACGATCACGCGGTCGACCCGCAGCGACTCGCCGGTCTCCATCCGCAGGCTCACCCGGCGATCGTCGTAGGCGATGCGGGTCACGACGCTCGAGACGGCGACGTCGACGGATGCCGCGAGTTCGTCCATCGCGTCGGCGAGGCGTCCGCGCACGAGCCGGGCGGGCGCGTCGAGGCCTGGCGCCGCGGCCTGCCGCGCCGAGACGAGTCGTGGCGAGGCGCCCGTCGACGGCTCGACGCCGCTGGCGAGGGTGTAGGCCAACCAGTCGGCCTGCGACGGCCCCGGCACGCCCTCGGTGTCGGGCTCGGTCGAGAGGTTCCCGGCACCGCTGCCGACGAGTGCGGCGTCGAGGCCGACGTCGTACGGCCAGGACTCCGCCCATACCCGGGCCGCGGCGATCGCGTCGGGGCCGGTCGAAGGGATCGCCGCCCAACCGCCGTCGGTCGTGCGGGCGTCGGCCGGCGGCGTGACGGCGACCGTGTCGACGGATGCCTCGTCGAGCAGGTCGGCGAGGGCGGCGATCGCGTCGGCGGAGGCATCCGGCAGTTCCATCGACGGTGCCTCGCCCGACGGCGCCGCGACGAGCAGTGCACCGAGTTCGACGGCGACGTCGGGGTCGCCGGTGGTCGCCTCGTCGGCGACCGAGTGGATGCGTCCGCCGACGCGGTCGCGGGCCTCGATCACGACGACCTCGAATCCGCGCTCGGCGAGGTGGTTCGCGGCGACGAGACCGGCGATGCCCGCGCCGATCACGGCGATGCGCTCGCCCTCGGCGCCGACGGTCGCGATCTGGTCGGCGGCGCGGAGCCCCGAGGCGAGCGCGCCGTGCAGCGTTCCGGGCGCGTCGACCGAACAGGCCTCACCCGCGAACCAGACGCGGTCGGCGACGGGGGTCGCGAGCTGCTCGCGCGTCTCGGGGTCGTGCCGATCGCGTCGAAGCTGAAGGCGCCGCGCGCGAAGGGGTCGCGCGCCCAGCGCGACCGGCGCATCGCCGTCGGGGCCGGGACGCCCGGCGGCAGGGTCGGCTCGACGGTGGGCGTCGGGGTGGGGGTGGGGCTCGGGGTCGCCGTCCGCGTCGGGGTCGGTTCACCCCAGGTGCAGCTCGCGAGGCCGACCGTCGCGACGCCCGCGATCGCCGCCGCGAGGAAGCCGCGGCGCGGAATGCCGCGCGCGCCCTGCGAGTCCATGCGTTCAGGCTAACCCGCACCGGCCCGCGCGCGGCGGCACCACCGCGTTCGCGCCGCCTCGTCCGCGCCGGAAGCGTCAGCCGACCGAGGCGAACGCGGCGGCGAAGCGCGGCAGGCTCTGCTCGATGGTGTCCATCGTCGCCGTCAGGCAGATGCGGAAGAACCCGGGGGTCTCGAACATGCCGCCCGGCAGCACCAGCACGCCCTCCCGGTCGAGCGCCCTCGCGAACTCGGCGTCGTCGCCGCCGGGAGCCTCGGGGAACAGGTAGAACGTGCCCTCGGGCGTCTTCACGTGGTAGCCGATCTCGCGCAGCGCAGCCAGCATGGTGTCGCGCTTGCGCTGGAAGAGCTCGATGTCGAACGCGATCCGCTCGAGCCTCGGCAGCGCGTACTGCATCGTCACGTTCGGGAACAGCCAGCCCCCGGTGATCTGGATCGCCTCGATCGCCGCGCGCACCGCCTCGCGGTCGGGCATCGACGGCGGCACGGCGAGGTAGCCGGCGCGCTCGCCGGGGGAGAGCAGCGTCTTGCCGTAGCTGTACGCGACGAAGCTCCACGGATAGAACTCGACGGGGCTGCGGAACCGGGTGCCGTCGAACACGATGCGGTTGTACGCCTCGTCGGAGACGAGGAAGATGCGCCGGCCGTGGCGCTGGGACGCATCCTCGAGCAGGTCGGCGAGGTGGGCGAGGGTCGACGGTGGATACACCCGCCCGGTCGGGTTGTTCGGGCTGTTGACGATCACGACGCGGGTTCGCGGGGTGATGGCCGCGGCGATCGCGTCGAGGTCGAGGTCGAACGTGTCTCGGTCGATCGAGACCTTGACGGGCACCAGCCCCGCCTCGAGCACCAGCCCCTCGTACAGGAACCACGGCGGCAGGCTGTACACGACCTCGTCGCCCGGGTCGGCGACCACCTTGAGCGCCGCCGAGATCGCGGCGAACCCGCCCGTCGTCAGGTGGACGTCCTCGACCTCGAACGGGATGCCGAGATGCTCGCGCAGGGACTCGGTGGCCGCCTCGGTCGCCGCCCGGTCGCCGAAGTTATAGGCGTACCAGAGTTCGTGCCGCGGAACGGCCGCCTCGCGCAGCGCCTCGACGTACTCGTCGGACGCCAGGTCGTGCGGGTCGCCGAAGGTGAAGTCGAGCACGCCCGGCTCATGTCTGCGCCGCTCGTAGCCCGACCGTCGGTAGAACTCGTAGAGCAGCCGGAAGGGCGTCGCGGCGGCGACCGCCTCGACGCGATCGGATGTGGGTCTGCCGTCCATGGCACCTCCCGGGAGCGGGCGGCCGCACGGCGGAGCCGCCGGCCGGACCCGCGGATGCCGCCCATGGTACTCGCGGGCGGCCTCCGCGGGACGGGTGCGTCCCCGGAGGTGGTTCAGACGACGTGCGCGTCCGCGAGCGTCAGGGCCTCGTCGATGACGTCGAGGCCTCGGCGCAGCTCCTCCTCCGAGATGACGAGCGGCGGCGCGACGTGCAGGCGGTTGAAGTGCGTGAACGGCCACACCCCGGCGCGCTTGCACGCCGCGGCGACCTCGGCGACCGGCGCGGCCACCGCGCCCGACGCGTTGAACGGCACGAGCGGCTCACGGGTCGCGGGGTCGCGCACGAGCTCGATCGCCCAGAACAGCCCCCGCCCGCGCACGTCGCCGACCGACGGGTGAGCGGCCGCGAGCTCGCGCAGGCGCGGCTCGACGACGCGCTCGCCGAGGTCTCGCACACGCTCGAGGATGCCGTCGCGTTCGAACACCTCGAACGTCGCGACGCCGGCGGCGCAGGCCAGCGGATGCCCCGAGTACGTGAGGCCGCCTGCGAACGGCACGGTGTCGAAGTGCTCGGCGATGCGCTTCGAGATGACGACGCCGCCGAGCGGCACGTATCCCGAGTTGACGCCCTTCGCGAACGTGATGAGGTCGGGCGTGACACCGAAGGCGTTCACCGCGAACCATTCGCCGACCCGGCCGAAGCCGACCATCACCTCGTCGGCGATGTAGACGATGCCGTACCTGTCGGCCAGCGCGCGCACGCCCTCGAGGTAGCCGGGCGGCGGCACGAGCACGCCGTTGGTGCCGACGATCGTCTCGATGAGGATCGCCGCGATCGTCGACGCGCCCTCCAGCACGATGACCTGCTCGAGGTGCGCGAGCGCACGTTCGGTCTCCTCCGCCTCGCTCGCCGAATGGAACGCCGAACGATACGGGTACGGACCGAAGAAGTGCGCGACCGAGCCGTCGCTCGGCTCGTTCGGCCAGCGGCGCGGGTCGCCCGTGAGCGAGATCGCCGTGCCCGTGCCGCCGTGGTAGCTGCGGTACATCGACAGCACCTTGCGCCGGCCGGTGAACGCGCGGGCCATGCGTACCGCGTACTCGTTCGCGTCGGCGCCGCCGTTCGTGAAGAACACTCTGTCGAGGTCGCCCGGTGCGACCTCGGCGATGCGCCGGGCGAGCTCGCCGCGGACGTCGGAGGCCATCGACGGCTGGATCGTCGCGAGTCGCCCGGCCTGGTCGCGGATCGCTTCGACCAGGTCGGGGTGCTGGTGCCCGAGGTTCAGGTTCACGAGCTGCGAACTGAAGTCGAGGTACGGGTTGCCCGCGTAGTCCCAGAACGTCGAGCCGGAGCCCGCCGCGACGGGCAGCGGGTCGATCAGGGCCTGCGCGCTCCACGAGTGGAACACGTGCGCCCGGTCGTCGGCGCGCACGCGGGCGTCGGCGTCGAGGTCGGGCAGGCCGAGCGGCGGGGCATCCGTCGCGGTGGCGATCGTGTCGGTCATCGCGGCCTCGCTCAGTGGTTCGACGGGAAGCCGAGGTTGACCTGCGACTCGCTCGGGTCGGGCCAGCGGGTCGTGACGACCTTCGAGCGCGTGTAGAAGTGGATCGACTCGGGGCCGTAGATGTGCGAGTCGCCGAACAGCGAGTTCTTCCAGCCGCCGAACGAGAACGCGCCGATCGGCACGGGGATCGGCACGTTGACGCCGACCATGCCGACCTCGATGTCGAACTCGAACTGCCGGGCCGTGCGGCCGTCGCGGGTGAAGACGGCGACGCCGTTCGCGAACCGGTTCGCATTGATGAGCTCGACGGCCTCGTCGTAGGTCTCGACCCGCACGACCGAGAGCACCGGCCCGAAGATCTCGTCCTCGTAGACCCGCATGCCCGGCTTCACGTGGTCGACCAGCGACGTGCCGATGAAGAAGCCATCGCCGTCGAACTGCGCCTGCGTGCCGTCGACCACGACCGTGGCGCCCTCGGCCGCGGCGCCGGTGACATACGAGGCGACCTTGTCGCGGTGCTCGCGGGTGATCAGCGGGCCCATCTCGCTCGAGGCATCCGTGCCGTCGCCGATCTTCAGCGCCGCCATGCGCGACGCGACCTTCTCGATCATCGCGTCGGCGACGTCGCCCACGGCGACGAGCACCGAGACGGCCATGCAGCGCTCGCCCGCCGAGCCGTATGCGGCGGAGACCGCGGCGTCGGCCGCCGAGTCGAGGTCGGCGTCGGGCATGACGACCATGTGGTTCTTCGCGCCGCCGAGCGCCTGCACGCGCTTGCCGTTGGCGGACGCGCGCTCGTAGATCGACTTCGCGATCGGCGTCGAGCCGACGAAGCTCACGGCCTTGACGTCGGGGGAGTCGAGGATCGTGTCGACCGCGACCTTGTCGCCGTGCACGACGTTGAGGACGCCTGCGGGCAGGCCCGCCTCCTCGAACAGCTTCGCGAGGAACACCGAGGCGCTCGGATCCTTCTCGCTCGGCTTGAGCACCACGGTGTTGCCGCACGCGATCGCCGACGCGACCATCCACAGCGGCACCATCACCGGGAAGTTGAACGGGGTGATGCAGCCGACCACGCCCACCGGCTGCTTCACCGAGTGCACGTCGACGCCGCGGGCGACCTGCTCGGCGCGCTCGCCCTTGAGCAGGTGCACGAGGCCCGCCGCGAACTCCAGGTTCTCGATGCCGCGACTGATCTCGCCCTTCGCATCGTCGAGCACCTTGCCGTGCTGGCTCGTGATGATCGCGGCGAGCTCGTCCTGCCGGTCCACGAGGAGCTGTCGGACCCGGAAGAACACGTCGGCGCGCTTCACGAGACCCGTCGCGCGCCACGCGGGCAGGGCCGCCTTCGCCGCGGCGATCGCCTGCTCGACCTCGGCGGTCGACGCGAACGCGACCTCGTCGTCCTGCGCGCCCGTCGCCGGGTTGTAGACCGGTCCGGTCCGCTCGGCGTCGGCGCGGTCTTCGCCCGCGATGTGGTGCTGGATGAGGGTCATCCGGGTTCCTCCGTGGTTCATGGTGGTGCTGGGTTCGTGGTGGTGCCGCGTGCCGCATGAGCGGTTCTGGCCGACCTCGGTCGGACAGATCGACCGGGTCGTCTAGGCTTGCGAATCCCAGTGTTCCAAAGGCGAAGGGCGAGCAAGGGTGGCAGATCGTCGCGAAGGGGCCGCAAATCGGACGGATCGTCTGCATGACGCATCGGTCGGCGGCGGCCTGCCGACCGTGCGCGAGATCCTGGCGCTGCCCGCGGTCGTCGAGGGGGTGCCCGAAGTGCTCGTCGGCGACGACGCGGGCGACGTCCTGGCCGCGCGCGTGCGGTGGGCGCACGTCTCCGACAGCCCCGGCGTCGCACGGCTCCTCGACGGCGGCGAGCTGCTGCTCACGACCGCGTCCGGGTGGCCGGCCGAACCCGACGAGCTGCGTGCGCTCGTCGAGGGACTCGTCGACGTCGGTATCGCGGGCCTCGTCGTCGAGCTCGGCGTGCACTACCGGTACGTGCCCGCGGTCGTCGTCGACGCGGCTCGCGAGCGCGGGCTGGCGCTGGTGGCGCTGCACCGCGAGGTGAAGTTCGTCGCGCTGACCGAGGCCGTGCACGGGCGCATCATCTCCGAGCAGACGGCCGCCCTTCGTGCCCGCGACGACGTGCGCGAACGGTTCACGGCGCTGGCCCTGCGCGGGTCGCCGGCCGACTTCATCGTGGAGCAGCTCGCGCGCACGCTTGGCTCGGGAGTGGTGCTCGAGAACCTCGGGCACGAGGTCGTCACGGCCGAGGTACCGCTCGCCGACGAGCAGGACCTCTTCGCCGGGTGGGGGATGCGGTCGCGTGCAGCGCACCGGCGCGCCGACGACCCGCGCGCCGACGACCGGCGCGCCGAGTCGGGAACCGAGGGTGACTGGCTCATCGTCCCGGTGGAGGCGCGCGGGGTGCGCTGGGGGAACCTGGTCGCGCTGCCCGGCCCCGAGCATCCGGCAGGCCGGTCGAGTGTGCTCGAGCAGGGGGCGATCGCGCTCGCCCTCGGGCGCCTCGCGGACGGCGACGGCGACGAGTGGGCGCGCATCGGACGCCGCCGGCTCGTCGACGACCTGCTGCAGGGGAGGTTCGCCGGCGCGGGTGCAGCGGCCGCACGGTTCGAGGCGGCGGGGCTGCCGCTGCACGGGATGCGGCTGCACGGCATGGTTGCTTCGGGCGCCGCGGTCACCGCCGATCGAGCGGATGCCGCGGCGCGAGGCCTCGGCGGCCGGGTCGTGGTCGGGTCGGCCCCGGAGGGCGCTCGCGTGCCGTCGCCCGCCGTGACCCTGCTGCTCGCGCTGCCTCGGGGCGGTGCCGCACTCGCCGATGCCGCCGCGGTCGCCTTCGCCCGGGCGCTCGCCGCCGATGCGCCGGCCGCCGAGCGCCTGGTGCTCTCGGTCGGCTCGGAGGCCGTCGGCCTCGACGGTGCGCTCGCGTCGCTGCACGAGGCGGTCGACCTCGCGCGCGGTGCTGCACCTCGCACCGGCCGGGCGCTCGCCGCACGCGGACCGGTACTGCGCCGTGCCGACGACCGCCCGCTGGTTCGGCTCGTGGCGACGCTCCGCGACGACCACCGGCTGCTCGAGCACGGCGAGCGCATGCTGGCACCGCTCATCGAGCACGATCTCGGTCGCGGCGGCGACCTGCTCGACGTACTCGGGGCGATGCTCGCGCATCCCGGCAACCGCACGGCGGCGGCATCCGCATCGCACCTGTCGCGCTCGGTGTTCTACCAGCGGCTCGCGCTCATCGAGGACCTGCTCGGGCTGGACCTCGATGACGGCGAGACGCAAACGGCGCTGCACCTGGCGTTGCTCGTGCGGCGGAGCACGCAGCGATAGCGCTCACCGAGGTTTACTTGCTCTTGACAAGTTCACTTGCGAAGAGCAAGCTTGGCATCGGGATCCCGAATCACTCGACCGCATCGACCGACCGGAGCCAGCAATGTCCACCAGCATCTTCGTCAACTTCTCCACCTCCGACCTCGACCGCGCCAAGGCGTTCTACGAGTCGCTCGGCTGGACCATCAACCCGCTTTTCACCGATGAGAACGCCGCGTGCGTCGTCATCGACGAGCACCTCTACTTCATGGTGCTCACCCGCGAGTACTTCTCGACCTTCACCGACAAGCAGCTCATCGACCCCGCCACGCAGGCGCAGGTGCAGCTCGCGTTCACCCGCGAGTCGCGCGAAGGCGTCGACGAGATCATGGCCAAGGGCCTCGCCGCCGGCGGCGCCGAGCCGCGCGAAGCGCAGGACCTCGGGTTCATGTACTCGCGCGACCTCGAAGACCCCGACGGCAACGTGCTCGGCTTCCTCTACATGGAGCCGACCGCCGTCGACCAGGGCCCCGAGGCGTACATGACCGAGCAGGGCGCCGCGCCGGCGTCGGCCTGAGCACATGGCCACCCGCGCCGTTCGAGGCCTCGGCCAGTACAGCGGCGTCGCGCGCGCCGTGGAGCGGGTCGGCGAACGATGGGCACTGCTCATCGTCCGCGACCTGCTCCACGGCGCGCGCCGGTACAGCGACCTCAAGCAGGGGCTGCCGCGCATCCCGACCAACATCCTCAGCGACCGACTGAAGGAACTGCAGGAGGCGGGCATCGTCCGCCGCGTGCCGACCGTGCGGGGCGGGTACGAGCTGACGCCCTACGGTCGCGCGCTCGAGCCGGCCGTGCTCGCGCTCGAACGCTGGGGGATCTCGGCGCTCGGCGAACCCGGTGACGACGAGATCGTCACCGCAGACGTGCTCGCGACGATGCTGCGAGCGGCCTTCCGGCCCGCCGAGGCCGCCGCGCTGCCGCCGACCGAGTACGTGCTGCACGTGGGCGGCGCCTCGGTAAGCGCGACGGTGATCGGCGATCGCCTCGACATCGTGCCCGTCGGCCCGGGCGCACTGCCGCAACCGGCTCGGGCGGTGTCGGCCGAGCCGCCCGAAGCGATCCTCGAACTCCTGGCCGAGCCGCCGGTGTTCGCCGGGCTGCTCTCCGGCGACGGAACCGGCGCAGGCGCCGCCGAGATCGACCGCGTCTCGGTGCTCGCCGGGCGACCCTCGTTCGTCGAGCGGTTCACCCGGACGTTCCACGTGGAGCGGGTCGGCCCGGCGGCCGACGGCGAGCAGGTCGCCGCGGACACGGCGGTCGCGTAGCCCGTCACCGGCTACGGCGCGACGTACACCTTCCGCAGCGTCTCGCGCACCGTCCATACGGTCTGCATGCCGGCCTCGAGCCGCACGAGCGAACCCGGCGCGAGCTCGATCGACGGCAGCGCCGGATCGACGAACTCGACCGTCGCGTCGCCCGCCAGCACGACGAACACCTCGTCGGCCTCGACATCGCGCATCGCGCCGGGCGTCATCTCCCAGACGCCGATCGTGCGGCCGGATGCCGCATCGGGCGCGGATGCATCGAGCACCGCGTGCCCCGTCTCGGGCGCGCCGGCGACGACCTGGTCGGGCGCGACCGGTTCGTGGCGGAGTGTCAGGCCCGAGGCATCCGTCACCGCACCGGCGATGAGGCGGGTCGCGTCTGCGGGGGCATCCGTGCCGGTCGCCGTCTCATCGCTCATGAATCGAACCCCAATCCCAGCGCGTCGAGCGTCTTCAGCAGCAGGTTGCGCCGGCCGCCGTTGTGATCGGCGCGGTCGAGCGACCAGCGGGTCGCGTTGATGCCGATGGATGCCGCGGGCTCGGGCGGGAACGGCAGGGGGCGCTTGCGCACCATCTCGAGCTGCGTGCGCTCGTTGTCGCGGCGCTCGAGCAGGTCGAGCATGACCTCGCCGGCGAACCGCGTCGAACCCACGCCCAGGCCGGTGAACCCGGCGGCATAGGCGACGCGGTGGTCGCGGGCCGTGCCGAAGAACGCGGTGAACTGCGTCGAGGTGTCGATCGCGCCGGCCCACTGGTGACTGAACCGCAGCCCCGCGAGCTGCGGGAACGTCGTGAAGAAGTGGCTCGCGAGCGTGCGCCACGTCTCGGGGCGGCGCTCGTACCGTTCGCGCACCCGACGGCCGTAGTGGTAGATCGCGTCGTAGCCGCCGAACAGGATGCGGTTGTCCTTCGAGAGCCGGTAGTAGTGGAACTGGTTCGCGAGGTCGCCGATGCCCTGGCGGTCCCTCCACCCGATCGCGTCGAGCTGCGCGTCGTCCAACGGTTCGGTCATGAGCACGTAGTCGTACACCGGTACCGTCATGAGCCGGTTGCGCTTGATCAACGACGGGAACACGTTGGTCGCCAGCACCGCGCGAGCCGCGTCGACGCGGCCGCCGTCGGTGAAGACCTCGACCGCGCCCGTCGAACCCGGGGTGTCGATGCGGCGCACGGGGGAGCGCTCGAAGATCTCGACCCCGCGCTCCTCGGCTGCACGTGCGAGTTCGGCGGCGAGCCGCGCGGGGTGCAGCATGCCGCACGAGCGCCGCTCCCACAGCCCGGCGAGGTACGTCGGCGAGGCGACGGATGCCTGCACCGCGGCCTCGTCGAGGAACACCACGTCGTCGTCGCCGTGCGCCGCGGCCTCCGAGGCCATCTCCCGCAGCCACTCGACCTGGTGCGGTTCGACCGCGGGGCCCAGCTGGCCGGTGCGCTCGAACTGGAAGTCGACGCCGTACCGCGACTCGGCGGCCTCGATCGCGTCGAGGTTCTCCATGCCGAGCCGTTCGAGCACGGGCATCTCGTCGGGCCACCGGCTCATGCCGTTCTCGAAGCCGTGCGTGAGGCTCGCCTCGCAGAACCCGCCGTTGCGGCCCGACGCGGCCCAGCCGACCCGGCGCGCCTCGACCAGCACGACATGCGCGTCGGGGTTGCGCTCCTTCGCGAGCAGTGCCGTCCAGAGGCCGGTGTAGCCGCCGCCGATCACGACGAGGTCGGCGACGATGCGACCGGTGAGCTTCGGCCGGTCGGGCCTGGCGGCGGCCGGGAGGTCGACGATCCAGAACACGGATTCCTGCGTGCCGGCGAGCGCGTGGTCGACGACCGAGGCGGGCGGGCGACGTCGTTCGAAGACGGTGGTTCCCACGGGATCACTCCGATGCGGTTGGTGCGTCCATCCTCCCGCGCGGGTGCGAGGACGCGCCAGCCTCGGGTGTCGCGAACGGATGCCCCGGCCGGACGGGTCGTCCGGGTGTCGAATCCCGTGACCATTTCAGGACGAGACCGGTCATGCGCCCGTATGCGGACCAGCGGCGCTCTGGTCCTGAAAAGGCGTACTGCGTGGCGGGTCAGGCCTGCGGCGCGTGCGCCTCCAGGAACTGGAACACCTCGGTCTGGTCGACGCCGGGGAACGTGCCGGTCGGCAGGGCCGCCAGCAGCGAGGTCGGGGTTCGGGCCGCGGGCCACGAGGCATCCGCCCACTTCTCGGCCAGCCCGGCGGGCGCCTGGCAGCACGACGGGTCGGGGCAGCGGGAGACCGCGCGGTGCGGGGTCTCGCGCCCGCGGAACCACTTGACGTGCTCGAAGGGCACGCCGACCGAGACCGAGTACTCGCCCTCCTTCGCCTTCTCGATGCGCGACGTGCACCAGAACGTTCCGGACGACGTGTCGGTGTACTGGTACCAGGGGCTGAAGCGGTCTTCGACGTCGAAGACGGTTCGCGCGGTCCAGTTGCGGCACATGATCGTGCCCTCGATCGCGCCGAGCGCGTCGGACGGGAACTTCACGCGGTCGTTCTCGTACGCCTTGATGATCGTGCCCGACTCGTGCACCTTCACGAAGTGCACCGGGATGCCGAGGCGCGCGGTCGCGAGGTTCGTGAAGCGGTGCGCCGCCGTCTCGTACGAGACGGCGAAGTGGTCGCGCAGTTCCTCCATCGAGATGCGGCGCAGGTTCTTCGCCTCGGTGAGGTAGCGCACGGCCGCCGCCTCGGGCAGCAGGATGGCGGCCGTCAGGTAGTTCGTCTCGATGCGCTGGCGCAGGAAGTCGCCGTAGTTCTGCGGCTCCTCGTGGCCGAGCACCTGCGACGCGAGCGCCTGCAGGATCGGCGACCGCGAGTCGCGCGACGGCGACTGCGAGGTCGGCAGGTAGATGCGGCCGTGCCGCTTATCGGTCACCGACCGGGTCGAGTGCGGCAGGTCGCCGACGTAGTGCAGCGAGAACCCGAGATGCGAGGCGAGGTCGGCGACGAGCTGGTGCGAGACCGGGCCGCCCGCATAGCCGATCGCCTGCAGCAGCTCGGCCGCCTGCTGCTCGAGTTCGGGCTCGAAGTTGTCGCGTGCGCGCATCTCGGCGCGGAGGTCGGCGTTGGCGCGGCGCGCCTCCTCCGGGGTCGCGGCGCGTTCGCGGTGCAGTCGTTCGATCTCGTGGTGCAGCGCGAGGATCGTCGCGAGCGTCTGGTCGCTCATCGTCTTCGCGACGCGGAACGGCTCGAGTCCGAGCGCGTCGAAGACCGGCCCGCGCTGCGCGCGCTCGACCGCGATCTCGAGCGCGGCGCGTTCGGAGGGGGCATCCGTGCGGAGCAGTTCGTCGACGGTGGTGCCGAGCGCGAGCGCGATGGTGCGCAGCATCGACAGACGCGGCTCGCGCTTGCCGTTCTCGATCGCGCTGACCTGCGAGGGGGCGCGGTCGATCGCCTGGGCGAGGGCGCCGAGCGTCATGCCGCGGGCCGTTCGCCGCTCGCGGATGCGACGGCCGAGGGTGAGCGCGTCGACGTGGCCCGAGTCATCCGGGCCGTCGGCGGACGCGGCGAGCGCGGCCGCCAGCGAGGCGGCGCGGGTCGGATCGGCGGTGACCATGCCTCGATGCTCACACGCGGGAGCGGATGCCGCAAACGGAACAACATCGGAAGTTCTGTGTTTCGAGGCCGGATCCCGTCGATGCGACCCGGTCTCCGCAGTGTACCCGCATGAAGAGTCCGGATACTTCTCCAGCTCGACCGTTGCCTCAGGTCGGCCTGCTGGCCGCCAGTCATCTCGCCCGGGTGACTTTCGCGGTGCTGCTCGCCCCGCGACTGAGCCCGGCGATATGGTGAGCGAAGGATCGCGTGCTGGGGGGTCGCCGTGGACATCTTCGTCGTCGTGCTGCAGGCCGTCGTGGTCATCGGGGCCATCGTGATGGGCGTCCGGACCGGCGGCCTCGGGCTCGGGCTCTGGGGCGTCGTCGGCACGGCCATCCTGGTGTTCGGCTTCCAGTTGCCGCCGGGCTCGATCCCCATCGACGCGTTCTTCATCATCATCGCCGTGATCACCGCGTCCTCGGCGATGCAGGCCGCGGGCGGCATCGACTACCTCGTCGCGATCGCGTCGAAGATCATCCAGGCCAACCCCAAGCGCCTCACCTACGTCGCCCCGCTCGTCGCGTTCGTCTTCACGCTGCTGGCAGGCACGTCGAACATCTACTTCGCGCTCATCCCGATCATCTACGAGACGGCGTACCGCAACGGCCAGCGCCCCGAGCGCGCCCTCGCGTCGTCGACGGTGACCTCGGCACTCGGCATCACCTCGAGCCCGGTGTCGGCCGCGATGGCGGCGTACCTCGTGCTCATGGACGGCACCGGCTACGGCCTGCCGCAGATCCTCGCGATCACGATCCCCGCCGCCGTCGTCGCGTGCATCGTGACGTCGCTCGTGCAGCAGCGCCTCGGCAAGGAGCTCGTCGACGACCCGGTGTTCCGCAAGCGCGTCGCCGACGGCGCGGTCGAGGTTCCGGCCGTGCTCAAGGACCGGTACGCGGTGGCGACCGGAGCCGTCGCGACCGGGTCCGGCGGCGCGGGTGCACCGTCGAGCGGCGGGGCGGATGCCTCGGGCCGGCCTGCCCCGGCTGGGTCGGATGCCGCCGACGCCCGCCCCGCGCGCATCGAGCACCCGGTGCCGAAGGGGGGAGCCACGTCGGCGTGGATCTTCCTGAGCGGTACGTTCCTCATCGTGCTGTTCGGCCTGTTCTCGGGCCTGCGGCCGTCGTTCCCGAACGAGGACGGCGACCTCGAGCCGATCGGCATGGCGACGATCATCGAGATGGTGATGTTCACCGTCGCGCTCGCGATCATCCTCGTCCGCAAGGTGAAGCCGTCCTCGGTGGTCGATCAGCCGCTGCTCAAGGCCGGCTTCGTCGCCGCCGTCGCGCTGTTCGGCATCGCCTGGATGGCCGACACGTTCATCTCCGCCAACGAGGAGACGATCATCGCGCCGCTCGGCGACTTCATCGAGCAGCAGCCGATCCTGCTCGCGGTCGCGCTCTTCGTCGTCGCGGGACTCACCACGAGCCAGTCCGCCACCACGAACACGCTCGTGCCGATCGCGCTCGCCGCGGGTCTCGCGCCGGGCGTCATCACCGCGATGTG
Organism: Agromyces sp. LHK192; assembly: GCF_004006235.1. Classification (NCBI taxonomy): domain Bacteria; kingdom Bacillati; phylum Actinomycetota; class Actinomycetes; order Micrococcales; family Microbacteriaceae; genus Agromyces; species Agromyces sp. LHK192. The sequence goes on from NZ_CP034753.1 coordinate 633,843, forward strand.
GCCGTCACTCGTGGGCGTCTGGCTGTTCCCCGCCAACGGCTCGCAGATCGCCGCCGTCGAGACCGACCTCACGGGCTCGACGAAGCTCACGCAGGTGCCGGTGTGGCACTCGTTCACCATCCCGATGCTCGTCTCGTGGGTGTCCGTGGTCGCCGCGGGCCTGCTCATGCAGCTGATCATCCCGGTGTGATCAAGGAGGAACCATGTCGGAGTCCGACGACCTGAAGTCCGCCGCCGCGGCGCTGATGCCCGAGGTGCTCGAGCGCCACGCGGCGCTCGTGCGCATCCCGTCGGTCGCATTCCCCGGATTCGACCCGGCGCCCGTCCACGAGATGGGGCAGGCCGTCGTCGATCTGTTCACGGATGCCGGCGCCGACGGCGTGAGGCTCCTCGACGTGCCCGACGGCTACCCGTGCGTCTACGCCGACCTGCCCGGCCCCGAGGGCTCGCCGACCGTGTTGCTCTACGCGCACTACGACGTGCAGCCGGCACCCGAGTCGCAGGGCTGGTCGACCGACCCCTGGGAGCCCGTCACGAAGGAGGATGGACGCATCTACGGGCGAGGGTCGGCCGACGACAAGTCGGGCCTGGCGATCCACTTCGGCACGCTGAAGCTCCTCGGCGCCGACCGGCCGTGCCGGATCAAGATCCTCGTCGAGGGCGAGGAGGAGACGATCTCGCACCTCGAGCCCTTCGTCGAGGCGAACCCCGAGCTGTTCGCGGCCGATGCCTTCGTGATCGGCGACATCGGCGGTCAGGCCGCGGGCCGGCCCGGGCTGACGACCGCGCTGCGCGGCGATGTCGCCTGCACGGTGACGGTGCGCACGCTGGAGTTCCCCGTGCACTCCGGCGAGTTCGGCGGCGCGGCGCCCGATGCGATGACCGCCATGATCCGCATCCTCGACTCGCTGCACGACGAACACGGCGACACCGTGATCCCGGGCGTACCGAGCGGCACCTGGGACGGCGCCGACATGGACGAGGACGTCTACCGCGGCGGTTCCGCCATCCTGCCGGGCGTGGAGTTCCTCGGCACCGGCTCGCTGTCCGACCGCATCTGGGCGAAGCCCTCGGTCACCGTGCTCGGCATGGACCTGCCGAACACGACCGAGGCGTCGAACGTCCTGTTGCCGCAGGTGACGGCCAAGCTGTCGATGCGCATCATCCCCGGCGTGGACGCCGAGGAGCAGCTCAACCTGCTCATGGACTTCCTGCGGTCGCACCGGCCATGGAATTGCGAGGTCACCGTCGAGAAGGTCAAGACGGGGTATCCGTTCCACGTCGACGAGTCCCACCCGGCGATCGTCGCCGGCGAGGACGCGCTCACCGACGCCTACGGGGTCGAGGTCGAGAAGATCGGCAGCGGAGCGTCGATCCCGCTCGTCGCGTCGCTCAAGAAGGTGTCCCCGGATGCCGCGATCCTGCTCTGGGGGGCAGAGGACACGGCGAAGTCGCGCATCCACGCGTCGGACGAGTCGGTCGACCCGGGAGAGATCGAACGGATGATCGCGGCGCAGGTCGGGTTCATCCGCAGGTTCGCAGCGGCCGAGGCGTAGGCGGCGCGCGCGGGGAGCGCTCCCCATTTCCCGAAGGGGAGGATCCTTGGTTGGATGTTCCGGGGGGTCGGTTCCGGCCTCGGAACACGTGAAGGGGAATCTCCGCATGTCTGCACTCCGCCGAATCGGCGCCGTCTCGTCCGCTGCGATCGCACTCCTGCTCCTCAGCGGGTGCACCGGGGCCGCCGAACCTACCGCCGAGTCGTCGAACGCCGCGACGAAGGCGCCCGCGACGAGCGAGGCCCCCGATGCCGAGGGCGGGTCGGACGGCACCGGCCAGGCCGTCGCCGAGGCGTGCGCGGGCATCCAGGCGGCCGTCGCCGACGTCGCGTCGGTCGACACCAGCGACCCGGCCGCGGCGCTCGAGGCGCTCCGGGGCGCCTCGGCGTCGGTGACCGAGGCTGCGGCGGCCGTCGAGAACGCCGAGGTCAAGCCCGCGGCCGACGCCGCCGCCACCGCGCTCGGCGACTACGTGGTGTTCCTCGACGGCGTGATGGCCGACCCGGCGAACGCCGACATGAACGCGATGAGCGAGCAGATCACCGCGCTGCAGACGAGCATCACCGACCTCGGCACGGTCTGCGCCGCCGGCTGAGCCAGGCATGCTCGGCGCCCGGTCTCAGGATCGGGCGCCGACCTGCTCCAGGTAGTGCACGTTCGTCATGATGCCGAGTGCGTTGCCGAACGGGTCGACCACCGAGGCCGTGACGAAGCCGGGCCCGCGCTCGGTGATCGGATCCAGCGGGGTGGCGCCGAGTTCGAGGAGGCGGGCGAGCGATCCGGCGAGGTCGTCGACATACCAGTGGATGACCGGACCGGCCGTCGCGGCTCCGCCACCGTTCGGCGCGTCGTCGCCGGGCGCGGCCATGCCGGCCGGTGCGAACCGGCGGTCGACGAACCCGAGCTCCTGTTCGAGGTCGCCGATGCGGAACTCGACGTAGGCGTTCCGCCCGTCGGGTCCGGCGGTGTGGAAGTACGGTTCGATGCCGAGCACCTCCGCGTACCACGCGGCGGTGGCGTCGGGGTCCTCGACGTACAGGTTGACGGTGGCGATGCCTCGCAGCATGGGCTCCTCTTCTCGTGGTCGTTCTCATGGTCGGCTGAGCCGGCCGGACGGGCGCTCATCGCCCGATGCATCCATGATCGAACGCAGAAGTGCTCACCTTCTGACAACTTTTCAGCGGAGAATGGGATCATGCGTGCGGATCGCCTGGTCGCCACCCTGCTGCTGATGCAGGCGCGCGGGCGCGTGACCGCGCGTGAGCTCGCCGAGGAGCTCGAGATCTCGGTCGCGACCGCCCGTCGCGACCTCGAAGCGCTGTCGGGGGCCGGCGTGCCCGTCTACCCGCAGCCCGGACGCGGCGGCGGATGGTCGCTGCTCGGCGAGGGCCGCACCGATCTCAGCGGCTTCACCGCGTCGGAGGCGCGGGCCCTCTTCCTCCTGCTCGGGCCACGGGCCGGTGAGTCCGACGCCGGCCGGTCGGCGCTGCGCAAGGTGCTCCGGGCACTGCCGGCCACCTTCCGCGCGGATGCCGAGGCGGCCGCCGATGCGGTGATCGTTCGGCCTGGCGGGAGCGAGACGGATGCTGCAACGCTCGCGGACCTCCAGCACGCCGTCGTCGAACATCGAGTGGTGCGCTTCCGCTACACGGCGTGGGGGCGCCCGCCGCGCGAGCGCCAGGCCCGGCCGCTCGGCCTGGTCGAGCACGGCGCCGCCTGGTATCTCGTCGCAGAGGCCCATGGTGGCGATCGAGACGGCGAGCGGCGCACCTACCGCGTCGATCGCGTCGCCGGATTCGAGATGCTCGACGAGCGCTTCGAGCCGCCCGCGGAATTCTCGCTCGACGACGCCTGGCGCGAGGTCGAGGGGCGCGTCGGCGAGCTCCGGGCGCGGGCATCCGCCGTGGTGCTCGTCGACCCGAGCATGGTCGACGAGGTGCGCGGCTGGGTCGGCGCCACCACTCTCGAAGGCGTCGAGGCCGACGGACGCGTCCGCGTGCATGCCACGGCCCCGGCCGAGGAGGTGCTGCTCCGACGCCTCGCGGCCTGGGCGCACGTCGCCGAGGTCGTCGAACCGGAGTCGCTGCGCGCGGCCCTCGCGGCCGCGGGTGCCGCACTCGTCGCGCGGTACGGCGCCGGCCCGACCTGAACCGCCCCTACTCGAACCCGAACAGCACGGGGAACGCGACCGCCACGATCGCCGCCCACGCGAGGTAGACGGGCAGGTACCCGGTCTGCCACCGCTCGAGGCGGTCGAACGGCACGCGCCCTCGCAGGAACCCGAGCTGCAGCCACGCCGACCAGGCGAGGTTGACGAGCAGGATCACGTTGAGTCCGAGCGACGCGGTCTTGTTCGGGCTCCAGCCGAACTCGCCCGTGCGGCCGACCATCGCGACCAGCACGAACAGGTCGACGACGAGCGCGGCGGCGAGCATGACGAGCTGGATCCGTTCGAACCAGCCCGCCCGCTGCAGCGGATCGCGCGACGAGTACGAATACACGAGCAGCGCGAGCACCACGACGAGCACGAGGTCGAACGCGATGAGCAGTTCGCGCTCGGCTTCGACGACGTTCCACTGCAGCACCGCCGCGACCACGAGCGCGAGCAGCATGATCGTGAACAGCGGAGTGAACACCTTGGTGAGCACGGGTGCGATGTTCTCGATCACGCGCTGCTTCGCGTCGACGAGCCAGGCCGCGACGAGCACCGCGCCGGGGATCGCGCACGGCAGCACCCAGTCGTTGAAGAACCAGGCGACGTCGACGTCGATCGTCGAGAACACGCCGATCGTCAGGGCCGAGAGCCCGGCGCCGACGAGCGCGATGAGCACGTAGTAGACGACCCATTCGCCGCTGAACCGCACGAAGTCCATGCGGCCGGCGCTCGTGCGCCACCCGTCGCCGACGTAGGCGAGCCCGGTGACGAGCCAGAGGGCGACGGCCGCGTGCAGCGAAGCGAGCAGTTCGGTCGCGGCCGGCGGCGCGCCGAACAGCTCGGTCGCGCCCGGACCGCCCCACGGGTACAGGTTCAACACGAGTCCGGCGGCGAGGAACGCGCCCGCGATGCCGAGCAGGACGCCGAGCGTCGGACGGTGCCGCCACGCGAACCAGGCGGCGAGGAACGGCAGCACGAGCACGGCGCCGTTGCGCAGGAAGAACGCGGGGTCGGTCGTGAGCTCGGCGGCGACCTTCACCGCGAGGCCCGCGCCGACCCCGAGCAGCAGCGCGACGGCGAGGCCGTTCGCGCGATTCCAGAACGGGACCGACCGGGATGCAGCAGCGGCCCCGTCGGATGCGCCGGCGAAGCCGGCATCGGATGCGGCGCCGAGGCCGGAGTCGGCGTCGACGCCGGATGCCGCGCCGGATGCCCCTCCGCGCCGCTCGTCGGCGACCGCGGAGTCGTCGAGCACGAGCTGCTTCCACAGGCGCTCGGAGTGCACGCGCGCGTACTCGTGCGACAGGTCGTCGACCGCGCCGAGGCGCTTGACCGCGACGAGGAACGCCTCGTCGTCGTGCAGCCCGGCGGCGCGGAGCGCATCGACGCGGTCGAGCAGGTGGCCCTCGAGCTCGTCGATGTCGGATGCCGTGAGCGTCTCGCGCCGTTCGACCCAGCTGCGCCAGGAGGCGACGAGGTCGTCGAGTCCGGGCGAGGCGCCGGGCCCGGGCGCCTCCGGCGTGCCTGCGGTGTCGGCCGCGCGCATGTCACGCACCCCCGAGCGCGGGAGTCGGGCCGCCCTGCACCGACCAGAGTTTGTCGAGCACGTCGCCGACGACGGTCCACTGCCGGCGCTGCTCGGCGAGCGCCGCGGCGCCCGTCGGGCTCAGCCGGTAGTGCTTGCGCGGGCGCCCGGCATCCGATTGCCGCCATTCGGAGGCGACGAGCCCCTGCCGTTCGAGCCGGTGCAGCAGCGGGTAGAGCATGCCGTCGCTCCACTCGAGTTCGCCGCCGGAGAGCCGCGACACCTGCTGCAGGATCGCGTAGCCGTACGACTCGCCCTCCGACAGGATGCCGAGGACGACCGGGGTCGCGGCGGCCGCGACGAGGTCCTTGCCGATGCGCATGCCTGTCTCCCTCCGGCGCCCACGTACCTTGCAGCGCCACATACATTGAACTGCAAGGTAACTAGAAGTGCAAGGTGTGGCTGTGCATCGGCCCGCCCGCCGGCCCCATCTGCCCATCCGAAGGCGGTGTACGTGGACGCGATTGGTCGGTTCGCTCCCGCCCGAGCGACCACTCGTGTCCAAGCGCGGCGACGGACCACTCAGCCACGCCATCCGCGGTCGCGCAGCGCGCGCGCCGTGCGCTCGACGAGTTCGCTGCGGGGCATCCGCTTCGTCGTGCGGATGACGAGCCAACCGTCGGCCGCGAGGTCGTTGAGTCGCGCGACGTCCGTCGTCCACTGCGCGAGGTCCAGGCGATGGTGCTCGCCGTCGTATTCGACGAGCACCCGGTACCCCCGGAACACGAGGTCACCGCGCGTCCGTCGGCCGGACCGGAGGGTGATCATCCCGTTCGGCTCCGGTTCGGGCAGACCGGCGCGCACGAGCGCCAGACGAAGCAGAGACTCCTGCCTCGAGTACGAGTCCGCGCGGAGTTCCGACCGGGCGCGGAGCAACCGAACCATTCCCGCGCGCCCGGCGTACCGGTCGAGCGCGGCGTCGATCTCGTCGAAGGTCGCCAACGGCTGGGGAAGACCGACCAGCCGGTCACCGGCGGCGACCAGATCGTCGAGGCCGAGCATCGTCGAGAGCGTGCACCAGGTGTCGGACGGGCTCATCACCTGCAGGCCGCGGAATCGTCGCACCTCGGCATCGACCGTCGTCGAGTGGCCGGCGACGCCGCGTCCACGCGGAGCTCGCCCGCCGCGCAGCGCCGAGACATGCACCCTCGGATCCCGTTCCCGGTCCGGCGGGATCGGCAGCCCGAGCATCGACGCGGCGGTCGAATGCGAGAACGCATGGTCATCGCGCATAACCGGTCCGTATGCCGCCGCATGGTCGAATGCGGTCTCGAGGGCGGAAGTCGTGCGGACGCCGTGAAAGGGTGCGGAGAGGTCCGCTGCCCGCAGACGCCGCCTCGTCACACCCATGCTCAATGCCGTTCCGGTGCCGAACGGCGCCTCGGTGAGGGGATGGGGGAGAGCACGCGGGCGGGGCATCCGGTCAGCATCGCCGAGCGGAGGCTCGCAGCCGGCTGGGCAGCCCGATCCGTGGACTCTGCGCGCTCCACGGCCCGTGGGGGGAATGGTCGCGGCCGCCGGGTCGCGAGGCCGGAGTCAGCCGCACGCCCGGACCCAGATGGTCGGTGCGGATGGCTTGGAGCGGCCATTCGCGTCCGCGCGAGGTGCCAGCCCTGCGCGCCCGGACTCAGCTGGTCGGTGCGGGTGGACTCGAGCGACCATTCGCGTCCGCGCGGGTGAGGAGGGCGTGAGAGGAGGGCGCGAGAGGAGGGTTCTTCTCCCGCGCAGAACTTCGCGGAAAGTTCACCCCCCGAATCGTCGGTCGGCCGCTCCTCGCCGGGCGCATCGTGGATGTCACAGGCCACGGATGCCCCGCCACGAGGCATCCGGCACCGCGAACATCACGGCACCGACCGAGGTCCCGAGCCCACCGGCCCAGGACCCGGCACGAGCCACACGACACGAGGAGCACGACGATGAGCACCCGCCCCGGTGACCAGACCCAGACCGCCGCCGAGCTGCAGCTCGAGTGGGACGCCGACCCCCGCTGGGAGGGCGTCAAGCGCGACTACACGGCGGAGGACGTCGTCGCGCTGCGCGGCCCGGTCCGCGAGGAGCGGACGCTCGCCAAGCGCGGCGCCGAGAAGCTCTGGGAGAACATCTCGAAGAACACCGGCACCGCGTTCGACCGCATGGAGGACCCGGAGTGGTCGGCCGCGCTCGGCGCCCTCACCGGCAACCAGGCCGTGCAGCAGGTGCGCGCGGGACTCAAGGCCATCTACCTCAGCGGCTGGCAGGTCGCCGCCGACGCGAACCTGAGCGGCCAGACCTACCCCGACCAGTCGCTCTACCCTGCGAACTCGGTTCCGGCGGTCGTGCGCCGCATCAACAACGCGCTCCTGCGCGCCGGGCAGATCGAGCAGGGCACGCCCGGCCCCGACGGCGAGCGCGACTGGATGGCCCCGATCGTCGCTGACGCCGAGGCCGGCTTCGGCGGTCCGCTGAACGCGTACGAGCTCATGCACCAGATGATCGAGGCGGGCGCCGCCGGCGTGCACTGGGAGGACCAGCTCGCGAGCGAGAAGAAGTGCGGCCACATGGGCGGCAAGGTGCTGATCCCGACGAGCCAGCACATCCGCACGATCAACGCGGCGCGCCTCGCGGCCGACGTCGCCGGTGTCCCGTCGATCATCATCGCCCGCACCGACGCGCTCGCCGCGACGCTGCTGACGAGCGACCACGACGAGCGCGACCAGCCGTTCGTCACGGGCGAGCGCACCGCCGAGGGCTTCTACAACGTGCAGAACGGCATCGAGCCGGTCATCGCCCGCGGCCTCGCCTACGCCGAGTACGCCGACCTGCTCTGGGTCGAGTCGGCCGAGCCCGACCTCGACCTGGCGCGCCGCTTCGCCGAGGCCGTGCACGCGAAGTTCCCGGGCAAGCGCCTGAGCTACAACTGCTCGCCGAGCTTCAACTGGAAGCGCCACCTCGACGACGACCAGATCGCGAAGTTCCAGCGGGAGCTCGCGTCGATGGGATACGCGTTCCAGTTCATCACGCTCGCGGGCTTCCACGCCCTCAACCACTCCATGTTCACGCTCGCCAAGGACTACAACGAGCGGCACATGAGCGCATACGTCGACCTCCAGGAGGCGGAATTCGCCTCGGAGGCATCCGGGTACACCGCCACGCGCCACCAGCGCGAGGTCGGCACCGGCTACTTCGACCGGATCGCCACGGCGCTGAACCCCAACAGCGCGACCCTCGCCCTCGTCGGATCGACCGAGGAAGAGCAGTTCCAGCACTGACGCCCGTCCACTGAGACAGGAGACGACCATGAACACCCTGACCATCGAACGAACGGATGCCCCGCCGCGTCCGACGACGACGACGAGCTTCAGCGCGGCCCGCCCGCGCATGGAGGTCACCGGCCCGATCGGCGAGCGGTACGACGAGATCCTCACACCCGCGGCGCTCGAGTTCCTCGCCGAGTTGCACGACCGGTTCGCCGGCACCCGCCACGACCTGCTCGCGGCCCGCCTGCAGACCCGCGTCGACGCCGCGAACGGCCGCGACCCGAGGTTCCTGCCCGAGACCGAGTCCATCCGCGCCGACCGCACCTGGCGGGTCGCGGGCGCGGGCCCGGGCCTCGAGGACCGCCGCGTCGAGATCACCGGTCCCACCGACCGCAAGATGACGATCAACGCGCTCAACTCGAGTGCGAAGGTCTGGCTCGCCGACCAGGAGGATGCCACGAGCCCCACCTGGCGGAACGTCATCGAGGGCCAGCTGAGCCTGTTCGACGCGCTGCGCGGCGACCTGTCGTTCACGAGCCCGGAGGGCAAGGCGTACCGGCTCGAGCGCGACATCCGCGAGACGCCGACCATCGTGTTCCGTCCGCGCGGCTGGCACCTCACCGAGAAGCACGTGCGGTTCCACGACCGCGCGGGGCGTGCGCTGCAGGCGTCCGGGTCGCTCGTGGACTTCGGCCTCTACGCGTTCCACAACGCGAAGCGGCTGATCGAGCTCGGCCGCGGGCCGTACTTCTACCTGCCGAAGCTGGAGTCGCACCGCGAGGCGAAGCTGTGGAACGACATCTTCGTGTTCACGCAGCAGTACCTCGGCATCCCGCAGGGCACGATCCGGGCGACCGTGCTGATCGAGACGATCCAGGCCGCGTTCCAGATGGAGGAGATCCTCTACGAGCTGCGCGACCACTGCGCGGGCCTGAACGCCGGCCGCTGGGACTACATCTTCTCGATCGTGAAGACGTTCCGGTCGCGGGGTCGCCGGTGGGTGCTGCCCGACCGCAGGCAGATCACGATGACGGTGCCGTTCATGCGCGCCTACACCGAACTGCTGGTCGCGACCGCGCACCAGCGAGGCGCATATGCCATCGGCGGCATGAGCGCGTTCATCCCGAACCGGCGCAACCCCGAGGTGACCGAGCGCGCGCTCGCCGCGGTGGCCGCAGACAAGCGCCGCGAGGCATCCGACGGGTTCGACGGCACCTGGGTCGCGCACCCCGACCTGATCGACACCGCGCGGGCCGAGTTCGACCGCGTGCTCGGCGACGAGCCGAACCAGCTCGGCCGGCTGCGCGAGGACGTCGAGGTGACGGCGGCGCAGCTGCTCGACATCCCGTCGATCGGCGGTGAGATCACCGAGCACGGCGTGCAGGAGAACATCTCGATCGCGATCCGCTACGTCGAGTCGTGGCTGCGGGGCACCGGCGCCGCGGCGCTCGACGACCTGATGGAGGACGCCGCGACCGCGGAGATCTCGCGCTCGCAGGTGTGGCAGTGGTTGCACGACAACACCGTGACGGCCGAGGGCACCCGCATCGACCAGACGTCGATCGTGCGCCTCATGGCCGCGGCCGTCGCCGAGCTGCCCCGCTTCGAGGGCGACCGGTTCGACGACGCGATCTCGGTGTTCCGGTCGGTGGCGCTCGAACCCGAGTTCCCGACGTTCCTCACCCTGAGCGCGTACGCCCGCTTCCTGTAGCGAGCACACGCGCGCCGCGCCGACCGGCCACCACGACCGGCCGCCACGACCGGCCGCGCCGACCGCCCACGACGAGCGGATGTCCCGACCCGGGGCATCCGCTCGTCGCATGCGGTGCCATGATCGATGGATGCCCGAGCTCGTGATCCGTGCCGCAGCCGCCGACGACGCCGAGCGCATCGCCGTGCTCGCCGCGGCGACCTTCCCGCTCGCGTGTCCGCCGAGCACGACGCCCGAGGCCCAGCAGGCCTTCATCGCCGAGCACCTGAGCGCCGAGCGGTTCGCCGCGTACGTCGGGGACCCCGAGCGGGCGGTGCTGGTGGCCGAGGCATCCGACGGCGCCATGCTCGGGTACGCGATGCTCATCGCCGGCGACCCGTCCGACGCCGATGTCGCGGCCGCGGTCGCCGAGCGGCCCGCCATCGAGCTGAGCAAGTTCTACGCGAGCCCGACGGTGCACGGCGCGGGCGTCGCCGCGTCGCTCATGCAGGCGGTCGTCGACGTCGCACGGGCGACGGGCGCTACGGTCTGCTGGCTCGGCGTCAACGAGGAGAACGAACGCGCGCAGCGGTTCTACGCGAAGCACGGGTTCCGGCAGGTGGGCCGCAAGCGGTTCCGCCTCGGGGACCGGTGGGAGGACGACCACGTCCTCGCGCTGCCGCTCTGACGCGAGCCGTCAGGCCCGGGCGGAGGCGGCCGCCACCTTCACCGACTCGTAGGCCGCGAGCGCCTCGCGCCGGCCCTCGGCGAGGTCGACGATCGGCTCGGGGGAGTCGTCGGTGTCCGGGTCGGGGAGCCAGCGGCGCCGGTACGCGCCGTCCGCGTCGAACTTCGCCGCCTGCGTCTCGGGGTTGAAGATCCGGAAGTACGGCGCCGCGTCGGCCCCGGAGCCGGCCACCCACTGCCAGTTGAACGGGTTGGACGCCTCGTCGGCGTCGACGAGCGTGTCCCAGAACCACTGCTCGCCCCGGCGCCAGTCGATGAGCAGGTGCTTGACCAGGAACGAGGCCGTCACCATGCGCACCCGGTTGTGCATCGACCCGGTGCGCCAGAGTTCGCGCATGCCGGCGTCGACGAGCGGGATGCCCGTGCGTCCGCGCTGCCAGGCTTCGAGCGCGGTCGGGTGCAGCCGGGGCCAGGGGAACGCGTCGAACTCCGGTCGCAGGTTCCGGGTCGCCAGGTCGGGGAAGTGGTACAGCACGTGCCAGGCGAACTCGCGCCAGCCGAGCTCGGTGCGGAACCGCGCCGCCCCCTCGCTGCGCTTGGGCCGCATCGCCTCCCACGCCTCGAACGGGCTCAATTCGCCGAAGCGCAGGTGCGGTGAGAGGCGGGAGACGACGGGGTCGCCCATGCGATCGCGCCCGTCGGCGTAGTCCTGCACCGCATCGGCGGCGAACTCCTCGAGTCGCTCGCGGGCAGCCGCCGGACCCGGCGTCCAGGTCTCGCGGAGCCCGCCGGCCCAGTCCGGCCGAGTGGGGAGCAGCGCCCAGTCCGCGAGCCGGTCGCCGTCGAGGCGCGTCCCGTCGAGCCGGCCCGGGACCGGCAGCGGATGCCGCGGCTCGGGCGCCTCGCGGCACGCGCGCCAGAAGGGCGTGAACACCGAGTACGGCGTACCCTGCCCGGTGCGGATCGTCCACGGTTCGAACAGCAGCGAGGCCTGGAAGCTGCGGACGTCGACCCCGTCGTCGGCGAGTCCGGCCTTCAGGCCGGCGTCGACCTCGCGTGCTGCTCCGTACCGCCGATTCCACACGACGGCATCGGCACCGGCGTCGTCGACGACCTCGCGCACCACGTCGGCCCCGGCGCCGCGGCGCAGCACGAGCGGCACGCCGAGGTCGTCGAGGTCCGCGGCGAGCGACTCGAGCGAACCGTGCAACCACCACCGGGCCGCGCCGCCGAGCGGTCGCACACCCGGCGAGCCCTCGTCGAGCACGTACAGCGCGACGACCGGGGCTCCGCGTTCCGCGGCGGCGGACAGCGCCGGGTGGTCGGCGACGCGGAGGTCGTCGCGGAACCAGACGATCGTCGGGGCTGCAGCCATCTCCGAACGCTACCGCCGCCCTCGGATAGAGTCGACGGGTGTTCGAATACGCTCCAGCCGGCATGGGGACGGTGCCCGGCTTCGCGATCGTGACCGGGCGGTTCGTCACGCTGTTCGGGCGAGACGCCGACGCGGAGTTCGCCGGTGCGCTGTTCGCGGTGCTCCAGGAGGACGACGTGACACTCGTCGAGGTGCTCGACCTGCTCGCGATCGAGGGCGGCCCGGCCGACTGCGGCATCGTCGAGGTGCTCGACGAGGTCGAGCGCCGCGTGCACGTCGGTGTCCGCGGAGGCGTCGAGGTCGTCGTCGACGGCGCCGCGACCACGCGATTCTCCGGACCCGACGGCGGTGCCTGGGTGGTCGGCGAATCGACCGGCATCGCGGGCCTGCGCCTCTCGATCGACGGCGCGGATGCCTCCGCCGCCGATCGCCTCCCGGTGCAGCGCGGAGTCGTGCGCACGTCGCAGATCGCGATCGCCGAGGTGCGTGCGTCGTCGCCGAAACGGCGGACCGACCTGCCGACCCGCCGGATCGACCTGTCGTCGATCGCGTCGGCGGGCACCGCGGCATCCGCTCCGGGCGTCGCAGAACCGGTGTCGGATGCCGTGGACGAGTCCGACGCGGTGCTCGAAGCCGAGGCCGTGCTCGAGGCCGAAGCGGTGCTCGAGGCCGAGACTTCGCGTGAGGTGGCATCCGAATCGGTCGCCGTGTGGATCATGCGGCTTCCCGACGGCACCGAGCTCGTGCCGCCGGTGGTGTTCGGCCGCCGACCGGTGCCGGACGGCGCCGAGGGGGCGGTGCACATCGTGACGCCCTCGCCGCGTCGCGAGATCTCGGGCCGCCACGTCGAGGTGCGGTTCGAGGCCTCGGAGCTGGCCGCGCTCGACCTCGGTTCGACGAACGGCACGATCGTGCTGTCGGCCGACCGTGCGCCGCGCCTGCTCATCCACAACGGACAGATCACCCTCAGATCGGGCGATATACTGGACCTCGGCGAGTCCTACCTGGTGACGGTTTCCCAGGTCTCCGAGGGTCGTCGATCCACTGCAATCGGGTCCGCCAGCCCGGGCTGACGGAGAGGGACCCGAGGTGCCGAGACGACGTGTGGCGACACCTCCGGTGATCGCCGGATTCACCTATGTCCGGCCGCTCGGTTCCGGCGGATTCGCCGACGTCTTCCTATACGAACAGGACATGCCCCGACGGGTCGCCGCCGTCAAGGTGCTGCGCGCCGACGCGATCGACCCCGAGGTCAGGCGCAGCTTCAACGCCGAGGCCGACGTCATGGCCCGGCTCTCGACGCACGCGGCGATCGTCACCATCCACCAGGCATCGATCTCCGCCGACGGTCGCCCCTACCTCGCGATGGAGTACTGCCCCGACACGATGGCCGCGAGGTACAAGCGCGAGCCGCTGCCCGTCGGCGAGGTGCTCGACGTCGGCGTGCGGCTCGCCGCCGCGCTCGAGACCGCGCACCGAGCCGGTCTGCTGCACCGCGACATCAAGCCGTCGAACGTCCTCATCAACACCTATGGCGCACCGGTGCTCGCCGACTTCGGCATCGCCGCGGCCCTGCACGACACCGGCGATTCCGAGGTCTTCGCGATGTCGGTGCCGTGGAGCGCGCCCGAGGTGCTCCGCGAGGAGACGAGCGGGAGCGTGCAGAGCGAGGTGTGGAGCCTCGCGGCGACGCTGTACACGCTGCTCGCCGGCCGCAGCCCGTTCGAGCTCGACGACCGTTCGAAGAACACGAGCGAGCAGCTCACCCGCCGCATCGCGCGGGCGACGTACCCGAAGCTGCCGCGTGCGGGCCTCCCGCCGATCCTCGACGACCTGCTGCAGGGTGCGATGCAGCGCGACCCGTCGAGGCGGTACCCGTCGATGGCGGCGTTCGCCGACCGTCTCCGCGACACGCAGTACCGGCTCGGGCTGCCCGTGACGGCCTTCGAGGTCGCGGCGCCCGAGTGGGCGGGCGCCATGCCCGTGCGATTCCACGACGAGTCGACGCGCGGCCCGGTTGTCTCCACCGTCGCCCGCGACTCCCGCCGAGCCGCCCGCGCGGCCCGCAAGGTCTCGACCGAGGTCGACCGCGACGGCCTGCCCGTGGCTCGCACGGCGAAGCGGTCGGGGCTCTCGATCGCGCTGATCGCGGCCGGTGCCGGAGCGGGCCTCGTCGTCGTGGCGTTCGTCGCCGGAAGGCTGACGGGGCTCGTCTGATGGCACGCACGACCGAGCGCCGCGGCCCGCGGCGGGGGATGATCGCGGCGGTCGTGGCATCCGTCGCGGTCATCGGCACGGTCGCGGGATTCGCGATCACCAGCGCCGGATACGAATCGCAGGAGGTGCCCCGCGTCGAGACCTCCGTGTGGGTCACCCGCGACGACGGCCGCTACGGCCGCGTCAACGCGGACCTCGCCGAGCTCGACACCGTCCGCTCGGTCGACGACCCGAGCGCGGTCGCGCAGTCGGGCGCGCAGGGCGTGCTGTTCAGCGGCGGCCTCCGCGAACGGTGGACCATCGATCCCGCCTCTCCCGCCGACCTCGTCGACACGGGCGATGCCGAGGGCGGAACCGGCGAGGAGATCGCCGCGACGCCGACGCCGGCAGGCACGCGCGAGGTCGTCGGCGCGGGCGGGTACGTGCTCTACCGCACCGACACCGGCCAGGTGTCGCTCGGCACGCTCGACTCCGAGCACTTCACCATGATCGACCCGTACGTCGCCGAGGAGGGCGACGACGAGGCCGGGGCAGCGGATGCCGCGGCCGACGCCGAAGCGGCCGCCGGCGAGGCTGCGGACGCCGAGGTCGACGAGGTGTACTCCGCCTCTGCGGCGACCGTCGACGCGGACGGGCGCGTCGCGATGTACTCCGCCGCCGACGGCGCGGTCAGCCGCTACGACGCAACGACGGCATCCTTCAGCGACCCTGTGGCCGTCGACCCTGCACCCGCGGCGGACGCGAGGCTGGAACTGGCGATGGTCGCCGGCCGGTGGATCCTCGTCGAGCCGGGCGCGGGCCGGGCGTGGATCGAGGGCGTCGACGACGTCGTCGAGCTCGACGTCGACGCCGAGGCGCTCCTCCAGGAGAGTTCCCTCACGGGAGATCGCGCGCTGATCGCGGACGGCAGCGGGCTCGTCTCGGTCGACCTCGGCAGCGGGGCCTCCGAGCGCGAGCTCGAGGCATCCGGCACCCCGGCGGCACCGGTCCTCGTCGGCGGCGACGCGACCGCCGCGTGGCTCTCGGACCAGGGCGGCACCATGTGGACCCGATCGGGCGGCGAGCGCGAACTCGAGGCGCCCGGCGAGATCCTCGGCCAGGCCTCCGCCGTCGCCCCGGTGCTGCGCACCAACGGCGACCGGGCCGTCCTCAACGAACCGGGTACGGGCCTGCTCTGGACCGTGCCCGACGGCCGGATGATCCCCCTGGAGGAATGGTCGGTCGAGGACGACACCGAGCAGGAGGAGGGCGTGATCCTCGTCGAGGACGTGCCCGAGCAGAAGCCGCCGGTCGCCGTCGGCGACACGTTCGGCGTGCGCAGCGGCCAGCTCGTCGCGCTCCCCGTGCTCCTCAACGACCACGACCCCAACCGCTCCGACGTGCTGACGGTCGCGGCGGGCTCCGTCGGCGGCATCGACCCCGCCTTCGGCGAGGTGACGACGGTCGGGCACAGCCAGTCCCTCGCGGTGCGCGTCGCCGCGACCTCGGGCAGCGCGACCTTCCCGTACGCCGTCAGCGACGGCGCCGCGTCGAGCGACCCCGCCACCGTGACGCTCAACGTCGTCCCCGACGACCAGAACTCCGCACCCGAGTGGTGCGCGGTCGAGCAGTGCCACCAGGTGTGGCCGTCGCCGCAGCTCCGACCGGGCGGCACCGCGATCGTGCCCGCGCTCGACGGCTGGGTCGACCCCGACGGCGACGCCTTCGTCCTCTCCGACGCGCGCGCCATCGACCCCGCGGCGCCCGTCGCCGTGGTCGCCCGCGCCGATGGACGCGTCGCCGTCCGACACACCGACCCGAACGCCGGAGACGCGACCGTCGCGGTCGCGATCGTGGTCACCGACTCCCACGGCGCGTCGACCGAGAAGACCATCGAGTTCCGCATCTCGGGCTCGTCCTCCGTCGAGGCCGGCGGCGTCGCCGTCACCGCGGGCACCGGCGAGAACGTGGCCGTCGAGGTCGCCGAGCACGTCACCGGCGGCAGCGGCTCCTACCGGCTCGTCGACGCCGTCGATCCGCTCGGCGGATCGACCGGCCTCATCGTGGCGCCCAACGCCTCGGCGGGCACCGTCGAGCTCAGCGCCGCGGAGGTCGGCGAGTACACGGTCACCTACACGGTCGCGGACACCGTCACCCAGGCCGAGGAGTCCGCGACGATCCGGCTCTCGGTCGTGGACCGCTCCGCACCGTT
This sequence comes from Agromyces sp. LHK192, assembly GCF_004006235.1. NCBI lineage: Bacteria > Bacillati > Actinomycetota > Actinomycetes > Micrococcales > Microbacteriaceae > Agromyces > Agromyces sp. LHK192. The sequence goes on from NZ_CP034753.1 coordinate 650,535, forward strand.
GTCGATCGCGCCGATCACCACCTTCGTCCGCCCCGGTGAGGACACCCGCGTCGACGTGCTGTCGGCCGTGCAGAACTCGACAGGGCGAGTGCTCCTGCTCAGCGAGGCGTCGAGTTCCACCGGCGACCTCGGCGTGGGCATCGTCGGCGCCGAGCAGTTGCGGGTCGCGATCTCGGGCGGCGTCGCCCCGGCCGGCGAGCCGGCGCTGGTCGGGCGGGTGCGCGTGGTCGTGACCGACGGTGCAGGCGCCGCGGTCGTCGGCTCCGTCGACGTGTTCCTCGCCCCGGTCGCCGTGGGCGCGCCGCCCATCGCCCGCCCCGACACCGTCACCGTGCGGGCCGGCCAGCTCACCGACATCCATGTCCTCGCGAACGACGTGAGCCCGCGCGGCGCTCGGCTCGTCGTCGGTCACGACGTCGTCGGCTCCGGCGCCGACGGCGAACTGGCGTTCACCTCGGGCGACGCGGTCCGCTACATCGCGCCGTCGAAGATCGGCACGTACGAGCTCACCTACTCGGTCGCACTCGAGAGCGACCCGACGATGACCGACTACGCGACCGTGACGGTCACCGTGCTCCCCGCAGGTGCCAACCGACCGCCGAAGCCGCCGGCGCTGGCCGCGCGCGTGCTCAGCGGCCAGAGCGTCGAGATCCCGGTGCCGAGCCTCGGCATCGACCCCGACGGCGACCGGGTCGTGCTGTCGGGCATCGGCCAGCCGCCTGCAGGCAGCGGCACCGCCTCGATCGGCGCCGAAGGCGACACCATCGTCTACCGCGCGCCCGTTGGCGGGGTGAGCGGCGGCCAGCTCGCGTTCGACTACACGGTGCGCGACGGCGACGGCGCCGAGCAGACCGCGCTCGTGCGGGTCGGCGTCCTCGCGGCCGAGCTCGCCGATGCCGCACCGGTCACGTTCAGCGACTACGTGCGCGCGACGCGCGGCGCGGCCACCGGAGTCACCGTCTCACCGCTCTCGAACGACCGCGACCCCGCGCTCGGCGAACTCGAACTCGTCGAGGTGGTGCCGAACGCGCCGCCCGGTTCGACCGAGTACGACCGACTCGCCGGCCTCGTCGACGGCGCGACGAACCTCGAGGAGGGGCACGTCGTGCTCGCCGCGGGCGACGTCGCGGGCACCAACTCCTACCTCTACACGGCCCGGTCGGTGGCGACCTCCTCGACCGCTCAGGGACTGATCGTCTTCAACGTCAGCGAGCAGGCCGCTGCGGACCATCCGGTCGTCACCGACACCGTGGTGACCGCCCGCAACCGCGGCGAGTTCGAGCGCGACGGCCTCGACGTCGTGACCGGGCACGTCGAATGGGCGACGGGGGACCTCTCGACCCTGCGCCTCGAGCTGTGGGGATCGTCGACCCGATACCGGGTCGACGGCTGGCGCATCTCCGGCCGCATGCCGGACGAGGGCGACCTGGTGCCGTTCCGCCTCTCCACCGAGGACGGCGCGGTCGAGACCTACGGTATCCTCCGGATCCCCGCGTTCGACGACCTCCCCGTGCAGCTGCGTTCGTCGGTGACGCCGGTCCAGGTCGGCGAGGAGCAGGCGAAGACATTCGACGTCGGAGAGATGCTCGACCTCGCCGACGGCGAGCGGGTGGAGTACGGAGACGGCCAGTACCCGGTGCAGCGCCAGAACTCGACGTGCGCACCGACGGGTTCCACGAAGGCAGAATACCGGGCCGGCCGCGAGGCGCCGTGGAGCGACATCTGCCTCGTGCCGGTGCGCCTCCTGGGGCAGGACCGCTGGTCGCAGGTCGCGGTGCCGATCGACGTCCAGCCGAAGGACCCGCAGGCGCAGCTGACCGCGATCTCGCGCACCGTCGCCCCGGGTGCGACCGAGCAGATCGCCCTCTACGACGCGATGACCTCGTGGGAGGGCGGCCGCGAGGGCGATCGCTCCAAGCTCGCCTACGACGTCTCCTTCGGCGGGTCGGCGTTCACGATGACCGGCGGCGGCGACCAGATCTCGTTCGAGGCGCGCGCCGACGCGGTTCCCGGCACCCGTGAGACGGCGACGGTCTCGCTGCCCGCGTTCGGCGGCGCCAGTGCGACCATCACGCTCGTGGTCGGCGTCGCACCGCCCGACTCGCCGCGTGGCGCGACGATCACGCGCGAGTGCACCGTGACCGCGGGCCCGTGCACCATCCAGGTCGCCGGCGTCGGCGGCGAGTACGACCCGTTCGCCGGCAAGACCGGTGCCGGTCTCACGCTCGCGTCGATCGGCTCGGGCGGCGGCGGCGTCACGTGCGACGTGGCATCCGTCGGCACGAGCGGCCAGCAGTCGGTCGTCGCGACGTTCAAGGCGGGCACCGAGGCCTTCGGCGGAACCTGCGTGGTCCCGTTCACGGTGCGCGACGCGCAGGGGCGCACCGGCCCCGGCACCCTCACCATCGACGTGCAGGGCTACCCGCAGCGGCCCGCCTCGATCTCGACGTCGGGGTACACCGGTTCGAGCGTGACCCTCGAGGTGGCGCTCGGCGACGCCGCGAAGGCCCACCCGGCCGTGAACGCCGTGCGCATCTACCGCGACGGGCGCGACACCGGCGCGGACTGCTCGCCCGCGATCGCGACGCTGTACCGCTGCGTGGTGTCCGGGCTCCAGAACGGCGCCGAGGTGCGCTTCACCGCGCGCGCCGTGAACCAGGTCGGCGAGTCCGCCGAGACCAGCGCGGTGACCACCTGGGCGTATCAGCAGCCGCAGATCACCGAGGCGGTGCCGGTGCCGGTCTACGACCAGCGCTCGACGAGCACGAACAACGCGGTCGTGGAACTCACGATCCGCTCCAGCGACGACACCCGGCAGTTCCGGATCGCCGAGCGCAACCTCACGCTCCAGCGGCAGGGTGCCGTCTCGACCTACCGCATCGACGTGAGCCCCGGCCCGCAGCTGCTCACCATCATCCCGATCAGCCAGTACCGTCCGCCGATCGAAGGGAGCAGCGACGGCGCCAGCACCGCGGTCGGCGTGACCGCCGCGGGTGCGCCGTGGTTCGAACGGTCGATCGTTGCATCGGCCCTGGACGACAACAAGTCGATTCAGATCTCAGGCGATTCGGTCGCCACGAACGGCAGCGACCGAGTAGTCGACAAGGTCTACCTGGCTTGGCGGAACGGGCAGGAACCCAGGTGCGAGGCGGCCGCGGACGGCAGCCTGAGCGTCTCCGGCGGCAACGCCATGAGATCGGCGACTTCGACGATCACCGGGCTCGACGACTTCGAGTGGTACCGCGTGAAGGTCTGCGCGTCGAACGGGTACGGTGCGACGCAGTCGAACACCGTCGATGTGCTCACCTACGCGAGCGCTCCGCCGCCGTCGGGCACGGCGACCTACGAGGTGTCCACGACGGCCGTGCAGGGCGGCGACGGCGTCTGGCGTTACGGGCTCGCTTCAGCGCCCTCGGTCTCGCCGCCGTCGTCGAAGTTCCACCTCGAGTACAACCTGTACGGCGACTGGCGCAACGACTTCGAGCTCAGGGCGGACTCGACGCCGTGGGACGTCCGCGTGCGTGCGTGCCGCTGGCAGTACACGAACTGCACGGGTGAGACCGCGGTCGGATGGGCGGGCGCCCCGACCGTCGTCGAGGTCGTCCTGCCCTCGAACGCGTGCTACGACAACGTCGACGATGCGCGCAACGCCGTGCGGGTGTCGACAGCGGCCAACGGGTCGAAGAACGTCGAGGTCGTCCCGGGCGCGGCCAACGCCGACGGGAGCATCCCCGTCACCGTGACGGTGCGGTTCTCGGATGACTTCCGAAACCTGTCGCCAGTCACCGGAACGACCACGATCTGCGCCCCGCCGCCACCGGACCCGGGGCCGACGGATCCTCCGACCGAGCCGACCGATCCCGCCGATCCCCCCACCAGCCCCTGACCCTTCGCGCGCCGCCCGGCTTCCCGCCGACGCATCCGCCCGAGACATCCCGCCCCACCCGAGAGGACCGCCACCGTGACGATCGCCCAAGTGCAGACCACCTGGTTCGCCGAGACGTTCTCGCTGCTCGCCGAGAACGTCGAGCAGGCGATCCTCGGCAAGCGCCACGTCGTCGAACTCGTGCTCGCGACCGCGATCTCGGGCGGCCACGTGCTGCTCGAGGACTTCCCGGGCACCGGCAAGACCGCGCTCGCCCGGGCGATCGCGCAGACCGTGCACGGCACCAACTCGCGCATCCAGTTCACGCCCGACCTGCTGCCCGGCGACGTGACCGGCGTCACGGTGTTCGACCAGAAGCAGGGCGAGTTCGAGTTCCACGCCGGCCCGGTGTTCGCGAACATCGTGCTCGCCGACGAGATCAACCGTGCCAGCCCGAAGACGCAGTCGGCGCTGCTCGAGGTCATGGAGGAGGGCCACGTCACGGTCGACGGCGTGACCCGCCAGGTCGGCGACCCCTTCCTCGTGATCGCGACGCAGAACCCGATCGAGCAGGGCGGCACCTACCGCCTGCCCGAGGCGCAGCTCGACCGTTTCATGATCAAGACCTCGGTCGGATACCCCGACGAGGCCGCGACCCTGCGGATCCTCCAGGGCGTCGCCAACCCGCGGAAGACGCTCGACGCCGTCGCGACCACCGAGACGGTCGTCGCGATGGGCGAACTCGCGCGCGGCGTGTACGTCAACCCGCTCATCTCCGACTACATCATGCGGATCGTGGATGCCTCCCGCCGCGCGACCGAGGTGCGCCTCGGGGTCAGCGTGCGCGGCGCGATCGCGCTCAGCCGTCTCGTGATGACCTGGGCGGCCGCGCACGGGCGCACCTACGTCACGCCCGACGACGTCCGCGAGCTCGCGGTCGCCGCGCTGGCGCACCGCCTCGTGCTCGAACCCGAGGCCGAGTTCGACGGCGTGACCGCGGTCGACGTCATCGGCCAGATCCTGCTCGACGTCTCCGCCCCGCGGGAGAACGGCAGCCAGTGACCTTCCACACCGAGTCGCGCCTGACGCGCACCGAATCGCGGCTGGCGCACACCGCTGCCACGGGGACGAAGACCCGTGGCAGCACCGTGACGCGCGTCGCGAGCACCCGCCGTGGCGGGGTCGCCGGTGCGGTCGTCGGCGTGCGCATCGCGGTCGCGCGCTCGCGCGCGGCGCTGCGCGCGGCGGGCGGATGGCTCGGTGAGACGGTGTCGCCCGCGGGGGCGCTACTGATCTCGGTCGCGGTGGTCGGCACGGCGGCCGGCCTCGCGTTCGGCTGGGTCGAGGCGTGGATCGCCGCGGGCATCGCGCTCGCGCTCCTGGTGTGCTGCGTGCCGTTCCTGCTGGGGTCGCACGACTACCGGCTCGACCTCGTGCTCGACCGCGACCGCGTGGTCGCCGGCGCCGAGGTCGGGGCGAGCCTCGGCCTCGTCAACGCGGGGTCGCGGACGTCGCTGCCGGGCGTCGTCGACATCCCCGTCGGCTCGGGACTGGTCGAGGTGCACGTGCCGTTGCTGCGCGGCGGGGCGAGGCATGACGAGCGGCTCGCGATCGCGGCCGAGCGTCGCGGCGTGATCGACGTCGGACCGATGACGATCTCGCGCGGCGACCCGATCGGCATCCTTCGCCGCGAACAGCGCTGGCCGGAGGTGCAGCGCATCCACGTGCACCCGCGCACGGTGCGCCTGCCCAGCACGAGCGCCGGGCTCATCCGCGATCTCGAGGGCCTGCCGACCGGCAAGCTCGTCAACGACGACCTCTCGTTCCACACCGTCCGCGAGTACGTGCGCGGCGATTCGCAGCGCCACGTGCACTGGAAGGCGACGGCGAAGACGGGCCGGCTCATGGTGCGCCAGTACGAGGAGTCGCGCCACGCGCGCATCGCGGTGCTGCTCGACGTCGACCTCGACGAGTACGTCGACGACGACGAGTTCGAGACGGCGGTGAGCGCCGCGGCATCGCTCGGCCTGCAGGCCGTGCGCGAGGGCCGCGACGTGTCGGTGTGCGTGGGCGGGGCGCTGCCCGAGTTCGGCGGCGACGTGTTCTCGCTGCGCACCCTGCCGACCCTCACTCCGCGCGCACTGCTGGACGCGATGTCGGGTGTCGAGGGCGTCGAACGCGCGACGCCGATCGAGGCCGCCGCCGCACTCACCGCGCAGAGCGCCGAAGGCCTGTCGATGGTGTTCCTCGTCGCGGGCTCCCGCACGCCGATCCAGCGGCTGCGCCAGGCGGCGATCGCGTTGCCGCCCGGCGTCCAGGTCGTGGCCGTCCGCTGCGAGCTCGGCGCGGAGCCGGCGGTGCGCACCGCTCGCGAACTGTCGGTGCTCACGCTCGGCGCGCTCGGCGACCTGAGCCGCATGCTCGCGAGGGGAGCACTGGCGTGAGCGGCATCGAGGCTCCCGCCCGGCGGCGGCGCGCCGGGCGCGCCGCCCGCGCCTCGCGCCCCGGCGAGGAGCGGGCCGTCGCGCTGCTCGGCCTCGGATACGTCCTCGCGGGTGCCGCGCTCGCGGGCTGGGCCGCCTGGCCGATCCACGAGCACTGGCGGGTGTGGCTCGTGGTCGGCGCGGGCACCGCGATCGGCATCGGATCCGCCTGGCTCGGCAGCCGGGTCGCGGGCGTGCTCGGCGCGATCGTGACCGGGCTGATCGCGACCGCCGCGTACCTCGTGCTGGTCGTTCCCGTCGCGATCCCGTCGGCGCTCGCCACGATCGACCACCTGGTGCGCGGACTGCGCGACGGCGTGACCGGCATCGTGCTCGGCTGGCGGCAGGTGCTGACCGTCGAGCCGCCGCTCGCCGACTACCAGGCCGTGCTGGTGCCCCTGTTCGTCACCGTCGTGGCCGGCACGACGATCGCCTCCGCGCTCGTGCTGCGCGGTGGCCGTGCTGCGCCCTTCGCCACGATCCCCGTGATCGCGATGACGGTCTACGGCATCGCGTTCGGCACCGCCGTGGTGGCGCCCCCGCTCGAGGTCGTCGGACTCGTCCTGCCGTTCGGGCGCGAGGCGCTCCTCGGCATCGCGAGCCTGACGCTCGCGGCGGGCTGGTTGATCCTGCGCAGCCGGATGCGTCGCGCGCGCGCGATCGCGCGGGTCCGCGCCGGCACCGTCGTGCGCAGCGGCGGCGCCTCGGCATGGTTCGCCGTGCGGCGGTACGCGCTGGCGGGGGCGCTGCTCGCGGTGGCCCTCGTCGCCGGGATCGCCGTGACGCCGGCCGTCGCGGCGTTCGCCGACCGGTCCGTGCTGCGTGACGAGGTCGAGCCCTCGATCGTCGTGCAGCGCCAGCCGAGTCCGCTCGGCACGTACCGCTCGTGGTTCGAGGCCGACCGCCTCGATGAGACCGTGATCGAGGTCTCGGGCGACCTCGAGGCGTTCGAGCGGCTCGAGTTCGCGACGCTCGACGAGTACACGGGCGAGATCTTCCACGTGGACCCCGACACCCGCTACACGCGGCTCGTGCGCAGCGCCGACGGCGCCGCGGACCTCGCCGAGCTCGAGGTCCGCATCGGCGACGGGTACTCGGGCGTCTGGATGCCGGTGCCCGACGGCCTCGCCGCGGCCCCCGAGTTCGAGGGCGCCCGCACCGAGGAACTCGCCGACGGCTTCCACACCGCCGCCTCGGGCGACGCGATCGACATCGCCGTCGACGAGCGTGACGCCGACGACGCCCCGTCGGGCCCGGATGCCTCGGACAACGGCCTGCGGCCGGGCGACGCCTACCGCCTGGTCGCCCAGCGCGCCGGCGGCTCGGCCGGCGATGCCACGGCGGCCTTCGCCTCGGCGAGCGGTGGCGAGAGCCGGCTGGCCGAGGACGACCTGCCCGCGATGGCGGGCTGGATCGAGATGCAGGAGGTGCCGCGCACCGGAGCCGGACTGCTGGACCTCGTCGACCGCCTGCGGACGCGCGGGTACCTCAGCCACTCCGTGCTCGACGCCGAGGAAGCCCGGCCGTGGATCGCCGGACTCCAGGCGGCGGGCGGCTACACCTTCCTCCCGAGCTACGCCGGTCACTCGCAGGCCCGGATCGACGAACTGTTCACCCAGCTCGTCGACCAGCAGCGTCGTGCCGGGGAGGACCCGCCCGAGGAGATGCTGATCGCCGGAGTCGGCGACGACGAGCAGTTCGCGGTCGCGGCCGCGCTGCTGGCCCGCGCGTTCGGCTTCGAGTCGCGCGTCGTGCTCGGCATGCGCCTGCCCGGTGCGGAGCCGGTGCCCGGTATCGCCACGTGCGAGTCGACGTGCACGGGAGCGTCGATGACGGCGTGGAGCGAGGTCCGCGCGCCCGGCGGCGAATGGGTCGCGGTCGACACGACGCCCCAGTTCGTGCTTCCGCCGACCCAGATCACCGAGGGCGAGCAGCTTCCGGAGCATCCGACCGTCCCCGATGACGAGCGCAGCGAGCCGATCGACCCGCCACGCGCGAACAGCGAGTCGTCGGATGCCGCGGCACCGCCGGCCGTGTCCGGCGACGATGACCCGACCGACGGTCTCGCGATCGTGCGGTGGGTCGCGCTCGGCACGGGCGCACTGCTGTTCCTCCTGCTGCCCGTGCTCGCGGTGCTGCTCCTCAAGTCCGGGCGTCGGCGGGCCCGCCGCAGCCTCGAGGACCCGGAGCTGCGCGTGGTCGCGGCGTGGGAGGAACTCGAGGATGTCTACGTCGAACACGGCGTGCCGTTCGCTGCGTCGAGCAGTCGCGCGGTGACCGCGGCGTCGGCTCGGCGCCCCGCCGCCGCAGAGCTCGCCCGACTCGTCGACCTGGCGGTCTTCGCGCCGCATCCGCCGTCCCCGGAGACGGCCGAACGCGCCTGGGCTATCGTCGATGCTGAGCGCCGGGACCTCAGGGCCGCGCTGCGACCGCTCGAGCGATGGCGAGCGACCTTCACGCTCCGCGGGTTCACCGCACGCCTCAGACCACGAACACCGGCAGCTGCGCTGTCCCTCCGTCCGAAGGAGTCCACCCCGTGACCGAACCCGCTGACGCCGCCTCCGCGCTGGCGTTCCTCCTCGTGGTGGTCGTCGTCGAACTCGTGATCGCGGCCGGCATCTACGTGTGGATCGGCATCTCGTTCTCGAAGCTCTTCCAGCGGCTCTCCGCCGAGCGCTGGCGCGCGTGGGTGCCGCTGCTGAACTACGCCGAGGTGTACGCGCTCGGCGGGATCAGCCGGTGGATGGTGCTGCTCCTGCTCGTGCCGATCGCGAACCTGTGGGGGCTGTACCAGTTCGGGGTCGCCGCCCACCGCATCAACGCGCTGTTCGGGCGGGGCATCGGGTTCGCGGTGCTCGCCGTGTTCCTGCCGCCCGTCTGGGCGACGATCCTCGGGTTCTCGAAGGCGACTCCCGACCCCGAGCACGGCCGCCTCGACGCAGCTCCGGCGGCCGCGCCCTGGCCGACCGCGACCGGCCCGCTCTCGGAGCTCCCGGCTCCGGGGGCACCCGCGCCGGTCTACGACCCGAACGGCTACGCGGGTCCGGGATGGGGGGCGCCTCCCGCTCCGGCTGCGCCGGCGCCCGCGCCCGCCGCCGGGTTCCCGCCGCCCCGCCCGGGTTCGCGCCGGTTCCGGCCGCCGGGTTCCCCGCGCCGGGGCAGCCTCCGGCCGTGCCGACGCCCGCGCCGACGCCCGCGTACCCGCCGTTCGGGGTGCAGCAGGCCCCCGCCCCCACTGCGCCGGAGCAACCGGCTCCCGCTGCGCCGGCTCCGGCGGCGCCGACTCCTGCCGCGCACGACCCCTGGTCGTGGCAGGCGCCGGCACCGCCCGCACCCGCGGCGTCGACCGAGGCGCCGCAGCACACGGTGATTCCGCCCATGCCCGGCTTCGCGCCGCCCGTGGCGCCGCCCGCTGTGGCGCCGCCTCAGCCACCGACCGCCCCCAGCAGGCGCCGCAGCCCGCCGCGCCGGAGCCTGCCGCGGCAGCGGCCCAGCCCGAGCCCGTCGACTTCGCCGCCGCGCACACCGTCCTCCGCGACCCGGGTTCCACGATCCCCGGGATCGCCGACATCGATGACGACGACTACGAGTCGACGGTCGTGGTCGACCGTCGCCCGCGCCTGACGTGGACGCTCGTGCTCGACGACGGGACGACGCTCGCCCTCACGGGCGACCGGGTCCTCCTCGGTCGCAATCCGGCCGAAGGACCGTCGGGCGAGCAGCGCCTCCCGGTGCCCGACTCCACGCGCACGCTCTCGAAGACGCACGCGCGACTCGACTTCGCCGACGGCCGATGGACCATCACCGACCTCGGCTCGACGAACGGCGTCCTCGTCGAGCGGTCGGGCGAGGAGGAACTCATCGACGCCCACGTCGCGACCCCCGCGACGGGGCGCTTCGTGCTCGGGGAGGTCGGCATGCGCATCGAGTCCGGGAGTGCGTCGTGAGCGCGGCTGCATCGAGCGGGGCCGAGGCATCCGTCATCCTGAGCGTCGGCACGGCGACCGATCGCGGCCGCCGACGCGAGGTGAACGAGGACTCGCTGCTCGCGCAGGCGCCGGTGTTCATCGTCGCCGACGGCATGGGCGGCTACGAGGCGGGCGACCGCGCGAGCCGGGCCGTCGTCGACGCGTTCCGCCGGCATGCCGCGCACGGTGCGTACACCACGCTCGACGCCGTGCGCGAGGCCCTGATCGCGGCCGACGACGGCGTGGCGGCGGTCGCAGAGGGCACGTCGCGAGGCGCCGGCAGCACCGTCACGGGCGTCGCACTCGTCGACGTCGACGGTGAGCCGAACTGGCTGGTGCTGAACGTCGGCGACTCGCGCGTGTACCGGCACCTCGGGACCGAGTTGCACCAGGTCACGATCGACCATTCGCTGGCGCAGGAACTCGTCGACGACGGCTCGATGCGCCGCGAGGACATGCGCGGGTTCGCCCAACGCAACGTCATCACGCGGGCGATCGGCGCGGCCGACAGTTCGGCCGACAGCTGGCTGCTTCCCGTCACGAACGGCGAGCGACTGCTCATCTGCTCCGACGGCCTGACCTCCGAGGTCACCGACGAGGCGATCCGGGCGACCCTCACGATGGCTGGACGCCCCGAGTCGGCGGCCGAGGCGCTGGTCGCGCGTGCGAACGAGGCCGGGGGCCGCGACAACATCACCGTCGTCGTCGTCGACGTGGTCTCGGGCGGGCGCCGTGCACCCATCGACGACGGATCCGGTTCGTCGTCGATGCGGGCGTCCGCGCAGGACGACCTCGACGGCACCACCATCCCGGTGAGGGCCGGCGAGCGGTCGTGAGCAGCGAGGTCGAGCACGAGAGCGGCATCGTCGACGGCGAGGCCGTCGACGAGCGCACGGTCGTGGTCGGCCGACGCGCCGTCATCGAGGACGATGTCGACCGGACCGTGGTCGTCGAGCGAGGCGATCCGTTCGACGAGACGGCGGTCGTGATCCGGCCCGCCGCCGAGGCCTCCCGGGCGGGGGAGTTCGCTCCTCCGCACGACGCCGCCGACCTGGACCGCACCCGGGTCGTGCGACGCGAGCGAGCACCCGGCGAATCGGGCGCCGCGAGCGCGTCGGATGCCGCGACCGCGGAGGCCGGCGACGACGAGGACTTCGACCGGACCCGCGTGGTCGGCGATCGCGACCCTGGCACACCGGTTCGGGCGGATCCCGAGCCGGCGCCGCACCGCACGAGCCGCCGCTCGGGCCGCGGTGACCGGCGGCGGACGTTGCAGCCCGCGCCGCTCGACCCTGCGACCCTGCGACCGGTGGTACCCGGCGCCGGTGCGGGCGCGATCGAGCCGTACGCGGTCCGCCAGGTTCCCGCGACGGCGACCTTCCCCCCGCAGGTGACCGACGCCGACCGGCCGACGCGCAACGACGACCCCGCGCTGCCGTCGTTGGCGCGACGCTCGCGCCGGCGCGCAGCCGTCGGGGTCGCGGTGGTCGCCGTGACGAGCGTGGTGTCGGCGGCGGGCCTCGTCGCCGTCGGCGTGCTGGCCTTCTCGGGCTGAGGGCGGCTCAGGCGCCCGCGAGGCCCAGGCGCCCACGAGGCTCAGGCGCCCACGATGCTCAGGCGCCCGCGAGGCCCAGGCGCCCGCGATGCTCAGGCGCCCACGACCCGCTCGAGCGGCGCGACCGCCGATTCCGCGCGCGCAGCGTGGCGCGCGATGGCCCGGATGCCGAGCCCCGCCGCCAGGAACACGGCGGCGAGGATCACCCAGCCGATGATGCCCAGCGACTCGGTCGTGCCCGCGACCACGAGCGGGGCGGCCATCGCACCGACCGAGTATCCCGCCGAGAACAGGCCCTGGTACGTGCCCATGCGCACCGGGTCGGCGAGTTCGAAGCTCAGGCCCCAACCGCCCGCCTGCGAGAGGACCTCGGCGAAGGCGTGTCCGGTCGCCGCGGTGACGACGAGCAAGATCGAGACCCACGCGGGCATCCCGGCTGCGGCCGCGTAGACCAGGCACGACGCGGCCATGAGCCAGGCGGCGATCCCCGTGATCCGGCCCGCGATGTGGAAGTCGTGCGAGCCGCGCGAGAGCGGCACCTGGAAGCAGACGACGATCACGGTGTTGAGGATGAGCACGACGGCGACGAGCACGTCGGAGGCATCCGTCTGCTGCGTGATCCAGAGCGGCACGGCGAGTTCGCCGACGCCGAACTGCATGCCGAACACGGCGCAGAGGGCGGTGAGCAGGAGGAACCGCGTGTCGCGCCACGGTGAATGGGCGGCTGCCGCGCGCCGGGCGGCGCGCCGGTTCGCGACGGCGTCGATCGAGCCGGTCTCGGTGCGCAGTTCGGCGAGCGCGGGACCCTGCGGCAGGTCGTCGACGGATGCCGGCAGGCGCACGAGTCGCACGATGGCGAGGAGGTAGAGCAGGCCCGCGACGACGAGCAGGATCCGGTACGCCTCGGCGGTGCCGATCGCGAGCGCGATGGCCCCGACGCCGGAACCGACCGCGATCGAGACGTTCGTGACGGTCCGCAGGACCGCCCGGGCGTGCACGCGCGACTCGGGGCCGAACGCCCGCGCGAGGATCGCCATGCGGGCGGTGTTCGCGGCCTGTCCGAACGCGCCGACGACGATGCCGAAGACGAGCGCTCCGACGAAGTCGCCGATGGCGGCGTAGCCGACCAGCCCGAGCCCCTCGAGTGCGGTGAAGGCCAGGAGCACGCGGCGGACGGGGAGTCGGTCGGCGAGCCATCCGCCCGCGAAGGAGGCGAGGACGCCGACGCCGCTCGATGCCGCCAGGATGATCGCGACCTCGCCCGCCGACAGCCCGACGACCAGCGTGAAGAACAGCACCGTCACCGCGAGGAAGATGCCGCGGCCGACACGGCTGATCAGCGTCGCGGTGACGAGGATGCTCAGGACCGGGTCGGAGACGGACTCGAGGATTCGGGCGGGCAGGGTTCGGATCACGGATCGTTTCTCCCAGATCCGATCGCGCGAGAAAATCGATGTAGCGTATTCCTACATGTTGCAGTACCTCCTCACCGAGGCCGACGTCGGCGACGTGCGCTTCGGCATCTCCCCGCTGTGCGAGCTGGGCATGTCGCTGCGCGCGATCCGGGCGCCCGAGCGCTATCCGCTGCAACTGGGCTGGGTCCGTCGCACCGAGGCCGCCCGCGCGCGCCTCGACGTCGCCGTGCTCGACGCGCTCATCGACGACCGCCTCTGGACACCCGACTTCCTGAACCCGCGGCCGCTCTCACCGCTCACCCGACTCGACGAGGAGCTCGCGGCCCTGCTCGCGACCCCGCACGACGTGTTCCGCGAGGAGCTCGTGGCGGTCCACGGGAGGATCCCACGCGTCCTCGCAGGATCCGTCGACACGGCGCTCGAACGCCTGGTCGAGGCGCTCGCCGAGTTCTGGCGGACCTGCTTCGAGCCCTACTGGGCCAGGATGCGCACGGTCCTCGAGGCCGACATCGTGCACCGGGGGCGCCTGGTCGCGCAGTCCGGACTCGCGGCGATGCTGAACACGCTGTCGCCGACCGTGTCGTACGCCGACGGCTCGGTCGACGTGCGGCTGCGCTCGAAGCTCGACCGGCGCCGACCGGTCGGCGGCGAGGGCCTGATGCTCGTGCCGACGATGTTCACGATCAATGCGTCGACCCCCGTCGGCGACGCCCCGCCCATGATCCTCTACCCCGCGAGAGGACAGGGGGCGCTGTGGGAGGCCGAGCGCCCGCCCGCCGCCGACGCGGTCGTCGCCGTGCTCGGGCAGACGCGCGCGACGCTCGTCACCGCGCTCGCCGAGCCGGCCTCGTCGACCGAGCTCGCGGTGCGCTTCGGAGTCACCGCCTCGGCCGTGAACCAGCACCTCCGGGTGCTGCGCGACGCCGGGCTCCTGACGGCGACGAGGTACGGTCGCAGCGTGCTCTACCTGCGCTCCGACCTCGGGACGGCGCTCCTCGGCGGCGCCGGCCGAAGCGCCGACGCCCCTGCCGGTGCACGCGCGGGGGCATCCGGCAGCTGAGCCGTCGGGCGCGCGGCCGACGGCGTGCGTCGTCAGGTCCGGGCGGTCAGCGCCAGCCAGCGACCGACCGCATCGCGGACCGCCGCGGTCTGCGCGGGTTGCCCGTCGTCGCGCGCGGGCACCGTGTCGAGCGGCGCACCCAGCGCGCCCGCCCACCGTTCGGCGAGTGCGAGCGGATGCACCGGGTCGCGGGGCGCCCCGACGACGAGCGAGCGGATGCCCGCGTCCGTCACCGACGCGAGCTCGGACTCGTCGGCGAAGGCGCGGTTGCGCGGGATCTCGACCAGCCGCACCGCACGCTCGACCGCCATCGGCGCGGTGAACTGGGTGAGCAGGCCGTCGGCCCCGGCGGGCGATTCGGCCCGCACGCGCTCGAAGACCGCGGTCTCGCGGAACTGCTCGAGTCCGCCGGGGCCCGCGTCGCGGAGGATCTCGCCGATGACCGGGAACGCGCGCAGGTTCACCGGCAGCGAGGTGTCGTCGAACGAGGGCCTGATGAAGACCGCGCGTCGAACCGGCAGGAGACCGAGCAGGGCGATGCGCAGCGCGAGGGCCGCACCCATCGAGATGCCGATGACCGTGAACGGCGCCGCGGTGCCCGACGAGCCGTCCGCGTCCGTGACGGCGCCGAGCTCGTCGAGCTCGTGCTTCGCCGACGCCGCCGCCTCGTGCGCGAGCCGGTCGAGCGCGAAGTCCCCGGGTCCGCCGACCGCGCGCGAGGCGCCGTGCGCGCGCACGTCGACCGCGACCACCGGGCCCGTCGGCGCGACGATCGCCGCGAGCATGGGGCTGAGGAGCTTGAGCGGCTGCCGCCGGTCCGCTCCGAGCCCGTGCAGCAGCAGGGTGGTCACGCGAGCGGGCCCGGACGGTAGAAGCCGCGATCGCGCCCCGCGGGCGGCGCCAGCGGGGCGGCGGTGGGCGCGATCAGGGCCAGGAGTTCCTCGGCGAGTCCGACGAGGATCTGGATCTGGTCGTCGTCACGGTCGACCCAGCGGCACTCCGGTTCGCCGACGGGGACGAACCCGTCGTGCTGCTCCCAGACCACGAGCGTGCGCTCGGCGCCGAGCACGTACTGCTGCCACCAGACCTGCCGCAGGTAGCCGCGAGGGATGCCCCGCCAGGCCTTCGTGGTCGTCTTGATCTCGCACAGCTCGACCGCGCCGCCGCGGACCGCCAAGCCGTCGGGCGTCGCGAGATGGCGCGTCTCGCCGTCGGCGTGGAACAGCAGTCCGGAGGGGTCGATGCCGTGCTCGCGGCGGACCCAGTCGGCGATGACGGGCTCGCGTTCGCGCCCGTGGTCGGTGAATCGGCTGCCGCCGAAGCTGCGACCGCCGGTCCCGTGCAGTTTGTCCCAGGCCGCGGAGCGCACCGCCTGCCGGCTCGACAGCTTCGCGGCATCCGTCGCGGTGACGCCGCGCGAGCGAGCCCGCAACCAGGCGACCCGGTCGCCGGAGTCGGCGACGATCCGGCGCTCGTGGGGCAGCGGTGCGCGAACGGCGGCGGCGGCGCGGGCCGGAGGCGCGTACTCCTCGAGCTCGAAGAGCGCGAAGGGTTGCGAGGTCACCGTCCGAGCGTACCGCCGCCGGCCGACGGCGGGCGTCCGCCGCGCTGCGCAAGGGCCGCGCTGGACCGGGCCCAGCGGCGCGTCAGCGGGCGGCGGCGAGCTGGTCGATGCCCTCGGGCGAGAGCACGTGGTGGACGGCGAGCATGCTGGCCCCGAGCACGGCGGCGTTGGCGGCCGCCGCCGACTGCACGATCGACAGGTGCTCGGTCGCGAGCGGCATCGAGCGGGTGTAGACGACCTCGCGGACACCCGCGATGAGGTGCTCGCCGGCGCGCGCCATCGATCCGCCGATCGCGATGACCGAAGGGTTCACGAGGCTGACGCAGGCCGTGAGCACCTCGCCGATGTCGCGTCCGGCCTGGCGCACCGCCTGGATCGCGTCGAGGTCGCCGCGCTTGACGAGGTCGATCACGTCGCTGCCGGAGTCGGCGGCGACGCCCTGCTCGCGCAGCGCGCGGGCGATCGCCGGCCCGGAGGCGAGTGCTTCGAGGCATCCGCGGTTCCCGCAGTGGCAGGGGACCCCGGCGCCGCGCGCGACCTGCACGTGCCCGATGTCGCCGGCGATGCCCTGCGCGCCGCGCTGGAGGAGGCCGCCCGAGATGACGCCGGAGCCGATGCCGGTGGCGACCTTGACGAACACGAGGTGCTCGACTGCGGGCCACGCGAGGGCGCGCTCGCCGAGGGCCATGATGTTCACGTCGTTGTCGACGAGCACGGGCACCTCGAGGTGCTGCTGCACCCAGCCGGGCACGTCGAAGCGGTCCCAGCCCGGCATGATCGGCGGGTTGACCGGCCGGCCGGTCGAGTGCTCGACGGGCCCGGGCACGCCGATGCCGATCGCGGCGAGGTCGTGCCGGTCGCGTCCGAGCCCGTCGATGAGGTCGTGGCCGATCTCGACCATGCGGGTGAGCACGGCTTCGGGGCCGTCGGCGATGTCCATCGCCTCGCCGCGCTGCGCGAGGACCGTGCCGGTGAGGTCGGTCGCGGCGATCGTGGCGTGGGAGGCGCCGAGGTCTGCCGCGAGCACGAGGCGGGCGCCCGGGTTGATCGCGAACTGCGACGGCGGTCGCCCGCCGGTCGAGGCGGCGTCGGCGACGGGCGTGACGAGCCCGAGTCGCATGAGCTCGTCGACCCGCGCCGCGATGGTCGAGCGGGCGAGCCCGGTGGCCTGCGCGAGCGCGGCGCGCGTGCGCGGTGCGCCGTCGCGCAGGAGCTGGAACAGCTCGCTCGCCCCCGAGGTGCCGAGCGCCGATCCTCGGCTGATGTCGACCATGTCCCTGAGTAAAGCACACCGTGTTCACCATGTCGCACATCACGAAATTGTCACGACGCAGACAACTTTTGTCGGAGGACTAGCAAAAGTTGCGAACGCTGTGCCACCATGACGGCATGACAACGGATGTCACCGCCCCGGCCCGCACCATACGGGCCGGCTTCGTCGGGGGCGGCTTCATGGCCGCGGTGCACTCCCGCGCCGCACGCGCGGCCGGTGCGGCCCTCGCGGGCGGGGCATCCTCCACGCCGGAGCGAGCGCGCGACGCGGCGGCGCGGCTCGGGCTCCAGCGGGGATACGACTCGCTCGAACAGCTCCTCGATGCCGACACGGCCGACCTCGACGTCGTGCACGTCTGCACCCCGAACACCACGCACGCGGCGATCGTGCGCGCCGCGCTCGAGGCCGGCAAGCACGTGATCTGCGAGAAGCCGCTCGCGACCGATGCGCGCACCGCCGCCGAACTCGCCGATCTCGCCGCCGCCCGGGGCCTCGTCGCCGCGGTGCCGTTCGTCTACCGCTTCCACCCGATGGCGCGCGAAGCGCGGGCACTCGTCGCCGGCGGTGCCGCAGGCCGCGTGGTGAGCGTGCACGGCGCCTACCTGCAGGACTGGCTCGCGACGCCCGGTGACGACGACTGGCGCGTCGACCCCTCGCTCGGCGGACCCTCGCGGGCGTTCGCCGACATCGGCAGCCACCTGGTCGACCTCCTCGAGTTCACGACCGGCGACCGGATCGCGCGCCTGAACGCCGTGACCAGCACGGTCTACGGCTCGCGCGCCACCAACGCCGACATCGCCACCGAAGACCTCGCGGCCGTCGTCGTCGAACTCGCCGGCGGCGCGGTCGGCACGCTGCTCGTCTCGCAGGTCGCGCCCGGGCACAAGAACGGCCTCGTCCTCGAGTTGGGCGGCACCTCGGCGAGCGTCCGTTTCGAGCAGGAGCGTCCCGAGACCCTCTGGATCGGCCGCACGGGCGCCTCGCAGGTCGTCGAGCGCGACGCGGCGCGGCTCTCGCCGGACGCGGCGCGGTTGTCGATCGTCCCGGCGGGGCATCCGATGGGGTACCAGGACGCGTTCAACGCGTTCGTGGCCGACGCCTACTCGGCGATCGCGGGCGCCGCGCCCGACGGCCTGCCGACCTTCGACGACGGGGCGCGCGCCGTGCGCGTCACCGAGGCGGTCCTCGCGTCCGCGGCATCCGGCGACTGGGCGGAGGTGGCCGCATGAACGACCGCGCAGATCAGGGTCCCGTGCCCGGCGAGGGCACGGTCGAGTCCGCCGCCGGGCCCGTCGTCGCGACCGCCGAACCCGTGCTCGTCGCCGAAGGCCTCGAGAAGGCCTTCTTCGGGGTGCCCGTGCTGCGCGGCGTCGGCCTGGAACTGCGGGCGGGAGAGGTGCACGGCCTGGTCGGCGAGAACGGCGCCGGCAAGTCGACGTTCATGAAGATCCTCGCGGGGGTCTACGAGCGCGACGCCGGCAGCGTGCGGCTCGGCGGCGACGAGGTCGACTTCCACCACCCCGTCGAGGCGGCCCGCGCCGGGCTCGCGACCGTGTTCCAGGAGTTCAACCTGCTGCCCGAGCGCACCGTCGCCGAGAACGTCTTCCTCGGTCGCGAGCCGCGCCGGGCCGGATTCGTCGACCGCAAGGGCATGGTGCGCCAGACGCAGCAGCTGCTCGACGACCTCGGCATCGAGTCGATCGACGCGGATGCCCCGGTGCGCAGCCTCACCGTCGCCGAACAGCAGGTCGTCGAGATCGTGAAGGGCCTGTCGACCGACGCCCGCGTGATCCAGATGGACGAGCCGACCGCCGCGCTCGCCGACCACGAGGTCGAGTTGCTCTACTCGATCATCCGGAGGCTGCAGCAGCGCGGCGTCGCGATCCTGTACGTCTCGCACCGGCTGCGCGAGATCTTCGACCTGTGCGACACGATCACGGTGCTGAAGGACGGCGCCCTCGTCTCGACCGACCGCGCCGCCGACCTCGACACCGACGAGCTCGTGCGCCGCATGGTGGGCCGGCCCATCGAGGCGTACTACCCCGACCCGGAGCCGGGTACCGAGGCCGGCGAACCGCGGCTCGAACTCGTGGGCGCCGGCAACGACTACGTCGACGGCGTCGACCTCGAGGTCCGCGCGGGCGAGATCGTCGGCATCGCCGGCCTGCAGGGCTCCGGCCGCACCGAGCTCGTCGAGGCGATCTTCGGCGTCGTGCCGTTCACCCGCGGAAGCATGCGGCTCGACGGCCGTGAGGTGCGCGTCACCGGCGCGCGCCAGGCGGTGCGCACCGGCCTTGCGCTCATCACCGAGGACCGCAAGGCCCAGGGCCTCGCGCTCAACCAGTCGATCGCCGACAACGCCCTGTTCGTCATCCGCTCGGTGTTCGCCCGGCGAACGCGCGCCTCGCGCCGCGACCTACCCGGCGTGCTGTCGAGCCTCGAGGTCGTCTCGCGCGGCCTCGACCAGGAGGTGCAGTACCTCTCGGGCGGCAACCAGCAGAAGGTCGTGCTCGCGAAGTGGCTCGCGACCAAGCCCCGCGTGGTGCTGCTCGACGAACCGACCCGCGGCATCGACGTCGGCGCGAAGGTCGCCGTCTACCGGTTGATGCGACGACTCGCGAAGGAGGGGGTCGCGATCCTGATGATCTCGTCCGAACTGCCAGAGGTGATCGGCATGTCCGATCGCATCGTGGTGATGCACGACGGCCGTGCCTCGTCGGAGCTGCCCGCACGCAGCGACGAGGCGACCATCCTCGCGGCGGCCACCGGCACGCTGCGAGTCGGGGGAGCGGATGTCGCGGACCTGGGGGAGGCGCCGTGAGCGCCGGGTCCGTGGCATCCCGCCCGCGTCGGGGCCGGCGTCGGCTCGACGCGACGCTGATCGTGGGCATCGCGCTCATCGCGGTCGTCGTCATCGGCGCGATCCTGCTCGCCTCCGTCGGCCGCAACTTCTTCAGCGCGGGCAACATCCGCGACATCCTCACCGGGATGAGCGTGCTCGGATTCGTCGCGATCGGGCAGACGCTCGTGATCCTCTGCGCGTCGCTCGACCTGTCGGTGCCGTACGTCGTCAGCCTGTCGAGCCTCATCGCGGCCGACCTGATGGCCGGGAATCCGGCGAACATCCCGGTCGCGGTGATCACGGTGCTCGCCGTCGCCGCGGCGATCGGCCTCGCGAACGGCCTCATCGTCTCGAAGCTGAAGGTCAACGGCTTCATCGCGACGCTCGGCACGGGGCTCATCATCAAGGGGTACCTCGACACGAACTACCAGGGCACGAGCGGATCGGTGCCGTGGGACTTCCAGCTCATCGGCGCCTCCGGCGTCGGCCCGATCCCCGTCTCGACGCTGCTCATGCTGTTCGTCGCACTGCTCGCCGCGCTGTTCCTGGCGCGAACGCGCACCGGGCACCGCATCTACGCGGTCGGCGGCGACGAGCAGGTCGCGCGGCTCTCGGGCATCCGCACCGCTCGCCCGCTCATCGTCGCGCACGTGCTCTGCTCGATCTCGGCCGCACTGGCGGGCCTGCTGCTGGCCAGCCGCCTCGGCGTGGGCAGCCCGACGGTGGGCACGCAGGGCGGATACGACCTGCTGTCGATCGCGGCGGTCGTGCTCGGCGGCACGCTGCTCATGGGCGGCCGCGGCTCGATCTGGGGCACCATCGGCGGCGTCGCGATCTTCGCGGTCGTCGACAACGTGATGAGCGTGCTCCAGGTGAACCCGTTCCTGAAGGACGTCGTGCGCGGCGTCGTCATCGTCGCGGCCGTCGCGATCTACACGAGCCGCCAGGTCGATCGCCGAAGGCCGAGATTCGGGCCGAAGGGCTCGGTCTCGCAGGCATCGGATGCTCCGGCCGGCGGCGCGGGCGACGCCACGGCCGACCGCGAGGAGGTGCGCGCATGACCGCCGCGACGCAGCAGCAGGCGCAGCCGAGCGCTGGCGAACGGCTCCTCGCCTTCGGGCGCCTGCTCATCAGCCCGCGCGGCGCGGTGTTCCTGCTGCTCGCGATCCTGCTGGTCGCGATCACGGTGCTGAACCCGTCGTTCGCGGAGCCCGACCAGTTCATCCGGTTCATCCAGCGCGTCGCGCCCGTCGCGATCGTCGCCATCGGGCAGTACTTCGTGATCGTCGGCGGCGAGTTCGACCTGTCGATGGGTTCGGTCGTCACCGCGCAGGTCGTGATCGCGGGCAACCTGATCGGGCAGGATGCCTCGCGTGCACTGCCCGTGACGGCGCTCATGCTCGCCTTCGGCGCGCTCGTGGGGCTCGTCAACGGCCTCGTCGTGTCGTTCCTGCGCGTGCCGAGCTTCATCGTGACGCTCGGCATGATGCTCGCCCTCCTCGGCGGCGTGCTCTACTGGACCGGCGGCGCCGCGACCGGCAACCCGGCCGACGAGTTCCGCGAGCTCGGCCGCGGCGGCATCCGCGACCTGCCCGTCATCGGCATCCTGCCGTGGGCCGTCGTGATCCTCGCGCTCGTGCTCGCCGCGGCGATCTGGTTCGCCCGCCGACCCTTCGGGCGCACCATCATCGCGCTCGGCGACAACCCCGTCGCGGCACGCTACGCCGGCACCCGCACCTGGTGGGTCAAGACGTCGACGTTCGTGATCTCGTCGCTGTCGGCGACGGTCGCGGGCATCCTGCTCGTCGGCTACGCCGGCGTGCACCCGAGCGTCGGCCGCGGCTACGAGTTCACCGCGATCACCGCGGTCGTGCTCGGCGGCGTCGTGCTCGGCGGCGGACGCGGCTGGGTCGTCGCCGCTGCGGCCGGCGCCTTCGCGCTCGAGGCGCTGTTCACGCTGCTGAACTTCGCCGGGGTGCCGTCGACCTACCGCGACGCCGTCCAGGGCGTCATCATCATCCTCGCCGTCGCGTACGCCGCGACGACGTTCCGCGCGCGTCGTCGTGGCCGCGCACTCGAGACTTCACCCGCCGGACCCGGGCAGGCACCACTGCCCGAGACCGGCGAGGGGAAGGAGCCGGACGCCGCCGGGGCATCCGCTCGTCCTGCACCCGTGCCCTCGACGACGAGGGACGACAACGACACCAAGGGAGGTTCGTGATGCGACGCAGATTCACCGTGGCATCCGCCATGGTCGGGGCGCTGGCGCTGATCGCGCTGGCAGGCTGTACCACCGACCCCAACGTCTCGGCGCCGACGGAAGAGGCCGCCGAGACCGAGGAGGCCGTCGACTGGTTCGACCAGGAGCTCTACGACAAGCAGGACGCCGAACGCGGCGTCGCGCCCGAGGGCCCTGAAGACCAGCCGTGGCTCCAGACGATCAACGCCGAGCCGGTCGACACGGCGCAGTACGCGAGCACGGGCGCCAAGAAGGCGTGCTTCGCGAACGCGTCGATCTCGAACCCGTGGCGCCAGACCGGCTGGATCACCATGAACGAACAGCTCAAGGTGCTCCAGGAGGCCGGCGCGATCAGCGAGATGGAGACGCGCGACGCGCAGGACTCCGACGACACGCAGATCGCCGACATCGACTACTTCATCAACGAGGGCAACTGCGACGTCTTCATCATCTCGCCGAACTCGACGGCCGCGATGACACCGGCGGTCGAGCGGGCGTGCGACACGGGCAAGCCCGTGATCGTGTTCGACCGCGGCGTGCAGACCGACTGCCCCGTCACGTTCATCCACCCGATCGGCGGATTCGCGTGGGGCATCGACACGGCCGAGTTCCTCATCGAGGAGCTCGAACCGGGATCGAAGGTGGTCGCGCTGCGCATCCTGCCGGGCGTCGACGTGCTCGAGCAGCGCTGGGCTGCGGCCGAGAAGCTGTTCTCCGAGAACGACATCGACGCGGTCGACTACTTCACGGGAGCCGACCCGGCCGAGATCAAGAAGATCATCTCCGACGAGCTCGCCAAGGGCGACGTGCACGGCATCTGGATGGACGCCGGCGACGGCGCCGTGGCCGCGATCGAGGCGTTCGAGGACGCCGGCGTCGACTACCCGGTCATGACCGGCGAGGACGAGATGAGCTTCCTCCGCAAGTGGAAGGACACCGGGCTCACGGGCCTCGCCCCCGTGTACTCGAACTTCCAGTGGCGGACGCCGCTCCTGGCCGCGCAGATGATCTTCGCGGGCCAGCCGGTGCCGAAGGAGTGGGTGCTGCCGCAGGCCCCGATCACCGCCGGTGAGGTCGACGAGTACCTCGCGCTCAACGAGGGCATGCCCGACGGCCACTACGCGAAGTTCGGCGGCGAGGACCTGCCGGGCTACCCGCAGGTCTGGGAGGACCGGATCATCCCGTAACCGGTCCGTCTCATCGCCGAGTGTGGCCGATCCGTAGCCCGAGGGCCCGCGGATCGGCCACACTCGGAACAGGTCGGCCACACTCGGCATCATTCAAGGGAGCAGGATGCGACGCACCATCGGGGTGAACACGTGGGTGTGGACGTCGCCGCTTCGCGACGACTCGCTGCGCGAGATCGCCGCGAAGGCGGCGGGCATGGGCTTCGGCGCGATCGAGCTGCCGGTCGAGCAGCCGGGCGACTGGTCGCCGGATGCCGCGGCCGACGTGCTCGCCGAGCACCGCCTGACGCCGATCGTGGTCGGCGCCATGGGGCCCGGCCGCAACCTCGTCGCGGCGCCCGGCTCCGAGGTCGTCGCGACGCAGAACTACCTCGTGCAGTGCGTGAAGGTCGCCGAGCGGCTGGGCTCGCGCATCGTCGCCGGGCCCCTCACCGCGGCGACCGGGCGCACGTGGCGCATGGACGACGAGGAGCGCGAGGCCCGCTATGCGGAGCTGCGCGGCGCGCTCGGGCCGGTGGTTCGGCAGGCCGCGGACCGGGGCATCCGCCTCGCCGTCGAACCGCTGAACCGCTACGAGACGAGCCTCGTGAACACCGTCGAGCAGGCGCTCGACGCGCTCGGCCCGCTGCTCGGCCCGGGACTCGGGCTCGCGCTCGACACCTACCACCTCAACATCGAGGAGCGCTCCATCGGCGACGCCGTGCGCGCGGCCGGCGAGCACGTGGCCTACGTGCAGGTCTGCGGCAACGACCGCGGCCCGGTCGGCGACGACCACTTCGACTGGCCGGGGTTCCTCGACGCGCTCGACGACGTCGGGTACACGGGGCCGCTCGGCCTCGAGAGCTTCACCGGGGAGAACGCGACGATCGCCGTCGCCGCCTCGGTCTGGCGACCGCTGGCCGCCTCGCAGGACGACCTCGCGGAACGGAGCATCCGGTTCCTGACCGCGCTGCAGGACGAAAGGGAATCACGATGACGGATGCCGCTGCCGCCGAGCCTGGCACGCCCGCCTCGACGCACCCGGTGACGCTGTTCACGGGGCAGTGGGCGGACCTGCCGTTCGAGGAGGTCGCACGCCTCGCCTCGGAGTGGGGGTACGACGGGTTGGAGATCGCGTGCTCGGGCGATCATCTCGACCTGGCGCGCGCCGACGAGGATGACGCGTACGTCGCGTCGCGGCTCGAGGTGCTCGACCGGTACGGCCTGCGGGTCTTCGCGATCTCGAACCACCTCGCGGGCCAGGCGGTGTGCGATGCGCCGATCGATTTCCGGCATCAGGCGATACTGCGCGACTACGTCTGGGGCGACGGCGACGCCGAGGGGGTGCGGCAGCGTGCTGCCGAGGACATGCGGCGGTCGGCGCGGGTCGCCCGCAAGCTGGGCGTCGATACCGTCGTCGGGTTCACGGGTTCGAGCATCTGGCCGTACGTGGCGATGTTCCCGCCGGTGCCGGCGAGCGTGATCGAGCAGGGCTTCGAGGACTTCGCGAACCGGTGGAACCCGATCCTGGACGTGTTCGACGCGGAGGGTGTGCGGTTCGCGCACGAGGTGCACCCGGGTGAGATCGCGTACGACTACTGGACGAGCGTGCGCACGCTCGACGCGATCGGGCATCGTGAGGCGTTCGGGTTCAACTGGGATCCGTCGCACATGATGTGGCAGCACATCGACCCGGTCGGGTTCATCTGGGACTTCAAGGACCGGATCTACCATGTCGACTGCAAGGACACGAGGATGCGCCAGCGCAACGGTCGCGCAGGGGTGATGGGGTCGCACCTGCCGTGGGGCGACCCGCGCCGCGGCTGGGACTTCGTGTCGACCGGGCACGGGGACGTGCCGTGGGAGGACGCGTTCCGCGCGCTCGACGCGATCGGGTACGCCGGGCCGATCTCGGTCGAGTGGGAGGACGCCGGGATGGACCGGCTGCACGGCGCGAAGGAGGCCGTCGGGTACATCCGGTCGCTGCTCTGGCCGAAGCCGGCCGCGTCGTTCGACGCCGCATTCAGCAATCAGTAGGGGCGCGTCGAACGCTGCCGAGCGCTGGCCGTCAGGCCCGTCGCGGGTCAGGGTTGCCCCTGTTTGCGTTGCAGGCAAGCCTTACCTAAGCTGGAAGCATGGCCAGCCGAATGCGCAAGCGCGAACCCGACGCCCCGAAGGTGCTGCTCGCGGGTGACACGGCCGACCTCCCGACCATTCGCGAGCGGCTGCGCGACTGCCAGGCGGATGCCTCCGGCATCGTGCTGATCGAGGCGATCAACGCCCTCCAGGTCGTCCCGCTCGACGCTCCGGCCGGAATCGGCGTGCACTGGCTCTTCCGCGAGCGCGCCGACGCGGCCGTCGAGCCGCGCGGTTCCGTGCTGGTCACCGCGGTCGACACCTGGCTCGACGAGTGGATGCGCCCCGAGGGCGGCGTCGAGGTCAGCCCCTGGATCGGTGCGCGCTCGTCGGAGGTCGTCGACGCGTACGCCCGTCAGCTCGACCGCGAGCTCGCGGCGGGCCTGCCCGCCTGACGGCTCCCGTCCCGCCCGCGTGGCGGACCGGAAACTCCTCGCGCCCTACTCCGGGATGCTCCAGTAGTACGCGACCCCGCCCGGGTGGATCTGCGTGATCGCCTCGTCGACGGTGCGGTCCCACGTGGCATCCGTGTGGCCCGCGTACTCGATCGAGATCGTCCCGTCGTCGCGGGTCTCGACGGCGGTCACGATGCCGGTGTGGTCGCGGTCGCCCGAGTCGTCCCAGTCGAACTGCACGATGTCGCCGACCTTCACGAGGTCGCGCTGGTCGTCGGTCAGCGCGGTCGCGCGCTCGGGATGCTCCCCGAGCCACTCCATGAACGCGGTCGAGCTGATCCACGCGGTGGAGTGCGCGTAGGGGTCGCCGCCCTCGGCGTACCACCACTCGTCGTCGGTCGTCCACCCGCGCTCGAGCAGTGACTGGCTGGCGAAGTTCACGCAGTCGGTCTCGGTCATGTATCCGAACACGTCGTGCTCGGTCGACTGCCAGTTCGCCAGCACGTACGACATCTGCGCCGCGACGGCGGGAGAGAGCGAGGCGAACGAGGACTTGTCGGCAGCCGTCGTGTCGGCGGGTGAGACCGCGGTGCCCGAGGCATCCGTCACGTCTTCGGCGGCCGCGACGCGGGGTGCATCGGTGCCGCCTGAATCGGATGCCGCGACGATCGCCGTCGCCGCTCCGCCGAGCAGCAGCAACCCGGCGACCCCGCCGACGAGGAGCCGGCGTCGCCGGAGCACCGAGGATCCGCGGCTGGGCGCAACCCCGTCGGCCACGGCCTCGCCGCTCGGTCGGGACTCGGGATCAGTGGGGGAATCCAGGTGGTGCGACATTCCTTCGAGGGTAGGAAGCCGACCTGTGGATCCCCTCTGTGCCCCCTCTGGGGGACATCTGCGCCGTCACCGTCATCGCGTGCGGTGGCCCGTTCGGGCCAGGGGCGGTGGCCGGAACGCGCGATGCGTCGCGGCGGCGGTCGTCGTCTGATCGTGGTGTCGCCCCGGATGGGACGACCGGATCGAGGAGACGACCATGTCCATCATCACCATCGGCATCGATCGGGCCGGCAGCGACGCCATCGCCGCAAGGGATCGCCGGACACGGGCGTCGATCGCCTTCGGCCGCAAGCGGGGCTACTACCGCGTGCTGTTCGAATCGGGACCGGTCGATGCCGCGACCTTCGCCACGACGGCGGGCGTGGACGAGCGGTTCGCCCGTTCGTGGCTCGACGAACAGCTCGCCGCCGGGATCCTGCGCCAGGTGGACGCCCCCGGCAGCGACGATGCGCAGGTCCTCCTGCCGGGCGAACACGTCACGATCCTGCTCGGCGACGACGGCGGCCCCGCGCTCGCCGGAGCCCGCCGCATGCGGATCGAGCACCGCGCCGAGCTCCCGGCGGTGCTCGACGACCTGCCGCCGATCGTGGCGGCCGGGTCCGCCGATCGCGGTCCCGCGCCGCTCGGCCACGAGGTCGAGCGTGCGCGGGCGGCGGCCGACGCGGCGCGACTGCTCCGTATCGTCTAGCGCGGGGTCGTGCGGTGCCGCGAGACGCCGGCGCGTGCGTTCATGCCGACGGCGCGCGAGACGCCGGCGCCGCCGTTCACGCCGACAGGGTCGGGAAGGTCCAGGTGCCGTCGGCGATCTCGGCGCGAGGTCGGTACAGCCGGACGAGGTAGTTCCACCCGTCGGTGATCGGGATCACGTTGGGCGCGTCGTCGGGGTGGTCGCCGAACCGGACGGTGATCGTGCCGTCGTCGTTGCGAACGCCGGTGATGTTGTTGATCGTGTACGAACCCCGTTCGTTGGGCTCGAAGAACCCGTCCCGGTTGTACACCGAGATCGACCAGAACCCGTCGACCGGCACCTCGCCGACCGTCAATTCGTACCGCCCGACCGGGAGCCGCGGGTCGACGCCGATGTAGCGCGCCTCGGAGCTCGGCAGTCCGCCCCATCCCGCCGCGGTTCCGATGAGATGACGGACGGGGTCGACCTCGTCCTTCGTGCCGAAGGTCCGATCGAAATCGGTCAGGTTCCGGGCCAGCGCGAGCAGCGCGTTCCGCGTCTCGTCGAACGTGCCGGTGTCGTAGTCGGGCATCACGAAGGGCGTGGACGAACCGGCCTCGAGCCCGATCCGATCCTGCAGGGCGGTGACGGCCGCGACGTCGGCCTCGTCGGCCGGATCGACCAGGATCCGCACCGCCAGCACCACGTAGGGCGTGCGGAACTGCTCGACGGCCAGTCGGTACTCGCCCGCATCGTGGTAGATCGCATCGACGTAGTGGTGCTCGTCGACCACCATCGCCGACAGGTAGCGCTCGCCGTGCTCGGGGATGGTCAACGTCGCCCCGGCGCTGAGATCGACCACCGCGAAACTGTAGAGCGTGTCCCGGTTCAGCCGGATCACCGTCTGCTCGTCGATCGCCGCCGGCGCCCGGTTGTGCCGGAATCGGTTCACCCCTCCGGCATCCTGCTGGAGGTCGTGCATCATCCGATGCGTCTCGGCCGTCGCGAAGTTGTCGACATTCACTCGAATCGTCATCCTCGGATCCTTTCACCGCTCCGCGCCGTTCCGGAGACGACGCCCCGGTCCGTCGCCCCGACCCCTCTGGTCCGAGGATCGCTCGACTCCTAGACTCAGGCCGTGGAACCCGAGGACCAGGTCGTCCGCTATGCCGAGCACGACGACTCGTCCGTCGCCTGGGCGGCCGTCGGCGACGGCCCCCCGCTCGTCGTGGGCGGTTGGTGGTCGAGCCACCTCGAGCTCGACTGGCGCAACGCGCGGTTCCGTCGATTCGTCTCAGCGCTCGCCGCGCACCGCACGGTGATCCGCTACGACCGCCCGGGCGCCGGCGTCTCCGACCGCGGGGGCATGTCGCCGCGGACACTCGAGGAGGAGTTGGCGACGCTCGCCGCGCTCCTCGACGTCGCGGCTCCGAGCGGCCGGGTCGCACTCTTCGGCGCGTCATCGGGAACCGGGGTCGCCTCCCTCTACGCCGCACGATACCCGGACCGCGTCGATCGGCTGATCATGTACGGGTCGTACGCGCGGGGCGTCGACCTCGCTCCACCAGACGCGCGGGCCGCGATGCTCGACGTCGTCGCCCGCCATTGGGGCCTCGGCTCCAGGGTGCTGGCCGACCTCTTCCTGCCGGACGCGACGGCCGAGGAGCGGGCGGAGTTCGTCGAGTTCCAACGACGGTCGGCGTCGCGCGAGGTCGCGCTCGCCTCGCTGCGCGCCGTCTACGACTACGACGCCACCGGGCACCTCGGCGACGTGCGCGCCCCGACGCTCGTGCTGCACCGGCGCGCCGACCGCGCGATCCCGTTCGCGCTCGGCAAGGACGTGGCCCGGCGCATCCCCGGTGCGACCTTCGTGGAGCTCGACGGCGACGACCACTTCCCGTGGCGCGGCGATGCCGACGCCGTCGCCCGCGCGACCCTCGGATTCCTCGGCGCGCCGGTGCCGGCGGGAGGCGCGGCGGCGCGCCGGGGCGACGCCCCAGTCGGGTCGGGGCCCGGCGACGTGCGGTTGACCGACCGCGAGCGGGAGATCCTGCGCCTGGTCGCGCAGGGCCGCACCGACGGCCAGATCGCCGCGAAGCTCTTCCTCTCCGCGCACACCGTGCACCGGCACATCGCGAACATCCGGACGAAGCTCGGGGTCCCGTCGCGTACCGCCGCGGCCGCGTGGGCGCTGCGCCACGAGGTCATCTGAGCGGATGCCTGGCCGGTTCCGGCCACGCGCATTGGCCGCAACGGGCGATTCGCCGCGGCCTGCTCCGGCGTTCACTGGCTCCCGGGTCGCACGTCCGTGCGGCCGGAGGACGCCGGGGCGGCACGCTCGTGCCGCCGACACGGCGAGGAAGGCAATCAAGGAACCACCATGACCGACACACTGACCCAACCCGACGGCGGTGCACTGGAGATGCACGCCGACGTCGGCCCGCACTCCGCGGCCGACGTGCGCGCCGAGGTCCACCTCGCGGAGGTCGACCACGCCGAGGCCGTCCAGCTGTTCGCCGAACGGCTGCTCACCCTGCTCGCCTCGGGCACGACGCTGCTCACGATCGAGCTCGGGCGCCGTCACGGCCTCTACCGGGCGCTGCACGAGCACGGCCGGATGACCCCGCCGGCGCTCGCCCGGGTGACCGGGATCGTCCCGAGGTACGCGCGGGAGTGGCTCGAGCAGCAGGCGGCCGCCGGCATCCTCTCGGTCGACGACCCGGCCGAACCCGCCGACCTGCGTACCTTCTCGGTGCCGGCGGCGCACGTCCCGGTGCTCATCGAGGCGACGCATCCGGCGCACACCGCCCCTGCCGCGGGCCTGCTCGCGGGCGTGGCGCTCGCGTTCCCCGAGGTCGTCGAGGACTTCCGCCTCGGCCGCGGCGTCGCGTTCGACGAGTATGGTGCCGAACTCCGGCAGGGCCTGGGCGCGCTGAACCGTCCCGGGTTCCATCACTTCATGCGCGACTGGGTCGCGTGCCTCCCCGACCGTGCTGCTCGGCTCGACGCGGGCGGGGTCGTGCTCGATGCGGGATGCGGAACGGGCCGGTCGACCATCGGGCTGGCGCAGGCGTTCCCCGAGGCGACGGTCGTCGGGATCGACCTCGACGCCGCCTCGATCCTCGAGGCCCGTGCACATGCGGCTGCCGAGGGGGTCGACGATCGCGTGGTGTTCCTCGTCGGGAACGCGGCCGATGCCGACGCGGTCAGGGCGGCGGCCGAGCTCGTCCGCGCCGACGGCTTCGACCTCGTCACGGTGTTCGGGGCGCTGCACGACATGGGTCGGCCGACGGCGGCGCTGGCCGCATTCCGAGGCGCGCTCCGCACCGGGGGCGCGGTGCTGGTCGCCGACGAGCGGGTCGCCGACGCGTTCACGCCGGACTCCGACCATGTCGAGCAGATGCTCTACGCGATGAGCGTCCTGCACTGCCTGCCCGCCACGACGGCGGAGTCGGCCGAGGTCGCGAACGGCACGGTGTTGCGCGCGCCGACGGTGCGGGGGTGGGCCGCCGCGGCCGGCTTCGGCCGTGTCGACGAGCTCGGCATCGAGCATCCGGCCTGGCGGTTCTACCGCATCGGCTGACGCGACGGCGCGTGTTCCACGGGGATCGCGTGCGAGTTCCTCCAACCGGTGCGACGTGCATGTCGCACGGGCGGGAGGAACTCGCACGCATTCCTGCGGGAGGCCTGCGCCCCCGAAGGATCGCACCTCCGTCAGCGCTCGGTGACCACCCCGTTCTTGAGGTGCAGGCGGCGCTGCGCCCTCCGGGCGACGGCCGAGTCGTGCGTGACGATGACGAGCGTCAGGCCGCGGTCGCGCCAGAGCCCCTCGAGGAGGTTCAGGATCTCGTCGCGGGTCTCCTCGTCGAGCGCGCCGGTGGGCTCGTCGGCGAGGAGCACGGCGGGTTCCTTCACCAGCGCCCGCGCGATCGCGACGCGTTGCTGCTGACCGCCCGAGAGCTCACCGGGCACATGCCCGGCGCGCTCCGCGAGCCCGACCGCGGCGAGCGCTTCCGCCGCCCGGCGACGCCGTTCGGCAGCCGGCACGCCCAACGGTTCGAGCGCGGTCTCGACGTTCTCCTGCGCGGCGAGCGTGGGGATGAGGTTGAAGCTCTGGAAGACGAACCCGATCTCCTTCGCCCGCAGCTTGCCGAGCTTCCCGTCGGGCAGGTGCGACAGCTCGTGGTCGCCGAGCGCGATGCGCCCGGTCGTCGGCCGGTCGAGTGCGCCGAGCATCTGGAGCAGCGTCGACTTGCCGCCGCCCGTCGGCCCCTGGATCGCGACGAGCTGGCCGGCCGGGATCTCCAGCGTGATGTCCTTCAGCGCGGTGACCGCGCGCTTCCCGGGGTACTGCTTGCCGACGTGCTCGAGGCGGTACCCAGCGGTCGGCCGGTCGGCACGGGTCGTCGGGTCTGATGCGCCGGCAGCGGATGCCCCGGGCGCCGTGGTCTCGATGGTCATGTCCTGCTCGCTCTCGTTCGTTCGGGTGCGGGTCGTGCCGGTGTTCATGCGACGCTCCGGAGGGCCTCAGCCGGCCGCAGCCGGGAGGCGCGCCAGCCGCCGATCGCGCCGGCGAGGAGCCCTCCGAGCACGGCGAGGCCGATCGCGATCGCGATGACGCTCACGGTGATCGGTGCGTTCAGCACGACTTCGGCGTTCGCCGCGGCCGACTGGCCCATGGCGCCGAACGGACCGCCGCCGCCCATGCCTCCCATGGCACCGGCCGGGCCGCCGTCGCCGCCCATGCCGCCGGGGCCGCCGGCAGCGGCATCCGTCGACGCGCCGCCGATCGTGATGCCGAGCAGGTTGACGACCTGGATGCCGGCGAGTCCGACGACGAGGCCGACGGCACCGCCGATGAGTCCCTGTACGAGCGACTCGCCCGCGACCTGGCCGACGATGCGCCCGTCGGCCCAGCCGATCGCCTTGAGCGTGCCGAACTCGCGGGTGCGGCGGGTGACGCCCTGGATGGTGAAGAGGATGGCGATGAGGAACGCGGCGGCGAGCACCGCGATCGACAGCCAGAGTCCGAGGTTCGCGATGAGGCTCGACGCGCTCGAGAGCGAGCCCGACACGGTCGACGCGAGGTCGGACTGCGAGCTGACCGTCGCGTCGGGCAGTGCCTCCTCGAGCTCGGCCTGGACGGCCGCGATCCGATCGGACGACTCGGCCTGCACGTAGACGTTCGAGATCATGCCGTCTTCGCCGGAGAGCTCCTGCGCGAGGTCGAGCGGGATGTACGCGTTCGACGCGGTGGATGCGTCCGACGACGTCGAGGTCACGGTGCCGACGATCTCGAAGTCGGTGCCGCCGATGTCCAGCGTGTCGCCGACGGCGAGTTCGGCGCTGGTCGCGTAGTCGGCATCGAGCACGACGACCGCGTCACCGGCGTCGGATGCCTCGAGACCGCGGCCGTCGGCCAGTTCGACCGACGACAGGGGGCCGACGGCGTCGCCGGCGGGGTCGATGCCGAGCACCGAGAAGTTGTCGACGTCGAACGCGCTGCCGCCGGCGCCGTCGAAGCCGCCCTGCGGGGGCTGGCCGCCGGACTGCATCTGGTCGCCCTGGGCGGGGTCGGCGTTCGCGTCCTGCCGCTGGGGCAGCTGCCCAGAGAACGAGATGTTGTTCAGCGACAGCGCTGCCGACGCCGCGGCCACGCCGTCGACGCCCTGTGCCGTCTCGAGGGCCGAGGCGTCGAACGTCGAACTGCCGAAGCCTGCGGTGAGCCGCGACTGGCTGATCTCGGTGGAGCCGTCGGTCGTCTGCCCTTCATCGGCGCCGAACTCGAACCGTTGCGGGCCGCCGCCCCCACCGGCCTCGCCCTCGGCGGGCGGGGTGGGCGTCCGGCTGACGGTGAGGTCGGTGCCGACGCCGTACACGGATTGGAGCACGGATGCCTGGGCGTCGCGCACGCCGGCCGAGACGGCGGTCACGATCATGACGAGGGCGATGGCGAGTGCCATGCCGATCGCGATGATCGCGGTCTGCCTGCGGCGTCCGGCGAGCTCGCGGCGAAGGTAGGTGAAGAACATGCTGGTCCTCGGGTCGGGGAGTCGCCACCGGTCGGTGCCGCGAGCCAGACGCTAGGGAGGCAGGCTGTCTCGCGGCTTTCGCATTCCTATGGATCGGGTATGGGCACCTGGATCGGTCCGGATGCCGCGACCGCGCCCGCTGCCGCGGCCTCAGCCGTGACCCCGGCCACAGCAGACGCA
Organism: Agromyces sp. LHK192; assembly: GCF_004006235.1. Classification (NCBI taxonomy): domain Bacteria; kingdom Bacillati; phylum Actinomycetota; class Actinomycetes; order Micrococcales; family Microbacteriaceae; genus Agromyces; species Agromyces sp. LHK192. The sequence goes on from NZ_CP034753.1 coordinate 684,209, forward strand.
TAGCCGACGCATAGTCGGCGCGTCGATACTGGTCGCATGACGAACGACCAGACCGCTGCCCGCGCCCCGCAGTTGCAGAAGCCCGACGGGTCGATGGTGCGCGTGCTGGTGGTCGACGACGAGGCATCCCTCGCCGACCTGCTGAAGATGGCGTTCCGCTACGAGGGGTGGGACGTGCGTACCGCGGGCGACGGCATCGGCGCCGTGAAGGCGGCGCGCGAGTTCCGACCCGACGCGATCGTGCTCGACATCATGCTGCCCGACTTCGACGGCCTCGAGGTGCTGCAGCGCGTGCGCGCCGACGGCACCGAGACGCCCGTGCTGTTCCTCACCGCGAAGGACTCGCTCGACGACCGCATCGCCGGCCTCACCGCCGGCGGCGACGATTACGTCACCAAGCCGTTCAGCCTCGAGGAGGTCGTCGCGCGCGTGCGCGGACTCATCCGCCGCTCGACGCTGACCCTCGCCGCCCAGCGCGACCCGGTGCTGCGCGTCGGCGACCTCACCCTCGACGAGGACTCGTACGAGGTCGCGCGCGACGGGCAGCCGATCGAGCTGACCGCCACCGAGTTCGAACTGCTGCGATTCCTGATGCGCAACCCGCGCCGGGTGCTGTCGAAGGCGCAGATCCTCGACCGCGTCTGGTCGTACGACTTCGGCGGGCGCGAATCGGTGGTCGAGCTCTACATCTCGTACCTGCGGAAGAAGATCGACGCCGGCCGGGACCCGATGATCCACACGGTGCGCGGCGCCGGGTACATGCTGAAGGCGACGAGCGGATGACCCGCCCCGGAGACCCGGGCCACGCGGCGGCCGCGAGGGCGGCGGCCGATGCCGCGACCGGCTCGGTGCACGTCGGCGAGGACGCACCGGCCCCCGCAGCGGATGCGTCGTCGCCGACGGGTCGGGCGCCGTGGACGCTTCGCCGGCGACTCCTCACCCTCGTCGCCGGGCTCCTGGTCGCCATGGCCGCGGTGATCGGCGTGGCGACCGTGATCCAGGTGCACACGTCGAACGTGGCCCGACTGGACGCCGGCCTCCGAGCCGCCGCCGAGCGCGCCGACGGCGCCACCGGTCCCGGCATCCCGAACAACCCCGCCGCGACGGTCCGCGACTTCCTGAGCGTGCCCGGCCAGCCCGACGGCACGCTCGGCGGCATCTTCGTCGCGCAGACCTCCGATGCGGCGTACATCGACGACGGCAGCCTGGTGCCGGCCGGTCCGCAGGCGCTCGTGGCGCTCCAGGGGGTGCCGCTCGACCGGGAGGTGCACACCATCAGCGCCGGCGAACTGGGCGAATACCGGGCGCTCGCGGTCGAGACCGCCCCCGAGGTGCGGATCGTGCTCGCCCTTCCCCTCGCCGAGGTCATCGCCCAGACGACCCAGCTCGCGATCACGGTCGCGATCGTCGCCGTCGCGGGGCTCGTCGCCGTGCTCGCCGTCGGTTCCGTCGTCGTGCGTGGCGCCCTCGCGCCGCTGGAGCGGGTCACCGAGACCGCACAGGCCGTCTCGGAGCGCCCGCTCGATCGCGGTGACGTCGACCTCGACGAGCGGGTCCCGGTCGACGACCCCCGCACCGAGGTCGGTCGGCTCGGCACGGCGTTCAACCGGATGCTCGGCCACGTGGCATCCGCGCTCTCCGCACGCGAGCAGTCGGAGCGGAAGGTGCGACGGTTCGTAGCGGATGCCTCGCACGAGTTGCGCACCCCGCTCGCCTCGATCCGCGGCTACGCGGAACTCACCCGGATGCACGGCGGCGAGCTGCCCGACGACGTCGTGCACGCGATCGGGCGCATCGAGTCCGAGTCGTTGCGCATGACCGAACTCGTCGAGGACCTGCTGCTCCTGGCGCGGCTCGACGAGGGCCGCGAACTCGTGAGCGACGACGTCGACCTGCGGGCCCTCCTGGCCGACGCGGTCGCCGACGCGCAGGTCGCCGGCACCGAACACGAGTGGACGGTCGAACTCCCGGACGACCCGGTCGTCGTCGACGGCGACCGGCCGCGCCTGCACCAGGTCATCGCGAACCTGCTCGCCAACGCGCGCGTGCACACGCCCGCCGGCACGTCGGTGACGGCGACGCTGACGACGGATGCCTCCGCGAGCCGCGGCCGCTCGGCCGTGATCTCGATCGCCGACGACGGACCCGGCATCGACCCGGCGGTGCGCGACACCCTCTTCGAACGGTTCGCGCGCGCGGACTCGTCGCGTTCGCGCCGGGCGGGAAGCACGGGCCTGGGGCTCGCGATCGTGCGTGCCGTCGTCGAAGCCCACCACGGCAGCGTCGACGTCGAGAGCGAGCCCGGACGCACCGTGTTCACGGTGCGCCTGCCGCGCGGCGACGAAGATGCAGGCGCCGCTGTCGATGCCGACGCCGGCGCGGTCGGCGACGCGGACGCGCGCGCCTGACCTACCCCCGCGGGATCGCCGCGACCGCCTCGACCTCGACGAGCGCGTCGGGCCTGGCGAGCGCGGCGACCTGCGCACCGGTGATCGCCGTGGCGTGCTGCCCCCAGACGGGCATGGCCGCCTCGAAGCCCTCCTGGAACGACTGCCCCTCGACGAGCAGGATCGCCAGGCGCACCACGTTCGACTGGTCGGCGCCGGCCGCGGCCAGCACGGCGAGGACGTTGCGCATCGCCTGCTCGGTCTGCGGCCCGATGCCGCCGGCGACGATGTCGCCCGAGGCATCCGTGCCGTTCTGGCCGCCGACGTAGAGCACGTCGTGGTCGCCGCGGACGAGGACCCCCTGACTGAACGCCGGGTTGGTATGGAGCTCCGGCGGGTTCACGTGTTCGATGTCCATGGGTTCCGGTCTACGCCGGGCCACCGACATCCGCAGGGGGGTTGCGCCTGCCGGGACGCCGAGGGCCCGCGGGTGCTCCCACCCGCGGGCCCTCGGACCGGCTGTTCAGCCTTCGGCGATCACGCGCAGCACATCGGCGAGCGAGCGGAGCTCGGCGACGCCGCGATGCTCGAGCGCCCCGCGGAGCCGGGCCTGGTTCGCGCTGCGGACCTCGGCGACGCGCTGTTGCGCGAGCGGGGTCGCGACCAGCACCCTGGCCCGCCCGTCGCGCTCGTCGGCCCGGCTCTCGACCAGCGCGAGGTCCTCGAGCTGTCGCACCTGGCGGCTCACGGCGCTCTTGTCCATGTCGAGGTGCTCCGCGAGCACGTGCGCGTTGGTGGGGCCGATGCGCACGATGCTCGCGAGCAGCTTGTACCCGGCGGGCTGCAACTCGGGGTGCACCTGCTTGGCCGACTCGGCCCACACGACGCGAGCCCGGTTGAACACGATGCCGAACTGCTCCTCGACGGCCGCGATGGCCTCGTCGAGGGTGGGATCGGCGGTCATGGTGGACATGTTATCGGCGCCCGCCCGGTGCGTCGTCGGCGTCGATCGCGTGCACCGAGCCCGTGGCGACGCCGACCGGCTCGCGGTCGCCGCGTCGCGGCTGCTCACCGCGCCGGTCCGCCCCGCGGGAGGCATCCGCTTCGTCGATCAGCTCGGAGGCGGACGCGACCGGCGCGCCGATCTCGGCCTCGGCGAGGTCGATCACAGCCTCTTCGGCCTCCTCCTGCAGCGACTGCGCGGCGGTCTTGGTCGACAGCGGCTTGTTCGGCAGGAACGCGATCGCGATCAGCGACAGCACGGCGAGCGGCACGGCGATCCAGAAGACCTCGGCGATGCCCTGTCCGTACGCGCTCTCGATGACGACGCGGATCGACTCCGGCAGGTCGTGCACGTTGGGCACGGCGCCGCCCGCGAGGCCCTTGAGCGCCTCGCCCTCCTCGGGCGTCGAGGGCACGAAGCCCGCGAACCCGTCGGTGATGTGCGTCGACACCTGGGTCGCGAGGAGCGAGCCCATGACGGTCACGCCGACGGTGCCGGCGATCGACCGGAAGAAGTTCACGTTCGACGACGCTGCGCCCAACTGCGACACCGGGGTGTCGTTCTGCACGATCAGCGTCAGGTTCTGCATGACCATGCCGAGGCCCGCGCCGAGGACGAACATGTAGACCGCGACGAGCGCGAACGGGGTGTCGTACTCGAGGCGGGTCATCAGGAACGTGCCCGCGATCGTGAGCAGCGCGCCCGTGACCATGAATCCCTTCCACTTGCCGAACTTGCTGATCAGGGCGCCGATCAGGATCGACGCGCCCATCTGGCCGACGATCATCGGGATGGTCATGAGGCCCGACTCGGTGGGCGTCGCCCCCCGCGCGAGCTGGAAGTACTGCGCCAGGAAGACGCTGGTCGCGAACATCGCCACGCCGATGGCGATCGAGGCGACGACCGCCAACGTGAAGGTGCGGTTCTTGAACAGGCTCATCGGCACGATGGGCTCTGGCACGAAGAACTCGACGATCACGAATGCGACGATCGCGGCGGCCGCGACGGCGACCATGACGAGGCTCGTGGTCGAGTCCCAGTCGAAGTCCTTGCCGCCGAGCGTGATCCACACGAGCGCGAGGGAGACCCCGACGGCGAGCAGCATCGCGCCGATCACGTCGATCTTGACCGGGCGCTTCGGGGTCTTCGGCAGGTGCAGGGTGATCTGGATCAGCACGAGCGCGACGATCGCGAGGGGGAGCGGCCAGAAGAAGTTGGCCCGCCAGCCCCATGCATCGGTGACGACGCCGCCGAGCAGCGGTCCGCCGATGGTCGCGACGGCCATGATGCCGCCGACGAAGCCCATGTACTTGCCGCGCTCGCGCGGCGAGATGATGAGCGCGACGATGATCATGACCAGCGACATCAGGCCGCCGGCGCCGAGGCCCTGGATGACGCGGACCGCGATCAGGGTGGTCGTGTCCTGTGCGAATCCGGCGATCGCCGAGCCGACGACGAACAGCGAGATCGAGACCTGCAGGAGCACCTTGCGGTTGACCAGGTCGGCCAGCTTGCCCCAGATCGGGGTCGAGACGGCGGTCGCGAGCAGGCTCGCGGTGATGACCCAGGTGTAGGCGGACTGGTCGCCCTCGAGGTCGGCGATGATGCGCGGCATCGAGGTCGAGACGACGGTGCCGGAGAGCACCGCGACGAACATCGTGACGATGAGGCCGGAGAGCGCGACGAACACCTCGCGCGGGGTGCGCTCGGCCGGTTCGGCGGCCGAAGCGGCCTGAGCGGGTGGCGTGTCGGAGACAGCGGACAAGAGAGATCCTCCGATGACAGATTCGTTGACGAGCGTCAACTATACACATATGGTTGCACTGAGTCAACTGTCGACCCAAGTCAACTATTCCGTCGACTCCGGTCAACTATCTCCCCATCGCGACGTAGACTGCTCGGGTCGGGATCAGCGGGTGACGGAGTGCGGATGAGCGTGCACCAGATGGTCAACCACATCGCTCGGGTGGTTGGCAGGCCCGCGGTGCTCGAGGACCAACGGCATCGCGTCGTCGCGTACAGTCCGCAGTCCGACGTCATCGACGAGGTCCGGCGCATGACGATCCTCCAGCACCACGCCGGTCCCGCCGTGAGCTCCTGGCTGCGACGCCTCGGCGTCTACAGCGCGAAGGAGTCGACGCGGGTCCCGCAGAACACCGAGCTGGGGATGCTGCCGCGACTGCTGGTCCCGATCCGCCGCGCCGAGGAATCGATCGGCTACCTCTGGTTCATCGACGCCCCCGACGCGATGGACCCCGACGACGTCGCCCGCGCGGACGACTTCGCGAATCGCCTCGCCGAGGAGTGGACCCGATCCCGGAGCCAGCGCGAACTCGACCTCGTGCTCGCGACGGAGCAGACCCGCGACCTGCTGCTCGGCACCGCCAAGGCACGCGCTCGAGCGGCCGCCGCCATCATCGCCGACGGGCACTTCCCCGACGAGACGGAGGTCCGGGCGCTGCAGCTCAGCGTCCGGGCCCCGGCGCGGCTCGAGCCCGATGCCGCCAGGGAGCTGCTCGATCGGGCCGCCCGGCGGGCGCTGCGCACCGCGCAGCTCGGCGGCGCATTGCACCTCCATCGCGGCGATCGCGTCGTGTTCGTGGTGCCCGAGCCGTCGTCGCCCGAGCCGTCGGCGTCCCGGCCCTCGGCGTCCGGGGTCGGCGCGACCGATCGCGCGGCCGCAGTGCTCCTCGACGCCGCGCACGTCGCGTTCGGCGGTGCCGCCGCCGACGGTCACGACGGGCCCTTCCGAGTGTCGATCGGCGGCAGCCGGTCGTCGCTCGCCGCCGCCCGCTCGAGTGCCGCCGAGGCCGAGCGCGCCGACCGCATCGCGGACTCCTTCGCGCTACCCGATCCGGTGATCGCCTGGGACCGGCTCGGCATCCACCGCGGTCTCGATCAGGTGGCCGCCGCAGGGCTGGTGCCCGCGGACTTCCAGGCCGGCCTGGACCGGCTGTCGGCCGAACGCGACGGCCGGATGCTCCTCGACACGGCCGAGGCCTACCTCGCGCTGGGTGGCCGCGTCCAGGACACCGCGGCACGACTCAACCTGCATCGGACCTCGCTGTACCACCGGCTCGGGCGACTCGAGAAGATCCTCGGCATCGACCTGCAGAACGGCGTCGAACGGCTCGGACTGCACCTCGCGATCCTGCTGATGAAGGTCGAGCACACCGCGTCCGACCGCGCCTGATCGTCGGTCCGCGCGCCCGAACGATCGTCGGATGGATCGATTCGACAAACGTCGAATCGATCCATCCGACTGTTCGACACCCGGCTCATGCCCGATTGCCAGCTGATTCATAGGCTGCTGTGAGGCATACGGGCCCCCGCCCGGCGAACGGAGGTCGAATGACGACACCGATCCGCGCGCTGCCCGCCGTCGGCGGCCTCGCGCTCCTGCTCAGCCTCGGCGCCGGCCTTCCCGCCGCGCACGCCGCCGAGGGCGGGGACACCGTCTGGGGGGTCCAGCCGTCGAGCGAACAGGGCCCCGACGGTCGCGGGGCGTTCGACTACGTGCTCGCACCCGGCGAGACCGTCACCGACTACGTCGGCGTCTCGAACCTCGGGGCCGGCCCGATCTCGGTGCGGGTCTACGCGATGGACGCGTCGACCACCACCGACGGGGCGTTCACGCTGCCTCCGGCCGGTACCGAGTCAGTCGACGTCGGGTCCTGGGTGGGCCTCGGCGACGGCGACGTGTTCGAGATCGCGCCCGGCACCCGTCTCGACATCCCCTTCCGGTTGACCGTCCCGCCGGACGCATCGCCGGGCGACCACGCCGGCGGCATCGTCGCGTCCCTCAGCGAGCTCTCGACGACCGGGGAGGGCGCGCAGCAGGTCGCCGTCGATCGTCGGGTCGGCGCCCGCGTCTACGTGACCGTCCCCGGGGAGCAGCTCCCCGCGCTCGAGGTCACCGACGTGAGCGTCGCCTACGACGGCGGCTGGAACCTCTTCGGCGGAACGGCGACCGTCTCGTACACCGTCGCCAACCCGGGCAACATGCGGGTCGCAGGGAGCACGCGCCTCGCGCTCGACGGCCCGTTCGGCTGGCGCCTGGCCGACCTGCCGGCGACCGAGTCCACCGAGATCCTGCCCGGCGCGAGCGTCCGGGTCGAGGAGGAGTTCACCGGAATCGTCCCGGCCGTGCTCCTCACCGCGTCCGCAGAACTCGCACCCGAGTTCGAGGGCGGCGCCGCCGTCGACGGCGAACACCGGGCGAGCGGAACCGGGTGGGCGATCCCCTACCCGATCGCGCTCGTCCTCCTCGCGCTGCTCGCGATCGCCGGGCTCGCCATCTGGCGACGTCTGCGCGCGCGCCGGGCAGCCCGCTCCACCGGCACGACCGCCCCCACCGGCGCGGAGGCATCCGCCGACGCTCCGGCCGAGGGCGCCGATGCAGGCGCCGCCGACGGCCGACGGGCCGACGACCGCGACCTCGTCGACGCCCACTGAACGACCCGAGCCGAGCGTCGCGCTGAGCGGCGCCCACTCGTCGCGCCGCCGCGCGTCCGGCCCCGCACGTCGCGGTGATCGGTCGCGCCCGCGCGCCATCCCGTAGGAGGAATCACGATGTCCCATCCGTCACCATCGCGCGCACGGCGAACCGTCGTCGCCGCACTCGCCGTGCCCCTGCTCGTCAGCGGCCTCGTCACCGCGACCGCGTCGCCGGCGCTCGCCGACGAACCCGCCGTCGGTTCGGCCACGCTCGTGCCGATCCAGGTGACGGGCGACCCGGCCGAACGCTTCTCGCTCGTGATCCTCGGCGACGGCTACACGGCGTCGGAGCTCCCGAAGTTCCGCGAGCAGGTCGACGAGCACCTCGAGACGATGTGGAGCATCGAACCGTACAAGAGCTACCGCAACTCGTTCAACGTCTACGCGGTCGAGATCGTGTCGGGGGAGTCCGGCGTGAGCTGCGACTCCTCGCTCGACGCTCCGCGCCGGAACACGCCGCTGAAGATGGCGTTCTGGGGCGGATGCAACGCGAACAGCGTGCAGCGCCTGCTCACCGTGAACAACGCGGCCGCGCGGCAGTTCGCCGGGCTAGCGCCGAAGGTGGACCAGATCCTCGCGCTCGCGAACAGCGACACGTACGGCGGTGCCGGCGGCACCTACGCCACCGCGAGCGGCGGCAACGCCCTCTCGGCCCTCATCTCCCCGCACGAGATCGCGCACTCGCTCGGCGGACTCCAGGACGAGTACGACTACTACTCGCGCGGCGTCACGACCGGCGACTACCAGGGCGGTGAGCCGTCGAGCGCGCACCACACGAAGCTCACGGTCGAGCAGATGGCCGCGCAGCAGGTGAAGTGGTGGCGCTGGCTCGGCGAACCGAGCGAGGCGGGCGGCACCATCGGCGCCTACGAGGGCGGCATGTACTACTCGACCGGCGTCTGGCGTCCGAGCCGGCACTCCATGATGAAGACCCTCGGATACCAGCTCGACCAGGTCGGTCGCGAGATCATGACCGAACGCGTCGCCGGCCGCACCCCGCTGGTACCTGCCGCTGCGCCGGCGGATGCCCCGGTCGCGCGCGACGCCGTGCTGTGGGTCGAGACCGCCCACCCCGTCTACCACGAGCTCGACGTCACCTGGGCCGTGGACGGCGCGCCGCTCGACCTGCCGGGCAACCCCCGAAACCTCGACCTCGGCACCCTCGACCTGGCCGTCGGATCGACCGTGACCGCGACGATCGTCGACAACACCGAGTTCGTGCGGGACCCGGCGCTCCGCGCCAAGCCGTCGATGACGCAGGTGCGCACCTGGACCGTGGGCGACGCGCTGCTCCCCGCGCCGTCGGCCGCGGAACCGGGCATCACGGAAGCCACGACGACCGACCACGCCTCGGGCACGCAGGACGTGCTCTACATCGAGACGACGCATCCCGAGGGTCGCGTGCTCGACGTGACGTGGCGCGTCGACGGCCAGGTCGTGGCGAACCCCTACAACAGCCGCAACCTGCGTCTCGCCCCGCTCGGGCTGTCCGGGGGCGAGCACACCGTCACGGCGACCGTCACCGACCCGGAGTTCCCCGACGCGGGCTCCGACGTGCAGACCTGGACGGTCGACGGACAGGGGCCGTCGGTGGATGCCGCCATCACCGCGCCGATCGCCTCGAGCGTCGGCGTGAACGGCGAGCCGCACTACGTCGTCAACGAGCAGTTCGACATGAAGCTCGTCGCCGCGGACAACCGCGAGGGCGCCCTCGTCACCGAGTTCCGGCTCGACGGCGACGGCTGGCACAACTACTACGGCTGGCCGACCGACAAGGATGCGCCGTTCCGCTTCACCCCGACCGGCACGAACATCGACGACCTGGTCTACGGCAACCTCGGCACCGGCGGCATGTCCCTGTCGCCGTTCCAGGAGCGCGAGCCCGGGTACGGCACCCACCGCGTCGAGTACCGCGCCACCGATGCAGCCGGCAACATCGGCGAGGTCGGCGCCTTCACCGTGACCGTGCTCGGCGGCGACGACGCCGACACCCGCCAGGTGATCCAGGCCGCGGTCTCGGGCGGTGCGCTGTCGATGGCCGTCTCCAGTGCGGAACCGGTCGTGCTCGACCCGGTCGTGCTCACCGGCGCCGACCAGTCCACCGCGGGCGCCCTGCACCCGGTCCGCGTCGCCGATTCGCGCGGCACCGCCGCCGGGTGGAACCTCACCGGCCAGGTCTCCGACTTCACGAGCGGCACCGGGGTCATCCTCGCCGAGAACCTCGGTTGGACGCCTGCCGCTTCGGTCGAGACGGGCGGACTGCCCACGGTCGACGAGGAGGCGCCCGAGGTGGCGCCCGGCTCCGCGGTCGTACCCGGCTCGGGCCTGCGCGATCCGTTGATCCTCTGCGCCGCCGACACCGGGCACAGTGCGGGCGCATTCGCGTGCTCCGGCGGACTCGAGCTCGGCGTGCCCGGTTCCACCCGCACCGGCACCTACACCGGAGTGCTCACCCTGACGCTGATCTGAGCCCGTTCCATCCCGAGTACCGCCCAACCGAAGGAGACCCCACATGTCCCGTCCTGTCGGCGCCGCCAGGCGCCGCCTCCGCCGCACGGCGATCCTCATCGCCGGGCCGGTGCTGCTGAGCGGGCTCGCGCTCGCCGGCTCGCCGGCGATCGCGGCCCCCGTCCCCGGACCCGCCGAGCCGACCTTCCAGGACGGCCTCTCGCAGGCCGTCTTCACCAGGACCACGAGCCAGTGGATCCGCCAGGAACTCTGGGTCGAGAGCGAGGTCGACTCCGACCTCGACGGACGCAACGACCTCGTCCACATCGACGTCACGCGTGTGCCCGAGACCGACGGCGACGACCTCAAGGTCCCCGTCATCATGGAGATGAGCCCCTACTACGCGGGCGGCAGCAGCGTTCCGAACTGGCCCGTCGACCACGAGCTCGGCGACCCGCCGGCCACCAAGCCGGGATTCCCCGCACCGAACACCCGCCAGACCAGCCCGAAGATCTCCTCGACCTTCGAGTCGACCTGGGTCCCGCGCGGCTTCGCCGTCGTGCACGCCGAGTCGCTCGGCAGCGGCTGGTCGGAGGGCTGCCCGACCTCGGGTGGGCTGAACGAATCCCTCGGCGGCAAGGCCGTCGTCGACTGGCTGAACGGCCGCGCGAAGGCGTACACGTCGACGGACCGCACCACCGAGGTGGACGCGAGCTGGTCGACCGGCAGCGTCGGCATGATCGGCACGTCGTACAACGGCACGCTGCCGATCGGCGTCGCCAGCACGGGCGTGGAGGGCCTCGACGCGATCGTGCCGATCTCGGCGATCTCGGACTGGTACAACTACTACCGCGCGAACGGTGCGGTGCGCGCCCCGGGCGGGTACCAGGGCGAGGACCTCGACGTGCTCGCCGACTACGTCCACACGCGTCGCGACCAGGCGACCTGCCAGCCCGTCATCGACGGTCTTCGGGCGGAGCAGGACCGGGCCACCGGCGACCGCAGCGAATTCTGGTCGGAGCGCGACTACCTCGCGAACGCGGATCAGATCACCGCCGCCACCCTCGTCGCCCACGGCCAGAACGACTGGAACGTGATGACGAAGAACGCAGCCGACCTCTACGAGGCCGTGAAGGCGAACGGCACCCCGCACCAGCTCTACCTGCACCAGGGCGGGCACGGCGGCGCGCCGAACGACACGCTGCTGAACCGGTGGTTCACCCGCTACCTGTACAAGGTCGAGAACGGCGTGGAGGAGCGGCCGAAGGCGTACATCGTCCGCGAGAACAACCAGCTGACGGAGTACCCCGACTGGCCCCAGCCCGGGACCGCGCCGGTCTCGCTGCACCTCGGTGCCGCGGAGACGGCCGGCGGCGTGGGCGAGCTGGACTTCGCGAGCGACACCTCGGGACGCACGGAGTCGTTCATCGACGACGCCCAGCTGCGGGCCTCGGCGCTCGCCGCGGCGGCCGAGTCGCCGAACCGGCTCGCGTACCAGACTCGCGCGCTGACCGGTGCGGTCCGGATGTCCGGGACGCCGAAGGTCTCGCTCGACCTCGCCGTGGACCGCGAGCAGGCGAACCTCACCGCGCTGCTCGTGAGCTACCCGCCGACCGGCGCCCCGCGGATCGTCTCGCGCGGCTGGATGGACGTGCAGAACCGGAACTCCGACGCCGTGACCGACGCGATCGAACCCGGCACCTCGTACCGGTTCGACTTCGAGTTCGAGCCGAAGGACTACGTCTTCGCGGAGGGCTCGCGCATCGGCCTGGTCGTGATGAGCTCGGACTACGAGTACACGATCCGTCCGGCCGCCGGCACCCGCCTGACGGTCGCACCCGGCGCCTCGACCTTCGAGCTGCCGATCGTCGGCGGGGCCGGCGAGTTGGTCTCCAAGCTCGCCGCCGGCGGGCCCGGTGCGGGGTACCAGGTGATCACCGCCGACGTCACGGGCGGCGCGCTGTCGATGGCCGTCCCCAGCACCGACCCGGTCGTGCTCGACCCGGTCGCGCTCACCGGCGCCGACCAGACCACGCCCGGCGCGCTGAACCCGGTTCGCGTCGTCGACTCCCGCGGCTCCGCCGCAGGGTGGGACCTCACCGGACAGGTGTCGGACTTCACCAGCGGTTCGGGCGTGATCCTCGCCGAGAACCTCGGTTGGGCGCCGAGCGCGTCGGTGGAGACCGGAGGCCTGCCGACCGCGGAGGACGAGGCCGCCACGGTCGCACCGGGCGCCGTGGTCGTCCCGGGTGCCGGCCTGCGCGACCCGTTGACGCTCTGCGGTTCCGCGAAGGGCCACAGCGCGGGCGCGTTCGCGTGCGGCGGAGGGCTCGAGCTCGGCGTGCCGGGGTCGACCCGCTCGGGCACCTACACCGGGGTGCTCACGCTCACCCTGATCTGAGGTCGAGACCTCGCAGGACGGCTGCGGGCCGGGGCGCATGCCCCGGCCCGCGGTCGCGTGCGGTGTGCGTCATGCGGCGAACCCGGGGCATCCGGCTCGATTTTGCGGTGGTCGACTCCTCGGGTACGCTGGTCGGAGCCGAAGACCGTTGGTCGTCGTGCCCGGAGTGATCCGGGTCGACCGAAGCTCTGCGAAAGCAGGGGCCCACGCAGGTGTGACGAAGACTTTCCAGGTTCTGGTTCGAGCTCCGCGCAACTGCGCCGGAGCTCTTTTCATTTCCCGAGGGCTCCAGCGCTCCGAGGCCGTGCATCGCCACCGCGGTGCACGTTGAGTACACAAGGAGTGGCCATGGCGAACAAGGAAGCCTCGGTTGCCGAACTCACGAACCTGTTCGAGAGCTCGACCGCCGTTCTGCTGACCGAATACCGCGGCCTCACTGTTGCGCAGCTCAAGACGCTGCGCAAGTCCATCAGTGGGGACGCGAGCTACGCCGTGGTGAAGAACACGCTGACGAAGATCGCGGCCAACAACGCCGGGATCTCCTCGTTCGACGACGACCTCAAGGGCCCGTCGGCGATCGCGTTCGTGCACGGTGACCCGGTCGCCGTCGCGAAGTCGCTGCGTGACTTCGCCAAGGCGAACCCCCTCCTCGTGGTCAAGGGCGGCTACTTCGATGGCAAGCCCCTGACCGCCGAAGAGGTAGGCAAGCTCGCCGACCTCGAGTCCCGCGAAGTGCTGCTGGCGAAGCTCGCCGGTGCCTTCAAGGCCTCGCTGTTCGGAGCCGCATATCTGTTCAACGCACCGCTGTCGAAGGCCGTTCGCACGGTCGACGCGCTGCGTGAGAAGCAGGAGTCCGCTGCGTAGGCGCGAGCCTCTCAAGCGGTGAGTAACCAGAAAATCTGAAGGAGAAAATCATGGCGAAGCTGTCCACTGAAGAGCTGCTCGAGCAGTTCAAGGGCCTGACCCTCATCGAGCTCTCGGAGTTCGTCAAGGCGTTCGAGGAGACCTTCGAGGTCACCGCGGCCGCCCCGGTCGCCGTTGCCGGCCCCGCTGCCGCAGGCGGCGGCGCTGCTGCCGAAGAGGTCGAGGAGAAGGACTCGTTCGACGTCGTCCTCGAGGCCGCCGGCGACAAGAAGATCCAGGTCATCAAGGTCGTCCGCGAGCTCACCTCGCTCGGCCTCGGCGAGGCCAAGGCCGTCGTCGACGGTGCTCCGAAGGCCGTGCTCGAGGGCGCGAACAAGGAGACCGCCGACAAGGCGAAGGCTGCCCTCGAGGAAGCCGGCGCAACCGTCACCCTCAAGTAATCACGCGCGCCCGTTCGGGCGCTCGGAACTTGAGGTGACCTGCGTCACCTGAATCACACGGATGCCCCGTGGCTCACGAGCCACGGGGCATCCGTCGTTTCCGGGCTGGACCGGTGGAGGCGAATCCACGCCGCCGCGTCGGAGCGGTCGACCGTCAGCGCGCCCAGGGGGCGCCGAGCTCGGCGAACGTGCGCCCTTCGCGCACCACCCGTTCGCTCCACGCCTCGATGCCGTCGACCACGCGGTGCGGGCCGTCCGGCGCGACCGCGCCGGTTCCGGCATCCGAGTCCACGCGAGCGACGTACTCCGCAGCGATGGGCGTCGGAGCCGGAGCCATGCGCACGGCCTCGAGCACGCGCATGAACCCGCCGGTCGAGGCCGCCGGCACCAGCAGCGGCGCGCCGGCCGCGACATGGTCGACGAGGTTCGCGAGCAGGCCCGTGCGCGCGTGCACCGACGTGATCGGGATCGCGGCGCCGGGTTCGAACAGCTGCACGAGGTCGAGCGTGTACCAGTAGACGATCCGACCGGCGGTGCCTTCGACGGTAACCGCGGGCTCGCTGCGCCGCGGGGCAGTGAGGCTGAGCGCGGCGGCCACGGGCGGGCGATCGACGAGCTCGACGACGAGCGACGACGTGTCGTCGGCCTCGATGTCGTTCGCCCGGTACAGGTCGAGCCGCACGGCGGAGACATCCGATTCGCCGGTGGCGCCCGCGATCGCGAGCGCGGTGGCGGTGGCGTGGGCGAGCGGGTTCGTGACCGCTCCGTCGACGACGGGGAGCCCGTCGAGCGTCCGGCGTCCGGCCCAGGCGGCGCGGGTCCAGTACGCCTCGCTGCGCAGCCAGGTGCCGAGGGCGCCGTAGTGCCTCACCTCGCCGACGGCCCCCGCCGCGACGAGGTCTCGCACGGCCGCGATGCCCGCCGAGCCGAGGCTCTGGAACCCGATCTGCACCGCGCGGTCGGCGGCGAGGCCCGCGGCGACGAGCTCGCGGAAATCCGCGAGCGTGGGCGTCGGCGGCTTCTCGAGGAGCACGTGCACGCCCGCGTCGAGCGCGGCGCGCGAGAGCGGCAGGTGCGTGTGCATCGGCGTCGACAGCACGACGATGTCGAGGTCCGCCTCGGCGATCATCGCCTCGGCGCCGGTGAACACCGCCACGCCGGCCGCCGCGCCGCCGAGCAGGTCGGCTTCGGTCGGTCGGGGATCCGCGACGGCCGCGAGTTCGGCGCGGCCGTCGCGGACGAGTTCGAGCGCAGTGCGCACATGGCTGGCGCCGTGCCCGTGGATGCCCGCGATGCCGACGCGGGGAAGTCGGGTCGTCATGCCTTCGGTGCCGGGTGCGCCACCGGACCAGGATGCCAGTCCGACCGGTGCGTCGCGACGAGCGCCGCCAGTTCGCCGGCGTCCGTGATCGCGCGGTCGATCAGCAGCGCGTCGAGCCCGAGGTCGAGGGTGCCGCCCTCGGGCACCTCGACGATCTCGTCCCACGCGACCGCGGGGCAGACGCCGAGGTACTCGGAGACGCGTGCGAACCACGGCCGGGGCTCGGTGCCCGCGGGTTGCATGAGCAGCACGGTGACCGGGCGCGCGGGATCCGTCACCGCGAGCCAGGGCGAGCGCGAACCGTGTGCGAGCTCCTCGCCGACGCCGTCGGCGGTCACGACCTGGGCATCCCACTTGGGGAACCGCCAGAACAGTCCGCCGTACCCGGCGCCGGTGCGCCCGTTCGTCGCGGGCGAGCCCAGCCGGAGCGCCCCGAAGTTGGCGGTGAGCACGCTTCGCCAGTTCAGGGTCCACGCGTCGCGTTCGCCGACGCGCACGGCGCGTCCGCGGATCGAGCGCACCTCGCTGAGCTGCGCGACCTCGCGCTCGTCGATCCAGGTGAGGCGCTCGGTGACGGTGTCGTCGCCGACCAGTTCGAGTTCGTCGCGGCGCTGCGTGCCCTGGTTCTCGAGCATGACCGAGCCGACGCCCTGCACGTACGTGCGGCCGCCCCAGTACGACGTGCGGTTGACGTCGGGGAGGGCGACGCCGATGCCGAGGTGGTGCAGGTGGTCGGTCGGGTGCACGTCGGTGACGCGCACGCCGCCGAGCGTCTCGACGGGGTGCAGGAACGGCCGGGGCGACAGCACCTGGTCGATCGAGGTGCCCTCCTCGTACCGGGCTACGATGCGATCGGCCAGGCGCAGCACCGGACGACCGGGCGACAGCCAGCCGGATGCCTCGGGCGCCGGCCCCGAGCTCGCACGGACCTCGAGGATCGCGCGGTAGGAGAGCGGATGCGTCGCCGGTTCGCCGGCCATCGCGTCGCGCAGGCGCCGCCACGACTGGGCGCCGAGCTCGAGGCGCGGCACCGACATCGTCGTCAGTGCGGGTGCGGCGAAGCGGGCGAGCGGCACGTCGTCGATGCCGGTGACCGACAGGTCGCCGGGAACGTCGACGCCGAGTTCGCGGAGCCGGGCCAGCAGGCCCATCGCGACGAGGTCGTTGAAGGCGACGACGCCGGTGACGCCGGAGGAGAGCACCTGCTCGGCGGCGCGGTACCCGTCTTCGATCGCGGAGCCGCCGACGAGGTCGACCACGTCGAGTTCCGGCCGGCGCGCGGTGAGCTCGACGAGCCCGCGACGGCGCAGGTTGTCGGCGTACGACTGTGGTGGCCCGGCGAGGTACGCGATCCGCGTGTGGCCCAGTGAGAGGAGGTGCTCGCCGAGGGTGCCGGCCGCGTGCGCGTAGTCGACGGAGAGTTCGGCGGCGGGTTCCCCGGAGACGAGCCGGTTGACGACGACGGTCGGGCGCACGCGGTCGAGGAGCGCCTCGAGGCGCTCGGCGGGCATGCGCGGGGAGACGAGCACCAGCGCGTCGCAGCGCGAGCGGGCCTCGATGGCGATCTCCTCCTCGTCGGCGACCCGTTCCGCGGTGTCGGCGACGAGCACGCGGTAGCCGTCGCGCGCGGCCTCGCGGCTGAGGCCCTTGAGCACGCCCTGGAACATCGGGTTCTCGAGGTCGGGAACGACGAGGGCGACCGTGTTGCTCCGGCCGCGCACGAGGTTGCGGGCCATCTGGCTGGGCGAGTAGTTGAGCTTGTCGATCGCGTCGAGCACCTTCGCGGAGATGGCGGGGTCCACCTTCGCGTTGCGGTTCAGCACACGCGACACGGAGGCCTGCGAGACACCGGCGTACTCGGCCACCTGAGCGATGGTGACCTGCCGCTGCGGTGGGTTGGGCACGTGGACCTCCGTCGGAAGAGCGTCTGGGAGTGGAAGGCGATGGGGTGGTGCTGCGGCCGGGGCCGAAGGGGTGGAGCGGCTGCCGCCAGGGGGTGCGGCAGCCGCTCCGGGGACGGTCGGGGGAGGAACCGTCGGGTGGATGCCTCCGCGCCGGCGAAGGCGCGGGCGGAGGCATCCGTGGTGACGGACGAGTCCGTCGGGGAGTGGATCAGATCGCGGCGTCGTCGAGGGCCCGCTGGAGCTCCTCGATGAAGCTGGCCGCCGCGTCGGCGGGAGTCAGCTCGCCGAACAGCACCTTCTGGGTGTGCTGGTCGATGATCGTCTCGATCGCGCCGCCGCCCGGGGGCGTGGCCGGCGGGGCGTCGCCCACCTCGGGAGCCAGCTCGTCGAGGAACTCCACGACGGTCTGGTTGACCTCGTCGAGCTTGGGCGTGATGTACTCGCGGATCTTCTCGTTGGCCGGCACGCCGCGCTCGGCGAGCAGCAGGTCGGCTGCGTCCTCGCTGTTCGCGAGGTAGTCGAGGAAGGTCGCCACCTCGGCCGGGTGCTCCGTCTTCGCCGACGACGACCAGAACATCGACGGCTTGTAGTAGGCGCTGCCGTCAGCCGTGCCGGGGACGCGGAGGGCGACGAGGTCCTGGCCGCTGGCGTCGCGGAGGGCCTGCACCTGGTTCGACCACCAGGGCCCGAAGGCCGACGCGTTGGTCGCGGTGAACGACTCGGCGAGGCCGCTGGTCTCGCGCTCGATCGTCGCGGCCGGGTCCGGCGTGGCGCCGGCCTCGGTGGCCTCGAGCAGGAACTCCCACCAGCTCGCGAGGGTCTCCTCGCTCGCGGCGACCTCGGAGCCGTCGTACAGCGACTCGCCGTTCTGGCGGAGCCAGTTGTTCAGGCCGCCGTCCTCGAAGCCCCACGACTGGGTGCCGACGATCGCACCGCCCGACGCGGTCGCGACCTCCTCGGCGGTGGCGACGAAGTCGTCCCACGTCCACGACTCGTCGTCGGGCAGCTCCACGCCGTACTGGTCGAGCAGGTCCTGGTTGGCGATGATCGTGTACGAGTTGATGCCGACGGGCACGCCGTACTGGGTGCCGTCGAGGGCGCCGGTGCCGAGCACCGCCTCGGGGAAGTCCTCGGTCGACAGGATCGACGAGAGGGAGCCGAGGTCGGCGAGCACGCCGTTGGCAGCGTAGGTCGAGAGCTGCTTCTCGTCCATCTGGATGATGTCGGGGATCTCGCCCGCGGCGACCGAGGTCGAGAGCTTGTCCCAGTACCCGGCCCAGTCGGTGTACTGCGGCTCGATCGTGATGTTGGGGTACTCCGCCTCGAAGGCGGCGATGATCTCCTCGGTCGCGGCGTGGCGGGTGTCGTTGCCCCACCACGTGAACGAGAGGGTCACGGGCTCGTCGCTGAGCTCGAGGGCGGGGGCTTCCGGCTCGGTCGCGGCGTCGTTGCCGGCGCACGCCGTGAGGACGAGCGTCGCTGCGCCGAGCGCTGCGACGAATCCGGCACGGCGTCGTGTGATGCCTCGCATGTTCGGTTCCTTCCTGGTGCTGTCGTGTGGTGCTCGGGGAGTGAGCGTGGTGCGGGTGGTGCTGGGTGGTTCGACCGTGGGTGCGGTCACTTGATCCCCGTCGTCGCGATGCCCTTGATGAGGAACCGCTGGCCGAAGAGGAAGATCAGGAAGATCGGGATGAGCGATACGACGCTCATCGCGAACATCTCCCCGAAGTCGGTCGAGCTCTGCGAGTCCTGGAACGCGTTGAGCGCGAGCGGGACGGTGTAGAGACTCGGCTTGGTGAGGAAGATCAGCTGGCTGAAGAAGTCGTTCCAGGTCCAGATGAAGGTGAAGATCGTGGTGGTCGCGAGGGCCGGCACCATCAGCGGCAGGATGATCTGCAGGAAGATGCGCGGATGCCCTGCCCCGTCGATGCGGGCCGCCTCGTCGAGTTCGCGCGGGATGCCGCGGATGAACTGCACCATCAGGAAGATGAAGAACGCGTCGGTCGCGAGGAGCTTCGGCACGATCAGCGGCAGGAAGGTGTTGACCCAGTCCAGCTGGGAGAACAGCACGTACTGCGGGACGATGATGACGTGGATCGGCAGCATGATGCTGAGCAGCATGATGGCGAACCAGAACTTCTTGCCGCTGAACTCGAGCCGGGCGAACGCGTAGGCCGCCAGCGAGCACGAGACCAGGTTGCCGATGATGCTGCCGATCACGACGATCGCCGAGTTCAGCAAGTACACGTTGAACGGGTAGGTCAGCGCGTTCCAGCCGTCGGTGTAGTTCGAGATCTCGAAGCTGTCGAAGACGAGGCCCGGCTCGCGGAAGATGAGCTCGGTCGGCCGGAAGGAGCTGACCACCATCCAGATCACCGGGTAGAGCATCAGCACGGCGGCGAGGATCAGGAAGCCGTGGCGCAGGATGCTCGTGATCGGCTTGCGGAACGGGCTCCGGCGGCGGCGCTGCTCGCGCACCCGCTCGGGCGGGAGGCCGGTGACGACCGCCTCGGTCAGCGGAGCGTCGACTGCGGGGTCAATCTTGGTCATCGTAGAACACCCAATACTTCGAGGCCCAGAAGTTGATCGCGGTGAGCGCGGCGACGATCACCAGGAGCAGCCAGGCCATGGCGGAGGCGTAGCCCATGTTCAGGTTCGCGAACCCCTGCTGGTAGAGGTACAGCGTGTAGAAGAGCGTCGAGTCGACCGGTCCGCCCGTTCCACCGGAGACGACGAACGCCTGGGTGAAGGACTGGAACGCGCCGATCAACTGGAGGATCAGGTTGAAGAAGATGATCGGGGTCAACATCGGCAGTGTGATGTGGCGGAACTGGTTCCACCGGCTGGCGCCGTCGACGGCCGCGGCCTCGTAGTACATCACCGGGATCTGCCGGAGGCCGGCGAGGAAGATGACCATCGGGGCGCCGAACGTCCAGACGTTGAGGATCATCAGCGTGCCGAGGGCGGTCTCGGGGTTGGAGATCCAGCCCTGGCCCTCGATGCCGAACCAGCCGAGCACGATGTTGAACAGCCCGTCGACGCCGAAGAGCTGGCGCCAGAGGATCGCGATCGCGACGCTCGCGCCGAGCAGCGACGGGAGGTAGAACGCCGACCGGTAGAGCGCGAGTCCGCGCAGGCCGCGGTCGAGCACGAGCGCGAGGAAGAGCGCGAGGCCGAGCTGCAGCGGCACCGAGATGAACACGTACTGGAACGTGACGATGAGCGCCTGGTGGAGGCGGTCGTCCTCCCACATGCGCACGTAGTTGTCGAGGCCGTTGAACCGAGGCGGGCTCAGCAGGTTGTAGCGCGTGAACGAGAGGGCGAACGACGCGACCATCGGACCGACGGTGATCAGCGCGAGGCCGATGAACCACGGGAGGAGGAAGAGGAAGGCGGCCTTGTTCTGCTTGCGCTGCTTCGCCGCCCCCGATCCCTTGAGGCTTCGCAGCTCGCCGAGGGCGCTCATACGCCGCCTCGCCGTCGCGCCGGGCGGGACGGGCCGCCGCCGGGGGGTGTCATCTCGGGCACTGATGCTCCAGTCATCGTCGTTGATGCCGGTCTGAGAAAGCGCTATCTCAGCGGCTGGAGTCGTTTCTACCCCAGACCTCCGGCCCTTCGCAACCGCTTTCCCGAATTGTTGCCAACTCGTGGGGTCGATTCTGTGAAAGGGCTTTCTCAGGGGTGCTCGTCGCCCGTGCGCCACCCGCGCCAGCATGCGGAAGGGCGGGGTCGGGCGCCATGTGCATAGGAAAGCTATATAGTTGGGCTATGGATATTTCGGATGCCGCATCCGACGACGCGCTCGCCGCCGTCATCGGCGACCTCGTCGCCGTCAACCACCGACTCACCCGCCTCGCCGCGACCGCGACCGGCAGCACCGAGTCCCCGGCCACCTGGCGCACGCTCAGCGTCCTGCGCGACCTCGGGCCGATGCGGATCGGCGAACTCGCGCGCGTGAGCCGTGTCTCGCAGCCCACGATGACCAAGCTCGTGCACGCGCTCGACGAACGCGACTGGATCCGGCGCATCGCCGACGCGGGGGACGCCAGGGCGTGGCTCATCGCCGCGCACCCCAAGGGCCTCGCCGCGCTCGACTCCTGGCGGCGCGAGCTCGCCGCGAACCTCGCCCCCCGATTCGCCGACCTGGACCCCGACGAGCGCGACACCCTCGCGCGCGCCGTCGAGATCCTGAGGGATCGGTTCGAGCGCGCCGACGAGCAGCGCGTGGACGGCGTCGCGTGAGCGGGCACGGGGCATCCGGTTCGATCCTGAGGCAGCCGAAGGCGGTCTGGGCCGTCGCGTTCGCGAGCGTGATCTCGTTCATGGGCATCGGGCTCGTCGACCCGATCCTGCCGGCCATCGCCGAGAGCCTCGAGGCCACGCCGACCGAGGCGGAGATGCTGTTCACGGCCTACCTCGCCGTGACCGGCCTCGCGATGTTCGTCACCAGCTTCGTCTCCAGCCGGATCGGCGCGAAGAAGACCCTGCTGATCGGGCTCGCGCTCATCATCGTGTTCGCCGCCGCCGCGGGCCTCTCGAACGACGTCGACGCGATCATCGGCTTCCGCGCGGGCTGGGGCCTCGGCAACGCCTTCTTCATCTCGACCGCGCTCGCGACGATCGTCGGCGCCGCGTCCGGCGGCACCGGGGCGGCGATCGTGCTCTACGAGGCCGCCCTCGGGCTCGGCATCGCGATCGGCCCGCTCGTCGGTGCCGCACTCGGCGATGTGAGCTGGCGCGGACCGTTCTTCGGTACCGCCGCGCTCATGGCGATCGCGTTCATCGCGCTCACCGTGCTGCTGAAGCCCGACGACCCGGCCGCGCGCGTGCCGGTGCGGTTCACCGCCTCCTTCCGCGCCCTCGGTGATCGGACGCTGCTCGCACTGGCGTTGGCCGCGCTGTTCTCCAACATCGGGTTCTTCGTGCTCCTCGCGTACTCGCCGTTCGTGCTGCTCTTCGACGTCTGGGGACTCGGGCTCACGTTCTTCGGCTGGGGTGTGGGCCTCGCGGTCACCTCGGTGTTCGTCGCGCCGTGGCTGACCGCGCGGGTACGCCGCACGACCGTGCTGAAGGTCGCGCTTCCCGTGCTCGCCCTCGACCTCGCAGCCTGCGCGGTCTTCGTGCACGAGGCGGTCGTGCTGGTGGTGCTGATCGTGATCGGCGGGCTGGTGCTCGGCGTGCTCAACACGGTCCTCACCGAGGCGGTGATGGGCGCGACCGACCTGCCGCGCACCGTGGCGTCCGGGGCGTACTCGGGGGTCCGGTTCCTCGGCGGAGCGATCGCTCCGCCCGCCGCGACCGAGCTCGCGAAGCTGCTGTCGCCCGCCGCGCCCTACTGGGCCGGTGCGGCGTCGGTGCTGGTCGCGGCCATGATCGTGCTCGTCTCGTCGCGCGCGCTCGCGCGCGCCGACGCCGACGACGCGCCGCTCGCCGAGGAGGCCGAGGCCGAGGCGATCCTCGTCGGCGACGCGGGCTGAGGCCGGCGGCCGCGGCGCCTCACCGCGCGAACAGCAGGCGCCTCACCGTGCGAGCCGCACGGTGCTCGAGCGCACCACCAGCCTGGTCGGCAACGGGGCGCCCGAGTCGGGCAGCGGATCGGCGTCGGGCCCCTCGCCGAGCAGTCGGAGCACGACGCCGACCGCGGTTGCGCCCTGGGCCCCGGGATCCTGTTCGACGGTCGTGAGGCCGAACAGCTCGGCGTACTCGTGGCCGTCGACGCCGATCACCGAGAGGTCTCCCGGCACCGCGATGCCGAGTCGGTCGGCCGCGCGCATCAGCCCGAACGCCATCTCGTCGGACGCCGTGAACACGGCCGTCGGGCGTCGCCCGGGGTGGCCGAGCAGTTGCAGGCCCGACTCGTACCCGCCGGGCAGGCTCATCTCGGCCTCGAGCACGTCGGCACGTCCCGCGGGCGTCAGGCCGGCGGCCGACATCGCCTCGAGGAAGCCGCGCCGACGCGCCCCCGGCACCGCGTGCGGATTCGCCGCGGCGCCCGTGCCGGCGAGATGCGCGATGCGCGAGTGCCCCAGGTGCAGCAGGTGCTCGGTCGCGAGCTGTCCGGCGGCCCGGTCGTCGATCGCGAGCCGCGCGGCACCGGTTCCGCTGCCGCCGAGCAGCACGACGGGCTTGTCGCGCTGGTCGAGCGAGGCCAGCTCGGATGCCTCGAGGTCGATGCCGACCGAGAGCACCGCGTCGACGCGCTTGCGCTTGAGGAAGTAGTCGAAGACCCGGTCGCGCTCGGCCCCGGGCGCGCCGACGTGGTAGAGCATGAGGTCGTACCCGGCGGCCAGCAGTGTGCGTTCGACACCCTCGAGCACCTCGCCGTAGAACCACCGGTTCACGTGGGGGATGATCACGCCGACCGTCTTCGTGCGTCCGGTGACGAGGCTCGCTGCGTCGGGCGAGGCGACGTAGCCGATCTGCGCCGCGGCCTGCTCGACGCGGAGCCGGGTGGCCGGCGCGACGTGGCCCCGCCCCGAGAGGGCGCGCGATGCGGTCGCCTTGGACACCCCGGCGAGGCGCGCCACATCGGAGATCGCGGCCACAGCGCCTCCCTCCGTCGGGTGGTTCCGGGGCGAGCATAGCGCCATGCGGCGGTCGGTGCTGGAATCGGTTCCAGACCGTGGATCCGATGCGACGCTCCGGCCGGGCTCGGGAGGTGGTCGCGCTCTCATCGGTGCGGCATCCGACGAGGTCGTGTTTGCCGGATCGTGATCGAGTCGCCCTTGTGCGTGCCGCCGCGTCTGTCCTAGCGTGGACGCTGGAAACGGTTCCGGCACCCGGGGCCACCCTGCATTCACTCAACGAGGAGACGACATGAGACTCACACGGCAACGCCGTTGGTTGGTCCCCGCAGCGGCGGCCGCGGCGGTCGGACTGGCCCTCACCGGTTGCACCGGCGACATCGCCGAGGAGGACGCGGCAGACGTCGACTGCACCGACTACGAGGAGTACGGCACCTTCGACGGCGCCGAGGTCACGATGGCGGGCACGATCCTCGACCTCGAGGCCGACCGGCTCGTGGAGTCGTGGAGCGACTTCGAGTCCTGCACCGGCATCTCGATCGACTACCAGGGCTCGAGCGAGTTCGAGGCGCAGATCGCCGTGCTCGCCGAGGGCGGCAACGCGCCCGACATCGGCATCGTGCCGCAGCCGGGTCTGCTCGGCCGTCTCGCCGACGGCGGTTGGCTGATCCCGGCCTCGCAGGCGGTCGAGGACCACGTCGACGAGTTCTGGTCGGAGGACTGGAAGACGTACGGCACGTACGACGACACCTTCTACGCGGCCCCGCTCATGGCGAGCATCAAGGGCTACATCTGGTACTCGCCGGCCGAGTTCGAGGAGAAGGGCTACGAGATCCCGAAGACCCTCGACGAGCTCAAGACGCTGTCCGAGACGATCGCGTCGGAGGGCGAGCACAAGCCCTGGTGCGTCGGCCTCGAGTCCGGCGACGCGACGGGCTGGCCGGGCACCGACTGGATCGAGGACTACGTCCTGCGCCAGCACGGAGCCGACGTGTACGACCAGTGGGTGACCCACGGCATCCCGTTCAACGACCCGATGATCGTCGAGTCGTTCGACTCGGTCGGCGAGTACCTCAAGAACGAGGACATGGTCAACGGCGGTATCGGCGACGTGTCGACGCTCGTGACCGAGGCGTTCCAGACGGCCGGCCTGCCGATCGTCGACGGCGAGTGCTCGCTGCACCACCAGGCCTCGTTCTACGAGACCTTCTGGAACCCCGAGGGCGGCGATGAGGTCACGGTCGCGTCCGACGGCGACGTCTTCGGCTTCCTGCTCCCGCCGGCGAACGCCGACGACCCGCTGTCGGTGACCGGCGGCGGCGAGTTCCCGGTCGCGTTCCGTGACGCCGAAGAGGTCGAGGCGGTCCGCGCCTACCTCTCGAGCGACACGTGGGCGAACAACCGGGTCAGCCTCGGCGGCGTGGTCAGCGCGAACACCGGCGTCGACCCGGAGAACGCGTCGAGCGAGCTGCTCGTGCAGTCGATCGAGATCCTCCAGGACCCCGAGACGACGTTCCGCTTCGACGGATCCGACCTGATGCCCGGCGCCGTCGGTGCCGACTCCTTCTGGAAGGGCATCGTGGCCTGGGTCGGCGGCGAGAGCACGCAGCAGGTCGTGGACGCGGTCGAGTCGAGCTGGCCGGCCACCTGACCCGCGCGCCGGGTGGCGCTCGCGCGCTGGGCGCGGAATGATCGAGGGGCGGGGTGCGAACCCCGCCCCTCGGCACCCCAGCTGCAACACGGCTGATTTCGACGAAGAAACCGGGAGGCACGATGACGACCGCCGATCTGCTCGGCAAGATCCTGCAGGTGGTGATGGGCCTCGCGATCTTCGCGGCGGTCGTCGGCCTCCTCATCTTCTTCATCGACAAGGCGCCCAAGAAGGGCCGCGACTACTGGCAGCTCGCGGGCTTCCTCGCGCCGGCGATGCTGTTCCTGATCGTCGGGCTCGTGTATCCGGCGATCCGCACCTCGCTGCTCGCCTTCCAGAACAACAGCGGCGAGTGGACGTTCGACAACTTCGTCTGGATGTTCACGCAGCCCGCTGCGATCCGCACCCTGATCAACACCGTGATCTGGGTGCTCTTCGTGCCGACGCTGTCGACGATCATCGGGCTCGCCTACGCGGTCTTCATCGACAAGTCACGGGGTGAGAAGTACTACAAGGTCATCCTGTTCATGCCGATCGCGATCTCGTTCGTGGGCGCCGGCATCATCTGGCGCTTCGTCTACGAGTACAAGGCGCCCGGCCGCGACCAGATCGGCCTGCTCAACGGCATCGTCGTCGCGTTCGGGGGTGAGCCCGTGCAGTGGCTGCAGACGGATCCGCTGAACACGTTCCTCCTCATCGTCGTGATGATCTGGATCCAGACCGGCTTCGCGATGGTCCTGCTGAGC
This sequence comes from Agromyces sp. LHK192, assembly GCF_004006235.1. Lineage (NCBI taxonomy): Bacteria > Bacillati > Actinomycetota > Actinomycetes > Micrococcales > Microbacteriaceae > Agromyces > Agromyces sp. LHK192. The sequence continues at coordinate 710,395 of NZ_CP034753.1, forward strand.
GCCGCGATCAAGGGCGTGCCGACCGAGCAGCTCGAAGCAGCCGAGCTCGACGGCACCAACGCCTGGCAGCGCTTCATCAACGTCACCGTGCCGAGCATCCGAGGGGCCCTCGTGGTGGTGCTCACCACGATCTCGATCGCCACCCTGAAGGTCTTCGATATCGTCCGCACCATGACCGCCGGAAACTTCAACACCTCCGTGGTCGCGAACGAGATGTACACCCAGGCGTTCCGCGCGAGCGAGGTCGGAAGGGGCTCGGCGCTGGCGCTGATCCTGTTCCTGCTGGTGCTGCCGATCGTCGTCTACAACATCAACGTCCTCCGGAAGCAGAGGGAGATCCGATGAGCATCGCACCCGCCGACCTGCCCATCGGCAAGAACCAGGGCACGCTCGAGTCCGCCGCCGAGACCACCGCCCTCCAGGAGGTGACGGGGGGCAAGGCCGACCGCGTCAAGAAGCGCATGACGTCGCGCACGGCCACGATCGTCTCGCTCATCATCGCCGTGCTCTGGACCATCCCGACGTTCGGCCTGCTGATCTCGTCGTTCCGTCCCGGCGACCTCGTGCGCACGACGGGGTGGTGGACGATCTTCCAGAACCCCGGCTTCACGTTCGAGAACTACCAGGACGTGCTGCTGTCGACCTCGTCGTCGTCGCCGCAGCTCGGCGCGTACATCGTGAACTCGATCGCGATCGCGCTGCTCGGCACGCTCATCCCGCTGGTGTTCGCGACGATGGCCGCGTACGCGTTCGCGTGGATCAAGTTCAAGGGCGCGTCGACGCTGTTCATCCTGGTGTTCGCGCTGCAGATCGTGCCGCTCCAGATGGCCCTCGTGCCCCTGCTGCAGGTCTTCTCGACCTGGCTGCGACCCATGCAGGCCTGGCTGCACGACGTCGTGCCGATCATCCCCGAGCAGAACTACGCACCGGTGTGGCTGGCGCACGCGATGTTCGCCCTGCCGCTCGCGATCTTCCTGCTGCACAACTTCATCGCCGAGATCCCGTCGGAGGTCATCGAGGCGGCACGAGTCGACGGCGCCACGCACGGCCAGATCTTCTTCCGGATCGTGCTGCCGCTCGCGACGCCCGCGATCGCGTCCTTCGCGATCTTCCAGTTCATCTGGGTGTGGAACGACCTGCTCGTCGCCCTGATCTTCTCCGGCGGCACGCAGGACGTCGCGCCGCTGACCCAGCGATTGGCGGAGATGGTGGGCTCGAGAGGCCAGGAGTGGGAGCGATTGACCGCCGGAGCGTTCATCTCGATGATCATCCCGCTCGCGGTGTTCTTCGGGCTGCAACGGTACTTCGTGCGGGGTCTGCTCGCCGGTTCGACGAAGGGCTGATCAGCGCCGAGGTCGCCCCGACGGGCGGGGTGAGGGTCATCCGCGCCTAGGGTTGACGGGGTGACGATGCATCAGCGCCCCGCCGGCGCGCAGACCGGGAAGCTGGGCAAGCCCGCGACCCGGATCGGCGCGATGGACGAGGCGGCCCAGCGCGCGCAGAACGCGGATGCGCCGAAGATCCCGCACCTGATGCGGCGCATCGCCGAGTTGTTCGCGCCGCACCGGACCGAACTGGTGATCACCGTCGCGTTGGTGCTGGTGGGCGCCGCGCTGAGCGTCATCCCGCCCCTGCTGACCGAGCGGGCCTTCGACGACGGCCTGTTCCCCGTCGGCCCGGACGGGCAGATCGGGGCGCCCGACCTGCCGGTGCTGACCTGGATCGTGGTCGCGATGCTGGCCGTGTTCGTCGTGTCGTCCCTGCTGGGGGTCTGGCAGACCTGGCTCACCGCGACGGTCGGGAACAAGGTGATGGGCGCGCTCCGCGTGCGCATGTTCACCCACCTCCAGGGCATGGAGCTGAGCTTCTTCACGCGAACGAAGACCGGCGTGATCCAGTCGCGGCTGCAGAACGACGTCGGCGGCGTCGCGACGGTGCTGACGAACACCGTCTCGAGCGTGCTCGGCAACACCGTGACGGTGCTCTCCGCGCTCGTCGCGATGCTGCTCCTGAACTGGCAGCTCACCCTCGTCGCGGTCGTGCTCCTGCCGGTCATGGTGATCGCGCAGCGTCGGGTCGGGCGGGTCCGGGCGAGGATCGCCGCGAAGACGCAGGAGTCGCTGTCCGAGATGACCGCGATCACCCAGGAGACGCTGTCGGTGTCGGGCATCCTGCTGTCGAAGAGCTTCACCCGCCAGTCCGACGAAATCGACCGGTACTCCGGTGAGAACGCCAACCAGGTGTCCCTCCAGGTCCGGCAGCAGATGACCGGCCAGTGGTTCTTCGCGATGGTCGGCATCTTCATGTCCGCGGTCCCCGCGATCGTGTACCTGCTGTCGGGATGGCTCATCACGGGCGGGGCGACCGATGTCACCGCAGGCACGATCGTGGCGTTCACGACGGTGCAGGCGCGCCTGCTGTTCCCCATGATGGCGTTGATGCGCGTCGCGCTCGACCTGCAGACGTCCGGCGCGCTCTTCGCGCGCATCTTCGAGTACCTCGACCTGCGGCCGTCGATCACCGATGCGCCCGACGCCCGCGAGGTCGCCGAGGGCGACGCGCTCGGTCGGATCGAGTTCGACCACGTGACCTTCCGCTACCCGGATGCCACGGACGAGCGCCCCACCCTGGACGACGTGTCGTTCACGGTCGAGCCCGGGCAGTTCGCCGCGTTCGTCGGGCCGTCCGGTGCGGGCAAGACGACGGTGTCGTACCTGGTGCCGCGGCTGTACGAGGCATCCGAGGGGGTCGTGCGGTTCGCGGGCGCGGATGTCCGCGACCTCCGGCAGTCGTCGCTCGTGTCGCAGATCGGCATCGTGAGCCAGGAGACGTACCTGTTCCATGCGTCGATCGCCGACAACCTGCGCTACGCGAAACCGGATGCCACCGACGCCGAACTCGAGGCGGCGGCCCGCGCCGCGAACATCCACGAGACGATCGCCTCGTTCCCGGAGGGGTACGACACGACGGTCGGCGAGCGCGGCTACCGGCTCTCGGGCGGCGAGAAGCAGCGCATCGCGATCGCCCGGGTCCTGTTGAAGGACCCGCCCGTCCTCGTGCTCGACGAGGCGACCAGCGCGCTCGACACGATCTCCGAGCGGGTGGTGCAGCAGGCGCTGGACGACGCGGCACGCGGACGCACCACGATCGCGATCGCGCATCGGCTGTCGACGGTGGTCGCCGCGGACGTGATCTTCGTCGTGGTCGACGGCCGCATCGTCGAACGCGGCACGCACGCCGAGCTCGTCGTGGCCGGCGGCGTCTACGCGTCGCTGTACCGGGATCAGTCCGACGCGTCGTGACCGTGCCTACGGTGTCGTCGTCGTCGGCGGCTCCGGCGGGCCACCGCGCTCCGCGAGCATGCCCTCCATGAGGTCGATCTCGGCGCTCTGGCTGCCCACGATCGCGCGCGCCAGGCTGAGCACGACCGGCGCATCCGCGCGATCGAGCGCGGCCTCGGCCATCTCGACGGCGCCGCGGTGGTGGGCGATCATCAGTTCGAGGAAGATCCGCTCCGCCTCGACACCCGTGGCGGCCTCGAGCCGGGCGACCTGCTCGGGCGTCGCGAGCCCCGGCATCGGTTCACCGGGCGCGTGGGCGCCCGGGCCGCCGGCGGCATCCGAGTGGTCGTGGGCCGAGCCGTCCTTCGCGGGGCGCGTCATCCAGGTCATCGAGGGTTCGGAGCCGGCCTGCGAGAGCCCCCACTCCTCGAGCCAGCCGTACATCTGCCCGGCCTGCTGCGCCTGCGAGGTCGCGATGTCGTACGAGAGATGGCGGATGTCGTCGGCCTCCGACCGGTCTCGGACGAGCATCGCGAGCTCGACGCCCTGGAGGTGGTGCACCTGCATGTCGCGGGCGAATCCGGCGTCGGCGCCGCGGTCGGTCGGGGTCGGGGAACTGAGCGTCGAGAGCCGGCCGAATGAGAACGCGACGGTCGCGATCACGAGCACCACGACACCGGCCGCGACGATCGCCGCGAGCCGGGCGGGACGCCGGCCCGTCGAGCCGGTCGACTCGGGTGCGGCGGCGTCGGGTGGGGACGTCGCGGATGCCGCAGTGCCCGCCCCCTCGTCCCCGGAGGTCATGCCCGGCCGGGGGCGTCCACGCCGCCGGTGCAGAGCGCGCCGGGCTCGGGCACGAGGTCGCTCTTCCAGTACTCCTCGAGGAACTCGGCGATGCGCGCGTCGTCGGCGTCGTCGACCTGCAGCTGCGTGTTCCAGCCGCTGAGCACGATCGGGGACGGCAGCCCGTCGAACGGCGACAGGATGACGTAGGTCGAGGGCAGCTTCGCGCGCAGCGCCTCGAGCTCGGCGTCGGCGAGCGACGGGTCGTAGGTGACCCACACCGCGCCGTGCTCGAGCGAGTGGACCGCGTTCTCGTTCGGGACGGGCTCGGTGTAGACGCCGCAGTTCAGCCACACCGGGTTGTGCTCCCCGCCGGTGGGCGGAGTCTGGGGGTAGTCGACGGCGCCCTGCACGTGGGCCGAGGCGTTGTCGAAGGTCTCGACCCCGTCGATCTCCGCCCCCGAGCCGCCGGCCGAGTAGGTCGCGGGCTTCGGCGCGAGCACGAACGCCGCGACGAGCAGGCCGACCACGGCGACGATCGCGACGATGCCCGATCCGATCGCGATCCGGCGATTCCGCTTGCGCCGCGCCTCCTGCCGGCGGAACTCGGCGAGCTTGGCCTCGCGGTCGGCCGCGCGCTGCTGCTTCGCGGAGAGACGGGGGGAACCGGCGGGGGGTGTGGGCACGGTGGCGGCCTTCCGGGGACGTCGGGAGTAGAGGGTCGATCATATTCGAGCGCATGGAGCTGGACAGGTCCTGCGGAACGCCGTGGAGCCGGCGCCGCCACGGGCGGACGGCGGCGCGATAGGCTCGCGGCAGTCGAAGGGGGATGCCGACATGGTCGACGAGGGTGACGGCCGAAAGGCCGGAAGTGATGGGGTGGACCTGGCCGCCAAGGGCAGTGGACTGAACGCGAAGGTCATCGCGCTCGCGGTCGCCGGCGCGGTCGGCGGATTCCTGTTCGGCTTCGACTCGTCCGTCGTGAACGGCGCGGTCGACGCGATCGAGCACCAGTTCGAACTCGAGGCCGCCGTGACCGGGTTCGCGGTCGCGAGCGCCCTCCTCGGCTGCGCGGTCGGCGCCGAGGTCGGCGGCCGCCTGGCCGATCGCTTCGGACGCATCCCGGTCATGATGATCGGTGCGATCCTCTTCCTCATCTCCGCGATCGGCACGGGTTTCGCGTTCGGCGTGGTCGACCTCATCATCTGGCGTGTCGTCGGCGGCCTCGGCATCGGCATCGCCTCGGTCGTCTCGCCCGCGTACATCGCCGAGATCTCGCCGAGGCGGGCGCGCGGTCGCCTCGCGTCGCTGCAGCAGCTCGCGATCGTCTTCGGCATCTTCACCGCCCTGCTCTCGGACGCGCTGTTCGCGGCCGCGGCGGGCGGGGCATCCGAGGTGTTCTGGTGGGGGCTCGAGGCCTGGCGCTGGATGTTCCTCGCGGGAGCGGTTCCGGCGGTCGTCTACGGCGTCGTCGCGATCCTGCTGCCCGAATCGCCGCGGTACCTGCTGAAGGTCGACAAGGAGGACGAGGCCAGGCGCATCCTGTCGCAGATCCAGCCGACCGAGGTCGATCGGGCGATCGGCGAGATCCGCACCTCGATGCACGAGGATGCGCAGGCGGCGAAGGTCAAGGGCGCGCTCCGGGGCCCGGTGCTCGGACTCAAGGGCATCGTCTGGATCGGCATCCTGCTGTCGGTGTTCCAGCAGTTCGTGGGCATCAACGTGATCTTCTACTACTCGACGACGCTGTGGAGCGCGGTCGGCTTCGACGAATCCGACTCGTTCACGATCAGCGTGATCACCTCGATCACGAACATCGTCGTGACGTTCGTCGCGATCGCGCTCGTCGACCGCGTCGGGCGTCGGCCACTGCTGCTCGTCGGCTCCGCCGGCATGACGGTGAGCCTCGCGACGATGGCCGTCGCGTTCGCGAACTCGGTCGAGACCGACGGTGCGGTCTCGCTGCCGGGTGCCTGGGGCCCGATCGCGCTGGTCGCCGCGAACCTCTTCGTCGTCTTCTTCGGATTCTCGTGGGGCCCGGTGGTGTGGGTGCTGCTCGGCGAGATCTTCCCCGGCCGGATCCGCGGACGTGCGCTCGGCCTTGCTGCCGCCGCGCAGTGGATCGCGAACTTCCTGATCACGGTCACGTTCCCGCCGCTCAGCGACTTCTCTCTGCTGTTCACGTACGGCATGTACGCGGTGTTCGCGGCGCTGTCGTTCGTGTTCGTGCTCACCAAGGTCCCGGAGACGAACGGCATGTCGCTCGAGGAGTCGGAGACGCTGTTCCCGGCGAAGGGTTCCGCGAAGGCGGGCGTCGCCGCCGATCGTCGCGGCAACTGAACGCGCCGAGCGGGCCGGGCCCCGCTAGGGTGGACGGGTGAGCACTTCGCTGCTGTGTTGTCGTCGCTGAGAGGCGATCCCTTCTCGCGCCCGCACGGCATCCGCTCGCTGTTCGGCGCACTCCACCAGAGTCGGTGACAGACAGGAACGACACACACATGAAGTACGCAGCGTCCATCGTGGACCTCATCGGCGGCACCCCGCTCGTCAAGCTCAACCGGGTCACGCAGGGCGTGACGGATGCCACGGTGCTCGTGAAGCTCGAGTACCTCAACCCGGGCGGCTCCGTGAAGGACCGGATCGCCGAGCGCATGATCGAGGCGGCCGAGCGCGACGGGCTGCTCGGCCCCGGCGGCACGATCGTCGAGCCGACCAGCGGCAACACCGGCGTCGGGCTGGCGCTCGTCGCCCAGCAGCGCGGCTACCGCTGCATCTTCGTCGTGCCCGACAAGGTCGGCGAGGAGAAGCGCAACGTACTGACCGCGTACGGTGCCGAGGTGGTGGTCACCTCGACCGCGGTCGCGCCCGACAGCCCCGAGTCGTACTACGGCGTGTCCGACCGCATCGTCCGCGAGACCCCCGGTGCGTTCAAGCCCGACCAGTTCGCGAACCCGAACGGCCCGCGCTCGCACTACGAGACGACCGGCCCCGAGATCTGGGCCGACACCGACGGCCGCGTCACGCACTTCGTCGCGGGCGTCGGCACGGGCGGCACGATCACGGGCACCGGGCGGTTCCTGCGCGAGGTCTCCGGCGACCGCGTTCGGGTGATCGGCGCCGACCCCGAGGGCTCGGTCTACTCGGGCGGCACCGGTCGGCCGTACTTCGTCGAGGGCGTCGGCGAGGACATGTGGCCGCAGGCCTACGATCCGTCGGTGCCGAACGAGGTGCTCGCCGTCTCCGATCGGGACGCGTTCGAGATGACCCGGCGGCTCGCGAGCGAGGAGGGCCTGCTCGTCGGCGGATCGAGCGGGATGGCCGTCGCCGCGGCGCTGCGCGCGGCCGCCCGGCCCGAGGTGACCGCCGACGACGTGTTCGTCGTCCTGCTGCCCGACGGCGGCCGCGGGTACCTGAACAAGATCTTCAACGACAAGTGGATGCGGGCGTACGGCTTCGGCAACGCGCCCGAGGGGCACACCATCGCCGACGTGCTCGGCGCGAAGGCCGGGCGCACCGATCCGCTCGTCTTCGTCCGCCCGAACGACAGCGTGCGCGAGGCGATCGACATGATGACCGAGACCGGTGTCTCGCAACTCGTCGTGCTGTCCGCCGAGCCGCCCGTCGTACTGGGGGAGGTGCGGGGGTCGCTGAACGAGGAGGACCTGCTCGACCGGGTGTTCGCGGGCGACGTGCAGTTGACCGACAAGGTCAGCACGGTGCTGGGGGAACCGATCCCGCTCATCGGGCTCACCGAGCCGGTCGCTGCTGCGCGCGCCGCGTTCGCGGAGGCATCCGCCCTGCTCGTGACCGACGGCGGCAAGGCCGTCGGCGTCATCACGCGCAGCGACCTGCTCACCTACCTCTCCAACTGAAACGCACCGCACATGATTGCGCCCGGGCCATCCGCCGAGTACCGGATTCAGGAGATCGGAGGCTGCTCAGGACGATGTCGCCGATTCCGTCCTGATTTCGCCACCATCTCCTGAATCCAGCACGACCACCGACGAAAGCGATCCCGACCATGCACGACGACGCACGCTTCGACACCCGCGCGATCCACGCGGGCCAGGCCTTCGACCCGACGACCGGCGCGGTGATCCCGCCGATCTACCAGACCTCGACCTACGTCCAGGACGGCATCGGGGGCCTTCGCAACGGCTACGAGTACTCGCGGGGCGGCAACCCGACGCGCACGGCGCTCGAGCAGCAGCTCGCGGCGCTCGAGGGCGGGGTCCGCGGCCTGTCCTTCGCCTCGGGCCTGGCCGCCGAGGACGCCCTGTTACGCACGGTGCTCGCGCCGGGCGGCCACGTCGTCGTCGGCGACGACGTCTACGGGGGCACGCACCGGCTCATCCGCCGGGTGCTGGGTGCGTGGGGGGTCGGCCACTCGACCGTCGACACGAGCGACCTCGACGCGGTGCGCGCCGCGATCACGCCCGAGACGAAGGTGCTCTGGGTCGAGACGCCGTCGAACCCGCTCATGAAGATCTCCGACATCGCGGCGCTGGCGGCCCTCGGCCGCGAGGCGGGCGCTGTCACCGTGGTCGACAACACGTTCGCGAGCCCGGCGCTGCAGCAGCCGATCGCGCTCGGCGCCGACGTGGTCGTGCACTCGACCACGAAGTACCTGGGCGGGCATTCCGACGTGGTCGGCGGCGGGCTGGTGTTCGCGCCCGGGCAGGAGGAGCTCGCCGAGCGGGTCGGGTTCACGCAGTTCGCCGCCGGGGCCGTCTCGGCGCCGTTCGACGCGTTCCTCACGACCCGCGGCATCAAGACCCTCGGCGTCCGGATGCAGCGCCACAGCGAGAACGCCTCGGCGATCGCGGAGCGGCTCGACGCGCACGCGGCCGTCGCGCGCGTGTTCTATCCGGGGCTCGAGTCTCACCCGGGCCACGAGTTGGCGGCCCGCCAGATGTCGGGCTTCGGCGGGATGCTGTCGATCGAGCTCGCGGGCGGCGGCGAGGCGGCCAGGCGGTTCGCCGAGTCGACCGAGCTGTTCCAGTTGGCCGAGTCCCTCGGCGGGGTCGAGTCACTCGTGAACCATCCCTGGTCGATGACGCACGCGTCGGTGCGCGGCACCGAGGCCGAGGTGCCCGAGTCGATCGTGCGCCTCTCGGTCGGCATCGAGGACGTCGACGACCTCCTCGCCGACATCGACGGCGCGCTCGGGCGGCTGTAGCGCGGCGCCTCAGGCGCGCCGGAGGCGGACGACGGGGATGACCCGGTCGACCTTCGCCTGCTGGTCGGCGAAGAACGGTGCACGATCGACGACGCTCGCCCACGCCGCGTCGCGCTCGCGGCCGGTGAGCACGTCGGCGACCGCGTCGTACGCGCCGTCGGGTGCCTCGACGCGCACCCGCGGGTCGGACCGCAGGTTCGCGATCCATGCCGGGTCCGCCGGGGCGGCGTCGCCGGATCCCACCACGAGCCGGTCGCCCTCGTACGGCAGGAACATGACGGGCGTGGTCCGCGCCCGCCCGCTGCGGCGCCCGGTGGTGGTGAGGAGCACGAGCCGGTCGCGATGCATGCCGTCGACGTCGCCGCCCGCGCGGAACTGCTCGACGACGCGTCGATCGATCTCGTGCGCATCGGTGTTCTCAGGCGCGTCGGTGTTCTCAGGCGCGTCGGCGTCCATACCCTCGTGCGCGTCCATGGCGGCATCCAAGCGCACCGGTCGAGTGTCCGCACGGGGGTTGACGGGGACCGAACCGACGGGGTGGCAGATTATCGATGAAGAGTGGCCCCGCTGCCATAGCCGCGCTGCGTCCGGGTCCGCCAGACTGACGGCGTGACCCCGAGAACGAACGCCGCCGCAACCACCGCCGCGACGACCGCCGCCGCCGCGCAGGATGCCGCGGGCCCGGCACCGACCGACGCCGTGGGCGCGCCGGCACCGGGCGGCACGCTCGGCCTCGGCCAGGCCATCGCCCTCTACATCGCGAGCGTGCTCGGCTCCGGCATCCTCGCGCTCTCCGGCCTCGCGGCCGCGGCAGCCGGACCCGCGTCGATCATCGCCGTCGCGGCCGTCCTGCTGCTCTCGATCCCGCTCGCCGGGACCTTCGCGGCGCTCGCCGCGCGGTATCCCGACGCCGGCGGGGTGGCGACCTTCGTGCGCCGCGCGCTCGGCGACACCGCGGCGCGGATGACCGGGTACTGGTTCTACTTCGGCGTCGGCGTCGGATACCCCGTGCTCGCGGTGCTCGGCGGAGAGTACGTCGTCGCCGTGCTCGGCGTCGACCGGGCCGCCGTGCCGTTCGTCGGCCTCGCGATCGCCGTGCTGCCCTTCATCTCCAACTGGTTCGGCCTGCGGGTCGCCGGCTGGGTGCAGTTCGTCCTCACGGGCATGCTCGTCGCCGTCGTGGTCTTCGTGGTCGCGGTGAGCTTCCCGGCGGTCGACGCATCGAACTTCCAGCCGTTCCTGCCGTACGGCTGGGCCGGCGTCGGCACCGCGATCAGCCTGTTCCTGTGGGCGTTCGCCGGGTGGGAGGTCGGCACGCACGTGGCGGGGGAGTTCAGGAACCCGCGCAAGGTGATCCCGCTCGCGACCGGCATCGCGATCGTCGTCGTCGGCGTGGCGTACCTCGCGCTCCAGGTCGTGACCGTCGGCGTGCTCGGCACCGGTGCGGGCGACACCCCCGTGCCGCTGCTGGCCATCGTGCAGGAGTCGGCGCCCGGGGTCGGCCCAGTGTTCGTCGCCATCGTCGCCGCGATCGTCACCACCGGCGTCGCGAACGCCTACGTGCCCGCCTTCGGCAAGCTCGGCGCCGCCCTCGGGCGCGACGGCGACCTGCCGCGGTGGTTCGCGAAGGGCGCCGAGCCGGGCGCGATCCCGCGCCGGGCCCTCGCCGTGACCGGCCTGCTCGCGGGCGTCTACTTCGTGCTCATGCTGCTGAACGGGCTCCAGCTCGAGACGTTCATCCTGATCCACACCGCGAACATGGCCGCCATCTACTTCGCCGGGATGCTCGCCGCCACGCTCCTGCTGCGCCGGTGGTCGTTCGGCTGGTGGCTGGCGGTCGTCGCGACGGTGCTCACCGCCGGACTCCTCGTGCTCGCCGGGAGCCACCTGGTCGTGCCGGGGCTCCTCGCGGCCGTCGCCGTCGCCGTCACCGTGATCCGCCGCCTCCGCCTCCGCGGCGGCCGCAACGCCCGTGCCACCCGCAACCGACCCGAGAGGGAACGCACCGCATGACCGAGTACCGCGCCGTCTTCGACGCCGACATCGCCTTCGTGAACGGGGGAGGGCTGAAGGCCGAGGGCTTCCGCCTCGACCTACCCGGCGCCGACGCCACGGAGGGGCAGATCGCCGAACTGCTCGTGCGGCACCTCGGCCTCGCGCTCGTGGCATCCGTCGCGCTGACGAACCTCACCGTCGTCGAGGAGGCGCACAAGGGCTCGCGCGGCGTGACCGCGCACGACGCGACGCGAGCGGATGCCTCCGCGCGCGGCGCGCTCGTCGACCTGAGCCACCCGATCCGCGAGGGGCTCGTGACCTACCCGGGCATCCCGGCGCCGAGCATCACACCGCACCTGACGCGCGCGGCGTCGCGGAGCCACTACGCGCCGGGCACCGAGTTCCAGATCGACGTGATCCACCTCGCCGGCAACACGGGCACCTACCTCGACAGCCCGTTCCATCGCTACGAGGGCGGCGGCGACCTCGCCTCGCTCGACCTCGACACGCTCGTGGGCCTGCCGGCCGAGGTGTTCCACCTCGACGACGCCGCGGAGCGCGGCATCCCCGCCGCGGTGTTCTTCGACCGCGACCTCGCTGGTGCCGCCGTGCTGCTGCACACGGGGTGGAGCCGGCACTTCGGCACGCCCGAGTACGGTGCCGGCGCGCCGTTCCTCACCGGCGAAGGGGCTCGGCACCTCGTCGAGGCGGGCGTCGCCCTGGTCGGCATCGACTCGCTCAACATCGACGACACCGAGTCGGGTGGCGAGCGGCCGGCGCACTCGCTCCTGCTTCACGCGGGCATCCACGTCGTCGAGCACCTGACCGGGCTCGACCGCCTGCCGGCCCGCGGCGCGAGGTTCACGGCCGCTCCGCCGCGCGTCGAAGGCTTCGGCACGTTCCCCGTCCGGGCGTTCGCCGAGCTGCCGCCCGCCTGACAACCGGTGCGGCGCCGACGAAGCGATCCGCCCGAAGATCGGATGCTGCAGCGCATGCTGATCGGGCGCCGCACGGCGATCCGCGCTGGCGCCCGTCGACCTGCTGGGCGAGGATTGGGGGATGACCGCGCCCGAGTACGCCCTTCGTGACGGCAACCGGATCCCCGCCCTCGGACTGGGCACCTACGGGCTGAACGACGCGGAGGGCGTCGAGGCGATCCTCGCCGCGATCGACGACGGCTACCGCCTGCTCGACACCGCTGCGAACTACGGCAACGAGGGCGCCGTCGGCGAGGCGATCGCGCGCACGACGGTCGACCGGAGCGACCTCATCATCACGACGAAACTGCCCGGTCGCCACCACGGCGCCGACGAGGCGCTGCACGGGTTCGAGGAGTCGAGGCGTCGGCTCGGCCTCGAATGGGTCGACCTCTACCTGATCCACTGGCCGAACCCGAGCGTCGACCGCTACGTCGAGACCTGGCGGTCGATGATCACGCTCCGAGAGAAGGGCCTCGTCCGCTCGATCGGCGTCTCGAACTTCACGGCGCCCATGCTCGAGCGCCTCGAACGCGAGACCGGGCTGATGCCCGTCGTCAACCAGGTCGAGCTGCACCCGTACTTCCCGCAGGGCGAGCTGCGCGCCTTCCACGACGAGCACGGCATCCGCACCGAGAGCTGGAGCCCGCTGGCCAAGCGAAGCGAGCTGCTCGACGAGCCCGTCATCGGCGAGCTCGCCGCGAAGCACGGCGTGACCCCGGCTCAGGTGGTACTGCGCTGGCACGTCGAGCTCGGGTCGATCCCGATCCCGAAGTCATCGAACGCCTCGCGCCGGCAGCGCAACCTCGACGTGTTCGGGTTCTCCCTGGCGCCCGAGGAGGTCGAGGCGGTCTCGGCGCTCGAGCGCGGCCGGCTCTGGGGCGGCGACCCCGACACGCACGAGGAGATGTGACGCGGGCGTAGGCTCGATCGGGTGACCGAACAGCCTGCGCCGACCGAGCATCCTGCGCCGACGCAGCCTCCCGAACCTTCCGCGCCCGCCGACGGGACCGGCGCGTCCGCACCCGACCGGCGACCGGGGGTGCTCTCGGCGCCGTACCGCTGGCTCAGCCTCGGGATGTTCGCGCTGATCGTGCTCGCCGCGTTCGAGGCGCTGGCGGTCACGACGGTCATGCCGCTCGTCGCCGACGACCTCGACGGCTGGTCCCTGTACGCCATCGCGTTCTCGATGCCGCTCGCCTCCGGCGTCATCGGCATGGTCGTGGCCGGCAACTGGGTCGATCGCGCAGGGCCCATCCCGCCGCTGATCGCCTCGGCCGTCGTCTGGCTCGTCGGCGTGCTCATCGCAGGCACCGCGACGAGCATGGAGCTGCTGGTCGTCGGCAGGTTCGTGCACGGGCTGGGCGGCGCAGCCGTCATCGTGCCGCTGTACGTGGTCGTCGCCCGGGTGTACCCCGAGTACCTGCGCGCGCGGGTCTTCGCGGGGTTCGCCGCGGCCTGGGTCATCCCGTCGATCGTGGGTCCGGCCGTCGCCGGTCTCGTCGCGGAGGCGTTCAGCTGGCACTGGGTCTTCCTCGGCGTGCTCGTGCTCGTGCTGCCGGTCGCGGCGATGATCCTGCCGCCGCTCGCCCGCGCCGGCGACCAGCTCCGCGGTGACGCATCGGTGCCGTGGAGCGTGGCCCGCATCGCGTGGTCGGTGCTCGCGGCCGTCGCAGCCCTCGGCCTGGGGCTCTCGAAGGAGCTGCCCGACCCCTGGCGCGGGATCGCGGCCGTGGCCGCGATCGCGGTCGTCGTGGTCGCCGCACGACCGTTGGTGCCGCGCGGCACGCTCACGCTCCGCCGCGGTACGCCGGCGATCGTCATGATCCGCGCCTTCGTCGGTGCCGCGTTCTTCGCGACGGAGGTCTACCTCCCGGCGATGTTCCGCGAGCAGTACGGCATGGCGCCGGCGCTCGCCGGCGCGGTGCTCACGGGCGCGGGCCTGAGCTGGGCGCTCGCATCCTGGCTGCAGGGACGCCTGGTCGACCGCGTGTCCGACACCGCGGCTGTGCGCATCGGCACCGCGGTGCTGCTCGTCGCGCTCACGCTCGTGCTCACGGGCTCGATCCTGCAGTGGCATCCGGCGTTCACGTTCGCCGCGTGGACCATCGCCGGCGCCGGCATGGGCTTCATGTACCCGCGGTTCACCGTCGCGGTGCTGGCCGACTCGTCGAAGACCGAGCAGGGGTTCAACTCCGCCGCGCTCACGATCGGCGAGTCCCTCGGGTCGGTGGTCGGCATCACGCTGACGGCGCTCGTCGCGAGCGTCGCGGCCTCGGCGGGGTACACGACGGAGTTCGTCGTCACGGTGTTCATCGCGGCGACGGCCGCGCTGCTGGCGCCGCGGGTCAGGCCTGCGGCGCGGGTCGCGGGGGCGTGAGGCTGCGGCCGGCGAGGAATTCGATCATGCCGACGGCGGATGCCTCGAGCACCGGGCCGGTGCCGAACTCCCAGTCGGCGTCGGTCGCGCGCAGCGCGTGCCCGCGCGTGACGGCACGGATCTCGGTCGGGGCCTTCGCGGCGAGGTAGAGCGCGACCGCGCCGCCGGTGCGGTCGGCGAGCGCCGGCGTGACGGATGCCTCGCGCGCCAGCGCGAGGTAGTCGAGGACTGCACGGCTCAGCAGGCGCACGGGGATCTTCCGGCGCGAACGCGCCTCCACGCTGAGGGTGCGCAGACCCGCGGCAAGCGCCTGAGCTGGGTCGGACGCCTCGTCGCCGAGCCCGGTCTCCACGAGTTGCGCCTGCAGGATCACCTCGTCGAACTCCGCCCGCCAGTCCGAGTGCACGTCGGATTCGTCGCGGCGCTCCTTCCAGCTGAGCGGCAGGTTCCTCATGAAGTCGGACACCGCCCCATTGTCCCCCTGAACGGCGGATGCGGCATCCGTTCGCCGAGGCTCCCCATCGTCGCGTCCGGCGGCGCCCTGCGCCGTGACCCGTCCGGGGGGCAGCAGGTCGATGTGACGGTCACACGTGTGACCGTCACATGCCGTGTGCCGACTGGTGCATACTGGTCGACGGCGCGTGTGACCGTGCACATGCCGTGAAACGAACGAGGTCGCCGATGACTGCAGATGCGCCCAGGGGCAGGGCCCCGAGCATCCGCGACGTCGCGCGTCTCGCCGGTGTCTCGCACCAGACCGTCTCGCGCGTGCTGAATCACCACCCCAGCATCCGGCCGGAGACGAAGCAGCGCGTGCTCGACGTCATGGCCGAGCTGCAGTACAAGCCCAATCGGGCCGCGCGCGCCCTCGTCACGAGCCGCTCCCGGACGATCGGCGTCCTCGCGTCGTCGAGCACCAACACCCAGTACGGCCCGGCCTCGAGCATCGCGGCGATCGAGGCCGCGGCGAGGGCCCAGGGGTACTGGGTCAGCAGCGCGAACATCGAATCGGACGCCGCGTCGATCGCCGACGGACTGGCCCATCTCGCCGCGCAGGGGATCGAGGGGCTCGTCGTCATCGCCCCGCAGGTCCGCGTGTTCGACACGCTCGCCCAGCTGTCGATCGACGTGCCCTACGTGACCCTCCAGTCGACCGAGCGCGACCCCGACCACGCGCTGTACGTCGACCAGATCGCCGGGGCCCGCATCGCGACCCGGCACCTGATCGAACTCGGGCATCGCAACATCTACCACCTCGCGGGTCCGCAGGACTGGATCGAGGCGGAGGCGCGGATGCGCGGGTTCCTCGAGGAGATGAGCGCGCAGGACGTGCCCACGACCGCGCCGATCCTGGGCGACTGGACCGCGGAGTTCGGGTACTACGCGGGCCGCGAGCTGCTCACGGTGCGCGACTTCACGGCGATCTTCGCATCGAACGACCAGATGGCCCTCGGGCTGATGCACGCCGTGCGCGACGCCGGCCTGGACATCCCGCGCGACGTGTCGATCATCGGGTTCGACGACATCCCCGAGGCCGCCCACTTCTGGCCGCCCCTCACGACGGTCCGGCAGGACTTCGCAGAGCTGGGCCGGCGCTGCGTGTCGCTCCTGCTCGGAGACCCGGACGGCGACGGCGCGGATGCGGACGGCGCGGATGCCACGGCGGGAGCGGGTGCCGCCGATGCCGCGGCCGGCGCGTCGCCCCGCACGAGCACGATCGTGCCGGAACTCGTCGTGCGTGCTTCGACGGGCCGACCCGCGTTCTGATCGGACGGACCGTCGGACCGGACGCGTTATCGATCCGTGATGCGTTCGAATTGACATCCGGAGCGCCGATGGGGTTACCATGGGCAGCGCCATGTGAACGGTCACATCGGATGTCACACGGAACGTCACATCGTCTCCGGAACTTCCGCGGCCGCGCACGGCGAAAGCCCCATCGCCCCACCTGACGAAGGAGTCCACGTGTCCACCGCCCCCGCCGTGCACGCTCACCGCCTCACCGGCCGTGGCGTCGTCGCGATGTCGGAGGCCCGCCGATGAGCACGTTCGGACCCCAGGTGGAAGTCGCGATCGCACGGGTGCGCGCCGACGTGGCACGCCTGCACGCCGAATTGACCAGGTACGGCCTCGTCGTGTGGACCGGCGGCAACGTGTCGGGTCGGGTGCCCGGTGCGGACCTCTTCGTGATCAAGCCGTCCGGGGTGTCGTACGACGACCTCGCGCCGGAGAACATGATCCTGTGCGACCTCGACGGGAACGTGGTCGACGGCACGCCGGGGGCCGAACGCAGCCCCTCGAGCGACACCGCGGCGCACGCGTACGTGTACCGGAACATGCCGGAGGTCGGCGGGGTCGTGCACACGCACTCCACCTACGCCACGGCCTGGGCGGCCCGCGGCGAGGAGATCCCGTGCGTGATCACGGCGATGGCCGACGAGTTCGGCGGGCCGATCCCGGTGGGTCCGTTCGCGATCATCGGGGACGACTCGATCGGGCGGGGCATCGTGGAGACGCTGACCGGGCATCGGTCGCGGGCCGTGCTCATGCGCAACCACGGCCCGTTCACCATCGGCGTCTCGGCGAAGGACGCGGTGAAGGCCGCGGTCATGGTCGAGGACGTGGCCCGTACCGTGCACCTCGCCCGCGAAGCCGGGGAGCTCGTTCCCATGGCCCAGGACTCCATCGATCGCCTGTACGACCGGTACCAGAACGTCTACGGACAGGCGGCCGACGCCCGCAGGGCGAGCGAGCCCGCCCCCACATGAAGACTTGCCCCCACTCCCGGGTGGGGCGAGGGAACGGACCGGCATGGACGCGGTCCGATCCGACTGTCACCAAGACAACGACGTCCATTTGACACAGTGAAAGGACACACCGTGAAGACCACGAAGAAGGTGCTCCTCGCAACGCTCGCGGCCGGCTCGATGCTGGCCCTGGCTGCCTGCTCGGGCGGCAGCGGCAGCGGCGGCGAGGGCGGCGGCGACGGCGGCCTCATCGGCGTCGCGATGCCCACCAAGTCGTCGGAGCGCTGGATCCAGGACGGCGACGCCGTCAAGGAGCAGCTCGAGGAGCAGGGCTTCAAGGTCGACCTCCAGTACGCCGAGGACGACATCCCCACCCAGGTCTCGCAGATCGAGAACATGATCACCAAGGGCGCCGAGGCGCTGATCATCGCCTCGATCGACGGCACCACGCTCTCGCAGGTGCTGCAGGACGCGGCCGACGCCGACATCCCCGTCATCGCCTACGACCGCCTCATCCGCGACTCCGAGAACGTCGACTACTACGCGTCGTTCGACAACTACATCGTCGGCGTGCAGCAGGCCACCTCGCTCCTCGCGGGCCTCGGCCTCACCGACCTCGAGGGCGCCGAGGCGGCCGACGCGCCGGCCGGTCCGTTCAACATCGAGCTGTTCGCCGGTTCGCCCGACGACAACAACGCGACGTTCTTCTGGAACGGCGCGATCGACACGCTGCAGCCGTACATCGACGAGGGCACCCTCGTCGTGAAGTCGGGCCAGACCGACTTCGAGCAGGCCGCCATCCTCCGCTGGGACGGCGAGGTCGCGCAGGAGCGGATGGAGAACATCCTCACCTCGACCTACTCGGACGGCTCGACCGTCAACGCGGTGCTGTCGCCCTACGACGGCCTCTCGCGCGGCATCATCTCGGCGCTCACCGACGCGGGCTACACCGTCGGCGAGGGCTGGCCGATCATCTCCGGCCAGGACGCCGAGCTCGACTCGGTCAAGGCGATCAACGCCGGCGAGCAGTACGCGACCATCTTCAAGGACACGCGTGAGCTGGCCGCCGTCGCCGTCGACATGGCGTCGGCCCTCCTGAACGGCGAAGAGCCCGAGGTCAACAACACCGAGGACTACGACAACGGCGTGAAGGTCGTCCCGTCGTACCTCCTCGAGTCGCAGATCGTCGTCAAGGACAACATCACCGAGGTCCTGGTCGACACCGGCTACTGGACCGAAGAGGAAATCAACGGCTGAGGCTGAGTTCCCGATGACCGGCCGGTGGGGGAAGTACTACGCTTCCCCCACCGGCAGGTCTCGTCACTCGGCAATGGAGCAGGAGCAAGGATGACCACCAACATTCTCGAGATGCGCGGCATCACGAAGACCTTCCCCGGCGTGAAGGCCCTCTCGAACGTCAACCTCCAGGTCGCGCGCGGCGAGGTGCACGCGATCTGCGGCGAGAACGGCGCCGGCAAGTCGACCCTGATGAAGGTGCTGTCGGGCGTGTACCCGCACGGCACCTACGACGGCGACATCGTCTTCGAGAACGAGGTCGTCGAGTTCAAGGACCTCACCGACTCCGAGGCCAAGGGCATCGTCATCATCCACCAGGAGCTCGCCCTGAGCCCCTACCTCTCCATCGCCGAGAACATCTTCCTCAACAACGAGCAGAAGGGCCGCGGCGGCCTGATCGACTGGAACCAGACGAACTTCGAGGCCGCCAAGCTCCTCGCGCGCGTCGGACTCCGGGAGAACCCGACCACGAAGATCATGGACATCGGCGTCGGCAAGCAGCAGCTCGTCGAGATCGCCAAGGCCCTCTCGAAGGAGGTCAAGCTCCTCATCCTCGACGAGCCGACCGCCGCGCTCAACGACGAGGACTCCGACCACCTGCTCGACCTGATCCTCCACCTCAAGGGGCAGGGCATCACGTCGATCATCATCAGTCACAAGCTGAACGAGATCAAGAAGGTCGCCGACTCGGTCACGGTCATCCGCGACGGCAAGACGATCGAGACGATCGCGAAGAACGACGTCACCGAGGACCGCATCATCAAGGACATGGTGGGCCGCGACCTCGAGCACCGGTACCCCGACCACACCCCGAACCTCGGCGAGGAACTGCTGCGCGTCGAGGACTGGACCGCGCACCACCCGCAGGACGTCTCGCGCGTCGTCGTCGACAACGTGAACCTCAACGTCCGTGCCGGTGAGATCGTCGGCATCGCGGGCCTCATGGGCGCCGGCCGCACCGAGTTCGCGATGAGCCTGTTCGGCCAGACCTACGGGTCGCGGATCTCGGGGAAGGTGTTCCTCCGCGGCAAGGAGATCAAGACCCGCACGGTCTCGGAGGCGATTGACAACGGCATCGCCTACGCCACCGAGGACCGCAAGACCTATGGCCTCAACCTCATCGAGGACATCAAGCGGAACATCTCGATGGCTTCGCTGAAGAAGCTCGAGAACTTCGGCCTCGTCCACGACAACGAGGAATACAAGGTCGCCACCGAGTTCAAGCAGTCGATGAACATCAAGGCGCCCAACGTCCTGGTGAAGACCGGCAAGCTGTCGGGTGGCAACCAGCAGAAGGTCGTGCTGTCGAAGTGGATCTACTCCGACCCCGAGGTGCTGATCCTCGACGAGCCGACCCGCGGCATCGACGTCGGCGCCAAGTACGAGATCTACACGATCATCAACAAGCTCGCGGCGCAGGGGAAGGGCATCATCGTCATCTCCTCCGAGCTGCCCGAGCTCCTCGGCATCTGCGACCGCGTGTACGCCCTCTCGGAGGGCCGCATCACGGGCGAGCTCCCGATCGAGGAGGCCACGCCCGAGGCGATGCTCAAGCTCATGACCATGGAAAAGCCCCGCTGACCCCGCGCACGCGGACCCGCATCCCAGGAGACATCCGATGACGAACAATCCCACCCAGACGCCCACCGGGCCGACCGGCGAATCGCAGGCGGTCGGCGGCAACATCAACCCCTCCGAGAACAAGTTCACGAGCTGGCTCAGCCACGTGCTCGGCGACCTCGGCAAGAACGGCATCTTCATCGCGCTCATCGCGGTGGTCGTGCTGTTCGCGATCCTGACCGACGGGATCCTGCTGCGACCGCAGAACATCTCGAACCTCGTCGTGCAGAACGGCTACATCCTCGTGCTCGCGATCGGCATGGTGATGGTCATCATCGCCGGCCATATCGACCTGTCGGTCGGATCGGTCGCGGCGTTCGTCGGCGCCTGCTCGGGGGTCTTCGCGGTGCAATGGGGGCTGCCGTGGTGGCTGGCCGTCATCCTGTCGCTCGGCATCGGCGCGCTCGTCGGCGTCTGGCAGGGCTTCTGGGTCGCCTTCGTCGGCATCCCCGCGTTCATCGTGACCCTGGCGGGCATGCTCATCTTCCGCGGCCTCGCGCTCGTCGTGCTCGGCAACGCGAACATCGGCTCGTTCCCGGCCGAGTACCGTGCGCTCGGCAACGGCTTCCTCTCCGACGTGTTCGGCGACTTCGAGATCGACCCGCTCACGCTCGGCATCGGCGCGCTCGCCATCGTGCTGCTCGTCGTGCAGCAGGTGCGCACGCGCCGCGGCCGCCAGAAGTACGGCCAGGACGTCGAGCCCATGGTGTGGTTCATCACCAAGCTCGTGCTGGTGGCGGCGGCGATCGGCTTCTTCGCCTACTCGCTCGCCTCGTACAAGGGCATCCCGATCACGCTGATCATCCTCGCCGTGCTCGTGCTCGTCTACGGCATCGTGATGAATCGCACCGTGTTCGGCCGCCACATCTACGCGATCGGCGGCAACCGTCACGCGGCCGAGCTGTCGGGCATCAAGACCCGCCGGGTCGACTTCTGGCTCTTCGTCAACATGGGCGTGCTCGCCGCGCTCGCCGGCCTCATCTTCACCGCCCGCCTCAACCTGGCGGGCCCGAAGGCCGGCGACGGCTTCGAGCTCGAGGCCATCTCGGCCGCGTTCATCGGCGGCGCGGCCGTGCAGGGCGGCGTCGGCACGATCGGCGGCGCGATCATCGGTGGCCTCATCATCGGTGTCCTCAACAACGGCATGTCGATCATGGGCATCGGCATCGAGTGGCAGCAGGCCGTCAAGGGCCTCGTGCTGCTGCTGGCCGTCGCGTTCGACGTGTACAACAAGCGCCGCTCCGGCGGTCGCTGACCCCGCCGAAGTCCAGCGGTCTCGACGGGCCCCCGCCACGCGGCGGGGGCCCGTCGTCGTCCTCGGGCCCAGCACGCGTGCGCCTTCGTGCTGCGCGCGCGGCTTCGTGCCGCGCGTGCGTCTTCGCGCTGCGCGTGCGCCTTGCTCCCACGCGTGCGCCTTGCTCCCACGCGTGCGCCTTCCATCTCGCACGCGGGGGAGAAACTCGCACGCGTGGAGAAACTCGCACGCGCAGGAAGGGGCGCGGTTGGCAAACCGCTGCGTTAGCGCTAACGTTGCTGCGTTAGCGCTAACGTTTCCGCGTACGAACCACCCGACGAGGGAGTCATCCGATGCAGCCCGCCGCCCCTGCCTTCGCACCCGAGGTCGACGCCGCGATCGCGCAGGTGCGCGCGGACGTCGCCCGGCTGCACGGCGAACTGACCCGCTACGGCCTGGTCGTCTGGACGGGCGGCAACGTCTCGGGCCGGGTGCCCGGCACCGACCTCTTCGTGATCAAGCCGTCGGGGGTGTCGTACGACGACCTGGCTCCCGAGAACATGATCCTCTGCGACCTCGACGGCAACGCGATCCCGGGCACGCCGGGTTCCGAGCGAAGCCCGTCGAGCGACACGGCGGCGCACGCCTACGTGTACCGGAACATGCCGTGGGTCGGCGGCGTGGTGCATACGCACTCGACGTACGCCGTCGCGTGGGCCGCACGTGGCGAGGAGATCCCCTGCGTGATCACGGCGATGGCCGACGAGTTCGGCGGGCCCATCCCGATCGGTCCGTTCGCGATCATCGGGGACGACTCGATCGGCCGCGGCATCGTCGAGACGCTCGACGGCCACCGCTCGCGCGCGGTGCTCATGCAGAACCACGGCCCGTTCACGATCGGCGTCGACGCGAAGGACGCGGTGAAGGCCGCGGTCATGGTCGAGGACGTGGCGCGAACCGTCCACCTCGCGCGCGAGGCCGGGCCGCTGATCCCGATCCCGCAGGAGCAGATCGACGCGCTGTATGCGCGATACCAGAACGTCTACGGACAGAGTGGAGACGCCCGACGATGAGCGACCGCACCGACACCCCCGACACCCCCGAAGCCGGTTCCGCCGCCGCGCCAGCCGCCGACCCGGCCACGGCAGGCCGCGCCGACACGATCCGGGCGGCCCGCACCGCCCTCGGCATCGAGCTCGGCTCGACCCGCATCAAGGCGTGCCTCGTCGACGCCGACGACCCCGCCGTCGTGCTCGCGGTCGGCAGCCACGAGTGGGAGAACCGCTACGAGGACCGCGTCTGGACGTACGCGCTCGACGACGTCTGGTCGGGCCTCCGGGCAGCGTTCGCCGACCTCGCGACCGACGTGCGCGACCAGTACGGCGTCGCCCTCGAGACGGTGGGCGCGATCGGCGTCTCCGCCATGATGCACGGATACCTCGCCTTCGACGCCGCCGGCGAACTGCTCGTGCCGTTCCGTACCTGGCGGAACACGTCGACGGGCGCGGCCTCGGCGCAGCTCAGCGAGTTGTTCGGGGTCAACATCCCGCTGCGCTGGTCGATCGCGCACCTGCACCAGGCCGTGCTCGACGCCGAGCCGCACGTGCCGAGCGTCGACGCCTTCACCACCCTGGCCGGTTACGTGCACTGGAAGCTCACCGGCCGCAACGTGCTCGGCGTCGGCGACGCCTCGGGCATGTTCCCGATCGACTCCGCCACGGGCGGCTACGACGAACGGCTCGTCGGCCTCTACGACGGCATCGCCGCGGGCACGACGCTGCCGAAGCCGCTCCTGAGCCTCCTGCCCGAGGTGCTGCCCGCCGGCCGCGTCGCCGGCGAGCTCACCGACGAGGGCGCGGCGCTCCTCGACCCGTCGGGGGCGCTGCGCGCCGGCATTCCATTCTGCCCGCCCGAGGGCGACGCGGGCACCGGCATGGTGGCGACCAACGCGGTCGCGCCGCGCACCGGCAACGTCAGCGCCGGCACGAGCATCTTCGCGATGGTCGTGCTCGAGGGCCCGCTCGCTGCGGCGCACGACGAGCTCGACCTCGTCACCACGCCCGCGGGCGACCCGGTCGCCATGGTGCACTGCAACAACGGGGCATCCGAGCTCGCGGCGTGGGCGGGCGTCTTCTCGCAGTTCGCATCGGCGATCGGCGCGAGCGTCGACGGCGACGCCGTGTTCGGCGCGCTGTTCCGCGAGGCGCTCGCGGGCGAACCCGACGCGGGCGGCGTGCTGGCCTACAACCACCTCGCCGGCGAGCCGATCGCCGGCCTCGACGAGGGCCGGCCGATGGTGATCCGCACCCCCGACAGCAGGCTGTCCCTCGCGAACCTGATGCGCGCCCACATCTACGGCGTGTACGGCACGCTCGCGCTCGGCATGCGCGTGCTCGCGCAGGAGGGCGTCGAGATCGACCGCATGTTCGCGCACGGTGGCATCTTCCGCACCGCCGGCGTCGCGCAGCGGTTCCTCGCCGGCGCGCTCGACGCACCGGTCGCGGTCGGCGAGACCGCCTCGGAGGGCGGCGCATGGGGCATCGCGGTGCTCGCCGCGTACCTCTCGCATGCGGACCGGACCGATCTCGGCGGATACCTCGACGAGCGCGTGTTCGCGAACGCCGCCGTCGACACCGCCGCACCCGACCCGACGGATGTCGCCGGCTTCGCCGCCTACCTCGACCGCTACCGGGCAGGGCTCGCCGCCGAGGCATCCGCCGTCGCCGCGCTCTGACGACCACCCGACCAGAAGAAGGACACACCATGACCCGCACCCCGCTCACCACCTCGCTCGACCAGTACGAGGTCTGGTTCCTCACCGGAAGCCAGCACCTGTACGGCCCCGAGACGCTCGCACAGGTCGCGAAGCAGTCCGAACAGATCGCCGCGACGCTCGACGACGCATCCGACGTCCCGGTCAAGATCGTGTGGCTGCCCGTCCTCACCGACTCCGCCGCGATCAAGAAGGTCGTGCTCGAGGCGAACGCCGCGCCCAACGTGATCGGCCTCGTCGCGTGGATGCACACGTTCAGCCCCGCGAAGATGTGGATCTCGGGCCTCGACGCACTCCAGAAGCCGCTCGCGCACCTGCACACGCAGGCGAACGTCGAGCTGCCCTGGGCAGACATCGACTTCGACTTCATGAACCTGAACCAGGCGGCGCACGGCGACCGCGAGTTCGGGTACATCCAGACCCGGCTCGGCGTGCCGCGCAAGACGATCGTCGGCCACGCGACCGATCCGCGCGTGCAGCGCGAGCTCGGGACCTGGCAGCGCGCGGCCGCGGGCCTCGCGGCCTCGCGTGACCTCAAGCTTGCACGCTTCGGCGACAACATGCGCTTCGTCGCCGTGACCGAGGGCGACAAGACCGAGGCCGAGCTGCGGTTCGGCGTGCAGGTCAACACGTGGGGCGTGAACGAGCTCGCCGACGCGGTGGCCGCCGCATCCGACGCCGAGATCGACGAGCTGGTCGCGCTGTACGAGGATGAGTACGACGTGGTGCCCGAACTTCGCCGCGGCGGCGACCGGCACCAGTCGCTCCGGGACGGCGCGGCGATCGAGATCGGCCTGCGCTCGTTCCTCGAGGAGGGCGGTTTCGGTGCCTTCACCACGTCGTTCGAGGACCTGGGGGCGCTCAAGCAGTTGCCGGGCCTCGCGGTGCAGCGCCTCATGGCGGAGGGCTACGGCTTCGGCGCCGAGGGCGACTGGAAGACCGCGGTGCTCGTGCGCATCGCCAACGTCATGGGTGCCGGCCTCCCCGGCGGGGCGACCCTCATGGAGGACTACACCTACGACATGACGCCTGGCGACGAGGTCATCCTCGGCGCCCACATGCTCGAGGTCGCGCCGTCGATCACGACCGCCAAGCCGTCGCTCGAGATCCACCCCCTCGGCATCGGCGGCAAGGACGACCCGGTGCGCCTGGTCTTCACGGCCGACCCCGGTCCCGCCGTCGTCGTCGCGATGAGCGACATGCGGGACCGCTTCCGCCTGACCGCGAACGTCGTCGAGAACGTCGCGGCGCGCGAGGCGCTGCCGAAGCTCCCCGTCGGCCGGGCCATCTGGAAGCCGGCGCCGGACTTCCAGACGAGTGCCGCCGCGTGGCTGACCGCGGGCGCCGCGCACCACACCGTCATGTCGACGGCCGTCGGCATCGACGTGTTCCGCGACTTCGCGGAGATGGCCGGCGTCGAGCTCCTCGTCATCGACGAGGACACCACGATCCGCGGATTCAAGGACGAGGTGCGCTGGAACCAGGCGTACTACCGCCTCGCGCAGGGGCTCTGAGCGGGCTGCCGGCCGACGGACCGAGCGGCGCGATTCGTCTGTGAGACTGATCCGATGAGCGAGACGGATGCCCCGAGCCCCGCGGCGACGCGGGCCGGGGGGTCCGCGTCGCCCGGGGGATCCGCGTCGCCCGGGGGATCCGCGTCTCCTGGGGCATCCGTGTCTCCCGGGGCATCCGGTGGGTCCGGGGGATCCGTGCCGACGATGTTCGACGTCGCGCGGGCGGCCGGCGTCTCCCACATGACCGTCTCGCGCGTGCTCAACGACCAGGGCGGGGTGTCGAGCGCGACGCGCGAGCGCGTACGTGCCGTCATCGCGGAACTCAACTACACGCCGTCGCCGACCGCGCGGGCGATGGCGAAGCGCAGGTCGGGCCAGATCGGCCTCATCCAGGCCGGGCGACCCGACTACGGGCCGTCGAACGCGGCGCTCGGCTTCAACGAGGCCGCGCGCGACGCGGGATACACCGTCAGCCAGGTCAGCATGCGCGAGGTCGATGCCGACGGGCTCGCCCAGGTCGTGCACCGGCTCGTCGGGCAGCGGGTGGAGGCGATCGTCGTCATCTCGGGCGAACGCGACGGCGCCGAGATCGCCCGAGGCATCGACGCGGGCGTGCCCATCATCGCGGTCGCCTCGGAGGACGAACCCGGCATGCACCGCGTCTCGATCGACCAGTACGCCGGAGCCGTGCGCGCGACCGAGCACCTCATCGGGCTCGGTCACCGCGAGATCCGGCATGTCGCCGGCCCGGCCGACTCGATGGACGCGGCCGAGCGCCGGCGCGGCTGGGCCGACGCGCTCCGGGCGCACGGGCTCGAGGTGCGCGAGCCGATCGCCGGCGACTGGCTGGCGGCATCCGGTCACGCGGCCGGCGTGGAGCTGCTGACGGATGCCTCCGCGACCGCCGTCTTCGTCGGCAACGACCAGATGTCGATCGGCCTGCTCGCCGCCTGCCGGGATGGCGGCGTCGACGTTCCGGCGAGCCTCAGCGTGATCGGCTTCGACGACATCCCGGAATCGGCGTACTTCGCCCCGCCGCTGACCACGCTGCGCCAGGATTTCGACGGCCTCGGCCGCGACATCATGGCGACCGTGCTGGACGTGCTCCGCGACGAGCCGAGCGCTCCGGACCGCGTGGAGCGCGTGCCCGAACTCGTCGTGCGCGCCTCGACCGCCCCGCCGCGCTTCGAGCGCTGAGTCAGCGCAGGGTCTGGACCGGGTGCGCCTGCGCGTGCGGGTTTGCCCTGCGCGTGCGGGTTGCTCCCGCACGTGCGCTCTACTCGGCGCACGCGTGGGCCGAACCCGCACGCATTCGCCGTCTGCTCCTCCACATCGGGTGAACGACGGGAGGTACTGGCGCTTCGGATGCCGCGTGTCCTCGAGCGGGTGCACCGAGCGGAGACTCGCGGGATGGACGACGAACTCCGAGCACTCGCCGCGGGGCATCCGGCGGGTCTCGTCACCGCTCGGCGACTCGTCGAGGTCGGATGGGCGCCGACCTCGATCCAGCGGATGACTCGAGACGGCGCGCTCGCACGCGTTCGCCGAGGGGTCTACGCACCTCGCGCGGCCTGGGAAGCCGCAGGGCCCGACGAGCGATTCCGCATGCGGATCCATGCGGAGTCCCTCCAAGCGGACGGGCCGCTCGTCGTCTCCCATCGGGCGGCCGCGGCGATGCACCGGCTTCCGGCGGCGGTGCCTTGGCCCGAGGCGATCGAGACCTTCTTCGCCGGGGCCACGGGTGGTCGATCCGGCGGACGGAGATCGGTTCGACGAGTCGGCCCGGAGCCCGAGGTGGAGCTGGTCGACGGCGTCGCGGTCACCTCGCTGACGCGAACCCTCGCCGACGTCGCGACGACGCAATCCTGGCGGTGGAGCGTGCCGATGCTCGATGCCGCCCTCCGCGCGGCGGTGCTCGGGGCGGGAGGCGGACGACGCCCCCGCGAACCATTCGACGCGATGGATGCCGCAGCACCGATGAGGGCACGCGTGTACGCCGAGATCGAGTGCCTCGGCAGGCGACGCGGACGCCGGCGCGCCGAGGCATCCGTCGCCTTCGCCGATCCCCTCGCCGAGAATGCGGGGGAGTCGCTCAGTCGGGTCGTCATCCACGAGCTCGGCTTCGAAGCGCCCGAACTGCAGGTGCGCTTCGAGGAGGTCTTCGACGGTGCGGCCGTCGTGGACTTCCTCTGGCGCCGCTTGCGGCGCATCGGCGAATTCGACGGGAGGCTGAAGTACACGAGAAGTCGCGCGATCTCGGGCCGCGATGCCGGGAGCGTCGTCTTCCGCGAGAAGCAGCGGGAGGACGCGCTCCGTCGCCTCGGGTTCGGCGTCGTCCGCTGGGGCTGGTCGACGCTGCACGACCCGGCCGGATTCGCGGCACGCCTTCGCGCCGCCGGCGTGCCCCAGCGGTGACTCCCACTCTCCGCGTGCGGGTTTCTCCCGCGGGTGCGTCATGGAACTCGCACGCGAGCGACGAACCCGCACGCGAGCGACGAACCCGCACGCGAGCGACGAACCCGCACGCGAGCGACGAACCCGCACGCGAGCGACGAACCCGCACGCGAGCGAAGGCGCCGGTTTTCGTGAGCGCTCACATCGGCGCGGCATCCGTGACCGTTCCGTTATGAAGAGAGGTCTTGTTAGCGCTCACAAGTGAGCGCTAACATCTCGACTGCGGCCCGAACGACCCGGCCGCCCGGCGCACCAGACTCGCAGCGACGCAGACCCGCCGGCCCCAGAACAAGGAGGTTCACCTGATGAAGAAGAAGCTCATCGGACTCGCCGCCGCCGGCGCCCTGCTGTTGGGCCTCGCCGGCTGTGCCGGCGGTGACGGCGGCGGCAGCGCGGCCGAGGGTCCCAAGGCCATCGAAGATCTCGTCGTCGGCTTCGCCCAGGTCGGCGCCGAGTCGGGCTGGCGCACCGCGAACACGAAGGACATCCAGTCGTCCTTCGAGGAGGCCGGCATCGAGCTCAAGTTCTCCGACGCGCAGCAGAAGCAGGAGAACCAGATCAAGGCGATCCGCTCGTACATCCAGCAGCAGGTCGACTACATCGCCTTCTCGCCGGTCGTTGAGACCGGATGGGACGCCGTGTTGAACGAGGCGAAGGCCGCGGGCATCCCCGTGATCCTGACGGACCGCGCCGTCGACTCGAAGGACGAGTCGCTCTATGTCTCGTTCCTCGGCTCCGACTTCATCGAGGAGGGCAAGAAGGCCGGGCAGTGGGTTCTCGACGAGTACGCCGACGCGACCGAGCCGGTCAACATCGTGCAGCTCGAGGGCACGACCGGTGCCGCTCCGGCGATCGACCGCGCCGAAGGGTTCGCCGAGGTGATCGCCGAGAACGACAACCTCGAGGTCATCGCCAGCCAGACGGGTGACTTCACGCGCGCCGGCGGCAAGCAGGTCATGGAGGCGATGCTGAAGGCGAACCCCGACATCGACCTCGTGTACGCGCACAACGACGACATGGGTCTCGGCGCGATCGAGGCGATCGAGGCGGCAGGCCTCGTGCCCGGCCAGGACATCAAGATCGTCACGGTCGATGCCGTCAAGGACGGCATGCAGGCGCTCGCCGACGGCAAGATCAACTTCATCGTCGAGTGCTCGCCGCTCCTGGGCAAGCAGCTCGTGGAGATCATCGAGACGCTCAACGACGGCGGGGAGGTCGAGAAGCGGATCATCACCGAGGAGACGACCTTCACGCAGGAGCAGGCGATCGAGGCCCTGCCCGACCGCCAGTACTGATCCGCTCGCCGTCGGTCGAGTAGCGCAGCGTATCGAGACCTCGTGACGTGCTCTGGGAGCATGTGAGGACGGGGTCTCGATACGCGGCTTCGCCGCTACTCGACCACCGGCTCGGCGACACCGTACGACCGCACCCCGCACCCACCGGACTCGACGGAGAGACA
Organism: Agromyces sp. LHK192; assembly: GCF_004006235.1. Lineage (NCBI taxonomy): Bacteria > Bacillati > Actinomycetota > Actinomycetes > Micrococcales > Microbacteriaceae > Agromyces > Agromyces sp. LHK192. The sequence continues at coordinate 740,087 of NZ_CP034753.1, forward strand.
CACATGACCGACCCCGCACCCGTCGTCGAGATGCGCGACATCTCGATCGAATTCCCGGGCGTCAAGGCGCTCGACGGCGTCGACTTCCGGATGTTCCCGGGCGAGGTGCACTCGCTCATGGGCGAGAACGGCGCCGGCAAGTCGACGCTGATCAAGGCGTTGACGGGCGTCTACCAGATCGACTCCGGCACGGTCACGCTGTCGGGCGACCAGGTGAGCTTCGCAGGCCCGGCGCAGGCGCAGGCCGCGGGCATCTCGACGGTGTACCAGGAGGTCAACCTCCTGGCCAACCTCACGGTCGCCGAGAACATCATGCTGGGCCGCGAGCCGCGCCGGTTCGGCTCGATCGACTGGCGTCGAACGCGACGGCAGGCCGCCGAGCAGCTCGAGCGGCTGAACCTCGAGATCGACCCTTCGTCGCTGCTCGGCGACCACTCGCTGGCGATCCAGCAGCTCGTCGCGATCGCCCGGGCGATGGTCGTCGACGCGAAGGTCCTGATCCTCGACGAGCCGACGAGCTCGCTCGACGTCGACGAGGTCGCCGAGCTGTTCCGGGTCATCCGGGCGCTGAAGGAGCGGGGCGTCGCGATCCTCTTCGTCTCGCACTTCCTCGATCAGGTGTACGAGATCGCCGATCGCCTGACGGTGTTCCGCAACGGCAAGCTCGTCGGCGAGTACAAGACCGAGGAGCTCCTGCGGATCGACCTCGTCCAGAAGATGATCGGCAAGGAGCTCGCGTCGCTCGACGACCTGGAGCGCCGCACCCACGCCGCCGATACGGATGCCTCGGGCGCCGCCGACGTCTTCCTCGCCGCGAACGGCGTCGGCCGCAAGGGCGCGCTCGCGCCGGTCGACCTGTCGATCGCGGAGGGCGAGGTCGTCGGCCTCGCGGGCCTGCTCGGATCCGGTCGCACCGAACTCGCCCGGCTCCTCGGCGGCATCGACCGCCCCGATTCGGGTCGGCTCGCCCTGAGCGGTTCGGAGACGAGGCTGCGCACGCCCCGTCAGGCGATCAAGCGCCGCATCGCGTACTCCTCGGAGAACCGCCGCGACGAGGGGATCGTCGGCGACCTGACGGTACGCGACAACATCGTGCTCGCGCTCCAGGCCGACCGCGGGTGGTTCCGCCCGCTGCCGCGCAAGCGCCGCGAGGAGCTCGCGCAGAGCTACATCCAGGCGTTGAACATCCGCCCGGGCAATCCCGACGCCCTGGTGCGCAACCTGTCGGGCGGCAATCAGCAGAAGGTGCTGCTGGCCCGCTGGCTTGCCGTCGCGCCCAGGCTGCTGATCCTCGACGAGCCGACGCGCGGCATCGACATCGGCGCGAAGGCCGAGATCCAGAAGCTCGTGTTCGACCTCGCCGAGAACGGCATGGCCGTCGTCTACATCTCGGCCGAGCTCGAGGAGGTACTGCGCCTCAGCCACCGCGTCGCCGTCATGCGCGACCGGCAGATGGTCGCCGACCTCGTGAACGACGACCTCACCGTCGACACCCTCATGGCGTTGATCGCGGAGGGTTCCGACGAGCCGGATGCCTCGGCCGCCGCGCCCGACCCCGCCGCCGAGGCATCCGGCGCCGACGTCACCGAACCCACGACCCCGACCGGAGGCATCCGATGAGCGCCATCATCGCCCGCATGGTGGCGAGCCGGCTGTTCTGGCCGATCGTCATGCTGCTCGTCCTGTTCGCGATCAACCTGATCGCGTTCCCCGGATTCTTCTCGATCACCGTCCGCGACGGGCACCTGTTCGGCAGCCTGATCGACATCCTGCGCAACGGCGCGCCGACGCTGATCATCGCGGTCGGCATGACGCTCGTCATCGCCACGCGCGGCATCGACCTCTCCGTCGGCGCGGTCGCCGCGATCTCGGGGGCGGTCGCGTGCGCGATCATCCTCGGTTCGCCGACGCCCGGCAGCATCGCGACCGTCGCCGTCGCGGTGACGGTGGCGATCGCGATCTCGCTCGTGCTCGGCGTGTGGAACGGGTTCCTGGTCGCCGTCATCGGGATCCAGCCGATCATCGCGACCCTCATCCTGATGACCGCCGGCCGGGGCGTCGCGATGCTCATCACCGAGGGGCAGATCCTCACCGTGAACAGTCCGCCGTTCAAGGCGTTCGGCTCCGGGTTCTGGCTGGGACTGCCGATCGCGACGATCATCGCGGCGGTCATCTTCGCCGCGGCGGCGCTGATCACGCGGCGCACCGCGCTCGGCATGCTGATCGAGTCGGTCGGCATCAACCCGGAGGCGAGCCGGCAGGCCGGTGTCCGCGCGCGCGGGCTGCTGTTCACCGTGTACACGTTCTGCGCCGTGTGCGCGGCGATCGCCGGGCTCATCCTGACCGCCAACACGGCGGCCGCGGATGCGAACAACACGGGACTGTTCATCGAGCTCGACGCGATCCTCGCGGTCGTGATCGGCGGCACGTCGCTCGCGGGCGGCCGGTACTCGCTCACCGGGACCCTGGTCGGTGCGCTCGTGATCCAGACCCTCGTCACCACCGTCTACACGGTCGGCATCCCGCCGATCGCGACCATGGTGTTCAAGGCCGCGGTCGTCATCATCGTCTGCCTGCTGCAGTCGCCGACCACGAACGCCGCGCTCGCGTCGTTCCGACGAAGCCTCGCCGTGCGCGCCGGGAAGGGAGCCGCTGCATCATGACCACCCTCACCGCCCCGCCTTCCGCACCCGGAACCCGCCAGGGACGCGTCCGCGGCCTGCTCGGCCTCGTCACGAGCCCGAAGTACGGCCCGGTGATGGTCACCGCGCTGCTGTTCGTCGCCGTGTTCGTGATCGGCGGCATCCGCTACCGCGGGTTCTTCTCCGGCCAGGTGTTCCTGAACCTGCTCGTCGACAACGCGTACCTCATCGTGCTCGCGGTCGGCATGACCTTCGTCATCCTCACGGGCGGCATCGACCTGTCGGTCGGCGCGGTCGTGGCCCTCAGCGGCATGATCGCGGCGAGCCTGCTGCAGTCGGGCTGGTCCCCGGGAGCCGTGATCCCGCTCATCCTCGTGCTGACCAGCGTGCTGGGACTGCTCGTCGGGCTCATGATCCACGTGTTCCAAGTGCAACCGTTCATCGCGACACTCGCCGCGATGTTCCTCGCCCGCGGGCTCTGCTACGTGATCAGCCAGTCGTCGATCTCGATCGCCGACCCGACGTTCATCCAGCTCGCCGTCACCCGCATCCCGCTCGGCGGCGGCATGTCGATCACCCCGAGCGTGATCATCGCGCTGGTGGTCGTCGCCGCGGCCGTGTGGGTGCTGCACCGCACGCGGTTCGGCCGCACGGTCTACGCGCTCGGCGGCAGCGAGCAGTCGGGCATGCTCATGGGCCTGCCGGTCGCCCGCACGAAGGTGCTCGTCTACGTCGTCAGCGGGTTCTGCTCGGGTCTCGCCGGGGTGCTGTTCACCTTCTACACGCTGTCGGGGTATCCGCTCACCGCCATCGGCACCGAACTCGACGCCATCGCGGCCGTCGTGATCGGCGGCACGCTGCTGACCGGGGGCTACGGATTCGTGCTGGGGTCGGTGCTCGGCGTCCTCGTGCTCGGCGTGATCCAGACGATCATCACGTTCGAGGGCACGCTGTCGTCGTGGTGGACGAAGATCTTCATCGGCGTGCTGCTGCTGGTCTTCATCATCCTGCAGAAGGTGCTCACCGCGAGGCGGCGGTGAACGCGTCGCCCATAATGAAGGCACAGTGAGCGCGCGATCGCGCCGGGCAGGGAGCCGACGGAACCGGTGAGTGAAGCAGAGAAGGCGCGCGCCGCGACGATCTTCGACGTGGCACGACTGGCGGGCGTGTCCCACCAGACGGTCTCGCGCGTGCTCAACGACCTGCCGAACGTGCGCCCGGCCACCCGCGACCGGGTCGAGCGCGCGATCACGCAACTGCGGTACGTGCCGTCGCAGGCCGCGAGGGCGCTCGTCACCCGGCGCTCCCGCACGATCGGGCTGATCACCACCGGGGCCCCCGACTTCGGTCCGTCGTCGACGGCGCTGCACTTCAACGAGGCCGCCCGCGAGGCCAGGTACGCCGTCATCATGTCGTCGATGCTCGAGACCGACCCGGCCTCGCTGCGGGCCGCGGCCGAGATGCTCGTGCGGCAGAACGTCGAGGCCGTGGTGCTCGTCGCCGCGCACCGTTCGGCGCTCGAGGCGGTGCAGGGCGTCGAGCTGGGAGTCCCCCTCGTCGCGGTGGCGTCGCAGGGCGCGGCGATCGCGCACCGCGTGACGATCGACCAGTTCGAGGGCGCCCGCCGCGCGGTGTCGCACCTCGTGGAACTCGGACACCGGGACATCCGGCACCTCGCGGGGCCGACCGACTCGCTGGACGCCTCCGAACGCGACCGGGGCTGGCGCGACGTGCTCGCCGCGAACGGGCTCGACGCGGTCGAGCCGCTCATCGGCGACTGGACTCCGGCGAGCGGCTACCGGCTGGGTGCGCGACTGGCGACGGATGCCTCGAGCACGGCGGTGTTCGTCGCGAACGACCAGATGGCGCTCGGGGTGATCCATGCGCTCGCCGACGCGGGCCGGCGCGTCCCCGAGGACGTGAGCATCGTCGCGTTCGACGACATCCCCGAGGCCGAGCACTTCTCGCCGCCCCTGACGACCGTGCGGCAGGACTTCGACCAGCTCGGGCGCGACGCGATGTCGACCGTGCTCACCCTGCTCGGCGACGAGCAGGCCGAGAACCCGCCGATGCGCGTGCCGACCTTGATGGTGCGAGCGTCGACCGCGGAGGTCAGTCGTATGCCGGAGGTCAGTCGTACGACGGCAGCTGTTGCAGGGTCCAGCGGTTCCCGTCGGGGTCGACGAAGCTGACGAAGCGTCCCCATGCCTGCTCGTCGACGCCCTGCGCGTCGACGCCGAGCGCTCGAAGGTCTTCGAGCGCCTGGTCCGCATCCGCGACGACCACCTGGATGTTGTCGAGGGTGCCGGGGGCGATCTCGCTGCCGAGGCCCGTGCCGATGGCGATCGAGCAGGCCGACCCCGGCGGCGTGAGCTGGACGAACCGGAGGTCGTCGGTCACCTTCTGGTCGTAGTCGGCGTTGAACCCGATCGAGATGTAGAACTCCTTCGCCCGATCGACATCGGTCACGGGAACGAAGATGAGCTCGATCTTCCAGTCCATGGTCTGACCCTCCGTTTCGGCGGCCGCCGCCCTGCGACCGTCCCCGGTCAGTCTGTGCCGATCGATCGATGCTCGCCACTGCCGATGCGTACACATCATTCGCGCGCTCGCGCGTGCATCCGATGTCCCTGCGCGTGCGACTTCGCTCTGCGCGTGCGACTTCGTCCCATGCGTGCGTCTTGTATCTCGCACGCGTGGGAGAAACCCGCACGCGACGCGGGTCCGTGGTTCCGAATGGGGCGGGGGGCGGGTGGAGCGCTTCGGCGAGCGGTGGGAGGATGGTCGGCATGGCACTGCACATCACGGGGGACGTCGGCGCCGACGAGCTCCTGAGCACCGACGCGTTCGCCCTGCTCACGGGCATGCTGCTCGATCAGCAGGTCGCGATGGAGACCGCGTTCGCCGGGCCGGAGAAGATCCGCGAACGCCTCGGCTCGATCGACCCGGCGACGATCGCCGCCGCCGATCCCGAGGAGTTCGTCGAACTGTTCCGCCGCACGCCCGCGGTGCACCGCTACCCGGGCTCGATGGCCGGGCGCGTGCAGGCGCTCGCCGCCGCGGTGCGCGACGACTGGGGCGGGGACGCATCCGCCATCTGGACGCAGGGCGACCCAACCGGCCCGGAGGTGCTGCGGCGACTGCTCGCCCTGCCCGGCTTCGGCGAGCAGAAGGCGAAGATCTTCCTCGCCCTGCTCGGCAAGCAGTGCGGCCTCGAGGCCGCCGGGTGGCGCGAGGCGGCCGGGGCGTACGGCGAGGACGGGTCGTTCCGTTCGGTCGCCGACATCACGAGCCCGGAGTCGCTCGCCAGGGTGCGAGCCACGAAGCAGGCCGCGAAGGCGGCGGCGAAGGCCGCCAAGGGCTGACGCGACGCCGACCCCGACCGCGACCCCGAGACGGGCCCGTACCGGGGTAGGGGGCGTGAACCGCTCCACCGGGGGATGCGTCGGCCACGAGCGATCGGAAGGGTGGAGGCCATGATCGCCAGCACCACGCCCGAACCGCCGGAGCCGCCGCTGCCGCCGGAGCCGCCGCTGCCGCCAGAACCGCCGCTGCCGCCCGAACCCGGAGCCGTCACGGCGGCGGGTCGAGCTCGCTCCACGGGGTCCGGTTCGCGTGGGTGGGCCTCGCGCCCGCCGGGTCGCCGGCCCCGCCTCATGGAGACGGATGCCTGGCCCGAGCAGGTGCTGACCTGGTTCGGCGTCTCGTTCGCCGCGGTCGTGCTCTTCGCCGTGTCCGTGCCCATCGACACCGCGATCTACGGCGTGCACGTCGCGATCGCGTTCGGCATCGGCCTGTTGCAGGTCGGCAGCCTGCCGATCGCGCTGCGCTGGCCGTGGGCGGGCGTCGCGATGCTGCTCGCCGGCCAGGTGCTGTTCGGCCTCTTCGGAGCCGCACCGCCCGGGGCGCCGTGGCCGCTGTCGGTGCCGCAGATGCTGATCTACGCGCTCGCCGGCGGCGTGCTCGCGGCTCGCGGGCACGCCGCGGCGGCGGTGACGTCGGCGCTCGGCGGACTGCTGATCGCCCTGGCGTCGTCGCTGCTCCCGGACCGGGGGGCGACGCCCGACGGCGTCGTCGCGAACCTCGTCACGAGCGCGTCGATCACGGCGTTCTTCATCGGGCTGGGCCTCGCCGCCGACGTGGCGCGGCGCCGGTTCTCGGCGGCGATCGACGTGGAGCGCCGGCACGGCGCCGAGGAACGCGAACACCGGCTCATCGCCGAGGAGCGCACGCGCATCGCGCGTGACCTGCACGACGTCGTCGCGCACCGGATGTCGGTGATCCAGGTGCAGGCGACGAGCGCGCCGTACCGGCTCGCGGGGCTCGACGAGCCCGTCGCGGCCGAGTTCCGTGAGATCGCCCAGTCGGCTCGCGATGCGATGGCCGAGATGCGCGAACTGCTCGCGGTGCTGCGCGACCCCGACGGCGAGCCCGAGACCGCGCCCCAGCCGGGCTTCGACGACCTCGATGCGCTCGTCGCGACGGTTCGCCAGACGGGATTGCCGATCACGGCCCGCATCGACGAGGCGCTGCCGGGCGGAACGGTGGTCGGGCAGGCCGCGTACCGCATCCTGCAGGAGGCGCTCAGCAACGTGCTGCGGCACGCGCCGGGCGCACCGACGACGGTGACGGTCGGCGATGCCGGTTCGGCGGTGGTCGTCACGGTCGTGAACGGCGAGGCGGATGCCGCCGCCGAGCGACAGGCAGCGGGCACGCAGCCCGTGACGGATTCCGCCGCCCCGGGCCCGCAGGGCCCGGCCGGGCCGGTCGGCGTGCCCGGGCACGGCATCATCGGGATGCGCGAGCGCGCCCGCCTCGTCGGTGGCACCATCGAGACGGGGCCTCGCCCCGAGGGCGGATTCCGGGTGCACGCCGTGCTGCCGGTGACCGCTGGGGCCGGGGCATCCGGACCGGGAGCGTGAGCGACCGCGTGGAGGGGCATCCGATGATGGATCGGCGACCGCCGATGAAGGGACATCCGTGACGATCACCGTGCTCATCGCCGACGACCAGGCCATGGTCCGTGCCGGATTCGCGGCCGTGCTCGACGCGCAGGACGGCATCAGCGTCGTCGGCCAGGCGGCCGACGGCGCCGAGGCCGTCGCGCTCGCGCACCAGCTGCGGCCCGACGTCGTCGTGATGGACGTGCGCATGCCGGGCATGAACGGCATCGACGCGACCGCGGCGCTGCAGGTGCCGCCGCGGTCGAGCGACTACGTGCCGAGGGTGCTCATGCTCACGACGTTCGACATCGACGAGTACGTGCATGCCGCGCTCCGCGCGGGCGCGAGCGGCTTCCTGCTGAAGGACGCCCTGCCCGACGAGGTGGCCCGCGCGGTTCGCGTGATCGCCGACGGCGAAGCGCTGCTCGCGCCGAGCGTGACGCGTCGCCTCATCGAGGAGGTCGCCCGGCAGCAGCCGGCACCGGTCGTGGACACGCACCTGCTGTCGTCGCTGACCGACCGCGAACGCGAGGTGCTGCTGCTCGTCGCGCGCGGGCGGTCGAACCAGGAGATCGCGTCCGACCTGTTCATCGCCGAGCAGACCGTGAAGACGCACGTGAGCAAGATCCTGCAGAAGCTCGCGCTGCGCGACCGCGTCCACGCGGTGGTGTTCGCGTACGACGCGGGACTGGTGCGTCCAGGGGCGTGAAGTGGCGCCGCCCGCCCGGGGCGCGGCGTCGCGCGACGCACCCGCCCATACCCGGGTAGGGGTGCGGAACGGCTCGGCGGAGTGATGCCCAGGCCGGAACCGGCTTCCTAGCCTGCTCGGGCAGGGCGGAGACGCCGCCCGCAGCAGGGAGCCGATCGTGACGATCCTCAGCGTTCGACCTGCCGCGGCGGCGGCGCCGGACCCGATGCCCGGCGCCGCGCAGGCGGGGCCTCGCCGCTCGTCGCGCGACGCCGGCATCGATGCCGCCCGGGCGGCGTGCCTCGTCGTCGTCTTCGTGCTGCACGCCATGATGGTCGGCGTCAGCGTCGGGCCCTCGGGGCCCGTGCTCGAGAACGCGATGGACGGCTGGGGCGGCTTCGCCGCGGCCACCTGGGTCATGCAGGTGATGCCGCTCTTCTTCGTGATCGGCGGGTACGCGGGCTGGTCGGCGTGGACGTCGCAGCGCGCGAGGGGCGCGACCGCCGCATCGTTCGTGCGGGGCAGGCTCGAACGCCTCGTGCGCCCCGCGATCGCGCTCGTCGCCGTCGTCGCGGCGGCCCTCGCGGCGCTCGCCGCGGCGGGCGTCGCGCCCGAGATCGTCGCGACCGCCGGGTTCCGCATCGGCCAGCCGCTCTGGTTCCTCGCGGTGTACCTCGCGTGCGCGGCGCTCGTTCCGCTGATGGTCGCGCTGCACGAGCGGATGCCGCTCGCCACGGTCGCGGGACTCGTCGCGGTGGTCGTCGGCGTCGACCTCGTGCGCCTGCAGACCGGCATCGAGGGCATCGGGTTCGCCAACCTGCTCTTCGTCTGGCTGCTGGTGCAGCAGTTCGGGTTCCTCCTCGCCGACGGCAGCGTCGACCGGCTCGCGCGGCGCACCCGTTTCGGCCTGGGCGTGGGTGCGCTGGTCGGCCTCGCGGCGCTCACGCTGGTCGGACCGTACTCGCCCGACCTCCTCGAGAACCTCAACCCGCCGACCCTCGCCCTGGTGGTGCTCGGCGTCGCGCAGCTCATGCTGTTCTCGCTCGTGCGTGCGCCGCTTCGCCGGTGGGCCGAGCGGCCTCGCCCCTCGCGCCTCGTCGCGCGGTTCGGCGAGTGGGGGATGACCCTCTACCTCTGGCACCTCCCGGCGTTCGTCGCGCTCGCCGGGATGCTGCTCGTGCTGCACGGCGCGGTCGGGCTCGACCTGCCCGAGCCGCTGAGCGAGGCCTGGTGGGCGACGCGGCCGGCCTGGCTGGTCGTCGCAGCGCTCGCGACGGCGGTGCTCGTGCGGGTGTTCGCGCGGTTCGAGCGGGGTCGGGGCGGCGGCCGCGGCCGGGTCCGGGCAGGGGGCGGGCCGGCCCGCGCGGAGGGCGGCATCCGTCGGCCGGCCGGGATGCGGATGCCGCAGGTGCCGCGGATGCCGCGGGTTCCGGTCGCCGTCGCGGTGCCGGCCGGGATCATCGGCGTCGGGGTCGCGCTCGTGATCGGCTTCGCGCCGCTGCCGGCGATGATCTCGGCGGCGCTGCTCCTCGTCGCCCTGCGCGGGTCGTCTCGGAGGTCGGTCGCCCCAGCCGCGGCATCCGCGATCGCCGCCTCGCCGGGACGGGTCGCCGTCACCCGATGAGGAACTCGGCGATCTCGAGCGCGAGCGCGCGGGGGTCCCATCGGTGGTCGATCGCCGGCACCTCGGCGAGCTCGGCGTGGTGCAGCGTCGCCACCATCGACTCGGCCGCCGGGCCCATCACCTCGAGCGTCTCCGCGCCCACGAGCACGAGCACGGGCACCGTGACGGCCGCCCAGAGCGCCGATCGGGGAGCGGACTGCGTCCAGGCGAGCGACTCCGCGTCGGGTTCGAGGCTCGGTGCGATCGCGGCCATCGTGGGCCAAGCCCCTCCGGACTTCGCGCCCTCGACCCACTCGGGCGGCATGTCGCGCATGAAGAACGCGACGACCTCCTCGCCGCCGCCGGTCGCGATGCGGGTACGCAGGCCGTCGAGGAACTCGGCACCCTCGGTACCGAGCTCGTCGTCGAGCGGCACCTCGAAGAGCACGAGTTTCGACACCGGCAGGCCGGCCGCGGCGGCGGCCAGGGCGATCGAGCCGCCCGACGAGTTGCCGAACAGGGCGACCGCGTCGTCGGCACCCTCGGTGAGGACCTCGATGAGCGCGCGCAGGTCCGCGATCGTCTGCTCCAGCGTCATCGGCTGGTCGGCCGGGCTCTCGCCGCGGCCGCGGCGGTCGTAGCGCACGACCTCGAATCCGCGCTCGGCGAGCAGGTGCTGGAGTTCGGTCGTGCCCGGGTCGAACGCCCGGAACTGGAAGGCGCCGTCGACGAGGATCACCGGCGGCCCGGAACCCACCCGGTCGAAGGCGATGCGCGTGCCGTCGGCGCTGGTGGCGTACTCGCTCATGACGTCCCCCGTTGATCCGATCCCTGCCTGCTCGCCACCTTGCCTAGCGCAGCTCGGCGACACGCGCAACGGCGCCCGGCGATGTCGGTGGGTGGTGGCAGCATGGCTGGCACAACACCATATGTAGGGGTCCGAAGCCGTTCACGCCCCAAGGGGTCGTGTGCGCGACACGCCCGGAATCCATCCACATCCGAGATCGCGGAAGTTGTTCGAGGGTGTGGAGAACTCGGCCCCCGGTGGCGGGAATCCGCCGATCACCGGGGCATCCGGCTGGGGATGGACTGTGGATGACCCGGTGGAAAACTACACGAATGTAACTACATCATCTTGGGGTCGTTCTCTTCGGCGAACACAAGATGTAGTATTGAAGAAGCGAAATGCAACACCAGCAACACCGGGGGATCGGCTCCTCCAGGAGCCAAAACGACGAGGGGAATCACATGACGGTCACGGTCTACACGAAGCCTTCCTGCGTGCAGTGCAACGCCACCTATCGCGCCCTCGACAGCAAGGGCATCGAGTACGAGGTGCTCGACCTGTCGCTCGACGAGAACGCGCTCGCGCACGTCAAGGAACTCGGGTACCAGCAGGCGCCGGTGGTCATCACCGACGAAGACCACTGGTCCGGCTTCCGGCCCGACAAGATCGCCGAGCTGGCCGACCGCCTCGCCTGAGCGCCAGGTCTCGATACGGCTGGTCTCGATACGGCGCTTCGCGCCGACTCGACCACTCGGAGGACGAGAGCCATGACGAACCTGGTCTACTTCTCGAGCATCTCGGGCAACACCGCACGATTCATGGAGAAGCTCGGCCGCCCTGCCGCCCGGATTCCGCTCCACGCGCGCGAGGAACCGCTGCATGCCGACGAGCCCTACGTGCTCGTCCTCCCCACCTACGGCGGGGGTGACGGCAAGGGCGCCGTCCCCAAGCAGGTCATCCGGTTCCTGAACGACCCCGAGAACCGCCAGCTCATCCGCGGCGTGATCAGCGCCGGCAACACGAATTTCGGCTCCGCCTACTGCCTCGCCGGCGACATCGTCGCCGCGAAGACGGGCGTGCCGCACCTGTATCGCTTCGAAGTATTCGGAACACCCGACGACGTCCGCGCCGTCGACGAGGGATTGGACGCATTTTGGTCAAGTCAGCAGCAACTGACGGCGTAGCGCTCATGGACGCACCGCGCACGAACAGCGGGATGGACTACCACTCGCTCAACGCGATGCTGAACCTGTACGACGCCGACGGGAAGATCCAGTTCGAGAAGGACCGGGAGGCGGCGCGCGAGTACTTCCTCCAGCACGTCAACCAGAACACGGTCTTCTTCCACTCGCTGAAGGAGCGGCTCGACTACCTCGTCGAGAAGGAGTACTACGAGCCCGAGGTGCTCGCGCAGTACGACTTCGCCTTCATCCAGAAGCTCAACGACCTCGCGTACTCGAAGAAGTTCCGCTTCGAGACGTTCCTCGGCGCGTTCAAGTACTACACGAGCTACACGCTCAAGACCTTCGACGGCAAGCGGTACCTCGAGCGCTTCGAGGACCGCGTGGTGATGACCGCGCTGGGCCTCGCCCAGGGCGACGAGCAGGTCGCGATCGACCTCGTCGAGGAGATCATCGCCGGTCGCTTCCAGCCGGCGACGCCGACGTTCCTCAACACCGGCAAGGCGCAGCGCGGCGAACTCGTCTCGTGCTTCCTGTTGCGCATCGAAGACAACATGGAGTCGATCTCGCGCGGCATCAACTCCTCGCTGCAGCTGTCGAAGCGCGGCGGCGGCGTCGCACTGCTGCTCTCGAACATCCGCGAGTCGGGCGCCCCGATCAAGCAGATCGAGAACCAGTCGTCGGGCATCATCCCCGTGATGAAGCTCCTCGAGGACTCGTTCTCGTACGCCAACCAGCTCGGCGCACGCCAGGGCGCCGGCGCGGTCTACCTGTCGGCGCACCACCCCGACATCATGCGGTTCCTCGACACCAAGCGCGAGAACGCAGACGAGAAGATCCGCATCAAGACGCTGTCGCTCGGCGTCGTCGTGCCCGACATCACGTTCGAGCTCGCGAAGAACAACGAGGACATGTACCTGTTCTCGCCGTACGACGTCGAGCGCGTCTACGGCAAGCCGTTCGGCGACGTGCCGATCAGCGAGCACTACCGCGAGATGGTCGACAACCCCGCCATCAAGAAGACGAAGATCAACGCGCGCGAGTTCTTCCAGACGCTCGCCGAGATCCAGTTCGAATCGGGATACCCGTACATCGTGTTCGAGGACACGGTGAACAAGGCCAACCCGATCAAGGGCCGCATCAACATGTCGAACCTGTGCTCGGAGATCCTCCAGGTCAACACCCCGACGACCTACAACGAGGACCTCTCGTACGCCGAGATCGGCAAGGACATCTCCTGCAACCTCGGTTCGCTGAACATCGCGCTCACGATGGACTCGCCCGACTTCGGCAAGACCGTCGAGACCGCGATCCGCGGCCTCACCTCGGTGTCGAACCAGTCGCACATCACCTCGGTGCGTTCGATCGAGGACGGCAACGACAAGTCGCACGCCATCGGCCTCGGCCAGATGAACCTGCACGGCTACCTCGCCCGCGAGCGCATCTTCTACGGCTCCGAAGAGGGCGTCGACTTCACGAACATCTACTTCTACACGGTGCTGTTCCACGCGCTGCGCGCCTCGAACCGCATCTCGATCGAGCGCGGCGAGGTCTTCGACGGCTTCGCCGACTCGAAGTACGCGTCGGGCGAGTTCTTCGACAAGTACACCGAGCAGGCGTGGGTGCCGGCGACGGCGAAGGTCACGCAGCTGTTCGCCGACTCGGGCGTGCACATCCCGACGCAGCAGGACTGGCTCGAGCTCAAGGCATCCGTCCAGGAGCACGGCATCTACAACCAGAACCTGCAGGCGGTGCCGCCCACCGGCTCGATCTCGTACATCAACAACTCGACCGCGTCGATCCACCCGATCGCGTCGAAGATCGAGATCCGCAAGGAAGGCAAGCTCGGCCGCGTCTACTACCCGGCGGCGTTCATGACGAACGACAACCTGGAGTACTACCAGGACGCGTACGAGATCGGCTACGAGAAGGTCATCGACACGTACGCCGCGGCGACGCAGCACGTCGACCAGGGCCTGTCGCTCACGCTGTTCTTCAAGGACACCGCGACGACGCGCGACATCAACAAGGCCCAGATCTACGCGTGGAAGAAGGGGATCAAGACGATCTACTACATCCGCCTGCGGCAGATGGCGCTCGAGGGCACCGAGCTGGATATGTGCGTCAGCTGCACGCTTTGACGATCTGATCAGGGATTTCAGGAATAGGACAAGACGGATGACCCTCACCGACCCGGTCAACGCAGCGGCGAACGACCCGGCGCACACCGGCGGCAAGCTCAAGCTCGTCAGCCACGTCAACGCGATCAACTGGAACCGCATCCAGGACGACAAGGACCTCGAGGTCTGGAACCGCCTCGTCAACAACTTCTGGCTGCCCGAGAAGGTGCCGCTGTCGAACGACATCCAGTCGTGGAACACGCTGACCCCCGACGAGCAGCAGCTCACGATGCGCGTGTTCACCGGGCTCACGCTGCTCGACACCATCCAGGGCACGGTCGGCGCGGTGTCGCTCATCCCCGACTCGCTGACCCCGCACGAGGAGGCGGTGTACACCAACATCGCGTTCATGGAGTCGGTGCACGCGAAGAGCTACTCGTCGATCTTCTCGACCCTGTGCTCGACGAAGGAGATCGACGACGCGTTCCGGTGGTCGGTCGAGAACCCGAACCTGCAGCGCAAGGCCGAGATCGTCATGGAGTACTACCGCGGCGACTCGCCACTCAAGCGCAAGGTCGCCTCGACGCTGCTCGAGTCGTTCCTGTTCTACTCGGGCTTCTACCTGCCGATGTACTGGTCGTCGCGGGCGAAGCTCACCAACACGGCAGACCTGATCCGCCTCATCATCCGCGACGAGGCCGTGCACGGGTACTACATCGGCTACAAGTTCCAGCGCGGACTCGAGCTCGTCAGCCCGGCCGAGCGCGAGGAGATCAAGGACTACACGTTCTCGCTGCTCTACGAGCTCTACGACAACGAGGTGCAGTACACGCAGGATCTCTACGACGGCGTCGGCCTGACCGAGGACGTCAAGAAGTTCCTGCACTACAACGCGAACAAGGCCCTCATGAACCTCGGCTACGAGCCGATGTTCCCGAAGACCGTGACCGACGTGAACCCCGCCATCCTCTCGGCCCTCTCGCCGAACGCCGACGAGAACCACGACTTCTTCTCGGGGTCGGGCTCGTCGTACGTCATCGGCAAGGCCGTCAACACGGAGGACGAGGACTGGGACTTCTGATCCCTTGTCCCGTCCATACGACGAGAGCGGATGCCACGCGCGGCATCCGCTCTCGTCGTCTACGGCTTCGGTCGACCCTCGTGGCGGCGTTCGTCCTGTGAGCCGAAGTCCGCGGCGCCGCCGTCGGACTCGTCGAAGACCTCGTCGCGCAGCGCCTGACGGTGCTCGTCCTGGCTCTCGTGCTCCTCGCGAAGCTCGTCGTTCCTGCCGTTGCTCATCGCGCCCTCCCCGGTGATGTGGTTGCCGAGCCTACCCCGGTGCCCCTCGAACCGTCGCGATCCTGAGGAGCTGCGGTGGTGAAGCTCACACCTCGACCGCGAATCCGAGGTCGACGTCGCTGGCCGCATGGCCGCCGCCGACTCCCCAGTTGTCGCGGTCGATCTCGTGCACGATGGTCGACACGTGATCGCCGGGGATCCCGAGCGCACCCAGTCGTTCGACGATCGCCGCGTAGAGCCGGCGCTTCGCGTCCGATGATCGGCCGGCGAAGCAGTCGATGGTGACGATCGTCCGATACTCCGGGTGGCTGAGGTCCGGTGCGCAGGCGAAGCGGTGCGGCTCGTGGACGATCAGTCGGATGTTGCGGTCTTCCGGCGGAATCCGGAAGGCGTCGACCAGGGCACTGTGGACCGCGTCGATGATGGCGATCTCCTGGTCGGCGTCATACGGGCGGCGGACTTCGATGAGGGCGGCAGGCACAGCGTCATTATCCAGACCCGACGCCACGCCGGCCAAGGACCGCGGCGCCGATCCAGGCGATCAGCGGCCGAGCTGGTCGTCCAGCCAGTCGTACATGCGCTCCGCAGTGAGGGCGCGGGCGAGCGGTTGGCAGTGTTCGTCGGCACCCTCGGCGGCGGTGAAGGCGATGGTCGTCGAGACATCCGGTGTCAGTTCTGCGAGCTTCTGCGCCTGACCGGGCCAGAACTGCTCGTTCTCGGGGGAGAGGATGAGCAGCTTCGTCGTGATCTGTCCTGCGACGTCGGTGGCGTTGTACGCGCGCACGGCGTTGATCGTCTCGCCGTAGCCGGTCGTGCCGTACGGGCGCGCGCGGAACGTCCAGGTGCGTGCGGTGTCGGGGGAGAACTTCATGCCCAGGGTCATCTCCTTGTCGAACGTCTCGAGGTCGCCCTCCGCAAGATGCTTGAGCAGGCCGGCGGGGATGTGGCCGGTCCAGGACGTCGACACGTCGACCAGACCCGGGTCGGTGATGGCCGCGGCGAAACGGTGCTCGAAGGCGATCCCGCGCACCACCCAGTAGCTGCCCTGGCTGATCCCGTAGACGCTGATCCGGTCCGCGTCGACGCGGTCCTGTGCGGCGACGAAGTCGTAGACCGGGGTGAGCACCTGCTCCCAGTCCGGCCGGAAGTGGGTGCCCTTCTCGAACAGCTGCGTCTGCTGGCCGGGCCCGTCGAACACCAGCACGTCGTACCCGCGCTCGAGGCCTGCTGAGACACATGACGCCCAGAGCGCGGCGAGGGAACCGTCACTGCCGTTGACCGCGACGACGACGGGGTTGCCCGCGGCCGCTCGCGTCGCGGAGCGGAACAGGTACCCGGGGAGCGGGTCGTCTTCATATGGGATCTGCACGGCGGTCACCTCGACGGAGGTGTGCTCGATGAACCCCTGCCAGGCGTCGTGTTGCCGTTGGAACGTCGTGGCGAGCCGCGCGGTATCGCCGAGGGAGCTGGCCGCGTTGACCGCGTTGGCGAAGTACGCGGAGGCGCGCAGGTATGCGGATGCCGCGCTGACCCGGTGTCCCGCCTCGGCCGACGCATCGGCGGCAGTGGAGGTGCGTTCGGCGAGGGCGAGCCACGCGGCGAACCAGCCCTCGTGGTCGTTCTTCTTCACGTGCCCGGTGGCGGCGAGGATCTCCCCGGGGTCGCCCGCGCCCGCGACGCTGGCGCCCAGGGCGCCACGGATGTCGTAGTCGAAGTCGGGGTTGCTCGAGAACGGTGCGATCGATGGCTTGGACATGGCGACGGCCTCCAGGCGAGTGGCGAGCGGATCCGCCACGAGGCTATTGGACCGGAGCGCTGGACGACAGGGGGCCCGCGCGGTCCTCGAAGCGGCCATCAGAAATTGCATAAAAATGCGTGCTTGACAGTTCATTCACTGGTCGACCAAACTGTGGTGACAGGCTTCAATCACTACTGAATAGGTATGCAATGCTAGACACCGACGTCTCCCAGGTCCAGGCCTGGCGCGACATCCGGGCGCGCATCGAGTCGAACCCCGACGCCGCACCGGATCTCCTCGCCGAGCAGGCCCGTGCCATCCGCCGCTCGGTCGTTCGCACCATCGACGCCGCACGTCAGGGCCACATCGGCGGCGACCTGTCGGTGAGCGACATCCTGACGGTGCTCTACTTCCACACCCTCCGCATCGACCCGTCGGACCCGACCGCCCTCGATCGCGACCGATTCATCATGAGCAAGGGCCACTGCGCCGCCGCCCTGTACTCGGCGCTCGCGCTGTCGGGATACTTCCCGGCCGCCGAGCTCAGCACCTTCATGGCGCCGCTGTCGGCGCTGAACGGCCACCCGAACCGCAACAAGGTGCCGGGCGTCGAGACGAACACCGGGCCGCTGGGGCACGGCCTGCCCGTCGCCGTCGGCCAGGCGCTCGCCGCGAAGCTCCGCGGTTCCGACGCGCGCATCTTCGCGGTCATGGGCGACGGCGAGATGCAGGAGGGTAGCAACTGGGAGGCGCTCATGTCGGCCGCCCACTACAAGCTCGACAACCTCACCGCCATCGTCGACCGCAATCGCCTCCAGCAGGGTGCTCGCACCGAGGAGACGAACGGGCTCGACCCGCTCGACGAGAAGCTCCTCGCCTTCGGATACGAACTGCGTATCATCGACGGCCACGACTACGCCCAGCTCATCGAGGCGCTCGCGCCCTCGACCAGCGGCCGACCGGTCGCGATCATCGCGAACACCATCAAGGGCAAGGGCGTCTCGTTCATCGAGGACCGCGTCGAGTGGCACCACAAGGTGCCGACCAAGGAACAGGTCGAACTGGCGCTGGAGGAACTGGCATGAGCACCGTCATCACCACCGACGCCGCGGTGTACGACAATCGCGTCGCGTTCGCCGAGGAGCTCATCTCCCTCGCCGAGCAGGACGAGCGCATCGTCGCGGTCTGCAACGACTCCGTCGGTTCGAGCAACCTCGTCGGGTTCCGCGAGCGGTTCCCCGACCGGCTGATCAACGTCGGCATCGCCGAGCAGAACCTCGTCGGCGTCGGCGCCGGACTCGCGAGCGCCGGCATGATCCCGTTCGTCTGCGCCGCCAGCCCGTTCCTCACCGGGCGCTCGCTCGAACAGGTCAAGGCCGACGTGGCGTACAGCCAGCACCCGGTGATCCTGTGCGGCATGAGCCCGGGCATGGCCTACGGCGAACTCGGCCCGACGCACCACTCGATCGAGGACCTCAGCTGGCTGCGCGCCCTGCCGGGACTCGACATCATCGTCCCGGCCGACCGCGCGCAGACCCGCGCGGCCGTGCGTCAGGCCGCCGAGCACCCGCGCCCGACGTTCATCCGGGTGGGCCGCCACAAGGTGCCCGACGTGTCGGCCGAGGGCGCGACGCTCGAGCGCGGCCGATTCGACCGGCTCGCCGACGGGTCGGATGTCACGCTCATCGCCACCGGCACCCTCGTGTCGCGCGCCGTGGACGCCGCCCGTGCGCTCTCCTCCGACGGCGTGTCGGCCCGCGTGCTCAACGCCGCATACATCGCCCCGCTCGACGTCGACGCCGTCATCGCGGCGGCGCGCGAGACGCGCGCGATCGTCGTCGCCGAGGAGGCGAACCGGTCGGGCGGACTCGGAGCCGCGGTGGCATCCGTCGTCGGTCAGTTGCGCGCACCCGACCGGGTGCCGCTGCGACTGCTCGGCATCGACGAGTTCGCGCCGACCGGCAGCAACGACTTCCTGCTCGAGTATTTCGGGCTCACCTCGCTCGACCTCGTCAGCGCCGCACGGGACGCCCTCGCCGATGCCTGAACCGACCACCCGATCCGACACCGCGACGGTCGTGGCCGTCGACCAGGGCACGAGCTCGACCAAGGCCGTCGCGCTCGACGGCCGAGGTCGCGTCGTCGCGACCGCCGCGGTGTCGATCGGCCAGTCCCACCCTCGGCCCGGCTGGGTCGAGCAGGACGCGACCCGGATCGCCGACAGCGTCGACACCGCGCTCGCTCGGATCACCCGTGCGCTCGGCGACAGTGCGGGTGCCGTCCAGGCGCTCGGACTCTCGACCCAGCGCGAGTCGGCCGTGATCTGGGACCGAACCACCGGGGAGCCGCTCGGGCCGATCCTCGGGTGGCAGGACCGGCGCACCCGCGAGCGGGCCCAGGAACTCATCGACGAGGGGCACGACGACGTCGTCCGCCGCATCACCGGGCTCCCGATCGACCCCATGTTCTCGGCGCTCAAGTTCGAGTGGCTGCTCGACGAGGTCGACCCCGATCGTGCGCGAAGCGGTCGCGGCGAGATCGCGCTCGGCACGGTCGACTCGTGGCTGGTGTTCCGAGCCACCGGCGAGCACCGCATCGAGGCCGGCAACGCCAGCCGGACCCAGCTGATGTCGCTCGACGATGTCGACTGGAGCGACGAGCTCTGCGACCTCTTCCGGGTGCCGCGTCGCGCGCTGCCGCGGATCGCCCCCTCGAACGAGCCGACCGGGCCGATCCGTGCGGCAGGCCCCGGCGACCGCCGGTTCAACGCCGTGCTCGCCGACTCGCACGCCGCGCTCTTCGCGCACGGCATCGGCGACGGCGGCGTCGCCGCGGGAGACGTCAAGGTCACCTACGGCACCGGTTCCTCGATCATGGGCCTCTCGGATGCCGCCACGCCGGCCGGCCTCGTCCGCACCCTCGCCTGGCACGACGGCACCGTGCGGTACGCGTTCGAGGGCAACATCCTCTCGACCGGCGCGACCCTGGTCTGGCTGTCGAACCTCTTCGCGATCTCGCCCGGCGAACTGACCGCGCTCGCCGAGGAGGCGAATCCCGACCACGGCCTCGAACTCGTCCCGGCGTTCGCCGGCCTCGCCGCACCGTGGTGGGACGAGCACGCCCAGGCGATCATCAGCGGCCTGAGCCTCGGCACCGACCGGGCCTCGCTCGCTCGCGCCGCCGTCGACTCGATCGCCCTCCAGATCGAAGACGTGCTCTCCGCCGTCGACGCCGACCTTCCCGGAGGCATCCGACGGGTGTTCGTCGACGGCGGCCCGACGGCGAACGCCTGGCTGATGCAGCTCCAGGCCGACTTCAGCCAGCGCCGACTCGTGCGCAGCGACGCCCCCGAACTGTCGGCGATCGGTGCCGGCATGCTCGCGGGGATGGGCGCCGGAACGTGGACGGCAGCCGACCTCGGCGACCTCGGCGGGACCCGCACGGGCTTCGAACCTCGAATGGCCGCCGATGCGGCGACCGCACGCCGGCGCAGCTGGCTCGACGCGATCGCCAGATCTCGCGGCATCCGCGCCTCGATACCGCAGCACACCTGACCTCAGACCCACCCCCGACCTCTGCAAGGGAGCAGCACACATGACCCGACCGTCGACGAAACGTTCGCCGATCCGCCCGTGGATGATCTGGACGGTCGGGCTCGTCGTCGTCGCCGTCGCAGCGGTGATGAGCACCAAGTTCATCAGCATCGAAGACGCCGAGGCCGCCGCGAGCGGGCAGACCTTCGACCCGGCGGCCTACGCCGACGAGCGGTTCGAATCCGAGATCGCGCCCCAGATCGAGGAGGAGTCGGTGGACCTCGCCACGCTCCTCACCGACCTGCAGGGCGGCGCCGACGAGGCCGAATTCGGCAACACCCCCGGCGCGGGCAGCTCGTACAGCTTCCCGGTCGAGTTCACCGGCGTCGCCGGGGCACCCAACGGGTCGATCCTCCCGGTCACCGTCGAGGGAGTGCCGAGCGACGTGGTCGTGCAGGTGCAGATCGGGCCGGCCATCAACGGCACCGCCGTCCGCGACGTCACCGGCACGGTCTCGTTCAACGAATTCACCAACCAGCTCGAGTTCCAGGAGGTGGCGACCGAGCTCAACAATCTCGTCCGCGACGGGGTGCTCGCCGACGTCGACCCCGCATCGCTCGAAGGCAAGACGGTGCACGTCGTCGGGGCCTTCACCCGGGTGAACCCGGCGCTCGTCTCCGTCGTGCCGGTCGTGTTCGAGGTGCAGCCATGAGCATCCCCGTCGACGCCCCGCGAGATCGTGTCGTGATGCGCGCCCGCGACATCACCAAGGTCTACGGTGCGACCCGAGCCCTGAAGGGCGTCGACTTCGAGATCCGCAGCGGCACGGTCACCGTGCTGTTCGGCGAGAACGGCGCGGGCAAGTCGACGCTCATGAAGATCCTCTCCGGCGTCGAGACGCCCACGAGCGGCACCCTCGAGCTCGACGGCGAGGAGGTCCGCCTCCAGGACACCGTCGACGCCGCCCGCCGCGGCATCGCGATCATCCACCAGGAGCTCAGCCTCTGCCCGAACCTGAACATCCGCGACAACATCTACATGGGCCGCGAGCTCGTGCGCGGCGGGTTCGTGGTCGACGACCGCTCCGAGAACGCGAAGACCCGCGAGCTCATGGCCCGGCTCGAGGAGGAGCTCGACCCGCGCACGCCGGTCGGCGACCTGCGGCTCGGCCAGCAGCAGGTCGTCGAGATCGCCCGGGCGCTCGCCGGCGAGGCGCGCGTGCTCATCATGGACGAGCCGACGTCGGCACTGTCGGGCAGCGAGGTCGAGGTGCTGTTCTCGCTGATCCGCGAACTCACCGCCGACGGCGTCGCGATCGTGTACATCTCGCACCACCTCGAGGAGGCGCTCGAGATCGCCGACCACGCCGTGGTCTTCCGCGACGGCGAGCTCGTCGCGAAGGGCGAGCGTGCCGAGATCGATATCAACTGGGTGATCTCCAACATGGTCGGCCGGTCTGCCGACGACCTGGCGCCCGACCTGCTCGACGAGTTCGGCGAGGTCGCGCTGTCGCTGCGATCGGTGACCGTGGCCGACCCGACGAACCCCGCGCGCCTCGCCGTCGACGGCATCGACCTCGACGTGCGCAAGGGCGAGATCGTCTGCCTGTACGGCCTGATGGGCGCCGGCCGCACCGAGCTGCTCGAGGCGCTCGCCGGCCGCACGCCGATCCAGCGCGGAACGGTGTCGGTCGAGGGCCGCGAGCTGCGTCGGGAGTCCATCGGCGAGCGGATCCGCATGGGGCTCGCCCTCGTACCCGAGGACCGGCAGCGCGACGGCCTCGTGCAGACCATGTCGGTCGGCGAGAACAGCTCGCTGGCGAGCCTGCTCGACTACGTGCGCGGCTTCTGGATCCGCGGCCGGCGCGAGCGCGACGCGATCGAGAAGGAGATCGTCGACGTGCGTGTGAAGACCGCGGGGCAGAAGGCATCCATCACGTCGCTCTCCGGCGGCAACCAGCAGAAGGTCGTGATCGGGAAGGTCCTCATGACCGAACCCGACGTGATCCTGCTCGACGAGCCGTCGCGGGGCATCGACGTCGGCGCCAAGGCCGAGATCTTCTCGCTCATGGCCCGCGAAGCCCGACGCGGACTGGCGGTGCTCTTCGCGACCTCGGAGGTCAGCGAGGCGCTCCAGGTCTCCAACCGCGTCGTCGTGATGTCGAAGGGCCGCATCGTGCGGGAGTTCGACCCGAAGCAGACCACCCGCGAAGACCTCATGATCGCCTCCGGCGAAGCGACCGAAGAAGAACTCACTGGGAGTGCACACGCATGAACGCCATCACCACCGAACCGGCCGCACCGGCGGCGACGCAGCCGCCCAAGGAGCCGAAGCGCCGGTTCAAGGACGTCGACGTCTGGGGACTGCTGCTCGAGGGGCGCGCATTCATCGCGCTCATCGTGCTCGTCATCATCTTCGCGCTGCTGTCCGACTCGTTCCTCACCTGGAACAACCTCGTCACGATGACCAAGCACGTCGCCTACAACGCGATCCTCGCGCTCGGCATGCTGTTCGTGATCCTTAAGGGCGGCATCGACCTCTCGGTCGGCTCGATCGTGGGGCTGTCCGGCGTCGTCGCCGGTACCCTGCTGCAGGGTTGGCAGCTCGACCTCTTCGACATCGTCGTCTACCCGCAGGTGTGGGTCGTCGTGCTCGCAGCGCTCGCGGTCGGCACCCTCGTCGGCCTCATCAACGGCGTCCTCGTCACGAAGTTCAACGTCGCACCCTTCATCGCGACACTGGGCATGTTGTACGTCGCCAGAGGTGCGGCGCTGCTGATCTCGAACGGCACGACCTATCCGAGGCTCGCCGGCACCGAGGAGCTCGGCAACCAGGGGTTCCTGCAGCTCGGCGGCGGACGCATCCTCGGCATCCCGACGGCGATCTGGATCATGGTGGTCTTCGCGCTCGTCGCGGCCTTCGTGCTGCGCAAGACGCCCTTCGGCCGCTGGGTCTACGCGACCGGCGGCAACGAGCGGGCGGCCGAGCTGTCGGGCGTGCCCGTCAAGAAAGTGAAGATGCGGGTCTACATGATCAGCGGCTTCTGCGCCGCGATGGTCGGCCTGATCATCTCGTCCGAGCTCACGAGCGCGGCCCCACAGCTCGGCGAGACGTTCGAGCTCAACGCGATCGCCGCGGTCGTGATCGGCGGCGCGGCGCTCACCGGCGGCCGGGGCAACGTGCGCGGCGTGCTGATCGGTGCGTTCGTCATCGGCTTCCTCAGCGACGGCCTCGTGCTGCTCGGCGTCTCGACGTTCTGGCAGATCGCCATCAAGGGCGCGGTCATCATCCTCGCGGTGATGCTCGACCAGGCACAGCAGCGCATCAAGCGCTCGAAGAACGCGGCGCTGGCCGCCGCGAACAAACAGGCTTCGCGACAGGATGCCCCGGCGGGCACCTGATCGCAGGAGAACTCCCCGGCCGACCGGGCGGGCGAGCACCAAGAGCACCATCCCAATCGAAAGGTACGAGACATGCGACGCAGGATCATCGCAGCTGCTGCGGCCACGCTCACCGCGTTGGCCCTGGTGGGCTGCGCCTCGAACAGCGGCGACGGCGGCGAGAGCACCGAGGGCGGCAGCGAGGGCGCAGGCACGATCGCGATCATCACCCCCTCGCACGACAACCCGTTCTTCAAGGCCGAGGCCGACGCCGCGCAGGCCGAGGCCGAGAACCTCGGCTACGAGACGTCGGTGTCGTCGCACGACGACGACCCGAACAAGCAGAGCGAGCTGATCGACGCGGCCATCAGCAACGGCGCCAAGGCGATCGTGCTCGACAACGCCGGCGCCGACGCGTCGATCGGTCCGGTGCAAAAGGCGACGGATGCCGGCATCCCCGTCTTCCTCATCGACCGCGAGATCAACGAGACCGGCATCGCCAAGGCGCAGATCGTGGCGAACAACGCCCAGGGCGCCGCGGCCGTCGCCGAGGAGTGGGTCGCCGCGCTGCCCAACGGCGGCAAGTACATCGAGCTGACCGGCAAGGAGTCCGACACGAACGCGGGCGTGCGCTCCGAGGCGTTCGCGAGCGTGATCTCGCAGTACCCGAACCTCGTGTCGGTCGCCAAGGAGACCGCCAACTGGAGCCAGGACGAGGCGTTCACGAAGATCGAGACGCTGCTGCAGCGCGACCCCGACATCCAGGGCATCATCGCGGGCAACGACACGATGGCGCTCGGCGCGGTCGCCGCGGTCGAGGCCGCCGGCCTCACCGGCAAGGTGGTCATCGCCGGCTTCGACGGCAGCCCCGACGCGGTCGAGGCGATCAAGGAGGGCAAGCTCCTCGCCACCGGCCTCCAGCCCGCCGTGCTGATCTCGCAGCTCGCGGTGCAGCAGGCCGACGCCTTCATCAACGGCGGTGACACCGGCGAGGACGAGAAGCAGTCGATCGACTGCATCGTGATCAACGCGGCGAACGCCGAGTCGTACACGCTGTTCGCGCTCGAGTGATCCACCCTCCCGCCCGGCGCGGGAGATCGCGGTGGGCGGCCGGACCGGCCGCCCACCGTCGCACGAACCATCCCCTCGAAAGGACATCCCATGACCGACCGGCAGCAGCGCTACGGCGCCGGCATCTGGCACTTCGCGACCTACGTCGATCGCTACGCCACCGACGGCTACGGCGACCCGCTCACGATCCTCGACGGCATCGACCTCGCCGGTCAGGTGCGCGACCTGTCGGTCGTCGACCTGAATTGGCCGTTCTGGGGCGGCGACTTCACGAACGAGCAGGTGAAGGAGGCGCTCGACCGCAACGGCCTCGGCGTCATCGGCATCACGCCCGAGATCTACACCCGCGTCTTCGCCAAGGGCTCGTTCACCAACCCGGACCCCGGTGTGCGCCGGCTCGCGCACGAGCTGATCACCGACGCGGCCGACGTCGTGCGCTACTTCGGCGCGGACTACGTCAAGCTCTGGCCGGGCCAGGACGGCTGGGACTACCCGTTCCAGGTCGACCACGGCGCCCTGTGGAAGGCGTCGCTCGACGGCGTCGGCCAGCTCGCCGCGGAGAACCCCGACCTCAAGTTCGTCATCGAGTACAAGCCGCGCGAGCCGCGCGTGCACATGAGTTTCGACTCGGTGTCGCGGACGCTCCTCGGCATCGAGAAGATCGGCCTGCCGAACGTCGGGATCCTGCTGGACTTCGGCCATGCCCTCTTCGGCGGCGAGTCGCCGGCCGACTCGGCGCAGCTCGCGATCGACTACGGTCGCCTGTTCGGCATGGACGTCAACGACAACCTGCGCTCGTGGGACGACGACATGGTCGCCGGCACCGTGCACCCGATCGAGCTGTTCGAGTTCTTCTACACGCTCGAGAAGAACGACTGGCACGGCGTGTGGCAGCTCGACCAGTTCCCGTTCCGCGAGGACAGCGTCGAGGCGGCGAACACCGCGATCGACTTCCTCAAGGCGATCGAGCGGGCCCTGGGCAAGCTCGACGTCGAGGGCGTGCGCGAGGCGCAGGCGAACCACGACGCGATGGGCGCGATGAAGCTCGTGCAGAAGGCCCTCTTCAGCTCGTACTGAGCCGGATGCCCACGGATCGGATCGGAACATGGCGGTCGGCACGGGGCCGGCTCGGGGGAGCGGCCACGACCGCCGACTGCTGATCCTGAAGGTCGCCCGGCTCTACCACGAGGGGGGACTGCGACAGGCCGAGATCGCCTCGCGACTCGGCCTGTCGCAGTCGCAGGTCTCGCGCATGCTGACGGCAGCGACCGAGCAGGGCTTCGTCAGGACGATCGTCGTGCAGCCCCGGGGCGTGCACACCGACCTCGAGGAGGCGGTGCGTGCCAAGTTCGGGCTCGCCGATGTGATCGTCGCGGATGCCTCGGGCGATCAGCGTGCGGTCTCCGCCGCGATCGCCCGAGCTGGGGCCGCGTACCTCGAGACGACCATCGGCGCGCGTGAGCGCATCGGGATCTCGTCGTGGTCGTCGACCCTGCTGGCGGTGGTCGGGGAGATCACGCGGCCGTCGCCGAGGCCTGCGGCCACGGTCGTGCAGATCCTCGGCGGCATGGGCGTGCCGTCCGTGCAGGTCTATGCGACGCAGCTCACGGACCGGCTCGCCCGCCTCGTCGGCGCTCGGCCGGTGTTCCTCACCGCGCCGGGACTGACCGCGTCGCCACGCGTTCGGCGCGCGTTGCTGCACGACGACCAGGTCGCCGCGGCGGCTCGCGAGTGGGATCGGCTCGACACAGTGCTGCTCGGCGTGGGCTCGCTGACGCCGTCGGCCCTGATCCGCGCGTCTGGCAACGCGGTGCCCGCCGATGACCGTGCGGCGCTGCTCGGCGCCGGTGCGGTCGGCGATATCTCGCTGCGCTACTTCGACGAGGACGGCGCCGAGGTCGTCACCGGCCTGTCCGAGCGCGTGCTCGGCATCGGGGGCGACGTGCTGCGGGCCGTGCCGCGGCGGGTCGGCATCGCCGGCGGCGACGAGAAGCGGCTCGCGATCGCGGCGTCGCTCCGGGGCGGATGGATCTCCGTGCTGGTCACCGACGCGGGCGTCGCGCGGTGGCTGGCGTCGACGGAGGTCAGTCCTCGAGGAGGGCCCGAGCCGTACGCTCGTCGGTGATGAGCGTGTTGATCCAGCCGCCGCGGCATGCGGCGCGGATCGCCTCGTGCTTGCGTGCGCCTCCCGCGATGCCGACCCGCCGCGGCACGGCCAGCAGCACGTCGCGCGGGATGCCGACGACGCGCTCGTCGAGTTCGCTGTCGATGGCGACGCCGTCGGCGTCGAAGAATCGCAGGCAGACGTCGCCGACCGCCGATCGCGCCCGAAGGTCGTCGAGGTCGGCGTCGGGCAGCGCGTTGCCGGAGTCGCGCAGCAGGGGCGACGGCTGCAGGCTGCCGATGCCCGCGAGCACGATCGTCAGCTGTTCCCACGAATCCTGGAGTCCGCGGATGTTCATGTCGGACATGAGCGCGTCACGCGCGGTCCTGGTGCTGACGACCCCGGGCGCCGGCAGGTAGTGCGGGGCGCCGCCCGTGACCCGGGCCAGCCGGTCGGCGAGGTGGGTGGCCTTGACCTGAGCGCTCGGGTTGCCGACGCCGCCGATGACCTGCACGATCTCGGTGGCCAGGCGGGTCGTGCGCGGCACCATCGAGTCGACGGTCGCGAGCAGCGTGGCCGACCACGAGGAGATGCCGACCCGGTCGGCTCCCGTGAGCGAGGTCTCGAGGTACCCGGCGCCCGCGCTCCCGAGGGCGTTGAGCAGGCTGAGCTCGTCGTCGGAGTCGACGGAGGCGACGATCACGTCGCTGAGTCCGTACCGGTCGCGCACGCCGTCTTCGAGTTCGGCGTAGACGCCGGGTGGGGCGATGACCACGGTGCGGACCACGCCGAGGGTCTGCGCCTCCTTGAGCAACCGCGACACCCGGGACTGCGACACGTGGAGTCGTTCGGCGATCTCGGGCTGGCGCATGCCCTGCTCGTGGTACATGCGGGCGACCTTCGCCAGCAGCGACATCCGCTCCAGGGGGATACGGCTCACGGGAGTGGGGTCGTCAGCGATCACGGTGGACGGCTCCTTTCGTCGGCACGGGACCCGGTGTGCCGACGGGTCTTCGTCATCCGGTGTCGTGAGCACAGTACACCCGCCGACGGCGGCGTGCATGTTTAGTCACCAATGCATGGATCTTGACGATCTCGCGAGCGGATGCCTAGCCTCGAATATGTCGAGTCGCAAGCGACTGGACATGCAGGGACAGGGTCGTCTCGTTCGGGGCGGCCGTCGGAATCAGTTCTGAAGGAGCAACGTGGCCCTCGAAAACACCCCGGAACGCCGTATGCGGCGTCGATGGATCCGCACCGGTCTGGTCGCCGTCGGCGTCGCGTGCCTGGCCGCGCCGCTCGTCGCCGCGCCCGCGCAGGCGGCGCCCGCGTCGGCCTTCGGTGCCGCGACCGTCGCCGACGATCAGGATCGCGTCGCGACGCCGCGCACGGTCATCACCACCGACCCCGAACTCGACGACCTCAACTCGATGCTGAGGATGCTGCTGTACAGCAACGACCTCGACATCGCCGGTCTCGTCTACTCGGCCAGCCAGCACCACTACGAGGGCGACCCGGAGGCAGGCATCGCACCGTTCCGCTGGCCCGACCCGAGCAGCGTCTTCCACATCGACGAGGCCGTCAATGCGTACGAGCAGGTGTACCCGAACCTCGTCGCGCACGACTCGACCTATCCGACGCCCGACCACCTCCGCTCGCTGATCAAGTGGGGCAACGTGAAGAACGTCGGCGAGATGGCCGAGGACACCGAGGGCTCGGACTTCATCAAGCAGATCCTCCTGGACGACGAGCCCGGGCAGGTGTTCCTGCAGGCCTGGGGCGGTCCGAACACCATCGCCCGGGCGCTCAAGTCCATCCAGGATGAATACCAGGGCACCCCTGAGTGGGACGCGATCCACGACAAGATCACGCAGAAGGTCGTGCTGACGAGCTTCGGCCAGCAGGACACGACGTTCCGCGACTACATCCGACCGAACTGGCCCGACCTCGAACACCGCGAGGTCGCGACGAGCATCTGGGGGTACGGCGCGCGCGGCTCGGCGCTGCCGGAGTGGCAGAAGTACCTCTCGCCCGAGTGGACTCGGGCGAACGTGTCGGATGTCGGCCCGATCGGCGAGTCGTACCGAGTGTGGGGCGACGGCAAGCAGATGGCCGCCGGCTTCGACGACGAGGACTACTTCGGCCTCAGCGGCTACACGGCCGATGAGCTCCGCGCCATGGGCTACGGCGTGTGGACTCCGCCGCAGCCCAAGGACGCGTGGATCTCGGAGGGCGACTCCTCGAACTTCGCGTTGCTCATCGACAACGGACTCCGCAACTGGGAGGACCCGACGTACGGCGGATGGGGTGGACGTCAGGCCCTGAACCCGGCGGACCCCTACCAGTGGCGCAACCGCGGGGTCACGGACCTCTACAACGGTGCCCCGCGCAACGACTACTCGGCGGGCCGTTGGTTCGAGGACTTCCAGCTCGACTTCGCCGCACGCATGCAGTGGTCGGTCACGCCGACCTTCGACGGCGCGAACCACGCGCCCGAGGTCTCGCTCGCTGATGGGGTCGACCTCGAGGCGCAGGTGGGCGCCCCGGTGACGCTGAACGCCGAAGCCGTCGACCCCGACGGCGACGCCGTCTCCTACCGGTGGTACCAGTACGCCGAAGCCGACACGTACGCCGGAGCGATCGCGATCGACGGCGCCGACTCGGCGCAGGCGACGTTCACCGTGCCGGCCGACGCACCGGTCGGCTCGACGATCCACGTCATCCTCGAGGTGCAGGACGACGGAACCCCTGCGCTGAAGCACTACCAGCGCGCCGTGGTGACCGTGACGGCGGATAAGACGCGTCCTGAGGTGTCGTTGGCAGCGCCGACGTCGGCTGGTCCGTCGCAGGCGATCGGGCTGAAGGTGGATGCCTCGGATGGTGGTGGTCTGGCGCGGATCGTGGCGAACATCTATCAGGGGTCGACGTTGGTCAAGAGCACGCAGACCGCGCAGAACGGTGCCCTGTCGGGTTCGCACGAGGCGACGGTGAACCTGCCGTCGGGTGAGTACACGATCAAGTACAACGCGCAGGACCTGGCCGGGAACATCTCGAAGACCTCGACGTTCGCGGTCACGGTGGACGCGACGGCGCCGACGGTGACGGTGAAGGACGGTTCGTCGTTCACGGTGGGTTCGGCTTCCGCGGGGTACGACCTGGTCAGCTTCAAGCTGTACGACGCGAAGAAGATCGACAAGGTCACGATCAACGGGGTCGTGAAGGACCTGTCCGACAATGCGTGGTCGGATGTGAACTTCGTCAAGCCGGGCGTGTTCGGTGCGGTCAAGGGTGCGAACACGCTGGTCGTATTCGATGTGGCCGGGAACCAGACGACGGTGCCGTTCACGCTGAAGTAGGCATCCGTCCCACGATCGAGGCGGCGTCCACCGGTGGAGGGTGGACGCCGCCTCACCACGCGCGCCGGGAACCGTGGGCGCGACACGATTCGGGTCTGGCCCCGCCCGGCTCGCCGGTGGTACGAATGCCCCATGGGGGAAACGACGACGACGGCGACCGCCCGCTACGCGCGCGGTGCGCTCATCGCGACATCCGTCTCGGCGCTGGTGGTGAACGCCAACACGTCGGCGGTGTCGATCCTGATCCCGGCGATCTCGGAGGACACCGGCACCTCGACCGACACGCTGCAGTGGGCGGTCACCGGGTACTCCCTCGTCGGCGCCGCGGTGATCGTGACGTCGGGCTCGCTGGGCGACGTGTTCGGCCGCCGCCGCATCTTCCTCGGCGGCCTGCTGCTGTTCATCGCGTCGTGCGTGCTCATCGCGCTCTCGCAGGAGGGCCTCGGGGTGATCGCCGGGCGCTGCATCCAGGGCGCCGCCGGAGCGACGATCCTCGCGTGCGGCATGAGCCTGCTCTCCGCGTCGAGCACCGGCAAGGCGCAGATGCGGGCCGTCACCCTGTGGGGAGCGGCATCCGCCGTCGGGGCCGCAGCCGGGCCGCTGCTCGGCGGACTGCTCGCGTCGACGCTCGGCTGGCAGGGGCTGTTCTGGATCGACGCGGCGATCGCGGTCGCCTGCGTGCCGGTGACGCTCGCGGCCGTCCAGGAGTCGAATGATCCCACCCGGCCCCGGTCGATCGACATCGCCGGCACGCTGCTCATCGCCGCGATCCTCGCTCCGCTGATCTTCGCGCTGACCAACGGCAGCGCGTGGGGGTGGACGTCGCTGCCGACGATCGGATGCCTCGCCGTGACGGTGCTCGCGACCATCGGATTCGTGCTCGTGGAACGCCGCGTGAAGGCTCCGCTGCTCGACCTCGGGCTGCTGCGCAACTCGATCCTGGTCGGCGCCACGCTGTCGATCCTGCTCGGCTCCGGCACGGTGAACGCGATCATGTACGTCGTCAGCCTGTACTTCCAGGATCCGTCGACGCTCGGCATGGACGCCTTCCAGGCCGGACTCGCGACCCTGCCGGTCGCAGCGATCGCGGTCGTGCTCTCGCCGCTGATCACGCCGATCGTCGGGAAGATCGGCGCGCGCACCACGATCGCCGTCGGGTTCGTGATCATGTCGGTCGCGTTCGCCGCACTCGCGTTCGTGCAGGAGTCGTGGACGTACGCGATGTTCGTGCTACCGCTCATCGGCGTCGCCGCCGGGATGAGCCTGCAGAACGGGCCCTGCTCGTCGATCTCGACCGCGTGCGTCGAACCGCGCGAGGTCGGCGCGGCATCCGGTATCTCGAACATGGCACGGTACGTCGGCGCCGCCGTGATGACGGCCATCGTCGCGTCGGTCTACGGGTCCGTGAGCGCGAACGCCGTCGCCGGCGGCGCGGAGCAGGGCGCCGCCCTCGCGGACGCCTTCTCGTGGTCGTCGATCGCGATGGGCATCTGGTGCGTCGTCGGCATCGCGCTGGCACTCCTCGTCGCGCGCCGCGTGGTGCGCAAGCCCACCGAGTTCGAGTACGCCGCGGCGGCCGCGTCGACGTCGCACACGCTCACCCCGCCCGACCTGGTCACGGCGCAGGGCGCGAAGGCCGGGTGACGGCGAACCGGTCGGCCAGCTGGCGGCGCGAGTTGATCCGGAGCTTCCGGAACACCTTGCGGAGGTGGTAGTCGACGGTGTTCGTGCTGATGAACATCGACGCGGCGATCTCGCTGTTGGTCGCGCCCCGTGCGGCGAGCAGAGCGACCTCGCGCTCCTGACTGGTCAGGACGTCTGGTACTGCGCCGTCGCCGACGACATCGGCGCCCGCCGCGTGGAGCTCACGCGCGGCGCGTGCGGCGAACAGGACCGCGCCGAAGTCGGTGAACACGTCGAGGGCGAGTTGCAACTGCACCCGCGCGTCGGCTCGTCGCCTCACCCGGCGCAGCCACTCGCCGTAGAGCAGGCGCGTGCGTGCGCCGTCCCCGAGGTGGGCTCCGGTGAGCGCCGCGACCGAGGCGAGGAAGTGGTGCTCGGCGTGGTCGTCGTCGGCGAGGAGCGCACGGGATCGGTCGCGGAGCCCGCGCGCGATCGTCGATCCGTTCGCGTCCGCGTAGAACTCCAGTCGGTCGAGCGCCCAGTGCGCCGGCGCCGGATTCCCGCTGCGCACGGCGGCCTCGACGTACTCGGGGAGGTGATGGAAGCTCGCCTGCAGGAAGGGGTGTCGGACGAGGGGCGAGAGCCGCTCGAACGCGGCTCCGTACGCCCCGGCCGCGATCTCGTTGATCGCGATGGCCCCCGTGGCCATCCGCGAGATGCCGCCCCATCCGCCTTCGTGGATCGCATGGGTGATCTGCTCCACCGTCTCAGCGGAGGCGCCCTGCCAGGCGAGCAGGCCGGCGTTCACGGCCTGCTCGTCGACGACGCCGAGCGCGCGACGGAGCTCCGCGGATTGCTCGAGGTATGCGGCGGCCGCGTTCGGATTGATCCTGCTCATCTCGATCGCACTGAGGATCCACAGGCACGCGTCGACGTCGCGAAGCGCGCCCGCGGCGCGGCTGTTCCGGGCAGCGCGTCGAAGCAGTTCCGCCGCCGCCTCCCAATCCCACAGTGCGACGCACGGGATGGTGACGAAGAACGCCAGTCCGGCTGGCTCGTCGCCGGTCGTCTCCAGGAGCGCGTCGACCGCTTCGCGGAGCAACGGGGCGGCGACCCGGTAGTCGTCGAGGACGAACGCGCTGACGGCGCGCAGGATCGTCGCCGTGAGGTCCGGCCCGTCGGACACGGCGCGCATCCGCACCGCGAGCTCCCGCACGTCCGCGCCGATCGACTGGTCCTCGGTGACCGTGGCCGAGTTGAGCGCGAGGAGCAGGGTCTGGCGCGCGAGGTCCGGAGCCAGCTCGCCGACCAGGTCCGCTGCGGCGATGAGCTTGGCCAACCCGCCGCGAAGGCCGGTCGGGTCCGACAGGAACAGGCCGGACATCGCCTCGACGATGAGCTTCCGACCGCGACCGAGGTCGTTCAGGGTCGACTCGTCCGCCCGGGCGAGCAGGTGCAGTGCGAGTCGTGCGGCGCCCGCGCTGAGGGCGGCCTCGGCGGCTCCGACGGAGCGTTCGCTGCGGTCGCCGACCGTCGTGGCGAGCGCGGCGGCCCGAGCGAGCAGGTGCGCGCGCGAGAGCATGCCGCCGCGGGCGCCCGCGATGTCGGCCGCGGTGGCGAGCTCCGCGGCCACGTCATCGTCGGGGTGGTCGACGGCGGCAGCCGCGTGATAGGCGGCGATCTCGGGCCGATCGTGCGATCTCGCGTGGTCGCCGAGGGCGCGGTGCACCCGCCGTCGATCCGGGTCGGTCGCGGCGGCGTACACCGCCGAGCGGATCAGCGGATGCCGGAAGCGGATCGTGTCGCGGACGGTGACGAAGTCGATTCGCTCGGCGTCGCCGGAGGCATCCGATGGGATGCCCAGCACGTCGGCGGCCGCGTTGACGGCTGCGAGGTCGCCGCCGGATTCGGCGGCCGCGACCGTGAGCCACCTTCGGCTGGGTTCGGGCAGCTCGCGCAGGCGACGAGCGTAGATCTGCTCGAGACGGCGGCCGATGGGGACGGGCGAGTGCGCGATCGCGGTGGACGTCAGCTCCTCGGCGGACCACTCGACGGCCAGCTCGCGCAGGGCGAGCGGGTTCCCGGCCGTGTAGGCGACGTAGTCTGCCGCGACGGTGTGGTCCAGGACTCCCCGGACCGCCCCGCGCAGCAGCGCCGAACCGGACTCCGGGTCCAGCCCGCCCAGTTCGAGTCGGGGAACACCGGCCAGCGCGCTCTCGACGGCTTCGTCGGTTCGAGCGGCGAGCACCACGCCGGCTCGCTCGGCGGAGAGGCGGCGGGCGACGAACCCGAGCGCGAGCAGGGACTCCGAGTCCGCGTGGTGCGCGTCGTCGACGACGCACACGGTGGGTTCGGCCGTGCCGGCACGAGCGAGCAGCGAGAGGAAGCCGAGGCCGACGAGCGCCGGCTGCGGTGGGGGACCGTCGGCCACGCCCGCCGCGATGCGCAGCGCCGTCCGCTGCGCCTCGGGCAGCTCGTCGACGTACGCGATCAGCGGACGTCCGAGGCGTTGGAGGACGCCGTACGCGACGGTCGATTCGACCTCGACGCCCTGGATGCGGAGCACCCGGAGCCCGGTCTGCTCGCCCAGGACCCGATCCACGAGGGTCGTCTTGCCGATCCCGGGGTCGCCCGAGACCAGCACGGCTCCGCCGACCCGATTCCGCACGCCGGCGAAGAGCGCACGGAGGCGGTCGGTCTCCATGCGCCGTCCCAGCAACCCCTGCGGCTCGTCGATGGATGCAGCGTATCGAGGGCGCGGCAGCGGACGGAAGAGCGCTCTCAGCCCGAATTCGCGGGTGAGCCGCGACGGACTACGTGGTTCACGTGGTGCGCGTCGCGGCCAGGTTCCGAGACGATGGCGCAAACCGACGAGGGAGGGCGCCATGCCGTACGTGACCGCGGACGACGGAGCGGAGATCTTCTACAAGGACTGGGGCGGCGACGGCTCCCCGGTGCTGCTCAGCCACGGCTGGCCGTTGAACTCCGACGCGTGGGAGGCAGCCGCGCTGTTCCTCGCCGAACACGGGCATCGGGCGATCGCGCACGACCGGCGCGGCCACGGCAAGTCCACGCAGACGTGGACCGGCAACGAGATGGACACGTACGCCGACGACCTCGCGTGCCTCATCGACCATCTCGACCTCCGGGACCTGACCCTGGTGGGCCACTCGACCGGTGGCGGCGAGGTCCTCCACTACGTCGCCCGGCACGGTTCGGAGCGCGTCGCGAAGCTGGTCCTCGTCTCGGCGGTCCCGCCGCTGATGCTGAAGACCGACGACAACCCGCACGGGCTCCCGATCGACGTGTTCGACGGCATCCGGGCCGGCGAGGCGGCCAACCGGTCGCAGTTGTACCGGGACCTCGCCGACGGACCGTTCTTCGGCAACAACCGAGCCGGTGACGTGCCGCAGGGCACGCGCGACGCGTTCTGGCTGCAGGGCCTCGCCTCGGGCACGCGCAACGCCTACGAGTGCATCGCCGCCTTCTCGGCGACCGACTTCCGGCCCGACCTCGCGAAGGTGGACGTGCCGACCCTCGTGATCCACGGCGACGACGACCAGATCGTCCCGTTCGAGATCAGCGGCAGGCTCTCCGCCGCCGGCATCGCGGGCGCCGAGCTCCTGGTCTACGAGGGGCGCCCGCACGGCATCCCCGACACCGACCGCGAACGACTCCACGCCGACCTCCTCGCCTTCATCGAACGCTGACCCCACGACACCGACCACACGATTCGGAGACCAGATCATGACCGATGCACCCGACGACATCCACCGCCCCCCGATCGTGCTCGTCCACGGCCTGTGGATGACCCCCTCGAGCTGGGACACCTGGGCCGAGCGGTTCCGAGCCCGCGGCCACGAGGTCATCGTGCCCGGCTGGCCCGGGATCGACGACCGTACGCCGCAGGACGTCCGCCGCGACCCGAGCGCTCTCGAGAATCGTTCGATCATCGAGATCGTCGACTCCTACGACCGGATCATCCGGGCGCTGCCCGAGCCGCCGATCATCATGGGCCACTCGTTCGGCGGGATCTTCATCCAGATGCTGCTCGATCGCGGCCTGGGGGTCGCGGGGGTGGGCGTCGAGCCGGGGCAGCCGGCGGGGATCCTGACGCTCCCGTTCTCGACCCTGCGGACCGGCCTGCCGATCCTGTCGAACCCGTTCCGGAAGGGCAAGGCGAACGCGTTCAGCAAGCGCCACTTCCACTACACGTTCGGCAACGACCTCACGCGCGAGGCATCCGACGTCGAATGGGAGCGGAGCGCCGTGAACTCCGTGAACCGGGTGTTCTTCGAGGGCGTGCTGTCGCTGCCGCGGCCGAAGAGCGGGATCACGCGGGTCGACTTCCACAAGCCCGACCGGGCACCGCTGCTCCTGATCTCCGGCGAGATCGACCACGTCGCGCCGCCGGCCATCCAGAAGGCCACGCTCGAGCGGTACGCGACCGGTCCCTCCCACGTCGAACGGATCGAATTCCCCGGCCGCACCCACCGCATCGTGAGCCAGGACGGCTGGGAGGAGGTCGCCGACTACGCCCTCGACTGGGCGCTGTCGCACGCGACGAGCACCCGGCCGGCCGTCACCGGCTGACGACCTCCGGCCATGCGCATCACCCGCGTCGGCGGACCGACCGTGCTGGTCGAACTCGGCGGTTGGCGGATCCTCGTCGACCCGACGTTCGACCAGCCCGGTCGCCGCTACGCGTTCGCGCTCGGCACCTCGAGCGTGAAGACCCGCGCACCGGCGATCGAGCCCGACCGGCTCGGTCCGATCGACGTCGTGCTGGTCAGCCATGACCACCACGCCGACAACCTCGACGACGCCGGCAGGGCCCTGCTACCGGAGGCGGGGTTCGTCGTCACGACGGCGAGCGGCGAGCGGCGCCTCGGCCTGCCGAACGTCCGCGGCCTCCGTCCCGGCGAGTCGACCGTGCTGGACGCGCCCGGGAAGCCGTCGCTGGAGGTGACCGCGACGCCGGCGCGGCACGGGCCCCCGCTGAGCCGGCCGATCGTCGGCGACGTCATCGGGTTCCTGGTGCGTCAGGGCGCGGCCGAGTCGGTGGAGCGTGCGTCGTCGCCTGACGACCTGTGGGTGACCGGCGACACCGTGCTCACACGGGAACTGCGGACCTTCGCCGGCGGGCTGGACGTCGACGTCGCCGTCGTCAACGCCGGCGGCGTGCGATTCGGCGCCACCGGGCCGATCCGCTACACGATGACCGGTGCCGAGGCGGTGGAACTCATCGGCCTGCTGGAGCCCAGGGTCGCGGTCCCCGCCCACTACGACGGCTGGTCACACTTCCGCGACGGAGAGGACGGCATGCGCGCCGCCGCCCGGGCCGCACCGGCGGAGGTGCGCGACCGGATCCGCTGGCTGCCCGACGGCGAGGCCGTCGACCTCGCGGCTCCGGTGAGCTGATCCGGCTGAACCGGCTCGCGTGCGCCGGCGGTGCGCGGTGCTGCGAGACTCGACGCATGAGCGCAGACCAGACCCGGCCGACCGAGGCGACGCCGTCGGAAGGGGCACCGATCGAAGCACCGCCGACCGACTCGACGGCGACCGCGCCGGACGACATCGCGCCGGACACCACCGTGCCCGACGCCACCGTGCCCGAGGCATCCGGCCGACGCCGTCCCGGCATGGTCGCGTCGATCGTGATCACGCTGGCGGCGCTCGCCGTCGGCTTCCTGGTCTTCGGCCTGAGCCCGGCGATCTTCGCGACCCTGTACCTCGGCATCGCGGCGGCCTGGGTCGCGATCCCGTACACGTTCGTCGCGATCGTGGCGCGGGAGGTCACGGCGAGGCGCGCCGCGAGCACCCGGGTGGGGGAGTCGGACCGCTGCGATCGCGCCTCGGGATTCGCGCTGTTCCGTCAGCGTGCATCCCTCGTCACCGCGATCGCGATGCTCGTGACCCTCGCGGTCACGGCGATCGTCGCGGCGACGACGATCGCGGGTGAACCGGAGTTCGCGTTGCCGGGCTCGACGTACCTGTACTCCGGCGTGGTCGGCGTGGTGGGCGGTGGCTTCGCGATCGTGGTCAACGCGCCGTCGATCTATTCGACGACCGTCGTGCAGGCCGAGCGCCGCGCGATCCGTGAGCGGGCCGGCGCGTGGCGGTTGATCCTCGCGAGCACGATCCTCACGACCGCGTCCTGGATCGCCTATTGCGTGTTCGGCCTCTACCTGCTGGCCGAACTGACGTGACCTCGCCGGCGGCCGAGTTCATCGACCGCACCCTCCGGATGGAGGGCACGGAGACCCGCGCCTGGGCCGACGAAGAGCGCATCGGCGGCGGGCTGCGCTTCTACGGGGCATCCGTCGGCGCAGTGCGAGGCACGGTGCGCGACGCCGGGCGGCGCCACCGCGACCTCACCCACGACGAGGTCACGGCGCTGGCGTCCGAACTGTGGGCGCGACCCGTCTACGAGCGTCGGCTGGCCGCGATCGTCCTGCTGCAGCGATGGGTGCCTTCGCTCGTCGGCAACGACCTCACCCGGATCGAGGGGTTCATCCGCTCGGCGCGGGTCGACGAGCTGGTCGATCCGCTCGCTGTCGACGTCGTGCGGCCGCTCCTCGAACGGCTCACGGATGCCGACGCCGAGCGCGCGCGGCACATCGTCGAGCGGTGGGCGCGCGACGAGGAGCCGGGCCTGCGCCGCGCGGCGGAGCTGGTGCAGGAGTGACGGCAGGGTCGGCGACTCCGCCGTCCGTGCGCACGGCCCGCAGCGCGGGCACGGCCCGCAGCGCGGGCGACCGTCACGCCGAGGCGCGGACCCTCCCGTCGTGCAGTTCGACGACCCGGTCGGCCCGTGCGGCGAACGCGGGATCGTGCGTCGTCACCACCGCTGCGACCTGACGAGCGTGCACGAGCTCGACGATGAGGTCCATCACGGTCGCCGCGGTCGCGCTGTCGAGCTGGCCGGTCGGCTCGTCGGCGAGCAGCAGCTCGGGGCGCACCGCGAGCGCGCGGGCGATGCCGACGCGCTGCTGCTGACCGCCCGAGAGCTCGTAGGGGCGCTGCTCCGCGTGGTCGGCGAGCCCGACGAGCGCCAGCGCCTCGGCGACGCGGGCATCGCGTTCGCCCGGTGCCACTCGCTGGAGCCGCAACGGCACCTCGACGTTCTCGGCGGCGGAGAGGATCGGCACGAGCCCGAAGGACTGGAACACAATGCCGAGGCGGTCGCGCCGGACCGCGGCGAGTTCGTCCTCGGAGAGCCTCGAGAGTTCGAGGTCGCCGAGGCGGACGGTCCCGCTCGTCGGGCGATCGAGGCCCGCGAGCACGTTCAGGAGGGTCGTCTTGCCGGCCCCCGACGGACCGGTGACGACCACGAGTTCACCGGGAGCGGCTTCGAGCGACACGCCCTCGAGCGCGTGCACCTCGCCCGCGCGGCCGGAGAAGACGCGCCGCAGGTCGTCGGCCCGGAGGGTGCTCATCGGGCCTGCTCCTGATCCTGCGCGTCGCCATTCTGCGCGTCAGTGGTGCCGGATGCACCAGTCGCGCCGTCGGCGGCCCGGCGTCCGCGGTTCGTCGGTCGTTGCTCGTGGCCGGGGAAGACCTCGACGTGGTCGGCCTCCAGGGCGAGTCGCACCCGGTCGCGCAGCGCGAGCTGCTCGACGAAGTCGTGGGGCAGCTGCATCCGCCCGACCCGGTCGAGCACGGCGAACTCCTCCGCGACGGCGTGGGTCTCGCCGTGCTCGTCGACGTGCGTCGACCGGAGCACCTCGGTGGAGGTCCGTCCGTCGCGGATCTGCACCGTCCGTCGGACGTGGCCGGAGACGGTGGGGTCGTGCGTGACGATGAGCGTCGTCACCCCCAGGGCCTCGTTCACCGATCGCATGGCGTCGAGCACCTCGGCGCTCGTGGTCTCGTCGAGCTCACCGGTGGGTTCGTCGGCGAGCAGCACGAGCGGCCGGTTGGCGAGCGCGACGGCGATGGCCACCCGCTGCTGCTGGCCGCCCGACAGCTCGGCCGGACGCCGGTCGGCGAGCTCGGCGACGCCCAGGAGGTCGAGCACCTCGGCGACGCGTCCGCCCCGCGCGTCGCCGCGGGCGGTGCGGGCGACGTCGATCGCGAGCGCCACGTTCTCGGCGGCGGTGAGGTAGGGGAGCAGGTTGCGCGACGTCTGCTGCCAGACGAAGCCGACCGTCCGCCGCCGGTACGCCACGCGTTCGCGTGCTCCCATCGCGAGCAGGTCGTGGCCGGCGACGGTCGCGGCTCCGGCGGTCGGGGTGTCGAGTCCGGAGAGGATGCTGAGCAGCGTCGACTTGCCGGAGCCCGAGGCGCCGACGACCGCGACCATCTCGCCGGGTTCGACGCGCAGGTTCAGCCCCTGCAGGGCCTGCACCTCGACGCCGTCGGCGCTGAAGATCCGGACGAGGTCGACGCACCTGATGTGCGGCTCGACGGTGGATGGGGCCATGTCGGTCAATCCTCCTCCTTGCGCAGGGCCTGTGCGGCGTCGAGCCGCCGCCCCGTTCCGGCTGCCACGACCGCCGCCGCGGCGGCGACGACGGCGAAGCCCACCACCACGCCGGCGACGAGGACCGGGTCGACGGTGATCGTCGGCGGGTCGTCTCCGGTCGTGAACCTCGTCAGGTCGATGCCCGGCAGCACCGCGTACGGGATCAGGATGCCCAGCGCGGCGCCGACGACGACCGCGACGGCGGTCACGGGCGCGATCTCCCACACCACGAGCCACCGGGCGTCGCGGCGGCCGAGGCCGAGCGATCCGAGCAGCGGGAGCAACCGTTCGCGACCCGGCCGGCCGACGACGAGCGTCAGCGCGAGCGCGAGTGCCGTGAGCGCTGCGGTCAGTGCCAGCGCGGCGACGAGCGTCGCGGTGAGTCCGCGCATCGCGGGCCGGTCGGCGTAGCCGTCGGCGAGGTCCGCCGGCTCGTCGAGCACACCGGATCCGGCGATGCCGAGGATGTCGGCCGCGACCGCCTCCCGGTCGGCACCGGGTGCGTACCTGATGAGGACCTGGCGAGGAACGAAGGTGTCGGCGAACGGTTCGGCAACGGAGCGGTCGATGAGGATCCAGGCGGTCCGCGACGAGAACGGCGTCCGTGCGTCCACGACGCCCGCGACGGTGATCTCCCGGCCGCCCATGCTCACGTCGGCGGCCTCCTCCAGTTCGTCCGCGACGAGGCTCGACACCACGACGGGCACCGGCGACTCGTCGTCCCCGGTGTCGGCGGTCGACACGAGGCCGTCGGGCAACGCCAGCGCCTCCGGCTCGCCGGCCTGCACGACTCCGAGGTCGTCGACGTCGACCACGATCAGGACGGGCGTCTCGCGGCGGCCGTCGACCTCGAGCTCGACCGATCGGACCGAGTACGCCGCAGCGGTCGCCTCCACGCCCGGAAGGTCGGCGATGGCCGCCTGCTGCTCCTTCGTGAGCGGGACCTCGTGGAGGATCGCGTCGGCACCGACGCGTTCGGCCGCGACCCGGGAGACCCCGGCATCGACCGTGGACAGCACGACGGTGGAGCAGACCGCGACGGCGACGCCGACGACCACGGCCAGCACCGGAACGAGACCCGCGGCCGGGTCCCGCAGCGCCCGTGCCGCGCCGAGGAACGGCACGAGCGATCGACCGGCCTTGGCGCGGCGCACCAGGGCGGCGAGCGGCAGCGGGTAGAGCCGCAGCACGACGACGCATCCGGCGAGGGCGATGAGCAGGGGGACCGCGGCGAGCAGCGGGTCGATGCCGGAGGCGGCCTCGTCGGGCGTCCCGCCGACCGCTCCGGTGCGGCCCAGCAGGAGGAGCCCGACCGCGACCGCGGCGAGCACCACGACCAGCGCCTCCCAGACCCAGCGCAGTCGCGACGGTGCGGCGCCGAGGTCGGCTCGCGCGCGGCGGAGCGGGCTCAGCGTGTGCGCCCGTGCGACGAGCAGCAGGGCGGGCGTCGCCGCGAACACCGCGGCGACGACCCATCCGCCCCAGGCCGTGGTCGCGGGCGACACCGCGACCGCGAGGATGCCCCCCGCGACCGCGGCCGGGATGCCGATCGCGAGTCCTTCGGCGCCGAGGATGCCTCGCAGCCGCGCGTCGTCGGCACCGCGCGCGGCCGCGAGCTCGAGGCCCGACCGGCGGCGTTCGAAGACCACGCTCGCGCCGAGCACGATGACCGCGACGAGGACGCCGGCGGGTCCGGAGACGATCGTGGCGAGCACGGCGTCGACGGCGGCCTGCTCGGCGGCCTGCTCGGCGAGCAGGTCACGCAGCCCGCCGGCGAAGCCGACGTCGCCGACGATGCCGTAGGTGCCGTTCCACGAGCCGTCGCCCAGGCTGAAGACCGAGCTCTGGAACTCGCCGAGCTGCCCGCGCAGCACCGCCAGCTCGGCCGAGTCGATCGCGTCCGCGTCGACCGGGAACCACGCGGAGGTCTTCGACGGCAGCGGCTGGTGCTGCAGGTGGGTCCAGCTCGCGGGATCGACGAAGGCGACGCCGGTGATCTCGGGCGGCGCGTCGCCCCTCGTGATGACCGTGGGCTCGAGCGCTGCGTGGGCGTGCGTCCAGAAGCCGTCGTCGGGATCGATCGCGTCGGCGATGCCGACCAGCACCACCGGCATGCTGCCGAGGCCGCCGAGGTCGGCGGTGCGAGGTTCGCCGACCGGCCAGGCCATGCGGTCGGCGACCGCGGTCGTCAGCAGGAGTTCCACGGGTGCCGTGATCGCCGGGGCCTGCGGTGGCCACTCGTCCATCGCGGTCGGGTCGCCCGCGACGGGCGGCGGGCCCGGGATCGGGGCGGGCCAGGCGCCCTCGACCAGGCGCAGGTGCTCGCGCATGCGCGGATCGACACCGGGCATGATGCGGTCGACGCGGCCCTGCGGCGACGCATCGGCGGCGAGGGCACGCGAAGGACCCGAGGAGAGGAACACGAGCGGGTCGCCGAGCTTCGAACGCAGGGGCTCGGGGAGTTGGTCGAGCCGCTCGTGCAGGCGCTCCTCCTGGGCGCCCCAGTTCGCGTCCACGTCGGGCTCGAGCGTCGTACCCGCTGTCGAGGGCCCGAGCGCGGGTCGCTCGCCGAACTCGACGGCGGGATCCAGTTCGAACGCGGTCATGGCGCCCAACCGCTCGTGCAGCGACGACGTGTGCAGGGCTTCGACCGCCCGCGGCACGAGGACGGCTGCGAACGCGGCCACGGCGACCAGGAGGGCGAGCAGTGCCGACGGGCCGGGGCTGGCGGCGATCGAGCGGGCGAAGAGCCCGACGGTGCCGAGGCGGGAGCGGTGCCGGCGGGCGCGGTGGATGCGGGCGCGGTGGAGGCGGGTCATCCCTCGTCTCCGATCGTTGTCGCCGTGCGGCCGCGTGCGGCCGTGCGGGCTCCCGCCACGGCGGCGATGGCCAGCGCGAGCCCGGCGAGGATCGCCAGCGCGACGGCCCATGGGAGCCACTGGGCGGCGAGCTCGACCGGGAGCGCCGCCGGTGCGCCGGGCACCGCCGCCCGGACGAGCCCCGGCACGGTGGTGACGCCGGCGAGGACGCCGACGCCGATGCCGACGGGGACGGCTGCGGCGAGCAGCCAGGCCAA
This sequence comes from Agromyces sp. LHK192, assembly GCF_004006235.1. Lineage (NCBI taxonomy): Bacteria > Bacillati > Actinomycetota > Actinomycetes > Micrococcales > Microbacteriaceae > Agromyces > Agromyces sp. LHK192. Next base: position 783,698 of record NZ_CP034753.1, read on the forward strand.
CTCGGCGAACCGCGCCCTTCCCTGGGTGCCGGCGCCGACGCCGAGCGCGCGCAGCACGGCCGTCTCGCCGGTTCGGCCGGCCGCGAGCGCGGACGCCAGCGCTCCGAGCGCGATGAGGGCGAACACCGCGGCTCCGGCGGCGCCGATCCAGAGGGCGTCGATGACGGACCCGACCACGGCCGCCGCCGAGGCGGTCGCGGCAGTGTGCACGGCGAGGGCGACGGGTTGGGCCCTGACCAGGTCGGCGGCGACCCGTTCGGGATCGTCCGCAGCGAGCCACCGCTCGTCGTAGGCGGGAACGCCGGCGCCGTCGGCGAAGGCCGCCGCCTGCAGGCCGCCGAGGTCGGCGAGCAGGTCGCCGCCGCCCGGCAGGGTGGGCGCGAACCCGGCCACCGTCGCGTCGACCGCGGCACCGCCCACGAGGATGCGGAAGGCGAGCGGGTCGCCGCGGGCCGCGTCGATCTCGCTCGCGAGACGCCCCGTCACGATGACGGGGAGCGCGACGGCGGCGCTCTCGGCGACCACCCGACCGGTCGGCTGCGTCGAGGACAGCACGGTCTCACCCGACAGCTCGACGGGCCGGTCCCCGACGCGGATGCCGCCCAGCACCGCGCGCGGGTCGCCGAGCCCGCGTGCGCCGTCGAGCTCGAACTCGACGCCCAGCAGTGCGAGGCCGTCGATCGGCGGAAGGTCGGCGGTGAGGTCCGCCGCGGCGCCCACGGGGACGGAGCCCAGTGGGATCGCGACGGCCGCACCCGCGGGACCGGTCACCCACGCCCGCGCCGCCACCGTCCCGGGTGTCCCGGCGGGCGCATCGGCGCGGACCTCGGCGCTCAGGGTCGCACCACCCTCGACCGGTATGCCGGCCGGTGCGACCGGCGGCGCGCCGTCGGGAGCGGTGAGCCCGGCCACGTCGTCGAGGCCCCGAGCGCCGGGCGCGAGTCGATCGACCTGCGCCGCCGGCAGGGCGACGAGCTGCGCCGGGTCCGAGCCGAGGCGGACCTCGCCGGTGAAGACCGGTCCGCTCGCCGAGACGCCGTCGATCGAGAACGGGTCGTCGAGGGCGAGCGCGTCGGCGCCCGCGACCACGCCCCTGCCGGACAGGATCACCCGGACGTCGGCGCCCTCGCGCGCGACCGCCGCGCGTTGCTCGAAGCCCGCCCAGGTGCCCGACAGCGCCGACGCGAGCGTCAGGCCGCCGACCGCGACCACCGTGACGAGGGCGGACGATGCGTACAGGGGCGAGCGCCTCGCGAGCTGGCGCATCGGGAGCGCGGGCACCAGCCCGCGCCGCAGCGCTGCGGCGCGCTCGAGCAGTCGCCCGACCGGTGCGGCGAGCAGGAGGGCGGCCAGCGCGGGCGCGACGAGCACCAGCACCGGCGCGAGCACCGAGAGGCCGTCGGGCTCGCCCGCGACCAGCGGTCCGCCGTCGAGCAGGAACCGGCCGACCGCCACCGACGCGACGAGCGCCACGAGGGCGACCGCCCCCGTCGCCGCGAGCAGCGAACTGCGGCCGCTGTCGTCGCCCGCGCCGCGCACGAGGGGTCGCCGTGCCTCCGCCCAGGCGACGACGGCGACGATCACGACGGCGGCGACGGCGCACACCGCGGCCGCCGACCCTGCGAGCAGCCACGATCGCGGTTCGGCGGGCCGGGCGAGGGCGAGGACGCCTTCGGCGGCCAGCAGGCCGACCGCGGCGGCGGGAACCGCGATCACCGCTGCCTCGGCCGCGGCCGAGCCGACGATCCACCGCACGGATGCCCCGCGCGAGCGCAGCAGGGCGGTCTCCCGCCGTCGCGCCTCGGCCAGGAGGGTCGCGAGCCGCCAGAGCGCGATCGCGGCGGACACGCCGACCACCGCGAGGGGCACGGGTGCCAGCGCCCCCGCTGCACGATCCGCCGCGACCACTCGACCGACCGTCTCGGCGAGCGCGCCGTGGGTCGACACGCCGGTGTCGCCGATCGCCGGGTCGGCGCGCAGCGCGGGCTCGACGTTCGGGAGCACGGCGGCGACCGCGGCCAGCTGGCGGGCGGTCGCGGTCGCTGCGGGGACGGTCGCCGTCCACCGGACCCGTACGGCCGTCGGGAGCCCGGCGACGACGGGTTCGTCGACGAGCAGGGGGCCGGAGGCGGCGTCGAGCCGGCCCGCCGCGGCGAGCGCGTCGCCGAACCAGCGCGGGTCGCCCGGGTCGTCGGGACGCCAGGTGCCGGTCACGACGACCCGCGCCCCTCCGTCCGGGATGACGAGGACGTCGCCCGGCTCGACCCCGAGCGCGTCCGCCGCATCCGCCTGCAGTGCGGCCGGGGAGGCGTCGTTCGCGCCGGCGAGATCGGCGGCGCCGGGATCGTCCGGCCACGTACCGGCGACGAGGGTCGAGGCGTGCGCGGCATCCGGATCGGCGAGCAGCACGACCGCGGGCGCCTCGCCGTCTGCCATCGGGGCGAGCGGCCGGTCCGGCCGATCGACCACGACCGGGTCGCTCGCGACCGAGCGCTGCCACTCGGCGCCGCGCGACGCGAGCATCCGGTCGAGCACCGGCGCCGCGGCCGCGCGCTGCGCCTCCGCGTCGGCCTCGAGTCGGGTCGTCCATCGCATCGCGCCCGCTTCGCCCCGCGCACGGTCGAGCGCATCGGAGACACCGGCTGCGGGCGCGGTCGTCATGAGGTCGGACAGTCCGCCGGCGAGCGCGGCGGCGACGAGCACCGTCGCGGCCATGCCCGCGAGCACCCCGATGCGCGCGCGTGCGCGGGCGGCGCGCATCCGGCCGGTGCCCATCGACGGACTCCTCGTGGTTCAGGTGTCGGGCGCAGGGGGGTCGGCCCGATATCACCCGTGTCCGATCGAGGGCGACGGGGACGAGGCGAGTCTAGGCGACGATCCGAGTGGCCCGACCGCGTCCGCATCGTGCACGGTCGGCACCGGGTCGGCGGCGCCCTATTCGACGAGCTTGCCCACGGTCGACACGTCGCGCATGAGCGCCGCGATCTCGTCGGGGATCGGCGGGATCTCCTCGCGCGTGACCCCGGCCTGCGGCGACCAGACGAGGTTCACTTGCAGGGAGGCATCCGTCTCGGGGAAGTCGCTGCGGTTGTGGCATCCGCGGGTCTCGCGCCGTTCGAGCGCCGCTTCGAGGGTGGCGCGCGCGGCGAGCGCGGCCGACCTCAGGTCGAACGCGTGCGCGAGGTCCTGGTACCCGGCGATGTCGGGGTGCACGCCGATGTCGGCCATGCGCGCCTCGATCGCGTCGAGCTCGGCGAGTCCCTGCCGCAGGCCCTGCTCGTCGCGGACGACGCCGGCGTGCTCGGTCATCGTGTTGCGGATCGCGCGCTGGAGGGCGCGCACGTTCTCGCTGCCGTCGGCTGCCAGGAGTCCGGTGATCTCGTCGCGCGCGGCCTGCACCGCGGCCGGCGACCGCCGCTGCGCGGCGAGCCCGCGCGAGTACTCGATCGCGGCCTGCCCGACGATCCGGCCGAAGACGAGCAGTTCGATGAGCGAATTGCCGCCCAGTCGGTTCGCGCCGTGCAGGCCGCTGGACGCCTCGCCGATCGCGTAGAGGCCGGGCACGTCGGTGCCGTGGTCGTCGGGGCGCACCCACACCCCGCCCATCGAGTAGTGCGCGGTGGGCGCGATCTCGATCGGGTCCGTCGTGATGTCGAGCATCTGGAGCTCGAGCATCGTCTGGTAGACGCGGGGGAGGCGCCGCATGATCGTCTCGCGGGGCAGGTGCGAGACATCCAGCCAGACGCCGCCGTTCGGGGTGCCGCGCCCCTCCTTGATCTCGGTGTAGCAGGCCAGCGCGACCCGGTCGCGCGTCGAGAGCTCCATGCGCTCGGGGTCGTACTTCGCCATGAAGCGCTCGCCGAGGGCGTTGCGCAGGATGCCGCCCTCGCCGCGGGCCGCCTCGGAGATGAGGGTGCCGGCCGCGTTCTCGGGCTCGATGATGCCCGACGGGTGGAACTGCACGAGTTCGGGGTCGCGCACCCGGCCGCCGGCCTCGACCGCGAGGCGCCACGAGTCGCCGGTGTTCTCGTCGCGGCGCGACGATGTGCGCCGCCAGATGCGGTTGTGGCCGCCGGCGGCGAGGATCACCGCGTCGGCGTGGATGAGGTACCGGGTGCCGTCGGTCAGGTCGAAGCCGTAGGCGCCGAAGACCGCGCCGTCGTCGTTCACGAGGATCCGCGTGACGTAGACGGAGTCGAGGATCGGCACATCGAGCTGCGCGGCCCGGTTGACGAGCGTGCGCTGGATCTCGAGGCCCGTGTAGTCGCCCGCGAAGGCCGTGCGCCGGTAGGTGTGCGCGCCGAAGAAGCGCTGCGAGATGCGGCCGTCCTCCTCCCGGGCGAACGGCATGCCGTAGCGCTCCAGGTCCTCGATGCCGCGGGCCGCGCCCTCGGTGACGGTCTGCACGACGCGCGGGTCGGCGAGCAGGTAGCTCTCCTTCAGCGTGTCGGCGGCGTGCTGCTGCCAGCTGTCGTCGGCGTCCATCGTGGAGAGCGCCGCGTTGATGCCGCCCGCCGCGAGCGCCGTGTGCGCGTCGGACTTCGGGCGCTTGCCCAGTGCCAGCACGTCGACGCCCGCCTCCGCGAGTTCGATGGCGGCGCGCAGCCCCGAGCCGCCGGTGCCGATGACGAGCACCGTGGTGGAGATCTGGCGTTCCGGGGTGGTCGGGGGCGCGGTCGACGGAGTGGACGGAGATGGGGTGGCGGTCATGCGAGTCAGGTTAGGTCGCGCTGCTTCATTACTCCAATGCATATTCAGCGTGAAGATGATGCGCGTAAGGTATGGGTGTGAACCTCGAGCAACTGCAGTCCTTCGTCTCGGTCGCCGAGACCGGCAACTTCACCAAGGCGGCCGACCAGCTCTACCTCGCGCAACCGACCCTGAGCCGCCAGATCACCGCGCTCGAGCAGAGCCTCGGCGCACCGCTCTTCCACCGGGCGTACGGCGGCAGCACCCTGACCGCCGCGGGTCAGGCGCTGCTGCCGCTCGCGCGGCGCATGCTCGCCGACGCCGAGTCGGTGCACCGCGAGCTCGCCGAGCTCGCCGGGCTCCGCCGCGGCCGGGTGCGACTCGGCGCCACGCCGACCCTGTGCATCAGCCTCGTCGCCGAGGTGCTGAACGCCTTCCACGCCGCGCACCCCGCGATCGAGCTGCACCTCTCGGAGCACGGATCGCGCCGGCTGCTCGACGAGGTCGCCGGCGGGGAGCTCGACCTCGCCCTGGTCACCACGTCGGATGCCACGCCGCCCGGCGCCCGCTACGCGCTCAGCCCGCTGCTCGTCGAGGAGCTGGTCGTCATCTCGTCGGCGCAGGCGCCGCCGATCACGACCGGGGACGCCGTCGGGCTCGAGCAGGTCGCGCGCCTCCCGCAGATCGAGTTCAGTTCGAGCTACGACCTGCGGGCCGCGACGGATGCCGCCTTCCGCGAGGCCGGCCTCGCCCCCGAGGTCGTGCTCGAGGGCGCCGAGATGGACGCCGTGCTGCGCTTCGTCGAGCGCGGGCTCGGGGTGGCGATCGTGCCGGCGATGGTGCTCGTCGACCGGCCGGGACTGCGAGCGGCACGGCTGGTCGGTGCCTCGCGCGCACCGGCCGGTGCCGCGACGGCCGCGCTCGAGCGCACGATCAGCCTCGCGCTCCCCGCCGACGTCGCGCCGACCGCGGCGGTCGAGGTGATGCGGCGCACGATCGCGGCGACCGCGACGGCCTTCGCCGCCAGGTCGGGTGACACGATGCGGATCGCGCAGCGGTAGGCGGATTCCGCGGCCGCGTCGTCGTCCTCGCCGACCTGCCCACGGCGAGCGGTCGGCAGACAGGTCACGGCCCCGACGTGCGACCGGTCCGCAGCGCGCGAGGGATGGTCGCCGCGAAGACGAGGAGCCCGCAAGCGACCAGGACCAATCCGGCCCATGAGGTGGCGAGCACGCCGAAGCCGGCGCTGATCGTCACCGCACCGCCGATCGCGCCGAGGGCGTTGGCGGCGTTCAACGCCGCGAGGTTGAGTGAACCGACCAACGTCGGGGCATCCGGCGCGAACCTCGTGAGCAGCACCTGGATGGTGGGGATGGCCATCATCGCACTGGCTCCGACACCGAACAGCCCGACGAACAGCGTCGGCAGCCATCCGCCACCGAATCCGACGATGACGAGGAATCCGCTCACGAGCACATAGCCGAGCACGAGGCCGCGCGTCGGATACCGGTCCGCGAGCCGTCCGCCGACCTCGTTGCCCACCGCCATGCCGATGCCGAAGACGGCGAGTGCGATGGGGATCACGCTGGGGGACGCATCGGCGGCATCCGTCACGATCGGGGCGATGAACGTGTAGACCGCGAAGATGCTGGAGATGCCCAGCGCGGCGATCGCGACCATCGCCCACACCAGCGGCTTGGCGAGCGCCCGGAGTTCGTCGGTCACGGACCCGCCGTCCAGGTCGCGCGTCGAGGGCACCCAGGCGAGCAGCGCCAATCCGGCTGCCAGTCCGATGGCGGCGACCACGAGGTAGAGCCATTCCCATCCGAACACCTGCCCGATGAAGGTGCCCGCAGGCGCTCCGAAGATGGTTGCGACCGTCAGGCCCGTCATGACGGTGGCGAAGGCTTGGCCGCCCCGCCCCGGCCCGTAGATGTAGGCCGCGACGACCGCGCCGGCTCCGAAGTACGCGCCCTGCACGGTGCCGGTGAGGAACCGGGCGGCGATGAGCATCTCCATCGAGCCGGCCGCGGCCGAGAGCACGTTCCCGATGAGGAACAGGACGATCAGCCCGAGCAGAAGACGCTTCCGATTGACTCGCGCACCGACGATCGTGATGATCGGCGAGCCGATCATCACACCGAGCGCATAGGCGGTGACGGCCCAGGTCGCGTAGGGGAGTGTCGCCCCCAACTCCTCGGCATAGAGCTCGATGATTCCGTTGGTGCCGAACTCGCCGGTGCCGATGGCGAACGTGCCGAGCGCCAGCGCGAGCAGCGCGCGGCCCTTGCCGGGTCGGGCTGCGGCGACGGGGTTGTGCCGCTTCTCCTCGGCCGTGCACTGGGCCGCGTATGCCGCCTCCTGCATATCCGTTCTCCTTCGATCGAGCGTCGTGCGTCTCGCGCTGGGGAAGTCCAGCGCGAGACGGTCGGCGGCGGCCCTCGGCGACTCAGAGCGTGGCCAGCGCGCGCAGGATGAATCCGGTGACGTCGACCGGACGCGAGATGAAGGCCACGTGGCTGGCGTCGATCTGGTCGACCACCGCGGCCATCCGCTCCGCCATGAATCGCTGAGCGTCGGGGGAGATCGCCCGGTCGCTGCCGGAGACCAGGTACCACGACGGGTGCTCGGTCCAACCGGCAGCGGTCAGCGGCTCACCGATCGCGGCTGCGGCGAGCGGCCGCTGGATGACCGCCATGGATGCTGCGAGGGCGATCGGCACGTCGGCGCAGAAGGTCTCGCGGAACCGGTCGCGGTCGATCAGCAGCTCAGGTCCGCCGACCGCGCCGAGGGCGTCGTACGGCGTGGGCCTGATCGTCTCGGCGAGCAGCGGCGCATCGAACGGTTCCTGCACTCCCGCGCAGCTCTCGCCGACGGCGGGCGCGAAGGCGGCGAGGAAGACGAGCCCGACGACGTTCGCCGAACCGGCAGAGGCCTGCGTCACGACGGCGCCGCCGTAGGAATGGCCGACGAGCAGGACGGGGCCGTCGACGGCTTCGACGACGGCGCGGAGCGACGCCGCGTCGGATGCCACGCCGCGCAGGGGCGTCGGGGGGGCGAAGGCCACGACGCCCGCCGAAGCGAGCTCGCCGATCACTCCCGAGAAGCCCGAGGCGTCGGCGAACGCACCGTGCACCAAGATCACCGTGGGGCGGGCGGACGCGACCACGTCAGAACCCGCCCGCCGCCGCAACGGCGATCGTCGCGATCACCGCACCGACCATGAACACCGCGCTGATGACGATTCCGGCCACCGCGAGCCGGTTCGAGACGCCGGCTCGACGACTCGTCGCATACGCGACGATGCCGAGCACGAGCCCGAGCAGCGGGATGAGGAACGCGAGCACGAATGCCCAGATACCCATCGCGCGGCCGGGGATGTCGTGCACGGATTTCCGGGTGTCGGGGTACGTTGCTGAAGAAGGCATGACGAAGCTCCTCTCGGGGAGATCGCGCGGCGACCGTGGCGAGGCGGACGACGCAGTGGATGAGCGCCACGGTAACCGTCACCCGTGGACGACGAGTGGACAGCGGGTGGAGGCGCCACATCGGCGTCAGCGGTGCTCCGAGAACTCCCCGAGGAAACGGCTCGCCCGCGCGGCGAACAGGCCTGCACCTCGCTCTGCCGAGAGCCGCCGCGAGCGTTCGGCCATCTCGACGACCGCCGCCGGATCGGCGCCCTGCGCATGGAGCACCCGGGCCCGGAGCAGGAGCACCAGTCCCTCCGCATAGCGCTGGCCGTACGCGTCGAGCGCACGATCGGCACGGTCGAGGGCTGCGGCCGCGTCATCCGGCCGGCCTGCGGCGAGGAGCATCTCGGCGTGCAGGCCCCACCAGGTGGAGAGGCCCGATCGAGCCGGGTCCGCGAGCACCGCGAGGATGATGCGCTCGGCCTCCGCCGCCGCGTCCCCCGGCCGTTCGCCGGAGAGCGCTCGTGCCCAGCACGACGCGAGTCGCTGATACCCGCCCAGGAAGACGAACGAGGAGGCCGGGTCGACCGCCATCCCCCGCGCCGCCGCTCGGCGCGCCCATTCGACCTCTCCGGCGACGGCCGCGATCACGACCGAGAACGCCGCCCACACGGTGATCGCGTAGGCATCGTCGCCGGCTTCGACTTCGATCGCATCGAGCACCGAACGGGCTTCATCGAGTTCGCCGCTGAGCGCGGTCATCAGGGCGAGCATGACCGGCCAGAGCAGCTGCAGGTCTCGCCGCAGTCCGATTCCGTCGGCGATGCAGCCTTGTGCGCGCAGGGTGGAGTTCGCTCGGCGGAGGTGGTGCAGCGCTTGGGACACGTCGCCGATGTCCCACTGATGGATGCCCCAGGCGCTCCACCCGTACGCCTGCACGAGGCCGTCGGAGGACTGTTGGCCGTCGAGCAGCAGGCGGCGTGCGAGCCCGGCCGCGACGTCGAGCTGGATCCCTTGCGAGTGGGCCGCCCAACGGGAGAAGAGCAGGTCCGTGGCTTCCCGTTCGCGACCGAGCCTCCTCGCGATGCGCTCGGCTCGCTCGAGCGGTTCGAGCGCAGTACCGACGTACCCGGTACGCATGCCGGTGACGGCGATCAGTTCCGTCAGCGCGGCGAGTTCGAGCTCTTCCAGTCCCGCTCCGGATGCCAATGCGGCGGCGGCGCGGAGGTGGGCGTCGGCGGCATCGAACGTCGACTTCGATGCCGCCAGTCTGCCGGCGTCGATCAGCGCCCGTGCCGTTCGATCCGGGGCTGCCGCGGGGCCTGCCGCCCAGAGGTGGAATGCGGCGCGTTCGACGGCGATCGGATCGGGTGACGGGTCGTCCTCCAGAGCATTCGCGATGCGCAGATGGATGGTCGCCATCTCCGACCGCGGCGTGGACTCGATGACCGCCTCGCGCATCAGGTCGTGCGCGAAGCGCAACGACTGCGGGCCCGCACCGGCGAGCTCGACCAGTCCCTCGCTCTCCGCAGGGGCGAGCAGTCCCAGCAGGTTCTGCCTCGCGGTCCCCGTTGCGGTGGCCAGGACCGCGAGGTCGATCTCCGCACCGATGACGGCGGCCGTCTGGAGCAGGGCGGCGGTCGTCGGATCGAGGTTCGACACGCGGTCTCGGACGAGATCGATGATCGAGTCCGGGGTGCCGGCGCGATCGATCATCTCCTCATCGAGCGTCGCGGACCCGTTGAGCGAACGCGAGAGTTCGCGGACGAAGAACGGGTTCCCCGCGGTGCGCCGCAGCAGGTGCCGCGCCGCGGAGGGCGTGATCTCGACGCCGTCCTGGCGCCGCACGAGCTCCGCCACTTCGGTCGGGCCGAGCCCTCGCAGCTGGATGCGGCGGGAGTCGGACGCTCGGCTGATCGCTGCGAGCAGGTGCACGATCTCGTGGCTCGGGGCCGGTGCACGGTCCCTGAGCGCTCCGATGAGCGCGACCCCGCGTGGCAGTCTCGCGGCCAGATGCTCGAGCAGGTGAACGGTCGCGGGGTCCGCCCACTGGATGTCGTCGACCAGGAGGACGACCGGCGCGCGCGTCGCAGCGTCGCGAACGAGATCGACGACCTGTTCGAACAAGCGGAATCGTGCTCCGCTGTCCGGGAGGACCGGCGATGTCAGGTCGCCCTCGAAGGGATCCAGCAAGCGGCGAAGCCCATCGCTCGGATGATCCGTTCGCCGATACTCAGGCATCCCCTCGACGAGGGTCCGGGCGATCTCGACCCATGGCCAGAGCGTGGGAGTACCGTCGTCCTGCCTGCAGCGTCCCCACGCGACGCGTGCGCCGGCGCGTACGGCAACCGCGGCGATCTCCTCGAGCAGGCGGGTCTTGCCGATCCCGGGCTGGCCGACGACCATGCTCACGCTGGCGTCGCCGGCCGCGGCTGCGGCGAAGCCGTCTCGCAGGATCGCGACCTCGTGCGCTCTACCCACCATGTCGTGGACGGTCGCGGCAGGGGCGTCGCCGAGCCCACGCCGCTCGCCGCTCGGACCGGACCGGACCGGGTCGAGCACCCGTCGATGGGCTGTCTCGAGCGCTGCGCTCGGCTCGATGCCGAGCTCGACGCTCAGGCGTGAGCGGATCGAACGGAAGACGGCGAGGGCTGCGGCCTGATGACCCGCGGCGGCCAGCACGGTCATGAGACCGGCTGCGGCCGGCTCGTGCAGAGGATCGATCGAGACGCCGAGTCGGAGCGCGCCGATCACGCGTTCCGGCTGGTCGAGCTGTACGGCGAGGGCACCCGCTGCCGTGCACGCATCGAGGAATTCGGCGTTCAGGGCCGCGAAGACCGGGTCCTGCAGGAGCCGGTCGACCAGGCCCGCTCCGGCCGGGCCCCGCCACACGTCGAGCGCGTCGGCGTAGGCGTCGAGAGCCTCTGGGTACCGCTGGCGCGCGAGCGCGAGGCGCGCGACGTTCAGATGGGACCGGAACGTGACCAGGTCGTGTCCGTCCGCCGGCGCGGTACAGAGGTATCCACCGCTCCGTCGAACGATGTACCTGCCTTCGACCCGGGTGCCGATGTCGGGTTCGAGGAGACGGCGAAGCGCGCCGACGTACCTGTGCAGGGAGTTGGCCGCGCTCGGCGGGGATCCCGGACCCCAGAGCGCATCGATGAGCACCGAACTGCTCACCGGCGCGCCGGCGTGCGCGAGCAGCAACGCGAGCAGATCGGCCTGCTGCGGAGGGCCGGGATCGAGTTCGGTGTCCTCCCGCCAGATTCGCATCGGGCCGAGGATCTGGAACCGGACGCCTGCTCCGGATGCTCCGTCGGGGTGCGGAGGACCGTCGGGCACCGCCATCGCACAGCCCCTCTCGTAGGTGTGCCGGGCGGCCGGAACTCCAACTGATCGCCAGCACCGCCGCGCGTGGAGGCGCCGTCCGCGGTTGGGTCGACCGACGGCAGCTTTCGGTGAATATACCAAGTCTCCGCGCCGCGGGGCGGGCGATCTCGCGCGCACGGCGAACGGTCAGATCCGGGGCGTTGGATGAACGTGCGCCGTCTGCGGACGGGCGGCGCGGAGGGAGCACACGATGACCCAGCCGCTGATGCGAGCACTCGTCCACGACCGCTTCGGAGACCCCGCGGAGGTCCTGTCGGTGCAGGAGATGCCGGTTCCGGAGCCCGGGCCCGGGCAGGTGCGCGTGCGGCTGGTGCGCTCGCCCATCCACAACCACGACCTCTGGACGGTGCGCGGCACCTACGGCTACAAGCCCGAACTGCCCGCGGTCGGCGGCTCGGAGGCGCTCGGCGTGGTCGACGCGCTCGGCGACGGCGTCGAGCACCTCGAAGTCGGTCAGCGGGTCGCGACGGGAGGCGCCCGCGGCGCATGGTCCGAGTACTTCGTCGCGCCGGCCGCCGCGCTGGTGCCGGTGCCCGACGGCGTGCCCGACGAGGCGGCCGCCCAGCTCGTCGCGATGCCGTTCAGCGCGATCAGCCTGCTCGACTCGCTCGGCCTCGGGTCGGGCGAGTGGCTGGTGCAGAACGCCGCGAACGGCGCGGTCGGCCGGCTGCTCGCGCAGCTCGCACCGGCGCGGGGCATCCGGGTGCTCGGTCTGGTGCGCCGCGCGGCCGGCGTCCACGAACTCGCCGCTCAGGGCCTCGGCGACGTCGTCGCGACCGACGACGACGGATGGCGCGAGCGCGTCGCCGAGATCACGGGCGGGGCGCCGATCCGAGCGGGAGTCGACTCCGTAGGCGGCGCCGCGAGCGGCCAGGTCATGTCCGTGCTCGCCGAGGGCGGCACGATGGTCGTGTTCGGCGCGATGGCGTCGCCCACCATGGAGATCCCGTCGGGCGACGTCATCTTCAAGCAGGCGACGGTGAAGGGGTTCTGGGGCAGCCGGGTCAGCGCTGCGATGGCGGCCGACGAGCGGGCGCGCCTCATGGGCGAGGTGTTCACGCGTCTGGGGGAGGGCGTCGTCACGCTGCCGGTCGAGGCGACCTACGCCTTCGACGACATCGCAGCGGCGAGCCGCGCGAACTTCGACGCGGGTCGCCGCGGCAAGATCCTGCTGCGGCCGTAGCGGCGCTCGGCCGGCGGAGCGACATCGCCGCCGACTCATCCGCTCAGCGCCGGATCATCCGCTCGGCGCCGAGTCATCCGTTCAGCGCCGGGTCATCCGCTCAGAGCGCGTCGGGCGCCGCGGGGGCGAGCGCGACGAAGTCGAGTTCGTCGAACTCGGCGACCTCCGGCATCCACCGGGTCGTCACGAACGCGACGTGCTCAGGATGCCCGTTGTACGCGTCGTAGGCGGCCTGGTCGGCGAAGCTCATCGCGAACTGGAAGCGGTGGGTGCTCTTCGGGCTCACCTGGCGTGACACCACGAAGTCTTCGACGCCCGGGATGCCGGTCAGGATTCGGCGGCCGTCGGCGAGGAACGCGGTCTCCTCTGCCGAACCGTCGGGATGGACGAGGCGGAATGCGACGGTGTGGCGGATCATCCGCCAACGGTAGCGGGCGTCGGCTGGGGTAGGCTGAGGAAAGCGTATTCCTGACGGAGGGGCGAGCATGACCACAGCCACGGCGAACCCACGGAGGGTCGCGATCATCGGAACCGGAGCGATCGCCCACGCGCACGCGCAGGCGGTGAACGCCCTCGCACCACGGGTCGAGCTCGTCGCGGTGGTCGACGTCGACCTCGGGCGCGCCCGCACGTTCGCGCGACAGCATGCACCGTCGGCCGCGGTGTACGGCGATGTCGACGATCTCCTCGCCGCCGAACCGCTCGACCTGGCGCACGTGTGCACGCCGCCGAAGACGCACGTGCCGATCGCGACGGCCGCGCTCCGCGCCGGGGTGCCTGCGCTGATCGAGAAGCCGACCGCGCTCAGCCTGGCCGAGATGGACGCGCTCGTCGCCGTCTCGGAGGCGACTGGCGTGCCCGCGCTGACCGTGTTCCAGCACCGGTTCGGCGCGGCGGCGGTGCGGCTGCGCCGGCTCATCGCGTCCGGCGCGCTCGGACGTCCCCTGGTCGCGACGTGCGAGACGCTCTGGCATCGCGGACCCGAGTACTTCGACCTGCCGTGGCGTGGCCGGTGGGAGGTCGAGGGCGGCGGGCCCACCATGGGGCACGGCATCCACCAGTTCGACCTGCTGCTGTCGGTGCTCGGGCCGTGGCGGCGGCTCTCGGCGTTCGCCGCACGGCAGTCGCTCCCGACCGACACGGAGGACGTCTCCATGGCCGTCGTCGAGTTCGACAGCGGTGCGCTGGCGACCGTGGTCAACTCGATCGTGTCGGCGCGGCAGACGTCCCGGCTGCGGTTCGACTTCGAGCACGCGACGGTCGAGGTCGAGCACCTGTACGGGTACACCGACGCCGACTGGACGTTCACGCCCGCGCCGGGCCACGAGCACCTCGCCGCGTCTTGGGCGCCCGACGCGGACCATGCGGCCACGGCCGACGGAGCGGCCGCGGCGACGACGGCGGAAGCCGGGCCGGGCGAGCCGAGCGGCCACCGCGACCAGCTCGCCGCCATCCTCGACGCGCTCGACGCCGGCGAGACGCCCGCGGTCGACGCGCACGCCGCGCGCCGCACGCTCGAGTTCGCAGCGGCGACGTACGCGTCGGCGTTCCGGGGCAGGCCCGTCGCGGCCGGCGAGATCATCGGTGACGACCCGTTCCTGCGTTCGATGGACGGCGGCGCCGTGCCGTGGCATCCGATCAAGCCGAGCCTGGAGGTCGCCCGATGAGCATCGACGTGCTGCACGCCCTCGGGTCGGGGTTCGCCGTCCGCGACGGCGCGACCGAGTGGTTCACGTACACCTACCTCCCCGACACCCCGCAGCTCGAGTCGCCGAAGCCGTTCCTGCATCCGTTGCGCACCCGCGCCGGTCGGGTCGTCAGCGGGTTCCGGCCGTGGGACCACGTCTGGCACAAGGGCCTCGCCTGGTCGCTGCCCGTCGTCGGCGCCGAGAACTTCTGGGGCGGACCGACGTACGTCCACGGCAGGCACTACGTGCAACTGCCGAACAACGGCGCGCAGCGGCACACCGGCACCGGAGACCTGTCGTTCGACGGCGCGGTCGCGCGATTCGCGCACGACCTCGACTGGATCGCCGAGGCGGGCACCGCCGTGTTCCGCGAGCGGCGCGCCCTGTCGGCCCGCGCGCTCGCCGACGATGCGTGGGCGCTCACCTTCGAGACCGCGCTGCGCAACGTGACGGATGCCCCGATCGCGATCGGCTCGCCGACGACCAAGGGACGCGACAACGCCGGGTACGGCGGCCTGTTCTGGCGCGGCCCCAGGTCGTTCACCGACGGCACCCTCGTCACCGCGGACGGCACCGGATCGGGCGCCGAGGTGCGAGGACAGCACCACGAGTGGATGGGCTTCGAGGGTCGGCACGACGAGGTCGACGCGACGTCGCTCGTGGTCATGCTCGATGCCGCCGACAACCCGCACCACCCGCCGCAGTGGTTCGCACGCTCCGAGGAGTTCGCCGCCCTCAACCCGGCGCCGTTCTTCAGCGAGGAACTCGAGATCCCGGCCGGGGAGACGGCGCGATTCCGGTACGCGATCGCGATCGCCGATGCCGACCGGAGCCGCGCGGCATCCCTCGTCGACGACCTGCGAACCCTGCTCGCCGAGGCAGAGGCATCCTGATGGGCGCCCCGCTCTTTCCCGGCGGCGTCGCGATCAGCGACCTGCAGGTCTACGACTGGGAGGCCGTCGACGGATGCCGTGGCGGCAGCCCGCACCTGCACACCGCGTCGAGCGAGGGGTACGTCGTGACCGGCGGCTCGGGCGCGGTGCACACGCTCTCATCGGCCGGTGCCGAGCAGCATCCGCTCGCGCCCGGCGACGTCGTCTGGTTCTCGCCGGGAACCGTGCACCGACTCGTCAACGACGGCGACCTGCACCTGCTGGTCGTCATGTCGAACGCGGGGCTGCCCGAGGCCGGCGACGCCGTGCTCACGTTCCCCGCGCGAATCCTCGACGATCCCGAGGCGTATCGGGCTGCCGCGATCCTGCCGTCCGGCGACGGGAGCGCGGATGCCGGGCGAGTCGATGCCGGCCGTGCCGACGCCGCCCGCGCGCGCCGCGACCTCGCGATGCAGGGATACCTCGAGCTCGCGGCCGCGATCGACCGCGACGGCCAGGACGCCCTCCGCGCCTTCCACGAACGGGCCGCGCGCATCGTGCAGCCCAGGGTCGCCGGCTGGCAGGACCGCTGGGAACGCAGCGTCGCCACGGAGACGGAGCGCACCCGCGACCGCCTGGCCGGGTTGGCCGTCGGCGACGCGAGACTGCTCGCGGAGGCATCCGTGTCGCGCGCCGAGCCGACCGGCGCCGACCGCGCCTACGGCATGTGCGGACGCCTCCGCACCTGGGACTGGCCGTTCGCCGACGGAGCCGACGGCAGCAGGCGGATGATCAGGCCATCGGCCGCGCGACGGACCGCGGACTGCCGATAGCATCGGAGCGCCCGCCCCCCTCGTGCGATCCTCGCCTCCCTCCCGACGGAGCACAGATGTCAGACGCGCAGCCCGCGCCCGAACAGTTGCGCCCACGCAACCGCAAGCGCGGTCGCCGCGGCCCCAGCGCATTCGTGAAGCCTCGATCGGTGGCGAAGCCGCGAACGACGGCGACTGCGGCGCCGACCGCTCGCGACCGGGAGGTCGAGGGCGAATCCGCGACCGACGCGCTGCTCGTGTTGATGGGCGGCGGCGAGTCGACCCCGACGTCCGCGTCCGAGGCGCCCGCGCCCAAGACGCCCGCGCCCGATACGGAATCGGCCGACGCCCCGGCCGTCGAGGTGATTGCGGGCCCGGCGACGGCCTCCGACGTGGGTAGCCGGACGGGCGCCACGGAGGCGCCCGAGCCGGAAGCCAGCACGCTGCCGCTGCCGATCGTGACGGCCGGCGCGACCGCGGTCGTCGACGCTGCGGCCCCTGCGCCGACCGGTCGGGGCGACGGGGACGCGGTCGATTCCACCGGCGACCCGATTGACGGCACCGCATCCGTGACCGTGGCGGCGGACGCGCGGTCGGCGCGCCTCCGACGCATCCTCAAGCGGGATGCCCCGCCCGTGCTGGCCGTCGGGCTCGTGACCGTCGTGCTCTGGATCCCGTCGGTGGTCGCGACGCCGACCGGCGCGCCGGCCGCCGCTCCGGTCGCGGCGGCGCCCTCCGCCGCGGCGACGGCGGCTGAACGTCAGCCCGCCGGTATCGCCGCGCTCGCCGGAGCTCGCCGGCACGGGCTCCTGGCCGCAGCGCCCTTGCGCGCGCAGGCCGAGCACCTCGGCGGATTCTCCGACGCCGCGGTGCTCGCGGACGTCGCGACCGTCCTCGCGACCCTCGACACCGGCCTCGACGGGGTGGATCCGATCGCGCTCGCGGCAGCGACGTCCGCCGTCCACGATGCGACGCCCGGGCTCATCGAGCGCGCCATCGCCGACGCCGACGCTCGCCTCGCGGAGGCATCCGACGCCGACGCGCAGACGGTGGCCGCCGCCGCTTCGGCCATCGACCGGCTGCGTGCCGCGGCGGCCGATGACGTGCAGACGACGGTCGACCTGTTCGCCCCGATGCGGGTCGCGGTCGAGGCCGCCGTCGCGAGCGATGCGGCTGCCGATGCTCGTGCCGCAGCCGAGGCCGAGGCGAAGGCGGCCGAAGCGGCCGCCGCAGCGGCGAGAGCCGCCGAAGAGGCCGCGAAGGCGGCGGAGGACGCTGACCGGCGCGACCGGTGGACTGACGGGTCCGAGGCATCCGCCTGGAACGCGTCGAGCATCTACATGGCGGGCGATCTGGTGACCTACCGGGGAAAGGCGTACGAGGCGCAGTGGTGGATCCGCGGTACCGCTCCGAGCCCGAGCGAGTACGGCCCCTGGATCCTCGTCGACTGAGGCCGGGCGCGGGAATAGGGAGAGCGCACACCGTTTCCGACGGCGTGGTGATCCGGCTCGGGGTCACCCGAACTGGGGCCGCGACGACCGCGACAGCGGGGGTACAGTCCCGGACATGGGTCCCCACCCTGACGAGCCCACCCAGGCGCTTTACCCTCGTCGAACCCGAAGCAGCTTCGATGAGCGCTTCGGCGCGCGCACCGGACTGACGATCGGAGCGGTGCGCGAGTTCGCCGCCTTCCTCCGGTTCCATGGGTTCGCGCCGCTGCCCATCTGGCTGCGCAGCGAATCGATGGTCTTCCCGCTCGGGCGACCTCGTGTGCTGTACCGACGGGTCGGCGAGGGTTGGCACCTCGACTTCCTCTCGCGCGGCGAGCAGGTGAGCCTCGTCCTGAACGTGGCCGGCGGGTACGCGCTCGAGCAGGGGCTTGCCCGCTCGTGTCCCGATGACCGCGCGCGATCGGCGGATCGCGCCCTGAAGCACTCGATTCCCCGGCGCGAACTCTGCCTGGTGACCGGAGGCCGCTCTCACCTCGCCGGCGCGACGGTCGACGGGGCCGACGCGAGGGATGCCGTCGATGAGGCGTCCGCACGCATCCTCGACGGATGGCGGCAGCGGGACGCCGGTGACGCCTGGCCGGCACCGCTCGTTCGCTGACGCTCGAATCGGCCGGAGCGTGCCGACGCGGTCGCGACGACGGCCGTCCCCACCCCGCGAACTGGGGTCAATCTTCGGTTGTCGAACACCATTTCTGCACTTGAACTTCAAGCAAAATGCAGGAAACTGTGGAGACGGACTGAGGCTGGACGAGCCGAAGGAGAGCCACATGCGCGAGCGCGTCCTCATCACCGGAGGCGCCGGATTCATCGGCACGGCCCTCTCGCGCCGGCTCCTCGCCGCCGGACACGAGGTCCGCGTGCTCGACTCGTTGGACCCGCACGTGCACGGCAGCGCCGGCGCCGATGCCCTGTGGTCGGGATCCCTGCCCCTGGACGTCGACTTCATGCACGGCAGCGTGCTGGTCGCCCGCGACCTGCAGCGGGCGCTCGACGGCACCACGATCGTCATCCACCTCGCTGGAGAGCGCGGCACCGGCCGGTCGGGCTCCGAGATCGACCGCTGCGTCGAGACGAACGCCCGCGGCACCGCGGTGCTCCTGGACCAGCTCGCGACGTCGCGCCGGACGGTGCACCGCCTGGTCGTCGCATCCTCCCGCGCGGTCTACGGCGAAGGCGCCTACGCGACCGAGGACGGACGAACGCTGTTCCCTGCCGGCCGCAGTGCCGTCGACCTGGCGGCCGGCGACTTCGACGTGCACGTCGAGGGGGAGGGGCGGCTGCGATCCATCCCGACGCCCGAGACCGCTCCGGTGCTGCCGACCGGTGTCTACGGCATCACCAAGCACGTTCAGGAATCGCTCGTGATGACCGTCGCGCCGACCCTGGGGATCGTCCCGGTCGTGCTGCGGTTCCAGAACGTCTACGGGCCCGGACAATCGCTCACGAACCCGCATGCCGGCCTCGCGTCGCGTTTCGCGAACCTCATCCGTCGCGGGAAGCGGGTGGAGGTCTTCGAGGACGGCGACGGATCGCGGGACTTCCTCTACATCGACGACGCGGTCGAGGCCGCCTTCGTCAGCGCCGTCAGCCCGATGGCCTCGGGCGTCTACAACGTCGGCTCGGGTTCTGCCACGACGGTGTCGGAGGCGGTCCGGGTCCTCTCGGCCGCGCTCGGACGCCCGAATGAGGTCAGGGCCTCCGGCGACTACCGCATGGGTGACAGCCGGCACAGCGTCGCGGACATCCGACGCATCGGGGCACTGGGGTGGGCGCCCCGCATCCGGTTCGAGGAGGGCATGCGGACGTTCGCGAGGTGGGTGCTCGATCAGCCTCGGGGCGACGCCGCCGGAGTCGAACCGCTCCGCGATCTCGGCCTGCGCGGTCTGCTCGCCCCGGAACGATCGGTCCGCGAGATCGTGGATCCGGGAACGATCGCCGCCGAATACCTCGCGGCGGGCTGACCTCCTTCCGGTCGCCGTCCTCGGCCACCGGCTCGATCGGGGCAGCGGGCGACTCGCCCGTTCATCCGCTCCGGGCTGCGTCCCGGGGATGTGGAACAATGCCGAGAAGGTCGAGAATGCGAGGGATCCCATGGATGACGGCGTGACGGCCGTGGTGATCGAGGATGACGACGTCGTCCGTGATCTCCTGATCGACCTCTTCGAATCGGCCGGGGTCGTCGCCTACGGCGCGGCCAGCGGCGCGGAGGGCATCGAGGCCGTGCGGGCGCACGACCCGCTGATCACGACCGTCGACATCAACATGCCCGGCATCGACGGGCTCGAGACAACGCGCCGCGTCCGTGACCGGAGCAGCACGCACATCATCGTCGTCTCGGCGCTGACCGAGGAGGCCGACGCCGTGCTGGCCCTGTCGGCCGGTGCCGACGACTTCGTGGCCAAGCCGTTCCGTGCTCGCGAGTTCCGTGCCCGGATCGAGGCCGTGCTGCGGCGGGTGAAGGCGGAGGCAGGCTCGACGGAGGGCGTCTCGGCGCCCGCGGCGGGTACGGTCCCGCCTTCGTCGATCGGGAGCGCGACCGCATCGGCGGACGCATCCATCTTGGTCATCGGCGATCTCGTGGTCGACCGGTCGACGCGGATCGCTGCTCGCGACGGCGTCGATGCAGGGCTCACGCGGACCGAGTTCGACCTGCTCGCGGCGCTCATGGAGACCGGCCGACGCGTGCGGACCAAGGAGGAGCTCGCGCTCGTCGTCCGGAGTCGGCGGGGCAACGCCGACACCCGGGTCTCGGAGCTCGAGACCCGGACGATCGAGACGCACGTCGCGAAGCTCCGGAGGAAGCTCGACGACGATCCGACCGCTCCCCG
The DNA here is from genome assembly GCF_004006235.1 of Agromyces sp. LHK192. NCBI lineage: Bacteria > Bacillati > Actinomycetota > Actinomycetes > Micrococcales > Microbacteriaceae > Agromyces > Agromyces sp. LHK192. The sequence goes on from NZ_CP034753.1 coordinate 804,081, forward strand.
GTACATCGAGACGGTGCGCGGCGTCGGATACCGGCTCACCGCAGGCGCGGAAACGTGACGCCGGACCGGGTCTGAGCGATGTCGACGGAAGCTGCGACCGCCACGCCGGATCGCGGCTTCGACGTGATCGGGAGCGTCTCGCGGGTCCGCACCGTGTGGATCTGGCAGCTGCTGTTCGCCGCCGTCGTCACGATCATCGTCCTGGCGGGATACCTGCTCGACCCGGCCTTCCTCACGATCGAGCCCCTCATCGCCGGCGTGATCGGCGTCTTGACGACGACGATCGCCGCGCTCGTCACGCCCTGGGCCAGGTTCCCCGAATCCGCGGCCACGATCGTGCCGTACCTCGACATCGTCTGGGTGGGGCTGCTGACGTTCAGCATCGACCTGCGTCTCTCGCACCTCTGGGTCTTCCCGATCACCTGGCTCGCGTCGCAGTTCTCACTGGCGCGGCTCGTGGCGGGCGTGGGCTTGGTCGGCGTCATCGCCATGATCGAGGTGCACGCGAACGAGAGCGCGGCCGCCAGCGCGCTCCGGGTGCTGATCACCGTCCTCGCGCTCACCTTCGTCGGCATCGCCGTGCACGTCACGGCACGGCAGGGTCGCGCCTACCGGACGCTCGTCGGCCGGCAGGCCGGACGGGTCAGGCATTCGCTCGACACCGTCATGGTCGAGCAGCGCCGGGTGCGCGACATGCTCGACGCCGTCCACATCGGGATCGCCCAGGTGAGTGCGGCCGGTGAGCTGCTCTCGTCGAACGCGGCGTATCGCGCGCTGTACGCGATCGACGAGTCGGATCCGAACCGCCCGGCGCGCTCGGTGGAATACGACGCCCTCCGCGGGGCCGCCCTGCGCGGCGCGCAGCGGACGTTCGCCCGCGCCACTCGGGGCGAGGAGTTCGAGAACGAGGCGGTCTGGCTCTTCGATCCGGACGGGCGATGGCATGCGCTGTCGGTCGCGACGCGTCGGCGGCATCCCGGCGCCGGAGAGCAACCCAGCACCATGATCATCGCCGAGGACATCACCGAAGTGATCGCCGCGGGGAAGCGCCGCGATGCCCTCGCGGCGGTCGTCTCGCACGAACTGCGCAACCCCTTGACCGCCATCCTCGGCCACACGGATCGGCTGCTCGAGGACACCGGCCTCGACGAGTCCGCGCGCAAGCGGCTGGTCGTCATCGAGGAGGCGAGCGACCGGATGATGCGCCTCATCGACTCCATCCTGGAGACCCGTCCCGACCAGGCCACGCGCGCCGATCGGGATGCACGCGCCGTCACGGACCTGCGCGAGATCCTCGAGGCGTCGCTGGAGTCCTTCACCGCGCCGTCCGCCGAGCGAGGTGTGCGGGTCGTCGCGGACTACGCCGACGACCTGCACCTCTTCGGTGACGCGTTCCGGCTGCGACAACTCGTCGACAACCTCGTCGGCAATGCGATCAAGTACACGCCCCGCGGCGGCACCGTCGACGTGACGGGCCGGGCCGAGGGCGACGTCGTCGTCGTGACGGTCCGCGACACCGGGATCGGCATGGAGCCGACGGACGTCGATCGCGTCTTCGAGCCGTACTTCCGCGGATCGGCGGCCGTCGACAGCGGGATCCCCGGCACCGGCCTCGGGCTCGGCATCGTCCGGCACATCGTGGACGCACACGCGGGCACGATCGAGATCGCGAGCGAACTCGGTTCGGGAACGCTCGTGACCGTACGAATTCCTGCGGAGGCCACATGACCCCGGTATCCGTCGATGCCTCGCTGGTGCTTCCGGTGCTGGCAGCGCTCTCCTGCATGCTGATGATCGGCCTCGGCTTCCTGTATCGGCCGTCGCTGCCGAACCTGCTGTGGTCCGTCATGTTCCTGGTCGTCCTGCTCTCGAGCATCGGCCAGCTCATCGGCCAGGCGACCGGGGTGACCTGGCTCGAACACGCGTCGGAGGGATTCACCCTCGGGGCGGCCGCGTTCGCCTGGTCGGGCCTTCGAGCGGCGCGCGGCGTGCGGCCGTTCGCGTGGACCGGGCCGATCGTGTGCCTCGTGTCAGCGGTCGCGCTGGGCATCATCGCCGAGCAGACCTCGGTGGAGGACCCGATCCACGCGCTCGCGGACGGGCTCGTCTACCTGTTCGGCGCGATCTGGGGAGCAGCGACGGTCTACGAACTCCGGCGTCGGCCCGAACGCGGCGGGGGACTGCTGATCCCGTTGGTCGTCATCTCCGGCATCCTTCCGGTCCTCGCCGTCGCGGGCCTCGTCGTCGCATCGCTCGAGACCGTACTCGGGCCGATCGAGGACCTCATCCCCGACCTGACCGCGATCGGGGAGATCGTGTACGTCGTCTGCGCAATGGTGACGCTCCTCCCGTTGGCGAGGGATCCTTCCGCCCGCCCGGCGGGCGGAAGCAGTCACTTCCGGAACTCGGCCGAAGACCGGCTCGCACGGGCGGAAGCAGCCGGCGAGCGGTCGTGGTCGGTGCTCGCGATCTCGCTCGATGACGCGGACGTGCTCAGGGAGGCGATCGGCGAGGACCCGTTCCGCCATGTCGTCGAACGACTCGCGGCCGACATCACGGCGGCGTTCCCCGCCGATGCGGACATCGGCACCGACGGGTCGTCCGGCTTCCTCGTCCTCCTCTCCCGATCCGACGCCGCCGTGCGCGAGCACGTGCGGGACCTCCTCGCGCGGGCCACGACGATCTCGCTGGAGTCCACGCTGACCGTGGAGTTCGCGGTGAGCGTCGGGTGGGCCGATGTCCGGACCACGGGCTACGCGCTCGACGACCTCACTGCGGTCGCGCGGCGCGCGAGGGCGGAGGCGAGGGCTTCCGGCGGCAATCGCTGGCACCACGCGGACTGACCCGATGCGGAAACCGCGCTGAAAAGTCGGGCAAAAGTTTGCAATTCGCAAGGCCGCTCCTTACATTGGCCTGACGAAGACTCTGGGGGTCAGCATGGACGGTGCGACGACGGACCGGAGCACGGTGCACCGTGGCAGGCGCGTCGGTATCACGATCGGGATCATCCTCGTCTGGGTCGTGCTCTTCCTCGCCGGCGGGCGGATGTTCAGCCAGCTCAACGACCTCGGCACGAACGACCGCGTCCAGTTCCTCCCCGACACCGCGGAGTCGACGCAGGTCGATCAGCTCGACAACGTGTTCCGTGCCCAGGGGTACTCGTACGCGGTCGCCGTCTTCACCTTCGATGAACCGCTCGACGACCACGCGGCCCCGTTGATCGAGCGTCGCATCCAGCAGATGCCGCCGATCGAGGGTGCATCGATCTTCCGCTCCACGCCGCTCATCGTGGCGGACGATCGGCTCGCCGCGGAGTTCGTCGTCCCGGTCGACTCGCAGGGCGCCATCGACGAGACCGTGTCGGCGTTGCGTTCCGGCCTGACGACCGCGGTGCCGGATGCGACGGCGGTCTACATCACCGGTGGCGCGGGCTTCGCCGCCGACATCATCTCCGCGTTCTCGGGAATCGACGGCCTGCTGCTGCTCGTGGCCCTGGGGGCGGTCCTGCTGATCCTGATCATCGTCTACCGATCACCGCTGCTGCCGCTGATCGTGCTCTTCACGAGCCTGTCGGCCCTGTGCGGCGCCGTGCTCGTCGTCGCCGGACTGGCCCGGACCGGTGCAGTGCTGCTCGCCGGGCAGACCCAGGGCATCCTGCTGATCCTCGTCGTGGGCGCGAGCACGAACTACGCGCTGCTGTACGTCAGCAGGTACACCGAGGCGCTGGCATCCGGTCTCGGCCGCTGGGACGCGACCACCGCGGCGCTCCGAGGGACCTGGAAGCCCATCCTCGCGTCCGGGGCGACGGTGATCGCGGCGCTCATGGTGCTGCTCCTGAGCGAGCTCGGATCCAACCGCACGCTCGGCCCGATCGCGTCGATCGGGATCGTGTTCGCCATGCTGGCCTCGTTCACGCTGCTGCCGGCCCTGCTGCTGTGGGCGGGGCGGGCCGCGTTCTGGCCACGACAACTGACCGCGCCGCGCGATCCGGAGGCGCTGCTGGACGGCCCCGGGGTGTGGCCGCGCCTCGCGCGGTTCGTGGCCGCGCACCACCGGAAGGTGTGGATCGGCTCCGCGGCGCTGCTGGTCCTCATGTCGTTCGGCCTGACGCAGCTGAAGGCCGACGGCGCACCCTCGAGCGAGTACGTGCTCGGCCAGTCGCAGGCGCGCGACGGGCTCGCGGTACTCGCCGAGCACTATCCCGCCGGGTCGGGCACTCCCGCGATCGTCGTCGTCGAGGCGGAGTCGATGCTCGATACGACGGCGACGATCCTCGCCGTGGACGGCGTGGATCACGTGCGCGTGGCCACGTTGGGCGGACCGACGCCCGTCACGCCGGACGGCGTCCAGCCGTTCGCGGCGGGGTCGGGGATCGCGTTGGCGCCGATGGTGGTCGAGGGCGACGTCCTCCTCGAGGCGACCCTGACCGACGCGGCCGATACTCGCGCGGCGGAGCAGACCGTCCGCGAGCTCCGCTCGGCGCTCGACGCGCTCGATCCGGGCATCCTGGTCGGCGGTCAGACCGCGATCGACCTCGATGCGAACGAAGCGGCGTCGCGGGACCGCGGGCTCATCGTGCCGGCCGTGCTGCTGGCCGTGCTGCTCGTGCTCGTGTTCCTGTTGCGATCGCTCATCGCGCCGGTGATCGTCATCGGCAGCGTCGCGCTCTCGTACGCCGCCGCGCTCGGCGTCTCGGCGCTGGTCTTCCAATACGTCCTCGGCTTCACTGCCGCGGATCCGACGGTGCCGCTGTTCGCCTTCGTCTTCCTGATCGCGCTCGGCGTCGACTACAACATCTTCCTGATGACCAGGGCGCGCGAGGAGACGCCGGCGCACGGCGCGCGCGACGGGATGCTGCGCAGCCTGATCCTCACCGGCGGGGTCATCACCTCGGCAGGCATCGTGCTGGCGGCGACGTTCGCGGCGCTCGGCGTGCTGCCGCTGCTCTTCCTTGCGCAGATCGCGTTCATCGTCGCATTCGGCGTCCTGCTCGACACGTTCCTGGTGCGAACGCTGCTGGTGCCGGCACTGGTGTACGACCTCGGTCGGCGCACGTGGTGGCCGGGCGCGCTCTCTCGCGCGCGCGGCGCGGCCGACGAGCCGCCCGACGCGCCCGTCGATCCTTCCGCGCAGCCGGAACGCGAGCCGGCGATCTACTGAGCGGCCGACCGGGCGACGGCCCCTGGCCGACCCGCTGACGGACCCGTGCCGGGGCCGGTCGGCGACGCGAGAGCTGCACCCCGGCGCCCCTTGGGCGGCATTCCGGACGGGATGACACCGCCCCTGTTTTGGGGGCACGGAATCCCGATCGCGACCCCAAGATTCGCTTGAGATTAACTGAACTTCGGATAAAGATCAGGTTCATCGTCGACAGGTGTCGACGGTGTTCTGCAACCCGAACGTGCGAAGCGCAACGCCTGAGTCACTTCGCCAGTACGAAGGGGTACGACCCGAAATGGACGCCATCACGCAAGCTGCTGGGGACATCTCGCTCGGAAGATGGGCGAGGTGGCGTCGGATACTGGCCCTCCTCACGGCGAGTGCCGTGGCGTTCACGCTGATGCTGGCGATACCTCCGCAGTCTGCCGAGGCCGTCACCGACGAGGACCCGTCGTTCGTCCTCACACAGAACGACCTCGAGTTCATCCTCAGGCAGATCCAGATCTCGGAGGCGCACGCCGCCGACGAGCTGAACCCCTCCAACTACGAGCTCCTCTGCCTCGACCAAGGCGACACCGCGCAGAACTGCGTGTCCGACGCCATGCGGCCCAAGGGTGTGCGAACGGTCGACGGCTCGTACAACAACCTGTTGGTGGGTCAGACCGGATACGGATCGTCGAGCGTCGCGTTCCCGCGCCTCCTCGAGGCCGAGTGGCGCCAGGCCGACCCGGAGGTCGCCGAGCTCGGGTTCGAGCCGAATGCACCGGCCGACATGGCCGCCTGTGCCGCGGGCACCACGTGCTACGCCCAGACTCAGGGCAACGTGTTCGACGCCGACCCGCGTACGATCAGCAACCTGATCGTCGACCAGTCGACCGCCAACCCCGCCATCCAGAACCAGGTCGAGGCCGGCACGGCGATTCCGGTGCCGGGCACGGATCGCGTCGTCACGCCGAACACCGCGCCCGACGAGGAACTGTCCGCACCGTTCAACACCTTCACCGGGTTCTTCGGCCAGTTCTTCGACCACGGACTCGACCTGGTCGGCAAGGCCGGCAACGGCCAGATGATCGTCCCGCTCGCCGAGGACGACCCGCTGTTCTGCCCGCCGGAGGGCGTCCGGCCCGGTGAGTCCGCCCAGTGCGACCCCGAGGCCAACTACATCACGCTCTCGCGTGCGACGCGGATCGACGAGACGTCGACGGAGCACAAGAACCTGACGTCGCCCTTCATCGACCAGAACCAGACCTACAGCTCGCACCCCGCGCACCAGGTCTTCCTCCGCCACTACGTGCTCGAGGGCGGTGTACCGGTCGCGACCGGTCGTCTCATCGAGGGCGTCAACGGCGGAATGGCCAAGTGGCGCGATGTGAAGGCGCAGGCTCGGCAGATCCTCGGCATCAACCTCACCGACGCCGACCTCCTCGACGTCCCGCAGGTGCTCGTCGACCCGTACGGCAACTTCGTCCCGTCGCCCGAGAACGGCTACCCGCAGCTGCTCACGGGAGACCCCAACGCCCCGACGCTCGTCGAAGGCATCCCGGGCGGTACCGGCGTCACGGTTCCCGCCGACGTGCTGGGAACCGGGCACGCGTTCCTCGACGACATCGCCCACGGCTCGACGCCCGTGGCTGACGAGGGCAGCGGTGAACTGCTTCCGCGCTTCAACGAGGACGGCACGCCCGTGCTCGACGAGAACGGCGAGCCCGTGCTCACCGGGTACGACAACGCGACGCTGGACGAGCACTTCATCGCCGGCGACGGTCGCGTGAACGAGAACATCGGCCTGACCGCCGTGCACTCCGTGTTCCACGCCGAGCACAACCGCATGGTCGGCCAGATCATCGACGTGCTCGACGGTGCACGGCCCGAACTGGAAGCGCAGGACTCCGCAGAGCGCGGCGGCATCGCCGAGTTCGCCAGGGCCTTCCGCGGCGAGCCCCACTCGTACGTCTCGGACAAGCCGGAGGAGAACCTCCCCGGCTACTTCGCGGCGGGCACCGACCCGGCTTCGCTTCCGGACGGCTGGAACGCCGACGACTGGTCGTACGAGGAGCGCCTGTTCCAGGCGGCCAAGTTCGCGACCGAGATGCAGTACCAGCACCTCGTGTTCGAGGAGTTCGGTCGCAAGATCTCGCCGAACATCGATGCGGTCGTCTTCAACGAGAACAGCTACAACCCGGGCATCAATCCCGCGATCACCGCGGAGTTCGCCCACGTCGTCTACCGCTTCGGCCACTCGATGATGACCGAGGAGATCGGCCGTGAGGCGGTCGAAGGCGGAGCAGCGATGCAGGATGTGCCACTCCTCACCGGATTCCTCAACCCGACCTTGTTCGACGAGAACGGGGCGCTCACTCCCGAGGAGGCGACCGGATCGCTCATCAACGGCATGACGTCCCGGATCGGCAGCCAGATCGACGAGCACATCGTCGACGTCCTGCGGAACAACCTCCTGGGGCTTCCGCTCGACCTGGCGACGCTCAACCTGCTGCGTGGTCGCGACACCGGTGTTCCGGGCCTGCAGGACGCACGTCGGTCGTTCTTCGCGGCGACCGGTGAGCCGATCCTCGCGCCGTACACGAGCTGGGACGACTTCGGTCGCAACATCAAGAACGGCAACAACTTCGGTCGTGCCGGCGAACGTGCGTCCCTCGTGAACTTCGTGGCGGCCTACGGCACGCACCAGTCGATCCTCGATGCGGCCACGCTCGAAGAGAAGCGGAACGCTGCCGCACTGCTGGTCAACGGTTCGCCCCTCGGCGAGGAGTTCGTGCTGACGCTCGCGGGGGCCGATCGCTTCCAGACGGCGGCCCTCATCAGCCAGCGCCAGTTCCCGTCGCCCGGTGACGGAATCCCGGTGGTGTACATCACCGACGCGATGAAGTTCCCGGACGCCCTGGCGGGCGGCGCCGCGGCACGCGCCGAGGGCGGACCGATCCTGATGGTGGCCAACCGTCTCGACGGCGACATCCCGTTCTCGACGGCCGAAGAGCTCACTCGCCTGAACCCCGCGAAGATCGTGGTTCTGGGTGACTCCAACTCGGTCACGGTGAACACCCGAGAGAACCTGCGGGCGTACACACGAGACGACGACGTCGAGGTGGTCGGCGGCGTGGACCGGATGGAGACCGCAGCGATGATCAGCGAGCGGTTCGACCCGGGCACGCAGGGCGTGGAGCGCGTGTTCATCGCCGATGGCAACAACTTCCCCGACGCGCTCGCGGCGGCGGCGGTCGCAGCCCGCGACGGTGTCCCGATCCTCCTGACGCACCGCGATGCGCTGCCGACGGCGACGCGCGGGGCGCTCGAGCGCCTCAACCCGCAGGAGATCATCATCCTCGGAAGCACCGCCTCGATCAGCGCGGCCACGGAGGCCGCGATCCGCACCTACGCGGATCCCGGCGACACGCGTCGCATCGCGGGAGTGGACCGTTTCCAGACCGCGGCGATGATCACGCAGGAGTTCTACGAGCCCGGTGTCGAGAAGCTCTTCATCGCGAACGGACGGAACTTCCCCGACGCACTCGCGGCCGGGCCCGCAGCGGGACTCTTCGACTCGCCCATCCTCCTGGTGGACCCGTCGTACATCCCCGCGGACGTGCTGGCCGAGATCGAGCGGCTCAACCCCGCGCAGATCGTGGTGCTGGGCGGTCCGACGAATGTCGGCCCGGCAGTCAAGTCGCAGCTCGCGACGCACGCGCCCGAGCCGTTGACGCCGCCGGCCGACCGCGAGGACTTCCTGTTCAGCACCGGCGCATGGGCCGGGGTGAACACGGGACTCGACAACGTCGACTTCTGGACCGGCGGTCTCGCGGAGCGGCTCGACCCGTTCGGCGGCATGCTGGGCTCCACGTTCAACTTCGTCTTCGAGACGCAGTTGGAGAAGCTCCAGTTCGGCGACCGGTTCTACTACCTGTTCCGCAACGAGGGCGAGCAGCTGTTCGCCGGCCTCGAGGGCAACACGTTCTCGGACATGATCCAGCGGAACACGGACGCCTCGCACCTGCCGGCCGACATCTTCGCGCTGGCCGATCCGATCCTCGACATCGAGGAGCAGGCGGCACTGCCGGCGGCGGAGCGCGAGCCCGGGCTCAGCCTCATCGGCGGCCAGTGGCGCTGGCAGGGTGACGAGCACGTCGAGATGCACGCCACCGCCGAAGCGGACAACCTCCGCGGCGACGAGGGCGACGACAGCATCTGGGGGTACGGCGGCGATGACCGCATCGAGGGCGGAGCCGGCAACGACTCGCTCGTCGGCGGCCAGGGCCACGACATCCTCACGGACTCGTTCGGCGACGACAACCTGAAGGGCAAGCAGGGCAACGATGCGATGCACCTCGGCTCGGGCATCGACCTCGGCATCGGCGGGATCGGTGACGACTTCGTGGTCAAGGGTGCCGACGACGGCTCGACGATCTTCTCCGGAATGGGCGACGACGTCGTACTCGGCGGCACAGGTCGGATCACCGTCCTCGGCGGCGAGCACGACGACTGGGTGGAGGGTTCCGGTCACGCCGACCTGCTCCAGGGCGACAATGCGGACCAGTTCCAGAACGACACCCTGGGCGGCGACGACATCGTGATCGGCAGGCTCGGCAACGACGACATCGAGGGTGAAGGCGGCAACGACGTCCTCGTCGGCGTCGGCGTCGGCACCGACCGCCACCACGGCGGCCTCGGTTGGGACTGGCTCACGTACTACGGTCAGAGCACCGGCGTGACCTCCGACTGGGCGTTCAACCGGGTGTTCGAGCCGAACAACCCGCTGCCGTCCAGGTTCGACCTGCTCGAGGCGCTGTCCGGCGGCTCCGGCAACGACACCCTGCGCGGACCGATCACCGAGGCCGACGACCTGTCGGAGAGCGAGATCGAGCTGAACAAGGCGACGGAGGAGGTGATCGACTCGATCGGCGGCTTGGAGGACATGCTGCGACCGGTGATCGACGTCGACGGCACCCCCGTCGCGTTGGGCGACTTCTCGCTTCCGTTCCTGCGGGGAGCGGTCGAGTCGGATGCCGACGGCGTGCACAAGGTGATGATCGCCGGCCCGGGCAATGACACGGTCGAGGGTCGAGGCGGCAACGACTACCTCGACGGCGACAAGATGCTCCGGGTGCGACTGACGGATGGGACGGACTTCTTCGACAGTGCGTCGCAGCTGCAGGCACGCGTGTTCGCCGGCACGCTCAACCCGGGTGACATCGACATCGTCCGTGACATCGTGGACGACCCGAATGCGGAGACCGCGGTCGACACCGCGTTCTACCGGAACACGTTCGCGTCGTACACGATCACCCCGATCGGGCCGCTCGGCTCCGGGTACTGGCGAGTCGAGCACACGCAGGTCGCCGAGCCGGAGGAGAGCGACGGTGTCGACGTGATCCGAGGGTTCGAGCGCCTGCAGTTCACCGACGGATGTGCGGAGCTGGCGGAGGACGGCACCAGCTGGGTCTCCTGCGCACCGACCGCAGCCGTCACGATGGACCCGACGGCGCCGGTGGAGGGCGACCCGGTCACGGCCTCGGTCTGGCAGGTCGACGGAGCAGGCGACCCGACGGACGTGCCGTTCGACCTCTCGCAGGTCACGAACGTGCGGTACGCCTGGTGGGGCGGCGAGGGCGACACGGTCGACACGGTGACGGAGTGGGAGGAGATCCCGAACCCGCTCGGTTCCGGTTCGTCGGTGTTCGTTCCGGACCAGCTCGCGGTCGGACTGTTCCTGCGGGTGACGGTGAGCTACACCGCACCGGACGGGACGTTCCGGACGACGACCTCGGCAGTGTCGGACGCACAGGTCGCGGAGGGGCCGACGGGACCGGGAACGCTGGTGATGCTCCACGCGAACCCGCTCACGCCGGGCCTCGCGATCCCGGCCGGAACGCCGACCGACCCTGACGGCGGCATCGCCGAGGACACGGTGCTCGAGTACCAGTGGTCGTGGACCGACACCGATCCGAACGTCGAGGGCGCGACCCCGGTCTGGACCGACTACCCGCCGGAGGCGGTGGTGCCCCCGGGTTCCGCGTTCACGCCCACGGCGGAGGACATCGGTCGCTGGATCCGGGTGACGATCTCCTACACCGACGGTGGGGGAACGGCCGATCAGGCATCCGATTGGACGGACGTGCCGGTGACTGCGCCGGCGCCCTGATCCGACGGGTCGCGCGATCTCAGTCAAGCTGATACCCCGGATCGCGAATGACCCGAAAGGAACGGGCGGACACCACCCCTCGGTGTCCGCCCGTTCCGCCTGTGCGGCGTGAGGTCGAAGCGATCAGCGATCAGGCGGAGTCGGGGTCGTCCTCCGCCTCGCCGGGGAGCGACGCATCCACGATGCCGATGCCCACCGCGTGGTGATCGGCGTGCGGGTCGTCCGGCTGCTCGGCTCGCGGTTCCGAACCCGGCTCCTTCTCGGTGCTGGGCTCGTCGAGCTCGTCGTCCGAGACCTGGTCGTCCCCTCGTACCTGGTCGTCCTCCGGCACCTGGTCGTCGTCGGGGTTCGTGGCATCCGTCGTCATGTCGGCCTCCGTGGGTCGGGTGGTTCCGTGAATGGTTCCCATCTGAGCAGGCCGCGACCGCGGATGCCAGCGGTTGACGTCGCGCCAGGGCCCGGTCACCCCGTTCGCACGAGCTCGTGCGGCTCCTCGTCGCCGGGGAACTCGAAGCCGTCGACGTAGTCGCGAAGCGACCGCTCGTCGAGGTGCAGGTTGTTCGCATCGGCGTGGTCGAGGCGCCGCCGCATCCGCTCGACCAGCACCTCGAACGGCGCATCGACGACGACCAGCCGCGGGACGCCGCGCGCCCGGCGGACCAGCGCCCGGAAGTCGTCGCGGATCGCGCGCGTCGAGAGCGAGGCGTCGAGCACCACGGGAACGCCGTCGCCGACGGATGCCCCGAGCCGGTCGCGCACCCGCCGGTCGGCCTCGTCGAGCACCTCGCGGGTGGCGTGCGAGCTGTCGTGGCCCAGCGCCCACATCTCCTCGTCGTACGAGAGGCGCAGGTACCCGCGAGCCTCGAGGGTACGCGCGTAGGTCGTCTTGCCCGCGCCGGCGACCCCGCACAGCAGCACCACGTCGGTCATGCCCGCCAGCCTACGGAGGGCCCGGTCGCGGTGGGGAGCGAACCGCTCAGCGGTTGTCGTCGCCCGTGTCGCCGAGCCCGCTGCCCCCGGCTCCCGAGCCGTTCCAGCTCCAACCGGTGACGGCCGGGTCGTCCTCCCCGTGCGCTCGGGTGTACGCCCGGGCGCGGAGCCGGGAATCCTGCATCTCCTGCCGGAGCGGCCCCTCGCGGTCGGCGAGTCCCGGAACCCGATCGATGACGTCGATGACGAGCTGGAACCGGTCGAGCTGGTTCAGCATGACCATGTCGAACGGCGTGGTGGTGGTGCCCTCCTCCTTGTAGCCGCGCACGTGGATCCCGCCGTGGCCGTGCCGCTTGTAGGTGAGGCGGTGGATGAGCCACGGGTAGCCGTGGTACGCGAACACGATCGGCCGGTCGGCCGTGAAGATCGCATCGAAGTCGTGGTCGGACAGGCCGTGCGGGTGCTCGGTGTCGTTCTGCAGGCGCATCAGGTCGACCACGTTGACCACGCGGACGGCGAGCGACGGGATGCGGTCGCGCAGGATGCTCGCGGCGGCGAGCACCTCGAGCGTCGGCACGTCGCCGGCGGCGGCGAGCACCACGTCGGGCTGTTCGCCGGGGCGTTCGGTGCCGGCCCAGTCGAGCAGGCCAAGGCCGCGGGTGCAGTGCACGATCGCCTCGTCCATCGTGAGCCAGTTCGGCGCCGGCTGCTTGCCCGCGACGACGACGTTCACGTAGTCCACCGTGCGCAGGCAGTGGTCGTAGGTCGACAGCAGCGTGTTCGCGTCGAACGGCAGGTAGACCCGCACGACCGCGGCCTTCTTGTTCACGACGTGGTCGATGAACCCCGGGTCCTGGTGCGAGAAGCCGTTGTGGTCCTGCCGCCAGACGTGCGAGCTCAGCAGGTAGTTGAGCGAGGACACGGGCCTGCGCCACGGGATCTTCTTCGACGAGTCGAGCCACTTCGCGTGCTGGTTGAACATCGAGTCGACGATGTGGATGAACGCCTCGTACGAGTTGAACACGCCGTGCCGGCCGGTCAGCAGGTAGCCCTCGAGCCACCCCTGGCACTGGTGCTCGCTCAGCATCTCCATCACCCGGCCGGCGCGCGCGAGGTGGTTGTCGGCCTCGTCGATCGGCCACAGCTGCGCGTTCCACTGCTTGTCGGTCACCTCGTACACCGCCTGGAGCCGGTTCGACGCGGTCTCGTCGGGTCCGAAGATGCGGAAGTTCGTCGGGTTCGCCGAGATCACGTCCCGCAGCCAGGTGCCGAGCACCGCGGTCGCCTCGCTGGTCGTCTCGCCCGGCGACGGCACGTCGACCGCGTACTCGCGGAAGTCGGGCAGCCGCAGCTCGGTGCGCAGCAGCCCGCCGTTGGCCACGGGGTTCGCGCTCATGCGCAGGTCGCCCTGCGGGGCCAGCGCGGTCGCGAGCGGCACCGGCGCACCCGACTCGTCGAACAGTTCATCGGGGCGGTATGAGCGCAGCCACGATTCGAGCAGTCGCAGGTGCGCCTCGGTGTCCCGCGCGTTGGCGAGCGGAACCTGGTGAGCCCGCCAGTTGTCCTCCGCCGGATGACCGTCGATCTCCGCGGGGCAGGTCCAGCCCTTCGGCGTCCGCAGGATGATCATCGGCCAGGCGGGCCGGCCGTCGAGTGCGCCCGCCGCGGCATCCGCCTTGATCGTCGCGATCTGGTCGAGCACGACGTCGAGCGTCTCCGCGAACCGTCGGTGCACGTCGATCGGATCCTCGCCGTCGAAGCCGCCGGACACGAGGTACGGGGTGTGGCCGTACCCGCGCATGAGTTCGAGCAGTTCGGACTCGGGGATTCGCGCGAGCACGGTCGGGTTCGCGATCTTGTAGCCGTTGAGGTGCAGGATCGGCAGCACCACCCCGTCCTGCCGTGGGTCGAGGAACTTGTTCGAATGCCAGGCCGTCGCGAGCGGGCCGGTCTCGGCCTCGCCGTCGCCGACGACCGCCGCGACGAGCAGGTCGGGATTGTCGAACGCCGCACCGTACGCGTGCGAGAGCGAATAGCCCAGCTCGCCGCCCTCGTGGATGGATCCGGGCGTCTCGGGCGCGGCGTGGCTCGGGATGCCGCCCGGGAACGAGAACTGCCGGAACAGGGCTCGCAAGCCGTCCGTCGACCGGTCGATGTCGCCGTAGAGCTCGCTGTACGTGCCGTCGAGGTAGGTATTGGCGACCATGCCCGGGCCGCCGTGGCCGGGGCCCGCGATGTAGATCGTGCTGAGGCTGCGCTCCTGGATCACCCGGTTCAGGTGGGCGTAGACGAAGTTCAGCCCCGGCGTCGTGCCCCAGTGGCCGAGCAGGCGCGGCTTGACGTCGTCGCGGGTGAGTGGCCGGCGCAGCAACGGGTTGTCGAGCAGGTAGATCTGGCCGATCGACAGGTAGTTCGCCGCCCGCCACCAGGTGTCGAGCGCGTGCAGGGTCTCGTCGGTGAGCGGCTCACCGGAGCCCTCGGTCCATCCTTGCGCTGGTGCCCTCGTGCCCATGAATCCGCTCCGTCCCGCCCCGATCGGTTGCTCCGTCCAACGTCGCAGGTTCCGTGCGGCGGCACAATGGCCGGTGGAGCCGCGCAGTGGCCGGTGGAGCCGCGCAGTGGAGCACGCCGCACCGCCGCGATGCGTCGAGTCCGCGGATGCCGGGTCCACGCTGCTAGCCTCGGGCCCACGCGCGCGGCCGTGCGACGGGCCGGGCGCGTGTCGTCGAGGAGGACCGGAGGCCGGATGACTGTGGACGATGCCGTCACGACACCCGAGGCGGGCCGCCGCCCGGTGCAGGAGCGCGCGGTGCGCACGCAGGCCGCGATCCTCGACGCGGCGGTCGCCGTGCTCGCCGAGGAGGGGTACGCGGCCGCGACGACGGTGCGCGTGCAGGAGCGTGCGGGCGTCTCGCGGGGGCGTCTGCTGCACCACTTCCCGTCGCGCAACGAGCTGTTCGTCGCCGCGGTGCACCATCTCGCGTCGGCTCGCCTCGACGAACTGGTCGTCGAGTTCGAACTGCCGGATGACCCGGGCGCGCGCATCGACGCCGCGATCGAGGCGATGTGGGCCTCGAACGGGCAGCCCTACTTCGTCGCGTCGCTCGAGCTGTGGCTGGCGGCCCGGCACGACGAGGGCCTGCGGGCGGCGCTGCTGCCGACCGAGCGCCGGATGGGCGGCATCCTGCTCGAGACGCAACGGACGCTGTTCGGGCCCGAGCTGGCGGGGCATCCGGGCTTCGAGTCGCTCATGGAGCTGCTCGTGACGAGCATGCGCGGCACGGCGATCACCTATGCGATCACGAAGGCCGACCGGGCGAGCGAGCCGAACCTCGCGCTCTGGCGGGCGCTCGCGCGGGAGCGGCTGCTGGGCTGACCGGCGGGCCTGCGCGCCTGCTCGCGTGCTCGCCAGGGCGCGTCGGTCGAACTCCGGACGGATGCCTCCGGCGGAGGCGTGTCGCGCTCGACGCGCCGCGAACGGGCTTGGCTCCCCGGAGTTGCGGCGGGTGGCCGTGATCCTAAAAAGTCAGGCTTGACTGTTTTGGGTTTTCGCGGTGGAATGTCGGGGTACCGGCACCACCGGCCGGACTGATCTCGAAGGAGCGATCAGCGCGTGAACCCGACGACGGATGCCCCTCCCGCGGCAGTCCCCGCTGCATCGGCGGCGCCGAGCCCGCGCGCCGAGGCATCCGCTCAGCGAACGGGCCCGCTCCGAGGCATCCGAGTCGTGGAGTTCGGCGGCATCGGACCGGCGCCGTTCGCGACCATGCTGCTCGCCGACCTCGGTGCCGAGGTCGTGCGCATCGACCGGCCCGGGCCTGGCGGTGCACCCGTCGTCGACCCGGCCGACACCGTGCTGCGCGGACGCACGATCGTCGCCGCCGACCTGAAGGACGCCGAGGCCGCCGAACGGGTGCGCCGCCTCGTCGACCGTGCCGACGTGCTCGTCGAGGGATTCCGCCCCGGTGTCATGGAACGGCTCGGACTGGGACCCGACGACCTGCTCGCCCGCAACCCGCGACTCGTCTACGGGCGCATGACCGGCTGGGGCCAGCACGGGCCGTGGGCCGACCGCGTCGGCCACGACCTCAACTACCTCTCGATCACCGGGATGCTCCACGCCATCGGCCCCGCCGAGGCGCCCGCCGTGCCGCTCAACCTCGTCGCCGACTACGGCGGCGGCGCGATGTTCCTCGTCACCGGCATCCTCGCGGCGCTCGTCGAGCGCGCGGTGTCCGGGCAGGGGCAGGTCGTCGACGCGGCCATGGTCGACGGGGTCGGGCAGCTCTCGCACGTCTTCCGCGCCATGCTCGCCGCCGGCACGTGGAGCGACCGGCGCGCGCAGAACCTCATCGACGGCGGTGCCCCCTACTACTCGGTGTACGGGTGCGCCGACGGTGCGCATGTCGCGGTCGGCGCCCTCGAACCCGCGTTCTACGCGGCGCTGATCGCCGGACTCGGCGACGACCTCGAGCCCGGGGTCGCGGCGCTCGACCGCGACGACCGGGCGACGTGGCCCGCGCTCCGCGCCGGGCTCGAGTCGGCCTTCGCATGCCGCACCCGCGACGAGTGGGCGACGCACTTCGACGGCACCGACGCGTGCGTCACCCCGGTGCTGACGATGACCGAGGCGGAGGGGCATCCGCACCTCGTCGCCCGAGGCGTGTTCGGCGAGTGGGGTGGGCGATCCGCGCCTGCGCCGGCGCCGCGGCTCGACCGCACGCCGGCCGTCGAACCCGTCTTCCCGCCGCAGGTCGCCGCCGACGTCGGCGCCCTGATCGATGCGTGGGATGCCGCGCAGGAAGGTCCGAACCGATGAGGATCGTGGTGCTCGTCAAGGAGGTGCCCGACACGTACGCCGACCGCACGCTCGATCTTGAGACCGGGCTGGCTGATCGCGACGCGAGCGACCGCGTGCCCGACGAGATCGGCGAGCGCGCGCTCGAGGTCGCCCTGCGGTACGCCGACGAGCACCCCGACACGGAGGTGACCGTGCTGACGATGGGGGCAGAACCCGCTGGCGCGTCGATCCGGCGCATGCTCGCGATGGGCGCGGCGAAGGCCGTGCACGTCGTCGACGACGACCTGCTCGGTGCCGACCTCGGCCTCACCGCCGAGGTGCTGGCGCGCGCGATCGAGCGCATCGGGTTCGACCTCGTGCTCGCGGGCGACCAGTCGACCGACGGTTCGGGCGGCGTGGTCCCTTCGATGGTGGCCGAACTGCTCGGCGTGCCGCAGGCGACGAACCTGGGCTCGGTCGAACTCGACGAGGCGCGCACGACCGGGGTACGGGCGATCGACGGCGGCGTCGAGCGGGTCAGCGCGGAGCTGCCCGCGGTCGTCTCGATCACCGAGCAACTGCCCGACCCGCGCTTCGCGAACTTCAAGGGCATCATGGCGGCCAAGAAGAAGCCGATCGAACAGGTGTCGCTGGGTGACCTCGGCGTCGACGCCGAGGCCCGGGATGCGTCGCGCTCGATCATGATCGCGATCGCCGCGCGGCCGCCGAGACAGGCCGGAACCAAGATCGTCGACGAGGGGGATGCCGGCTCGAAGCTCGCCGCGTTCCTCGCCGAGAACCGGCTCGTGTGATGGAGGCGACGATGGAACCCCTGCCCGACGACGCGATCCTCGTGCTCCTCGACGTCGGACTCGACGGCGCGCTCGCGCCGAGCGCCGCAGGGCTGCTCGGCGCCGCCGCGGGCGTCGGCACGCCGGTCGCGCTCGTGCTCGTTTCCGGCGGGGACGCCGACGTTTCGGACGGCGGGGGCGATGCGGGCGGCGCTGCCGGCTCGGTCGGCGACGCGTTCGCCGCGGCGGCCGCCGAGCTGGGCGCCGTCCACGTGCTGCTCGCCGAACCCGCGGGACTGGGCAGGCAGGTCGCGGTGCCCGAGGCCGACGCCCTCGCCGCCGCGGCCGCACTCGTGCACCCCGACGCGGTGGTCTGCTCCCACTCGGTGCGCGGCCGCGAGATCGCCGGGCGCTTCGCCGCCAGGTCGCGTTCGGGCCTCGCCGTCGACGCCGTCGGGCTCTCGCGCGATGACGAGGGCGTCGTGGCCCACCACTCCGTGTACGGCGGCGCGTACGACGTGCGGTCGGCCGTGACGTTCGGCGCTCCCGTGATCACCGTGCGCCAGGGGGCGATCGACGCGAGGGCTCAGGCGCAACCGGTGCAGGCGCGCCGGATCGAGGTCGCGGCGAGCGGGATGCGCACGGCCGTCATCGAGTCGGTCGAGGCGACGGTCGCCGAGTCGACCCGCCCCGAACTCCGCGGTGCGGCGAGGGTCGTCTCCGGCGGGCGCGGGCTCGGCTCCGGCGAGCGGTTCGAACTCGTCGAGCGACTGGCCGACGCCCTCGGCGCCGCCGTCGGGGCATCCCGGGCCGCCGTCGATGCCGGCTACGTGCCGCAGACGCTCCAGGTCGGGCAGACGGGCGTCTCGGTCTCGCCCCAGTTGTATGTCGCGCTGGGCATCTCGGGCGCGATCCAGCATCGGGCGGGCATGCAGACCTCGAAGACGATCGTGGCGATCAACACCGACGCGGATGCCCCGATCTTCGAGATCGCCGACTTCGGCGTCGTCGGCGACCTTTTCGAGGTCGTGCCGCAACTCATCGACGCGCTCGAGTCGAGGAAGGCATGAGCACCGGCACGCCGACGCGCCCGCTGCGCCGCGGCCTTCCGCGAGTGCACGGCGGAGAGCCCTGGCCGCCCGCCGGCGTGGGGCCCGAGGCATCCGATGCGGTCGTCGACGTCGGCTCGGCCGTCCCCGGGGTCGCAGCTGCAGCGGGCGGCCCTGGGGCCGGCGGGGCAAGCGGGACTGCTGCGGTCGATGCGCGAGCGGAGGCCTCCCTCGAGGCCGCCGATGCGCGAGGGGAGGCCTCCTCCGAGGCGGTGGTCGGCGTCCCCCTGCGCCGCGGCCTGCCCAGGCGCCCGGGCGGGGAGCCGTGGCCGCCGGCCGGGCTCGCGCCCGACGCAGCCATCGAGGCCCCGCCGGTCCGATCCGCCGACCTCGCGCCGACGGCGGCTGACGGAAATTCAGGAGATCCTGGTTTCCAGGCGTCCCACGAGCGGCATCGACCGGAATCTCCTGCAGAAATGCGGTCGCCCGAAGCACCAGCACCAGCACCAGCATCCCCGGCACCGGTATCCCGGCCGACAGCGACAGCCGGCTCCGGCCCCGAGGCAGGTCCCCGACCTGGCCGGGCGCGCTGGGTCTTGATCGCAATCGGCGCGATCCTCGTTGCCGGCATCGTCGTGCTCGCCGCGCGGTGGCTGCTGACCCTGCCACCCGTGCAGGGCTTCGTCGCGACCTATCCCGGCGAGTATCACCTGCCCGAGGGCGCGCCCGTGGGCTTCCCGGCCTGGCTCGCCTGGCAGCACTTCTTCAACGTCTTCCTGATGGTGCTGATCGTGCGCTCGGGGATGCAGGTGCGCACCGAGCGCAAGCCGGCCGCCTACTGGTCGCCGCGCTGGAACCGGTCGCGCAAGATCTCGATCGCGCTGTGGTTCCACCAGTCGCTCGACATCCTGTGGCTGGTCAACGGGGCGGTCTACGTCGTGCTGCTGTTCGCGACCGGGCAGTGGATGCGCATCGTGCCGACGAGCTGGGAGGTGTTCCCGAACGCGGTGTCGGCGGCCCTGCAGTACGCGTCGCTCGACTGGCCGACCGAGAACGGCTGGGTGAACTACAACGGGCTGCAGCAGCTCGCGTACTTCACCACGGTCTTCGTCGCCGCTCCCCTCGCGGCCGTCACCGGCGTTCGGATGTCGGGGATCTGGCCCGCACGCGCGACGCGGCTGAGCCGGATCTACCCGGTCGAGGTGGCCCGCGCCGTGCACTTCCCAGTGATGCTGTACTTCGTCGCGTTCCTGATCGTGCACGTCGGGCTCGTGCTCTCGACGGGCGCGCTGCGCAACCTCAACCACATGTACGGCGGGCAGGATGCCGTGAACTGGGTCGGGTTCGGCATCTTCGCGGGCTCGCTCGCCGTGATCGCCGGCGGCTGGATGCTGGCCAGGCCGATCGTGCTCGCACCGATCGCCGGGCTGTTCGGGACGGTGAGCAACCGATGAGCGAGGTCGTCGCGACGCTCGACGGAGCGCGCGAGGGTCCTGCGCCCCTGCTCGTGCTCGACCGGGTCGAGGCGTTCCTGGACGCGCACGCGCTCGGCGCGGGCCCGATCTCGTGGACTCGCATCGGCGAGGGGCAGTCGAACGTCACGTTCCTGCTGCGCCGGGGCGATGCCGAGGTCGTGCTGCGGCGCGGTCCGAGGCCGCCGCTGCCGCCCTCGGCGCACGACATGCTCCGCGAGGCGCGCGTGCAGCTCGCGCTCCGCGACGCCGGATACCCCGTGCCCCAGGTGCTCGCGACGTGCGAGGACGACACGGTGCTGGGCGTGCCGTTCTACCTGATGGACTTCGTGCGCGGCGACGTGGTCACCACGCACCTGCCCGAGCGGTTCGGAACCGCGCACGATCGTGCGGCGCTGGCGGATGCCGCGGTGGAGGCCCTTGCGCAGCTCCACGCGATCGACGTGTCCACGGGACAGCTCAGCACGCTCGGACGGCCCGACGGATACCTCGCGCGACAGGTCGAACGCTTCCGCGGGCTCTGGGGGCGGGTGTCGCGCCGGTCGCTGCCCGAGGTCGAGGAGGTCGCCGACCTGCTCGCCGCAGCCGTGCCCGTGAGCGGGCGGGCGAGCGTGGTGCACGGCGACTTCCGGCTGGGCAACCTGATGCTCGCGCCCGGCGGCCCCGCCGCGGCGGTGCGCCCGTCGGTCGCCGCCGTGCTCGACTGGGAGATGGCGACGCTCGGCGATCCGCTCGCCGACCTCGGCTATTTCACGGCGACATGGAGCGAGCCGGGGTCGCCGGCCACGGTCATGGAGCTGTCGCCGGTGACCGCGCTCGACGGGTTCCCCGACCGCGACGGGCTCGCGCGGGCGTACGAGCGGCGCACGGGTGCCGACCTGTCGTCGCTCGCCTGGTACCAGGCCCTCGCGCTGTGGAAGTCGGCGGTGTTCTGCGAGGCGATCCACACGCGCTGGCTCGAGGGCGAGCGCCCCGACGACACCGACTTCGCACCGCGACTGGAGCAGGGCGTCCCGCAGCTGCTCGGGCTCGCGGGCGAACTCGCCGCAAGATCGTGACCGCGTCTCACTTGTGGCGGAGCCACGCGGGGCCTACAGTGAATCCGGATTCACTTCTTGGTCCAGTTCATTCAACGACGAAAGGACGGCCATGACGCTCATCGCGGATGACCCGACCTCCGCCCAGCTCGTGTCCACCGACCCTCGCGACGGATCGCAGGTCGGCTCCTGGCCGGTCGCCGACCAGGCCGCCGTCGACCGTGCGGTCGCCGCGGCGCGCGACGCCGCCGAATGGTGGCACGCGCAGGGCTTCGCCGGACGCAAGCGGCACCTCCAGGCGTGGAAGACCGAGATCACCGAGGGCGCGCACGCGCTCGCCGACGTCATCTCGCGCGAGACCGGCAAGCCCTCGGGCGACGCCCTGCTCGAGGTCGTGCTCACGCTCACGCACCTCGACTGGGCCTCCAAGGAGGCGCACAAGGTGCTCCGCCGGACGAAGGTGCCCTCCGGCCTCGCGAACATCAACCAATCGGCCTCGGTGGGCTACGAGCCCTACGGCGTCGTCGGCGTGATCGGCCCGTGGAACTACCCGTTCTACACGCCGATGGGCTCGATCTCGTACGCGCTGTCGGCCGGCAACGCCATCGTCTTCAAGCCGAGCGAGCTCACCCCGGCCACGGCGAAGTGGATCGAGGATGCCTGGAACCGCGCGGTTCCGGGGCATCCGGTGTTCAGCGTCGTCGTCGGCGACGGCGCGACCGGTGCCGCACTCGTGCACGCCGGCGTCGACAAGATCGCCTTCACCGGGTCGCCCGGCACGGCGCGCAAGGTCATGGCCGCCTGCGCCGAGCGGCTCACGCCGATCGTCGTCGAGGCCGGCGGCAAGGATGCGATGATCGTCGCCGCCGACGCCGACCTCGACGCCGCGGTCGGCTTCGCGGTCTTCGGCGGCATGGGCAACGCCGGGCAGACCTGCGCGGGCGTCGAGCGGGTCTTCGTCGAGGCATCCGTGCACGACGAGTTCCTCTCGCGGCTCGCGAAGGCCGCGGCGAAGCTGCACCCGGGGCCCGGGGCATCCGACAGCTACGGGCCGATGACCCTCGCCCGCCAGTCCGACATCGTCGCCCGGCAGCTCGACGAGGCCATCGCGCGCGGCGCCACGGCCGTCGTGGGCGGACCGGACTCGGTCGCCGACGGATACGTCGGGCCGGTCGTGCTGCGCGACGTGCCCGCGGACTGCGCCGTCTCGCGCGAGGAGACGTTCGGGCCCGTGCTCGTCGTCGACCGGGTCGCGGACCTCGACGAGGCCGTGCGTCGCACCAACGACACCGACTACGGGCTCACCGCCTCGATCTTCACCAAGGACCTCGCGAAGGGGCGCGCGCTCGCCGCGCGGCTGAAGGTGGGCGCCGTGACGGTGAACTCGGTGCTCGGCTTCGCCGGCATCCCGTCGCTGCCGTTCGGCGGCCGCGGCGACTCGGGCTTCGGGCGCATCCACGGCGCCGACGGCCTGCGCGAGTTCAGCGTGGTCAAGTCGGTCGCGGTGCAGACGCGCAAGCCCATGCTCGACCTGCTCACCATGGACCGGTCCGAGAAGGACATGAGGATGACCGAGAAGGTGCTGCACCTGCTCCACGGGCGGCGCGGCAAGCACTGAGCGCGGCGAGCACTGCGCGCGGCGAGCATTATGCCGGCGCGGCACGGTCGGATCGGCGCTCGGCGTCAGGCGTTCGCGCCGACGCCGAGCGCCGATCGCACGAGTGCGCAGACCCGGGCGCGCCGCGACGGCGTCGCGTCGAAGTGCACCAGGCGGCCGATGTCGACCACGATGTTGAGCCCCGCGTGCACCCGGAACCGGGCGGCCGCGGGGGAGAGCTCCGGTCGCACGGCGCGCAGCAGCGCGACCCACTCGTCGACGTGGCGGCGCTGGAGGGCGCGCAGGCGCTCCTGCTCGGCGGGCGGCAGTGCCCCGGCGTCCGAGAAGTACACGCTCATCAGGTCGTGGTGGGTGAAGCTGTGGGCGACGTACGCGTCGACCAGGTCGTGCAACCCGACCTCCGGGGAGGTCGCGCCGCCGAGGGCGTCGGCGGTGGTCGCGCTGAGCCGCTCGGCCGCGCGCACGCAGGCCTCGAGGAGCAGCTCGGACTTGCTGCCGAAGTACCGGTAGAACCCCGACGCGGTGAGCCCGACGGCGGCGCTGATCTCGTCGATGCCCGTGTCGTGGTACCCGCGCCGGTGGAACAGCACGAGCGCCTCGCTGATGATGAGTTCGCGCTTGGACGCGCTGGGCAGGCCGGATGCGTCGTCCGGGACGGCCGGCGCGTACGGCGGCAGGTCGGTCTCCGCGACGTCGCGCGCGACGTCGCGCAACAGGTCGACGAGCTGGCGGTGCGGCAGCTTCGTGTGGTGCGACGTGATGCTGGCCACGGCGCTCATCGCGGCCGCGGCGAGCGCGTCGCCGTCGCCGTCGGGCACGGGGCGACCCTCCTCGAGCCGGAGCGCTTCGAGCGGTCGCCGGACGCGGTCGGTGATGAGGGCGAAGTCGTCGCGGACGCGACGGCGATCGGCCGGCTCGAGGTAGCGGCCCTCCCAGCGGTAGAGCCCGCCCGTGCGCCGGTTGCCGATGGTCGCCTCGATGAGGTCCACGACGACGGCGTCGAACCAGCCGGACGCGGGCTCGCCCTCTCGGGGCTCGGCTGCGGCGTCGGTCGCCTCGATGAGGCCGTGCGCGAGCCGGTCGACGGCGTCGACGAAAAGGGCGTACTTGTTCGGGAAGTGCCGGTAGAGCGCGGGCGCCGAGATGCCGACGGCGGCGGCGACGTCGCCCATGCCGACCTGGTGGTAGCCGCGCTCGGAGAACGCCTCGGCCGCGGCCATCGCGATCCGCTGGCGGCGGTCCTTCGGGCGGATCCGCCGTTCGGCGGCGGGCACCGCCTGCACTGCGCTCATCACGTCAGGCTACCGCAGGGGCGCCATGCCGGGCCCTGTGAATCACGATTCACGAACCGATGTGAATCGTGATTAACAAAATGCGTGACATCGCCGGGTTCGGGAGGCATACTGGGGGCAGCCTTCGTCGCCGGTCCGCCGGCGCCGGGTACAGCGTCGTACGAAAGGGAACCCCCGAATGAGCACCGAACCCCTCCCGATCCCGCGAGGCGCGCGTCGCAACCACTGGATGAGCCAGGTCGCCACGCACGCCCAGAACCGGCCCGACGCGCTCGCGTTCCGGTACCTCGGCCGTGACACGTCGTGGGCGCAGGTGCAGGAGCGCGTCACGCACCTGGCCGCCGCGCTGCGACGCCGCGGCGTCGCCGAGGGCGACCGCGTCCTGCTCCTGACCCTGAACAGCCCCGAGGTCGTCGAGTCGGTCTTCGCGATCAACACGCTCGGCGCCATCGCGGTGCCGATCAACGTGCGTCTCACGCCGCCCGAGATCGCCTACATCGTCGACGACGCGGATGCCTCGGTCATCATCGTCGACGCCCCCCTCGCCCCGCTCGTGGGCGTCGTCGCCCAGCTCACCCCGCGCATCGAGCGGGTCCTCGTGCTCGGCCCCGCCGGCGAGGGCCAGGAGTCCGTGCCCGACCTCATCGCCGAGGACCTCGACGGGTTCGAGGCCCCCGACGTCCCCGAGGACACCACGGCCCTGATCATGTACACCTCGGGCACCACCGGGCGCCCGAAGGGCGCCATGCTCGATCACCTCAACCTCAACGCGCAGGCGCTCACGTGCCTGCGCGCGAACGCGGTGGTCGACGAGTCCGACATCTCGTTCATGACCGCGCCGCTCTTCCACATCGCCGGCCTCGGCTCGATCGCGCCGAACTTCATCATCGGCATCCCGACGATCATCCATCCGCTCGGGGCGTTCGACCCGGCCGCGATCGTCGACGCGTGGGAGGCCGAGCGGGCCACCATCGTGTTCAACGTGCCGCAGCAGTGGCAGGCGATCTGCGCCCTGCCCGGGATCAAGGAGCGCGACCTCGCACTGCGCATCATCAGCTGGGGCGCGGCCCCGGCATCCGACACGCTCCTGCGGCAGATGGAGGACTGCTTCCCGAACGCGATGAACGTCGCCGTGTTCGGGCAGACCGAGATGTCGCCGATCACCTGCGTGCTCCGCGGCCCCGATTCGCTGCGCAAGCTCGGCTCGGTGGGTCGCCCCATCCCCACGATCCAGACGCGCGTCGTCGACGACGAGATGCGCGACGTGGCGCCGGGCCAGGTCGGCGAGATCGTCTACCGCGGGCCGACGATGATGAAGGGCTACTGGCGCAAGCCGGTCGAGACCGCCGAGGCGTTCGAGGGCGGATGGTTCCACTCGGGCGACCTCGTCCGGCAGGACGATGAGGGCTTCGTCTGGGTCGTCGACCGCAAGAAGGACATGATCATCACCGGCGGCGAGAACGTCTACTGCGCCGAGGTCGAGAACGCCCTCTTCGCGCACCCCGAGATCCTCGACGTCGCCGTCTACGGCCGCGCCGACGAGCAGTGGGGCGAGGTGCCGGTCGCCGTGATCGTCGCGGCCGGCGGCACCGAGATCACCGTCGACTCGCTCGCGGAGTTCCTCGGCGACAAGCTGGCCAGGTTCAAGCGGCCCAAGCACGTCGTGCTCGTCGAGGTGCTCCCGCGCAACGCGGGCGGCAAAGTCAACAAGGTCGCGCTGCGCGCCGCCGACCGCGAGCCCACGCCGGCCTAGGGCGATGACCGCGACGACGGCCGCGCTCGTCCACGAGCGCGGCGGCACGGCCACGCTCTCGAAGGTGACCATCCGGCAGCCGGGCGCACACGAACTCGTGGTGCGCGTGATGGCCTCCGGCGTGTGCGCGACCGACCTCTTCGGCATCGACGGGGGAGCGGGCGATCGCTTCCCGGCGGTCTTCGGGCACGAAGGCGCGGGCATCGTCGAGGCCGTCGGCGACGGTGTGACCGAAATCCGTTCCGGCGACCGTGTCGTGCTCGGGTTCGCCTCGTGCGGCGACTGCGACGCCTGTCTCCACGGGCACTCGGCGTACTGCGGCCGATTCGCCGAGCTCAACTACGCCGCGCACGCCGGCGCCACCTCGACGACCGGCCCGGTGACGACGGGCTGGATGGGCCAGTCGTCGTGGGCGGCCCACGTGGTCGTGGATGCCCGCAGTGCGGTGGTCATCGGCGACGACGTGCCGTGGGCCGTCGCGGCGACCCTCGGCTGCGGGGTGCTCACCGGTGCCGGTGCGGTGCTGAACGTGCTCCGTCCCGGCCCGGGCGACACCCTGCTCGTCATCGGCGCAGGCACCACCGGGCTCGCGGCCGTCATGGCGGCGAAGCACCGCGGCGTCGCGCGCATCGTCGTGAGCGACCCGATCGCCGACCGCCGAGACCTCGCCATGCTGCTCGGCGCCACCGAGGCGCTCGCGCCCGACCGGGTCGCCGAGGCGGTCAGGGGAACGGCGTCGCACGTGCTCGACACCGTCGGCACGCAGCCCGCGCTCGACCTCGCGCTCTCCCAGCTCGCGACCCGCGGCACCTGCGCGACGGTCGCGTTGAAGCCGGGCGCCAACCGGGTCGAGGTGTCGCAGTCCCGGCTGCTCTGGGGGCGGACGCTGACCGGCGTGATCGAAGGCGACGCCGACGTCGCGCGAGACATCCGCTCGCTCGCCGCACTGTGGCGAGCCGGCCGACTGCCCGTCGAGTGGCTCGTCGCGACGTACCCGTTCGCCGACGTCGCCCAGGCCGTCGAGGACGCCCGCGACGGCCGCGTCGTCAAGCCGGTGCTGCGCATGGGCGACGAGCGCCGCGTCGCACCGCCGGCCGCGCCGGCCGACCTGGTCGAGACCCTGCGCGGCGGCGCGGTCGCCGAGGACGACCTCGCCGGGCTCTGGCGATCGCTGCCGCCGGTCGAGCCCGCCGAGCTCCGCGGCCTGTGGCGGGGCACGGGCCTGAGCCCCGGTCACCGCGTGCACCGGCTGCTCACGCGCAGCGGCTGGTACGGCAAGCTCTTCCGCTCCGACGACGACGTCGCCCCCATCGTGCGCACCGACGGCGCCGGCGGACTCGTGAGCGACCCGGTGCTCGCCCGCGGCGGTGCGAGCCTGCACCGCGTCGTGCACGACGGCGTCGCGACGGCGGCGATGGTCTACGACGGCCAGCCGGTGATCGACTGCTTCGTCCGCGTCGGACCCGACGCCCTCCTCGGCGTCATGACCGGCCGCGACACCCTCGACGACGGGCGCGCGTACCACTTCCTGCTCGAACGCGACCGCGACCGCGATCCCGACCAGATCGGAACCGCTCCGGCGCCCGCCGGCTGAACCCGCGCCGAACGGCGAGCGCGAACCCCCGACCGGCGGCCCCGAGCCGTCGGACCGTGATCCAGTGCGCCCTCGCGCGGCGCCGCCCGACCCTGCACCCCCACCCTGCACCCAGCTCGCGATCACCCATCAGAGAGGCACGACGATGACCATCACCCACCCCGCGCGACGACGTCGCGCCACGATCGCCGTGGCATCCGCCGCGGTCACCGCGCTCGCGCTCGCCGGTTGCGTCGGACGCGACGGCGACTCCGGCGACGCCGGCGCCGACGCGGCGCAGGCCGAGGCCGATTGCAGCCCCGGCTTCACCGACACCGAGGTGCGGATCGGGAACAGCATCCCGCTGTCCGGTCCCGCCGCGGCGTACGGCGCGATCGGCACGACCATCCAGGCCTACTTCGACGACCTCAACGCCGCTGGCGGCCTCGAGTTCGCCGACGGCGTCACCCGCGAGGTCGTCGTCACCGTCGTCGACGACTCGTACGACCCGGCGAAGACCGCCGCCAACGTGCGGACCCTCGTCGAGCAGGATGAAGTGTTCGCGCTCGCCGGCGTGCTCGGCACCGGTGCGGCGATCAGCGTCGCGCCCTACGTCGAGGAGGCCGGGGTGCCGAACCTCTTCACCGGGACCGGCTCCGACGCGATCCTCGCCCTGCACGAGCAGGACCCGTGGACCACCGGCTTCATGCCGCAGTACGGGTTCGAGGTGCAGGCGCTCGCCGAATACCTGATCGCCGAGCACCCCGGCTCGACCGCCGCGATCCTGTACCAGAACGACGACTTCGGCGAGAGCATCCGCGCCGGCTTCGAGGCGGCGTTCGAGGGCAGCGGCATCGAGATCGTCGCGGCCGAGCCGTACGAGCTCGCGAGCCCGTCGGTCGACAGCCAGGTGACCGCGCTCGCGGCATCCGACGCCGATCTCTTCCTGAACTGGGCGGTGGGTGCGTTCGCCACGCAGTCGCTCAAGAAGAAGCTCGAACTCGGTTGGGACGCCACTACGGTGATCAACGCACCCGCGGCCGACGCGACGTTCTTCCTCAAGCCCGCCGGGCCCGGCGCCGCCGACGGCGTCGTCTCGATCGCGTACACGAAGGACATCACCGACCCGTCGCTCGCGGGCGACCCGGGCTTCGACGCGTGGACCGAGTTCGCGGCCGCGCACGAGGGCGAGGTGAACGCCCTCTCCGCCCCCGCAGCGGCCGGCTACCAGACCGCGCAGCTGCTCGAGGCGGCGCTCGTCGAGATGGAGGGATGCACCCGCGAGGCGCTCCTCGACGCGGCGACCTCGTTCGACGGACTCGAGCTCGACCTCGCACCGGTGCCGGTGTCGACGACGCCCGAGTACCCGTTCGTGTTCAGCGAGATCGGCGTCCAGGTCTTCAACGGCGAGAACTGGGACCTGACCGAGGGCACCTACACGGTCGACTGACGGATGCCCCGGGGCCGGCGATCCCGACCCCGGGGCGCACCCGCCCGTGCTCGACGCGCGGGCCACCACCACCACGATCACCAGGAGGGCGGCATGGGCGCACTGCTCGAGGTCCGCGACGTCCGGCTCTCGTTCGGGGGGCTGCAGGCGCTCGACGGACCGAGCCTCACGGTCGGCGACGGCGAGGTCGTCGGCCTGATCGGGCCGAACGGCGCCGGCAAGACGAGCCTGTTCAACTGCATCTCCGGGCTCTACCGGCGCCAGTCGGGCACGATCCGCATCGCCGGACGCGACGCGACCGCGCTCCCGCGCCACCGCATCGCCGGGCTCGGCGTCGGCCGGACGTTCCAGAACCTGGGCCTGCTGCCATCGCAGACCGTCCTCGAGAACGTGCTCGCCGGCGGGTACTCCGCGACCCGCGGCGGGTTCTGGGCGACCGCGCTCGCGCTGCCCGGCATCCGCCGGGACGAGCGGGCGATGCGCGAGCGCGCGGCGGCGCTGCTCGACGAGCTCGACCTCGCCGCCGTCGCCGGCCGAATCGTCGGCACCCTGCCGTTCGGCACGCTCAAGCGCATCGAGCTCGCGCGGGCCCTGCTGCCCGAACCACGACTGCTGCTCGTCGACGAACCCGCCAACGGACTCGTCCACGGCGAGGTCCGCGAGCTCGGGGAGACGCTCAGGCGACTCGCCTCCGAACGGGGCACCGCGATCCTGCTCGTCGAGCACCACATGGGCCTCGTCACCTCCGTGTGCGACCGGGTCGTCGTGCTCAACTTCGGCCGCCGCATCGCCGAGGGCGACCCGCGGGAGGTCGCCCGCGCCCCCGAGGTCGTCGCCGCCTACCTGGGGAGCGCAGCCGCATGAGCCTGCTCGTCGTCGACCTCGTCGAGGCCGGGTACGGTCCCGCGACCGTGCTCCGCGACATCCGATTCGAGGTGCCGGAAGGCGGCCGCCTCGTGATCCTCGGCGCCAACGGCGCCGGCAAGACGACCACGCTCCGTGCGATCTCGGGACTGTGCCGGGTCGACGGATCGATCCGGCTCGACGGTCGCGAGCTCGTCGGCCGGCCGGCGCACCGCATCGCCGCCGAGGGCATCGCACACGTCCCCCAGGGCCGCGGCACGTTCGGCGACCTGACCGTGCGGGAGAACCTGCTCGCGGGCGGTTCGACGAGGCCGCGTCGCGCGGCATCCGCCGACGCCGACCGCTGGCTCGAACGATTCCCACGGCTCGCCGAGCGCAGCGCCCGGCCGGCATCGGGGCTGAGCGGCGGCGAGCAGCAACTGCTCGCGATCGCCAGGGCCTTCATGGCCGCTCCCCGGGTGGTGCTCCTCGACGAGCCGTCGCTCGGGCTCGCGCCGAAGATCACGACCGAACTGTTCGCGACCCTCGACGAGCTCGGCCGCGAGACCGGCACCGCGTTGCTGCTCGTCGAGCAGAACGCACAGGTCGCCCTCGGCATCGCCGAGGAGGCGCTCGTCGTGGAGAGCGGACGGATCACCGTGCGCGGGCCGGCCGACGAGCTCCGCGAGAACGACGACGTGCGCCGCGCCTACCTGGGCGTCTGACGGCGGCGACGCATCGAAGACGCTGAACGCATCGACGGCTGAACGCATCGAAGACGGCTGAACGCATCGAAGACGGCTGAGAGGAGAAGGATGCTGCTGCAACAGTTGGCCGACGGCATCGCGACCGGGGCGATCTACGGGGCGCTGGCGCTCGCGATCGTGCTCGTCTACCGGGCATCGCGCACGTTGAACTTCGCGCAGGGCGAGCTCGCCCTGCTGGGCGCGTACGTCTCGTGGCAGTGCACCGCGTGGGGGCTGCCGCTCCCGGTCGCGGTCGCCGTCTCGATGGCCGCGCTCGCCCTGTTGTCGGCCGGCATCGAGCGGGTGCTGATCCGGCCGCTCGTGCGCCGCCACCAGCACCTGCCGCTCATCATCGTGAGCCTCGGGCTCATGATCGCGCTGAACGCCCTCATCGGGTGGGTCTGGACGTACCAGACGAAGGAGGTGCCCGCGCTGTTCGGCCCGGGCACGGTGGCGGTCGGCGGGGTCGCGGTGTCGCGCCAGGACGTGGGCATCGTGGTCACGGTCGTGGTCGTCGCCCTCCTGCTCGCCGCGCTGTTCGGGTTCACCCGCATCGGCCTGCGCATGCGCGCCGCCGTGTCGGCGCCCGAGTCGGCCGAGCTCTCGGGCATCTCGACCGGTCGCACGATGACGATCGGCTGGGCGGTCGCGGGTGCCGTCGGCGCGCTCGCCGGCACGCTGATCGCCCCGGAGCTGTTCCTGCACCCGGGCATGATGGCTCCGGTGCTCATCTACGCCTTCGCGGCGGCCACCCTCGGCGGGCTGGAATCGCCGGTCGGCGCCCTGATCGGCGGGGTCGCGGTCGGCATCGTCGAGAACCTGGCCGGGAGCTACCTGCCCGGCGGATCGGAGTTCAAGCAGGTGGTCGCGCTGCTGATCATCGTGGTCGTGCTGCTCGTGCGACCGCAGGGCATGTTCGGACGACGGGAGCTGGTGCGCGCATGACGACGACCTCGACCTCTCCGGTCCGCGCCTTCCTCGCCGGCCGGGCCGCGCGGCCGTCGGCCGCCGAATGGCTGCGCCGGCCCCGACCGCCGCTCGACCCGCCGCGATGGCTCGCGATCGCGATCGTCGGGCTCGGCGCGGTCGTGCTGGCCGTGCTGCCGCTCGTCAACCCGAGCTACATCAACCTCACCGTCACGCTCGTGCTGATCTGGACGATCGTCGGCCTCGGCCTCAACCTCCTCGTCGGCTTCGGCGGTCAGGTGTCGCTCGGCCACTCGGCGTTCTTCGCGATCGGCGCCTACGCCGTCGCCGTGGGCGGCGAAGCCGGGATGCCGCACCCCGCGACGCTGCTCGTCGCCGCGGCCGTGCCGTTCGTCGTGGGCTATGTGCTCGGCCTTCCCGCCCTGCGACTCAAGGGGCTGCAGCTCGGCCTCGTCACCCTCGCGATGGCGATGGCGACGCCCGCGGTGATCCGCGGCCTCCAGCCCCTCACGCACGGCAGCCGCGGGATCGCGATCGACGGAGACCCGCCCGCCTGGGTGCCGCTCGACCACGACCAGTGGGTGTACTACCTCGCGCTCGCGGCCGCCGTGATCGGCTACGTCGTGACGCGCCGGCTCGCACGCGGCCGCCTCGGGCGCTCGTTCGTCGCGGTGCGCGACGCCGAACTCGTCGCCGAGACGCTCGGCGTCGACGTGTGGCAGACCAAGACCCGCCTCTTCGCGGTGTCGGCCGCGTACGCGGGCGTCGCGGGCGGGCTGTACGCCATGCTGCTCGAGTTCGTGGGGCCCGAGAACTTCAACCTGACGCTGTCGATCTCGTTCGTGACGCTCATCGTGGTCGGCGGCCTCGCGACGGTGCCCGGCGCGGTGCTCGGTGCCCTGTTCGTGCAGTACGTGCCGACGTTCACGTCGAGCCTCAGCCCGGCCGCGACGGGCGCGGCCTACGGCGCGGTGCTCGTGGTCTTCGCGTTCTTCCTGCCGTACGGCCTCGTCGGTCTCCTCCGCGGCGCACTCGCCCCGCTCGTGCGCCGGATCCCCGGACGCCGTCCGCCCGCCTGACCCGCCCGCCTCCTCGCCCGCCCGCCCGCTCGTCACCTTCCTTCCTCGCCTCCATCCTTCGGGACGGTTCCTCTCCGTCGGGACCCTCAGATACAGGGGTCCGGTGGTTGAAGAACCGTCCCGAAGGGACGGGGGGCAGGGCGCCGGCCCGACGGAGCGCGGCTACGCCCCGGTGAGGCCGCCGCCCGCGCGGTAGACGGGCAGCACCGGAACGGCCGCATTGCGCGACAGCCGGGTGAGCGACACGGCGAGCTCGGCGAGGTCGTCGGGCCGGATCATGTCGGTCGCGGGCAGCACGTCGTGCTTCCAGGCCGCCATGTCGGTGTCGACGTAGCCGGGACAGATCGCCGTGGCGCTCACCCCGGTCGCGACCTCCTCGATGCAGATCGACCGGCAGAGCGAGACGACCGCGGCCTTCGTCGCGCTGTAGGCCGCGAGATCGGGTTCGGGCAGCAGGCCCGCAAGTGACGCGAGGGCGATGACGCGCGCGCCCCGCGGGCCGGTCGCGGCGGTGGCGCGCAGCAGCGGAAGCGCCGCCGCGACGAGGGCGAACGCGCCCCGGAAGTTCAGTGCGTAGTGCTTGTCGACGCGCCGAAGGGGGGTGGCGTCGATGGGGGAGCCGAAGCCCATGCCGGCGTTCAGCACGAGGGCGTCGAGCCGGCCCCACGCCTCCTCGTGATGGGTGACGAGTCGCGCGAGGTCGCCGTCGTCGGACGCGTCGGCGACGACCGTCGTGACCCGTGCCCCGGTCTCGGCGAGCTCGGCGGCGGCCGCCTCGAGCGCGTCGCCGGTTCGGGCCGACAGCGTGATCGCGAACCCCTCCGCGGCGAGCCGGCGTGCGATCGCGAGGCCGATGCCCCGCGATCCGCCGGTGACGAGCGCAGCTCGGGCCTCAGGCTGGGAGGTCATGGCGGTGTCCCTTCCGGTGGGCGCGCACGGCGTGCTTGGCGATCGACCAGCGATGCGTCTCGTTCGACCCGTCGTAGATGCGGAACGGGCGGATGTCACGCCAGTACCGTGCCAGCAGCAGCTCGTCGGAGACCCCCTGGCCGCCGGCGAGCTGCACGCTGCGGTCGACGACCCGGCCGACGGCTTCGGAGACGAACGTCTTCGCGATCGACGAGGCGGCGATCGGGTCGGCTGCGGCGCGGCGCGGCGCGGCAGCAGCAGTGGCATCGTCGGATGCCCCGGCCTCGCCGTGCGCCTCGCCGTGCGCCCCGCCGTGCGCGGCGTCGAGCACGCGCGCCGTCTCGCGCACCACCGCCCGTGCCGCGGCGAGGTCGATCTCGTTCTCGGCGACGAGCTGCTGTGCGGGGCCGAGGTCGGCGACGGTCGAACCGAAGGCGTGCCGGGTCGTGACGTGGTCGAGGGCGAGGTCGTGGGCGCGGCCGGCGAGGCCGAGCCAGCGCATGCAGTGCGTGAGCCGGGCCGGGGCGAGCCGCACCTGGGCGGCTTCGAGGCCGTGGTCGACCTCGCCGAGCACGGCGTCGTCGGGCACGAGGCATCCGTCGAATCGCACCACGCTGTGCCCGCCGAACAGGCCCGCGTCGATGGTGTGCACGTCGCGCTCGATCGTGAGCCCCGCCGTGTCGCCGTCGATGAGGAACATGGTCGCGCCGCCCGGGTCACCGGGCTCGCCCGCGGTGCGCGCGAGGCAGATGACGAGGCCGGCGCCGCGTGCGCCGGTGATGAACCACTTCTCGCCGGTGATGCGCCAGCCGCCGGCCACCCGCTCGGCGCGGGTGGTCAGGGCGCGCGGGTCGCTGCCTGCGCCCGGAGCGGGCTCGGTCATGGCGAACGCGGAGTGGAGGTCGCCCGCGGCGAGGGGTCGCAGCCATCGTTCGCGTTGCGCGTCGCTCGCGGCTTCGAGCAGCAGGTGCATGTTGCCCTCGTCGGGCGCCGAGACGTTGAGGGCGACGGGGCCGAAGAGCGAGTAGCCGGCCGCCTCGAAGACGTCGGCCTGCTCGAGGTGGGTGAGCCCGCGGCCGCCCCACTCGACCGGCAGGTGGGGGGTGAGCAGCCCGGCTTCGCGTGCGGCCGCCTGGAGGTCGCGGCGCAGCGCGCGCTCGGTCTCGTCGATCGGTGCGCTCGCCGCCGAGGCGGCTCCGCCGTCGACGGGCCGGTGCAGCACGCCGAGGTGCTCGACCTCGACGGGGATCACGGTGTCCCGCACGAAGTCGCGGACGCGCCCGGCGAGCCCCTCGGTGGTCGGTGGTGCTTCGCCCATGCGCATCCTCGCGTCGTGTGAGTCGTTTTCTTATGGCGATGAGAAAATCCGCCGCTTCGATTCTGTCCGCGTGCCCGTCGTTCTTCAAGGGCGAGCGGGAATTTTTCTAATCCGTTGTAAAAAGTAGGGGCGCGACGTATGCTCGGAACATGCCGATGCAACCGCGCCGGCCGATCAAGGGAGATCTCGCACATGCCCCAGACCTCGCTCGCCGCCGTCGACCGCATCCGTACGGTCTACGAAGAGGAGCACGAGCAGTTCCGCGAGCTCGTCCGCGAGTTCGTCGACCGTCACGCCAAGCCCCACGCCGAGCGCTGGGAGGCCGAGGGCAAGGTCGACCGCGACCTGTTCACGAAGGCCGCGGAGGCCGGCATCCTCGGCTTAACCATCCCCGAGGAGTTCGGCGGCGGCGGCGCCGACGACTTCCGCTTCAACGCGGTCATGGGCGAGGAGCTCGCGCGCCACCCGGTCTCCGACGGCATGGCGGGCATCGCGCTCTCGAACGACATCGTGATCCCGTACTTCATCGAGCTCACGAACGACGAGCAGAAGCGCCGATGGCTGCCGGGCATCGCCGCGGGCGAGCTCATCACGGCCGTCGCGATGACCGAACCCGGCACCGGCAGCGACCTCGCCGGCATCCGCACCACCGCCGTGCTCGACGGCGACGCGTACGTCGTCAACGGCTCCAAGATCTTCATCTCGAACGGGCAGAACGCCGACCTCGTCGTCACGGCGGTGCGCACGAGCGCCGACCCGCACAAGGGCCTCAGCCTGCTCGTCATCCCGACCGACCTGCCCGGCTTCAGCCGCGGCCGCAACCTCGACAAGGTCGGTCTGCACGCGCAGGACACCTCCGAGCTCATCTTCGAGAACGTGCGCGTGCCCGCCGGGAACCTGCTCGGCTCCGAGGGGCAGGGCTTCCTCGGGCTCATGCGCAACCTGCCCCAGGAGCGCCTCTCGATCGCCGCGGCCGCGGTCGCCTCGAGCGAGGGCGTCATCGACCGCACGATCGCGTACGTGCAGGAGCGGCAGGCGTTCGGCAAGCCGGTCGGCGCGTTCCAGAACACGCGCTTCGAGCTCGCCGAGATGTTCACGGCCACGCAGGTCAGCCGCGCGTACATCGACCAGTGCATCGTGCGGCACGCCGCCGGCGAGCTGTCTGCAGAGGATGCCGCAGCCGCGAAGTTCTGGACCACCGAGCAGTACGTGCAGATCGTGAACCGCTGCCTGCAGCTGCACGGCGGGTACGGCTACATGCGCGAGTACCGGATCGCGCGCGACTACGAGGACGCGCGCATCACCACCATCTACGGCGGCACGACCGAGATCATGAAGGAGATCGTCGGTCGGAGCCTCGGACTCTGAGGAGGAGCGACGTGCCAGAGGCATACATCTACGACGCCGTGCGCACCCCGCGCGGGCGCAACCGCGGCGGATCGCTGCACGGAACCAAGCCGGTCGACCTCGTCGTCGGCCTCATCGACGCCGTGCGCGAGCGCAACCCGGGCCTCGATCCGGCCGCGATCGACGACATCGTCCTCGGCGTCGTCTCGCCGATCGGCGAGCAGGGCGGCGACATCGCGCGCACCGCGGCGCTCGTGGCCGGCCTGCCCGAGACCGTCGCGGGCGTGCAGCTCAACCGCTTCTGCGCCTCGGGGCTCGAGGCCGTGAACATGGCGGCGCAGAAGGTCGCCTCGGGCTTCGAGGACCTCGTGCTCGCGGGCGGCGTGGAGTCGATGTCGCGCGTCCCGATCGGATCGGACGGCGGCGCGTACGCGCAGGACCCGACGACGAACTACGACCTGTACTTCGTGCCGCAGGGCATCGGCGCCGACCTCATCGCCACGCTCGAGGGCTTCACCCGCGAAGACGTCGACGCGTACGCCGCCGAGTCGCAGCGCCGCGCCGAGCAGGCCTGGAGCAACGGGTGGTTCGCCAGGTCGGTCGTGCCCGTGCGAGACCAGAACGGCGTGACGCTGCTCGACACGGACGAGCACCGCCGCGCCGGCACCACGACCGCGACCCTGGGCGAGTTGCCCGCGGCGTTCGCGGCGCTCGGCGACCAGGCCGGGTTCGACGCCGTCGCGATGCAGAAGTACCACGCGGTCGAGCGCATCTCGCACGTGCACACCGCCGGCAACTCGTCGGGCATCGTCGACGGCGCGGCGCTGGTCGTCATCGGCAGCCGCGAGGTCGGCGAGCGGTTCGGCCTCACGCCGCGCGCGAAGATCGTCGCGACCGCGGTCACCGGCTCCGAGCCGACGATCATGCTGACCGGTCCGACGCCCGCGACGCAGAAGGTGCTCGCCAAGGCCGGGCTCACGGTCGACGACATCGACCTGTTCGAGCTGAACGAGGCGTTCGCGGCCGTGGTCATGCGGTGGATGAGCGACCTCGACATCCCGCACGAGAAGGTCAACGTCAACGGGGGAGCGATCGCGATGGGGCATCCGCTCGGCGCGACGGGGGCGATGATCCTCGGCACCCTGCTCGACGAGCTCGAGCGCCGCGACCAGCGGCGCGGACTCGCGACGCTGTGCGTCGGCGCGGGCATGGGCATCGCGACCGTCATCGAACGCGTCGACGGATTCGACACCGACGGGTCTGACACCGACGGATTCGACGCGCCCGCTTCCGTCAGCGCCACCACCGACCCGGAGGGAACCCGATGAGCATCATCGAACACGACGTCCGCGCCGACCCGGCCGGCTACGCGTGGGACCGCGACGACGACGGCATCGTCACGATCACGATCGACGACCCCGACAGCGTCGTCAACACCATGAACGCGCACTTCGTCGCGTCGATGCGCGCCACGGTCGACCGGCTCGAGGCGGAGCGCGAGAGCATCACCGGCGTCATCCTCGCCTCGGCGAAGCGCAGCTGGTTCGCGGGCGGCGACCTCAACCTGCTCCGTGCCGCAGACCCGGCGCGGTCGGCCGAGGAGACCGCCCACATCGACGCGGTCAAGCACGACCTGCGCCGCCTCGAGCTGCTCGGCAAGCCCGTCGTCGCCGTGCTCAACGGCACCGCGCTCGGCGGCGGCCTCGAGGTCGCGCTCGCCTGCCACCGCCGCATCGCGGTCGACGCGAAGGGCGCCCAGTTCGGCGTGCCCGAGGTCACGCTGGGGCTCCTGCCCGGCGGCGGCGGCATCACGCGCCTCGTGCGCATGCTCGGACTGCAGCGCGCGCTCGCCGAGGTGATCCTGCCCGGCACGAAGTTCTCGCCGACCGACGCGCTCGCGGTCGGACTCGTCGACGAGGTCGTCGCGAGCCCCGACGAGCTCGTGCCCGCGGCGAAGGCCTGGATCGCGGCCAACCCCGAGGCGGTCAAGCCGTGGGACGTCCGCGGATTCAAGCTGCCCGGCGGTGCGCCGAACAGCCCCGGCGTCGCCTCGCTGCTGCCGGCCATGCCCGCGACGCTGCGCAAGCAGCTCAAGGGGTCGCCGATGCCGGCGCCGCGGGCGGCGATGGCCGCCGCGGTCGAGGGCGCGTACGTCGACTTCGACACCGCATCCAAGATCGAGACGCGCTACCTCGTGTCGCTGACGCACACCCAGGTCGCGAAGAACATGATCAAGGCGTTCTTCTTCGACCTCCAGCACATCAACGCGGGCGGCAGCCGCCCCGACGGGTTCCCGAAGTACACCGCCCGCAAGGTCGGCGTGATCGGCGCCGGCATGATGGGCGCCGCGATCGCGTACGTCTCGGCGAAGGCGGGCATCGAGGTCGTGCTGAAGGATGTCTCGGCCGAGGCCGCCGAGCGGGGCAAGGACTACTCGCGCAACCTCGAGGAGCGCGCCCTCGCCCGCGGCAAGACGACCGCCGAGCGCAGCGCCGAGCTCCTCGGCCGCATCACGGCGACGGGCGACCCCGCCGACTTCGCGGGCGTCGACTTCGTGATCGAGGCCGTCTTCGAGTCGGTGCCGGTGAAGCAGGCCGTGTTCGCCGAGATCCAGGACGTCGTCGAACCCGACGCCGTGCTCGGCTCGAACACCTCGACCCTGCCGATCTCGCTGCTCGCCGAGGGAGTCTTGCGCACGCCCGACTTCATCGGCATCCACTTCTTCTCACCGGTCGACAAGATGCCGCTCGTCGAGATCGTCCGCGGTGCCCGCACGAGCGACGAGGTGCTCGCGAAGACGTTCGACTTCGTGCAGCAGATCCGCAAGATGCCCATCGTCGTGAACGACGCGCGCGGGTTCTTCACCTCGCGGGTCATCGGCGAGTTCATCGCCGAGGCGGTCGCCGCCGTCGGCGAGGGCGTCGAGCCCGCGTCGGTCGAGCAGGCGGCGCTGCAGGCCGGATACCCCGCCGGCGCGCTCCAGCTGCTCGACGAGCTCACGCTGTCGCTCACGCAGAAGATCCGGCACGAGACGCAGGCCGCGGTCGTCGCCGAGGGCGGCGAGTACGCCGTGCACCCGTCGCACGCGGTGGTCGACTGGATGATCGACGACGCCGGCCGCACGGGCCGCAAGGCACGGGCCGGGTTCTACGACTACGACGAGCAGGGCAAGCGGGTCGGCATCTGGCCGGGGCTACGCGAACAGTTCGGCTCGGGTCGCACCGAGCTGCCGCTGAAGGACCTCGAGGAGCGGATGCTCTTCGCCGAGGCGATCGACACCATCCGGTGCCTCGACGACGGCGTGCTCACGAGCGTGCCCGACGCGAACATCGGCTCGATCTACGGCATCGGCTTCCCGGCCTGGACGGGCGGCGTACTCCAGTACGTCAACCAGTACGAGGGCGGGCTGCAGGGCTTCGTCGACCGTGCGCGCGAACTCGCGGCCGCGTACGGCGACCGGTTCCTGCCGCCCGAGTCGCTCGTCGCCCGCGCCGCCGCCGGCGAGACCTACGAGTAGGGGAGAAGGATGCTCCGGACCAGGTTCACCGAGGCGGTCGGCATCGAGCACCCCGTCGTGCAGGGCGGGATGATGTGGGTCGGCCGCGCCGAGCTGGCCGCCGCGGTCTCCGAGGCCGGCGGCCTCGGCATCATCACCGCGCTGACCCAGCCGACGCCCGCCGACCTCGTGAAGGAGGTCGAGCGCGCCCGCGCGCTCACGGACAAGCCGATCGGGGTCAACCTCACGATCCTGCCGTCGATCAACCCGCCGCCCTACGACGAGTACCGGCGCGCGATCATCGACGCGGGCGTCACGATCGTCGAGACGGCGGGGTCGAACCCCGAGCCCCACGTCGAGGCGTTCGCACCCCACGGCATCAAGGTGATCCACAAGTGCACGAGCGTCCGGCACGCGCTGAAGGCCGAGCGCCTCGGCGTCACGGCCGTGTCGATCGACGGCTTCGAGTGCGCGGGGCATCCGGGCGAGGACGACGTGCCCGGCCTCGTGCTGATCCCCGCCGCCGCCGACGCGCTCACGATCCCGTTCATCGCGTCGGGCGGCTTCGCCGACGGCCGGGGCCTGGCGGCCGCGCTCGCGCTCGGCGCCGACGGCGTGAACATGGGCTCGCGGTTCATGTGCACCGTCGAGTCGCCGATCGCGCAGGAGGTGAAGGAGCGCATCGTCGAGGCATCCGAGCTCGACACGAACCTCATCTTCCGGAGCCTGCGCAACACGGCCCGCGTCGCCAAGAACGCGGTCAGCGACGAGGTCGTCGAGATCCTCGCCGCGGGCGGGCAGTTCCCCGACGTGCAACCGCTCGTCGCCGGCGCCCGCGGGCGCAGGGTCTTCGAGGACGGCGACCTCGACGCCGGCATCTGGACGGTCGGGCTGGTGCAGGGCATCATCCGCGACATCCCGACGGCGGGCGACGTCGTCCGACGCATCGTCGAGGAGGCCGAGGACGTGCTGCGCAGCCGCCTCGCGCTCTTCGGCGAACCGGTGGTCGCGTAGCGCCCACCGCCACAGGCTCGCCCGGCGGATTCGTCCACCAGCTCCGCACGCCGCCGGGCGACACCCCTCGTCGGATGCCTCCGCCGCGCCCCGGCCCGCGCTGCGCGCCGCGCCCCGCCGCGGGTTGCGGCTCGCCCTACCGCGGGTCGGGCGACATGCCGTGGCGCACGAGGTCCTGCGTGGCCGACACGAGGTCTTCGAGCGTGCGGTGGCGGGGGTTCCACCACTCCGCGGCCCAGTTCATCGCGCCGAGCAGCAGCATGCGCGAGACCGCGAGGTCGAGGTCGGCGCGCAGCTGCCCGGCATCCTGCGCGGCGGTGAAGAGGTCGCGCCACAGGCGGGCGTAGGCGGCCTCCTCGGCCGCGGCCTTCGCTCGGATGCCCTCGGGCACCTGGTTCGCGTTGCGGATCGACGCGGTCGTGTAGTCGGAGATGAGCAGCTCGTACCGCAGGTGCCCTTCGACCGCGGCGAGGATGCGGTCGAGCGGCGTCGTGCCGGCCGGGAGCGCCTCGAGTTCGTCGATGACGTGGGCGTGCACGCGTGCGGCACCGACCCACATGACCTCCTCGATGAGCTCGTCACGCGAGCCGAAGTGGTAGTAGATCGCGGGCGCCTGCAGGCCCGCGTGGGCGGCGACGTCGACGAGCCGGGTGCCCGCGTAGCCCTTGCGGCTGAGCACGTGCGCTGCGGCGTCGAGGATGCGCTCGCGCGTGCGCGCCGACTTGCTGATCGTCGGCGTGGCATCCGCTGCGTTGCTCATCGTTTCGAATTCTAGTTAGATTCCGTGCGTCGTGGGGAAGGGTCGTCGGGAAGTTCTCCGAACCTGCGTGCGTGCTGCGAATCCGAACTGGGGGCAGACGGATCGCGCGCGACCGCGTATCTTGGGCAACACGCGTTATATCGCGTTTCGGCGACGGTGCCCGAAACGCATTGCGATCAGGGGGTGAGGCGGATGAGCGGCATCGAGGTCGTGCTGATCGGGCTCGGCGTGATCGTGCTGCTGTCGTTCGCGGCCATGCTCACGATCGCGCTCGTCCTGCGATCGCTGTACCGCCGCTACCGGCGCAACCGGGTCGCCAGCGGCGCCTCCCTGCGCACCAGGGCCCGCGTGAGCCGCGGACCGCAGCGCACCGTGCTCGCCCTGCGGGTCCGGCTCGACGAGTCGCTGCGGAGCGGTCGCGCCGCCGTCGAACTCGCCGCCGGCGACGACCGGCTCCGCGAGATCCCGCGGCTGTTCAGCCGCGTCGCCGAACAGGGCGCCGCCCTCGACCTGCAGCTTCGGCTCATGGAGAGCGAGACGGATGCCGCCGCGCTCGCGGCCGAGCTCACCGCCGCAAGGGCCCGGGTCGAGCAGGTCGAGCACCTGGTCCGCCGCGTGCGCGGCGCGGTGGCATCCGGGTTCTCCGACACCTCAGACGACGCGCTCGGCGCCCTCGACCGCGAGGTCGACCACGAGGTCGCCGCGCTCCGCGCGGGCGTCGAGCAGCTTCGCGCGTTCAACCGCCGCGACGGCCTCGACCCGGCGCCGTCGCAGCCGGA
The DNA here is from genome assembly GCF_004006235.1 of Agromyces sp. LHK192. Lineage (NCBI taxonomy): Bacteria > Bacillati > Actinomycetota > Actinomycetes > Micrococcales > Microbacteriaceae > Agromyces > Agromyces sp. LHK192. The sequence goes on from NZ_CP034753.1 coordinate 846,358, forward strand.
GGCGGCACCGACGCGACCGGCGTCGCCGACACCGCTCCGGCAGCAGCCGCCGCGCACCTGACCACCGTTCACGACACGCCTCACGACACCGTCCACGAGCAAGGGAACCGACCATGAGCAGCACCAACTCCTCGCGGGTCAAGACGATCTTCCGCACCAAGACCAACAAGGCGCTCGACAAGCTCGAGGATCCGCGCGACACCCTCGACGACAGTTACGACCAGCAGGTGAAACTGCTCCAGCAGGTTCGTCAGGCCGTCGCCGAGGTCGCGACCGCGAAGAAGCGCATCGAGCTGCAGGGTCAGGAGATGGGCGCGCGCTTCCAGAAGCTCGGCGCGCAGGCCGCGGAGGCGCTCGCGCAGGGCCGCGAAGACCTCGCGCGTGCAGCCCTCGAACGGCGGGCGATGCTCGAGGGGCAGGTCGCGAACCTGCAGAAGCAGTACTCGTCGCTCGAGCAGCAGACCGCGCAGCTGCAGGACCGCGAGCGCCGGCTCACCGACCAGGTCGCCGCATTCCGCATCGAGAAGGAGACCATCAAGGCGACCTACACCGCGTCGGAGGCGCAGGTGCGCGCGAACGAGGCGGTCTCCGGCATCAGCTCGACCATCGAGGACGTCGGCTCGAGCCTCGACCGCGCGCGCGACCGCGTCGCCGAGATGCAGGCTCGCGCGGCGGCCACCAACGAGCTGCTCGCGAGTGGCGCGCTCGCCGACCTGACGGCCGCGCCCGACGCCGACATCGAGCGGCAGCTCGCATCGCTGTCGGCGAACGCCGACATCAACCGGCAGCTCCAGGCCATGCGCGACGGCACCGCCGCGAGCGGCGCTTCGCCCGCCGACCGGAGGCTCGACGGGCCCGACGGGTGGCTCGCCATCGGCAAGGCGTAGGGGAAGAACGCGCAGCCTGCGGAACGAGCGCCCGAACTCCGGAGCCGGCGCACGGATCGCCGCGTCCGCGCGCGCAGGACGCGGCGTGCCGCAGACGGGTTCCGGAGTTGCGCCGCTGCCGGCGGGACCTCCCCGGCACGATAGAATCGACGGTCCTGTCGTACGAGGGGAACCGTCATCAGCAGCATCCTGCCCACCACGCCAGTCGCCGAGGAACAGGCGGCGCTCGACCGCATCCGCGAGGTCGTCGCCCAGCTCCTCGAGCATGAGCAGTCGCAACTCTCGGCGGCGCTCGGCCGGCCGACCGAGGGCCTCGACCTGACCGAGCGCGACGCGATGGTCGCGCATCACGCGCAGCGGCTCCAGGGCCTGCGCGCCGCGCAGTACGGGTTGCTGTTCGGCGGCGTCGAGAACGACGAGGGAGAGCGGTTCCGCATCGGCCGCATCGGGCTGAGCGACCCCGACGACGGCGAGCGGCTGCTCGTCGACTGGCGGGCGCCCGTCGCGCGCGCCTTCTACACCGCGACGCCGCTGCACCGCGAGGGCCTTCGCGCCCGCCGCCGCATCACCGCGACCGACCGCAGGGTCACGGCGGTCTACGACGAGGCGCTGCGCGCCGATGACCTCGGCGAGACCGACAGCCGCGACGCCGCGCTGATGGCCGCGCTCGACCGCCCGCGCACCGCGCACATGGGCGACATCGTCGGCACGATCCAGCGCGAGCAGGACGCGATCATCCGCGGCGCGCTGCCCGGCACGCTCGTCGTGCAGGGCGGCCCCGGCACCGGCAAGACGGCGGTGGCGCTGCATCGCGCGGCCTACCTGCTGTACGAGCACCGCAACCGGCTCGCGAAGTCGGTCGTGCTCATCGTCGGTCCGAACGCCCGCTTCCTCGACTACATCGGCCAGGTGCTCCCGTCGCTCGGCGAGGACGCGGCCGTGCTGATGACCCCGGGCACGCTGGTGCCGGGCCTGGTCGCGACGGCGACGGATGCCCCGGCCGCGGCCGAGTTCAAGGGACGGCTCGACCTCGTCCCGGTGCTGAAGGAGGTCGTCCGCGGCTACCAGGTGCCCGCCGACGGCGGCCGCCGCATGCTGCATCCGGCCGGCATGAAGCCGATGACGCTCGACGGTCAGCTGCTTCGGCGCGTGCGCACGCGCGGCCGCGCGGGCGGCGTCGCGCACAATCGGGCGCGGCCGCAGTTCGAGAAGGCGCTGCTCACCGAGATCCTGCGGCTCGAGGACGCCGAGCACGGCCCGTCGAGCATGGACGACGCCGAGCGGCGCGCCGACTGGGCCGAGGACCCTGCCGTGCAGGAGCTCTTCGACGAGCTCTGGCCGTTGCTCGACCCGGTCGACGTCGTGCGCGACCTCTTCAGCGACCCGGCCCGGTTCGACCGGGCGTTCCCCGACCTCGATCCGGCCCTGCGCGGCGTGCTGCTGCGGGCGCCGGGGCATCCGGTCACCGTGGCCGACGTGCCGCTCGTCGACGAGATCGCCGAGCTCCTCGGGGAGGACCCGCGCCCCGGAGCGGCCGCCCGCGCCCGCGCGCAGGCCGACCGGCTCACCGACGTCGCGTACGCGCAGCACGTGCTCGACATGGTCGCCGACGCCGACGCGCACGAAGACGACGAGGCCGCACCGGTCTCGATCGTGGCAGCAGAGGTGCTCGCCGACCGGCAGGTGCTCGGCGACGACCGCACGCCCGCCGAGCGGGCGATGCACGACCGCGAGTGGGTGTACGGCCACATCATCGTGGACGAGGCGCAGGAGACGAGCCCGATGCTGCTGCGCGCGCTGATCCGCCGCTGCCCGACGCGCTCGATGACCCTCGTCGGCGACGAGCACCAGTACACCGCGACCGACTCCGCCTTCACGTGGGCCGGCCTGCTCGACCCGCAGGTGCCGCGCTGGCGGCGCGACGACCTGACCGTCAACTACCGCACGCCGGGTCGCATCCTGAAGCTCGCGACCGGCGTGCTGCGGCGCGTCGAACCGGATGCCCCCGAGCCCGCGTCCGCCCGTGACGGCGAGCACGAGCCGCACGTCGTGCGCGTCGACGCGTCCGAGCTCGGCGCCGCGACCGCGCGCGAGGCGCAGGCGGCGCTCGACGCCGTCGCCGACACGCGGGGACCGTCGGCGTGATCGCGCCGCTCGGCCTGCTCGGCGCGCTGCGCGAGGTGCAGGCCGCTGAGGCCGCCCGGGCGGCGGCCGACCTGATGGACGGTGACGACGACCTCGCCAAGGCAGGAACGGACCGGCTCTGGGTCGGCACGCCCGACGAGGCGAAGGGCCTCGAGTTCGACGCGGTCGTGGTCGCCGTGCCGCCGCTGCCCGAACAGGTCGCGCCGGCGACGTGGAAGCGGCTCTACGTCGCGCTCACCAGGCCCACGCAGCGGCTCACGGTCGTCGAGGCGGGCGACGCGATCGGCTGACCTCGCTCCCGGTGGCCGAGTCGGCGCGCAGCGCCGTACCGGGATCCAGCAACCACGATTGACGTACTATCTCAGGCGTAGTATGTTCGACGCAGTACCGACGTCGTCGTGGGAGGGAGCCGGGCATGATCAGCGCCGACGCCATCCGCGGCTACGTCGACCTCATGGTGCTGTCGCTGCTCGCGGCCGGGCCGTCATACGCGTACGAGCTCGCGCAGCGGATCACCGCGATCAGCGATGACGACTACGCGATCAAGCAGACGACGCTGTACTCGGCCGTGAAGCGGCTCGAGGCCACGGGTCTCGTCGCCTCGTCACCCGGAATCTCGCCATCGGGCAAGCCGCGCACGTACTACGCCATCACCGATGCCGGTCGCGACCACCTCGACCTGAAGGTCGACGAATGGCGCACCATCAAGGCGGTCGTCGACCGCTTCATCACCGCACCCGCCGCAGGAGGCACGCCGTGAACGTCGTCATCGCATACCTGGACACCATGTTCAGCGCGTATCCGCAGACCCCGCGCCTCCTGGAGGCGAAGGCCGAACTCCGGGGCATGATGGAGGACGCGTACGCCGGCCTCATCGCCGAGGGCCGCTCCGAGAACGAGGCGGTCGGACAGGTGATCCGCGACTTCGGCAACCTCGACGAGCTCGCGCCGGTGCTCGGCATCACCTCCGACCTCGCCCCGGGTACGGAATCTGTCGCCGCCCCGATCGCGGGCCCCGCGGCGGACACGGCACGGGAAGGCGGCGCGCGATCGACCTTGCCGGCCGACCGGCTTCCGGTGGTCACCCTGGAGGAGGCGCGGGCGTACGCCGCGGCCAAGGAACGCACGCGATTCCGGGTCGCGGCCGCCGTCGTGCTGTTCGTCCTCTCGCCGGCCGTGCTGATGGTGCTGACCGTCGCGGCCCAGAACGGCCTGGTGCCGCTCACCCAGACCGCCGCGGCGTTCATCGGCATCCTGATCCTCCTCGTGCTGATCGCCATCGGGGTGACGCTGACCATCACCGCCTCGCGGGAGACCGCCCCGTACGAGCGCCTGGCCGACGGGCGCTTCACTCCGGACCCGGAGGTCGGCCGCTGGGCCGCCGCGCTCGGCGAAGCGCACGAGCGCGCACGCATCCGAGCCCTGGGCATCGCCATCACCCTCTGGGTGCTCGCGCCCGTCCCGCTGCTCGGCTTCGCCCTGCTGCTCGTCGGGTCGCCCGTCCAGGGCTTCTGGACCACCGTCGGCGTCGCGCTGGTCCTCGTGTTCGTGGCCACCGGCCTCGGCATACTGCTGCCCCGCACGTGGGCGCACACGATCTCGGAGCAGCTCGACCGGCGTGCCGGGCGCGTCGACGAGGAGGGCAGCCTCGTCTCGGTCGTCGCCGCGATCTACTGGCCGTCGCTGACCGCGGTGTTCCTCGCCTGGAGCTTCATCGGCAACGCCTGGTACATCTCGTGGGTCGTCTGGCCGATCGGCGCCGTGGCCTTCGGGGCGATCGCCGGCGGCATCAGCGCGCTGGAGGCCTACCGGAACCGGCAGGCCTCGGCGCAGTAGGCGGCAGGGCGACCCGGCGCGAGCGCAAGCCCCGCGCTCAGGGTGGGCGCCTGTGCCACGATCGACCGCGTGAAGGCCTTCCGGTGTCGCGTATGCGGCAATGCCCTGTACTTCGAGAACTCGGTGTGCCTGACCTGCGGCACCGCGCTCGGCTTCTCGCGCGCCGAGGGCGAGATCGTGCCGGTCGACGACACCGGGACGTACACGGATGCCTCGGGCACAACCTGGCACGTGTGCCGCAACCTCGGGCTCTCGGGGTGCACCTGGCTCGCCGATGAGCCCGGCGGCCAGTGCTTCAGCTGCTGGCTCACGCGGACGAGGCCGAACGACGCCGACCTCGAGGGCCTCGAGCGCTTCCTGGTCGCCGAGCGCGCGAAGCGGGCACTCGTGTTCGAGCTCGATCGGCTCGGGATCGCCGTCGTCGGCAAGGGCGGGCCCGACGGCGACCCGCTGAACGGCCTCTGCTTCGACCTGCTCTCGAGCGCGAACGAGCCCGTCGTCATCGGCCACGCCGACGGGGTCATCACGATCGACCTCGCCGAGAGCGACGACGCGCACCGCGAGCGGGTGCGCGACGAGCTCGACGAGCCCTACCGCACGATGCTCGGCCACTTCCGGCACGAGGTCGGGCACTACGTCGAGTGGCAGCTGGTCGAATCCGACCCCGGCCGGCTCGCCCGGGCCCGCGAGCTCTTCGGCGACGAGCGCGCCGACTACCGGGCCGCGATCGACCGGCACTACGCCGACGGGCCGCCCGCCGACTGGCGCGAGTCGTACCTCACGACCTACGCCACGATGCATCCGTACGAGGACTTCGCCGAGACGTTCGCGCATGTCCTGCACATCGCCGACACGGTGGAGACGGCCCGCGAGTACGGGCTCGTGACCGTCGCGGGGATCGACGCGTTCGCGCAGTTCCGCGATCTCGTCACCGGCGTGTGGATCCCGCTCTCGATCGCGCTCAACATGATCAACCGCTCGATGGGCAACGGCGACCTGTACCCGTTCGTGATCCCCGAGCGGGTGCTCGACAAGCTGGAGTTCGCGGCCTCGCTGCGCGGGAGCGCGCTCGGGCGCACCGCCGGCTCAGGCGCCTGACCGCACCCAGGCGCCCTCGGCGCAGGAGTAGAAGCCCGTCGTCGTGGTGTCGATGTAGATGCTGCCCTCGGGTGCGCACGCCTCGTCGGCCGGGGGCGGCGTGGTGCCGAGCAGTACCTGCGTGCCGTCGGCACCCGGAGCACCCTGCTCACCGGTCGCGCCCTGCTCGCCCTGCGCGCCCTGCTCGCCCTGCTCACCGGTCGCGCCCTGTTCGCCGGCCGCGCCCTGCTCGCCCTGTTCGCCCTGCGGCCCGGTCAGGTGGTCGACCGCCACGGTGCGGAGATTGCCCACCGAGACCCACGCGCCGTCGCGGTGCACGTAGAGGTTCGCCGACTCGATGTCGATGAACACCTCGCCCTCGGTGCCGTACTCGGCCGACGGCGTCCCGACGCCCGCCCTGACGTCCGAGCCGGCGGGCAGCACCTCGCTCTCGGTGGGGGCGTCGGCGTCGGCCTCGAGGTCGTCGTCGGGCGATGCCTCGGGCGTCGGCGAGGCGACGACCGTGCCGGATGCATCCGGATCACCGGTCGGCGCGAGCCAGGCACCGAGGAAGGCGGCCACGAAGGCCAGCACGACGATCGCGACGCCGGCCCAGATGAGCATCGGCACGGTCACCACGGCAGGCGTACTGCGTTCGGACGTCGTCTCCATCGTGGCCCCCCCCGCCGGTCGAATCGATCCGCTGGCTCGATGCTAACGGAGTGGGCCGGTTCCGGTCTCGGGATCGACTCCGGACTCGGCCTCGATCGCCGCCGCGCTGCCGGGCTCCGCCTCGGGCTTGCGGATCCAGATCCACGAGACGACACCGCCCGCGGCCATCAGCGCGGCCGTCACCACCGCGGCGCGGTGGAATCCGTCGAGGTCCAGCTGCCCGCCGACGATGGCCGACAGCATGGCGATGACCAGCAGGCCCGCGACGCGCGACACGGCGTTGTTGACGGCTGACGCGATGCCCGACCGGGCGGGCTCGATCGCGCCGAGGATCGCCGAGGTGAGCGGCGTCACGGTCAGCGTGAGCCCGAAGCCGAACACGAGCACGCTCGGCAGCACCTGCCACCAGTACGAGAAGTCCTCCGACACGGTCAGCAGCAGCAGCGCGCCGGCCGCCATGGTGAGCGGGCCGACGGTCATGAACAGGCGCGGGCCGAGCCTGCCCGACCAGACGCCGACCCGCGAGCTGAGCACGATCATCAGGATCGTCGACGGCAGGGTCGCGAGCCCGGCGAGCGTGGCGGGCAGGCCCGCCCCCTGCTGCAGGTAGACCCCGAGCACGAAACCGTTCAGGGAGAGCGCGCCGTAGACGAACAGCGTCGTGATGTTGCCGCTCCAGAAGTTGCGCACCCGGAAGAGCGACAGCGGCATCATCGGCTGCGCCGCGAACCGCTGCCGCACCAGGAATCCGGCGAATGCGGCGAGCCCGACGGTGAGCGGCACCCAGATCGCCGGCGACGACCAGCCGAAGCTCGGCTCCTCGATCAGCGCGAAGACCGTGCCGCCGAGGCCGACGGTGCAGAGCACCGCGCCGAGCCAGTCGATGCGCGCACCCTCGCGGCGGACGTCCCGGTGGCCGATCCGCGCGAGCGACACCGTGAGCCACAGCGTCACCGCGATCGGGAGGACGTTGATGAGGAATGCGTATCGCCAGCTCCCGAAGTCGACGAAGAGCCCGCCGACGACCGGGCCGGCGACCATCGCGGCGGTCGTGAGCGCGGTCCAGATGCCGATCGCGCGCGCCTGCGCCTCGTCGCGGAAGTTCGAGGTGATGAGCGCGAGGGAGCTCGGCACCAGCAGCGCGCCGGCGACGCCCTGCAGGGCGCGGGCGATGATGAGGAACTCCGGCGTCGGCGCGGCGGCGATCGCGATCGAGGTGAGCCCGAACCCGACGAGCCCGATGCGGATGACGAGCAGGCGGCCGTACACGTCGCTGATCGAGCCGGCCACGAGGATCAGCGCGCCGAGCGTGACGAGGTAGGCGTCGACGACCCACTGCTGCGTCGCGAGCCCGCCGCCGAGTTCGTCGAGGATCGCGGGCAGCGCCACGGTCACGACCGTGCCGTCGAGGAACGAGACGAACGATGCCAGCACCGCGATCGCGAGCACGAGCCGCTGGTCGCGGGGCATCCGCACGGTCATGACGTGACCGTGCCGGTCGCTGCCATCGACCCGGGCGCCCCCATCAACCCGCCGCGCTCACGCCTCGAGGAAGGCGAGCAGCGCCTCGTTCACCTCGGCGCCGTGCGTCCAGAGCAGGCCGTGCGGCGCACCCTCGATCTCGACGTAGGCCGCGTCCGGCAGCAGTTCGCGGAACCGGCGCGCGGTCACGTCGATCGGGAGGATGCGGTCGGCCGTGCCGTGCAGGATGAACGCCGGCACGTCGAGCTTCGCGATGTCGGCCCGGAAGTCGGTCGGCCAGGTGAGCGGCGCGGCGGCGATCGCCGCGTTGCCGGCACGGTTCGCGACCGCGACGCTCGCATCGAGCGCCTCCTGCGAGATGCGGTTGCCGAGGAACTCGTCGAGGTTGTAGAAGTCGCTGAAGAACCCGGTGAGGAACGCGTACCGGTCGTCGCGCACCGATGCCGCGATGCCCTCGAAGAACTCGATCGGGCCGGCGCCGCCGGGGTTGTCGTCGGCCTTCAGGAGGTAGGGCTCGAGCGAGCCGAGGAACGCGGCCTTCGACACGCGCTCGCTGCCGTACCTCGCCAGGTAGCGGGCGACCTCGCCGGTGCCCATCGAGAACCCCACGAGCACGGCGTCGCGCAGGTCGAGGTGCTCCATCAGCACGTGCAGGTCGGCGGCGAACGTGTCGTAGTCGTAGCCCGACGACGCGTGATCGGATGCCCCGAACCCGCGTCGGTCGTAGCTGATCACGCGGTACCCCGCGTCGAGCAGGGCCGCCTGCTGCCTGCCCCACGACTCGCCGTTCAGCGGGAAGCCGTGGATCAGGACGACCGGTCGACCTTCGCCCTGGTCGTCGTAGTGGAGTTCGATCTCCGCGGAATTCTCGGTGCCGACTGCGATGCGTGCCATCTGCCCGACGATACCCACGAGGCATCCGCCGTGGAAGGGGGTGGACGCGGGTCAGTCCTTCGTCGAAGCCGTCGATCCGCTCCGGCGCGCGAGGAGGATCGTGAACGCGAGGGCGACGAGCGCGGCGGCGCAGAGGAGCAGCAGGCCGAGGACGTAGTTTCCGGTCGCACTGTACGTCGCGCCCATCACGAGCGGCGGGAAGTAGCCGCCGAGGCCGCCGGCGGCCCCGACGATGCCCGTCACGGTGCCGACGCGTTCGGGCGGCGACTTCTGCGCGACCCACGTGAACACCGCGCCGGTGCCGAGGCCGAGGAACCCGGCCATGAGCACGAACGAGACACCCGCGGGGATCTCGGGCGGCGGCACGAAGGTCTCGACGACCGCCATCACCGCGGTGCCCGCGAGCGAGATCATGAGCACCTTCGCCGGTCCGATCCGGTCGCTCAGGATGCCGCCGAGCGGCCGCGCGATCACGGCGGCGATCGCGAAGCCGGCCGTGCGCGCACCGGCGTCGGCGAGATCGTACGAGTACACCTCGTGGAGGTACGTCGGCAGGTACGTCGAGAACGCGACGAATCCGCCGAACGTGATCGCGTACAGGAACGCCATCTGCCAGGTCACCGCGAGCTTCGACGCCGCGGCGAGCTTCGGCAGCACCTTGTCCGTGCTCGGCTTCCACGTCGGGGCGTCCCGCATGAACAGCCAGACGACCGCGGCCACGACGACGAGTGCGATCGCGATGATCCAGTGCGTCGCGTCGTAGCCGAACCACTGCACGAACCGTGGCGTGAAGAACGCCGACAGCGCGGTTCCGCCCATGCCGGCGCCGAACAGGCCGGTCGCGAAGCCGCGCTTCGCGGGGTCGTACCACGCGTTCACGAACGGGATGCCGACCGCGAACGTGGTGCCGGCGATGCCGAGCAGAAAGCCGAAGACGATGAGGAGCGCGTACGACCCGGCGTCGCCGGCCCACATCACGAGCAGCACCGGGATCGCCGAGAACGCGGTGAGCACGGTGAACATGAGCCGGCCGCCGAACCGGTCGGTGAGCGCGCCGGTCACGATCCGGCCGAGCGATCCGACGATGACCGGGGTCGCGACGAGCAGCGACTGCTGCGTGGCGTCGAGTCCGATGTCCTCGGCGTAGCGCACGCCGAGCGGCGCGATCAGGTTCCAGGCCCAGAACGTGATCGTGAAGGCGAGCAGCGCGAGCCCGAGGTTCCGGCCACGGCCCGGGAGCACGACCGGCTCGGCGGGTGCAGGTGCGGGTACGGGTGCGGATGCGGACATCATCGTCTCCCTCCGGTCGGGGTGCCGCGGTCGCCCGAGCGGGGGCCGGGCCCTGCGCCGCGTCGTGTGTCGCGGGTACGGTCGGCGGTGCCGATCGGCACCCACGCCCGGCGGATGCCGCGACTCGTGCTCGGCCGTCCGTCGCGCGAGCGGTACACGATGTACGGCCGGAACAGGTAGTGCACCGGCGCGGTGAACGCGTGCACGAGCCTGGTGAACGGCCAGATCATGAACAGCACCATGCCGATGATCGTGTGCAGCTGGAACGCGAAGGTCGCGGCCGCCATCGACTGGACGTCGGGCTGGAGGATGAACAGCGACCGGAACCAGGGCGACACGGTGTCCCGGTAGGTGACCTCCTCGTGCGGGCCGAACACGCTGATGACCGTGGTGGCGAGTCCGGCGATGATCGCCGCAACGAGCACGACGTACATCGCCTTGTCGTTCTTCGTGGTCGCCATGAAGACGGGCCCGGTCGTGCGGCGACGGTAGATGAGGATGCCGACGCCGAGGAGGGTCGCGATGCCGGCGACCGTGCCGAGTCCGAGCGCCATGACGTGGTAGACCTCCTCGGTGACCCCGACCGCCTCGGTCCATTGCTTCGGGATGAACAGGCCGACGACGTGCCCGACGATCACCACCAGGATGCCGAAGTGGAACAGCGGCGACCCGTACCGCAGCAGCCTCGACTCGTAGAGCTGGGACGACCGGGTGGTCCAGCCGAACTGGTCGTACCGGTAACGCCAGACGAGCCCGCCGACGAGGACGGCGACCATGACGTACGGGAAGATGCCCCAGAGCAGCACGTCCATCAGCGGCCCCCCGTCGGTTCGAGCGGCAGGAGGCGTGGATCGTACGGGTCGAGCCCGACCGATTCGCTCGGGGGACCCTGCGCGGCCATGGCCATGGCCTGCGCGCGGTCCTCGGGGGAGCGGCCGGGCAACGTGGCGCACACGGCGGCGACCACGCCCGCGTACGGCGAGCCGCGCTCGGCGAGGGCGATGCGGATGAGCTCGAGGCTCGCGCGGTACGACTGGAGCAGGTCGGCGCCGTCGTCGGGGCGGTGCCGCGCGTACTCCAGCACGAGCGGCAGGTGGTCGGGCAGCTCGCCGCCGTCCCCGAGCACCAGGCCCGCATCGCGGTACCGCTGCTTGAAGTCGGCGAGCACCATGCCGCGTCGTCTCGTGTCGCCGTCGGTCCAGTACGACAGGTAGAGCGCGTGCCGCTTCGAGAGGTCGAACACGTCGACGTACGTCCGCTGGACCTCGACGGCCGGTGTGGTCTCCCACCAGTGCAACAGGGGCGCGAAGGATGCCGCCGCCTGCGGCGCCGACTCGACGAGGGCGCGGGAGATCAGGCCGGCGAGGCCGAGCACCTGCTCGTCGGGGTAGCTGAGCGCGACGGAGGCCGCCTGGTAGACCACCGCGCGATTCATCGGGGGCCGCCCTCGGACGACGCGCTCGACGCGCCGGGCGGCTCGCCGGCCCCGGATGCCGCCCCGCCCCGCGGTGCGCCCGCATCGCGCGGCGGGAACAGCCCCGTCGGGGCGCCGTTGCCGTCCCAGTTGAGGAGGTTCACGCGGCCGCGCAGCGACTCGCTGCTCGCCCCGCCCTCGGCGGTCTGGCGGTCGCGCAGCGCGTGGAAGGTCTCGACGGCGACGGGCGCCGGACGACCGGATGCCTCGCCGAACGGCCCCGACTCGCCGATCTCGTACGGACCGCCGTCGAAGTCGAGCGAGCAGCCGAGCTCCTCGAGCTCGTGGGCCCGTTCGTAGTGCGCGGTCGGGATCACGTACCGTTCGTCGTACTTGGCGATGGCGAGGAGCCGGTACATCTCGTACATCGTCGATCCGTCCATGCCGACCGCGGCGGGGATCGACTCGTCTCGCCCGCGGTCGAGCGTGATGTCGCGCAGGTACGCCCGCATGGCCGCGAGCTTGCGGAGCACGCCGGTCACGAGGTCGGCGTCGCCCGCGGTGAACAGCTCGGCGAGGTACTCGACCGGGATGCGCAGTGCCTCGATCGCGCCGAAGAGCGTGCCGGCCGACTCCGCGTCGTGCCCCTGGTCGCGCAGCAGGTCGACGATGGGGGAGAGCGGCGGGATGTACCAGACCATCGGCATCGTGCGGTACTCCGGGTGCAGCGGCAGCGCCACCCGGTACCGCTTCGCGAGCGCGTACACCGGGGAGCGTCGGGCCGCGTCCATCCAGTCGTCGGGGATGCCCTGCTCGCGCGCGGCCCGGATGACCTCGGGGTCGTCCGGGTCGAGCATCAGGTCGAGCTGCGCCTCGTACAGGTCGCGCTCATCGGGCGTCGAGGCCGCCTCGGTGACCCGGTCGGCGTCGTAGAGGAACAGGCCGAGGTAGCGCAGGCGCCCCACGCACGTCTCGGAGCAGACCGTCGGGATGCCGACCTCGAGCCGCGGGTAGCAGAGCGTGCATTTCTCGGCCTTGCCGGTGCGGTGGTTGAAGTAGATCTTCTTGTAGGGGCATCCGGTGATGCACTGCCGCCAACCGCGGCAGCGGTCCTGGTCGACGAGGACGATGCCGTCCTCCTCGCGCTTGTAGATCGCGCCCGACGGGCACGAGGCCATGCACGACGGATTCAGGCAGTGCTCGCAGATCCGCGGCAGGTAGAACATGAAGGTCTGCTCGAACTGGAACTTGATCGCCTGCTCCGACTCCTGCCGGACCTTCTCGACGATCGGGTCGAGGTGGCCGAGCTCGCTGGCACCGCCGAGGTCGTCGTCCCAGTTGGCGGACCAGGTGATCTTCGTGTCCTCGCCGGTGATGAGCGACTTCGGGCGGGCGACGGGGAAGTCGTCGCCGAGCGGCGCATCGATCAGGGTCTGGTAGTCGTACGTCCACGGCTCGTAGTAGTCGTCGAGTTCGGGTTGCACGGGCGACGAGAAGATCGTGAACAGGCGCTTGAGCCGGCTGCCGGTTCGCAGCTTCAACCGGCCGCGGCCGTTCAGCGTCCACCCGCCGCGCCACTGCTCCTGGTCCTCGTAGCGCCGCGGATACCCCTGCCCCGGCCTGGTCTCGACGTTGTTGAACCAGACGTACTCGGTGCCGGCCCGGTTCGTCCACGCCTGCTTGCACGTGACCGAACAAGTGTGGCATCCGATGCACTTGTCGAGGTTCATGACCATGCCCATCTGAGCCATGACCCGCATCAGTACGTCACCTCCTGCGGGCGGCCGAGCTGCGCCATACTGCGTTCACGAACCGCGTGCATCAGTACGTCACCTCCAGCGGGCGGCCGAGCTGCGCCATACTGCGTTCACGAACCGCGTGCATCAGTACGTCACCTCCTGCGAGCGGCGACGGATCGTCGCCACCATGTCGCGCTGGTTGCCGGTCGGCCCCAGGTAGTTGAACGTGTACGACAGTTGGGCGTACCCGCCGATCAGGTGCGTGGGTTTGACGAGCAGGCGGGTGACGGAGTTGTGGATGCCGCCGCGGCGACCCGTCGCCTCGGATTTCGGCACGTCGATCGTGCGCTCCTGCGCGTGGTGCACGTAGACCACGCCGTCGGGCATCCGATGCGACACGATGGCGCGGGCGACGAGCACGCCGTTCGAGTTGACGGCCTCGACCCAGTCGTTGTCGGCCGCGCCGATCGCCGCCGCATCGGCGGGGCTCATCCAGACGGTCGGCCCGCCGCGGGAGAGGGACAGCATGAACAGGTTGTCCTGGTACTCCGAGTGGATCGACCACTTCGAGTGCGGGGTCAGGTAGCGCACGACGACCTGCTGCCCGCCGTCGGGTCCGAGCCGGGGTTCGCCGAAGAGCCGGTGCATGTCCAGCGGCGGGCGGTAGATCGGCAGCGCCTCGCCGAGGTCGCGCATCCAGTCGTGGTCGAGGTAGAAGTGCATGCGACCGGTCAACGTGTGGAACGGCTTGAGGCGTTCGATGTTGACCGTGAACGGCGCGTACCTCCGGCCGCCGGTCTCCGAGCCCGACCACTCGGGGCTCGTGATGACCGGTTGCGGCGAGGACTGCGTCATCGCGAACGTGATGCGTTTCTCCTCCGAGCCCTCGGCCAGGTCGGCGAGCGGCTTGCCGACCCGCTTCTCGAGGGTCCGGAAGCCCTGCACGGCGAGCTCGCCGTTCGTCGTGCCGGAGAACGCGAGGATCGCCTCGGCCATCTTCACGTCGGTGTCGATCGCCGGGCGGCCCTCCGCCGGTCCGCTCGGGAAGACGCCGCCCTCCCGTGCGAGGCGTTCGACCTCGTGCGACACGTCGTAGGTCACGTTCTTGATCGTGAAGCCCAGCTTCTCGGCCAGCGGGCCGACGCTCGCGAGCTTGTCGGCGATGGCGGTGTAGTCGCGCTCGACGACCGCGAACACCGGCATCGACTTCCCCGGTGCCGGCGGCACGTCGCCGCGCGCCCAGTCGCGCACCACGCCGCCGGGCTGGGCGGTCTCACCCGGCGTGTCGTGCTGCATCGGCACGGAGACGAGGTCGTGGCGGGTGCCGAGGTGGGTCGCCGCCAGCCGCGAGAACTCGCGCGCGATCGCATGGAAGAGGTCGAAGTCGCTCTTCGCCTCCCACGGCGGGTCGATCGCCGGGGTGAACGCGTGCACGAACGGATGCATGTCGGTCGACGACAGGTCGTGCTTCTCGTACCAGGTGGCGGCGGGGAAGACGACGTCGCTCAGCAGCGTCGTCGACGTCATCCGGAAGTCCGCGGAGACGAGCAGGTCGAGCTTGCCCTCGGGGATCTCGTCGCGCCACACGACGTCCTTCGGGCGCACGGATGCCTCGTCGCTCGCCAGCACGTTGCTGTGCGTGCCCAGGAGGTGCTTCAGGAAGTACTCGTTGCCCTTCGCGCTCGAGCCCATCAGGTTCGACCGCCACAGCGTGAGCAGGCGCGGCCAGTTCTCGGGCGCGTCGACGTCGGCGATCGCGGGGCGGAGCGAGCCGTCGCCGAGCTTCGAGGCGACATAGGATGCCGCGTCGGGCGCCTCGCCCGCGTCGACGGCCCGGCGCGCGTCGTCGGCGACCTGCAGCGGGTTGCGGTCGAACTGCGGGTAGAACGGCATCCAGCCCAGTCGCGCCGACTGCGCGATCGCATCGGCGGTGTGCATGCCGTCGAGGTTGCCCTCGGCGAGCGGCGAGGCCAGCGCGTCGGCCGAGTAGCCGTCGAACCGCCACTGGTCGGTGTGCATGTACCAGTAGGCCGTGCCGATCATGGTGCGGGGCGGTCGCGACCAGTCGAGCGCGTTCGCCAGCGAGAGCCACCCGGTGATCGGCCGGCACTTCTCCTGGCCGACGTAGTGCGCCCACCCGCCGCCGTTGCGGCCCATCGACCCGGTCAGGATCAGCAGCGAGAGGATCGACCGGTAGGTCGCGTCGCCGTGGAACCACTGGCAGATGCCGGCGCCCATGATGATCATCGACCGCCCGCCCGAGTCCACCGCGTTCTGGGCGAACTCGCGCGACACGCGGATGCAGGCCTCGGCGGGCACGCCCGTGATCTCCGCCTGCCACGCGGGGGTGTACGGGGACGCGTCGTCGTCGTAGTCCGCGGGCCACTCGCCGGGCAGCCCGGGCCGCGCGACGCCGTACTGGGCGAGCAGCAGGTCGAACACGGTCGTGACGAGGCGGCCGTTCACGCGGGTCGCGGGTACACCGCGGCGCAGCACCGCGCCCTCGCCGTCGGGCGCGTCGAACCTCGGCATGAGCACCTGGACGTCCTCGGTCTCGACCTCGGCATCGCGAACGGAGAGGGCCGGCTCGACGCCGTCGAGGTCGAGGTTCCAGCGCCCTTCGCCCGACTCGGCGTACCGGAATCCCATCGAGCCGTTCGGCACGGCGGGCTCGCCGGTGGCCGCGTTCAACAGCACGGTCTTCCAGGCCTCCTCCGAGGCGGCGCCGCCCTGCTCGGCCGTGAGGTCCGCCGCCGTCAGGAACTTCCCGGGCACCAGCCCGCCGCCGGCATGCTCGACCAGGGTGACGAGGTGCGGCAGGTCGGTGTACTGCTGCGCGAACTCGACGAAGAAGGGCTCGCGGCGGTCGACGTACCGTTCCTTCAGCAGCACGTGCCCCATCGCCATCGCGAGCGCCGCGTCCGTGCCCGCCTGGCACGGGAGCCACTCGTCGGCGAACTTGGTGTTGTCGGCGTAGTCGGGGCTGACGGTCACGACCTTCGTGCCGCGGTAGCGGACCTCGGCCATCCAGTGGGCGTCGGGCGTGCGCGTCACGGGCACGTTGGAGCCCCACATCATCAGGTACGTCGCATCCCACCAGTCGCCCGACTCCGGCACGTCGGTCTGGTCGCCGAACACCTGCGGACTCGCGACCGGCAGGTCGGCGTACCAGTCGTAGAAGCTCGTCATCACGCCGCCGACGAGTTGCGTGAACCGGGTGCCGATGCAGTGCGAGACCATCGACATCGCCGGGATCGGCGAGAATCCGGCGACCCGGTCGGGTCCGTACTCCTTGATCGTGTGGACGTATCCGGCCGCCGTCAGCTCGACGGCCTCCGCCCAGCTCGCCCGGACCAACCCGCCCTTGCCGCGCGCCTGCTGGTACCGGCGGCGGGTCTCGGGGTCCCTCGACACCTCCGCGAACGCGAGGACGGGATCGCCCGTGCGGGCCTTCGCCTCGCGGTACGCGTCGAGCAGCACGCCCCGCACGTACGGGTACCGGACTCGCGTGGGCGAGTAGGTGTACCAGGAGAACGCCGCGCCGCGGGGGCACCCCCTGGGCTCGTACTCGGGCCGGTCGGGGCCGACGCTCGGATAGTCGGTCTGCTGGGCCTCCCACGTGATGATGCCGTCCTTGACGTACACCTTCCACGAGCACGACCCGGTGCAGTTCACGCCGTGCGTGGAGCGGACCACCTTGTCGTGGCTCCAGCGGTCGCGGTAGAACGCGTCGCCCTCGCGGCCGCCCTTCAGGAACGCCGCGCGATGGTCCGACGTCTCGTCCCATCGCGTGAAGAACCTCCCGATGCCGAGCAGTGCATCGGAAGCCGGACCGTCTACCCCCGCCGACGTGGCCATGCCGCGAACCTATCGAGGACTCCTCGGGTTAGGGAAGGCTCACCGGCGCGTGTCGACGGAGCCCGCGGGTGCGGATCGCGCCCGGCGCACCCGCCGCCGGGCGTTCGCGTCCCATACCCTGACCGGGTGGAGACCGAGTCATCCGATCCGCCCGGCACCGATATCGCGCCCGCGCCCGCGCCCGCACCCGCACCCGCGATCGCGACCGACCCCGCGACGGGGCTGTCCGGCGCCGCGGTGGCGGAACGCGTCGCCGCGGGGAAGACCAACGCGTTCATCGCCGACACGAGCCGCAGCGCGGGCAGCATCGTCCGGGCCAACGTGTTCACGCTCTTCAACGGCATCGTGGGCGCGTGCTTCCTGGTGCTGCTCCTCGTCGGTCGCTGGCAGGACGCGCTGTTCGGCCTCAGCGCGATCGCGAACGCGATCATCGGCTCGGTGCAGGAGTTCCGCGCGAAGGCCGCGCTCGACCGGCTCGCGCTGCTGAACGCGCCGCACGCCCGGGTGCGCCGCGACGGCGAAGAGCAGGAGCTGGCCACCGGCGACGTGGTCATCGACGATCTCCTCGTCCTCAGGGCGGGCGACCAGGTCACCGCCGACGCGGTCGTCGTCGCCTCGCGCGCATTGCAGGTCGACGAGTCGATGCTCACGGGCGAGGCCGACGCCGTCGTCAAGTCGCCGGGCGACGAGGTGCTCTCGGGATCGATCGTCGTGGCCGGCGAGGGCGACGCACAGGTGTCGCGGGTCGGTGCCGACTCGTACGCGAACCGCTTCGCGAACGAGGCCAAGCGGTTCTCGCTCGTCGCCTCCGAGTTGCGCTCATCGGTCGACCGCGTGCTCAAGTGGGTCGGCTGGGCGATCGGCCCGGTCGGCCTGCTGGTGCTGAACTCGCAGGTGATGGTCGCGGGCGGATGGGCGACGGTCTTCTCGTCGGATGCCTGGCAGCAGGCCGTCGTCAACACGATCGCGTCGCTCACCGCGATGATCCCGCTCGGACTCGTGCTGATGACCTCGATCGCGTTCGCGGTCGGCGCCGCGAAGCTCGCGAGCCGACAGGTGCTCGTCAACGAACTGCCGGCGGTCGAGGGCCTCGCCCGCGTCGACGTGATCTGCCTCGACAAGACCGGCACGCTCACGGCCGGCGAGATCGCGTTCGACGGCGTGCACCCCGTCGACTCCGGCGTCCCGGGCTGGGACGCCGTGCTGGCCTGGTACGGCGCCGCGCCCGACGCCAATGCCACGGCCCGCGCCCTCGCCGGGGCCTATCCGCAGGCGCAGGCGTCGGCGCCCGAGGTCACGGGCGGCATCCCGTTCTCGTCGGCGCGGAAGTGGAGTGCGGTGTCGTTCGCCGGCGCGGCCGACGGCGGGGCATCCTCGCCCGACGGCACCTGGGTGATGGGCGCGCCCGAGATGGTCTTCGGCGATGCCGCCGCGGACGCGTCGACCCCGCTCGGCGGCACGATCATCCCCCTCGCCTCGACCGGGCGCCGCACCCTCGTGCTCGCCCACGCCCCGACCGGGCTGTCGCCCGACGACATCGACGCCGAGCGGCTGCCCGCCGACCTGCGACCGGTCGTCGTCGTCACGTTCCGCGAGCAGGTGCGGCCCGACGCCGCGCAGACCCTCGCGTACTTCGCGGAGCAGGGCGTGCAGGTGCGCATCATCTCGGGCGACAACCCGCGGACGGTCGCCGCGATCGCGCACGAGGTCGGACTCGAGGCCGGCGAGGGGTTCGATGCCCGCAAGCTCCCCGACGACGACGCGGCGCTCGGCGAGGTGCTCGAGCAGCACGTCGTGTTCGGCCGCGTCACGCCCGAGCAGAAGCAGCGCATCGTCGTCGCCCTGCAGGCCAGGGGGCACACCGTCGCGATGACCGGTGACGGCGTCAACGACGCCCTCGCGATCAAGACCGCCGACATCGGCATCGCCATGAACTCGGGCGCCGCGGCGACGAAGGCCGTCGCCCGGCTCGTGCTCCTCGACGGCCGCTTCTCGCACCTGCCCGACGTGGTCGCCGAGGGCCGGCAGGTCATCGCCAACATCGAACGCGTCTCGATGCTGTTCCTCAACAAGACGGTCTACGCGACCGGCCTCGCGATCCTGTTCGGCGTGATGGTCATGGAGTTCCCGTTCCTGCCCCGGCAGCTCTCGATCACCGACGGCCTGACCATCGGCATCCCGGCGTTCTTCCTCGCCCTCATGCCGAACGCCCGCCGCTACGAACCGGGCTTCCTGCGACGGTCGCTCTCGTTCGCGATCCCGTCGGGCATCATCATCGCGATCGCCCTCACGCTCTACACCCGGGCGGCGATGTCGCTCGGCATCCCCGAACCCGAACTGCGGACCGGGTCGACGATCATCCTCGCGGTCGTCGGCATCTGGGTGCTCACCGTGCTGTCGCGCCCGTTGAACCGCTGGAAGGTGCTCGTCATCGGCGCGATGTTCATCGGCCTCGTCGGCATCTTCACGATCCCGCTCGCGACGGAGTTCTTCCAGCTCGTCGACCCGGGTAAGGATGCGGCCTACCTGATCGCCCTGACCGTCGTGGTCACGATCGCGGCGATCGAGGTGGTGCGGGCGTTCCACCGCCGGTACCTCGCGCGGCTGTCGCGGCGTCGCGCATGAACGCGGACACCGGAGGCAGCCAGAGCACCACGATGATCGCGAGCTCGACGGCGAGCGTCGCCGACGCGGCCCAGTCCCAGGTGTCGGCGATCAGGATCGTCGTGAGGTTGAGCAGCGCGAGCACGCCCACGTAGATCGTCAGCAGGATCCGCGACAGGGTGCTGCCGCGCCCGACGCCGCCCGCCGCGGCGAGTTCCAGCAACCCGAACAGGATGATCGCGGCGCCCACGAGCGACACCGCGAGCACCGCGTCGCCGGTGACGTCGTACCGGCTGAGCAGCACGAACAGGCCGATGAGCACGTTCGCGCCGGCGTTCAGGTACACGAGCACGAGCACGACCGTGAGGACCACGGGGCGCCGACGCGGGGCCGCATCCGGTGCCGGTGCTGGTGCCGCTGCGGTCATGAGGTCACCCTACCGGCGCGACGTACGATGGCAGGAGGCCCGCATCAGACGGGGGAGTGGAATGGTCCAGGTCCGAGTGCTCGGCGTCGCGCTCGACGCGGCGAAGCAGCACGTCGTGCTGCTGAAGCCCCTGCTCGAGGCCGGCGGCGAGGGCCGCATCCTGCCGATCTGGATCGGAGCCCAGGAGGCGACGTCCATCCTCGTCGCGCTGCAGGGCGAGCAGGCGCCGAGGCCGCTGTCGCACGACCTGCTGACCACGCTGTTCGAGGCCGTCGACTCGCGCATCGCGCAGGTCGTGATCACGCGCATCGACGACGGGACGTTCTACGCCGAGCTCACGATCGCGACGCCGACGGGCACGCAGGTGATCGATGCGCGGCCGTCGGATGCCGTCGCCCTCGCGCTGCGGGCCGACGCGCCGATCCATGTCGCCGACGAGGTGCTCGAGACCGCGGGCATCGAGGCGGAGCTGCTCGAGGAGCACGACGAACCCGACGATCCCGACGAGGTGCGCGCCGCCGAGGAGGCGAAGCTGCGCGAGTTCAAGCGCTTCATCGACGACGTCGACCCCGAGGACTTCCAGGGCTGAGCCGACGCCGGCGCGGGCCCGCGCCGCGCGGAGGTGCGGGCGCGGCAGAATGGGCGGTATGGTCGCGATCTCCTCCCTCACCGAGATGCCCTCGCCGCAGTTCGTGATGTCGGCCGAAGGCCGCCGCATCGCGACCTACACCTGGGGCGACGAGGATGCGCCGACCGTGCTGTGCGTGCACGGCTTCGCCTCGAGCGCCCGCGACAACTGGGTGAACACGGGCTGGGTGCGCGACCTCACCCGCGCCGGGTACCGCGTGCTCGCCGTCGACCAGCTCGGCCACGGCGACAGCGACAAGCCGCACGAGGCGGTCGAGTACTCGATGGACGCGCTCGTCGACGACCTCGTCATCGTGCTCGACACGTACCTGATCGACCAGGTGCGGTACGTCGGCTACTCGCTCGGAGCCCGCGTGGGCTGGCAGGTCGCCGTGCAGGCACCGCACCGGGTCTCGCGGGCGGTGCTCGGCGGCATCCCCGACGGGCGGCCGCTGGCACGGTTGCAGCTGGATCAGGTGCGAGCGCTCGTGGCCGACGGCACCCCCGTCGAGGACCGGGTCACCCAGAACTACCTGACGCTCGCCGAACGGGTCGGGGGCAACGACCTGCTGTCGCTCGTCGCGCTCGCCGAGGGGATGGCGCTGGGCGACGCCGATCCCGATCCGTCGAAGCCGCCGACCCAGCCGGTGCTCTTCGTCACCGGCAGCGAGGACGCCATCCTGGAGCGGTCGAAGGCGCTGGCGGATGCCACGCCGACGGGCCGATTCGTCGAGCTCGCGGGCCGGCACCACTTCAACGCCCCCGGCTCCCGGCACTTCCGGCAGGCGGCACTGGAGTTCCTCGCGGAGGGCGCCTGATGCCGGGCGGCGCATCGCGTCGACGCGACGGTTCGGGCGGCGATCTGCCCACCCGCGCATCGCGTCGACACGACGACGAGGTGGACCTGCTGATCGACGCGTGGTCGAGGCGCCTGCCCGATGTCGACCTCACCCCGCTCGACGTGATGTCACGGCTGCGCCGCGCGGCGAACCGGCTGTCGCGGCTGCGCGCGGACGCGTTCGAGAGCGCCGGTCTCGCGTCGTGGGAGTTCGACGTGCTCGCCGCGCTCCGCCGGGAGGAGCCGCCGCACGAGCTCAGCCCGGCCCAGCTGATCTCGGCGACGATGATCGGCAGCGCGGCGATGACGAACCGCCTCGACAACCTCGTGAAGCGCGGGCTCGTCGAGCGGCACCCGAACCCGCGCGACGGCCGCAGCGTGCTCGTGCGCATCACCCCGGAGGGCACGACCCGGGTCGATGACGCGATGCGCAGCCTCGCCGAACGCGAGGCCGTCGAGTTGCGGGGCCTCAGCCGCGAGGAGCAGGCGACCCTCGCCGAGCTCCTTCGCCGGCTCACGAGCGGCTGAGCTCAGACCTCGAAGTACCGGTCCGCGTGCAGTGCGCAGCCCGGGTTGAACGGCGCGCCGCAGCGGGTGCAGGCATCCGTCGCGAGGTACTCGTCGATCGTCAGTTCGCAGCCGCACACGCCGCAGAGGATCGCGCGCTCGCCGCGGCGGGCGCGCGGCCACTGCCGGGCCTCGTGCCCGGCCGTCTCGGCGTGGCAGGCGTGGCACGGGTAGTACTCGCCGCAGCACGCGAACCGGATCGCGACGACGTCGAGCGGCGTCCGGTAGTGGATGCAGCGGGTCTGGTCGTCGACCGTCGGCCCGAGCACCCGCGGTCGCGGGGCCGAGCGCGGCGCGGCATCCGACATGGGCGCGGTATCCGACTTGGGCGCTGCATCCGACATGGGCGGTCCGGCGTTCGCGATCAGCCCGCGGTCGCCGCGTCCGTCAGCGGGGCGTCGGCGAGCACGTCGTCGAGGCTCTCGCGCACGATCGCGAGGCCGCGGCGCAGCTCGTCTTCGGTGATGGTGAGCGCCGGCAGGAACTTCAGCACCTCGTCGAACGCGCCGGAGGTCTCGATCACGAGCCCGCGCTGGAACGCCGCCTTCGAGACGCGGCCGGCGAGCGTGCGGTCGCCGTCGCAGACGAGCCCCTGGAACAGGCCGCGTCCGCGCACGGTGAGCCCGAGTTCGGGATGCGCGGCGGCGATCTGCTCGAGCTCGGCGACGAGGAGCGCCGACTTCGCGGCGACGCCGTCCATGAACGCGCCGTCGGACCAGTAGGTCTCGAGCGCGATGCGCGCCGACACGAAGGCCAGGTTGTTGCCGCGGAAGGTGCCGGTGTGCTGGCCGGGCTTCCACACGTCGACGCCGGGACGCAGGAGCACGAGCGACATCGGCAGACCCGAGCCCGAGATCGACTTCGACACCGTGACGAGGTCGGGCACGATGCCCGACTCCTCGAACGCGAAGAACGCGCCGGTGCGGCCGATGCCCGCCTGGATCTCGTCGAGGATCAGCAGGATGCCCCGCTCCTCGGTGATCCGGCGCAGCCGCTGCAGCCACGCGGGGCTCGCGACGTTGATGCCGCCCTCGCCCTGCACCGCCTCGACGATGACGGCGGCGGGCAGGTCGAGCCCGGAGCCCGAGTCGTCGAGCATCTTCTCGAACAGGTCGAGCGTGTCGACGTCGGGGCCGAGGTAGCCGTCGTACGGCAGGCGCGCGACGTCGTCGAGGCCGACCCCGGCCGCGCCGCGGTAGTGGCTGTTGCCCGTCGCGGCGAGCGAGCCGAGGCTGAGACCGTGGAACGCGTTCGTGAAGGCGACCACCGTGGAACGCCCGGTGGCCCGGCGCGCGACCTTCAGGGCCGCCTCGACCGCGTTGGCGCCGGTCGGGCCCGTGAACTGGAGCTTGTGGTCGAGCCCGCGGGGCTCGAGCACGAGCCGCTCGAACGCCTCGATGAACGCGCGCTTCGCGCTCGTCGCCATGTCGAGGCCGTGGATGATGCCGCCGTGCTCGAGGTACTCGATGAGCGCCTTCGTGAACGCCGGGTTGTTGTGGCCGTAGTTCAGCACGCCCGCGCCGGCGAAGAAGTCGAGGTACTCGCGGCCGTCGGCGTCGACGAGCGTCGAACCGCTCGCGCGGTCGAACACGGTCGGGAACGCGCGGACGTAGCCGCGCACCTCGGACTCGCGGCGGTCGAAGACGTCGAGGGACGTGGCATCGCTCATGGCGGGGCTCCTCCTGGAGGGGGTTCGGGCGGTGGTTCGAGCCTAGGCGTCGCGCGAGGTCGCTGCGGCCACGTCGGCCTCGAGCGCGACCCACGCGAGCATCGCGCACTTGACGCGCATGACGTACTTCGAGACGCCGTGGAATGCGATCGCGTCGCCCAGCAGTTCCTCGTCGGGGTCGCCCTCGCCCTTCGAGCGCATCATCTCGCGGAAGGCGTCGATCATGCGCCGCACGTCGGCGAGGTCGGCGCCGACGGCGAGGTCGGTCAGCGCGGAGGCCGACGCCATCGAGATCGAGCAGCCGTCGCCGGTCCAGCCGATGGCCTCGATCTTCTCGCCGGAGGCGTCGAGTCGGAGGCCGAGCGTGATCTCGTCACCGCAGGTCGGGTTGAGTTCGTGGTGGCTGGCGTGCGCGTCGACCAGTTCGCCCTCGCCGTTGCGGCGGCGCGAGTGGTCGAGGATCAGCTCCTGGTAGAGGCCCGAGAGGTCGCTCACGCACGGCCTCCCGTCGCGCGGACGGCGGCGGTCGCGGCAGCGGCGCCGTCGGCGCCGAAGAACGCGCGCACCTCGCCGAGCGCGGTGGCGAACCGCCGCACCTCGTCCTCGGTCGTGTACACGTAGGCGCTCGCCCGGGTCGTCGCCCGCAGCCCGAGCCGGCGGTGCAGCGGCTGCGCGCAGTGGTGCCCGACGCGCACCGCGATGCCCTGCGAGTCGAGGTACTGTCCGACGTCGTGCGCGTGCACGCCCGGCACGTCGACGCTCGCGAGCGCCGCGCGCTCGACACCGGGACCGCTGCCGACCAATCGGATGCCGGGGACCCGGGCCACCTCGTCCACGAGCAGCTCGGCGAGGGCGGTCTCGTGCGCGTGCACGCGGTCCATGCCGATGCCGTCGAGGAAACGGATCGCAGCCGCGAGCCCGACGGCCTGCGACACGGGCTGCGTGCCCGCTTCGAACCGGTGCGGCGAGGGCAGGAACTCTGCCGACTCCATCGTCACGACCGTGATCGTCGAGCCGCCGGTGCGGGCGGGCGGCAGCGCGTCGAGCAGGTGCTCGCGCCCGTACAGCACGCCGATGCCGTTGGGCCCGAGCATCTTGTGCCCCGAGAACGCGGCGAAGTCCACTCCGAGTGCGCCGAAGTCGACCGGGCGGTGCGGCACCGACTGGCACGCGTCGAGCACGACGAGCGCGCCGTGCGCGTGCGCGAGTTCGACCACGTCCTCGACGGGCGCCAGGAACCCGGTCACGTTCGAGACGTGCGCGAACGCGACGACCTTCGTGCGCGGTCCGATGACGGATGCCGCCGCGTCGGCGCTCCACGTGCCGTCGTCGTCGACCGGGATCCAGCGCAGCGTCGCGCCCGTGCGGGCCGCGAGCCGCTGCCACGGGATGAGGTTCGCGTGGTGCTCGGCCTCGGTCACGACGATCTCGTCGCCCGCGCCGAGGACGAACGGCTTCGCTTCGCCGCCGCCGAGTCCGGCCGAGGCATCCGCCATGCCCAGCGCGACGATGTTGATCGCGTCGGTCGCGTTCTCGGCCCAGACGATCTCGCGGTCCTCGGCTCCGACGAACCGGGCGACCGTCGCGCGGGCGTCCTCGAACAGGCTCGTGGCGTCGCCGACGAGGGTCGACGCGCCGCGGTGCACGGCCGCGTTGTGGTGCTCGAGGTAGTCGCGTTCGGCATCGAGCACCGCGAGGGGGCGCTGCGCGGTCGCGCCCGAGTCGAGGTAGGCGAGCGGGCGGCCGTGCAGCTCCTGGTCGAGGTACGGGAACTGGGCGCGCAGCGCCTCGGGCAGGAGTGCGCCGAGCGCGCCGGGCGCGGCGGTCTGGTCGAGGGTCACGGTACCTCCGGGTCGTCCCGCGCGGCGGCGCGGGGATGTGCACCCTCCAGTCTGACGCAGATCCGATGGGTGATGCCCGGGAACGGGATGTTCGTCCGGCCTGCGCCGTGGTCAGCCGAGCGGGCGGTTGCCGCGGATGAGCCCGCCGGGGTCCACGCGTCGCTTCACCGAGGCGAGGCGGTCGAGGCGCTCGGCGTCGTACGCGTCGGCGAGTGTCGATCCCGCCCCGAGGAACGTGGGGACGGCCGAGCCGATGCCGTGGCGTGCGACGAGGTCGCGCAGCGGCGCCAGCGCGGCGACGGGGTCGATCCCGGGAGCGGCGAGCACGACGCCGGAGTTCAGCAGGCCCGAGTACTGCGGCGCGCCGACGATCGCGAACTCGGCGCCGAGCTCGTCGGCGATCGCGCCGCCCATCGCCCGCACGCTGACGCGCATCAACCCGTGAGGTGCCCCGGCCCGGAAGGCCGCGACCAGGTCGGGGACGAACCCGTCGTCGAAGACGTCGAGTGCGCCGCCGAAGTCCACGATCGGCATCGGGTCGATCGGTTCGGCCGCGACCGCGGCCAGCGCACCGATCGTGAACGGCGTGAGCGTGTCGGCGAACGGCGCCGCGCGGTCGGTCAGCCGTCGCACGAGGGCGCGGCCGGCGGCCTCGTCGCCGACGTGGACGACGGCGACGGTCGCCACCATCCGGCCGCGAAGCGGCTCCGGCACCATCGGGGCGTCGGGGAACGCCATCATGCCGAAATCGAGGCCGAGCTCCGGCTCGTCGCGCGAGAGCGCCACCGCCTCGGCGAGCACGGCCTCGGCGTGCTCGGCGTCGAACATCAGACTGCCGCCGAAGAGCTGCTCGGCGGGGTAGAGGGCGAGTTCGATCGCGGTGACGACGCCGAGGTGCCCGCCGGCGCCGCGCAGCGCCCAGATCAGGTCGGCGTCGGTCGTGTCGGTCACGATGCGGAGCTCGCCGGCGGCGTCGACCAGGTCGACCGACAGGATGGATCGAGCGGTCAGGCCGTAGCGGCGGCTGAACATCGACTGGCCGCCGCCGAGGGCGAGCGCGACGGCGTTCACCTCCGGGTTCGAACCGGCCAGGGCGACGAGGCCGGTTCCGTCGAGCTCGGCCAGCACCACGCCCCAGTTCAGGCCCGCGCCGATGCGGACCCGCCGCGCCCCGACGTCGACCGAGAGATCATCGAAGGCGGTCGGGCGGATCAGCACGACACCCTCGAGGTCGCCGTCGGCGCCGTGTCCGTTCGGCTGCGTCGTCACCCCTGCACCGGCGTCGCGGGCGATGCGGAGCGTCGCCGCGAGGTCATCGGTGTCGGCCGGTTCCACGATGGCCGCGGGGCGCTGGCCGATCGCGAGGTTCCACGGGCGGCGTGCCGCGTCATACTCGGGATCGCCGGGAAGGATCACCCGACCGCCGACCTGCGTGCGGAGCGCCGTCAGTGCCTCGGCGTCGAAGCGGGGGGAAGGTTGCGACGCGGCCGGGCCGGACAGGGGTGTGGACATGAGTCATCCTCTCGTCGGTGACGGGTCGAAGATAGCGGTGCAGTGCCGGGGTGTCGAGGGCTGCGCGGCACGCGACTCAGCCCGCCGGTCGAGCGAGGTCGAGCCGCATCACGACGCGGGGGAAGCCGTTGAGCACCGAGTCGGTGCCGGCCGCCATGGTGAACCCCGCCCGCTCGAACAGCTTCCGGGTGCCCACGTACGCCATCGTCAGGTCGACCCGCTCGCCGCTGTTGTCGACCGGGTAGCCCTCGATCGCCGGCGCACCGTGGTCTCGCGCGAAGTCGACGGCGCCCGCGAGCAGCCGGTGCGAGAGGCCCTCGCCGCGATGGCCCGGCCTCACCCGGATGCACCAGACCGACCAGACGTCGACGTCGTCGACGTGCGGGATCTTGCGGTTCCTGGCGAACGACGTGTCTGCGCGCGGGTGCACGGCGGCCCAGCCGACGACGTCGCCGCCGTCGTAGGCGAGCACGCCGGGCGGGATCTTGTGCCGCACCAGCTGTCGCACCCGCTCGCCCCGCTCGGGGCCCTTCAGGGCGAGGTTCTCCTTCGACGGGATGCGATAGCTGAGGCACCAGCACACGTTCGCGTCGGGGCGCTTCGGCCCGACCATCGT
The DNA here is from genome assembly GCF_004006235.1 of Agromyces sp. LHK192. NCBI lineage: Bacteria > Bacillati > Actinomycetota > Actinomycetes > Micrococcales > Microbacteriaceae > Agromyces > Agromyces sp. LHK192. The sequence continues at coordinate 874,353 of NZ_CP034753.1, forward strand.
CTTCACGTCGGCGAAGCTCGTCGCCGGGCGCACCTCGATCGGCATGCCGTCAGTCTCGCGGCGGCCACCGACATCCGGCAGGCGCCGCGCCCACCGGATGCCTCGCGTGCGATCCACAGGCGGGGGCGGGACCCATCCGCCGGCCCCGCCGCTCGATAGTCTGGAACGATGCCGATGCTGACCCTCGTCCTCGCCGTGATGGCGATCGGGCTCATCGACATCGTCACGCGCGAAGACCATCAGGTGAAGCGGTATCCGCGGAGCACCTGGATGCTCGTCGTCGCAGTGGTCCCCATGCTCGGGCCGGGGCTCTGGTTCCTCTTCGGTCGCGACTACGCGCCGGTCGGGCCGCATGAGCACGCGCGATCGCGCACCACGGACTCCGCGACGAACCGGGCACACGTGACGGCGCCGGAGTCGCCGACGGAGCGCTCGGCGGACCCGGAGCACGTCGTCGCGTCCGAGCCGGCCGCGGAGCCCGAACCCGCCGCGGAGCCCGAGCCCGCCGCCGCGGAGCCGGAGCCCGCAGCCGCTGAGCCCGAGCCGGCGTCGGAGCACCAGTCGGCGCGGCCGACGGCCTGGATCCGCATTCCCCTCGCCCCCCGCGCCAGAGGTCGGCGGCGCCACCGGGCGGCACCGAAGCCCAAGCCGGTGCGTCCGAAGATCGAGTACATCCCCTCGACGCGCTCGACCGAGGAGCAGGTCAGGGAACTCGAGCGCGAGATCGCGGAATGGGAGCGCGAGCGCGCGTCGGCCGCAACGGCAGCGCCCCATGCCGACGAGGTCGACGGCGCCGGCTCGCGCACCTGATCCTCGTGCGGGCCGGTGCCATCCGGCCGGTCGACCGCCCCTCACCGAGCAGCGCGCGCCGCCGCTTCCGAGACGAACGCGGTGAGCTCGGCGGCCATCGTCGCCGGGTCCCACGAGTGGTCGGCGCCCGCGATCTGCTTCCAGGTCGCGCCGGGGACGGCGGCGGCGATCGCCTCCGCCGCGGCGAACAGCTCGGGGAACGTCTCGGTGCCGAGCAGTACCTCGAGAGGCACGCGCACATCGCGCAACAGGTCGGCGAGCGGTGCGGACTCCACCCACGCGAGCGACTGGCCGTCGGCGCGGTAGCTCACGACCTGCGAGCGGAACAGCGGGTAGTCGGGCGACTGGCGCATGCCGGCGAGCCACTCCGGTGGCATGTCTTTCATGTAGTGCTCGAGCGCGCCCTCGAGGTCGCCGGCGTCCATGCGTCGCTCGACCTCCGCCGCCCACTCGCGCGCGCCGCCGTCGACGGCTCCGAACGGCGGCTCCCACAGGACGAGGCCAGTGACCGGGACGCCCCGCACCGCCGCCGCGAGCGCGATCGAGCACCCTGACGAGTGCCCGCACAGCACGGCGCTGCCGCCTGCCGTCTCGATCACGGCCGCGAGGCTCTCGAGGTCGCGGTCGAGGTCGATGCGACCGGATGCCTCGCTCTCGCCGCGGCCGAGGCGGTCGTAGACGATCGTCTGCACCCCGGATTCGGCCATCAGCTCGGCGGTCTCGGTGGTCCACGGATCGATGGCCCGGTAGGGGCCGGCGCCGGCGACGAAGACCAGCGCCGGACCCGTTCCGCGCCGGTCGAAGGCGACCCGGTCGCCGGCGGGGGTGGTGACGAACTCGCTCATGATGCACTCACAATCAAACTAGACCGTATAGTTCCGTTTGAACGAGACTAGACTGACCAGTACTCAACGTCAAGGGAGCTGCATGCCGACCCCGCCCGCCGAAGCCGAGCCGACCGCCGAGACGTCCACGACCGTCGAGACCTCCGCCACCGCCAGGCCGCCGGAGCCCGCGGGCCGCACCGCGCGCAAGCACCGCGCGATCCTCGTCGCGGCCGAGGAGATGTTCCTCGCGGGCGGGTACCTCGGCACCAACATGGACGAGCTCGCCGCCCGCTCGCAGGTCTCGAAGCAGACCGTCTACAAGCACTTCGGCAGCAAGGAGGCGCTCTTCGTCGAGCTCGTCACGTCGATGACGGATGCCGCCGGCGATGCCGTGCACCACGACGTGCTCGACACGTCGGACGTCGACGACGTGCGTGCCTACCTCGAGTCGTACGCGGAGCGGCAGCTCGAGATCGTGATGACGCCGAAGCTGCTGCAGCTGCGCCGGCTGGTCATCGGCGAGGTCGGGAGATTCCCCGAGCTCGCCTCGGCGCTGTACGAACGCGGCCCGGCACGGGCGATCCTCGCGCTGGCCGATGCGTTCGAACGGCTGCGCGAGGCCGGGCTGCTCGCGTTCGACGAGGCATCCGTCGCGGCCGGGCAGTTCAACTGGCTCGTCATGGGCGACCCGATCAACCGGGCCATGCTGCTCGGCGACGGGGGCATCCCGTCGCCCGCGGAGCGCTCCGCGCACGTCGCGCACGCCGTCGGCGTGTTCCTCGCCGCGTACGGTGCGCGGCCGGCGCCGCCGAGGTGAGACGGCGATGGGGCCGGGCGATCCGCCCGGCCCCATCGGCCGCGTCACGGGGTGATTCGGCTCACTTCAGGAAGTCGCTCCCCGAGCCGACCTTGCCGGGGGCCGGGTTGCCGGGCAGCGCCAGTACGTAGGCGCGCAGGTTGCCCTGCCCGCCGGCCGAGGCGGTCAGCGTGCCGTTCGCGACGACCTTCACGTCACCGGTCACCGCGTCGGTGTAGGTGCCGTTCGGGATGCCGCTGAAGGTCGCACTGTTCGACACGGTCACCAGCACGAAGCTGTCGACGCCCGTCGCGGCATCCGTGTACCGCCGCTTGAACGCCATGTCCCCCTGGACGCCCGTCGTGGAGTACTGCCCCTTCTGGAGCGCGGGCACCGCGCGGCGGATGCGATTGAGCGTCTGCACGTGCTCCGCGAGCGGCGAGGCGAGCGTCTGCGCGACCGCACCCGACGCCGACGAGACGACGCCGAAGTCGCTCGCGACCACGGAACCGTCGAGGTGGTCGCCGAAGTAGGCGCGACCGGTCGTGGCGAGCGGGCAGGTCGGCCCGCAGTCGATCGGCTTGCCCGCCTGGAACTCGATCTCCGAGCCGTAGTAGAGCGTCGGGATGCCCCGGAACGTCCACATCAGGCTCATGTTCTCGGCCCACGCCGACGTGCCGCCGTCGTACCGCACGGTCGACTTGTTCGGCCCGTAGTCGTGCGAGTCGACGTACACCGGGTTGAACGTGGCGTCGTTGTACGAGTCGTCGGAGTCCTTGCCGTTGTGGAATGCGCTCGACGCGTTGCCGAAGTTCATGTGCATGCGCATGTCGATCACGTTCATTCCCGAGAACTTCGAGTGGTCGGGTGCGTGGTACGTGTTGCCGCCCGAGCCGGTGAGGAACGCGTTGTCGGACGTCGGCTGGTTGCCGCTGCCCTGCAGGTTCTCGTACTGGAACTGCTCGGCCGCGGCGACCACGTCGTCCAGCGAGTACTCGCGCCGCTCCTTCCACGTGTAGAACTGCGCCGAGTGGTTCACCGAGCCGCGGTTCCACTTGTCGTGCACGAAGGACGCGACCTCGCCGAAGACGTAGAAGTCCTCGCCCTTCTCGCCGTGCACCTCGGTCGCGTGCTCCCGGATCGCCGGCAGGAAGTGCCGGTTCCACATGACGCGGGGGATGTGCACGGCCGTGTCGATGCGGAACCCGTCCACGCCCATGTCGATGTACGAGTTGTAGGCGTCGATCAGGTACTCCTGCACGGCGGCGCTCTCGGTGTTGAAGTCGGCCAGGTCGTCGTGCAGCCAGCAGTCCTGCGCGTCCTTGCCCTCCCAGTTGCCGATCCAGCACTGGTGGTAGGACTCCTTCGGGAACATGCCGGACGTCGGCGACGGCCACTGGCAGTTGCGGATGGTGAAGCCCTCGGGGCTCTTGTACTGCGTCGCCGTGCCGAAGTTCGCGCACGTGTTGCCCGCCGGAGGCGTCGCCGACCACAGGTCGCCGTTGTAGGGGCGACCCTTCGCGAGCGCGTTCTGCGCGGCGGTGAGCGACGGATCGGCGCCGTCGTGCTCGAGCATCGGGTCGTATTCGCGCCCGGGCTGCTGCTGCGAGTACATCCAGTCCCACTGGCCGTCGCGCGCCCCCCACACGGTCGGCACGAAGAGTCCCTTGGCGCCCCAGCGCGACGAGTGGTTGTAGACGACGTCCTGGTAGATCTTGATGCCGCGTGCGTGCGCCTCGTCGATCAACTCCTGGTACGACGCACCTTCGGACTCCAGCCTCGGATCGACCCGGAAGAAGTCCCAGCCGTGGTACCCGTGGAAGTCGTAGTCCGACCGGTTCAGCACCACCGGCGTGATCCAGATCGCCGAGAACCCGAGGCCCTTGATGTAGTCGAGCTTGTCGATGACCCCGGCGAAGTCGCCGCGGAACATCGGGTCCGCATTCGCGGCGTTGCCCGACTTCACGTGCTGGGAGCCGCCGCGGTTGTTGCTCGCATCCCCGTCGTTCCACCGCGCGGTCATGATGAAGTAGATCGAGTCCTCACGGGGGTCTCCTCCGAGCGGCTCGCCCGTGGCGACGGGAGTCGTGGCGCTCGTCGTGCGGGCGGGCACCGCCGCCGACCACGCCGAGGGCTGCCCGTCGGTGTCGATCGCGCGCACCCGGTACGAGTACGCGGTGCCGGCGATCAGCCCGGCGTCGGCGCGGGTCGTGGCACCGGTCACGGTGAAGACCGCCGTGCCGGTCGGCCCGCCACTGCGTTCGAGCTCGTACGAGGCGATGCCCTCGTCATCGGTCGACGCCTGCCAGGCCACCGTGATCTGCGACGTCGAGTCGGGCGTGGCGGTGAGACCGGCGGGCGTCGTCGGCGTCGTGACCGGCGGCTCGGGCTCCACCGGCTCGTCCGGACACGGCGAGCCTGCGGTGAGCGTGCCGTTCGAGAGCTGCCAGGCGCCCTCGGCGATGGTGTAGTTCCTGCCCGCGTTGTTGTCCCACGTGCCGGAGCCGTTGTTGAACACCGTGGTGATGCCAGACGCGCTGCCGATGTCGATGGTCTTGGTCACCCAACCGGTGCACGCCGCCGTCATCGGGACGCCAGGGACGGTCGTCCAGCTGCCGGTGCCGATCTGGTAGTGGATGTTCGTGGTCGACCAGCCTGCCGCCGGCTTGTAGGTGATGCGCACGGCGTCCACGACCGGGGACGGCGTGGGCGTGGGGGTCGGCGTGGGAGTGGGGGTCGGCGTGGGCGTGGTGGTGCAGGGATCGGTCGTGCCGATGGCCCCGCCCTTGACGGTGACGACCGCGCCCGCGAGCGCGTAGTCCCTGCCGCCGTTGTTGTCCCAGGTGCCCGAGCCGTTGTTGAAGGCCGCGGTGATCGCGGTGCCGGCGCCGAGGTCGACCGTCTTGGAGACCCAGCCGGTGCAGGCGGCGGTCATGGCGACGCCGGGTACGGCGGTCCAGGCGCCGGTGCCGACGCGGTAGTGCAGGTTCGCGGTGCCCCAGCCGCGGTCGGCGATCGAGTAGTACACCTTCATCGACGAGCCAGGCGTCGGGGTCGGCGTCGGCGTCGGCGTCGGCGTGGGGGTCGTCGTCGAGCCGGACTTCGCGCCCGCGTGGATCGCGAGGGCCTGGTTGCCGCCGATGTTCGCGGTGAAGCGGCCGTCGGCGCCGACGGTCACCGTGCCGGCGGAGCATCCGCTCGCCGTCGGCAGACCGGTCACGACGTTGCAGTACGTGCCGGCGGGCAGCGACGTCTGGAAGGTCCGGTCGACCGAGCCGCCGCCGCGGTTGATGACCACGTACCCCTTGTCGCCGCGGCCGAAGGCGATCGCGTTCGAGCCGTTGGTCCAGGTGTTCACGACGGCGGTGCCGGACGTCGCGTTGCGGAACCCGACCATGTTCTCGATCGAGGTCTGCGCGTGCTTGCAGGTCCAGCCGTTCTGGCCGCAGACGGGGTCGATCACCTCGCCGTTGCCGGCGAGGGCAGGCCCGGCGTCCTTGTTCGAGAACTGGTAGCCCGAGTGGATCGAGGGGGATCCGTAGTTCCACGCGAGCGTGAAGACCTGGGCCAGGTCGTAGGCCGACCCGTCCTTGTAGCTCAGCGTCTCGCCGTTGCGCTCGGTGTCGTGGTTGTCGACGAAGACGGCGGCGTTCTGCTGCGGGAGGAAGCCCGACCACGCCGGACCGATGCCGGTCGGGGAGACGAGCCAGTTGATCGTGCCGCCGCCGAAGGCCTCCTTGAGCTTGCGTGCGAACGCGAACTCGTGGATGTCGCCGTACGAGGTGTACTCCTCGGGCTGGATGGGCTCGTTGGCGCGGATGACCTCCTGCACGAGGTACAGCCGCGCGCGGTCGTTCACCTTCGAGAGGATGCCCTGCATGTCGGATGCCGCGATGTGCTTGACGGCGTCGATGCGGAACCCGTCGACGCCGAGCGCGACGAGGTCGTTCAGGTAGTCCGCGATGCGCTGCTGGACGTGGTTCGACGAGGTGTTCAGGTCGGAGAGGTTGACGAGGTTGCACTCCTGCACCTCCCACCGGTTCTGGTAGTTCGCGATGTCGCGGCGGCAGGAGTGGAAGTCCTGGGACTGGTAGATGCCGGGGTAGTCGTAGTGCTGGAACGTGGAGCCGGCCCATCCGGTGCCGCCCGCGCTCTTGCCCGACATGTGGTTGATGACGGCGTCGGCGATCACCTTGACGCCGGCGTCGTGGCAGGTGTCGACCATGGACTCGAACTCGGCGCGGGTGCCGAGACGCGATTCGATCCGATAGCTCACGGGCTGGTAGTACGTCCACCATTCGGGGCCCTGCACGTGCTCCTGCGGCGGCGAGGTCTGCACGTACCCGTATCCGGCCGGGCCGAGGTTGTCGGTGCACTCGCGGGCGATCGCGTTCCAGGTCCAGGAGAACATCACCGCGGTGGTGTCCTTGGGGCCGGATGCCGCGGCGTTCGCCTGGCTGGTCGTGGCGAACGACGCGCCGAGGGCGATGAGGCTGGCGAGGAGTGCCCAGACCGCGAGCATCGCGGGTGCTTGCAAGCGTTTGCGTTGTCCCGGCGCGTGGGTGTCCGGGTGAGGGAATGTCGACGGCATTGGAGACTTCCAGACTTCAGGGTGGCCTCGAGACATCGACGTCCCTTGACCACTCGGTGATCATGCGACGGTGCATGCGGACGCGACGCCGCGTCCGGGGCTCACGGTATGGCGTGACAACCGCCCCCGACAATCGCTAGCTTGGTGTCAGTCCTACCCTCGGATTGCAAGCGCTTCCATGCTCAGGTGAGCAGCCTGCGCTGTGGATTCCCAGGGTCGACGGGCGGTTCGACGGCGAACGGAGGGCGGATGGACCGGGCGGCGCTGGCACGGATGCTGCGGGGCCGCCGTGAGGCGTTGCAGCCCGAGGACGTAGGACTCGAGCGTGGACCGGGTCGTCGCGCGACGGGACTCCGCCGAGCGGAGGCGGCCGAGCTCTGCCGCATGTCGGCCGACTACCTCAGTCGCCTCGAGCAGCAGCGCGGCCCGCACCCGAGTCCGCGCATGCTCGCATCGATCGCGGCCGGCCTGCGGTTCTCGACCGAGGAGCGCGACGAACTCTTCCGTGCCGCCGGCGTCGAACCGCCGCGGCACGGTTCGGGTCGGGCGCACGTCGACATCGGCCTGCGCACCGTGTTCGAGCGTCTGGGTGACGTACCCGCGGTGATCAGGACCGGACTCGGCGAGACCATCCGCCAGTCGTCGCTCGCCGTGGCCGTGTTCGGCGATGAGTCGGGGTTCCGGCGAGAGGACCGCAGCCTCGTCTACCGCTGGTTCCTGCATCCCGAGGTTCGCGAGCGGTACGCGCCCGAGGACCGGGTCGGACTCGGCCGCGAGTTCGTCGACCGGCTGCGGAGCGCGACGGACGGACCGGCCGCAGCACCCGCCGGTTCGCTGGTGCGGCTGCTCCATCGGGCGAGCACCGAGTTCGCGGGCTTGTGGGCGGAGGCGACCGGCGTCGGCGCGCAGCGGTCGGCGCCGCGGTCGCGGATCGTACGGGTCGAGCACCCGGATGTCGGCAGGATCGTGCTGCGGAGGCAGGTGCTGCGCGATGAGGCCGAGGACCACGACCTCATCGTGTTCACGGCCGCCGCCGGATCGATCGACGCCGATCGGCTGCGAACGCTCGGCGAGCGCACTCGCACGTGAGCGCCGGGACCGAACGTGAACGCCGGACCGAATCGGGCGGCCGATCGCTAGGCTGCCCGGTATGCCAGTGCTGACGCTGCTGATCCTCGCCGTCCTCGTGATCGCGCTCGTCGACATCATCCGCCGCGACGACTGGCAGGTGAAGCACCTGCCGAAGATCGTCTGGGTGCTCCTGGTGGTGTTCCTGCCGCTCATCGGCTCGATCCTGTGGTTCACGATCGGGCGAGAGTACGACGCCGGCGGGTTCGCGCCGCGCCGACGCCGGCCCGCGCGGCCGACGACGGATGCCGCGCCGGCGCCGGCCGAGCCGCGGTACCCGGTCGACAGCCGTTCGACGGAGGAGCAGATCGCCGACCTCGACCGTGAGATCGAGGAGTGGGAGCGCCGCCGCGCGCTCGAGGCCGGCGCGGCATCCGACGAGCCCGGCGCAGCCGACCCGAGCCGCTGACATCACCCGCATCCACGCGTGCGGGTTTCGTCTCCGCGTGCGGGTTTCTCCCATGCGTGCGTCGAACATGTCGCACGCATGGGAGGAAGTCGCACGCGAATGGCCCTGCGGTCGACGATGGGCCGGCGACGGCCTACCGCTCAGCCCTCCTCGGCCCAGGTCTGGATGATGACCGCCGACGCGTGGATGCAGATCACCTTGAGCCGGCCCTCTCCGATGTTCGTGAAGCCGTGCCAGACGCCGGCGGGCACGGTCGCGGTGTCGCCGGCGTTCGCGACGAACGACCGCTCGCCGATGCGGATGCGCGCAGTGCCCTCGATGAGCACCCACGTCTCGGTGTAGGGGTGCCAGTGCAGGCCCGGGCCCTCGCCGGGCTCGTTGTCCACTGAGAAGTAGGAGACGCCCGCGCCGTGCTCGGCGCCGACGAACCGGCGGGTGCGGCTGGTGGGGCCGAGCAGCAACGAGTCGCCGTCGACGACCTCGGGCAGCTCGGCGCCGCCGGTGGGGGCGAGGGTGATCTCGGTGGAGTAGGTGGCGCTGGGCATGGTGTCCTCCTCAGGTCGTCCGGCGAGGTCCGCCGTGGTCTCAGGTTCGCGCCGGGGCATCCGTCGCCGTGAGTGTTTCGATGTGGATCGAATCTTCGAGGGGTCCTCGACAAGTGATTGACGCGGGCGAAGCGGCCGCCTATATTCACCCGCATGGGTGAATATCATCTGGATGCCGTGCTCGGCGCGGTCGCCGACCCCACGCGGCGGGCGATCCTCGACCGGCTCCTGGTCTCGGACGCACGGGTCACCGACCTCGCCAGCGCGTTCCCGATCTCGCTGAACTCCACGAGCAAGCACATCAAGGTGCTCGAACGCGCCCGGCTCGTGCGGCGCGAGGTGCGTGGCCGCGACCACGTGCTGTCGCTCCGCGCCGAGGCGCTCGGCGATGCCGTCGAGTGGATGCAGCGCTACCGCGCCTTCTGGGAGGACCGGCTCGAGGCGCTCGAAGCGTACATGCTCGACACGGAGGCAACCGCGGTCACGGAGGCATCCGGGGTCGCGGAGGCATCCGAGCGCGCGGGCGCATCGGAGGTCGCCGAAGCGTCCGGTGCGACAGGCGACGCCCGCGACGACGGGGGAGTGGCGCGATGACCGGCGCGGTGCTCGTCAGCCGGCGCATCCGGGCGTCGGCCGAGCGGCTCTTCGACGCCTGGCTCGACCCGGTCGCGCTCGCCGTGTGGATGCGCCGCCCCGGCGACGGCACGCCCGTCGTGGTCGCCGAGCCGCGCGTCGGCGGGGGCTTCTCGATCACGATGTCGGGCCCGACGGGCGACGTCGTGCACCTCGGGGATTACCTGCGCATCGACCGGCCGCACGCACTCGACTTCACCTGGCGATCGGAGCACACCGTGGGCGTCGACTCGGTCGTGCACGTGACCTTCACGCCCGACGACGACGCCACGCTCGTCGCCGTGCGCCACGAACTGCTGCCCGACGAGGAGTCGGCCGGCAAGCACCGCGCGGGTTGGACCGAGATCCTCGACCGCTACGCGCACACCTATGGGGAGGAGGCGGCGTGATGCTGCTCGACGGGAAGGTCGCCGTCATCCACGGCGGCGGGGGATCGATCGGCGCTGCGACCGCGCGCGTCTTCGCACGGGAGGGCGCCCGACTGCACCTGGCCGGACGCAGCCTGCCCCGACTCGAACGGGCCGCGGCCGCCGCGCGGGACGCGGGGGCATCCGAGGTCTCGATCGCCGTCGTCGACGCGATGCGGCAGGACGAGGTCGACGCGCACGTCGACGCGGTCGCGATGGAGGCCGGAACGGTCGACATCGCCCTCAACGCGGTCGGCTTCGACCACGTGCAGGGCCTTGCGATCGCCGACACGTCGCTCGAGGACTACCTGCATCCGACGGTCGGATACCTCACCACGAACTTCGTGACCGCGAAGGCGGCGTCGCGCGTCATGCTGGCCCAGGGCCACGGCGTGATCCTCACGATCTCGACGCCCGGCGCCCGGCTGACCGGGCGCGGACTCATCGGCAACGCGGCGCAGAGCGCCGGGCTGGAGGGGTTCTCGCGAGCGCTCGCGGGCGAGCTCGGCCCCGGCGGCGTCCGCGTGGTGTGCGTGAGACCGCACGCGTTCCGAGACGCCTCGGAGTCGTACACGATGGACATGTTCGGGCGCATCGCCGACGGCGGCGGCGGAACCCTCGACGACTGGTGGGACGGCCTCGAGTCCACGACGCTGCTCGGCCGCCTGCCCGTGCTCGACGAGGTCGCCGAGTACCTCGCGTTCGCGGCATCCGACCGCGCCGCGTCGATGACCGGCGGCATCGCGAACCTGACCGCGGGAGCGCTGGTCGACTGAGGTCGCAGCGTGCCCGGCCGCTGCGTGCTGCCCGATCTCCGGACCTTCGCGGCGGCACGCCGCCGATCGTCGCCCGTTCACCGGTGTGTCCGAGGGGCGCACCGGAGTACGGGCGGGCGCCCGCACCCCGACCGAGCCTGTCGCCGGTGGCGACCTGCGTCGCGTCGGAATAGCCTCGACGCATGGGAACCGCGCACATCCCGGCGCAGATCGGCGACCTCCCGCCGATCGGCCGCCCGGCCAACAGCGCCCTGCTCGAGGCCGGGATCACCACGCTCGAGCAGGTCGCGGCCACCGGACGCTCGACGCTGCTCGCCATGCACGGTGTCGGGCCCAAGGCGATCCGGCTCCTCGAGGCGGCGCTCGCCGAGCGCGGGATGACGTTCGAAGCGTAGTTCGGCGGCAGGCGTGCGCGCGGCGCCCGCTCAGCCGGGCGCGCCGTCGTTACCATGTCCGCATGATCAGGCAGCGGCGGCATCCGGCCGCGACGAAGCGCACGATCCGGGTCGAGGCGTTCACCGACGGCGTGTTCGCGATCGCGGCGACCCTGCTCGTGCTCGACCTGACGACCCATTCGCTCGGCGAGGTGTCGTCGGATGCCGAGATGTGGGCGGCCGTCGGCGGCATGAGCCAGCTGTTCCTGAACTTCGCGCTGAGCTTCGTGCTGCTGTGCCTGCTCTGGATGACGCACGTCGACCAGTTCGAGCACATCACCCGCGTGGACTCGACGATGATCTGGCTGAACAACGCGCGACTGCTGTTCGTCGCACTCGTGCCGTTCGCGACGAACCTGACGACCGATTATTCCGACTACTTCGCGGGCCGCCTGGCGATGCCGGTCGTCTTCTTCCTCGCGATCCTGAGCAGTTGGCTGCAGTGGGCGTGGGCAGCGCGCCGCCGACAGGACCTGCTGCCCGATCTCACGGCGGCCGAGGTCGCGGCCTTCGGCCGCGGGTCGCTCAGCGCGCTCATCATCTCGGGCGCGGTCGTGCTGCTCGCGCCGTGGACCGGTTCGTTCGCGTTCCTGCTGTTCCTGGCCGACGGCCCCCTCACTCGACTGCTGCGGGGCCCCAGGGCGGGCGCGCAGACGGAGGAGTGACGAGACGGTTCCGGGTCAGTGCGGCTCGGCGCGGAGGGCGCGCCGGTAGAGCACGGACTGGTACGCGAATTGCACGGCCAGCACGGCGCATGCGAGCAGCATGAGCAGGGGCGCGGTCCGCAGCAGCGCGAAGGGCGTCTCGAAGAGAAACGCGCCGACGAACGACCACCCCTGCTTCTCCCAGAGCCCCGGCGTGAGGTAGAGCTGATCGGGCGCGAGCGACCCCTGCATCCCGAGCACGAAGACGAAGAGCGCGAACGACGCCAGGATCGCTCCGGTGACGCCCATCGCGCGACGGTACCGCTGCGCCTTCGACGCGGCATCCGAGAAGATGTCGGCGTTCGCGTCGCCGGTGAACGACGTGAAGTACTGCGCCCCGCTCCAGCGGGAGCCGGCGACGTGGCGCCAGCCCGCGTCGGCGAAGAGCGTCACGTAGTCGGCGAAGTCGGCCGCGCTCATCGAGTCGCGGTAGTCGACGCGCACGACGGCGCTGCCGGGAGCGATGGGTGCGAACCGGTACCGCACGCTCGCGCCGACGAGGAGCTGCCCGTCGGCGGCCATGCGGTTGAGCCAGGCCTCCTCCTTGTCGAAATCGACGAAGAACTTCAGCACCTTCATGATCCTGCGCCTCCTCGGATCTGCTCGAACACCCGCAGCATGTGCGCCATGCGATCGGCGTCCTGCGCGAGTGCGCCGAACCCGGCCTCGGTGATGCGGTAGACCTTGCGGCGCGGGTCGGCGCTCTCGACGCGGACGATCAGGCCCTGCTTCACGAGCGTCTCGAGGGCGCCGTAGAGCGTGCCGGGGGCGAGGCGCACCGCGCCGTCGCTCATCGACTCGACGCGCGCCATGATCGCGTACCCGTGACCCGGCTCGATGAGCGCGAGCAGGATGTAGTGCACCGTCTCGGTGAGCGGCAGCAGCGGGTTGCGGTTCACGTGGCACCTCCTCTATCGGCCAACTGTACAGTCTGCCGATATACAGTGCAACGGTATACAGCGCGGCGGCATATGCGGCCGTTCGCGCTGCCGTGTTCCGCCGACGTCTGCCTGCGCCTCGGCGGCCTCCCGCGCCGCCGGTAGAATCGCCGATCGTGAGCCTGATCCGCCTGAACGACGTGAGCATCGACCTCGAGGGGCGGCAGGTCCTGAAAGAGGTGTACCTCAAGCTCCGCCGGGGCGACCGCATCGGCCTCATCGGCAAGAACGGCGTCGGCAAGTCGACGCTGCTCGAGCTCGTCCTCGGTCGCCGCGAACCCACGGGCGGCACGGTCGACATGACGCAGGGCACCACCGTCGGCTACTTCTCGCAGTTCTCCGAACTCGACGGCGAGCGCAGCGTGCACGAGATCCTGAGCGCCGAGTTCGCCGACGTGCACGACACCCAGGCGCGGATCGACGAGATCGGCATGCTGCTGGCCGAGCCCATGCCCGACGCCGAGATGAACCGACTGCTCGCCGAGCAGGGCGAGCTGCTCGAGCGCATGGACGCGATCGACGGCTGGACCTACGAGACGACCATCGACACCGTGCTCACGCGGCTCGGCTTCGACGACGAGCGGCGCGCCCTGCCGGTCGATCGCCTCTCGGGCGGCTGGCGCAATCGCGCGGCGCTCGCGCTGCTGCTCGTGCGCGCACCCGACGTGCTGCTGCTCGACGAACCGACGAACTTCCTCGACCTCGACGGCGTGAAGTGGGTCGAGAACTGGCTCGCCGGGTTCGGCGGCGCCGTGCTCGTCGTGTCGCACGACCGCCAGTTCCTCGACGGCGTCGTCACTCGCATCATCGAGATCGAGAACTACCGGCTGCAGGAGTACGAGGGCGACTACTCGGCCTACGTGCACGCGAAGCAGTCGCGGCTCAGGATGCTCGAGCGGCAGTTCGCCCACGAGGAGGAGCTGCTGGCCTACGAGCAGGATGCCGCCGCGGCGCGCCGCGAAGCGGCCCGCAACCCATCGAATGCGGTCGCCCGTCGCCTCGCCGACATCAAGAAGAAGCAGGCGCCGCGCCCGATCGACCAGATCATCACGTCGATCTACGACGGGCTCCGGGTGTCGAACGACCTGCTGACGGTGACCCGCTTGACCAAGGGGTACGGCGGCGAACCGCTGTTCGAGGACGTCACGTTCGACCTGCAGCGCGGCGACCGGGTCGCAGTGCTCGGGTCGAACGGCTCGGGCAAGTCGACCCTGCTCGACGTCGTCACCGGCGAGACCGAACCCGACTCCGGCCAGGTGCGCTGGGCGAAGGGCGCCGGGTTCGTCTCGTACAACCGGGTGTACGCCGAGCTCGACCTGACCGACACGGTCGGGCACGCGGTCAACGCCTACCCCGATTCGCTCGCGTTCAGCGCGACGAAGAAGAGCGTCAACCGGTTCCTCGCGATGCTGCAGTTCTCGGAGTCCGACCTGCAGCAGAAGATCGGCACGCTCTCGGGTGGGCAGCGCGCGCGGGTCGCGATCGCGCAGTGCCTGCTCTCGGGTGCCGCGGTCATCGTGCTCGACGAGCCGACGAACCACCTCGACATCACGTCGACGCAGGTCATGGAGCGGGCGCTGACGCACTTCCCGGGGGCCGTGCTCGTCGTGAGCCACGACCGGTTCTTCGTCGACAAGCTCGCCGACCGCCTGCTCGTGTTCGAGGGTGCCGGGCGGGTCGTCGAGCAGCCGGCGACCGGGGCGCTGTGACCCGGCGGCGACGGCGCGCGCGCGAGGAGGAGGCGTCCCGGCGCGGGGTGCCGCAGCGCGCCGCGTCGCAGCTGCGGTTCGTCGAGGTGCCCGAGACCACGGCTTCGGCGGTGGCCCGTGCCGGAGTCGATGTCGCGATCGGCTTCACCGCCGGCACCGCGGCGACCTGGGTGCTGCTGCTGGTCGCGGCGATCGTCTTCGACGAGGCGCTGTGGGATCTCGAGCGTGCGACCGGCTTCGACGAGTTCTTCCGTCTGACGGTTCCGGCGCTGTTCGTCCTGGGACCCGTGCTCGCTCTCGCCATCCCGACCCTGTCGGGGGTCGCCGCCGCGCAGTCGCTGCGGCTGCTCGAACGGCACGCGGCGCAGCATCCCGATGCGGTGCCGTCGTGGGCGCAGGAGTCGCGGATCGCGATCCTGCCCGCCCGGTATGCGCGCCGCGCGGTGCTCACGATCGCCGTCGTGGCGATGGCCGTCGGCGGATTCGCGCTGCTCTTCGGGCTCTTCGACGACGAGGGCCGCGGCCAACCCGCGGTCTGGGCGATCGTGGTCGTCAGCGTCGTCGCGGTGCTCGGCTGGCTGGTCGTGCGCGTGCTGCTGCAGGCCGCGGAGGAGGAGCAGGATGCGCGCCGCGTCGCGATCCGCGCGCCGTGGCAGCGACTCGAGTCGACGACCGAGGCGATGGAACGGCGTCGTCGCGAGGCGCTGCCGGTCGAGGACCCGCCCGCCCTGCTTCGACCGCGTGCGTTCGCTCGGCTCGAGACCGCCCTGATCGTCGCCGCCGTCGCGACCGGCGTCAGCGTCGTGGCGTGGTTCGCCTCGGTCTGGCTGCGCCAGCCCTGCCGTCGCTGCGACGAGCAGTACTACGACGAACCCGTCGAGCGGTTCATCGACGGGCTGAGCCTGTACGGCGGGATCGCGATCGCCGTGTGCGGGGCGATCGTCGTGCTCCTCACGGCGGCCTTCGTGATCGTGCGGCGGATCCGCGAGCGCACCGCGTTCCGCCAGGTCGCCGACGGCCGGCCCCGGTGGTGGACCGACGATGCCGCACTGCCGCTGCTGCTCCGGCAGCGGGCGGGCCGCATGACGACGTGGCTCGTCGCGGGCGGCATCGCTCCGCCCGCGCTCTGGGTGGCGGCCGTCGTGGTGTCCGGTTTCGAGCCCGAATGGGCGGATGCCTCGGCCGTGCGCACGGCAGGGGTGGTCGCGGCCGTCGTCGCCATCGCCGCGTCGGGCTCGGCGCTGCTGATCGCCACGCGCGACGCGCGCGCTGCGGCCGTCGAGCGCAATGCGCTCCGCACGGTGTTCTCGCCCGGCGACCCCGACCTGAAGGAGATCGCGGAACGTGAGGCGCAGGCCCGCCGGGCGCGTCGCGCGGCCGCCCGCGCGGCGCGTCGCGGCCAGAGCTGAACGAGGCTCGCGGGTGCCGGCCCGACCGTTTCCGCCATCAGGCGAATCCGGCCGGGCCCGCCGGTGGATCCTCGCTCAATTCGAGGCGGGCCTGAGCCCGAGCGCCCGCTCGTCGCGCCCCTGACCCGACGCGATGCCGGCCTCGAGCCAGTCCGTGAAGTGCGTCGTCGCCAGCGTCGCGTCTGGGCCCGGCAGCAGGTCGTGCTCCTCGAGCCGGGTGCCGAAGTAGTCGGCCAGCGGATCGGCCACGACCTCGCGCGGGTCGGTGCGGATCGAGAGCCCGCGCCGGACGAGGTCGGCGAGACGGAACCGGTCGGGTCCCGCGAACTCGATCATGTCGTTCACCGGCTGGCCGACCGCCGTCGCCGCCACCGCGGCTGCGATGTCGTCGGCTGCGATGGGCTGGATGAACGCGTTCGACACGCGCACCGTGTGCCGCACCGCGGAAGCATCCGCGATGCTCTGGATGAACTCGAAGAACTGCGTCGAGTGCACGATCGTGTACGGCCGCTGCGACGCCCGGATGAGTCGCTCCTGGGCCGCCTTCGCGGCGAAGTACCCGCCCTCCGATCGGGCGAGGCGGTCGGTGCCGACGACGGACAGGGCGACGTGGTGCCCGACACCGGCCGCGGCGCCGTAGGTGAGCAGGTTCAGCGTCGAGGCGTAGAAGAACTCGTTCGCGCCGGCCTCGTCGAGGTAGTCCGAGTTCGAGACGTCGATCAGCGCGTCGGCTCCGGCGAGCGCGTCGGCGAGGCCGTCGCCCGAGTAGGAGTCGACGCCGGTCGCGCGGGAGGCGACGACGACGTCGTGCCCCGTGGACTGGAGCCGGTCGACGACACGGGCACCGATGAGGCCGGTGCCGCCGACCACTGCGATTCGCATGATCGCGCCTACTTCGCCGGCGTCGGCTGCGCGGCGAGCCACTCGTCGTAGGTCGTCGTGGACAGCTGGGCGCCGGGCCCGGGGGTCAGCTCGTCGCCGGCCAGCACGGTCCCGAAGTACTCGGCGGCCGGGTCGGACTCGACGGTGCGGGCGTCGCCGGCGGCGGTCAGCACCCGGCGGATGAACTCGTCCTGACCGAGCTTCTCGGGGCCGGCCACGTCGATCGTGGCGTTCAGCGGGGCCGAGGCGGCGACGCGGGCGACCTGGTCGGAGACGTCGGCCGCGGCGATGGGCTGCATGAGGCCCGTCGACACCCGGACGGTGCCGTCGGTCGTCGCGGCGTCGGCGATCCGCGATCCGAACTCGTAGAACTGGGTGGCACGGACGATGCTGTAGGGCTGGCCGGAGTCGACGATGAGCCGCTCCTGGGCGACCTTCGCGCGGAGGTATCCGCTGTCGGGAAGGCGGTCCGCGCCGACGATCGAGAGCGCGACGTGGTGACCGACGCCGGCCTCGCGCTCGGCCGCGAGGAGCGTGTTCGTCGACGTGGTGAAGAAGGCGAGCACGTCGTCGTCGGCGAACGACGGCGAGTTCGAGACGTCCACGACGACGTCGGCACCGGCGAGCGCCTCGGCGATGCCTGCTCCGGTGAGCGTGTCGACGCCCGTGTTCGGCGATGCGGCGATCGCCTCGTGCCCGTGCGCCTCGAGCTGCGAGACGACGCGGGAGCCGATGAGGCCGGTGCCTCCGATGACGACGATCTTCATGATGTGGGTCCTCTCCTCCCGCGGCGGCGATCCGCCGCCCTCACCTGCTCCGACCGGGTTGCGACGCCGGATGTGACGGATCCGGCGGATCCGGCGGATCCGGATTCCACGACGTGAGCTTTCGCGGAGCCGTCGTCACCCAGACGGCCTCGACGAGTCCGGTCGCGTCGATGCCGAGTGCGACGACCCCGATCACGCGGCCTCCGGCACCGCGGAGCGAGACGCCGGGCCCGCCGTTGACGTCGACCAGGTCGAACACCACGTCCTGCCGATCTGCGAGGCGGTCGAGCAGGATCCGGGCGACGGACGCACGCCCCCGCCATTCCCCGCCGGTGGGGTCGCCGGCGTCGACGATCAGGCGCGCGTCGGCTGTGAACAGGCGGACCAGTTCGATCTCGTCGTGCGCGTCGAGCGCAGATCGCATCCGGCCGGCCGGATGCTCGTCACGCATGCGCTGCCACGGCCCCCAGCTTGTCGGGGTTCATCATCCACAGCACCTGGTCGATCCCGTCGTCCGAGGCGACGAGCGCGAGCGCGGCGAAGGTCGTGCCGTCCTTCGAGAGCAGCATCGACGGCTGGCCGTTGAGCTCCGAAGGGCGCACCTCGACGCCCGGCCAGAAGTGGGTGTGGAACGCGCGGTGGAACTTCGCGACGATGACCCGGCCGTGCACGGGGAACTTGGAGGCGCGCACGCGCCCGCCGCCGTCGGAGTACGACACGACGTCCTCCGCGAACAGGCGTTCGAGCTGCTCCAGGTCGCCGGTCTGTGCGGCCGCGACGAACGCGGTGAGCAGGCGACGCTGCTCGGATGCGGCGACCTCTCGCCTGCGGTCCCCGTGCAGGTGCTTGCGGGCCCGGCTCACGAGCTGCCGGCACGCCGGCTCCGAGAGCTGCACGACCTCGGCGATCTGGGCGTACGAATAGGCGAACGCCTCGTGCAGCACGTAGGCGGCACGCTCGGTCGGGGTGAGTCGTTCGAGCATCGTCAGCACGGCGAACCCGAGCGCCTCGTTGCGTTCGGCGCCGAGCATCGGGTCAGCGCTCGTGTCGACCGGTTCGGGCAGCCAGGGGCCGATGTAGGTCTCACGCCGAACTCGAGCCGACTGGAGGGCGTTGATCGCGAGCCGCGTGGTGGTGGTGGCGAGGAACGCGGGCGGATCGAGCACGGCGGAGCGATCGGTGCCCTGCCAGCGGATCCAGGCGTCCTGGACCAGGTCCTCGGCCTCCGTCGCGCTGCCGAGCATCCGGTAGGCGATGCCGAACAGCCTGCCGCGGACGCCTTCGAACACGGCGACGGCATCGTCGAGATCGTCGTTCATGCGCAGTCCTCCCCTGGTGGGGGCGCGATCGCCCCCTGCACACTGCGACCGGGTATCCAGCCGAATCGTGACAGAACTCGGTGCCGTCCGTCGACCTCCGGCCGACGGACGGCTCCGATTCCCTGCGGGCGACGCTCCGGCGGCGGGTGGGACCAGCCATGCTCTGCTTGGCGCATACCCCGAGGAGGAGGGCCGCCTGAAACCCGGTGCTCCCGCTCTCACCTCACGGCTCGACCGGAGTCGTCATGAGCGAGGACCGGACGCCTCGTCGATTCGTGACGGATGTCGCCGCGCGGGGTGAGGGCGACGTCGCGCGTCGGGCCCATCGCGGATGGCTCCGTTTCCGCCTTGACGGCAGGCGGGAATGCGGTTACCGTACCGAACGTACCCGCCTGAGAAAGCGCTTTCTCGCCCCGTTCGATGCGGAACGGCCGGCGCGATGAGCCATGCTCTACGGTCCGTTCTCGATGAGGAGACCCATGCCCCGAACGCGCACGCTCCGAACCTCGCTCGCGGTGCTGACCGCCGCGGCCCTGACCATGACGGGCGCGGTCGGCGCCGTCGCCCTCGGCCCGGCCGGGGCGCTCGATGCGAGCGACCTCGCGGTCGCCGACCACGTCGCGATCACCCCGACCGGCACCGACTTCACGATCTACGCGGCGGCGGGCAAGAACGTCACCGTCGACGCCCACGCGCGCATCTCCGACCGTGGCGAGGCGTTCACCAAGCGCATCAAGCTGAACGGCTCGGGCACCGAGGCATCCCGTTCGCTGCACTTCACCGTCGGCGAGGGCGACGTGCCGACCGAGGTGCACGTCAACGCGCGCAGCGGCAGCGCGACCGCCGACCGCGCCGTTGCGCTGTACAGCGCGACCGGCGAGGTCGGCCGCACGCCGGCGCTCGCCGACGTCGACACGCAGGCGGTCGTGACCGGGAGCATCCCGATCACCGCACCGGGCGAGTACTGGCTTGCCTCCCCGAGCTCGGGCGTGAACGTCTACTTCGCCCAGCTCGGGGCATTCGAGTCCGAGGCCCGCGCGCCGTGGGCCGAGGTCGCCCCACCCGTCGTGACGTCGGTCGACGTCGACCCATCGAACCCGGCGAACCTCGTCGTCGGCTACGAGGGCCTGCTCGGCGCCGACGGTGGTGACGTCGTCTACGCCACCCTGTACGACGCAGCGGGCGCGGTCGTCGACCAGGCGCTCGCCGCGACCGAGGGCGCATCGGGCGAGCTCGAACTGACGCCGCCGGCCTCGGGATCGTACGACGTGGAGGTGCGCCTCACGCGCGCCGGAGAGGCATCCGCCCTCGTGTCGGCGCGGCAGGTCGTCGACGGATTCTCGCTCCCGCTCGCCGGCCCGGCCGTCACCGGTGCGCTCACGAGCGCGATCTCGGGCGGCAGCGCGACGCTCGCGCTCACGTGGTCGGCCTCGGCCGAGGCCGAGTCGTACTCGGTCGAGGCGAGCACCGGCGGCGAGGCGTTCGTCACGCTCGCCGAGGGGCTCACCGGCACCGCGGCCGACGTGGCCGGCTTCACGCCCGGCGCGACCTACCAGGTGCGCGTCGTCGCCCACCGCGGCACCGAGTCGGTCGCCGGCACCGAGACGACCGTCGACGTCGCCGCCGAGGTGGAGCGCTGGCAGATCGCCGACGTCGGCTCCAACGCCGGCTCCGGCGGCACGGTCGTCGAGAACGCCGACGGCTCGATCACGTTCGACGCGAAGGCGAGCTCCACGAAGCTCGCGAACTCGGAGGACGGATTCCAGTACTTCTACACGCAGGTCGATCCGGCGACCGAGAACTTCACGCTCACGGCCACGTTCCGCGTCGACGACGCGACCGCGAAGGACGCGCAGTCCGGCTTCGGTGTGGTCGCCGTCGACGACCTCGTGCCCGGTGTCTCCGCCGCGCGGTACTTCAACTCGGCCGGCGCACTGCTGACGCGCTACAACTGGGGGACCGGCGCGGGCGAGTGGCGCGACGGCACGCCCGGCGCGCGGTTCGTGCACGGCTACACGGGCGCGACGACCGACAACGCCGCCGGTGCCCGCGACATGAGCGACTCCGAGGAGTTCGACCCGCAGTGGCGGGCCGACACGGCCGGCGTGAAGTTCCAGGCGGGCGACGTGTACGAGCTGAGCCTGCGCAAGTCGAACACCGGCTACCACGCGACCTGGCACCGCGACGGCGAGGACCTCGAGGTCATCCAGTACGACCCGGGCATGCTCGACGTGCAGAACGCCGGAGCCTCCTTCGTCGGCCTCGCGGTCGCCCGCAAGATCCAGGTCACCGTCACCGACTGGGAGTTCACGACCATCCTCCCGGCCGACGACGACCCGCGGCAGGACCCGCCGACCGAGCTCATCCCGGCGACCCTGTCGGTCGACGTCACGCGCACCACCCCCGAGAAGCACCTCGACGTCCCGTTCGTCGCGAACATGTACGGCACCGCGCAGGTGCTGGATGCCTCGGGCGCGGTCGTCGCCGGCGGCGTCCCGGTCGCCCCGGGGGAGCGGGTGCTGGTACCCGTCTCGCTGAAGCCGGGTGTCAACGCCCTCACCGCGCGGCTCGTGCCGGCCGCCGAGCAGCCGCACCTCGGCGAGTACGAGGCGATCGAGTCGACCGACCCCGTCGACGTGCCGCTCGACGTGACCGTGCGGTCGTACGGGAAGCCGGGTCAGTCGATCCGCGTCGCCCCCGACGGCTCGGCCGACGGCGCCGGCACCGCGGCGTCGCCGCTCGACCTGCACTCCGCGGTCGCGTTCGCGCAGGCCGGGCAGCAGATCGTGCTGGAAGGCGGCACCTACGCGGTCACCCGCAAGGTCGTCGCCGAGCGCGGCCGCAACGGCACCGCCGAGGCACCGATCACGCTGATGAGCGAGCCCGGCACCCGCGCCGTGCTCGACCTCACGGCATCACCCGACGGCGGACTCGTGCTCCGCGGCGACTGGTGGCACGTCTACGACCTCGAGATCACCGGCTCCGCCGACAAGAAGAAGCCGATGCTCGTGCAGGGCCACCACAACGTCGTCGAGCGCGTCGAGTCGCACCACAACCAGGACACCGGCATCCAGATCTCCGGATCCGAGTCCGAGCCGCCCGCCCTGTGGCCGACGAACAACCTCGTCGTCTCGTCGGTGTCGCACAACAACGCCGATGTCGGGGGCAACGACGCCGACGGGTTCGCGGCGAAGCTCGCGGTCGGCGAGGGCAACGTGTTCCGGTCGAACATCGCCTACAACAACATCGACGACGGCTGGGACCTCTACGCCAAGTCGACGACCGGCCCGATCGGCACGGTCATCGTCGAGGACTCGGTCGCCTACGACAACGGCTGGCTCGAGGCCGACCCGACCAGCACCGGCGAGGGCAACGGGTTCAAGCTCGGCGGCGAGTCGATTCCCGGCGATCACCTGCTGCGCAACTCGGTCAGCTACGGCAACCTGGCGACGGGCGTCACGTCGAACTCGGGTCCGGACATCCGCCTCGAGCGGATCACCTCGGTCGGCAACGATCGCGGCGTGCGCCTCGAGACGAACGCGGCGACGACCGACTTCCGCGCGACGGGCGTGATCTCGTGGCAGTCGCCGCAGGTCGACGTGCTCGCGCTGAAGCAGGCGGACACGTCGCTGCTGGCCGACCCGTCGAACCACTGGAACACCGGGGCCGCATCGCCGGTGACCGCCGACTGGTTCGAGTCGGTCGACCTCGACGGCATCCGGCCGACGATCGCCGCCGACGGCTCGGTCGACCTGCACGGGCTCCTCGAGCTGACGGATGCCGCTCCGGCCGACGCCGGCGCCGTGATCGAGCCGATCGCGGAGCCGACCGACCTCGAGGTGTATCCCGAGGTGAAGCCCGACGTCGCGCCGGAGCCGCCGACCCCGGCCGAGGTGATCCGCAAGATCATCCGCACGATCCTCGACTGGCTCTGGAGGCTGTTCGGGTAGCCGCTCAGCATCCGCCCCTCCTCGCGTGCGACTTCCTCCCACGCGTGCGACGTACACGTCGCACGCAAGGGAGGTAGTCGCACGCGTAGCGGAAAGGCGCACGCGAGGAGGACGGCGGCCGGGGTCTCAGACGTCGAAGCGGCGCGGGTCGAGGAACGCGGCATCCGTGAAGGGGGGCTCGTCGGCCAATGCCTGGGCGACGAGCTCGCCGAGCGCGGCGGCGTGCTTGAACGAGTGACCCGAGCAGCCGCCCCCGACCACGATCCTGGGGTCGGCGGTGCGCCCGACGAGGAACTGCCCGTCGGGCGTGTGCGCCATGATGCAGGTCGTGACGGCCGACGGCTCGGGGTCGACGTCGGGGAAGGTCGCCGCGACGAGGTCGCCGATCTCGTCGGTCTCGCCCTCGTGCACCACTCGATCGATCGCGTCGGGGTCGTCGGCGTCGAACGGGCCGTCGAACTCGGGGCCGACCTTGACGTCGAAGCCCCCATCGAACCCCGACCCGCCGACCCCGGGTCCATCCGAATCGGATGCCCCGCCGGCCGGCATGGCGCCGTGCCCCCAGATCCAGGTGTCGCGGCCCGGGACGCTGCGGATGAACACGGGCAGCACGTCGAGGTCGGCCGTCCGCCCCTCGCGCGCTCGGAACCACGTCATCACGACGCGGTGCGGCGTCAACGGGGCGCCCGGTACGAACCGGCCGATCCAGGGGCCGGCGGTGATCGCGACCCGGCGCACTCGGACGGCGGACCCGTCGTCGGTACGCACGGTGACGGCGTCGGCGTCGGGTTCGATCGCGGTCACGCGCGTGCCGGTGCGGATGCGCGCGCCCGCGGCGCGGGCGGCATCCGTCGCGGCGACGATCGCCGCCTCCGGACGGAGGATGCCCGCCTCCGGATCCCACACGCCGACGTCGCCCGGGTTCATGCGGGCGTGCCCGGGGAACCGGTCGGCGAGC
Source organism: Agromyces sp. LHK192 (assembly GCF_004006235.1). Taxonomy (NCBI): domain Bacteria; kingdom Bacillati; phylum Actinomycetota; class Actinomycetes; order Micrococcales; family Microbacteriaceae; genus Agromyces; species Agromyces sp. LHK192. The sequence goes on from NZ_CP034753.1 coordinate 898,345, forward strand.
TCGGCGGCCGTCAGCCGTTCGACGGGCAGTCCGTGCGCGGCTGCCGCGGCGAGCGTGCCCTCGATGATGTGCGAATCCGGCGGACCGATCATGAGGCCGCCGGTCTCGACGAACAGGCGGTCGCCGGCGGATGCCTCGAGCTCGATCCAGAGCTCGCGGGCGCGGCGCGCGATCGGCGTGAGGCCGGGGTGCTCGAGGCAGGCCACGCGGAACAGGCGCGTCGCCCCGGTGGACCCGCCCCACGGGTGCCCGGGCTCGAACTGCTCGAACCCGATGACGTCGAGGCCGCGCACGGCGGCCCGCCAGGCGGCGCTCGACCCGACCGCGCCGAGCCCGATCACGGCGACGTCGGCGTCGAACTCGGTGGGGCCGGCAGATGCATCCGTCATGTTCCGATCGTAGGTTCCCTGGCGGAACCTGCACGGAATCGGTGCCCCAGCCACCCTCGAGAGCCGGCGTGGAGCACCGATGTCCGCACGTCAGATCGGCATTCGGGTCAGGTGGCCCAGTAGTACGAGAACGCCCACTTGTGGTCGTATGTGCGGTAGTGGCATCCCGACCAGATCCTGGCGCCGTGGCCGCGGTACCAGGTGAGGGTGCGCGAGCATTCCTCCTGCGAGTACCCGGTGATCTTGTACCAGACCTGCGGTGCCGCGCTGGCCGAGACGGCCGCGCCGCCGCCGACGGTCAAGGCGACCCCCAGCCCGGCGGCGACCATCATCTTCATCAGTCGTGCCTTCACGTGCATCCGTCATTCCCCAATCTTCCGGCCCTTGTCCGTTCGGACACCGTAGCGACGGTTCGGCGGTGAGCGGAACGGGGAGTGCTCCCCATCTGCACGAGGGGCGCCTGAGCCGGAGAGGGGTGGGCCGTCGGTGCGGGCATCCATCTGCAATGAAAATGTTGCAGAATGAGGCCTTACTTGCAATGATCAGGTTGCAGATCAGAACGGAGACGAGATGACCCAGACCGCCAAGCGCACCCGCCCGGGTGCCGTCCTCGGCCTCCTCTTCGCGGGGGCGTTCACGATGGGTTGCGCCGAGATGCTCGTCGTGGGCCTCATCGACCTCATCGCGGTCGACCTGGACGTCTCCGTCGCGGCGGCCGGTGCCCTGCTCACCGCGAACGCTCTCGGCCTCGCCGTCGGCGGCCCGCTCCTCACGTTCCTCACCACGCGGTTCGACCGCCGCCACGTGCTGCTCGCGGCGACCGGGGTGTTCGTCGCGCTCAACCTGCTGCCGGCAGTCCTCGGTGCCGACCACCTCGTGTTCGTGATCGCCCGCGCCGCGATCGGCGCGGTGCAGGGCCTCTTCATCGCCGCAGCCATGACGACCGCCACCACCGTCGTGCCGCCGGAGCGGACCGGGCGCGCGATGGCCGTCGTCATCTCCGGCTTCGCGACCTCGAGCGCGATCGGCCTCCCGCTCGGCACCCTGCTCGGACAGGCGGTCGGCTGGCGCGGATCGTTCGCCGTCGTGGTCGGCGCGGGCGTCGCCGTGTTCGCGCTCGCGTGGGTCCTGCTGCCGTCCGTGCCCACGGCTCCCGGTGCCGGCGCCGTCGGACAGGCCCGGCACGCCTTCGCGCCGCGGGTGCTCGCCGTGCTCGGCGTGAGCACGCTCACGTTCGCCGCGATGCTGACCGCGATCACCTACCTCGTGCCGTTCCTCGACCAGGTCACCGGGGTCGGCGGTGCGGCCGTCACGGTGTTCCTGCTCGTCTACGGCGTCGCGACCGCGATCGGATCGTTCGCCGGCGGGCGCTTCGCCGACGCGAACGCCGCCCGCTCACTGGTGTACGGCGCGCTCGGGGTGATCGCATCGCTCGTTGTGTTGTGGGCCTTCGGCGCCAACGCGGTCGTCGTCGCGCTCGCCGTGTTCGGCATCGGTCTCTTCGGGATGGCGACCGGGCCCTCGATCCAGCATCGCGTGGTCGCGCTTGCCGGGCCCGGCGCACCCCTCGCGTCATCGCTGCCCGCATCCGCGGTGAACGTCGGCATCGCGCTCGGTGCCTTCGCCGGCGGCGTCGCGCTCGACGCCTCCGGCGCCCGTCTCGCCGTCGCGATCGGCATCGCGGTCGGCGTCCTCGCGCTCGTCGCGGCCGTCGCGACCAGCCGCTTCAGACCGCCCGCGGCGGAACCGCGGAACCAGGAACCACCCGACACGCACAGGAAGGCACCATCATGGAGCACATGACCTCGACCTCGGCATCCGTCATCGACGAGCAGGGATTCAGCGTCCGGCGCACGATCCGCATCGCCGCATCCGTCGACAAGGTCTGGCGGGCGGTGACCGATCCCGAGCACATCTCGAGGTGGTTCGGGCAGGTCGTGCTCGACGGCGCGGCCGTCGGCGCCCGCGGCGGTATGACCGTCGAGGGGTACGGCGTGATCCCGATGCGCATCGAGGCGATCGAGCCGCAGCGGCTCGTCGCCTACCGCTGGGGCGCCGACGACGCGGCGGGTACGCCGCCCGCCGAGGTCGACGAGTCGTCGACCGTGTTCACCTTCACCCTCGAGGACCTCGGCGACGACGGCACGCAGCTCACCGTCGTCGAGACCGGGTTCGAACGCACGAGCGACCCCGCCGCGAACCTCGAGAGCCACCGGCAGGGCTGGGACTCCGAACTCGACAAGCTCGTCGCCCTGCTCGAGGGCGCCGGATGACCCAGGCGCTGGTCCCGGTGTTCGCCGCGCTCGGAGACGAGACCCGGTGGAGCATCCTCGCGGCGCTCGGCGAGGGGGATGCCTCGGCGTCCGCCCTCGCCGGGCGCCTGCCCGTCAGCAGGCAGGCGATCGCGAAGCACCTCGCCGTGCTGCAGGAGGTCGGACTCGTCGAGCCGATCCGCGTCGGCCGCGAGGTGCGGTTCCGCGTGATCGGGGCCCGGCTCGGCGAGACCGCGCGCAGGCTCGAGGCGCTCGGCGCCGTCTGGGACCGTCGTCTGGCCGCGATCAAGGAGATCGCCGAGGGCCTGTAGTCGCGCGGCTTCCCGTCAACCTGCGCCAGGCGGCGCCGGCGCGGGCGCGAGCCAGACGTGCGGGGTCCGGGCGGCCTCGCCGGGCGAGAGGTTCGACACGTCGGTCGTGGGCGTGCGGACCAGCTGGGGGCCGAGCCGTTCGGCGACGGTGATGCCGCGGGCCTCCGCGGCTTTCGCGAGCGCACGGCGCAGCTTGCGCCAGTCCGCCTCGTGCGGGACGCTCGCGAACTCCTGCGCGCGGACGAGCCTGACGGTCGAGCCGTCGGGTGCCGGTTCGAGGCGCGCGACGGTGATCGGCGTCGGATCGATGGCGCTCGCCGGCAGGTTCCACTCGCGGGGGTCGTCGTGCCGCCAGAACCTCGGGAGCTTCGCGTCGGCCAGCAGGTCGGCCGCGGCTCCCACCTCGAGCGGCACGTGCACCACGGTCGCCAGCGAGGCGAGCGCCTTCGTCACCGCGGGGTCGGGGTTGTCCTGCCAGGTCCGGCCCTCGGCGGACGCCTTCGCGACGTCCCCCGTCCACGCTCGCATTCGGATCCGGACGGCGGCCAACACCCCGACGAGCGCGAAGAGCGCGCCGACGATCACGAATCCCTGGTACTCCTGCCACCACGACATCCGGGCGCTCCTCTCGTCGGCGACGATCCATTCTCGTCGACGCGGCGCGGCACGGGTCGACGACGATGCGCGGTCAGTCGGCGTCGAGTGCGCCGGGGTCGATCACTTCGAAGACCGGATGCCGGTCGGCCTCGGCCGCGAAGGCCCCGGCGGGGTCCTGGGGGCCGGCGGAGAAGTACGGCCGTGCGATCGGCACGATCGCGACGTATCGCTTGAGCACCGGGCCGGCTTCGGCGGCCGACGCCTCCCGGGCGATGAAGCGCCGCACGGTCCGGCGACGGGCCAGGGTGGCCTCGGGGTCGGCGCGGAGGTTCTTCACCCACTCGACGGTGCCGTACGGGGACACGAGCCAGTGTCGTCCGCCCACCTCGATCGGCGTGATCGGGGTGGACCGCGGCTCACCCCTCTTCCGGCCGGTCACGGTGAGGACCACCGCGTGCGGGATGAGGCCGGCGCGCACGGGTCCGCGCAGCGCGTGCCCGAGTGCGATCCGGAGTCGGCTCGGCCCCGTGGTCGGTCGGCGCGGCTCATCCATGCGAATTCTCCGATGCCTCGGCGCGATCCGGGTCGGACGCCCCGGTCCACACACGCTACGCGCTGCCGGTCCGCGACGGCCAGCCGGGCTGAGAGGATCGGCGTGTGCCCACCTCGTTCACGCTCGAGACGCAGAGCCCGGTTCCACCCGAGACGCTCTTCGACCGCTCGCTCGACATCGATGCCCACGTCGCGTCGATGTCGCACACCGGCGAGCGCGCGATCGGGGGAGTCGTCGAGGGGGCGATCGGGCTCGGCGAGTCGGTGACGTGGAGCGCGAGGCACTTCGGCATCCGCTGGACGATGACCTCGCGCATCACCGAACTCGACCGTCCCGGCCGGTTCGTCGACGAACAGGTGCGCGGGCCCTTCCGGTCGTTCCGGCACGTGCACGAGTTCCGGCGCGGCGTCGACGGGGGCTGCATCATGGTCGACACGATCGAGCTCGGCTCGCCGGTCTTCGGTGCCCTGGCCGAGCGGCTCGTGCTGGTGCCCTACCTCCGGCGGCTCATCCGTCGGCGCAACGCGCACCTCGTGGCCTCGCTCGCCACCGACTGCTGACGACCCGTCACGCCGTCAGGAGCTCGGCGATCACGACCTTCTTCTGCTGCATCATCACCTGGATCTGCGCCGGCGTCCGCGTGAGCTCCGCCATGTTCGCGGGGATCACCTGCCAGCTCACGCCGAACCGGTCCTTGCACCAGCCGCACTGCTCGGCTTCGGGCACGTGCGACAGCTTCGACCAGTACTCGTCGATCTCGGCCTGGTCGGCGCAGCTCACGATGAACGAGATCGACTCGTTGAAGGTGAACAGCGGGCCGCCGTCGAGGCAGGTGAACGGCATGCCGTTGAGCGTGAACTGCCCGTTGATCACCTTGCCCGCCATGCCGGCGAAGTGCTCGTCGAGCGACTCGTCGGGGTACTCGTCGATACGGTCGATCCTCGAGTCCGGGAAGACCGAGACGTAGTACTCCATCGCCTCCCGGGCCTGGTCGTCGAACCACAGGCACGGGCTGATCGGTGCGAGCGCGGCCATGTGCGTCCCCCTTCTCCGGCGGCGTCGGTCGGATGCCTCGAATCGGTACCTCGAGATCGGATGCCACGCTACGCCCGGTCGTCGCCGGCGGCCAGTGTGCAGCGCCGGCGGCCGGTGCGATGCGGTGGCGGCCAGTGCGATGCGGCGGCGGCCCGCGTCCCCGTGGTCAGGCCCGGTTCTGCGCCAGCCGGCGCCGCTCGAGTCCCTCGAGCAGCAGGTCGAGCCCGAACTCGAACTCCGTCTGGTCGTCGCACCAGCCGAGCGTCGAGTCGGGGTCGTCGTGCACGACCTCCCCGAGCATCGCCGCGAGGTTCGGCGCGAACGTCGCGAGTTGCGCGAGCGCGACGGGCGGCGGGGCATCCTTGTCGTCGCTGAGCTCCTGCACGTAGCCGTAGACGCGGCTGCCGAGCGCGTGCAGCGAGTGGTGGATGAGGTCGTACGAGAACCCGCCGGCGTGCATGATGCCGACGATGCCGTCGACGTGTCGTGCGGCGGTCGGTCCGGGGGCGCCGCGCGCGTTCATGACCCAGGCCGCCCATGGATGCCGCAGCAGCACGGCCCGCGCGCCGAGGATGCGTCCGCGGACGAGCGGCGACCAGGATGCGGCATCCGCCACGGGAGCCGTGAAGCCGCCCACCTCGGTCTCGATCTCGCCGAAGACCTCTTCGACGACGCCGTCGAGGATGGCGTCCTTGTTCGGCAGGTGGTGGTAGATCGACATGGCCTCGACGCCGAGTTCGGCGGCGAGCCCGCGCATCGTGAGCGCGTCGATCCCGTCGCGGTCGGCGAGCGCCATCGCCGTTCGCAGCACGTGTGCGCGGGTCAGGCGGGAGCGTTCGATCGACCTCGTCGGCATGCTGTCACCTTACAGCGTCAGGTTTCTCGTCTCCGCCTCTGGACACGGAGCGCCTGCAGGCGTATCTTACGCCGTAAGGCTTACAGTGTAAGGGAGCGGATCATGACGACCACCGAGACCCGGACGACCATGCGAGCGGCACGCCTGGAGCGGTTCGGTCCGCCCGAGGTCGTCAGTGTCGGCGACGCGCTGCGGCCCGAGCCCGACGCGCGCGAACTGCTCGTCAGGCTCCGCGCGACCACGGTGAGCATCGCCGACCACCGGCTGCGCACGCGTGAGGTGCCGCGCGGACTCGGGCTCGTCGCCGCGCCGAAGATCGGGTTGTTCCGTCCGCGGGTCCGAACGCTCGGCATGGAGGGCGCGGGCGTCGTCGAGGCGGTCGGCGCCGCGGTCACCCGCTTCGCGCCCGGCGACGAGGTGATGGTCATGCGCGGCGCCGCGTTCGGCTGCCACGCCGAGTACGCCACCGTCGCGGAGACCGGCGACGTCGCCCGCAAGCCGGCCGCCCTGTCGTTCGAGGAGGCTGCCGCCGTGATCTTCGGCGGACACACCGCGGTCCGCTACCTCGACCTCGTCGACCTCCGGCCCGGCGTCGAGGTGCTCGTCAACGGCGCGTCCGGCGCCGTCGGATCGGCGGTCGTGCAGCTCGCCGCGGCGCGCGGTGCGACCGTGACCGCGGTCACCAGCGGCCGCAACACCGCCCTCGTGCGCTCGCTCGGGGCATCCCGGGCCATCGACTACACGCGCGAGGACTTCACGGCGACGGATGCCCCGCGCCCGCGGTACGACGTCGTCGTCGAGTGCGTCGGCAATGCGCCGTACTCGAGGGTGCGGCACCTGATCCGGCCCGGCGGCGCGCTCCTGCTCGTGATCGCCGACCTCGCCGGCATGATCGGGGCCGGCATCCGGCCGCGACGCCGGGGCGTCCTGGTGAACCAATCCGGCGGGCCGATGGGTCCCGCGCTCATGCAACGCGTCGCAGCGCTCGCGGAATCCGGTGACCTGCGCCCGGTGATCGACCGGACCTACGAACTCGACGAGATCGTGGAGGCCCACCGGTACGTCGACACCGGCCGCAAGCGGGGGAGCGTGGTGGTCCGGATCCCGTGACCACGCGAGCCCTCCGCCGCGGCTACCGCTGCGCGGTCGCGACCTGCCTCGACTCGGATGCCGGCGCCTGGCCGGATGCCTCGCGCGCGACCGATGCGCGGGGGATCCGTCGTGCCGCGGCCGCCGCGACGATCATGACGACCAGCGCCGCCGCCGTGATGCCGGCGCCGACGAACATTGGCGAGGCGTAGCCGAGGCCTGCGGTGATCGCGAGCCCGCCCGCCCAGGCGCCCAGCGCGTTGCCGAGGTTGAACGCGCCGATGTTGGCGCCCGACGCGAGCGTCGGCGCGTCCGGTGCGTACCGCATGATCCGGCTCTGCAGACCGGGGACGGTGCCGAACCCGAATCCACCCATGAGCACCAGCAGCACGATCGTCGCGATCTGGTTGCTCGCGAGCAGGCCGAACGCGACGAGCACGGTCGTGAGCGCGGTGAGGAAGCCGACGAGCGTCCGGTCGATCGCGCGGTCGGCGAGGCGACCGCCGATCCAGTTGCCGACGACCAGGCCCGCTCCGAAGAGGACGAGCAGCCACGGCACGGCGTCCGAGCCGAAGCCGCCCACCTCGGTGAGCGTGTAGGCGATGTAGGTGAATGCGCCGAACATCCCACCGAAGCCCAGCACCGTGACCGTGAGCGACAGCCAGACCTGGCCGGACCGGAACGCCGCCAGCTCCCGTCGCAGGCTCGGCGCGGGGGCGTCACCGTTGCGGGTCGCGGGCACGAGCGCCGCGATGCCGATGAGCGCGACGACGCCGATCGCCGAGATCGCCCAGAACGTGGACCGCCAGCCGAACTGCTGGCCGATGAAGGTGCCGAACGGCACGCCGAGCACGTTCGCGGCGGTGAGCCCGGTGAACATGATCGCGATCGCGCCTGCGGCCTTCTCGGGCGCGACGAGGCGCGCGGCCACGACCGAGCCGATGCCGAAGAACGCGCCGTGGCAGAGGGCGGCCACCACTCGTCCGGCCATCATCGCCTCGTAGGTCGTCGCGAGCGCCGAGAGCGCGTTGCCGGCGATGAAGAGTCCGAGCAGGCCCATCAGCACGGGCTTCCGCGGCAGCCGCGTCGTGGCCGCTGTGAGGCCGAGTGCGCCGACGACGACTGCGAGCGCGTAGCCCGAGATGAACCACCCGGCCTCGGCCTCGCTCACCCCGAAGTCGGTCGCGACCTCGGGCAGCAGGCCCATGATCACGAACTCCGTGAGTCCGATGCCGAATCCGCCGATGGCGAGTGCGATGAGCCCGAGCGGCATGCCGCAGCCTCCTGTAGAGTGGATGGGTAGTTGCAGACGCGGGATATTGCATCCGCGAAGAAGATAGTTGCACACGCAAATATAAAGCGCAAGCAACGAGTGTCGGCGAACGAGGGAGACGCAATGGGCATCGGCGACGACGCGGTCGAGGTACGGGCGCAGGGATGGCGCACCCTCGCGGCACTGCACACGATGATCGAGGCCGAGCTCGAGCGCGCGCTCGGGGATGAGGTCGAACTCTCGGTCGTCGAGTACACGGTGCTCGACGCGCTCAGTCGCCAGGACGGCTGGCACATGCGCATGCAGCAGCTGGCGCGCGCGGCGGCCCTCAGCCCCAGCGCGACGACGCGGCTCGTGAACCGGCTCGAAGACCGCGGCCTGCTCACCCGCATCCTCTGCGCCGACGACCGCCGCGGCATCTACACCGAGCTCACCGCCGCGGGCCGCGACCTGTACCGACGCGCGAAGCCGATCCACGACCGCTCGCTCGAACAGGTGCTCGCCGAGGCCGGCGAGCGACCGGAACTGGCTCCGGTCGTCGATGCGCTGCAGGGCGCCGCGCCGCTCGCGCTGAGCGGGTCGAACTAGCCCTCGGGCAGCTCCCGACGATCGCCGACGAGGCCATCAGCGAGCGGGAACGCCATCGACCCCGCGGCGACCCACCACTCCATGACGTCGTACGCGAGGCGGCCAGCGACGACCGAAGGGTCGGCTTCGGAGAGCGCGGCCGCCTCCTCCGGGCCGCAGGCGAACACCGACATCCCGCGGTACGTCTCGTCGCTCTGCCCGAGGAACGGCCCGTTCGCGGCGAGCTTGCCCGCTCGCCGCAGGTCGGCGCGATAGGCGAGGTGTCGGGCCTGGAGCTCGTCGAGCTCGGCGTCCGTCATCTCCGGGGCGTCGACCGGACGTCGCAGGACGACGACCGTGTAGACGTCGAACGCGTCGGGGATGTCGGGATTGCGCGCCATGCGCCGATCGTAGAGCGGGCATGCGGTTGCCGCAGTGTCGAACTGCGCGACAATGGAACCCGACCTTGGAGGCGCCCACGATGCACGAGACGACCGATTCGACGACGAACCGCCGGTCGAACCCTGCCGGCGGTCCCGACGGCGCGGCCGGTGCCCACGTGCCCGGGCACGGCGCGATCGGATGCCCCGAGTGCTTCGAGGAGCTCCAGCGCAACCACGACTGGTGGAAGGCCCGGCCAGAGGGCTCGCGCCTCGTCGGCCTCGTCGTGGCCCGCGACGACCTGCCGTCGATCGTCGAGCAGCGCGACGACCTCGGCGCGTTCGGCGTGCAGATCCTCGACTTCAAGCACCCCGCCCCCGAGAGCATCATCGAGACGTGGGAGCAGCGGCTGGGCCGGCTGTTCGACACGCTCCGCGCCGGCGACGTGCTCGTCGTGTCGACCGAGCGGGTGCTCGGCCGGACGTCCGACGAGATCACGCGGACCATCCAGGCGCTGCGCCGGCACAACCTCGTCGTGAAGGTGCTCAACCACGGTGCCCGTCACCTGGAGGACGCGCAGGGCTGATCGCCGCGATCGCGGCCCACGCAGGGTCTTCCCCCGCGCCGCGCGCTCCCTAGAATCATCGGGTGGACTTCTCCCTCGCCTTCACGCCCGACCTGATCGCCGTCTTCCTCACGCTGTTCGTGCTCGAGGTGGTGCTCGGCGTCGACAACGTGATCTTCATCTCGATCCTCGCGTCGAAGCTGCCGAAGGAGCAGCAGGCGAAGGCCCGCAATCTCGGCCTCACGCTCGCGATGGTGATCCGCGTGATCCTGGTGTTCTTCGCCGGCTGGATCATCACGCTGAAGGAGGAGATCTTCGTCCTCTGGGGCATGGGCTTCTCGGTGAAGGACCTGATCCTCATCGCCGGCGGCCTGTTCCTCGTCTACAAGGCCGTGACCGAGATCCACCACAAGCTCGAGGGCGCCGAGGAGGAGCACGGTGCCGCGCCGAAGCGCATCACCTTCGGCTCGGTGCTCGCGCAGATCCTCGCGCTCGACATCGTGTTCTCGCTCGACTCGGTCATCACCGCGGTCGGCATGACCGAGAACATCATCGTCATCGTGACGGTCGTGGTGCTCTCGTTCGGCCTGATGCTCTTCGCGTCGCGGTTCATCTTCGCGTTCGTCAACAACCACCCGACGGTGAAGATGCTGGCGCTGTCGTTCCTGCTGCTCATCGGCGTGTTCCTGATCGCCGAGGGCTTCGGCGTCCACATCGACAAGGCGCTGATCTACGTGACGATGGCGTTCGCGGTGCTGGTCGAGGCGCTCAACCTCATCGCCGCGGGCCGCAAGGCCAAGCGTGCCGCGAAGCGCCGGAAGCCGGTGCAGCTGCGCCCGCAGTACCCCGATGTCGACGAGTCGGCGGCGGTCACCGCTGCGCTGTCGACCGCACCGGGTCGCGGATCGGTCGGCCTGTCGAACCGGCCGGTCGAGGGCGACGCGGATGCCTCCGCCGAGCGCGGCGGCCTCGGCTGAGGATCGAACCGCCCCGCACCGCACCGCACCGACCCGCACCGCCACCGGCTCAGCCGCACCCGCCAGCAGCCGCAGCAGCCGCAGTACCCGCAGTACCCGCCGCATCCGCCGAGAAGGGCACGCCGAATGACTGAGCGCGTCGCACCCCAACACGTCGCACCCGCACCCGAACCCGCCAACGCCTGGAGCCGCTTCTGGAATCGCGGCGGGTGGTGGCGTGCGCTGCTGATCACCGTGGTCTACATCGTGGTCTACCAGCTCCTGGGCCTCCTGGTCGGCACGCTGTTCGGCGGCCTGGTCGACCCCGACGACCAGCTCGCCGACCCGGCGAGCATCTTCTTCGGGATCGCGTTGCCGATCCTCCTCGCCGGCGGCCTGCTGCTGCTGTTCGTCTGGTCGGTCGGATGGCTGCCCGGGATCTTCGGGCGTCAGCCGATCGAGGGCCGCCCGTGGATGTGGATCGCGGTCGTGCTCGTCGTGGTGCCGATCGTGATCCGCCTGTTCGCGACGAACTGGTCGGCGTACTCGGTCGCGGTGGTGTTCACGATGCTGTTCCTGGGCCTGTGCATCGGCTTCGCGGAGGAGCTGATCACGCGCGGTGTCGGCGTGAACCTGCTCCGGGCCGGCGGGTACAGCGAGCGCGTGGTCATGGTGATCTCATCGGCGCTGTTCGGCCTGATGCACTCGGTCAACGTGCTGTCGGGGCAGCCGGTGCTGAACGTGGCCATCACCGTCGTCTACGCGTTCGGCTTCGGCGCGATGATGTACCTGTCGATGCGGGTGACGGGCAGTGTCGTCTGGGCGATGCTGCTGCACGCGGCCACCGACCCGACGACCATCCTCGTGACCGGCGGGGTCGATGCGCACGGCGCCACTGCCGGAGCCGACGGGCTCGTGACGATCGCGGGTCTGTTCAACTACGCGTACATCGTGCTCGCGATCGTCGCGATCTTCCTCGTGAAGGGGCGGGTGAAGGACAAGGCCGCGCTCGCGGGCTGAGGATCGCCCGCGGCCATCGTCGGCGTCACGGGAGCGGCGGGAAGGTCCGCACCCGCTCGACGCGGAACCGCAGCGGATGCTGCGAGGTGTCACGGGGCGCCGACGCCGATGGCAGTTCGTACACGTCGAGCATCAGCTGCACGGGGTAGTCGATCGACTGGACGACGGTCTTCACCCAGCGTCCGTCGATGAAGAACCGAAGCCGGTGCGGTTCCCACTCGACGGCGTAGTCGTGCGCTTCGGTGAGGTCGCCGTCGACACGGACCTTCTCGAAGTCGGCGTGGAGGCGTGGATCGCGCTGCGGCTTCACGCCGACGCCGACGAGACCGCCCCCGTCGTCGAGCTCCGACCCGAAGATCTCGGCGATGCAGATCTCGCCGCAGTCGTCGGGGCGCTCCTCGTAGCCGATCGGCCAACAGGCGACCATCGCGGCGGGGTGCCGGATCGCGGCCATGCGCACCTCGATGACGCCGTGGTGCACGAGGTGCAGGCGCTGGTCGGATTGCGCCTCGCGCACCACCAGTCCGTCGCGGAACCGATGCTGGCCGGTCGCCGTGCCGACCGCGCCGGAATGCTTCCCGGTCTGCACGTGCGAGACACGGACGTCGCCGTCCCACTCGGGTGCCCACGGCTCGGTGTCGGCGTCGATCCGGAGTTCGAGACCGCGCTCGTCGGTCGTCCACCGGGCGGCGGACCGCTCGCGCGACGACCAGTGCGGCGTGTAGTGCGGCCACCAGGTCGCCGGGTCCAATCCGCCGTCGAACCGCTCGTCGAGGTCGGGCTCGCGGCCGGCGAGGTCGAGCGGCGACAGGTCGAGCACCCAGGTGTTGAACGTGATCGTGCCGCCGCGCCAGGGCATGGTGTCGCCGCCGACGTGCTCGAACCCCGCGCTGCGGCAGAGGGCGTTCGATCCGGGGTTGTCGACGCCCGGGTACGCGACGAGCAGCTCCCGGTCGCCGAGCGCGGCCACCCGCCGGACGACCTGCCGGAGCGCCTCGCGGCCGACGCCGCGCCCCTGGAATTCGGGCATGGTGTTCCAGCCCGTCTCGTACGCGGGCACCCCGTCGTGCTCGACCGGCCACCAGCCGATGCCGCCGGCGGGCTCGCCGTCGACGACGATGCGGAACATCCACGAGGTGCCCTCGCGCCAGCCGCGCAGGTAGCGTTCCTGCCGGTCGGCGAGCTGCTCGTCGGTCTCGGGGCCGCCGAGGTACCTCGTCATCTCCGGCGTGTTCGCCCGATCGAGCAGGTGCCGGTCGCCCGGACCCCAGGGCTCGAGTTCGACGAGCATGGTGACGTCCCTTCCGGCGTCCGCGCGAGCGCCTGCGGGGTGCAGCACTGCGGGTGAGCCGCTCAGGGACGAGTCTGCCCCCGACCACCGACCTCGGCGACCCGCCGTTCGACGGCCGGGGTGAAGGCCGACGCCCACACCCGGTACCCTCGGTCGTTCGGGTGGAACAGGTCGCCCGCGAACTGCGTGGTCACGCCCCACAGCCCCTGGCGGTCGGTCCTCGCGTGCAGGGGTGCGACCGAGAGCCCGCGCTCGGCAGCGGCCGCGCGCAGGATCCGGTTCGCGACGCGGACCCTCCGCTGCGCCGGCAGGAAGTAGAAGCTCGGCAGGTCGGCCACGATCGCGTGGTCGGGCAACACGGCGAAGAGTTCGCGGATCTCCCGTTGGAAGCGCTCGGCGTCGAACCCGGCGATGTCGTTCGCACCGATCGCGACGGTCACCACGTCGGGGTCGAGCCGCTGCAGCACGGGCACCTCGCTGTCGATCGCGATCCGCACGGTCGCGCCCGAGATCGCCAGGTTCACGGTGCGCACCCGGCGGCCGGATGCCCCGGCGATCCGCCTCGCGAGGAACCCGACGTAACTGTGGCCCGGCCGGCTGGCGCCGATGCCCTGCGCCGCCGAGTCGCCGATCGCGACGTAGAGCAGCTCGCCCTTCCGCGCGCGCTGCTCGCGCCAATAGGCGGAGTTCACCGGGATCGCCTCGGCGAGCGCCGTGCGCCAGTGGTGCTGGCGCCGGGCGAGCCAGGTCCACCAGACCGCGATCGTCGCCGCGGCCGCCGCAGCGCCCGCGAGCCACGCGATCGCACTGCGAAGCCGTGCACCGCCGCTCGACCGGACTCGGCGATCGGCGGTCGCGGGCGGGCGGGAAGCTCGGGCGTGACGACGCATCCCGACCAGCCTATGAGCCGTCCGTGCTTCCACCGCAAGGGGCTGCCCGGCCGCCCGAGGCCCGGATAGCCTCGCGGGTATGACCACCGACAACGGACCCCAGCCGAACGTCTTCGACCTCGAGACCGAGACGACCAGGAATCCGAACTACCGCACCGTCGCCTGGACCGGCACATACCTGCAGGTCACGCTGATGTCGATCCCCGTCGGCGAGTCGATCGGCCTCGAGGTGCACCACGACACCGATCAGTTCCTCCGGCTCGACGCCGGCCGGGGTCTCGTGAAGATGGGTCCGGCGAAGGACGACCTGCCGCTCCGGCAGGAGGTCGGCGACGGGTGGAGCGTGCAGGTGCCGGCCGGCACGTGGCACGACATCGAGAACATCGGCGACGAGCCGATGCGGCTCTACGCGGTCTACGCGCCCGTGCACCACGCGGCGGGCAAGGTCCAGCCGACGAAGGACGCGGCCGACGCCGACGAGGAGGCCGGGAACGACGAGCCGCCGACGTGGACCTCGCAGCCCGCCGAGGGCGAGCCCGACGAGCAGGCATGACCGACGGGACATCCGCCGGTCTCCAGGATCACGTGGACGCGTGCGCGGCGCTCGCCGACGCGGTCGACCGGCTCGCCGCGCTGGGGCATTCGAACGGACGGTTCCTCCGGGAGTTGGGGCGGTTGGGCGGAGTGCGGCGAGGCCTGTTCTGGGTGACGGATGCCGGGTCGGGCGGCAGCAACCGGGTTCGCGGCCGCGGCTTCCGACGCGCGTACGACGACGGAACCGACGGGCAGGTGCGACATTTCGCCGGCACGGTCGCCGTGGCAGCCCGGATCGGCGGTGGTCTCACCGCATGGATGACCCGGGTCGTGCTGCGCGACGGCCCCGACTCCGCCGATGGTCGGTTGACGGCCGCAGCGGTCGAGTTCACGAGATCCATCCGGTCGGGCTCCGTCGCGCAGGCCGACGCGGCCGCGTGGGTGCGCTCGAGGCTGTGCGGGGCCGGGCGTCCCACCTGACACCACCGGGTTCGGCCGAGGGTGTCACACGCGCGCGCCGGGCGGTGTCTTCATGTCGACGGGGTTCCCGTCGACAAGATCAGGAGGACACCATGACCACCGACCAGACCACCGAACGAACCGCCGGCCCGACGACCGCGTCCCGCGTGCCGCCCACGGAGCTCAACGGCCTCTTCGGCATGATCGTGCGATCCGCCGCGCGGCGCATGGTCGGGAACGTGCCCGACTCGATCGGCGTGCTCGCCCACAACCGCCGGCTGATGATGGCGTCGATGACCATCGGGCGGAAGGTCGAGGCGCTCGACGACCTCGACAAGGACCTCGCGTCGTACGCGACGATGGCGACTGCCGCCTTCGTCGGCTGCAGTTGGTGCCTCGACTACCACTACTTCAAGTCGCACCACGAGGGCCTCGACGAGGCGAAGGCGCGTCAAGTCCCCATGTGGCGCGAATCCGACGCGTTCACGCCGCTCGAGCGCAACGTCATGGAGTACGCCGAGGCGATGAGCACCACGCCGATCACCGTGACCGACGAGCTCTCGGCGGCGATCCTCGACGAGATCGGGCCCACCGCGCTGCTCGAGCTGACCGCGCGCATCGCCTTCATGAACATGAGCGGGCGGATGAACATCTCGCTCGGCATCCACTCCGACGGATACGCCGACGCCTGCGGGCTGCCGCCGATCGCGACGCGGGCGGGCGAGGCGCCCGCCGGCACCGTACCCGTGGGCTCGGCACCCGTCGGCCCCGCGCCAGTCGTAGGCTCGGCGGCATGACCGCCGCCGACGCGACCGACGACCCGTTCGTCGTCCACCGCGGGCTGCTCTTCACCGTCGCCTACGAGCTGCTCGGCTCGGCCGCCGACGCGGAGGACGTGCTGCAGGAGTCGTGGCTGCGGTGGGCGGCGGTCGACCGGGCCGCGGTCGGCGATCCCCGCGCCTACCTCGTGCGCATCGTCACGCGCCAGTCGCTGAACCAGTTGCGGACGCTGTCGCGGCGACGTGAGGACTACGTCGGCGAGTGGCTCCCCGAGCCCCTGCTGACGAGCCCGGATGTCGCCGACGACGTCGAACTCGCCGAGAGCCTGTCGATGGCCACGCTCACGGTGCTCGAGACGCTGGGGCCGTCGGAGCGGGCGGTGTTCGTGCTGCGAGAGGTGTTCGACGTGCCGTACGACGAGATCGCCGAGGCGGTCGGCAAGTCGACGGCCGCGGTGCGCCAGATCGCGCACCGCGCGAAGGAGCACGTCGCCGCCCGTCGGCCGCGGGTCACGGTCGACCGCGAGGAGCATCTCGAGGTCGTCGAGCGCTTCGTCGCGGCGTTCAACTCGGGCGATCTCCAGGGGCTCATGGACGTGCTGGCACCCGACGTCGTGTCCGTCGCGGACAGCGGCGGCAAGGTGCCCGGCGCTGCGCGCAGGCCCATCGAAGGCGCGACGAGGCTCATCGCCTACCTGCAGGGGGGCATGGCGAAGTTCGGCCTGGTGCCGACCGCGAGCGTCGTGTGGGTCAACGGGCACCCCGCGATGCGGGTCGAGATCGACGGCTCGCTCGCGGGCATCGTCAACCTGGTCGTGGAGGACGGCCGGGTCACGCGAATCTTCAACATCGCCAACCCCGACAAGCTCGGGTTCGTGACCGACGAGGCTCCGCTCGCGCGCTGACGGACCGCTCGCCGCGCGGGGCCTGCGCCGCAGCTCGATCGCGTGGGCTCAGATCGCGTGGGCTCAGATCGCGTGGACTCAGATCGCGTCGGGCCGCGCCCAGCGCAGCACGCGGAGCGCCCGCAGCGTGTTCCAGCGGCTCGGCTGCCCCTCGGGCTTCTCGAGCACGTAGCCGCGGAGCGTCGGACGCTGCGGGCCGGCGACCCAGCGGCCGTCGTCGCCGCGCTGGTCGAGGAGCACGTCGATCGCGGGCTGCAGGCGCGGGTCGGGGTCGCCGCCGCGCGCCCGGAAGTACTCGAGCGCGCGGAGCACGTCGTAGAACCAGTACATCGGGAACGTCGAGACCGGGAACCTCGGATTCGCGACCTCGCCGGTCGACGCGCGGCGGAACAGACTGCGCTCCAGGAGGAATTCCTCGCCCGTGCGGATCGCCTCGGCGAGGGAGGCATCCGTCGTCGTCGCACCGTCGGAGACGACGCAACGCTGGTAGGCGCGAAGCCCCTCCAGCACGTCGAGCGTGCTGTCGAAGGACGACCGGCGGGTCTCCTCGATCGGATCGCAGTTCCAGCCGCCGTCGTCGCGACGCTGTCCGACGAGCCGTTCGGCGAGGGCGCCGACGTGCTCGTCGACGACGCCGAAGTACGCGGCGTATCCGACCACGCCGCCGTTGACGCACTCCTCGACCTCGCCGGCGAAGAACGGCTTCGCGCCCACGTCGTCGGCCCACCTCACGCCGTCGCGCACGCGGGCGATCGCATCGCCCACCGCGGGATCGGCCGGGTCGATGCCGAACTGCGTGAGCACGTGCAGGGTCCACATCACGGAGTCGCGCTGACGACGGTGCCCGTACACGCTGCCGCCCCAGTAGCCGTCGTCGGCCTGCAGTTCGAGGATCGCCGCACCCCACCCCTCGTCGTCGGCGACGATCGCCGCCCGCTCGGCGGCGACCACGTCGGCGGGCGAGTCGAGCAGGTCGCGGTGCACCTGCCACCGGATCGCCGGATCGGCGTGCAGCAGCCACTCGATGATGGGGTCGTCGATCGTGTGCGTCATCCCGCCATGCTCGCGCATGCCGCCGACGCCGTCACGGGGTTGCGCGCGGGGGCCGCGCGGGTGCGAATGCGACGCCCCTGGCGCGACGCGCCCGGTCAGCCCTCGCCCACGTCGATGAGCACCTTGCCGACGGTCGCGGCCTCGACCGCGTCATGTGCGTCGGCCGTGCGCTCCAGGGGGAACCGCGTGAGCGGCAGCCCGGCATCCTCGCCGACCGGCAGGGCGCCGTCCTCGAGCGCGCGGGAGACGTCCTCCGCCGCAGCGGCGAGCGCCTCGTCGCCGACCGTGTAGAGCAGCAGGAACTGGTACCGCACGTTCCGCACGAAATGGTGCGCGACGTCGAGCGTGACCTGGCCGCCGCCGTCGGTCGAGTAGATCGAGACCGAGCCGTGGTTCGCGAGGACCTGCGCGTTCAGGTCGGCATTCCGGCCGGGGGAGACCTCGACGACCTGGTCGACGCCGTCGGGCGCGATCGCGCGGATCGCGGCGGCCGCGTCCTCCTCGCGGTAGTCGACGACGTGATGCGCGCCCGCCGCGGTCGCGAGCGCCGCCTTCTCCGGCGAGCTGACCGTCGTGATCACGGTCGCGCCCGCCCAGCGGGCGAGCTGGATCGCCGCGTGCCCGACCGCGCCGGCGCCGCCGGCGATGAGCACGACGCGGCCGTCGAGCGCACCGGGGGCGAGCCGGGTCGGCCCGCCCTCGTGCACGGTGAGCGCCCGGTGCGCGGTCATCGCCGGGACGCCGAGGGATGCCCCGACGTCGAAGCCCGCGGCATCCGGCAGCGCGACGACCCGCTCGCGCGGCAGCACCGTGTAGTCCTGCGCAGTGCCCGTCGGGCGCTGGAACGCGGCCAGGTACACCCACACGCGGTCGCCGACGGCGAGGTCGGTCACGCCGTCGCCGACCGCGTCGACGACGCCCGAGCCGTCCTGGTTCGGCACGACCTCGGCGAACGGGATCGGGCCGGAGCCGCCGGCGCGCGCCTTCCAGTCCGTCGGGTTCACGCCCGACACGACGACGCGCACGCGCACCTCGCCGGGGCCGGGTTCGGGAAGGTCGCGCTCGATCAGGCCGAGGACGGATGAGGGGCCGGTCTGCGAGTACGTGATCGCTCTCATGTGGAAGGGTAACCCGCGCCTGCCCGAGATATTCCGGCAAGCGACCCGGTCGACCCGACCGACCCCGCCAGGCTGGCGACAGGCATAGGCTGCCGGGGTGACCTCCGACCGCGATCTCGCACGCTGGCGGCTTCGCTCGCAGCTGCTCTCCGCTCCGGCCGGCGACGCCGAGCACGTCGTGGGCACGCTGCTCGCGGTGCAGGCCGAGAACCCGTCGCAGTCGGCGTGGGCGGTCGCGACGCGGACGGCGGCGACGGATCCCGCCGATCTGGCGGGGGCGCTCGCCGAGGCGCGGGTCGTCCGCACCCACGTCCTGCGCTCGACGTGGCACTATGTGCACGCCGACGACGCGCAATGGCTCATCGAGCTCACCGCGCCGCGCGTGCTGGCCGCCATCGACTCGCAGGTGCAGCCGTTCGCCGAGCGCATCACCGAGCTCACCGACGCGGTCGTCGAGACCCTGGGCAAGGCACCCGATCGCACGAGGCCGGAGCTCGCCGCGTCCCTCGCCGACCGCAGGTTCGACCTCACGGGCCACGACGTCATGATCCTGCTGGCGTACCTCGAGATGCAGACGGTGATCTGCAGTGGCGCGCCGCGCGACGGCGAGCACACGTACGCGCTGTTCGCCGACCGCGTGCGCTCGCCCCGCCGGCTCGAGCGCGACGAGGCGCTCGCCGAGCTCGCGACGCGCTACTTCTCGTCGCACGGCCCGGCGACCGAACGCGACCTCGCCTACTGGGCGACGCTCACCCTCGGCGACGTGCGCCGTGGCATCGCGGCGGCCGGCGACCGGCTCGCCTCGTTCGAGCACGACGGTCGGCGGTTCCTGCACGCCGCGTCGGATGCCCCGGATGCCGCATCCGGCGCGTCCGCCGAGCCGGCGGCGCATCTGCTGCAGCTGCTCGACGAGATGTACCGCGGCTACCAGGACTCGCGCTGGGTGATCGACCGCGAGGGCATCGTGCCACGCGCCCGGGAGGCCGCGATCGGCATGGCCGTCGTCGACGGGCAGTTGCTCGCGGGGATGAAGCGCACGGTGACGGCGAAGGGTGTGACGTTCGCGCTGCATCCGCACCGGCCGTTCTTGGCGACCGAGGTGGAGGCGATCGAGGCCGCCGCGGCGCGCTACGGTGCGTTCCTCGGGCTCGAGCCGCGCGTCGCAATCGCGTGAGCCCGCCATCGCGCTGAGGCATCCTTTCGGCGAAGACGTCCGATTCAGGAGATCGGAGGCTGCTCAGGATCATTCTGCAGTTTTCGTCCTGAACAGCTTCCGTTCTCCTGAAACCAGGACTTCCGCCTACTGTCCACGCCGAAACGCCCCGCCCGTGGTGACGGGCGGGGCGTTCGGGTCGGTGCCGGCGGCGCGGCATCCGATCAGTTGAACTTGCTGCGGTACTTCGCGATCGCGAATCCGTACGCGACGATCAGGATGCCGACGAGCCAGGCGAGGGCGATCCAGATGTCGCTGCCGACCGGCTCCTGCGCGAACAGGGCGCGGATCGTGTCGACGATCGAGGTGACGGGCTGGTTCTCGGCGAACCAGGCGACCGGGCCGGGCATCGTGTCGGTGGGCACGAACGCCGAGCTGATGAACGGGAGGAAGATCAGCGGGTAGCTGAACGCGCTCGCCCCGTCGACGGTCTTGGCCGACAGGCCCGCGATCACGGCCAGCCACGTGAGGGCCAGCGTGAACAGGACCAGGATGCCGGCGACCGCCAGCCAGGCGCCGACGGATGCCCCGGTGCGGAAGCCCATGATGAGCGCCACGCCGATGACGATCGCGACCGAGATCAGGTTCGCCACCAGCGAGGTGAGCACGTGCGCCCAGAGCACGCTCGACCTGGCGATCGGCATGGACTGGAACCGCTCGAAGATGCCGCCCTGCAGGTCGAGGAACAGCCGGTACGCCGTGTAGGCGATGCCCGACGCGATCGTGATCAACAGGATGCCCGGGAGCATGTAGTTGATGTACGACTCGTCGGACCCGGTGTTGATCGCCCCGCCGAGCACGTACACGAACAGCAGCATCAGTGCGATCGGGGTGACCGCGGTCGTGATGATGGTGTCGGGGCTGCGGAGGATGTGGGTCAGCGAGCGGCCCGTGAGGACCCGGGTGTCGCTGAGGACGTGGGTGGTCATGTCAGGACTCCTTCACTGATTCGATGGATCCCTCGCCCGAGGCATCCGCTGCCTCGCCGGCGTCTCCGACGAGGGCGAGGAAGACCTCCTCGAGGGTCGGCTGCTTCTCGACGTACTCGACGGTCGCCGCGGGAAGCAGCTGCTTGAGTTCGGCGAGGGTGCCGTTCTGGATGATGCGGCCCTGGTGCAGGATCGCGATGCGGTCGGCGAGCTGCTCGGCCTCGTCGAGGTACTGCGTGGTGAGCAGCACGGTGGTGCCCGAGTCGGCCAGGGCCTTCACGGTCTTCCACACGTCGATGCGCGCCTGCGGGTCGAGGCCCGTGGTCGGCTCGTCGAGGAAGATGATCGGCGGGTCGCCGATCAGGCTCATCGCGATGTCGAGCCGGCGGCGCATGCCGCCCGAGTACGTCGCCGCCTTGCGGGCGCCGGCGTCGGTGAGCGAGAAGCGTGCGAGCAGGTCGTCGGCGATCGCACCCGGGTGCTTCAGGTGGCGCAGCTTCGCGACCAGCACGAGGTTCTCGCGGCCCGAGAGCACCTCGTCGACCGCGGCGAACTGCCCGGTCAGGCTGATCGACTGACGGACGTCGCCGGGCTGCTTCGCGGCGTCGAAGCCGTGCACCGTGGCGGTGCCGGCGTCGGCCTTCAGCAGGGTCGACAGGATCCGGACCAGCGTCGTCTTGCCCGCGCCGTTCGATCCGAGCAGGGCGAAGATGGTGCCGGGTGCGACGTCGAAGTCGACGCCGCGGAGGACCTGGTTGTCCTTGAAGGACTTCTCGATGCCCTGCACCCGGATCGCGGGCGCGGGCGATGTTGCGGTGTTCATGGTGGTTCCCTTTCCTGCCGAGGCCTCGCGGGCGCCGGCGTCGGTCAGTGCTCGTCTGCGGTCGCTTCGCCGATCGCGTCGGCGAGCCGCTGCTTCTCCTTGTTCTGCCACTGCCCGTCGGTGTAGTTCGCGAGGAAGGTCTCGGCGAACTCGACGGGGTCGTCACCGACGATCGCGCTGACGGGGGTGCCGTCGGCGGCGGCCTGCTCGAAGAGCGTGGCCAGGTCGTCGAGCATCTTGAGCATCACGTCGGGCTGCGAGACGCCGCCTGCGTAGATGACGTAGCGGTCGAGGCCCTTGGCTGCGGTGCGGTACTTGCCGGGCAGCGCCTCGAGGCGGGCCTTGTACTGGCGGTACGCCTTCTTGTCGTCGAGCGATCCGGTGATCGTCTCGATCCACTTCGCGGCCATGGTCAGATTCCCTTCTGGTCGAGTCGTTCCGCGGCGTCGATCGCCGTGGTGAGCTTGGACTGCTCCTTGCGGATCCAGCTGCCGCCGCCGTAGTTCTGCATGAACGTCTCGGCGAAGTCGACGGGGTCCGTGCCGACGACGTCGCGCAGCGGGGTGCCGGCGGCGGCGTGCTGCTCGAGCAGGTCGGCGAGGTCGGTGAGCATCGCGATCAGGCTGTCGCTGTTGTCGCTCGGCCCGAGGTTGAGGAGGTAGCGCTCGAGCGCGCCGGCCGCCTCGCGGTAGCCCTCGGGCAGGGCCTTCACGCGGGCCCGGTACTCCTTGTACTGCTTCTTGCCTTCGAGCGATCCGACGATCGCTTCGAGCCACTTGGCGGCCATGTCAGTTTCCCTTCCGGTGGAGCTGTTCGATGCGGTCGGCGAGGAAGGACCAGGTGGTCCAGAACTCCTCGAGGTCCTGGCGGCCCCGCTCGTTGAGCGAGAACACCTTGCGCGGCGGTCCCTTCTCGGAGGGGACCTTCTCGACGTCGACGAGGCCGCGCTGCTCGATGCGCACGAGCAGGGCGTAGACGGTGCCCTCGGCGATGTCGGTGAAGCCCTGGTCGCGGAGCCGGGCGGTGATCTCGTAGCCGTAGGCCGGCGCGGTCGACAGGATGGCGAGGACGATGCCCTCGAGGGTGCCCTTGAGCATCTCCGTCATCTGCTTTCCCATGGCGTGCCTCCTTTCGCTGTTCGGGACTACTCGGTGTCGCTGGTATTCAGTGACGCTGGTAATCGGTGTTGCTGAGTACCACTACATAGTGACACAGAGAACCGGTACTTGGCAACACTGAATACCAACTTCTTCCGACGCCCCGTTTCCAGCGCATGAGGATCCGGCCCAGAGGTCCCCTGACGGACCTTGTTCGCCGGAATCTCATGCACGAGGGAACTGAGACGGGATGCGCAAGCCCGTGACATCCGCTCGGATCAGGCGCAGTCTGGGGGCATGGGAACCGTGACGATCTCCTTCGAAATGACGCTCGACGGCGTGTTCGACCAGATGGAGCAGTGGTTCGACGTCGACGACCCGGGCGTGCAGCGCGCATCCGACGAACTCGTGTTCGGCGCCGACGCCGTGCTCATGGGGCGCGCGAGCTACGAGTTCTTCCGCGAGTACTGGCCCGAGCAGGACGACGACCGCGGCTTCGCCGCCTACTACAACGCACTGCCGAAGTTCGTGGCGTCGACCACGCTCGAGGGACCGCTCGACTGGAACGCGACGCTCATCGAGGGCGACGTGGTCGACTACGTGCGCGGCCTCCGCGATCGCTACGACTCGATCGTGTCGCACGGGTACGGCGACCTCGCGGCGGAGCTGGTGGATGCCGGGCTCGTCGACGAGATCCACGCGGGGATCCACCCGTTCCTCGTCGGGAACGCGGGCGACCGACTGCGCACGCCGCACCTCGTCGGGATGCGACTGCTCGGCGTCGAGGCCTACGACTCGGGCATCATCGCCGCGAGGTACGCGCCGTCGACGGCGCCGGAGGTCGTCGATGCCGCGGACGAGACGGGCTGACGGGTGACGGGCTGACGGGTGACGGGCTGGCGGCTCAGGCCGTCCAGGCCACGTCGAACCGCTCGAACACGATCTCGTGCTGCTCGGTCCACTCGAATCCGAGCGAGGATGCCACCCGCCGCCAGTAGCGGCTGTGGTTGTCGCGCCACGATTCGATGGAGCGGTCGTCCTCGCCCTCGTCGTACGCGAACGCGGCGTCGACGCTCGCGAACGGGCCGACCCGGAGTTCGGTACTGCGCAGGATCACCCGTGGTGCGCCGGTCGAGTCGCACGCGATCCAGTGGCTGCCGACGCGGGGGAGCGGCTGCCCCTCGGCCGCGAACTCGGCGACGAGCCCGGCGGTGGCGCGCTTCGTGCCGTCGAGCACGAGCGCGAGCAACGCGTCGGTCAGTTCGGGGTGGTCGCCGAACCGCTCCACCGACGGCGGCTCAGGGTCGGTCGCGACGTCGGGACGGGCGGCGCGGTAGCGCTCCCACAGGCGCATGGCTGCGGCATGGTCGATCGGTGCGTTGTCGGGCATCCGATCAGTCTGGCAGTCGGCGCGATGGGCGGCGGTGCAGTCCGCGACCCGACCGGCGACTACCGCCAGAGCACCGCGATCGCCGCGTTCGCGAGCGTGAGCACGCCGATCAGCCAGAAGATCGCCGGCGGCACCGAGCCGTTGCGGCGCTGACGGCCGGCACCGATGCCGAGCAGCGCGCCGATGGCGAGCAGGATGACCAGCTTCGTGCCGATCTTGACGTAGTTCAGGTCGTACTCGATGCCCCACGGGGCGGCGAGCACGAGGCCGGCGACACCCGCGATCGCGAGGCCCCAGTGCATGACGCGCGTGATGCCGCGCTTGCCGTTGAACAGTTCCACGACCCAGGCTCCGAACAGCACGGCGAAGCCGATCAGGTGGATGAGCAGCACGAGGTGGCGGAGGAATTCCATGGCTCAAATCTACCGCTCGGCGCGGTGTGGTCAGTGCGGTCCGGTCAGCGCGGTCCGGTCAGCGCGGTGCCGTCAGAGCGGCAGCGGCCGGTCGTCGACGATCGTCTTCATCACCAGCGTCGACTCGACGCGACGGGCGCCCGGCAGTGCCGAGAGCTGCTCGTCCCAGAGGCGCTGGTAGGCGGCGAGGTCGCGGACCGCGACGCGCAGCAGGTAGTCGGGGTCGCCGAACAGGCGGAGGGCCTGGATCACCTCGGGGATCTCGGCGACCGCCGCATCGAACGCGGGCACGGTGGCTCGGTTCGCCTGGTCCATGGTGACGAAGACGAGGGCGGTGAAGCCGAGGCCGACGACCTCGGGATCGATGACGGCCCGGTAGCCGCTGATCGCACCGGATTCCTCGAGCGCGCGCAGTCGGCGATGCGTGGGCGACATGCTCAGTTGCACGCGGTCGGCGAGCTCGGTGAGGGTGAGCCGGCCGTCCTGCTGCAGCTCGGCAAGGATTCTCCGATCGATCGCGTCCATAAGGTGGATTCTTCCACTGCCGGGGCGCTGCCGGGTGGATTTCGGCAGCGGCTTCCCCGTCGATCGATCTAGGTTCGTCGCGTGGACCCGCAACTGCTGATCGCCTGCTCGGTGATGATGACGCTCATGGTCGTGCTGCCCGGCCCCGACTGGGCGTTCGTCATCGCCACGGGCACCAGCGAGCGGAGCATCCTCCCTTCGCTCTCGGGAATCCTGCTCGGCTATCTCGCGACGGTCGCTGCCGTCGCGCTCGGCGTCGGCGCGGTCGTGGCGACCCTGCCGTGGTTCATCGTCGTGCTCACGTTCGCCGCAGCCGCGTACCTGGTCTACCTCGGGGTTCGCGTGCTCCGTGCACCGCCGGTGGTCGTGGTGGCCGGGGCCTCGCGCGGAGCGACGGCCGATGTCGAGAGCGGCGGGGCGCAGCCCGAGGCATCCGATCGCCCGTGGCTGCGCGTGCTGCAGGGGGCCGGCGTCTCGGGGCTGAACCCGAAGGGCCTGCTGGTGCTCGTGGTGCTGCTGCCGCAGTTCACGGATGCCTCGGGCGCGTGGCCGATCCCGCTGCAGCTCGCCGTGCTCGGCCTCATTTTCGTCGGCGCCTGTGCGCTCGTGTACTCGATCGTCGGCTACGGCG
Source organism: Agromyces sp. LHK192 (assembly GCF_004006235.1). NCBI lineage: Bacteria > Bacillati > Actinomycetota > Actinomycetes > Micrococcales > Microbacteriaceae > Agromyces > Agromyces sp. LHK192. Next base: position 924,260 of record NZ_CP034753.1, read on the forward strand.
CACGCACCGTGCTGCGGCTTCGTCCGTCGGCGATGCGCATCGTGTCGCGCGTCTCGGGCGCCGCGATGATCGTGCTCGCGGTCTGGCTCGTCGTCGAGCAGGTCGCGCACCTGACGTGATCGTCGTCCGGTCGACTCGGGATCTCCGGGCCGGGCCGCTCGTCCCGACGCTCGAGGAGGTCCTCCGCAAGGGGTGGACCTCCGCCGTGCGGTGGGCGATGCTGGCCGGACGCCGCCGCGCGTCTGGCGCGGCCCGGTCGGAGGGACGACGGATGCGGGTGCTCGGCAGGATCGTGGTCGGACTCGTCGGGGCGGCCGTCGCCGCGGCGATCGCGCTCGGGGCGACGATCGTCATCGGCATCCGCCGGCGCGATCCACGGGTGCTCCGGCCGATGTTCCGGATGCAGCGCGACGTCCTGAACATGCAGGCACTGTCCACCGCCGGGCAGCCGGGCGACCCGCACGCGATCATCCGGCACGTCGGCCGGACGACCGGCCGCGAGTACGCGACACCCGTCGGTGCGGTGCCCGAGCCCGGCGGATTCGTCATCGCCCTGCCGTACGGCACCGAGCCGCAGTGGGTGCGGAACGTGTTGGCGGCAGGGGAGGCGCGGCTCGAGCACGACGGTCGCGTGCACCAGCTGCACCTCCCCGAGGTGGTGGCGATCGAGACCACCTCGATGGCCCGCGACGACGCGTGGACCGTACGGCTCTTCGGCATCCGCGAGGCGCTGCGACTCACCGTTCGCGAAGGAGCGCCGGGGTGAGCGGACCGGCGGCGCGGAGCGGCGCGCTGCTGCGGCGACTCCACGTCGCCTGCACGGCGGCCGCGATACTCGCGCTGCTCGCCGCGTGCACCGCGACGGATGCCCCGGCTTCGCCCTCGGCCGATCCCGCGACGTCGTCGGCGCGCGACGGGGCATCCAGTGCACCCGGGGCATCCGGCGCACCCGGCGCACCCGACGCATCCGACCCTGCCGCGACCGGCGGGATGCCCGCGGCGTTCGCCGCCGTCGGCGACTCGATCACCGACGCGAACAGCCCCGACCTCGCGGCGGGCGACCTCGGCTCGGAGTCGTGGGCCACGTACGTCGTCGAGGCGGGCTCCGAATTCGCGGGCGGCTGGGCCGAATGGGGTGCGCCGACCTCGCTCATGGCCGAGTCGGTGACCGAGGTCGACGCCGAGGTGCTCGTCATGATCGCGGGTACGAACGACGTCGCGTTCGGGATCCCGTTCGCCGAGACCGCCGAGCACCTCGATCGCATCGTCGACACCGTCGGCATCGACGAGGTCGTGATCTCGTCGATCCCGCCGATCGACCTGAACCCCGGCGGCGCCGCGGAGTTCAACGACGAGCTCGAGGCGTTCGCCGATGATCGGGGGTGGCGGTTCGTCGACGCCTCGGCCGGGCTCCGCGGCGGTGACGGCCGGTTCGCCGACGGCATGTCGTACGACGGGTTGCACCCGACGGAGCGCGGCGCCCGGGTGCTCGCCGACGCGATCATCGACGAGCTGCGCGCGGGGTGATCGCCGAGGCTCTGCGCCGGATCGGGCCGGGCATGGTTCGATGGGGCATGGCCACGGACGGCACGGAACGCGCACGGCTCGCGCGGCACGGCGTCGTCGCGCGCGTGCTGCACTGGCTCACCGTGCTCGCGCTGCTCGCGCAGTACGTCGTCGGCTTCGCGATGGCGGGCGCCGAGGGAGTGCTCGAGCCGTGGGTCGAGGCGGCGTACGACGGTGACGAGGATCTGCTCCTGCCCGTGCACGTCGCGATCGGGTGCGGCATCCTCGTGCTCACGACCGTGCGGTTCGCGTGGCGGCGCATCGTCACGCTGCCGCCCTGGCCCGACACGCTCTCGAGCGCCGGTCGTCGGTTCGCGAGCGGCACCGAGCGTGCGCTCTACCTGCTGCTGTTCGTGACCCCGGCGAGCGGGCTCGCGCTCGTGTTCCTCACCGGCGAGGACTGGGAGACGGGCGACCGGACCGAATGGACGTCGCCGATCGAACTGTTCGACGACGACCTCCTCGTCGCGGTGCACGTGACCGCGCAGGTGCTGCTGCTGGTCGCGATCGTGCTGCACGTCGGGTTCGTGCTGAAGCGGCAGATCGTCGACCGCGACCGCTTCCTGCGGCGGATGCTCTAAGCGTCTGCCCGGCTGCGCGTCAGTCGGACGTGCGCGCACTCACGACGCGCAGACCGTCGCCCTCCCCGCGGACGACGCAGCGCAGTTCGGCCGTGTCGACGCGGCCGTCGTCGTCCACCGATCGCACCGAACCCGACACGCGCTGAGCGCCGTCGGCCTCGGTGACGCGCATCGATCGCGCCACCACGACGTCGGCATGGCCGCGCGACACGAGCCGCTCCTCGATGGCCGAGCGACACAGGCCCTCGGCGGTGACGGCCGAGCCCGACGAGCCCGACCCGCCCGGCGACCCCGACCCGCCCGGCGAAGCGCCGGCCTCGGCGGTGACGGAGACCGCCGCGGCGATCGTGGCGGCGACGACCAGCGCCCCGGCCGCGGCGGTGAGCGCTGCGACCCGTGCACGCGGCGTGGTGGTGGGGATCCGAGTGTTCATGCGGGCACCGTAGGTCGCGCGTCGCGCGGCGGCATCCGTGCCCTCCACGGAGATCGGTGCTCCGGATGGAGGGCTTGCGTTCAGCCGAGTTGGTCGCGCCGTCGCGTCAGGTACTCGGTCTCGGCGCGGTTGCCCGCGAGCGCGATCGCGCGGTCGTAGGCCGCCCGCGCCTCGTCGTCGCGCCCGAGGCGGCGCAGCAGGTCCGCCCGCGCGGCATGGAACGCGTGATAGCCGTCGAGCGCCGCGGCGAACGGGCCGATGAGGGCGAGCGCGGCATCCGGGCCGTCGAGTTCGGCGACCGCGATCGCGCGGTTCAGCGCAACGACCGGCGACGGATCGATCAGCGTCAGCCGGTCGTACAGTGCCACGACCTGCCACCAGTCGGTCTCGTCGGCGACCGGGGCATCGGTGTGCACGGCGTTGATCGCCGCGAGCACCTGGTACCGGCCCGGCGACTCGCCGGACTCGAGGCGCTCGCGGACGAGCCGGTGCCCCTCCGCGATGAGCGATGCGTCCCACAGTGCCCGGTCCTGCTCGGCGAGCGGAACTAGCGCGCCGTCGGCCGAGACCCGCGCCGGACGCCGGGCCTCGGTGAGCAGCATCAGGGCGAGGAGTCCCGCGACCTCGCCGTCGTCGGGCAGCAGGTCGCGAACGAGCCGTGTCAGGCGAATCGCCTCGGCGGTGAGGTCGGCGCGCACCGGGTCGGACTCGACACCCGTCGCGAGGTATCCCTCGTTGAACGCGAGGTACAGCACCGCGAGCACGCCCCCGACGCGCTCGGGCAGGTCGGCGGCCGACGGCACGCGGTACGGGACGCCCGCCGCCGAGATCTTGTCCTTCGCGCGAGTGATGCGGCGGGCCATCGCGCCCTCCTGCACGAGGAACGCGCGGGCGATCTCGTCGACCGAGAGTCCGCCGAGCATGCGGAGCGTGAGGGCGACGCGCGCCTCCATCGCCAGGGCCGGGTGGCAGCAGGTGAACACGAGCTGGAGCCGGTCGTCGTCGACCGCGCCGATCGGGTCGGGCGGGGAGTCATCCGTCAGCATCATCGCCTCGCGGTGCTTGTCGTCGCGGCGCTGCTCGCGGCGCAGCCGGTCGAGCGCCCTCCGGATCGCGGTGGTCGTGAGCCACCCGCCGGGGTTCGGCGGCACGCCGTCGGTCGGCCACCGCTCGACCGCGACCGCGAACGCCTCGGCGGCGGCATCCTCGGCGATATCGAGGGAACCGAAGCGCCGGGCGAGCGTCGCGACCACCCGGGCCCACTCGTCGCGGTGGACCCGGGCGAGCGCGTCGCCCGCGTCGCTCAGGAGGGCTCCGACCGGTCGACAGCGGTCGGCGGCGGGAGGAACGGCCGAAGCTCGAGCCGCCGGTTGCACGCCCGCGACCCCTCGGTCATGAGCGCGAGGGCGACGTCGAGATCGGGTGCCTCGATGATCCAGAGGCCCGCGATGTGCTCCTTCGACTCGATGAACGGGCCGTCGGTGAGCAGCGGGCGCTCGCCGCGGTTGTCGATCACGGTCGAGGTCGACGGCGCCGCGAGCCCGCCTGCGAAGACCCAGTGGCCGCGAGCCACCAGCCGCTCGTTGAACGCGGTGATCTCGCGCATCTCCTCGGCCGTGCCGGAGTTCGTGCGGTCGTCGATCACCGACACCAGGTACTGCATGTCACACCTCCCCGTTCATGCATACTCCGGTCGACCGTCGGGGCGGAAGGTCTGCGCGACCACGCCGTTCGCGAAGGTGCGCGAATCGAGCAGCTCGAGTGCAACGTCCGGTCCGTCGACGTCGAACAGGCGGATGCCTCCGCCCCCGACGATCACGGGGAAGACGATGAGCGTCAGCTCGTCGACGAGCCCGCGCGCGAGCAGCCATCGGATGAGCTGCCCGCTGCCGTGCACCTGGAGTTCGCCGCCCGGTCGGGCCTTCAGTTCCCGGATGCGCCGCTCGAGGCCGGCTTCGTCGCTCCGGCCGGGAAGCACGGTGGTCTCGGCCCAGGCCGGCTCCGTGATCGAGTCGGATGCCACGAACTTCGGCCGCGAGTTCAGGGAGGCGACGAACGGGTCGTCGAGGTCGTCCTTGCGCACCCCGCCCCAGTACGCGGCGAACAGGTCGTACGTGCGCCGACCGAACAGGAACGCGTCGGCGCGCAGGTAGGCGTCGGCGACGTACGCCGTCGACTCCGGCTCGTCGAACGGCATCGCCCAGCCGCCCCGGTCGAACCCGGGGTCGAGCACGGGGTCGTTTCCGCCGTTCGCCTGCATGACCCCGTCGACGGTGACCTGCGTGTTCGTGACCAGCTTCATGATCGGATCCCTTCTGCGGATGCCCCTCCTGGGCACCCTCTCACCGATTCCACGAACGGGGTCGGCCGGATCGGACAGCTCGGGCGAAGATTCCTGATCAGGATTCCGCTGCGCGCCGACGCGCGACCCGGCGCCGCTCGCGACCCAGACGCTGGGCCCAGAGCTGCACGCTGAGCGTCAGCACGCCGGCGACGATGATCGAGAGCAGGTTGATGCCGAGTTGGATCGTCGCGGTGCCGGCGATGTCCCAGGCGCCGACGGTGGCGGCGACGGCGATCGCGCCCGCAGCGGGAACCGTCGTCACCGAGATCAGCACGCCGATGAGGGCGCCCGACTTCGCGGACGTCAGCGACAGGATGCCCGCGACACCCGCGAGGAACGCGACGACCCAGCTGAGCGCGTCGGGCGACCAGATGAAGCTCGTCGACGGATGCTGCTCGAGGAACGGGTTGCGGGCGAACACGCCGGCCCACCGCAGCACGGCGCCGAAGAGCACGGTGGCGAGCACCGCGAAGGCGAAGCCGATCGTCAGGGTCGCCAGCGACCGGCCGACGACGCGGCCGCGGCGCCGGACGATGCCCACGGCGATCGCCGCGAGCGGTCCGAACTCGGGGCCCACGATCATGGCGCCGACGATGAGGATCGGCTGGTCGATGACGATGCCGACCGCGGCGATCATCGTGGCGATCGCGATGAACGCGAGGAACGTCGCCGACAGGCGCACCTCGTCGTTCGTCTTCGCCTCGACCTCCTCCCAGACGACCGCGTCGTCGTCACCGCCCATGGCGTCGTCGCGATCACGGTCGGTCGTGTACCGGTCGAGCTCGAGGTCGAGGTGCTCGGCCGAGATCGAACCGGATGCCGCGAGCCCCGTGTGCCGCAGGCGGCCCAGCAGTTCGCTCGCGCCGGCGCGGTCGACGTCGAACAGCACGACGTCGCCCGCGGGGGAGACGGCGGCATTCGGGTGCACGACGTGGTTCGTGACGTCGTCGACGGCGTCGCGCAGGACGGCATCGACGGCGTCGCGCAGGTCGGGTGGGACGATCAGGCGCACGTGCAGCACGGCGCCAGTATCGCGCGCGGGCCGCGCCGCGCGCGGGAGGGCGCGCGCTGCGCGCGCACCCCCGCACCGGCCTCACATCCACTGCACGAGCTGGACGATCACCCCGTTCGGGTCCTCGTACTGGCTGTACCGCTCTCCCCAGGGTTCGGTCTCGGGCGGCGTGACGACGCGGATGCCGCGGTCGACGAGGTCGTCGTGCCAGGCGTCGAGTGCGTCGGTGACGAAGACGACGAGCAGGCCGTCGCCTGCCGAGCCGGAGCGGTGGGCGGGCTTGAAGGACTCGAGGCCGGTGCGGAGGTAGATCACGTTGCATCCGACATCGTCGCGCCGGAGCGACACGACGTCGCCGTGGTCCATCTCGACCTCGAAGTCGAACATGCCGACGAGGAAGTCGCGGGACGCCGCGGGGTCGGCGACGTTGAGCGAGAGGGCGGTTCGGGAGATGGCGTGCGGCATGGATCACCTTTTCGTATGTTGTACGGATAAATAACGTACACCATACTGAAATGCATGGCAAGCGATGACCCCGGCACCGTCCAGCTCCTCTGGCGGCACGAACTGCCCACCCCGCCGAAGCTCGGTCGTCCGCGCAAGATCACGCTCGACGCGGTGATCGAGGCCGGAGTCCGCATCGCCGACGAGCTCGGCACGCCCGACTTCGCACTGCGGGCGGTCGCCGATGCGCTCGAGGTCGGCACGATGACGCTCTATTCCTACGTGTCGACGAAGGAACAGCTGCTCGAACTCATGGTCGATCGCTGCCGGGAGACGATGGCGTTCACGCCCGGCGAGACCGGCGGTGACCGCGCCTGGCGCGAGAGCCTCGCGCTGGTGGCCGCCGACAACCTCGCGCTGCTGGCGAGGCATCCGTGGATGGCCCACCTCGAATCCGAGCGCGCGGTACTCGGTCCGGGCACCCTCGCGAAGTACGAACGCGAACTGCAGGCCGTCGAGTCCCTGCGCCTCGACGACCCAGGGAAGGATGCCGCGCTCGCGCTCGTGCTCGACTTCGTGCGGGCGAGCGCGCGGGCGCTCGCCGCGGCATCCGTGGAGCGCGCCGTCGAGACGCCCGAGCAGTGGTGGGCGCGAGAGGGCGAGCTGCTCGCGGCACTCGGCGTCGAAGCCCGGTTCCCGCTCGCGAGTCGGATCGGTGCCGCTGCCGGCGCGACGGCCAACGCCGCGCACGACGCCCGCCGGGCCTACGAGTTCGGCCTCGCCGTCATCCTCGACGGCATCGAGCGGCAGCAGGAGGCCGGATAGGTGGCAGAGGGGGGCGCGTCGCGGTTGCGGCGGCGTCGCCGACCGGCGAGGCTCGCGGGCATGACCGCGCCAACGTCGCTCCGCGTCCCTCGCCCTGACGGTGCCGCCATCGCTGCCGAAGTCCGCGGCTCGGCGGGGCATCCGCTGGTCCTGCTCGTTGCCGGCGGCGAGTCGTCGATGGACTGGTGGCGACCCGCGTTCTGCGACCTGATCGTCGAACGGGGATTCCGAGTCGCACGCTACGACCAGCGCGGCATGGGCGAGACGACGCTGGGTCCGCCCGGATCCCGGCGCGACGGACTCGAGGTCAGCCTGGGCGACGCGCTCGCCGTGCTCGACGCCGCCGGTGCGGCGGACGCGCACTGGGTCGGGTTCTCGGCTGGCGGCTGGGTCTGCCAACTGGCCGCGCTCGATCACCCCGACCGCGTGCGGGCCCTGACGCTCGTGTCGAGTTCGCCGACGATGTTCGAGACCGACGACGACCTGCCGGCATCCGCCGAACGGTTGCAGCAGGCGTGGGCGAACCCACGTCCCGATCCGGACTGGAACGACGCGGCAGCGGTCGTCGAACACCACGTCGACATCGACCGCGACTACGCGGGCGACGAGTTCGACGAGGAGCACGACCGGGCGATCTGGGCCGACACGGTGCGGAGGTCGCCCGGCATGCATCGCGATGAGGAGGGCGGCGAGTGGGCGGATGCCCCGCGCTGGCGCGAGCGCCTCGGCGGCGTCGCCGCCCCGACCACGGTCGTGCACGGCACGTCCGACCCGATGTTCCCCTTCGCCCACGGCGAGGCGCTCGCACGAGACATCCCCGGCGCCTCGCTCGTGCGGATCCCCGGCGGCGGGCACGAGCTGCCGCCGACCGCGTGGCCGGCCGTCGTGCGGGCGATCACCGGGTCCGCGGCGCCGACGGGGAACTGACCGGCGCCGGGAGGGGCCGGTTCACGCCGCATCGCGGGCAGAATCGACGTATGCTCCCGATCTCCGACGACGACTTCGACCGGCTCGTCTCCGAGGTGTTCGACGCGTTGCCCGACGACATGGTCCGCGGCATCGAGAACGTCGGGATCTCCTTCGAGAACCAGCCGCCGGAGGAGCGGCCGCGCCTGTTCGGACTGTACCGCGGGCATCCGATCACGACGCGCGGCGTGTACGGATTCGGTGAGCTGCCCGACCGCATCACCCTGTACAAGAACAACCTCGAGGAGCACAGCGACGATCTCGGCGAGCTTCGGCAGCGGGTTCGGGTCACGCTCGTGCACGAGATCGGGCACTACTTCGGGTTGGACGACGCCCGACTTCGCGAACTGGGCTGGGCGTAGCGTCGCGCGTCGCGCGTCGCACTCGTCGCACGTGTCGTCTGCACGCCCGCCTCAGTCGCGGCTGCCGCCGGGCGGCAGGGTCGGTCGGTCGCTCGGCGGGCCGGGAGGCACCGTCGGACGTTCGCTCGGCGGGATCGTCGGCCGTTCGCCCGGGGAAAGACCCTGCGGCTGCGGCAGGATGTCGATGTGCGGGCCGCTGGCCTCGCCGATCGAGCTCGCGACGTTGGCCTTGCCGTTGCAGGCCCCGCTGACGTCGTTCGACAGTGCGCCGCGCGTGTCGATGTCGCGCTGCCCGTCGATGACGACGTCGATGTCGCTGCTCGTCCCGGGCCCCTTGCCCGCCGGCGCATCCGACTCGACGCCGCGACCCATGCCGCGGCCCCGGCTGCCGGTGACCTGCAGGCGGGTCTGGTGCTTGTTGGCGATGCCCTGGAGCTCGGCCAGCTCGGCCGCCGTCAGCGTCTGCGGCCCGGGCACCCGCATGTCGGGGGCGACCGGGTCGACGATCGGCGGCTTCTCGTCGGGAACCGGGGGCTTGTCGTCGACCGGCGGCTTGTCCTCGGTCGGCAGGCCGCCCTTGCGTGCCGCCCGCACGCCGGCGGCGAACTCGTCGATGACGGCGAGCACCGACGCGGGCAGGAACCCCCGGAGCACCGAGGCGCACGCCGAGGCGATGCGCCCGCCGATCCAGCCCAGGCCCACGAGGATTCCGGTGATGCCGAGCGCCAGACCGCTGTCGGCGGCCGTGTTGTAGTCGTCGGCCTTCTCCTGACGGGTCTGCCGGGTGGTGAACAGGTCGACGAGCACCTTGACGAGCGCGGTGACCTCGCCCGCGGCGAACGACACGAGGAACGCCTGGCCGAGTCCCATCGCGACGCCGAACCCGAGCCCCGCGCCGCCGACGCCGCCGCCGGCGAAGCCGACGCCTGCGCCGGGCGCCGCACCGATGCCGACGCCCGCGAGCGCGCCGGCGATGCCGCCGAGCACGGTTCCCGCGAGGCTCCCGCCGATGAATCCGATGACGGTGAGCACGATCGTGATCGGGCCGAGCAGCAGCAGGGCGATGTTGTTGAGCCTGCGCCACAGGATCAGCGGGAAGTCGAGGAGCTTCATGACGTCGCTCCACAGGTCGTGGAAGAACTGCGCCGGGTGGTCGAACAGGTTCCTCGGCATGAAGAGGTTGCCGGCCGCCTTCGACAGGTCCGTGCCGATGCCCGTCAGCTCCTCGCCGATCTTCGGCCACGGCCAGACGATGCTCTTCAGCGCATCGAGCGCCATCTTCTTGACGTCGAGCTTCGCCCACTTCTCGCTGAATGCGGCGCCGAGGCCCGCCCACACCTCGCCGCCGCTCGACGTCGTCCGTTCGACCTCGGTGGGGGCCGCCGTCGCCTGCCGCTGCACCGGTGCTGCGACGGGGGCGACCGCCCCGCCTCCGCCGGCAGCGGCGGACACGTGCGGCGCGACCGCGTCGGATGCCGCCGCCGGCATGCCGGCGTCCAGCTTCCCCGCGATGCCCGCCGCGTACGGCTCGATCGTCGACATCGGATCGCCGACCACCGTGCGCAGCCCGGTGACGGCCTCGGCGTACTTGCGCAGCTTCGCGACGATCGACGTGACCGAGAACGAGCGCACGCGGTGCACGAACGACCTGACCCCGCCGGTGACCGCGTCGGCCGCCGCGCCGATGCCGTCCTTGGCCGTGCGCCAGGTGCGGCCGGCGGCATCCCAGGCGGCCGATGCGGCGCCTGACGCGGCATCCCACGCCCGCCGCGCACCCGAGACGACGGAGGATGCCACGCCGCCGGCGAAGTCCTTGGTCCGCTGCCACCCCGACTGCGCCGTGCTCCATGCCCGTTGCGCACCTGACAGCAGGGTGCCGAGCACGCGGCGGACGATGCGCCCTCCCCAGCTGTCGGCCGAGACGAGGTCCGCGCCGAACCCCTCGACCCGTGACCAGAGCGCACCGAGTCGGCTGGTCGCCGACGAGGCGAGGCCGACGAGCCCGTCGACCGCCGCGTTCGCGCCGGTGCGAGCCGCGTCGAGCACGCCGCGGAATCCCGCGACGGCGCCGTCCCACAGGCCCGACAGGGCGCGACCGACGGCCCCGGCCATCGCCTCCGCGGCACCGAGCGCGCCCGAGGCGAGTCCGGTGACCGCTCCCCATGCAGCAGCGAGACCGTCGGCGTCGAGGCGGAGGACGGCGTCGCGCAGGCGCCCCGCGCCCGCCACGATCGCGGTCACCGGTGCCGTGACGGCGTTGCGGATGGCGAGGAACGCGGCCTTCGCCGAATCGGGGAGCGCGGCGATGGTGGTGCGGACGAACTCGCCCACGCGTGTTCCGGCGGCGCGGATCGCGTCGAGCGCACCGGCGCCGCGCTCCCGGAGCCCCTCGACGATGCCGCTCGCGCCGTCGCGGAGGCTGCTCCAACCCGACCGGATGCCGTCGCCGATCCCGGACAACCGTCGACGGATCGAGGCGATGAAGCCGGAGTCCTCCTCGTCGTCGCGTTGCACGACACCGCCGGTGGTGTTCGGGGCAACGGCGGGAGCGGCGGCCGCGCCGGTCGCCATCGCGGCGGTCCCGACGGGCGCGGTGGGCGCGTGCGCCCCCGCGCCGACGGATGCCTCGACGACGGATGCCTCGGCGCCGGCGGATGCCTCGGTCGCGACTTCCGCCGCCGGGGGCGCGGTCGAGGCCGCCACGGGGACGGTCGCCGGCGCCGACGGCGGCCGGCCGGTCGACGCGGTCGGCGGTCGATCAGCGGTCGTCGGTCGCAGCCGCGGCCGCGGTGACGGCGCGCCGAGCAGTCGCGTGACCGCGGCGTTTCCCGCCGAGCGCTGCAGCGCGGCGACCGCGCCGGGCGGCGGCCGCAGACGACGATCGGCGAGCGCGATCGCGAGTGCATCCGTCGGCGCGGCCGACCGCTCCGAGGCGTCGGCCGAGGGCTTGCGGGCGGAGCCGGCCTGATCGGCCTGGACCTCCTGCACCGTGCGAGCCATCGAACACCTCTGGTCGAGCCTGCGTGCGGCTCGCCGCGGCCGGAACAGCCGGAAGGCCAGCGGCCGCGCACGGATGCGTGCCCGATCGGGCAGGTGCGCGGCGAGATCTCAGTCAGCCGGCTCGAAGAACAGCGCCTGCAGCTCCGGCGGCCAGTCGGACGCTCGCCGGGTCGTTCCGTCGACATGCGCCACGACCATGACGCATCGTGCGAGGGCGATGCCCGAGGCATCCGACATCGTGCACTCGATGAACGCGTCGGTCCCGCGGAACTCGCGCACGAACGACGTGATCGTGACCTGCTGGTCGGCGCCGACGGGGCGGACGAAGTCGATCTCCATGCGTCGAACCCAGGTCATGAAGCCGAGGCTGCCGAGCGTCGGCAGGTCCCAGCCGGCGTACCTTGCGAGCCCCTCCATACGGTGGTCGGCGAAGTACTTCGCGTAGTTGCCCGTGCTCATGTGCTGGAACGGGTCGAGCTCGGAGAACGCGATGCGGTGCGTCGTCTCGTAGACGATCGGGGTGCGCGCCATCGGATGCCTCCTCCCCGACGCTGCGCCGACCGGTTGGGGTCGGGGGCGCCGTCGAGGGTCACGGTACGCCGGTCGCGGCCGAGCGGGGAGGGTCGGCGGCGATCCGGTCGGGGTTCGCTGCCGGCGAGGCCGGTCTGCGCCGCCGCCCGGGCGCGTTCGCAACGAACACTCCGGCGACGAGCACGAGCCCGCCGACCGTCTCCCACAGGTTCGGCACCTGTCCGAGCAGCAGGGCGGCGGAGGCCATCGCCACGACGGGTGCGAGCAGCACCCACGGCACCACCGACGCCGACCGGTTGCGCGCCAGCAGGGCGTTGAAGATCGCGTAGCCGATCAGGGTGCACAGGCCCGCGGTGTAGAGGGTGGAGAGTATGGGGCGCCAGCCGAACGCCGCGATGCCTGCGGCGATCGCGTCGGGTCCCTCGATGAGCGCCGAGAGGCCGAGCGCGGGGAGCGGTACGACGAGCGACGACCACACCGTGAGCGAGAGCGCGCCGAAGCGTGCGGCCGGGGCGACCGGGCCGGCGTGCCGTGAGATGACGTTGCCGATCGCCCAGGACAGTGCGGCGAGCAGGCACAGCACGACGGCGAGGGCGGGCGCGTCGCCGCCGCGGCCGAGGGCGACGATGCCGAGGCCCACGGTGCCGACGAGGACGCCGACGGCCTGGAGGCGCGTCGGGCGTTCCCGCAGCGCGAGCGCCGCGACGAGGATCGTGAGCACGACCTGCGCCTGGAGCAGCAGGGCGGCGATGCCGGGCTGCAGTCCGAGCGCGATCGACGTGTAGAGCAGGCCGAACTGGCCGAGGCTCATGAACAGGCCGACGCCGACGACGGTCTTCCAGTTCGCGAGCGGGCGCGGCACCACGATCGCGGCGAGGGCCACGACGGCGAACCGCACGGCGACGAAGAACAGGGGCGGGATGCCGGCCATGCCCCAGTCGATCACGACGAAGTTGAAGCCCCAGAGCGTGGCAACGGCAGCGGCCAGCAGCATGTCGCGTCTCGTCATGTCTCCAGCGTGCGGCGCAGCATCCGGAAACACCAGCGATCATTTCTGCGCCTGATTCGGTAGCATTGCTGCATGATCGATCTCGAAGCGGTGGTCGCGCTGCGTGCGGTGGCGACGAACGGCAGCGTCGCGGCCGCGGCCGACGCGCTCGGGTTCACGCCATCGGCGGTGTCGCAGCAGATCAAGCGGCTCGAACGCGGCACGAGTGTCGCGCTGCTCGAGCGCGTCGGTCGCGGTGTCGTGCTGACCGATGCCGCCCGCCACCTCGTGACCTCGTCGGCGTCGGTGCTCGCCGACCTCGAACGGCTCGAGGCCGACCTGCACCTCGCCGGCGGCGTCGCGACCGACGGAGCCGGCGGCAACGCGCGCCGGCGCATCACCGGCGAGGTGCGCATCGGCGCGTTCTCGACCGCGGTGCGCGGACTGCTCGTCGACGTCCTGCCGCGCCTGCGCGACGGACACCCCGACCTGCGCACGCCGCTGCGCGAGAGCGAGCCGTGGGAGACCATCGCGCTGGTCGCGTCGGGGCAGCGCGACCTCGGCATCGTGCACCGCTGGGGTGGCGTCGCACTCGCGATGCCCGATCACCTGATCGAGACGCCGCTGTTCACGGATGTCGCGGACGTGATCCTTCGGCGCGAACATCCGCTGGCGCTCTCCGGTGCACTCGAACTGACCCCGCTCGACCTCGCCGACGAGCCGTGGATCGCGACGTTCGACTCGACGATCTGCCGCCAATGGCTCCGCCGCCTGTTCGACGGAGTGTCGAACGCGCCGCGCGTCGTGCACGAGTCGATGGAGTTCGAGAACCACCTCGAACTCGTGCGTGCGGGGCTCGGCGTGGCGTTGGTGCCGCGCATGGGGCGGCCGCCGCTGCATCCGGATCTCGTCGCTGTTCCGACCGCGCGACCGGTGTCGACGCGCGGCGTGTCGGCCGTGCACCGTCGAAGTCAGGCCGATTCGCCGGCGCTGCAGGCCGTGCTCGACGCGGTGCGGTCGGTCGCCGCGGAGCGCGAGCCCGTCACCCGCTGACGCAGGCGGTGCTCGACGTCGCCGCGACCGACTCCGGCAGTGCTTGGACGATCGGCAGCAGCACCTCGTTGAACGCGTGGCCGGTACCGCCGTCGCCGTTGCCGATGAGGGCGAGCACAGCGCCCGATCCCTCGAAGTACTGCACGTGGGCGCCGTAGCCGGGCTCGGTGCCGCTGTGGTTGAGGTCGAGGAGGCATCCCGATTCGGGGTCGAGGTGGACGTTGGCGCCGAGGCCGTACCAGTACCCGGGAGCGACCTCGACCGGTGCACGATCTTCGATGCGTGCGGCGCGCAACTCGGGGCTGAGCCCGAATCCCTCGCCGAACGCGAGGCCCCACAGATGCAGGTCGTCGAGCGTCGACAGCATCGCCCCGGCGGCCCACGACTCGTGGTTGGTCCAGTCGGTGGTGTCGGTGGGCCTGGGCCACAGCGGGCAGAACTCGGAGTACCCGTGGTTGAAGGGGTCGTCGAGCACGGCATCGGGGGCGAAGCGGCTGCGGGTCATGCCGAGCGGCATCAGGAGTCGATCCTCGATCAGCGTGCCGAGTTCGCTCCCGGTCGTCTGCTCGAGGATCCGCCCGAGGAGGAACGTGTTGTACCCCGAGTACGTCATGCCCTCGCCTGGTGCGAAGTCGGCGCGCGGGGTGGTCGCGCCGATCGCGATCATCTCGTCGGGCGTGATCATGGAGTACGGGTCGCCGCAGATGCGGTCGAGCTGCGCCTGGCCGGGCTCGCCGATGCCGCTCGACATGTTCATGAGCATGCGCACGGTGATGTCGCCGGCCTCGGGGAAGTCGGGGTACCAGCGATCGATCGTGTCGTCGAGCGAGAGTCCGGCGGAGCCGTCGCCGATGACCTGGAGCGCAGCCTGTCCCACGATCGTCTTCGTGATGCTGCCGATCTTGGACTGGTTCGCCCGGTCCATGGGGGTTTCGGCGTCGACGTCGGACACGCCCCTGGTCGCGACCCATTCCTCGTGGCCGGGGATCCAGAGTCCGACGGCGACGCCGGGCATGCCGGATGCCTCGAATCCCTCGTCGAGCACCGTGTCGAGTTGCTCGCGCAGGGCCGGGTCGAACGGGGCTGCGGACGCGACCGCGGCATCCGACGGGGGAGGAGTCGACGCGGGGTTCGACGTCTCGCCGACGCATCCGCCCAGGAGCGCGACGGCGAGCGCGACGATGATCGCGACCGCCGACGCGCTCGACCCGGCGACCGCCGGCTTCGAACCCCGCATGCGAAGCTCCCCCCGCGTGCGACAGTACGCGGCGGCGCGAGTGGTGTCGCGCTCCAGTTCGGGGGGCGTCGGTCACTCGGCGTCGGTCAGTTGGCGTCGTCCATGCCGGTGGCGTGCACAGATGCCCCGTGGCATCCGGCCTGCCGCCAGTCGTAGTCCTCGCCGAGCGGTTGGTCGTCGGGGCCGTACATCGCCTCCATCCAGGCCGGGTCCCGGGACCCGTTGAGCGCGTCGAGTTCGTCGAGCACCTGCATGGCGCGCCCCGGCTCCTCCGCCTCCCAGGTCTGCCACATGAGCACGTATGCCGCCTTGAAGCCCTTCTCGGCCATGCAGACCGCGTCCAGGTGTGACTGCATCAGGGACGTCTCGTGGTCGAGTTGCCACTCCTCGGCGAACTCGGGCGTGGGGCGGGGGATCAGGTCGAGGTCGGAGGTCTCGTCGTACACGGTGTATCCGAGGATGGTGCCGATGCCGCCGGGTGCGGGCTGCTCGGATCCCGCCAGGGGAGTATCGGATGCCTCCGCCGGTGCCGCGGTCGGCGGGATGGCTCCTTCCGCCGCGGGCGCGGGCGTCGGAACGGCGGACGGCGTCGGCGCCTGGCTTGTCGCCGCCTGGCTTGTCGGCGCCGGGAGGTCGACAGTGGCGGCCGTCGTGGCAATCGCGGGGTCTTCGGTGAGTGTGGAGACCGCGGCCGCGGTCAGCACCCCGCCGGTTCCGAGGACCACGACGGCTCCCACGACGCCCGCCACGAGCGTGAGGCGATGGCGCCGGGTGCGCCGCTGCCCGCGATTCTCCTCCTCGCGCCGCTGCTCGTCGTCGAGGAGGCCCTGCATGTCGAACTCGGCGTTCATCGGGATGCCTCTCCGATCGTCGCGCTCGCGTCGGAGCGTCTGCCATCGGCCCATTGCGCCGTCGCTGCCAGGCACAGCGTCGCGACTCCGAGGCCGACCGCATAGGCTGCCGGCTCCCACCACGTCAGGCGATTGATCACCACGAGGGCGCTCGCGCTGAGGAACCACAGGGTCTCGATGCTCTGCGCGAAGATCAGGAATCCGGTCAGGGCGAGCACCGGGGCGCCCCACGCTCGCCATCGCCGGTGAGCGAGCACCGCGGTCGCGGCGACGGCGATCGCGCCGAGTGCGATGGTGAATGCGGCGGAGGTCGGAACCCAGCCGATATCGCCGATCAGCAGGGCGCGGACCTGCCGGAACGCGACGAACCCGCCGACGGCGATCTGCACGACGCCGACGAGTGCGACGGCTGCGAGCATCAGGCCCTCGATCGGGAAGAGATTCGACCGGGCGGGGCTCTCCCGGCCGGTCAGCTGCGCACGGCGCCAGCCGATGTCGGCGGGGATGCCGCGCAGCATCCGGCTTCGGATCGATCGGGCGGCCGTCCGCGAGCTGATGCCGGTCTCGTTCGCCCAGGCCGCGTGCTCGTGCAGGTCGGAGAGGATCTCCTGCCGTCGGTCGGACGCGACGAGCGGGTCGAGACCGTCGGTGTACCGCAGCGACCAGCGGAGCGTCGCGCGCGCTGCGCGCTCGACGGCGCGGTCGGCGCGAGCGGGCGTGCGCGCGCCCGGGGCGGGCCTGCGTGCGCCCGGGGAGGTCATGCGAGCGCCTCCCCGGTCACGGCGCCTCGCTGCCCGGCGCGGACCGCCTGTCGAAACGCGGCCTCGCCGACTCCGGTCACCCGGTACAGTCGCCGGCGCGGCCGCCCATCGGCCTCGGCCAACTCCGGCGCCTCCCACTCGGATTCGAGCAATCCCGCGGCATCCATTCGGTTCAGCGCCCGGTACAACGTGCCGTGAGCGAGGAGTTCGGAGCCCTGCGTCTCGGCGAGCGTGCGCGCGAGCGCGAAGCCGAAGAACGACCCCTCGCGCGGCTGGATCGTGAGCCCCGCGTCGAGGATCGCGAGCTCGATGGGGAGGAGTACTCCCGGCCGTCGTCGTGGCATGCCGCGAGTATACGCACCTATATGCGTATTAATCCAGGCCTCCGGACGATCGGCCCGGGGCTGATCGCGCGGCCCGAGGAACAGGGGGCGAACACGTGCTTGGCGTGATCTCGCGCGGTCGTGTCCGTCTTTCCGCGGGGTCGACCGGTCGCGCACTGCCAGCATGACCGAATGACCTCCGACCCGAGCGCCGGCATCATCGCATTCACGTGGCTCGCTCTGGCGATGACGCTGGCGCCCGGATCGGACACGGTGTTCGTGATCCGCTCCAGCCTCCGCGACGGTTGGCGCGCGGGGGTGGTCGCGGCGTTCGGCATCGTCTGCGGCGTCGTCGTGTGGGCCGGGCTCGCCGGGCTCGGCGTGGCGCTGCTGCTGGTGCGGTTCCCGCTCGCGTACAACGTCATCGCGATCGGCGGAGGCCTGTACCTCGGATACCTCGCGGTGCGCACGTTCGTCGCCGCTGTGCAGATGTGGGGAAGCGCGTCGCGATCCGAGGGGCTCGATGCGGGGGCGACGGATGCGGATGCCGGTTCGGATGTCGAGCGCCGGCGCCCGGCATCGCCGGCGGCGCGGTTGCGGACCTTCACGACCGGCTTGACCACGAACCTCCTGAACCCGAAGATCGGCGTGTTCTACCTCTCGGTCATGCCGGGGTTGTTCATCGGCCAGAGCCTCACGGTGTGGCTCGGTCTCCTGCTGGGCGGCATCCACGCCGCGTGGGGCATCATCTGGCTCAGCGTCGTCTCGATCCTGGCCGGGTGGGCGCGCACCCACCTGCTGCAGCCGAAGCCGCGGGCCGTGCTCGAGGCGGTCTGCGGCGCGCTGCTGCTCGCGTTCGGGGTCTTCGTCCTGGTCGAGGTGGCGATGGACATGCTCGTCTGAGGGCGGATGCCGCGGGCTCGCGGGCGCGACGGCACGTGTCACGCCGCCTGCGTCCTCGGCATCGTGAAGCGTGCGCGACCGCCGAGTCTCGGAACCTGTGCCGGGTCGATGTGCGGGGGAGGGATGAACCACACCTCGTTCGGGCTCGCATGGATCTCCCATCCGTCGCGGTGCACCATGTGGTGGCAGAAGCTGCACAACAGGACGCCGTTCGCCAGGTCGGTCGGGCCGGTGTCACGCTCCCACCAGTCGATGTGGTGGGCCTCGACGTAGGCGATGTTCTGCCCGCACGAGGCGCATCCGCCGTCGCGCTCGCCGAGGGCGAGTCGCTGGCCCTTGGTGAACAGCCTGGCGGCACGCCCGAGGTCGAGCGGGAGGCTCGTGCCGCCGAACACGGCGGGGATGAACTCGGCGTCTGCGGCCATGCGCCGGGCGGTGGCGGCCGAGATCGGCTGGTCGATGCCGTCGATCGACGCCTGCCCGAGCCCGCTGACGAGGTCGTCGAGATCGACGCGCACCACGACCGTCGTCTTCGCGAGCGGCGTGGCGGTCTGGGTGCACCCGAGGGCATGGCGGGCCAGCGCGGCGAGCGCGTCAGCCTGCAACTGCGGGATCGTCCGCCGGTCGTCGACGACGGCTCCGGGCGCACCGATTCTGCTCGCGGTGCCGGCCGTGCCGGTGCCGGTGCCGGTGCCGGTCGCGTCGTGGTCCGCCGTGGCGGCACCGGCGTGCTCCCGCCGGCGCAGCGCATCGGTCACGAGCGACTCGATCGCCGCCTTGACCGGCGCCGCGCTCTCCGGATCGAGGCGGGCGCGCAGGTGCACCATGCCGTTGCCGTCTTCGCGAATCGTCAGAGATCGATCCATGCGCAGCAGGTCTTCGCGGGGTTCGACGCCGTCGGGATCGAGTCGCGCCTCGGCCTCGCGGACGCCTCGCATCAGTGTTTCGAGCGGCACTCGGCTCGCGAGGCCCACGAGTGCGGTCTCCACGACATCGATGCGGCTCGCATCGGCGCGCGCAGATGCCCGTTCGAGCATCGACACGATCGCGGCCGCCGCCTCGATGCTGATCGCCGCCTGGTCGACTGCGGCCGCGACGTGCGGATGCCTCGACGGGAGGTACTCGCCGGTGAACTTGCGGCGCCCGGCGGCGGCGGTGCCGACGGCGAGCAGCCGCATCGCGTCGGCACGGGATGCTCCGGTCGATGCCGCGATCAGCCGGGACGGATTGTGGAAGCCGTTCGCCTTCGCCAGCCCGATCTCTCCGAACTCAGGCCCGGAACGCTTCGCGACCTCGGCGGCGACGCGCGCGAGCATCCCCTCGGCGACGCGCCGGACCCGGGCGAGCACATCGACGACCCGCACGAGCCCGGTGTCGCTCATCTGCTCGACCTCGACTTGCGCCGAACCGCTGACGGCGCCCCAGGCGGGCATGGCGTCGATCCACGTCTCGCGCAGCGCGGCGATGTCGCGCTCGAGGGAGAGCAGTGCGTCACCCGCGGCTCGCGAGACCGGGTCGAGCCCCGCGCCGGGCGCAACCGGCCCGTGCGGAACCGGCTCGAGCGCTTCCGACCTCTGCGCATCCGACTCGTGCCCGACCGGCTCGACAGCGACCGGCTCGGCCACGACCGGCTCGTGCGCTGCGGGTGTCCCTCTCATGCTTCGATCATGCCCCGACCCACCGACATCCGGTCGCGCCCATAAACCAGCATTGATCTGGGATTTATATGTGGACAACTCGCCCGCGACGCACCTGTGGAGGAGGAGTGCGTCAGCTGCCGCGCGGCGTAGCACGAAGCGGATCGGCGCTCGGGTCTCAGGCCGGCGGGAACGGCCGGACCGGCGGGCTCGCCAGCGTGACGAGGTTGCCGTCGGGGTCGCGCACCTGCGCGAGCGTGGAGTAGTCGCCCAGTAGGTCTTCGCCGATCTCGATGCGCGCCTCGGCGAGCCTGCGACGCTCGGCATCCAGGTCGTCGACGTAGACGAACAGGGCGCCGTTCGCCGCGAACTCCTCGCTCGCGAACAGCATCACGCCGCCGCCGTCGGAGAGCTCCCACTGCACCAGCGTCGCCATCGGTCGATGGTCGGGGCCCCGTCCCAGCAGCTTGGTGTACCAGACCTCGGCCGTCGCGAGGTCGGCGGTGCGCAGTGACGGATAGGTCTTCCGTACGGTCATGGGTTCCTCCGGAACTCGTCGATGAGCGGATGCCGCTCCGGCACAGGCTTCCAGTTCATCGAGATCGCGTGAAGGGGGTGGACACCCGGCGTTCCCCCGACCGACGACCTATCCGGAGAGTGTCGTCCCACTAGAGTGAGGGCAGCCCGGGCTTGATCGATGGGGGACCGACATGCCGAGCACCATCCGCACCGCCCTGCTCACCCTGACGCTCGGCGGGCTCGTCGTCGTCGCCGCGACCGGGTGCGCCGGGCCGGCCGACGACCCGTCGCCGACGGGCACCGCGACGGCCGAGGCATCCGATGGTGCGCTCACCGTCGTCGAAGACGGCCTCGGCGCCGAACTCGGCGAGCAGCTCGCGGCTGCGGCATCCGAGGCGTTCGAGGGCGTCAGTTCTCCCGGTGCCGTGATGGCGGTCCGGACGCCCGAGGGTACGTGGGCCGCGACCGTCGGCTTCACCGACTGGGACGGATCCGTGCCGCAGACGGCCGACCTCAACCATCGCGTCGGCAGCGTCACCAAGACGTACACCGTCACGGCGCTGTTGCAGCTGGCCGAGCGCGGCGAGCTCTCGCTCGACGATCCGATCGAGCAGTACGTGCCGGGCATGCCGAACGGCGACGCCACACTGTTCGAGCTCGGCGCGATGCGCAGCGGCATCCCGTCGTACACGTTCGACCCGGCATTCGAGCAGGAGCTGTTCACCAACCCGAACCACGTCTGGACGCCCGAGGAGCTCGTCGACATCGTGCGCGGACAGGAGCCGATGTTCGCACCCGGCACCAAGACGTTCTACTCGAACACCAACACCATCCTGCTCGGGTTGGTCATCGAACAGGTCACGGGGCAGCCGATCGAGGACGTGTTCGAGGAGCAGATCATCGGCCCGATGGCGCTCGACGGCACGATCTTCCCGACGGATGCCTCGTTCCCCGAGCCGCACGCCCGCGGGTTCACCCTGCAGGGCGTCACCGACGGCGTGCCCGTCGAGACGACCGACTGGAACCCGTCGTGGGGGTGGACGGCGGGCTCCATCATCTCCGACCGCGACGACCTGCTGACCTGGAGCGAGGCGATCGCGACCGGCGACGGCCTGCTCGCGCCCGAGTGGCAGCAACAGCGCATCGACTCGTTCGACTTCAGCATCCCCGTCTACGCAGGCGAAGGCGTGGATGCCCCGCAGACTCCCGCCCGCGCCTACGGCCTCGGCCTCGGACTGGCGCTCGGATGGTACGGCCACGACGGCACCATGCCCGGCTTCAACACCGTGCTGCAGCACCACCTCGAATCGGGCACCACGCTCATCGTCATGACCGACAGCGACATCAAGTCGGGGGAGTGCCCCGAGGGGTCGGAGGTGCTGCCCGACGGGCGGACGACCGGCGAGTGCACCGAGCCCGCCGTCCACATCGGGCACGCGCTCGCCGAGGTCGTGGGGCATCCGCTCGTGGAGGGGTGACGATCCCTGCCCGGCATGTGCGGACTACGGCGCGGCGAGGAGCCTCCGCAACTGCGCTTCCACCGTGGTCGTCAGCGTCGGCGGCCCGCCGAGCATGATCGCCTGAGTCGGCGAGAGCCGCAGGAGGTCCTGCCCCGTGAACAACGAGACGTCGCCGGATGGGGAGAGCAGCATCGGCAGGTCTCGGGTGCCGGCGATCGCGCTCCCGGCGAGTGCGTCGGGGAAGTTGCTGCCGCTCGCGACGTACGCGGCCGGTGCCTTGTCCCAGAACCGGCGACTGATCGCCTCGGCCGTCGCGAATCGATCCGCGCCGGCCAGCCGGACGACCTGTCCGCCGGTGTAGGCGTCCAATTGCGACGCGACCGTCGGGCTGATCGTGACGGGTCCGCCCAGCACGTAGATGCCCTGCGGCTGCAGGCGTCGCAATTCGACGGCGGTCGCGGCGGGGATGGCGTCGCCATGTACGAGGAGCAGCGGGGAGTCGATCCGCGCGGCTGCCGGAGCCGCCGCGAGCGCGTCGGCGAACCCGGTCCCGACCGCGATGAAGACGGCTTGGACGCCGGGCGCGTACCAGCGGTTGCTGATCGCGGCCGCGGTTTCGAAGCGGTCGGTTCCCGCCACGCGCGTGGCCTGCCCCGTTGACGCGTATTGGGCCGCAGCGGTTCGCACCGTCTCGCCGATCACGTTCGTGTCGCCCAGCACCCAGATGCGCTGGGGGTTGAGGCGGTCGAGTTCGGCCGCCGTCTCGGCGGGCAGGGTGTTCGCGCCGGCGAGGAGGATCGGCATACCGCGCATGCCGGCGACCGCGCTCCCGGCCAGGGCGTCGGGAAAGTCCGATCCCGTGGCGATCACCACGTCGGTGACGCCGGAGGGGTAGGCGCTCCGACTCAGCGACGCCGCGGTGGCGTAACGGTCGGCGCCGGCCACCCGGGTGACCGATGTCGCGGCGGGTCGAACGCGGATCACCCGGTCGTTGCTGCCGTTCGAGGTGGTGAGGTACAACTGCCCGCCCGGTCCGAGCGTCGAGGCGCGGATCCGTCCCCAGGCGGTGTCGAAGAAGACCTGGCTGCCGCTCACGTTCGTGCCGTCGCCGCTGATCGTGAACCGGCGGACGTCGGATTCCTTGAGCGTGCCCACGAAGAGGTCGCCGGTGTGATCCGCCCACTGCGTGCCGCCGACGAAGGCGGCACCGGATGTCGCGATCGTCGAGCCGCCGGACGCCCAGATCGCCCCGATCGTCGAAGGTGAGGAGCCGCACGGGCCGGTCGCAGCGCCGGTGTTGCAGGGCCACCCGTAGTTGCCGCCCGCGTCGATGCGATTGATCTCGTCGTTCACGCTGGGGCCGTGCTCGACGGCGAAGACCTGGTCGGTCCCGGCACGGATGGCGATGCCCTGGGGGTTCCGGTGGCCCATCGAGTAGACCACGTTCCGCGTGCCGGCGATGACGGGATTGTCGGCGGGAACGCTGCCGTCGGCATTCAGGCGCAGGATCTTGCCGTTCAGGCTGTTCCGGTCCTGCGCGAGGGACGTGGTGTTCGCATCGCCCATGCCGACCCAGAGCTTCCTGGACCGGTCCATCTCGACGGCGCAGCCGTTGTGGATGGTGTTGGCCAGCATGCCGCCCAGCAGCACCGTCTCGGCACCCCAACTGCCGTCGGCGAGGACCTGGTACCTCAGGAGCTGGTTCCTCCATCCGCCGCTGCCTGAGTACTGCCGCGAGCCGCACACGTAGACGTAGGGGTTCGCGGCGAAATCGACGTCGACGGCGATGCCCATCAATCCGGCTTCGCCCTCCGCGCGCACCGACGGGATGGTGACCGTCCGGATCAGCGCGGCGCCGGGGGAGCCGCTCGCATAGACGCGCACCCGTCCGGCCCGCTCGGTGACGAGCATGTGGCCGTTCGGCAGGAAGGCGACGTCCCACGGGATGCTCAACCCCTCCTGCACGACGCTGGTCGAAAGCGTGGGCGGGGCGGCTCCTGCGACCTGCGGCGCCATGCTGAGGGCGAGGCTCGACGAGAGTGCGACGGCGAGGACGACTGCGGATCGGCGTCGACGACGGCCCGGGCCCATCACCCTGCGTCGGGTGTCTGAAACGGTCGAAACACGGCTGATGCTCACGCAAGCCCCCTCGCTCGCCGCCAATCTACGCGCGCGCCCTTGCCGCGGCCACCGGTCGGCGTCGGCGGAGTGACCCGTGAGGGTGGCTGGTGCCTCGCGGTGATTAACCGTTTGACCAACGCGAAATCGTCGGGTATGGTCCTGCGTAACCGATTAACCAATTGAGGTGACGATGGACCAGCGAGGGTTGTACCAGCCGGACGGCGCGTGGATCGGCGACGTGATCCCGTGGCAGGAGGACGGGGTGTTCCACCTCTTCTACCTGCACGAGACCCGCTCGACTCCGAAAGAAGGCATGCCCTGGCGCCGGGTGGTCACCTCGAACCTGGTCGACTTCACGGATGCCGGCGAGGCCATCGCCTCGGGTGGCCCTGCGGCCGACGACTTCAACATCTACACGGGCAGCATCGTGGTCGCCGACGGCGTGCACCACGCGTTCTACACCGGTCAGAACCCGCTCAACACCGGAGCCGACGGCCTGCCGCTGCAGCTCGTCATGCACGCGACCAGCACTGACGGCATGGCGTCGTGGCAGCGGCATCCGGCCGACACGTTCGGCGCGACCGCCGGATACGAGACCGCAGACTGGCGTGACCCGTACGTCTTCTGGGATGACGAGGCGCAGCTCTGGCGCATGCTGATCACCGCCCGCCACGCCGCCGGTCCTGCGCGTCGCCGCGGCGTCATCGCGCAGTGCACGTCGACCGACCTCACGAACTGGGCAGCTTCCGAACCGTTCTGGGACCCGCGCCGCTACCTCGCGCACGAATGCCCCGAGGTCTTCCGCATCGGCGACTGGTGGTACCTCGTCTACTCCGAGTTCAGCGACACGTTCACCACCCGGTACCGGATGTCGCGCAGCCTGCGGGGACCGTGGATCACGCCCGAGTTCGATTCCCTCGACGGCCGCGCGTTCTACGCGGCGAAGTCGGCCGAGCGCGACGGCCGCCGTCTGTTCTTCGGCTGGATCGCATCGCGCGAAGCCGGGAGCGACGATGGTGCCTGGCAGTGGGCCGGCACGATGTCGGTACTCGAGGCCGAGCAGCGCGAGGACGGAACACTCGCCTTCCATCCGGCGGTCGAGTTCCGCGAGCTCTTCACCGAGCCGAGCGACCCGATCGCCGCGGGCACTGTGCTCTCCGCCCCTGACGGGTACCGCGACACCCTGAGCGCCGAAGACGCACCGTCGTCGTTCCGCCTCCGGGCGCGCTTCGACATCGCAGACGGCACGACCGAGGTCGGCGTGCTGCTCCGTGCCAGTGCCGACGGCGACGAGGGATATGCGCTCAGGCTCGAGCCGAAACGCGGTCGCCTCGTGTTCGACCGGTGGCCGCGACGGTCGACCGGCACCGAGCAGTGGCAGATCTCGGGCGACGTGCCGTTCGCGGTCGAGCTCGAGCGGCCCTGCCGCCTCGATGCCGGGGTGCACGAGCTCGACGTGATCGTCGACGGCGATCTCTGCGTCGCGACTCTCGATGACGCCACCGTGCTGAGCACGAGGCTGTACGACCGCGTCAGTGGCCGCGTCGGTGCGTTCGTCGGCGAAGGCAGCGTCACGGTCGACGAGTTCACGCTGTCGGCACGCGACGAAACCGAGACATCCGCCATCGCCGTCGACGCACTCGACGCCGACGATCTCATGACCTCCATCACCACCTAGCAATCACCACGCAACCGCACCACCGCACACGCACCACCCCTGCAGTTCGATCAAAGGAGATTCAGCCCATGTCCACTCCGACGCGCAGGCGAGGCTTCCTCGCAGCCGCCGCCACGGCCGCCGCAGCCGCACTCGTGCTCACGGGATGCTCGGGCGGAGCCGCAGGCGGCGCCGACCCGACCGACGTCGACCCCGAGGGCGAGATCGTGCCCCGCGAGATCTCCTGGCTGCTCTCGCGCCCGGCCGACGGAGGGGTGATCACGGCGATGCAGCAGATCGCCGACGAGTACGCCGACGAGCACCCCGGTTTCTCGCTCAACCTCGTCACGACCCCCGACCGCCCGTCGTACATCCAGAAGTACGAAACCCTGGCCGCGGCGAACAAGCTGCCGGAGCTCTTCGACACGGATGCCACGCCCTTCGCGCAGAAGCTGGCGAAGAAGGGTCAGATGATGGACGTCGACGCGCTGCTCGACGACCTCGACCTCTCGGACACCTACCGCGAGGCTGCCCTCAACTACCAGCGCTTCGACGACGGCTCGCTGTACATGGTGCCGTTCGAGTTCCAGCTCGAGTTCTTCTGGTACAACACGGACCTGCTCGCCGAGGCGGGCGTCGAGGTTCCGGCAACGCTCGACGACTTCCCCGCGATGTGCGAAGCGCTGCGCGCGAACGGCGTCACGCCGATCGCGCTCGACGGCCAGGACCAGTGGCCGCTCGAGCGGTACATGGCGTACTACCCGTTCCGCATGGCAGGCCCGGAGTACGTGCAGCAGCTGAAGACCGGCGACGCGTCGTTCGCCGACCCGGCCGGCAGGGCCGCCGCCGAGTGGCTGTACTCGCTCGGCCAGGCCGGATGCTTCCAGCAAGGCTTCTCGTCGACGGGCTACGCCGACGCACAGGCGCTCTTCACCTCGGGCAAGGCCGCGGTCTACAACATCGGCACGTGGGAGCTCGGCAACCTCGCCACCGACACGCTCGACGCCGGCGTACGGGACTCGGTCGACTACTTCACCCTGCCGACCATCGACGGCGCGGTCACCGAAGACCATGAGTACGTGACGCCGTCGGGCATCGGCATGGCCGTGAACGCCAAGACGTACGACCCGCTCGTGCGCGACTTCCTGGCGTTCGCGCTCGAGCGCTACCCCGCGGTCTACGCCGCGACCGGTGCGCTGTCGCCGACCTCCGACGTCGAGACCACCATTCCCGACAACGCGACCGAGCTGTACCCGCGCGCCGTCGCACAGGCGAACGAGGTCGGCCCGAAGATCGCGATGCCGTGGGACACGCAACTCGACCCTGCGACGAACACGCGACTCCAGCAGGAGCTCACGCTGCTGGTGCAGGGCGACATCACGCCCGACGAGTTCATCGAGACGATGGATGCCACCCTCACGGAGAACCTCGATGGCTGAGACCCTCTCCACCGGGGCAGGCGCGGTGAAGCCGCGCCCGCCCCGGCGGGCCCGCCCGATGTCGACGTCGATGCTGCCGCGTCGGTCGAAGCTGTCGGTGCTGGTCTTCCTCGTTCCACCGCTCCTCCTGTTCGGCGTGGCCGTGCTGCTGCCGATCATCCAGTCGCTGGTCCTCAGTGTGTTCCGCTGGGACGGCATCACCGACATGACGTTCGTCGGGTTCGACAACTACGTGAAGATGCTCACGCGTGACGACGTCTTCTGGACGGCGTTCGGCAACGCGCTCGGCTACCTCGCCATCTGCCTCGTGATCCAGCTCGGCGGGGCGCTGATCGTCGCGGCGCTCCTCACCGCGCTGCCCCGGGCGCGCGAGCTCGTGAAGACGGTCTACCTGCTGCCGGCCGTCATCTCGACGGTCGCGATCGCGTTCCTCTTCCAGCGCATCTACTCGCTCGAGCCGGTCGGCCTGCTGAACCAGCTCCTCGCCTGGGTCGGCCTCGAGAACCTGCAGAACGCCTGGCTCTCCGACGTGGACACCGTGCTCGCCGCGGTCTCGATCCCCGAGGGGTGGCGCTTCACCGGGCTCTACATGCTCATCGTGTACGCGGCGCTCATCGCGGTGCCGAAGGAGCTCGAGGAGGCAGCCCGCCTCGACGGCGCCTCGTGGTGGCAGGTGTTCTGGAGGATCCGCTTCCCGTACATCCGCCCCGTGTGGATCACGACCACGATCATGGCGACGACCTTCGCCCTGCGCGGGTTCGACATCCCGTACCTGCTCACCAACGGCGGGCCGGGCCAGTCGTCGGAGCTGCTCACGACGTACATGTACAAGACGGCGTTCGTGCACACCGACTACGGCTACGCCAGCGCGATCTCGGTCTTCATCGTGGTCGAGTGCCTCATCGCCGTCGGCCTGATCTTCCTGCTCCTCCGACGAAGGGATGACTCGTGACCGCCTCGGTCCTCACCCCGGCCGCCCCAGTGCCGTCGCAGCCCGAGCCGCCACGGTCGGGCGGGCCGGCACGGCGACGCGTCCGCTCGCTCTCGCCGAAGCTCCGAGTGCAGCGCACCATCCTGACGGTGACGATCGTGCTGATCGTGATCGTGCAGGTGTACCCGCTCGCGTGGCTGTTCATCACGAGTTTCCGCACCGCGTCGGACTTCGCGGGCGGCAACCCGTTCGCACTGCCGAGCGAGTGGACGCTCGAGAACTACGCCCGCGCGTTCGACACCGGGAACCTGTGGCTGAACATCCTGAACAGCCTCATCGTCACGCTCGGTGCGAGCGTCCTCATCGTGGTCGCGGGCATGATGGCCGCGTACGCGCTCGAGGTGCTCGGGTTCCGGTTCAGCGGGGTCGTCAAGGCGGTGTTCCTGCTCGGCATCATCGTGCCCGTGCAGATCGCGCTCGTGCCCCTCTTCATCGACTACTCGCAGGTCGGACTGCTCGACACGCACCTGTCGATGATCATCCCGCTCGCGGCGTTCTCACTGCCCATGTCGATCTACCTGTTCTCGTCGTTCTACGAGTACATCCCGCGCGAGATGTACGAGGCCGCGTCGATCGACGGCGCGGGTCCGTACCGCATCTTCGGCCAGATCACGTTCCCGCTGTCGGCCAACACGATCATCACGGTCGTGCTCGTGAACAGCATCTTCATCTGGAACGACTTCATCTTCGCGAACACGTTCGTGCTCTCCGATGGGTTGAAGACGATCCCGCTCGGCCTGCAAAACTACATCGGAGCGATGGGCAACACCGACTGGACCGCGACGTTCGCGGCGGTGTGCGTGACGGTGACGCCGCTGCTGCTGGTCTTCCTCGTGCTGAACAAGGCGATGATCAACGGACTCGAGAGTGGAGCGACCAAGGGATGAGCACCTCCGAGCACGGCCGGAACGGCGCTGCCGTCACCATGCGCGACGTCGCGAAGGCGGCGGGGGTGTCGGTGGCCACGGTGTCGCATGTCGTGAACGACAAGCCGGGGGCCCGTATCGGCGATGACGCCAGGCGCCGCGTACAGGAGGCGGTGATCGCGCTCGGCTACCGGCCGAACGCGCTCGCGAAGACGCTGTCGCAGGGCACCTCGCGCTTCATCGGCCTCGTCGCCGACGCGATCGCCACGACCCCGTTCGCCGGCCAGATCATCCACGGCGCGCAGGACGAGGCGTGGAAGCACGGCTACGTGCTGCTCGTCGCCAACACCGATGGCAACGCCGCGGCCGAGAACGACGCCATCGCGATGATGCTCGAGCACCAGGTGCACGGCATCCTCTACTCGACCTGGTACCACCGCGAGATCGAGGTGCCGGAGGCGCTGCACCAGACCGACACCGTGCTCGTCGACTGCTTCGCCGACGGCAACGGCCTGCCCGCGGTCGTGCCCAATGAGGAGCAGGGCGGCCGCACGGCCACCGAGGAGCTGCTCGCCGCCGGCCACCGCCGCATCGCGTTCATCAACACGACCACGCCGTCGCCCGCGCAGACCGGACGTCTCGCGGGGTACCGCGCCGCGCTCGCCGCGGCCGGTATCGAGTTCGACGAATCGTTGGTGTTCCCTGCCGCGCCCGAGCAGGAGGGCGGCTACGCCGCGACATCCGCCGTGCTCGAATCGAAGGCGACGGCCGTGTTCTGCCACAACGACCGGGTGGCGATGGGCCTCTACGACGGCCTGCGCGAGCACGGCCTGCGCATTCCCGAGGATGTCGCGGTGATGGGATTCGATAACCAGGATGTCATCGCAGCCCACCTGCGCCCCACGCTCTCGACCGTCGCGCTGCCGCACTACGAGCTCGGCGTGGCCGGGGTTCGACTGCTGCTCGGACTCGACCGCGCACCCGATACGGGCCCGCTGCTCGTGGCGTGCCCGCCGGTGCTGCGGCACTCGATCTGACGGCTTCTTCTCGACTTTTCACCCCTGGAGACGACGTGCGAGACACGAACGGCCACGTTCCGCGACCCCGATTCCACTTCACCCCCGAGCGCAACTGGATGAACGACCCCAATGGGCTCGTCTACGACCGCGGCCTCTGGCACCTGTATTTCCAGTACAACCCTGAGGGCACCGACTGGGGCAACATGAGCTGGGGCCATGCGACGAGCCCTGACCTGCGGCACTGGACCGAGCACGAGGTGGCGCTGCGGTACCGCGACGGGGAGCAGGTGTTCTCGGGGTCGGTGGTGGCGACGCCGGCCGATGGTGAGACGGATGCCTCGTTGCTCACCGCGTTCTACACCAGCGCGTACGACGACGACCATCAGGCGCAGTCGCTGGCGACGAGTCGCGACGGCGGCTACACGTGGCACTCCGACCCGCAGAACCCGGTGGTCGACCGCGGCACGAGCGCGTTCCGCGACCCGAAGGTCATCAGGGTCACGGATGCCGATGGCGCACCACTCTGGGTCATGCTCACCGTCGAGGCCGACGACCGTCAGGTGCTGTTCTTCTCGTCACCCGACCTGCGCTTGTGGAAGCACGTCAGCACCTTCGGCCCGCTCGGCGAGACGGGCGTCGTCTGGGAGTGCCCCGACCTCGTGCCCCTCGCGGTCGACGGCGACCCCGACGACGTGCGCTGGGTGCTGCTGCTCAGCACGAACCCCGTCGGCGACGACCCGGACCCCGACGGCTCGTCGATGCACTACGTCGTCGGTTCCTTCGACGGTGCTGTGTTCCGGTCGGATGCCGCCGGGCTCACGCGCCTCGACCACGGTCGCGACTTCTACGCCGGCGTCACCTTCGACAGCGCCCCCGGCGGCGAGGCCGTCATGCTCGCCTGGATGAGCAACTGGCGCTACGCCGCCGCCTTCCCGTCGTCGCCCTGGCGAGGCGCGATGTCACTGCCACGGCGGTTGTCGTTGCGGAGCGTTGACGGAGAGGTGCGTCTCGTGCAGCATCCGATGGGGTTCGTGGGGGAGATGCTCGCGGGCGCGGTG
This sequence comes from Agromyces sp. LHK192, assembly GCF_004006235.1. Taxonomy (NCBI): domain Bacteria; kingdom Bacillati; phylum Actinomycetota; class Actinomycetes; order Micrococcales; family Microbacteriaceae; genus Agromyces; species Agromyces sp. LHK192. The sequence goes on from NZ_CP034753.1 coordinate 955,207, forward strand.
CCATCGACCGTCTTCGGCGCGACCTCGCCCGCCGAGTTCACGTTGAGCGGGCACTCGCTGGTCGAGCTGGCGTGGGATCCGGCTGGCACGGGCACGCTTCGGGTGCAGTTCCGCGGCTATGCTGACGCGCTCGTCGAGCTGAGGCACGACCCCTCGTCGAACGTGCTCAGCGTCACGCGGCGCGGGGCGGCGATGGAGGCCGTGCATCCAGACTTTCCGGCGACGAGCACGGTCGAGTTGCCTGACAACGGCGACCGCCCGCTGCGCCTGCTCATGAGTCTCGACGGCCCCCTCCTCGAGGTCTTCGCGTGCGACGGCGAGGCGACGATCTCGAACCTCGTCGTGCTCGGCGCCGGCCCGGTCGCGACCACGCTCGCGACCGAGCTGCACGGCCCGTTCTCGCTGACCGTCGCAGAACCGCACGACGCCGAAGGACGTGCCAGCCCGGCACTCTCCGCCGCACTCGGCTGACTCACCCATCGCACCATCCACCGCCGTTCGACCCGGCGGGCGCACCGTCGTGCCCGCTGAATAGGAAAAGGACCGATCATGATGCATCCGATCTCACGACGCAGTCTGCTGCAGGGCGCCGGCGCAGGAGCCTTCGCTCTCTTGATGAGCAGCGCCGCGGCGCCCCTCGCCGCGCGAGCCCTGCCCTCGTTGCGCGCGATCTACCACATGACCCCGCCGACGGGCTGGCTCTGCGACCCGCAGCGGCCGGTCCTGACGAACGGCGCCTACCAGCTCTACTACCTGCACTCCGACCAGAACAACGGCCCCGGCGGCTGGGACCACGCCACCACGAGCGATGGCGTCGCGTTCACGCATCACGGCACGGTGATGCCGTTGCAGCCCGACTTCCCGGTGTGGTCGGGATCGGCGGTCGTCGACACCGCGAACACCGCGGGCTTCGGCGCCGGCGCGGTCATCGCGCTCGCAACGCAGCCGACCGACGGCATCCGCAAGTACCAGGAGCAGTACCTCTACCGGTCGACCGACGGCGGCTTTACGTTAACTGCGCTGCCCGACCCCGTCATCGTGAACACGGATGGCCGTACCGCGACGACCCAGGCCGAGATCGACAACGCCGAGTGGTTCCGCGACCCGAAGATCCACTGGGATGCCGCTCGCAACGAGTGGGTCTGCGTCATCGGTCGTGCGCGGTACGCCGCCTTCTACACTTCACCGAACCTCGTCGACTGGGCGTGGAAGAGCAACTTCGACTATCCGAACCACGCGCTCGGCGGCATCGAGTGCCCGGACCTGTTCGAGATGACGGCGGGCGACGGCACCTCGCACTGGGTGCTCGGCGCGAGCATGGACGGCTACGGCGTGGGCATGCCGATGACCTACGCCTACTGGATGGGCACGTGGAACGGCTCGGCGTTCATCGCGGATAGCCTCACCCCGCAGTGGCTCGACTGGGGTTGGGACTGGTACGCCGCCGTCACGTGGCCGTCGATCGACGCACCCACCACGCGCCGCCTCGCGATCGCGTGGATGAACAATTGGAAGTACGCCGCCCGCGACGTGCCCACCGACGCATCCGACGGATACAACGGTCAGAACTCGATCGTGCGCGAGCTGCGACTCGAGCGGCAGGGAGGCGGCTGGTACAGCCTGCTGAGCACCCCGGTCGACGCGCTCGCCGACTACGTCACCGCAACCACGACGATCCCGAACCAGACCGTGAACGGCAGTGTCGTGCTGCCCTTCACCGGTCGCGCCTACGAGCTCGAACTCGACATCGCCTGGGATGCCGCGACGAACGTCGGCGTCTCCGTCGGACGTTCGGCGAACGGCGCCCGCCACACGAACATCGGCAAGTACGGCGCCGACCTCTACGTCGACCGCGGGCCGTCGGACCTCAGCGGATTCTCGCTCGTGCCGTACACCCGCGCCGCCGCCCCGATCGACGCCGGCGCCCGCTCGGTGCACCTGCGCATCTTCGTCGACACGCAGAGCGTCGAGGTCTTCGTCAACGCCGGCCACACCGTCCTCTCGCAGCAGGTGCACTTCGCCGAGGGCGACACGGGCATCTCGCTCTACTCGGATGGCGGGCCGGCGACCTTCAGCGGCATCACCATCCGCGAGATCGGCGGTGTGAACTGATGGATACGACTCACACGTCGCCCGCGCGGCCAACGCCGGATGTGCTCGTTGTAGGCGAGGCCCTCGTCGACGTCGTGCACCGCGCCGACGGCTCGACCGACGAGTCACCGGGCGGCAGCCCAGCCAACGTCGCCCTGGCGCTCGGGCGGTTGGGGCGGAGCCCGCGTCTGCTCACCTCGATCGGTGACGACCCTCACGGCCGCGCGGTGCGCGCGTGGCTTGAGGCCTCGGATGTCTCGGTGCAGGGGACTCCCGCTGCTCGAACTTCGACGGCGTTGGCGCGCCTCGACGCGCAGGGCGCTGCGAGCTACGAGTTCGACCTCGACTGGCGGATCGAGGCTTCGGACGTCACGACGGCGGATGCGCTGCACATCGGTTCTATCGCCGCGACGCTCGAACCGGGTGCGACCGCCGTCGCCGAGCTCGTCGATCGGCACTGCGGTCGGGCGCTCATCACCTACGACCCGAACATCCGCCCGAGCCTCATCGACGACCGCGACGCGGTGCGGCGCCGGGTGCTGTCCCTCATCGAGCGAGCTGACGTGATCAAGGCGAGCGACGAGGATGTCGCGTGGCTCCACCCGGGCGAGGACATCGCCGACGTCGCGCGACGCTGGTCACGGTCAGGCCCGGCGCTGGTGGTGGTGACCCTGGGATCGAGCGGATGCCTCGCTGTCGTGCCGCGCTTCGAACTCCGAGTGCCGGCCATCAAGGTCGACGTGGTCGACACCGTCGGTGCCGGCGACACCTTCATGGCCGCTCTGATCGACGGTCTCCTCAACGAGGGCGCCTTGGGCTCGGTGGCGCTCCGCCGTATCGAGTCGCTGGGGGACTCAGAGTTGCTTTCGGTTCTGCTGAAGCGAAGCGCACGCGCAGCTGCTGTCACCGTCGCTCGGCCTGGCGCCGACCCGCCGACGCGCGACGAATTGAACGCGCGACCCCTTGCCTGAGTTTGGCAGCCGCGTTGACGGACAGCCGGTACTTGACGCGGTCGTGGGCGGTACGGATGCTTGCCTCAGTCGCCTACATCAGTGCTCGGACGACAGTCGACGTGCTCGTGGGTGGCTAGACGTCCTCAACATCGAAGGTTCGACCCATGCTGCGCTGATGCGTTTCGAAGTCACGGGCCTGTGACACTAGCGTCAAGCATCGCTTCAATCAGTGAGCGCTCTGCTGGAGTGTTTTCTGGCTTGTTACCGACGAGCCGAAGGCGATCGATGATGATCCCTCTTTGGCCGGCCATCAAGTCACGGATGTGATCGTCCTGCGCATGATGCGGAATCGCGAGAAAGACCTGTGGGTGGAGTGGTTCTTGCAAGAACTTCGCCCAGCGGGGTGCATCAGGCTGGTTCAACTTCTCACGCCAACTCTGGCTTTTTCCGACGGTGACCTGACCGATGAAGAGCCAGTGTCCAGCGGGACGATAGTCGCGCCACACTACCCCCGCCAGCGTGTCGACCCCGGCGTCCTTAGCGGACCTGCTCCGCGGGCGCGGATCGATCATCGGGCGCAAGGCGAGCGCTGCGCCACCGAACGCGAGGGCATCGACGAACCCGGTGCCTCGGTCTGTTGCACCGATTCCAACGGCTGAAATGCCCAACTGGCCGAGTGTGCTGGCGACCACTGATTCAAGGGTCGACTCTGCCGGCGTGGCGCATGGAAGCTCCCATGCATGAACCACGGTGATAGCGAGCAGCGCTAGGTATGGCGAGTCGAGCCTGGAGAATCCTGGAGTCTTTAGCTTCAGTGCGCGTCCTTGCTCAACGAATGGGTACAGGTCTCCCAAAACAGCCTCACGTTCGCTGAGCATTGAAAAGACGGCATCGGCCCAAGATTCGGGATCATCTTCGACGTCGTCTGGCAGCAGATACCGGCGCGTAGGGCGACGGACCCACTCGTTGTCGACGATCAGATCTTGCAATCGCGCCCGCGTCACTCGATAACCTGAGAGCGCTGCAAGTTCGACGTAGTCTGCCAGCGCACTTACACGCGCATCCGACCCGTAACGGTCGATATCTGCTTCGACGAGTGCTGGCGAACTGGTGCCGACCGTCATTCATCATCCTCAGCGGACGCGGCGGCAATAGCTCCCTTGAGAGAGCGCGCGGCCGCCGCATGTTCCTCTGCCGCAAGTAGCTCATCCTCACCCACTACGTATCGTTTGATATCGAGGGTGAGGAGTTCAACGGCGCGGGTCATCTGTCGCAATCGAGGCGCCAGCTCGCCTTGCCTCGCGATCTCTGTTGCTAGGGACAAAGAGCCGAATTCCCGCATCGTGAGCCGTGCAGGTTCGCTGCCGAGTACATCTGAGTAGTCGGTGACATCTCGCGAGTCACCAAGGACAGGTCGACCGCCAGCTGTAGGCGGAGTGAGATCCGAAAGCACTTCAAGAAGCTCATCGGCCTTAAGCGCCTCGATCTGGGAATCGATCTCGTCTGCGTCCATCGTCGGCTTATCGCTCAAGCCGATGTACTCCGCCACATTTGCGGTTCCGAGTAGTCGAAGCCAGACTCCGAAGCGCTCCCGAGAGACGTAACCAACAACTCTGCTGTCAAGGTGAAGGATGTCTCTCGCATACCTAATCACCGCGTATGCAATGTAGGACGAGCGCACGCCTCGGGCGTTGCTTCCAACTTGGCGGCCCACGTCGTAGAAGACGCCTCTCGTTGACGCTGTCTGGCGTCGTTGCTGGACTTGCTCGAACAACCAACGAGCCTTCGCCTCGGCATTCCATTTCTTCATGCCGCTGATGTGGCGGAAACCGAGGAATGCAGCGACGTCTTCGTGGTCTTCTGCCTCGACGACGGGCAACTCGAGTAACCCAAGCTCAGCGAGGCGGCCTTGGTCGAGGACCTGATCTCCATCCAGTTCAATCCCGGCCTCGATCGCCGGGCCGAGCTGGTGGACGATCATGAGGGCCGCGAGCCGACGGTTGCCCTCGACCACGACACGCCTGCCGTCGGCCGGAGGTAGCGCAATGAGTGGTTCGCTCTCGAAGTACCCGTTCGTCAGGTAGGAGTCGATTAGTTCTTCGAGCACGTCGTTTTCCCATAGGTACGTCAGAATCTCGGCTTGGCCTGAATGCTGCACCTCCTCGGGCAATCGGGGGTTTGCTGGGTCGAGATCCAGTTCAACAACATTGATCCGATCTTCAAGTCGCTTCAACTTGTACCTCCGAGTCAGTAGGTTCGAAATCAGTTGGAGCGTGGCCGCCGGGTCCCTGCCCTGGGCCGGGATGCGGCTCCTTTGAGCCTACGACCGCCCGCCATCGCAGCGGGAGGGGGGCTGCTGGATGGGGTGGAGGTGGGGCTGCGTCCCGCTGCTGTACCGCGAGCACCGGGCGGATAGTGTCAGCATGTGGCACGCGCGAGGGGTCCTCGAGCATTGCGAGAATCAATCTGCCCATCGATTCAGCAAGTGGTGGGGGAGTCGCGTTGCCAGCGAGTCGAGCATCGACTCGTTCGTTGCCGGTGAGCTTCCATTCGGCAGGAAAACCTTGAAGGAGCAGCCGTTCCGTCCCGGTCAAAGGACGGTTTTCCCAATGGAAGGGGCCCGTTGAGGGGCCAGGCGAAGCAGGAAGGGTCCATGCGGGCTGGCTCTTAGAGAGTTTCAGGAGAAACGACCAGAACCGTGTGCGGTAGCCGAAGACTTCGTGCTCGGAGCCAGCGCCCCTCGCGGTCAAATACTGATAGTTGCCACCCTCGGGGATGCTCGGAAGCAGATCGGAGTACTTTCCCGTCGCCTTCGGAGGATTCGAAGGCATTACGCCGCCAATCGCATCCCAGGCTGTGGCGTGCTTGTCCGCGTGCGTGGTCGGGAGGGTGCCTGGCAGCTCTGATCCATCTCTGAACGCGATAACAACCGCACGACGTCTGTACTGCGGTACGCCGTAATCAGCAGCATTCACAACCCACGAACTTAGGTTGTACGCCGTCCCATGCGTCGCGTTGATCTCTTTGAACCGCTGCTCAATAAGCGGAGCGGCATTATTCCGCCCACTCAAGTAGCCGGACACATTTTCGATCAATACCGCACGAGGCAGGAAATGCTCGATCAGATCGAGCATGCCCGCGGTGGTCTGTCCGCGCTCGTCCCGTACTCCCTGCTTTGGTGCAGCCCACTGGGCGGCTTTGCTGAAAGGTTGGCATGGCGGCCCACCAGCGAGGAGCGTTAGATCACCCTTCTCGAGCCCTAAATCAGAAGGTCGCAATATTTTTCCAGCAGCGACAACATTCGATGGCTCCAAGAGTTGCCAACTGGGCCGATTGAGTGCCATTGCGACCCGTGCCGCTGCGTCGATCTCAAGGCAGCCAACCGTTTCAAATCCTGCCGCTTCTAGTCCGAGATCTAGGCCCCCAAGACCGCTGAAACAAGATAGGACCGTCGCGTTCAAGTCGACCTTTCGATTGGAATCGTTCTGAGCTCACACCCAAGGAATAAGTTTGTCAAGCTTTTAGGTCGCGCGTATTCGCGCGTAGCAACATTCGGTTGGATATGTCGATGTAGTTGCGAGCTTGGTGATCAACTCGGACTGGGAAGGGGCCGGTATGAAGACGATCGTGTTGGACGCGACTGAGGTGCGCCGCGACTGGATGCAAGTCGGCCTGACGGCTCAGCTCTTGAGCCACGCTATTTGGCAGACGTTAGTGACGGTGGTTGTACCTCGCTCGGTGCTAAGAGAAGTCGCTGGCAACTATGAACGCGAGCGAGATGCACTTGCGAGAGATCTCGAGAAACTAAATTCATCTCGGCGTCGGCTCGGCTTGACCGAGCTTTCCGCTAGCGACTCGAAGGACAGCTATGAAAGTTACCTCGAGTCACGATTCGACGAGGTATTGGGCTTCGATGTTGCCGAGTGGCCTGCAGTGTCGCACGAGGAGCTGGTCAACCGCGCAGTAAATCGCGTTCCGCCGTTCGATCACAAGGGCGGCGGGTATAGGGACTCACTCGTGTGGGCGAGCGTAGTGGAGCTAGCTCGAGATGGACGTGACGTTGTATTGGCGTCGGCGGACCGGGCATTCGCGGGGGAGGATGGGGTGGGACTCGCGAAGGCTCTCGCGTTCGAGGTCGGCCCACTGAAGGGAAGCGTTGAGCTGACGCGCGATCTGGCTTCGTGGCTACTTGGTGCGCTCCCGTGGCGGGCAACCACCATTAAGGAAGCTGTGTTGCTTGCTCGGGACGAAGCTTTCGAGCGCTACTACTACGAGTCCGATCTTCAGGATCAGCTCTGGCCGGATATCGAAGCCTTCGGGTTTGATCGGCCTCCAATTGAGGTCGAGATCGAGGATGTCGAGACCGAGCTGTGGCGCGGGCGGGTAGAGGCTGACTCGATCGACCAAGAACTCGTCGTTGCGCAGTACGACATAGGGCAACGCGTTCGCTTCTCGGCTGTTCTACCTCTTGGCACGCGAACAGACCCGGACTGGGATGTTTCCGACGACTACGGGCGAATCCAGGTCAGGGGTGACCTTGGTCTTGTGCTACGGGTAGCGGTCTTGTTCGATGCTGATGATGGGATGAGCATCGAGAGCTTGTCGTGGAGGCGATCGGACGGTCGAGGGCCGGGGCACGGGTTGATGGATCGCGACCAAGATACTCCGCTGTTCGATTTCACCCGCTAGTCGACCCGGATTGAACCCACCCCGTATGCATGAATCAGTCGTCGGCGATGCCGCGGGAGGTGATTGGGAATACACCAGCCACCCCCGCGTTGAACTTGAGCGTACGCCACTCAAGTTCCAGGAGGATTGGTGCCCGAAGACTTCAACCCCGAAGCCGGCGCGAGCTCGTTCGACGAGTTCCTCGCCCGGTATCTCGCGGGTGAGCAGGCCAGGCAGGCTCGGTCGATCGACCTCAGCCGATTCCTGACGCAGCGCACCCAGAGCATCCTGCAGCGCGCCGGCAAGTTCGCGCTCGAACGCGGGCAGACCGAGCTCGACGCCCTGCACATCCTGCGCGTCATCGTCGAGGACGACAGCGTGCAGCAGGCGATCACGCGCATCGGCGCGAGCCCCGAGCGCATCATCACGGCGACCGAGGCGCGCCTGCCGCGCGCGACCGAGACCGCCGACATCAACGCGGCCACCATCACCCCGAGCGCGAGCCGCGCGCTGTTCCACAGCTACCAGGTCGCTCGCTCGTCGGGTGCCACCTACATCGAGCCCGAGCACCTCTTCTTCGCGCTGGTCCTCGGCCAGGACGCCCCCGCCGGGCAGGTGCTGGCTCGCGCCGGCGTCACCGCCGAGGCGCTCACGCAGCAGGTGCGCGAGACCATCCACGCAGGCGACGGCGTCGACGACGCGACCGACGCGATGGGCGACACCGGCGGAGGGGCATCCGCGACGCCCATGCTCGACAAGTTCGGCATGGACCTCACCGAGCGCGCCGAGAACGGCGAGCTCGACCCCGTGATCGGCCGCGTCGACGAGATCGAGCAGACGATCGAGATCTTGAGCCGCCGCACGAAGAACAATCCCGTGCTGATCGGCGAGGCCGGCGTCGGCAAGACCGCGATCGTCGAGGGCCTGGCCCGCGCGATCGTGGAGGAGAGCGTGCCCGAGGCGCTGCTCGGCAAGCGCGTGATCTCGCTCGACCTGCCCGGCATGCTCGCCGGCACCCGCTACCGCGGTGACTTCGAGGAGCGCCTCACCAAGACCATGGAGGAGATCGCCGCGAACAAGGGCGAGCTCATCGTCTTCATCGACGAGATCCACACGGTCGTCGGCGCGGGCGGCTCGGGCGACGGCGGCACGGATGCCGGAAACATCCTGAAGCCCCGCCTCGCGCGCGGCGACCTGCACCTCGTCGGCGCGACCACGCTGAAGGAGTACCGAACCATCGAGAAGGACCCGGCGCTCGAGCGCCGCTTCCAGCCGGTGCGTGTCGGCGAGCCGTCGATCGAGGACGCCGTGCTGATCCTGCAGGGCCTCAAGCCCGCGTACGAGCAGCACCACGGCGTCGAGTACACGGATGCCGCGATCCGCGCCGCCGTCGAGCTCAGCGACCGCTACCTCAGCGACCGCGTGCTGCCCGACAAGGCGATCGACCTCATCGACCAGGCCGGAGCACGCCTGCGCCTCAAGCTGGGCGTGAAGGTCGATGTGAGCGAGCTGATCGAGCGTCTCGCGACCCTCGAGGCCGACAAGAACGCCGCCGTCACCGCCGAGCACTACGAGGAGGCGTCGCGCATCCGCGACGAGATCCAGAAGGTGCAGGACCGGCTCGATGAGGCATCCGCCACGGGCCGCGCCGCGGCATCCGTCGACGCGAACGCCACCGTCATCGACGAGGCGCAGATCGCCGCGGTGATCTCGCGGGCCACCGGCATCCCGGTGAACCGGCTCACCGAGTCCGAGCGCGAGCGCCTCGCGGACCTCGAGGGCGAGCTGCACGCGCGCGTCATCGGCCAGGACGACGCGGTCACCGCGGTCGCCAAGGCCGTGCGCCGCAACCGCACCGGCATGGGCGATGCGAAGCGCCCGGTGGGCAGCTTCCTGTTCCTCGGACCGACGGGCGTGGGCAAAACCGAACTCGCCCGCGCGCTCGCCGACCGGCTGTTCGACGACGAGGGCGCGATCGTGCGCTTCGACATGAGCGAGTTCGGTGAGCGCCACACGGTGAGCAGGTTGGTCGGCGCCCCTCCCGGGTACGTCGGCTATGACGAGGCCGGCCAGCTGACCGAGCGCGTCCGCCGCAATCCGTACTCGATCGTGCTGTTCGACGAGATCGAGAAGGCGCACCCCGACGTGTTCAACCTGCTGCTGCAGGTGCTCGACGACGGTCGCCTCACCGATGGGCAGGGTCGCACGGTCGACTTCCGCAACACCGTCGTGATCATGACGAGCAACCTCGGTTCGGAGTTCCTCGCGAGCCGGTCGGGTGCGCTCGGCTTCGTCGCATCGACGGATGCCTCGGCCAACGGCTTCTCGTCGCAGGACGACGTGCGCCAGCGCGTCATGGGCAGGTTGCGTGAGGCGATGCGGCCCGAGTTCCTCAACCGCATCGACGAGATCGTGCTGTTCACGAAGCTCACCCAGCCCGAGATCGCGCGGATCGTGCGCCTCATGCTCGGCGCGACCGAGCAGCGGCTCGCCGCGCGCGAGGTCGCCATCGAGATGACGGATGCCGCGGTCGCATGGATCGCCGAGCACGGCTACGAGCCCGAGTACGGCGCTCGCCCGCTGCGCCGGCTCATCCAGCGCGAGGTCGACGACCGCATCGCCGACCTGTTCGTGAGCGGTGCGCTCGGCGACGGCGAGGCCGTGCGGGTCGACGCGGTCGACGGTGCGCTCGTCGTGGCATCCGTGCCGCGCGCGACGGTCGCCGACCTGCCGGTCGCGGCGTAACCCGTATCGGCAGCCCGGGAGTGTCGCATCCGGCGCGACGCTCCCTCGATACTCGGAGAAGGCCCGGTCCCTCGAACGAGGGCCGGGCCTTCGTCCGCGCTGCTGCGTCCTGGAGCCGGCGCGCGTAGCCTCGGGGGATGGGGGCGGACGGCGCAGTCGCGGGCGATCGCACGCTCGCGTTCCTCGCGGGCCTGCACCGGCTCGTCATCCGCGCGACCGGGGGCCGGCTCGGTTGGCGACTCGGCCGGCTCGAGGTCGTCGAACTGCACACGCGAGGCCGACGCAGCGGGCAGCGGCGGTCCGCCATGCTGACCACCCCGATCGCCGATGGCGACCGCATCGTGCTCGTCGCGTCGAAGGGCGGAGCCGACCGGCATCCGGCCTGGTATCTCAACCTCGTCGCCGACCCGGACGTCGAGGTGACGACCAGCGCCGGGCATCGCCGGATGGTCGCGCGCACGGCCGACCCCGATGAGCGAGCGGCGCTCTGGCCGCGCATCGTCCGCCGCTACAGCGGGTACCGGCGGTACCAGGAGCGCACGGCGCGCGTCATCCCGGTCGTGATCTGCGAACCCGCGACATGAGCGGCGCACAGCGCCGCACTGGTCGCCGACCCGCCGAACTGCGCGTCAGCGCGATCGGCGACCGCATCCACTTCGCCCGCACCGAGCACGTGAACTGGGTGATCTACGCGGGCCCCGACGGCGTCACGCTCGTCGACTCCGGCTACGCCGGCCAGCGCCGGCTGCTCGAGGCATCCCTCGATACGGTCGGCGTGGGCCCTGCGGATGTCGCCGCCGTGCTCGTCACCCACGGCCACGCCGACCACCTCGGCGGTGCCGCGTGGCTCGCGACCGAGTTCGGCACGCCCGTGCACGCGCATCCGCTCGAGCTCCCGAACGTGCGACGCGACGTCCTGGAGCAGGCCGGCACCGGCAGCGTGCTGCGCAACGCGTGGCGGCCCGGCGTCGCGGCGTGGGCGTTCGCGATCGTGCCGCTGCTCGACGGCCGCGCGACCCTCGGGGTGCCGAGCGTCACCGCGCCTCCCATGCGCGACGACCGGCTCGACGTGCCCGGGCGCCCGCGCATGCGCCTGATCGACGGGCACACGAGCGGCCACGCCGTGTTCGAGTTCGACGGCGACGGCGTCCTCGCCGTCGGCGACGCACTGGTCACCCGGCACCGCACCTCGCCGCTGCTCGGGCCCCACCTGCTGCCGTCGTTGTTCCACCACGACGCCGAGCGCGCCCGGACGACCGTGGGCGCCATCGGATCATCTACGGCGCGGGTCGTGCTGCCCGGCCACGGCGAAGCGTGGATCGGCCCGGCCGATGCGGCCGCCGAGGCGGCGCTCAGCGCCGGAGCGCCGTGGTGACGGGACGCGTCGAACCTCCGCGCGTCGGCGCGCCGTGCGTCAGGCCGGGTCGCCCGTCGGCGCCTCCTCGTCGGTGATCACGCCGGTCGGTTCGCTCTCGACGACGGTGTGCACGGTGCCGTGCTCCTCCGCGGCGAGCCGCCCCGCGTCGATCGCCTCGTCGCGGCTCGCGTAGCTCTGCGAACGCTCCGGATGCCCCTCCACCCGGTTCTCCCACTGCCCGCGGTTCGACCGCGTCTCGATGTCGCCCTCAGCCATGATCGCCTCCCTGATCGTCGTTTCGTGTGCCATACGGTCGCGTGTGCCATCGCGCTGGTCGCCACCGTACGCCCGCAGTACCGTGCCGCCAGCGGGTTGACGGCGGCAGGTCGGGGAGGGACATGCGGATCTCGCATGCCAGAATCCTGACTCGGAGCGGCATCGAAACGCTCGCGATCAGGAGGACGAATGACGACCGAACACCCGACCGACACCCGTGCGACCGATCGGGTGCCGCGGGTCTTCTGGGTGGGGCTCGTCGCGATCGTCGTGTACGTGCTGGTCGCGGCCGGCCTCGGCAACCTGATGGACCTCATCGTGCCGACGGACTCGGTCGAGCTCGAGTTCGCCCTCTCGCACCTCGTGCCCCTCCCCATCGCGATCGCGGCGGGCCTCTGGTTCGCCCGTTGGTCGGGGTGGTCGCACGACATCTGGGTGCAGGAGCCGACACTCGCGCGTCCGCCGCGACGGTGGTGGATGCTCGCGATCCCGGCGCTGCTGCTCGTGTCGCCCGTGGTCGGGCTCGTGCAGACGCCCTGGGCCGATCGATCGGCGTCGCTGGTGCTCGTGGTGGCGGTCGGATGCCTCCTCGTCGGGCTCGGCGAGGAGTTCTTCTACCGCGGCATCCTGCGGGTCTCGCTGCGCGCTCGGCACGGTGAACTGGTCACCCTGCTCGCGACCTCGCTGCTGTTCGGCCTGAGCCACTCGTTGGGCTCGCTGCTGAACGGTGCCCCGGTCGGCATGATCCTGTTCCAGGTCGCCGTCACCTCGATGGACGGCGCGCTCTACTACGCCGTGTTCCGCGTGACCGGTCGGCTCTGGGTGCCCATCGTGCTGCACGCCCTCACGGACTTCTCGCTCTACGTGCAGTCCGGCGGCGGTGCGGCCGCAGGCGGTCACGCCGACATCGATGTCGACCCGTCCGTCGTTCCGGTCCAGGTCGTGCTCGTCGCGCTTTCGATCGCAGTCGTGGTCAGCGCGGCGCTCGAAGATCGCCGGCGCCGGCGCGCATCCCCCGCCCGCTGAGGCCCGACCGTCGCCGTCGTTCAGCTCGTCGTGTCGGCGTGGCGGTGCACGACCCGCCACTCGCCGTCTTCACGGCGGTACACCTGGGTGGCGCGCAGCGTGACGGTGCGCGGCTTGCCGTCGATCGACGTGGTGAACCGCTCGTAGCCGACGGTGTAGGCCATATCGCCCTGGATGTCGTACGAGATCAGCTCGAGCTGGAACGCCTCGCACTCGGAGAAGCTGGTCGCGAGCACGTCGAAAGCCTCGACGACGGCCTCGCGCCCGACGCCGTTGCGCCACGCGCCGAGCACGCTGACGGGCTCGCTCTTCGACCAGAGCCCGCGCCGCGGGAACGCATTGCCGCCGAGCATCGCGCGCTCCGCCTCCGAGTACTCGGTCTCCAACCAGGCCAGGAAGTCGTCGCGGTCGCTCATCCCATCAGGATGCTCCCGCCGTGGCGCCCAGCGCAACGGACGCGCCCGACGGAGCACCCGAAGTCAGGGCTCGTCCGGACGACTCGCGTCATGATCCGGGCGATCGTGGGTCTCATCGGTGAAGGGAGGTGCCGCGATGGCAACGCATCTGGAGTACGTGAACGGGCCGCTCGGCGAGCTCTCGGTCCTGCCGTGCGGCTGCGCGCGCGGTCGCGACCACGCCCGGCCGACCTCGTTCCTCGGCGCCGACGCGCCGCACACGCATCGATCGGTCGCACCGCGCCGTGTGACGGCACGGCGCATCCTGCCGACCCGGACTCGCGGGCGGCACGCCGCCTGAGCCCCGCCCGCTCCGCCGCTTTGAGCTCCGACGAGCTCCGCCGCTCGAGCCCATCCGCTCCGCCGCCGGCCCGCGAGCGCTCGATCCCCCCAGTGCATCGAGCGTTCGCGTGGGCCGGCGGCCGGCCACGGTCGTACTGACACGGGCCCTCCGAGAAGTGAGACGCAGGGATCACGGAAATGTGACACATGTTTCCGGTACTCTCGCGAACGGCGGCCCCCGCCCCGAGACCCGATCGGAGTGACGTGCCCGAGACGAACCCCGAGACGACGAACCCCGAGACGACGAACCCCGAGACGACGAACCCCGAGACGACGAATACCGAGACGACCGACACCGTGCCGGCAGCCGACTCCGCCGGCGCTGCCGGTCGCGTGCTGCGCGCCATGCTCGTGGAGCAGCCCGACCGCCTTCGCCGCCGTGCCGTGAGCCTCGGGCTGCGCCATGAGGACGCCGAGGACGCCGCGCAGTCGGTCGCCGCCGCGGCGCTCGAGCACGTCGGCGCCGTGCGGATCCCCGAGGAGCCGGCGATCTGCGCCTGGGTCGACACGATCGCCCGTCGCGTCGTCGCCGACGAGCATCGGCGTCGTGAGCGCGAACGCGCCGCCGTCGGCGCCCTGGCCCATGATGCCGAGACGGCGCCGGACGAGACCGAAGGCCTGGACGTGCGCTCCGCGGAGGCGCAGTGGGAGCAGCGGGAGCGGGTGCTCGCGACGGCGAGGGCGATCCAGCGGCTCGCCCCGCAGCTTCGCGAGGTCGTGGACCTCCGCTACGGCGACGAGTTGCCGACCCGTGACATCGCCGAGCGCCTCGGCATCAGCGACGCGGCCGTGCGCCAGCGGCTCACCCGTGCCCGTGCTGCCCTCGTCGATGCGGTCGCGCCGCTCGACTGACGTGCACTCCACGCAATCCGTTGCCGCCGGATCGAACACTGCCGAAGTGATACCCGAGCACCGCGGCCATCGTCACGGCTCCGATGGCGGCCGCCACCCGTTGCCCCGGGCCGCGCAGGCCGCGCCGCAGCAGCACGGCGCCGACGGCGGCGTTGATGGCACTCCAGGCGATGTTCGCGACCGGGCCGGATTCGCCGACGCCGGGCGGGTCGGCGAACGGGGTCGGGAACGGCGCGCCCTGGACCCCGGCGATGCCGTGCGGCACCGCGTTCACGAGCAGCGCGGCGCCGGCCGCAGCGCGGGCGATCGCGGCGAAGCCCGACCTGCTTCCGCGCTCGGCGCCCGGGTCAGCCACGGCGACTCACGAGGGGCAGGAACACCTCGTCGACGATGGCGACGAGGGCGCCGTCCTCGAGGGGGCCGAGCGTGAGCAGCACGTGCATGCGGAACAGGTCGAACGGCACGGCGGCGACCGTGGGCGTGAGCACGCCCGGTTCGATCTCGCCGCGCTCGATCGCGTGGTCGAGGACGCGCGACATCGCGCCGGGACCGGTGCCGAGATACCGTTCGCGGATGGTCGCGGGGGTCAACCGACCTTCATAGAGCCCGCCGAACTGGGCGCTCAGGAGTGCGAGGTATCGCTCTGGGCGCTGGTTGGCCTCGCGCAGGAGCGCGAGCAGGTCGGTTCGGAGTGCCCCGGTGTCGGGAACGGCGAGACGGTCACGCGAGCCGCGCCATTCGATCACGGCCTCGACCAGATGCTCGCGGGTCGGCCAACGACGGTAGAGGACGGGCTTGCTCGTGCCGGCGCGCCGCGCGATCGCATCGTACGTGAAGCCCGCGTATCCGCCCTCGGCGAGTTGGTCCCAGCCGGCTGCGAGGACCGCGTCCTCCAATGCGGCACCGCGTCGTCGGGTTGCCGTTGGGGTATCCGATTCAAGATCCACTTGCGTATCTTATCAAGGCGATCGTAGAGTATTAGATACGAAATTGTTTCTAATATCTCCCGGAGCATCCGCATGGAACCCCTGCAATACCTCGTCCTCCTCGGCATGGTCGGCTACGCGATCTTCCGTCAGACCCGCGTCGCGCGGGTCGGCGACGGCAACCGCTTCAAGCTCGCGATCGTGTACGGTGCCGTTGGGATCGCAAGTCTCGTGGTCACCGGCTGGCGGCCGCCGGAAGGCGTCGGGTGGCTCTTCCTCGCTGTCGGCATCCTGCTGAGCGTCGTCGTCGGCGTGGTCCGGGGCATCCTCACTCGCGTCTGGGTCGCTGAAGACGGCAGCCGTCTGCGTCAGGGCACCTGGCTGACGGTCGCGCTGTTCGTCGCCGTGATCGTCGTCAAGATCGCGCTCGGCGTCACGGCCGGCCTGCTGGGCGTCGCCGACGGGTCGAGCTTCGCCGAGATCCTCGTCATCGTCGCGATCATGGTCGCCGTGCAGGCGGAGATCGTGCACCGGCGCGCACTCGCCCTGCCGGACGGTGCCGGTTCGGCAGTCGCCGACGGCATCCGACCCGCAGTCTCGCCCTGACCGACGCGCGCTACCAGCCCATGGAGCCCGGGCCGCCCTTGAACGGGCCCGCGACCTCCGACGTGATCCAGCCGCCGTAGTAGCGCCCAGGCTGCGGCACCACGAGCTCGCCGTCGACCGTGCACCGATCCATCCGGTCCGCGTACACCGCGACCCGGCCGACGAGTGATTCGAATCCCGGCATCGGCGATGGGTAGTCCCACCCGGCCCGCTCCGCGAGCACGCCGCCGCCCGCGAGGTCGAAGTACCGGGCCGCTCCCTTGAACTCGCAGAACGAGGATCCGCCCGCGCGCTGCACCGAGCCCGGCACGAACTCCTCGACGGGCAGGTAGTAGACGGGCGGATGACTCGTCTCGAGCACACGGACCACGTCGCGCGTGTCGACGATCCGCACGCCGCCGAGTTCGATCGTGACGCGCCGGTCGACGGACTCGACGCGGGGCGGGCGCGGATAGTCCCAGACGGATTCCTGACCCGGCCGCGTCGGCGAGGGGGTCGGTCGCATGATCGGTCGCCGCCGGTCAGCTGATCCAGCCGGTCCAGCCCGGCACGCGCAGGTCGGCCCAGACGAGCCGGTGGTCGCTCGACGGGAAGGGGAAGACGCCCGTCAGCGTCGACAGCGGGTCCGACTGCACCGGCCAGAACACCCCGGCGTCCTGCACGCGCAGGAAGTACCGCGAGGGCAGCACGTAGTCGGCCCGCAGGTTG
Source organism: Agromyces sp. LHK192 (assembly GCF_004006235.1). Lineage (NCBI taxonomy): Bacteria > Bacillati > Actinomycetota > Actinomycetes > Micrococcales > Microbacteriaceae > Agromyces > Agromyces sp. LHK192. The sequence goes on from NZ_CP034753.1 coordinate 972,212, forward strand.
CCCGGTGCGCCGTCGGCGAAGTCGGCGGTGTCGTACGCGGGGTCGCCCGCGTGGGTCGCGTTGGCGCCGCCCTGCAGCACCGCGGCCTCGACCGCCCCCTCCGAAGTGGGCAGCGGATCGGTGATGCGCCGGTTGTCGAGCAGCTGGAGGATCGCGTCGTCGGCCGAGTCGCCGTCGAGCGGGTCGGCGTTCTGGTCGCCCAGGATCACGAACGGCTCGGCCAGGCCCAGCCCGCCCCTGCGACCCGCGTCGTCGACGATGTACCGACCCTTGAGCGGGGTCACGTAGTCGGCCCAGAAGCGGATCTCGTCGTGATTGCGCAGCCCGTTGCGGTCCTCCGGGCCGTCGAACGTCGGCGGCGTCGGGTGCGACGCGAGCACGTGCACGGTCGACCGGCCGACACGCACCGGGACGTCCCAGTGGGACTTGCTCGACAGGCGCATGACCGCGAGCTCCTCGGGGGAGTACCAGTCGGCCGCCTCCGGGGTGTTCGGATCGTCGGGCAGCAGCGCGCCGGGCATGTCCTTCCACAGGAAGTGCTGGAACGTGCGCACCTCGTCGGTCAGGATCGGGAACTTCGACAGCACCGCCATCCCGTACTGGCCCTCGAAGAGGCCGAAACCGAACGCGTCGTCGCCCCCCGCGACGACGCCGTCGTTGTTGAGGTCGAACCCGCTCGGCACCCCCGTGTTCGACGGCGCCACGAAGGCGTACGGATACTCGACCGGGTCGGCGCCGTTCTGCGAGACCTCGAGGTAGTTGGTGCGGAACAGGTCGGCGGCCACGCCGTCGGCGACGTAGTCGAACTCGTTGAGCAGCACGATGTCGGGGTCCGCCCGCTGGATGATCTCGGCGACCGTCCTCGCCTGCGGGTCGTCGCCGTTCGACAGGTCGGCCTCGAGTTCGCCCGCGACCGAGCGGTTCAGCGACAGGTTGAACGTCGCCACCCGCAGGTCGGTGCCGCCTCGCTTCAGCAGTTCGTGCAACCGATCACCGGATGCCTCGGCGCCGGTCGAGGCGGGGGCTGCGATCGCTGCGGGCACCGCGCCGACGGCGAGGGCTGCCGCGACGCCGATGCCGACGGCGGAGAGCATGACGGTCGTTCGGCGTCTCGCGGGCATGGCGTGCTCCTTCGCAGCGGATGAGATCGGTACCCCCAAACTAGGCACATCCCGTGTCCGGGGGAAGAACGAAGGACGGACGGCATCGGAACGGGCCGGCCGTTGGCCGGGGGTCGAGTCGGTCGAGACCCCGCGTCGCCACCCGTGCGACACCGTCCGTTCACCGAGACGCCGATTGCGAGTCATCGTCGAGCGATCAAGTGGCAGGAGCCCTCATCCCCCGCCCCCGACAGGAGCACCTGCATGCCCGTCCCCACCCCCACGCGTCGCGCCGCCGCGATGCTCGCGGCCGCCGCCGTCGCGGCATCCGGTCTCGCGATCTCGGCGAGCGCGCCGGCCCTCGCGGCCGACGCCGGCGTCGTCGTGAACGAGATCTGGTACGACGGCGTCCCCGCCGACGCGATCGAGCTGTACAACACCTCCGCCGAGCCGGTCGACGTCTCGGGCTGGAAGGTCCAGGACGACAAGCTGACCGAGACGGGCGTGATCCCCGCGGGCACGACGATCGGCCCGGGCGGATTCCTCGTGCTCGCGAAGGATGCGACGCCCGGCTTCCCATTCGGTCTCGGCAAGGGCGACGCCGTCACCCTGCTCGACGCCGCAGACGTCGTCGTCGACTCGTATGCGTACGAGGCCACCGCGCCGCTCGCCGACTGGTCGCGCTGTGCCGACGGCGGCGAGTGGGCCCACGCGACCGCGGTCACGCTCGGCGCGCCCAACACCTGCGACCCGGTCGAGGAGCCTGCGGTGCCCGCGGCCGCCGTCCTGAACGAGATCGACTCCGGCCCGGCCGACTGGGTCGAGCTGATCAACCCCGGCGCGACGGCGTTCGACCTCTCGGGCTTCGAACTGCGCGACAACAGCGACGACCACCGGTGGTTCTTCGCGGAAGGCGCCACGATCGACGCCGGCGAGCGGCTCGTGGTCGAAGCCGACACGGTCGGCACCGACGCCGACGGCGCCCCGTTGGCGTTCGGCGATCCGATCGGCATCGGCGGCGCCGACGCGATCCGCCTGTTCGACCCGACGGGCACGCTGCTCGACGACTACTCATGGTCGGCGCATCCGGCCATCGACGGCGACGAGGCCTCGGCGAGCTGGGCCCGTTGCCCCGACGCGACCGGGTCGTGGGGCCTGGCCCACGTCACGAAGGGCGCTGCGAACGACTGCGTCCCGCCGGCCGTCGCGATCAACGAGGTCGAGTCCAATGGCGACGCGACCGACTGGGTCGAGGTCGTGAACACCGGCGCCGCCCCCGTCGACCTGTCGGGCTGGACGCTGATGGACGGCGACCCGGTCGGCCACGCGGCCGACGTGACGCCGCTGCCCGTGGGCACGTCGCTCGCGCCCGGTGCGTTCTTCGTGTTCGACCAGAACGCGCACTTCGGCTTCGGGCTCGGCACCGACGACCGTGCGACCGTGCGCGACGCGGCCGGCACGACCGTCGCCGAGTACGCCTGGGGTCCGCACGCCGCGGTGACCTACGCCCGCTGCCCCGACGGCACCGGCGAGTTCGCCGACTCGACGGCATCGACCAAGGGTGCGCCCAACGCGTGCGACGGCGGACCCGGCGGGCCCGGCGAGCCCGGCGACCCGGCCGCACAGCCGTGGCCCGGCTCGCCCGACGTCACCGTGGTCGACGACGCGGCGATGTTCCTCGAGGACTCGTCCGGCCTCGACGTGCAGGCGACCGCCGAGGGCACGTTCCTCTGGGCGGTCGACAACGGCACCGGAACCTTCTGGAAGCTCGCGGTCGACGCCGCGGGCGGCGCGACCTTCGCAGACGGCTGGGAGACGGGCAAGCGGGCCCGCTTCCAGCGCGACGCCGACGACCCGGGTGCCGCCGGCCCCGACGCCGAGGGCATCACGGTCGACGGCGACGGCGGGGTCTACCTGGCGAGCGAGCGCGACAACTCCGACAAGGGCGTGAACCAGAACGTCGTGCTCGCCGTCGACGCGGATGCCCCCGGCCCCGACGTCGTCGCCGACCAGGAGTGGGACCTCACCGCGTCGCTGCCGGCCGTCGCCGCCAACACGGGCATCGAGGCCGTGGAGTGGGTGGCGGACACCGTGCTCGAGGGCCTGCTCCTCGACGCGAACACCGGCGCCGCGTACGACCCGGCCGACTACCCCGGCCACGGCGACGGGCTCTTCTTCGTCGCGGTCGAGGACAACGGTCACGTGTACGCCTTCGCCCTCGGTGCCGACGGCTCCATCGCGAAGGTCGCCGAGATCGACCCCGGCCTCGGCGGGGTCATGGCGCTCGACTACGACATCGTGCTCGACCGCCTGTGGGCGGTCTGCGACGACGGCTGCGAGGGCGAGTCGGTGCAGATCGCGTTCACCGGCGCCGAGCCCGAGATCACCCGGTTCGCGCGGCCGGCCGGCATGCCGAACCTCAACAACGAGGGCTTCGCGACCGTGCCGACGTCGCTGAGCTCGGTGGAGGGCGCCGTTGCACTGCGCGCCGAGGCGGCGACCGCGGCAGCCGCATCGGACGCTCGTGTCGCCGTCGCCGAGGCGGCGCCGGCCCGCGCGGCCTTCTGGTTCGCCGACGGCGTGCAGCCCGGCGCCCTGCGTCTCGGCACGGTTCCCGGCGCAGCGATCGTCGAGCCCGCGCCCCCGGGCGACGGCGGCACGGCGGTCGGTCCCGGCGGTGGCACGACCGGGCAGACGCCCGCGGTCGCGGGTCGCGCGGGCCTCGCGTCGACCGGTGTCGACGACGGGCTCCTGGCCCTGATCCCGGTCGCGCTGTTCGGCCTTGCCGCGGGCGCCGCGCTGCTCGTGATCGCGCGCCGGCGGCGCACCGCCCGCGTCGGCGGCGCGGACCCGCGCGGCTGACCTGCCGACCACACCACGAGCGGATGCCCCGGGCGCGAGCCCGGGGCATCCGCTCGTCGTCGCTCAGAACAGCGCGGCTCAGAACAGCGCGATGAGTCCCTGCAGCAGACCGGTCAGGATGCCGAACACCGCGGCCGCGCCGAGCGCGGTGCCGGCGCCGGCGAGCGCCCGGGCGGGCTCGCGACGGACGAGGGAGATGACGCCGGTGGCGAGCGCGACGAGTCCGAGCAGGCCGATCAGGGTGTTGCTGACCCACTGCACCGTGGTGAACAGCGTGTAGCTGTACTCGCCCTGCAGCAGCACCGGGTAGGAGAGCACGACGAGCGAGCCGACCAGCGTTGAGATGGCGCCGGCGATCACCGCGGTCAGCGCGAGCGGCGAGCGCTGCGGGGTCGGTCGCGGGGTGGCCGGCGGGCCGTATCCGACGGGAGCGCCGGGGTAGCCGGGCTGGGTCGGGTAGCCGGGTTGCGCCGGGTAGCCGGGCTGGGTCGGATATGCGGGCGGCGTCGAGTACCCGGGAGGCGGCTGCACCGGATTCGCGGGCGGCGTCGGCTGGCCGGAGCCCGGGGGAGGAGTCGTCATGGCGACATCCTCGCGGAGCGCGGTTCGGACTGTCCATCGCGCGGGGGTGAACACTGCACGCCGCGGTGCTCGGAAGGTCCGCGCGGATGGTGCTCCGCGCCGTCGGGGTCGACGGGTCGCTGGTGGACGAGCGGGCACCGGAGCCCGAGGCGGTCGGGCGGGTCTGATCAGGCCGCGGGCGCCGCCGTCGCAGCGGCGGCCACCGCGGCTTCGATCTCCTCCTCGACGAGGTCGGCGTTGATCGCGGCCCCCGCGAAGTTGCCCCCGGCCATCGCGAACGGCACCGACGACCGAGGGTCGGTCACGTTGCCGGCCGCGAAGAGGCCGGGCACGCTCGTGCGCCCCATCTGGTCGAGCACGACCCACTCGGCACCCTGCCGCTCCTCGAACGCGGCGTCGAGCGCACGCAGCACGGTGTCGTTCGGGCGGGGTGCCGGCGCGGCGAACACGACGTCGACCTCGCGGACGTCGCCGTCCTCGAACCGGATGCCCCGGAGCCGGCCGTCGTCGTCGGCGACGACCTCGCGCACCTCGCGCTGCTCGACGGCGATGCCGCGGGCGAGGAGCGCGGCGCGCGAGGCATCCGACAGTTCGGTGCCGCTCACGAGGTAGACCACGTCATCGCTGAGCTGGCGCATCAGCTGCGCCTGGTGCGTGCTCATCGGCCCGCCCGCGAGCACGGCCACCCGCCGGCCGCGATGCTCCCAGCCGTCGCAGTACGGACACACCACGACGCCGGTGCCCCACTGCGCCGCGAGGCCGGGGATGTCGGGCAGCTCGTCGCGCAGGCCGCTCGCCACCAGCAGGCGGCGCGCGAGGTGCCGGGTTCCGTCGGCGAGCTCGACCGCGAACCGTGGCGCGCCGGACGACCCGCCGCCCGAGGGATCCGTTCGGGACGCGGCATCCGTTCGCGTGGCGGTGACGACGGCGGAGGCGACGACGGCGGATGCCTCGACGGCGACGTGCTCGTAGCGTCCGAGCTCGCGTCGCCCCTCGGCGAGCAGGTCGAGCGGCGAGGTGTGGTCGCGGCCGAGCACGCCGTGCATGTGCCCGGCGACCGCGTTGCGTGGGCGGCCCTCGTCGATGACGAGCGTGCGGCGGAGCGACCGCCCGAGCATGAGGGCGGCGCTGAGTCCGGCGCTGCCGCCGCCGACGATGATGACGTCCCAGGTTGAGGTCTGCATGCAGACGATCCTGCGGCCCGCCCAGCTGTTCGGCAAACGTGTTTGCTAGAGTGGCAAGTCGAACACGGGGAGGCACGGGATGTCGGACGACGTCGACGGCGTGATCGACGGCGTCGCACCGCGCCTGCGCGCGCTGCGCCAGCGGCGCGGACTGACGCTCGCCGAACTCTCGGAGCAGACGGGCATCTCGGTGAGCACGCTGTCGCGGCTCGAATCGGGTGGCCGCAAGCCGACCCTCGACCTGCTCATCCGCATCGCCGGCGTCTACCGGGCGACCCTCGACGACCTCGTCGGCGCACCCGAGCTCGCCGACCCCCGGGTGCGGCCGCGCACGTTCTACCGGAACGGCCGCGCGATCATCCCGCTCACGCGCGAGAACCCCGACGTGCACGCCTACAAGATGGTGCTGCCCCCGCATCCGGCGGACGCGCCCGTCGAGCAGCGGCGGCACGAGGGCTACGACTGGATCTACGTGCTCTCGGGTCGCGTGCGCCTCGCGCTGGGCGACGACGAGATCGTGCTCGAGCCGGGCGAGGCCGCGGAGTTCGACACGCGCCTGCCGCACGGCACGGCGAACGCGTCGAGCACCGAGCCCGCCGAGATCCTCAACCTGCTGAGTACCCAGGGCGAGCGGGTGCACCTGCGCGACGTGGAGTGAGCGGCGCGCGAGAGTCGGCGGCCCGCCCGTTCGACCGGACAGCCCGTCACGCACTCAGCCGCGGCGCCCGCCGGCCCGTGCCCGCTCGTGCGCCCAGATCGCGAGCTCGACCCGGTTGCGCGCACCGACCTTCGCCATGAGGCTGCCGAGGTGCGTCTTCACCGTGCCGAGCGAGATGTGCAGGGCCGCACCGATCTCGGAGTTGCCGAGCCCGGTCGCCACTGCGGCCAGCACGTCCTCCTCGCGGTCGGTGAGCGGTGCCGACGGGGCAGCGGGTGCGTCGTGGGGAGCCCCGGAGAACGCCTCGATGAGACGGACGGTGACGAGCGGGTCGATGAGCGCGTCACCGCGCGCGGCGGCGTGCACGGCCTCGGTGAGCAGGGTCGCGCCGGCGTTCTTCATGAGGAACCCGCGGGCGCCCGCCCGCAGCGCGCCGTAGACGTACTCGTCGAGGTCGAAGGTCGTGACCACGACGACCGGCACCGGGTCGTGCACGCCGGGACCGGCGAGCAGCCTGGTCGCCTCGAGGCCGTCCATCACGGGCATCCGGATGTCGATCAGGCACACGTCGGGTCGCAGGCTGCGCGCGAGCGCGACCGCCTGGGCGCCGTCGGCCGCCTCGCCGACGACCTCGATGCCGGGCTGCGCGTCGAGCAGCATCCGCAACCCCGACCGCACCAGCTCCTGGTCGTCGGCGACGAGCACCCGCAGCGCCCGTTCCGTCACGTCACCACTCCGCCCACGTCACCACTCCGCCCACGTCACCATCCCGCCCTCGGGAGCTCGGCGGCGACGATCCAGCCGCCGTCCGGCGACGGGCCGGCCCTGCAGACGCCGCCGAGGAGGGCTGCGCGTTCGCGCATGCCGGCGAGCCCGTACCCCCGTGGCGCCGCGCCGGCCACGCGCGCGCCGGCCGGCCCGTCACCCGGCAGCGCGTCCGGCCCTCGGGGCGGCACGTCGCCGCGCCACTCGCCGCGACCGTCGTCGCGCCCGTCGTCGCGCACCTCGAGGTGCACGCGGTCGGCGTCGACCCCGACGCGGACGTCGACGCGGGTCGCCCCGCGCGCGTGCCGGCGCGCGTTGGTCACCGCCTCCTGCGCGATGCGGAACAGGGCGGCACCGGTCGCCGACGGCAGGGCGGATGCCCCGTCCTCGACCACGACGGAGACCCGTGGCACCTCGCCCGCGACGTCGAGCGCCCGCAACTCCTCGAGCCCGGGCACCGGCGCGAGGGCGGCCTCGTCGGCGCGCAGCACGCGCACCATCGCGCGGAGCTCGTCGAGCGTCTTCGACGCTTCGCCCTCGATGCGGCGGAGCGCCTCGGCGGCGGCATCCGGTCGCTGTTCCGCGAGCGCCGTGCCCGCCTGGGCCTGGATCGCGATCGCCGAGACGTGGTGGGCCACGGTGTCGTGCAGGTCGCGGGCGAGCTGCTCGCGCTCGAGCAGGCGCACGCGGTCGAGCTCGCGGGCCCTGCCGGTCGCGCGGAGCCGGAACACGACCCCGAGCGCGAGGGTCGTCGCGACCACGGCGACCGCGCCGACGAGGCTGCCCGCCGTCGTCTCGCCGAACGGGATCGACACGAGGATGCCGACCGTCATGAGCGCCGCGCCGCCGAACATCGCCCGGCCGGAGCCCCAGCGCATGACCGCGTATGCGAGTACCAGGAAGTACGCGGTGGTGATGAACTCCGACTCCGCGCCGACCACGACGCTCATCGCCGTGCCCGCGGCGAAGGCGATCGCCAGCATCGTGAATGGCCGCACGCGACGCCACAGCAGGGTCGGCGCGAGGCCCGCGAGCACCAGCGCCCACGCCCAGCGCCACGGCACGTCGGTGCGCGTCGCCGCCTCGACGACGGCGAGCACGGGCGCAAGGGAGACCAGCACCCAGTCGCGCCAGACCCGTCGCGGCGGCGGCGGTGTCGCGGCCGGCGCCTCCCACCAGGCGCGCAGCGTGCTCGTCATGCCCCTCATGGTAGGGCGGGCGCCCTGCTCACCGGATCGGCCGGACGGCCGAGGCGCCCACGGGCGGGTTCGCCGCCGCCGGGCGCGGGCGGCTCGCCCCGCGACGGATCGCGATCTCGGCGATGACGAGGTTGATCGCCCACCCGGCGCCCATGAGCACGGCGTGCATGCCGGTGTCGGGCGCCCGCCCGGTGATGATCGCGTACGGCGCGACGGTGAGCACCTGGGTGCCTGCGCCCATGCCGATCGCGTACGCCCGGATCATCCACGCCCGGTGGGTGCCCACGTCTCCGCGCCGGATCGCGAGGAACGCCGTGATCAGCGCCGCGGTCATCGCCACCCCGACTACGAGCCGCATCACCGCGAGCGCCGGGCCCGCGGGCGGCGGGATCACGTAGAAGACGGTCATCCAGAGCGCCGACAGCGCCGAGGCGAGACCCATCGGCAGCACGATGCGGCCCGAGATGCGGTGCCAGCGGCGCCGCCGCAGCGCCGGGGCGAACTGCAGTGCGCCGAGCACGAGGTACACCGTGGAGCCGACGATGTGCACGAGCACCGGCACCGGCGAATGGAAGAAGCGGGCGTTCTCCTCGGTGATGACGGCGCCGGTCGAGAGCTCGGAGACGCGCATCGCACCGCCGAGGATGGGGATCACGCTCAGCACGAGGAGCCCGGCCGGCACCATCCATTCGGCCGGGCTGCGACGGGAGGATTCGGTCATGATCCGATGCTCGCGTGGGCGACCGGCGCGGCACATCGGCTCGACGGTCGGTCTCGGCGGGTGCGGCATCGGCCGAACGGCCGAGCGGCGAGGTCGACGCCGGCGCCTGATTCCGTCGGAACCGCGAGACCAGCGAGAATGGGCGGGTGACCGCAACCCTCGACATCCAGCCGGGCGACCTGAACGACGAGCGCGTGCTGCGACTGCTCGCCGACCACCTCCAGGACATGTTCGCGACCTCGCCCGCCGAGAGCGTGCACGCCCTCGACGTCTCCGGCCTGTCGGTGCCCGAGATCACGTTCTGGACGGTCGCGCACGAGGGCGAGATCGTCGGATGCGTCGCGCTGAAGGAGCTCGACCCCGGGCACGGCGAGCTCAAGTCGATGCGCACGGATGCCTCGGTGCGCGGCCGCGGGCTCGGCGCCGGGCTGCTCGAGCACGTGCTCGCCGAGGCGATCCGCCGCGACTACCGTCGGGTCAGCCTCGAGACCGGCACCGAGGACTTCTTCGCCCCGGCCCGCGCGCTGTACGCCAAGTACGGCTTCGTCGAGACCGGCCCGTTCGCGTCGTACGCGCTCGACCCGAACAGCGTCTTCATGACCATCGAGCTCGACGGGCGCTGATCCGATGCCCGCGGCGATCCCCGTCGTCGTCGTGGTCGACGTGGCGAACGTGATGGGTTCGCGGCCCGACGGCTGGTGGCGCGACCGGGCGGGCGCCGCGACCCGGCTGCTCGCCGGCATGCCCGCGCTGGTCGGAGGCGAAGTCGTCGCACCCGATTCCGACGACCCGGATGCCCCGCCGCTGCGCATCGCTCGCATCGTCGCGGTGCTCGAGGGCCAGGCGAGACGCGCTGAAGCGCCCGAGGGCATCGACGTCGTGCTCGCGGCCGCCGACGGCGACTCGACCATCGCCGAGATCGCCAACGAGCTCGCGAACGAGCTCGCCGGGCCGGCACACGCGGGGGAGGGGCATCCGCTCGTGGTCACCGCCGATCGCGGCCTGCGCGCCCGACTCGACCCGGCCGTGCTCGTCGCCGGGCAGGGCTGGCTCAACGCCCTCCTCGGCCGGTGAGCGCCGGGTCGACCGCCGCGCCCGCGGCCGATTCGGCGGCGGGGGTCCGCTGATATAGCATCCGTCGGTGCGCAGATCCCGCCGCGTGTTCGTCGTCGTCGCCGTCACGCTCCTCGTCCTCATCGCCGCTGTCGTCGGCGTCTACCTCTGGCAGCGGCCCATCCTCGTCACGGCCACCGGATACGCGGCCCACAACGCGTGCGCCGTCGCCCACGTCGCCGACCGCGACCACCCCGAGACCGACCTGCCCGACAACCCGCTCGTGCCGTACCTCCAGGCCGGCGTCGACGACGACGGCGCGACCGCGAACCTGTTCGGCGTCCTCGCCGGGCAGCGGGCCTGGTACACCGAGGGCTTCGGCTGCACCCTTGCGGGCGACCGGCCCGAGTTCGGCGAGGCGACTTCGATCTCGCCTGACGCGAACCCGTTCGCCGAGGCATCCGTCGACGCCGACCCGGCCATCGACGCGGCGATCGCCGGCGCGTTCGGCGACGACCTCGCCGACCCGGATGCCGCCGCGCTCGGCACCCGCGGCGTCGTCGTGGTGAAGGGCGGCGACCTCGTCGGCGAACGCTACGCCGACGGGTTCGACGCGTCGACGCCGCAGCTCGGCTGGTCGATGTCGAAGTCGGTCGCGTCGCTCATGCTCGGCGTGCTCGTCGAGCGCGGCGAGGTCGCGCTCGACGACGACCACCTGCGCCCCGAGTGGACCGACGAGCGCGCCGACATCACCGTCGAACAGCTCGTGCGCATGACCAGCGGCATCGAGTGGGACGAGACCTACGACCTCGGCACGCCCATCACCCAGATGCTCTACCTCGAGCCCGACATGGCCGGCTACGTCGCGAGCCTGCCGCTCGCGCACGAGCCCGGCACCGTGCAGCAGTACTCCAGCGGCAGCACCAACCTGCTCTGCTCGGTGCTCGCGGAGCGCACGGGCCTCGGCGCCGACCTGCCGCGACAGCTGCTGCTCGGGCCGCTCGGCATGTCGTCGGCCGTCTTCGAACCGGATGCCTCGGGCCTGCCCGTGTGCTCGTCGTACCTGTGGGCGACGCCGCGCGACTGGGCCGCGATCGGCTGGTTCGCCGAGCAGGGCGGGGTGTGGGGCGGCGAACGGCTGCTGCCCGACGACTGGATGGCGCAGAGCGTCACCGTCGACCCGGTCGAGTCGACCGACGACCCCGGCTACGGCATGGGTTGGCGGACCAACAGGCTGCCGGACGGCAGCCTCGCGTGGCCCGAGCTGCCCGAGGACACGTTCACGGCGAACGGCCACGACGGCCAGGTCATCTTCGTCGTGCCGTCGGAGGACGTCGTCGTGGTGCGGCTCGGGTTCACGCCCGAGGTCGAGCACGAGCCGCGCACCGTCGCGCTCGTCGCGGCCGCGATCGCCGCGGACTGAACCCGGGGCATCCGCTCCGGTGGGGTCGTCAGCCGCCCGCGGCGGCTGAGGCAATCCCTCAGATGACGATGTCGGCGTCCTGGTGATCGCTCGCGCGCAGGTCCGCGTACTCCGCGTCGACGAGGATCGGCAGGTGGTCGCTCGACCCGCGCGGCAGCGTCTCGACGCGGCGGATGTCGAGGCCGGCCGACGTCGCCAGGTCGAAGTGCCCGCGGAAGAACTTGTAACGCGTGTACGTGCGCGAGTCGCTCAGCGTCAGCTCGTAGCCGTGCTCGCGGACCTTCTCTGCGAGGTTGTCCTTGAAGACCGGGTAGTTGTAGTCGCCGACCATGAGGATCGGCAAGCCCGGGCCGAGCAGTTGCAGCTCGCTCAGCGCCGTGCGGATCTGATGCCGCCGCAGCGAGTTCAGCGCGGTCAGCGGCGCCGCGTGGAAGGAGGCGACGATGACGTCGCGCTGGTGCTCGAGGTCGATGAAGCGGGCGCCGAGCAGCCGCTCGTGCGCCGGCCGCAGGATGCGGTCGTGCAACGACTTCTTCAGGGCGAACGCGCGGATCGACCGCGGCAGCAACCGGTCGGGGCGGTAGTACACCGCCAGGCCGAGGCGGTTGCCCGTCGTCGAGTGCGCGAGGCGGAGACGCCCCACGTCTTCGGCGAGCCCGTGCGTCTCGCACTCCTGCACGCAGATCGCGTCGGGTGAGTAGCGCTCGTCGAGCTCCGCGAGCTCGGCGATCGCGCGGTGCTTCCTGAGGTTGTAGCTGATGACCAGCATGCGATTCAGCCTAGGCCTGCTACTCGGGCGTCGGGCGTGGGGTTGCCTTCGAGTTCGCCGTGTGACAGCCGCGCGTTCACCGACCCGCAGGCGGCTGACCGGCCGCGACGGCCGCGCCGACGGTCAGCCCGTCGGCGACGATCGAGGTCGGCGGTCGTCGCGAGTCATGCGCGCGCGACCATGCCGTCCAGAGTTCGGCGTAGACCCCGTCGGCGGCGACGAGATCGGCGTGCGTCCCGCTCTCCACGAGCCGGCCCCGATCCAGCACGATGACCCGGTCGGCCTGCGCCGCCTGATCGAGCCGGTGGGCGATGGTGATCGTCGTGCGCCCCGCCGCCAGGTCGCGGGCGGCGCGTTCGAGCACGGGTTCGGATGCCCCGCCGTCGGCCGCCGTCGCCTCGTCGAGCACCAGCACGCCGGGGTCGTGGAGCACGAGTCGCGCCAGCATAAGCTGCTGCGACTGCGTCGGGGTGAGCGCGTGCCCGCCCGACCCCACGACGGTGTCGAGCCCGTCGGGGAGTCGCGCGGCCCACTCCGCGGCGCCGACCCGGGTGAGGGCGTCGTGCAGTGCGTCGTCGGAGGCATCCGGCGCCGCCATCCGCAGGTCGTCGGCGAGGGTGCCCGCGAACACGTGCGGCTCCTGACCGGCGACGCCGACGCGAGGCGGCGCGCCGTCGGCGCCCAGCCGGATGCGACCGTCGTCGGGCAGCAGGGTGCCGAGCACGAGCGCGGCGACCGTGCTCTTGCCCGCGCCGCTCGCGCCGACGAGCGCGACCGTCTCGCCGGCCTCGACCCGGAACGTCAGGTCGTCGACCGCGGGTTGCGCGTCGTAGCCGAACCGCACGCCGTCGAACCGCACCGGCGCGGCCGACCCGGCCGAGGCGGCCCGGCGGGGCGCCTGCTCCGGCAGCTCGAGCACGCCGACGAGCCGCGCGAGGCCCGCGCCGGCGCGCTGCAGGTCGTCGACGCCCGACAGCACCGACCCGACCGGCCCGAACAGGGCGTGGAAGTAGAGGGCGGCCGCCGTCGCCTGCCCGACCGTCGCGAGGTCGGCGCCGACCAGCCAGAATCCGACCGCGAGCACGGCGGCGAGCCCGACGAACTCGGCCGCGTTGAGCCGGTTCCAGAAGTCCACCGCGATCCGCGACGATCGGAACTCGAGCTCCGCCGAACGGATGGCGGCCTGCTCGATGTCCGCCTCGCGGGGCGCGGACGCACCCATCGCGCGGACCGTGTCGACCGCGTCGATCGACTCGAGGATGCGCTGCGAGCGGTCGCCGTCGGCGGCACGCGCGTCGCGGTACACCGGGCGCGAGCGGCGCAGGTACCCGCGGAGGGCGAACGCCTGCACCGGCACCGCCGCGAGTGCGGCCAGCGAGAACCGCCAGTCGATCACGCCGAGTCCGACGATCGTCACGACGATGCTGAACCCGGCCGACGCGAAGACCGGCAGCACGCCGCTGACGACCTCGCCGACGATGCGGGTGTCGCCCGCGGCCCGGGCCACGAGGTCGCCGCGGCCGGCGCGTTCGACGACGGGCAGCGGCAGCCTGAGGATGCGCGTGACGACGCGGCCGCGAAGGTCCGCGAGCACGCGCTCGCCGAGCCGGGCCACGAGCATCCGCCCGGAGCCGGTCAGTGCGCCGTAGGCGACGCCGAACCCGGCGATCGCCGCGACCAGCGCGGGCAGGGCGGTCGCGTCGCCGTCGATGGCGGCGTCGACGATCCGGCCGAGCAGGGCGGGCATGGCGAGTCCGGCGATGGCCGAGGCGAGTAGCACGACGACCGCGCCGGTGAGCGCGAGGCGGCGGGACGAGAAGAGCTGCCCGACCTCGCGTCGGATCTGCTTCGGCGTGGCGACGGGGAGGATCTCGAGGCTCATGCGGACACCTCGGCCGTCTGCACGCGGACCACGGCGTCGCAGACGCGCTGGAGCGCCGGACTCGGCGCGATCACGAGCGTCGCGCCGGTCCGGGCGCCGCGGAGCCGCTCGACGATGCGAGCCTCGGTGACGGAGTCGACGGCGCTCGTCGGGTCGTGCAGCACGAGCACCCGCGGATCGCGGGCGAGCCCTCGCGCGAGCGACACCCGCTGGCGCTGTCCGCCCGAGAGGGTCAGCCCGCGTTCGCCGACGCCGCGGTCCAGGCGCTCCGGCGACGCGTCGAGCACGTCGTCGAGCACCGCAGCCCAGGTCGCGCGCTCGAGCGCGTCGGCGGAGACCGGGGCGGCGAGTTCGAGGTTCGAGCGGACGGTGCCCGAGAAGAGCACCGGATGCCTCGGCACCGACAGCATCGGGGGTTCGGCGGCCGATTCGGGCGCCAACGGGCCCGAGAGTTCGCGACCGTCGACGAGCACCCGCCCCGATCGCGGCGGCCGCAACCCGGCGAGCAGTTCGGACAGCTCGCGGGCCGCCTCGTCGTCGTCGAGCAGGACGCCGACGAGTGCGCCGCGCGCGACCTCCACGGACACGGGCGGGAGCAGGTCGCCGCGGACCGCGTCGAGCACCAGCACCGGTGCGCCCCCGTCGAGGTCGGCGGCGGTCGAGTCGGTCGGAGCGGAGGCATCCGTGCGTGCGTCCGTCGCGGCATCCGCCGCCGCTGCGCGCAGCACGTCGTCGACCCGGTGCGCCGAGGCGCGCTTGGCGACGAACTCCGCACTGATGAACGCGAGGCCGCTCACCGGCCAGTACAGGAACTGCGCGAGGCCCAGCACCGCGACCAGTTCGCCGACCGAGATCGTGCCGTCGATCGCCTGCGCGCCACCCACCCAGGCGATGCCGGCGAGCAGGAGCCCCGACGCGCTCATGCTCACGATCGAATAGCTCCCCTTCGCGGTGATCGCGCGGCGCGAGGCCCTGAGCGACGCGGCGTTCGCGAGCTCGAACCGGGCGACCGCCGCCTCCTCGGCGTGCAGGCCCTTCACCGTGCGAAGGCCGGTCAGCAGGTCGCTCGCCACGGCGCTCGCGGTCGCCGCGGCCTCCTGCTCGGCGTGCGATCGGCGCTCGAGCGGAGCGGTCGCGAAGTGCAGGGCCACGACCAGCACGGGGGTGGCCACCAGCACGATGACGCCCAGCAGGGGCGAGATGACGAACAGGGAGACCGCGACGGTCACGACCGCGGCGAGCTCGGCGACCGAACCGCCGACGAGCCAGAACATGCCGGTGACCCGGTCGACGTCGCCGGATGCGACGGCCAGCAGGTCGCCCGGTGTGCGCCGCTTCGCGAAGCCGCGCGGCGCCAGGAGGCGGCCGACCACGGCGCGGCGCAGGTCGAGCCCGCCCGTCTCGGTCGCGCGAACGGTCGCGAGCTCGCCCATGCGCCAGGCGAGCAGCAGGCCGAGGAAGAGCGCGGCCAGCGCGGCGAGCGACCAGGCGAGCGCCACGGGGTCGTTCGGTTCGATCGCGCGGTCGATCACGATGCCGATCAGCACCGGCACGAGGGCCTCGGCGACCTGATGGCCGACGAGGCCGGCCACGCCGACGACGAGCAGGAGGCGGCGCCCGCGGAACAACGTCCGGAAGGCGGAGGGGGGCGCGGCTGGAATCGGCACGCGCTCCAGCTTAGGATTCCCTCACTTGTACGACTGGCGATAGGAGGCCGGATCATGTCGCCGACCGGACAGAACGACGAGCGTCCCGACGCGACGGACGTGCCGGTTCCCGTCGTCGGCGTGCTGACGAACGCCTTCGCCGTGCGGGAGGCGTCGGAATGGGGCTGGCACCGCCATGAGGTCCACGAGCTGCTGTGGGGGACGCGGGGCTCGCTCGTCGTCGACGCCGCGGACTCGAGGTACACCGTCCCCTGGACGCGTGGGCTGTGGATCCCCGCCGGAACGGCGCACCGCGTCGTCGCGGGCTCGGGCACCGAGTTCTCCTGCACGTTCGTCGCGACGCGGTTCACGGCACCGAGATCCGACGTCGGATCGGTCACGGTCTCCGGCCTCGCGCGTGCGCTGCTCGCCGAGCTCAGCGAGCA
The DNA here is from genome assembly GCF_004006235.1 of Agromyces sp. LHK192. Classification (NCBI taxonomy): domain Bacteria; kingdom Bacillati; phylum Actinomycetota; class Actinomycetes; order Micrococcales; family Microbacteriaceae; genus Agromyces; species Agromyces sp. LHK192. The sequence goes on from NZ_CP034753.1 coordinate 988,502, forward strand.
CGACCTCGACGACGAGACGCGAGCGCTCGCCGAGCGCCTCGCGGTCCGCCTGCTCGACGGTTCGGAACTGACGCGGCTCGACCTGCCGTGGCCGAGCGACGATCGCACGCAGCGGGTCGCGGAGGCGGTCGTCGTCGATCCGGCGGACGCGCGCACGCTCGAGGACTGGGGGAGCCTGGTGGGGGCGAGCGAGCGCAACCTCTCGCGACTGTTCCACCGGCAGACGGGGCTCACGTTCGCCGAGTGGCGGACCAAGGCCCGGATGCGGTCGGCCATCGACCTGCTCGCCGACGGGATGCCGGTCGCGACGGTCGGACGAAGGGTCGGCTATGCGACCGCGAGCGCGTTCGTGCAGGCGTTCCGTCGTGAGGTCGGCTGCACGCCGGGAGCGTTCGCGGCTGGGGAATCGGGCCAAGCTGTCCGGCAGGCGGCATCCGATGGCGGTCATACGACATCCGGGTGAGGCAGGATCGACTGCGGCGCAGCTTAGGCAAGGCTAAACTTCCCTCCAGCGTCCGCGCGAAGCGATCCGCGCACCACCTTCCCCCACCGAAGAGGCATCCATGACCAAGCACGCACGCGCGATCCGCGCCGCACTCGCCGTCTCGGCGTCCGCCCTCCTGCTCGCCGGTTGCGCGACCGCGGGGGCGAGCAGCGAGTCGTCCGAGGAGACGATCACCGTCGACACCGAGTTCGGCGAGGTCACGGTCCCCACCGAGCCGACCGCGGCAATGGGCTTCTACACGACCGACGTCGACATGCTCATCACGCTCGGCTACGAGCTCGCCGACGAGCAGCCGATCCGCGACGACTGGGAGACATTCCCGAGCTTCTTCCCGCAGGAGGCGCTCGAGGGCATCACGGGCTTCCACAACTACCCGGAGTTCAACCTCGAGCACATCCTCGAGGTCGGGCCCGACTTCATCCTCAACGGCCTCGGCTACGAGACCGACCTGCACGGCCAGCTCGAGGACATCGCGCCGACCTACACCTTCAACGGCTTCGACGGCGGCGACTGGCGCGACAAGTTCCTCGCGCTCGCGACCGACTTGGGGCGCGAGGAGCAGGCGCAGGCGTGGCTCGACGACTACCAGGCGCGCGCCGAGGAGGTCAAGGCAGAGCTCGAGTCGCAGGGCATCGCGCCCGTCGTCGCCGACGTCTCGTTCTGGGACGGCCAGCTCTCGGTCGGCTGCTACAGCATCTCGTGCCTCGTGTTCGCCGACCTCGGTCTCGAGATCTCGCCGCTCGCCGACGGCGACGGCGACGGTGAGCCCGACAACACGGGCCAGACGCTCAGCCTCGAGCAGATCGGCGAGCTCGCCGACGTCGACGTGATCTTCACCGGCGTCAGCGAAGACGGCTCCGGCTTCATCGGCGACGACGAGGCCCTCAAGACGAACGCGCTCTGGACCTCGCTGCCCGCGGTGCAGAACGGCCAGGTCTTCCCGTACAACTACGAGATGAGCTACGGCTCGCCGAGCGGCCAGGACGGCCTGCTCGACGTGATCTCGGAAGCGCTGCTGCCGTGAGCACCTCGGTCGCCAACCGCATCCACCGCCTCGAGGTCGTCGAGACGCAGCGCCTCACGCCCGGCATGCTCCGCATCGTGTTCGGCGGCGACGGCGTCGCGCAGTTCGAGTCGACCGGCGTCGGCGACGAGTACTTCCGGCTGTTCCTGCCGCTCGAGGGCCAGGACGTGCCGAACCTCCCGAACGCGACGGAGGACGGCTACTGGGAGTTCCCCGACGGCGTCGAGCCGAGCGAGGTGCGCACCTACACCGTCCGCGGGTGGGATGCCTCGGCCGGGCTCCTCACCGTCGACTTCGTCGTGCACGAGGGCGGCGTGGCCGCCGCGTGGGCGCTGCGCGCGAAGGTCGGCGACGTCATCGGCGCCAACTCGCCGCGCGGGCTGTACGAGCCGGCCGACGGCATCACCTGGCAGCTCCTCGTCGCCGACGCCACCGGACTCCCGGCGGCGCTGCGCCTCGCCGAGTCGGCGCCCGAGGGCGTGCGCACGCGCGTCGTGATCGAGGTCGCCGACGACCGCGACGAACAGCGTCCGGCGCTTCCGGCGCATGTCGACCTCGCGTGGGTGCACGGCGGCAACGGGCACGGGCCGACGCGCATCGAGGAGATCGTGCGCGCCGCCGACTTCCCCGACGAGCCCGGCTACGTCTGGGTCGCCGGCGAGACGAAGGCCACCCGCGGCGTGCGCAAGCACCTCCGCCACGAGCTCGGCCTGCCCGCGAACGCCTACAAGGTCGTCGGGTACTGGACCGAGAAGGCGGAGGCGTGGCGCGACGCGTACGACGCGCTCCCCGAGGACGTGCTCGCCCGGCTCCAGGCGATGTGGTCGGAGGACCGCGACGAGGAGGAGATCACCGACGAGTACGAGGCGACGCTCGAAGCCCACGGGCTCTGACGCCGACCGACGCCGATGACCACGACGCAGACGCCGCCGACGCCGTCGCCGGGCGGCCGCAGTCCGGTGCGCGCTGCGCGCGCCGCGCGGTCGACCCGCGCGGTGACCGGCGCGCTGTGGCGGCGGCGGCTGCTCGGGTTCGCCATCACGCTCGCGGCCCTCGTGATCTGCTGCGCGCTCAGCCTCGCGATCGGCTCGAAGCACCTGCCGCTCGACCAGGTGATCGCGGCGCTCCAGGGCGCGACCGGTGAGGCCGGCACCATCGTGCGCGACCTCCGCGTGCCGCGCACGCTGCTCGGGTTGCTCGTCGGGGCGGCGCTCGGCGTCGCCGGCGCCGTCATGCAGGCGTTCACGCGGAACCCGCTCGCCGATCCGGGCCTTCTCGGCGTGAACGCGGGTGCCGCGCTCGCCGTGGTGCTCGGGGCGGCCGCGTTCGGCCTCAGCTCGCTGTCGGGCACCGTGTGGTTCGCCTTCGCCGGTGCGCTGGTCGCGACCTTCGCGGTGTACGCGATCGGCTCGGCGGGCCGGGGCGGACCGGAGCCGCTGCGCATCACGCTCGCCGGCGTCGCGGTCGGCGCGTTCCTCGGCGGGGTGACGAGCGGCATCACGCTGCTGCTGCCCGAGGTGTTCGACCTCATGCGCGGCTGGAACGCGGGCAGCATCTCGGTCACGCCGCTCGGCCTCACGATGACCATCGCCCCGTTCATCGTCGTGGGCCTGATCGTCGCGTTCGCCGTGGCGAAGCCGCTCAACGCCGTCGCGCTCGGCGACGACCTCGCCGTCGCACTGGGTTCGCGCATCGTGCCGACCCGCATCGCCTCGATCGTCGCGGTCACGCTCCTGTGCGGTGCCGCGACGGCCGCGGCCGGGCCCATCGGCTTCCTCGGCCTCATGGTCCCGCACGTCGTGCGGTGGTTCACGGGGCCCGACCAGCGCTGGATCCTCGCGGGCAGCGCGGTCGCGGCACCCGTGCTGCTGCTCGCGAGCGACATCGTCGGCCGCGTCATCCTGCCGAGCGGCGAACTGCCGGTCGGCATCGTCACCGCGTTCATCGGCGCCCCCGTGCTCATCGTGCTCGTGCGACGCAGGTCGGTGAGCGCGCTGTGACCGGCACCGGCTTCAGCCCCAGCCCCGGCTCCGGCCCCGCCCTCGCGGACCGTCCCGAACCCGACCGCCCGACCCTCGACCGCGGCTACCGGGCCATGCGCCTGCGCACCCCCCGAGGCGGTTTCGGCACCGTCATCGGGGTGCGCCACGTCGTCGTGGTCGCAGCGCTCCTCCTCATCGCCTCGGCGGTGGGGGTCGTCAGCCTCGGTACGGGCGACTTCGCCGTGCCGGTCGGCGACGTCATCGCGACGCTGTTCGGCGGCGGGGACCGCCGGTCGCAGCTCGTGGTGCTCGACTGGCGGATGCCGCGCGTCGCGCTCGCGCTGATGCTGGGCGCGGCGCTCGGGGCATCCGGTGCGATCTTCCAGTCGCTCACCCGCAACCCGCTCGGCAGCCCCGACATCATCGGATTCGACGCGGGCGCGTTCACGGGCGCGCTGATCGTGATCACGACCGTCGGAACCGGCTACCTCGCGACCGCTGCGGGCGCGCTCGGCGGCGGCCTGGCCGCGGCGGTCGTCGTGTACCTGCTGGCGTACCGGCGGGGGTTCCACGGGTTCCGGCTCATCATCGTCGGCATCGCCGTGGCGTCGATGCTGGCCTCGGTGAACACCTGGCTGCTGCTCGTCAACGACCAGATGTTCGCGATGGCCGCGGCCGCATGGGGTGCAGGTTCCCTGAACATCGTGGGCTGGGAGCAGGCGGTCCCGGCAGCGGGCGTGCTGCTGGTGCTCTGGGCCGTCACCGCCTCGCTCGCCCGCTCGATGCACGTGCTCGAGCTCGGCGACGACGCCGCGACCGCGCTCGGCGTGAACGTGCGACGTCGCCGCCTCGCCCTCGTGGTGGTCGGCGTCGCCCTGACCGCGACTGCGACGGCCGCGGCCGGGCCGATCGCGTTCATCGCGCTCGCGGCGCCCCAGCTCGCGCGTCGCCTCACCCGGTCGGCGGGCGTCACGATCGCCGCGTCGGCGGCGATGGGCGCGGTGCTGCTCTCGGCGAGCGACTTCGTCGCGCAGCATGCGTTCTCGCCCCTGCAACTGCCCGTCGGCATCATCACGGTGAGCGTCGGCGGCCTCTACCTGATCTGGCTGCTCATCATGGAGGTGCGGCGACGATGACGGATGTCTCGACCCGAACGGATGCCGCGAGCGCGGCGTCGTCCGCCGACGCTGCATCGCCCTCGGGCGCGGTGGCGTCCGCGAGTGCTGCGGAGGCCTCCGCGACTCCCGTCGGCGCGCGCCTCGCCGCCGACGCGGTCACGCTCGGCTACGACCGACGGGTGATCGCGCAGGACCTCAGCGTCGAGATCCCGACCGGGTCGTTCACGGTCGTGATCGGGCCGAACGCGTGCGGCAAGTCGACCCTGCTCCGTGCGCTCGCGCGGGTCATGGCTCCCGCGGCCGGCACGATCGTGCTCGACGGCAGGTCGATCTCGTCGTACCCGCCGAAGGAGGTCGCGCGCCGGCTCGGACTCCTGCCGCAGACGTCGATCGCGCCCGAGGGCATCACCGTCGCCGACCTCGTCGCCCGCGGTCGGCACCCGCACCAGGGCGTGTTCCGGCAGTGGACCGCGGCCGACGAACAGGCCGTCCTCGACGCGCTCGACGCCACCAACACGACCGGACTGTCGGGCCGGCTCGTCGAGGAGCTCTCGGGCGGGCAGCGCCAGCGCGTCTGGGTCGCCATGGTGCTCGCGCAGCAGACGCCGATCATGCTGCTCGACGAGCCGACCACCTTCCTCGACATCGCCCACCAGTACGAGCTGCTCGAACTGCTGCGGGGCCTCCACGCGGCCGGCGATCGCACGCTCGTCGCCGTGCTGCACGACCTGAACCAGGCCGCGCGCTACGCCGACCACCTCATCGTCATGCGCGACGGTGAGGTGGTGGCGACCGGCGACCCGACGGAGGTGCTTACCGCGGACCTCGTCGAGGACGTCTTCGGCCTGCCCTGCACGATCATCCCCGACCCGCACACGGGCACCCCGCTGGTGGTGCCGCGGCCGGTCGTCGAGTAGCGGAGCGGATGCCCCGTCCGGTGGTCGAGTAGCGGAGCGTATCGAGACCCCCGAACGCGTCCCGTCAGTGACGTCGCACCGAGACGACGAAGGGCTCGCTCGCGGTCGAACCGCTCGCGTTCCGGAACTCGACCACGTAGCGGTGGTCGCCGGGCGCGCGATCGGCGAGCGGGATGCTCGCGCGCTGCGCGCCCGGCGAGGCCGCCGCCAGCGCTCCATCCGCCACCAGGACGTCGTCCTCGTACAGGCGGTAGGCCGTCGCGTTGGTGCCCCACCACAGGTCGGCCGTGACGAGGTAGTCGCCGTCGCCGTCCCAGTTGTCGCTGCTGAGCACGGGCCGGCCCGGCGAGGCATCCGTCACCTGCACGGTGAGCGGCTCGACGCGCGTCACGCCCTTCGAGTTCTCGAGCTCGCCGGTGTACTGGTAGACGCCGTTGCGGAGCCCGTGGATCTCGACCGACGCCGACTGGGCGGCCGGGGTGCCCCAGGTGAGGGGGACGGTCGCGACCAGCTCGCCGTTCTCGTAGAGCCGGAACGTCGTCGCGTTCTCGCCCCACCACAGGTCCATGCCGATCCGGAACGATCCGTCGCGCAACCCGGTGTCCCAGCCGTCGTCCGAGGAGAGGACCGCCTGCCCGGGGGCTGCGATCGCCCCGTCGACGGCCACGGTCGCGACCGTGAGCGTCGCGGTCGCGGTGCCCGTCCAGCCGTCGGCGTCGGTCTCGGTGGCGACCACGTCGACGTACGATCCCGCCGCGAGCGGAGCGTCGCCCCGGGCGGCCCAGGTGAGGTCGGCGGCCACCGTCGCGCGGCCGAGCTCCGTGCCGTCGGCGGCGCGGACCACGACCGTGTTGCCCTCGGCCGTGCCCCGACCGGTGATCGCGTCCGCGGTACCGATCGTCTGCGCGGCGAAGGCCGGGCTCGGAGCGCTCGGGAGGTCGTTCCCGACGTCGGTGAACCGGACCGCCGATGCGCGGAGGAAGCCGCCGACCCCCTTCAGCGCGACCGTCGGCCGGTGATCCGCGTCGAACTCGAACTCGCCGAGCGCGACCCAGCCGCCGCCGCGCTCGACCTGGTCGATCGCGACCTCCGTGGGTCCGTCGGCCGTCGTCACCGTGTACGTCGCGTTCGTCGTGCTGATGCTGTTGGACGGCAGCGCGACCTCGACCAGCTGACGGGTCGGCTGCTCGAGCGCAGGCCCCGTCCAGGTGGCCGTGGCGCCCGCGGACCCGGCGAGCTCGGCGTAGACCGAGGCGTACCCGCCCGGTGCGGTGAGCGAGCTGGCCGACCACGTGCCGGTCGTGCGGAACGGGACCGAGCCGTCGGCGCGAGGTGCCTTCTCCCCGATGGTGACCACGATCGGGCACCGCGGCTCGCCGGGCACCGTGACCGGCTCCGACGGCGCCGAGACGGACGACCCGAGGATGGCGGCGACCGTGTAGGAGCCCGGGCGCTCGCCGATGCGCCCCAGGGCGTGCTCGGCGCCGATCACCGTGGTCGAGGCGGTCGAGCCGCACGCGTTGCGCGACACGATGTAGCCGTCGGCGCCCGAATCGTCCCAGGCGAGGAACGCGTCGTCGGTGCGGTTCCCGACGCGGACGTTCGCCGGCACGGATGCCTCGCCGCCGGGTCGTTCCGCGCTCGTGCGCACCGTGCCCGACCAGATGGGCGACGTGCCCGCCTCGCCCTGCGCGGCGACGGTGACCGCGTACTCGCGGTCGGGGGCCAGCCCGGCGATCGGGATCAGGTCGATGCCCGAGCGCTCCACCGCGAAGTCGGCGTCGACCGACTCGCCCGTCACGGTCACGAGGTAGCGCTCCGTGCGGTTCGACGGCCGCAGCACGATGGCGGCGTCGTGGATCCCCCCGACGAGCCCGCGCACCTGGAGCGGGGGAGCGTCCGACCCGGCGCCGAGCGGCGTGACCCGAAGGCCCTCGCTCCACTCGGAGACCGGTTCGCCCGCCGCGTCGACCTCCCGGATCCTGACGTCGACCGCGGCCCCGGGTTCGAGGCCGTCGATCCGCGTGCTCGGGCGGTTGGCGGTGCGGTGGGTCGCGGACTCCGCTCCCGACTCCGCGTCGGTGACGCGCACCTCGAACGAGCCGTTCCGGGTCTGGCTCGAGTACCCGAGCACGAGGCCGCCGTCCACGGGCTCCGCGTGGATCGCCTTGGGCGGCAGCGCGAGGGTGCCCGCGGTCGTCGCCGTGACGTCGTCGGCCGGTCCGGGCCGGCCGTCGCTCCCGACCGCCGAGACGGTGACGGCGTACTCGACGCCGGTCGCGAGTCCGGCGAGGTCGGCGAAGGTCTCGCGAGTGGTCACCGTGGTCGCCGTGCCGTCGGGCGCGGTCGCGACCACCCGGTAGCGCCCGATGCCCGCGGTGTCGTCGAAGCGGACCCGGAGCCCCGTGCTCGCCGCCACCACCTCGCGGATCTCGGGGGCTGCGGGTGCAGCGGCATCCGCCACCGAGACGGCGACCTCGTACCCGGTGGGTGAGAGGAGGGTGGCTCGCACCCGGGTCGCGGCGTCCTGCGCGTCCCAGGCGACCGGCACCTCGAACGCGGGCGCGCCCGGTTCGAGGTCGGGCAGGTCGACGAGCGTGCCGCCCACGACGGCGCCGGTGTCGTCGAACGCCTGCAGCGTCACCCGGTAACCGCGCAGGATGTTGCCCGGCCCGTCGGCCGGGACGGCGCCGGACGGGGTGATCGACACGACGCCGAGCCCGCCTCCCGCGGCCACCGCGACATCGCCCAGGGCGAATGCGCGCACGGGCGCGTTCGCCGACTGCGTCTCGTCGTACGCCGCCTTGAGCCGGCCCCAGACGTCGACGTTGCCCCAGCCGCGGACGAGGTTCTCGCTCGAGCCGCTGAACTCGCTGCGGTAGTCGTTGAAGGTCCACTGCGACCACCCGAACACGAACGGCCGGCTCTCGAACGTCTGCGCGGTCGTGTCGGCGCCCGTCGAGAAGTCGAGCCACTCGCGCCGCGTCGGGAAGCTGAAGCTGTCGGGGCTGTACTCCGAGATGAACATCGGCTTGTCGGGGTACAGGGCGTGCACCTTGTCGGTGGCGCCCGCGAAGTTGCCGTAGAGGTTGATGCTCACGAAGTCCATGAACTGCGTGCCGTCCTGTGCCGGGGCGCTCACGAACTCGGCCTTGTTGTTCGCGTGCGTGACGAACCGCCCGGGGTCGATCTCGTGCGAGTAGTCCGCCATGATGCGCAGGAACTCGCGGCCCTCCCACGATCGCGACTCGATCTCGTTGGCGACCGAATGCGCGAACACCGAGGCGTGGTTGAAGTCGCGTTCGACCATCTCGCGGAACTCCTGCTGGATCTGCGGGATGTCGTGCACGAGGTCGCGCGCGCCGCCCCACACGGGGACCTCGTCGATGAGCAGCATCCCGATCTCGTCCGCGTAGTCGAGCAGCTCGGGAGCCTGCGCGTAGTGCATGATCCGCGCGAGGTTCAGGCCCGAGGCCTTCATGCGGTCGAGGTCGCGGCGAACGAGCCACGTCGGCTCGACGTTGCCGTTGGCCGGGTCGTCGGACACGCGGTTCGCGCCCGCGAGCTTGAGGACCTCGCCGTTGAGCCGCATGGTCGTGCCGTCGATCTCGAACGTCCGGATGCCGAATCGGTCGCTCTGCGCGGCATCGTCGACGTCGACGGGGGAGTCGAGCGACACGTCGAGCCGGTACAGGTTCGGGTCGTCCATGCTCCAGAGCTGGAACGCGCCGGGTGCGAGGTCGGCGGCGAGCACCGCCTGCGCCGAGCCGCCGGCGGGCACCTCGACCTCGGCGTGCAGGCCGTCGGCGACGGTCGACCCGGTCGCCGCATCCGTGATCCGGCCGCGCAGCGAGACGGAGCGCGCCTCGTCGCCCGCGTTCTGAAGGAACACCGTGGATGCCACGTGCGCGGTCCCGGCCGCGAGATCGGGGGTCGCGACGATCTGCTGGCGGTCGATGACGACCTGGCCGGTCTTCACGAGTTCGACCGAGCGCGACATGCCGCCCCACGACCACCACGCGCCCTGCTGGAACGAGTTGTCGGCTCGCACGACCAGGGTGTTCTCGCCATCGACCAGATAGTCGGTCACGTCGAACTCGAACGGGGTGTAGCCGCCGGTGTGCGCTCCCAGTCGGGCGCCGTTGAGCCAGACCGTGGCGGTGTCGTACACGGCGCCGAAGCGGATGCTGGCGCGTTCGCCCGCGGCCGCGCTCAGGGAACCGGGTTCGAAGGTGCGGCGGTACCAGCCGTTGCCCTCGTACCGGCCGTACCGGTCGTGGACGCTCCAGTTGCCGGGGACCGACAGTGTGTCCCAGTCGGACACGTCGGTCGCCGGCTCGTGCCAGCCCTCGGCGACGCCGTCCACGTCGGGGGCGTCGGGGTCGCTCGCCCGGGCGAGGTCCTCGGCCCTGAAGGCCCAGTCGCCGTCGAGGGAGATGCGCGACCGGCCGGCCGTGATCTCGTGGCCGGGACGGTCGCCGGTGGTCGCGGTGGCGGGGATCCACTCGCCGTCGCCGCTCACCTCGCCGTCGCCGGGCGCCGGATCGGGCTCGACGCCGGGCTCGGCCGGCGGTACCCAGGGGCAGCCGGCGGGATCGGTCGGGTGCCCGGCGGGCACCGACTCCAGCGGGTCGATCGAGACCGGCCCGAAGGCGACGCGGCTCCGATATGCGCCGAAGCCGAAGGTGCCTCCGGCTGTCGGTGACGCGACCGCGGCGAGGAGCGCACCGTCGGCGTAGACGGCGGTGATGCCCGCCGCGCGCCGGATGACGAGCTCGACCCATTCGCCCGGGGCGACGGGCGACCCGCCCTCGCACACGAAGGCGCCGGTGATCGGCTTCGAGATCCGGAAGCCGGCGCGGTCGTCGTCGAACGAGGTGAGCTGGGGGCTGATGCCGGTGCTCTTCCAGTTGACGGTGTCGCGCAGGTCGAGCATGACGGTGACGGTGCCCTGGGGTCCGATCTCGTCCACGCGCACGTGCGTGCGCAGCTCGTACGCGTCGGGGAGCGTCAGCGCATCGGCCGGGCGGATGTACCGACCGGCCGACTGCGCGAGCGTGTCGACGGCGATCGTGCCGCCCTCGGAGCTCCATTCGTCGATCGAACCGGTGACGGCCGTCCAGCCGGTCAGGCCGCCGGCGAAGGTCGAGAGGTGCACGGACCCCGGCCCGATCGGCCCGGGGCCGTCGAGCGCGGATGCGGACGTGACCCCGACCGCTGGGAGCAGGACTGCGGAAACGGACGCCGCCGCGAGGCGGAGGGTGGTTGACGGCCGCACGGAATCTCCTTCGAATCGTCGGGCGACGCCGAAGTTAGCGCACGGAGCGCATGGCGGCAACGCTCTCCGCAAAGCCGATGCGAAAAAAGCGTGCGACGTGCCCTGACGGCATGGTGCATGCCGAAGAGGCATGCAAGCGCCCTGACCTGTGCCAGATTCGCGTGGGTGCGTGAGGCGTCGCGCGAATGCGGCGCCCCGCGGATCAGGCGCCTCGCGAGAACCGCCGGCCGCGGCGGAGGGCCGCCCGGTGCCGGCGCGCCGCGCGCATGGCGTCGAGCAGCGGCTGCGACGACGTGAGCCCGGCGAACCGCTGCTGGGCGAAGAACCCGAGGACGATCGAGACCAGCAGCTCGGCATCGGCGCGCGCATGCGATCGGCTCGGCAACCCGCCGTCGGCTTCGGGCCAGGTCGCGGCCTGGGCCGAGAACCGGGCGATCGCGAAGCGCTGCAACTCGGCGAGCGCCGCACGCGCGTCGTCGCTCGAGCGCTCGCTGACGTTCATCACCCAGAGGGCGAGCATCGCGTTGTCACCGGCTTCGGGACGGGTGGCGACGGCACGGACGGTGCGTTCGAAGAGCTGGTCGGGCCCGGACGTCGGCCTCGCGGTGGCCGCCTCGACCGCGCCCCGGGCACGCCGGATCGCCTCGACCTGGGCGGCGTCCACGAGCTCGTCCTTGCTCGCGAAGTAGTTGTAGACCATCCCGGCGCTGAATCCGGACGCGCGGATGATGTCGGTGATCGTCGTGCGCTCGATGCCGATCTCGGCGATGCAGCGCCAGGTCGCCCGGAAGAGGTCGTCGAGTCGCTCGGCACGATAGGCATCCGTCACCCGCGGCATCCCGCAACCGTATCAAGCGGTGCGCGGGTGACGGTCACTCGTAGACGCGCAGGCCCACGATCCGCGCGCGGCGGTCGCCGTTGGTCGCCTCGATCCGCACGCGCACGGCGTCGACGGGATCGGCGGACTCGATGCGATGGATGCGATGGCGCCGGCGGTTGCCGGTCTCCTCGGCGAGCGGATGCCACGCCCCGGCTCGTCGGCCCTCCACGACGTAGTCGCGCACGAGCTGCGGGAACACGAGGTGCGGGGACCGGTGGTGGTGGAGGGTGTTGAGCTCGGTGTCGACGTCGTCGTCGAACACCAGCCGCACCTCGGCCGGACGGACCGGCGCGTCCCACTCCACCTGGAGCCACGCCGGCCCCTCGTCGAGCGGTGCCGACGCCCACTGCTGCGGGCCGCCGTAGGGGCGCTGGTAGCCGCCGACGGCCTTGGCCGCCGCGTAGGCCGACGTCGGCGGATGCGCCTCGATGCGCGGCACCCACCCCCGCAGCGGATGCGCCGGCCAGGCCACGAGGGCTTCGTCGGGGTCGAACTCGACGTTCACGTCGCCGTCGGCCTCGGGCCGGTGCGTGAGGGCGAGCACGCCCGGGATCCCGTCGGCGGCCAGCACGACCGAGAGCTCGGGGTCGGCATGCAGGACGACGACGACGTTCTCGGGCTCGTCGGGCGCCCACGCGAGCCGCAGCCGCACCCATTGCGGGTCCGGAGACCCGGCGACGGCCACCTCGACCTCGGACCGGCGATCGACCGGCACCGCGTTCTGGCGCCGCCCGGTGGTCCAGAGCGAGGCGCGCAGCACGGTGTCGGTGCGGGCGCGGACGAGGACGTCGAGCCCGTCGAGCCGCGGATCCACCGGCAGCAGCACGCCGAGGTCGTGCTCGAGCGCGAAGTCGCGGTCCGAGGCGTCGGCGGCGGCCGCGAGCGATCGCACCGCTCCGGACGCGCTGACCCGGCCACGCCGGGCGACGTCGTGCGGATCGGTGTTCCGGACGCCGAACAGCGAGGCATCCTGCCGGAGCAGCACCTGCTGCAGGTCGGCGGCATGGCGCTCGGCCAGCTCGCGCGGTCGCACGGCGAGATCGAGCGCGACGGCCGCACCGGTGCCCGCGGCCTCGCCGCCCGCGGCGCACGTCGCCATGACGCGCGACGAGCCGAACGCCACGTGCGTCGCGGAGATGTCGCGTCCCGCCATCAGGAGGTTGGCGACGTTGCGCGAGTAGTAGCTCCGGAACGGGATGCCGTAGATGCCGTTGGAGTAGCGCTGGTGCGCGCCCGAGGCCGTGGCGTACATGCCCTCGACGGGGTGCAGGTCGATCGACCAGCCGCCGAACGCGACCTGGTCGTCGAAGTCGACCTGGTCGAGGATGTCGTTCTGGGTGAGGACGTGGTCACCCAGGAACCGGCGGTACTCGCGCTTGCCCGGCATGGAACCGACCCATTCGAGGTCGAGGTTCTCGGCGTCGAACGCGCCCGAGTTCTTGATGTGGTCCCAGATGCCGAAGATCACCGACCGCAGCTCGTCCCGGATGCGCTCGTTGTCGTGCACGATGTCGAGCTCGCCGCCCCATTCGATCCACCAGTAGTGCGCGCCCTTGTCCCCCGACCGGATGATGCGCGACGTCGGGATCGGCGTGGTCGAGATGTCCTTCGCGGAGTCGGGGGCGACGAACCGCACCGGATGGCCCGCATCCTTGGTGTAGAAGAGGATGGTCGATCCGAGGAACTGCCGGTCGGCGACCTCGGGAGCCCAGTCCTCGCCGAACTCGGCCTGCGCCTCGCGGCCCAACCGGAAGTCGGCGCCGGCGAGTGCGCCGACCAGGCCGTCGCCGGTCGCGTCGATGACGTACGACGCCCGGAACACGGTCTCGATCTCGGAGCCCATCGTCCAACCGGTGACGGAGCGGACGACGCGCTCGCCGTCGACCTCGACGGCTTCGACGGCCCGGACGTCGGTGTTCAGGTGCAGGCTGATGAGGGGTTCGGCCCGCACCGCGTCGAAGACCACCTCGTCCCAGTGGATCGGATTGCCGTCGGGGTTGCGGTACTGGTTCTCGACGTACAGCTCGCCGATCACGCCGGTCTCGCGGGCGAAGCGCTGCATGCCGTGGGCGGTCGCCCCGACCACCCAGACCCGCACCTCCGAGGAGGAGTTGCCGCCGAGGACCGGCCGATTGCCGACGAGGGCGACCGTCCGGCCGAGTCGTGCCGCGCTGATCGCGGCCGACACGCCGGCCAATCCGCCGCCGACGACGACGATATCGGTGGTGATCTCTCGGTGGAGCATGACGTCCTTCTCTGGTGGGGAGTGGTGCGGTGGGGGGACGGGGCGACCGGGCCGGTCAGCCGATGAGGGCGTTGACGGCCTCGCCGGCTCGCTTCATGGCGTCCTTCGGGGATGCCTGGCCGACGAGCGCGGCCTGCACCTGCTCGGCGACGGCGGTCTCCATCTGGGCGTACTGCGGGAACTGCCACAGCGGGCTGGCCTTGGCGTCCTTCGTCACGAGCTCGGTGAACGAGTTGACGAACGGGTTCGCCTGGACGGCGGACGCGGCCAGCGCCTCCTCGGTCGTCGGCGGCAGGCCGAGCGCGGAGAAGTAGCTGACCTCCTGGACCGGATCGCTCGTGATCCACTGCGCGAACTCGGACGCGGTGTCGGCGCCGTCGCCGTCGACGACGACGACCAGGTGGCCCCAGAGCAGTTCCTGCGGCGTGTCGCCCCGCTTCAGCACCGGCCGGGCGATCGGCGCCATCTTCGAGCCGAGGTCGGGGTCGGAGGCCGTCTTGAGCACGCCGGCGCGGCCGACCGGAGCGTCGTCGTACATGGCGGCCTTGCCCTGGCTGAACAGCGTCCGAGCGGCGGCGCGGTCGACGTCGGCGGTGATGAGCCCGTCGTCGAACAGCTTCTTGTACCAGGTGAGGGCGTCGACCGACGCCTCGTCGCCGAAGCTCGCCTTGCCCTTCTCGATGATCGGCGATCCGAACGTCTGCGCCCAGACGATGAAGTCCTTCAGCTGCGCGGTCTTGGTCGACGCCGCGTACGGGATCACCCCGGTGCCCTTGAGCGCGACGAGCGCATCCTCGAACTCCGCGATGGTCGCGGGAGCCTTCGACACACCGGCCTTCTCGAACAGCTCGGTGTTGGTCACGAGCCCGATCGCCGCGATCGTCCACGGCAGTCCGAGCTGCCGGTCGTCGAACCGGCCCGCGGTCAGCGCCGACGTCGTGTAGCCGCGGTCCTTCGCGTAGGAGCCGAGGTCGCGCAGCTTGCCGAGCGCGGCGAGGCTCGAGAGCCAGGCGACGTCCAACTGCGCGGCTCCCGCGAACTGGCCACCGCGGACCTGGAGGGTGAGCTGGTTCAGGTAGTCGTTGTAGGGGTAGTTCGGCGTGTCGACCGTGATCGCGTCCTGCTTCGCGAAGGTCTGCACGGCCGGGCCGAGCACGGCCTTCGTGGCATCCTCCGACATGCCCCACGACGCGAATGCGAAATTCGTGGGCCCGGCGGGTGCCTTGGTCGCGGCGGCTCCGCCGCCCGTGGCTCCGGGCGCGCATCCGGCGAGGCCCGCGACGGCCGCGGCTCCGATGCCGATGGCGCTGAAGCGGAGCAGGTCGCGCCGGCTGAGCTGTGCTGACATGGTGTTCTCCTTGATCGGTTCTCTCGGTGGGGTGGATCGTGGCGGCCCGGCGCCGTCAGCCCTTGACGGCGCCGGCCGTGATGCCGCCGACGAGGTAGCGCTGCAGGGCGATGAAGGCGATGCAGACGGGGATGGACGTGATGAGCGAGGCCGCCATGAGCGACGGCCACGCGGTCGCGGACTCGCCGATGAAGCGGTTGACCAGGCCGGGCGGCAGGGTCTGCTTCTCGGGGCCCGCGAGGGTGAGCGCGAAGATGAAGTCGTTCCATCCGCGGACGAAGGCGAACAGCCCCGCGGCGACGAGGCCCGGCGCGGCGAGCGGCAGCACGATCGCGTGGAGCGTGCGCCAGTGGCCGGCGCCGTCGATCTTGGATGCCTCGATCAGCTCGTCGGGCAGCGCGTCGAAGAACCCCTTCAGCATCCAGACGCACAGCGGCAGGGTGAACGTCGTGAACGAGATGATGAGCGCCTGGTAGGTGTTCAGCAGGCCGAACTGGGCGAACACCACGTACAGCGTCACGAGCAGCAGCGCCTGCGGGAACATCTGGCTCGAGAGCACGAAGTACATCAGCGCCTTGCGCCCGCGGTACCGGAACTTGGAGAACGCGTACGCCATGTACATCGAGACCACGACCGACAGGACCGCCGTGATCACCGAGACGACGATGCTGTTGGTCAGGTACCCGAAGATCGCCGGATCCGCGAAGACGTTCGCGTAGTGGTC
The DNA here is from genome assembly GCF_004006235.1 of Agromyces sp. LHK192. Lineage (NCBI taxonomy): Bacteria > Bacillati > Actinomycetota > Actinomycetes > Micrococcales > Microbacteriaceae > Agromyces > Agromyces sp. LHK192. Next base: position 1,004,523 of record NZ_CP034753.1, read on the forward strand.
GAACGTGACCTCGGCGGGGAACAGCCGTGGCGGGAACGCGAAGACGTCCCCGTCGGGTGTGAGCGAGGTGATCACGAGCCAGTAGAGCGGAAGGAACGCGAACAGGCTCGCGAGCACCACGGTGATCCCGATCGCCCACCGCGGCCGCACGCGGCGGCGGCGGGGACGCCGCAGGCGCTCCGCGGATGCGACGGGGGTTCCGGCTTCGGAGACGTCCGGGCGGACGGTCAGCGTCGTCGACATGTCAGTGCTTCTCTCCGCGCTCCGAGAAGCGCACGTAGACGACCACGAGGATCATGAGCAGACCCATCCAGAGCAGGCCGAGCGCCCCGGCGTGGCCCAGGTCGTATCCCTTGAAGGCGGTGTCGTACACCTCGGTGGCGAAGGTCGAGGTCGTTCCGGCCGGGCCTCCGCCCGTGAGCACGAAGATCGTGTCGAAGTGCTGGAAGTTCCAGATCACCTCGAGCAGGAGCACGAGGCCCGCCACCCCGCTGATGTGGGGCCAGGTCACGGTGAAGAAGCGGCGGATGGGCCCGGCGCCGTCCATCGCGGCCGCCTCGTGCAGCTCGGTCGGGACGGTCTGCAGCGCGGCCAGCAGCATCACCATGATCCACGGGAACGAGTTCCACGTCTTCGCGATGATCAGGGCGCCCCGCGCGGTGTCGGTCTGGAACAGCCACGCGATCGGAGCATCGATCCAGCCGGCCTGCATGAGCAGTCCGTTGAGGACGCCGTAGTTCGCGTCGAAGATCCACATCCAGAGGAACGAGACCACCACGCCCGGCAGCAGCCACGGCACGAGGAACGCGCCGCGCAGCATGCGCGAGCCCCGGAACCGCTCGTTCAGGGCGAGCGCCAGCGCGAGTCCGATCAGGAAGGGGAAGATCGTCGCGCCGATGGTGAAGATCGCGGTCTGCCCGAGCAGGCCGGCGAAGTCGTGGGCGAGCACGTCGGCCAGGTTCGACAGGCCGGCCCATTCCACGCCCGGGTAGACGAGGCTCTCGGTGAAGAACGCGGAGGCGAGCGACCGCAGCAGCGGATAGAGCACGACGCACAGCAGGAGCGCGAGGCCCGGCAGGAGCAGGAGGGAGATGAACCCGAGCTCCGACAGCCGACCCGGCCGGATGCCGGCCGTCCGCTCGTCGGTGCGCGGCCGAGGGGCGAGGGCGGTCACGGACGGGTCGCCCGTCCCGACGGGGCGGGAGCGGGTCGCGATGGGGTGGGGGACATAGGGCGGTTCCTTCTCGGCTCTGGCGGGGCGTCGCCGCCCCACCGATCTGCATTGATCATCCGTTTCCGGAAAGTGCTGTGCACTGGTGGCATGACTATCGCACATAACGCATGTTACGCTCAAGTCCTCACCATGCAACGACGTGATTCGGATCACGTCGACGTGTTCCAGCCCGCAGCGACGCGGTCGGCGGGCGGACCGGACGAAAGGACCTCTCGTGTTCGCGAACCTCAACGGCTGGCACGCCGTCATCATCGTCGCCGTGATCCTGCTGCTCTTCGGGGCGCCGAAGATCCCGATGCTCGCGCGCAGCCTCGGCCAGTCGATGCGCATCTTCAAGACGGAGGTGCGCGACCAGGGCCCGGTGGCCGACCCGCTCGCCGAGGATGCGAAGGGCCCGGCCGCCTCCTCATAGCCTTGGAGCTTGCTGGGCATCGACCCCACGAGCAGGCCTAAACCGAAGTTCCGTTCTATTTTATCGGGGTGAGCAATGAGCAGTCCGGACCCGACGTCGACGGCGTTCGTCGCGAGCAGGTCGTCGTCCGGGGCGACGGCCGGCGGGTGCGCGTGCCGCACTGGGCGACCATCGTGCGCATCCGCGTCGTCGGCGGGGCGTCGCTCGGCGGGGTCCCGGGGGACGTCGTGGAGGGCGTCATGTCGGTGCGCGCCGGAACGAGCCTGCGTGTCGACCCGGGTCGGCCGGGTTCCCTCGAGGAGTCGGATGGTGGCGACACCGTCGTCGCCCGTGACGGATCGCTCGTGGTCTCGGCGGCCGGTGGCCGCGACCGGCGGGGGGCGTCGTCGCGCCCGGGTCCGCTCTGGAACGTCCGGGTGGCGCGCGGTCGTGCCGCCGAGGCCTCCGGTGCGGAGCTCGAGTTCGTCGGGCCCGATCTGCCGGCACCCGCGCTCCACTCCGAGCAGGTCCTGGGCGCCGTCGGCTGATCCCAGGCGCGCCGGCGCGTCTCTTGCAATCGATACGCGCTCTGTGCATGGCGTACGCCGTGACGGCAACAGCGCCCGTTAGGATGATGGAATGCCCTCGGAACGCGGAAACAACCAGAGTGTCGAGAAGGCCGTCGCGGTCCTGAACGTGTTCGCCGGCGGCCAGCCGCAGCGCGTCTCCGACGTCGCGAAGGCCACGCAGCTCGGCCAGTCGACCGCATCCCGGCTCCTGAGCACCCTCGAGTCGGTCGCGCTCGTCGAGCGCGACCCCATCACGGGGCTCTACCGTCTCGGTCCCGACGTGATCACGCTCGGCAGCGTCGCCCTCAACCAGCATCCGCTGTATCGCGGGTCCCGCCAGGTCCTCCAGAACCTCGCCGCCGACCTCGGACTCGGCGCGAACGTCGCGGTGCGGCGCGAGGACACCGTGATGTACCTCGCCAACTTCGACGGCACGAAGGCGCCCAGGAACCACACGATCGCCGGGCGGCGCGACCCCCTGCACGCCACGAGCATGGGCAAGTGCCTGCTGATCGGCGTGCCCGAAGCCGAACGCGCCGACCTGCTCGGCGACCTCGTCGCCTACACCGTCCGCACCATCACCGACCTCGATCGGCTGAACGCCGAGGTCGCCGAGGCGGCCGCGAGAGGCTACGCCGTCGACGTCGACGAGTTCGCGCTCGGGCGCGCGAGCGTCGCCACGCCGGTGCGCGACCAGTCGGGGGCCGTCATCGCCGCGCTCTCGATCTCCGGACCGGCGACCGCGATCCGCCTCGACGAGCGCGAAGCCTCGCTCGCGGCGATCGTGATCGAGGCGGCCGACCGCATCGGTTCCGGGCTGGGGTACGTCGCCGCGATCGCGTGACGCGGGGCGGACGCCTCGATCGCCGCCCTCGATGATCGAGATCTCCCGGGTATCGTCGACTATGGCCCGGCGAGGCGATTCCGGCGGTGACGCGGTCAGGTGGCGCGTCCGCGGACGCTCGCGGCTGAGTCGCGACGAGCAGCCCGCGTGGACGCGGGCGCTCGCCGAGGGTGACGACGCCGGATTCTTCGGCCCGGGCAGCGCGGTCTGGGCCGTGAACGGGGCACTGCCGACCCTGGCGGCGGGCATCCGCGCGCTGCTGCTGCAGACGCTGCACCCGGGCGCGATGGCCGGCGTCGCCGAGTGGTCGCGCTACAACGAGGACCCGCTGGGCCGGCTCGACGGCACGATCCGGTGGGTCGCGACGACGACCTTCGGAGACCGCAGGCAGGCGGCCGCGGCATCCGCGCACGTCTCGAGACTGCACGAGCGCGTGACCGGCACGTACACGGATGCCGCGGGCGCACCTCGCCCGTACGCGGCGAACGACCAGCACCTGCTGCGCTGGGTGCACGACGCGTTCACCGAGGCGTTCCTCGGCGCGCACCTGACCTGGGGCGGGCGAATCCCGGGCGGTGCCGACGCGTACGTGCGCGAGTGGGCGCAGGCGGGCCGGCTCATGGGCGTGGTGGATCCGCCCGAGAACGCGGCCGAACTGCGAGCCGAGCTCGCCGGGTACCTCGCGGAGGCGAAGGTCGACGACCGGGTGCGCGAGGCACTGCGGTTCCTGCGCCGCCCGGGCCTGCCGGGGCTCACCGGCCGGCTCTACCCGATGCTGTTCGCCGGCGCCGTCGCGTCGCTGCCCGCCGAGGTGCGCGAGTTGCTCGGACTTCGCCGGCCCTGGTGGCCGGCGATCACGACGACCCGCCTGCTGCTGGCCGGCGGCACCCTCGTGCTCGGGCGGATGTCGCCCAGCGAGCGGAACGCGAGATCGCGCATCGCCCGGCTCGCGGCGGCGCAGCGGGCCGCTGCGCCGCCGCCCGGCCTCACGCGGCCGGATCCGCCAGCAGGCACCGGCGCTCCAGCCGGAGCCGCCGCCCCCTGAACCGCTCGCGCATGCGCCGGTCGTGCGTGACCAGCACGACCGCGCCCTCGAACGAATCGAGCGCGCGCTCGAGGTCGTCGACGAGGTCGGGCGAGAGGTGGTTCGTGGGCTCGTCGAGCAGCAGCACGTCATGCGGGCGACTCACCAGCAGCGCGAGTTCGAGCCTGCGCCGCTGGCCGTACGACAGCGCGCCGACGGCGACGCCGAGCTCGGGCCCGCGGAACAGGCCGAGCCGGAGCATCCGGTCACGTGCCGTCTCGACGTCGTCGAGCGTGCCCGCCGCGAACGACTCGAGCACCGTGCTCGTCCCGCCCGCCGTGGTGTGCTGGCGCAGGTGGCCGACGCGGCCCTCGACCGACGCGCGGCCGGCGTCGAGCGCGAGTTCGCCCTCGATCGCCCGAAGCAGCGAGGTCTTGCCCGCGCCGTTCGCACCGGTGACCAGGACGCGATCGCCGGGGCCGAGCGACAGGTCGTCGACGTCGGTGCCCGCGACGCGTACGCCCGCGAGTTCGAGCAGCGGTCGCGGAGCGGCATCCGTCCCGGTCGCGGCGGCATCCGAGCCACCGGATGCCGCTCGCTCGAGCCTCGGCGCGAACACCAGCGGCTCCGGCGGCGGGGGAGCCGGGTCGTCGAGGAGCCTCGCCACGCGCTCCTTCGCGTTGCGGATACGGCCCATCGCGCCGTGGTCGCGGCCACGCAGGCGGAACGCGCCGTGCCCGAAACCCGCCTTCTCCATGCGGCGGGGGATCGCGTCGAGCTTGAACGCGTTCGCCCCGAGCAGGGCGCGCTGGCGCGCAAGCTCCTCGGTCCAGGCCTCGTGCGCGAGCCGCAGGCGCTCGCGCTCGGCGGCCTTCGCCCGCAGGTAGCCCGAGTAGCCGTCGCCGTGCCTCGACACCGAGCCGGCGTCGACCTCCCAGATGGCGTCGGTGAACGCCTCGAGGAACGCGCGGTCGTGCGTGACCGCGACGACGAGCCCGCGATGCGCCCGCAGGGCGGCGACGAGCCAGTCCCACGCGTCGTCGTCGAGGTCGTTCGTCGGCTCGTCGAGCAGCAGCACCTCGGCGTTCGCCGCGATCGTCGCGGCAAGCGCGACGCGCGACCGCTCTCCGCCCGAGAGCGTCGACCACGGCCTGCCGCGGTCGATCCCGGAAACGCCCAGCACGTCGAGCGCCGCGTCGAGCCGAGCGGATGCCCCGTACCCGTCGCGGGCCTCGTACCGGTCGAGCAGCGACTGGTATCGGTCGAGCGCGACCTGCAGGTCTTCGCCCGCGAGGCCCGCGCCGTCGGTGCCGCCGAGCGCCTGCCCGGCGTCGCCGAGTGCGCGTTCGAGCGCCCGCAGGTCGCCGGAGCACGCGTCGATCGCGTCGTGCACGGTCGCATGCTCCGGCAGCTCGACGACCTGCTCGAGCAGGGCGACTCCGCCCGGAGCGGTCACCACGACGTCGCCGGCATCCGGCTCGATGGAGCCGGCGAGCAGGCGGAGCAGGGTCGACTTGCCCGAGCCGTTGTCGCCGATGACGCCGACGTGCTCGCCGGGTCGGGTGGCGACCTCGACGCGGTCGAGCACGACGCGGTCGGCGAAGCGCTTGGTCGCGCCGCGCAGGGCCAGGAAGGCGGAGGAATGATGGAGTGATCGGGTCATGGAAGCCTCGATTCCGACCCGCTGCGGCGGGTCGACCGTCGGCGTCGCCGTGCTGGCGGCATCCGGATGCGGATGACGGTCGACGCCTCGCGGCGCGGGTCTGCTGGGTAGCGGTCAGTGGCTGGTGCGCATCGACGTGCGCCGGAACGGCCGTGGAGCTGAGCTCGACACGGTCGCCACTACTCGAAAATCAGAGTACCCATAGGGCGACGAACCTAGCATGCCGTCATGGGAGCTGTCGAGAAGTTCGACCTGAAGCGCGCGCATCCGTCGCTCTACGCCGCGTCGGCGCGCGCCGCGAAGGACTGGGTGCTCGTCGACGTGCCGCCGATGCGGTACCTCGCCGTCGACGGGCACGGCGACCCGAACGCCGCGCCGGCGTACCGCGAGGCCGTCGAGGGGCTCTACGCGACCGCGTACACCGTCAAGTTCGCGAGCAAGCGGGAGTCCGGCCGCGACTTCGTCGTCGGGCCGCTCGAAGGGCTGTGGCGGGCCGACGACCCGGCGACGTTCGTCACGCGCGAGAAGGACGCGTGGCGCTGGACGATGCTCATCGCGCAGCCCGACTGGATCGACGAGGCATCCGTCGACGCCGCGATCACCGCAGTCCGCGCGAAGGCGGCGAAGCAGCGACAGGATGCCCCGCCCGCGCTCGACCTCGTGCGCCTGCTCCACCTGCACGAGGGGTCCAGTGCCCAGATCCTGCACCTCGGCTCCTACGACGACGAAGGGCCGACGCTCGCGCGACTCCACGACGAGTGGATGCCCGGGCGCGGACTGACGTTCGCCGGCGACCACCATGAGATCTACCTCGGCGACCCGCGCCGCACCGCGCCCGAGAAGCTCAAGACGATCCTGCGGCAGCCGGTGCGGCCGGTCTCCGACGGAAGCTGAGGCCCGCTCGTCCCCCTGCCGTTCACCGCGCGGTCGCGCGCGTCGACACCTCCGGGTCATCCCGACCGGATTCGCTGGCACCGAATCCGACCGGACGACGCCTCATCGCGGGGCGTCGTCCGGCATGCGATCGGAACGGTCTCGAGAGGGAGAACATGACCGACACGAACAGACGACGCGGCCGCACGGTCGCCGTCGCCGCCACGCTCGCGGGCCTCGTCGCCGGCGCGCTCGCACTGCCGCTGCCCGCGGCGGCGGCATCCGAGGTGCCCACCGCCCCGGTGGTCGACGCGAACACGACCTGGCGCTACCTCGACGACGGCACCGACCCCGCCCGCGGCGATGCGAACCTGCGGGTCTGGACGACCACCGGCTACGACGACACCGCGTGGAAGCAGGCCCAGGGCGGCTTCGGCGCGAAGGGCGGCAAGCTCGCCGCGGTCGGCCCGCGCACCCCGAAGACGCTGCTCAACCAGTACCTGAACGGCACCTCGGCGCCGAACGTGCCGACGTTCTTCTTCCGGTCGAGCTTCACGCTCGAGGCGGGCGTCGCCGATCGGGTCGCCGACGTGGTGGGCGATCTCGTCTACGACGACGGAGCAGTGGTGTGGATCAACGGCCAGCGCGTCGCGGGCCTCCACGCCGACCGCGTCACCGAGTCGTCCAACCTGCAGTACGCGGGCTCGGGCAACTCCGACCCGACGGCCGCGAGCTTCACCGCCGACGGCGACGTGCTGGTCGACGGCGTCAACACCGTCGCCGTCGCGCTCTACCAGGACCGCGAGACCTCGAGCGACATCTACCTCGACGTCCCGTCGATCCGCCTCATCGAGGAGACCGAGCCCGGCGTCGTGGTGCCGACCCCGCCGAGCCGCGTGATCCTGACGCCCACCGAGACGCCCGACGTGAGCCAGTCGTTCTCGTGGCTCGCGGGCGACGCCTCGCACACCACGGGCCAGGTGCAGATCCGCCCGGCCGCCGGCGGCGACGTGCGCACGGTCGACGCCTACGCGGCGGGTGCCGTCAACGGCAACCCCCTCCAGCACTTCTCCGCCACCGTCGACGGCCTGACCGCCGCGACCGCGTATGAGTACCGCGTCGGACTCGAGGGCGCCTGGGGCGCGTGGACCGAGTTCACCACCGAGGACCCGACCGACACCGACTTCCAGTTCGTCTACTACGGCGACGCCCAGATCGGGCTCGACTCGACGTGGCCCAAGGTCGTCGCGATGGCCGAGGCATCCGCCCCGGACTCCATCGGATCGGTGCACGCCGGCGACCTGATCGACACCGCGAGCAACGAGACCCAGTGGATCAACTGGTTCAAGGGCATGCAGACCTCGGCGGCGACGACGAACGTCATGGCCGCGCCCGGCAACCACGAGTACTCGGGTGACAAGCTCATGAAGTCGTGGAAGGCGAACTTCGAGTACCCGCACAACAACCCGTCCACCGAGACGATCGGCGACCTGGCCGACCTCGCCGTCGGCGACACCGACGTGGCGAAGCAGTACGCCGCGTACTTCGCGCACTGGACGCAGTTCGCGACCGAGACGGTGTACTTCACCGACTACCAGGGCGTGCGCTTCATCACGATCAACGCGACCCGCGACACCACGTTCCTCACCCCCGACGGGCTGCCCGCCTGCTCGGGTGCGGAGTGCCCGTCGACGAAGATCGCCGCGCTGTGGACGCAGTTCCAGGCGGCCTGGCTCGACCACGTGCTCACCGAGAGCCCCTCGAAGTGGAACGTCGTGACCTTCCACCAGCCCGTGTACTCGACGTCGGCCGGGCGCGACGAGCCCGTACTGCGCCAGTACTGGGTGCCGGTGTTCCAGGAGCACGACATCGACCTCGTCATGATGGGCCACGACCACACCTACGCGCGCGGCTACAACAACGAGGACGTGACCGAGACCCCCGGCATCACCGACGGCCCGGTCTACATCGTCTCCAACTCGGGTGCGAAGCACTACGAGCTCGAGACCGACGCGAAGAACGTCTGGACCAACAACGGCGCGACGCAGGTGCTGCGCGGGGCGGGCGTGACGACGTACCAGGTGATCGACGTGACGGCCGACTCGCTGCACTACCGCTCGTACCTCGCCGAGAAGACGGCTGCCGCGACGACCGACCTCGCGGTCGGCGCCGTCTACGACGAGTTCACCGTCACGAAGACCGACGAGGGTGAGAAGTGGGTCACCGAGGCGGGCGTCGAGCCGCCGGTCGAGGAGCCCGACACGACCCGCCCCGAGGTCACGCTCGTCGCGCCCGCGGCGGCCGGTCCGTTCCGCGAGCTCGCGGTGCAGGTCGACGCGACCGACGACCGCGGCCTCCAGCGCATCGTCGCGAACATCTACCAGGGCGGCAAGCTGGTGAAGTCGACGCAGACCCCCGTCGGCGGCGCGAAGGCCGGGACGCACAGGGCGACCGTCCAGCTGCCGTCGGGCGACTACACGGTCAAGTACAACGCGCAGGATGCCGCGGGCAACATCTCGAAGACGAGCACCTTCGCGGTGACCGTCGACGCGACCGCGCCCAAGGCGACGATCAAGGACGGCGCCTCGTACACGGCGAAGAGCGGCGAGGTCTTCCGCCTCATCAGCTTCAAGCTGTACGACGCCGGCAAGATCGACCGGGTGGAGATCAACGGGAAGGTCAAGGACCTGTCGGACGACGCCTGGTCGGACGTCAACTTCATCAAGCCCGGCGTCTTCGGCGCGGTCGCCGGCGCGAACACCCTGACGGTGTACGACGTGGCCGGGAACACCTCGGTCGTGGAGTTCACGCTCGGCTGAGGCATCCACCGCGCGCCCGACTGAACGGGTCGCGTCCGCATGAGAATCCGGTCTACGGCTGCCGCTCCGGCGTCGTAGGCCGGATTCTCATGTTCGGCGAGACGAACGGATGCCTCGAATCGGTTGCGGGCGTCCGGTGACCGGCCTATCGTGAGCGCGGGAGAATACTTATAGGGGGTATGGATATGTCCGAATCGCCGTCGACATCCGCGGCCACCGCGGCCCGCATCCCGGACGCCTCGCCGGGTGCGCCCCGACGTGCGCGCGCGGGATTCGTCGTCCTGCTGCTCGTGATCGGCGTCGCGACGGGCGCCGTCGCGCTGCTCGGCGGTGGTGCGAGCGGCACCTCGGCGGCCCTCCCGATGACGGTGGTCTGCGTGGCGGTGCTCGCCTACATCGCGGCCGCGGCGATCGGGATCCGATGGATGGGCTGGCTGTGGGCCGGAATCGGGTCGCTGCTCGTCGGGCTCGCCGAGGTGCTCGACCTGCCCGCCTGGGTCGTCCTCGGCGCAACCGGAGTCGCGCTGGCCGTCGTCGGCCTGATCCGCCGGTCGGCGTACACGCTGGCTCAGACGCTGGGCGGCGCCGTCTACGTCGCCGTCGCGGTCGTCGCGCTCGCGTTCGACGTCCGGGTCGGGCTGGTCGTCGGCGGCCTCGCGCTCGCCGCGCACGCGGCATGGGACTTCGTGCACTTCCGCCGCGACATCGTCGTGAACCGCTCGCTCGCGCTGTGGTGCATGGGCCTCGACCTCGTCGCGGGCCTCGGCTGCGTCGTCCTCGCGATCGTCGGCTGAGGAGCACGACACCGCGGCGCCGGTCGCCGCGGTCGGATCGGGCGTCGTCTACGCCGTGCCGCTCCACGCGGCCGGCACCAGGATCCACGCGACCTCGGCGCCGACGTCGGGGTCCGCCGTCCAGTTGTGCGGCTCGCGGCCGGGAAAGGTGAGCGAGTCGCCCGCCTCGAGCGGGAGGTCCTCGTTCACGAAGTGGGCGGTCAGCCTCCCGGCGAGCACGTGCAGTACCTCGACCTCGCTCGCGATCGTGTACAGCTCGGTGCCGCCCGAGGCGCCCGGCTCCATGCTCGACCGGATGACCTGCACGCGCGACTCGCTGCGCGGCGACACCAGCCGCTCGACCACGCCCGTCCCGCCGAGGTTGATGCGCGGAGCGTCGTCGAACGCGACCTTCTGCACCTCCGGCTCGGAGAACAGGGCGCCGACCGGCAACGACAGCACCTGGCACAGCTGCACGAGGGTTGCGACGCTCGGCGAGGTCTCGTCGCGTTCGAGTCGGCTGAGGAATCCCTTCGTCAGGCCGCTCGTCGCGGCGACCTGCGAGAGCGAGAGGCCCTGCGCGCGCCGGACGTTGCGCAGCTTCGCGCCGATCGCGACGCGCGATTCGCTCGGGTCGGGGTGCACCGGGCGCATTCGTCCGCTCCTTCGTTGACACGGTCGGGCCGCAACCGTACGATGACGATGCGTTTACTCCAGAATATCAAAGGTTTACTGACATGCAACCTCTCGACGCGGAAGACCGCCCCGGACAGCCCGACGCCGAACCGCGAGTCGGCGTACCCGGCGGCCCGGTCGGGCCCATCGACGCGAGCGTCGTGCCCCGGTTCGCGGGCATCGCGACGTTCGCACGCCTGCCGCGGCTCGAAGACGTCGACCACGCCGACGTCGCCGTCGTCGGCGTCCCGTTCGACAGCGGCGTGAGCTACCGCCCCGGCGCCCGGTTCGGCCCGGCGCACGTGCGCGAGGCATCCCGGCTGCTGCGCCCCTACAACCCCGCGCAGGACGTGTCGCCGTTCGCCGCGCAGCAGGTCGTCGACGCCGGCGACATCGCCGTGAACCCGTTCCACCTCGACGAAGCCGTCGCCCAGGTCGAGGCCGGAGCGCTCGCGCTCGGCGACCGGGCCGACCGGCTCGTGGTCATCGGCGGCGACCACACCATCGCGCTGCCGCTCCTGCGGGCGGTGCACGCGAAGCACGGCCCCGTCGCGGTCCTCCACTTCGACGCCCACCTCGACACCTGGGACACCTACTTCGGGGCACCCGTCACGCACGGCACGCCGTTCCGCCGGGCATCCGAGGAAGGACTCATCGACCTCACCGCGAGCATGCACGTCGGTACGCGCGGCCCGCTCTACGGTGTCGACGACCTGACCGACGACGCGCGCCTCGGCTTCGCGATCGTGACGAGCGAGGACGTCGAGGAGCACGGCGTCGCCGTCGCCGTCGAGCGCATCAGGGCCCGCATCGGCGACGCCCCCCTCTACATCTCGATCGATATCGACGTGCTCGACCCGGCCCACGCCCCGGGCACCGGCACACCCGAGGCCGGCGGCCTCACCAGCCGCGAGCTGCTGCGCATCATCCGCGCGCTCGCCGACCGCACGATCGTCGGCGCCGACGTCGTCGAGGTCGCACCCGCCTACGACCACGCCCAGCTCACCGCCGTCGCGGCGTCGCACGTCGCGTACGAGCTCATCAGCGCGATGGCACCGCGCACCGGAACGGAGACCCCATGACGAGCCGCACCCCATCCGTCGACGAGGTGCTCGCCGCGGCCGCCGAGATCGTCGCGGCGTTCGCCGCGACCGACGGCGAGCGCTACTTCGCGACGTTCGACCCGCAGGCGTCCTTCGTGTTCCACGTCGAGGCCGATCGCCTCGACGACCGCGCCGCGTACGAGCGGCTGTGGTCCGGATGGATCGCCGACGGCTGGCGCGTCACCTCATGCGAGTCGACGAATCCGCACGTGCAGGTGTTCCCGGGCGGCGCGGTGTTCGCCCACGACGTCGCCACCTCCGTCGAGACCTCCGACGGCGCCGACTCGTACCGCGAGCGGGAGACCATCGTCTTCCGCGTCGAGCCGTCGGCCGGCCCGGACGGCCCGGCCGACCCCGGCCCGGCCGACCCCGGCCCCGCCGGCGGCGACCGCCTGGTCGCCGTGCACGAGCACCTGTCCCCGAACCCCACCGCCTGAAACCCGAACCCGAACCCGAAACCTCCTGGAGGAGCAATGTCGCTCTACGCTCGACTCGACCGTCGCCTCGAATCGCAGGCCGACAACGACGGCCCCGTGCGGGGCATCCTGTCGGGACCCCGAATCGGCATGATCTGGCTGGCCGCCAACCTCGTCGTCACGACGCTGCTGACCGGCACGCTGTTCATCCCCGGCGTCGACTACGCCACCGCCGTCACGATGATCCTCGTGGGAACGCTGGCGGGTGCGGTCGTGCTCACCGCCGTCGGCAACATCGGCACCCGCACCGGGCTGCCGACGATGGCGCTCACGCGGGGCGCGTTCGGCACCCGGGGCAGCTACCTCACCGTGGTCGCGAACGTCGTGATCCTCATGGGGTGGAGCTGGGTGCAGGCGATGCTCGCCGGCGTCACCGTCGACTACCTCGTGGCGAGCCTCACCGGCTTCTCGAACCCGATCCTGTTCTCGGTGCTCTGCCAGACGCTCGTCGTGATCCTCGCCATCTTCGGCCATGAGGGCATCTCGAAGGTCGAGCCGTGGCTCGCCGTCGCGATGCTCGCGATCATCGCGTGGATCTTCGTCGTCGCGTTCACGACGTACAGCCCGGCGGAGTTCCAGGCCATCCCGGTCGACGCGTCGATCGGGTACTCGCCGGTGATCGTGCTCGACATCGTCATCGCGACCGCGGTGTCGTGGACCGTGCTGTCGGCCGACTTCAACCGGCTCGCGAGGTCGAGCCGCGCGGGCATCCTCGGCTCGGGCATCGGCTACACGCTGTCGACCGTCATCGCGATGGTGCTGGGGCTCACCGCCCTCGGATACGTGATCCTCAGCGGCGGCGACGCGATCGCGTTCGACCCTGCCACCATCGTCGGCGCCTTCGGCGCACCGCTCGCGATCGTCATCTTCCTCTCGGTCATGGCGACCAACACGATGGTCGTGTACGGCATGACGACCTCGGTCGTGAACGCGAAGCACGGCAGCCGGCTGAAGTTCCTGCCGACCGCGCTCGTGCTCGGTGCGATCTCGATCATCGGCTCGACGTGGCTGGGCCTGCTCGCCCAGTTCACCGAGTTCCTCGTGCTGATCAGCGCACTCTTCGTGCCGGTGTTCGCGATCATGATCGTCGACTACTACCTCGTGAAGCGTTCGGCCTACACCGCCGATCTGCTCCGACCGACCGGCGGTCGCTACTGGTACGCCGCCGGCGTCAACTGGGCGGCCGTCGGCGTCTGGGTGCTCGGCGCGGTCGCGACCTACCTCTGGACCAAGGTGTGGCCGCTGCCGACCGGGGCGACGATCCCGGCGTTCGCGCTGAGCTTCGTGCTCTACCTCGTGCTCATGCTGCCCGACCGCGCACGGCACGCGCGCGAGCGGAGCGTGCACCTCGCGGGGACCGACGAGACCGGATCGGACGCACCGACCGCATCCGCCGCCGCGAACTAGGCTCGGCGGCATGCGCGAGCTCAGCCACCGGATCACCGGGGGGATGCAGGTCTACCCCGGCGACCCCGAGGTGCGGATCGAGCCGGCGCTCGAGCTCGCGCTCGACGGCGTCGACGTCGCGCACCTCGACCTCGGGTCGCACACCGGCACCCACCTCGACGCCCCGTCGCACACCGTCGCGGGCGGGCGCACGACCGGACGGATCGGGCTCGACGAGCTCGTCGGCGAGGCGCTCGTGGTGCACCTCGCCGGCCGAGCCGGCACGCTGGGCGCGGTGGCGCCCAGCGCGGAGGTTCCCGGCGCCGTGGCGCCCGGCGCGGTCATCGGACTCGACGACCTCGCCGCCGCAGTGCACGGCGGACTGCCCGAGGCCGTGCCGCCGATCGTCGTCGTGCACACCGGCTGGGCGCTGCAGTTCGGCACGCCCGAGGCGTTCGCGCACCCCGCGATCAGTCCGGATGCCGCGGCCGAGCTCGTGCGGCGCGGGATGCGGGTGCTCGCGGTCGACACGCTGAGCCCGGATCCGACGGGGGCCGGGGCATCCTCGTTCCCCGTGCACGAGGTCGTGCTCGGCGCCGACGCGCTCATCGTCGAGAACCTGACGGGGCTCGCCGGGCTGCCCGAGCGCGTGCGCATCGGGTTCTTCCCGCTGCCGATCGACGCCGATGGGGCGCCGGTGCGGGCGGTGGCGTTCACGGACTGACCGCCGAGGCATCCGTGTCGCGCTTCGATCGCGGCACCGTCGTCTGCATGAGATTCCGGTGTACGGATGCCGCTCCGGCGTCATCGCCCGGATCGTCATGCACTGGGCGAACGGGGAGCGCGTGCGGCGGCGTACCGCGCTTCTCAGTGCCGTCACTGATCCGCCGGGATCCGGCAGGGAGCAGGATGTGGCCGAATCGCCATCCCTGCCACCCGTCGAGCCGAGGTGCATCATGTCCGAGACGCAGGCGCGCAGCGCCGCGCAGTCCCCGCGAGTGCTCGAGATCCGGATCCACGGCATCGCGAACGCGCCGCCCGAGGTGATGCTCGAGGCCGAGCGCGACGAGATCACCCGGCGCACCGGCGACGACCTCGGTTCGTTCTGGAGCAGGAAGGACGACGCACCCGCCGACGGGATCGAGGCGAAGGAGGCCTACTCGTGGGGCGCGCAGTCCCGCGCCGGCGGCGGTGCGCTCGCGATGATCGGGCGGGTGTTCGTGCACCTCGGCTGGCTGTTCATCCTCCCGTTCGGCCTGTGCAACGTCGCCTACTGGATGCGCGACGTCCCGACGCCGAAACGGGCGGACGCATTCGCCTGGAAGGGCGGTCGCGGGGCGGTCACGCTGCGGCTGTTCGCGCTGGTGCTCACCCTCATCTACGTGACGGCCTTCATGTCGGTCGCGGTCGACCTCGTCGCGGTGCAGTGCTTCCGCGGCGGCCGCATGTGCGCGGCGCTGCCCGAGTGGCTCGCC
This sequence comes from Agromyces sp. LHK192, assembly GCF_004006235.1. Taxonomy (NCBI): domain Bacteria; kingdom Bacillati; phylum Actinomycetota; class Actinomycetes; order Micrococcales; family Microbacteriaceae; genus Agromyces; species Agromyces sp. LHK192. The sequence goes on from NZ_CP034753.1 coordinate 1,019,828, forward strand.
GGGCTCGGCGACCTCGACCGGGGCGCCCGTGCGGCGCTGTTCAGCCTCGCGCCGATTGGCGCGGTGCTCGTGATCTACCTCATCTCGAGGACGGGGCGCGTGCGGTACGAGGCCAACGTCGCGAACTTCTCGGAGCGGTTCCTGAGCAGCCGGCACGAGTTCCCGCGGCCGCTGCTCGCGACCAAGGGGTTCTGGACGGCGTGCCGGATCAGCTCCACGAGCGAGCAGTTGCACTTCGCCGCGGCGATGGGGCTCGTGCTGCTGCTGCTCGGCTGGGATTCCGCGCTCAGCGGGCAGGCGACGGATGTCTCGATCGAGGCGGATCCGCTCGCCGAGACGCTGCGCGGGTTCGCCTCGGCGCCACCGTGGGCGATCGCCGCGATCGCGGTCGGTGCCGCCGTGCTCGTGCTGTCGGCGGTCTTCGTGCTGATGGCGACGAATCCCGGCAGCATGCAGAAGGACCGTGCCGACCGGTTCCGCGGCCGGATCATGCTCGCCCTCGGCGCGACCGCCTACGTCGGCTACGTCGCATACATGCTCGTGACGACGTCGCGTCGGGTCGACGTCGAGATGGAGGTCTCGCCGGTCTTCGCCGGGCTCATCACCACCCCGATGGTGCTCATCGTCGTCGCCCTCGGCATCGCCTACGCGGGTGCCGGCTGGGTGCGACGGGTGTCGCCCTGGATCTCGTACCCGCTGCTGTGCGGCGCGCTCGGGTTCCTGCTGGTGGCGGAACTCGTCCCCGACGGTGCCGACGGCGAGGCGCCCGCCTACGTCGCCTGGCTGATCGCGGGGGGAGTGGCCTGCGTGGTCGCCTTCTTCGTGGTCACGTGGACGAAGCGCATCGACCTGCGGACGGTCGGGTGGTCGGGGCAGGGACCCGCCGTCGGGATGCTGCTGGGGCTGCTGTCGTCCATGGTCATCTCGAGCCTGCTCGTGATCGGCGTGAGCACGTGGCTCAGCACGCCGAGCGACGCGGGGCAGACCGAGGACATCTGGCGCACGCCCGCCCCGCGCGGAACCGAGCTGCTCGACGCCCCCGACGCCTACGAGCGCTTCAGCGTGGTGCTGGCCGTGATCGCGGTGGCGGTGGTGCTCGTCGCGGGTGCGGCCGCGATCGCCGCACTCACCCGGTCGCCGCAGCTCACGGTGCCGCCGATCGACGACGAGGGCGACCGGAACCGCCGGGGCGTCGCCCAGCCCGGGGCGAAGTACACGCTTCGCGAAGACGGCGAACTCGACCCGAAGGACCAGCGGATCATCGCCGCGCGGCGTTCCGCGACGATGGTGCACCGCGGCGAGGCCCTGCTCGGCTGGATCGCCGTGCTCACCGCCATCGGGTTCCTGCCGCTCGTCTCGAGCGACCTGTTCGACTGGTTCCGCTCGCTCGCGCCCGAGTCGATCCGCGCCGGCATCCGCGCGGCATCCGTCACGATCCTGGGGCTGGTCGCGCTCGCGGCGGTCGCCGCCGTCGCGACCCGAGCGGCCGCGAGCGCCGAACGGCCGCTCGCGCTGATCTGGGACATCGTGTGCTTCTTCCCGCGCGCGGGGCATCCGTTCTCGCCGCCGTGCTACGGCGAGCGCGCGGTGCCGGAGCTCACGGACCGGACCAACCGGTGGCTGCGCGACACGAAGGACGGCACGACCGGCGTGGTGCTCGCGGCGCACTCGATGGGCACCGTCCTCGCAGCGGCGACCGTGCTCGCCCTGTCGAACGTGCCCGGTGCGCTCGTCGAGGACGTGGGTCCGGACGGGCGCGCACGATGCCGCCTCCGGGGAGTGGCGATGATCACCTACGGCACCCAGTTGCGCGCGTTCTTCAGCCGGTTCTTCCCCTCGGTGCTCGGTCCGCAGGTGCTCGGCGTGCCGCCGTGCGAAGGGCCGTCGCTCTGGCACGCGGACCCGTGGAAGCGGCAGGTCCGCCGCGAATGGCCGGGCACGTTCGAACCGAAGCCGGTGCGGGGCTCGAACCCGTTCGCTGCCGACGACGAGGCCACCTCGTCGGTCCCGGCCGCGCAGAACGGCGGCGAGATCGCGTGCCGGAACGTCACCGTCGCCGGGCTCCTCGGCGTCGACGGCGACCGCTCGACGCCCGACCGGTGGCTCAGCCTCTGGCGGCGTACCGACTACCTCGGCTTCCCGGCATACGGCTACAACCCCGACGGCAACCCGATCGACCTCGGTGCCAGCGAACGCTCGCCCGCGAGCTACATGTGGCAGGTGGCGCAGCACAACGACTACCTCCCGACGGCGCAGTACCGCGCGGCGCGGCGCCGCCTGGTGGCGGCGCTGGGCGCCCAGGCCGCGCGGGAGCCCGTGGGCGGGCCGCCGAAGCAGCCCTGACGGCGGCGCCGACCGCTCGCGCTGGCGCCGGTCGCAGCCTGCGCGCTACGGTCTGCTCATGAGCCGGCCGGGGGGCGTGCAGGGCGCACGGGGTGCGGTGAAGCTCGGCGTGCCCACGCTGACCGCGATGGTCGTGGGGTCGATGGTCGGTGCCGGCGTGTTCTCGCTGCCCGCGACGTTCGCGCAGGAGACCGGGGTGCTCGGCGCCCTCATCGCGTGGGTGATCGCGGGCCTCGGCATGCTGATGCTGGCGCTCGCGTTCCAGGCGCTCGCCGTGCGCCGCCCGCAGCTCGACGCCGGCGTCTACGCCTACGCCAAGGCGGGATTCGGCGAGTTGATCGGCTTCTTCTCGGCGTTCGGCTACTGGGCGAGCGCATGCGTCGGCAACGTCACGTACTGGGTGCTGATCATGTCGACCCTCGGGGCCGTGATCCCCGCGCTCGGCGCCGGCGACACGCTGCTCTCGTTCGCCCTGTCGAGCGTGGGGCTGTGGGTGTTCTTCCTGCTCGTGCGCCGCGGCGTGCGCGAGGCCGCCGCGGTCAACCGCATCGTCACGGTCGCGAAGCTCGTGCCGATCCTCGTCGCCATCGTGCTCGCCCTGTCGGTGCTCGACCCCGCGGTGTTCGCGGCGAACCTGCTCGGCGGTACCGACACCGGCGGACTCTTCGAGCAGGTGCAGGGCACGATGCTCATCACGGTGTTCGTGTTCCTCGGCGTCGAGGGCGCCAGCGTGTACTCGCGGCACGCGCGCCGCAGGGCCGACGTCGGTCGCGCGACCGTGCTCGGCTTCCTCGCGGTGTTCTCGGTGTTCGCCTCGGTGACGATCGTGTCGTTCGGCGTGATGCCGGCCGACGACCTCGCCGCGCTGCGGCAGCCGTCGCTCGCCGGCGTGCTCGAGGCGGCCGTCGGGCCGTGGGGTGCGGTGCTCGTGAGCGCCGGACTGATCGTGTCGGTGCTCGGCGCCTACCTCGCGTGGACGTTGATGGCCGCAGAGGTCGTGTTCGTCGCCGCGAAGGACGGCGACATGCCCCGGTTCCTGGCACGCGCGAACGACCGCGACGTCCCGGTCGGTGCGCTGCTGAGCTCCACGGTGCTCGCGCAGGCCGTGCTCGTGGTCGCGATGTTCGCGGTCGACGCGTTCGACTTCGCGCTGAACCTCACGAGCGCGCTCGCGCTGGTGCCGTTCCTGTTCGCGGCCGGGTACCTGCTGCGCATCGGCATCTCGCCGGACGCGGCATCCGATGATCGGCGGACGAGGCGGCGCGATCTCGTCATCGGGGCGCTGGCGACGGTCTACGTGCTGTTCCTGCTGGTCGGCGCGGGGTGGTCGTACCTGCTCGTCTCGCTGATCGTGCAGGTGCCGGCCGTGGCGCTGTTCCTCGTCGCGCGGCACCAGCGGGGGCGCCGGCTGCTCACGCCCGCGGAGTGGGTGATCCTCGGGATGGCCGCCGCGGGGGCGGTCGTCGGCGTCGTGGGCATCGCCGCGGGCTGGATCGTGCTCTGACCCGGGACGGTTCCTTTCGTCGAGGACCGTGGCATCCGACCGTCCGGAGCGAGTCGAACCGTCCCGAACCGGAGGGCGTGACCGCGGTCAGGCCGCGGGCGGCGCGGCCGTGCTCCGGCGGACCACCAGCTCGGTCGGCACGAGCGTCGTGCCGTGGGCCTCGCCCGACTCGACCTCCTGCAGCAGGGCTTCGAACGAGCGACGCCCGACCTCGGCGAACGACTGCCGCACGGTCGTGAGCGGCGGCCAGAAGTTGGCCGATTCCTCCATGTCGTCGAAGCCGACGACGCTGACCTCGTCGGGCACGCGGCGCCCGGCTTCGTGCATGGCCCGCAGCACACCGAGGGCCATCTGGTCATTGGCGGCGAAGACGGCGGTGACCGACGGGTCGGCGGCCAGGAGTCGGCCGATGCGGTGGCCCGACTCGCTCGACCAGTCGCCGACGTGGGCGTCGGGCACGCTCGCCCCGCGTTCGCGGAGCGCGGCCTGCCAGGCTTCGCGTCGGTGCACGGCCGAGTACGAGCGGTCGGGCCCGGCGAGGTGGTGCACGGTGGCGTGGCCGAGGTCGAGCAGGTGGTTCGTCGCGAGGCGTGCGCCGTGCGCCTGGTCGGTGTCGACGACGGGGAATCGGTCGCCGGCGTTCGAGTCGACGATGACGACGGGGAGCCCGGCCGGCAGCTCGATCTCCCGCTCGTCGAGCAGGTGCGCCTCGACGATGATGATGACGCCGTCGACGGCCTCCTCGCTGAGTCGGTCGAAGGCGACGGAGACCTCGCCGCGGGTGGGGTTGGGCACGATGAGCGACAGCGAGTACCCGGAGTCGGTCGCGGCGGCGGCGATGGCGTCGAGGGTGCGCATGTTGCCGAGGCTCTCGAGGGTGAACATGATGACGCCGATGCTGTGGAAGCGGCCCGACCGGAGGGCCCGCGCGGCGCTGTTGGGGCGGTAGCCGAGGGTGCGCATGGCGGCGAGCACGCGCGATCGCGTCTCGGGGTCGACGTTGCTGCGGTCGTTCGCGACGCGGCTCACGGTCTGGCCGGACACGCCGGCCTCGCGCGCGACGTCCGCCATCGAGGGGCCGCGCCGCCGCGCGCCGGCCTGGTCGACGGGGTTCGTGTTCGTCATCGCGGTCTCCTCCTGATGCGGCCCGGCGGGGTTCGCGCCGGCACGGTGGGCTCGTCGCCCGCCGCCGTTCGGCATCTCGACCCAGACTGGCGCATGTTCACGTCAACATGCTACGGTGCCTCCATCGTATGTTGACGTGAACATGCAGGATTGGACCAAACCGATGACAACGACGTCCCCGCCGCCGGCGACTGCGACGCGACTCGCCGCTCCGGCGCCGCGCCCCAGGCGCCTGCGTTCGCGCAGCGAGTGGAAGGGCCTGGCGTTCACCGCCCCCTTCCTCATCGTGTTCCTCCTCGTCTTCATCGCGCCCGTCGCCTACTCGATCTACCTCAGCCTGTTCCGCGAGCAGCTCGTCGGCGGAAACGCGTTCGTCGGCGTCGACAACTACGCGCAGCTGTTCGTCGATCCGCAGTTCTGGGACGGATTCCTGCGGGTCCTGCTGTTCCTGGTCATCCAGGTGCCGATCATGCTCGGCCTCGCGCTCGTCGCCGCGCTCGCCATCGACTCCGCACGGCTGCACGCCACGGGCTTCTTCCGCATCGCGATCTTCCTGCCGTACGCCGTGCCCGCGGTCGTCGCCGTCCTCATGTGGGGCTTCATCTACGGCGACCAGTTCGGCCTCGTCGCGAACCTCAACGACTGGCTCGGGGCATCCGTCTTCGCGCCGTTCGCCCGCGAATGGATCCTGCTGTCGATCGGCAACATCGTCACCTGGGAGTTCGTCGGCTACAACATGCTGATCTTCTACTCCGCGCTCAAGGTGATCCCCGGCGACCTGTACGAGGCGGCCGAGCTCGACGGGGCGGGCCCGTTCCGGGTCGTCCGGGCCATCAAGCTCCCGGCGCTTCGGGGCGCGATCGTCATCGCCACGATCTTCTCGATCATCGGAAGCTTCCAGCTCTTCAACGAGCCGAACATCCTGCGCACGCTCGCCCCCAACATCATCACGACGTTCTTCACCCCGAACATGTACGCCTACAACCTCTCGTTCAGCGGCCAGCAGTACAACGCGTCCGCCACGGTGGCGATCGTCATGGGCGTCATCACCGCGGTGATCGCCTACGTCGTGCAACTCCGCGGCTCGCGGAAGGAGGAGCGATGACCACGACGCTCACCGAGGCGATGACCACGTCGGATGCCTCCGCCCACGCGAGCGAGGACCGCCGCGCCGGGCTCGGCCGCCGCCGGGGCCGGACCGACGGCGCACGCCGCCGCGCCGGTTCGCCGCTGCGCCCCCGCAAGTCGGTCGCGTTCACGATCATGATGGCGATCTTCGCCCTCTACGCACTCGTCCCGCTGCTGTGGCTCGTGATCAACGCCACCAAGACCCAGGCAGGGCTGTTCTCGAGCTTCGGACTCTGGTTCGACGACGAGTTCGTGCTCTTCCAGAACATCTGGGAGACGCTCACGTACCGCGACGGCATCTTCCTGCGCTGGCTCGGCAACACGCTGCTCTACGTCGTCGTCGGCGCGGGCGGTGCGACGCTGCTCGCGACGCTCGCCGGCTACGGGCTCGCCAAGTTCCGCTTCGCCGGCCGCCGCGCGATCTTCGCGGTCGTGCTCGGCGCGATCGCCGTGCCGGGCACCGCGCTCGCCGTGCCGACCTTCCTCATGTTCAGCCAGCTCGGGCTCACGAACACGCCGTGGGCGATCATCATCCCGTCGTTGATCAGCCCGTTCGGCCTGTACCTGATCTGGGTCTACGCCGTCGACTCGGTGCCGACGGAGCTGCTCGAGGCGGCCCGCATGGACGGCGCGGGCGAGTTCCGCACGTTCTTCACGATCTCGATCCGGCTGCTCGCGCCCGGCATCGTCACGGTGCTCCTGTTCACCGTCGTCGCGACCTGGAACAACTACTTCCTCCCGCTGATCATGCTGAGCGACCCCACCTGGTACCCGCTCACGGTCGGCCTCAACCAGTGGAGCGCGCAGGCCTCGGGCGTGAGCGCGCAGCCCATCTACAACCTGGTGATCACGGGGTCCCTCCTCACGATCATCCCCATCGTCGTCGCGTTCCTCGGCCTCCAGCGGTTCTGGCAGTCCGGGCTCAGCGCCGGCAGCGTCAAGCAGTGACGCGCAGCACACCACCCACCACCTGCACAGCACAAGGAAGTGAGAGACACCACATGAGCAGCTCGCGTGCCGCCCTCCGGCGGACCCTGACGATCGCGGCCACCGCGGCCCTCGCGATCGGCGGCCTCGCCGCCTGCAGCCCCTCCGGCGGCGGTTCCGCCGCGGGCGCCGGCGACCCGAAGGACCTCGACGCGGCCCTCGAGGCCGGCGGCGAGCTGACCTACTGGAGCTGGACCCCCAGCGCCGAGGCGCAGGTCGCGGCGTTCGAGGAGGCGTACCCCAACGTCGACGTCGAACTCGTCAACGCCGGCACCAACACCGAGGAGTACACCAAGCTCCAGAACGCGATCAAGGCCGGCTCGGGCGCCCCCGACGTCGTCCAGATCGAGTATTACGCCATCCCGCAGTTCGCGCTGTCGGACTCGCTCGTCGACCTGAGCGAGTACGGGCTCGACGAGCTCGAGGACGACTACAGCGCGTCGACCTGGGGAGCCGTGAACGTCGGCGGCAAGCTCGTCGGCCTGCCGCAGGACTCCGGCCCCATGGCGCTGTTCTACAACAAGACGGTCTTCGACCAGTACGGCATCGCCGTGCCCACCACGTGGGACGAGTACGTCGAGGCGGCCCGCCAGCTCCACGCGGCCGACCCGACGAAGTACATCACCTCCGACACCGGCGACTCCGGCTTCGCGACGAGCATGATCTGGCAGGCCGGCGGCCGCCCCTTCGAAGCCGACGGCACCGACGTGACGATCGACCTCGCCGACGAGGGCACCGCGAAGTGGACCGGCGTGTGGGACCAGCTCATCGCCGAGGGCCTGCTCTCGCCGACGCCCGGCTGGACCGACGAGTGGTACCAGGGCCTCGGCGACGGGTCGATCGCGTCGCTCGTGACCGGCGCCTGGATGCCCGGCGTGCTCGAGTCGAGCGTCGCCGACGCCGCCGGCGACTGGGCGGTCGCGCCGATGCCGACGTACGACGGCACCGCGGTGTCGGCCGAGAACGGCGGCGGCGGCCAGTCCGTCACCAAGCAGTCGGAGAACCCCGCGCTCGCCGCGGCGTTCCTGCGCTGGCTGAACAACGACCCGGCGTCGATCGAGGTCTTCCTCGAGTCCGGCGGCTTCCCGTCGACGACGGCCGACCTCGAGGCCCCCGAGTTCCTCGCGTACGAGTCGGAGTACTTCGGCGGCCAGAAGATCAACGAGGTGCTCGTGCAGGCCTCGAAGGACGTGTCGAGCGGTTGGCAGTACCTGCCCTACCAGGTGTACGCGAACAGCATCTTCGGCGACACCGTCGGCCAGGCCTACGCGAACGGCACGAGCCTCGAAGACGGCCTCGCCGACTGGCAGCAGCAGCTCGTCGACTACGGCAACGAGCAGGGCTTCTCGGTCAACCAGTAGCCGCCTGCGACCACCGTCCCGACGACGGAAGGGGCCGGCCCGAGTCGGCCCCTTCCGCGTCACCGAGCATCGCGTCACCCCACGCGCGTCACCCAGGAGAACCAGTGAGCCGCTTCACGATCGGCGAGACCGACTTCGAACTCGACGGCCGGCCCGTCCGCATCCTCGCGGGTGCCCTCCACTACTTCCGTGTCCACCCCGACCTGTGGGCCGACCGCATCCGCAAGGCGCGCCTGATGGGGCTGAACACCATCGAGACGTACGTCGCCTGGAACCTCCACGAGCCCCGCCGTGGGCAGTGGCGCGCCGACGCCGAGCTCGATCTCGGCCGGTTCCTCGACCTCGTCGCAGCCGAGGGGATGCACGCGATCGTGCGCCCGGGCCCGTACATCTGCGCCGAGTTCGACGGCGGCGGACTGCCGGCGTGGCTCTTCCGCGACCGGGAGGTCGGCATCCGGCGCTCGGAACCCCGCTACGTCGATGCCGTCACCGGCTACCTCCGGCGCGTCTACGAGATCGTCGTGCCGCGGCAGGTCGACGCGGGCGGCCCGGTCGTGCTGGTGCAGATCGAGAACGAGTACGGGGCGTACGGCTCGGACAAGGCGTACCTGCAGCATCTCGTCGACGTCACGCGCGAGGCCGGCGTCACGGTGCCGCTCACCACCATCGACCAGCCGACGCCGGAGATGCTCGCTGCGGGCAGCCTGCCCGGCCTGCACCTCACGGGGTCGTTCGGCTCTCGGGTTCCCGACCGCCTCGCGACCCTGCGCGAGTTCCAGCCGACGGGTCCGCTGGTCTGCATGGAGTTCTGGTGCGGATGGTTCGACGACTGGGGATCGCATCACCACGTGACGGATGCCTCGGCCTCGGCCGCCGAGCTCGACGCGCTGCTCGCGGCCGGCGGCTCGGTCAACATCTACATGTTCCACGGCGGCACGAACTTCGGGCTGACCACGGGCGCGAACGACAAGGGCCGGTACGCCCCGATCACCACGAGCTACGACTACGACGCGCCGCTCGACGAGAGCGGTCACCCGACCGAGAAGTACTTCGCGTTCCGCGAGGTCATCGCGAAGTACGCGCCGGTGCCCGACGAGGTCCCGGGCCTGCGACCGGCCGCCCCGGTGGTGGAGACGCCGCTCGACCCCGGCCCCCGCCTGCTCGAGATCGCCGAGGCGCTCGGCGAGGCATCCGATCATCGCGGGATGCCGACGTTCGACGACCTGGAGCACTACCGCGGCTTCGCGGTCTTCACGACCCGGATCGACCGCGGCGGCCCCGCGACGCTCACGATCGGCGAGGAGGTGCGCGACCGGGCGTGGGTGCTGATCGACGGGTCGCCCGTCGGCGTGCTGGCCCGCGATGCGCACGAACGCGCGATCGTGCTGCCGGACGCATCCGGCGAGCTCGCGATCGTGGTCGAGGACCAGGGGCGCGTCGACTACGGGGTCCGCATCGGCGAGCACAAGGGACTCGTCGGCGGCGTCCACCTCGACGGCGAGGAGCTGACCGGCTGGCGAGTCGTGCCGATCGACCTCGATCGCGTGGTCGAGACGGTCGAACAGGCGCAGGCGGATGCCCCCGCCGCGCTCGCCGGCCGCGGCTGGTGGCCAGGGTCGGCGCCGACCGCGCCGCGCTCGTTCGGGCCGGGTCCGGGTTTCGCGACCGCCACGTTCGACCTCGACGGGCCCGCCGACCTGTTCCTCGACACGCTCGACTGGGGCAAGGGCGTCGTATGGGTCAACGGGTTCCTGCTCGGCCGGTACTGGCGGCGCGGCCCGCAGCGCACGCTCGTCGTGCCGTCGCCCGTGACGCGTGCGGGCGAGAACCGGGTCGTGGTGCTCGAGTTCGAGGCGTTCGCGGATGCCTCGCTGCGCACGCTCGCGCACCCCGAACTCGGGCACACCGAGGTCTGAGGCCGCGCGACCGCGGACCGCGCCAAGTGGAGACATCCGTCCGCAGCAGGTAAGGTGATCCTTACCCGTCGCCCCGAGGAGTCGCCCCATGGCATCCAGCAACATCGTCGTCACCCACGCCGAGACCGGTCTCGTGACCGCCGAGGTCGTCGAGGCCCGGCGGATCTCGCCGAACTTCGTCCGGGTCACGATCGAGGGCGACGAGCTCGCCGCATGGCGCGACCTCGGATTCGACCAGTGGTTCCGCCTCGCCGTGCCGACGAACGACCACAACCGCTTCGACAACCTGTCGGACACGTTCAACACGGCCGCCTACCTCAAGTACCTCACACTGCCGAAGGCGACGCGGCCGGTGATCCGCAACTACACGGTCCGCGAGTTCCGCCGCGAGCAGCGGCGGATGGACATCGACTTCGTCGTGCACGGCGACCACGGCATCGCCGGACCCTGGGCGCAGCGGTTCCCCGTCGGCGACACGGTCGGCCTGATCGACCAGGGCTGCGGGTTCACGCCCAAGGGGGCCGACACGACCGTGCTCGTCGGCGACGAGACCGCGCTGCCGGCCGTCGTGGGCATCCTGCGCGACCTGCCGCGCGAGGCGAGCGGCCACGCGATCATCGAGCTCGCGGACCTCGCCGACCGGCAGGACGTCGCCGCGCCCGACGGGTTCTCGGTGCACTGGCTCGAGCGCGCGAAGGGACAGACGCCGGCCGAAGCGGCGCTCGCCCGGCTGCGCGACCTGCCGGCGTTCGAGGGGTCCGTCGAGGCGTTCGCGGGGGGCGAGTCGAAGCTCGCGACCGGCGCACGGCGTCACCTCGTGGGCGATCGCGGCGTCGCCAAGCAGGCCGTGTCGTTCTGCGGGTACTGGCGCCACCAGTAGGCGCGACCGCAGGGCGCCGCCACCAGACCCCGGCGCGGGCGTCCCATCCGATCAGTGGGGGGAGGATGGGCCGCCCGCCCCGGTGACCGACCGGCGATCGACGTTCACGCGTTCCAGAGCCGGAGCTTGGCCGGGTTGCGCATCGTCCAGATGCGCGTGATGCGCCCGTCCTCCACCTCGAACACCATCACCGTGTCGACGACGCCGCCCTCGGCTGCCACGAGCGCGAGGCCGTCGGCCGTGCCGCGGAGGTCGACCGTCATTCCGGGGCGCTTCGCCACCGTGCCGGCGAGGAACCGCGACACGTGGTCGGGCCCCAGCACCGGCCGTCGGACGGCCGTGGCCAGGCCGCCCCCGTCGCCGTGCAGTTCGACGGCGGGGTCGAGGAGCCCGACGAGCAGGTCGATGCTTCCGCCCGCGGCCGCGGCGAGGAACGCCCGGACGACGCCGTCGTGCTCCTCACGCGATGCCGCGCGCCGTCGGCCCTCGCGCACGTGGCGTCGCGCGGACGACGCGAGCTGCCGGCTCGCGGCGGGCGTCCGGCCGACGGCCTCGGCGATCTCGTCGAACGGCACGGCGAACACGTCGTGCAACACGAACGCGACGCGCTCGGCCGGCGACAGCGACTCGAGCAGCACCAGCACGGCCGCGCTCACCGACTCGTCCAGCGCGGCGCGCTCGAGCGGGTCGTCGCCGCGACCGGCACCTGCTCGCGCCCCGACCGAGTAGCCGAACGTTCCCGCCGCCGACTCCGGGATCGGCTCGGGCAGCCACTCGCCGACGTACCGTTCGCGGCGCGCCCGCGCCGACCCGAGCACGTCCAGGCACACCCGGCTCGCAGCAGTGGTGAGCCACGCGGCGACGTTGTCGACGCCGTCGCGTTCGGCCTGCGGCATCCGGTACCAGCGCAGGTACGTCTCCTGCACGGCGTCCTCGGCGTCGGCGGTCGATCCCAGCATGCGATACGCGAGGCCCAGCAACCGGCCGCGTTCGGCGTCGACCGGGTCCGAGGCACCCGGGTCCGAGGCATCCGGGTCGGCAGGCGTCATCGCTCCAGCTTGGCAGCGTGCGGGGCATCCGTGACGGAATCCGGGCCCGCCGCGACCGAATCGCGGCATCCGCCTGACATTCCGAGCGGCTGCGTCGTCGAACAGGGTGAGGGCGAGCGGATGACTCGCCGCGAAGGGAACCGCATCATGAAGATCGCCGTCGCCGGGGGAACCGGAACGCTCGGCCGCCACGTCGTCGAGATCGCCCGGGAGCGCGGGCACGAGGTCGTGGTGCTGTCGCGGGCCTCGGGCGTCGACCTCGTCGCGGGCACCGGGCTCGCCGCCGCCCTCGCTGGCGTGGAGGTCGTCGTCGACGTGAGCAACGTGTCGACGCTGAAGGCCGCCGAGAGCGAGGTGTTCTTCACGACCGTCACCCGCAACCTGCTGGCTGCCGAGCGCGACGCGGGCGTCGGCCACCACGTCGCCCTGTCGATCGTCGGCGTCGACCGCGCGCCGTACGCGTACTACGCCGGAAAGGTCGCGCAGGAGCGCGCGGTCGAGTCGGGAGACGTGCCGTGGACGATCCTGCGGGCGACGCAGTTCCACGAGTTCGCGGGGCAGATGCTCGAGAACCTCACCGTCGCCGGCATCCACCTCGCCCCGCGGGCGCGCACGCAGCCGATCGCCGCGCACGAGGTCGCGCAGCGCCTGGTCGAGCTCGCCGAGGGGGCGCCCGCCGGCCGCGTGGCGGATCTCGCGGGACCGCGCGAGGAGCAGCTCGACGACATGGTGCGCCGGCTCGTGCGCGCTCGGGCGCTTCGCGGTCCGGTGATCGCCGTGAGCCTGCCCGGCAAGCAGATGGCGGCGATGCGCCGCGGCGAGGCGCTGCCCGGCCGCGATGCGCAGCTTGGCCGGCAGACGTACGAGGAGTGGCTGGGCACCCAGGTCGCGGCCTGACCTCGACCGCGAACGGCCTCTGACCTCGACCGCGAACGGCCTCAGGCGTCGACCGCGAACGCCGCCGCGAGGATGCGCGCGCGCAGCGCATTCGCCCGCTCCGCGAACCCGCGCTGCCGCCGCACGTACTCGGCCTTGCCCTCGGCCGTCTCGATGCGCACGGGGTCGCCGCCCCACGGCTCCATGTCGTACGGTGACGCCTGCATGTCGAGGTACCGGATGTCGCGCGCGAGCTCGAACGCGTCGAGCAGCAGCTCGCCCGGCACGAGCGGGCCGAGCTTCACGACCCACTTGTAGACGTCCATGTTGGCGTGCAGGCATCCGGGCTGCTCGAGCTGCGGCTGCGACTCGCGCGTCGGCGCGAACCGGTTGCGCGGCACCGCCTCAGGGGTGAAGAACCGGAACGCGTCGATGTGCGTGCAGCGCAGGTCGTGCGCGTCGACGACCTCGTCGGTCGCCGCCTGCCCCAGCCGCAACGGCACCGGATGCCGATGCTCGGGCTGGCGATACACCATCGCCCACTCGTGGAGGCCGAAGCATCCGAAGCTCGCAGGTCGTGCAGCGGTGAGGCGGAGCATCCGCTCGATCGCGCCGAGCATCGGCGCCTTCTCCGCACGGATGGCCGCGGGGTCCACCGTCAGCGAGCCGCTCGCCGCGCCGGGGGAGTACCAGCGCCACGCGGCACGCGCGTCGCCGGCGGCCCCGTCGAGGTCGACGCCCGGGCCGGGATGCCACCGGCGCAGCAGGCTCGGCGAGTACGAGTAGTACGTGAAGAGGAAGTCTTCGATCGGATGCCGCTCGCGTCGGGCCGCGCGATCCCGGTGCGCGCGGGTCAGCGCATCGGCGCGCGCCTCGTGCGCGGCCTCGCGCTCGCGCCAGGCCCGCTCGGGCAGCACGATCGCCGTCGCCGGGTCGGCGACGGCGATCGGTGCGGCGGGCGAGGTCATCCCTCGATGGTAGGCGCGGCGCCTGAGCACCTGCCCGTCCGGCCTGAGCGCCGTGCATGAGATTCCGGCCTACGACGCCGTGGAGGCATCCGTAGACCGGAATCTCATGCACGGCGGGAGCGGTCAGAAGCCCGGGGGCTTGGTGGCGGCACCGTCGAGCCAGAGCGTGTCCGACGGGTCGGCGTGCGTGCCGCCCGAGTTCACGTGCTTGGCGTCGATCTTCGGGCCCTTGGTGATGACATGGGCGAGCGCGGCCGCGTGACCGTGGCCCAGGCCGTAGTCCGCCTTGAGCCAGGCGATGATCGGCGTCGTCTTCGTGGACTCGTCGAAGCCCTGTTCGCGGGCGAGGTCGATGAACTGCCGCGGCGTGACCCCGGTCTTCGCCTCGGCGTTGTCGAGATAGGCCTGGAATGACATCGGATGCTCCCGGATTCGGTGGTGGTGGATGTGGTTCCCAGCCTGTCCGGTCGAGGAGTCGGTCGGTACGATTTCGACGTGGATCGAAACATCGTGGAGTTCCGCCTCGCGCCGCACGACGTCTCGGCGATCCGGTTCGGCGTCTCGCCCGGGCACGAACTGTGCCATGCGGTGCGGGTCGTGCAACGCCCGGCGGAGCATCCGCTGCAGTGGGGGTGGCTGCGCCAGGTTCGCGACCGCGTGCCACGCGACGCGTTCGACCTGCTCGCGATGGTGATCGGCCCGGAGGGGTACTTCCCGGACTTCTTCACGACGACGCCGACCTGGGACACGACGCCCGAGGACGAGGCCGCACGCCTGCGGGAGGTGCCGGCCGAGCTCATCCGCGCCGACCTCGCCAAGATGGTGCTCCGCTCCGTCGGCCCGCGGCAGCAGGCGATCGAACGGATGCGCGAGCAGCCTGAACGCGCCCGCGCCCTCATCGCCGACGCGTGGAGCGAGGTCTGGCGCACCATGCTCGACCCGGTCTGGGCCCAGCTCGAGCGCGTGCTGCGCGCCGACATCGCCGTCAGGTCGCGGCGGGCGGCGACCGAGGGCCTCGCGCGCATGATCGGCGCGATGCATCCGCACGTGAGCTGGGGCGACGACGCCGTGCTCGTCGAGATGCGCGCGTTCTCGGAGGTGCTCGACTGCCGCGGTATCGGGCTCGTGCTGGTGCCCTCGGTGTTCGGGTCCCGCGGCTGCGCCGTGCTCACCGAACAGCCGGCGCAGCCCACGCTGTTCTATCCGGCGCTGGGCGTCACCGAACGGTGGGCGCGCGACGCACCGGAGGTCGAGCACGCCCTCGGCGCGCTGCTCGGCCCGACCCGCGCGGCGATCCTGCTCGGCGCCCACGAACCGCGCACGACCTCGCAGGTCGCGGCCGACGCCGAACTCGCGATCTCGACCGCGTCGCACCACCTCACGGTGCTGCGCGATGCCGGGTTCGTGGCATCCGAACGCGACGGAGCCCGGGTGTTCCACGTCCGCACGCCGCTCGGCGAGGCCGTCGTGGGCGCGGCGGTATCGGGGCCGGCGTGACGGGGGGCGCACTTCGCGCTGACGCGTCCTCGCGCTCAGCGCTCGGTCGGTTCCTCGTCGTCGTGGTCGTGCCGCTCGCTCGGTGAGATCGGCAGGCCGCACCGACGGCAGTAGTCGGCCTTGAGCGCATCGAAATGATGGTGCGACACGATGTGCCCGTCGTGGTGCTCGGTCTCGGTCATGTCGCTCCTGTCGCCGGGGTCGGCTGATCCATCGATCCTCTCCCCGACACCTGCTCGGGTCAACCTCGGGGTCGGCAGCGCGACCCGCAGGACCGAGGCTTCGGCGACGACGGGAGCGTCAGCCGGCTGGCCCGCTGCCGCGGTCGAAGAGCGACGGGTGCTGGGTGCGTAGCTGCTGCTCGATGAACCAGGTGAGGCTCTCCACGAACTGCGGCGTGAGGTGGTTGTCGTCGCGGTAGACGACCACGTTCCCCGAGACCGGGCGGCAGCCGCTCGGGGGGCAGATGAGCGGGTTCACGTCGATGAGGCCGACCGAGCCGGCAAGCTCCGCCGCCACCCGGAGCCGCGACGGTGCGTGCGAGCGCGAGCGATCCATCGATTCGGCGCACTCCGCGACCGTTCGGCCCGGGGTCTCCAGACACTCGGGGATACTGTGCCCCGGGAACGTCGGCGTCTCGACGATGGCGACGACGGGTGTTTCGGGGGTCGCGATCGACATGAACGCTTCGGTGTGGGCCTGCGCCGCGATCTGCTCGAAGACGGGATCGCCCGGCGCGAAGTCGTGGCGCGTCGAGTACTCGGCGGCGGACGTGACGATCAACGAAGGCGCCAACTCCCGGAGGAAGGGCGTGACGCGATCGTTCCACGCCTCGCATGCCGGGTAGACCGGATCTCCGTCCACGTACCCGTCGTCGGCCTGCCCGAGTGTCGTGAGCGGACACGACTGCTTGGCGATGACGACGATGCGCCAGCCTTCGCGGGCGCCGATCTCGTCGAGCGCGGGAAGCCATTCAGCGGCGTGGGAGTCGCCGACGAGCGCAACGGTGCGGTCGCCCTCCGGATCTCCGCCGGAGCACGTGGTGATCGACGAATCGGCGACGATGGACATGCACTCCGGAGTGAGTTGCCGTTCGATCTTCTGCAGGCTCAAGGACGTCGGACGGGGCGGGACCGGCCCGTCGGGGACATTCGACGCGTGGAAGTCGGGGTCGAGCAGCCGCGCACCGGGATAGGCGACGGCGTCGAAGTCGGCCTGCGCCGCCTCGGCGCGCACGAGCCCGAACTGCAGGGCACTGCCGGCGAGCACGGTCGAGAGCACCAGCGCGCTCCCGAGCGCGAGGGAGCTCCGGCGGAATCGATCGCGTCGGCGCTGCGGCTCCACGGGCGGGCTCGGATGAAGGAACCGATCCTCCACGTGGCGTTTCGAGAGCACGGCCAGGACGCCCGTCGCTGCGAGAATCATCGCGACCACCCAGAGCGGAAGGGCGGCCGAGCCGGTGAGCGAGATGGCGAACACCACGAGCGGCCAATGCCAGAGGTAGGCGCTGTAGGAGATGTCGCCGACGAACGTGAGCGGCCGCGACCCGAGCACCCGGCCGACCCTCGTCTCGTTCGCGGCGCCCGACGCGATGAGCGCGGCCGTCGCGATCGTCGGGACGAGTGCGACGATCCCCGGGAACGGCATCGTCCCGGTGATCAGCCAAAGGCTCGCGACGAGTGCGACCGCTCCCGTGAGCGCGAGCGCGCCGGCTGTGCGAGGCCCGATCCGCAACCCCGGGAGGACGATCGCGAGCATGGAGCCGATCAGCAGCTCCCAGGCGCGTGTCGCGGTCGAGAGGTACGCCACGTCGGGCTGCACCCTGGACTGCACGACGCCGAACACGAACGAGGCGACGGCGATGACCGAGACCGCGCCGAGGAGCCACGTCCGTGACCGGCCGCCCGTTCGAACGGCGAACCACGCCGCAGCGATCAGCACGAGGGGCAGGACGAGGTAGTACTGCTCCTCCACCGAGAGCGACCAGAAATGCTGGAGCGGGCTGGGCAGCTCACTGGCGTGGAGGTAGTTCACGGAGTTCGCGAGAAGGGCCCAGTTCTGCACGGACACCGAGGCGGCGATGCCCTGCGCGGCGAGCCCGGCCCACGCGGTGGGCGGCATCACCAGGTACGCCACCAGCAGCGTGACCAGGATCACCAGCGTCGCCGCGGGCATCAGCCGTCGAACGCGTCGCCCCCAGAATCGGCGGAGGCGGATCCGGCCGTTCGAGTCGAGTTCGCGTACGAGGGCGCCCGTGATGAGGAACCCCGAGATCACGAAGAACACGTCCACACCGACGAAGCCGCCGGGCAGCCAACTCGGTCGCACGTGGTAGGCGATGACGGCCAGGACCGCGATCGCGCGCAGTCCCTGGATGTCCAGGCGTCTGGGCGCGCGGAGAGCGGGGCGCGTGTCGGGCACTTCGGGCTCGCGTTCGGGTGGGGGGCTACTGCGCCGGGTCGGGGGTGATGTAGATGATATACGGTGCCTGCGTTCGTTGACATCCGGAGGTCATCAGCACGCCCGAGCCCCGCCTCACGGTCAGCGGGGAGAGGTGCTCAATGGTACCGACCGCTGTACGCGTTGATCGCGGGCTGCCCGCCGAGATGCGCGTAGAGCACGTTGGCGTCCTTCGCGATCCGGCCGGTCGCGACGAGGTCGATCAGTCCGGCCATCGACTTGCCCTCGTAGACCGGGTCGAGGATCACGCCCTCGAGGCTCGCCGTGAGCCGCATCGCCTCGTCGGTCGACTCGACGGGGACGCCGTACTCGTCGCCGGCCCACCCCTCCAGCACCGTGATCTCGTCGTCGCGCAGGTCGCGGCCGAGGTCGATGGTCGCCGCCGTGTTCCGGGCGATGCGGGCGACCTGGTCGCGCGTCTCGTCGAGCTTCGCCGAGGCGTCGATGCCGATCACCGTGCGAGGGCGGCCGCCGAAGTGCTCCTGCAGGTCGGCGAATCCGGCGATCATGCCGGCCTGCGTCGACCCGGTGACGGCGCACACCACGATGGTGTCGAAGAACACGCCGAGCTCGGCCTCCTGCGCGGCGACCTCGTGCGCCCAGTTCGCGAATCCGAGTCCGCCGAGCGGGTGGTCGGATGCCCCCGCCGGGATCGCGTAGGGCACTCCGCCGGATGCCTCGACGTCGGCGATCGCCTGCTTCCACGAGTCCCGGAAGCCGATGCTGAAGCCGGCCGAGTCGAGCCGGACGTCGGCGCCCATGAGCCGGGAGAGCAGGATGTTGCCGACCCGGTCGTTGACGGAGTCGGGCCAGTCCACCCAGTGCTCCTGCACGAGCACGGCCTTGAGCCCGAGGTGCGCGGCGACGGCGGCGACCTGCCGGGTGTGGTTCGACTGGACGCCGCCGATCGACACGAGCGTGTCCGCGCCCTTCGCGAGCGCGTCGGGCACGAGGTACTCGAGCTTGCGGGTCTTGTTGCCGCCGAAGGCGAGCCCGCTCGAGACGTCTTCGCGCTTCATCCAGACGCGGGCGCCGCCGAGGTGGGCGCTGAGCCGGTCGACCGGGTGGATCGGGCTCGGCCCGAACGTGAGGCGATGACGGGGGAAGTCGGCGAGGGCCATGGTGCTCCTTCGAGGGTTCGTGCCGGCTGGCGGCATGCAATATATTGCAGCGGGAGAACGGCGATCCGTCAAGTCGGCACCCGGCACCCGTCCCGATGTCGGCGGTCGATGGCAGACTGCCTGGATGCTGCTCGATGAGGTCGTGCGCGTCGCCGACGCCGTCGGCGCCACCAGGTCGCGACTCGCGAAGGTCGACGCACTCGCGGGGCTGCTCGCGCGCCTCGACGAGGCCGAACTGGCACCGGCGATCGGGTTCCTCACCGCGAAGCCCAGGCAGGGCCGGGTCGGCGTCGGATGGCGCGGCTGGGCCTCGGCGGTCGAGGCATCCGGCGCAGCGGCGGCCGAGCCCTCGCTCGAGATCACCGACGTCGACGACCTGCTCGACCGGTTGCAGGCCGCGACCGGCAGCGGGTCGGCCTCGGGGCGGGCCGCACTCCTCGCCGAGCTCACGGGCCGTGCCACCGAGGCCGAGCGCGACTTCCTCGGTCGGGTGATCCTCGGCGAACTGCGCACCGGCGCGCTCGAGGGCGTGCTCGTCGAGGCGATCGCGCGCGCCGCCGAGCAGCCGGCACCCGCCGTGCGCCGGGCGGCCATGCTCACCGGCGACCTGGGCGAGACGGCGCGCCTCGCGCTCGTCGTGGAACCTCGCGAGCCCGGCGCCCTCGCGGGCGTCGGACTCGTGGTCGGCCGCCCCGTGCAGCCCATGCTCGCCGCCACCGCGGCGACGCCGACCGAGGCGGTCGAAGCCGTCGGCGAGGCATCCGTCGAATACAAGCTCGACGGGGCGCGCATCCAGGTGCATCGCGACGGCGACGACATCCGCGTCTTCACCCGCAACCTCGCCGACATCACCACGCGACTGCCCGAGGTCGTCGACGTCGTGCGCGGGTTCCCCGTCGACCGCGTGATCCTCGACGGCGAGACGCTCGCGCTCGACGAGGACGACGCACCGCGCCCGTTCCAGGACACGATGTCGCGGTTCGGCGCCGATTCGGCCCGCGAGGCGCTGCTGCACCCGTGGTTCTTCGACGTGCTCCACGTCGACGGCCGCGACCTGCTCGACGAGCCGCTCTCGGTGCGCCTCGCCGAACTGGCGCGCATCGCGCCCGACCACCGCATCCCCGGCGAGGTCACCGCAGACCCGGCAGAGGCCGAGCGTGTCTCGCGCGACGCGCTCGCCGCCGGCCACGAGGGCGTCGTGGTGAAGGCGATCGACTCGACCTACGCCGCCGGGCGCCGCGGCTCGAGCTGGATCAAGGTGAAGCCCGTGCTCACGTACGACCTTGTCGTGCTCGCGGCCGAGTGGGGGTACGGCCGGCGCACCGGGATGCTCTCCAACCTGCACCTCGGCGCGCGCGATCCCTCGGGCGACTTCGGCGAACCGGGCGGCTTCGTCATGGTCGGCAAGACGTTCAAGGGGCTCACCGACAAGCTCCTCGCCTGGCAGACCGAGCGCTTCCAGGAGCTCGAGATCGCGCGCACGTCCTCGACCGTGCAGATCGCGCCGGTGCTCGTCGTCGAGATCGCGATCGACGGCGTGCAGCGTTCGACTCGCTACCCGGGCGGCGTCGCGCTGCGGTTCGCCCGCGTCAAGGCCTACCGTGACGATAAGCGGCCCGACGAGGCCGACACGATCCAGACGCTGCGCGCGCTGCTGCGCGGATAGGGGCGGTGGCGGTTCGGCGCAACCCCTCCACCCGGCGGTCGCCGCCGTCTAGCGTGGATCTCGCCGTGACCAAGGACCGCAACCGGAGGAGCATCGCATGACCGAGCACGACGGACCCGAGACCACGCGCGGCCGCACGATCGCCCGATGGGCCCTGGCCGCGGGTCTCGTCTTCGCGGGCGTCAGCCACCTGTTCTGGGCGCGGAAGGAGTTCCGGGCCCAGGTGCCGCCGTGGGTCCCGATGGATGCCGACGCGGTCGTCGTCGGTTCCGGCGTCGCCGAGATCGGCCTCGGCGCCGCGCTCGTCGCGCTGCCGAAGGAACGCCGCCGCATCGGCTGGATCGCCGCGGCGTTCTTCGCCGCCGTATTCCCGGGCAACATCGCCCAGTTCACGCAGCACCGCGACGGGTTCGGCCTCGACACCGACGCCAAGCGCGGCGTGCGCCTGCTGTTCCAGCCGCTGCTCGTGTGGCTGGCGATCTGGGCGACGGGGCCGCGCCGCGCGAAGCGCTGAGGCGCCGAACCGCTGGCGGGCCGAGCCGGCGACGAGCGCTCCAGCCGCCGACGTGCTGAGGCGCTGGCGGGCGCGCCGGCCGCCTCAGGGCGTGATCGCGTCGACGAACGCGTGCGCCTCGATCGTGAGGTCGCGCCAGTCGGCCGATCGCGTCTGGGGCACCACCGCCCATTCCCGCATTGGCCTGCCGCGCATGACCATGTGCTCGAGTGCGAGCTCGTCGATGCGCGCGCTCGGGAGCTTCAGCACGAGTTCGCCGTCGGTGCCGACGAAGGCGAACAGCTTGCCGCGCACCCCGAGCCCGTCGGAGCCGAAGAACCGACCGGATTCGACGTCGGGGCGGTCGAGCAGCTCGGTCGCCGCGTCGCGCAGGAGGTCTCGGCCGTGCGCTCGTTCATCCATGGCGTGAGGATACCTCCGGATTCCGACATCCGAGCCCGACATCCGAGCCCGCGATTCACGCCTGCGATTCAGTCCCGCGACTCACGCCCGCGATTCACACCTGCGATGCAGTCCCGCGACTCAATCGACGAGCTCGAGCCCGTCGGGAGCGGCGAGCGCCGCCGGTTCGGCGCCGATCAGGGCCGCCAGCTGCCCGAAGGCGGTTCGAGCGCGGACCGTGTCGCCGCTCGATCGGTACGCGCGCGTCAGCCGAGCGAGCGCTCGGGCCTGCTGCGTGCGGTCGCCGGTGTCGCGGGCCAGGCGCTGCGCCTCCTCGAGGTGCGCGAGTCTCCGTGCCGGCCCCGACCCAGGCCCCGATGGCGGTGACCCGTCGTCGGCCGCGATGAGCAGCGACTGCGTGAGGCAGCGGACGTCGCCGAGCCGGCGGAACGTCTCGGTGAGCTCCTCGGCGCCGAGCGCCGGTTCGGGTGACGCGAGCAGGTGCTGCACCATCGCGGCGTGCGCGAGCTCGTGCAGGTTGCCGACCCTGCCGGCGTAGTCGACGCACTCCGCAGCCCAGGTCGCGGCCTCCTCGGTGCGGATCCCGTGCTCGGCCGCGGTCCGCGCCATCATGCAGCGGGCGTTGTTGACGTGCATCGCGTCTCCGGCGGCCGCGTAGCCGTGCATGGCGGCGGAGAACTGGGCGATCGCTCCCACCGGGTCGTCGAGGGCGGCGCCGCGCAGGGCGATGCCGCGCATCTGGCGGACCGCCGCGAGGCTCCATCCGTCGCCGATCTCGAGCGCGAGTCGCTCGGCGGCATCGAGGTGGGCGAGCGTGCGCTCGCCGTCGTCGCGATAGGCGCCCGCGACGCCTGCGAGGTGCTCGGCGGCCATCCGCATCCGGTCGCCGCCGGGTTCGGTCGCGGCGTCGGCGACGAGCAGCAGTGCCAGCTCGGCGAGTTCCTCGACGAGCGGCACGTCGAGGTAGGAGAGCGCGACGCCCATGGCGAGCAGGTCCTCGGCGCTCGCCTCCGCGCGCAACCGGGGACTGCGGGCGGCCAGCGCGATCGAGTGGACGCTGTCGACATCGGATCCGTACTGCTCGATGCCGACCGACAGCGCAGCCGCGAGGGGCAGCGCGGTCGCATGCTCGGCGGCGAGCGCCCAGCGCAGGGCTGCGTTGACCTCGGGGCAGAGCCGCGCCGACATCTGCAGCGCCTCCTCGCTGTCGTCGGTCCGGGCTCGTCCGACGAAGACCTCGGCGATCTCCGTGTGGTACCGGGCGTGCCGTTCGAGCACCTCGCGGATGACGGCGGGCTCGGTTCGGGCGCGCACGAACTCCCGCATGACGGCGAGCAGGCGGAACCGGGCAGGGCTGCCGCCCATCGGCACGATGAGGGAGTGGTCGACCAGTCGCAGGAGGGTTCCCTCGGTGCCGGGCCGGGTCGCCGCCGTCGCGAGGTCGACGTCGAACGTGCGAGGCAGCGCCGCGAGACGGCAGAGGATGTCCCGCGAGTCGTCGTCCAGCAGGTCCCAGGTCCATTCGAACGCCGTCTCCAGCGTGCGGTGCCGGCCCGACGGCGTCGCGCGGTCGAGGGTCGTGAAGTCCCGATCCAGGCGAGCCGCGAGCTCCGCGAGCGAGAGGTGACGGGCGACCGACGCCGCGAGCTCGATCGCGAGCGGCAGGCCGTCGAGCCGTGAACAGACCTCCTGGGCGAGTTCTCGATCGCCGGCCTGCGGATCGCGGCCCCATCGATCGAGCCGGTCGAGGAACATGCGCACGCCCGGCGCCTCCGGGCCGTCGCAGTCGAGCGGGCCGACCTGGAGCACCGATTCCTCCGGTGCGCCGATCGGGGTCCGCGAGGTCGTGACGATCCGCAGGTCGGGGGCGGCGGCGAGCAGCACGGCGGCGGCACGGGCGACGGACTCGCCGACGCGGTCGACGTTGTCGAGCACGAGCAGGTACGGATGCGTCGAGAGCGCGACCGCGCATCGCTCGAGTGGATCGGTGCCGCGGGCGGACTCGACGTCGATCGCCCGGGCGATGCGCGCCGCGACGTCGTCGGGGCCGGCGTGCTCGAGTTCGACGACGACGGGGACCCGCTCCCCGGCGTCGCGCGCGTGCTCGAGCGCGAGTCGGGTCTTGCCCACGCCGCCGGGGCCGGCGATGGTGACGAGGCGATGCCGATCGAGGCGCCGCCCGAGTTCGGCGAGGTCGGCGGTTCGACCGACGAAGCTGGTCGCGGGCACCCGGATCGCGACGCCCCGCAGTTCGGCCGACGCGTCGATGAGTCCGGCGCGGGAGTCGGCGCCGAGCTTCCGGCGCAGCGACGCGATGTGGCTCTCGACGGTGCGCACGGAGATGAACAGCTCCGAGGCGATCTCGGAGTTGTTCAGCCGCCGCTCGATCGCGGCCAGCACGGCCCGCTCCCGCGGCGTCAATGCCTGACCCGGCACGCCGACCAGTCTAGGGCCGGTGTGCCGGGTGGGCATCTGGGCGATCGTCACCCGATCGGTCGCGCGTGCACGCCGACGAGCGGCGCTCCCGGCACCGCACCGCCGGTGCCGGCGGGGCGCCCTCCGCGATCGCGCGCCGCGATGCGGCCCAGGATCGCGGCGAGCCGCGAGGGCAGGTGCTGGCGGATGCCGCGCGCCGCGCCGGCGTCGACCCAGCCGGCGGTCGCGTCGCGCTCCTCCGCGAGGCGCTCGAGCACGACGCGTCGCTGCTCGAGGGCGGCGGCCAGCGAGTCCTCGTGCGAGCGCACGAGGTGCGGGAACTGGTGTTCGTGGACGTACATGTCGGGTTCCTTCCGAGTGGGTCGCCGTCAGCGGCGACGAGCGGTGAGGAGCAGGTACTCCCACCGCATGACGCCGTCGTCGGCGCCGTGGGCCCGCGCGTTGTCGACCAGCGCGGCGTCGAGTGCCGCGACCTGCTCCGGGTCGTCGGCGATGCGCGAGTAGACCGCGATGGTGGGGCCGTAGTGGGTCTTGAAGTAGTCGCGGAATGCCTCGGCCGTCGCGAAGCGATCGACGAGGATCGTGTCGCGGCGGGCGACGACGTCGTCGACGCGGTCGCCGAGGAGCTCCCGCACGTGCGCCTCGTCGCCCCATCGGGGAGCGGGCTGCGCTCCGGGCGGGGGCGGCGGAGCGTACGGCTTCATGACGCCGAACATCTGCCCGATGAACCCTTCAGGCGTCCAGCTGAGCAGGCCGATCCGGCCGTCGCGGCGCACGACGCGCACGAGCTCGTCGGCGGCGCGCTCGTGGTGCGGCGCGAACATGATGCCGACGCACGAGGTCGCGACGTCGAACGACGCGTCGTCGAACGGGAGCGCCTCGGCGTCGGCCTCGCGCCATTCGAGCTCGGCGCCGGCCTCGGTGGCGAGGCGCCTGCCGGTCTCGAACAGCTCTGGCGCGAGGTCGGAGGCGACGACCGTCGCGCCGCGCAGCGCAGCCGGGATCGCGACGTTCCCGCTGCCGGCCGCGATGTCGAGCACGCGCTCGCCGGGTCGGGGATCGACCGCGTCGACGACGCGGCGCCCGAGGTCCCAGATCAGGTCGGAGGCGAGCGTCGGGTAGTCCCCGGACGCCCACATGCTGCGGTGCTTCGCCTTGAGGGCGAGGTCGGCCTCGGCGTCGACGCCGGTGGTCGCCGCTCGGGTCTGGAGGTCGGTCATCTGGTTCTCCTTCTGCATCACGGATGTCCCGTGCTGCCAAGGGTGCTCGCCCGGCCCCCGGCCGGCATCCGTGCTGCGCACGGAGATTTCCTCAGTGTCCACCCGGG
Organism: Agromyces sp. LHK192; assembly: GCF_004006235.1. Classification (NCBI taxonomy): domain Bacteria; kingdom Bacillati; phylum Actinomycetota; class Actinomycetes; order Micrococcales; family Microbacteriaceae; genus Agromyces; species Agromyces sp. LHK192. The sequence continues at coordinate 1,045,388 of NZ_CP034753.1, forward strand.
GCGGCCGCGGCGGCTGCGGCGGCCGCGACCCGCAGGTACCGCTCGCCGATGGTGCGCAGCAACGGCACCAGCTCGGCCGGCGAGTCCACCGTGAAGTCCATGTTGAGCATGCCGATGTAGGCGGCGATCGTGTCGAGGCTGTCGGCGCCGGTGACGAGCACGCACTCGGTCGCCGAGACCGCCTCGACGGCGCCGACCGCGGGATTGATACGGTCGAGCACGGATTGCGCGGATGCCGCGATGCGCAGCCGCGCGTGCACGTTCCACCCGGTGGTGGCGACGCGGCGCATCATGAAGGCGGTCAGTTCGTCGGATGCCACGACGACCGGTTCGAACCGGCGCCGGGTGGGGGGCTTCGGCTCGAGCCCGTCGACGCGCCAGACGTCCCACGCGCCCGATTCGGCGATACGGCCGACGAGGTACCAGCGCCGCTGCCATGACAGCAGGCGGTACGGCTCGACCGCCCACGCACGCCCGCCCGACTCGAAGCGCACCCGTTCGGCATCGCCGATCGCGGTTGCGAGCTGCCGGAGCACCGCGGGGTCGACCTCGGGGTCGGGGGCATCCGTGCCGGTGTTCTCGGGAGCGCGCTCGACGGCCTGGCCGAGCGCATCGACGCTCGCTCGCAGTCGAGCCGGCAGCACCTGCTCGAGCTTGACGAGCGCCCGCCGGCCGGCGGCTTCGACTCCGGCGAGCCCGGCTGCCGTGCGCAGTCCGACGGCGACCGCGACGGCCTCGTCGTCGTCGAGCATGAGCGGCGGCATCCGCCCGCCCGCGCCCAGCCGATACGCGCCGGCGGCTCCGCGGGTCGCGTGCACCGGGTAGTCGAGCGCGCGGAGCGCCTCGATGTCGTTGCGGACGGTGCGGGTCGTCACGTCGAATCGCTCGGCGAGTTCGCGGCCCGACCACTCCGGCCGGGACTGCAGCAGGCCGAGGATCGAGAGCCGACGTGCGGCGGTGTCGAGCGCCATGGAAGGCCTCCGAACGAGTTTCGGAATATAGGAATTGAGCATTCCTATATCGACCGTAACGTGAGGGTCATGAACAGCGCAACCGCCACCGTGACCGACATCCGCCCGTTCCGCGTCGACATCGCCCAGGCCGACGTCGACGACCTCCGCGACCGTCTCGCGCGCACCCGGCTCCCGCAGCCGGCCCCAGGCGACGACTGGTCGACCGGCACCCCGAACAGCTACCTCCGTGACGCCGTCGAAGCGTGGAAGGCGTTCGACTGGCGTGCCGCCGAGGCCCGCATCAACGAGTTCGAGCACTTCATGACCGAGATCGACGGCCAGCCGATCCACTTCATGCACGTGCGCTCCCCGCACCCGGACGCGACCCCGCTGCTGCTCGCGCACACCTACCCGGGATCGGCCGTCGACTACCTCGACGTCATCGGGCCGCTGGTCGACCCGGTCGCGTACGGCGGCCGCGCCGAGGACGCGTTCGACGTCGTGGTGCCGGATGCCCCGGGCTTCGGCTTCTCGCAGCCGCTCGCCTCGTCGGGCTGGACCACGGCCCGCGTCGCCGCGGCCTACGACGCGCTCATGCGGCGGCTCGGCTACGAGCGGTACGGCGTCCACGGCTCCGACAACGGCGCGCTCGTCGCGCGGGACCTCGGCGTGCTCGCGCCCGAGGGCCTGATCGGCCTGCACGTGCTGCAGCTGTTCTCGTTCCCGTCGGGCGACCCGACCGAGTTCGAGCGGCTCGAACCGCAGGACTACGCCGGCCTCGAGCACATGCAGTGGTTCCAGTCCGTCGGCGGGTACAACACGATGAACGCCTCGCGGCCGCACACCGTCGCCGTCGGCCTCAGCGACTCGCCGATCGGGCTGCTGGCGTACAGCGAGCTGTTCGAGTCGTTCGGCAACGGCACGGCGCTCGTCACGATGGACCAGCTCCTCACCGAGGTCAGCGTCAACTGGTTCCAGAACGCCGCCGCAGGCATGAGCCAGGCGTACCTCGAGAACGCGCGGGAGGCCGCGGCCGCGGAGGCCGCCGGCGAGCAGCCGGCCGTGAACGCGTCGCCGACGGGTGTCGCGGTGTTCGCCGCCGACTTCCAGACGATCAAGGTCTTCGCCGAGCGCGACAACTCGAACATCGTGCACTGGAGCCGGTTCGAGGAGGGCGGCCACTACGCCGCGCTCGAGCGGCCCGGCGACGTCGCCGGGGACATCCGGGCGTTCTTCGCCTCGCTGCGCTGAGCCGGGCCGGGCGGCGAGGCATCCCGAGAAATTCAGGAGATCCGGGGTCATGGGGCGCCTCCCGCCCACATGACCCCGGATCTCCTGAACTCTGCGCATCCGGAGTTGCGCCGGTCACCCCACCGCCGCCTGCCCCACCACCGCACCAGCACCCCCACCCAGCGCCCGCCCAGCCCACCCGCCCTAGGCTGGAGCGATGGTCATCGCCCTCATCCGTCATGGTCAGACCGACTGGAACCGCGAACTCCGCATGCAGGGTCGCACCGACATCCCGCTCAACCGGACCGGGCGCGAGCAGGCGCGCACCGCTGCCGCCGCGCTCGCCGCGGGCGGTTGGGACCTGGTCGTGAGCTCGCCGCTCGGACGGGCCCGCGAGACGGCCGGGATCCTCGCGGACGAGCTGGGCATCGAGCTCGGCGGCACGTTCGAGGGACTCATCGAGCAGGAGTTCGGCGACGCCGAGGGCGTTCCGGTCGCCGAGATCCGCGAGCGCTGGCCGGCGCGCGACATCCCGGGCATGGAGCCCGACGCCGACGTCGCCCGCCGCGGCGTCGCCGTGCTCACGGCGATCGCCGAGCAGCACCCCGGCCGCCGAGTGCTGGCGGTCGCGCACGGCACGCTCATCCGCCGCACCCTCGCCGCGCTCTCGGGCCACGACCCCGAGCACTACCCGCGGCTCGACAACCTCTCGAGCTCGGAGGTCCGCCCGGGGTCGGCATCCGGCGACGAGGCGGCATGGTTTGTCCACACCGTCGGCGGGGTCGCGTTCGACGAGCTCGTCATCGACCTCGACGCCCGCGCGGCGGGAACGCCGGTCGAACTCGCGGGCTGACTCGTCGCGCGTCAGCCTGCCGAGGGACCCGGCGTCCCCGAATCGGCCGCCGGGGCCGGAGGCGGCGCCGCGCCCGGCCCGGCATCCGGCGCGGCACCCGGCCCGGCATCGGCCCCTGGACCGGATGCCCCGTCGAGCAGCCGTCGCGCGAGCACGGTCGCCCCGGCCACGGCCGCGGGCATCGTCGCGATCGCGCCGAGGGGGACGAGGAAGCACAGCTGCGTCGCGACGCCGAATCCGAGCACACGCCACCGCTGCGAGCGGATGAGCGCTCGGCGCTCGGCGCTCGGGATCCCGCGCGATTCGAACGCGCGGGTCATGAGCTCGCGCGCGAGCAGGTTGCCCGTCAGCACGACGCCCAGCACCGCGCCGACGACGCCCCCGACGACGGGGATGAGCCCGAGCAGCGCGGCCGCGATCGCGACCAGGATGCCCAGCGCGATGAGCTCGAGCGCGTCGACGACCGTGCGCCAGAACCCCGACCCGGTCTCGGGGACGTCGCCGCCGAGGTCCTCCTCGACCGCCCTCCAGATCTGCTCGTAGAACGGATCGCCGATGACGAGCGTGATCGCGGTGAACGCGATCGCCGAGAGCACCGCGGCCGCGCCGAATGCGACGACGCTCACCGAGATGCGGAACAGGTTGCGCCATGCCTCCTGCCAGCCGTCGGCGAACGGCGTCGCCCAGTCGACGAGTCCCGGCAGCGCGAGTCCGAGGCCGATCAGCGCGGCCACGAGCAGCACGAACGCGATCGCGGCGGGGACGAGCCCGAGCACGAGGTATCCGGGTTCGCGACGGAAGTACCCGAACCCCTTCGCGAGGACGCCGAATCCGGCCGCGAACTCCTTCACCACCGGATCAGGATAGGGCGCGCGCTCACGTCGTGAGCAGCCGGTGCAGGTCTCCGGATGCCTCGAGCAGTGCGACGCTGCGTCGGGTCAGGGCGTCGAGGCGCTCGTCGAGGAGGCGCCGAGCCTCCGTGGTGAGGCCCCGATCGCGCAGGTCGTCGAGCACCCGGGCGATCGGCGGCAGGCCGTATCCGCCCTCGCGCAGTGCGGCGACGATCCTCGCCTCGGCGATCGCCCGGGCGTCGTACCGACGGGCGCGGGTCGCGGTCGTCCGGCCGGGCGAGACGAGGCCTTCGCGTTCCCAGTGGCGCAGCGCGGAGGTCCGCACGCCGAGCGCGCCGGCGAGCTCGCCGATCGACATCGCATCGCGGTCCTCGAACGCGGCGCCGGAACGTGCGTCGGCACCGGTGTCGGCGAGCACGGCATCCAGGCCGATGCGAGCCCGGCGCACGCGCGCACGCTCAGCGGCGATCACGACGTGGAGTCCGTCGATGTGCTCGGCGGCCTCGGCGACGGGCGCCGACCGCAGTCCGGGCATGAGGTGTCGGGCGGCCACGGGCCCGATCGCGGCCGCGAGCGCGCGGTAGGCGCGCAGCGCCACGAGGTGCTCCTCCCGGTAGCGGCGGTAGCCGTTCGCGCCGCGCTCGGCCGCGGGCAGCACGCCGAGGCGTTCGAGGTCGCGGACCTGCTGCGTCGAGTATCCGACCGCGCGCCCGAGGCCCGAGGTGGTGGTCGAGATGCCGACTTGAGGCTTCCGCCCGTTGTCGCCCGTGATCATCGGCATGAGTCCACATAAGCACGCGAATGTCACGATCGAGGCATGAACCGACGCAACCTGGACATCGATCGGATCGTCGCGGCCGTCCGCGCGTTCGACGGAGCGCTCGTCGTGATTCCGGACGAGGGCGGACCGTTCCCCGAGATCGCGTGGGGCGACGCGTTCTTCTTCCACGCACCCGACGGCGTGATGCCCGAGCGCACGCAGCCGTACGGCACCATCGTCACGAAGGACTATCCGGATGACTCGGCGTCGCGGCTGGACGAACCGGGCCGGTTCCGTGTCAACGTCCACGTCGGCCGTGATGCCGCGGCGCGGCTGGTGCAGGACGGCGCGGACCCGGCCGAGCCCGATGTGTTCGTCCGCCACCCGCTGTACGACGACAGGGCTGGATCTCGGTCGTGGATCCCGGCCCGCGCACCGCCGACGCCGTGATCGACCTGCTCCGCGACGCGCACGAGGCGGCGAGGCGCCGTGCGGCCAGGAGGGACCGGTGACCTCGCGCCCCCGCTCGCCCCAGACGTTGGACGAGCCCGATCGTCGCCTGGTCGCGGCCTGGGCGGCGGACTGCGCCGAGCGGGTGCTGCACCTGTTCGAGGCCGAGGCGCCGGCCGACGGGCGACCGAGGGATGCGATCGCGCGGGCGAGGGCATTTGCGCGAGGCGAACTGGGTGCGGCCGAGGAGATCCGACGCCGCTTCGTCGCGGGTCGCGCGGCGAACACGGTGCGCGCACCGGCGGCGGTCGCCGCCGCCCGCGCCGCTGCACAGGCTGCCGGGGTCGCGCACATGGGCGCGCACGCGCTCGGCGCCGCGGCCTACGCGGTGCGGGCGGTGGAGCTTGCGGCAGCGGCATCCCAGCGGCCGGCCGAGCCGGACGCCGCCGCGCCGGACCCGACGGCGCTGGACCCGGCGGCAGCAGCCGCGGCGGAGCTCGCGTGGCAGGTCGCGCAGCTGACCCCGGACACCGCAGCGGCCGTGCGCCGGTTGCCCGCGGTCGGCGAAGACACCGCGGGCCCGCTCGGCAGCGGCCTGCTCGCCGCGGGACGCGTCGGCGAGATCATCCGCGACCTCCAGACCCGCATCGCGAGCCATCTACCTCATCCGAGTCATCCGAGTCATCCGATTCATCCGCACCCGTTCGGACGATCTGGATTCAGGAGATCGGAGGCTGATCAGGACCGAATCGGGGCATCCGTCCTGAGCAGCTTCCGTTCTCCTGAAACGAGGTGGCCGTCGGCTTGACGCCGGCGCCGGCGTGGTGGTCGCATGGAGCGGTGCCCGCCCCGCTCATCGACGACGACGCCCTCGACGACCTGGAACGCGAGCTCCTCGGCAGGGTGCGAGGGCGCGTGCTCGAGATCGGCGCGGGCGACGGTGCGAACTTCGGCGCGTGGCATCCGGATGTCGAGTGGATCGGCCTCGAACCCGACGCGACCCGCCGCGCCGAACTCGCGACGCGGGCCCGCGAGTGGCGGCATCCGCGCGCGCCGCTCGATGCGGTCGCCGAGTCGATCCCGCTGCCGGATGCCTCGGTCGACGCGGTCGTGGGCACCTACGTGCTGTGCTCGGTGACCGACCTCGAGGGGGTGCTCGCCGAAGCGCGTCGCGTGCTCGTTCCCGGAGGCCGGATCGTGTTCGTCGATCACGTCATCGCCCCGCCGCGCACATTCACGCGTCTCGTGCAGCGCGTCGCGACGCCGGTCACGCGCCGGGTGTGCCACGGATGCCACTGGGACCGCGACCCCGAGCCGGCGTTCGCCGCCGCCGGATTCGTCGCCGACGACGTGCAGCGGGTCCGGGTGCGTACGACGCCGTTCCCCGCCGAGCCCATCCTGCTCTTCGACGGGCACGCCGCCGCGCGCGGCGACTAGCGAAGTCCGAGCCTCAGCCGAGCGAGTCGAGCGCCGCGAGCAGGTCGCCGGCGAGGTCGTCGGCGTGCTCGAGGCCGACTGAGAGGCGCACGAGGCCCGCGGGGATCGTCTCGGCCTCGGCCGGCCACCGGCGGCGGCGCTCGAAGGTCGATTCCACGCCGCCGAGGCTTGTCGCGTGGATCCACAGGGAGGTCTTCGTGACGAGTTCGTCGGCCGGTTCGGCGCCGTGGAGCACGATCGAGACGATCGTGCCGAAGCCGGGGTAGCGCACCTCGGCGAGGGCAGGGTGGCCCGTGAGTCGCTCGACGAGCGTGCGCGCGGTCGCCTCGGCGCGATCGAGACGCACCGGGAGGGTGCGGATGCCCCGCAACGCGAGGAACGCCTCGAACGCCGACGGGATGCCGCCGACGAGGGTGCGCCGTGCCGTGATCGCGTCGACCGTCGCGTCGTCGGTGGCGACGACCGCGCCCATCACGAGGTCGCTGTGCCCCGAGATCGACTTGGTCGCCGAATGCACGACGATGTCGGAGCCGTCGGCGAGCGGGCGCTGGCGCAGCGGCGTCGCGAACGTGTTGTCGACGGCGACGAGCGCCCCGCCTGCGTGGGCGCCTGCGGTGATCGCGGCGATGTCGCCGACCTCGAGCGCGGGGTTGGTGGGCGACTCGAACCAGACGAGTGCAGCGCCCCGGCTCGCGGCGATGACCGCCTCGGTGTCCGTGATGTCGACCCAGCGGATCTCGATGCGCCCGGTGGCGACCCGGTCTTCGAAGTGCCCGATCGTGCCGGTGTACGAGTGCCGCGGGGCGACCACGATGCCGCCGTTCGGCACGAGGTCGAGCACCGCCGAGATCGCCGCCTGCCCCGAGGCGAACGAGACGCAGCGGCCGCCCTCGAGCGCACCGAGGGTCTCTTCGAACGCGGTCCACGACGGGTTGCCGAAGCGTCCGTACTCGTGCTCGCCGCCCGCGACGTACGTCGACGTGAGGTGGATCGGCACGTTCATCGGGTCGCCCGGCTCGTGTCCGGGGCGCCCGGCGGTGACCACGAGGGTCTCGGGGTGGAGTGCGGGTGCTTCGGCGCGCGCGGCGTCGGCGTGGAACTCGGGGGGCATGCTTCGAGCGTAACCCCGCGAGCCGGTGGCTCCCGACCGTGTGACGCCCGGCTGTGCGAGCGGCCGCAAGGTGCGAGCGGCCATGATGGGGGAGTGCGGATCGTGGTGCTGACCGGGGCGGGGATCTCCGCCGAGAGCGGCGTGCCGACCTTCCGCGATGCCGACGGACTCTGGGAGGGGCACCGCGTCGAGGACGTCGCGACACCCGAGGCCTTCGAGCGCGACCCTCGCACGGTGCAGCGCTTCTACGACGAGCGTCGCCGCGCGGTCGCCGCGGTACGGCCGAATCCCGCGCACGTCGCGCTCGCCGAGCTCGAACGCCGGCTCGGCGACGACCTGGTCGTGGTCACGCAGAACATCGACGACCTGCACGAGCAGGCGGGGTCGACCCGGGTGGTGCACATGCACGGGCGGCTCGACACGGCCCTCTGCGAGACGTGCGGCGCGCGCACCCCGGTCGACCGCGACCTGGCCGACGACGCTGGCTGCCCGGCCTGCGGCACGGCCTCGCTCCGGCCAGACGTGGTCTGGTTCGGCGAGATGCCGTACGACCTGGACCGCATCGACCTCGAGTTGGCTGCGTGCGACCGGTTCGTCGCGATCGGCACCTCGGGCGCCGTGTACCCGGCGGCCGGCTTCGTGCTCACCGCGGCCGGGTTTGGCGCGCGCACGCTCGAACTCAACCTCGTCGAGAGCGAGGTCTCGCTGCTGTTCGACGAGGTGCGCCACGGGCTCGCGAGCATGCTCGTGCCGGCGTGGGTCGACGAGATCCTCGCCGAGGTCGGCTGAGGTCGCGTTCACCCGGCTCGCAGCAGCTCGCTCACGCGATACGGGATGACCTCCCGCAGGAACAGGCTCGTCGACGTGCGCAGGATGCCCGGGCAGAGCCGTACGACCTCGGCGACGCGATAGAGGTCGTCCGGGCTCTTGGCCACGACCCGCAGGAGCAGGTCGGTGTCGCCGGCGGGGGCGAAGCACTCGAGCACTTCGGGAACTCCGCGCAGGGCCTCGATCGCTTCGCCGATCAGGTGCTGGTCGAGTTCCACCCGGATGGATGCCGCCACCCCGCGGCCGAGCGACTGCGGTGTCACGCGGGTGCTGTTGGCCCGCAGGATCCCGGCGCGCGAAAGCCGGTCCAGCCGGGCGTGCACCGTGCCCCGCGCGAGCGACAGGCGCTGCGCCAGGATCGCCACCGGTAGGCGCGGATCGTCGTCGAGCGCGAGCAGGATGCGGCGGTCGGTCTCGTCGAGTTGGCTCATCTGTTCACTCCTCGTCGGGCGGCACGTCCTCGATTGATCAGTTCGATCAATTGAAACGGATGCTGTTGTGTGATCTGCATTGCAAGTGGTGTGATCCTTGCACACGCAGACGAGAGCCGCCACGAGCAGCGATCGTGGGGCCGGAGAGCACACCCGCTCGACGAGTCCCCTCGGCCGGAACCAGCACGCCGAGGAGTCGTGGTCAGTTCGCCTCGTCGTCGAGCTCGTCCCGCAGCTCGTCCGCCGCGGCCCGCGCCTCCTCGGCGGCGCGTGTCGCGCGGTCGTGCTCGCGTTCGAGCGGCCGCACCGCGCGCTGAGCTTCGGCGTGCACGCGTTCGGCGGCGGCGAGCTGCGTCTCGAGATCGCGGATGCGCCGCTCGAGGTCGTCGCGCACGCGGGACGCGTCGTCGACGGCCGACCTGGCCTCGGCGAGCCGATCGGATGCCTCGGCCTCGGCCTGCTCGGCGGCATCGGCCCGCGACTCGGCCTCGGCGGCCGCGCGCTCGGCGCGTTCGCGCTCGGCCTGGCGCCTGGCGGCGAACCGCGAGTCCTCCTGCACCGGCTCGACGGCGGTGAGGCCCGATCGACCGTCCGCCTCGGCGCCGGTGCCCTCGCGATCGTCGCGAGCGGTTCGGCCGTCCCGGCGGGCCGGCGCGTCCGAGGCTGCGACCTCGCCGCCGCTGACGGCGCCCGCGAGGTCGACCTCGGTGCCGATGGTCTCGAGCGCCCGAACGAGTCGCCCGCTGCGCACGGCCGCGGCGGCGGAGGCATCCGTCGTGGCCGCCTGCAGGGTCTCGACGATCTCGTCGAAGGTCGCGTCGCGCACCGGCTGGCCCAGTTCCTCGGCGAGGGATGCCGCGGCGCGGGCCATCGCCGTGACGAGCGCGCGTCGCTCGCGCGCGAGGGCCGTCAGGGCGGCCGCGTCGAGGTCGTCCTGGGCGGCGCGAAGCTCGGCGCCCAGTGCCAGCAGTTCGTCGAGCTCGTCGGCGCGGTGGCGGGCGAACTGGTTCACCACCCAGGCCGAGGCCGACGGCTTCCGCAGCTCCGCCACGCGCGCGGCCGCCTCGCGGTCGTCGGCGCGCAGCCGCTTCGCGCTCGCGTTGCGCGCGGCGGTGAACTCGTTCGCGGGCAGGCCGTACAGCTCGTCGGCGATCTCGACGATGGTCGTCCCCCCAGCGGCCATGCCGCCATCCTGCCGCATTCGGCGGACGCGCGGCCATCGACACGGGACGACGTGGGCAGCAGACTGTCAGAACCGGAGGCGAGGAGATCAGATGGCGGTGGGCGGAAGGGTGCGGGCCGGAAGTGTCGGGGTCGGCGCTGGTCGGGCCGGTCGGAGGCTGTCGGCTCCGACGGTGCGCGCGCTCGCCGCGATCGCCGTCGCGGCGTTCGCAATCGGGGCGCTCGGCTCGTGCACGTGGGAACGCCGGCTCATCGAGGGTGCCGAGGAGGCGATCGGCGAAGGCCCGTTCTACGCGCTCCCGACGCCGATGCCGTCGGGTGATCCCGGCGATGTCGTCCGCTCCGAGCGGCTCGCCAGCGCACCCGACGGCGTCGTCGCGTACCGGGTGGTCTACCACTCGCTCGATGCGCACGGCGACGACGCGCTGGTCTCCGGAGTGGTCGCGGCGCTCGACGATCCGGCGCCCGCGGGTGGACGGACCGTCGTGTCGTGGGGGCATCCCACGACCGGGACGGCACCGCGATGCGCGCCCTCGAACGGCATCGATCCGTTCGACCTGATCGAAGGCTTCGGAGATCTCATCGCAGCGGGGTACACCGTCGCCGCGACGGACTATTCGGGCATGGGCATCGAGGGACCCGACTCGTACCTGATCTCCGACGTCGAGGGCCGCAACATGCTCGACATCGTGCGGGCCGTGCAACAGTTCGACGATCTGGGGGCGTCCGAGCGGGTCGCGCTGTGGGGCCATTCGCAGGGCGGCCACGCCGTGCTCGCGGCGGCGGACCTCGCCGACGACTACGCACCCGAACTCGAGGTGCAGGCGGCGTCGGTCGCGGCCCCGGCCGCCGATCTCACCGCACTGCTCGACGCCGACCTCGACACGATCTCGGGGGTGAGCATCGGGTCGTACGCGTTCACCGCCTACGCCGACGTCTACGCCGGTTCCGACGGCGCCGAACTGTCGACCATCCTGACGCCCGAGGCCGTCGCGGCGGTGCCGAAGATGGCCGACCTCTGCCTGCTCGGCCAGAACAGCGAGTTGCACGACCTGGGGCAGCCGCTGATCGGGAACTTCGTGTCGTCCGACCCGGCGACCACCGAGCCATGGGCGAGCCTGCTCGCGCGGAACACGCCAGGGGCCGACGGATTCACGATCCCGCTCTTCGTCGCGCAGGGCGCGACCGACACACTCGTGCACCCCGACCTGACGAAGGCCTACGTCGAACGGCAGCAGTCCCTCGGCACCGACGTGACCTTCCTCTCGATCCCCGACACCGGACACGGATTGGTCGCGGATCGCGCGATGCCGACCCTCATGCCCTGGCTCGCCGAGCACGCGCCGCCGACGGGCGGGTGACCGACCGCGGATGCGGCTCCGGGTCGAGAACCCGGTGCGCTCACCGCCCGAACCGCGCGGCGACGACGTCGAGCACCGGTCGCTGACCGGCGACGAGCATCGGCCGAGCCTCTTCGAGCCCGACCCAGCGGGCGTCGTCGACCTCGGGGAAGGACTGCGTGCGGCCCGATCTCGGCGGCCATTCGAGTTCGAACGTGTTGCTCGCGACCTCGTCGACCTCGAACGCCGGCGCCACGATCGCGAACACGCGCAGCCGCTTGCCCGACGAGTACCGGAACTCGCCCAGGTCCTCGGCGTCGCCCGGCGGTGCCTCGACCCCGATCTCCTCGGCGAACTCGCGTCGGGCCGCGTCGAGGGACGGTTCGCCGTCGGGGTCGTACTCGCCCTTCGGGATCGACCACGAGGCATCCGTCTTCCGCGCCCAGAACGGCCCGCCCATGTGCGCGATGAACACGTCGAGCGCGCCGGCCGCACGGGCCGACACCCCGGCGCCGCGCCGCACGAGCAGCAGGCCGGCGCTCGTCACCGGCATCGGGCGACCCTCACCGACCTAGTGCTCCTTGGGCGCCTTGATGAGGGACCACAGCGCGAGGAGCAGGCCCAGCCCGCCGACCACCCCGATCGCACCCAGTACCGCCCAGAGCATCTGCTCGACCGTCATCGACCCCTCCTCGACCCCTCCTCGACCCGCACCGTTCGGCGACCCGCACCGTTCGGCGACCCGCACCGTTCGGCGACCTGCACCGATCCGCCCATTCTGCCCCGCGGGCGTCCCTTCGGGCTAGCGTTGGGCCATGGCACGCATCGCGATCATCGGTGCTCACGGCAAGGTCGCCCTCCGGCTCGAGCGTCTGCTCGCCGACCGCGGCGACCACGTGAGCGGCATCATCCGCAATCCCGACCACGCCGCCGACGTCTCGGCTGCCGGCGCGACGCCGATCGTCGCCGACATCGAACCGCTCGACGTCGACGCCCTCGCCCGGCTCCTGTCAGGGCAGGACGCCGTGGTGTGGTCGGCCGGTGCGGGCGGGGGCGATCCCGCGCGCACGCTCGCGGTCGACCGTGAGGCGGCCATCCGATCGATGCAGGCGGCCGAGCAGGCCGGCGTCGAGCGGTACGTCATGGTCTCCTACTTCGGTTCGCCCGACCGCGACGTCCCGTCGTCGAATCCGTTCCACACCTACGCCGAGGCCAAGGCAGACGCCGACGAGCACCTCGCGTCCACCACGCTGCGGTGGACGATCCTCGGGCCGTCGAAGCTGACGGATGCCCCGGCGGTCGGCGCGATCGACACGAATGCATCGGCCGGCACCGAGGTGTCGCGCGACGACGTCGCCGCGGTCGTGGCGGCCGCGCTGGCCGACGACGGCACCATCGGGCGCACCATCCGCTTCAACACCGGTGCGACGCCGATCGCCGAGGCGCTGCGCGGCTGAGCCCACGCTGCGCGGCTGAGCCTCACGCTGCGCGGCTGAGCCGGCGCCGCGCGAGGTGCCTCGCCGCACGCCGCCCGTCAAGGGCGTTGCCGCGCCCGCCGGATCGCGCGAGGCTCGGGGCATCCGAAGTCTGGAGGACCCCATGAGCGACCCGCTCAACCCCTGGGAGGAAGAGGATCGGCTCGCGCCGACCGGCGACCTGTCGGAGGACGCCGAGGCGACCGAGCCCGACGACCTCGACGCCGACAACCCCGTCGAGGAGGACACGATCGAGACCGTCGATCCCGAGAACGCCCCGGCCTGATTCCCCGGGTCACCGCTTCCGGTGCGTCCACTCGAGCAGTCGTTCGACCTCCCACGTCGTCACGATTCGCTCGGGCGGGATGCCGGCGCGCTCGGCGCGTTCGGCGCCGAGGCCGAGGAAGCCGTAGTGCCCGGGCGCGTGCGCGTCGGAGTCGATGCTGAACAGGCATCCTGCCGCCAGCGCGATCGCGATGAGTTCGTCGGGCGGGTCCTCGCGCTCGGGCCGGGAGTTGATCTCGACGGCGACGTCGTTCGCGGCGCACGCGGCGAAGACCGCCTCGGCGTCGAACGTCGACTGCGGGCGGGTGCCGCGCGATCCGCGGATCAGGCGGCCCGTGCAGTGCCCGAGCACGTTGGTGTGCCGGTCGGCGATCGCGCCGAGCATCCGCTCCGTCATGGCCGGAGACGGGGTGCGCAGCTTGGAATGCACGCTGGCGACGACGACGTCGAGCCGGTCGAGCATCTCGGGCGACTGGTCGAGCGATCCGTCCTCGAGGATGTCGACCTCGATGCCCGGCAGCAGCCTGATGCCGAGCGAGCCCGAGCCGTCGAGGGCCTCGACGATCTCGAGCTGCGACGCGAGCCGCTCGGCGGAGAGACCGTTCGCGACGCGGAGGCTGGGGGAGTGGTCGGTGAGGGCGACCCATTCGAGGCCGACTCCCTTCGCGCCCTCGGCCATCGTCTGGATGCTCGTCGTGCCGTCCGACCAGTCGGAGTGGCTGTGCAGGTCGCCCTTGAGCATGGCGGCGAGGCCGGTGCGCTGCCCGCCGCCGACCTTGGCGCGCAGGTCGGCGAGGTACGCCGGCACCTCGCCCGCCGAAGCCGCGACGATCACGTCGTACGTCGTGGCGCCGATGCCCTCGAGGCGCCGGAGCCGACCGTCGGCGATGCGCGCGGCGAGATCGTCCGGGGCGAACGGCTCGATCGCGGCGGCGGCCTTGCGGAACGCCTTCGCCTTGTAGGGATTGGCGAGTTCGCGTTCGAGGAGGGTGGCGATCTCCTCCAGCGCGGTGAGGGCGTCCATGCGCTCCATCCTGCCCGTGAACTCGGGCGCGGGCCACCCTCGGCAGCGGTCGCTCATGACGCGCAAGGAAAGGCTAGCCTAACCCAGAAATACCGCCTGACCTGCGGAAAGAGCGCGTGTCAACTCTTCCGGCCACGTCCTCGTCGGCGTACCATCGCCGGTACGCGAGCCGCACGAGCGGCCCTGTTCCCAGGGAGGCACCCATGAGCATGACGCTCGACGATCTGCCCGCCGTCGCCGAATGTTCGGTGAGCGGATGCTCCTACAACGACCACTCGCACTGCCACGCGGCCGCCGTCACGATCGCCGGCGCGGTCGGCGACGCCGAGTGCGCGACGTTCATCCCGCTCGGCCCGAAGGGCGGCCTCGACAAGGTCGTCACGCACGTCGGGGCCTGCCAGCGTTCGGAGTGCGTGCACAACTCCTCGCTCGAATGCACCGCCGCGTCGGTGCGCATCGGTGCGGGCGCCGAGGAGGCCGACTGCCTCACCTACGAGGTCGCCTGACCGGCCGACCGCACCCATCGGACCGAACGGGCCGTTCCGCGCACGCGGGGCGGCCCGTTCGCCTGCGCGGCGCGATCGGTGCGGCGTCGCAGCCTGGGTGCGAGGTCGGCGTCAGACAGGGAGCGTGCGCGCGACCGGGCCCTCGCTGAACTGGCACGACGTGGCGGTCAGTCGCTCGTCGGGGTCGAGGCGCGCGAGCACCGCGCCGGCGATGACGTAGAGCTGCTCGAGCTGCTCGGGGGTGAGCGCGTCGAGCACGTTCGCGCGCACGGTGCCGACGTGGCCGGGTGCGGCGTCGGCGATGAGCTCGAGGCCGGCCTCGGTCACGGTCGCGTTGGTCGCCCGGCGGTCTTCGGGGCAGGGGAAGCGCCGGATCAACCCGCGCTCCTCCAGCCTGCGGGCGACGTGCGACAGTCGCGGCAGCGTGGCGTTGGTGCGCGAGGCGAGCTCGGTCATGCGCATGGTGCGGGCCGGCGCCTCGGCGAGCGCCATGAGCGCGGCGTACTCGAAGTGGGTGAGCCCGGCGTCGCGCAGCAGCTGTGCGTCGAGAGCCCCGGGCAGGAGCTCGGCGACGGCGACCAGGCGCACCCACGCGGCCGATTCCTCGGTGCTCAGCCACTTCGTGTCGTCGGTCATGACGGAAGTCTACCGCATTGGTTGACGCAACAACTGATTGCGGCTAGGGTGTTTGTTGTCGATACAAGTAATCGCGTCGCACGGCGCGGAGAGGAACACCATGACCACGGTCAGCATCATCGGAAACGGCAACATGGGCCAGGCGATCGGCGCCGTCGTCGCCGCGGGCGGCAACAGCGTCGAGGTGATCGGCCGCGACCTCGCGCAGCCCGTCACGGGCGACATCGTCGTGCTGGCGGTGCCGCACTTCGCGCTCCCCGAGATCGCCGAGGCGCGCCGTGCCGACCTCGCCGGCAAGGTCGTCGTCGACATCACGAACCCGCTCGACTTCGAGACCTTCGACTCGCTCGTGCCAGCGTCCGACAGCTCGAAGGCCGCCGAGCTCGCGGCACTCCTGCCGGAGTCGCGAGTGCTCAAGGCGTTCAACACGAACTTCGCCGCGACGCTCGCCACGAAGAGCGTCGGCGACGGGGCGACCACCGTGCTCGTCGCGGGAGACGACACCGAGGCCAAGCAGGCCCTCATCGACGTCGTGCGCGCCGGCGGCGTGCAGGCGATCGACGCCGGAGCCCTCAAGCGCGCCCGCGAGCTGGAGTCGATCGGCTTCCTCCAGCTCACCCTCGCCGTGCAGGAGAAGATCGGCTGGACCGGCGGCTTCGCCGTCGCCGCCTGATCGATCTCAGTTCGCGCGCAGGTACTCCAATTGCGCGCGAACGGATGCCTCGGCGGCCGGCCGCACCCCGGCGTCGACGTCGGCGTACACGAGGTCGGTGACGGCCTCCGCCGAGGCATCCGCGCCGAGCTCGTCGAGCGCCTCGCGCACCTGGCCGAGCCGCTCCTCGCGGTGGGCGAGGTACGCGGCGCAGATCGCCGCGAGGTCGGGCAGCACCGGTCCGTGGCCCGGCAGCACCGTGACGTCGCCGCGCTCGCCGAAGGCGCGCAGCCGCTCGAGCGAGGCGAGGTAGGGGCCGAGCGCCCCGTCGGGGTGCGCGATGATCGTCGTCCCCCGGCCGAGCACGGTGTCACCGGTGAGCACCGCGGCCGAGCCGTCGTCGCCCGTGAGCACCACGCACATCGAGTCCGCCGTGTGCCCGGGCGTGGCCCACACCTCGAACTCGAGCCCGCCCGCCCGGATCCGCTCGCCGTCGACGAGCGGCTCGGCCTCGCGGCACAACGCCGGGTCGATCGCCCGGATCGGGGCGCCCGTCAGCTCGGCGAACGCGGTCGCCGCCGCGGTGTGGTCGACGTGGTG
Organism: Agromyces sp. LHK192; assembly: GCF_004006235.1. Lineage (NCBI taxonomy): Bacteria > Bacillati > Actinomycetota > Actinomycetes > Micrococcales > Microbacteriaceae > Agromyces > Agromyces sp. LHK192. The sequence goes on from NZ_CP034753.1 coordinate 1,061,992, forward strand.
ATGCGTCAGCAGGATCAGCTCCACGCGATCGGATGCCGCGAGCTCGTGCAGGTGCGCGTCGACGAGCGGCCCCGGATCGACGACGACCGACGTCTCGGAGCCGGGTGCCTGCAGCACGTACGAGTTCGTGCCGTCGAGGGTCATCGGGCCGGGGTTCGGGGCGAGCACGAGCCGCACGTCGGGGGCAGGATCCATACCGGGCAGCCTACGCGCGAGGGTGCGGAGGTCGGCGGGTCGACCTAGGGTGATCGACATGGACAGCGATCTCGGGTCCCTCACCGCCGCGACGAAGCGTGGGTTCGCCGCCACCGTCGTGCTGCTGCGCGACGGCGAGCGCGGCCTCGAGGTGCTGCTGGCCGAACGGCCCCGCGACGGCGGGTCGTTCGCCGGCGCATGGGTCTTCCCGGGCGGTGTCGTGGAGCCGGGCGACCTCGACGGCGGCGACCCGTGGAGCGACGACGTCGCCCGGCGCACCGCCGTGCGCGAGACCGAGGAGGAGGTCGGCCTCGTCGTCGATCCGGCCGACCTGGTGCCCTTCTCCCGGTGGACTCCGCCCGCGGGCTCGCCGAAGCACCTCGTCACCACGTTCTTCGCCGTCCGCGCGCCCGAGGGCGAACTGCGCCCCGCGCCGGCCGAGGTCGTCGAGGTCGAGTGGCTGCGCCCCGACGACGCGCTCGACCGCCACGCCGCGGGCGCCCTCACGCTGTGGCCGCCGACCTTCGTGACGCTGCACGGCCTGCGCGAGGCGGCGTCCGTCGACGCGGCCCTCGCCGGCCTGCGGGCGAACGACGTGCGCCCCTACGTGTCGCGGTTCACCTCCTCGGACCGCACCACGCTGCTCTGGCAGGAGGACGCCGAGTACGAGCACGACGTCGAAGGCGACGGACACGGCCACCCGGCGGTGCCCGACGACGCGCCCGACGCGCACGGCAACCGGCACCGGCTCATGATGGACCGGCTGCCGTGGGTGTACCTGCACACGTTCTGAGCGGATGCCAGACCTCCTCGCAGTGCTCGGCGCCGGCGACTACACGATCGCCCGCGAGATCCTGCAGCGAGGGGTCGCCGCGCTCGCGATCGTCGCGTTCGCCTCGACGCTGAACCAGTTCCGGCCGTTGCTCGGCGAGCACGGCCTGCTGCCGGTGCCGGCGCTGCTGCGCGCGACCGGCGGGCGTCTGCGCGGGCCGAGCCTGTTCCGGTGGTGGCGCTACACCGACCGGAGACTGGTCGCGGTGTGCTGGGTCGGCATCGTGCTCGCGGCATCCGTCGTCGTGGGACTGCCGCAGCTCGGGCCGCCGTTCGTGCCGCTGCTCGTGTTCCTCGCGCTCTGGGTGCTGTACCTGTCGATCGTGGTCGTCGGCCAGACCTTCTACGGGTTCGGCTGGGAGATGCTGCTGTGCGAGGCGCTGTTCACGGTGGCCTTCCTCGGGTCGGTGCACGACGCACCGCCCTGGCCGGTGCTCATCGCGATCTGGTGGCTCGTGTTCCGGCTCGAGTTCGGCGCGGGCATGATCAAGATCCGCGGCGGTCGCGAATGGCGCGACCTCACCGCGCTCATGTACCACCACGAGACCCAGCCGATGCCCGGGCCGCTGAGCCGGCAGGCGCACCTGCTGCCCGCGTGGTTCCACCGGGTCGAGGTCGTCGGCAACCACGTCGCCCAGCTCGCGGTGCCGTTCCTGCTCTTCGTGCCCGGCCCGGTCCGGTCGATCGCGGCCGGGGTGATCGTCCTGACCCAGCTCTGGCTCATCGTCACCGGCAACTTCGCCTGGCTCAACTGGATCACCGTCGTGCTCGCGGCCGGCGCGATCAGCGACTCGGCGTGGCACGCGCTGCTGCCGTGGGCCGGTCTCGCGGACGCCGCCGTGCCGGACGCCGCAGTGCCCCACGCCGCCGTGTCCGGCCAGGCCGCCGCGGGGGCGCTGCCGCTGTGGTGGGCGATCGTCGTCGGCGCGGCATCCGTGCTGTTCGTCGTGCTCGCCTGGTGGCCGCTGCGCAACCTGCTCTCGAAGCGGCAGCTCATGAACGCGAGCTTCAACCGGTTCATGCTCGGCAACGCGTACGGCGCGTTCGGCACGGTGACCAGGCGCCGGATCGAGATCGTGGTCGAGGGGACCCTCGCCGACGACCCCGACGCCGTCGACGCCGAGTGGCGCGAGTACGGGTTCAAGGGCAAGCCCGGCGACGTCCGGCGCATCCCGGGGCAGTTCGCGCCGTACCACCTGCGGCTCGACTGGCTGATGTGGTTCCTGCCGCTCGGGCGGATGGCCGAACCGTGGTTCGCGCGGTTCCTCGAACGCCTGCTGGACGCGGATGCCCCGACCCTGCGGCTGCTCGCACACGACCCGTTCGCGGGGGAGCGGCCGGCGTACGTCCGCGCGTCGGCGTACCGGTACCGGTTCGCCGGCCGGGCGGAGTTCCGGGCGACGCGGGCCCGATGGATCCGCGAGCTCGAGGGCATCGTGGTGCCGCCGACGGGCGCGCAGCAGATGCGCCGCTAGCAGACGCATCACCGGTGGGCAACGGCCTCCGGGATGTCGGCCGTGGCGGATACGATCCCCGAAGCCGACCGCGCCCCCACCGCGCGGAGCTCCCGGACCGCTCGCAGGAGGAACCCATGATCGACGCCCGTTCCGCTCGTCGCCTGCACGGCTTCGACGCCGGTTTCGACGCCGCCGGTTTCGACTCGGCCGCCTTCGCCGCGGCCCCGACCGCCGACGGCCGGTACGAGGCCTCGCGGCTCATCGGCTCGGGCGGCATGGCCGACGTCTACCTCGCCCGCGACACCGTGTTGGGGCGCGAGGTGGCCGTCAAGGTGTTCCGCGCCGACCACGACACCGCCGACGACCGGCTCCGCCGCGAGCGCGAGATCCAGTTGCTCGTCGGCTTCTCGCACCCGGGCCTGGTCGCCGTCCATGACGCGGGCTTCGTGCACGACGGCGGCGCAGCGCGACGGTTCTTCGTGATGGAGCACGTCGCCGGGCACGCGCTCGCCGACCGCATCCGCATCGGGGCCCTGAAGCCGCGGTCGGTCGCCGACATCGGGGCCCAGGTCGCCGACGCGCTCAGTTACGTGCACGGCCACGACGTCGTGCACCGCGACGTCAAGCCCGAGAACATCCTGCTCGACGAGACGCCCGCGCTCGGGTACTCCGTGATCGCGAAGCTCGCGGACTTCGGGGTGGCCCAGTACGTCGACTCGTCGCGGCTCACGGCCGACGGCGCGATCATGGGCACGGCCGCGTACATCTCGCCGGAGCAGGCGCGCGGCGAGGAGGTCGGGCCGGCCAGCGACGTCTACTCGCTGGGGCTCGTGCTGCTCGAGGCGCTCAAGGGGGAACGGGAGTATTCGGGCACGGCGATCGAGTCCGCGCTCGGGCGGTTGGCACGCGACCCCGAGGTGCCCGAGGACCTGCCCGAGGACTGGCAGGAGCTGCTGGCCGCGATGACGCACGCCGATCCGTCGGCGAGGCCGACCGCGCACGACGTCGCCGCGGTCATGCGCGACCTCGTGCACGAACTCGCCGCAGCGGGAGCCGGTCGCAGATCACGCAGGGCCGGCCGGCGTGCGGGTGCGCGTCACGATGCATCCGCCCGGCCCGCGCGCCGCTTCTGGGGCATGAAGGGCTGACGCAGTAGCGTCGCGATATGGCCGTCATCCGCAGGAAGCCGCGCACCACGCCGATCCCGTCGCCGCCGCCGGTCGCCGAGCTCACGACCAACGGCGACAGCCGGGGACCCGAGTTCAAGATCCGGGCGTTCCGCATCGGGTTCGTCGGCGCGCTCGGCGTGCTCGCCGCCCTCCTGCTCGGCAGCGTGATCGGGCAGCTCACGACCGTCATCCTCTACGTCGTGTTCGCCCTGTTCCTGGCACTCGGCCTCGATCCGCTCGTCACCTGGCTGGAGCGGTGGATGCCGCGCTGGGTGTCGATCCTCGTCATCGTGGCGCTCGTGCTCGGCATCGTCGCCATCCTGGTCGCGACCATCGTGCCGATCATCGTCCAGCAGACGGCGTTCCTCATCGAGAACTGGGAGGAGATCGGCAAGGGACTCGCCGACAGCCCGATCGTCGTCTGGGCGCAGGGCCTGTTCGGCGACCAGCTCAACCTGGAGACGATCATCGAGGACGCGGCGACCTGGCTCGCCGACCCCGGGCACCTCGCATCGCTCGGCGGCGGCGTGCTCGCCGTCGGTGCAGGCATCGCCGGTGGATTCACCGGTGTCGTGATCGTGCTGATCCTGATGCTCTACTTCATGGCCTCGCTGCGATCGATGGAGCGCTACGCCGCCCGGTTCGTACCGGCCACCAGCCGGCAGCGCTTCCTCGACCTGTCGGACGAGATCACTGGATCGGTCGGCCGGTACGTCATGGGCCAGGTCGCGCTCGGCCTCATCAACGGCGTCCTCAGCTTCATCTACCTCTCGATCATCGGCGCGCCGTCGCCGATCCTGCTGGCGTTCATCGCCTTCCTCTGCTCGCTCGTGCCCCTCGTCGGCACGCTCACCGGCGCGATCGTCATCTCGCTCGTCTGCCTGATCGCGTCGCCGATCACCGCGCTCGCCGCGATCATCTACTACCTCGTCTACATGCAGGTCGAGGCGTACGTGCTGAGCCCGCGGATCATGAACCGCGCGGTCGCCGTGCCCGGCGCACTGGTCGTGATCGCGGCCGTCGCGGGCGGCACGCTCGGCGGCGTCATGGGCGCGCTCGTCGCGATCCCCGTCGCGGCCTCGCTCATCATCATCATCGAGAAGGTCGTCTTCCCGAGACAGGACTCGATCTAGACACGGCGAGCGGGCGGGCGGATGCCTCGGCATCCGCCCGCCCGCTCCGCGCAGTCGCGTCGCTACGGTTGCGGCGGAGCGACCGGTGCCGTGCCGAAGAACGCGGCCGTCTGCGGCACGTCCTCGGGCATCCCGGCCGCATGGATCAGGTCCACCATCTCCCACACGGCCCGGGGCTGTTCGCCACGGGACTCGGCGGCGGCATCCGAGACCTTCTCGAACAGCGGCTCGCCGTCGACGAGCTCGTGCGCCGGCGTCCACCGGGGCGCCTTGTTCAGGTACGAGAACTCGTCGCCGCGCAGCAGGCCCGAGAACACCGCGGCCACGATCGTCGAACCGACCGAGCCGAGCCGTTCGCCGTCGTGCTCCTGCATCGCCTCCTTCAGGACGTACACCCAGAGCGACTCCTCCATCGGGTGCAGGCCCTGGATCGGATCGATGTGCAGCGCCGTCGCCACCTCGGACGCCGGCGGCAGCTCCATCTTCCAGCCGCGCCGGATGTTGAGCTCCGCCAACGGATTCGACGCGTTCGGCCCGGCGGGGATGTTGAACACCGACCGCGAGAGCTTCATGTCGATCTTGTGCGCGAACTGCGGGAACTGCGGGCGGCGCGACGACGCGAAGTCGAAGTACCAGTCCCACTGCAGCGAGTGCCGGTCGGGCAGGGCGCGTCCGCCGCGCAGGTCGGCGGGCCCCGGCGTCTCGGGATGCGTCGGCGGCACGGGCGGCGCGACGAAGATCGGCTTGCCGAACTCGATGCCGGTGCCGCCCTGGAGCGGGAAGTTGAGCTGGTACTCGCCGCGGATCATCGAGTGCCCGAACCGGTACGCCGCGACCGAGAACTCGACGGGCATGTACGGGTTCACGCTCCAGTCGTAGACGTCGTCGAGCCCGTACCTCACGTCGTACCTCGGTCCGCCGCCGTCGCCGCCGTCCTCGTCGAACTCGACGGCCTTCGCGAACACCGCGGGGTCGACGATGCGCGACACGAAGTCGTTCCAGACGACGTACTGGTAGAACCACACGGTGATGCGCTGCGCCTCGAGGAACAGCTTGCGTCCGGTCGAGAGCGCCGCGTCGGATGCCTCGGCGAGCCGCTCGAGCACGGCGTTGTGCAACCGCGCGAAGGCGAGCTGCATCTGGGCGACGATCACGTTCTCGTCGTTGCGCGGGTCGCCGATCACGGCGATGCCGTCGGAGTTGCGCTGCAGGTCGGGCTCCGTGCCGTTCTCGCCGAACCCGGTCCGGAGGAACCCGGCGAAGCCGTCGTGCAGCGGTCGCTGCTGGTCGTACAGGTACGGCTGGTCGTCGGGTCCGCGCCCGTAGAGGCTGTCCAGGTCGAACCGGGGCGAGCGGAAGTTCTGCAGGCCGTCGGGGTCGTTGTGGCGGGTGAGACTCGACTGCGGGTCGAACGTGATGTCGTGGTCGACGAACTGGCCGAGATAGGTGTATCCCACCGGGATCGTCGAGTCCGGCGGCGCGCCGTCGGCGAACATCTCGTTGACGGCGAAGTCGTGGATCGCGACCTGTTTCTCGAGGTCACCGGCGCCCGGCGGCTCCCAGACCGAGAATCCCCGGCCGAAGAGCCGGCCGAACCGGCCCTCGTGACTGCGCGAATGCGGGACGTTGAGCGGCACGATGGAGTGCGCGGCGGCGTGTCTCATGGCGTTCCCTCCCCAGGGATGCGCGCCGAACCGGCGGTGGCCGTGTTCGGTCGGGGGAATGCCGAGGGCCGGTGCGCGAGATGGATGGTGTCGGACGCGCGCCACCGTACGCGCACCCGTCCGCGCCCGGAGGTGGGCGCGGACGGGTGGCACGCTTTTCAGGGCTGGCCCTGAGCCCGGCCGGCGTGGGCCGGCTCGGGTGCAGATCAGGTGCGCAGGACCTGGCCGCCGGCGCGGTGCCGCGACACCGCGTCGACCGTGGCCGCGAGGATCAGCACGCCACCGGTCACCGCGTAGTTCACGCCCGCCGGCAGGTTGAGCAGGCCCAGGCCGTTCGTGATCACGGCGATCACGAGCGCGCCGATCGCGGCGTGCAGGAGCCGGCCTCGGCCGCCGAAGAGGCTCACCCCGCCGACGACGGCGGCGGCGACGCCGCTCAGCACCAGGTCGCGACCGGCGGCGGCATCCACCGATCCGACCTTGCTGATCATGAACACGCCCGCGACCACCGACAGGGTCGAGCACACGATGAACGCGGTCCAGCGGATCAGCACGACCTTCACGCCCGATCTCCTGGCGGCCTCGGCGTTGCCGCCGATCGCGTAGATGTACCGGCCGTACTTGGTGCGGTCGAGCACGAACGTGCCGATCCAGAGGATCGCGAGCACGATCGGCACGACGATCGGCACGCCCTGGACGGCCTTCACCGACTGCCCGCGGTCCTGGTTGAAGATGTAGACCGCGAGCCCGCCGAGCACCGCGATGACGCCGAGCTTGATCCACACGAGTGCGATCGTGCGGTTCGCGACGCCGGCGCGGCGACGGCGTGCGCGGTCCCAGAAGGAGGTCGACGCAGACACCGCCAGGATGACGGCGAGCATCACCCAGCCGGCCCAGATCGGCAGGTTGCTGTTCTGGATCGCGAGGATCTCGGGGATCTGCACGCGGTACAGCCCGCCCGAGCCGATGATCATGAGTTCGAACCCCTGGAGCCCGAGGAACAGGCCCAACGTCACGACGAACGATGGAATGCCGACTTTCGCCACGAAGAACCCGATGAACGTGCCGATCGCGAGCCCGGCCGCGAACGCGATCAGGAGGGCGACCAGCCAGTGCAGCCCCTGCACGTTCACGAGCACGATGAACAGGCACATCGAGACGCCTGCCGTGACGCCGGCCGACAGGTCGATCTCGCCGAGGAGGATGACGAACACGAGCGCCATGCCGAGCATCACGAGCGTCGCGGCCTGCGTCATGAGGTTCGCGAAGTTGCGTTCGGTGAGGAAGAAGGGGCTCAGGATCGAGAACATCACGCTGAGCACGATGAACCCGCCGATGGCCGGGAGGGCGCCCATGTCGCCGGCGCGCACCCGCTGGAGCCAGGCGCGCACCTGGTCGCCGATCGTGCCCTCGTGACCGCTGCCGATGAGGTCGGGAGCGACATCGGTCACCGACGTGTCGGGTGCGGGGGACTGCCGTTGCGTGGTCATGCGCCTGCTCCCGCCTGCATCCGGGTTCCGGTGATGTAGCCGACGACCTCGTCGGTGTTCGTCTGTCGCGTCTCGAGCGACGCGACCATCTGGCCGAGGTAGAGCACGTTGATGTGGTCGGCGACCTGGAAGACGTCGCTCAGGTTGTGGCTGATGATGATGACCGCGACGCCCTGCTCGGCGAGGCGGGTGACGAGGTTGAGCACCTGTTCGGTCTGGGCGACGCCGAGCGCGGCCGTCGGTTCGTCGAGGATGACGACCCGCGCCTTCTTCAACACCGCGCGGGCGATCGCGACGGTCTGGCGCTGGCCGCCCGACAGGCTCGACACCTTCTGGCGGACCGACTTCACGGTCCGCACCGACAGCGAGCGCAGCGTGTCGGATGCCTCGCGCTCCATGCGTCCCTCGTCGAACGTGCCGAACGACGTCTCCTCCCGGCCGAGGAACATGTTCTGCACGATGTCGAGGTTGTCGCACAGGGCGAGGTCCTGGTAGACGACCTCGATGCCCAGTCGCGCCGCGTCGCGCGGCGTGTGGAGCGCGACCTCCTCGCCGTCGAAGCGCACGGTGCCCCCGTCGTACGGCTGGACGCCGGCGAGGCCCTTGATCAGGGTCGACTTGCCGGCGCCGTTGTCGCCGACGAGCGCAGTGACCTTCCCCGGGTACGCCTTGAGGTCGACGCCCTTGAGGACGCTGACCGGTCCGAAGCCCTTGACGACTCCGGTGAGCTCGATGAGCGGCACTTCCATGCCGGGTTCCTTTCAGACGACGCTGTCTCGTGCCGCAGCTGCGACACGCGTTTCGGCTCGCGAGCCGGATGGGTCGGGGCTCCCGGCGACGGCGTCGCCGGGAGCCCCGACCGGTGGGTCACTCGATGCCGAACTCAGCGCACTTGGCCTCGACCTCGCCCTGGCACAGCTCGCCGGCGTCCGCGTCGCCGGCCTCGACGACCGTGACGACCTCCTCCGGCCCGACCAGGATGGGCGTGACCGCGATGTAGGGGGTGCCGTCCTCGAGTTCCTGGTCGGCGGTCGGCGACTCGCCGTTGAGCAGCGCGATGGCGAGCTCGACGGCCGCGTCGGCCTCCTCCTTGATCGGCTTGTAGACCGTGGCGGTCTGCTTGCCGAGCAGCACGTTCTGCAGGCCCGCGATCGAGGCGTCCTGGCCGGAGACGGGCACGACGAGGTTGTTCTTGTCGAGCACCGTGATGACGCCGGCCGCGTTGGTGTCGTTGGCGACCCAGACCGCGTCGACCTTGCCGCCGAGCGACGTCAGCGCGTTCTCGAAGTTCGTCGCGCTCTCGTCGCCGTCCCAGACCCCCGGCGGCTCGGCGGCCGGCGAGATGCCCGCACCCTCCATCACCTCGACGGCGCCGTCGTGGAACATCTTGGCGTTGCCGTCGGTCGGGTCGCCGCCCATGTACACGACGACTGCGGAAGCCGGGTCCTTGCCTGCGGCGGCGAGGCCGTCGACGATCGACTGGCCCTCGAGCCGGCCGACCTCGACGTTGTCGAAGGAGACGTAGTAGTCGGCGCCCTCGATCGGGCGGTCGTAGGCGATGACCGGGATGCCCTCGGCCTTGGCCTTCTCGGCGACCGCGGCGCCCGCGCCGTTGTAGTCGACGAGCAGCATCACGCCGCAGCCCTTGCTGAGCTGCTGGTCGGCGATGGTCGCGTACTTGCTCGTGTCGCCCTGGGCGTTCTGGATGTCGGTCTCGAACCCGGCGTCGGCCAGGCCCTGCTCGAGGTACGTGCGGTCGTTGTTCTCCCAGCGGGGCGATGACGCCGCGTCGGGAAGGATGACGCACGCGCGGGTGCCGGCCGCTTCGCCGCCGCCGCCCTCCTCGCTACCGCTACCGCTTCCGCTGGAACAGGCTGCGAGCAGCAGCGCCGACGCTCCGGCGATCGCTGCAACAGAGACCAATGAAGTCTTCTTCACGGCTCTCCCCTTCATCAAGGTGAGGTCGACCCCTCCGGGTTCCGCCGTCTTCGTCGACGTCGGCAGGGCCATACTGGCGCGTGGATCGCGGCACCGGAAGCATCCGATGATAACGGTCACATAACTTACTTACGAGTCAGTAACTCTTCACTCACCGGAGCCCCGGCTGGAAAGCGTTGTCGAGCGGTCGCGCTCTCATCGCCGGGATGACGGGCGAAGGGTTTCGACGGTCGCGCGTCAGAACCAGATGCTCAGCTGCGGTGCCTTCGACGTCGCGAACATGCGGTCGGCGAGCTCCACCGCGCCGGCATCGACGACCCGCCCGGCACGGGCGAGCGTCGACGGGCGGACGTCGCCGAGCAGGATCGCGCCCAGTTCGTTCACGCTCAGGCGGATGCCTCCGCCGGCAGCGCGGAGGCCGCGGCGCGACGCCGCCGGCGAGGCATCCGACGACTCGACCCGGCTGACCTCGGCGCGGCCGCCGTTTGAGACCTCGAGCTCGAAGGTGCCCGCCGCGAAACCGAGCGGGTCGGTCACCTCGATCGTGAGCGACCCGGGTGAGCCGTAGCGGCGCGCGCGGAGGGCCGCCACGGGGTCGAGCACCCGCACCCAGAGGTGGTCGACGACCTCGGCGACGCGGAACGCGCGCGGATCGTCGAGCAGCCAGGGAAGGGGCTCGTCGGGGGAGCGGAGCAGCCCGCGGACCTTGTCGATGAAGTCGACCTCGATGAGCGAGCGCCAGAGTGCCCGCTCGGCGTCGTCGGTCGCCGCCGCGAGGAAGTCGAACTCGAGGACGCCCGCCTGATTGGCGTCGCGCGTGATGCGGTAGGTGGCGAAGCCCTGCGTCTCGCCGTTGCGGTCGTCGTAGCGCACGGCCCGGGTGCGGCGAGACGCGTCGGACTCGGGATCGACCAGGCCGAGCACCTTGTCGAGCAGCGCCGGCCACCGGTCGATCTCGCCCGGGGTGCGGGCGACCGCGCGGCGGATCACCTGCGGAGCGACCTCGCGGAGCGACCGCGGGTCGACGAGGTGCGTGCGGCCCGGGGCATCCGGACCGATCCACCGGGCGCGCCGCCGATCGATCTCGACGGTCGCCGCGCGGGTGGCCGGTGCGAAGCCGAACCGGCCGTAGATCGTCGCCTCGCTCACGGTGAGCACGGCGAGCGCGGCACCGACGTCGACGGCATCGCGCAGCTCGGCCTCGACCATCGCGCGGGCGATGCCGCGACGACGGTGCGTCGGCGCGACCGTGACCGAGCTGATCGCCCACGCGTCGACACCGCGGCCGCCGGGCATGCTGAGTCCGGTCGGCCAGCTGGAGATCGTCGCGACCGGGATGCGCGACTCGGGGCTCGTCGGGTCGTAGACGCCGTGCACCCGCCGATCGGCGAAGCTCGCCCGCTCGTGCTGGAGGTCGACCTCGCGGGGTCGCCCGTGGTGGAACCCGCGGTTGTCGGCCTCGACCCAGGCGTCGAAGCGGTCGCGATCGTTCGGGTCGACGAGCCGGTATTCGAGTCCGTGCGCCGCGAGCACGGCCTCGGACCGACGGTCTACGGACTGGCTGCGGAGGTCGAACGGCACCGATCCAGCCTAGCGACGCCCGACGTCCGCCGTCGCGGTCAGACCGCGGTCGCCGGCGCCGGAACGGCGGCGGCCGAATCGACCGGCGCGAGGTGCGGGGCGACGGCCTCGCCGAAGCTCGCCGCCGTGCGGGCGACGACCTCGTCGAACGGTGCAGCCCAGATGTCGTCGTTGAAGAGCTCGACCTCGACGTCACCGGCATAACCCGTCGCCTCGACGGCACGGGTCAGGGTCGCGAAGTCGATCACGCCGTCGCCCGGGTAGTGCCGGCTGTTCAGGACGTTCGCGGGCAACGGCGTCTTCCAGTCGCACACCTGGTAGGTCGCGATTCGACCGGATGCCCCGGCGCGCGCGATCTGCGGCAGCACCTCGGGATCCCACCAGATGTGGAACGTGTCCACCGTGACGCCCACGACCGCGGGATCGAACGGCTCGGCGAGGTCGAGCGCCTGCTTCAGCGTCGTCACCACGCAGCGGTCCGACGCGAACATCGGATGCAGCGGCTCGATGGCCAGCGTGACGCCCGACGCGGCAGCCTCCGGCGCGAGCTCGGCGAGCGCGTCCGCGACCCGTTCGCGAGCGCCGATCACGTCGCGAGAGCCGTCGGGGATCGCGCCCGCGACCAGCACGAGCACGGCGGCGGAGCCGTCGGCGCCCGCCGCGGCGAGCGTGGCCGTCTCCTCGATCGCGCGACGGTTGTCGTCGATCGCGGCCCGGCGTGCCGGGCCCTCCTCCATCGTGAAGAATCCGGCTCGGCAGAGCGTCGAGAATCGCAGCCCGCTCGCGCTGAGCCGGCGGGCCGACTCGGCGAGGCCGACCTCCTGCACCGGCTCGCGCCAGAGGCCGATCGACTCGTAGCCGCCGCTGGCGACCGCACGCAGCGCGTCGTCGAGCGTCGAGCGCTTGATCGTGCCCTGGTTCATCGAGAGGCGCGGGTGCGGCCTGCCCGGGCTCGTACCCGGGACCGTCCCCGTGCTCCGGCTCGGGCTCGGGCTCGGGCTCGGGCTCGGCAGCGTGCTCACGCGAGCACCTCCTCGGCGGGGACTCCGGCGACCTCGACGGCCGGTGCGGCGCTCGCTGCGGCCGGGTCGAGCCCGTTGAGCGTGAGCAGCTCGTGCCAGCGCGCGGCGGCGAGTTCGGGCCGCTCGAGTGCGCCCGAGGCGTTGGCGAGCTCGACGATGCGCGACAGGTGCGGCAGGCTCCGTGCGGCGTGCAGGCCGCCGACCATCTGGAAGGCGACCTGGTGGCCGTTCAGCCAGGACAGGAACGCCACGCCCGTCTTGTAGTAGTACGTCGGCGCGGCGAACACCTGCTGCGACAGCGCCTCGGTCGGCCCGAGGATGCGGTGGTACGCGGCCTCGTCGCCGGCGTCGAGCGCCTGGATCGCCGCCGACGCGTTCGGCGCGAGCGCGGCGAACGCGCCGAGGAGCGCGTCCGAGTGCGAGGAGCCGTCGCCGGCGATCAGGCTCACGTAGTGGAAGTCGTCGCCCGTGAACATGCGCGCAGACTCGGGCAGGCGCTCGCGCACCGAGATCTCGGCGTCGGCGTCGAGCAGGCTCATCTTCACGCCCTGCACCTGGTCGGCGTCGGCGTCGATGATCTCGAGCAGCGTCTGCGCCGCCGCCTGCCAGTCGGTCGAGCCGAAGTACCCCTCGAGCTGCGGATCGAACGCGGTGCCGAGCCAGTGCAGCACGACGGGCGCGGACGCCGCGGCAAGCACCTCGCGGTACACGCGGCGGTAGTCGTCGGCGCTGCGCGCGGCCCTGGCGAGGTGCCGGCTCGCCATCAGCACGGCACCCGCGCCCGAGTCCTCGGCGTGGTGCAGCTGCTGCTTGTACGCGTCGATCACCTCGTCGAGCGAGACCTGCTCGTGCTCGAGGTGGTCGGTGTTGACGCCCACGACGAGCTTGCCGCCCACCGAGTTCGCCGCGGCCGCGCTGCGCGAGATGAGCTCGCGCGTCGCCGCCGGGTCCAGGCCCATGTTGCGCTGCGCGGTGTCCATCGCGTCCGCGACGCCGAGGCCCCAGGACCACACGTGGTGGCGGAACGCGAGGGTCGCGTCCCAGTCGATCTCGGCCGGCTGCCCCGGCGTGTTGTCGGCGAACGGCTTCGGCACGACGTGGGCTGCGGCGTACGCGACGCGGCTGCGCAGCGGCTGGGTCGGCTTGCGGAACGCCGGAGCCGTCGCGAGCGGCACGGCGCTGAGCGCGCCGTCGGCCGCGAGCAGGGTGAGCGACGTCATCAGCGGGCTCCGGCGAACTCGGCCGAGAGCTCGTCGTCGGCGGCTTCGGCGACGGCCGAGGCATCCGCTGCGGCATCCGCCTGCGCACCGGTCGCCAGGGTGACCACCGGGATCTCGACCCGACGTCCCTCGGCCGACGACTGCAGGCCGGCCTCGGCGAGCAGCACGCCGCGGGCGCCGGCGAGGAAGTCGAAGCGGTTGGGGGCGTCCTCGACGACGTGGCGGACGAACTCCTCCCACTGCTCCTTGAACCCGTTCTGGAAGTCGCGGTTGCCCGGGCTCTCGATCCAGTCGCCGGCGTAGTCGTGCTCATCGGCGAGATCGGGGTTCCACACCGGCTTCGGGGTCGCGTTGCGAGGCTGGATCTTGCAGCCGAAGAGCCCCACGACGGCCGAGCCGTGCGTGCCGTCGACCTGGAACTCGACGAGCTCGTCGCGGTTGACGCGCGTGGTCCAGCTCGAGTTGAGCTGCGCCACGACGCCGCCCTCGAGCTCGAAGATCGCGTAGGCCGCGTCATCCGCCGTCGCGGCGTACGCCTCGCCGCGCTCGTCGACGCGCTGCGGGATCTCGGTCACGGCCTTCGCATAGACCGACTCGACGCGACCGAAGAGGTTCTCGAGCACGTAGTTCCAGTGCGGGAACATGTCGACGATGATGCCGCCGCCGTCCTCGGCGCGGTAGTTCCAGCTCGGGCGCTGGGCGGGCTGCCAGTCGCCCTCGAACACCCAGTAGCCGAACTCGCCGCGGACGCTCAGGACGCGGCCGAAGAAGCCCGAGTCGATGAGGCGCTTGAGCTTCTGGAGCCCCGGCAGGTAGAGCTTGTCGTGCACGACGCCGTTCTTGATGCCGGCCTCGTCGGCCAGCCGCGCCAGCTCGAGGGCTTCCTCGAACGATTCGGCCGTCGGCTTCTCGGTGTAGATCGCCTTGCCCGCCGCGATGGCCTTCTTGAGCGCCGCCGCTCGGGCCTTCGTCACGAGGAAGTCGGCGTAGATCTGCCAGCGGTCGTCGGCGAGCGCTTCGTCGAGGTTCGTCGTCCAGTGCTCGATGCCGTGCTTGGCGGCGAGGTCGGCGAGCTTCTTCTCGCTGCGGCCGACGAGGATCGGCTCGACCTGCACGCGCGTCTCGCCGTCGGCGAGGAGCACGCCGCCCTGCTCGCGGATCGCGAGGATCGAGCGCACGAGGTGCTGGCGGTACCCCATGCGGCCGCTGACGCCGTTCATGATGATGCCGATGGACTGGGGGGCGGTCTGGTCTGCCATGGTGTGGTTCCTCTTCGAGCCTGGGATGCGGGTGCGTGGCCGCCGTGGCGGGTGGGGCGGACCCCGGCGCCGGAAAGCGTTTACCAAAGTGTGCCACAGCGTCGGCGCGGCCGCAAGCACGGCGAGTGCGAACGCTCGCGCGGCCGGTCGTGCGGCCGCCGACCGGTGCGGCGCCGCGGCGGTCAGGCGCGGCTGATGCCCGGTGTCGAGGCGCGCAGGACGACCTCGGTCGCCACCACGGGCGCGTCGGCGCCGGATGCCTCGCCCTCGTTCGGCGCGCCCTCGAGCGCCAGGCGCAGTGCGCGCCGGCCGAGTTCCTCGAGTGGGACCCGTACGGTCGTGAGCGCGGGCGTCACGTCCTGCACCGTCGGGATGTCGTCGAATCCGGCGATCGCGAGGTCGCGTCCCGGCTCGAGCCCGGCGTCGCGGATCGCCGACAGCGCGCCGACCGCCATGACGTCGTTCGTCGCGAACACGGCGTCGATGCCGTCGAGGCCGCGATCGATGAGCCGCTTCGCGCCGTCGTATCCGCCGTCGCGCGTGAACGCCGAGCGGATGACGTCGGCGTCGTCGAGCCGGCCCCCCGCGGCTTCGATCCCGGCGCGGAATCCGTCGAGCCGGTCGGCCGCGGTGCGCAGGCCTTCGTCGCCGGTGACGACGGCGAACCGCCGATAGCCCAGGTCGACCAGCGCGCGCGCGAGGCGCTCGGCGCCGCCGCGGTTGTCGAGGGGAACGGTCGGGAAGTCGAGTTCGTTCCGGCTGATCAGCACGACGCGACCGCCGGATGCCTCGTACGCCGAGAGCTCGGCCGTGAGGGCGCCGTCGGTGGCGTCCGTGAGCGGCCGCGACCCCGCGAGGATCATGACCCTGGGACGCTGCCCGCGGAGCTGTCGCACGAGTTCGAGCTCGCGTGCCGGATCGCGCTCGGTGGCCGCCATGGTGACGATGAGATGCTCGCCGTCGGCCTCGGCGACGACGCCCGCAGCGATCGACGAGAAGTAGGGGTCGGCGATGTCGGCGACGAGCAGGGCGACGGTCGTCGTCGTGCCTCTCGCGACGGCCTGCGCCGAGAGGTTCGGCGTGTAGTTCAGGCGGGCCGCGGCCTCCAGGACGCGGGAGCGGTACTCCTCGTTGACCTTGCGCGTGCTCCCGTTCAGCGATCGGGACGCGGTGGCGAGCGAGACCCCGGCCTCGCGGGCCACGTCGTGGAGGGTTGCGGGGGAGGTGCGGTCGGTCGCGCTCATCGGGTCCTCCACGCGGGTTCAAGGGGATCACACATGCTAGCGCGAGGAGTCTCGCGCGGCACGGCGTCCTCGGACGCGGCGGACGTCGGTTGGCCGGGCGGCGGGGATCTGCTACAACTGTCGGAGCGAGATAGCGCTTTCCCGAACCCTTCGTCGATGGGCCGTCAACACCCGTCCATACACGGGAAATCGATTCCAGCACCACAACGACCACGAGGAGCAGCACGCGATGACGCGACGCGAACGGTACGCCCTGATCGGAGCCGGCAGCCGCGCCGGCATGTACCTCGAGGCGATCAGCGGCACCTTCACCGGTGCCGAGGAGGTGCCGGGGCTCGCCGAGCTCGTCGCGTGGAGCGATCTCAACCCCGGCCGGCTCGACGTGTACGAACGCGAGCTCACGGCGGCGGGGCATCCGGTGCCGAAGCGGTACGCACCCGACGAGCTCGAACGCATGATCGTCGACGAGCAGGTCGACCGCGTCGTCATCACCACACCCGACTTCACGCACGCCGACTTCATCGTGCGGTCGCTGCGGGCCGGCGCCGACGTCGTCGTCGAGAAGCCGCTGACCATCGACGCCGAGAGCGTCCGGCGCATCGGCGACGCGATCGCCGAGACCGGCCGCGAGGTCATCACCACGTTCAACTACCGGTACAGCCCGCGCAACTCGACCCTTCGCCAGGTCATCGCCGACGGGCGCATCGGCCGCGTCACGAGCGTGCACTTCGAATGGGCGCTCGACACCGTGCACGGGGCCGACTACTTCCGCCGCTGGCACCGCGACAAGCGGAACTCCGGCGGGCTGTTCATCCACAAGGCATCGCACCACTTCGACCTCGTGAACTGGTGGATCCAGGCCGCGCCGGTGCGCGTGTTCGCGAGCGGCGGCCTGCGGTTCTACGGCGCCGAGAACGCCGCAGCGCGCGGCCTCGGCGCGAGGCCGGAGCGGGGGACCGGGGCATCCGGCGACCCGTTCGCCCTCGACCTGGCGGCCGATGCGCGCCTCAAGCGCCTCTACCTCGACCAGGAGCACCACGACGGCTACCTGCGCGACCGCGACGTGTTCGACCCGGGCATCACGATCGAGGACAACCTCGCCGCGCTCGTCGACTACGACTCGGGAGCGACGCTGAGCTACTCGCTCAACGCGCACGCGCCGTGGGAGGGATACCGGGTCACGGTCAACGGCACCGAAGGCCGCGCGGAACTCGAGGTGGTCGAGCGCGGGTCGGTGCTCGTGGGCGCCGACGGCAGGGTCGTCGTCGACCCGAGCATGCACCCCGAGGACGTGCCGGCCGACGACATCCGCCCCCACTCGGAGCGGCTCGTCGTGCAGCGGCACTGGGAGCAGGCCGAGACGGTCGAGATCCCGAAGGGCATCGGCAGCCACGGCGGCGGCGACGCGTTCCTGCTGCGGCACCTGTTCGGACGGGTGACGGATGACGCGCCGCTCGCGCGGGTCGCCGGTTACGCCGACGGGGTGCGCGCGGTGTCGGTCGGCATCGCCGGCAACCGGTCGCTCGAGACCGGCGAGCCGGTGCTGGTGGCCGACCTCGAGCTCGGGACCTGAGCGGGCTTCACCGACGCGTGCGGGTTTCAGTCGCGCGTGCGGCTTCCACCCACGCGTGCGCCGAGTTCCTCGCACGCGAGGGCGAAACCCGCACGCGTGCAGGCCATGGGCCGGGCGGTCGACGGCGCTGCGCTCAGCGGTCGATCGGTTGGGCGTCGCGCGGGTAGGCGAGGAGCATCGCGCCCGAGGCGATCCAGCTGAGGCCGATGAGCACGAGCAGGGGGCCTGCGCCGAGTCCGGATGCGAGCCCTGCCACCGCGGCGCCGGCCGCGGCGGCTGCGGCCCGGAGCCCTGCACCGACGGTGAACACCTGAGACCGCAGTGCGGGCGGGCTCTGCTGCTTGCGGATCAGCAGCATCGCGGCGGCGCTCGCCGCCGTGAACAGGCCGGATGCCCCGATCGCCGCGACCGTCCACCACAGGCCGAGGTCGAGGGCCGCGAGCACGGTCAGCACCCCCGTCGCGGCGAACCCCCAGCCCATCGTCGCCTCGGGGCGCAGGCGCGCCGGCCGGCTCGAGTTCCACAGTGCGCCGATGAGGCCGCCGATCGCGAAGGCGGTGACGACGACGGCGCCCTGGTCGGCGTCGCCGGTGCGCTGCAGCGACAGCGCGACCGCCGCGATCGCGAGTCCGCCGGCGCCGAATTGGCTGAGCGTGCCGCTCGCCGTCACGATCGCGAGCGGGCGGTGCAGGGCGATGTGCCGGATGCCCCGCGCCATGGTGTGCAGCATCGACCCGCGCGCCGGCGCCCCCAGGGGCTGCAGGCCGAGCGGGAGGGTGCCTGCCGCGCCGAGGAGCGCGCTCGCCGCCATCAGCAGCGTCGCGAGCCGGGCGGAGCCGAGCGCCGCCGCGGCCGCGACGACCGCAGGGCCGACCACCGAGCCCAGGTTGTAGGCGAGCGCGTCGATCGCATACGCACGGCGCTCGTCGGGGATGCGCTCGGTCACGAAGCTCGAGAGCCCGCCCATCACGAACGGGCCGGATGCCCCGCCGGCGAGCAGGACGATCGCGACCGCCCAGGCCGGGATGGGGCCGAGGAACGCCGCGACGCCGTACGAGACGCCCATCACGAGGGCGGCGATCGCGATCAGCGCACCGGGCCTGCGGCTGCGGTCCAGCAGCACGCCCACGAACGGCGCCGCGACGATGCTCGGGGCGAGGGTCGCCGCCGCGAGCAGGCCGCCGAGCGCGACGTCGCCCGTCTGCTCGACGGCGAGCACCGGGATCGCGACGGTGATGCCTCCGACCGCGAGCCTGGGCGGCGTCGCCGCCGCGAGGTAGCTGGCGACGTGCTGGCGGGGCATCCTCCGAGGCTACGCGGTGCCCGACCGCCCGCGGGCCGACGCCCCGAGCCGATGCCCGCGGGCTACGCGCCCGAGGGCACCACCAGCACGCCGTCCACCCGCTGCGGGATGCCGAGCGGGTTGTCGTCGCGCAGTTCGGCCGGCAGCGCGTGCGCCGGGGCATCCTGGTACGCGACCGGGCGAAGGAACCGGCGGATCGCGGTCATGCCGACCGACGTGTGGATCGTCGTCGTCGACGGCCACGGTCCGCCGTGCTGCTGGGCCCAGCTCACCGCGACGCCCGTCGGCCAGCCCGCGAACAGCACGCGGCCGGCGATCTCGGTGAGCACCGCGACGATCTCGGCGACGTCCTCGTCGGGCTCGGCGTGCACCGTCGCGGTGAGGCTGCCGCCGACGCGCGAGATCGCGTCGAGCGCCTGGTCGACGTCGTCGTACTCGACCACGAGCGTCGACGGACCGAAGCACTCGGCGAACAGGGCCTGCGGATCGGCGGCGACGGTCGCGGCGTCGGTCCCGAGCACCACGGCCGATCCGGTCGCGGCCTGCTGGGAGACGGACCCGGCGACGAGGCGGACGCCGTCGCGGGCGGCCAGGTCGGCGAGCCCGCCGGCGAACGCCGACGCGATGCCGTCGGTGAGCATGGGCACGGCCGCGGGCTCGGCCCCGACCGCCGTCGCGACCCGCTCGGCGAAGCCGCTGCCGGCCGGCACGAACACGACGCCCGGGTTGGTGCAGAACTGCCCCGCGCCGAGCGTGAAGGATCCCGCGAGGCCCGAGGCGAGCTCGTCGGCGCGCGCGTCGAGGGCGGCCTGCGTGATGATCACGGGGTTCACGGCGCTGAGCTCGCCGTAGAACGGGATGGGATCGGGGCGTCCGACCGCGAGGTCGAAGAGGATCCGGCCGCCGTGCAGCGACCCCGTGAACCCGACCGCGCGGATCTCGGGGTGCTGCACCAGCGCGACCCCCGCTTCACGCCCGGTGACGTGGCCGAAGATCCCGTCGGGGGCTCCGGCGGCGGCCAGGGCGCCCGCGACGATCTCGGCGGTGCGCGCCGACAGGCGCGGGTGGGCCGAGTGCCCCTTCACGATGACGGGGCATCCGGCGGCGAGGGCCGATGCGGTGTCGCCGCCCGCGACGGAGAACGCGAACGGGAAGTTCGAGGCGCTGAACACCGCGACCGGGCCGAGCGCCCGCAGGATGCGGCGGAGGTCGGGTCGGGGCGGGATCGCCGACGGGTCAACGTGGTCGATCGTCGCCTCGAGGTAGGAGCCCTCGAGCACGGCGTCGGCGAACAACCGCAGCTGGTTGGTGGTGCGGCTGAGCTCGCCGTTCAGGCGCACCGGGCCCAGGTGCGACTCCTCGTCGGCGAGGGCGACGAGTTCGTCGCGCGCCGCCTCGAGCGCATCGGCGACGGCGCGCAGCCAGGCGGCGCGCTCCGCGGCCGTCGACGCGACGGTCGCGGCGAACGCGGTGCGGGCCGCGGCGGCCGCGGCATCAACCGGGGATCCGGTCGCGCCGGTTTCGGCATCGGATGTCGCGGGTGCGGTGGTCAGGTCGGTCATCGTCGATCCTCCGTGTTCGGGGCCGTGTTCAGGGTAGGCGGGTTCGGGTCGGCGCGCAGGTGCGCGGCGGGACGGGCGGCGCGGCGACTCAGGCCGGCGTCGGCACGGATGCCGCGAGCCGGAGTCCGAGCCCGACCTGCGAGGTGTCGCGCGCCCAGCCGCCGTCGACCGCGACCGGCGGATCGTCGGCGAGCACGCCGAGCTCGGCGAGGGAGGCATCCTCCGCAGCCTCGACGGCGATCTCCTGCGGAACCGCCATCGCGAGCTGCGCGCTGAGGTCGAGCAGGAGGTGCGGGGCCAACTGCACGCCGCGGGACTCCGCGAGCTTCGCGATCTCGAGGAACGGCGTGATGCCGCCGACGCGCACGATATTGGGCTGCACGATGCGCGCGACGCCCGCGTCGATGTACTCGGCGAACCGGTAGCGCGTGTAGAGGTTCTCGCCGACTGCGATCGGCACGTCGAACGCGTCGGCGAGCCGGAGGTGCGCGGCGAGCCGCTGGTGCGACGCGAGGTCGTCGGCGCGCAGCGGCTCCTCGATCCAGCGGAGGCCGAACGGGGCGAGCGCGTCCACGGCGCGCAGCGCCTGGTCGAGCGTCCACAGCTGGTTCGCGTCGATCATGAGCCCGCGGTCGGGCCCGATGACCTCGCGCACGGCGCGCACGCGTGCGACGTCATCGGCGAGGTCGGGCAGGCCGACCTTGACCTTGACCGCGTCGAACCCGGCCGCGACCCAGCGCTCGGCCTGCGCCACGAGCTCGTCGAACGGGTAGTGGCGGTTGATGCCGCTGCCGTACGCGCGTACCCGATCGCGGCGACGCCCGAGGTGGTCGGCGACGGATGCCCCCGCGCGCCGCGCGGCGAGGTCCCACAGGGCCAGGTCGAGCCCGGCCATCGCGATCGTCGTGACGCCGCCGCCGCCCGCCTCGTGCAGGTGCCGCCACAGCGGCTCCCACACCTCGGTCGCGTCGGCAGGCCTGCCGATCGCCCAGTCGCGGATGTCGTGCTCGAGCATCGCCCGCACGGATGCCGCACCGATGGTCGGCGTCCACGAGAAGCCGTCGCCGACGGCGCCGTCGGAGTCCTCGACCTCGACGGCGAGGAACGTCAGGTCGCGCACGTCGGGACCCCACGGGCGGCGGAGTTCCGCCCGCAGCGGCCGGACGTCGATCCGGCGGATCGTGGCGGTCATCGCGCGGCGGCCGGCTCGGGGGCGGGCGACTCGGGGGCGGCCGCCGAGGCTGCGGTGGTCGCTGCGGTCGCCGCGGTCGCTGCGAATCGCTCCGCGAGTTCCAGGCCGTGGTCGAGGATGGCCTGCAACCGCTGCTCCTGCGCCGGCGTCGGGTCGACCAGCGGCGGGCGCACCGAGCCGACGTCGACGCCGCGCAACCGCAGGCCGGCCTTGATCAGCGAGACGCCGAACCCGGGGGTCTCGTCGCGCAGCGCGACGAGCGGGCGGTAGAACTCCTCGAGGAGCGACATCCGCGTCGCCTCGTCGCCCGACTCGTAGGCGCGGTAGTGCAGCGACGCCAGTTCGGGGAGCATCGCGAACGCGGCCGACGAGTACAGCGGGATGCCGATGCCGCGGTAGGCGCCCTGGCTGAGCTCGGCGGTCAGGAGGCCGTTGAAGAACGCGAACTCGCGGCCTGTGGCGTTCGCGGCGAGCACGATCTCCTGGGCGAGCCCGATGTCGCCGGTGCCGTCCTTGAAGCCGACGACCTTCGGGTTCTCGGCCAGCCGCGCGATCGCGCCCGGCGTGTACCGGGCGGTGCCGCGGTGGTAGACGACGACGGGCAGGTCGGTCTCCGCCGTGATCGCGTCGACCCAGGCGACGAGCCCGTCGGTCGTGCCCGACACGAGGTACGGCGGGAGCAGCAGCAGGCCGTCGGCCCCGGCATCCGCCGCCGCCCGGGCGGTCTCGAGCGCATCGCCCAGCGAGCCTCCGGAACCGGCGATGACCGGCACGCGCCCGGCCACCGTGTCGACCGCGGCGCGCACGACGTCGCCGATCTCGCGCGTCGAGAGGGCGTGGAACTCGCCCGTGCCGCACGCCGGGAAGACGCCGCCGGGCGCGAAGTCGAGTCGGCTCGAGACGTGCTCGGCGAATCGGTCGAGGTCGACCCGACCCCGACGGTCGAACGGCGTGACGGGGAAGAACAGGACTCCGTCGAACGAGAGGGTCATCTGCGACTCCAATGCTGCTGGTGGCTGGTGGCTGGTGGCTGGTGGCTGGTGGCTGGTGGCTGGTGGCTGGTGGCTGGTGGCTGGTGGCTGGTGGGCTGTGAACCGGCGGGCTGGGGCTGGTGGTGCCGGTTTCAGGAGATCGGCGCCGGATCAGGACGAAATGCCGGATTCGGTCCTGAGCAGCGTGCGATCTCCTGAATCCGGCACGTGTGCGGGCGCGGGGGCGGAGGTGCGCGAGGGTGCGGGCGTGGCGGCGCGGGCGGGCACGTGCGCAGGGGCGTGGGCGCGGCCGGGCGGGCGAACGACAGCTCGGTTCGCCAGCTGCGGCGAGGGCGCCAGCCCAGACGCTCGGCGGCCTTGGCAGAGGTGAAGACGGGCCGGGTGCCCGTCAGCGCGTCCGCGGCCTCGCCGAGTGCCGGGGCGAACTCGCGCCACAGGTCGGCGACGGGTTCCACGGCGAGCGCGTCGGCGGCGCCGACGAAGAAGCCCTCGCCGTCGACGGCGGACGCGGGCGCGGCGAGCCAGGCGTTCGCGAAGTCGGCCGCGTCGCGCGCGTCGACGTAGTTGAACAGGCTGACCGCGGCGAGTGCGGGGTCGGCGAGGCGCTCGGCCATGGTGTGGCCCTGCTGGGTCGGGGCGCCCGACCACTCCTCCGGCGAGACGACGTAGCAGGGACGGTAGAAGCCGAACGCGCCGGGCGCGGTGCGGGCGAAGGTGCGCACGAGCTCCTCGATCATCACCTTCGAGACCGCGTACGCGTTCGAGGGCGCGACCGGGTGGGCCTCGTCGAGCGGCAGGTACGACGGCCGCCACGAGGGCGTGCCGTAGCCGATGACGGTCGGGCTGCTGGCCGCGAGCACGCGCTCGACTCCGGCGTTCGCAGCGGCCGCGAGCACCGTGTGCGCGAGCGTGGTGTTCGTCACCAGGATGTGGCGCTCGGGGGCGCTGAACGGCACGGCGATGGCCGCGAGGTGCACGACGGCATCGGGGCGGACCTCCGCGAGCAGGCGGGCGACGGATGCCTCGTCGACGAGGTCGATTCCGCGCTCGTCGACGCCGTCGAGGCCGGCGATCTCGCGGTCGGCGCCGATCACCTCGTGGCCGATGCGGGCCAGCCCGATGGCGGTGCTGCGGCCGAGCCGCCCGGCCGAGCCCGTGACGAGGACGCGCATCGAGGTCTCCTTCTGTTCGTGGTCGTGCCGTTCGTGGCCCGTGGTGCGCCGACCCGCGTCGATGCTCGGCCGGTTCGGCGTATCTGAGATAGTTCGAGAAATCGCTTTCTCGCCGTGAGCGTACAGAATGCAAGCGGGTTCGGCAATCTCATGCATAAGATGGGGAATCGATTTCTCGGATCCGCGCGACGAGCGACGGGTGCGGCGACAACGGATGCGACGCGCGACGCGCAGTGGAGGCGATCATGGGTGAGCGAGGCCGGGCGACGACGATCGCCGACGTCGCGGCGCGGGCGGGGGTGTCGCAGGCGAGCGTGTCGCGCGTGCTCAACGGCAAGGCCTCGGTCGACCCCGAGATCGTCCGGGCGGTGCGCCGCGCGGTGGCCGACCTCGGGTACCGGCCGAGCCCCGCCGCGCGCAGCCTCGTGCAGGGACGCAACCAGACGATCGCGATGGTCGTGCCCGACCTCGAGAACCCGTTGTTCCAGGGCATCCTCAAGGGCCTGAGCGTCGCGGCGGCGGCAGAGGGCTACCGGGTGCTCGTCGCCGACACGAACGAGCGGGTCGACGACGAGGAGGAGATCGCCATCGAGGCCCGCGAGCGGTGCGACGCGATCGTGCTGTGCGCGCCGCGACTACCCGCCGAACGGCTCGCGAAGCTCACGGCACGGCTGGCCCCCGCTGTCGTCGTGAACCGCACGCTCGAGGGCGACGCGCCGGTCATCGGCGTCGACTACGCCCGAGGCATCCGCGACCTGGTCGAACACTTCGCGGCGCTCGGCCACCGCCGGCTGCTCTACCTCGCCGGCCCCGAGTCGAGCGCCTCGAACGCCGACCGCATCCGCGGCGTCGCCGAGGCCATCGCCGCCGACCCGGGGATGCAGATCTCCGTCCAGCCCTGCGGTTCGAGGCTCGACGACGGGTTCGCCGCCGCCGAGGCGGTGGTCGCCGCGCAGCGCGACGGGGTGACCGGCGTCCTCGCCTTCAACGACCTCGTCGCGCTCGGCCTGCTCACGCGGCTCCGGAAGCTCGGGGTCCGCGTGCCCGAGGACCTCTCCGTCGCCGGGTTCGACGACGTGCCGATGGCCGCGTTCGCGACACCGGCGCTCACGAGCCTCTCGGTGCCGCGTGCCGAACTCGGCGGCCAGGTGTGGTCGAGGCTCCGCGCGCTCATCGCCGGCGACCCGGTCGGGCACGCGGTCGTGTACCGCCCACGGCTCGAGGTGCGCGAGAGCGCCGGGCCGGTCGGTGCGGCAGCGGGCCCCGACGCAGCGGGCCCCGACGCAGCCGGCATCGAGGCAGTCGGCGTCGACGCAGCCGGCATCGACGCGGCCGGGGTCGACGCGTGAGCGCCGCGACCCGCGGTGCGGCGACCACCGCACCCGCTCCGATGGCGCCGTCGGTCGGCTCGACCGCTTCGAGCTCGCCCGGACCCTCGGCATCCGATCGCCGCGCGAAGCGTGCGCGCGTGCTGGAGATCCTCGACCGGCACGGCGCCGATTCGCTCGTGCTCCGATCGCATGGCGCGGTGTCGTGGTACCTCGACGGGGTGCGCACCCACGTCTCGCTGGCGGGCGATCCGGTCGTCGCCGTCGTCGTCGACCGGGCCGGCGACGAGATCCGGGTGTTCGCGAACGAGGCCGATCGCCTCGCCGACGAGGAGCTCGGCGCGGCCGACCGCGCGTCGGTGCACGAGGTGCCGTGGTTCGACCAGCTCGCGCCGGCCGGCGTGGCCGCACTCGAGGAATCCGAGGTCGCAGCCGACCTGCGCGCCGCGCGGGCGAGCCTGCTCCCGGCCGAACGCGACCGGTTCCGTCACCTCGGCCGCGCGTCGGCGGAGGCCGTCGGGGGCGTGGCATCCGTCGTCGAACCGGGTTGGACCGAGCGGCAGGCGGCCGCCCTGCTCGCGGAGCGGCTCGTGCTCCAGGGTGTGGACCCGCTCGTCGTGCTCGTCGCCGGCGCGCAGCGCCTGCGGCACCGGCATCCGCTCCCGACCGGCGCTCCGATCGGCTCTCGCGCGATGCTCGTCGTCTGCGGTCGGAAGCACGGGCTCATCTCGAACGTCACGCGCTGGGTCTCGTTCGCCGGGATCGCCGCATCCGGTGCCACGGCGACGGATGCCTCCGCGAGCGACGCGCCGGCGGCCTCGACCGGCGACTCGACCGGCGAATCGACCGACCGCGAGCGGCGCATCCTCGAGGTCGAACGGGCGTTCCTCGACGCGACCCGGCCGGGCACGCCGATCGCCGACGTCTTCGCCGCCGGCACGGCCGCCTACGCCGCGCACGGCTTCGACGCCGAGGAGTGGCGCAGGCACCACCAGGGCGGCGCGGCCGGCTACGTGGGGCGCGATCCGCGCGCGCTGCCGGGGCCGGGGGTCGACGACCTCGTCCAGGCCGGGCAGGCGTTCGCCTGGAACCCGACCGCGCCCGACGCGAAGGTCGAGGACACGATCGTGCGCGACGTCGACGGGTTCGAGGTGCTCACGGTCGACCCGGGGTGGCCCACGGTCCAGGTCGGCGGGCTCGCCCGGCCGATCACCCTCGTTCGCTGAGCCCGACGTACTCAACCGACGCACGCGGCCGGCGCACGCTTCGCGGCGCGAGGGGAGGGGAGGGGAATCGCGTGACGGGAGGTCGATCGTGGTCATGGGAGGCCTCCCGTCACGCGATTCTCCTCCCCTCGCGCACCCCTGACGCCCCCACGGTCTCGGCCGCACCGGTCGCACGGAGATCCGGTGGATCCCACGGTCGGGGTGATGCCCGGATCGCCGTCGGTGCCCGCGATCTGGGGGTGGCGACGGTCGTCGCCCGCTCAGTACGGTCGCAGCGTGCGAATGCCGGATGCGGGGACGTCGATGTCGGTTCGGGCGATGCGGCGAGGCGCGTCGTGATCACGGTCGAACTGCTCCGCTCCGTCCCCATCTTCTCGACGCTGCCGGAGGCGACGCTCGCCGGCCTGGCGCGGGCGGCCGAGGACATCCACCTCTCGCCGGGGGAGTACTTCGCGCACGAGGGCGACGAGCGTGCGCTGTTCGTCGTGATCGAGGGCGGTGCCGAGATCACGAAGGTCGTCAACGGCGAGGAGCGCGTGATCGGCACGCGCAGGCCGGGCCGGTTCTTCGGCGAGGTGCCGATGACGTTGAGCACGCCGTTCCCCGCGAGCGGGCGTGCGGCGCCGGGCCTGGCGGCCTCGCGAATCCTCAAGCTCGACGTGACCGCGTTCTACACCCTCGCGGCGCAGGCGCCGTCGGTGCCCGCCCGGGTCGCGGCGCTCGCGCGCCGGTACCTCGACTCCCTCCAGGCCATCGCCGCCGAGGTGCCCGAGACGGCCATCCGGCTCGTCGGGCCGCGCAACGAGGCGCGCACGCACCGCATCGAACGGTTCCTCACGCGCAACCAGGTCGCGTTCGACCGGGTCGCCGTCGAGGGCGTGGATGGCGATCACGACGAGCGACCCGGCGGTCCCGAACCCGACGAACGCCCAGTGCTGGAGACCGCCGACGGCGACCGCCTCGTCGACCCGACGCTCCGCGAGGTCGCGGTCGCCGCGGGACTCGACGTCGAGCCGGCATCCGCTGCGTACGACGTCGTCATCCTCGGCGCCGGACCGGCCGGACTGACGGCCGCGGTGAACGGAGCGGCCGAGGGCCTTCGCACGGTCGTGATCGAGTCCCTCGCGCCGGGCGGCCAGGCGGGTACGTCGACCCGCATCGAGAACTACACGGGGTTCCCGTTCGGCATCTCCGGCGACGACCTCGCCAGCCGTGCGCTGAAGCAGGCGAAGCGGCTCGGGGCCGAGATCGTGGTGACCCGCACGGTCGAGGCGATCGAGACGGGAGCGCCGGCGCACGTCCTCGTGCTCGACGGCGGTGAGCGCCTGCACGCGGCGGTCGTGATCGTGTCGACCGGGGTGGAGTGGCGCGACCTGCCCGTGGACGGCGTCGATCGGTACCTCGGCAACGGCGTCTTCTACGGCGCCGCGCGCAGCGACGCGGCCGTCGCGAAGGGGGCCGACGTCTGCATCATCGGCGCCGGGAACTCCGCCGGCCAGGCCGCGCTGTTCTTCTCGCGGCACGCGAGGTCGGTGACCATGCTCGTGCGCGGGGAGTCGCTCGAGGCGAGCATGTCGAGGTACCTCATCGACCAGCTCGAGGCGCACGAGGACATCCGGATCGAGACCCGCAGCGAGGTCGTCGGACTCCACGGCGTCGACGGACTCGACGCGATCGACGTCGCCGATCGCCGCACCGGGACGACGCTGCGTCGCGACTGCGACGTGGTCTTCGTGATGATCGGCGCCGACGCGGTGACCGGATGGATGCCGGCCGAGATCGCCCGCGATGATCGCGGATACGTGCTCACGGGCGCGGATGCCGCGTCGAGCGGCTCGTGGACGCAGGAGCGCCCGCCGTTCGCCCTGGAGACGAGCGTGCCGGGCGTGTTCGCGGTGGGCGACGTGCGATCGGGCTCGGTGAAGCGCGTCGCCGCCGGGGTCGGCGAGGGCGGCATGGCGATCGCGTTCGTGCACCGGTACCTGGCCCTGCCGCGCGAGGACGCCCGAGCCTAGGCCTCCGGCATCTCGAGGTGCGCGCGGGGCGTGAGCATGGCGTACGATTGGAATACGCTTTCCTGCGGCGCGGCCTGCCGCGGGCTGCCGATCCCACGGGAGTCCGACCCCACCGACGAGAGGAACCCGCGTGCTCTACGGCGCCGACTACAACCCCGAGCAATGGCCCGAGGAGATCTGGCCCGACGACGTCGCCCGCATGCGCGAAGCCGGCGTCACGATGGTCAGCCTCGGCATCTTCTCGTGGGCGCGCATCCAGCCGCGCGAGGGCGAGTTCGACTTCGGCTGGCTCGACCGGGTGATCGACCTCCTCCACGCCGGCGGCATCGCCGTCGACCTCGCGACCGCCACCGCGTCGCCCCCGCCGTGGGCGAGCGCCGCCTACCCCGAACTGCTGCCGCGCGACGCCGACGGCTCCGTCTTCTGGCCCGGCTCCCGGCAGGCCTACGCGCCGTCGTCGCCGGTCTACCGGCGGCTCGCGGGCGAGCTGGTCACGGCGATCGCCGAGCGCTATGCGGGGCATCCGGCGGTCGTGATGTGGCACGTCAACAACGAGTACGGATGCCACCTCCACGCCGACTACTCGGATGCCGCGCGCGACGCATTCCGCCGCTGGCTCGCCGATCGGTACGACGACATCGGCGCGCTCAACGCGGCGTGGGGCACCGACTTCTGGTCGCAGCGCTACGGCTCGTTCGACGAGATCCTGCCGCCGCGCAAGGCGCCGTACAGCCGCAATCCGGGCCAGGTGCTCGACTTCAAGCGGTTCACGAACGACATGCTCCTGGAGTGCTACCTGATGGAGCGCGACCTGATCCGCGCCGCCGGGGCGACCCAGCCGATCACCACGAACTTCATGGGGGCGTTCGAGCCGGCCGACTACCGGAAATGGGCCGAGCACGTCGACGTCGTCAGCGACGACTGCTACCCGGACCCGAATGACCCGGAGTCGTTCCGGACTGCGGCGTTCTCGCGCGACCTCATGCGGTCGTTGAAGCCGGGCGTGCCGTGGCTGCTGATGGAGCAGTCGACGAACGCCCTGAACTGGCGCCCGACGAACGCGCCGAAGGCGCCGGGCCAGATGGCGGCGCTGAGTGCCCAGGCGGTCGGGCGCGGGGCCGACGGCATCCTGTTCTTCCAGTGGCGGCAGTCGCGGGCGGGCGCCGAGAAGTTCCACTCGGCGATGCTGCCCCACGCGGGCACCGACACGCGCACCTGGCGCGAGGTCGTCGACCTCGGCGCGCGGCTCGCGGCGCTGCCCGGACTGCCCGCCCCGCAGCCCGCGGACGCGCGCGTCGCGATCGTGTACGACTGGGAGAACCGGTGGGCCGCCGAAGGCTCCGATCACCCGCAGAACGCGCTCGACGTCACCGCGGTCGTGCAGCGCTGGCACCGCGCGCTGCACCGCCGGCACGTGCAGGTCGACCTGATCCCGGCCGAGCGCGCGGGGGAGTACGACCTCGTCATCGCGCCGCTGCTGTACCTGCTGCGCGAGTCGGATGCCGCGGCGCTCACGGCGTTCGTCGACGCGGGCGGCCACCTCGTCACGGGGCCGTTCACCGATGTCGTCGACGAGCACGACCGGTTCCGCGAGGGCGGGTTCACGACGCAGCTGCGGGGGATCCTGGGCGTCGACGTCGAGGACTTCGGCGCGCTGGTCGCCCCCGACGCGCCGGCGGCCGAACCGGGCGAGCGCGTCGCGCCGTTCGCGGGCCCGTTCGGCGACGCGACGGGCACGCTGCTCGCCGAGGAACTCCGGGTGACGGATGCCTCGATCGAGGCCTCCTTCACGGGCGGGCGCCTGACGGGCCGCCCCGCACTCACGCTGCGCGAGCACGGTGCCGGGTCGGCCCGGTACCTCGCGACGATCCCCGACGAGGCGGGCACCCAGGCCCTCGTCGACCATCTCCTCACGGCGACCGGGGTGGAGCCGGTCGCCGTGAGGCTGCCCGAGCAGGTGGAGGCGATGCGCCGCGGCGACGTCGTCACCGTGGTCAACCACGCCACCGGCGATGTCGCCGTGAACCTGGTCGGAACGGATGCCGCGACCGGAGCCCCGGTCGACGGCCTGACGCTCGCGCCGTACGGTTGGGCGATGGTGAGGAAGTGAACATGCGAGCAGTGATCCTGAGCGGATCCGGCCGGACGGCGGACCCGTGGCACCCCTACCCCGAGACCAGTGCCGCGCTCGCCGCGATCGCGCGCGACGCGGGCTTCGACGTCGAGATCGTGGAAGGACCGCTCGAGGGGCTCGCCGGGCTCGGCAGGGCGGTCGGGTCGTCGGGGCAGGCCGTGGCCGACGACGTGCGGGTGCTCATCGTGAACGCCGGCGACCCCGACGGCGAACCCGCGCCGGGCGCCGTCGACCTGCCGCAGCCGTCGGCCGAGCTCGTGGCCACTGCCGCCGACTCGCTCGACGCGGCGCTCGAACGCGGTGTCGGCATCCTCGCGCTGCACTCGGCGGCCGCGACGCTGCGCGAGCTGCCCGCCTACGGCGAGGCGCTCGGCGCCCGATGGATCGCCGGGCACTCGTGGCATCCGCCGTTCGGCGAGGCGCACGTGCACGTCGTGGGCAACCACCCGATCGCGGAGGGCCTCGTCGACTTCTCGGTGCTCGACGAGCGGTACACCGACCTGCGCCTGACCGGCGTCATCGAGCCGATCGCCGAGCACGACGAGGGCGGCGAGCGGCATCCGCTCGTCTGGGCGCGGGAGATCGGGCGGTCGCGGCTCGTGTACTCGGGCCTCGGGCACGATGCGCGCTCGTACGAGTCCGACGCGAATCGCGACCTGATCGCGAGGGCGCTCGGCTGGCTCGCCGAGGTCCCCGCACCGAGCGCGGGGCACGGCGTCGCCGACTTCGGCTTCCCGTCGTGAACGGCGTCGGCGGCCCCGCCAGCACCGCCGGCACGGTCGCACCGGGCGTCGTGAACGCCCCGCGCCGCGTCGTGCTCGCGCCCGACTCGTTCAAGGGCACCGCCACCGCGACCGAGGCGGCCGCCGCGCTCGCGCGCGGCTGGCGCTCGGTCGCACCCGCCGACCAGATCGTCGAACTGCCGATGGCCGACGGCGGCGAGGGCACGCTCGACGCGTTCGCGGTGGCCGTGCCCGGCGCCGAGCGCCTGCCCGTCACCGTGCAGGGCCCCGACGACCGCCCGGTCGACGCGTGCTGGCTGCGACTGCCCGACGGCACGGCGCTCGTCGAACTCGCCCTCGCGAGCGGCATCACGCTGCTCGACCCGCTGCGTCCGCTCGACGCGCACACCCTCGGATTCGGGCAGGCGATCGCCGCGGCCCTCGACAGCGGCGCGACCAGGTTGCTCCTCGCGATCGGCGGCAGCTCGTCGACCGACGGCGGGGTCGGCGCGCTCGCGGCGCTCGGCGCGCGGGCGATGGATGCCTCCGGCCGGCCGATCCCGCCCGGCGGCGGTGGGCTCGCCGCGATCGAGGCCCTCGACCTGCACGGGCTCAGGGCGCTGCCGCCCGGCGGCGCCAGCATCCTCTCCGACGTGACCAACCCGCTCCTCGGCCCGGCCGGTGCCGCCGCCGTGTTCGGCCCGCAGAAGGGCGCCGACCCGGCGCAGGTCGAACGCCTCGAGGCGAATCTCGCGCACCTCGTCGCCGTCGTGGCGGGCGGTGCCTCGTTCGCGTCGGCGCCGGGCGCCGGCGCTGCGGGCGGTGCCGGGTTCGGGCTCCTGGTGTGGGGCGCGGCGATGGCCGGCGGCGCGGGCGCCGTAGCCGACGCAATCGGAATGGATGCCGCGCTGGCGGGGGCATCCGTGGTCGTGACCGGTGAAGGCCGGTTCGAC
The DNA here is from genome assembly GCF_004006235.1 of Agromyces sp. LHK192. Classification (NCBI taxonomy): domain Bacteria; kingdom Bacillati; phylum Actinomycetota; class Actinomycetes; order Micrococcales; family Microbacteriaceae; genus Agromyces; species Agromyces sp. LHK192. The sequence continues at coordinate 1,094,367 of NZ_CP034753.1, forward strand.
GGGCAGTCGGCCGCTGGCAAGGTGCCGAGCGAGGTCGCTTCGCGAGCGGTCGCCGCGGGAGTGCCCGTCGCGCTCGTCGCGGGTGCGATCACGGCGGACGCCTCGGGCTTCGAGGGCGGGGCGGTGTCGCTGACCGAGCTCGCCGGCTCCTCGGACGCCGCGATGCGCGACCCGCTGCACTGGCTGGAGGCGGCTGGGGCGGCGCTGGCCGCGGTGGCGATCGGGCGCGCCTGAGCGTCGCGTGCCCAGCGCCGAGCGTCGAGCGCCCGGCATGGGCGGGATCTTCGCGATTCAGGATCGTTCGGCCGACACGCCGTCTCGACGGACGGGACATGCCGTCCCGTGCGCAGTCCTTCCTGAGCCGCGACGAGGAGGTCGGGTTCGGCCAGTCGACCGCAGTTTGGCTTGTTCTAGTGATAACTAGAATAATAGGCCGCGTGATCATCCGCATCGACCCCGGCTCGGCGACGCCGATCTTCGAGCAGCTCGTCCGCGCCGTGCGCACCGAGGTGCTGGCCGGGCGGGTTGCCGCAGGCGAACGGCTGCCCGCCGCGCGCGACCTCGCCGATTCGCTCGACGTGAACGCGCACACCGTGCTGCACGCCTACCAGACGCTCCGCGACGAGGGACTCATCGAGCTGCGCCGTGGGCGAGGGGCCGTGGTCACGAACGCGGCCGCCGACGCCGAGGCCGTGCGCGACCTCGCCGCCGGCCTCGTCGCAGCCGCCCGCGAATCCGGACTCGCCGCAGACACCGTGTTCGCCATCATCCGAGAGGAATTCGACCGATGACCGACCGTCACGACGACCAGCGGCCCAGTGCCTCCGCACCCGCACCCGCACCCGCCGATGCCGACCGCGTCGCACAGCATCGCCGCGACCGCCGCATCCTGTGGCTGCTCGTGGTCTGGGTGCCCCTCGCGATCGTCGCACTCGCCACGGTGATCCAGCTCGGCTGGGCGCACCGGCTGCCCGAGGAGATCGCGATCCACTTCGATGCCGCCGGGCAGCCCGACAACTGGGCGACGCCGACGCAGGCGCTGTTCGCGTACCTCGCGATCGCCGTCTCACTCGTCGTCGCGCTCGCGCTGGCGACATTCGCCGGTCGGCAGGCACTCGCTCCCGGCGTGGACGCCGACGCCCGACTGCTTGCACGCGTGCGCTTCATGGCGGCGATCGCGCCCGCCATCGCCCTGCTGCTCGCGGTGATCACCCTCTCGCTGACCGGCACGCAGCTCGACGACGGCGTGCCCGCGGCGTGGGCGATCCCCGTCATCGTCATCGGCGGCATCGTGGTCAGCGGCCTCGTCGCCTGGCTCATCTGGCGTGCGCTTCCGGCCCCGGTACGCGGTGCGGTGCCCGACGCGACACCGGCGCTCGCGCTGGCGCCGGGTGAGCGCGCGGTGTGGACCGAGTCGGTGACCGCGCCGTGGGCGGTGCTGCTCATCGTGGGGCTCGCCTCCGCGTGGCTCGTCGTGCCGATCGTCATGGCGCCCGCGGCCTGGTGGCTCTGGGGCATCCTGCTCGTCGTGGTGCTGGCGCTCGCGACGACGCTCCGGATGACCGTCACCGTCGACCGACGGGGACTCACCGCGCGCACGATGCTCGGATTCCGCCTCACGCGGGTGCCACTCGACCGGGTCGAATCGGCCGCCGACGTCGAGGTCCTGCCCGGCGAGTTCGGCGGCTGGGGGTTCCGCTTCGATGGTCAGGGGCGGCGCGGCATCATCCTGCGCGGCGGCCCCGGCATCGAGGTGCGGCGAACGGACGCCCCCACACTCGTCGTCACGGTGCCGGACGCCCGCACGGGCGCGGCGCTGCTGAACGCGCTCGCCGCAGCGGCGCGCGGCTGACCCCCCACCTTTTCAGGACCAGGGCGGCGTGGACCCGCTCTGCGAGCCACCGGGGCTGTGGTCCTGAAAAGGGTGCTCGGGTCGGTAGGGGGCCGGGGCGCGAGGTCAGCGGGGATCGACGTGCGACGTGCCGACCGCCGCGGCGTACGCGGCGCGGATCTCGGGCCGCGGGTCGGGCGCGAGTTCGGCCGCGAGTTCGACCGGCCACGCCGGGCGGTCGCCGGTGAGCGCCCACGCGGCCTGGCGGGCGGCGCCGTCGGCGACGTACTCGCCCGGAGCCGGCACCGCCACGGGCACGTCGAACACCTGGGCTGCGACGGCCCGGACGGCCGGGTTCTGCGCGGCCCCGCCGATGAGCAGCACCCGCGACGCCTCGACCCCCTGGCCGCGCACGGCGTCGAGCCCGTCGGCGAGTCCGCAGAGCAGTCCCTCGACGGCCGCGCGTGCGAGGTTCGCCCGCGTCGTCGACGTGAGGGTCATCCCGTGCAGCGATGCGGTCGCATCGGGCAGGTTCGGGGTGCGCTCGCCCTCGAAGTAGGGCACGAGCACGAGTCCGGATGCCCCGGGCTCGGCCTCGAGCGCGAGGCGCCCGAGCTCCTCGTGGTCCACCCCGAGCAGGCCCGCCGTCGAGTCGAGCACCCGGGCGGCGTTCAGGGTCGCGATCAGCGGCAGCCAGTTGCCGCTCGCGTCGGCGAAGCCGGCAACCGTGCCCGAGGCATCCGCGACCGGCTGTCCCGTGACGGCGAACACGGTGCCCGACGTGCCGATCGACACGACGACGTCGCCGGGCTGGGCGTCGAGGCCGAGCGCGGCGCCGGCGTTGTCGCCCGCTCCGGGCGCGACGACGAGGCCCGAAGGCGTCTCGCCGACGCGGTCGGCGGGGCCGAGCACGCGGGGGAGCACCGCGTCATGGCCGAGGGCCAGTGCGAGCAGGTCGCGGTCGTAGCCGTCTCTTCCCGAGCCTGAGCCGCCCCAGTAGGCGGTGCCCGAGGCATCCGACCGGTCGGTGGCGAGTTCGTCGAGCACCGGGCCGAGCGGGGCATCCGGCGCACCTGCCGGACCGTACCCGCGCAGTCGCCAGGTCAGCCAGTCGTGCGGCAGCGCGACGGCCGCGACGCGCTGCGCGTTCGACGGTTCGGCGTCGCGCAGCCAGCGCAGCTTCGTGGCGGTGAACGATGCGACCGGCACGACGCCGGTGCGCTCGGCGTACTCGGCCGCGCCGACCTCGTCGATCAGGTCGCGGGCGGCGCCGGCCGAGCGCGTGTCGTTCCAGAGCAGGGCGTTGCGGATGACCCGGCCCTCGGCGTCGAGCACGACCATGCCGTGCTGCTGGCCGGCGATCGAGATCGCGGCGACGTCGTCGAGGCCGCCGGCGTCGGCGATCGCCGCCTGCAGTGCGACCCACCAGGCCTGCGGGTCGACCTCGGTCCCGTCGGGGTGCGCGGCCCGACCGGTGCGCACCAGCGCACCGGTCGAGGCATCCCGGATCACGACCTTGCACGACTGGGTCGACGAGTCGACCCCGGCGACGAGCGTCATCTGTGCTCTCCTTGGGTTGTCCCGCTGGTCGAGTAGCGCGAAGCGCGTATCGAGACCGCCTGCGAGGTCTCGATACGCTCCTTCGTCGCTACTCGACCACCGGAGGCGGGGTGGAAGGCGTCAGCGGGCGCCGAGGAGGTGCTCGGTGGCGAGCTGCTGGAGGCGCACGAAGCCGAAGCCCTTGCCGCCGAGGTACGCGTTCGCGTCGAAGTCCTCATAGGCCGAGCGGTCGGCGAGGAAGTCGTCGTACGACTCGCCCTCGCCGAGCGTCGGCACCGACAGCTCGGTCACCTTCGCGGCTTCGAGCGCCTCCTGCACCTCGGGGTCGGCGCGGAACGCTGCGGCGCGCTCCTTGAGCAGCAGGTAGGTGCGCATGTTGGCGGCGGCCGACTCCCAGACGCCGGTCTCGTCCTCGGTGCGCGACGGCTTGTAGTCGAAGTGGCGCGGGCCCTCGTAGGCCGGGACGCCGCCGGGGCCGCCGTGCTCGAGCAGGTCGACGAGCGAGAACGCGTTGTGCAGGTCGCCGTGGCCGAAGACGAGGTCCTGGTCGTACTTGATGCCGCGCTGGCCGTTGAGGTCGATGTGGAAGAGCTTGCCGTGGTAGAGCGCCTGCGCGATGCCGGCGGTGAAGTTCAGGCCCGCCATCTGCTCGTGGCCGACCTCGGGGTTGAGGCCCACGAGCTCGGGGCGCTCGAGCGAGTCGATGAAGGCGATCGCGTGGCCGAGGGTCGGCAGCAGGATGTCGCCGCGCGGCTCGTTCGGCTTCGGCTCGATCGCGAAGCGGATGTCGTAGCCCTTGTCGGTCACGTAGTCGCCGAGGAGGTTGACGGCCTCGCGGTAGCGTTCGAGGGCGGCGCGGATGTCCTTGGCCGAGTCGTACTCGGCGCCCTCGCGGCCGCCCCACATGACGAAGGTCTTCGCACCGAGCTCGGCGCCGAGGTCGAGCTGGCGGAACACCTTGCGAAGCGCGAAGCGGCGCACCTGGCGGTCGTTCGAGGTGAAGCCGCCGTCCTTGAAGACGGGGGCCGAGAAGAGGTTGGTGGTGACCATGGGCACGATGAGGCCGGTGTCGGCGAGGGCGCCCTTGAGGCGGTCGATCTGGGTCTGGCGCTCGGCGTCGGTGGATCCGAAGGCGAACAGGTCGTCGTCGTGGAAGGTGAGGCCGTAGGCGCCGAGCTCGGCGAGCTTCTCGACCACGTGCACGACGTCGAGTGCGTTGCGCGTCGGGCCACCGAAGGGGTCGGTGCCGTTGTAGCCGACGGTCCAGAGGCCGAAGGAGAACTTGTCGTCGCGGGTGGGCGCGCTGGCCATGGTGGATCCGCCTTTCAGCGTCTTCGGTGATTTGTTGGCAAGATCAACATAAAGGACGGATGCCGCGCACGCAAGCCGCCGCGACGCGCTCAGTCGAGCTCGAACACCGTGCCGGAGCGGGCCATCTCGCGCAGCTCGTCGTCGAGGTCGTCGCCCGCGGCGAGCAGGAGCGGCAGCAGCTCGCGCTCGGTCGTCGTCGCGCGCAGCACGAGCGAGACCGTGACGTCGTGGTCTGGTCGGTGCTCGACCGTCACCTCGTCTCCCGCCGACACCGGGCCGGGCTCGAGCACCCGCAGGTAGGCGCCCGGCCGGGCGGCCGCCGCGAAGGTCTTCGCCCATCCCCGCTCGCCCATCGAACCCCGGAAGGTCGCGCACGGCGTGCGCGGGCTCGTCACCTGGAGCACGAGATCGCGACCGACGCGCCAGATCTCGCCGATGCGCGCGTCGTTGACCTCGACCCCGACGGTCGTGAGGTTCTCGCCGAAGGAGCCGTTCGGCAGCTCCCGGTCGAGCCGCGTCTCCCAGTCGTCGAGGTCCTCGCGCTGGAACGCGTAGACCGCCTGGTCGTCGCCGCCGTGATGGCGGCGGTCGCCGATGAAGTCGCCGACGAGCCCGCTGCCGAGTCCGTCGGCCTTCGAGCCCGGAGCTCGCACCTCCACCGGCCCGGCGACGGGCACCTTGCCGATGCCGGTCGACCGGGCGTCCTTGTACGGGTTCGGACGGGGTTGTGCGAGGTTCACCGAGTCGACGTGGCCCATCGCGACAGGCTATCGGGGATCGATTCCGCGGTGCCGCAAGTTTCGGGGCTAGGATTCGAAACATGTCATCGGATGTCTCCGCGGAGCGCGTGACGCTCGCCGAGGTCGCCGACGAGGCCGGCGTCTCGCTCTCGACGATCTCGAAGGTGCTCAACGGGCGGTCCGACGTGTCGCCCGCGACGCGTTCGCGCGTCGAGGAACTGCTCCAGCGCCGGGGGTACCAGCGCCGAGGCGCGGGGCGCAGCGAGGGCCACGCCGACCTCATCGAGCTGGTGTTCCACGAGCTCGACGAGATCTGGTCGATGGAACTCATCGGCGGCGTCGAGCAGGTCGCCAAGGAGCACGGCCTCAGCGTGGTGCTCACCGTGTCGGGCAGCCGCCACGCGCCCGACCCCGACTGGATCGACGGCGTGATCCGGCGCCGGCCGGTCGGCATCGTGCTCGTCTTCAGCGAACTCGCGCCCGAGTACCGCGAACAGCTGCGCACGCGGAGCATCCCGTTCGTCATCGTCGACCCCGCGGGCGACCCGTCGCCCGACGTGCCGAGCGTCGGATCGGCGAACTGGTCGGGCGGCCTCGCGGCCACCCGGCACCTGATCGAGCTCGGCCACCGGCGCATCGCGACGATCACCGGTCCCGAGGACATGATGTGCTCGCTCGCCCGAGTCGACGGCTACCGGTCGGCGATGAACTCCGCGGGCCTGCCGATCGATCCTGCCTGGATCCGGTTCGGCGACTTCCACGTGACCGGCGGGCGCAACCACGCGACCGAGCTGCTCAGCCGCCCCGCCGGCGAACGGCCGACGGCGATCTTCGCGGGCAGCGACCTCCAGGCGCTCGGCGTGATGGATGCCGCGCGCAGCGCCGGGCTGTCGATCCCCGACGACCTCTCGATCGTCGGCTACGACGACGTGCCGATCAGCCGGTGGGTGAACCCGCCGCTCACGACCGTGCACCAGCCGCTGCGCCGCATGGGGGAGGAGGCGGTACGGCTCGCGCTGCGGCTGGCCGCCGAACCCGCAGGTGCCTCGGCGCAGGCCGGCGCCACGCCGCGGATGGACCTCGCGACGAGCCTCGTCGTGCGCGAGTCGACGGCGGCGCCGCGGGGCTGAGCGACCACTCGGGGCTGAGCGACGACTCGGGGCTGAGCGCCGGCTCGGGGGCCCGATCGCGTCGGCCGGACCCCCGAGCATCATCGCAGAATCACGGGAACAGCTTCGACAGCCAGTCGAGGATCGCGGCGACGATCGACCGGATGACGTCGCCGGGGCTCGGAGTCGACGGCTTGGGCAGTGCCTCCACGGGCGCCGACGTCGCCGCGACGGGGTCGAATCCATCGGCGGTCGCCGTGACGACGACGGTGAGCTCGCGCCCGACATCGCCGGGCTTCACCTTGTAGGCGGCATCCGACGCCCGCCGGATCGGCGTGCCGTCGAGGTGCCACTGGTAGGCGAACGCGGCGTCGCCGGTCGACCACTCGCCGGGATCCGCGGTGACGGTGCGGCCCTTCACCGGGTCGCCCGTGATCGAGGGGGCGACGAGGTTCTCGAGCACGGGCTCGGGGTCCGCGGCCGCGATGAGCCGCCCGACGCCCCAGTGCGCGGTCGTTTGGTAGCCGGCGCCCGTAGGGTCGGCCCAGTTGCGGATTGCCGTCCGCTGTCCGCCCGACGCGTCGTTGACCTGGAAATCGAGCCCGTGGAACGTGCCCGCGCCGCCGTACTCGAGCAACCCGATCGCCGCCTCGACCACGTACCCGCCCTCGACGGTCGTCGTCGCCGATTGCACGCGCGCCCGCTGGAACGCTTCGTCGCCGGTGCCGAACGAGACCGCGTTCGCCGCGCTGATGCGGATCTGCGTGTCGTCGTATCGGTACGAGCCGTTCTTCGCGTTGCCGGCGTCGACGTACACCTCGACGGAGTCCTGGATCCACGGGTCGGACCCGGTGACGTCGACGATCGGGTCGGCGACCTCGGCGAGCACGTACAGCGTCTGGTCGCGCCAGAGCGTGCGCACGGTCGCGGTGGCGCCGTCCGTCCCGCTGACGACCTTGCCCGTCGTGACCGCCGAGGCGGAGGCATCCGACCACACGTCGTCGACTGCGCCGTCGATCGTCGGTGCATCGGCGTCGACCGGCACCTCCGACACCTCGAGGTACGACAGCGGCTCGACGAGGGTGAGGGTGCCGACGGCGCCCTCCGAGTTCCAGCCCGCGGTCGTGTCGCCGTCGGTCGCCCGAACGTCGAACGTGAGCGTCGCACCCTCGGCGGCACCCGGGATCGGCAGCTCGGCGGCGAGGTCGTACCCGCCGTCGCGCTCGCCGACCATGGCCGGGACGTCGCCGGTGCCGTCGCGCGCGGCCCGGTACTCGGTGCCGTCGAGCGTGAAGGTCACGGCGTCGGATGCCTCGGGCGAGGCATCCTCCACCCGCACGTACGCCGTCAACCGCTCGCCCGCCCAACGCAGCTGGAACGCGGCCGCCTGCCCGATCGGGTGCAGCGGCAGCCGCGCCCACTCCGGCGACGCGAGGGCGCCGTCGGGCGAGGTGCCGAGCGGCACGTCGGCGCCGAACACGTTCGCGGTGCGCTGCAGCGCCGGCAGCTCGCCGTCGACCGCGCCGACGTAGGCCGGCTTGGCCTTCAGGGCGTCCGTGAACAGCAGCGGCGCGCCCGAGTCGACCCGCCAGCTGCGCCCGTCGGTGAGGCCCCACACCGTGACCGAGTACAGTTCGTCGGCGTGCTCGCGGAACACCCGGAACGCGTCGCGGTAGTAGTAGCCCTGCTCGATGAGCTTCGCCTGCGTCACCGGGGTTCCGGTGGTCACGTCGAGCTCCGTGACGGCCTGCGTCACCGGCAGGTCGGCGAACCGTTCGATCGCGCCCTCGAGCGCCGAGACCGGCATCGCGAGGCTCACGTGGAACTGGTGGCCGACGCCGTCGAGCGGCACGCCGCGTTCGAGGAGCCGGTCGACGAGCGCCCGGTAGCGATCCTGCTTGCCGCCCTGCTCGGTGTTGTAGTCGTTGATGAACAGCGTCACCGGGCGGTCCGCGCCTGCGGCCGCGAACTCGCCGTTGAACGCCTCGTCGGCGTACTGGAACGCCAGGTCGATGAACTCCTCGCCGAGCACCCGGAACCACTCGCTGCGACGCAGCCCGTCGGGGTGTTCGCCGCCGTCGGAGACGACCTCGTTGACCACGTCGATCGCGGCGAGCGGGTTCGTGTCGCTGCCGAACTCGCCGTACTTGCCGGCGAGGTATCCGGCCACGTCGAACACGTGCTGTCGCAGCCGGTCGCGCAGCACCTGCTTCCCGGCGTCGTCGGCGGCCAGCGGCTGCCCGGCGTCGTCCTGGAAGAACCGGGCGGGCGTCTGGCTGTGCCAGACCAGCACGTGGCCGTAGACGTCGAGGCCGTTCGCCTGCGCGAAGTCCATGAGCGCGTCGGACTCGGCGTTGACCTCGACGAACGCACCGTCGGCGTCGTACCAGGCCTCGGGCTTCATGAAGTTCTCGGGCGTCACCTGATCGAAGTGGCGCAGCACGAGTTCGGATGCCGCACCCGCGGTCTCCCGGCTGTCGATCGCGACGCCGACCGGGAAGTCGACGGTCTCGCGGATGCCGGTCAGGTCCTCGATGACGGGCGGCTCGGGGACGCGCAGCGTGACGTCGTCGAGGTACAGGTCGCTCGTGTTGCCCGTGGCGCCGTTGTCCCAGCGGGTCTCGAAGTACAGCTGCGAGGCCTCGGCGTCCGAGCCCTGGAACGTCGCGGTGACCTTCGTCCAGCCCTCGTCCGTCACCCCGTCGAACTGGGCGAGCGTCGCATACGACGTCGAACCGGCCGTCGTGTTCGCCCGGCTCAGCCACACGTCGTCGACCGGTTGTCCGTCGCCGAACCGCAGCCACGCGCTGAGCTCGTAGGTGACGCCGGCGTCGAGCAGGCCGGTGACCTCGTGTCCGATGCCGTCGCCCTGGCCCTCGCGGCCGGTCACGACCGCCGACTGCGCGCCGGCGTGCGCCTGCTCGGTGCTGAGCGACACGGTCGCCGCGGTCGAGCCGCTGCCGCCGCGCAGCGCCCAACCGTCGAGCCCGGCCTCGAAGTCGCTCGAGAGCACGACCTCGCCCGGGCTGCCGGGGTCGGTCGGCCCCGAGGTATCTTCCGTGGTGATGCGGAGGTCGTCGATCAGGTACGAGTACGGTGCCGCCGGCGTGAGGTCGCCCGTGCCGAGGTACACCTGCAGCGCGGCGGGGTCGGCGTCGGCCGGCACGGTGAAGGAGCCGGCGACCGTGGTCCAGGCATCCGCCGTCATCGTGGTGTTGCCGATCCAGCTGTAGGCGGGCTTCATGACGAAGCGCACCCCGGCGGGCCCTGCGACCCCGTCGGCGAGCCGGGCCCGCATGCTGAAGTCGTACGTCGCGCCGGGCTCGAAGAGGCCGGTCGGCGACTGGACGCCCTCGTAGTCGGCGGCTCGCTGGTTCACCCGGAGGACCTTGCCGCCGTCGGGGCCGTCGACCACCTCGAGGAGGCCCGATCCGCCGCCCGACTGCGTCCAGGCGCCGGTGGTGCCGTCCTCGAAGTCGACCGAGCTGACCGTGGTGGGCTCGGCCGCGGCGGGCGTGGTGCCGAGCAGCACCCCCGCGGCGGCGACCGCTGCGGCGGTCACGAGCCCGATTCCCGTTCGTATCCTGCGTCGTTGCATGATGCTGCGCTCCTTCGCGCGTCGGGCCGGCGCGCGAAGGAGCGCCGGCGCATGGGTGGTGCCGGTGGTGCTGTTCGTGCTGTGCGATGGTGCCGGTGGGGTGGTGGGAGATCCGGCCGCGATCGTGGTCCGGCGCCGGTGGGGAGGTCCGGCGCCGGACCACCCTCACGCGCCGGGGAGCGGGCCTCCGATCACGACGGTCGGTCGCAGCGCCCGGTCGGTTCCGAGCGTGCGCACCGGCCCGGTCAGCGAGACCGTGTGCGTCGAGCGGAGGTCGCCGCTCGAGCGCCCAGCGCTGAGCACGATCTCGCCGGGCTCGACGAGGCGTTCGCCGCCGCGTCCGGTGAACGAGGCGAGGTCGGCCGGCACCTCGAACGACACGTCGGATGCCTCGCCGGGCGCGAGGTCGACCCGCGCGAAGCCGATGAGCCGCTGCACGGGCTGCACGACCGATGCCACCGGGTCGTGCAGGTAGAGCTGCACGACGTCGCTGCCCGCGCGCCCGCCGACGTTCTGGACCCGGAGGCGGACGGTGAGGCTGCCGGCCGTCTCGATCTCGCCGGCATCGCCGGAGAGCTCGGTCCAGTCGAACGACGTGTACGACAGGCCGTGCCCGAACGGGTACGTCGCGGTCGGGTCGATGCTGGAGACGCCGTTGGCGTGCGCGAGCTTCGAGCCCAGGTAGGTCGACGGGTGCACGCCCGCGGAGGCCGGCACCGACACGGGCAGCCGGCCCGACGGCTCGACGCGCCCGCTCAAGACTCCCGCGATCGCACGCGTGCCCTCCTCGCCGGCGAAGAACGCCTCGACGATGCCCGCCGCCCGCACGGGTGCGGTGCCGAGCGTGTAGGGGCGGCCCGCGAGTAGCGTCACGATCGTCGGTGTGCCGGTGTCGAGCACGGTCTCGAGCAGCGCGCGCTGCGCGCCCGGGAGCTCGAGGTCCTCGGCGTCGCAGCCCTCGCCGCTCGTGCCGCGCCCGAACAGCCCAGCCCGGTCGCCGAGGGCGAGCACCACGAGGTCGGCGTCGGATGCCGCGGCGGAGGCATCCGCGAACCCGTCGGTCTCGTCGCCGTCGATCGAGGTGCCCTGGGCGACCGTGATCGCCGAGTCCGGGAACTCGGCGCGCAGCGACTCCACGAGGGTCGGCAGCTCGATGCCGTCGCCCCACTCCGGGTGGTGCACGCCGACGTGCGTCGGGAAGGCGTAGCACCCGAGTACGGCGAACCGGTCGTCGGCGGTCGGCCCGATCACCGCGATGCGCGCCGGCGCCGTGCGGTCCTGGCCGTCGACGCCGCGGCCGGTCAGGGGCAGGGTGCCGTCGTTGCGCAGCAGCACGATCGCCCGCTCGGCGACCTCGGCCGCGAGCGCGCGGTTGGCGGGCGGGTCGAGGTCGATCGAACCGCGCGGTGCGCCCGCCCCGAGCGCGGCCAGCGCCGGCGGCGTCGCGTCCCATCCGGCGTCGAGCAGGCCGAGGTCGACCTTCTGCGCGAGCACGCGGCGCAGCGCGCGGTCGATCACCGCCTCGTCGAGCCTGCCGCCGCCGACCGCCTCGACGAGCGGGGCGCCGAACGCGTGCACCGTCGGCAGTTCGACGTCGATGCCGGCTTCGAGCGCGGCCACGGCCGCGTCGCCGAGCGAACCGGCCGTGCCGTGCAGGGTGTGCAGGAACGCCACCGAGAAGTAGTCGGCGACCACGGTGCCCTCGAAGCCCCAGACGCCGCGCAGCAGGTCGGTGAGCAGGGTCGCGTCGGCGGCCGTCGGTACGCCGTCGAGGTCGGTGTAGGCGTTCATGACCGACCGCGGGCGGCCCTCGCGGAGCACGGTCTCGAACGGCGGCAGCAGCACGTCGGCGAGTTCGCGCGGCCCCACCGAGACCGGGGCGAGGTTGCGCCCGGCCCGAGAGGCCGAGTAGCCCACGAAGTGCTTCAGGGTCGCGACGACGCCGGCCGCCTCGAGGCCGCGCACGTACGCGGCGCCGATGGTGCCGACGAGGAACGGATCCTCGCCCATGGTCTCCTCGACGCGCCCCCACCGGGCGTCGCGCACGACGTCGAGCACGGGTGCGAGGCCCTGGTGCACGCCGACCGAGCGCAGGTCGTCGCCGATGCGGCGGCTCATCCGCTCGACGAGCGCGGGATCGAAGGTCGCCGCCCACGACAGCGGAACGGGGTAGGCGGTCGCGCCCCAGGCGGCGAAGCCCGCGAGGCACTCCTCGTGCGCGAGCGCGGGGATGCCGAGCCGCGACTCGGCGACGATGCGCCGCTGCGTCCTGGCGAGCGAGCGGGCGCCGAGCGCCGGGTCGACCGGGGCCGTGCCGAACGGCCGGGTGAGCTGACCCAGCCCCTTCGGCAGCAGGACGTCGAGGTCGACCGGCTCGCTCTGCATCTCGTGCTGGTTCGGCGCCACGTCCTCGCCGTCGGCCGAGGCGCCCACCCATACGCCGTAGAGCTGGGCGATCTTCTCCTCGAGCGTGAGCTCGGCCAGCAACGCCTCGACGCGCTCGGCGACCGGGCGGGTGGCGTCCCGCCACGGGGCATCCGTGATCGTCACGTCGCTCATCCCTTCACCGCACCCTGCAGTCCGCCGACGATGCGCTTCTCGGCGGCGAGGAAGAACACGAGGGCCGGGATCATCGCGAGCGACGTGTACGCGAGCACCGCACCCGTGTTCTGCGAGTACTGGGTCGAGAACTGCGTGACGCCGAGCGGCAGCGGCCAGAAGTCCTGCGGCAGCGTGCCGGTCGAGATGACGAGCAGCGGCAGCAGGTAGCCGTTCCAGCTGCCGACGAACGCGAGCACGCCGACCGTGACGAGCCCCGGCATCGACAGCGGCAGCAGGATGCGCCAGAAGAACCCGATGCGAGTCGTGCCGTCGATCGCCGCGGCCTCCTCGAGTTCGTCGGGGATCGCCCGCAGGAACGGCACCAGGATGATGATCGTCGTCGGCAGCGCGAACGCGATCGACGGGATGATGACGCCGAGATACGTGCCGTGCAGGCCGAGGGTCCGCAGCAGCAGCGTGAGCGGGAGCGCCGCGACCGTCAGCGGGAACATGAGCCCCGCCGTGAACATCGTGTAGAGGCCCTGCCGGCCACGGAACTCGTACCTGGCGATGACGAACGCGGCCATGATGCCGAGCACGACCACGCCCGCGGTCGTGGCGAACGCGAGGATCATGCTCGCGAGCACGTTGCCCCAGAACCGGGTCGAGCCGAGCACGGTCGCGTAGTTCTCGAACACCCACGGGTTCGGCATCCCAGCGGGGTTCGCGTTCAGGTCGCCCGTGGTGCGGAACCCGCCGATGATGACGTACAGCACGGGGCCGATGGCGAGCGCGGCGACCACGAGCGCGATCAGGTACACGAACGGCTGGCCCCAGTCGAAGCGGCGCCCCGCGGCGGCGCCCCGAGGCGGCCGATCGCGGCCGGTGACGACGGCGGAGGTTGCGGAGGTGGCGGTCATGTCAGCGCACTCCAGAGGTGACTGCGCCGGCGAGGTCGCGGCGGAGGGCGAAGCGCTGGTACACGAGCGCGACGACGAGCGAGATGAGGAAGAGGATGACGGCGATCGCGCTGCCGTAGCCGGGCTGCCCGGCGAACTGGCCCTGCTGCACCATGTACGTCGCCATCGTCTCGGTCGACATCTGGCGCACGGTCGGCGCGACCGTGACCCACACCATGTCGAACAGCTGGAGGGCGCCGATCATCGACAGGAACGCCCAGATGCGGATGGTCGGGCCGAGCAGCGGGATCGTGATGTGTCGCTGGATCTGCCACCAGCTCGCACCGTCGATGGATGCCGCCTCGCCGAGCTCCTCGGGCACGCCCTGGAGGCCGGCGAGCATGAGGATGATCGCGAAGCCCGTGTACTTCCACGTGAGGATGCCGAACAGCGTCCACAGGGCGATGTCCGGGTCGGCGAGCCAGTTCTGCTGCAGCGCGCCGAGGCCCACGGCCTCGAGGAGAGCGTTGACCCCGCCGTTCGGCTGGAGCAGCAGCTTCCAGGCGAGGCCCGCGATGACCTCGGCGAGGACGTACGGCACGAAGATCAGGAGGCGGAGGGCGCTGCGGCCGCGCATGCGGCGATTGAGGAGCAGCGCGATGCCGATCGCGAGCGGACCCTGGATGAGCAGCGACAGCGCGAGGATCGTGAAGTTGTTGCCGATCGCCCGGAGGAACTCGGGCGTCGTGAGCGCCCGCACGTAGTTGTCGAAGCCGACGAATCGCTCGGGGTCGGCGAGGTTCTCCCACTTGAACGCCGCGGGAAGGTTGTAGAAGGAGTACACCGCCGCGAGCACGACGGGCAGGATCACGAAGCCGACGAACACGACGAGGGCGGGGCCCGCGAACAGGGCGATCTCGACGCGCGTGCGCGCGGCGCCACGACGGCGGGGCCGGCGCTCGCCGCGTCCGGCGGCGGATTCGGGGAGGGGGCCGGGCCCGCGGCGATCGCGGGCCCGGCCGAGTCGAGCAGGGCGGCCATGGTCAGAGGGTGTCCGCCGCGGCCTGCATCTTGGTGACGATGTCCTCCGGGGTGCCGGTGCCGGCGAAGAGGTTCACGATGCCCTCGTTCATCGCGTTGCCCACGGTGGTGCCGAACGCCGTGTCGAGCCAGAGCTGCACGAACGACGCGTTCTGCAGGCCTTCCGCGACGAGCTTCAGGTTCGGGTCCTCGAGCGACTCCATCGCGGCAGGCACCGTCGGGATGCCCGAGCCGGACGCGGCGAACTTCTTCTGGACCTCTTCGCTCATGATGTACTCGAGCAGCTCGGCGCACTCCGGCGGGGCCTCCGCGGAGCAGCCGAATCCGTCGCCGCCGCCGAGGGCTGCGGTCGGGTCGCCGTCGGCGCCGTCGATGCCGGGGACGGGGAACCAGCGGAGGAACTCGGGGACCTCCTCGTCCGGCGTGAGCCCGCCGATGACGCCCGCGTTCCAGTGCCCCATGAGCTCCATGGCCGCCTGGCCGTTGGCGACGAGGCCGGCCGAGCTGCCCGCGCCCTGCTGGGCCGCGGTGCCGAGGAAGCCCTCCTGGAACGGCTCGGTAGCGATGAAGGCCTCGAGCTGCTCGCCGGCCTCGACCCAGCAGTCGTCGCTGAAGTCGTACTCGAGCTCGGCGGCCTGCAGCGTCTCGGGCGAGCACGACTTGAGCGCGAACTGGTACCACCAGTGCGCGGCCGGCCACTTGTCGCCCGCGCCGACTGCGATGGGCGCTGCGCCGGCGCCCTTGAGCGCCGTGACGGCGTCGTTCAGCTCGTCGAGCGTGGCGGGCGGCTCGCTGATGCCGGCCTGCTCGAACAGGTCGGCGTTGTACCAGAAGCCCTCGATGCCGAACGTGAAGGGGATGCCGTACGTCTTGCCGTCGACCTGCCACGGGGTCGCCGTCGCGCCGACGCTCGAGATGGTGTCGGCGAGCGAGTCGTCGAGTTCCATGAGGTAGCCGTTGGCGACCTGGTCGCGCAGTTCGCCGCCCGGCCACACCTGGAACAGGTCGGGGGCGTCGCCCGAGGCGAGCGCGTTCGGGATGAGGGTGCGCTGCAGTTCCTCGTTCTGGTAGCCGGTCTGCTCGACCTTGACGCCGGGGTGGGCCTCCTCGAACTCGGCGGCGACCTCTTCCCACACGGCGGGCATCGGACCCGAGGTGGCGTTGTGCCACCAGGTGATCGTCACGTCGCCGTCGCCGCCGCCGTCACCCGAGGGGCTGCATCCGGCGAGGGCGGCCGCCACGAGGGCGGTGCCGGCCCCCAGGGCGACGAGCGTGGTGCTGCGTCTGTTCATCATCGAACCTCTCGAAAATTTCGACGCCAACGTCGAAAGTGATCTGGACGCCTCGAATATACGTGGCGCCGGATTTGGCGTCAAGCGCAACATATTCGCACCTTCGCCCTAGAGTGGAGCCATGACCGACCGCGCCGGAACGTTCGACGGCGTGCACCGCCGAAACCTTTCGAAGATCCTCGGCCTGGTGCACCTCGACGGGCCGCTCTCGCGAGCCCGTCTGACCGCCGCGACCGGGCTCAACCGGTCGACCGTCGCCTCGCTCGCCGCCGAGCTCGTCGACCTCGGACTCGTCGAGGAGCGTGCGCCCGACCCCACCAACCGCGTCGGTCGGCCGTCGCCGGTCGTCGCCCCGCACTCGGGCGTGGTCGCCATCGCCGTAAACCCCGAGGTCGACGCGGTCACCATCGCCGCGGTCGCGCTCGACGGCACGATTCCCGCGCGCGAGCGCGTCGAGATGGACGACCTCGTCACGCCCGAGCAGGCCGCGCGCCTGACCGCCGAGGCCGTCGCGCGATGGCGTGCACCGGGTGGGCTGCTCGCGGACGCCCGACCGATCGCCGTCGGCCTCGCGGTGCCGGGTCTCGTGCGCGCCTCCGACGGCCTCGTGCGGTTCGCCCCGCACCTCGACTGGCGGGACGCCCCGATCCGCGCGCTCGTGGAGGACGCGACCGGCCTGCCCGCGGCCGTCGGCAACGATGCGAGCCTCGGCGCGATGGCCGAGCACCTCTTCGGCGCCGGCCGCGGCGTCGACGACCTCGTCTACCTCAACGGCGGCGCCAGCGGCATCGGCGGGGGAGTGATCGTCGGGGGTGCGCTCATCGGCGGGGCCGGCGGCTACGCGGGCGAGTTCGGCCAGAACCGTCCCGGCATCGACGCGCCGGGCGACCGCCTGGTGCCTGGCGGCGTGCTCGAGGACGAGGTGAGCCGCGCCCGACTGCTCGAGGTGGTCGGCCTCCGGCACGCCGACGAGCCCGCGCTCGCCGCGGCGATCGAGGCGGCGACCGCGGGCGCCGAGGCATCCGATGCCCCGGAATCGGACGCCTCCGCACCCGTCGCCGACGAGATCGCGCGGCAGCGCCGGATCCTCGGCACGGCCCTCGCCAACGCGGTGAACGTGCTGAACCCGTCGGTCGTGATCCTGGGCGGGTTCCTCGCCACGCTCGCGGCGCAGGATCCGGCCGCCCTGCGCGACGCGGTGGTCGCCCAGGCGATGCCCGCGGCGGTCGAGGACGTCGACCTGCGGGTGGCGGCGCTCGGCGAGGATCGCCTGCTGATCGGCGCCGCCGAGGCCGCGTTCGCGGCCCTGCTCGCCGACCCGATGGGCGTCGAGGGCGCGGCCTGACCGACTCGGCGGGTTGCGGCGACCCCGGGGTCGCGCGCTAGACTGACACGCAGTCGAATCGATTCGAGCCCGCTCCATCGGCTCATCGAACCCGGCGGTGTCCCCGCGACACCGCCGTTCCCATCGGTGCCGACCGTCGCGCGCCGCGTCCGTCGTTCCGCCCGCGCGCCAGTAGGAATCCATGTCTGCAACGAGCTCCATCCCCATCATCCGCCCCGACGACACCCGGTCGACCCCGGTCGTCCACGCGCACCCCGGCGACGCGCTGTCGCGCCGCCAGCGCCTCGTTTACGTGCTCGTGCTCGGTGCCCTCACCGCGCTCGGACCGTTCACGGTCGACCTCTACCTGCCCGCCTTCCCGGTGCTCCAGGACGAACTCGGCGTCTCGGCGACGGCCGTCCAGCTCACCCTCACCGGCACCATGCTGGGCTTCGGGTTCGGCCAGCTCATCGTCGGACCGTGGAGCGACAAGGTCGGTCGCCGCCTGCCCCTGATCCTCTCGACGATCCTGCACATCGCGGCATCCGTCGGTGCGGCGCTCGCGCCCGACATCACGTGGCTCTTCGTGTTCCGACTGCTCCAGGGCTTCGGCGCCGCGGCCGGCGGCGTCGTCGCGATGGCGATGGTGCGCGACCTCTTCGGCGGCAAGCCCCTCGTGCGGATGCTCTCGCGGCTCGCGCTCGTCAACGGCCTCGCCCCCGTGCTCGCACCGGTCATCGGCTCGCAGCTGCTCGCCGTCATGGACTGGCGCGGCGTGTTCTGGGTGCTCGGCGCGTACGGCGCGGTGGTCGTGGTGGCGGTCGCGCTGTTCATCGTCGAGACGCTGCCCGAGACGCGACGCCACGTGGCCGGCCACTCGACGATGCGGGCGCGCTACGGGGCGCTCTTCCGCGACCGCGTGTACCTCGGTGCGGCGATCGTCGGCGGCATGACCTTCACGGGGCTCTTCGCCTACCTGTCGACGTCGTCGTTCCTCTTCCAGGAGGTCTACGCGTTCAGCGCGCAGGAGTACGGCCTGCTCTTCGCCGTGAACTCGATCGGCGTGATCATCGGCGTGCAGACCAGCTCCCGGCTCATGCGCGGGCCCGTGCCGCCGCAGTGGATCCTCGCGGCGACCACGATCGTGCACGTGGTCATGGCCCTCGCCATCATCGGGCTCGACCTCTCGGGCGCGGGATTCTGGGGCACCGCGATCCCGCTGTGGTTCTTCATCCTCGCGTGCGGCTTCTCGTTCCCGGCCGTGCAGGTGCTCGCCCTCGCGAACCACGGCGCCGAGGCCGGCACCGCGGCGTCGCTGCTCGGCGCCATGAACTTCGGCCTCGCGGGCGTCATCTCGCCGCTCATCGGCCTGCTCGGCGTGGGCAGCGCCGTGCCGATGGCCTTCGTCATGGTGCTCGCGGCATCCGTCGCGATCATCGCGCTGTGGGCGCTCATCCGACCGAAGACGGTGCCGCCGCTCGCGGACTGAGCGCGCCGCGGGCGCCGCGCCGCGCGCCGCGCCGAGTGGCTCCGTCGTCGCCGAGCGCATCCGTCCGAACGGAAACGCTGGACGGGTTCGGAGACGTTCGACGAGCCGCCGGTACGGTTGGGCGATGGGAAGCGACGAGCGCGACGCAGCGGATGCCTCGGACGGGGTGCCCGCCGCGAGCCCCGATGCCCCGCCGACGGATGCCCCGGGCCCCGGGCCGGCGCTCGAACCGCGCCTCGAACGCCGCGCGCACGCGTTCAGCCGGCGGGTGCCGCTCGTCGCGGGTCTCGTCGCCGTCGGGCTTGCGGCGCTGCTGGGGCTGGTGGTCACGATCCGCAACGGCATCCTCGTCGACCTCGACGAGGAGTGGGCGGAGGAGATCCTCACGATCCACGGCCCGTTCGGCGACTTCCTGGCCCTCACCATGAACTGGCTGGGCGGCGGCGTGGTGGGCGTCTTCATCATCCCGGTGCTCGTCGCCGTGCTGCTGCTGGTGAGCCGCCGGCCGTGGGGTGCGCTCTACTTCATCGTCGCCTCGGCCGCGAGCGCGCTCGTCGTGCAGCTGCTCAAGGAGCTGTTCGGGCGCGCTCGGCCCGAGGACATGATGGTCACCAGCGACTACGGGTCCTTCCCGTCGGGCCACGTCGCGAACGCGGCTACCATCGCCGTCGCCCTCGGCGTGATCGTGCCGCGAGTCGCCGTGTGGATCGCGGGTGCGTGCTACACCGTGCTCATGGCGATCAGCCGCACCTACCTCGGGGCGCACTGGATCACGGACACGATCGGCGGCGCGCTCGTCGGGGCGGGGGTCGCCCTGGTGGTGTGGACCGTGCTCGCGAAGCCGCTCGAGCGCGAGCGGCTCGCGTGGGGCGAACGGCGAGCGGATGCCGCCAGGGCGCGAGCCGAGGCGCACGTCACGCCGCCCGCGAAGCCGAGGGGTGGCGGCGACGGCTCTACAACGTTGTAGAGTGTCCCGCGAGGGAGGACCATGGCTGCGACGCTGCACGATGTCGCACGGCTTGCGGGGGTCTCGATCAAGACCGTCTCGAACGTCATCAACGACTACCCGCACGTGCGACCCGCCACGCGAGAACGCGTCGAGGAGGCGATCGCCCAGACCGGCTATCGACCGAACCGGGCGGCGCGCCTGCTGCGCTCCGGCAGATCCGGGCTGATCAGCCTGATCATGCCCGACCTGCGCAACGTGTACTTCGCCGAGCTCGCGAACGACGTCATGACGGCCGCGGCCACGCACGGCCTGTCGGTGCTCATCGAGCAGATCCGCGGCGAGGAGGGGCCCGAGGCCGAACTCGAGGTCGTCGACGCGGCGATGCGCCGCGGGGTCGACGGCGTGCTCTACAGCGTGCTGGCCATGCGCGACGAAGACGTCGCCGAGCTCCGCAAGGCGCCCGTGCCGATGGTGCTGCTCGGCGAGCGCATCTTCGGCGGACCCACCGACCACGTGACGATGCAGAACGTCGAGGCCGCCCGCGCGGCGACCGAGCACCTGATCTCCCGCGGCGCGACGCGGATCGCCGCGCTCGGCGCGCACACCGGCGAGGTCGTCGGCTCGGCGGGCCTCCGCCTGCGCGGCTATCGCGAGGCGCTCGAGGCGGCGGGCATCCCGTACGACGAGCGTCTCGTGCCGCCCGGCGGCACGTGGTTCCGCTCCGACGGCGCGCGGCTCATGCAGGAGCTGATCGACGACGGAGTGGAGTTCGACGCCGTGTTCGGGTTCAACGACGCCGTCGCGTTCGGCGCGATGCGCGTGCTGCAGGAGTCGGGACGGCGGGTCCCCGAGGACGTGCTCGTCATGGGCTTCGACGACCTCGACGAGACCAGGTACACCAAGCCCGCGTTGTCGACCATCGACCCGGGTCGCCAACGCATCGCCGAGACCGCGGTGGACTTCCTCGTCGAGCGCATCAACGCCGGTGACGACGGGCCGGTCGCCCGCGAGGTCGAGGTGCCGTTCCGGGTCGTCGAGCGGGAGTCGACCGCGCGGCGCTGACGGGCCTGCGCGGCGCTGACGGGTCTGCGCGGCACTGACGCGCGCTTGCCCCGTGCCGGCCGCGCCCCCGAGGCATCCGGTCGGCGCATCTCCGGTGGATCGCCCGGCGCGTCGGCGTGTCGCCGGCAATGTTCCGGCGAGTCGTCGCGCCGTTCCGGAGTTGCGCCGTGCCGTCGCGCCGGACGGCCACCCCTCACCACGCCGGACGCGCGGAGCGCTGCACTTGACAGCGTCCGGAGTTGCCGTCAATATGACTCCTACAACGTTTACCTACAACGTTGTAAAAGCGCTCGATCTCGACGACGAGGACCTCCCGTCGACGACGGTCGAGGGCCTCCGCACAGCAGACAACGGTGTCGTACACCGCGAGAGAAAGAGCACCTGAGCATGAAGAGCAAGCTCCTGGCGATCGCCGGGGTGGCCGCCGTCTCGGCCGCCGCCCTGACCGGTTGCGCCCCCGGCGACGGCGGTGACTCGGCGAAGAGCGAGTGCACCAACACGATCGTGAACCCCGACGCGACCCAGGTCAGCGTCTGGGCCTGGTACCCCGCCTTCGAGGGCGTGGTCGACCTGTTCAACGAGACCCACGACGACGTCCAGGTCTGCTGGACCAACGCCGGTCAGGGCAACGACGAGTACACGAAGTTCTCCACCGCGATCGAGGCCGGCTCGGGTGCGCCCGACGTCATCATGCTCGAGTCCGAGGTGCTCTCGAGCTTCTCGATCCGCGACGCGCTCGTCGACCTGAGCGAGTACGGCGCCGCCGACGTCGAGGGTGACTACACCGCGGGCGCGTGGAAGGACGTCTCCTCGGGCGACGCGGTCTACGGCATCCCGGTCGACGGCGGCCCCATGGGCATGCTGTACCGCAAGGACATCCTCGACCAGTACGGCATCGCGGCGCCCACCACGTGGGACGAGTTCGCGGCCGCCGCGCAGGCGCTGAAGGATGCCGGTGCGCCCGGCGTGCTCGCCGACTTCCCGACGAACGGCCGCGCGTACAACCAGGCCCTCTTCGCGCAGGCCGGCTCGACGCCGTGGACCTACGACAGCGCGAACCCGACCGAGATCGGCATCGAGGTCAACGACCAGGGCTCGAAGGACGTGCTCGCGTACTGGGACGACCTGGTGCAGAACGGCCTCGTCGCGACCGACGACGCGTTCACGGCCGACTACAACACGAAGCTCGTCGACGGCTCCTACGCGATCTACGTCGCAGCCGCCTGGGGCCCCGGCTACCTCGCCGGCCTCAGCGACGCCGACGCCGACGCGCAGTGGGTGGCCGCGCCCGTCCCGCAATGGGACCCGGCGAACCCCGTCCAGATCAACTGGGGCGGCTCGACCTTCGCGGTGACCAGCCAGGCGAAGGACAAGGAGGCGGCCGCGGTCGTCGCCAAGGAGATCTTCGGCACCGAGGAGGCGTGGAAGATCGGCATCGAGGAGGCCGCGCTGTTCCCGCTGTGGAAGCCGATCCTCGAGTCCGACTACTTCCGCGACCTCGAGTACCCGTTCTTCGGCGGCCAGCAGATCAACAAGGACGTGTTCCTCGAGGCCGCGGCCGGCTACGAGGGCTTCACGTTCAGCCCCTTCCAGAACTACGCGTACGACCAGCTCACCGAGCAGCTGTTCGCGATGGTGCAGGGCGAGAAGAGCTCCGACCAGGCGCTCGACGACCTGCAGGCGTCGCTCGAGAAGTACGCCGGCGAGCAGGGCTTCACCCTGCAGTAGGAGCAGGCGAGCGGATGCCTCGTGGCCGTGCCCGAGGCATCCGCACCGCTCCTGCGCATCCCATCGATCGACGACTGCCTCGACGAGGAGAGCGAGCATGACCATCCAGACCACCGCCGCGCCGCCGCCTACGGCGACGCGCAGCGGGCGCGACGCCCGCAAGCCTCGCGGGTCGAGGCTCGAACGCCGACGGCAGCGCTGGGGCTGGCTGTTCGTGAGCCCGTTCCTCGTCGTCTTCGCGGCGTTCCTCGTCTTCCCGTTGTTCTACGCGTTCGGGATGAGCCTGTTCACCTCGACGCTCGCGACGGGCACGAAGTTCACGGGCATCGACAACTACCTCAAGGCGTTCACCGACCCGTTGTTCCTCGAGGGCCTGCTGCGGGTCGGCGCGTACGCGCTCGTGATGATCCCGGCCCAGTTGCTGGTCGCCCTCGTCGCCGCCCTCGTGCTCGACAGCCTGACGACCTGGGTCTCGAAGCTCTCGCGGCTGCTGATCTTCGCGCCGTACGCGATCCCGGTCGTCATCGGGGCGCTCATGTGGAGCTTCCTCTACAGCCCGCGCTTCGGGCCGGCGACCACCCTGTTCGACCTCGTCGGCCTCGACGCACCGAGCTTCCTGGCCCCCGACACGATCTTCGGCAGCCTCGTCAACATCGTGACCTGGCAGTGGTCGGGCTACTACATGGTCGTGATCTACGCAGCGCTCCGGTCGATCGACCCGTCGATCTACGAGGCCGCCCGCATCGACGGCGCGAACGGGTTCCAGACCGCCACCCGCATCAAGGTGCCGATGATCTCGTCGTCGATGGTCATGGTGATCACCTTCGCGCTCATCGGCACGCTCCAGTTCTTCACCGAACCCGTGGTGCTGCGCAACATCGCGCAGGGCGCGATCGACGCGGCGTACACGCCGAACATGTACGCGTACTCGCTCGCCTTCAGCTACAGCCAGTTCAACTACGCGTCGACGATCGCGTTCGCGCTCGGCATCCTCGTGTTCGCCGGCTCGTACCTGTTCCTCTTCCTCACGCGCAAGCAGAGCGGACTGAAGTGATGACCCTCCACGCCAGCACCACCGGCCCCGAGCCGATGACGACGGTCACCGGCATGCCGAGTCGCACCCCGCGCGGACCCCGTGGACGCTCCGGCCGCGAGGGCGGCCGCCGCATCGGGTCGCACGTCTTCCTGATCATCCTCGCGATCTACTTCGTCATCCCGATCTGGTGGCTCTTCGTCGCCGCGACGAAGAACACCTCGGGGCTCTTCTCGAGCCCGGCGTTCTGGTTCGACGACCACTTCGCGCTGTTCGAGAACATCGCGGGCCTGTTCAGCCAGCAGAACGGAATCTACTGGACCTGGCTCGGCAACTCGTTCCTGTACGCCTTCGCGGGCGGCATCGGTGCCACGATCCTGTCGATCCTCGCCGGCTACGGCTTCGCGAAGTACCGCTTCCGCGGCCGCGGCGCGGTGTTCGGCATCATCCTCGGCTCGATCATGGTGCCGCTGACCGCGCTCGTCATCCCGACGTTCATGCTGCTGAGCCAGTACGGCCTGATCAACACCCCGTGGGCGGTGATCCTGCCGAGCCTGCTGAGCCCGTTCGGCGTGTACCTGATGCGCGTCTACACGCAGGACGCGGTGCCCGACGAGATGCTCGAGGCGGCGCGCATCGACGGCGCTGGGGAGATCCGCACGTTCTTCCAGGTTGCGCTTCCGCTGCTGCGGCCCGCGATCGTCACGGTGCTGCTGCTCTCGGTCGTCGGCACGTGGAACAACTTCTTCCTGCCGCTCGCCGTGCTCACCGACCCGAACCTGCTGCCCGTGACCGTCGGCCTCAACCGGTGGACGGCGCTGTCGAACGCCGGCGCCGGCGGCGAGCAGGTGTGGAACCTGATCACCACGGGTGCCTTCATCTCGGTGCTGCCGCTGATCCTCTCCTTCCTCTTCCTCCAGCGCTACTGGCAGGGCGGTCTCACGATCGGCTCGATCAAGTAGCGCAGAGTCCGCAACGTGCCGGCCGCGCGCTCGGCCCGGCATCCGACCACCCGACCCATCCGTTCCCACGACTTCGTTCCATCGGTCCGCGCCGCGGACCCCACTTCGAAATGAGCATCATGTCTGCAGCACGCCTGACCGTCGACCCGCACTTCGCGGTGGGCCGCATCGATCGCCGCGTCTTCGGCGGGTTCGTCGAGCACCTCGGCCGCCACGTCTACGACGGGATCTACGAGCCCGGCCACGAACTGGCGGATGCCGACGGCTTCCGCACCGACGTCATCGACCTGGTCAAGGAGCTCGGCGTCTCGACGATCCGCTATCCGGGCGGCAACTTCGTGTCGGGCTTCCGCTGGGAGGACTCCGTCGGCCCGCGCGAGGAGCGCCCGCGCCGCCTCGACCTCGCGTGGCACTCGACCGAGACCAACGAGGTCGGCATGCACGAGTTCGCCGACTGGCTCGACAAGGTCGGCAGCGACCTGATGCTCGCCGTCAACCTCGGCACCCGCGGCACGCTCGAGGCCCTGGACCTCCTGGAGTACTCGAACCTCAGTGGCGGAACGGCGCTCTCGCAGCGCCGCATCGACAACGGCCGCACCGATGCGTTCGGCGTGAAGATGTGGTGCCTCGGCAACGAGATGGACGGTCCGTGGCAGCTCGGCCACCGCTCGGCCGACGACTACGGCAAGATCGCGAGCCAGACCGCGAAGGCGATGCGCCAGCTCGACCCGTCGGTCGAACTCGTCGTCTGCGGGTCGTCGAGCGCGCACATGCCGACGTTCGGCGAGTGGGAGCGCGTCGTGCTCACGCACACGTACGACGACGTCGACTACATCTCGTGCCACGCGTACTACGAGGAGCGCGACGGCGACCTCGGCTCGTTCCTCGCGTCGGCGGTCGACATGGACCACTTCATCGAGTCGGTCGTCGCGACGGCCGACCACGTGAAGGCCGTCAACGGCAGCTCGAAGACGATCAACATCTCGTTCGACGAGTGGAACGTCTGGTACATCGAGCGGTTCCACGGGGTCGACAAGATCTCCGGCATCGACAACTGGCCGGTCGCGCCCCGCCTGCTCGAAGACGTCTACTCGGTCGCCGACGCCGTCGTCTTCGGCAACCTGATGATCTCGCTGCTCAAGCACGCCGACCGGGTCACGAGCGCGTCGCTCGCGCAGCTCGTCAACGTCATCGCGCCCATCATGACCGAGCCGGGCGGCATCGCCTGGCGTCAGACGACCTTCTTCCCGTTCTCGATCACCTCCCGGCTCGCACAGGGCGAGGCGCTCGAGTTGAAGCTCGACGCGCCGACCTACGAGACGAAGGCGTACGGCGAGGTGCCGCTCGTCGACGCGGTCGCCACGCACGACGCGGATGCCGGCCAGGCGGCCGTGTTCCTCGTGAACCGCTCGCAGACCGAGGCGATCACGGTCACGGTCGACCTCGTCGGGCTCGACGGCCTGGGCATCCGCGAGACGCTCCTGCTGGCCGACGACGACGTGTACGCGAAGAACACGCTCGACGAGCCCGAGCGGGTCGGCGTGCGGGCGAACGAGTCGGCCGCGCTCGACGGGGGCACGCTCACCGTGACCCTGCCGCCCGTCTCGTGGACCGCGGTCGGCCTCGGGTGACCGTGCACCGGCGGAGGGGCGCCGGGAGGGGGACCGCGAGGGCCGTCGGAGCGCTGATCGCGTCGGCGGCCCTCGCGGCACTCGCCGCGCTCTCCGGCTGTGCTCCCCAGGGTGCCCGCGACCTCACCGGCGACCTCACGGCGCACGACCCGGCCCTCGCCCGTGACGGCGACACCTGGTACGTCTACTCGACGGGGTCGGAGACGAGCGGCGACGGCAACATCCAGATCCGCTCGTCCGACGACGGCGCGGACTGGGTGTCGCGCGGCACCGTGTGGGACGAGCAGCCCGACTGGCTCGCTGACGCGGTCCCGGGTGTCAAGAACCTGTGGGCGCCCGAACTCGTCGAGCACGACGGCACCTGGTACCTGTACTACTCGGCCTCGACGTTCGGGAAGAACCGCTCGGTCATCGCGCTCGCGACGAACACCACGCTCGATCCCGACGACCCCGACTCCGAGTGGGTCGATCGCGGTGAGGTGATCGCCTCGTCGACGTCGGACGACTTCAACGCGATCGACGCGGGCGTCGCGACCGACGAGGACGGACGGCCGTGGATGGCGTTCGGCTCGTTCTGGAGCGGCATCCGCATGGTCCCGCTCGAATGGCCGAGCGGGCTTCGGGCCGACGACGCCGAGCCGTTGCACCTCGTCGACCGGGGCGCGCCGCCCAACGCGGTCGAGGCGCCCTACCTCGTCGAGCACGACGGCGACTGGTTCCTGTTCGTCTCGCGCGACTCGTGCTGCCAGGGCCTCGACAGCACGTACTCGATCGCGGTCGGCCGCGCCGACGAGATCACGGGGCCCTACCTCGACCGCGACGGCACCCCGATGCTGCTCGACGGGTACGAGCCCGTGCTCGAGGCATCCGGCGACCGGATCGGGCCCGGCGGGCAATCGGTGTACGGCGACACGATGGCGCTGCACTACTACGACGCGCGGCTCGACGGCGCGCACCAGCTCGCGCTCGTGCCGCTGCGATGGGATGCCGACGGCTGGCCGGTCGTCGAGTGGTGAGCCCCGTGACGCACCCGGGTAGCGTTGACGGATGCCCCGCCGACGCTGCTGAAGTCGTCGTCCCTGCTGAGGAGGAACCGTGACCGAGTCCGACGGAACCAGCGTCGAGCGCAACTGGGCGGGCAACCTCGCCTACCGAGCCGAGCGCGTGCTGCACCCGACGTCGGTGCCGGACGTCGTCGACGCCGTGCTGGCGACCGACGGACCCGTGCGCTTCCTCGGCACGCGCCACTCGTTCAACGACCTCGCCGACACGGCCGGCACGCTCATCGCGACCGACCGGCTGCCGGTGCACGTCGACACGTCGAGCGGGGGCGCGAGCACCGTTCGCGTGACGGGAGGCCTCCGCTACGGCGACCTCGCGCCGATCCTGCACGCGAACGGCACGGCGCTCGCGAACCTCGCCTCGCTGCCGCACATCTCGGTGGCGGGCGCGGTGGCGACCGGTACGCACGGCTCGGGCGACGGGATCGGTTCGCTCGCGAGCGCGGTGCGGTCGATCTCGATCGTGACGCCGTCGGCCGAGTCGCTGACGCTGACGCGTGGTACGGACCGCGACTTCGCCGGGGCGGTCGTCAGCCTCGGCGCGCTCGGACTCGTCACCGCCCTCGAGCTCGACGTCGAACCGACGTACGACGTCGCCCAGTACGTGTTCGAGGGCCCCTCATGGGACGCGATCCTCGCCGACCTCGACGCGGTGACCTCGCTCGGCACGAGCGTCAGCATCTTCACACGGTGGCTCGACACCGGCCGCGCCGACCAGCTCTGGGTCAAGCAGCGGGTCGATCCCGCGGCATCCGACGATGGCGCATCGGATGCCGCCGCGCGCCGCGACGCGGTCGCCGCGAGGCTCGGCGCCCGCGCGGCGACCGAGGCGAGGCATCCGATCATCGGACTCGCGGCCGACGCGTGCACGCCTCAGCTCGGCGAACCGGGCCCGTGGTTCGAGCGTCTGCCGCACTTCCGGCTCGAGTTCACACCGTCGGCCGGCGCGGAACTGCAGTCGGAATACCTCGTGCCGCGCTCCGACGCGGTCGCGGCGCTCGAGGCCGTGCGCGCGCTCGCGCCGCGGATCGCGCCGGTCCTGCAGGTCTGCGAGGTGCGCACGGTGCGTGCCGACGACCTGTGGCTGAGCTCCGCGTACGAGCGCGATGTCATGGGCATCCACTTCACCTGGAAGCTCGACGAGCCCGCGGTCACGGCCGTGCTGCCGGTGATCGAGGCCGCGCTGCCCGAGACGGCGCGTCCGCACTGGGGCAAGCTGTTCACGCTGCCGGCCGAGGAGATCCGGGCGCGGTACCCGCGATTCGACGACTTCGCGGCGCTCCGCGCCCGGTTCGACCCGGATCGGCGACTGGTGAACCCCTACCTGGAGCGCATCGGGCTCTGAGCCGGCCGCAGCGGATACCTCAGCGCGAGGCCCGCAGCACCAGGGTGGCATGGGGAGCGAGGGTGATCCGGCCCCCGACCACGGACTCGGTCAGCGGCTCACCCGATCCCGACCGTCGATCGACCGAGGACGACGTGGCGGGTGCATCCCACCCCTCGATCTCGACGTCGAGCGGTTCGTCTCGCTTGTTCACGAGGACGACCGTCCTCCTGCCGTCGTTCCCGGTGAACGCCTGGGCGAGCACGCGGGCGTCGGGGAACCCCGGATACCCGGTGATCGTCGGTGCGATCATGTCGCCGAGCCTGACGCTGTCGACGACGAGCTTCAGCGCGCGGTAGCGGGCGTTCGGTTCGCCCGTCTCCCAGTCGACGAGGGAGGTCCCCGGGATCATCCCCGGGTAGCCGTTGAACTCGGCGACGCCGAAGAGCGCGGCACCGAGCTCGAGGCTGCGCGCCCAGAGGTAGGTCTGCACGGCCGCGCTCAGCGCCCAGTACGCGTCCGGGATCTCCGGGTCCGGGTTCATCACGTCGGATGGGTAGGTTCCGATCTCGTTCAGCAGCATCTTCGTCTGCGGCGACAGGCGTTGCGCGATCGATCGGACGTATCGCAACTGCTCGATGAACCCGTCGGCCTGCGTGAAGAAGGCCGTCTGCCACTGGTCGAAGGGCGGGTTCCCCTCGATTCCGAACGGGTTGACGATGTCGGGCGAGGCATAGAAATGCACCGAGAACGCGTCGAGCGGGATACCCGGCGCGTGCTTCGACGGATCGAGGAAGGTCCAGAAGTACTCGGGGTCGTGGTGCACATGGCTGAGGGAAAGGCCGATGAACCGCATCTCCGGATCGAGCGTGCGCAGGCGGGAGACCACGGCGTCGTAGAGGCGCACGTAGACCTCAGGGCTCATCCGGCGGTTGAGGTCGGGCTCGCACAGCACCTCCCAGTGCGCGAACCGGTAGTGATGTCCCGATTCGTGGCGAACGCCGAGTTCGTCGGTGAAGCCGCCGGCGATGTACCAGCTGGCCAGCCGGTAGAAGTAGTCGGCGACCTCCTCGAGGGACTCGTCGCGGAAGTGCATGCCCTGCTCGTAGTCCCAGTGGATGCGGTCGGGGTCGTCGCCGATCACCACGTCTTCGCCGCCGACGAACATCCAGTGCGGGATGGTCGCGAAGTTCGCGACGACCGGGCGGCCCTCCGCGGCTTCCATGAAGTCCTCGACGTACGGATCGAGCCGGGAGAAGTCCCACGAGGTCTCTGCTGCGGTCGGCGCCCGGAGCGCAGGCACCGAGACGAGAGGGTTGGAGAACCAGGGGAGGAACCGCGCGTGGTCCACCTGGAGTTCGCGAAGGGCCTGGAACGCACGGTCGTGCGCCGGAGCGCCGCGTTCGATGGGCGGCGCAGCCCAGAGGTGCGTGGTCAGAACGGTGTCGACGGTCCGCGAGGCGTCGGTCCAGTCGACGGACACGGGAATCGCGGGTGCGTGTTCCGGCGGGGCGAGCAGTGAGTGGTCAGTCATGGCGAGTCATCTTCCGTCGAGGAGAAATGTATACAGTTGTACGGTACAAATGTATAACACGGATGTTCGCGGGGCGCTAGACTCGGCTCGTGGGTCAGCGAGAACAGTTGCTGGCAGGGGCGAGGACCTGCCTGCTCGAGCGCGGATACGCGCACACCACCGCCCGCGACATCGTGGCGGCGAATCCGGGTGCCAACCTCGCGTCGATCGGCTACCACTTCGGGTCGAAGGACGCCCTGATGATCGCCGCGGTGCTGCAGCTCATCGAGGAATGGGGCGACCGCATCGCCGAAGCTGCCGACGGCGCGGCGGGAAACACGCCCGGCGAACGCCTGGAACACTTCATCCGAGGTGTCCTCGCCGCAGGGCCGCAGGAGCGCCAGGTGATCGCCGCCAGTGTGCAGGCCTATGGTCAGGCAGCGTTCTCGGATGTGGTCCGGGAGCAGTTCAGGAGCACGTACGAACGCGCCCGCGTCGACCTCGCCGCCCTGATCCTCGGTGTGCCCGCGGAGCACTTGAGCGACGATGATGCGGCGTCGGTCGGCTCGGTCGCGCTCGCCCTCATCAACGGTGCGACCCTGCAGTGGCTCATCGACCCCCTGGCCGCCCGTGGATTCGACGACCTGGCGCCCACGCTGGCGCGGATCGGCACACCTGCGTCGGCCTAGGCGTCCGTCGCGCGAACGGGCCTACCCGCCGATGTAGCTCATCTCGACGCGCTGGCGCGACGCGCGCAGCTCGGGCGTGAGCGACGAGCGCACCTCGGAGTAGCGGTCGTCGCGCGTGCCCCAGATAGCTCCCAGCGCTTGGGAGAGCTCGTCGTCGGAGGCGCCGCCGCGCAGGAGCGCGCGCAGGTCGTGGCCGTCGGTCGCGAAGAGGCAGGTGAACAGCTTCCCCTCGGTCGACAGGCGTGCGCGATTGCAGGTGCCGCAGAAGGCGTTCGTGACGCTCGAGATCACGCCGATCTCGCCCTCGCCGTCGGCGTACCGCCAACGGGCGGCGGTCTCGCCCGGCGCGGTCGGCGCGGCGGGTTCGAGGGGGAGTTCGCGGCCGATGCGCTCGACGATCTCGCTCGACGGCACGACTTCGTCGAGCGACCAGCCGTTGGAGTTGCCGACGTCCATGTACTCGATGAACCGCAGCGTGTACGGCGTGCCCTTGAAGTGACGGGCCATCGGCAGGATCTCGTCGTCGTTCATGCCGCGCTTGACGACCATGTTGAGCTTGATCGGCCCGAGGCCGGCTGCGTGCGCGGCGTCGATGCCGTCGAGCACCCGGCCGACGGGGAACTTGACGTCGTTCATCGCCTGGAAGCGAGCGTCGTCGAGCGAGTCGAGCGAGACCGTCACGCGCGAGAGCCCGGCGTCGCGCAGCGACTGCGCCTTGACCGCGAGGGCCGCGCCGTTCGTCGTGAGCGCGATCTCGAGCGGGCGTCCGTCGGGGGTGCGCAGCTCCGCGAGCTGGGCGATGAGCTCCTCGATGCCGCGGCGCAGGAGCGGCTCGCCGCCGGTCAGGCGCAGCTTCTCGACGCCGTGCGCGGCGGCCGCGCGCGCGATGCGGGTGATCTCCTCGAAGCTCAGCAGCTCGTCGCGGTCGAGGAACGCGTAGTCGCGCCCGAACACGGACTTCGGCATGCAGTAGACGCAGCGGAAGTTGCAGCGATCGGTGATCGAGATGCGCAGGTCGCGCAGGCCGCGTCCGCGGCGATCGGTGAGGCCGGACGACGGCAGCCGGGTGATCGTCCGCGCACGCGAGTGGCCGGGGTCCGTCGGAGCGGAATCCGGTGTGGTGGGCGCGGCAGGCGCGATCGCGGGATCGGTGAGGGTCATCGTCGTCGTCTCGGAGTCGACAGGAGTCGAGGACTCCAGTCCACACCATTTGACCACGTTCCGGGCAATTTCACGATCCAGAAAAAAGATTTCGAAAAACTTGGCATTCCCAGCATCCGTTGGTACTGTCGACGACGTCGCCCACCCCACGAAGCGCCGGCGACCCATCCACCAGACGGAACACCGCCGCCGGATCGACGAGGATCCAACTCCCATCTGGGATGCCTCGCTGAGCCGGCACGTGCAGCAAGGAAGCTCTCCCCATGGAAACGATCGGCATCACCCTCCCGCCCGCCGCAGGCGCATCCGACGGCGAACGTCTCGCCGCCGACTACCTGCTCCGTGCGGTGGACATCGCCACCGAGAACGTCCGCAACAGCGGCGGCCCGTTCGGAGCCATCGTGGTCTCCGCCGACGGCCGGGTCTTCGAGGGCGTCAACCGGGTGACCGCGAACCTCGACCCGTCGGCGCACGCCGAGGTGACGGCGATTCGCAACGCCTGCCAGGGGCTCGGCACGTTCGACCTCACGGGCGCGACGCTCTACACGAGCTGCGAGCCCTGCCCGATGTGCCTCGCGACCTCCCTCTGGGCGCGTCTCGACCGCGTGTACTTCGCCGCCGACCGCGACGATGCCGCCGACGCCGGGTTCGACGACGCCGTCTTCTACCGCTACTTCGAGGGCGGCCCGGAAGACCGACGGATCATGCCCGTGGATCGGATCCCCCTCGATGACGAGCGCAGGGTCGCGCCGTTCACCGAGTGGAACCAGAACACCACCCGCATCGACTACTGACTTCGACCTCGGTCGAACCTCATCTGGAGGCAACACGTGTCACAACCCACAGCCGTCGACGACGGCACGGACAACGCGGCCCCGAAGCAGGAGAACGGCAAGGCGCCGAGCGCCTTCGACCGCTTCTTCGAGATCACCCGCCGCGGCTCGACCGTCTCCCGCGAGATCCGCGGCGGCGTCGTCACCTTCTTCACGATGGCGTACATCGTGATCCTCAACCCGCTGATCCTGGGTGGCGAGAACGCCACCGACGTCTCGGGCCAGTTCCTCAACCCGGCACAGGTCGGCGCCGTGACCGGCCTGACGGCCGGCCTCATGACCGCCCTGTTCGGCATCTTCGCCCGGATGCCCTTCGCGATCGCCGCGGGCCTGGGCATCAACTCGTTCCTCGCCGTCTCGGTCGTCGGGCAGGTCACCTGGGCCGAGGCCATGGGCCTCGTCGTCATCAACGGCGTCATCATCGTGCTGCTCGGTGCCACCGGCGCGCGTACCGCGATCTTCCGCGCGGTGCCGCAGGCGCTGAAGGCCGCGATCACGGTCGGCATCGGCCTGTTCATCGCCTTCATCGGGTTCGTCGACTCCGGCTTCGTCACGCGCACCCCGGGCGGCCCGCCCGTGCAACTCGGCGACGGCGGCTCGATCGCATCCGTGCCGACGCTGGTCTTCCTCGTCACGCTCGTCGTCATCGGCATCCTGGTCGCCCGGCGCGTGCCCGGAGGCATCCTGATCGGCATCGTCGTCGGCACGGTCCTCGCGATCGTGGCGCAGTCGATCCTGAAGCTCGGCCCGAGCTTCAGCGACCCGGGCGGCTGGCACATGACCATCCCCGAGCTGCCGACGTCGATCGTCACGATCCCCGACTTCGGCCTCGTCGGCCAGTTCGACCTGTTCGGGGCGTTCGGTCGGATCGGCGCGCTCGCGGCCGTGATGCTCATCTTCACCCTCGTGTTCACGAACTTCTTCGACGCGATGGGCACGATGACCGGTCTCGCGAAGAACGCCGGACTCGCGCAGAAGGACGGCACGTTCCCCCGCCTGCGCTCGGCGTTCGTCGTCGAGGGTGCCGGCGCCATCATCGGCGGCGCGACGTCGAGCTCGTCGGCGACGGTGTACGTCGACAGCGCGGCGGGCATCGGCGAGGGTGCCCGCACGGGCCTCGCCTCGCTCGTCACCGGTGGCCTGTTCTTCCTGTCGATGTTCCTCACGCCGCTCACCCTCGTCGTGCCGATCGAGGTCGGCTCGGCTGCCCTCGTGGTCGTCGGCGCGATGATGATGGCGCAGGTCAAGGAGATCAAGTTCACGAACTTCGCGGTCGCCCTCCCGGCGTTCCTGACGATCGTCACGATGCCGCTGACGTACTCGATCGCGAACGGCATCGGCGTCGGGTTCATCTCGTGGGCGCTCGTGAACGCCGCGGCCGGTCGTGCCCGCAAGGTGCACTGGCTGCTGTGGGTCGTGGCGGCGGGCTTCCTGCTCTACTTCGTCCGCGGACCCATCGAGGCGCTCCTCGGCGCGTAGCATCCGAAGTACCAGCCCACCGCCGCCCCGGCAGGTTCGCCTGCCGGGGCGGCGGTGCGTCCGACAGGAGTTCCATGGATCCGCATCCCGCACCCGCCGACCGATCGGATGCCCCCGCGCCCGAGGCCGTGCGGCCCGTCTCGGTCTGGCGGGCGCCCGGCATGCCGCCGCTCATCGCGACGGTCGCGCTCGCGTTCGCCGGGTACTCGGTGCTGCTGCCCGTCGCCCCGCTGTGGGCCGTGTCGGGCGGGGCGGATGCCGCGGGCGCCGGCTTCGTCACGGGCGTGTTCATGCTCGCCACCGTGCTCGCGCAGGGGTTCGTGCCCGCCGCACTCCGACGGTTCGGGTGGGGCCCGGTGCTCGTCGTCGGCCTCGTGCTGCTCGGCGCCCCGGCCCTCGGCTACCTGCTCTCCGCCGAGCTCGGGCCCGTGCTCGCCTGGTCTGCGGTGCGCGGCATGGGGTTCGCGGTGATCACCGTCGCCGGCAGCGCCGCCGTGGCCGAGCTCGTCGAACCCGCGCGGCGGGGACGGGCGATCGGCGCGTTCGGACTCGCGATCGCGGGGCCGCAGGTGATCGTGCTCCCCCTCGGGCCGTGGCTCGTCGAGCAGTTCGGCGCCCCGGTCGTGCTCGCCTGCGGTGCCGTGCCCGTGCTCGGCATCGCGCCCGCGCTCGTGCTGGCGGCGCGCATCCGGGCTCGCCCGCCGCATCCCCCCGCCGAGCACCTCGAGCACGGACACGTGTTCGCGCGCTTCCGCGGTCTGGTGCCCCCGGTGGTGCTGCTGCTCGGCGCCACGCTGGCGGGCGGGGCGATCATCACGTTCCTGCCGCAGATGCTCGACGACGCGTTGCTGGTCACGGTCGGGCTCGTGCTGCTGACGGCGACCGCCGCGCTCACGAGGTGGCTCGTGGGCGGGCTGGCCGATCGCCTGGGTCCGTCGAGGCTGACGTGGCCGCTCGTGATCGTCGCCGTCGTCGGACTCACGATCGTGGCGGCAGCGGTTGCGCCCGGGCTCCTCACCCAGGGCGTTGCCGGTGCCGCCGTGCCCGTCGGGGCCGTGCTGATCGGCATCGCCTACGGCGGGTTGCAGAACCTCACCCTCGTGCAGTCGTTCTCCGCCGTGGCGCCGCGCGACGCGGTCGTCGCCTCCGCAGCGTGGAACGTCGGCTTCGACGCGGGCACCGGCCTCGGGGCCGTCGTCACCGGAGCCATCGCCGCGGCGACCGGGTTCGGCTGGGCGCTCGCCGCCGCCGCCGCCGCCGCGATCACGCTGTGCACTCTGCCGTTCGCGTTCGTGCGGGCACGTCGGCGCGGGTCGGCGGAGGCCTGAACCGCTCGAGCGCCGACCGGCTCGGGGCTTAGCCCCGTCCGATGTACGGCATGCCCGCGGCGGTCGCGGTGAGGTTCGGCACGCTCGCCTCCGCGGGCAGTTGCGCGATGGCGAGCACCAGGGCCGCGACGGCCGAGACATCCATCGTCGGCTCGACCGCACGCGACCCGTCGGCCTGCAGGGCGCCGTCGCCGACGAGTGCGTCGATGAGCTCGGTACGGGCGTTGCCGAGGTCGAGCTGGGTGCACGTGATGCCGTGCCGGCGTCCGTCGAGCTCGATCGTCTTGGAGAGCCCCGCGATCGCATGCTTGGTCGTCGTGTAGGCCGCCGATCGCGGACGAGGCACCTGGGCCGACACCGATCCGTTGTTGATGATGCGCCCGCCGCTCGGCCGCTGCGCCGACATGCGCCTGAAGGCCTCGCCCGCGCAGAGCACCGCGCCGGTGAGGTTCACCGCCAAGGTCGCCTGCCAGTCGTCGGGCGAGAGTTCACTGACGTCGGCGGCCGGGCCGAACACGCCCGCGTTGTTGAAGAGCAGGTCGAGGCGGCCGAACCGCGACTCGTGGCGCGCGAACAGGTCGGCGACCTGTGCGGCGTCGGTCACGTCGGTCGGTACGACGAGTGCCGTCCGGCGCCCCGCCGCGGTCGCGTCGAGCGGTGCGGGACGTCGCCCGGCGAGCGTCACGTGCCAGCCGGCGTCGAGCAGGGCCGCCGCGCAGGCGCGGCCGACGCCGCTGCCGGCACCGGTCACGACCGCGGTGCGCGGCGCGGTCACGATTCGGCGCCCGCCGCGGCGGCCGAGCCGCGAGCGGCGGCATCCGATTCGGTGTCCGAGTTCGCCCGAGTGCCGGCATCCGACCCCGGCGCGGCATCCGGCGCCGCATCCGACCCCGGCGCGGCATCCGATTCGGATGTCGCTGCGCCCGCCTCGACGAGCTGCAGGATCTTCGCGGCCACGCTCACCGCGATCGTCGCGGGAGCCTTGCCGGCGACCTCGGGGATGCCGATCGGCGTCGTGACCCGTTCGAGCGAACGGTCGTCGTGGCCGAGGTCGCGCAGCTTCACGCGGAACCGCGACCACTTCGACGCGGAGCCGATGAGTCCGATCGAGCCGAGCCCTTCGGCGCGCAGCGACATGTCGGTGATCGCGAGGTCCTCCACGTGGTCGTGCGTCATGATCAGCACGTGCGCGCCCGCCGGCAGGTCGGCGATCGCCGACTCGGGCACGGGCGCATGCCGCACGGTCACCGAGGCGACCGCGTCGGCGAGCACGCCCGAGCGCCCTGGAACGCCGATGCGGTCGGGCGCGAGCATCTCGGCGCGCGAGTCCACGAGGTGCAGGTCGAGCTCCTGTCGCGAGAGGATGCGGGCGAGCTCGAGTCCGACGTGCCCGACGCCGAAGATCGCGACGGCGGGCACGACCCGCACCGGTTCGAGCATCATCGTGACCTCGCCTCCGCAGCACTGCACGCCGTAGTCGGTGTTCGCCTTGTCGCTGAGCGTCAGCGTGAGCAGTTCGGGCTCGGCGGCGCCCGAACCCAGCAGGTCGTGCGCGCGCTCGATCGCGGTCTGCTCGAGGTTGCCCCCGCCGACGGTGCCGAAGACGCCGTCGGGGGAGACCACCATCTTCGCGCCGCCGTTGCGCGGCGCGTGCCCGCGCACCATGGCCATCGTCACGACGACGGCCGGCAGGCGCGCGGCCCGCAACCGGTGGAGCTCGTCGATCCAGTCCATGGTGCGCGAACCCCTCAGCTGCCGGCGGGCACGAGCACGTCGGCGCCGGCCGCGTCCTCGACGGCGGTCGCCTCGGCATCCGCCGCTCCGGCTGCGGTCGTCTCGCCGACGGATGCCTCGCCGGATGCGCCGCGCGCCGCCTCGACGGCCCAGAACACGGCCTCCGGCGTGGCCGGCGAACCCAGGTCCACCGAGTGGCCGGCCGGGCCGAACTCGGCGACCGCCTCGCGCAGCGCCTCACGGGCGCTGAAGGCGAGCATGAACGGCGGCTCGCCGACGGCCTTCGAGCCGTACACGGCGCCGTCCTCGCGGGCGTCCTCGAACAGGCGCACGTTGAACTCCTCGGGCATCTCCGAGAAGCTC
This sequence comes from Agromyces sp. LHK192, assembly GCF_004006235.1. Lineage (NCBI taxonomy): Bacteria > Bacillati > Actinomycetota > Actinomycetes > Micrococcales > Microbacteriaceae > Agromyces > Agromyces sp. LHK192. Next base: position 1,131,952 of record NZ_CP034753.1, read on the forward strand.
GGCAGCTTGTACGTCGACGCCGACTGGGTGAGCAGGCGACCTCGGTTCGGGCCGTCGGTCTCGTCCCAGCGCAGTTCCTCGAGCGTGAGCCATCCGACGCCCTGCACGTACGCGCCCTCGATCTGGCCGATGTCGAGCATGGGCGAGAGCGAGTCGCCGACGTCGTGCACGATGTCGACGCGGCGGATGCGGTACGCGCCCGTGAACCCGTCGACCTCGACCTCGGTCGCCGCCGCGCCGTAGGCGAAGTACTTGAACGGCGAACCCTGCATGAGATCGGGGTTCCAGTGCAGCCCCTCGGTGCGGTAGTAGCCGGCCGCCCACAGCTGCACGCGCTGCAGGTAGGCGGCGTTCGCGACCTCGGCGAAGGTCAGGCGCTGCTCGCGGTTGCCGAGACCCGTGACGAACCCGCCCTCGAAGCGCACGTCGCGCTCGTCGACGTTGAGCCGGCGCCCGGCCACCTTGGCCATGCGCTCGCGGATCTGCTCGCACGCGTTCTTCACCGCACCGCCGTTGAGGTCGGCACCCGAGGACGCCGCTGTCGCCGAGGTGTTCGGCACCTTGTCGGTGCGGGTCGGCGCGAGCCGCACCTGGTGCAGCTCGAGGCCGAGCGCGGTCGCGGCGACCTGCAGCATCTTCGTGTGCAGGCCCTGGCCCATCTCGGTGCCGCCGTGGTTGATCAGCACCGAGCCGTCCTTGTAGACGTGCACGAGCGCGCCGGCCTGGTTGAACGCGGCGAAATTGAACGAGATGCCGAACTTCACCGGGGTCATCGCGAGGGCCCGCTTCACGTCGGGGCTCTGCGCGTTGAACGCCTCGATCTCCGCGCGGCGTGCGGCGACGTCGGACTCGGACTCGAGCTGGCCCCAGATCGTCGAGATGCGGTCGGCGTCCTTGACGAGCTGGCCGTACGGCGTCGACTGGCCCGGCCGGTAGAAGTTGCGGCGGCGCAGCTCGATCGGGTCGATGCCGAGCTGCGGCGCGACCCGGCCGAGGATGTCCTCGATGAGGAACACGCCCTGCGGGCCGCCGAAGCCGCGGAACGCGGTCTGCGACGTCTTGTTCGTCTTCGCGATGCGGCCGTGCGCGAGCACGTTGGGGATCCAGTACGCGTTGTCGAGGTGGCAGAGCGCCCGGCCGAGCACCGGCTCGGAGAGGTCGATGCTCCACCCGCCGTCGGCGGTGAGGGTGGCCTCGAGGGCCTGGATGAAGCCGTCGGCGTCGAAGCCCGCGCGCCAGGTGATGTGGAACGGGTGGCGCTTGCCGGTCATCGTGATGTCCTGCGTGCGGTTGAGGCGCAGTCGCACGGGCCGGCCGGTGAGCTTCGCGCCCAGGGCCGCGATCGCCGCGAACCCGTGCGGCTGCATCTCCTTGCCGCCGAACGCGCCTCCCATGCGCAGCGACTGCACCGTGACCTCGCTCGACGAGATGCCGAGCACGTGCGCGACGATCTCCTGCGTCTCCGACGGGTGCTGCGTCGAGCACTGCACGAAGTACTGGCCCTCGGAGTCCCGCAGCGCGAGCGACGCGTGCGTCTCGAGGTAGAAGTGCTCCTGGCCGCCGAACTCGGTGACGCCCTCGTACACGTGGGCCGCGCCCGCCATGGCGCCCGGCGCGTCACCCCGGCTGACCGTGCGGGCGATGCCCTGGTACGACTCCGCCGCGATGGCGTCGCGCACGGAGATGTAGGAGGGGAGCGGCTCGTAGTCGACCCGCACGGCGGCGGCGCCGAGGCGCGCGGCCTCCTGCGTCTCGCCGAGCACCCAGACCAGCGCGTGCCCGTTGAACATGGACTCGGTGGGGAACAGCGGCTCGTCGTGCTTGATGCCGGCGTCGTTGATGCCGGGGACGTCCTCGGCCGTGAGCACGCGCACGACGCCCGGCACGTCGTACGCGGGAGCGACGTCGATCGTGACGTTCGCGTGGGCGTTCGTGGACTGCACGGGCCAGGCGGTGAGCACGCCCGCGGTGTGCGCGGCGAGGTCGTCGGTGTACATGGCGGCGCCCGTGACGTGCAGGGCGGCGCTCTCGTGCGCGGCGCGGAGGCCGACGACGGGGTTCGCGGGGCGATCGGCGAGGGCGCTCATGCGGAGGCCTCCTTCGAGTCGGTGCCGGACTGATCGATGACGGTCGAGCTGTAGAGCTTCAGCAGGGCGCTGCCGAGCATGAGCGAGCGGTAGTCGGCGCTCGCCCGGTGGTCGGACATCGGCGTGCCCTCGCCGCGGAGGATCGCCGAGGCGGCGCGGATGGTGGCGACGTTCCAGACCTTGCCGACGAGCGCCTGCTCGGTGGCGAGCGCGCGCAGCGGCGTTGCGGCGACGCCGCCGAGGCCGATGCGGGCGCGCGTGACGACGCCGCCCTCGATGTCGAGCGCGAACGCGACGGCGACGCTCGAGATGTCGTCGAAGCGGCGCTTCGCGATCTTGTGGAACGCCGTGACCCGGGCCAGCGGACGCGGGATGCGGATGGCCCGGATCAGCTCGTCCCTGCGTCGCACGGTCTGGCGGTAGCCGGTGAAGTACTCGGCGAGTTCCACCTCGCGCTCGACGACGGCTTCGCCGTCGATGCGGGCGAGCACGACCTTCGCCTCGAGGGCGAGCAGTGCCGGCGGGGTGTCGCCGATCGGGGAGCCGGTGCCGAGGTTGCCGCCGATGGTGCCGCGGTTGCGGATCAGCCGCGACGCGAACTGCGGGAAGAGCTGCGCGAGCAACGGCACCTCGCCGGCGAGGCGCTGCTCGACCTCCGACAGCGGCAACGCCGCACCGATCTCGATCACGTCGGCGCCGACCTCGAGCGTGCGGAGTTCCTCGAGCTGCTCGATCGCGACGACGAGCGGCGCGCGACGGCCGCGGAGGTTCACCTCGACGCCCCAGTCGGTGGAGCCCGCGACCAGCGTGGCATCCGGCTCGTCGGCCAGGAGTCGCAGCGCCTCGGCGAGCGTCGCCGGCCGGATGAAGCGCGCGCCGTCGACCTCGTGGTCGGTGGGGACCGGCGCGGGGGCCGGCCGATCGCGTCGCTCGGCGAGCGGGTCGCCGGCCTCGGGCTCGCCGAGGGCGTAGGCGGCGTCGCGGATCGGGCGGTATCCGGTGCAGCGGCAGAGGTTGCCGCTGAGCGCGTGCAGGTCGAACCCGTTGGCGCCGTGCTCGGGGCAGTCCTCGCCGTGCTCGGATGGTTCGCGGTCGGCGCGGTAGTACTCGCCGGCCATGCTGCATGCGAAGCCCGGGGTGCAGTAGCCGCACTGCGAGCCGCCGGCCTCGGCCAGCTTCTCCTGCACGGGGTGGAGGGCCTCGACGTCGCCGAGGCCCTCGGCAGTCACGATCTCCTGGCCGTTGAGGGCGAGGACGGGAACGAGGCATGCGTTCACGGGGGTCCACGCGGTGCCGCCCTCGGGCGTCGGCGTCGCGAGGAGCATCGCGCAGGCGCCGCACTCGCCCTCGGCGCAGCCCTCCTTGCTGCCGGAGAGGCCGGTGTCGCGCAGCCAGTCGAGTGCGGTGGCGTGCGACGCCACCCCCTCGAGCGGGCGGGGCTGCCCGTTGACGTTGACGGCGGTGTGTTGCATGACGAGCTCCTCGGTTCTGGCGCTGCCGGTCGGGGCGACCGGCGTCGGACTCTCGAAATCCCTCAGCAGTTCGGCCCGACATCGCGCCTCATCCGCCGGATGCCTCGGTGACATCCGTCGAATCTGCCGATGATACTCCGCACGGCTGTGTGCGTTCTCGGATCCCGACGGCGGGTTTCCGCGATCCGGATTCAGGCGGCCGCGAGGCGCCGCCGGCCGAGGGTTCGGCGCAGCAGTCTCGTGAATCGCCCGGTGGTCATGCGTCGCTCCGGGATGTGGATGTCCGGGTCGACGTCGACGCTCGCATAGAGGGAGGAGACGCTGACGCGGACATCCGCCGCGGGGGTCGAGGTCGTCGCTTGGAGCATCATTGCCACCCTCCTCCATGGAGTTCCGAGATATGGAAACCAACTTCTGTGGTCCGGAAAGAGTATGCGAGAGCGGCGGATGCGTCAAGCGCGCGCTTGTCCTGCCGCCAGTGCTGGATTCAGGAGATCGAAAGCCAATCAGGAGGGATAGGTGGATTCGGTCCTGATCTGCGTTCGATTTCCTGAATCCAGCACTTCGGGCGACGCGACGCGCCCTGCCGCGCGGCCGCCCCAGCGATGCACGAAACGCCGCCGGGCGGAGCCGGCGGCGTTTCGTGAGGGCGTGGTCGAGCGCGAGCGCGTGCGGTCCTACGTGATCGAGGCGAGCACGCCGATCTCGCCGGCGGCCTCGCGCAGCACCGGGATGGCGCGCTCCGCGAACGCGTCGTCGACTCGGGCGACCGGACCCGATACCGACACCGCGGTCGGCACGGGCGCGCCGGGCACGGACATCGCGTAGCAGCGCACGCCGATCTCCTGCTCGCCGTCGTCGATGGCGTAGCCGCGCTCGCGCACCCTGTGGAGGTCCTCGAGCAACGCGTCGAGCGAGGTGATCGAGTGCTCGGTTTCGGCGGGCAGGCCCGTGCGCGAGACGATCTCGCGGACGCGCTCCTCTGGAAGCTCGGCCAGGATCGCCTTGCCGACGCTCGTGCAGTGCAGGTAGGAGCGGCGGCCGACCTCGGTGAACATGCGCATCGCGTGCGGCGACGGCGACTGCGACACGTAGATCACGCGGTCGCCGTCGAGGGTGGCCAGGTTGGCGGTCTCGCCGAGTCGCTCGACGAGCTGCTTCAACTGGGGGCGGGCGATCTGGCCGAATTGGCGATTGGCGACCTCGCCGAGGCGCACGAGGCGCGGGCCGAGCGCGTAGCGACGGTTCGCGAGCTGGCGGGCGTACCCGAGCGACACGAGCGTGCGGAGCAGTCGATGGATGGTGGGGAGGGGGAGTTCGGCCATCGTCGACAGCTCGCTCAGGGTGACGTCTCCGCCGGCGTCGGCGATGAGTTCGAGCAGGTCGAACACTCGGGCGACGGACTTGACGCCTTCGGCTTCCGCCATGTCGCGGTCTCCTGGGATCGTGTGGATGAAGTATCCGCATCGCGGAAATCGGGGTTCGCTCACGATATCGCACACGCCGATGCGGTCAGGTGGACGATCGGCCCGCACCGACTTGCGTTTCCGAAATACAGATAATAATGTCCGTGATACGAAATTCATCGACCGGATGTCGCACGGAAGCGCCCCGGCCGACGGCTGAGCGAGCGGCCTGACGCTCGAGAAAAGACGATCCGATGGCGAATCCCAGTCCCGGCTACTCCATCCAGCTCCGCGTCGGCACACCGGCCGGCCTGACCGCGACGAGCGAACTCGTGCAGGCCGTCGCCGAGACCGGAGCCGTGGTCACCGCGGTCGACGTCAGCGAGTCGACGCCCGATCGCGTGCTCGTCGACCTCACCTGCTACGCCGCGAGCACCGAGCACGCCGACCGCGTCGCCGCCGTCCTCGCCGCACGCGAGGGCGTCGAGGTCTTCGACGTCGCCGACCGCACCTTCCGCATGCACGCCGGCGGAAAGCTCGAGATCGTGCCCAAGTCGCCCCTGCGCAACCGTGACGACCTCTCCCGCGCGTACACGCCCGGCGTGGCCCGCGTCTGCCTCGCCATCGCCGAGAAGCCGGCGGATGCCCGTCGCCTCACGGTCAAGGGCAACACGATCGCCGTCGTCACCGACGGGTCGGCCGTGCTCGGCCTCGGCAACATCGGCGCCGAGGCATCCATCCCCGTGATGGAGGGCAAGGCCGCCCTGTTCAAGCAGTTCGCCGACGTCGATGCCTGGCCCGTCGCGCTCGACACGCAGGACACCGAGGAGATCATCCGCACAGTCAAGGCGATCGCGCCCGTCTACGGCGGCATCAACCTCGAGGACATCGCCGCCCCGCGCTGCTTCGAGATCGAACGCCGCCTGCGCGAGGAACTCGACATCCCCGTGTTCCACGACGACCAGCACGGCACCGCCATCGTGACCCTCGCCGCGCTCGTGAACGCGCTGCGCGTCGTCGGCAAGCGACTCGACGAGGTCCGCATCGTGATCTCCGGGGTCGGTGCAGCAGGCCACGCGATCATCCAGCTCCTGCTCATCGAGGGTGCGCGCCACATCGTGGCCGCCGGCCGCGCCGGCGTCATCCACCGCGGTGAGCGGTACGACGACGAGCACCGCGCGTGGATCGCCGAGCACACCAACGCCGACGGCGTCACGGGCACGCTCGCCGAGGCCCTCGTGGGAGCCGACGTCTTCATCGGCGTCAGCGCCCCCGACCTGCTCGGCGAGGCCGAGCTCGCGTCGATGGCCGGCGACGCGATCGTCTTCGCCATGGCCAACCCCGACCCCGAGGTCGACCCCGTCCTGGCCGCCCGGTACGCCGCGGTCGTCGCGACCGGTCGCAGCGACTTCCCCAACCAGATCAACAACGTGCTGGCGTTCCCCGGGTTCTTCCGCGGGCTGCTCGACGCCGGAGCCGTCGACATCACGCCCGAGATGCTCGTCGCCGCCGCCGAGGCGATCGCCTCGTGCGTCCACGCCGACGAGCTCAACGCGAGCCGCATCATCCCGAGCGTGTTCGACCCCAACGTGTCGCGCGCGGTGGCCGAGGCGGTTGCGGGCGCGGCCGCACGGGGCGAGGATGCCGGGAGGGTCGAACCGGCCGATGCGGCCGAAACGGCCGGATCGGGCGCACGGCACGAGGAGGTCGCCGCGTGAGCATCGAGATCGTCCGTCCTGCCGGCGTCGAGGGCGCCGCCGAGATCCTGAGCCCCGAGGCCCTCGCGCTCGTCGAGGCCCTGCACCGCCGCTTCGAGCCGCGCCGACGCGAACTGCTCGAGCGCCGCGCGGTCCGCCGCGCGACGGCCGCCGAGACCGGCACCCTCGACTTCCTCGAGGAGACCCGCGAGGTCCGCGAGTCCGACTGGGTCGTCGCCGAGGCGCCCGAGGCGCTCCGCGACCGCCGGGTCGAGATCACCGGGCCCGCGTCGCCCGCGAAGATGGCCATCAACGCGCTCAACTCCGGCGCCCGCGTCTGGCTCGCCGACCTCGAGGACGCGATGACCCCGACGTGGGACAACGTGATCACCGGCATCCGCAACCTGCGCGACGCCGCACGCGGAACGCTCGCCTGGACCTCGCCCGCCGGCAAGGAGTACGCACTGCGCACCGACGTGCGCCGGCCCGTCGTCGTCACCCGCCCTCGCGGCTGGCACCTTCCCGAGCGCCACCTGCTCGTCGACGGCGAGCCCGTCGCCGGTGCGCTGGTCGACTTCGGACTGCACTTCCACCACACCGCGAAGCTGCTGCTCGCAGGCGGGCACGGCCCGTACTACTACCTGCCCAAGCTCGAGAGCCACCTCGAGGCGCGCCTCTGGAACGACGTGTTCGTGTTCGCGCAGGAGCACCTCGGCCTCCCGCAGGGCACGATCCGGGCGACCGTGCTGATCGAGACGATCCCCGCCGCGTTCGAGATGGACGAGATCCTCTACGAGCTCCGCGAGCACGCATCCGGCCTGAACGCCGGCCGCTGGGACTACCTGTTCAGCCTCATCAAGGTCTTCCGCGACGCGGGCGAGCGCTTCGTGCTGCCCGACCGCGGCCAGGTCGCCATGACCGCGCCGTTCATGCGCGCGTACGCCGAGCTGCTCGTCAAGACGTGCCACCGGCGCGGAGCGTTCGCCATGGGCGGCATGGCCGCCGTCGTGCCCAACCGCAACGACCTCGAGGTCACGCGCGCGGCGTTCGAGAAGGTCCGTGCCGACAAGACCCGCGAGGCCGAGGCCGGGTTCGACGGCTCGTGGGTCGCGCACCCCGACCTCGTGCCGGTGTGCCGCGAGGTGTTCGACGCGGTGCTCGGCGACCGGCCGAACCAGCTCGAGCGCCAGCGCCCCGACGTCGAGGTCGCCGCGAGCGACCTGCTCGACGTGCCGAGCGCGCCCGGCGAGGCGACCGAGGCCGGCCTCCGCACGAACCTCTACGTCGCCGTCGCGTACACGGCCGCCTGGCTCGCCGGCAACGGCGCGGTCGCGATCCACAACCTGATGGAGGATGCCGCGACGGCCGAGATCTCGCGCTCGCAGGTGTGGCAGCAGCTGCGCAACGGCGTGGTGCTGGCCGACACGGGCCGCCTCGTCACCGACGACCTGGTGCGCGAACTCCTCGCCGAGGAGGTCGAGCAGCTGCGCGTCGAGGTCGACCCCGACTGGTTCGTCGCCTACTACGAGCCGGCAGCACGCCTCATCGGCGACATCTGCCTCGACGACGACTACGTCGACTTCCTGACGCTGCCCGCGTACGAGCTGGTCGACTGATGACGGGTCGGCAGGCGCAATCGGCGGCAGGGGTCGCGCACGGCGCGTCCCTCGGTGCCGACGTCCTCCGCGACGTCGAGGCACGGCTCCTCGACACCGACGAACTCCTCGAGCGCGCCTATCCCGGCGACGACGGCACGCGCCAACCCGTGCACACGGTCTACGTGCCCGCCGACCGGTTCACGCCGGCGCTCGCCGCGGAGTGGGGCGAGCAGGCGCTGGCCGCGGTCGAGGCGGGCGGCGGGCTCGACGGGCTCGCCGACCGCGTCGGGCTGCCCGCCGACCTGGCCGCGGCGGTCGTGCCGAGGGTCGCCGAGAAGCTGCGCACGGAGCCGATCGAGGATCTCCGGATCGACTTCGAGGACGGCTACGGCGACCGCGGCGACGACACCGAGGACGCCGACGTGCGGCTCGCCGCCGAACGCGTGCGACGAGCCGTCGACGAGGGCACCGCGCCGCCGTTCATCGGCATCCGGTTCAAGTGCTTCGAACGGCCGACCAGGGCTCGGGGCATCCGGACGCTCGACCTGTTCGTCACCCGGCTCATCGAGAAGGGAGGGCTGCCCGACGGGCTCGTGCTCACCCTCCCGAAGGTGACGACCGTCGCGCAGGTCGAGGCGATGGTGCAGCTCGCCGAGGCGCTCGAGCAGGCGCACGGGCTCGCGCCCGGACGCATCCGCTTCGAGGTGCAGGTCGAGACGCCGCAGCTCGTGCTCGGCGCCGACGGCCGCTCGCCCGTCGCGCAGCTGCCGCTCGCGGCACCCGGCCGCATCAGCGGCCTGCACTACGGCACCTACGACTACAGCGCGTCGCTGCAGATCGCCGCCGGCCACCAGTCGATGGAGCATCCGGTCGCCGACCTCGCGAAGGGCGTCATGCAGCTCGCGGTCGCCGGCACCGGCGTCCGCCTCTCGGACGGCTCGACGAACATCCTGCCCATCGGCGACCGCGCCGAGGAGGCGTGGGCGCTGCACGCCAGGCTCGTGCGCCGCTCGCTCGAACGCGGCTACTACCAGGGGTGGGACCTGCATCCCGCGCAGCTGCCGACCCGGTACCTCGCGACGTACGCGTTCTATCGCGACGCCTACGCCCCGGCCGCGGCGCGGTTGCGCGCCTACCTCGAGCGCACGCCGGGCGCCGTGCTCGACGAGCCGGCGACGGCCCGCGCGCTCGCCGACGTCGTGCTCCGCGGCCTGCAGTGCGGTGCCCTGACCGACGCCGAGGTGACGGCCGACACGGGGGTCGACCGGCGCACGCTCACCCTGCTCGCCCACCCGCGGCTCGCGGCGCCGACGTCGTCGTCGCCGTCCGCGACCGTCCACTCCACGAACGAGGACCAGCCATGAACCTGACCGACACCGCGCCCGCGACGTACTTCACCCCGAAGGGCGGCCTGCCCGCGCAGACCGACCTGCTCACCGACCGTGCGGTCGTCAAGGAGGCCTACACGGTCATCCCGAAGGGCGTGCTGCGCGACATCGTGACGAGCAACCTGCCCGGGTTCACCGACACGCGCTCCTGGATCATCGCGCGCCCGATCGCCGGGTTCGCGACGACGTTCGCGCAGCTCATCGTCGAGATCGCACCGGGCGGCGGGGCAACGAAGCCCGAGCCCGAGGCGGGCGTCGAGGGCGTGGTGTTCGTCACGGCCGGCGAGCTCACGCTCGTCATCGAGGGCGAACGGCACGTGCTCGCCGCCGGCGGCTACGCGTTCCTCGCGGCCGGTGCCGACTGGTCGCTCGCGAACAACGGCTCGGCCCTCGCCGGGTTCCACTGGATCCGCAAGGCGTACGAGCCGGTCGACGGCATCGAGCCGCCGGCGTCGTTCGTGACGCGCGACCAGGACGTCGAGCCGCGCGAGATGCCCGACACGAACGGCGCGTGGAAGACGACCCGGTTCGTCGACCCCGACGACCTCGCGCACGACATGCACGTCAACATCGTCACCTTCCAGCCCGGCGCGTCGATCCCGTTCGCGGAGACGCACGTCATGGAGCACGGCCTGTTCGTGCTCGAGGGCAAGGCCGTCTACCGCCTCAACGACGACTGGGTCGAGGTCGAGGCGGGCGACTTCATGTGGCTTCGGGCGTTCTGCCCGCAGGCCTGCTATGCGGGTGGACCGGGGCCGTTCCGGTACCTGCTCTACAAGGACGTCAACCGGCAGATCCGGTTGACCTGAGCGCACGCGGCACCCCGCCGCCCCTGCTCGGGAAGCGCCCGGCGCACGCGCACGCCGTCGGGCGCTTTGCGCTGCCCGGAAACAGGTCGTCGATCAGTCGTCCACGCGTGGTTGACGCATGCCGGTCTCCGTGCTTTACTTTCGACAGATAGAAATTAGCTTCCACAATACGAAAAGGAAGCGCACGCCACACCAGCGCGAAGGATGCACGATGACGTACACCGTGAACTGCTCGATCCTCCTCAAGGAGCTCCCGCTGCTCGAGCGCCCGGCCGCCGCAGCCGCCGCCGGCTTCGACGCGGTCGAGTTCTGGTGGCCCTTCCAGGACTCCGTCCCGGCCGACCGCGAGGTCGACGCGTTCATCGCCGCGATCCGCGACGCGGGCGTGCAGCTCACCGGCTTGAACTTCAACGCCGGCGACATGCCCGCCGGTGAGCGCGGCCTCGTCTCCAATCCCGCCCGCGCGAAGGAGTTCCGCGACAACATCCCCGTCGTCGCCGCCATCGGCGAGGCGCTCGGCACCCGCGGGTTCAACGCCCTCTACGGCAACCGCCTCGACGGCGTCGACCCCGCCGAGCAGGACGCGGTCGCGCTCGAGAACCTCGCGGCCGCGGCCGAGGGCGTCGCGGCCATCGGCGGCACCGTGCTCCTCGAGCCGGTCTCCGGCGCCGACCGCTACCCGCTGCGCACCGCCGCCGACGCCCTGCGCGTCATCGACGGCGTGCGCGAGGCATCCGGCGCCGACAACGTGCGCCTGCTCGCCGACTTCTACCACCTCTCGGTCAACGGCGACGACGTCGCCGCCGTGATCGAGGCGCACGCCGCGCAGTTCGGGCACATCCAGATCGCGGATGCCCCGGGCCGCGGCGCCCCGGGAACCGGGGAACTCCCCATCGCCGCGTGGGTCGAGCGCAGCCGCGAACTCGGCTACGCCGGCCCGATCGGCCTCGAGTACCAGTCGCCCGCCGACGAGGCGTTCGGCTGGCTCGCCACCACCACCGTGAGGACTTCAGCATGAGCAACGTCACCGTCATCGGCCTCGGCATCATGGGCCTGCCCATGGCCGTCAACCTCGTCAAGGCCGGCCACACCGTCACCGGCTACAACCGCAGCCAGGAGCGCATCGACCTCCTCGTGGAGGCCGGCGGCCGAGGCGCCACCAGCATCGCGAACGCGGTCGAGCGCGCCGACGTCGTGATCACCATGGTCCCCGACTCGCCCGACGTCGCGGCGGTCGTCCGCGGCGACGACGGCATCATCGCCAACGCGCCGGCCGGCGCCCTCTGGATCGACGCGTCGAGCATCCGCCCCGACGTCGCCAAGGAGCTCGCGGCCGAGGCCGCCGCAGCCGGCCTGCGCGCCGTCGACGCCCCCGTCTCGGGCGGCGAGCAGGGCGCGATCGACGCCGCGCTGTCGATCATGGTCGGCGGCTCGGACGGCGACTACCAGGCCGCGCTGCCCGTGCTCGAGGCGGTCGGCAAGACCATCGTGCACGTCGGGCCGTCGGGTTCGGGCCAGACCGTCAAGGCGGCCAACCAGCTCATCGTCGCCGTCAACATCCAGGCGCTCGCCGAGGCGATCCTCTTCCTCGAGGCCTACGGCGTCGACACCGAGGCCGGCCTCCGGGTGCTCGGCGGCGGGCTCGCCGGCTCCAAGGTGCTCGAGCAGAAGGGCCGCAAGATGCTCGACCGCGACTTCGGCCCGGGCTTCCGCCTCGCGCTGCACAACAAGGACCTCGGCATCGTCACCGGTGCCGCCCGCGAGGCCGGCATCGTCATCCCGCTCGGCGCCCAGGTCGCCCAGCTCGTCGGCTCGACCGTCGCCAACGGCGACGGCGGGCTCGACCACTCCGGACTCTTCAAGCTCACCCTCGCCGCCTCCGGCCGCGACTGAATCCCACGAAGGACACGAACATGACCCGCATGCGCACGGTCGACGCGGCCGTGGCCATCCTCGAGAAGGAGGGCGCCACCGAGGCGTTCGGCCTTCCCGGGGCGGCGATCAACCCGTTCTACTCCGCGATGCGCGCCCACGGCGGCATCCGGCACACCCTCGCCCGTCACGTCGAGGGCGCCTCGCACATGGCCGACGGCTACTCGCGCGCCGCCGACGGCAACATCGGCATCTGCATCGGCACGTCCGGCCCCGCCGGCACCGACATGATCACCGGGCTCTATGCGGCCTGGGCCGATTCGGTGCCGATCCTGTGCATCACCGGCCAGGCGCCGGTCTCGAAGCTCCACAAGGAGGACTTCCAGGCCGTCGACATCGAGTCGATCGCGAAGCCGCTGACGAAGATGGCGATGACCGTCCTCGAGCCGGCGCAGGTGCCGGGCGCGTTCCAGAAGGCGTTCCAGCTCATGCGTTCGGGTCGCCCGGGCCCGGTGCTGCTCGACCTGCCGATCGACGTGCAGATGGCCGAGATCGAGTTCGACATCGACACCTACGAGCCGCTGCCGGTCGTGAACCCGGCGGCCACGGTCCGCCAGGCCGAGCGTGCGCTCGAGATGCTCATCGCGAGCGAGCGTCCGCTGATCGTCGCAGGCGGCGGCGTCATCAACGCCGGGGCATCCGACCGCCTCGTCGAACTCGCCGAACTCCTCGGCGTGCCCGTCGTGCCGACGCTCATGGGCTGGGGCGCGATCCCCGACGACCACCGCCTCTCGGCGGGCATGGTGGGCCTGCAGACCTCGCACCGGTACGGCAACGAGTCGTTCCTCGCCTCCGACTTCGTGCTCGGCATCGGCAACCGGTGGGCGAACCGCCACACCGGCGGCATCGACACGTACACGAAGGGCCGCACCTTCGTGCACGTCGACATCGAGCCGACGCAGATCGGCCGCGTGTTCGCCCCCGACCTCGGCATCGTCTCCGACGCGGGAGCGGCGATCGACCGCTTCCTCGAGGTCGCCCGCCGCTGGGCCCTGACCGGAAAGCTGCCCGACTACTCGGGCTGGGCCGACGAGGTGCGCGAGCGCAAGGCGAAGCTGCAGCGCAAGACGAACTTCCCGGACATCCCGATCAAGCCGCAGCGGGTCTACCAGGAGATGAACCGGGCGTTCGGCCCCGACACCACCTACGTCACGACGATCGGCCTGTCGCAGATCGCGGGCGCGCAGATGCTGCACGTGTTCGGACCCCGCCGGTGGATCAACGCCGGCCAGGCGGGCCCGCTCGGCTGGACCGGCCCCGCGGCCCTCGGCGTCGTGCGCGGCAAGCCCGACTCGACGGTCGTCGCGCTCTCGGGCGACTACGACTTCCAGTTCATGATCGAGGAGCTCGCCGTCGGTGCGCAGTTCAACCTGCCGTACGTGCACGTCGTCGTGAACAACAGCTACCTGGGCCTCATCCGCCAGTCGCAGCGCGGCTTCCAGATGGACTACCACGTGTCGCTCGCGTTCGAGAACGTCAACACCCCGCAGGACGGCACCAGCACCGCCCAGGGCTACGGCGTCGACCACGTCAAGGTCGCCGAGGGCCTCGGCTGCAAGGCGATCCGCGTGGAGGACCCCGATCAGCTCGGCGCCGCGTTCGACGAGGCCGGCCGCCTCGCCGAGGAGTACCGGGTGCCGGTGGTCGTCGAGGTCATCCTCGAGCGCGTGACGAACATCTCGATGGGCACCGAGATCGACGCGGTGAACGAGTTCGAGCCGATCGCCGAGTCGCCCGAGGACGCACCGACCGCGATCCTCTCGCTCGCCAGGGCCTGACATGCGCATCGTCATCGCACCCGACAAGTTCAAGGGGTCGCTGTCGGCCCGCGAGGTGGCGTCGCTCGTCGCCTCCGGGCTGCACGGCGTCGACCCCGCGATCGAGGTCGTCGAGCTCCCGGTCGCCGACGGCGGCGAGGGCACGATCGATGCGGCGCTCGCCGTCGGGTACGAACTGCGGGTCGCGACGGTCACGGGCCCGGTGGGCACGCCGGTCGCCGCGGGCTTCGCGGTCCGCGGCACCGATGCGGTGATCGAGATGGCCAGGGCCTCCGGCCTCGACCGGATGCCTCGGGGCTCGCTCGACCCGCTCGGAGCGTCCAGCCGCGGCACGGGCGAACTCGTCGCCCGCGCGCTCGACGCCGGGTGCCGGCGGATCGTGCTCGCAATCGGCGGCAGCGCGTGCACCGACGGCGGAGCTGGACTGCTCCGCGCGCTGGGTGCCCGGTTCCTGGATGCCTCGGGCGCCGAGCTGCCCGACGGCGGCGCAGCGCTCGCCGACCTGGCGGAGGTCGACCTGTCCGGGCTCGACCCCCGCCTGGCCGGCACCGAGATCGTGCTCGCGAGCGACGTCGACCATCCGCTGCTCGGTGCCGACGGCGCCGCGGCCGTGTTCGGCCCGCAGAAGGGCGCCACCGCCGATGACGTGGCGATGCTCGACGCGGCGCTGGCGCGCCTCGTCGACGTGCTCGCCGCCCTCGGCGATGCGATCCAGGTCGAGGCGCGCGAAGCGGCGGTCCGGCCGGGCGCCGGTGCCGCAGGCGGGGTCGGGTTCGCCGCGATCGCGGTGCTCGGCGCCGTACGTCGACCGGGCGTCGACGTGGTGCTCGAGATCATCGGGTTCGCCGAAGCGATCTCGGGCGCCGACGCGGTGATCACGGGCGAGGGCAGCCTCGACGCGCAGAGCCTCGGCGGCAAGACGCCGATCGGGGTCGCCCGCGCCGCATCCGCGGCCGGCATCCCGACGTTCGCGGTGTGCGGGCGCTCGCTGCTCGATCCCGCGGCGAGCTCCGCGGCGGGCCTCGACGGCGTGCGCGCCCTGCTCGACCTCCAGCCCGACGCCGAGCAGGCGATGACCGACGCGCCCGCGCTCCTCGAGCGCACGGCCGGGCTGCTCGCCCGAGACATCCTCGACGCGCTCGCCCGGCCGTACGACCTCGTCGTTCGCGCCGAGTGGGTGCTGCTCGAGGGCGGATTCACGGCCGCCGAGGTCGCGGTCCGCGACGGCCGGATCGTGCGCATCGCCCCGCGCAACCGGGGCGGCGAGCACCTGCAGGCCGAGCGCGTCGTCGAACTGGCCGACGACGAGGTGCTACTGCCCGGACTCGTCGACACGCACGTGCACGTCAACGAGCCCGGCCGCACCGAGTGGGAGGGCTTCGACTCGGCGACCCGCGCCGCCGCCCACGGCGGGGTGACGACGATCGTCGACATGCCGCTCAACAGCGTCCCGGCGACCGTGTCGGTGGCGGCGCTGGAGGAGAAGCGCCGGGTCGCCGCCGACCAGGTCCGCGTCGACGTGGGCTTCTGGGGCGGCGTCGTGCCGGGCAACCTCGACGAGCTGCGACCGATGGTCGACGCCGGCGTCTTCGGATTCAAGTGCTTCCTGCTGCACTCCGGCGTCGACGAGTTCCCCGAGGTCACGCCCGACGAGATGGAGGCGGCGATGCGGGTCATCGCCGAGGCCGACTCGCTGCTCATCGTGCACGCCGAGGACGGCCACGTCATCGACGCGGCCCCGCACGCGCACGGTCCCGAGTACGCCGGCTTCCTCGCATCCAGGCCGCGCGCCGCCGAGGACGCGGCGATCGCCGAGGTCATCGAGCGCGCGCGCCGCACGGGCGCCCGGGCGCACATCGTGCACCTGAGCTCGGCCGACTCGCTGCCGCAGATCGCGGCCGCGAAGGCCGACGGCGTCCGGCTCACGGTCGAGACCTGCCCGCACTACCTCACCCTCCGGGCCGAGGACGTGCCGAACGGGGCGACCGCGTTCAAGTGCTGCCCGCCGATCCGCGAGGACGACAACCGCGACGCCCTCTGGCAGGGCCTCGAGGACGGGCTGATCGACCTCGTGGTCTCCGACCACTCGCCGTCGACGCCCGAGATGAAGTACGCCGGCGACGGCGACTTCGGGCAGGCCTGGGGCGGCATCGCGTCGCTCCAGATCGGGCTGCCGCTCATGTGGACCGAGGCGCACCGCCGGGGCATCCCCCTCGAGCGGGTCGTCCACTGGATGTCGGCGGCGCCGGCCGACCTGGTCGGCCTTCGCGACAAGGGACGCATCCGTGTGGGGGGCGCCGCCGACTTCGTCGTCTTCGCCCCCGAGGAGACCTTCACCGTGGATGCCGCGGCGCTCGCGCACCGGCATCCGATCACCCCCTATGACGGCCGCGAGCTGGAAGGGGTCGTTCGGCGCACGCTGCTCTCCGGCGCGCCGATCGATGACGCTCGCGGACAGGGTCGTCTGCTTCGTCGGGGAAGCTGACGCCCACCCGGCCGGGGCGCGCCCACCGCGCCCCGGCCCACCCCCACCCCGCCGTACGACGTGCGCGCCGCGCACGTTCCGACCGACTGGAGCACCACATGATCACCTCGTCCGACGAGCTCGAGCCCGGCACGCCCGCGCCCGACTTCTCGCTCAGGGATGCCTCGGGCACCGCCCGCACCCTCTCGGAGGTCCGCGGCACGCCCGCGATCGTCTACTTCTATCCGGCCGCGTTCACGCCCGGCTGCACGACCGAGGCCTGCGACTTCCGCGACAACCTCGCGGCGTTCGAGTCCGCCGGCTACCGGGTGCTCGGCATCTCGCCCGACCCGGTCGAGCAGCTCGCCGAGTTCGCGGCCGCGCAGGCGCTGCCGTACACCCTGCTGTCCGACCCCGATGCCGATGTCGCCCGCGCCTTCGGCGCGTGGGGCCAGAAGACCGTCGGCGACCGCACGTTCGACGGGCTGATCCGCTCGACCGTCGTCGTCGATGCCGACGGCGTCGTACGCCACGTCGAGTACAACGTCGACCCGAACGGGCACGTCGCGCGGCTGCGCGAACTGCTCGGGGCCGGGGCATCCACTGGGGCATCCGTCGACGGGACGGAGGCCGGCAATGCGGCTTGACCAGTTCAACGAGGCCGATCGCGACGACGTGATCGCCGAGCTCCGCCCCTGCGTCGACGTGAACCGGTGGTGCGCCGAGATCGCCGACGGGCGTCCGTACGCGACCGGGTCCGACCTGCGCGCCGCCGCCGCCGCGGCAGCGCTGCCGTTCACCGCCGCCGAGGTCGAGCAGGCGCTGTCGCACCACCCCCGCATCGGCGACCGCGCGAGGGGCACGCACGCCGAGGCCGAGCACTCCCGCACCGAACAGGCCGGTGTCGACCCCTCGGACGCGGCCGTGCTGACCGCGCTCGCCGAGGGCAACGCCGAGTACGAGCGCCGCTTCGGCCGCGTGTTCCTGATCCGTGCGGCCGGCCGTTCGGCCGCCGAGATCCTCGATGCCCTCCACGACCGGCTCGGCAACGACCTCGTGACCGAGCAGGCCATCGTCGCCGCCCAGTTGCGCGAGATCGCGCTGCTGCGCCTGGACGATCGGATCGCCGCATGAGCCGCTCGCACATCACCACCCACGTGCTCGACGCCACGAAGGGACTGCCCGCCGCGGGCATCGGGGTCGAGCTGTCGCAGCGCGACGGCGACGACTGGACCCGGCTCGCGCAGGGTGTCACCGACGCCGACGGCCGCATCACCGACCTGGGGCCCGAGTCCGTGCCGGCCGGCGAGTACCGCCTGCGGTTCGAGACCGGCGCCTGGTTCCAGGCGCAGGACGTCGCCGCGTTCCACCCCGAGATCCAGCTCGCATTCGTCGTCGACGACGAGGCCCGGCACTACCACGTGCCGATCCTGCTGAGCCCGTTCGCCTACTCCACCTACCGAGGAAGCTAGAGAGGAAACACCATGACCGACACCCTGATCGCACCGCAGCCCGAGGCGACGACGCCCGGCGCAGCGAACGCGGTGCCCGGCGGCATCGTGCTCGGCGCGAACCAGTACGGCAAGGCCGAGGTCCGCGTCGTCAAGGTCACCCGCGACACCGACCGCCACGAGATCGAGGACCTGAACGTCACGTCGCAGCTCCGCGGCGACTTCGCGGGCGCGCACCTCGACGGCGACAACGCGCACGTCGTCGCCACCGACACGCAGAAGAACACGATCTTCGCGTTCGCCCGCGACGGCGTCGGCTCGCCCGAGGCGTTCCTCGGCCGGCTCGCCGACCACTTCACCGGGAGCTTCGACTGGGTCACCGGCGGTCGCTGGCTCGCCGAGAGCTACGCGTGGGAGCGCATCGTCGCGCACGGCGCCGACCACGACCACTCGTTCGTGCGCAAGGGCCAGGAGGTGCGCACGGCCGCGGTCGTCGTCGACGGCGACGAGCGCCACGTCATCGCGGGCCTCAAGGACCTCACGGTGCTGAAGACCACCGGGTCCGGCTTCGAGGGCTACCCGCGCGACCGCTACACGACCCTGCCCGAGACGACCGACCGCATCCTCGCGACGAGCGTGTCGACCCGCTGGCGCTACGCGCCCGGTGCCGAGGTCGACTACAACGCCGTCTACGACCGCGTGAAGGCGACGCTGCTGGAGGCCTTCACCGAGAACTACTCGGCCGCGCTGCAGACGACCCTGTTCGAGATGGGCCAGGCGGTGCTCGAGTCGGTGCCCGAGATCGTCGAGATCCGCTTCTCGATGCCGAACAAGCACCACTTCGTGGTCGACCTCGAGCCGTTCGGTCTCGACAACCCGAACGAGGTCTTCTACGCCTCCGACCGGTCGTACGGCCTGATCGAGGCCGAGGTCGCCCGTGAGGGCGTCGCGCCGGCACCGATCGCGTGGGGGAGCGTCAGCAGCTTCTGCTGAGCCGCGGTGGGGCGCCGGCATCCGCCGCTGTGAACGGGGCGGATGCCGCGCGCTCAGCCTGCGCGCAGGGCGAGCGCGAGCTCGCCGATCGCCACCGCCGACCGCGCATGCCCCGGGTCGCCGTCGATCGCGAACCAGGTCGACGACAGGGCGCACCACGCGACCAGCCAGTCGAGCATCCGCCCGCGATCGATGCCGGTGGTCGCGACGACCACGTCGAGCTGCCGCGCGAGCCGGCCCGGTCGCAGCGCCCGCTCGTGCGAGGGATTGCAGAGGAGGTTCGCGAAGTCGAAGGCGCGCTCGCCGTACAGCGCCTTCGGGTCGATCGCGAGCCAGCCCCGCTCGCCGAAGTCGAGCACGTTGCCGTGGTGCAGGTCGCCGTGCAGCACGACCTCGTCACGCGGGGCCTCGAGCAGCGTCCAGGCGAGGTCGGCGCCGCGACGATGGAACGGATCGAGCCGGTCGGCGCGTTCGAAGAGCTGCCGGAACCAGGTGGGCAGGTCGACGAGCTCGGGCGGATCGTCGAGCGCGAGCACGTCGGCGGATGCCGCGTGCAGCAGCGCGCCCGTCTCGCACACGATGCGCGTCGCCTCGTCGTCGCGCCCCGCGGCGACCATCGCGACGAGGTCGCCCATGCCGGTCGCGCGCTCGATCAGGATGGCGCGGCCCTTCCGCCGCAGCACCCTGGCCACGCCGTGCCCGTCGAGCGCCTCGAGGAGCACGCCGCCGCGCTGCTCCTCGGCGACGCGCGAGAGCTTGAGCATCGCGGGTTCGCCCTGCCGCGTGGTGACCGGCAGCAGGGCGCTCGACGCGGTCGTGCGCGGGTCGCCGTCGGGACGCAGGCGCCAGCGGCGCTGCCACTCGGCGTCGGCCCGGTGGCCGGGGGAGACGGGTCCGAGATCGCTCATCCACTCCAGTATCGGCGGTCCGCCCGCCCGGTGCCGGGGGTTGCCGTCGGCGTCTACGCTGGCAGGATGACCCCCGCCGTCGTCGTGATCGTGTCCGACCGCAGCTCGCGCGGCGAACGCGCCGACGCAGTCGGTCCCGTGCTCGTCGAGCGGCTGCGTGGAGGCGGCTTCGCCGTCGACGAGCCGCGGGTCGTGCCCGACGGCGCCGCCTCGGTCGAAGCCGCGCTCCGCGACGCCGTCGCCGCCGGCGCGCGCCTGATCGTCACGAGCGGCGGCACCGGCCTCGGCCCCCGCGACCGGACGCCCGAGGGCACCGCGCCGGTGCTGGCCCGCGAGCTGCCCGGCATCCCCGAGGCGCTGCGACGCACCGGGGCCGAACACGTGCCCACCGCGGTCCTGTCCCGCGGGATCGCGGGCATCGCCGACCAGCCCGGGACGGGCGGCGCACTCGTCGTCAACCTGCCCGGCTCGCCGGGCGGGGCATCCGACGGCATCGACCTGCTCCTGCGCATCGCGCCCCACGCGATCGCCCAACTCGACGGAGGCGACCACTGATGACCACCGCACCGGATGCCCCGGTCCCTGCTTCCGAGCCCCGCACCGCCGTCGTCGACGAACCGCTCGACGTGGCCGCCCACCTCGACGCCGTCGCCGACCCCCACGCGGGCGCCATCGCGAACTTCATCGGCGTCGTCCGCGACCACGACCCGGAGGCCGCGGGCACCGTCGTCGAGCTGCGGTACAGCTCGCACCCCGACGCGCCGCGCATCCTTCGCGAGATCGCCGACCGGTTCGCGACGGATGGTGTGCTGATCGCCGTGAGCCACCGCATCGGCACGCTGACGGTCGGCGACCTCGCACTCGTGTGCGCGGTGTCGACGGCGCATCGTGCGCAGGCCTTCGAGATCTGTCGCGAGCTCGTCGAGCGCGTGAAGGCCGAGCTGCCGATCTGGAAGCAGCAGGAGACCGACGACGGCAGCAGCCACTGGGTCGGCCTGACCTGAGCGGGCCGCCCGCCGCCCGCGTCGGACATGATTCGAGTGGGCGATCATCGCTGTTCCTGAGTTGGGCAACAGCGATTCGCGCCCACTCGATCGGCGCCAGCGCTGCTGGTGCGCTGCTGCTGCGGTCGCTCAGCCGCCGGCGAACGGCGGGAGCACGTCGACGAGGTCGTCGTCGCCGACCGCGGCCGCGTCGTCCTCGGTGCGCCGGCCGTTGAGCAGGAGGCTGCACCGGCCGAGCACCCGGCCGAGCTCCTCGCCGTGCGCGGCGAGCATCGCGGCGCGCAACGACCCGAGGTCGGTCGCGTCGAGGCGTTCCTGCTCGGTGCCGGCGGCGTCGGCCGCCCCGGCGAAGTACCGGACGGTCGCCATCAGCGTGCACCCCACTCGGCCGCGAGCGCCTCGGCCTGCGCCACGGCGCCGTCGAGGTCGCCCGTGCGACCTGCGGCGTAGCCGACGAGGAACGTCGTGAGCGGGCCCGCGGGCCGGGTGACGGCGTGCGCGACGTCGCGGGTCAGGTCGAGCAGCGTGCCGACGGGGACGTCGGTCGCCTCGATGCCGAGCCTGGCGCTGAGCGCGGCGACCCAGTCGTCGAGCACCTCGGGGGTGGCGGGCGTGGATTCGGACATGGGTCGGCCTCCCGGCTCTGAGACGGAACTGGACGAGGATACGCCGCCGGCGGCGATCGTCGACGCGCGGGCGAGGTCGCCCCAACGGTCGACGTCGAGCGCCGAGTCGCCGGTCGCCGGCACCTCGACGAGGTCGAGCGCCCCGACGAGCGCCCGCACGGGCAGGTCCCGCACGTCGCCGAGTCGGGCGACGCCGGCGGCGAGGGCGTCGCGCCGGTAGGCGGCGAACAGCCACTGCGCGCGGCCGTCGTCGTCGACGAGCACGGCGCCGTCGGCCTCGCGTGCGGCCGAGATCCGTGCCGCGAGTTCGGCGACGGATGCCTCCGCGAACGGCAGGTCGCACGCCAGCACGAGCACCAGAGGGGCATCCGTCTCGTCGAGCGCGGCGGCGAGTCCGGCGAGCGGTCCGCCGAAGGGCGGGTCGTCGACGACGTGTCGCAGGTCGGCGCCGTCGGCCGCCGCGCCGGATGCAGGGCGAGGGCCGGCGACGACGATGCGTGCCGCGCCGGCGGATGCCGCGGCCGCGACGACCCGGTCGACGAGCGCCGTGCCGCCGACGTGCAGGCGGCCCTTGTCGACGCCGCCGAGCCGTTCGGCACGGCCGCCGGCGAGCACGATCGCGTCGAGGCCGCCCGTCGCAGCGCTCCGGCTGGCGGCGGCACCGGTTGCGGTCGTGCCCGTCGGGTCGGTGCCGGTCGGGTCGGTGGCGCTCGGGTCGGTGCCGGTCTTGTCGGTGCCCGTCGTGTCGGCGCCGGTCGTGTGGGTGGCAGCGGCCACGATCAGCTCCGGTGCCACTCGCCCGACTTGCCGCCGGTCTTGGAAAGCAGTCGGACGCCCTCGATCGAGACGTCCTTGTCGAGGCCCTTGACCATGTCGACGACCGCGA
Organism: Agromyces sp. LHK192; assembly: GCF_004006235.1. NCBI lineage: Bacteria > Bacillati > Actinomycetota > Actinomycetes > Micrococcales > Microbacteriaceae > Agromyces > Agromyces sp. LHK192. The sequence goes on from NZ_CP034753.1 coordinate 1,154,451, forward strand.
GCGCGGCGACCGACACGGCGGTGAACGCCTCCATCTCGACGCCGGTCCGGTCGGCGGTGCCGACGGTGGCGCGGATCGCGACGCCGTCGTCGACGACCTCGAGGTCGACGGATGCCGCGTGCACGCCGATCACGTGCGCGAGCGGCAGCAGTTCGGCGCAGCGCTTGGCGCCCTGGATTCCGGCGATGCGGGCGACCGCGAGCACGTCGCCCTTCGGCACCGTCCCGTCGCGGAGCGCCGCGACGACCGTGGCCGGGCACCGCACGAACCCCTCGGCGGTCGCGCTGCGCACGGTCGGCGTCTTCTGCGTGACGTCGACCATGCGGGCGTGTCCGGCATCGTCGAGGTGCGTGAAGGGGCTGCGGGGCGCGTCGGTCATGGTCCGACCAGCATGACAGGCAGGCGTTCGCCCGCGCGAACCGCCTCGGCCTCGGCGGGCACGATCGCGAATCCCTGGGCGTGCGCGAGTCCGCCGGCGAGGTGCGAGCCCGACCCGCCGCCGGTCGCCCGGCGGATGCGGCCCGAACCGTCGAACGCGACGGGCATGTACTGGCGACGGCCCGGCGGGCTGCGCCAGCCGTCGACGACCTCGGCCTCGGTGCGCGCGGCCCCGGTGGGCTCAAGTCCCTGCATCGCCTGCAGCACGGGTCGCACGAAGACCTCGAAGGACACCGCGACCGAGACCGGGTTGCCGGGCAGCCCGGCGAGCAGCGCACCCGATTCGAGGCGCCCGAACGCCTGCGGCTTGCCGGGCTGCATCGCGACCTTGCGGAAGACGATGCCGCGTCCGTCGAGCGCGGCCTTCACCACGTCGTGCGCGCCGACCGAGACGCCGCCGGTGCAGACCACGAGGTCGGGCGCGTGCTCGGCTCCGAGCCGCTCGAGTTCGGCGAGCAGGTCCGCTGGGTCGTCGCCGACCCGCGCGATCGAGACGACATCGGCCCCTGCACCCGCGACGACGCCGGCGAGCAGGACCGAGTTCGACTCGGGGATCTGCCCGCGCGCGGGCGTCTCGCCCGGGGCGACGAGTTCGTCGCCGGTCGCCACGATCGCGACCCGCGGCGCGCGTCGCACCGAGACCTCGCCGACGCCCGCGGATGCCGCGGCGCCGAGCCGGTAGGGCGTGAGCACGGCACCGGCCTCGAGCACGACGGCACCGGCCGCCACGTCCTCGCCAGCGCGGCGGACGTGCGCGCCCGGCGCGGGTTCGGTCACGACCTCGACGACGCCGCCCACCTCGGCCCACGCGTGGGCGTCGCGGTAGGCGGCGGTGTGCTCGACCGGCACGATCGTGTCGGCATCGCTGGGCAGCGCGGCTCCGGTCATGATGCGCACGGCCTGGCCGGCGGCGAGCGCGGGGTCCTCCGCCGAGCCCGCGGCGACCTCGCCGACGACGTGGAGCGAGACCGGGTTCGCCTCGTCGGCACCCGCCAGGTCGGCGCTGCGCACGGCGTAGCCGTCCATGCCGGTGTTGTCGAAGCGCGGCACGGACTGCACGGCGATCACGTCGGTCGCGAGCACGCGTCCGAGCGCCGCGGCGAGCGGCACGCGTTCCACCGGGAGCGGCTCGACGAGGTCGAGGATCGCGGCGAGATGCACCTCGACCTCGACGGGTGCGGACTCCTGCGCGGCGGCAGTGGGTTCGACGCTCATGCGTGGGCCTCGGCGCCGGTGCGGTCCGGGGCATCGGTCGAGGCGCCGGCATCCGTCGAGGCATCGGCATCCGACGCGGCACCGGTTGCGACGAGGTCGGATGCCTCGCGCCACGCCGTGTACCCGCCGTCGACGATCGTGACGGCCTCGCCCGCGGACGCGAGCGCCGCGGCTCCGCGACGCGACCGCAGGTCCACGAGGCAGTGCAGCACGAGCGCGGTGTCCTCCGTCACCGGCGGCAACCCTGCCGCCGCGGCCGCGGCCGCGATGCGTTCGCGAGCACCGGCCGGGTCTCGCAGGATCTCGCCGAGGGGGAGCGGCACCGAACCGGGGATGGCCCCGGCGGCGACCTCGTCGGGTTCGCGCACGTCGACCAGGGCGAACTCGTCGGCCCCGGCCGCGCGCGCCGCGAGGCGTTCGGTCAGTGCGGCGACGTCGACGTGGGCGACCGCGGGACGGTCCGAACCGGCACCGCCGGCACCGACCGCAGCGGTACCGCCACCGGCGGCACTGCGACCGGCAACACCGACACGGACCGCGTCCACACGCGGGATCGCGGCGGCCGTCGGCGCCACGTCGCAGGCGGGTGCCACGGAGCCTGTCCGCGCGGCGGGCGCCGGGGCATCCGACGTCGCGATCAGCGGGATCTCGCGCTGCCGACCCCGCAGCGCGTCGATCACGAGCACGCGGCCGAGCAGCGGCTCGCCGATGCCCGTGATGAGCTTCACGGCCTCCTGCGCCATCATCGCGCCGACCTGCCCGCAGAGGGCGCCGAGCACGCCGGCCTCGGCGCACGAGGGCACCTCGCCGGGCGCGGGCGGCTCGGGGAACAGCGTGCGTAACCGCACGCCGTCGCCGGTCGGGGGCGTGGCCCAGAACACCGACAGCTGGGCGTCGAACCGGAGCACGCTCGCCCAGACCAGCGGCAGGCCGAGCTCGGCGCACGTGTCGTCGACGAGGTAGCGGGTCTCGAAGGTGTCGGTGCCGTCGAGCACGAGGTCGTAGCCCGAGAGGAGTTCGCGGGCGTTGGCCGCGACGAGCCGGACGCCGTGACGGATCACGGTGGCGTCGGGGGCGAGCTGGGCGATCGACTCGGCGGCGCTGTCGACCTTCGGATGCCCGAGGTCGTGGATGCCGTGCAGCGGCTGCCGGTGCAGGTTCGAGTGCTCGACGACGTCGTCGTCGACGATGCCGATGGTGCCGACGCCCGCGGCGGCGAGCCAGGTGAGCGCGGGCGAGCCGAGGCCGCCGGCGCCGATGACCACCACCCGGGCGTTCGCGAGCCGTCGCTGGCCGAGGTCGCCGAGCTCGGGCAGGCGGCGCTGCCGGTCGGTGCGGCCGACCTCGCCCGCGGGCAGCGCGGGCGCGGGTTCGACCAGGGGAGGCAGGGACATGCCTCAACGCTAACCCGGCCGGGCGGTTGCGGGCTCGGCACCCGGTCACGTGACGACGCGCATCGCGCGGCATCCGACTCGACAACTCCGCATCTGCGGAAGTAATCTTCCATTCATGCCGCACTATCGGATTTCAGAACTCGCGAGCCTGCTCGGCGTCAGCGACGACACCGTGCGCCGCTGGATCGATGCCGGCACGCTCGCCGCCACGACCGATGACGTCGGCCGGCTCATCGTCGACGGCGTCGACGCCGCCCGCCGCGCCGTCGAACTCGCCGAGGCCGCCGAGGACCCGTCGCGCGTCGGCCGCAGCGCGCGCAACCGGTTCGTCGGCATCGTCACCCGCATCCAACGCGACGGCATCATGGCGCAGGTCGACATCCAGGCGGGCCCCCACCGCGTCGTCTCGCTCATGTCCGCCGAAGCCGTCGACGACCTCCGGCTCGAACCGGGCTCGCTCGCCGTCGCCGTCGTCAAGGCCACCACCGTCATCGTCGAGACCCCGGAAGGATCCCGTTGAACACCCGCCGCATCACCCACCCCACCGCCGCTCGCATCCCGTCCCGCTCCGCCACGCGCGGTGCGTCCCGCGCCGCCGGGATCCTCGTCGCCGGCCTCGCCGCGCTCGCGCTCGTCGGCTGCGCGACGGGCGGCACGTCCGGCGACAGCTCGTCGCCCGAGCCGACCGCGTCGGCGGATGCCGCTCCCGAGCTCGAGGGCGAGCTGACGGTCTACGCCGCGGCGTCCCTGACGGCCTCCTTCGACGAGCTCGCCGAGTCGTTCGAGGAGGCCCACCCCGGCGTCGACGTCCTGCCGATCGTCTACGACGGGTCGTCGGTGCTCGCGACGCAGCTCGTCGAGGGCGCGCCGGCCGACGTGTTCGCGTCCGCCGACGAGCGGACCATGGCGACCGTGACCGATGCCGACCTCGTCGACGGCGAACCCGAGCTGTTCGCGTCGAACACGCTGCGCATCGCGACTCCCGCCGGCAACCCCGGCGGCGTCGAGACGATCGACGATCTCGCCGACCCTGCCCTCTCGGTCGTGCTCTGCGCCGTCGAGGTGCCCTGCGGCGCCGCATCCCGCAAGCTGCTCGACCTCGACGGGGTGTCGGTGACACCCGTCAGCGAGGAGCAGAACGTCTCGGCGGTGCTCACGAAGGTGAAGTCCGGCGAGGCCGACGCGGGACTCGTCTACGCGACCGACGTGGCCGCTGCGGGCGACGACGTCGAGTCGATCGAGCCAGAGGGCGCCGACGAGGTCGTCAACACGTACCCGATCGCGGCGCTGCGCGGTGCCGCATCGTCCGACGTCGCGGCGGCGTTCGTCGCGTTCGTGCTCGGCGACGAGGGGCAGGCGGTGCTCGAGGCCCACGGGTTCGGCGCCCCGTGACCCGCACGGCGACGCTGCGGGACATCCCGCCGCTCGTCATCGTGCCGGCGGCGATCGGCGTCGCCGTGCTCGTCCTCCCGCTCCTGGCGTTGCTGGCGCGGGTCGACTGGACGACGTTCGTCGCCGACGCGACCTCGCCGGCCGCAGTCGAGGCGCTCGGCCTCTCGCTCGCGACGGCGACGGCGTCCACAGCCTGCTGCCTGGTACTCGGCGTGCCGCTCGCCCTCGTGATCGCGCGGGCGTCGGGCCGCCTCGCCGGTTGGCTTCGGGCGCTGGTGACGATCCCGCTGGTGCTGCCGCCGATGGTGGGCGGCATCGCCCTGCTCTACCTGCTCGGCCGGACCAGCCCGCTCGGGCAGTGGCTCGACGACGCCGTCGGCCTGCGCCTGCCGTTCACGACGGCGGCCGTGATCATCGCGCAGACGTTCGTCGCGCTCCCGTTCCTGGTGCTCTCGGTCGAGGGCACCGTGCGCGCCGCCGGCACCGCCTACGAGCGCGTCGCCGCGACCCTCGGGGCGAGCCGGTGGACCGCGTTCCGCCGCATCACCCTGCCGCTCGCGGCGCCCGGTCTCGTCGCCGGCACCGTGCTGTGCTTCGCCCGCGCGCTCGGCGAGTTCGGCGCGACCGCGCTCTTCGCGGGCAACGCCGCGGGCACGACCCGCACGATGCCCCTCGCGATCTACACCGCGTTCAACGGCGCGGGCGTCACCCAGGGCACCGCGGTCGCCCTGTCGCTCATGCTGCTCGCCGTCGCGGTCGTGATCCTCGTGCTCGTGCGCGGCTGGCGACCGGGGAGCTCGACGTGACGGATGCCACCGGCGCTCGCCGCGTCCGCGCGACGCCCGGTGCGCCCACCACGTCGGATGCCCCGCGCGGCGCGCTCACCGCCGAAGTCGCGCTCGCGCGCGACGCCTTCCGGCTCGACGCCCGGATCGGGCTCCTCCCGGGCGAGGTGCTCGCCCTCCTCGGCCCGAACGGTGCCGGCAAGTCGACGATCCTCGGCATGCTCGCGGGCCTCGAGCGACCGGACGCAGGGCGCGTCGCGCTCGACGGTGTCGTGCTCGACGACGTCACGGCCGGCACCCACGTGCGGCCGGAGCGGCGCCGCATCGGCCTGCTCGGCCAGGACCCGCGACTCTTCCCGCACCTCACGGCGGCCCAGAACATCGCCTTCGGCCCGCGGACCGCGGGCATGCACCGGCGCGACGCCGCAGCGCTCGCCGCGGACTGGCTCGACCGCGTCGGGCTCTCGGGACTCGGCGACCGACGGCCCGCCGAACTCTCGGGCGGGCAGCGCCAGCGCGCGGCCATCGCACGCGCGCTCGCCGCGGCGCCCTCGGTACTCCTGCTCGACGAGCCCTTCGCGTCGCTCGACGTCGAGGTCGTCACCGACATCCGCCGGCTCCTCCGTGAGCAGCTCGCCGCGTCGGGCACCTCCGCCGTGGTCGTGAGCCACGACGTGCTCGACGCCGTCGTGCTCGCCGACCGCACCGCCGTCATCGAACGCGGGCGCATCGTCGACGACGGGCCGACCGCGAGCGTGCTCTCGGCGCCGCGCAGCCCGTTCACCGCCGCGATCGCCGGGGTCAACCTGCTGATCGGCACGGTGCGCGACGGTGCGGTGCAGGCGGGCGGCGAACGATTCGCTGGGCAGGGCGGCGAGACGCTGCGCGACGGCGAGCCCGCAGCGGCGGTGTTCCGGCCGGCCTCGGTCATCGTCGCCGTGCAGCGGCCCGAGGGCACGAGCCTGCGCAACATCTGGCGTGAGCGCCTCGTCGCGATCGATCCGGCGCAGGGCGGCGCCCGGCTCCGGTTCGACCGGCCGGCCCTCGCCGCCGAGGTGACGGCGGCCGCGCTCGCCGAACTCGGCCTCTCGGTCGGCGACGAGGTCTGGCTGGCGGTGAAGGCATCCGAGGTGCGCGTGCACGCCCTGGACTGACGCCTGCACGCCCTGGACTGACGCCTGCACGCCCTGGACTGAATCGCCGGCCGCAAGCTGAGCACCCCTCGATAGGATCGGGCCATGTCCGACGATGCGGTCCAGCAGGCGAAGGAAGCGGCCGCGCAGGCCGCAGCAGCGGCCGAGGCGCTCCAGGCGCAGGCCCAGGAGGCGATCCGCAGGGCGGAGAAGGCGGCGCAGCTCGCGCAGGCTGCCGCCGAGGCGCAACAGGCCGCGGCCGAGGCGCAGGAGGCGTCGCAGCGCGCGAGCGCGACGGCCTCCGCACCCGCGGAAGCACCCGCCGAGGCATCCGCACCCGCGGAAGCGCCCGCGGAGGCGTCCGCCGAGGCGTCCGCCGAGGCATCCGCGAACGCTCCCGCCGCCGCGTCCGGCCCGCTCGACCAGGCGCAGGTCGATGCGATCCGCGCCGGATACGCCTTCGAGGGGCGGGCGCTCGAGATGGGTGCGCTCGTCAACGGCGACGCGCTGCCCGACGTCCCCGTGCGCATCCCGATCGCGATGACGAACCGGCACGGGCTCGTCGCCGGTGCGACCGGCACCGGCAAGACCCGCACGTTGCAGGTGCTCGTCGAGCAGCTCTCAGCCGCGGGCGTCGCGGTCTTCGCCGCCGACATCAAGGGCGACCTGTCGGGTATCGCGACGCCCGGCGAATCGAGCGAGAAGCTGCTGGCCCGCACCGCGGGAATCGGACAGGACTGGACGCCGGCCTCCTTCCCCGTCGAGTACTTCGCGCTGGGCGGCGTCGGCCGCGGCGTGCCGATCCGCGCGACCGTCGCCGGGTTCGGGCCGCTCCTGCTCAGCAAGGTGCTCGGGCTCAACGCCACGCAGGAGTCGAGCCTCGCACTGGTCTTCCATTACGCCGAGGATGCCGGGCTCGCCCTGCTCGACCTCGAGGACCTGCGCTCGGTGCTGCAGTACCTCGTGAGCGACGAGGGCAAGGGCGAACTCGAGGGGCTCGGCGGCCTGTCGAAGGCGACGGTCGGCGTGATCCTGCGCGCGCTGGTCGCGTTCGCCGAGGCCGGTGCCGACGCGCTGTTCGGCGAACCCGAGATCGACACGGCCGAGTTCCTGCGCGTGGCTTCCGACGGCCGCGGCATCGTCAGCCTGCTCGAGGTACCGGGCGTCGCCGACAAGCCGGCCCTCTACTCGACGTTCCTCATGTGGTTGCTGGCCGACCTGTTCAACGACCTGCCCGAGGTCGGCGACCTCGACCAGCCCAAGCTGGTGTTCTTCTTCGACGAGGCGCACCTGCTGTTCGCCGACGCGTCGAAGGACTTCCTCGCACAGGTCGTGCAGACCGTCCGACTCATCCGGTCGAAGGGCGTCGGGGTGTTCTTCGTCACGCAGACCCCGAAGGACGTTCCCGGCGATGTGCTCGCGCAGCTCGGTTCGCGCGTCCAGCACCAACTGCGGGCCTTCACGCCCGACGACGCGAAGTCGCTCCGGCAGACCGTGTCGACCTACCCCAGGTCGGGCTACGAGCTCGAGGAGGTGCTCACCACCCTCGGCACCGGCGAGGCCATCGTCACCGTGATGAACGAGAAGGGCGCACCCAGCCCGGTCGCCTGGACCCGGCTGCGCGCTCCGCAGGCGCTCATGTCGCCGTCGTCGGATGCCTCGATCGACCAGGTCGTCGCCGCCTCGCCGCTGCAGGCCAGGTACGGCGCCGAGGTCGATCGCGAGTCGGCGCACGAGCTCCTCACGGCCAAGATGAACGCGGCCGCCGAGGCGCAGGCCGCAGCCGACGCCGCCGTCGCCCAGGCGAAGGCCGACGCGGAGGCCGCCAAGCTGCAGGCTGCAGCCGAGAAGCAGCGCGAGAAGGAGGCGAAGGCCGCGCAGGCCGAGTACGACCGGATCATGAAGCAGACGTCCGGCGCGAGCCGATCGCGCTCCGGTTCGCGGTCGGGATCCGCATCGCGCGGCGGGGGTTCGATGCTCGAGCAGGTGCTCGGCTCGAAGGCGACCCGCGACGTGCTGACCAGCGTCGTGGAGGGTATCTTCGGAACTCGGCGCAGACGCTGAACCACCGAGGAGCTCCATGCCCGCAATCCGTCCGTACCGTGTCGCCGACCGCGACCGGATCCGGCACATCTGCCTGCTCACCGCGCGCGGCGGCGGCGATGCGACGGGCGTCTACTCGGACGACTCGCTGATGCCCGAGGTGTTCGCGTTGCCCTACGTCGAGTACGCGCCCGACCTCGCGTTCGTCGTCGCCGATGACGACGACCTCGCCGTCGGGTACGTCCTGGGCGTCGCCGACACCGCCGCCTTCGTCGACTGGTACGCGCGCGAGTGGGCCCCCGGGTTCCGGGAGCGGCATCCGTCGCCCGGGCCGGTGACGGCGGCGGCTCCCACGTTCACCGAGGCCGAGTTGCTCGAGGCGGGCGGCGACCCGGAGCGGATGCGCATCGCCGAGCTCGACGACTACCCCGCGCACCTGCACATCGACCTGCTGCCGGAGCTCCAGGGCCTGGGCTTCGGGCGACGGCTCATCGACGTGCTGCGCGCAGCGCTCGCCGAACGCGGCGTGCCCGCGCTGCACCTCGGCATGGACCCGGCGAACACCTCGGCGCGGGCGTTCTACGATCGGCTCGGCTTCCACGAACTGCCGTCGAGCCGCCCGGAAGCCCCGCTGCTCGGCATCGCGACGCGCGACTGACGCGCGACGGGCGCCTTCCCGGCGTCAGCCGATGAACGGCCGCTCGAACCAGTAGAGCAGCTTCGAATCCGTCGCGTGCAGCTCGGCCTTCGAGACCGGTTCCGACCGGACGTGCTCCGGAACGTCGAGGACGGTCGCCACCTCGTCCATGTCCGTCGCGTGCCAGAAGGTGCCCCGCATGCGCACCAGGCAGCGACCGTCGTGGCCGACCACGAAGACCTGGTTGACGGTCTCGTCGCTGGCTCCGCGGTACAGGTCGACGCGCACGACCGAGTCGATGTCGCGCACGGGCACGCTGTGCGTGATCCCGAAGAAGCCGCGCTCGACGATGCCGTACGGGCTGACCGTGATCTCGGTGCGCCGGAACCGGAACACGACGTAGACGATCGCCGCGGCGACGATCACCGCGGTCCAGATGAAGGCCGTGCGGATGCCGGGATGCAACTGCTGCTGCTGCCACGCCAGCACGCCGCCGAGCGAGATCAGCACGATCCCGATCGGGAGGCCGAAGCTGAGTGCGAGCGAGCGACGCGGCCTCAGGGTCAGAACCCTGAGGCCGTCGCCCCCTTCTGCCGTCTCCGATGCGAAGGAGCCCCCTGCGTCCCCACTCCTGAGCTTCGCTTTCGTCGCCGACATCTCTCACATCATGCGGAACGAATCGGCGGCGCACCATTCGGCATTAATGAGGACACGGCGTTCGGGCGGCCGTGCGCTACAGTTCGCGCCGTCACGAAACGGGGATCGAACGTTCGCTTTTTCCAACCGATACGCGCCGGGTATTCCCATCGGACCACGCATTGCGTGCGTGACATAGTACTGACCACGAATGCGCCACTCACTTGGCACCGCAGCCCGGCCCGGGCACCGGCGCATCGCTTCATTCCATCAGAGGAGGAGCTTTTGAGCCCCACGTCAAGCACACGACGCTCGCGGAGTTGGCGCGTCGGGATCGCTGCGACAGCGACCCTCGGTGTCGTCCTGAGCGGCGCACTCGCGTCGCAGGCGGCCACCGCGGCACCTACGGCCCCGGTGGTCGACCCGTCCGTCCTGGAGCCCGTCGACCCGCAGAACTGGGTCAACATGGACGACATGACCCGGGACGACTACGTCCCGGTCCCGAACACGAACTGGTCCCAGGATTCGGAGGGGACCCAGCGCGAGTTCAATGGCGCGATCGTGCTCCTGGACTTCACCGACCAGCCGTTCGTCGTCACGCAGGAGCCTGAGAGCCACGCGTTCGAGAACCCGACGGCCGGCTTCGACCCGATCGACCGCGAGGACGTCCCGGAGTACTACCTCGATCTGCTGAACACGCCGAGCGAACTCAACGGCGGACGCACCCTCAACGAGTACTGGATGGAGCAGACGGGCGGCCGCATCAGCGTCCAGATGGAGGCCTTCGGACCGTACGAGATGCCCGGCAAGATCCACGAGTACGGTCTCAACGACAGCTTCAACCGCCCGAACCAGGCGTTCTGCCCGCAAGGCGACAGCTGCAACAAGGTCATCCGCACCGACGCGAACGCCCTCTGGGCAGCGGACACGGGCGTCGCCGACCCGCTGACGCAGTTCGACCAGGTGTTCTACATCACGGCCGGCCACGACGAGTCGTCGACGTGGGAGGAGTTCGGCCAGATGATGTTCGCCGCTCCGGAGGACGTTCCCGACGCATTCGGACCGCCCCGCGATGAGAACGGCGTCGCGCTCGACCAGAACGGTCAGCCGATGGCGAACTGGGCCAAGACCCGGTACGTGCCGTGGACGTCGTGGAAGGCCGCGATCAACCACTGGCCGAACGCCAACTTCCCGACGTCGACCCGGGCCGGCAACTCGACCCAGGGCGAGTCCTCGGGCATGGGCACGTTCGCGCACGAGTTCGCGCACATCCTCGAGATCTCGGACAACTACGGCAATCCCTACGGAACGGATGCCGCCGACGGCGGACCGCTGCGCGACACCTCCGGGCCGTTCGACATCCTCGCGCGTGGCTCCTTCAACGGTCCCGGCGGAACCCACACGCGCTGGAACATCCCGTCCGTCCAGGGTGGATCCGTCCCTGCGGGTATCGCGCTGCGCAACCGCCTGAACCTCGACGTGATCGGCGAGGACAACGTGATGCAGCTCTCCACCGCCGATCTCGCGGCCAAGGGATCGGTCACGGCGAACGTCCTGAGCCGTGCGGTCATGCTCGACGACCGCCTTACCGGCATCAACCTCGAGCTCAGCGGCGGCGACCAGTCGACCGGTTCGTGCACGCGCCGCGAGAAGTGGGACTGCGACGGAGGCGGATTCAACCACTACACGCTCGAGGTGATCGACCGGATGGGCACGGACTCGTTCCAGCCCGACCACGGTGTCATGATCGCCAAGACGAAGGTGGCCGACCGCAACCCGTTCATCTGGACGATCGACGCCAACCCGCAGGACATCGACACACTCGATTACATCCGCGGCGACGGCGTTCCGATCCCCGTCACGCGTGGTGACCAGCGCCAGCTCAACGACGCCCTGTTCCACGCCGGGGTCGACTCCGGCTCGGAGTACGAGTACGTCGACGAGGCGAACGGGCTCCACTTCTACATCGAGGAGATGCGTCGCGACGCCGACGGCCTGCTCGAGTACGACGTGGCGATCCGCTCGATCGGGAACGCCGGTCCGCAGGCGCGCGGCGTCGGCCTCGCCGCGCCCGCGGTCGTGGGCGCCAAGGGTGCCGTCGAGTCCGGCCAGATCGCGCAGTGCACGGTTCCGCTCACCAACACCGGCGCAGCGGTGGCCGACGAGGCCGCGAACAGCGACATCTACCGCATCTCGACCTCGGTCGCGGGCGACGGATGGGCCGCGCACACGCCGAGCGCGATCGTCACCGCCGCGGCGGGCGAGACCATCGAGGTCCCGGTCTACGCGCTCAAGGAAGGCGAGGGCGCATCGGGCGCCAAGGTCACCATCACGGCGACCTCGGAGAACGACCCGGCCGCGACCTCCTCGGTCGACTGCATCATCGACACCACCCGTCCGGAGGTGACCCTCACGGCTCCGGCCACGGCGGGTCCGTTCTCGGCGATCGCCCTGACGGTCGACGCCACCGACGACACCGGCGTGGCGAAGATCGTCGCGAACATCTACCAGGGCGGCACGCTCGTGAAGTCGACCCAGTCGGCGGCGAACGGCGCGACCGCCGCAAGCCACTCGGCGACGGTCACGCTGCCCGACGGGACGTACACCATCAAGTACAACGCGCACGACCTCGTGGGCAACGTGTCGCAGACGAAGACGTTCGACGTCGTCGTCGACGCCACGAAGCCGACGGTGACGGTCAAGACCGGAGCCAACGAGACGATCGGATCCGACGGGTCGTACTCGCTCGTGAGCTTCAAGCTCTACGACGCGGGCAAGATCGACAAGGTCACGCTGAACGGCGTGGTCAAGGATCTGACGAACAACGCCTGGTCTGACGTGAACTTCGTCAAGCCCGGCACGTTCGGAGCCGTGTCCGGCACGAACGAGTTGATCGTGTACGACGTCGCGGGAAACACGACGGTCGTTCCGTTCACACTGCAGTAATCGATCGGAACGGGCGGGCTGCACCCCTGGTGGGGTGCAGCCCGCTCCGCCCCGTCCCGCAGGGGCGACGGCGGAGCCGAACCGAAGCACGGAGGAAAGCTTGATCAGACGCAGCAGCGGCATCGGCGGCGGGCTCGCGCTCGCCGCGATGCTCCTCGCCGGTTGCGCGGGCGCAGGCTCGCCGAGTCATCCGTTGCAGCTGGCGGTGGGCGACGGGTCGCTCCGAGCCGTCGGCGACGACTGCGCGGGCACCGCGCCGTACCGGCACATCCACGCCGGGGTCGAGGTGGTCCTGACCGACTCGGAGGGTCGCGAGGCGCTGCGTCGGACCCTCGAACCGGGAGCCGCGGTCGACGCGACCGGCCTCGACCTCGAGGACACGCCGCGGGTGCCGACGTTCTGCGTCTTCACGCTCGATGCCGGAGACCTCCGAGCCGACGGCGAGTACCACGTCTCGGTCGACGGCAACGAACACGGGACGTTCACCTACCTGCCCGAGGCCGAAGGCATCCCGACCATCCTGATCCCCGAAGCCAATGCCGGAGGTACGCCGTGAAGCGCATCATGATCTCCTCCCTCGCCGTCGCGGCCGCCTTCGCCCTCGCCGGATGCAGCTCGACGCTCGGCGGGGCGGACGCCGTCCGCTCGGGCGGCGGTGCAACCGACGCGACCGCGGCGGAGTCCGTGCCCGCGCCCCACTTCACCGCCGAACTCGCAGACGGCACCGAGGTCGACTCCGACGAGTTGTTCGCCGGCCGAGTCACGCTCGTGCAGTTCATGGCCAGTTGGTGTACGCAGTGCGTGGACCAGGCGGAACTGCTGACCGACACCGCGCAGGAGCACGGCGATGACGTGCAGGTCGTGTTCGTGGGGGCCGAGCAGGACGAGCCGGCCGACCTGCAGGCGTTCCTGCGAGACCACGCCCCGTCGGTCCCCGTCGTCGTCGATCCCGACGGGAGCCTGTTCGAGCGCTACGCGGTCGTCGAGCCGCCGGTCACCGCCGTCATCGACGCGAGCGGGGGCATCGTCAGGATGTGGCCGGGCGGCGCCACCGAAGCCGACCTGCGAACAGAGCTCGACGCGCTGCTGGGATGAAGCGCGAACGGTGCCGTACCCTTCGGGCGCGGCGCTCGTTTCGTCTCAGCGGAGGATGGGGGACTCCGTCGGTCGGGCTCCGCCCTCCCTCCTCCTCGAATCACAGCGTCCATCGATGCGAAAGGCGCCGTACCCTTCGGGCACGGCGCCTTTCGCATGGCGGAGGATGGGGGACTCCGTCGTTCGGCTCCGCCTCACTCCTCCCCGAATCCACAGCATCAATTGAGACGAAACGAGCGCCACACCCTTCGGGCGCGGCGCTCGTTTCGTCTCAGCGGAGGATGGGGGATTCGAACCCCCGAGGGCTTTCACCCAACACGCTTTCCAAGCGTGCGCCATAGGCCACTAGGCGAATCCTCCTGGGACTCCTCACGCACCCGCCAGAGCCCGGTTACCCTTGCTGCGTTTCCGCCCTGGGGGAGTTGGCCTGGATGGCGCCACGTGAGGAGCCTGAGTCAGTCTACCCGAGGCGTGAGCCCGGTTTGAACGACTGCCGAATTCCGGATGCTTCGGGCGACGCGCCGGCCGCCTGGAACCGACACGCCGCGCCACGCGCGGGGATCCGGAGTACGGCCGCTGCGAAGCCGCGCAGGCCTCACGCATCCGGATATCTCAGGGTCGCGAACGCCTCGAACGCCTCGCGGCTCGTCATCGTGGGCGTGTAGCCGAGCACGGACTTGAGGCGCGTGTTGTCGAGCACCGGCCGGTAGCGCAGGAACCCGACCCGCTCCGGCCCGTGCACGGTGAGCCTGAGCGCCCGGCCCACCCGCAGGGCCCCGGCGAGCACCGGCGCCGGCACCGCGATCGTGCGCTTGCCCAGCCGCTGCGCGATCTCGGGCACGGTGACCCGGCCGTCACCCGCGACGTTGAACGCACCCGTCGCCGTGCCGGTCGTGCCGGCGACGATCGCCCCGACCACGTCGTCGACCCAGACGAACACGAACGGGCTGTCCGATCCGCGCACGAGCAGCAGGCGCGGGGCATCCCACAGCGCGGTGATCTGGTTCCGCACCTCCGGGCCGAGGATCGTGCCGATGCGCAGGACCACCTGCCCGAGCGAGGGGGCGGTCCGGCGGTACGACGCGAGCATCTCCTCGACGAGCCGCTTGTGTCGTGAGTAGCTGAACTCCTCGTTGCCGCGGATCGGGTCGTCCTCGGTGAGCCACTCGGCGTTGTCGGGGTGGTACCCGTAGGCCGCGCCCGACGACGAGACCACGATGCGCGTGACGCCGGCGGTGACGGCCGCATCGAGCACGTTGCGGGTGCCGTCGACGTCGACGCGGCGCTCGACGTCCTCGCCGACGGTGCCGGGATTCACGATCGCGGCGAGGTGCACGATCGTGTCGATGCGGTGGCGGGCGAGTACACCGGCGATGCCGGAGGCATCCGTCACGTCGAGCGTCTCGAAGGCGGCGCCTTCGGGCAGCGGCGCGGCCGGTTCGCGGATGTCGCCCGCGACGACGGCCTCGACCGACGGATGCCCCGCGAGCGCGCGAACGGCCGACGACCCGAGGAACCCGGCTCCGCCGGTGACGAGCACGCGCCTCACGCGGCGTCTCCCGAGGCGCCAGACGGCGCGTCCGCCGGGGTCGCTGCGGCCGCGGCATCAGCCCGCTTCGTGCGCCACGCCCAGAGGGAGGCGACGATGAGGCCCGCGATGATGTCCCATACGCCCCACCAGCCGGCCACGACCGCCATGCCGCCGAGCCCGCCGAAGAAGGTGAAGACGAGGCCGAGGCCGAGTCCCGCGTTGCGGATGCCGACCTCGAACGTGAGCGCCTTGCGGTCGCGCGACGGGAGGCCGCCGATGCGCGCCGACGCGTAGCCGAGGCCGAGCGCGACGGCGTCGTGCAGGAACACGACCGACAGCACGATGCCGAGCACGGCGACGAACACGGTCCAGTTGCCGACGAGCGCGGCGACGATGAAGCCGACGAGGGCGATCAGGCTGATCCAGCGGGCGTAGGGCTGCACCTTCGCCGCGAACCGCGGGAACCGGGCGCGCAGGAGGAATCCGACCGCGAACGGCAGGCCGATGATCAGGAGGATCTCGCCCATCATCTGCCAGCCGTTGAGGCTGACCTCCTCGAGGAACTCGCGGCCCGTCGGGTGCAGGCCGCCCCAGAACGCGAGGCTCAGCGGCAGCACGAAGATGTACAGCACGTTCGCGACGGCGGTCATCGACACCGACAGGGCGACGTTGCCGCGCGCCCGATAGGTCAGCACCTGCGAGATGTTCCCGGGCGGGCAGCACGCGACGAGGATCATGCCGAGCGCGATCGAGCCCTGCACCTGGAGCAGCAGGGTGAGTCCGAACGTGACGGCGGGCAGCAGCACGATCTGCGCGATCAAGGCGATCGCCATGGCCTTGGGCGCCTTGGCGACGGCCTTGAAGTCGTCGACCGACGTGTCGAGCGCGATGCCGAACATGATGAGGCCGAGCACGACGTTGAGGATCAGCATGGATCCGGGCGCGAAGCTGACGATGACGTCGTCGACGTTCATGCGCGCACCCCCTCGAGCGCGGTCGGGCGGGGGAGCGAGCGGATGCCGCGCTTGACCTGCCTGCGATAGGCGTCCTTGTTCACGTAGTACGACATGCGGTCCAGCCCCAGGTAGTCGTAGCCTCCGGTGAGGTCGGGCCACGGACCCTGCGCGGTGCGGCGGAACTCGGCGGATGCCTCGGGCGCGTCCTGCTCGGCGGCGAGGTAGGCCGCGACGAGCTCGGCCTGCTCGGCCCTGCCCTGCCAGCCGATGCCCGACGCCTCGATCATGCCGAGCACGAACAGGCCGTTGAAGCTCGGCGGGAAGACGTTCAGGTACAGGTCGGGCGATGCGTTCGTCCAGTTCAGGTGCGCCCGGTCGACGAACGGGTAGTCGAGTCGGTACCCGGTGGCGAGCATGATCAGGTCGTACTCGGCGGACGTGCCCGGTGCGCCGTCGCGCCCGCGGAAGTGCACGGTGTCGCCGTCGAACCGCTCGATGTCGGGCATGACGCGCAGGTCGCCCTGGCCCAGGTGGTGCAGCACGAGCGTGTTCACGATCGGGTGCGACTCGTAGATCTTGTAGTCGGGCTCGGGGAACCCGAACCGGGCCGGGTCTCCGGTGAACGCACGGAGGACGCGCGTGTCGATCGCCTGCTTGAGGCGCGCCGGCAGCGGCCGGCCCTGGTTGAGCGTGTCCGACGGGCGCCCGAACAGGTACCGGGGCACGAAGTAGTACCCGCGACGCACCGACAGGTCGACGGATGCCGCGTGGTGCACGGCGTCGACGGCGATGTCGCAGCCGGAGTTGCCGGCGCCGATGATCAGCACCCGTTTGCCGTCGAACGTCGAGGCCCGCTTGTACGCGCTGGTGTGCAGCACCTCGCCGCTGAACTCGCCGGAGAACTCGGGCACGTTGGGCTCGGCGAGGGTGCCGTTCGCGAGCACCACGGCGGAGTACGTGCGCGTGACCGGGGCGCCGCCGCCGACGGGTTCGCTCGTGACGAGCCATCCGCTCCGCCCGGTCGCGTCGCCGCCGACGGGCGCGACCGCGGTGACGCGGGTGCCGAACCGGATGCGGTCGGCCAGGCCGAAGCGGTCGGCGAACGACCGGAAGTACGCCATGAGCTCGCGGTGACCGGGGTAGTCGGTCTGCGAGTCCATCGGGAATTCGGCGAACTCGGTGGTCGTGCGACTCGAGATGAGGTGGGCGGACTCGTAGACCGTCGAGCGCGGGTTGTCGATGTTCCAGAGGCCGCCGACGTCGTCGGCCGCCTCGTAGACCTCGAACGGGAGGCCCGCCCGGTCGAGGGCGCGTGCGCCGGCGAGGCCGGACGGACCCGCGCCGATCGGCGATGGGGTTCATGGGAGCAGACTCCACTGTCTGAAGGGGGTTGGGAAGGCTCCGCGAGGGGGCGCGGCGCCTCGACAGCATAAGCGACCACCGCTCGCTTCCTCGCATGCCGGCGTGCTCGCCGCATAGGCTGGAGCGCGTGGCGCACAGCATCTACATCTGTTCCGCCGAGGGGAACACCGGCAAGTCCACCGTCGCGCTCGGCGCGCTCGACACGCTCGTCCGCCGGGCGACCCGGGTGGGGGTGTTCCGGCCCATCGCGCGATCCGTCGAGGAACGCGACTACGTGCTCGAGCTGCTGCTCGCGCACGACGGCGTGATCGACCTCGCGTACGACGACGCGATCGGCGTGGGCTACGACGCCGTGCACGCCGACCCGGAGGCCGCGCTCGCGAAGATCGTGCGCCGGTTCAAGGCCGTCGAGGCGCGCTGCGACTCGGTCGTCGTGCTCGGGTCGGACTACACCGACGTCGGCAGCCCGACCGAGCTCGCCTACAACGCGCGGATCGCCGCGAACCTGGGCATCCCGGTGCTGCTGGTCGTGGGCGGGCGGGTGCCCTCCGGCGGCATCCGGTCGGAGCATCTCGGCCAGGGCGAGGCGCGCACGCCCGACGATCTCGCGCAGCTCACCGAGCTCGCGGTCGACGAGCTCGCCCGCGAGCACGCGAC
Source organism: Agromyces sp. LHK192 (assembly GCF_004006235.1). NCBI lineage: Bacteria > Bacillati > Actinomycetota > Actinomycetes > Micrococcales > Microbacteriaceae > Agromyces > Agromyces sp. LHK192. The sequence continues at coordinate 1,172,671 of NZ_CP034753.1, forward strand.
GCTGCTCGGGGTGATCGCGAACCGCGCCGACCCCGACCGGCTCCCCGAGATCGCCGGCGCCGTCGAACGCGCCGCTGCGCATGAGGCGGGTGCCACGAACACCCCGACGACCGGTGGACTGCTGGTCGCGGCGATCCCCGAGGACCCGTACCTCGTCGCGCCGTCGATGCGGGCCATCATGCAGGCCGTCGACGGTGAGCTGTACGCGGGCGATCCCGACCTGCTCGACCGCGAGGCGCTCGCGGTCGTGGTCGCGGCGATGTCGATGGAGCACGTGCTGACCCGACTGATCGAGGGCGCGGTCGTGATCGTTCCGGGCGACCGCAGCGAGGTGCTGCTGGGAGTGCTCACCGCGCACGCGTCGGCGACGTTCCCGTCGATCTCGGGCATCATCCTGAACGGCGGGTTCCCGACGCCCGAGGCCGTCGAACGGCTCATCGAGGGCCTCAAGGCCGGACTGCCGATCCTCCGCACCGAGCTCAGCACGTACGAGACCGCGGTCGCGATCACGCAGACCCGCGGCCGGCTCGCCGCGGAGTCGCAGCGCAAGCGCGACACCGCGCTGGCCCTCTTCGAGACGCACGTCGACGGGCAGGCGCTGCTCGACCGCCTCGACGTGGCGCGCACCGACGTCGTGACCCCGCTCATGTTCGAGTACGGGCTGCTCGAGCGTGCCCGCCGCGCCCGACGGCACATCGTCCTGCCCGAGGGCTACGACGACCGCGTGCTGCGCGCTGCCGCGACGCTGCTCGCGCGCGACGTCGCCGAGCTGACGATCCTGGGCGAGGAGATCGAGGTCCGGTCGCGCGCGATCGGCCTCGGCCTCGACATCTCGAAGGCCCAGGTGCTGTCCAACCACGACATCGTGCACGTGTACCGCTTCGCCGAGGAGTATCAGCGGCGGCGTGCGCACAAGGGCGTGACGCTCGAACAGGCGCGCGACACCGTGCAGGACGTCTCGTACTTCGGCACGATGATGGTCGAGCTCGGGCTCGCCGACGGCATGGTGTCGGGCGCCGCGCACACGACCGCGCACACGATCCGCCCGGCGTTCGAGATCGTGAAGACGAAACCCGGGGTCGAGGTCGTCTCGAGCGTGTTCCTGATGGCGCTCGCCGATCGCGTGCTCGTCTACGGCGACTGCGCGGTGGTGCCGGACCCGACGGCCGAGCAGCTCGCCGACATCGCGATCTCGTCGGCGCGCACGGCCGCGCAGTTCGGCATCGAGCCGCGCGTCGCGATGCTGTCGTACTCGACGGGGGAGTCCGGGTCGGGCGCCGATGTCGAGAAGGTGCGCCGAGCCACCGAACTGGCGCGCGAGCGCGCTCCGGAGCTCGCGATCGAGGGACCGATCCAATACGACGCGGCCGCCGACGCCGCCGTCGCGCGCACCAAGCTCCCCGATTCGGATGTCGCGGGCCGTGCGACCGTGTTCGTCTTCCCCGACCTCAACACGGGCAACAACACCTACAAGGCGGTGCAGCGGTCGGCCGGGGCGGTCGCGATCGGACCGGTGCTGCAGGGCCTGCGCAAGCCCGTCAACGACCTCTCGCGCGGCGCGCTCGTGCAGGACATCGTGAACACGGTCGCGATCACCGCGATCCAGGCCGCAGAAGGGGAGTGACCGTGAGCGTCGTGCTGGTCGTGAACTCGGGTTCGTCGTCGTTCAAGTACCAGCTCATCGACGTGGAACGGTCGCACACGCTCGCGAGCGGTCTGGTCGAGCGGATCGGTTCGGATGCCTCGGCGAAGCACCGCAACGAGACGGATGCCTCGGGCACCGGCGGTTCGTTCGAGGGCGCGGTCGAGGCATCCGATCACTTCGCCGCATTCGGGGCGATGCTGGCGGCGTTCGAGACCCACGGCCCGTCGCTCCAGGAGTACGCGCCCATCGCGGTCGGGCACCGGGTGGTGCAGGGCGGCGCACGGTTCTTCGAGCCGACGATCATCACCGACCTCGTGAAGATCAACATCGACGAACTGTCGGCGCTGGCGCCGTTGCACAACCCCGCGAACCTGGCCGGGATCGAGGCCGCGCAGCGCGCGTTCCCCGACGTGCCGCACGTCGCCGTGTTCGACACCGCGTTCCACCAGACGATGCCGCCCGCGGCGTACACATACGCGATCGACCGCGAGGTCGCCGCCAAGCACCGCGTCCGCCGGTACGGGTTCCACGGCACGTCGCACCGGTTCGTGTCGCGCGCGACCGCCGAGTTCCTGGGCCGACCCGTCGAGGACCTGCGCACGATCGTGCTGCACCTCGGCAACGGGGCATCCGCGTGCGCCGTGTCGGGCGGTCGGTCGGTCGAGACGAGCATGGGCATGACGCCGCTCGAGGGCCTGGTCATGGGCACGCGGTCGGGCGACGTGGATCCGGCGGTGCTGCTGCACCTGCAGCGTCGCGCCGGGTTCTCGACCGACGAGGTCGACCGAATGCTGAACTCGCGCAGCGGCCTGCTCGGCCTCAGCGGCCATGCCGACATGCGCGACCTCGAGGCCGCGGTCGCCGCGGGCGACCCGCAGTCGGCGCTCGCGCTCGAGATCTACGCGCATCGCGTGCGCTCGTACGTCGGGGCGTACGCCGCGCAGCTGGGCCGCGTCGACGCGATCGCGTTCACGGCCGGCGTCGGCGAGAACTCCGCGACCGTGCGCGAATGGTCGCTGGCCGGCCTCGAGTTCTTCGGCGTCGAGGTCGACCCGGCGCGCAACCGCGACGGAGGCCGCGGCGCACGGCGCATCTCGACGGATGCCTCCCTCACCGACGTGCTCGTGATCCCGACCAACGAGGAGCTCGAGATCGCGCGGCAGACGCTCGGGGCGATGTCGGGAGCGGGCGCCGCCCAGGGCTGACCCCCTACCCCGGTACGGGGTGCAGATGGCTCACCGGGGTGATGCGCCCGGGGGTGCGGCGTTCGTACGGTCGAAGCACGGTCGATCCCGGCCGCTGAGCCCGAAGCGTTCGTCTGTCCCATTCGTGCGTTCCCCTGACGAGATGAGCGCATGTGAGCACCGTCCTCGAACGACCCGGGGGAGCCGCCGGCACCCTCTCACCCGTGATCTCGACCGTCGGTCGTCGAGGCGACCGCGACCGGGTCGACCCCGCGCAGAGCGGGTTCGCGAGACTGTCGCGGCAGATCAAGGCGGAAGGGCTGCTCGACCGCTTCGTCGGCTTCTACGTGCGGAAGGCCGTGTTCTGGGCGCTCGTGGGCGGCACGGCGGTGGCGGCATCCGTGTTCCTCGGCGACTCGTGGTGGCAGCTGGCGGTGGCCGCCGTGCTCGGTGTCGTGCTGACGCAGTTCGCGTTCATGGCGCATGAGGCGTCGCACCGGCAGATCTTCCGGTCGGGGCCGGCGAACGACTGGGCCGGCCTGATCCTCGCGAACCTCGTCGTCGGCATCAGCTACAGCTGGTGGATGAACAAGCACACGAGGCACCACGGCAACCCCAACGTGGTCGGGCGGGACCCCGACATCGAGAAGGACACGATCTCCTTCCTCGAGGAGGACGCGGCGCGCAGCCGCGGGCTCGTGCGTCTGATCACGCGCAGGCAGGGCTACGCGTTCTTCCCGCTGCTGCTGCTCGAGGGCCTGAACCTCCACGTGCACGGTATCCGGCACCTCGTCGCCAAGGCGGGGGTGAAGCGGCGTGCGCTCGAGCTCTCGCTCATCGGGGCGCGCCTGGTGGGCGTGGCGGCACTCGTGTTCTGGGCGTTCCCGCCGCCGCTCGCCGCCGTGTTCCTGTTCGTGCAGCTCGGCGTGTTCGGCGTGTACATGGGCGCGTCGTTCGCACCCAATCACAAGGGCATGCCGCTGATCCCGCGCGGGGCACGCGTCGACTTCCTCGAGCGTCAGGTGCTGACCAGCCGCAACATCCGTGGCGGGCGGTTCATCGACGCCGCCATGGGCGGACTGAATTACCAGATCGAGCATCACCTGTTCCCGAGCATGGCGCGGCCGGCCCTCGCCCGCGCACAGGAGATCGTTCGCGAGTACTGCCGCGAGAACGACGTGCCGTACACCGAGACCGGGCTCTTCGAGTCGTACGGGATCGTCATCGCCTACCTGAACCGGGTGGGGCTGGCCGCGCGGGATCCGTTCGACTGCCCGGTGGTCGGGGCGTATCGCCGACGCGACTGAACCCGGACTGCGACCGAGCCGGACTGCGACCGAGCCGAACCGCGACGGCGCGGCCCGGCGCCTGTCGTCCGCGTGACGCGGCGCGCGCCTCAGCGCACGAGCCGGGCGCAGTCGATGCAGAGCGTCGCCGTCGGCCTGGCCTCGAGCCGCGCGACCGTGATCGGCTTGCCGCAGCGCTCGCAGGTGCCGTAGGTGCCCTGCGCCAGACGCGACAGCGCCCGTTCGACGTCGGCGACCTCGGCCTCGGCGTCGGCGAGCACGGCGGTGCGCTGCGACCACTCCTGCGTCATCGTCGGACCCTCGGGGTCGTGCTCGTCGTCGGCTGCGGCATCCGATCGCGCGACGCGCACCTCGTCGATGCCCTCGAGGTGCTCGGCCAGCCTCGCTTTCGCCTCCGTGCGCTCGGCCTCGAGCAGGCGCTCGAACTTCTCGATGCGGTCGGGCGTGAACGTCCTCGTCATGCCGATTCCTCCCCCGCGTGCGCCGTCGTCCTCGCCGTCGCGCGTGCGTGCTGGCATCGTAGCCCCACCCGCCGACGAGGTGGCGGAGCCGACCCCGCGTGCTGCGGCATCCGCCCGCCGCGCTGTCGGCGGGGGCGTCTAGCATTGACGCGTGGTCACCGCCCTGTATCGCCGCTACCGGCCAGAGACGTTCGCCGAGATGATCGGCCAGTCGCAGGTCACCGAGCCGCTCATGACGGCGCTGCGCACCGACCGGGTCAACCACGCCTACCTCTTCAGCGGCCCCCGGGGCTGCGGCAAGACGACGTCGGCGCGCATCCTCGCGCGCTGCCTCAACTGTGCCGAGGGCCCGACCGACACCCCGTGCGGCACCTGCCCGAGCTGCGTGGAGCTCTCGCGCGGCGGCGGCGGTTCGCTCGACGTCGTCGAGATCGACGCCGCCAGCCACAACGGCGTCGACGACGCGCGCGACCTGCGCGAGCGGGCCGTGTTCGCGCCCGCACGCGACCGGTACAAGATCTTCATCCTCGACGAGGCGCACATGGTGACGCCGCAGGGGTTCAACGCCCTGCTGAAGCTCGTCGAGGAGCCGCCCGAGCACGTCAAGTTCATCTTCGCGACCACCGAGCCCGACAAGGTGCTCGGCACCATCCGCTCGCGCACCCACCACTACCCGTTCCGGCTCGTGCCGCCGGCGCCGATGCTCGAATACGTGCAGCAGCTCTGCACCGAGGAGGGCATCGAGGTGCAGCCGGGCGTGCTCGCGCTCGTCGTGCGTGCGGGAGGCGGTTCGCCCCGCGACACCCTGTCGTTGCTCGACCAGCTCATCGCCGGATCCGAGGGCACGACGATCGACTACGAGCGCGCGGTCGCGCTGCTCGGCTACACGCACGGCGCGCTGCTCGACGAGGTCGTCGACGCGATCGGCGCGAAGGATGCGGCGGGCGCCTTCGCGGCAGCCGACCGCGTCGTGCAGACCGGCCAGGACCCGCGCCGCTTCGTCGAAGACCTGCTCGAGCGGCTCCGCGACCTGATCGTGGTCGCGGCATCCTCGCCGGAGGCTGCGGCCGCGGTGCTGCGCGGCGTGCCCGCCGACGAACTCGCCCGCATGGCCGCGCAGGCGCGCGCGTTCGGGCAGGCCGAGCTCTCCCGGGTCGCCGACCTGGTCAACCAGACCCTCACCGAGATGACGGGCGCCACGTCGCCGCGACTCCACCTCGAACTGATGCTCGCCCGGGTCCTCGTTCCCGCATCGGACGACTCCGAGCGCGGCGCGCTCGCCCGGGTCGAGCGGCTCGAACGCCGTGTCGGCGTCGAAGGAGCGGATGCCGCGGTGTCGTCGCCGGCCCGCACGCCGGCCGCCGAGCCGGTTCGGGTCGCCGAAGCGCCGCGCCCCCCGGAGTCGGGCCGACCTGCCGGTGCGCCCACCCCCGCCGGCGAACCCGCGCCGACCGCCGAGCCCGCCGCTCAGGATGCTCGCAGTGCAGCGGTCTCGGACTCGATCTCGTCGTCGCCATCAGCAGCGCCGTCGACCGACTCCTCGTCACGCGCTGCGGAGCCGTCGGCTCCGATCGCGCCGCCGCGTCCGGTCGGGCCGGTGACCCTGCAGCAGGTGAAGGATGCCTGGCCCGAGGTGCTCGCCGCGCTCCAGCGCACCAAGCGCTCGGCGTGGATGGTGGCCTTCACGGCGCAGGTCCGCGACTACCGCGACGACGACATCCTCGTGCTCGGGTTCCCGAGCGAGCAGGATGTCGCCGGATTCCGCGGCGGTTCGCCCGGCCAGTCGGTCAGCGACCTGCTGCGCAACGCGATCGCCGACGTGCTCGGCGTGCGCGTCAAGTTCATCGCCCGCGCCGAGGGCGCCGCGGCGCGCAGCGGAGGCCCGGGCGTCGGCGGGCAGTCGGACGAGCCGGGAGCGGGAGGAGGAGCGTCTGCCGCGTCGGGAACGCCGGGTACTGCACCGCCTGCGCCGGTGCCCTCCGGCGGCACCCCGTCGGGAGTCGATTCCGCCGGTGCCGCCCCGTCGGGCACCGCAACGCCCGCGGCGGGCCCCGCGAACGGGACCGGCTCCTCGAACGGAACCGGCCCGTCGAACGGGACCGGCTCCTCGAACGGAACCGGCCCGTCGAATGGCACGGCGGGTGGTGTGCGGAGCAGCGCTGCCCCGCAGGCGCCGGGAACCGACCGCGCCGGGTCGTCGCCCGTGACGCCAGCGGGTCGCGCGTCGGCCACGTCGGCGCCCTCGGGATCGGTCGACTCGTGGACCACGGTCGCGATCCCCGCCGACCCCGAGCCGGGTTCCGGTTCCGACGGATCATTCGGATCGCCGATCACGAGCGGCGGCGCCGCAGTCGCGACCGCGACCGCGACGGCCGTGGTCGAGCGCCCGCGCACCGGGGCGCAGGCCGGCGACGCCCCCGACGTCGCGGCTCGAACCGGCCGGCCGCCGACCGACCTGCCGAGCGACGACGACGCGCCGCCGCCCGACGACTTCGAGCCTCCGCTCGACCCCGCGATCGACGGCGTGCGAGGCCCAGGCCCGTCGCCCGCCGCGCCTGCTGCGCCGACGGCCGCCCCGACAGGGACGCCGAACGGCGGCGCGACGACGGGCCGCGGTGCGGAGGCATCCGCTCGCCCGACCCGCAACGCATCCGGTGCGACGCGGCCGGCGCGCGCCGACGCCGACGGCATCCAGCGGTACGGCGAGGCGGTCGTGCGCGAGGTGCTCGGCGCGAGGTTCCTCGAAGAGGTCGAAGCGCCCGTTCGCGGGTTCGGGGAGCGTGGCTAGGCCGTGTACGAGGGAATCGTCCAGGAACTGATCGACGAGCTGGGCCGGCTGCCCGGCATCGGGCCGAAGTCGGCGCAGCGCATCGCGTTCCACATCGTGCAGACGGAGCACTTCGACGTGACCCGGCTCGCCGAGGTGCTGCTCGAGGTGCGCGACAAGGTGCGCTTCTGCGAGATCTGCGGCAACGTCTCCGAGCAGGCGACCTGCTCGATCTGTCGCGACCCGCGCCGCGACCCCGCGCTGATCTGCGTGGTCGAGGAGGCGAAGGACGTCGTCGCGATCGAGCGGACGCGCGAGTTCCGCGGGCTGTACCACGTGCTCGGCGGCGCGATCAGCCCGATCGACGGCATCGGCCCCGACGAGCTGCGCATCCGGCAGCTCATGCAGCGTCTGGCCGACGGCACGGTGCAGGAGGTCATCATCGCGACCGACCCGAACCTCGAGGGCGAGGCGACCGCGACCTACCTGAGCCGCCTGCTCACGACGCTCGGCATCAAGATCACGCGCCTCGCCTCGGGCCTGCCCGTCGGCGGCGACCTGGAGTACGCCGACGAGGTGACGCTCGGCCGGGCGTTCGAAGGTCGCCGCGTCGTCGGCTGACGCCCGCGCCCTCGCGCCTGCCGCGCTGCGCCAATTGGTCGGCATCGCGCCCGACCGTCTGGCGCGGGCCCGACGAACCGGCGCATACACCGGCGCGCGGCGGCCGGCCCTTGACGCGGCCTCGCCGCGGGAGTGGACTATGCGCATGTCGAGCGCTGGGGCTGCATGGGTCGAGGGATACATCCGGGCGTGGGAGACCAACGATCCGGACGACATCGGGGCGCTGTTCACCGACGACGCCGTCTACGAGTACCGGCCCGACGACCCGGAGGCCGCCCGCGGGCGCGAGGCGATCATCCGGGAATGGATCGAGGCCGACGACCAGCCCGGCACGTGGACCTACGACTGGACGCTGCTCGTCGACACCCCCGAACTCGCCGTCGTGGTCGGCCGGGTCGAGTACCCCGCCGAGAAGGACTACGACAGCCTCTGGGTCGTGCGCCTCGAACCCGACGGGCGGGCCAGCCGCTTCACCGAGTGGTACATGGAGCGCCCGCGCGACTGACTGACCGTCGACGCTCCGCCGAGGCATCCGCTCGGCGCAGCGCGGAGGTTCAGCGCAGCACCTCGACCAGCACGATCCAGGCGTAGAGGATCGCCGACGCGATCGCGAGGATCGTCGCGACGGCCAGCGACCAGAGTCCGAGCGCGGTCGCCCCGGCCAGGAGCGCCACGGCCCCGACGAGGTAGACGACCAGCGGGACGACCCCCGCGATCGACTTCGCGACGCGCTCGCCCGGGGTGCCGCCGTGCGCGCTCGAATCGTGCCGGATGACCCGGATCGCATGCAGTTCGAAGACGCTCGTGCCGGCGGCGGCCACGAGCACGATGAGGCCGTACACCCAGGCCGCCAGGCCGGGGGCGAGCGCCAGGCCCGTCACGGCGATCGCGAGAACGAGCGTCGCGATCGACGCGGCCGCGCGGGCGGGCAGCGTCGGCGACTGCAGGATCGTGGCGATGTTCACGGACATCGCGACGATGAGCAGGCCCGCGAGCGCGGCGGTGGCACCGACCATCGCGACGTTGAACTCCGACCACGCCTCGAGTAGTTCCCCCATGCCGAAATGCTAGTGGGCGGGGCATCCGTCGCGCCCTGTCACATGGCGGGGCGTGCATGCCCGCCGCCGTATGATGAAGGCTCCGGCGCCCGCCGGTCGGTCGAGGCGCGCACACCCCACCCCCTTGGGAGACCACGTGAGCTTGATCGTGCAGAAGTTCGGCGGATCGTCCGTCGCCGATGCGGAGAGCATCAAGCGGGTCGCCAAGCGCATCGTCGAGACCCGCAAGGCGGGCAACGACGTCGTGGTCGCGGTGTCCGCGATGGGCGACACGACCGACGAGCTGCTCGATCTCGCGAACGACGTCACGCCGATCCAGGCGCCGCGGGAGCTCGACATGCTGCTGAGCGCCGGCGAGCGCATCTCGATGGCGCTGCTCGCGATGGCGATCAAGGGCATGGGCCACGACGCGCGTTCGTTCACGGGAAGCCAGGCGGGCATGATCACGGATGCCACGCACGGCGCCGCCCGCATCGTCGACGTCACCCCGGTGCGGCTGCGCGAGGCGCTCGACGAGGGCGCGATCGTCATCGTCGCGGGCTTCCAGGGATTCAGCCGCGAGTCGCGCGACATCACGACGCTCGGCCGCGGCGGGAGCGACACCACGGCCGTCGCGCTGGCCGCGGCGCTCGAGGCCGACGTCTGCGAGATCTACACCGACGTCGACGGCGTGTTCACCTCCGACCCGCGCATCGTGAAGAAGGCGCGCAAGCTCGACAAGGTCACGAGCGAGGAGATGCTCGAGCTCGCGGCATCCGGTGCGAAGGTGCTGCACATCCGCGCGGTCGAGTTCGCGCGTCGCCACGGCGTCACGCTGCACGTGCGTTCGTCGTTCAACAACAACGAGGGGACGATCGTCTACGACCCCTCGCGTGAGGCCGAAGGAGCCGAAGTGGAAGAGTCCGTCATCGCCGGTGTCGCCGTCGATCTCTCCGAGGCGAAGATCACCGTGGTCGGCGTTCCCGACAAGCCCGGTGCCGCCGCGAAGATCTTCAAGATCGTCGCGAACACCAACGCCAACGTCGACATGATCGTGCAGAACGTCTCGGCCGCCGCCACGGGTCGCACCGACATCTCGTTCACCCTGCCCAAGTCCGACGGCGAGCGTGCGCTCGCCGCGCTCGGCAGCGTGCAGGACCAGGTTGGCTTCCAGTCGCTGCAGTACGACGACCAGATCGGCAAGCTCTCGCTCGTCGGCGCGGCCATGCGGTCGGCGACCGGCGTCTCGGCGAAGCTGTTCGAGGCGCTGTACGAGGCCGGCATCAACATCGAGATGATCTCGACGAGCGAGATCCGGATCTCGGTCGTGACGCGCGCCGACAGCGTGCACGAGGCTGCCCGCGCGGTGCACTCGGCGTTCGAGTTGGATGCCGAGCAGGACGCGGTCGTGCACGCCGGCACCGGCCGATAGCGCACACTGGAACCAGACCCCGAAACGTGAGGAACCTGCAATGTCCAACGGAGTGAAAATCGGCGTGGTCGGTGCCACCGGCCAGGTCGGCGCGGTCGTGCGCCGGCTGCTCGAGGAGCGCGACTTCCCGGTCGCGACGATCCGCTTCTTCGCCTCGGCGCGCTCGGCCGGCTCGACGCTGCCGTGGAAGGGCGAGGAGATCACGGTCGAGGATGCCGCGACGGCCGATCCGACCGGGCTCGACGTCGCGATCTTCTCCGCCGGTGCCACGACGTCGAAGGCGCAGGCCCCGCGGTTCGCCGCAGCCGGCGTCACGGTCATCGACAACTCGTCGGGCTGGCGCATGGACCCCGACGTGCCGCTCGTGGTCAGCGAGGTCAACCCGCACGCCATCGACGAGGCGCGCAAGGGCATCATCGCGAATCCGAACTGCACCACGATGGCCGCGATGCCGGTGCTGAAGCCGCTGCACGACGAAGCCGGCCTCGAGCGACTCGTCGTCTCGACGTATCAGGCCGTGTCGGGTGCCGGGCTCGCCGGCGGCGAGGAGCTCTACGAGCAGGCCAAGGCAGCCGTCGAGCAGGACCCTCGGTCGCTCGTGCACGACGGGGCATCCGTCGAGTTCCCCGACGCCGAGAAGTTCCCCCGCACGATCGCGTTCGACGTGATCCCGCTCGCCGGCTCGATCGTCGACGACGGCGACCTCGAGACCGACGAGGAGAAGAAGCTCCGAAACGAGAGCCGCAAGATCCTGGAGCTGCCGGGCCTGCGCGTCGCGGGCACGTGCGTCCGGGTGCCGGTCTTCACCGGGCACTCGCTGTCGATCCACGCCGAGTTCGCGAACCCGATCACGCCCGAGCGGGCCGCCGAACTGCTGGCGGATGCCCCGGGCGTCGAGCTCAGCGAGGTGCCGACGCCGCTGCAGGCGGCCGGCAACGACCCGAGCTACGTGGGCCGGATCCGCCAGGACCAGTCGGCGGCGGACGGCAAGGGCCTCGTGCTCTTCGTCTCCAACGACAACCTGCGCAAGGGCGCCGCGCTGAACGCGGTGCAGATCGCCGAGCTCATCGCCGCGAAGCTGCCCGCCGCCGTCTGACGGTCGCACGCGTGCGTCGGCTGTCGCCGACCGCCTGAACGGCCGGTCCCTGACGGGACCGGCCGTTCCGCGTTCCCGGGCGCCGCGGTGGATACACTCGACAGCATGCCGGGCTCGGGGGAACCGCGGCGGGCGGTGTTCGACCGTTCCGTCATCCTCTCGCAGCTGCTGTTCGGCGTGGCCTTCGTCGTGGTGCTGTTCACGCTGCTGCTGTTCCAGCCCGAGATGCTGGTCGAGCCGCTCACCATCGCCGGCATCGGCGTGGCGTTCGCGGTCACCGGGGTGACGATGCTCGTGCCGTGGCACCGGGTCCGACGCGGTGTGGTGATGATCGTGCCGATCCTCGACATCGTCGCGATCGGATGCATCCGCATCGCCGAAGCCACGAGCGGCATCGGGCTGCTGTGGATCTTCCCCACGCTGTGGCTCGCGACCTACTTCGGCGCGCGCGGAGCGATCATCGCGATCGGATCGACCGGGGTCATGCTCTGGGTGTCCGAGTTCGCGGCGGGCCGGGCGTTCACGCCCGAGAGCATCCCGAGCGTCGTGCTGCTGCCGATCGCGCTCGTGTTCGTCGCCACCAGCGCGGTGCTCTCGAGTCGGAGGACGGCAGCCCAGCGCGTGCTCCTCCAATCCCAGTCCCAGCAGCTCGAGCGCGCGGTGCGCCGGGCGAACCGCCAGGAGGCGCTGCTCGCGGAGGTCCTGGATGCGGTCGAGTTCGGCGTGGTCCGGCTGGATCGCGACGGGCGGGGAGCCGTGATGAACGCCGCGTACGGCCGCCTCTACGGCATCCGGCGCGGCGATCCGACGGCTGCCGCGGCGGGCACGGCATTCGCCGAGGATGGCGTGACGCCGCTCGCCGACGCCGACCTCCCGTTCGCCCGGGCCGTGTCCGGCGAGGAGTTCGACGACGTCGTGACCTGGATCCCGGACGGCATCGGAGGATTGCGCGCCGTGGCGGTGACCTCCCGCGCCCTGCGCGACGCCGAGGGCCGGTCCGACGGGAGCGTCATCGTCGCCCGCGACGTCACCGCCGAGCGCCGCGCCGTGCGTGCGCGCGACGACCTCGTCGCCTCGGTGTCGCACGAGTTGCGAACGCCGATGACGTCGGTGCTCGGCTACGTCGAGCTCTCACTCGACGAGCCCGACGTGACCCCGGCGATCCGGCGGAACCTCGAGGTCATCGAGCGCAACGGCGACCGGATGCTCGAGCTCATCGCCTCGATCCTCCAGGGCGCGGAGCGGGCCGATGCACCGGCTCCGCTCGACCTCGCGCCGGCCGACCTGGCGCAGATCGTGCGCGACGCCGTCGAGGCTGCGGCGCCGCGGGCCGCCGAGCGCGAGATCGCGGTCCGCGTCACGGGCGATCCGGTGGTCGTCGCGCGGGTGGACGCGTTCCGGATCCGGCAGGTCGTCGACAACGTCCTGTCGAATGCCGTCAAGTACAACCGTCACGCCGGCGAGGTCGCGATCGACGTCACGGTCGACGGCGGCACGGCGCACCTCGTGTTCCGCGACTCCGGGGCGGGCATCCCGGCCGCCGACCTGCCGAGGGTGTTCGACCGGTTCTACCGCGCCGACACCGTACGCCGAGGCACGGTGCACGGCAGCGGGCTGGGCCTCGGCATCGTGCGCGACCTCGTCCTGCGTCACGGCGGGACCATCGACCTCGACAGCGCGATCGGCCGCGGCACGACGGTCTCGATCGCGCTACCCATCGCAGGACCGGAGGACGCATGACGATCGACCTGTTCACGATGCAGCTCGCGACGACGACGGTGACGATCGTCGCGGGCGTGATGTTCATCCTCGACACGTTCCTGCGGCGCACCGATGCCGCCGGACGTGTCTGGGCCGTCGCGTTCGTGGCGGGCATCCTCGGTTCGGTCGCGTATGCGGTGTGGGCGCTCGAGCCGGCGGCCTGGTGGGCGGTCGCCCTCGGCAACGCCGCGGTGGCGCTGTCCCCGGGGCTGTTGTGGGCCGGATGCCGCGCCTACAACGGCCGGCGCGACCTCGTCTGGGTCGCGCTGGTCGGCGCCGTGCTGGTGGGTCTCGCGGCGATCGTGGAGAGGTCGCGTGAGGACGGGTGGGCGGGCGGCGCGGCGATGTTCATCGCCATCGCGGTCTTCGCCGCCCTGGGTGCCGCCGAGTCGTTGCGGGCGCCGATGCGCGAGAACTGGACGGCGCGCGGGCTGACCGTCATGTTCCTCTTCGTCGCCGCGTACTATGCGCTCCGGGCGGCGGCCTTCGTCGTGGCCGGTCCGGACGACCCGTGGTTCCGCGCGTTCCTCGGGACGGAGGCGGCCGGATTCGTGCTGATCTCGCTCATCATCGTGTCGGTCATCAGCATGGTGGTGCTCCAGTCCGAGCGGGTGCCGAGGCCCATCGCCGCGCGCGCCGCCGAGCTGTACCTGCCCGGTGACGTGCTCGCGCCCGTCGCGTTCCGGCGCATCGTCGAGGACTGGCTCGACCGGTCGGCGTTCCACGACGAGCAGCTGGTGTTCTCGGTGGTCCGGCTCGACGGGCTCGGCCCGATCAACACGGCCTTCGGACGGTCGGCGGGGGCGGCGTTCGTCGATCGGTTCACGGCCGACGTGCGACGGCACACCGCGCCCAACTCGGCGGTCGGGTGGCTCTCGGAGGGCGAGCTCGCCATCGTCGCGCCGTTCGCGCGCCTGGACGACGCCCGGCGCAACGCCCTGGCGATGCAGGGGGGCCTGCGCGAGCGGCCGATCGAGGGAGTGCAGGGCCTGCGCATGTCGGCGAGCATCGGGCTTGCCGGAAGCGACGCCTTCGGGCACGACTACGATCGGTTGCTCACGGCGGCGTCCGAGGCGGTGGATCAGGCCGCGGCGAGCGGCGGCGACGTGGTCGTCGGCGCCGACACCGCGTCGGCCTGAGGTTCGCGCGCGCATGCGGCGCGCTCTGCGCTACTCGGCCGGTTCGGTGGTCTCCGTGGGCGCCTCTGCATCGCCTGGCTCCGAGTCGCCCGGCTCGGCGGCGATCGCGATGGTCAGGGTGTCCACGACGGTCTGTTTCGCGTAGTCGGTCGAGGTCGGCGTCGACTGCTGCAGCAGTTCGTAGCGCATGGAGATCTCGATGCTCGTCGCCGCCTGGTCGACCGGAGGCAGCGTGAACGTCTGGCTGTAGCTGTACGGGTCGAGGATGAGGTAACCCGGGGCGACCGTGGACTGGTCGACGATCGGATCGAACCCGGGCAGCGCGGAGCCGTCGGCGGCGCGCACCGCCGGCGTCGCGGTGACCCGCGACAGGTACAGCTTCTGTCCGTCGGCCGGTGCGATCGTGCCGCGCAGCGAGAAGCTGAGCGGCTTCTGGGCGGCCGCCGTCCACTGGTCCATCGAGAGCGTCGACCAGTAGTCGACGGTCAGCGTCACGGCGCCGACCTCGAGGGTGCGGGTCGCGGAGCCGGCCGCGAGGTCGTTCTGCACCGGCTGGGCCGGCGTGGTCTGCGGTGCGCTCGTCGTGGGGGCGGCGGTGTCGTCCGGCCCGAGCCAGGGCGGGGTCGAGCACGACGACAGCCCCACGGCGAGGCCGGCGGCGAGCAGCGCAGCGGCGCCGACGGCGCGCAGCGGGCGGTGCTGGGATCGGTTCGGCACGCGGTTCCTTCCGGTCCGGCGACGCCTGGCCCCCCAAACGCCGAATCCTGAGGAGATCTTGAGCCGACGCTATCGCATCCCTCGGCTCCCGCTGCGGTCGGCGCTCGACCATGGAAACACCGGAACGACGCATCCGCGTCACCATGAACAGGAGGACGAACCGAGATGACCGACCTCGCGACCCCCGTGTCCGACGCCCCTCGGACCGCATCGATGGGGCGCGACGCCGACCCTCGGGACGACCGGCAGTACCGCAGTCCCGTGGCGGATTCGCTGGCCGGGGAGTTCCTCGCCGTCGTCGAGACCCTTCCGACGGCACGTTCGACGATCGGATGCGTCGTTCCGGCCTACAACGAGGAGGAGTCGATCGCCGAGGTGCTCGACTCGCTGCTCGCGCAGAGCCGTCTGCCCGACGTCATCCACGTGGTCGTCAACAATTCGACCGACCGCACCGTGGAGCGCGCCGCCGCGTTCGCCGGCCTGCACACGCGGGTCGATGCGGACGGCGTGGAGCAGCAGGCCGAGGTGTACGTGCACGACATCGGCTCGAACCCCGACAAGAAGGTCGGCGCCCTCAACTACGGGTACACCCTCGTCGAGGGCCTCGACTACCTGCTCGGTGTCGACGGCGACACGGTCGCCGATCCCCAGGCCGTCGAATTCCTCGAGGCCGAGATCGCGTCGGACAGCCGCATCGGCGGCATCTCGGCGATCTACTCGATCGACGACCGCCCGTTCACCGGCGTCGTGGCACCCTTCCTCATCGCCGGCCAGCGCGCGCAGTTCGCGGCGTTCAACATGCAGAACATGCTGCGCGGACGGAACATGGCGGTGCTCGGCGGCCAGTACTCGATCTTCTCGACGAAGGCCCTGCGCGACGCGATGGCCGCGAACCGCCAGACGACGCCGTGGGTCAAGGACAGCGAGGTCGAGGACTCGCTGTTGTCGCTGCAGATCAAGTCGGCCGGGTACCTGACGAAGATCTCCGCCCGCGCCCGCGCGGACGTCGGCGGCATGACCACCCTGCGCGCGCTCGACGCGCAGCAGGTCAAGTGGAACTACGGTGCGATCGAGCTCATGTGGCCGGGGCAGCGCGGTGACACGAAGGGCCAGCCCTTCCACCCGAACCTGCGCCTGAGGTGGTTCGAGAACCTCTCGATGGCGGTCAATGCGCTCACGCGCGTGCTGTTCCTGGTCTTGCTGGCGGGGTCGCTGTCGATCGACGCGTTCGTGTTCAGCCCGGTGTGGTTGATCCCGCCGGTGGTCGCGGTGCTGCTGAACCTGCGCATCGCGCTGTCGATGCGCGATCGGGGGTGGAAGGACGTGCTGTTCGCCGTGCTGATCCTTCCCGCGGAGGTCTACATGTGGGTGCGCATCGGCCACTTCCTCCGGGCGTGGACGAAGTTTGCGAGCCGCAAGCAGGTCGACAACTGGGACGCGCAGGCGAAGGCCGAGCGCGGTGGCGGCCACGGCTACCTCACGCCGCTGCTCATCGCGCTCGCCGTGGTGATCGCGATGATCGCGATCTGGACGCAGCTCTCGCCGGTGGTGCAGTCGTCGATCCTGTGGGTCGGCTGGCCGGTGCTGGGCGTGATCACCGTGCTGCAGACGCTCGGCATGTTCGGCAAGCTGGTCCGCCGCCACCACGGCTACCAGGTCTGACCGGCCCGGTCGGGTGGATCAGTCGTCGGCGGTGAGCCGGTAGCCGACGCCGCGCACCGTCTCGATCCACGTCGGCTGCGTGGCGCTCTCGCCGAGCTTGCGGCGCAGGTTGGCGAGGTGCACCTCGACAGCGCGCTTGTCGGCGTCGCCGACGTAGTACGACGTGACGTAGCTCTCACCGCGCAGCGCGAGCGCGAGATCGGCCTTGCTCCGCACGCGACGGCGCGAGGTCAGGAGCAGGTGGAGGAGCTCGAACTCGCTACGGGTGAGGTCGAGCTCCTCGCCGTCGAGCGTGACGAGGTGCATGTCGGGCTGGAGCCGGATGCCCCGGTGCTCGAGCCAGCCGTCGTCGTCGCCGGGCACGGATCGGGGACGGGTGCTCGTCGGATCGCCGTCCGCGGTCGCGGCCCCTGCCGCCCTTGCCTCGGCCGGCCGGGCAGGCCGCTCGTCGCTCGGTGCCGGTGCCGGTGCCGCTGCTGCATCCGGAGTCGTCGTGACGGGGGATGCGGCAGTGCCTGCGTCGGCGGCCCCCTCCGGTCGCGGTGAGCCGTTCGGAGCCGGCGCCACCGCGGCGTCGCGTGCGCGCCGGCGCAGCATCGCGTCGATCCTGGCGCGGAGCTCGCGCGGCCGGAACGGCTTGAGCATGTAGTCGTCTGCGCCCGCCTCGAGCCCCATCAGCGTGTCGATCTCGTCACCGCGGGCCGTGAGCATGATCAGGTAGGTGTCGCTGATCGCCCGGATGCGCTTTGCGGCCTCGAAGCCGTCGATGCCGGGCATGCTCACGTCGAGCGTCGTCACGAGCGGCCGGTGGCGTTCCACCAGCGCGACCCCGTCGAGCCCGTTGCCGGCCGCGTGCACGGTGAACCCGCCCTGGCCGAGCACCTGCACGAGCAGTTCGCGGATGTCGGGCTCGTCCTCGATCACGATGGCGATGCGCTGCTGATCCGTCATTCCGGTGTACCCCCTGTCCCGAGTCTGTCCGATCGGCCCCGCTCCGATCAACGGTCGCCCGCGGGCGACCCCTCCGCGTTGCGCACGAGCTCGATCGCGGCATCCGGCCACCACGTGCCGGCGGCGGGACCGCCGTTGCAGGGTCCGTCGCTCTCGCCCGGCGGCTTCACCCAGAGCAGCGCGTCGACGACGGGGTCGTCGATCGGCCGTGGGTCGGTGCCGATCGCGCGGTCGGGAGCATTGCACCATTCGCCGTCGGCGGGCGGTCCCGCGCCGTTGCGTGACACGTCGATGACGGCGTGCGAACCGCCGAGCGCGGTCGACAGCGCGCTCGCGTACTCGAGTTCCGCGTCGGTCGACTGCGTGTTCGACACGTTGGTCGCGAATCCTCGGGCGTGGTCGACGCCCGCACGGCGCAGGAGGTCGGCCATCCGGTCGGGCGGGAGCCACGCCGAGTGCCCGCCGTCGAGGTAGATCGCTGCGCCGGAGCGCCCCAGCGCGTCGAGCGCGTCGGCGACCTGGTCGATCCGGGCGTCGGGGTCGTCGCACTCGGGGGCGAGGGCGAGGGCGTCGGGTTCGAGCACGACCGCGGCGGGCGGTCGCAGTGTTCGCGCGATCTCGTCGATCCAGTCCTCGTACTCGGCGGGCGGCAGGCCGCCCGCCGACGCCCCGCCGCAGTCGCGGTCGGTGATCCCGTAGACGACGACGACCGGGACCGCGTCCGCCGACGCCGCGGCGTCGATGATGCCGTCGAGCCGCGAGCCGATGTCGTCGACGGGGTCGCGTTCGGGGGTGAGCCAGATCGCGGTCGGGCGTGCCGCGAGCACCTCGGCGGCGTCGCGTTCCGCGGCGGAGGCACCCTCGACCGCGGCGCGCGCGGCTGAGGAGTCGGCGTCGGTCCAGATCTCCGCACGCGCGGCGAACGGGTCGTCGTCGGCAGTGAGGAGGCGAACGACGGCGACGGCTCCGACGACCAGCCCGACCGCGGCGATCGTGCCGGCGGCGATCCAGGCGGCGCGCCGCCGACGCCGTCGGCTTCGCCGGTCGTGCGGTGCCGGGGCGGCCTGCGCACTCGACGAGGTCGAAGGGGCTCCGCTCGCGGCGCCTTCCGCGTCGGGCGGGGTGCCGCCACGCGGATCCGGCGAGTCGGCGCGCACCACCAGGTAGCGATCGTCGTCGCGGTGATGCCCGGCGCGCTCGCCGCTCCGACCGTCGCTCACTTCGCCCCCTCCGCGCCGTACCGTGCCGGCGTGCCCCCGGTCGCCAGTCTACGATCGGCGCTCGGCCGGGATTCAGGGCGGCGTCTCAGCCCTGCGGCACCGCCGCGACCACGTCGATCTCGACGAGGATGTTCGCGAGCCGCGACCCGACGGTCGTGCGCACCGGGTAGGGCTCGGTGAAGAACTCGGCGTAGGCCTCGTTGTACTCGGCGAAGTCGGCGAGGTCCTCGAGGTGCGCGGTGACCTTCACCACGTCGTCGAAGGTGAGGCCGTACTCGGCGAGCACGGCGCCGATGTTCCGCAGCACCTGCCGGGTCTGCTCCTGCACGCCGCCCTCGACGACGAGGCCGGTGGCCGGGTCCTGCGGGCCGAAGCCCGCGGTGTACAGGAAGCCGTTCGCGACGACGCCGTGGCTGTAGGGGCCGGCCGGCTTGGGTGCGTTGGAGAGGGTGACGGCGGTCTTGGGCATGGGGTCCTCCTGGCGGGTGGATGTCGGCGGCGCCGACGATGGCGGCGGATGCCCCGGGCGGGGCATCCGATGGTCAGTCGAGCTCGTCGGCGATGGCGGCTGCGGTCTCCCGCATGGCGGGCACGTGCGCGGCGAGGCGGTCGAGATCGGCGACCATCTGGATCGCGGTGACCGACACCGCGCCGACGACGCCGACGTCCGCGACGATCGGCACGGCGATGCAGTTCACGAAGGCCTCGAACTCGCGGTCGTCGGTCGCGTAGCCGCGCGCCGTGACGGTCGCGAGTTCGCGGTCGAGGCGCTCGCGCGTGGTGATGGTCGTCTCGGTGAAGCGTTCCCAGGTCGCGCGGGCCAGGATGTCGTCGCGCCGGTCGGCGTCGAGCCCGGCGAGGATCGCCTTGCCGACGGCCGAGCAGTGGGGGATCACGGCCTTGCCGACCCGCGAGTACATGCGCATGCCGGACTCGTCCTCGACCTTGTCGACGTAGACGATCGACCGGTCCATCAGCGCGGCGAGGTGCACGGTGTTCCCGGTGCGCCGGTGCAGTCGTCGCACATGCTCCCCGCCGACGTCGCGCAGGTCGAGCGATTCGAGCGCCTGCCGTGACAGCGCGGCCAGCTGGGTGCCGAGCGCGTAGCGCCCGCTCGGCCGGCGTCGGACCCATCCGACCTGCTCGAGCGCCTGCAGTTCGCGGAACATCGTCGACCGGTGCAGGCCGAACTGCTCGGCGAGTTCGGCGACGGTGCCGGGGTCTGCCGCGATGCGGTCGATGATGCGTGCGGCGCGCGTGACGGACTGCGACATCAGGGCTCCCCTCCGGCGGATCGATCGGTTGACGGCCGGATGCCCGACCGGCGGATACCCCGGCCCGGGGCCGCACCGGTGACCAGACCGCCGGCGAGCACCGGCACCCCGCCGACGAGCACGTCGTCGATGCCCTCCGCGAGGCGCAGGGGTTCGTCATACGACGCCCGGTCGCGCACGCGCGCCGGGTCCACGAGCACCAGGTCGGCGATCGCTCCCGGGCGCACGCGACCTCGCTCGCCGAGGCCGAACCGGTCGACCGCCCGCGTCGAGCACAGCGCGGCCGCCTGCGCCCAGTCGAGCACGCCGCCGCGATCGCCGTCGCCCCCGCCGACCAGCAGGTCGAGGTACCGCGCGAAGGTGCCGCGCGCCCGCGGATGCGGATGCCTGCCGATGAAGATCCCGTCCGATCCGCCCATCGCCGCGGGGTGCGCGAGGATCCGCCGCAGGTCGGCGTCCCGGCGCTCGACCTGCACGGCCATGACGACGGTGACCTCGAGGCGGCTCGCGACCAGCACGTCGAGTGCGAACTCGGCGGGCGACGCGCCGCCGCGCGCGGATGCCTCGGCCACGGTGCATCCGTGCGCCCAGTCGTACTCGGGGGCGGCGATGTGCGCGAAGGTGAGCATCGAGGGCCAGTCGGGGCCGAGGCTCGGGTAGTCGACGATGGTCGGGAACCACTCGGTGAGCAGCCGCTCGCGCTCGACCGGGTCTCGGAGCGTCGCGAGCACCCGGTCGACGGGCAGCACCGAGAGGGCGGCGGGCAGGATCGGCATCCCGAGCAGGCTGCATCCGCGGCCGTACGGGTACGCGTCGAACGTGGCGTCGATGCCGTCGGCGTCGAGTTGGTCGAGGAGGCCCAGCAGCAGGTGCGGCTCGGCGTGGAAGTGCGAGACGTGGATCGGCGCGCCCGAGCCGCGCGAGATCGCGGCGAGCTCCGCGATGCCGGCGGCCGAGCCCGACTCGTAGCCGCCCCGCATGTGCGACACGAAGACGCCGCCCGCGTCGGCGAGCGGGCGCGCGAGCGCGGTCAGTTCGTCGGTGCTCGCGAAGATGCCGGGCACGTAGTCCAGTCCGGTCGACAGCCCGACGGCGCCCTGTGCGAGGCCTTCGGCGACGAGCGCCGCCATGGCGTCGAGTTCATCGGCGGTGGCGGCCGCGGTCGAACGGCCCATGACCTCGAAGCGCACGGTGCCCGCGGGCACGAGGGTCGCGAGGTTGAGCGCGGATGCGCCGTCGGCGGCGGCGAGCAGCGCCGCGATCCCGCCGCCGTCGTACCCGCCGTTCGGTCCGTCGATCGCGGCGAAGTACTCGCCCGCGTAGCGTCCGTCGCCGGGCGCCGAGCCGACGCCGTCCTGCCCGGAGACGACGGTCGTGACGCCCTGCCGGAGCAGCGCGAGCGGGACCTCGGGGTCGCCGAGCAGGCCGCCCGCGTGCGAGTGCGCATCGACGAAGCCGGGCAGGAGCAGCCTGCCGTCGCCGTCGATCACCGATGCACCGACGGCGGTTGCCTCGCCCGAGGCATCCGACCCACCGGACGCGGCCGGCGTGATCGCGGCGATCCGATCACCGGTGACGCGCACGTCGACGAGGGCGTCGCCGCGCCCGTCGCCGTCGACCGCGAAGACGTTCGTGATCAGCACGCTCATGCCGCCGGCCTCAGAACAGGGTCCGGACGAGGGCCACGACGAGATCGGAGCCGGCGTGCTCGACGACGGGCAGCACCCGGCGCTTGTCGAACGCGGTGCACGGGTGCGACAACCCGAGCGCGACGACGTCGCCGACGGCGACGGGCAGCGGGGCATCCGATCGCAGGTAGGCGTGCTGGTCGTTCACCGCGGTGACGGATGCCTCCGCGAGCGGGCGCACGTCGGATGCCTCCGCCGCGGCGCGCAGCGCCGCTCCGACGCCGTCGCCGGATGCGAGCGGGATCGGCAGCCCCTCGTCGTACGGCAGGTCGCGCTTGCCCCCGTCGAGGAGCGCGAGCCCTGGTTCAGGGTGCGACACGACGCGGGCGACGCCGCGCATCGCCGGCCGGAGCGCCTCGTCGATGGGGGAGATGCCGCGGTAGAAGCCCTCGTCGTGGACGAGCGAAGCTCCGGACCGCAGCACGACGCGAGCCCCGGGGTCGGCTGCTGCCGGGGCGAACACCTCGGCGACCAGGTCGAGGTAGGCGCTGCCGCCGGCCGAGAGGATGGGGTCGTCGGCGCCGGGGTCGTCGGCGCGGCGTCGGTCCGCGCTGCCCTGGTCGGCGCGGAGGCCGCGGACCTCGGTGAACAGGTCGAGCATGTCGCCGAGGTATCCGCGCACGGCGCCCTCAGCGGCGTCGGATCGATCGTGGCCGAGGCTGCCCTCGTATCCGGCCACGCCCGCGAGGCGGAGCACCGGCGACGCGGTGATGCGCCGTGCGACCTCGATCGCCTCGTCGACGGTGCGCGCGCCGGTTCGGCCGCCTGGGGCGCCGAGTTCCACGAGCACGTCGATGGGACGGGGGAGCGTACGGTCGGCGCCTGTCGCAGCGAGGCCCCGCTCCATCGCCTCGACGGTGGCGGCGGAATCGGCCCAGCTGCGGAACGCGAACGCCTCGTCGGAGAGCTCGGCGGCCAGCCACGCCAGCGCTTGCGGTGCCGCGATCGCGTTCGCGAGCTGGATCGAGGTCGCGCCGAACGCCCTCGCCGTGCGCACCTGCCCGGGCGTCGCGAGGGTGAGCCCGGTCGCCCCGCGCTCGAGCTGGAGCTGCCAGAGGGCCGGCGCCATCGTCGTCTTGCCGTGCGGCATGAGTTCGAGGCCGCGGTCGGCCGACCACGCCTGGATGGTGTCGGCATTGTGCTCGAGCGCGGCGCGGTCGAGCACGGTGAGCGGCGTCCAGAACTCGTCGATGGTCGGTGCGGTCGCCAGGAAGTCGCGCGCGGTCATGCCGGCCGCACGGGCGGGCAGGCCGGTGTCGACGGGGGAGAGCACGAGGTCGTCGAGCCCGGCGAGGGCGTCGGCGTCGAGGTGGGGCATCCGGAGTCGTCTCGTCTCTGTGCGTCTCGCGGTGCTGGACCGCTCCGTGTTGCGTATGTTGCAACGCGCTTGCGCTGCGATTGCACAATGGTCAGCATAGGTGCATGCCCGCGCCGACGCATCCCGAGGTGCTCGCCATCGGGGAGGTCATGGCGCTCGTCGTGCCGGCCGCCGCCGAGTCCGTCGAACACGCCCGCGAGTTCCGCATCGATGCCGCCGGCGCCGAGGCGAACGTCGCCTCGCACCTGGCCGCACTCGGTCGCCGCGCCGCCTTCGCCGGGCGCCTCGGCGACGATGCGCTCGGCCGCCGCATCGCCGCCGAACTCCGCGATCGCGGCGTCGACACGCG
Organism: Agromyces sp. LHK192; assembly: GCF_004006235.1. Lineage (NCBI taxonomy): Bacteria > Bacillati > Actinomycetota > Actinomycetes > Micrococcales > Microbacteriaceae > Agromyces > Agromyces sp. LHK192. Next base: position 1,196,300 of record NZ_CP034753.1, read on the forward strand.
CTGGGTCGAACTCGACCCGCACGCCCCGTCCGGGCTGTACGTGAAGGATCCCGGCGGGGCCGTGACGTACTACCGCGCCGGTTCGGCGGCGTCGCGGACGGATCCGGGATTCCTCGATCGGATGCCGATCGACGAGGTCGCGATCGTGCACCTCAGCGGCATCACCCCGGCCCTGTCGGCGACCTGCGGCGCCTTCGTCGACGCCGCAGTCGACCGCGTCGCCGCGGGTCGCGCGCGCCTGGCGTTCGACGTCAACCACCGACCGGCCCTCTGGCGCGCCGCCGGCGAACCCGACCGTGCCGGCGAACGGCTCCTGGCGCTCGCCCGCCGTGCCGATCTCGTGTTCGTCGGGCTCGACGAGGCCCAGGTGCTCTGGGGGGCGCGGACCCCCGCCGACGTGCGCGCCCTGCTGCCCGAACCCGACGAGGTCGTCGTGAAGGACGGCGAAGTCGGTGCCACCGCCCTCGCACGCGACGGATCGGCCGTGTTCGTGGCGACGCCGGCCGTCGACGTCGTCGAGGTCGTCGGCGCCGGCGACGCGTTCGCCGCCGGGTACCTGCACGCGCTGCTGGACGGACGCGCCGCCGCCGAACGACTGTCGGCCGGGCACGCCCGGGCGGCGCTGACGCTGGCGGACACCGCCGACTTCCCGAGACGCCCGGCGAGCGGGGCGTCAGCGACCGGGGAGTCCGCGGTCGGTGGCTCCGCAGCCGGTGGCTCCGCAGCCGGCAACGAAAGGACTCCCGCATGACGACCGACGTCACCTTCGAGCAGCTCTTCGCCGGACGGCGGATCATGGCGATCTTCCGGGGCATGGGGGCCGAGCGGTGCCTGGCGCTCGCGAACACCGCGTGGGATCTCGGCATCGAAGCCGTCGAGGTGCCGATCCAGAGCGCCGAGGACGTCGACGCGCTCGCCGCGGTCGTCGAGGCCGGACGCGCGCGCGGGGTCGGCGTCGGTGCCGGCACCGTCCTGACCGTCGACCAGGTCGAGGTCGCGGCATCCGTCGGCGCCGCCTTCATCGTGAGCCCCGGGTTCGACGCGGACGTCGTGCGGGCCGCGCTCGACGCCGGTGTGCCGGCCCTCCCCGGCGTCGCGACGCCGACCGAGGTGATGGCGGCGCGGGCGCTCGGACTCACCTGGCTGAAGGCGTTCCCCGCGACCGCGCTCGGCCCCGACTGGTTCCGTGCGATGCGCGGGCCGTTCCCGGAGGTGTCGTTCGTCGCGACCGGTGGGCTCGACGCCGGCAACATCGCGACATACCTCGACGCCGGCGTGCGGGTCGCCGCCGTCGGTTCCGCCCTCGAGGACCCCGAGCAGCTCCCGCGCCTCGCCGCCCTGCTCGGCTGACCGGCAGTCGAAGCCGCGGGGCCCGACAGCCCTCTCCCTCCTCGCCGTCCCCATCCCTCCCGTACCCGACGCGTGCGAGTTCTTCCGCGGCGTGCGGGTTTCTCCCGCGCGTGCGCCATGCATCTCGCACGCGTGGGAGAAACCCGCACGCGATGGACTTGGCCGCGGGCAGTCCGGCTCGGGACGGGGCGGCGGGGCCGCAGGGGCCGGCATCCATCGTGACCGAGTCGTGATCCGTGATTTGTAAGGACTCTTTCCATAAAGTTCCTTTTCTGTTAGGTTCCTTCGAGGTAGCACGGCCCGCCGGTTCGGCGCAGCCGTCGTCGCCCGCACCTTCCCTGCAATGAAGCCTCGAAAGGAACCACGGAACGATGATCCGAACCAAGCGCCGTGCGGCGATCGCCGCCGCGGCCGGAGCGGCCGCCCTCGCGCTCGCCTTCACCGGTTGCGCGCCGTCCGACAGCGGCGAGTCCGGCGGGGGCGACGCGCTCCGCGTCTGGGCCGGCAGCCAGACCCCGCTGACCGTCACCTTCAACCCGTACGCGCCGAACGTGCTGCACGCCGCGCTCGGCCCGATCTACGAGACGCTCTTCTCGTTCAACAAGACCGCCGACGAGGAGCCCACAGGCCTCCTCGCCGAGTCCTACGAGTTCAACGAGGACGGCACGCAGCTCACGGTCGCGCTCAAGGACGGCGTCACCTGGAACGACGGCGAGGACTTCGCGGCCGACGACGTCGTCTTCTCGTTCGAGTACGAGGCCAACGACTACGCCAACCAGGTCGGACTCGTCAGCGCCGAGGCGACCGACGAGACGACCGTGGTGCTCACCTTCTCGACGCCGCAGTTCACGAACGAGTTCAAGCTGCTCGGCAACACGTGGATGATCCCGGAGCACGTCTGGAGCGAGGTCGACGACTTCACGACGTTCCTCGACGAGGAGCCCGTCGCGACCGGTCCGTACGTGGTCGAGGCGACGACCGAGGCGTCGTACACGGTCGTCGCGAACGAGCAGTTCCGCGAGGAGGGCAAGCCCGCGGTCAAGACCGTGCAGTACGTCGCGCTCGACGCCAACCAGTCGGCGCAGGACCTGCTGGCCGCCGGCGAGCTCGACTGGGCCGGCATGTTCGTGCCGAACCCCGACGACGTCACCTCGAACGGCATCATCTCGACGATCAACACCCCGCAGGATCCGACCGTGCTGTACACCTGCGCGAACGTCGACCTCGGTTGCGCGGGCGAGCAGACGGATGTCGCGGTGCGTCAGGCCCTCAACGTCGCGATCGACCGCGGCACCATCAAGGACAAGGCGTTCGTCGGCCTCACCGGCGACATCTCACCCGCGTTCACCCTCATGCCGCGCGACGAGAAGTGGCTCGCCGACCCGGCGAACGAGGTCAGCCCGCAGACGTCGGATGCCGCGGCGGCGGGCCAGATCCTCGAGAGCGCCGGCTACGTCAAGGGCGCCGACGGGTTCTACGGCAAGGACGGCGCGACCATCGAGCTCGACCTGATCTCGGTCGACGGCTGGACCGACTACAACGACGCCGCGAAGCTGATCGGCGAGCAGGCCGCGGAGGCCGGCATCAAGGTCAACGTCGGCACCGTGCAGTGGCAGGAGTTCTCGGACGCCCGCCAGACCGGCCAGTTCGAGCTCATCGTCGGCGGCGTGATCGGCACGTCGGTGGCCGACCCGTACCAGATCTACAAGGACTGGTTCTCGGGCACCTCGACCGTCGCGGTCGGCAGCGAGCTGCAGCCCGGCACGTGGAACTTCTCGCGCTACTCGAACCCCGTCGTCGACGAGGCCGTCGCGGCAGCCGCGGCGACGAACGACGACGCGGCCAAGCGCGAGGCGTACGCCACCATCCAGACCGAGATCGTGCGCGACCTGCCCTACATCCCGCTCGTGATCAACGCCACGCAGACGTTCTTCAACTCGAAGGACTTCACCGGATGGCCCACCGAGGACGACCTGTACGTGTTCCCGCCGGCCTGGGGCTCGTCCTCGGCCGGGGTCGTGCTCGCGAACCTCGAGCCGGCCGAGTGATCCGCGTCGGACGAGCCCGGCAGCGCTGAGACAGGGAAGTCGCACACCTCACCATGAAGTTCTACGCACGAAGGATCACGTTCTACCTCGTGACCCTCTGGGCGACGATCTCGCTCAACTTCCTGCTGCCGCGACTGATGCCCGGCGACCCCGCCGACATCATGATCGCCAAGCTGCAACGGAACGGTGAGATCAGCGCGACCACCATCCGCAACATCCAGCTCATGCTGGGCTCGTCCGACGACGACTCGTCCCTCTGGGACCAGTACGTCGCCTACTGGGGCCGGTTGCTGCAGGGAGACCTCGGCGTCTCCGTGACCAAGTACCCGGCCCCGGTGAGCGAGCTCATCGCGAACGCCCTGCCGTGGACGATCGGGCTCGTCGGCCTGGCGACGATCATCTCGTTCGTCCTCGGCGTCGGCCTCGGCGCGATCGCCGGGTGGCGGCGCGGAACCTGGGTCGACCACCTGGTGCCGTCCACGACGGTGCTGCAATCCATCCCGTACTTCTGGCTCGCCCTGATCCTCGTGTCGATCTTCGCGGTGAACCTGCGCTGGTTCCCCATCATCGGCGGGTACGACGTCTTCGAGTTCCCAGCCGGCCCCGACCCCAGCTGGGCGTTCGTCGCGAGCGTGATCGAGCACGGCACGCTGCCCGCCCTCACGATCGTGCTGAGCTCGGTCGGCGGCTGGCTGTTCGGCATGCGCAACATGATGGTGTCCACGCTCAGCGAGGACTACATCGTCACCGCCGAGGCCAAGGGCCTCCGCCCGCGTCGCATCCTGGGCGCCTACGCCGCCCGGAACGCGGCGATCCCGTCGATCGCGGGATTCTCGATCACGCTCGGCACCGTCGTCGCCGGGTCCATCGTCATGGAGCAGGTGTTCACCTACCCCGGGGTCGGCAAGCTCATGTTCCAGGCGGTGCAGAACAACGACTACGCGCTCATGCAGGGCGTGTTCCTGGTGATCACCATCACGGTGCTCGCCGCCAACTTCATCATGGACCTCGTCTACGGGACCATCGACCCGAGAGCCCGCCAGCATGCCTGAGACGCAGACCACCGGACCCGACCTGCGCGAGCAGCAGGTCGCCGAGGCGGTGACGCCGCTCGACGTTCCGACGACCACTGCTCCGGAGACCGCCGTCCCGTCGCAGGCGACCGTGCCGACGCCGTCGCCGCCCACCGTTCCGACGCCGCTCACGGTCTCGAGCGCCGCGATCGAGGATGCCGGGCTGACCGCTCCGGCGCGCGCGCCGCGGCGGGGCATCCGCCAGCTCCTGCCGCGGAGGTCGGCGAAGCTGCTCATCGGCGTGGGACTGGTCGGCGCGATCGTGCTGTTCGGCGTGCTCGGACCGCTGTTCGTGCAGGACCCGCGCGACAGCGACAACCCGTCGCTGCAGCCGCCGTCGCCCGAGCACCTGCTCGGCACGACCAAACTCGGCTACGACGTGTTCGCGCAGCTCGCACACGGCACGCAGGGCTCGCTGATGATCGGCCTCATCGCCGGCCTCATCGCGCTCACCCTGTCGATCGTGTTCGGCGTGCTCGCGGGGTACGTGGGCGGATGGGGTGACGAGAGCCTCAACGTCGTGACGAACATCATGCTGGTGATCCCGGGCCTGCCGCTCGTGATGGTGATCGCGACCTACTTCCCGGGTCGCAGCTGGCTGCTGGTCGCCTTCGTCCTCGGCATCACGTGCTGGGCGGGTTCCGCGGTGGTGCTGCGCGTGCAGACCCGGTCGTTGCGGGCGCGCGACTACGTGTCGGCGGCTCGCGTGTCGGGCGAGAAGGCGGTGCGGGTCATCCTCGTCGAGGTGCTCCCGAACCTGCTGCCGCTGCTCGCCGCGCAGTTCCTGTTCGCGATCATCTTCGCGATCCTCGGCGAGGCCGGCCTGTCGTACCTGGGCCTCGGCGCGACCGACTCGATCACGTGGGGCACGATGCTCAACGACGCGCAGACCGGGCAGGCGCTCGGCACGGGCGCGTGGTGGTGGTTCGTACCTCCGGGGCTGCTGATCGCGCTGCTCGGGGGCGGCCTCGCGATGATCAACTTCTCGATCGACGAGATCATCAACCCGAAGCTGCGGATCGCACCCGACCACGCGCGCCGCCAGCGCGAGGCGGCGAAGGCCGGTCGCGGCATCGTCGGCGCCGAGGAGGCCGGAGCATGAACGACCCCGTCCTGACCGCGCGCAACGTCAGCATCGAGTACGAGGTCGCCCCGCCCGTGCTGGCGGTCCGCGACGTGTCGCTCACGCTGCACCGGGGGGAGATCCTCGGGCTCGCGGGGGAGTCCGGCTGCGGCAAGACGACCCTCGCCTACGGCCTCAACCGGCTGCTGAAGCCGCCGGCGATCATGACCGGCGGCGAGGTCGTGCTGCACGATCGCGACGGCGTCGACATCGACGTCGTCGGGCTCCGCGCCGAAGATCTGCGCGCGTTCCGCTGGAGCAAGGTGTCGATGGTGTTCCAGGGGGCGATGAACTCGCTGAATCCGGTGCTGAGCGTCAAGGCGCAGCTCGACGACGTGTTCCGCACGCACCGCCCGGGCATGCGGCGCGCCGAGCGCCGGTCGCGCAGTCGCGAGCTGCTGCAGCTCGTCGGCGTCGACCCGGATCGGCTCGCGAGCTTCCCGCACGAGCTGTCGGGCGGCATGCGCCAGCGCGTCATGATCGCGATGGCGCTCGCCCTCGACCCCCAGGTCATGATCATGGACGAGCCGACGACCGCGCTCGACGTTGTGGTGCAGCGCGAGATCATCCGCGAGATCATGCGCCTGCGCGAGCGGCTCGGCTTCGCCGTCGTGTTCATCACGCACGACCTTCCGCTGCTGATCGAGATCAGCGATCGCATCGCGGTGATGCTGCAGGGCGAGATCGTCGAGATCGGCACCGCCGAGCAGATCTACCGGGCGCCGAAGCATGAGTACACGAAGCGCCTGCTGTCGAGCTTCCCGAGCCTGCGCGGCGAGCGCGGCGGGTTCCTGCGCGCAGGCGGGCTCCACGACGGCGCGCTCCACGGCACGGCGCTGCACGGCGCCGGTCAGCGGCGGGAGGTCGCCTCATGAACGGGGCGCTGGAGGCCCGCAACCTCGTCAAGGACTTCACGCTGCGCAACGGCCTGCGTTCGACGACGCTGCACGCGGTGAGGGATGTCTCGTTCACGCTCGAGCCGGGTCGCACGGTGGCCCTGGTCGGCGAGTCGGGCAGCGGCAAGTCGACGATCGCGAAGATGCTCCTGAAGCTCGAGACGCCGACATCCGGGGAGATCCTGCTCGACGGCACGCCGAGCGGCCGCCGTGGGCGAGCGCTCGAGCGGTACCGATCCGAGGTGCAGATGGTCTTCCAGGACCCGTTCGCGTCGCTCAACCCGTTCCACTCGATCGCGCACCACCTCGAGCGCCCGATCCGCCTGCACCATCCGGGACTGAGGTCGGCCGAGGTGGATGCCCGCGTCGACGAGCTGCTCGAGCGGGTCCGGCTCTCGCCGGCGTCGCGGTTCCGCGAGCGTCGCCCGCACGAGTTGTCGGGTGGGCAGCGTCAGCGCGTCGCGATCGCGCGGGCGCTCGCACCGGGGGCGCGGTTCATCATCGCCGACGAGCCGGTGTCGATGCTCGACGTGTCGATCCGGTTGGGCGTGCTGAACCTGCTGGCCGACCTGCAGCGCGAGCAGGGGCTCGGCGTGCTGTACATCACGCACGACCTGGCGACCGCGCGCCACTTCTCGGACGAGATCCTGGTCATGTACCGCGGCGACATCGTGGAGCGGGGTGCGTCCGACCGGGTGATCCTCGACCCGCAGCACGAGTACACCCGTCGGCTGCTCGAGGCCGCGGCCGACCCCGAGCGTCTCGGAGCGCTCCGCGACGAGGTGCGCAGCGGCCGCTGAGCGTCCCGGCATCCGTTGTCGGGACGGTTCCCGTCGCTCGGGACGGGCGGATGCGGCGGTCCCGAGCGAAGGGAACCGTCCCGGGAGGCGGGAAGCGGGGGGCGGGAGGCGGGCGGCAGGCGGTGCCCGCGTTCCTGCGGATCGCCGCCGTCGTTTTGCGCGCGATCCGGTGGGAGCGCGACCATTGGAAGGGGAGGCACGAGGATGGCCGAGATCGACGCGGGGACACCGACGTGGTTGCGCGCGCGCAACGACCGTGAGGCGTTCCGGCTGCTGCTCGAGCACGGCCCGCTCACCCGGGCGCGCCTGGGGGAGCTGTCGGGCCTGTCGAAGCCGACCGCCGCGCAGATGATCAGCCGCCTCGAACGGGTGGGCCTGATCCGTGCGGTCGGCGAGGTCTCGGCCGGCCGCGGTCCGAACGCGGTCAGCTACGGTGTGCGCACCGATCGCATCGCGGGCGTCGCGGTCGCCATGCTCAACGACGAGGCGCGCGCGACCCTGGTCGACGTGGTCGGGGCGGAGCATCCGATCGCGATCGTGCCGCACGATCGGGCCTCGCGCTCACCCGAGGGTGATGTGCGCCGCGCCGTCGAGGCGGCGTGCCGCGTCGCCGACATCGACCCCGGCGCGGTGCGGCTCGTCACCGTGGGCGTGCAGGCGGCGTACGACGCCGACGGCGACGTCATCTCGTACACCGACACGCTGCCCGGTTGGCCGGCCGTCGGTGCGCGCCGACGCATCGAACTCGCGCTCGAATCCGAGGTCGTGCTCGAGAACGACGTGAACCTCGCCGCGATGGCCGAGCGCGCAGGCGGGGCGGCGACGGATGCCTCGAGCTTCGTGCTGCTCTGGATGGGCGACGGTCTCGGCGTCGCGACCGACGTCGGCGGCCTCGTGCAGCGCGGCGCGGTCGGCGGCGCCGGCGAGATCGGCTACCTCGAGGTGCCGCGAAGCGCCGCACGGCTCGATCCCGCGGCCGAGGACTACACCGACCTGCTCGGCGGTCGCGCGGTCGCGCGACTGCTCGGCGAGCCCGGCGCGCGGCTCGCCGAGGTGCTGGCGGGCCTTCCGGAGCAGGATGGCGCACTCGCGGCGCTCGCCGACCGCGTCGCGCTCGCGGTCGTTCCCATCGTCGCGCTGATCGACCCGGAGGTCGTCGTGCTCGGCGGGCCGACCGGCGTCGCCGGGGGCGCGCGGCTGGCCGAACTCGTCGCCGAGCGCTCCGATCTCGCGATGCACCCGGGCGTGCCGATCCGGGCGAGCGGGATCGGGCCCGACGGCGTGCTGGACGGCGCCCGGCGGCTGCTCGTCGGCCGTATCCGCGACCGGCTCGAGATGCAGATCTCGACGGCGGCGATCCCGCTGGGGGCATAACCGTTCCGTCACGATGCCCGTCGGTGGCTAGCGCAGCGGGGGCCCGTGGTCAAGAGGCATCCTCGGCTCGTCATAGACTGGAAGTCGTGCATTCAGAGGAAACCGTCGACGTCGTACTCATCGGCGGGGGCATCATGAGCGCCACGCTCGGCTCCCTCCTCTCCCGGCTCCAGCCGGACTGGAGCATCAGGGTCTACGAGCGACTGGGCGAGGTCGCCCAGGAATCCTCGAACGCGTGGAACAACGCCGGCACCGGTCACGCCGCCCTCTGCGAGCTGAACTACATGCCCGAGGCGAAGGACGGCTCGGTCGATCCGGCCAAGGCCGTGAGCATCAACGAGCAGTTCCAGATCAGCCGTCAGTACTGGGCGCACCTGGTCGAACGGGGCGACCTGCCCGAGCCGTCGTCGTTCATCAACTCGACGCCGCACATGACGTTCGTGCACGGGGCGAAGAACATCGAGTACCTGCGCAAGCGCGTCGACGCGCTCAAGGGACAGCCGCTGTTTCCGGACCTCGAGTACACCGAGGACGTCGAGCAGATCGCCGAGTGGACCCCGTTGCTCGCGAAGAAGCGCAACCCGAAGCAGAAGGTCGCCGCGACCCGCATCGCCGCGGGCACCGACGTCGACTTCGGTGCGCTGACCAGGTTCCTCTTCGACGACCTGCAGCGTCGCGGAGCCGAGGTGCACACCGACACGCAGGTGACCTGGCTCAAGCGCCGGAAGGACGGCGAGTGGGACCTGAAGCTCCGCCGTCTCGTCGGCAACACCCCCGACGCGGTTCGCGCCCGGTTCGTCTTCGTGGGTGCCGGCGGCGGGGCCCTCGCACTGCTGCAGCACTCAGGCATCCCCGAGATCGAGGGTTTCGGCGGGTTCCCGATCTCCGGCCAGTTCCTGCGCACGACGAATCCGAAGATCGTCGCGCAGCACCAGGCGAAGGTGTACGGCAAGGCCGCGGTCGGCGCCCCGCCGATGTCGGTGCCGCACCTGGACACCCGCGTCGTCGACGGCGAGACGGCACTGCTGTTCGGTCCGTACGCGGGCTTCACGCCGAAGTTCCTGAAGTCGAGCACGTGGTTCGACCTGCCGTTCTCGGTGCGCCTGCACAACCTCGGGCCGATGCTCCAGGTCGGACTGAAGAACTTCGACCTCGTGAAGTACCTGGTCGGCGAACTGCTCGCGAGCCGCGAGGCGAAGATGAAGGCGCTGCGCGAATTCATGCCCACTGCGAAGAGCGAGGACTGGGAGCTCATCACCGCGGGTCAGCGCGTGCAGGTCATGAAGAAGGACCCGGAGCAGGGCGGCGTGCTGCAGTTCGGCACCGAGGTCATCACGGGTGCCGACGGCTCGATCGCCGGCCTGCTGGGCGCCTCGCCGGGCGCGTCGACCGCTGCGCCGATCATGCTCGACGTGCTGCGGCGCTGCTTCCCCGACCGCTTCGCCGGCTGGGAGCCGAAGATCCGCGAGATGATCCCGAACTACGGCGTGAAGCTCAACGACGACGCGGCGGTCGCGGCCGAGTCGCTCGCGGCGACGGCGAAGGCCCTCAAGCTCGCCGCCTGAACCGAGCACTTCCGTCTTCGCAGGTCGATCTGCTACAGTCGACCCCGCTATGAAGTGAGTACACCCACCGTTCCCGCGCCTGAGGCGCCGTTGACCTGTGTGGTGTACCCGTTCCGCTGATCGCGACAGCGTTGCCCGTGCACCCGTGCGTCCGGCGAAATCCCGGCGGGAGTCATCCGTTCCGCTCCCGGGCGGCCGTACCGGCCTCGCTTGCCGTGCGAACCGGTCGTCCGTCATCGACGTCGGGCGTCCGCCCGGGGGCATTCTCGCGAAAGGGCTCGCATGCCCGTACAGACCTTCCATTCAGATCATCTCCGGGCCGACGGACTCTCCGTCGCCTACGGCGCGCACCGCGTGTTCGCCGACCTGTCCCTGACCGTCTCCCGCGGCGAGCGCCTCGGCCTGATCGGCGAGAACGGGGTCGGCAAGTCGACCCTGCTGCGCCTGCTCGCCGGTGACGGCGAGGTCGGCGACGAGTCGGATGCCGCATCGGATGCCGCGTCGAACACCTCGGTCGAGGCGTCGGGTTCGCTGACGCGACCTGCGCGCATCGGCCTGCTGTTGCAGGAGGTGGCGTTCGATCCCACCGACCGCATCGCCGACCTGCTCGAGCACGCCCTCGCCGAGGTGCGCGCGATCGAACGCGAACTCGACGCCGCCGCGGCCGCGCTCGCGTCGGCGACGACGTCGGATGCCGCCTCGGATACCTCGGGCGCACCGGATGCCGCGGCATCCGCTCGGTATGCCGCCGCGCTCGATGCCGCCGAGCGCGCCGAGGTGTGGTCGGCCGAGTCGCGGCGCGACGAACTCCTCGAGGGGCTCGGCGTGGCCGGCATCGACCACGGTCGCCGCATCGGCGAGGTGTCGGGCGGCCAGCGCAGCCGCTTCGCGCTCGCGGCCCTCCTGTTGCGGGCGCCCGACGCGCTGCTGCTCGATGAGCCGACGAACCACCTCGACGATGCCGCGGTGGCGTTCCTCGAGGAACGGCTTCGCGCGTGGCGCGGACCGGTCGTGTTCGCCAGTCACGACCGGGCGTTCCTCGATCGCGTCGCGACGGGGCTGCTCGACCTCGACCCGACGGCCCGCACGGCGTCGGCCGGTGCCGGTGGCGGTGGCGGTGGCGGGGCATCCGCTGCGCCGGTCGTGGGCGCGACGGTGTTCGGCGGCGGCTTCACCGAGTTCCTCCGGGTGAAGGCCGACGAACGCGCGCGCTGGGAGCGGCGCTACGAGGACGAGCAGGACGAGCTGCGCCGGCTCCGGTTCGCGGTCGACGAGACCGCGCGCAACGTCTCGCACGACGGGCCGATGCGCGATCGCAACAAGATGGCGTTCGGGCGTCGCGGCGATCGGGTCGAGCAGCAGGTGAGCCGGCGCGTTCGCAACGCGCTGCTCCGGCTCGAGACGCTCGACCGAGAGCAGGTGCGCAAGCCTCCGCAGCCCCTCGCGTTCGCGGGCATCCCGAGCGGATCGCACGCGCTGGCCGACGAGGGCGGCCTGCTGATCCAGGTGTCGGATGCCTCGGTCGACGACCGCCTGCACGTCGGGGCGCTCCGCATCGAACCGACCGAGCGGCTGCTCGTGACCGGAGCGAACGGCGCCGGCAAGTCGACGCTGCTGGGCCTGCTCGCGGGCAGGACCCGGCCGACCGGCGGCGCCGTGCACCGGCGGCGCGGCCTGCGGGTCGGGCTGCTCGAGCAGGACGTGCGCTTCGCCGATCCGCATGCCTCCCCGCGCGCGCTGTACGAGCGGGCGCTGGGGGAGCGGCGCGCCCAGCAGGTGCCGTTGGCGTCGCTCGGGCTGGTGGCGCCGCGTGACGCCGATCGCCCGGTCGGCGCCCTGTCGGTCGGGCAGCAACGCCGGCTCGCGCTGGCGCTGGTGATCGCGCGGCCGCCGCACGTGTTCCTGCTCGACGAGCCGACGAACCACCTCTCGCTCGGACTCGCGACCGACCTCGAGGATGCGCTGGGCGCGTACCCCGGCGCGGTGGTGGTCGCGAGCCACGACCGCTGGTTGCGTCGACGATGGTCGGGCGGCGAGCTGCGACTCGAGGCGGGCGAGGTGGTGGGCGCGACGGCGGCCGTCGCGTAGCGTCCTCGCACAGGGCCGTCGCACAGCGCCGTCGCGCAGGGTCGGGCGGCGCGGCATCCGTCGTCTGCTGCGCTCGCCCGTACTCCGGATCCCCACGCCCGGCGCGCCGTGCCCGCCCTGCTGCGGCGCGGCGCGTCGGAGGGTGCATCCGGAGTACGGGCGTGGGCGAGGGGGCGCGGCGACTTGCAGTCGGTTCGAACGTATGTTCGAATACGGGTGTGCGGTGGAGCGGGCAGGAACTCGGGGTCGATCAGGTCGACGCGCTGCCCGGCCTCGCGCGGTTGAACAACCTCGTGCGGTCGGTGCAGACGCCCGAGTTCGCCGGGATGACCTTCCACGAGGTGCTCGCGAAGTCGGCGCTCAACCACGTGCCCGGGCAATCGGCCATGCCGTTCGCCTGGACGATCAACCCGTACCGGGGATGCTCGCATGCATGTGCGTATTGCCTCGACCCGGCGACGCCGATCACCATGAGCGACGGGCGGCAGAAGCCGCTGTCGGAGATCCGGGTCGGCGACGAGGTCGTCGGCACACAACTCCAAGGCTCGTATCGCCGGTTCACGGCGTCGACCGTGCTCGCGAAGTGGACGACTCGAAAGCCCGCATATCGGATCTCGCTCGCCGACGGCACGAAGATCGTCGCGAGTGGTGATCACCGGTTCCTCACGGAGCGAGGCTGGAAGTATGTCGTCGGCTCAGCTCGCGGCCCGGGCACGCGACCGCACCTGACGCTCAACAACTCGCTCCTCGGGTTCGGAACGCGCGGCGTAGGTGTCACGAGCATCGAGACGAGCGAGTACATGCGGGGCTACCTGACCGGGATGATCAGGGGCGACGGAATGATGATCCGCAGGGAGTACACCCGGCGGTCGGGCGGTGGAAACCGCGTCTCGCTGTTCCGGCTGGCGCTCGCCGACGGCGAAGGCCTCGAACGTACTGAGCGCTACCTCGCCGCATTCGGCATCAGCGTGCACCGGTACGAGTTCGCCCCCGCGACGTCGACTCGGCGCGCGATGGCCGCGATCCGGACCGCCCGCTCCGCCCACTTCGACCAGATCGTCGAGCTGATCGAATGGCCGAGTCAACCGGGCGTCGAATGGCAGGCAGGGTTCCTTGGGGGAGTATTCGACGCAGAAGGTTCATGTAGCCGAGGAGTTCTTCGCATCGCGAATTCCGACGAGACCATTCTCCGAGCCATCGAGGATGGGCTCGCTGCGTACTCGTTGCCGTTCGTCCGCGAGGCTCCTCGAACCAACGGCGTCGCGAATGTTCGCCTGCGTGGCGGGCTCGCGGCACGCAACGCGTTCTTCGCCGTGGCACAGCCCGCTATCACGAGGAAGATGTCTCTCCTCGGCGGTGCAGTGAAGACGATGGCCGACCTGCGGGTCGTCGCCATCGAGCAGTTGGACGGCGAGCGGGAGCTCATCGACATCACCACCACGACGGGTGACTTCATCGCGGCGGGCGTGGTGAGCCACAACTGCTTCGCCAGGCCCACGCACGAGTACCTCGACCTCGACGCGGGCGACGACTTCGACCGGCAGATCATCGTGAAGGTGAACGTCGCCGACGTCCTGAAGAAGGAGGTCGCGCGGCCGTCGTGGCGGCACGAGCCGGTGGCGCTCGGCACGAACACCGACCCCTACCAGCGCGCCGAGGGGCGGTATTCGCTCATGCCGGGCATCATCGACGCGCTCGCGTCGAGCGGCACGCCGCTCAGCGTCCTGACGAAGGGCACGCTGCTGCGCCGAGACCTGCCGCTGCTCGCCGCCGCCGCCGAGCACGTGCCCGTCGACCTCGCGATGTCGATCGCGGTGTACGACGACGAGTTGCAGCAGTCGGTGGAACCCGGCACCCCGTCGACGAAGGCGCGGCTGCAGACCGTCACCGCGGTCCGCGACGCAGGGTTCGACTGCGGCGTGTTCCTCATGCCGGTGCTGCCCTACCTGACCGACACGCGTGCGCACCTCGACGACGCCGTCCGCCGCGCGAAGGCCGCGGGAGCGACGCACGTCACCTGGGCGGCCCTGCACCTGCGGGGGTCGGTGAAACCGTGGTTCATGCAGTGGCTCGAGCGCGAGCATCCCGAGCTCGTGCCGAAGTACACGTCGATGTACTACGGGCGCAACGCGTACGCGCCCAAGGCGTATCGCGCGTGGCTCGGCGAGCGGATGCGTCCGCTGCTGCGCGCGCACGGGTTGTCGACCCGAGTGCCGGATCCGGCGACCGGCGGCGTGCGGTCGAGCGCTACGGAGGGCGCAATCGAACGCGGGACGCGTGCGACGCGGCGACCGCGAACCGCGATGGCTGCTCCCGAGTTCGCGCCACCGCCCGACCCGTCGGCACTGTTCTGAGCTCGATCTGCCGGTGACCGGCGTCCCGGCCTGAGCCGGGACCGTTCATCGCCGCAATACCGCCGTTCGTCGATCCGGGTCCGCACATCCGACGTTCGCGAGCGCCGGCGCCGATCCCGATGCCATACTTCTGGCGACAGAGGTATTCCGGAGGACACGGACACATGGCGCTGGGGCTGCCCGAGCAACAGGCGCGTACGACGCTCAGCCGCGGGCTCAATCGCGCAGCGCAGTCGGCGGCGTTCTTCTGCCTGCTCGGCACGATGGCACTCGCCGTGGTGTCGACGATCGACTTCGACATCGACGGCCGCCTCGTCGTGCTTCCCGCCGCCGTCGTGATGATCGCGGCACTCCTGCTCGTGATGTTCCGACCGCGCCTGCTCAGCATCATGGTGTTCTTCGCGGTCGGCGTCGCGACGGTGTTCGGGTTCACGGTGCTCGCGCTCCAACCCGATTCGCCGTTCCCGGAGATCGACAATCCGATCATCTCGCTCCCGATCGCGGCGATGGTGCTCGTCGGCGGGACGAGCGCCGGCACCGGCATCGCGCTCCTCTGGACGGTGCTCGGCTTCGTGCTCGGCGAGGCCGCGGTGGTCGCCGGCTGCCTCGTCGCCGACTTCCCTTGGCAGCTGAGCGCGGTGCCCGCGATGGTGCTGGTGCTCGTGGTCGTGGCCCGCACGTACGACGGACTGACGAGGAGCGCGCATCCGCGCGACCACGCGCGACTCGACGAGGCGAGCCGGCAGGCGAGGGAGGTCAGCGTCCATCACGACTACGAGGTTCGCGCCCTCGCCCGCCTCAACGACATCGCCATGAGCCACCTCATGGAGATCGCGGCGAACGGGTCGGGTCGGGTCGACGAGGCGTTGCGGTCGGGTATCCGGCGCGATCTGGAGCTGATCATCGGGCGGGACTGGGCGATGGACCGCCCCGCCGCCGAACCCGCGCCCGAGCCCGCCCCCGACTCCGCATCGGGCGTCGATGCCGGCGCCGGCATCGGCCACGGCCCGACCATGCCGGCCGACGACGGCACCGACGCCGGCGCGGCGTTGCCGAGGGCGTCGGAGGCAGCCGTCACGGCCGGCATCCGCGTGCGGACGACGGGATCGCCGCAGGTCGTCGGCCTCCTCCGCGAGGAGCGGCGCTTCGCGCTCGATGCCGCGGTGGCACAGTGCTTCGTGAACGTGGGGCGGCATGCCGGCGTCGACGACGTCGAGTTGCTCGTCGGGCTCGGCGGCGGCGAGGTGACGATCGCCGTCATCGATTCGGGTGCGGGGTTCGATCTCGCGTCCGTGCCGAGCGACCGGATCGGCATCCGCACGTCGATCGTCGGCAGGATGGAACAGGTCGGGGGCACCGCCCGGATCTGGTCGACCGTGGGCGTCGGCACGACCATCGTCCTGGCGGTACCGACGGAGGTGCCCGGATGAGTCGGATGCTCCGGCTCAGCCAGCAGGCGGTCGACCCGGTCGGCGCGATCTCGTCGCGCGGCATCACGCTGATCGGCGCGACCATGGCGACCGTCTTCGCAACGGGCATGACGATCTGGCACGTCGGGGACATCGTCGATCCGGTGGCGGCCGCCGTCGGGATCCTGCTGACCGTCGCGGCGGGCACCGCGGCGGCGGTGGGCACCGCACCCAAGCTGGCGCCGTTCACGGCGGAGCGGTTGGGGCTCGTCGTGATCCTCGCGATCGCGGCGGCGATCGCGGAGTACCTCTCGACGGTCGGGCACAACCGGTACCTGTTCGACGACTACGGGCCGGCGGTGATCGGGCTGCTGCTGCTGTCGCTCGCGCCGTTCACCACCTGGTCGGCGCTCGCCGCGGCCGGGTTGTTCTCGACCGGGGTGCTGTCGGTGCTGGTCATCGGCGTCGTCCGCACGGACGGTGCGGTCGAGCGCCCGCTCGCCGCGAACGTGGTGGTCGTGGTCACCGCTGTACTCGCGTTCACGGCGGCGGCGGCGGCGTATTCCGCGGTCGTGGTGCACGGCGTGCTCTCGTGGCAGCGCGAGGTCAATCGCGACGTGCTCGACCGCGACCGGCGCATGCAGGCCGGACTGGTGCCCGATGACCGGCTCTCGCGCGTCTCGGTGCTCGACCGCGAGGTGCTGCCGTTCCTGGTGCAGGTGATGACGGCCGACCGGATCTCGGTCGACGACGCCGATCGGGCGAGGGAGCTCTCGGAGTCCCTGCACCGCGCCCTCCGGGCCGGCATCGACTCGACCTGGCTCGACGATCTCGCCGGGATCGTGTCGGATGCCTCGGGCACGCCGGTGACGGTCGTCGACCACGACCGCGACGCGCGGGGCTTTCCCGACGATCACCGGGCCGCGGTCGCGGCGCTGCTGAGGTTCCTCGGCGATGGCGGGCGCTGCCGGGCGATCGAGGTGCTCGTGGAGCGCGACGACGACGAGGGCGGCGGCATGCTCGTCGTGGAGGCCGTTGCGGGGGAGCATCCGGCGTCGCGGCGCGAGCTCGGGCGGTTCATCGCCATCGCGGAGGCGGTCGGGTTCCGCGCATCGGCGACCGTCGACGGCGAACGGCTCTCGGTGTCGCTCGCATACCGGGTGGAGTAGCCGGCGGTACGATCGGGTGGGCCGAAGCGGCCGCACCACCCTGAGATCCGAACGGCGAACACGGCATGGCGAAGCTCTATTTCCGCTACGGCGCGATGAACTCGGGCAAGTCGACAGCCCTGCTGCAGGCGGCGTTCAACTACGAGGAGCGCGGGCACGAGGTGCTGCTCGCGAAGCCGTCGATCGACACGAAGGGCGACCGCGAGATCGTGTCGCGGCTGGGGGTCGCCCGGGAGGTCGACTTCACGATCGCGCCCGATGGTGACGTGCTCGCCGCGTTCGCGCAGCATCGGGTGCGCGTGCAGGCCGAGACGGGGCGGGACGTGAGCTGCCTGCTGGTCGACGAGGCGCAGTTCCTCACCGAACGCCAGGTCGACGACCTGCTGCGCATCGCGCTGCTCGAGGGAGTTCCGGTGCTGGCGTACGGGATCCGCACGGACTTCCAGACGGTCGCGTTCCCCGGCAGCCGGCGACTCCTCGAGGTCGCGCACAGCCTCGAGGAGTTGAAGACCATCTGCCGGTGCGGCCGGAAGGCGATCTTCAACGGCCGCCGCATCGACGGCGTGTACGTGTTCGACGGCGACCAGGTGGCGATCGACGGCGTCGAGGTCACGTACGAATCGCTGTGCGGCGTCTGCTACCTGCAGGAGTCGGGCGGCGTGCTGAACGGGCATCCGGTCGTCTGACGACCCTGCCGTCGCGTCCGTCGACGCCCGGCGTCGTCGTCAGACGAGCAGCGCGATGAGCGTGCCGTTGAAGACGGCGTGCGCGATGATCGCCCCGCCGAGCCGGTTCGTGAACGCGACCAGCGCCCCGACCGCGATTCCGAGGCACAGCGCGGATGCCGCGGTCACGACGGCGCTCGTCGGCGAGGGCGCCTCGACGGCGTGCAGCAGGCCGAACAGCAGGGCGCTTACCACGACACCGGTCGCCGTCGCGACGCGAGGCGAGACTCGGGATGCACCGGCGGATGCCGTCGCGTCGCGGACCACAGGCAGCGTGGTGCCGCGGAAGAACCATTCCTCGACGAACGGGGCCACGAGGATCGGCGCGACGACGAGCACGAGCCACGCGGTCGTCGGGTCGATGAGCACGGCCGCGCCGCCGGCCGGCATCCGCCCGGTCGCGACGAACTCGATGGACGTGGCGACGCCGCGCAGGAGGAGGCCGATGCCGGCGCCCCAGAGCAGGTCGATCGGGCGGAACGCGAACGATGGGATGCCGGCGCCCGCGGATTCGCGCGGGTTGCTCGCGACGCGCAGGGCTGCGCGCCGTCGCCCCGCCCACGCGCACGCGCCGAGCGGGATCCACACCACGAGGTAGGCGCCGAGCGCCTGGACGACCGGCGGCAGGATCACCGTGCGGACGAGCCAGGTCCAGATCAGGATCCCCGCGATCGCGAGCAGGATGCCGAGCGCGACCGGCGTCATCCGCACCGACGTTCCATGCCGCTCCACGTACGCGAGCGTAGCGGCGGGCCGTGGCGCGACGGCGGCCCGATGCGGGCGCGCGCAGATTTAACGTCGCCCGCCTTGCGGATCGCGCCTTCCCATGTGGGAGCATGAACGCAGCAACACATCAGTGGGGACTGACGAAGCGGGGGCTTGTGGAGCTGCGTGACTACATCCGCATCTTGCGGCAGAACTGGATCGTCATCGTCGCGTGCGTGTTGCTCGGCGTCGGCGTCGGTGCCGTCTACGCCCTGATGCAGACCCCGCAGTACAGCTCGTCGGCGAAGGTGTTCGTGTCGACGTCGAACGGCGGCACGATCGGCGAGCTGACGCAGGGCAGCACGTTCACGCAGCAGCGCGTCGCGACGTACGCCGACCTCGCCACCACGCCGATCGTGCTGCTTCCCGTGATCGGCGACCTGCAACTCGACATGACCGGCGAGCAGCTCGAGCGCAAGGTGGCCGCTGTGCCGCTGCCGGACACGACGCTCATCGAGATCACCGTGACGGATGCCGACCCGGCGCTCGCCGCGGAGATCGCGACCGGCGTGTCGGAGAGCCTGACGACGGTCGTCGAGTCGATCGAGACGACCGAGGCGACCAACGCCGCGGGGGAGGCCACCACGGGGTCGCCGGTGCAGCTCACCCTCGTGCAGCACGCGGCGGTGCCGCAGAAGCCCGTGAGCCCGAACGTTCCGCTGATCCTCGTGCTCGCGGCGTTCATCGGGCTCGCCCTCGGTGTCGGCATCGCGGTGCTTCGCGCGACGCTCGACACGCGGATCCGCAGCGAGCGCGACATCGAGCTCATCACCGACACTCCGGTGATCGGCGGCATCGTCTTCGATCCGAAGGCGAAGGAGCGGCCGCTCATCGTGCACGCCGACCCGCACTCGCCGCGCGCCGAGTCGTTCCGCTCGCTGCGCACGAACCTGCAGTTCCTCGACCTCGACCGCCGTGACCGCGCGTTCGTCGTGACGTCGTCGATCGAGTCGGAGGGCAAGTCGACGACGGCGGCGAACCTCGCGATCGCCGTGGCGGATGCCGGTGGCCGGGTGCTGCTCGTCGACGGCGACCTGCGGCGGCCGAAGGTCGCGTCGTACCTCGGGATCGAGGGGGCGGTGGGTCTCACGGACCTGCTGATCGGGCGCGCCCAGCTCGCCGACGTCATCCAACCGTGGGGTCGCGACCAGATGTTCGTGCTGCCTGCCGGTCGGGTACCACCGAATCCGTCGGAGCTGCTCGGGTCGACGGCGATGCTCGAGGTCGTGCGCGAGCTCAACCGCGCGTTCGACGTGGTGATCTTCGATGCGCCACCCCTGCTGCCGGTGACGGATGCCGCGGTGCTCACCCGCGCGGTGGGTGCGGCACTGGTCGTGGTCGCGGCGGGCCGAGCGCACAAGGGTCAGCTCAAGGGTGCACTCGACGTGCTCGCCAACGTGGACGCGCAGGCCGCGGGCATCGTGCTCACGATGCTGCCGACGAAGGGCCCGGACGCGTACGGCTACGGCAAGTACGGGTACGGGTACGGCTACGGATACGGGTATGCGCCCAGGGAGTCGGTGGGCTGAATGGAGGTGCTCGTCATCTGCACCGGCAATATCTGCCGTTCGCCGATCGCCGCGCAACTGCTCCAGGCCAGGCTCGACGGCATCGGCGTCTCCGCCGAGGTCTCGAGCGCCGGTACTCGTGCCATGGTCGGCGAGCCGATGACCCCGGAGGCGATGGATGCGCTGGCCGCGCTGGGGGTCGAACCCATGCCGCACCGCGCGCGTCAGCTCACGGACGCGCTCATTCGCGGATCGGAGCTGATCCTCACGGCGACTCGAGCGCACCGCGCCGAAGTGGCGTCGCTCGTTCCGGCCGCGGCACGCCGGGCCTACACGCTGCGCGAGTTCGCGCGGGTGGCCTCCGTCGTCGGGGCCGAACTGCCGACCCCGCCGGATGACCTGTTCCGTGCCCTGATCGCCACCGCGCCCACCCAGCGCGGATTCGCGGCTCCGCCCGCGTTCCCGGAGGACGACGACATCGTCGACCCCTATCGCCGCCCACCCGAGGTGTATGCCGAGGCGGCCGGACTCATCGATCTCGCGATCGCCGGGTTCGCCGAACCGTCGCCGGCTCCATCCGGGTGGGGTGGTGGAGATGGCACGTGATGCCGGAAAGGGCCCCTTCGCCGCGACCCCGGTCGTGATCGTCGCGCTCGTCGTGTTCGTGCTCGTCGACACGGCGCTCGTGTGGTGGGCGTTGGCCTCGGTCGGGAGGAATGCCGGATCGCCGGCCGCGGAGACGATGCCGACGCTGCCCGCGCGGGAGACCGCCGCGGCCGACTCGACGGTGCCGGCGACGACGATGCCGGCGGCCGCGACCGCCGCGGTCGTGCCCTCCGCGCGCTACCTCTACGCGGTCGACGGGGCGACCGCGTTCCGCGGCACCCGAGGGTCGTGCCCGAGCGTCGGCGCGAGCTTCGAGTCGACGACCGACGGCGGCGCGACGTGGGCGACCGGCGCGACGGAGTTCACCGACGCTCGCGCGGTCGCGCAGGCGCCGGAGGATCCGATCGTCGTGATCGCCCGGGATGCCGCGACCTGTGCGGTCACCGCGTATTGGACGTTCGTCGGCGGCATCGACTGGGAGCCCGCAGCCGAGTTCCAGCCGACCTGGATCGCCGACGGTGGCCGGGCGATCGCTCCCGGCGGCCTCGCGACCACGCCGTGCCGCGACGGGGTGGCCGACCTCGCAGGTCGCAATGATTCCGAGGCGGTCGTGCTGTGCGAGGACGGCCTGCTGCTCACGACCGCGGATGCCGGTGTCACCTGGGTTGCCGTCGACCCTGTCGCCGATGCGGTCGCGGTGGCCGCGGGAACCGACGCGTTCCTGGTGGCCGTGGCTGGCTCGCCGGACTGCGACGGGGTGCGGGTCATCGCTGCGGGCGGTGGGGCGATCGGCGAATGCGTGGCAGTAGCGGTCGCTCCGGGGGAGACGGCGATCGATGTCGCCGGGGACGGCACGGTGTGGGTGTGGGCCGGCGATGCCATCGCCCGATCGGCCGACGGGGGTGCGACGTGGTGATGCGCGCGACTGGGCCGATCGCGAAGATGTCCACGACGACGGAGTGGGCGTCGCACCTCGCCACGCGCGTGCGGATCACTGACCTGCTCGTGCTCGTGTGGGTCGTGTTCGGGGTGCAGATCGCGTGGCTCGGACTCGACTACGCCGTGTCGGGTTTCAGCGGAGCGAACGACATCCCGCTCAGCTACACCGTGGTCTCCTTCGTGATCGTCGCAGCGTGGATGATCGCGCTCGAGCTGTACGACACGCGTTCGCCGCGCGTGCTCGGGGTCGGCACTCAGGAGTATCGGGCGATCGCCGACAGCGCGCTTCGCCTGTTCGGTCTCGTCGCGATCGTCGCGTTCCTGTTCCGCCTCGACCTGGCGCGCGGCTACATCCTGATCGCGTTCCCGCTTGGCGTGCTGGTGCTGCTGCTCTCCAGATGGACCTGGCGGCAGTGGCTGAGCATGATGCGCCGCCGTGGGCAGCTCTCGTCGCGCGTGCTGCTGGTCGGATCGTGGTCGTCGGTGGTCACGATCGCACGCGAGCTAACGCGGGCTCCGGAGGCGGGATACCGCGTCGTCGGGGTCTGCGCGACCGACGCACCGGCCGACCAGCTTCCGGGCACGCGGGTGCCGGTGATCCCACGAACGACGACGGCGCTCGCGGTGATGCGCGACCTCGGCGCCGACACCGTGATCATCACCAGCGCAGACGAGCTAGGCCCCGAGCGCGTGAAGGAATTGAGTTGGGGCCTGATGCCCGGAGCCGAGCATCTCGTCGTCGCACCGAGCCTGATCGACATCGGTGGCCCACGCATCCGCACCCGCCCCGTCGCCGGATTGCCGCTCATGCACGTGGAGACGCCGAAGTTCGAGGGACGCAAGCTGGTCGCGAAGCGGGTGTTCGACCTCGTGTTCGGCGTCGGTATCGTCGCACTGCTCTCGCCGGTGTTCATCGTCGTCGCGGCGTTGGTGAAGGGATCCTCTCCAGGCCCACTGCTGTATCGCCAACGTCGAATCGGAAAGGATGGCGAGCCGTTCGCAATGCTGAAGTTCCGCTCGATGGTCGTGGGGGCCGACGCGCAGCTCGCGGCCCTTCTCGAGGCGCAAGGGACGGCGGATCGCCCGCTTTTCAAGGTCGAGAACGACTCACGGATCACCCGCGTCGGTCGGGTTCTCCGGAGATACTCGCTCGACGAATTGCCGCAGCTGTTCAACGTCATCGGTGGGTCGATGAGCCTCGTGGGACCGCGGCCTCAGGTTGCCGCGGAGGTCGAGCTCTACGACCGAGGGGCCCATCGCCGGCTGCTCGTGCAACCGGGGATGACCGGTCTCTGGCAGGTGAGCGGACGATCGAACCTGAGCTGGGAGGAAAGCGTGCGACTCGACCTGTATTACGTCGAGAACTGGTCGATCACCGGCGACGTGGCCATCCTTTGGCGGACTGCCCGGGCAGTTGTGAGGAAGGACGGAGCGTATTGATGAAATCAACGGCGCTCGACATCGTGATCGTCACCTACGCGAGCAGAGACCTGATCACGCACTGCCTCGACAGCCTGTTCGACAACGAGCCCGCCGTCCCGTTCCGGGTCCTGGTCGTCGACAACGATTCGCCGGACGGAACGGCAGAGGCAGTTCGTTCTGCTTACCCGAGGGTCGAAGTCATCGCTCGCGCATCGAACGACGGATTCGCAGTTGCCAACAACGTCGCGCTGCGCAGATCGACCGCTCCCTACGTCCTGGTACTCAATCCAGACACCCGACTCGAACCCGGCACGATCGACCACCTCATCGACGTCATGGAACGGGACGCGACGATCGGCGTCATCGGGTGCAGACTGCTCACTGCCGATGGCACGCTGGATCACGCCGCGAAGCGATCCTTTCCGTCGCCCGTCGTTGCCGCGAAGTATTTCGCGTTGAGGCTGATCGGTCGCAGGGGTTCGGCCTACGTTCGCCCGGACGTCCAGGAAACGGACATCGCCGACGTCGAAGCGGTGAACGGCGCTTTCATGCTGATCCGTTCGTCAGCGCTCCGCGACGTCGGCCTCCTCGACGAGCGGTACTGGATGTACGGCGAGGACCTCGACTGGTGCGCACGCTTCCTCGACCAGAACTGGCGCGTCGTGTACGACGGTCGAGTCGTCGCGCATCACCTCAAAGGGGGAAGCACCGACGGTCGCCGGCCATTGAAGCTGAACTACCACTTTCACAAGAGCATGCTCATCTTCTATCGCGATCACGTGAGCCGGCGGAATCTCATCGCGGATGCGGTCGTCACGGCGGGGGTTTGGATGCGTTTCGCGATAACAAGTGCACTCGCATCGGGGGAGCATCTCGTGCGGAGGTCGAGATGACGTACGTCAGCGTGATTCTCCCGACGTACAACCGGGCGCGCCTGATCGAGCGAGCGATCGGGAGCGTCCTGTCGCAGACCCATCGCGAACTCGAGCTCATCGTCGTCGACGACGGCTCCACCGATGACACTGCAGCGTTGGTCGAACAGGTGGGCGATGAGCGGGTCAGCTTCATCCGGCAGGAGAACGCGGGCGCTCCGAGCGCTCGCAATCGCGGTGTCGCCGCGGCGAGAGGCGCTTGGGTAGCGTTCCAGGACTCCGACGACGAATGGGATCCAGGTTTCCTCGAGTCGGTGGTCGCAAGGGCCGCGCCCGAGCGAGTGGTGTTCACGTCGCACGCCGTGATCTTCCGGTCAGGGATCATCGAGGTGGTTCCATCGGGCCGGGTTTCGAATCCGGGGCGAACCCTCCTGCGGGGCAACATCGCGTCTATGCAGACTGCACTCTTGCCCGTCGACCTCGCGAGATCGAACCCGTTCGACACCTCCCTGCCTCGGTTCCAAGACTGGGATCTCTGGCTCGCGCTGATCGAGGCCGATGTCGAGTTCGTACATCTACCGCTGATCGGAGCAACGCTCCATCGGCAGACAGATAGCATCTCCGAAGGCTCCCTCGAGGTCCGACAACGAAGCCTTCGACAAATTCTCACCAAGCACAGGCGCACCGTCTCGAAGGATCCGGTTGCGCTGGCGCGCCTTCTCGCACGGGCGTACGCCCCGGACCGACTCGTGAGCGCACGGCACCGACAACGACGACCCGAGGTGGGATCGACATGATCGGCATAAGGTCGGTCAACTCCCAATCAACGGCGAAGGGGTTCTGATGATGCCCAGGACCGCTGTCGTCCAAACGGAAAACTCAGCACTGCGGAGAATCCGCACACTGGTGCTGCCTGGGTACCTCACGGCCGTGCTGTTGGTCTGGGGAAGCGTCACGTTGCTCTACACGCTGGGATGGAGCCGGTACTTCACCGAGCCGGTCACCGGTCTGATCCCGCTAATCCTTCTTGTGCTGCTCGGCACCGTCGTCGGGTTCGCCCTGCTGGGCGGGAGGTTGGTGTCGGGGCGTGCTGATCGAAGTCGGCTCACCGCGGCACTCTCCTCAGGAAGGTCCCTCGCACCGCTGTATCGGCTGATCTTCATCGTGTGGGCAGGGGTCGCGGCGGTGGAGATCGTGCTGGAGGGTGTCCCGCCGCTCTTCCGCTCGTTCATGGGTCAGGGATCGGACTACAACGACTATGGGCTGCCGTCGATCCACGGGCTGCTGCTCGCCATGGCGTGCGCTCTCGCACTTATCGAGCAGGCAGTGCGGTTGAACCAGGGGCGGCAGCCGTTCGGACCGTACACGCTGGTGATCTGTTTCTGGCTCCTGCTGCTCATCGGCCGGAAGCACATGATCGTCATCGCGGTCCAACTCCTCCTATTGCTCCTTGCGAGGGAAGTGCTGAGGCTCAGCCTCGCAAGAATGATGAAGTGGACCGCGGCCCTGCTCGCCGTCGTGTTCGTGTTCGGATTCCTCGGCGATTTCCGGTCGAATGCAGGCATCGGCATCAAGGAGAAGCTCAAGTACATCGGTCCGGAGTGGGTACCGGATGCGTTCGTCTGGATCTACTCGTATCTGGCAACCCCGTTGGCGAACTGGCAGAACGCCCATGTCAATGGGCATGAGGGAAATGATCTCTTTCCATGGCGAGTGTTCGCCGGTCTCCTCCCCACCGTGTGGAGTGGTGACGCGGTGGACCAAGTGGTCCCGGG
Organism: Agromyces sp. LHK192; assembly: GCF_004006235.1. NCBI lineage: Bacteria > Bacillati > Actinomycetota > Actinomycetes > Micrococcales > Microbacteriaceae > Agromyces > Agromyces sp. LHK192. Next base: position 1,222,161 of record NZ_CP034753.1, read on the forward strand.
TGGCAACTACCCCTGGTTGCTGACGAGCAGTTTCAACGTATCGACCGGGTTCATCGTGCCGCTCGTCGACTCCGGCATGGTGGGTGTGTTCCTGTACGCACTCCTCCTCGGCTTGGTGTCCGCGGTCCTCCTGGGGAACGCGCGAGGTCTCGCTGGCGGGCTGGCCTATCTCGTGGCCTATCAGTGCACGATCATGATGATCTTCAACAACAACTTCGGGAACCTGAACACCGTCTTCCAGATCCCGTTGCTCCTCATTCTGGGGCAACGCATGATTGCCGAGTCAGCGGAGCCAGCTGCGCGCGAGGCCTAGAAGTACTCGCCTGCCGATTCGAGTCGGTTGTAATGCTCGGCGTCCCGGTATGCGAATGGCTTCGCCGGGTGACCGCCCGCGATCGCCAGAGGCGGGATGTCGAGGGCGACGGTGCTTCCAGCCTGAACGATCGCTCCGTCCCCGATCGTCACGCGCCCAAGGATTGTCACGCGAGCGCCGATCCAGACATTCTTGCCGATCTCGACCGGCTTTTCGATGATGGTCGAGTCATACGGGAGCGCGTCGCCACGGTAGTTGTGGACGTCCGTGATCACCACGCATTCCGAGCCCGAATGGAAGTTGTCGCCGATCGTGACTCGGCCCCTCCCGCGGATCTCGATTCCGTTGAAATGCACATTGGATCCCAGTTGCGTCGCGCGCGTGAAACGAGATCGAGCATTCACGCGAACGTTCGCACCGGAAGAGCCGACCCGCTTGAGAGAACGTCGCGTCCAATACCACCGCTTCAAACGCCGTCGGAACTGCTGCAACATTCCAACCGCAGACACATACCCCCCTGAGCGCCGACGCGGGCCATGCGCCGAGCGGCCCCACAAGGTTGAACCCTCGAGGCGCCACGTCCGACGACGCATCGCTGACGAATGCTGATCAGCATATCCGCGGACATCGTTGCGCGTTCGACGTGGGCGACCGTGTCGCTGCATCGTGCGCCCTGCCCGATAGACCCGGGGAACCGGGACCGACCGAATGTCGGCCGGTCTCGCGAACGCCGCTGAAATGCCTTCCGTGCCTACTAGGCTGACGTGCGATGAGTGGCGTGGGGGCGCAGATCCGGTCGAGTCCGACAACATCCGTGCGACTGTCGCGTTCGGCGGCTCCCGCCGTACTCCCTCTGAGTCGACCGAGTCGTGAGGTGGCCGAGGCGTGATGTCGGCGTCCTTCGAGCCGCCGGAATCGCAACCCGTACCGAAGTCGGGAGGGGTGCTTTCCGTTCTCGTCGGTCGGGGCAGTCTTTACACGATCGCGACGGCCGCGCCGATCGCCGTCTCGCTGGCAGTGACGCCGGTATTGACCAGAGTGCTCGGCGCTCACGAGTACGGGATCGTCGGTATCGCGATCACGCTCCTGCAACTCGGAAGCATGCTGCTCGCTTTCGGGCTGCCGCTCGCGATCACGCGCAGCGCGATTGTCGAAGCCGCAGGCGCGCCGGGGGCGTCCGCGCTCGTCCTCGTCGGCGCCGGAGTGGCTATCGTCGCGGGGGCAGCGATCGCTGCGTCGACGCTGTTCTGGGTTCCTTCGATCTTCGAGGCCGCGGGCGGCGTAACCGGACTGATGCCGCCGGTGATCTCAGCGATCGGTCTGGCGATGGTGTCGTTGGCGCAGGCGCTGTTACGGGCGCTCGAACGCGCAGGCGCTTTCGTGATCGCGGCGGCGGCGGCTTCGCTGGCACCTCCGGTTCTCGGGCTCGCAATGCTGGGGATCTTCGGTCCGCATGCGCTCGTCTATCTGTGGGCCCTTGCCTCCGGGCACCTCGTGATCGGCGCAGCGACCGTGCTCGTGGTGACGGCGTCTGTGCGACCTCGTTGGAGCGACGTCCGGCTTCGAGCAGCGTTTCGGACGGCATTGCCGACGATCCCGCACCAATTGGCGTCGCCGCTGCTGATGACCGGCCTCGTCGGTGCGGCGACCGTCCTCTACGGGGCAGCTGCCGCGGGGCAGGTGCAACTCGCCCTTCTACTCGGCACGGCTCCGATGTTCGTACTCAGCTCGCTGAACCACGCATGGTCTCCGCTCATCATGCGGACGCCCGATGATCAGCGCGTTCGTGTCTCACGGGATTCGGCAGTGCTCGTCGCAGCTCTGACTCTCGTCATGAGCGCCGGCTTCGTCGCACTCATCGGGCCCATGTCGCGGTTGATCGCCGGGCCGGTGCTGGCGACTCCCGATTTCGTGTCCGCGGCTTCCACCGCGGCGATCGGCGCGAGCTTCATGGTCGTTTACCTGGCCAACATCCAACTGGTCTTCCGCCACGGCAGGACGGGTCTACTCGGCATCACGTCTCCGACCTCGACGATCATCTCGATCTCGGTGGCCGCCGCGCTTGGCTCGACGTTCGGTGGAGACCTCCGATTCATAGTGGGAGGGGTAACGCTCAATTGGGTGTTGATGAGTCTCGTCAGTCTCTGGCTTCGCAGCCGGACCGACGAACCGCCGGTTCAGCTGGGTCCAGCGATTCCATATCTCGCGGGGAGTGTGGCCTTGACCGCGACCTGGGCGTTCGTGCCAGTGCCTGCTTGGGTCGGTTGGGTGCTGCTCGCGATGACGCTATTGCTCGTGGGTGCCGTGCAGCTCGGCGCAGTACGGCGTCGACGAAGATGACATCGCGGGCCTGCCACTCCTGCTCCGAATACGATCGCGAGGCTGAAGCGTGAAACCCCGAACCGTGCGGCCACGCGAGCTGTATTGGTGTCTGGCACCGCAGCTCGATCTGGCTGCGTCGTGGAGCGCACCGCGGGCGGATCACCGGATCGCACCGACGATCGCCCGGCCGATACGGCTTCCGGCGCTGGGTTTCGTCAATGGGAGCCTCGTCGCCTCTGCGACGCTCAATCAGCGGCGAGCGCTCGAGCCGCTCACCATTCGTGGTCTGCAACCATTCCGAATCAGGGTGGTTCGGTCTTGGTTCGAGAGCCTGGGACCACGCCGGCCAGCGGCGATCGAGGTCGCCGACTGGGGCGATGCGGTGCTCGATTCGATCGGACGGTCGGACGCGAAGGTGATGTGGCACACGTCGGTGGCGAAGGCCGCATTCGCGATCCGGCTCTACCGGGCGATCGATTGGACGGCTGTTTCGTCGGTGGTCGTTGCCACGCAGCACGAGTTGATGGTCCGTTCGTTGATCCTGGCGGCGCAGGAGGCGGGCAAACCGGTGGTTTACCTGCCCCACGCTCCGATCGGGAGCAACGCCCAGTACGCCGATCTTCCGACGGCGTTCGCGGGGCTGCGGGGGCGTCGCGAGGTCGACTACTGCGCGCAGCACCTCAACGCGGATGCGGAGCTGCTCGACGTGGTGGGCAACCCGAGCTCGGATGTCCTCTCGGCTCCCATGCCTGCGATCGATACGGCCGGGCCTGGTGTGCTCGCCTTGTCCCCGCATCCGCCGCGACTGCTCAGGGCGATCGTCGACGCGGTCCGCGAAAGCGGAGTAAAGCACCTCATCGTTGCACCGCATCCTCGCTCGAACCTCGCCGAGATCTCGAAGCTCGTCCCGAAGGGGTGGAGCGTCCATGCGGGGCGCCGCACGCTCGATCTGCTGCGCGAGGGACCGCGATTCCTCCTGCATCACTCGAGTGGCGTCGCTTGGGAATCGGCCGCGTTGGGCATCCCGACCGCAGACGTCTCCGTCGGCGGGGCACGCCCAAACTATCCGTTCTTGGAGGACCCGGTCTTCCCACGCTTGCAGAACTCCGGGGAGATCGCCGATTTCGTGCTGGGAGGTGGGAGTGAGGCGACCGATCGAGAACTGCTGCGCGTGTCTGCGATGGCTTGGTGTGCGATCGATGGCGAAGCCGCGGCACGTCGAGTCCGCGAGGTCGTCGCCGAGGCGGAAGCCCGCTTCAGAGGTGGGCGGCCGGCCAGGTTGGTCGACGGCTGGGCCGGCGCGGACTCGCCTGCTCGTGAGATCTCGTGGCTCCCGGCTGTTCCGGCCGATTGGTCGTGAGGCGTCTGCCTTAGGTCCAGGCCGATGAATCCTGAGCCTGCTGCCGGAGCCCCATGAGGTCCGGCCGATCCGCCATGAGGAGTTCCACCAATTTCCAGTCGATCTCGTGGTCGATGTCGATCGAACGCTCGCGGGGCATCTCGTGGAGTCGGATAGTGCCTCCCCATAACGTGTCGGTGAGGCTCGATCTGCGCCAGCAGTACACCGAACCGTTCATGGCGAAGACGGGTGGCGCACTCTGCCGGTCAGTGACGCTGCTTTGAAGGACGAGCCCGTAGCTGCCCGGTTGCTTCTCTTCAACCATGTTGAAGTAGGGATTCTTCTCGGCGACGTACCCGGTGATCACGAGGTCGCTGCGGTCGTCCAGGAGATCGATGCAGGCGTCGATGTCGGCGAGGGATCGAAGCGGGGACGTCGGATCGAGGTCGACGACGCGTTCGACAGAGGTTCCGGTTCGCTCGATCTGCTCGACGAGGTCTCGGATCACCGGCACTTTCGGAGCACCGTCCGTGGCCAAGTGGGCGGGCCTCAGGCTTAGCACGATGGCGCCGGCCGATCGCGCGATGGAGGCGATCCTCTCGGAGTCCGTCGAAACGTACACGCTGTCGATGCTCGAGGACGCCAGCGCCTGCCCGATTGTGTACGTGATGAGTGGTCGGCCATGCATCAGCCGCCAGTTCTTCCCCGGCACACCCTTCGACCCTCCACGTGCGCAGATCGTCGCCACCGTCGCCATGAACACATCCGATCGTCTCGCAGATCACGCATAGCCCCGTTGTTCGGGAGGACGCCACTAGTATCTTGCCTGTGGGTTCGGGGCATCAAATGTCCTCAGCCGCGGGTCGATGCGTCGTCTTGGGTGCCGGGGGGCATGCCTCAAGCGTCGATGACGTCGTCCGGTCCGCAGGGTGGGAGATCGTGTGTTTCGGCGGTGACAGCCGCTCGGAACTCTCTGCGCCCTGCGTCGATCACGAGTCGGCAATGCGCACTGCGCGGGCCGAGGGACTTCCGATCCTCGTCGCGATCGGGGACAACGCCCGGCGAGCCTCGCTGTATGCGTCGATTCGGGAGCCCGATTGGGTCGAGGCCATCGTGGCGTCGTCGGCCACGGTGGCCGATTCGGCGCTCGTCGGACGCGGCACCACGGTGCATCATCACGCGCACATCGGGCCGAACGCCCGGGTCGGGACGATGGCGATCATCAACACCCGGGCGGTCGTCGAGCACGATTGCCGGGTCGGCGACGGCACGCACGTCGCGCCAGGGGCGATGCTGCTCGGAGGGGTCGAGGTTGGCGTCGGCGCCCTGATCGGAGCCGGGGCGACGGTGCTCCCCGGTTTGAAGATCGGGAACGATACGGTGGTCGGAGCACACGCACTGGTAACACGGGACGTCGAGGACGGTTCCACCGTCGTCGGAAGCCCGGCAACGAGCACTCGGACCAGGAGCATATGAAGCAGGTCATGCAGCCGCAGGCCGGCGATGAGACGGTCGTCATCGCGGAGGCCGGGGTGAACCACAACGGCGACGTCGACATCGCCCATGAGTTGGTGGACGTCGCAGCCCGCGCAGGCGCGCAGTTCGTGAAGTTCCAGACGTTCGATGCGGACAAGCTCGTGTCCGAATCGGCTGCCGCAGCGCCGTACCAGCGAGCCCGTGGTGCGACGTCGCAGCGGGAACTCCTGGACTCCCTTCAGCTTCCGGAGCGAGCTTGGGTGGAACTGCGGGAGCACGCGGAGTCCTCAGGCATCGGGTTCTTGAGCACGCCATTCGACATCGACAGCGCACGGATGCTCATCGGACTCGGCGTCACCGCCCTCAAGGTCTCCTCCGGCGAACTGACGAATCTGCCCCTGCTCCGTGAGCTTGCCACCCTCGGTGTGCCACTGCTGCTCTCGACGGGCATGGGGGACATGCAGGAGGTTACGGACGCCGTGGCTGCATGCGCACAGGCGCCCGAAATCGCCATCTTCCATTGCGTGTCGGCATACCCTGCACCGCTTGAGGAATGCAACCTCAACGCGATCCCCGCGATGGCCGCGGCTCTGGGTATCCCCGTGGGTTGGTCCGATCACACGCCGGGTCGTGAATCGGCCATCGTCGCAGCGGCCTTGGGCGCTCGACTGTTCGAGAAGCACTTCACACTCGATCGGACCCTACCTGGCCCGGACCATCAGGCGAGCCTCGAGCCGGATGAACTCCGCGACTACGTCGGAATCCTGCGACGGATCCCCGTGGCGCTCGGTGACGGCGTGAAGCGAGCGCAGCCATCCGAGTTCGCGAATCGTGACGTGGTCCGTCGATCCTGGCACGCCGCGCGTGACCTCGAGTCGGGCGACGTGCTGCGCCGCGAGGATCTGGTCGCGCTGCGGCCGGCGAACGGTATCTCGCCGGCGCTCGACCTCGAAGGAGAGCGTCTGGCGCGGACGGTGCGGCGCGGCGAGACCTTCACGATCGATGCCCTCATGGATCACGGATGAACGTCGCGGCGTTCGTCAGCACACGAGCGGACCTCAGCCCTATGTCGCCGGTCATCGCCGAACTGGCGGCCGCGAGCGACATCGACCTCGCCGTCATCTGCGGCATCGCAGTCTCTGCCGCGGATGTCCGGGCAGCGCTCGGCGACCCGCTGCCAGCGACAGGGATCCATGAACTACCACGACTGGACGGCCGCGTCGACTCCGAGTCGATTGCTCGGGAAGGCATCGATCTGACCGCGGGGATCCATGAGGTCCTGGACAGGCTCCAGCTCGATGCGATCGTCGTGCTGGGCGATCGATGGGAACTCCTGTACGTCGTGCCTGCGGCATTCCTCGCCGGGGTCCGAATCGTCCACATCCATGGCGGCGAGGTGACGGAGGGGGCGATCGACGAACGAGTGCGGCACGCGGTGACCAAGCTCGCCGACGTCCACTGCGTGGCTTCCGTCGATGCACGCAATCGGGTTCGGCAGATGGGGGAGCCGGAGGGGCGTATCCATCTCACCGGCGCTCCGGGCCTGGACCGCTATCGATCCATCGAACGGGTCGACGATGCATCGCTTGGAAGCTTGCTCGGATCACCGGTCGCTCGGCCTCTCGCCCTGTTCACGATCCACCCGGCGACGGCGGCCGAGTATGCCTCCGCGGGTCGGCTCACTCGCGACGCCTTGCAGGCGACCTTGGAACACTGCGCGACGGTCATCGCCACGGACCCGGGGATGGACGATGGGCGTGACCAGATCCTGGCGGTGCTCGATGAGTTCGCTGGGCGCGATGACCGCGTGGTTCGGGTTCCAAGCTTGGGAGCCGCGTTTCCCGTTGTCGTGGCTTCAGTCGATGTGGTGGTCGGCAATTCGTCGGCAGGGATCATCGAGGCACCCGCAGCCGGCGTTCCATCGGTCGACGTGGGCGTGCGTCAGGCCGGGCGGCTGCGCGCGGCGAGTGTCCTGACGGCGGCGGCGGACGTGCGGAGCGTCGGTGCGGCTGTTTCCACGGCGCTCCGCGACGACATGCGTTCGCACGCGTCGTCCGTCCCGAACCCTTACGGGGACGGAAGGGCGGCACCTCGTATCCTCGCGGCGGTCCGAACCGCTGCCGACCTATCAATGTCCAAGCCGTTCGTGTCCTACTAGGGGGAATATTGATCGATGCGCAGCTCGCCACGTCCTGCGTCCGACCGTCCGCATCGCTGCTCGACGCAGTGCAGGCGATCGATCGAGGCGCCAGCGGAATCGCGTGCATCACGGAGGAATCCAGCGATGTGCTCGTCGGGGTCCTGACGGACGGCGATGTCCGCAGGGCGCTCATCGGAGGAGCACAGGTGGGAAGTCCCGCGCTCCCGCATGCGACTCTTTCACCGCTCACGCTGCCGTCGGGCACCCCGCGCGCGCAGGTCCTCGACCTGATGCGGGCGCACCGAATCGACGCAATCCCGATCGTCTCGGAAAGCGGCGTGCTGGTCGAAGTGCAGACCCTGTCCGACATCGTCGGTGGGTCGCACCTGCCGAACCACGCCGTGATCATGGCGGGCGGCCGGGGTACGCGTCTGGGCTCGTTGACCCGGTCCACGCCGAAACCGCTGATGCAGGTCGCAGGGCGTCCGATCATCGAGTGGATCATCCTCGGGCTGGTCGGTGACGGGATCCAACACGTCCACGTCAGCGTCAACTACCTGGCCGACCAGATCATCGATCGCCTGGGTTCGGGTGGGGGTCTCGGCTGCGAGATCCACTATCTTCGCGAGGAACCGGAGAGCCCTCTCGGGACGGCCGGCTCGCTGACCCTGCTCCCGGAGGAACTGACTGCTTCGTCTGCGGATCCGCTGATCGTGCTGAACGGCGATCTCATGGTCGAGTTCGATGCCCGCGCCTTGCTCGCCCACCACGAAGCAACGCGCGCTGGGCTAACCATCGGCACCAAGAGCTATCAGCATTCCGTCCCCTTCGGCGTCCTCGAACTCGATGATGCACGGAAGGTCACGGGGATCGTCGAAAAGCCTGACCTCTCTGTCGAGATCAACGCCGCGGTGTACTGCGTCGACGCGCAACTGATCGGACTGCTGCCTCCGCGCGCGCCGAGCACCATGCCCGAGCTCGCGCAGTCTGCTTTGGACCGGGGCATCGCCGTTTCCGCATGGGGCATCGAAGCCGAATGGATCGACGTGGGGACGCCCGGCGACCTCGCGCGTGCAAAGGGGGAAGTGTGAGTCGACTCGAAGACCTCGCCGGAAGGCGCGTCCTCGTCACCGGTGCGGACGGCTTCATCGGGTCCCATGTCGTGGAGACGCTTCTGGGGCTCGGGGCGAACGTCGGTGCTTTCTGCGCGTACAACTCGTTCGGATCCCGCGGGTGGCTCGACGAATCGGACGCGTTCAAGGAAGGGCTCCGGGCGGGGCGTGCCGAGGTACTACTGGGCGACGTCCGGGACGCTGAATTCGTGGCTGAGGCCGTCGCCGGTCGCGACATCGTCTTTCACCTCGCCGCGCTCATCGCTATCCCGTATTCGTACGTCGCCCCCCGCTCCTATGTCGACACGAATGTGATCGGCACGCTCAACGTCCTCGAGGCAGCGCGCCGCCATGGAACGGCGCGGATTGTGCACACATCAACATCCGAGGTCTACGGAACGCCGGACTCGGTGCCCATCTCGGAGGATCATGCCCTGAAGGGACAGTCTCCGTACTCCGCCTCGAAGATCGCGGCCGACAAGATGGCGGAGTCGTACGCGCGGTCCTTCGACCTACCGGTCACGACACTGCGGCCGTTCAACACGTTCGGCCCAAGGCAGTCGGCGCGCGCGGTGATCACCACCGTGCTCTCGCAGTTGATCGCGGGGGCGGAGCGTATCAAGCTCGGTTCGCTCTCGCCGCAACGAGACTTCACGTTCGTCACCGACACCGCGGACGGATTCGCCCGCGCGGCTGTGGCGGATCTCGCATTCGGCGAGACGGTGCAGCTAGGCACCGGTAGGACGGTGTCGATCGGTGACCTCGTCGCGATCTGTCAGCGGGTCCTCGGCACCACCGCGAGTATCGAAAGCGAGAGCGAACGGGTTCGCCCGGCGAACTCCGAGGTAGAGATCCTGCTCTCGGATCCGTCGAAAGCGCGAACGCTCTTGGGCTGGGAGCCGACTGTGTCGCTCGAGGTCGGAATCGCGAGAACTGCCGATTGGCTGCGGGGTCGGGTCGACGCTGAGACCGCGGGGACGTACCACCGTTGACCGAGGAATTGCATGCCCCTGGTGCGCTCGCGAGGGCCGGTGTGATTCCGCTTTCGGAACCGAACCTCGGCCAGTTGGAGTACGCCGCTGTCCTCGACGCGCTGCGTTCCGGATTCGTGTCGTCGGTGGGCCCCGCCGTCGATGAGTTCGAGGCGAGTTTCGCAACAGCGGTCGGTGCGGAACACGCGATTGCCTGCTCAAGTGGAACCGCCGCGATCCACGTCGCGCTCATCATTGCCGGTGTTTCGCGTGGAGATGAGGTGTTGTGCTCCGACTTCACGTTTGCCGGTTCGGCGAACCCGATCGCATACCTCGGAGCGGAGCCGGTCTTCATCGACTCCGACGAGCGGACGTGGAATGCGGACCCAGGTCTCGTGATCGAAGAACTCGAACGTCGGGCTCGCGAGGGTCGCCGGATGCCCGCAGCGGTCGAGATCGTGCACGTGCTGGGGCAACCGGCCGACATCGGACCGGTCCTCGACGCGGCGGCTCGGTTCGGAGTCCCGGTTATCGAGGACGCGGCGGAAAGCCTCGGTGCGACCTGGTCCAGCGGAGGCCTCGCGGGTCGGCATACGGGTGCGGTCGGGACGATCGGCTGCTTCTCGTTCAACGGGAACAAGATCGCGACCAGCGGCGGCGGCGGCATGATCGTCACGAATGATGCGGACCTCGCCAAGCGCGCCAAACACTTGACCACGCAGGCGAAGGTTCCGGCTGTCGGGTACCTCCACGATGAGGTCGGCTACAACTACCGCCTCACGAACCTGGCCGCGGCGCTCGGGAATGCGCAATTGTCACGGATCGATGAGTTCGTCACTGCGAAACGCCGGATTGCGCAGTTCTACGACGAGATGCTCGACGATTTAGGAGTGACGCTCCCTCCAAGGGTCGACGGATTCGATTCGACGTACTGGTTGTACTCGGTGCTCACCCGGGACACGAACGAACGGGATGCCTTCGTCACCCACCTTGCCCGACACGGGATTCAGGCGCGAGCGCTGTGGCGACCGATGCATGCGCAGCCGCCCTTCTCCGCGGCTCGCAGGCTCGGGGGCACAGTCGCAGACACGCTGTTCGAGCGAGGGGTCTCGCTACCCAGCTCCACTCACCTCGGTGACGGCGAGCGCGATCGTGTCGCTGCAGCCGTGCGCACGTTCTACGCCGGATAGCTTCGTGGACGTATTCGGGTCGCGATCGTGCTCGGCGGCCGATTGGTTACGCTACCCATCGTGACGCCGACTTCAGGGGGTTCAGGGTCGTCGAATCGGGACCTCGGGGGAGGTGCATCCGATCGGCAAGGATCGTCGAGCAGTTCGTCGGGGTCGTCGCTCCATCGATCGGGCTCCGGGTCCAGCGGCGGAAGTTCCAGCCGCGGAAGTTCCAGCCGCGGAAGTTCCAGCCGCGGAAGCTCCGGCAGGTCCGGCTCGGGCAGCTCAAAGAGTCGCCACCACCGCTCCTCGAAGTCCCGCCGTCGAGCCCGCCGCAAGCGCATCATCACCTGGACGATCGTCGGCGTCGCCGCAGCCCTCGTCCTGTCGGTCGCGTGGGTCGGCATCCGCGCGTTCCTCGCGACGCAGGAGCTGCAAGACGCCGTGCCGCTCGCACGCCAGGCGCAGCAGCAGATCCTCGCCGGCGACGTGGCCAAGGCGACGGTCACGGCCAACGAGTTCGCGGGTCACGCGGCATCCGCTGCCCAACTGACCGGCGATCCGGTCTACTGGCTGTACGAGCGACTGCCGCTGCTCGGGCCGAATCTCGAGGTGCTGCGGTCGGTGTCGGCCTCGGTCGACACGGTCGCGCGCGGCGCCGTGGTGCCGCTGGCGCAGGCGGCCGGCTCCGTCGATGTGAACCGGTTCGCACCGGCGGGCGGGCGTATCGACCTGCAGGCGATGATCGACCTGCAGCAGCCGGTCGGCAGCGCCGCCTCCGCGTTCGACATCGCCGCCGCGATGGTGCTGCGCCCGGCGGTGGCATCCGCCGACGTCGTCGGCCCGCTCGCCGACGCGCGCGACGAGTACTCGACCCTGGTCGCCGACGCACGAGACACCGTCGACGCGCTCGACCGGGCCGTCACGCTGCTGCCGTCGATGCTCGGCGCCGAGGGGCCGCGCGACATCCTCCTGCTGTTCCAGAACAACGCCGAGCTGCGCACCCTCGGCGGCGTCTCGAGTGCGCTCGCGCTCGTGCACGCCGACGGGGGAGCGGTCGCGATGACGCAGCAGGCCGACTCGGGCGACATCGGGCGGTTCCCCGAACCGGTCGTCGCGCTGCCGATCGAGACCCGGGCGCTCTGGGGCGACAACACGGCCCGCTACATCCAGGACGTGAACTTCACCCCCCAGTTCCCGCTCGCGGCGACCATCGCGCGGGAGATGTGGCGTCAGCGCTACGCGGTCGAACCGCAGTCGGTCGTCGCCGTCGATCCGGTGATGCTCAGCTACCTGCTCGCCGCGACCGGCCCCATCACGCTCGCGAACGGCACCCAGCTCAGCACCGAGAACGCGGTGCAGTACCTGCTCTCCGACGTCTACCTCCAGTACTCGGGCAACGAGGCCGACGCCGTGTTCCAGGATGCCGCGGCCAGCGTGTTCGCCGCCCTCACCTCGGGAAGCATCGACGCGCGGGCCATGGTCGAGGCGCTCGCGAAGGCCGGCGCCGAGCGGCGCATCCTCGTGTGGAACGCCGACGTCGAGGAGCAGGCCGTGCTCGCCGGCACCGACCTCTCGGGCGAACTGCCCGCCTCGACGCCCGACGACCAGGTCTTCGGCGTCTACCTCAACGACATGACCGGCTCCAAGATGGACACCTACCTCGACGTGCAGTACGGCGTCGGCGCCACCACGTGCCGCAACGACCGGCTGCCGCTCTACGAGATCCACGTGACGCTCACGAACACCGCGCCGGCGGATGCCGCGACCAGCCTGCCGCCGTACGTGACCGGTGACGGGAACCACGGCACGCCGCCCGGCCAGATCGCCACGTCGGTGCACGTCTACGGCGAACAGGGCACGTACAACCTCGGCGTGCTGCTGGACGACCAGCCCGTCGGGTACCACCCCACGTCCGACACGGGCTACACGCTGAGCAAGGTCGTCTCCCGGCTCGACCCCGGAGAGAGCGCCACGTACCGCTTCGCGTTCCTCGGCGGCGAGCCGATCCAGAAGGCGCCGGTCATCGAATCGACGCCACTTGTTGACGTCCCCGAAATACTGGGGGTCGCGCTTTCCTGTGAATCTGCCCTATGGTGAGAAAGGTGTTGTCCTTGGGGGTGAGGGCGACTCAGTTTCCCAATCTGGGACTCATGAACGCATACGGGGGTATCAGCAATCATGATTCGTAAAGTTCTCGCCGGCGTCGCCGTCGTCGCAGCAGCACTGCTCGCGGCACCGGCAGCGGCCAGCGCCGACGAAACCGCCGGGTACACCGGCCAGGGCACCAACGTCACCCTGACCGTCGGCGAAGTCGGCACCATGACCTTCTCGGGCCTCGCGCCCTCCACGCCGTCGACCGCCACGGTCGACGACGCGGTGACCATCACGGCCGTGCTCAAGGCGGCCACCGCCACCAAGCCGACGGATGCGTCGGGCACCGTCTCGTACTCCGTCTCGTCGAACACGCCCGGCACCTACACGGTCACCGCGACCGCCGGCCAGTACGTGGCGACCGGCACGCTCACCGTCGTCCCAGCCGACACCGCCGGCGCGGGCACCGGCCTCTCGGCGACCGGCTTCGACCTGCCGGTCCTGTGGATGTGGATCGGCGGTGGCGCACTCATCCTGGGCGCAGCACTCGTCATCGTCCTCACCACCGTTCGCCGCTCGCGCACCGAGTCCTGAGCGACCACCCCGGCACGACACCGACGGATGCCCCGGGCCCACGCCCGGGGCATCCGCTCGTCTGCGCGGCCTCTGGCCTGTCGCGCCGTTTCGCGTGAAGATGGAGCACACGGGGAGGAGGCATCCATGGCGGAGATCATCGTCGGAGTGAGCGCCGGAGGCCCGGCGAGCGAGGCGGCCGTCGAATGGGCTGCGTGCCGAGCAGTCGGCCGAGGCCTGCCGCTGCGGCTCGTGCACGTCGTCGACAGTGCCATCCAGGCGACCGGCGACGCCGAACTGCTGCTCGCCGCGCACAGCGTCGCCGAACGCAGCCTCGACGCCGCGAAGGCGGTCGCAGCGCGGGTCGCACCGGGCATCGAGGTCGGCGCCGACCTCGAGCAGGGGCAGGCGGTCGAGGTCTTCGACCGGCTCTCGCGCAACGCCGAGCTGCTCGTCGTCGGCAGCGACTGGCACGGCGGCAAGCGTCCGAGCCGACGCGGCGTGCACAGCCTCCGCATCGCCGCGGCCAGTCACGCGCCCGTCGCCGTCATCCCCGACATCGACGTCAGCGCCCGGCGCGGCGTGGTCGTCGGCGTCGACGGATCCGAGCAGGGTCGTCGCGCACTCGACTTCGCCGTCGGCGAGGCCGGCCGCCTCGGCGAACCGCTCATCGCCCTGCACGCGTGGGACATCGCCGTCATGGTCGGCGGCGAGTACGGCTACGGCGTCGCGATGGTCGGCACCGACGAGCTGGGGGACGCCGCGGCCGAAGTGCTCGACGAGGTGATCGCGCCGGTCTCGGCCGACCACCCGGACCTCGAGATCGTCCGTCGCGTCGTCGCGGGCGACCCCGTCAGCAGCCTCGTCGACGAATCGATGGATGCCTCGCTCCTCGTCGTCGGCAGTCACGGGCGCGGCGCGCTGGCGCGGTTCCTGCTCGGGTCGGTCAGCCACGGGGTGCTCTCGCACCTCGAGTGCCCGACGGTCGTCGTGCGCTGACCGCGTGAGCGAGGCGAGCGGCGGGCAGGCGCCCCGCGTCATCGGCGTCGACGCGGCGCGCGGGCTCGCCCTCATCGGCATGTTCGTGGCGCACACCGCGCCGATGGCCGCCACGGCCGACGCGCAGGCGATCATCGCGATCGCCGACGAACGGCCACGACTGCTCTTCGCGCTGACCGCGGGACTCGCGCTCGGCTTCATCAGCGGAGGCATCCGGCCGCTGCCAGCGGCGCGCGGATTCGCCGGCGGACCGGAGCGCCGCCGGCTCCGCCGGCAGATCGCGATCCGCGCCGTCATCCTCATCGCGCTCGGACTTCTGATCACCGAGTACCTGAGGCCGCTCGTGTTCGTGATCCTCGACGTGTACGGCGTCGCGTTCCTCGTGCTCATCCCGCTGCTGTTCCTGCCGCGCTGGGTCGCGCTCGGCATCGGCATCGCCGGGCTCGCCGTCGCGCCCGGCCTCGCGGTGCTCCTCGCCCGCGAGGACTGGGTCGTGCAGGCCCGCGGCACCTGGCTCGAACTGCCGGCGGCCTGGTTCGTCTCGGGCGCCTATCCGGTGATCGAGTGGGTGCCCGTCATGCTCATCGGCGTCGCGATCGCCCGGTTCGGGGCGACGCGGCCTCGCGTGGTCGGCACGACCGCGGCGGTCGGCGCCGTCGCCGGCATCGCGTTCCTCCCGATCGGCGTGGAACTGCTGCGACTCGGCACCCGACAGTTCACCGACCCCGCGCTCGTGCCCGAGGCCGTGCGCACGCTCGCCCTCGGCGAATCGCTGCAGGCCCTCGGCAACGTCGGCATCGGCGCCGTCGTGGTGGCCGTGCTCGTCGCGCTCACCGCGCTCGCGGGCGCGCGCACCACCCGGATCACGACCGCGGTGCTCTCGCCGGTCACCGCGATGGGCGCCATGCCGCTCACGATCTACACCGCGCAGCTCATCGTGCTCGCCGGATCGAAACGGGTCGAGAACGGCATCGAGACGGATGACTCGTGGCCGTTGCTCCTCGCCCTCGTGGTCGGCTCGATGGTGTTCGCCTGGTGCTGGCGACGCTGGATCGGCCGCGGGCCGCTCGAGGAACTGCTGCGGATCGCGAGCGGGCGACGACGAGACGGCCGACGGGGCGAGACGCCGCCCACCGATCCGCCCTCCACCGATCCGCCCACCGCCGATCCGCCCACCGATCGACACCCGATGGGCACGCAGCCGTAACACGGCGTGGATACCGTGGCCGGACGGCGTGGGGGCGTCCGCCCCCGTGCCGACCCAGCAGGGAAGGTGCCATGTCCCGGATCGTCGCCGCAGCCCGCCGCCTCCAACGACGCGCCCGAGCGAGGTTCTCGCCGCGCCGCCACGCGGCCCTCGCTGTCGCGGCGTTCGCCGCGCCGGCCGCGCATGTAACGTCGGGGTCCGCGCCTGCGCCCGATCACCTCGTCATCGCTCCGCCCGGGCACGGCAACATCGGCGACGCGGCGCTCCTCGGCGCCTACCTCGACCGCGTGACCGGATCGGTGCTCGTCGTCACCCGCGGCGAGGACGACTTCGACGTGTCCGCCTACGGGAAGCGCGTGCGCGTGCTCGCGCTCCCGATGCTGCTGTACGGGGGCACCGGGCACTTCGCCCGAGGCGTGCGCGAGCTCCGCGGCCACGTCGGCCCGCACACGGTCGTCGCCGTGCTCGGCGCCGACATCATGGACGGGGCCTACCACCCCGCGGCATCCGTCAACCGTGCGCTGATCGCCGCCGCCGCGGCGAAGGCCGGTCGCGACGCGCGGATCCTCGGCTTCAGCTGGAACGCCGCGCCCGACCATCGGGCCGTCTGGGCGATGGGGGAGGCCGCGGCATCCGGCGCCCTGCTCGCCCCACGCGACCCGATCTCGCTCGAACGGTTCCGTCGCGACGTGCCGGCGGCGTGGCCCGTCGCCGCAGCCGACCTCGTCTTCACCGCGAACCGCCGCGAACCGCTGCCACAGGCGCTCGACGCAGCGCTCGCCGGGGCCGAGCGGCCCGCCGTCGTCAACGTGAGCGGCCTCATCGCCGAGCACGTGCCGCCCGGCACCTACGCGGCCGTCGTCCGCGACCTCCTCGAGACGTGCGACCGCGTCGTCGTGCTGCCGCACGTGTCGCGGCCCGGCGCCGACGACCTGCCGCACTGCCGCGACCTGGCCGGGGCCTTCGCCGACGACGACCGGGTGGTCCTCGTCGAACGACTCCTGACTCCTCCGCAGGTGCGCGAGCTGGCATCGCGCGCGCACCTCGTGCTGACCGGACGGATGCACCTCGCCGTGATGTCGCTCATGGCCGGGGTCCCCGCGATCACGATGGCCAGCCAGGGCAAGGTCGAAGGGCTCATGGCGCTGTTCGGGCTTCCCGAACTCTGCATCGAGCCCGGCCCCGCGCTGGCCGAGGAGCTCCCGGCACGCGTCGCCGCCGTGCTGGCCGACCACGAGCGGATCGCGAGCCGGATCTCCGAACGGCTGCCCGGGGTCGCAGCGCTCGCCGAACGCAACTTCGACGCGCTGCCGGTGTTTCCGTTGGGTGAACAGCTCGTTTCGACCTGACCGGGATGGTTCGCGGGCGAGCTCGGGCGTGACATGCTGGCCGCACGAGACGCGCGGTTCCCGTGCCTCCCACTCCACGATTCGTCGCCGAATCCTTCGACACGGATCCCGCGAGGAAGGAGCATCGGGTGAGTGAGATCAACCGGCGTTCAGTCATCATCGGCGCCGCGGGTGCTGCGGCCGCCGTGATCGTCGGCGTCGGCGCGACCGCCGGCATCAGCGCCATCGCCGAGGGCAACCGCGCGCGGCCCAGCCGCACGCCCGGGCCCGCGACCGAGCCGGAATCCACCCTGAGCTCGCCGACCGCTGCGGCCGACGCCGCCGTCGACGGATCGGCCGAGAGCACCGCCGCTGCGGTCTCGACCCGGGTGCCGTCGTACGGGCCGAACGGCACGCACTGGCCCGCGCACACGCCCCGCGTCGGCACCGCCGCCGTGGTCGTCGACGTCGACTGCACCTGGAAGGCGATCGGCGCGGCCATCGCGGCCGCCAAGCCGGCCGACGTCGCCAGGGGCCTGCACCTGCGGGTGCGCCCCGGCACGCTTCCGGGCTACGGGGCCGCCGCCGGCTCGACGCCGGTGCTGCAGAACCTCGGCGACGTCGCCTGGGCGAAGAACATCCTCGTCAGCCCGCGCGACGGGTGGGGCACCGTGACGCTGCCCGAGTCGATCCGCCTCAACGGCGTCCGCGGTGTCACGTTCGCGCGCCTCACCGCGCGGTTCATCCTCCTCACCGACTGCGCCCGCACCGCGGTGGCGCAGACGAAGGTGCAGAACGGCCTGCGCATGACGGCGTCCAAGACCAGCGTGACGCGGTGCGACGCCTACGAGGTCGTCATGCCCGACGCCCGCATCGACACCGCGGACCCGTTCGGCTACGCCACCGGCGAAGGCGGGTCCATCGCCGACTGCACGTGGGAGGGATGCTACATCGCCCCGGTCTTCCGGCCGGCGGGCGGCGACCAGCATCTCGACGCGCTGCAGATGTACGGTCGCGGGTACACCCGCGGGCTCACGGTGCGCGACTCCGTGGTCTTCGGCGGCCTGAACTGCGCCCTCCAGCTCGGCGGCCCCCACCCGAAGGATCCGAACCTCGGCACCCCCTACTTCACGCTCGACCACTCGATCGCCGCGGCCCAGGCGTTCGCGGTGCGTGCGCGGTACCCCGTGCCGGCAGGCGCCGACCAGGCCCGGCTCGCACAGGCGATCAACGGCTCGGGGGAGCCCGGGCAGATGTTCGCGTACGACTCCCTGGTGTTCGGATCGCTCTACGACACCAAGTGGGGCGCCGTCGAACGCTCGTCGACCTCGTACCTGAACGCCCGCACCAAGAACGCCTCGAGCAGCGGCGGCTGGACCGTCGACCCGTCGCTCTCGAACTGGGGCGCCGCCGAATTCGACGCCGTCGCCCCCAGACCCACCGACGCCTATCTCGCGAAGATCTGGCGCTGAGCCGGAGGAGCCACGTGAACGGACTCGACCTGATGCTCGCCCTCCAGCGGGCACGCGATGCCGCCTACAGCCGGATCGTCGCCGGCGGCTTCCACCGGTTCGGGCGGGGCTCTCGCATCCTGTTGCCGTTCCGGGTCGGCAACGCCGACCTCATCTCGATCGGCGACGGCGCGCTGATCGGTGCCGGGTCCTGGCTGCTCGTGCCGCGGCGCGACCACGCCGCCCCCGTCATCGAGATCGGCGACCGGGTGCGGATGAACCAGACCTCGATCACGGCGGTCGCCAGCGTCGTCATCGAGGAGGGCGTCGGCATCGCCCGCGGCGTCTACATCTCCGACCACTCCCACGGGTTCGACGACCCGAGCAGCTTCATCCGCGACCAACCCCTCGCCCGGGTCGAACCGGTGCGGATCGGACGCGGTGCCTGGCTCGGCCAGAACGTCGTCGTGCTCCCCGGGGTCACCATCGGCGCGGGGGCCGTGATCGGCGCCAACAGCGTGGTGCGCGAAGACGTGCCGGCCAGGACGGTCGCCGTCGGCAGCCCCGCCCGGGTGGTCCGGAGCCTCGTCGTATGACCAGCGCGCACGACCTCGTCGGATCCGAGCACGCCGGGGTGGCCGAACCGGGCGCCGGCGCATTCGACGCGGTCTTCACGTTCTCGTACGAGACCTGGAGCGACGCCCGATCGCGCGGCATGATGCGTCCGCCGGATCGGCTCGCGCAGCACCTGATCGAGCGCGCCGACGTGCGCCGGCTCGTCGTCGCGAACCCTTGGCGATGGGCGCCGTCGGCGACCGCCAGGCGGATGCTCCGAGTCGATGCGTCGTTCCCGACGGGCGGTGGGCGCATCCTGCACACCCCGCTGCGACCCACCAGACACGACCCGGTCCACCGCGCCGGGGTCGAGCGGAGCTACCGCGCGTACTCGCGCAGCATCGGGCGCGCGGCACGCGGCCTGTCGTCGCCGCTCGTGCTGACGGCGAACCCGCTCGTCGCCGGCTTCGGCGACTTCGACTGGGCAGGCCCCGTCACGTACTTCGGACGCGACGACTGGTCGAGCTCGCCGGCCCGGCGCGAGTACTGGCCGGCCTACCGCGAGGCCTATCGCCGCATGGCCGCCGAAGGCACCGCCGTCGCCGCGGTCTCCCAGCAGATCATCGACCGGATCGCGCCCACCGGTCCGCACCTCGTGGTGCCCAACGGCGTGGAACCGGCCGAATGGCTCGGGCCGAAGCCGCCCGCGCCGGACTGGTTCGACGCCATCCCGACCCCGCGAGCCGTCTACGTCGGCACCCTCGACTCCCGGCTCGACGTCGAGGGCCTCGACGTGCTCGCCCGCCGTCGCCCCGACCTGCAGATCGTCCTCCTCGGGCCCCAGCCCGACCCCGGCTACCTCACGACGATCGAGGACCTGCCCAACGTGCACGTGCACGGCGGCGTCGGGCGCAGCGAACTCGCAGCGACCCTGCGCAACGCCGAGCTCACGCTCCTCGCCCACCGGATCACGCCGCTCACCGAGGCGATGAGCCCGCTCAAGGTGTACGAGTACCTGGCGGCGGGCGCGCCGGTGATCTCGATCGACCTGCCTCCCGTGCGCGGCCTGGGAGAGCGTGTGCACCTCGTGCCGTCGGTGTCGGACTTCGCCGACGTCGTCGACGCGGCGCTCGCCGACGGGCCAACGAGCGACGCCGAGCGCGAGCGGTTCATCGTGGACAACTCGTGGGAGGCGCGTCACCGGGAGGTCATGCGACTGGCACTTCGGGCCGCAATGTGACCGGCCGATGACGGGCACCGATCGAACGGGTAAATCCGGTGCGCCGGAGGTTCCGGCGCCGGCCGGGATTCCGTAGGGTTTCCACATCGCCGATGACCCGAACCCTCGGCAGATCGCACATTCCCCCGAACACGCACCACCGCCCGTCACCGCCGACGCTCCTCGCGTCGGTCGACGACTCGAGGTTCCGATTACCCGAGTTCGACGCCAGGGAAGATGCGATGTCCGAATCAGCGCTTGCCGCACCTCGAAATCCGACCCGCTCGATCCCGACGCTCGCCGCGGTGGGTCGAACCCGGGACGACCTCCGCACGAGCGTCGTCTACCAGCCTCGAACCCTCGCCTGGCCGCGCAAGCTGGCGTGGGCGCTGGTCGCGACCGACGCCCTCGTCGTGATCAGCTCCCTCCTGATCGCCCAGGTGGTCCGCTTCGGCGTCGATCCCGGCGGGCTCGCCGCAGCGGGGCTCGACCTCGGCTACCTCGTCGCGGGAGCCGGCATCGGAGGCCTCTGGCTCGCGGCGCTGTCGGCGCTCCGATCCCGTGAGCAGCGCATCATCGGCGTCGGCGTGACGGAGTACCAGCGCGTCGCGAACGCGACGCTCATCACGTTCGGGGCGGTCGCGATCCTCGCCTACCTCTCGGGCGTCGACCTGGCCCGCGGATACCTCGGCGTCGCCCTGCCCGTCGGGCTCGTGCTGCTGCTGGTCGGACGCATGCTCTGGCGGCACTCGCTGCAGCGCCTCCGACGCGCCGGCCGCGCGCTCACCGGGGCGATCGTCGTCGGGCCGCGAGCCGAGGTCGAACGCACGGTGGCCGGCTTGCAACGCAACCTGAAGTCGGGGTACCGGCCGATCGGCGTCGTGCTCACCGACGACGACCGCGCACCCACGGTCGCCGACCTGCCCCGGATCGCGCGGGGACGGCTCGTCGACATCGTCCGCCGCACCCGCACCCGCGCCGTCATGATCGCCGGAGAGCTCCCGGGGGGCCGTGGCGAGATCCGCGACCTCGGCTGGGACCTCGAGAACTCGAAGGTCGAACTCATCCTGGTGTCGCGACTCACCGACGTCGCCGGCCCCCGCATCCACTTCCGGCGCCTCGAGGGGCTGCCGATGGTGCACGTCGACCTGCCGCAGTACAGCGGGTTCAGCCACTCCGTGAAACGCGTCTTCGACGTCATCGTCGCGGGCATCGCGCTCGTCGTGCTGGCACCCGTGTTCGCGGTCGTCGCGCTCGCGATCCGGCTCGACAGCGAGGGGCCCGTGCTCTTCCGCCAGGAACGCGTCGGCGCGCACGGCGCACGGTTCACGATGCTCAAGTTCCGCTCGATGGTGGTCGACGCCGAGGCGCGGCTGGCACTCGTCGCCGCCGACGGCGACGACGGCAACGGCGTGCTGTTCAAGCTGCGCGACGACCCTCGCGTCACCCGCGTCGGCGGGGTGCTGCGCAAGTACTCGCTCGACGAACTACCGCAGCTGTGGAACGTGTTCCTGGGCCACATGAGCCTGGTCGGCCCGCGCCCGCCCCTGCCGGCCGAGGTCGAGCAGTACGAGCGACGCGTCGGCCGTCGCCTGCTGATCAAGCCCGGCATCACGGGACTCTGGCAGGTCAGCGGGCGCAGCGACCTCAGCTGGGAGGAGAGCGTCAAGCTCGACCTCTACTACGTCGAGAACTGGTCGGTCACCAGCGACCTGCTGATCCTCCTCCGCACCGTCCGCGCGGTCGTCGGTCGCGACGGCGCCTATTGACCTCCCACCGACCGAGGGGACTCCCGGCATGACCTCGACCCTGCTCGTCTGCTCCGGCGGCGGACACCTGAAGCAACTGCACACGCTCGCGGAGCGCATGGGCATCCCGCGCGCCGAGCAGACCTGGGTGACCTTCGACAACGCCCTGAGCCGGAGCATCCTCGCCGACCGCGAGGTGATCTACGCGCCCTTCGCGGCACCCCGCGACGCGCTGAACATCCTCCGCATCCGGATGCTCGCGAAGCGGATCCTCCGTGAACGCAGCTTCGAGCGGGCGATCAGCACCGGATCGAGCCCCGCCGTCGCCTTCCTGCCGCTCACGCGTTCACGGGGCATCCCGTCGTTCTACATCGAGAGCGCCGCCCGGGCCGACGGGCCCAGCGTCAGCGGCCGACTCATCACCCTCGCGGGAGGCATCCCGACGTTCACGCAGTACCCGGCGTGGGCGAGCGAACGCTGGCAGTACCGCGGCTCGATCTTCGACGCCTACCAGCCGGTCGAGGCGCGGACTCCGCGAGCCGTTCGACGAGCCGTGGTGTCCGTCGGCACGCAGGACGGCTACCGCTTCGACCGGCTCTACCGTTCGCTCGTGCCGTTGCTCGCGGACTGCGACGAGGTGCTCTGGCAGACCGGGCCGCAGGACGTCACGCCGTTCGGCATCACCGGCGCTCGCGCCTCGGTGCCGCACCGCGAACTCTCCGACGCCGTGGCGGAGGCAGACGTGGTCATCGCCCACAGCGGCACCGGCGCCGCCATCACCGCGCTCGAGCACGGCAAGTTCCCCGTACTCGTGCCCCGCCGCGCGGCGCACCGCGAACACGTCGACGACCATCAACTGCAGATCGGCGCCGAACTCCAGCGCCGCGACCTGGCGATCATGCGCGAGGCCGACCAACTGACCGCCGCCGACCTCGAGTTCGCCGCATCGCGCGCGACCGAACGCGTGGCGGCACCCCCGTTCGTGCTCGACGCGGCCGCCTGAGCCGACGCCGACTCGACGTCCCGGGGTCGGACGAACCCCCGTGCCGGCCCCGGGACCCGCTACCGCGAACCCGGCTCCGCGGTGAGCGCGTCCCACGCGGCCTGCGCGATCTGGCGCTGGCCCGCCGCCGACGGGTGGAAGAAGTCGAGCGTCGAGACATCCGCCGCCTCGATCGGCATGTCGTGCACCGAGCCGCCGTCGAACCGGCAGTTCGCCCTGGCGGCGCACACCTCGGCGAGGGCGGAGTCGTACTCGTCGATGCGCGCCTCGACCTGCGCCCGGCGGTCGACGTCGTCGGCGGCATCCGACGTCGGATCGGCGAACATCGACGCGCACGCCGACCAGCGCTCCCACGTCGCGACGACCGCGTCGACCTGCCTGCCCTGCTCCCAGAGGCGTCCGACACCCGGCACCGAGAGCACGAGCACGGTCGCCTCGGGGAGGGCGTCGGCGATGCCGCCGACCACCGACTCGGCCGCCTCTCGGTAGTCGGCCGCCGAGGTCACCGCGTCGAGCGAGGTCGCGCACGCATCGTTGGCCCCCAGCAGGATCGCGACCAGGTCGGGGGCACCGGCCACGATCGCCGGCACGTCGTCGACGAGGTCGCCCATCTGCGCTCCCTCACCGGCGACGACGGAGGTCTCGGGCGCGACGCCGGTCTCGGCCGCGAGCCTGGCGGCGAGGCTCTCGACCGAGGCATCCGTGCCGGTGGCCCACGCCGCCTCGGGGCAGCGCGCGACCTCGCCGCACGCATTGACCCCGAGCGTGATCGAATCGCCGACCGCGGTCAACCGCTCCACCGCCGCCACGGCCGACGTCGGAGTCGGTGAGGCCGGGGGAGCGGCATCCGTCGGCTCTGGCTGCGCCGTGCACCCGGCGAGCAGGACCGCGAGCAGCGCCCCGGCCGCGGCGATCCGGCCCGACCTCCGGTTCACGCGGGATCCCCCGCCGACGGTGACGGTGACGGTGATTGCGCCGCGGCCGACGGCTTGCGCATCTTCTTCACGAACGCGACGATCTGCGACACGTCGCGACGATACGCGGGAATCGCGAGCGCGAGCGCGAATGGCACCAGCCCCGCGAGCCCGCCGAGCACCAGCTCGATGATCGGCAGCAGGTCGACCGCGTGCACCATCGCCCACGACGCCGCGAACACGAACGGCGTCACGAGGGCGGGTCGCAGCACCGGGCGCGCGATGTCGCCGCCGGTCACGAACGTGCCGCGGATCGCGAGCCAGAACCCGGGCACGAGCAGCGCCGCCGTCGTCAGGCCGTACACGAGGGCCAGGCCGTTCAGACCCGCCCACCACAGCCCGAGCAGGTAGCCGCCGATCACGATCGGCCGGGTCACGAGGTAGTAGACGAGCTGCCGGTGCGCGCGCCCCAGCGAGATGTACAGCCAGCCCTGCACGTTGCCGATGGCCTGCGCGACGCCGGCGATCGCGAGGATGCTGAAGACCTGGGCGGCCGCCGACCATCCCGGCCCGAGCAGCACCTCGACGAGGGGCGCCGACACCGCCGCCAGCACCGCGTAGGTCGGCAGCGACAGGTACCCGATCACGAGCAGCGCGCCGCGGATGTACCGCCGATACCGTTCGCCGTCGTCCTGCAGCGAGCTCAGCACCGGCAGCGCCACCCGCCCGAGCGGCCCCGTCAGCTGCTGCAGCGGCAGCAGGAACAGCGCGTACGCGCGGGTGTACTGGCCGAGCGCCGCCGGCCCGAGCTGCTGGCCGATGAACACGTTGTCGAGGTTGCGCGCCGCGTAGTTCAGCAGCTGCACCCCGAAGATGCTGCCGCCGGTCGTGACGAGGGGCAGCACACGCCGCTCGATGCGCGGACGGCCGAACCGAGGCCGCGCAGCGACCCAGAGCGCGATGAGCCGGTACACCTGGCCGAGGCCCGCCAGCACGACCAGCGACCACACGCCCCAGCCCGCGAACGCCGCGGCGATCGAACCGGCGACGCCGACGGCCATCGACACCACGTCGATGTTCGCGAGCGTGCCGAACCGCAGGTCGCGCTGCACCTTCGCCTGCATCGGCATCGCCAGGCCGTTCACGAGCAGGATCGGTGCGATCGCGAGTGTCAGCACGACCAGCTCGGGCTCACCGTAGAGTGCGGCGATCAACGGCGCGCTCGCGGCGATGATCGCCATGAGCACCACGCCGAGCGCCACCGAGAACCACAGCACGCTCGACCACAGCCGTGCGTCGAGCGCCTTCACCTGCAGGATCGCGCCGGTCATGCCGAAGTCGCGGACGAGGTCGGCGACCCCGACGATCGCCGTCACCATCGCGAGGAGGCCGAAGTCGGCGGGGTCGAGCAGCCGCGCGAGCACGACGGTCGACGCCATCTGGATGAGCGTCTTCGTCCAGAGCCCGCCCATCGTGACCGCGACACCGCGCGAGGCGCGATGCCCGAGGTGCTCGTGCCTGGGATCGCGCCCCTGCTCGGAGGTCTCCGCCGTCGGCCCGCCCCGCCCGCTCATGCGCGCACCGTGCCCGTGCGAACCGTGTCGTCGCGAACCGTGTCGTCGCGAACCGTGTCGTCCCGGTTCCAGCCGGTCGTGCGGCCGAGGGCCGCCGCGATCCGGGCGCGCACGATGGGCACGCCGTACCCGACGCAGTACACCGCGAACGCCGGCCACAGACGTGGCCGGGAGGCCACGCGCCGCAGCAGGGCGCCGTAGCGATCCGATGCCGGCGCCTGCGCGGCGACCTGCATCGCCGCCGGCAGTTGACGGTTGCCGGCGTGGATGCGCGTGGCGCGGGCGAGCTGGGCGGCGAACGTGCGCGGCGCCCGCACGGTGAACGACGCGCGCTCGAGGGTCGCCCGCTCGTCGGGCACGAACCGCTGCTGCACGAACCGGTCGTCGGCGATCACGTCGGGGAACTCGTCCCATCTCGCGCGGCCGGCCTCCGACACGGCGTAGACGCCCGAGCCGATGTGGCCCGTGGCGCGGTACTCGGAGAGCGCCCACACGCGGTAGTACGCGCGCACGGCGGCCGATGCGCCGCTCGTGTCGACGTGGAAGCGCGGGGAGGCGACGAGCGGGCCGCCGGGGCGGTCGAGCTCATCGGCCAGCGCGAGCAGCGTGGGCACCGAGATCGAGACGTCGGCATCGACGTAGGCGCGCGGGAAGGCCGAGGCGGCGCGGTCGCCCGCGTTCAACGCGGCGGTCTTCGACCCCTCGGCCAGCTCGACGACCGTGATCCGCGGATCGACGGCTGCCGCGACCTGGGCCGTGTCGTCGGTGCAGCCGTTCGCGACGACGACGATCTCGATCGCGCCGTCGGGGTCCTCGCGCACGATCCGCCGCAGGATCCGGCCGATGAGCGCGGCCTCCTGGTGCGCCGGGATGACGACGCTCATCCGCGCCGTCATCGGCGGGTCTCCGCAGGTGCCGGCGCCGGTGCAGGCGTCGGATCCGGCGCCTCCGTCAGCAGCCACGCGCCGCAGGCCAGCAGCAGGCACAGCACCAGGAAGGTCTGCATGAAGCCGAACGCGTCGTAGAAGAACAGCGCCGCCGTGTACCCGGCGCACGAGATCGCGATCGCGAAGGCGAGGAACGTGTGGCGGGGAGCCGCCTTCGACCGGAACGCGAAGACGAGCAGCATGATCGGCGGGGTCAGCACGAACACCGCGAGCCCGATGACGCCGAGCGCTCCCGTCTCGAGCAGGGTCCCGAGCACCTGGTTGTCGAGGATGTACGCGTTGCGATCCTCGCCGATCACGATGCGCGAGCCCAGCCCGGTGCCGAAGAACGGGAACGCGGATGCCTCGCGCATCGCCGGCTCGAGGTCGGCGAGTCGCCCCGCCCCGCCCCATCCGGCGGACGTGTACTGCGACGCGATCAGCGAATCGACGTCGAAGAAGGAGCCGATCATCTCGCCGAAGATCTTCGGCTGGACCACCAGGCCCAAGAGCACCAACGGCAGCGCCAACAGCCCGAGCGCGACGGCCAACTGGGGTCTCAGGATGAGCGTCAGCAGGAACATCACGACGAGCACGATGACCGCCGTCCGCGAGATCGCCGCCACCACGCCCAGCAGCATCATCCCGACGGCGATGCCGTACACGATGCGCCGGTTGATCTCGTTGCGCGGCCAGCCCGCGTACTTCGCCAGGTAGATCGCGATCGGGATCAGCATGCACAGCAGCACCGCGAGCGCGATCGGATGCTGCGCCGACGCGTACGCCCGGGCGCCGCCCGCCCGCAGCGACTCGCCCTCCTCGCGCAGCAGCGTGAGCGGCAGCACGTTGCCGAGCAGGAGGAACACGTTCACCCGCGTCGCCTTCTCGACCAGGGCGAGGAACCCCACGGCCGCGGCCGCCCAGACGAGGAACGTGAGCAGGAGCATCACGTGCCGCTCCTCGCGCAGGAGCTGCCGCGTCGTGAACAGGACGCTGAGCAGGAGCAGCAGGTTGACGAATGCACCGATGGCACCCCCGACGAGGCCCTGCTCGGCGAGCCCGGCGCCGTTCACCCACAGCGACGCGAGCATCGTGGTCAGGAAGATCCCGATCGGCCAGCCGAACCGCACGGGCCGCCACCGGAACGACGGATCGACCACCAGCGCCACCCCGACGGCGACGATGAGCGCGACGATCACCACCCGGTACGGCTCGAGCGCGAACGGCAGCGGGATGGGCAGGGCGTACCGGCGGATCGGCACCAGCATGACGATCGCTGCGAGGGCGACCAGGCCACCCGTCCAGCTGAACACCAGCGTGCGGGTCAGGTACAGCAGCGCGACCGCGAGCATCGCACCGCCCGCCACGATCGGCGGGAGGACGAAGGCCGACCCGATCGCCGCGAACGTCACGACGGCCGTCGCGACCGTCGCCCGGAGGTCGGTGCGGGCCGCCTCGCCGGGATCGACCCGCCGACCGCGCGGCGGCGCGTCTGGTCGAGACGTGGCCGGCGCCTCGGGCGGCGCCTCGGCGGAGCCTGCCACGATCAGTCCGGACGCGAGTCGCCGGCGAGCACCGAGCGCCGCTCGCCCTCGAGCACCTCCTGCAGCTCGCGATCATCGAGTGTCGCCTCCGGGTCGCCGGGCGCGGACTCCGCCGGGGTCGTGCCGCCCGTGCGGGCGCGGTCGCGCCGGCGTCGACGGCTCCGCTTCATGGCGTCGAGCACGAACGCGAGGGCCACGAAGAGCAGGAACACCCCGAGCCCGGTGACGAGGATCGGGATGGCGGGATTCGAACCCGGCTCCGCCACTGCGTCGCCCTCCTTGACCGTGGTGAGCTCCACCCGGTTGTCCTCGGGGATCCCGGCCTCCTCCTGTTCCTCGAGCACGTAGTCCTGGAAGAGGTCGTTCGCGGTCCGCGAGATCTCCTCGGCGCGGGCGGGATCGCTCGAGACCCCGACGATGTCGAGGATGGGCAGGCTGAGCCGACCGGGGAACGACTCGTCGCCCGCCGGCTGCGTGGTCCGCCGCACGGCGGTGAGCGACTCGTCATCGGCGAACTCGCCGACCTCCGCCTGCACCCGCTCGGAGATCTCGGAGCCGGTGACGAGGTAGGCGTACACGACCGCGGTCGACGAGAGATCTTGCTCGGTCGGTGCCGTGGTGCCCTCCTCGATCGTCTCGCCGGGCACGGATGCCTGGAACAACGGGTTGTTCTCACTGCCGACGAGCACGGTCGTCGCCGCCGTGTAGGTCTGCTCGGCGCGACTCGTGATCGCGCCGTCCTTGATGGTGAACCCCGCGACGAGGGCCGCGAGGACCGCCACGACGAGGCCCACGACGAGGAGCCAGCGGGCGGACCAGAGGGTCTGGAGGTACTTGGGAACGTCCATGATCGAGACCGTTCCTTCCGGGTCGGACGATCGGTGCCGTGTGCGTACAAGGACAGGGCGCCGGTGCCCGAGAGCCGCGAAGAGCATGAGCGGCCCACGTCGCCATGATTCATCGCCGGCATTACCGACAGTTCCTCGGAAGATTGCGAGCGTGTAAATCCTCCGCGACGATTCGGCGACCAGACGCCCTGCGCCCTTGCGGGGCCGGCGTCGCATGGGTTCTCATGAGTCCACCCCGACGAGCCACCTCGAGTGAGGGTCCAGATGACGGACGCAACCCACCGCACGGCGAGGGCTCAGGATCGACTGAGGATCCTGTACAGCTTCCCTCATCCCATCGGCGCGCCCGGCATCGGGTGGACCGCCTGGAACCAGGTCGTCGAGCTCATCGCCGACGGGCACGAGGTCCACGTCGTCGCCGCGGCATTCGCCAAGCCGGTCGACGGCGCCGCTTCGCGCCACACGACGATGAGCATCGCGGGCCGTCGTGTCCCGCACCGCCTGCTCGGCGGCGATCGCGCCTACGACCTGCACGACCGGCGAGCCGAACGCCTCCTGCGCAGGCTCGCGCCCGACATCGTCCACGGATGGCCGCTCGGCTGCCGGCGGACCTGCGAGTCCGCGCGCGAACTCGGCATCGCCTCGGTGCGCGAGGCCCCCAACACCCACACGGCGCACGCCTACGCCGTGGTCGCCCGCGAGATCGAGCTGCTCGGCATCGAGATGCCGCACGGCGCCTCGCACACCTTCAACTCCGAGCGCCTGGCGATCGAGGAGCGGGAGTGGGCCGCGGCCACCGCCGTGCTGGCGCCCTCCGAGACGGTGGCGAACACCTTCGCGGAACGCGGCCTCGCGCCCGAGCGGCTGCTCCGGCATCGGTACGGCGCGCGGCCCGAACCGGGCCCGGTCGCGGAGCGACGCCCGGACCGCCCGTTCACGGCCGTGTTCCTCGGGCGGGGAGAACCGCGCAAGGGCCTGCACCATGCGCTGCGCGCCTGGCTGTCGAGCAGCGCCTGCGACGGCGGGCGGTTCCTCATCCACGGTTCGCTGGTGCCCGCCTACCGGGAGTCCCTGCAGGCCATGCTCGACCACCCGAGCGTCGAGTACCGCGGATTCGCCGACGATCCGCGGGCCGTGCTCGCCGACGCCGACGTCCTGCTGCTGCCCACCGTCGAGGAGGGCAGCGCGCTCGTCACCTACGAGGCGCAGCTCGCCGGATGCGTCCCGCTCGTCTCGACGGCCGCCGGCGCGCTGCTCACCGACAGCGTGCACGGACTGCTGCACCGTCCCGGCGACGTCGCGACGCTCGCCGCGCAGCTCGACCGGCTCTCGGCCGACCCGGCGGCACTGGCCCGCATGCGCGCCAACGCGCTCGCGCACGCGGAGGAGCTCACCTGGGCGGCCGCCAACGTCACGTTGGTCGGCGCCTACCGTGCGGCGATCGGGCTCGCCGAGCTCGAGGCATCCGTCGCCCGACCGACCGCAGCGGAAGGAGCGGGCCATGCCGTCGCCGAGTGAGCTCGCCGTGATCGTCTGCTCGCGCGAGCGCGCCGACATGCTGGCGCGCTCGCTGGCGTCCATCGTCGCGGCGACGCCCCCGGCGGTCGACGTCATCGTCGTCGACTCGGCCTCGACCACGACGGCCACCATGGACGCCGCCGCCTCGGCCGGCGTCCGCGTCGTGCGGTCCGACGTGAAGGGCCTCTCGATCGCGCGGAACCTCGGCGTCGCATCGACCGACCGGCCGATCGTGCTGTTCACCGACGACGACTGCGTGGCGCTCGACGGCTGGACGGACGCCGTGCTGCGGAACTTCGACGACCCGCGCGTCGGCGTCGTCACCGGACGCATGCTCGACCACACGCTCGTCACCGCGTCGGGCACGGATCCGGCCCCCGCCCGGGTCGACCGCATCGAACGGATCCTCGGCGGGCTCGACGGCGGCCACGGAGCCCTCATGGCGTTCCGCCGCGAGGCCGTCGACCGGATCGGCGGGTTCGACGACGTGCTCGGAGCCGGGCGCGAGTTCGCCGGAGCCGAGGACCTCGACGCCTTCTGCCGGGTGATCGCCGCCGGATTCGTGCTCGTCCGCGACGAGCGCGCCGTCGTGCACCACGTGAACACGCGCGAGGGCGAGGAGTACACCCGGCTCTACCGCGGGTACGGCCTCGGCCTCGGCGCGATGACCGCGAAGTGGGTGCGGTTCCGCCCCGCGTCCGGTGTCGCGATGCTGTTCGTGCTGCTCAAGCGGACGGTCGTCCGGGCGGTGCGCCATGCCCGCCACGCGCGGCGCGGCGCCGCCGATCGCGCCATGCTGCGCGGCATCCTCAGCGGGTTCGCCCGCGCCACCCGAATGCGGCTCGATGGCGAGCGCTTCGTCGATGACCATCGACCGACGCCCGTCCTCCCGGCCGCCGCGCCGGGGAGGTCGGGTCCGATCTGAGGAGGGCCCGATGGCCGCAACCCGTGCCGACGTCGAGCTGATGGCCACGCTCGACGAGAAGTTCATCGCGAACACGGTCGCCTTCGAGGCGGCGAGGCCGTCGTGCGCGATCGTCGTCGACGGGGCGGCGCTGCGCCGCCCCGACGGCACGATCGACCGCGAGCTCGTCCGTGCCGTGTTCCGGCGGGCCGTCGACCGCATGCCCGCGCTCGGCATGCGGGTGCGGCGCGCGCCGCTCGGCCTGACGGCGCCGTTCTGGGTGCCGGCGACCGAGGTCGACTTCGACTTCCACGTGCGCTTCCCAGGCGGCGTCGTGCCCGACGGCCCCGATCGCGCCGAGACCTTCTCGGGGCGGCGGAACGGCGAGATGCGACTCGATCGGCCGCTGTGGGACTTCATGGCGGTCGAGCTCGAGTCGGGCGACGTCGCGCTCGTCGGGCGGGTGCAGCACGCCCTCGGCGACGGCATCTACGGCCTTCGGGTGATCGACTCGCTCGTCGAGACCGAACCGTTCGATCCGTTCGATTCCGAGGGCGAGGGCGAGGGAGCGGCATCCGATCACGGCGGCGGCGCCGGCACGCCCGAGCCCGCCGCGCCGGCCGGCCCGCGCACCGGCGCCGGCCTCCTGATCGCGGCCGGACGCGACTGGTGGGCCGCGCAGGACGGCATCGGCGGCGCGTGGCGCGAGTACACCCGCAAGCCCTTCCGGCGCCGCCTGCGACGCTGGGGCGGCCGCCTCGCACGGCCGGTGAAGGACGTCGTCATCGAACGTCGTGGGCTGGTCGAGCGGATGCTGCCCGCCCGCCACTCCGCGATCGCCGAGTTCGCGCTCGCCGACCTCCGGGCGGCCGCGCGCGCGGCCGGCGGCACGGTGAGCGACCTCACCGTCGCGCTCGCCCTGCGTGCCGTCGCCCGGGTGCTCCCCGACGAACCGGCGCTGCTCGTGCCGATCTCGCGCCGGGATCGGGCGACCGGCGGCAACCAGCGCAACCACATCGTCATGACGCGGGTCACCGCCCCGCGCGAGGCCACGATCGCGGAGACCGTCGCGATGGTCGCCGAGCAGGTCGCCGCGGCACGCGACGGCGAGGCGGGCGCAGGGCCCATGCACCCGCGCGCGGGGTACGCGTCGTACCTGCCCTGGCGCCCGCGCGCCGCCCACTTCGGACCCGCACCCGTGCGGTCGGTCACGCTCTGGCCCGTCCTCGAACCGGCCGACGCGATCGCGATCTTCGCCTCGTCGTACCACCGCGGCTACACGCTCGCGGTCACCGCGAGGACCGACGTCGACCTCGGACCGGTCGTCGAAGAGTTCCGGGAGGCGATCGCGGCGCTCACGGAGCCCGTTGCCCCCGTGCACGAGCCGGAAGCGGTGGGCGCATGAGCCGCGCCCTGGGATTCCTCAGGTCGATCGCCGACCCTCGCGTCTGGGCGCACTCGCTGCGCCTCGCGCACTTCTCGGCGTACTCGCACGTGCAGCAGGTGCGCCGGCTGCACCGCGGCGCCGACGTGAGCTTCGCCCCGAACGTCTCGTTCCGCAACGCCGAGCGCATCACCATCGGAGCGGGTACCCACATCGGCGAGCACTCGGTCATCTGGGCCGGCAACTCCACCGGTCGCATCGTCTTCGGCGACCACTGCCTGCTCGCGCCGAACGTCACCATCACGGCGTCGAACTACGGGATCGAACAGGGCACGCCGGTCATGCACCAGCCCAAGGTCGAGCGCGACGTGCGGATCGGCCGCGACGTCTGGCTGGGGGCCAACGTCGTCGTCGTCGCCGGGGTCACGATCGGCGACGGCGCGATCGTCGGGGCCGGCGCGGTCGTCACGAAGGACCTTCCGGCGAACTGCATCGCCGGCGGCGTCCCGGCGAAGGTGATCGGGCGACGGCCCGAGCCCGCATCCGCGGTGGAGCCTGCGGACGAAGCAGCGGAGGAACTCGCCGGAGCGGCATCCGTCGTCCGCGTACCGGGGGAGCGCGCCGCGTGATCGCGCTCGTCAGCATCATCCTCGTGAGCTACGAGACGCGCGAGGCGACGCTCGAATGCCTCGCGTCGATCGCCTCCGCGCACCGCGGCGTGCCGATCGAGGTGGTCGTCGTCGACAACGCGTCCGGCGACGGCAGCGCCGCCGCGATCCGCGAGGCGCACCCCGACACGATCGTCGTCGAAGCCGGTGCGAACCTCGGATTCGCCAGGGCCGTCGAGCTCGGCGTCGCCGCGTCCACCGGCGACGCCGTCCTCCTGCTCAACCCCGACACCCTCCTGCTGCCGGGATCGCTGCAGCGACTCGTCGACTTCGCCGACGCGAACCCGGCCCACGGCGTCTACGGCGGCCGCACGCTGCGGCCCGACGGCACCCTCGATCCCAGTTCGTGCTGGGGCGAGCCCACGCTGTGGTCGCTGGCCTGCTTCGCGACCGGGTTGTCGACGGCGTTCCGGCACTCGACGCTCTTCGACCCGGAATCGCTCGGCCGGTGGCGACGCGACAGCGTCCGCGAGGTCCCGGTCATCACCGGATGCCTCCTGCTGGCCAGGCGGGCCGACTGGGATCGCATCGGCGGGATGGACGAACGGTTCTTCCTCTACGGCGAGGACGCCGAGTTCTCGAGTCGCGCGCGCCGGCGCGGCTACCGGCCCGTCATCGTGCCCGACGCGGTCATCGTGCACGAGGTCGGGGGCTCGACGTCGTCGAAGGGACGCAAGATGTGCATGGTGATGGCCGGGAAGGCCACGCTGCTCCGGCTCACCTGGCGACCCGCCGCGGCCGGCCTCGGCGTCGCCCTGCTCCAGGCGGGCGCCGGGCTCCGGGCCGCCCTCGAGCAGGTCACCGGGACGGAGCCCGACTGGTCGATCGTGTGGCGCCGACGCGCCGACTGGCGCACCGGCTACCCGGAGGCGGAGCGGACGCTGTTCGGCCTCGAGGCCAGCGAGGTCGCCGCGTGAGCCCGCGGCGGCTGCGGGTCGAGGCCGAGCCCGCGTTCCGCACCGCGAGGGCGAATCCGTACAACGCCGACCTGGCGCGCAGCCTGCAACGCGCGGGCGCCGACGTGCGCGACCTCTCGTACCTGCGGCTGCTCGCGCGGCGGACGGACATCGTGCACCTGCACTGGCCCGACCTGACCTTCCTCTCCGGGCATCGCACCTGGCGCATCAGCGCCAGGCTTACGCTCTTCTTCGGCTTCCTCCGCGTGGCCAGGGCGCGAGGCACGAGGCTCGTGTGGACCGTGCACAACGTCGAATCGCACGAGCAGCGCGCGACGCCGCGATTGCGCGCCCGGTACCGGCACCTGCTGCTCGGCGCGGTCGACGGGGTCATCGCGCTCACCGACGACGGCGTGGATGCCGCCCGCCGCGCCTACCCGGAACTCCGGGACGTGCCGGCGTTCGTCACCCCCCACGGGCACTACCGCGATGCGTACGACTTCTCCGAGTCGCGCGCCCGAGCCCGCGAGCACACCGGACTCCCGCGGGGCGCCACCGTCATCGCGAGCGTGGGCATGATCCGGCCGTACAAGAACGTGCCGCACCTGCTGGAGGTCGCGGCCGGGGTCGGCGATGCAGACCTGCGCGTCGTCGTCGCGGGCAAGCCGGCGACGCCCGGACTCGCCGCCGAGCTCGCCGCCGCCGCCGAACGCGACCGGCGGGTCGTCTACGATCCGGGCTTCCAGTCCGACGAGCGCCTCGCGCGGTGGCTGCGTGCGGCCGACCTCGTCGTCCTGCCGTACACGCGGATCCAGAACTCCGGGTCCGCGATCCTCGCCCTCTCGGCGGGGCGTCCCGTGCTCGTCCCCGCGATCGGGGCGATGCGCGAGCTCGCCGGCCTCGTCGGCGCCGACTGGGTGCGCTGCTACGACGGCGAACTCGACGCCGCAACGCTCGCCGACGCGGTCGAGTGGGCGCGCGCACCTCGGCCCGAGGCGCCCGACCTCGCCGAACTCGACTGGCCGCGGATCGCCGACCGCACCCTCGAGGCCTACCGCACCGTGCTCGACCACGACCGGCCGAGCCGGAGCACCGAGACCCTGCACGACGCGCCGCCCGACGACCGATCCGCGTCCAACCGACACACCGAATCCCATCTCCAACCCGTCAGGAGCCGATGATGACGTCGACCGAAGCCGCCCGCCGCACGGATGCCTCACGCCTGCGCCGCGCCATCGCGATCAGCGCGACCGCCGCGCTGGCCGCAATGGGACTCGCCCTCGCCGCAGGCCCGCCCACCGCGGCGGAACCGTTGCCCGGCGGGACGTACACCGTGAGCTTCGCCTCCGAGGCATCCGTCGACCGGGTGGTGGAGGCATTCGGGCTCGAGCCGTCGAAGCGGTACCACGAAGCCGTCGAGGGGGTGACCGTTCGGCTCACGGCCGAGCAGGCGACGAAGCTCGCCGCCAGCACCCTCGTCGAGGGGATCTCGATGGAGCGCACCTTCGAGGGGCAGGCGCAGACGGTGCCTCCGCATGTGCCGTCGGTCGAGGCCGACGAGGCGCCGGTCGACGCCGGCGACGGCGTCACCGACTGGAACGGTCCGGCCGTCGCCGTCATCGACTCCGGCGTCAGCGCCCACTCCGACTACGACCTGGCACTCGGCGTGAACTGCTTCGGTTCGGGGACCGCCGCCGACGGCAACGGGCACGGTACAGCGGTGGCCGGGTACCTCGGCGCGTTCGACGACGACTCGGGCACGGTCGGCGTGGCACCCGGCGCGCCCGTCTACTCGGTGCGCGTGCTCGATGCGAAGAACCGCGGCACGACGAGCACCATCGTGTGCGGTCTCGACTGGGTGGCGCAGCATGCCGAGCAGTACGGCATCGGCGTCGTCAACCTGAGCCTCGGCGCTCCCGGGGCGGACGACGGCAACTGCGGCAGGACGAGCGGCGACGTCCTGCACCAGGCGGTCTGCAACCTCACCGATCGCGGGATCGTCGTCGTCGCGAGCGCCGCGAACTCGACCACGAACCTCGCCGGCTTCGTGCCGGCCGCCTACGACGAGGTGCTCACCGCCACGAACGTCGCCGACTACGACGGGAAGCCCGGCGGCGCCGGCCGCGCGCCGTGCGCCGTGTCGACGCTCGACGATCGGCCCGCTGCGAACAGCAACTACGCGGTCACCGCGGCGGACCAGGCGCACACCATCGCCGCGCCCGGCATGTGCCCGTACACCACGCAGAAGGGCAACCGCTACGGCGTCATCCAGTCGGGCACCAGCATGTCCGCGGCCGCCCTCAGCGGAGTCGTGCTGAACTGCCTCGCCGATGGCGGGGCGTGCCGCGGCGAGGACGACGTCGAAGCCGTCCACCGCATCGTGATCGCGCAGGCCGCCGCCGCCGCCCAGCGCGGACACCGGTACCAGGGCGACCCGCTCAGTCCGGTCGCCGGGAAGTACTACGGATACCTCGCCTCGACGATTCCGGCCGGCGACGTACCGACGCCGACGCCGACGCCGACGCCCACCCCGACGCCGACGCCCACCCCGACGCCGACTCCCACCCCGACGCCCACGCCGACCCCGACCCCGACGCCCGACCGGACGCCGCCGACCGTCTCGATCACGGCGCCGGCGAGCGGCAGCACGGTCTCCGGCGTCGTGCAGACGACGTCGACCGCGAGCGACGCGAGCGGCGTGGCATCCGTGGCGTACTACTCGGGCTCCCAGAAGCTCGGCGACGCGACCCGGCAGTCCGACGGCACCTGGCGGATGTCACTCGACACCCGCGGATTCCGCAACGGCACCTACCCCGTGACGGCGCGCGCCGTCGACAATGCGGGGAACACCGGCGCGAGCCCGTCGATCACCATCACCATCAGGAACTAGGAGCCGCATGCGTTCATCGACGACGGCTGGAGCCTCCGCGGGCGCCCGCCGCACCCGACGGCATCGCGGATCGCCCGCGGGCGCGGGCGTCGGACACTGCGACGAGCGCTGCGCCGACCGCCGCCCCGCACGCGTTCGCGAGGACGTCCGCGATCGACCCGACGCGATCGGTGAGCAGTGCGGACTGCACGAACTCGAGCACCAGGCTCAGCGCGACCCCGGCCGCCGTGCCGGCGAGGATCGTCTCAGCCCACCCGCGCCGTGTGCCGAGGAACGCGGCGACGAGCCAGCCGACCGGAAGGAACAGCACCACGTTCGCAAGGCGTTCCGTCGCGGCGTAGTCCAACCAGCCGGCGATGCCGGCAGCGTGCAGCACGGACAGCGCCTGATGCAGGCCCTCCCCATAGGGCCGGTCGACCCGCGACGGCCACCACGCGACGAGCACGACCGCGGCGCCGTAGGCGACGGCGATCTCACGACGCGCGCCGGCCTGCGCGAACTGCGTGACGGCGGCCATCGGCACAGGTTAGGAGTTCCGGGTGACGTCCGTGTCACGAACGCGTGACCGGTCGCGATCGGAACTCGCCGACCGACGCTCGCGAACGGCGCCGATCCACCGCGCCGCCAGCGCGCCGAGCGCCGTGCCGAGGGTGTTCGCCACGACATCCGACAGCGTCGAGTACCGCCCGGGGATCGCGAGCTGCACGGCCTCGATCACGCACGTCGACACGAGGCCGATCAGCACGATCGCCCAGAACGGCAGGTGCCACCCCGCGAGCGAGAGCAGGAGCCCGAGCGGGACGAACAGCACGATGTTCGCGGTGAACTCGACGAATGCGTACGCCGCGTCGAACGGCACCCCGAGCGACGACAGCATGTCTGCCGCCCAAACGAGTGCCCCGCCGACCGGCTGCACGTCGCTTCCGGGCATGAACACGAAGAGCCCCAGCACGACCAGGTACGGGACGAGGAGCAACCGCGCGGGAACCATCCGCACAGGTTAGTCCGCGATTCCGCTGCCGGCTGGAAGACTGGCTTCGGCCAATAGACCACATGAAGGGACCACATGCGCATCTCAGTCATCGGTTGCGGCTATCTCGGTGCAGTGCACGCTTCCGCGATGGCCGAGCTCGGCCACGACGTCATCGGCATCGATGTCGACGCACGCAAGATCGCCCAGCTCGCCGAGGCGCATCCCCCGTTCCACGAGCCGGGACTCCCCGAGATCCTGGCCAGCGCGACCGCGAGCGGGCGATTGCGATTCAGCACCGACATCGCGGATGCCGCGGACGCCGAAGTGCACTTCATCGCGGTCGGCACGCCCCAGCAGCCGGGCCGCCCCACCGCCGACCTCAGCTACGTCGACGCGTCGTTCGAGGGGCTGCTGCCGCACCTCGCGGACGGCGCGCTGGTCGTCGGCAAGTCGACGGTGCCCGTCGGCACCGCACAGCGCCTGGCCGAACGCCTCGCTTCGGCGGCGCCGCACGCGAGCCTCGCCTGGAACCCCGAGTTCCTCCGCGAGGGATTCGCGGTCAAGGACACCCTCGAGCCCGACCGCCTCGTGTACGGCGTCGCCGACGCCGAAGCGGCCGACCTGCTCGACCGCGTCTACCAGGCCGCGATCGATGCGGGCACGCCCCGCATCGTGACGGACTACGCGACCGCTGAACTCGTCAAGGTCGCCGCGAACGCCTTCCTCGCGACCAAGATCAGCTTCATCAACGCCATGAGCGAGATCGCCGACGCGACGGGCGCGGACGTCACCGCCCTCGCCGACGCGATCGGACACGACGCGAGGATCGGCCGCCGCTTCCTGAACGCGGGCGTCGGATTCGGCGGCGGATGCCTCCCCAAGGACATCCGCGCGTTCGCCGCCCGTGCCGACGAGCTCGGCGTCGGGCAGTCGATCTCGTTCCTCGAGCAGGTCGACCAGATCAACCTGCGCCAGCGGCAGCGCGTCGTGCACCTCGCCGAGGATGCACTCGGCGGATCGGTCTACGAGCGGCGGATCGCCGTGCTCGGCGTGGCGTTCAAGCCCGATTCCGACGACGTCCGCGACTCTCCCGCGCTCGACGTCGCGGTCAGCCTGAAGGGGCTCGGAGCCGACGTGGTCGCCACCGATCCCGCCGGCATCGAGAACGCGCGGTCGCGGCATCCGCAACTGACCTACTCGGCCTCGGTCGAGGACGCCCTGCGCGGGGCCGACCTCGTCGTACTGGTCACGGAATGGCGAGAGTACCGCGACCTCGACCCCGAAGCGGTCGGCGGCCTCGTCGCTGCGCGGCGCATCATCGACGGGCGGAACGTGCTCGACCCGGGGCAATGGCGGGCGGCGGGCTGGGAGTACCGGGGGATGGGCCGGCCCTGAGCCGGCTCGCCGGCCCGCTCGGGTCGGCGTCTGGATCCCCGCGCACCGCGCCGGAGACGACGAAAGCCCCTCCCGAAGGAGGGGCTTTCGTCGTCGATGCCTGAGACATCATCTGGTCGGGGTGACAGGATTTGAACCTGCGACCTCTTCGTCCCGAACGAAGCGCGCTACCAAGCTGCGCCACACCCCGGTGGCCCGAGGGCCTCCACAAGGATAGCCCATATTCCAGGCCGTCCCGACCACTCCTGGAAGCCCGGGAACGCCCGACTCACGCCGCGGCGGTGAGGGTCACCAGCGTGGCTTCGGGCGGGCACGCGAACCGCACCGGCGCGTAGATCGAGGTGCCGAGGCCCGCCGAGACGTTGAGGAACGCGGAGCGAAGGCCGTGCCGCCAGACACTGAGTCCCTTCACCTGACGACGCGGGATGTCGCAGTTGGTGACCAGTGCACCGTATCCCGGCACGCAGACCTGGCCGCCATGGGTGTGTCCCGCGAAGATCACCTGGGCACCGTGGTTCACGAACGAGTCGAGCACACGCTGGTAAGGCGCGTGCGTCACGCCGATCGTCACCGTCGGTCGGGGCTTCGCCGGTGTGCCGCTGTCGGGCCAGGTCTCGTCGGCGAGCGGATCGTCGGCTCGGAGGTCATCGACGGCTCCCGCGATCAGGTCCAATCGGTCGAACCCCTTGTGCGGGTCGTCGACCCCGAAGAACTCGAGTCGGATGCCTCGGATCTCGAGCGCGGCCGCCGCGTTGTCGAGGTCGACCCAGCCGAGTTCGTCGAAGTAGGCGTGCAGCGCGTCGATGTCGAGGTGCTTCGACCGCGGGACATGCCCGGACGGTCCGGAGAAGTACAGGAACGGGTTCTTCACCACCGGCCCGAAGTAGTCGTTCGAGCCGTTGACGAACACGCCGGGCACGCCGGCGAAGCGCTCGAAGGCCTGCTTGATGCCGTCGAGGCCGCGTTCATGGCCGAGGTTGTCGCCGGTGTCGACGATGAGATCGGGCTGCAGGTCGGCCAGCGCGCGTACCCACTGCTGCTTGCCGCGTTGCCACGGAGCCATGTGGAGGTCGCTCAGGTGCAGGACCCGGATCGGCGAGGATCCTGGAGGGAGCACCGGGGCCTCGACGCGTCGGAGGGTCCATCGGGTGCGCTCCACGAGCGAGCCCCACGCGAACGCGGCCGCCCCCGCGGCGCCGATCGCGATCGCGATCTTCGCCACGGGGGACATGCTCCGACCGCTCAATCGTTCCCGCCGTTGCCGCCGTTCCCGTCGCCGTCTCCGTCTCCGTCGCCCGGCGAACCGGTGCTCGGAACGCCGAACTGCACGCTGACCGTCTCACCGCGCTTGCTCGCGGTGCCCGCTGCCGGGTTCTGCGCCGTGACCACGGCGTTCTGGCCGCCGCCGCCCGCGTTCATCTTCAGGCCGGCCTGGTCGAGCGCAGCCTTCGCCTGCTGTTGCGTCATGCCGGTCAGGTCGGGCACGGTCGTGCCCTGGCCGTTGCTGGTGAACACGCGGATCGTGGTGCCACGGCCCGCCTGCCCCGACGGGTCGGTGCCGGAGACCTGGCCGGCGGGGAGGTTCGAGTCCTGCTGACCGCCGTCCTCGACGACGAAACCTGCGGCCTCGAGGGCCTGCTTCGCGGCGTCGAAGGCGAGCCCGGCGACCTGCGGGATGTCCACGAGCACCTGCTTGAAGGCCGAGGCATCCGGATCGGTGAAGTCGCCGCCGCCGAACTTCTCGTCGGCGAGTTCCATGATCGCCGGCCACATCCGGTGGCGCGCAGTCGCCGCCGAGCCACTGTCGAAGCTCACCTCGCGCATGCTCGTCCGATTGTCGCCACCGGTGACGTTCCCGACCCACACGGCAGTCGCCGCGGTCTTGCTCGAGCCGACCATCCACGTGTCGAACGCGTTGTCGGTCGTTCCGGTCTTGCCGATGTGCTCGATGCCGGTGCCGGTGTTCGACGCGCTCGCCGTGCCGCCGTTGAACGTCTGCTTCATCGCGTACTGCATCGCACGGGCGACCTCGGGGGTGACCGCCTGCGTGCACGTCGACTTCGGAGCCTCGATGGGGCTGCCGTCGATCTTCGTGATCGATTCGATCGCGATCGGCGTGCAGGCGAGCCCGTCGTTCGCGATGCCCGCGAACGAGACCGCCATCGATAGCGGCGAGACCTCTTCGGTGCCGAGCACTGCGGAGGGCTGGAACGTGGAGGCCGGGTCGGCCTGGAACGAGCCGTCGGCGTTGGTCAGCGCCACACCCTCGTCGTCGTACGCGATTCGCTGACCGAGTTCCAGGCCGTCGGCGCGGTAGATGCCGAACGCCTGTGCGGTGTTCTTCACGCCGCACAGCTGGAGCTGCTGCGCCATCGCCATGAACGAGGAGTTCACCGAGTACTTGGTCGCGTCCACCGAATTGTTCGCGGTGCGCGAGTCGTCATTGCGCGGGTTGAAGTTGCCTCGCCAGGTGCTGCCGTCGCAGAGCCCCGGGAAGGAGGTGAACGCGCGTCGCGCGCCGTTGAACGACTCCAACAGGGAGTGCCCCTCGTTGAGCCATTCGCCCAGCGTGAACACCTTGAAGGTCGAACCGGGTTGGAACCCGCTCGACCCGCCGTACGCGAAGTCGGTGCTGTAGTTGACCGCCGAGTACGCCCGGTCGGCAGCCAGCACTTCCTGGTCCTGCGAGTAATTCTTGTTCTGCGTCATCGCGAGGATCTTGCCCGTGCCGGGTTGCACGGTGACCGCCGAGGAGCCGACGTCGAACCGGTCGTCGACCCACGGCACGTTCTCGAGCATGGTGCCCTGAGCGCGGTCCTGCAGGTCCATGTCGAGCGTGGTGTGCACCTGCAGGCCGCCCTCCTGCAGCAGCTTCAGGCCCTCGTCGACGTCGGTGGTCGCCGGGTCGTCGTAGTGGTTCAGGATGACGTTCTTCACGTAGTCGCAGAAGTACGCGTAGCTGCCGGCCGTTTGGCACCCGGTGCTCGGCTCCTGGATGTTCGGTGCGACCGGAGTCGCGATGGCGGCGTCGTAGTCCGCCTGGGTGATCTTGCCGTACTTCAGCATCTCGCCGAGGATGTAGTCGCGCCGGTCCTTGTTGGCCGCGTACGGCGTCGGAACGCCTTCCTCGTCGACGGAGGCCACACCGTTCTCAGGATCGTCGGGCTGGTCGAGGCGGAACTTCTCCGGGTGGTTCACGATCGCGATCAGGCTCGCGGCCTCCGCGGGGGAGACATCCGCTGCCGACTTCGCGAAGTAGTACTGCGCCGCCGATTCGATGCCGTACACGCGACCGCCGAAGTGCGCGATGTTCAGGTACCCCTTGAGGATCTCGTTCTTGTCGTACTTCTTCTCGAGGGCGATCGCGAGCTTCATCTCCTTGAGCTTGCGCGTGATGCCCGCGTTGCCGGAGGACTCGGTCGCGGCCTCGTATGCGGCGTCCTGCTCCTCCTGCGTCTTCGCCTCGCGGATGCCGTTGTTGATGAGCACGTTCTTCACGTACTGCTGGGTGATCGACGAGCCGCCCTGCGTGTCGCCGCCGATGACGAACTCGTTCACCACCGCACGGGTGGTGCCCTGGATGTCGATGCCGCCGTGCTCGAAGAACCGCGGGTCCTCACCGGCGACCGCGGCGTCCTTCACGAACTGGCTGATGCGGTCGAGCGGGACCTCTTCGCGGTTCTCGCTGAAGAACGACGCGAGCAGCCGCTGCGACCCATCGGGGGCGGTCGCGTAGATGTCGGTCTTCTCGGAGAGCTCGTTGATGTCGAGGTAGTCGGGGATGTTCTCGAACAGGTTGATGCCGCTGCTGGCGGCCATGCCGGTCACGGCGATCGCGGGGGTGACGGTCGCGGTGACGAGGATGCCGGTGAGCGCGCTCAGGCCGAGGAAGGCGAGCAGGCCGGAGGCAACACCGCTCACGGATCGATTCTGGGCAGACATATAGTGGAGCCTAACGGAGAAGGCTGGGGAATCCCGCTTAGCGGCCTGTGTGCCGGAGATCCGCGCGGACACGCCGATCTCGGCAGATCCGATCCGGATCCGATCCGGATTCCCACCGCGTTTCCGCCGCTCAGTTTCGACCGCTCAGACGAGGAGCCAGCATGCCGGCCTGGGAGTACATCACCACCCCCCTGCTCATCCACAACACCGCCGCGATCCTGAACAACTGGGGTTCGGAGGGTTGGGAGCTCGTGCAGGTCGTGCAGGGGCCAGAGGGCGGCCTCGTCGCCTACCTGAAGCGCCCGGTCGGCGGCGAGGAGTCGCAGGCGGCGAACGCCGGCGCCGCGGCGGCCGCGCAGGCCGCGAAGCAGTTCGAGGGCGACGCCTGATGTCGTTCGAGGCGCGCCTCGCCGAGCTCGGCATCGAACTCCCGGGAGTCGCGGCGCCCGTCGCCGCATACATCCCGACCGTCGCGACCGGGTCGCTCGTCTACACGTCGGGCCAGCTCCCGTTCGTCGCCGGGGCGCTGCCCGCGACCGGCAAGGTCGGCGACGGCCACGGGCTGGTGCCCGCGGCCGACGCGAAGGACTACGCCCGCACCGCCGTGCTGAACGCGCTCGCCGCCGTGCAGGCGGAGCTCGGCTCGCTCGACCGGGTCGTGCGCATCGTGAAGCTCGTCGGGTTCGTGGCATCCGACCCGTCGTTCACCGGCCAGCCCGGCGTGGTCAACGGC
The DNA here is from genome assembly GCF_004006235.1 of Agromyces sp. LHK192. Classification (NCBI taxonomy): domain Bacteria; kingdom Bacillati; phylum Actinomycetota; class Actinomycetes; order Micrococcales; family Microbacteriaceae; genus Agromyces; species Agromyces sp. LHK192. Next base: position 1,266,289 of record NZ_CP034753.1, read on the forward strand.
GCATCCGAGCTGCTCGGCGAGGTCTTCGGCGACGCCGGTCGCCATGCGCGCTCGGCCGTCGGCGTCGCGGTGCTGCCGCTCGACGCTCCCGTCGAGATCGAGCTGGTCGTCGAGTTCGCGTAGCCGATTCCACGAACACGGATGCCGCGGCGGGAAGCGTTCCCGCCGCGGCATCCGTCGTTCCGAGCCGGTCGTCCCGGACCGGTCAGCGCACCTGCTCGGTGATCGCGGTCATGACCGAGGTGTCGGCGAGCGTCGTGGTGTCGCCGACCTGGCGACCCTCGGCGAGGTCGCGCAGCAGGCGCCGCATGATCTTGCCCGACCGCGTCTTCGGCAGTTCGTTCACGATGAACACCTGACGCGGGCGCGCGATCGCGCCGATCTGCGCGGCGACGTGGCGACGCAGTTCGTCGGCGGCCTCGGCGACGTCGGTCACGCGCTCGGCCTGGCTCGACTTGAGGATCACGAACGCGACCACGGCCTGACCCGTCGTCTCGTCGGATGCCCCGACGACGGCGGCCTCCGCCGTCCACGGGTGGGCGACGAGCGACGACTCGATCTCGGCGGTCGACAGGCGGTGGCCCGACACGTTCATGACGTCGTCGACACGGCCGAGCAGCCAGATGTCGCCGTCCTCGTCGCGGCGGGCGCCGTCGCCGGCGAAGTACTTGTCGCCGAACTTCTCCCAGTAGGTCTCCTTGAACCGCTCCGGGTCGCCCCAGATGCCGCGCAGCATCGACGGCCACGGTTCGGTGATGACCAGCAGGCCACCGCCCTCGCCCTCGACGTGCTCGCCGTCGTCGGTGAGGATGTCGACCGTGATGCCGGGCACGGGCACCTGGGCGCTGCCGGGCTTGAGGTCGGTCACGCCGGGCAGGGCCGAGATCATGATCGCCCCGGTCTCGGTCTGCCACCACGTGTCGACCACGGGGATCGAGCCGCCGCCGATGACATGCCGGTACCAGATCCACGCCTCGGGGTTGATCGGCTCGCCGACCGAGCCGAGCAGGCGCAGGCTCCGCAGGTTGAAGCTCTGCGGGATCTGGCGGCCCAGCTTCATGAACGAGCGGATCGCGGTCGGCGCGGTGTAGAGGATCGACACCGCGTACTTCTCGACGATCTCCCACCAGCGGCCGGGGTGCGGCGTGTCGGGCGTGCCCTCGTAGAGCACCTGGGTCGCGCCGTTCGCGAGCGGGCCGTACACGACGTACGAGTGCCCGGTGATCCAGCCGACGTCGGCCGTGCACCAGTACACGTCGGTCTCGGCGTGCAGGTCGAAGACGTTCTTGTGCGTGAACGCCGCCTGCGTGAGGTAACCGCCCGAGGTGTGCAGGATGCCCTTGGGCTTTCCCGTGGTGCCCGAGGTGTAGAGGATGAACAGCGGGTTCTCGGCGTCGAACGCCTCGGCCTCGTGCTCGGGGGAGGCCTGCGCGACGGTGTCGTGCCACCACAGGTCGCGGTCGTCGTTCCAGTCGACCTCGTTGTCGCCGCGCTTGACGACGAGCACGTTGCGGACGGTGCCGCCCTCGGCCTTCGCGAGCGCGTCGTCGACGACGGGCTTCAGCGGGAACACCTTGCCCTTGCGGTAGCCGCCGTCGGCCGTGATGACGAGGGATGCCTCGGCGTCGTCGATGCGGGAGGCCAGGCTGTCGGCGCTGAACCCGCCGAAGACGACCGAGTGGATGGCGCCGATGCGGGCGACCGCGAGCATCGCGACGACGGCCTCGGGGATCATCGGCAGGTAGATGGCGACACGGTCGCCGCGCCCGATTCCGAGTTCGGTCAGGGTGTTCGCTGCGCGCTTGACCTCTTCGGTCAGTTCGGCGTAGGTGATCGAGCGGCTGTCGCCCGGCTCGCCCTCCCAGTGGATGGCGACCCGGTCGCCGTTGCCCGCCTCCACGTGACGGTCGAGGCAGTTGACGGCGACGTTGAGTTCACCGTCTCCGAACCAGCGCGCGAACGGCGGGTTCGACCAGTCGAGGGTCTCGGTGAACGGCTTCGCCCAGGTGAGCAGCGAGCGCGACTGCTCCGCCCAGAATGCGAGGCGGTCCTCGGATGCCGCGGCGTAGAGGCCTGCGTCACCGACGGCTTGGGCGGCGAACTCGGGGCTGGGCCGGAAGCGCCTGATCTCCTCGAGGGCGTGATCGATCTGCACGGTCATGGTTCTCCGTCGCTCCTTCGCGATTGGTGGTTCCGTTGGGTTTCGCCTGCCCCACTGGAACTGTAGCGCCCGACCTCGGCGGAACCGATTCGGGGCCGGGTCGACCGGCTGCGACGTCGGCTCGTCCCGCGTCGGGCTCGATTGCGCCGGAGATGTCCTACACCTGTCGATCGCCGTGGCGAGATCACGCTCTCTCCGTGTGATTTCGGGCGTCGCCCACGCCGAATCTGTGTACTTTCACCGAGGAAACTGTGTGTCCACACAAATGAGGACAAAAAGTACTTGCACATGCATTCGGAACCCGTACACTGAGTACCGCCCGGACATCGTCCGAGGCCTGCAATGCGATGTGATTCCCCCCAATCCGCGCATTGCCGAGGCGGCACCTGTTCCCCCCAATGGGTGCCGCCCCCTTCTTTTAACGGACTCGGTTCGCCGAGTCGACGAGCAGTCCTCCTCCACAACGGCGTGGGGGAGGACTTCGCTGTTCCCGGCCCGCTTCGGCCCGATTCGGCGCCACCGCGTTCGTAGATTCGCGGCATGACGATCCCCTTCGTGGCCCGACCCTCCTGGGAGGACCTGCCCGCCGTCGAGGAGGCATCCCCGTGGGCCGATGCCCGCGCCCGCCCGACCTCGGCCGAGCCGCACGGGCATCTCGCGGAGGCTCCGTCCGCCGTCGCCGAGGATCGATCGGTCGGCATCGCCGGCTTCGCGGCCAAGGTCGTGGCCGACGACGTCGGTGACGGCGGTGTCGCCTCGGCGGGCCTGGACCTGCTGGGGCCTCTGGCGGGGTACGCCGCCGCCGGACCGGTCACCGACCTCTTCGTCAACGGCGACCGCGGCCTCTGGATCGATCGGGGCGCGGGGCCGGTCCGCGAACCCGCATGGGTCGCCGACGAGGCGGAGGTCAGAGCGCTCGCGGTCAAGCTCATCGCACGCGGGGGCCGACACGTCGACGAGTCGAGCCCTGCGGTGGATGTCCGGCTCGGGAGGGGCATCCGCGTGCACGTCGTGCTCCCGCCGGTCTCGGCGGCCGGCACCCTCATCTCGGTGCGCGTCCCCAGAGCCGGAGGATTCAGCCTCGCCGCGCTGGGCCGCGCGGGCATGCTGCGACCGGACGAGGAACGGATGCTCCGCGACGCGGTCGCCGCCCGGCGCAACCTCCTCGTGACGGGCGCGGGCGGAACCGGGAAGACCACGTTGCTGGCGGCACTCCTCGCCGAAGCCGCGCAGCACGAACGCCTGGTCGTGATCGAGGACGTCGCGGAACTGCAGGTGCCGCATCCGCACGCGATCACCCTCGAGGCGCGGCAACCCAACCTCGAGGGCGCCGGACGGATCGGCCTCGACGCGCTGCTGCGCGAGGCGCTTCGGATGCGGCCCGACCGGCTCGTGGTGGGCGAGTGCCGCGGCGCCGAACTCCGGGAACTCCTCGCGGCGCTGAACACCGGTCACGACGGCGGCGCGGGCACCCTGCACGCGAACTCGCTCGAAGACGTGCCCGCGCGCCTCGAGGCGCTCGGCGCGATCGCGGCCATGACCGCCGAAGCGGTGGCCCGGCAGACGGTGAGCGCGTTCGACCTGGTGGTCCACCTCGAACGCGGCTCGGGCGGACGTCGCGTCGGCGGCATCGGCGCGTTCCGGCTGGACGAGCGCGGTCGGCTCGCCGTGGAGCGACGATGAGCGGCGAGCCGGACGTGAGCGCAGCGTCGCGGGTGCGCCGCACGTCGCGCGCGGGCGGCCGGTCGCGTGAGGCGGCGGGCGTCGACCGCGTCGCCGGCATCGCAGAGCGCGTCGCGGTGCTCATGGGCGCGGGCGTGCCCGCGACCGCGGCATGGCGGAATCTCGCTGCGGCCGATCCCGCCGACCGCGTGCTGGCGGCGGCAGCCTCCGCGGCATCGGAGGGCGACCCCGTCGCGCCTGCGATCGACGCGGCCGTGCGGGCGGCGAGCGCGGATGCGGCCCGACCCGGCCTGCGCGCACTGCTGCGGAGCCGGCTGCCTGCCGGCCGCAGGTCGCTCCCGGAAGGTCTCGGTGCGGCCGAGGCATCCGGCTGGCAGGCCGTCGCGGCGGCGTGGTCGGTGGCCTCGGCGACGGGGGCGCCGCTCGCGATCGCGCTCAACGACCTCGCCGGGGCCCTGCGCGACGAGGCGCAGCTCCGGCGCGAGGTGCAGGCCGCGCTCGCCGGGCCGCTGGCCAGCGCCCGGCTGGTCACCGCCCTGCCGATCGTCGCGGTCGGGTTCGGCGTGCTCCTCGGCTTCGACAGCGTCGGCGTGCTCGTCGCGGGTCCGGTCGGCTGGACGCTCCTCGCCGCGGGCGGCGCCCTGCTCTGGGCCGGGGCGAGATGGAATCGGGCGCTCGTCGCCCGTGCGGATCCGGCGGGAGCCGCGCCCGGGATCGCGCTCGACCTCCTCGCCATCGCCATGTCGAGTGGCGCGTCAGTCGAGGCGTCGTCGCGTGCGACCGACGTTGCGCTCCGCACGCACCTGCCCGGTGCGGACCGTGCGGCCAGGGACATCGCCGCGGTCGTCGAGGTCGCCGCGACCGCCGGCGCTCCGGTGGCCGACCTGCTGCGCGCCGAGGCGCACCGTCGCCGGCGAGCGGCGCGAGCGGCCGGAGCGACCCGCACCGCAGCGCTCGGCGTGCGACTCATGCTGCCGCTCGGCGCATGCATCCTCCCCGCGTTCGTGCTCCTGGGCGTCGCGCCCCTCATGATCTCGGTCGTCACCGGCACGCTCGGCGGTGCCCGGTGACGGCCGCCCCGTCTCGTGCCGGGACCGGGCCGCATCGCGGCCACCGACGAAAGGAACCCCCATGTCCATCCGAACCCATGCCGGCACCGGCCGCGGCCGCGACCGCGTGCGGCGTCGCGCCCGCTCACTGCTGCGGCGCCTCGCCGGCGAACGCGGCGCAGCCACCGCCGAGTACGCCGTCGCCACCATGGCCGCGGTCGGCTTCGCCGGGCTGCTGGTCGTCATCCTCCGCGGTGACGAGGTGCGCGGCATCCTCACCGACCTGGTCAGGAATGCGCTCACGGTGGGCTGACGAGCGCGGGAGCGCGACCGCGGAACTCGCGGTCGCGCTGCCCGCCGTGGCCCTCGTGCTCGCACTGTGCCTCGGTGCCGTGCAGGTCGTCGCGACCCAGGTGCGCCTGACCGACGCTGCCGCCGACGCCGCGCGGGCGCTCGGTCGCGGGGAGGCGCCGGGCACGGCGATCGCGATCGCGGGCCGTGTCGCCGGCGTGCCCGTCGCGCTCAGCACGGTGGACGAGCCCCCGCTCGTCTGCGTGACGCTCAGGTCGGCCGCGAGCGGCGTGCTCGGCCTGCTCGGCCTGCGGGCCGAGTCGTGCGCCGTCGGGGGCGGAGGATGATCGGCGACGAGCGCGGCGCAGGATCGGTGCTCGCGCTGGCGATCGTCGCGGCCGTCGTGCTGCTCACCGCGTCGCTGGTGCCCGTGCTCGCCGTCCACGTCGAGTCGCAGCGCGCAGCGAACGCCGCGGACGCCGCAGCCCTGGCCGCGGCGGATGCGATGTCCGGGGCCGTCCCTGGCGAGCCGTGCGAACTCGCTGCGCTCGTCGCACGGCGCAACGGCGCCGTGCTCACCGCGTGCGGCGACGGCGGTTCCGGTTCGACGGCCGTCGTCGACGTCGAGATCGGCGTGCTCGGCCTCGTGGTCACGGCGCGGGCGCGCGCGGGACCACCGGGGTGACGTGCGCCGCCGAGGATCCGTCGGTCGCGACCGCATGCAGACGCCCGCGGCGCGACGCGCCGCGGGTGCCGCTCAGTCGAAGACGGTCTCGATGAAGCGGTACTCGACGGCCGACGGGCGCTCGTCGTCCTCCGCGGAGAACTCGAGGCCCCCGCCGCGGGAGTAGACGTAGTGCTTGCCGCCGTCGCCTCGGAGTTCGAGACGGGGCTGCGGGTCGCCGGAATCGGCGAAGGCGGTCGCGACGGTCTTGCCCTCGAGCGGGCCGTCGATCAGCTTGGCGGTGTACGAACCCGCGAGTGACGTGTCCATGTCCGCCATTGTCCTCCGCTTCGCGGCATCCGCAAGGGTGTGGACGGAGGGTCGGTGAAGGTGCGCTCCCGGCTGCAATGTGTATGGTGTGGGCAGACCCGGCGATCCGCGGGTCGACAGCACACCGCTCGGGGGCGCGGGAATCCGGTGCGTTCTCGCTTTCGAATGGAATCAGAGGAGTCTGTGTCAGGCGCGAAGAAATTGGTCATCGTCGAGTCGCCGACCAAGATGAAGTCCATCGCCCAGTACCTGGGCGACGGCTACGAGGTGCTGTCCTCGGTGGGTCACATCCGCGATCTCATCGAACCGAAGAACCTGCCGGCCGAGCTGAAGAAGCAGGGCGGCGGCATCGCGAAGTTCTCGGTCGACGTCGACAACGGCTTCGAGCCCTACTACGTCGTGTCCGACTCGAAGAAGAAGACCGTCGCCGAACTCAAGCGCGCGCTGAAGGACGCCGACGAGCTCCTGCTCGCCACCGATGAAGACCGCGAGGGCGAGGCCATCGCGTGGCACCTCCTGCAGGAGCTCAAGCCCAAGGTCCCGGTGCGCCGCATGGTGTTCCACGAGATCACGAAGGACGCGATCCTCGCCGCGAAGGACCACACCCGCGAACTCGACACCTCGCTGGTCGACGCGCAGGAGACCCGCCGGATCCTCGACCGCCTGTACGGCTACGAGGTGTCCCCGGTGCTCTGGCGCAAGGTCGGCCCCGGCCTCTCCGCCGGCCGCGTGCAGTCCGCGGCGACCCGGCTCGTGGTCGACCGCGAGCGCGAGCGCCTCGCGTTCGTCACCGCGGCCTATTGGGACCTCGTCGCCCGCTTCGCCGGCTCGGGCTCGTCGTTCGAGGCGAAGCTCGCCAGGCTCGGCGGCACCCGGGTGGCCTCGGGACGCGACTTCGACGACACCGGTCGGCTGAAGGGCAACGCCGTCGTGCTCGACGAGGCGACCGCGACCGCGCTCGCCGCGGCCCTGCGCGACGACACGGTCGCCCGCCGCGTCTCGAAGGTCGAATCGAAGCCCTACTCCCGCCGGCCCGCTGCGCCGTTCACGACGTCGACCCTCCAGCAGGAGGCGGCGCGCAAGCTCCGGCTCTCGGCGCGCGACACCATGCGCGTCGCCCAGTCGCTCTACGAGAACGGCTACATCACCTATATGCGAACCGACTCCCCGTCGCTCTCGCAGCAGGCGATCCAGGCCGCCCGCTCGCAGGCCACCAAGCTCTACGGCGCCGACTCGATCCCCGACAAGCCCCGCGCGTACGCCGGGAAGTCGAAGAACGCGCAGGAGGCGCACGAGGCGATCCGCCCGTCGGGCGAGGTGTTCCGCACCCCGGCCGAGGTCGAGGGTCAGTTGCGCGGTTCCGAGTTCAAGCTCTACGACCTGATCTGGAAGCGCACGGTCGCCTCGCAGATGGCCGACGCCAAGGGCCACACCGCCACGGTGACGATCGAGGTCGGTCCGACGGCGGCGGATGCCCCGGCGCCGGAGGCGCCCACCACGCCCGTCGGCGGCGCGATCGCCGAGTTCACCGCGAGCGGCACGGTCATCACCTTCCGCGGCTTCCTCGCCGCGTACGAGGAGGGCCGCGACGAGGAGCGCAACGCCGACGACGCACCCGGCGAGGCGAAGCTCCCGCCGCTGGAGGAGGGCCAGCAGGTCGCACTCGACGAGCTCGAGGCGAAGGGCCACGAGACGTCGCCCCCGCCGCGCTACACCGAGGCGAGCCTCGTGAAGCGCCTCGAGGAGCTCGGCATCGGCCGCCCCTCGACGTTCGCATCGATCATCTCCACCATCCTCGACCGCGGCTACGTCACGCAGCGCGGCCAGGCGCTCGTGCCCAGTTGGACCGCGTTCTCGGTCGTGCGCCTGCTCGAGGAGCACTTCGGCGACCTGGTCGAGTACGACTTCACCGCCGAGATGGAGGACGACCTCGACCGGATCGCCTCCGGCGAGGCCGACCGCGTCGACTGGCTCAACGGCTTCTACTTCGGCGGCGACCGCCACAAGGGCCTGCGTCAGATCGTCGACAACCTCGGCGATATCGATGCCCGCGAGATCAACTCCGTCGAGATCGCTCCGGGCATCACGCTGCGCATCGGCAAGTACGGCCCCTACCTCGAGACGCAGGAACCGGATGCCGCTCCCGACGCGGCTCCCCGTCGCGTCAACCTGCCCGAGGGGCTCGCGCCCGACGAGCTGACCGCCGCGAAGGCGCAGGAGCTCATCGACGCTCCCGTGCAGAGCGACCGCGTGCTCGGGGAGAACCCCGACAACGGGAAGCGCATCGTCGTGAAGGACGGCCGCTTCGGGCCCTACGTGACCGAGCTCGAGCCCGAGGCCGAGGCATCCGTCGATCCGTCGACCGGCGAGGTGACCGAGCCCGAGAAGCCGAAGCGCGGCGCGAAGAAGGCCGCCGCGCCGAAGCCGCGCACCGCGTCGCTGTTCAAGTCGATGCAGATCGAGGAGGTCGATCTCGCGACCGCGCTCAAGCTGCTCGACCTGCCGCGCACCGTCGGCCTCGACCCCGAGTCGGGCGACGAGATCACCGCGCAGAACGGCCGGTACGGTCCGTACCTCAAGAAGGGCGCCGACACCCGGACGCTGCCGAGCGAGGACGCGATCTTCGACATCGACCTCGCGGGTGCGCTCGAGTTGTACGCGCAGCCGAAGTACGGCGCTCGGCGGGCGTCGAGCGCGCTGAAGGAGTTCGACGCGGACCCGGTCAGCGGCAAGCCCGTGAAGGTCAAGGACGGCCGGTTCGGCCCCTACGTCACCGACGGCACCACGAACGCGACGATCCCGCGCGGTGAGAACGTCGAGGACCTCACGTTCGAGCGCGCGATCGAGTTGCTGCAGATCAAGCGCGACAAGGGGCCGGCGCCCGCTCGCGCCAAGCGCACGACGACGAAGACGGCGGCCAGGAAGCCCGCCGCCAAGACGACGACGCGCAAGGCGGCGCCGAAGAAGAGCCAGGCGTGAGCCGAGGCCTCTTCATCACGCTCGAGGGCGGCGACGGCACCGGCAAGTCGACCCAGGCGGAGCTGCTCCGCGAGTGGCTGACCGCCGAGGGTCGCACCGTCGTGCGCACGCGCGAACCCGGCGGCACCGACGTCGGCGTGGAGATCCGCGAGCTGGTGCTGCACCACCGCGGCGATATCGACCCGCGCGCCGAGGCCCTGCTCTACGCCGCCGACCGGGCTCACCACGTCGCCACGCTCGTGCGCCCAGCGCTCGAGCGCGGCGAGGTCGTCGTGCAGGACCGCTACCTCGACTCGTCGGTCGCCTACCAGGGCGCGGGTCGGGTGCTCGACCCCGCCGAGGTGCGCAGCCTCTCGGAGTGGGCGACGGGCGGGCTCCTGCCCGACCTCACGGTGCTGCTGGACCTCGACCCGGGGGCGGCGCGATCACGGCTCGACGCCGCGCGCACCCGCTTCGACCGGCTCGAGGCCGAGGCATCCGAGTTCCACGAGCGCGTGCGGCGCGCGTTCCTCGGACTGGCCGCCGCCGAACCCGATCGGTTCCTCGTCGTCGACGCGGCGCAGCCGATCGACGTGATCGCGGAGCGGATCCGCGAGCGCGTCGCCGCGCTCGCGTGACCGTGGCGCTCGCGGCGGCGGCACTCGCGACCGTGGCACCGTCGGCGGCGCCGGGTAGCGTGGACGCATGAGCGTCTGGGACGAGCTGACGGGGCAGGATGCCGCGATCGCGGTGTTCCGCGACGCGGCTGCGTCCGCGGCCGCGTCGTCGTCCGCCGCCGATCCGGATGCCTCCCCGGCCGTCTCGGCGCGCGCCATGACGCACTCGTGGCTGATCACCGGGCCGCCCGGGTCGGGGCGCTCGAACCTGGCGTTCGCGTTCGCGACCGCGCTCATCGCGGGCGACGCCGACGGCGACGAGGCCACCCGCATCCAGGTCGAGGCGCGCAGCCACCCCGACCTGCACGTGCTCTCGACCGAGGGCGTGATCATCCGCGTGCAGGACGTCCGCGAGATCGTGCGCCGCTCGCACTACGCGCCGTCCGTCGGCCGGCACCGCGTGATCATCGTCGAGGACGCCGACCGCATGACCGAGCACACCTCGAACGTGCTGCTCAAGGAGCTCGAGGAACCGCCCGAGCGCACCGTGTGGCTGCTGTGCGCACCCAGCGACGCCGACCTGATCCCGACGATCCGCTCGCGCGTGCGCACCGTGCGGCTGCAGGTGCCGTCGATCGACGACGTCGCCGAACTGCTCGTGCGTCGTGACGGGGTCGACCCCGTGATCGCCGAGCGCGCCGCCCGCGAGGCGCAGAGCCACATCGGCATGGCGCACCGCCTCGCGACCAGCGAGGAGGCGAGGGCCCGCCGCGAGGAGACGCTGCGGCTCGCGCTCGGGGTGCGTTCGGCATCGGGCGCCGTGCGCACCGCGGCGCGAATGCTCGAGATCGCCGGCGACGACGCGAAGGCGATCACCGAGATCCGCGACGCCGAGGAGCGCGAGCACGCGCTGCGCTCGCTCGGGCTCAACCCCGGGCAGGCCATCCCGCCGGCGCTCCGCGCGCAGATCAAGGCGCTCGAGGACGACCAGAAGCGCCGCGCCACGCGAAGCCTCCGCGACGGCATCGACCGCATCCTCGTCGACCTGGCGTCGCTGTACCGCGACCTGCTCGTGCTGCAGCTCGGCGCCGAAGTGCCGCTGGTCAACCGCGAACTCGAACGCGAACTGCGCGAGGCCGGGGCATCCGTGCCGCCGACGCGCACGCTCGCGACCCTCGACGCGATCCAGGAGGCGCGCACGAGGATCGAGGGCAACGTGCAGCCCGTGCTCGCGCTCGAGGCCATGCTGGTCTCCGCGATCCGCCGACCCGACCTGCAACGACCGGACGACCGACGAGGAGTCGCGTGAACCCGATCTTCAAGCGCGCGGCCGCCGCCGTCGCCGTGGCCGCGACGCTCGTGCTCGCCGGGTGCACCTCGTGGTTCGGGCCGCCGCCCGTGCACACCTCGTCGCCGACCGACGAGTCCGTGTCGGCCGAGCTCGAGCCGTTCTACACGCAGGTGCTCGAGTGGGAGCCGTGCGGCGACGGCTTCGGATGCACGACCGCGATCGCGCCGCTCGACTGGGACGACCCGGCAGCGGGGGAGACCGAGCTCGCCCTCGTACGGCACGTCGCGACCGGCGATCGGATCGGCTCGCTGCTCGTGAACCCGGGGGGTCCGGGCGGCTCGGGCTACGACTTCGTGCTCGACACCCTCGACTACGCGGTCGGCGAGCGGCTGCAGCAACGGTTCGACGTCGTCGGGTTCGACCCGCGGGGCGTCGGGCGCTCGGCCGGCGTCACCTGCTACGACGCCGAGGGCATGGACGAATTCCTCTACGGCATCCCCGAAGGGGAGCGCAACAGCGACGAGTGGTTCGACGACATGGCCGCGCGTCAGACCGCCTTCGGCGACGCGTGCGAGCAGGGCACGGGGGCGTTGCTCGCACAGGTCGACACGGTCAGCGCGGCGCGCGACCTGGACCTGCTCCGCGCCGTGCTCGGCGACGAGCAGCTGCACTACCTCGGCTACTCGTACGGCACCTTCCTCGGTGCGACGTACGCCGACCTCTACCCCGAGAAGGTCGGCCGGCTCGTGCTCGACGGCGCCCTCGATCCCGAGGCCGACTACACCGAGGTGTCCGCCGCCCAGTACGCCGGGTTCGAGCAGTCGTTGCGCGCCTACCTCGAGAACTGCCTCACCGGGAGCGAGTGCCCGTTCACCGGCAGCGTCGACGCCGCGATGGGCGAGATCGGCGACCTGCTCGCCTCGGTCGACGCGAGCCCGCTGCGCGGCACCGACGGGCGGTTCGTCGGGGCCGGCACGCTGATCACGGCCATCATCTACCCGCTCTACAGCCCCGACGCCTGGGGGTACCTCGACGACCTGTTCACGTCGGTGCAGTTCGGCGACGCCGACTTCGCGCTCACCCTGGCCGACGCCTACAACGGCCGCAACGCCGACGGTACCTACGCCGACAACTCGAGCGAGGCGTTCTACGCCGTCAACTGCCTCGACTACCTGCCGCTCGACACGCTCGAGGCCATCCACGCCTCGGCCGACGAGATCATCGCCGCGGCGCCGATCATCGGCCCGTACACCGTCGGCCCGGCGTGCGCGGGCTGGCCGGTCGCGAGCGAGGCCGTGCGCGAGCCGTTGCACGCCGAGGGTGCCGACCCGATCCTCGTCGTCGGCACGACCGGCGACCCGGCCACCCCGTACCAGTGGGCCGTGAACCTCTCGGAACAGCTCGACAGCGGCGTGCTCGTCACCTACGACGGCGAGGGGCACACGGCCTACAACAAGTCGAACCGGTGCGTCGCCGACGCGGTCGAGAACTACCTCATCGACGGCGTCGTGCCGTCGGCCGACCCGAAGTGCTGAGCGGCTCGCGGGCCGGGGCATCCGTGGTCATGAGCCTTCGGATTCTCCGCTAGTATTGATGCTCGTGCCCGGTGCGCTTCGCGCAGCGCGGTCACGCCGCCTTAGCTCAGTCGGCAGAGCGATTCACTCGTAATGAATAGGTCGAGGGTTCGATTCCCTCAGGCGGCTCCAATGGCCCCGGTTCGCCGGGGCCATTCGCGTTGCCGGAGACTCGACTCGTGCGGGAGCAGCCGAGGCCGCCCGCCGATAGGCTGGCGCGATGACCGATCGACTTCGCTGGGGCATCCTCGCGACCGGGGGCATCGCCCACGCCTTCACCAACGACCTCAAGCTCAACGGCTTCGACGTTCGCGCCGTGGGTTCGCGCCGGCAGGAGGCGGCCGACGCGTTCGCCGCCGAGTTCGAGATCCCGACGGCGTACGGCAGCTACGAGCAGCTCGTCGCCGACCCGGAGGTCGATGTCGTGTACGTCTCGACCCCGCACCCGTTCCACGCCGAGCACGCAACCCTCGCGATCCAGGCGGGCAAGCACGTGCTCGTCGAGAAGCCGTTCGCCATGAACGCCGCGGAGGCGAAGGGCATCGCCGACCTCGCGGCCGCGCGCGGCGTCTTGGCCCTCGAGGCGATGTGGACCCGCTACCTCCCGCACATGGTGCGCATCCGCGAGATCATCACGGCGGGCACGCTCGGCGAGCTGCGCACGCTCATCGCGGACCACTCGCAGAAGCTCAGCGACGACCCGGGGCACCGCATCAACGACCTCGCCCTCGGCGGCGGGGCGCTGCTCGACCTCGGCATCTACCCGATCTCGTTCGCCTGGGACCTGTTCGGGGCGCCCGTCACGATCCACTCGACGGCGACGTTCAAGGCGACCGGTGCCGACGGGCAGATCGCGACGACCTTCGGGTACGGCGGCGACCGCATCGCGCAGAGCCTGTCGATCAGCGACAGCAAGGGCCCGAACACGGCGGTCATCCTCGGCACCGAGGCCCGCATCGAGATCGACACGGTCTGGTACACGCCGACCACGTTCCGGGTCGTGTCGCACGACGGCAGCGTGCTCGAGGAGTACCGTTCCGAGGTCACCGGACGCGGCATGCACTTCCAGGCCGAGGCCGTCGAGCGACTCGTGGCCGCGGGCGACCTGCGCGGGGACATCCTGCCGATCGACGAGACCGTGGCGATCATGGCGACCCTCGACGCGATCCGCGAGGAGATCGGGCTGCGTTACCCGGGGGAGTAGGCCGCGCCGGCTGCGCGCCGGGCGTGCCGGCCGACGGGCCGGCCTCCCAGCCGGGCGCCTCCCTGCCGGGCGCCTCCCTGCCGCCGGCCTCCCAGCCGGGATTCGAGCAGTCCTCGGGAATCTCCCGGGATCCGCCCATACACTTCCGGGATGGCCGACGAGACGGATGCCCCGCGCGACGAGCCGTCGGTCGACCCCGAGGCCGCCGCACCCGCGCACGCCGCCGGGGCGGGAGGCATCCTGACGCGCATCTCGACGTTCGCCAGGCGGCATCGCATGCCGCTGGCGATCGGGGCCGGCGTCCTCGCGTTCGCGCTCGTCGGCACCGCCGCCGTGCTCACCGGTCGCGGCGTCGCGACGGCCGAACCCGTCGCCGCAACGACGTCGGCCACTCCGAGCGCAACGCCGACTCCCACGCCGACGGCGGACGCCGGGCGCCCGCAGCCCGCCGCAGCCGCAGGCGTCAACCGCGTGCGCACCTGCTCGGTCGCCGACCGGGCCGCCGACGGACGTCTCGCGAACCTGCAGGCGCAGGTCGTGAACGCGGCGACGGGCGAGGTGCTCTACGACCGGGGCGGCACGACGCCGTCGCGCACCGCGAGCGTCATGAAGGTGCTGACCTCCGCCGCGGCGCTGAACGTGCTCGGCCCCGACCACCGTGCGACGACGACCGTCGTGAAGGGCGCGGAGCCCGGTTCCGCGGTGCTCGTCGGCGGCGGTGACGTGACCCTGTCGCGCACGCCGAGCGGCACCGAGACCGTCTACCCGGGGGCGGCGCACCTCGACGACCTCGCCGCACAGGTGCGCGCCGCGTGGAACGCCGACCCGTCGAACCCGCCGCTGACCAGGCTCATCCTCGACGCAAGCTACTTCGGCGGCGAGGAGTGGCAGTCGAGCTGGGACACCGTCGAACGCGACCAGGGCTACATGTCGCAGATCACGGCGCTGCAGGTCGACGGCGACCGCGACGATCCCGGTGCCAACACGTCGACGCGCAGCACCGACCCGATCGGGCGGGCGGGCGACGCGTTCGCGTCGGAACTCGGCGGCATCTCCACGATCGAGCGCGGCGTCGCGCCGGCGGGTGCCGCGCAGCTCGGCGCGGTGTCGTCGCCGACCGTCGCGCAGCTCGTCGACAAGGCGCTCGTCGTCTCCGACAACTCGGTCGCCGAGATGCTCGCGCGGCTCGTCGCGATCCAGACCGGCGCGGGCAACACCTTCGAGGCGATCAACGCCGGCGTGCTGCAGGGCCTGCAGGAGTACGGCGTCGACACGACCGGAGTGACGGTCGTCGACGGCTCCGGGCTCAGCGACTTCAACGCCGTGCCGCCGTCGTACCTCACGCAGCTGTTCGTCAAGATCAACGCGCGCGAGGGCAACCTCGGGGTGCTCCTGGACGGCCTGCCCGTGTCGGGTGTTCGCGGGTCGCTGTCGTACAGCGACCGGTTCGCGGGCGACAACTCGGTGGCCGACGGCGCGGTGTTCGCCAAGACCGGTTGGATCGAGACCGGCTACACGCTCTCCGGGGTGATCCACGCGCAGGACGGATCGACGCTCACGTTCGCGATCTACGCGCTCGGCGACGTGACGGATGCGGCGAAGCAGGCCATCGACACGCTGACGACCGGATTCTTCCTCTGCGGCGACAACCTCGCGAACACCTGACGGGCGAACAGCGGACGGTCGAACACCTGACGGGCGAATGTCCCGGCCCCGGTCTGCCCGTACCCCGCGGCGGAGGGTGACAATGGAGGCATGACCCGTGCGCTCATCATCGTCGACGTGCAGAACGACTTCACCGAGGGCGGCGCCCTCGGCGTGGACGGCGGAGCCGCCGTCGCGCAGGGCGTGACCCGGCTGCTCGCCGAGCACCGCGACGCCTATTCGATCGTGATCGCCTCGCGCGACTGGCACGACGCCGACAACGACAACGGCGGGCACTTCGCACGAGGCGAGGATCCCGACTTCGTCGAGACCTGGCCCGAGCACTGCGTCGCCGGCTCCGAGGGTGCGGAGTACCATCCGTCGCTCGACGCGTCGGGCATCGACGCGCACATCCGCAAGGGCCAGGGCAGGCCTGCGTACTCGGCGTTCGAAGGCGTCGACGACGACGACCGCACGGTGTCGCAGCTGCTCGACGCGCACGGCGTGACCGAGGTCGACGTCGTCGGCATCGCGACCGACTACTGCGTGCGCGCGACCGCGCTCGACGCGATCGAGCACGGCCGGCACGTGCGGGTCTTCACCGACCTCGTGGCGGGCGTCGCCGCCGAGTCCTCGGCGCGGGCGCTCGCCGAGCTCGGGCATGCCGGTGCGGTGTTCGCCGAGTCGCGGGCGCTCGGTTCCGACCACGAGGCAGCGGGCGGGGCATCCGACTGACGCCCCGTCATCGCGGATCGGCGGGCCGCGCAGCAGCGATGGCGGTGCAGCGGTCGCGGAGCCGCGCTCAGGCCGCCAGCGTGCGCGCTCGGAACGCGGTCGGCGACTCGCCGAACTCGGCTCGGAAGGTGCGGCTGAAGTGCGCCGCGTCGGCGAAGCCCCAGCGGGCGGCGACCAGGCCCACCGGCCGATGGGCGCCGAGCGGATCCGCGAGGTCGCGGCGGCAGCGGTCGAGCCTGCGCGAGCGGATCCACGTCGAGACGGTCGTGCCCTCCTCGTGGAAGAGCGCGTGCAGGTGCCTCGTCGAGACGAAGTTCGCGGCGGCGACGGCGCCGGGTGAGAGGTCGGCGTCGCCGAGGTGCTCCTCGAGGTAGGCCTGCACGCGACGGAGCATCGCGCGGTGGGGGTTCCCGGCATCCCGGCTGACGTCGAGCTCGCGGGCGTACAGCGTCGATACGAGGTCGACGGCGTTGCGCGCGAGCCTGCCGCCGATCGGGCCGTCGAGCTGGTCGAGGTCGGCGGCGAGGTCTCCGAGGAAGTGCGACACGGCGCCGCCGAGGCCGTCCTCACCGCCGAGCGTGACGGCCGCCATGCCGCGGACCGCCTCGGTCGGGAGTTCCAGCGCGCGGTGCGGCACCATGAGCACGAGGGTCGAGAACCCCTCCTCGAAGACGAGGGAGTAGGGCGAGTCGGTGTCGTAGATGGTGAGATCGCCCGGGCGCAGCACGGCTTCGCGGCCGTCCTGGATGAGCAACCCGGTTCCCGCGAGCTGGAGGCCGACCTTGAAGCAGCGGTGGGTCGATTCGGCGACCAGCTCGGGTGTCCGGTGGATCTCGTGGCGATCGGCGGTGACGACCGACAGCTGGACGTCGTCGTGCACGGCGGCGCGGATCTCGGCGTGGAAGGCATCCTGTCGGTCGGCGCGCACCTGCAACGGCACGAACGACTGCGAGACCAGCGCGCTGAACGCTCCGAAGCCGAGCGGCAGGCCGGCCGTCTCGACGGTTCGGGTCGGGAACGGATGTCCGGGCATGCCGTGCTCCTTCGCTCGGTCGACTGCGGTGTCGGTGGAGGAAACTCTACGCGTGTCGAGAGTAAAGCGACAGCGAAGCGTGCGTCCGCGGTCAACCGGCGGACGCACAGCGACAAGCGGTGCGGCGGGAGCGAGGCCACGATGAGCCGGAACCGGGCGATGCCGCCGTGGCCCGCCCTCCCGTCGAACTCGATCGAGGATCCCCTGCCATGACCCAAACGACGAACCCCCCGCCCGCCACCGCCGGCCTCGGCCACCGCAGACTCGGCGTGCCGTCCATCACCCTCATGATCATCGCGGCGTCGGCGCCGCTCACGGTCGTCGCCGGCGGCGTGACCACGACCTTCGCGGTGACCGGCGTGATCGGCGTGCCGATCGGCTTCATCGTGCTCGCCGCTGCGCTGGCCGTCTTCGCGGTGGGCTACGCCGCGATGAGCCGCTATGTCACGAACGCGGGCGCGTTCTACGCCTACATCGCGCAGGGCATCGGCCGCCCGCTCGGTGTCGGGGCCTCGCTCGTCGCGCTCGTCGCGTACAACGCCATGCAGGTCGGCATCTACGGCCTCTTCGGATTCCAGCTGTCGATGTTCCTCGAGGCCAAGTTCGGCCTCGTCACCCCGTGGTGGTTGTGGATCTTCGCCTGCATCGTCGTCGTCGGCGTGCTCGGCGTCAACCGCGTCGACCTCTCGGCGAAGGTGCTGGGCATCCTCGTGGCACTCGAGTTCGCCGCCGTGCTGGTGTTCGACGTCGTCTCGCTGTCGGTCGCTCCCGCGGGGGTCTCGACCGCCGGGCTCGAACTCTCGAACCTGTTCGTGCCGGGTGTCGGCGCCGTGCTCTCCTTCGGCATCGCGGCGTTCATGGGCTTCGAGTCCGCGGCCATCTACGGCGAGGAGGCCAAGGATCCCAAGCGGACCGTGGCCAGGGCCACCTACGCGGCTGTCGCGATCATCGGCGTGTTCTACGCCTTCAGCGCGTGGGCGTTCACGGTCGGCATCGGCCCGTCGCAGATCGCCGAGGCGTCTGCGACGTTCGGCCCCGACCTGATGTTCGTCTTCATGTCCGAGCACGCCCCGGTCATCGTGAGCGACCTCATGCAGGTGCTGTTCCTGACGAGCCTGTTCGCCGCCCTCCAGTCCTTCCACAACGCCGTCGCGCGGTACCTGTACGCGCTCGGCCGCGAGGGCGTGCTGCACCGGGGGCTGGGTGCCGTCCGGGCGTCGTCGCGGGCGCCGTGGGCCGGATCGGTGGCGCAGTCGATCATCGCGCTCGTCGTCACCCTCGGATTCGTGATCGCCGGCGAGGTGCTCGGGCTCAAGCAGGACTTCGCCCCGACGGAGTTCCTCTACCCGGTGCTCACGATGTTCACGTGGCTCACGAACACGGGTGCCATGGGTCTCGTCCTGCTGATGGGCATCATCGCGATCGCGGTGATCGGGTTCTTCCGGCGCGACCGCCGCGGCCACGGTCCCTGGCCGACCCTGATCGCACCGCTCATCTCCGCAGTGGTGCTGTTCACCGTGTTCGCGCTCATCGTGGCGAACTTCAACGTGTTGCTCGGGCAGGCCGAGACGACGCCCGCGACCTTCGTGCTCCCGGCCCTGCTCATCGTGCCGGGGATCGCTGGGGTGATCTGGGCGTACGTCATCCGCCGCCGCGACCCCGAACAGTACTCGCGCATCGGGCACGGCATCGAGGAGGCCGAGGCGGAGGCCTTCGAGCCCGAGCTGCGCCGCGGGCTCTAGCCGACGGCGGCGAGCAGCGAGGGAACCACCATGGCGGCGAGCATGACGGTCATGCTCGCCGCCATCGCCCCGTGTCGGATGCCTCGGCGCCCGGTCCGCCAGGCGCGGAGCGCCACGACGGCCCCCGAGGCGACGAGCAGGGCCACCGCGAGGACCTGCAGCGCGAGCACCGGCCCGGCGTGGCCGTGCGGTTCCGTCGGGATCGCGGCGGCGCCATCGGCGTGGCCGAGCGCGCCGGCGACGAGCCAACCGCTCACCACGAGCGCCAGCGCGTGGTGCAGGTCGGCGTGCGCGGCGCCGGCGGCTCGGGTCGGGACGGCGCGGGCCGGCTCGGCGTGGATCGGCGCGGCGGGGGACAGGTCGGCGCGGTTCGGCACGACGCGGGACGGGTCGGCGCGGGACGGCTCGATGCGGGCGCGGTCGGCGCGGGTGCGGATGCCGATGGCGACGCCCGCGATGCCGAGCGCGCAGGCCCAGCCGATCGCGGGGACGAGTCGATCCCCGGCGGTGTCCAGCATCGCGGCGAGCATCACGAGCGCTGCGAGGGCGTCGAGCGGCCGCACCCGGCGTCCGGCGGCGAGCGTCGCTGCGGCGCCGATCACGGCGCAGGTCAGCATCGCTGCGTGTGCGAGTTCGCCCATTCCGTCCTCCGAAGCTTCCCTGGTCCGGTGAGTGCGGCTATATTACTCGACAAACGTAGAGAAAAAAGGTGTCACATGACGACGACGATGTCCCAGACCGACCCGCTCGGCGGTCTCGCCGCCGAGACCGACCCGCTGCGCGGTCTCACCGCCGACGAGATCGACCTCGCCCGCGAGATCCTCCAGGAGCGAGGGCTGCTCGCCGAGCAGACCCGCTTCGTCTACGTCGGACTCGACGAACCCGCGAAGGCCGACGTGCTGGCGGGCGCCGACTCGCCACGAATCGTCCGTGCGCTCGTGCTCGACCGGGCGACCGGCGACGCCGCCGACCATCGGATCGCCCTCGCCGATCGAGCGGTGGCCACGACCGTGATCGACGGTGCCTCCGGCCAGGTGCCGATCCTCGACGTCGAGTTCGAGGCGATCTACGACCTCCTCGGCGCCGAACCCGAGTGGAATGCCGCCCTCGCAAAGCGCGGCATCACGCACGAGCAGGTCGCCCTCGCGCCGCTCTCCGCCGGGAACTACGGCTTCGAGGCCGAACGCGGGCGGCGGGTCATCCGGGTCCTCGCGTTCATGCGCGAGCACGAACAGGACCACTGCTGGGCCCACCCGGTCGACGGGCTGTGCGCCTACGTCGACATGATCGAGGGCCGCATGTTCGAACTCGTCGACCACCGCGTGTACGACATCCCGGCCGAAGGCGGGAACTTCGACGACCCCGCCGTGCAGGGCGCGCCGCTCGACACGCTCAAGCCCATCGAGATCACGCAGCCCCAGGGTCCGAGCTTCACCGTCGACGGCGATCGCGTGAGCTGGGCGAACTGGCGGTTCTCACTGGCCTTCGACGCCCGCGAGGGCCTCGTGCTGCGTCGCATCCGATACGTCGACGCCGACCGGGGCGGCGTGGAGCGCGACATCGTCTACCGCGCCTCGATCGCCGAGATGGTCGTGCCATACGGCGACCCGTCGCCGTCGAGGTTCTGGCAGAACTACTTCGACACGGGCGAGTACGTCTTCGGCCGCTACGCGAACTCGCTCAAGCTCGGATGCGACTGCCTCGGCGAGATCCGCTACTTCGACGCGACGATCGCCGACGAGTTCGGGCACCCGCGGGTCATCCCGAACGCGATCTGCATGCACGAGGAGGACTACGGCACCCTCTGGAAGCACACCGACATCTACACCGGCTCCAACGAGGTGCGGCGCCAGCGCCGGCTCGTGATCAGCTTCTTCACGACCGTCGGCAACTACGACTACGGGTTCTACTGGTACCTCTACCTCGACGGCACGATCGAGTGCGAGGCGAAGCTCACGGGCGTGCTCTTCACCTCCGCCTACGACGCCGAGGCGGGCGACCACGCCGGCGAGGTCGCGCCCGGACTCGGGGCGCCGTACCACCAGCACCTCTTCAGCGCCCGCCTCGACATGATGGTCGACGGCATCGCGAACGCGGTCGACGAGGTCGACGCGGCGCGCGTGCCGATGGGGGAGGGCAACGCCTACGGGAAC
Source organism: Agromyces sp. LHK192 (assembly GCF_004006235.1). NCBI lineage: Bacteria > Bacillati > Actinomycetota > Actinomycetes > Micrococcales > Microbacteriaceae > Agromyces > Agromyces sp. LHK192. The sequence goes on from NZ_CP034753.1 coordinate 1,287,418, forward strand.
GCGTTCACCAAGCGCACCACGCGGCTGCGAACGGAGGGGGAGGGCGCACGCCACGCCGACCCGGTCGCCGGACGCACCTGGCACATCGTCAACACCGAGCGCACGAACCGGCTCGGACGGCCCGTCGGCTACGAACTCATCGCCCAGGGCGCCCCGACCCTGCTCGCCGACCCGGACTCCGTCATCGCACAGCGCGCCGCGTTCACGCGCAACCACCTCTGGGTGACCCGGTACGACGCCACGGAGCGCTACCCCGCCGGCGACCTCGTGAACCAGCATCCCGGCGGCGACGGCCTGCCCCGGTTCTCGGCCGCGGACCGCTCGATCGACGGCGACGACATCGTGCTCTGGCACACCTTCGGGCCCACCCACTTCCCGCGTCCCGAGGACTGGCCGGTCATGCCCGTCGACACGGCGAAGTTCACGCTCAAGCCCTACGGCTTCTTCGACCGCAACCCGACGCTGAACGTGCCGTCCACGGCCGCGGCGGGCGCGTCCTGCCACAGCGACGCGGCGGGCGCACCAGCGGGCGACACGGCGGGCGGATGCCGCTGCGGCGCCGGCGCGTGCGGGTGCGAGGGGCACGCCCACTGACGGGGCGCGTGAGAGTGCTCCGTGCGACGGGCGGATGCTTCCGGCATCCGCCCGTCGTTCAGCGAAGCAGGTCGAGGTAGCCGTCGAGCATGCGCTCGAGCCGGTCGGGCGCGGCGCTGCCCGGGAGCACCACGGCGACCACCTGGACACCGTCGGCCATCGTCATGAGATGGTCGGTCGCGACCGCGATGTCGACCCCGTCGCCGAGCTCGCCGAGCTCGCGCGCACGTTCGAGGTGCGAGGCGATCTCCACGCGCCAGGCATCCATCGTCCGCTCGTGCAGCGCGAGCAGCTCGGGTTCGTTCGCCGCGTACTCCCAGAACGGGATGACGATGCGGGCCTCGAGGATCCGCTCGTCGTCGAGCGGGAAGATCTGCAGCATCAGCGCGCGCAGCGCCGCCAGGCCCTCGAGGTCCGCCCGGGCCGCCGCGAATCGCGCGTTCGTCGCGGAGTACACGTGCTCGAAGGTCGCCCCGATGAGCTCCTCCTTGTTGCGGAAGTAGGGGAACAGCCCGCCGTTCGCAGAACCCGCCGCGCGCGCGATCTCGCGCATCGTCGTCGCGCGGAAGCCCTTCTCCGCGATGAGCCGCCAGGTCGCGTGCACGATCCGCAGTCGACGTTCGTCGTGGTCGACGATCTTCGGCATGCTCCCCTCCCGCGGCACCGCGGCGCTCCATCGTGGGCGGAGCGGCGCCGCCGTCCACGATACGCGTACGGCGGAGGGCCGGGAGCGCGTGCCCCCGGCCCTCCGATGTCGCGCCGGACGCGATCAGCCGTTGATCACCTGCGGCACGCCGAGCGCCTTGAGACCCTCGACCCCGAACTCCAGGCCGTACCCCGACTGCTTCGCGCCGCCGAACGGCACCATCGGGTGGATCGCCCCGTGCGCGTTGATCCAGACCGTACCCGCCTCGAGCCGGGCTGCGACCCGGCGCGCCTCGACGAGGTCGGACGACCAGACGGATGCCCCGAGCCCGACGTCGACGCTGTTCGCGAGGGCGACCGCCTCGTCGACGTCGTGGTAGCGGACGATCGGCAGCGCCGGACCGAACTGCTCCTCCTGCACGAGGCCGAGGTCGTGGTCGGCCACCTCGACCAGGGTCGTCGGGTAGAAGTTGCCGGGGCCGTCGCGGTCGGGGTCGCCGCCGACCAGCACGTTCGCGCCGGCGCGCTTCGCCGCCTCGACGAGGCGGTCGACGATCTCGAACTGCTGCCGGTTCTGCAGCGGCCCGAGCACGTTCTGCTCGTCGAGGCCGACTCCCATGGGCATGGCGCGGGCGACGTCGGCCAGGGCCTCGACCACCGCGTCGTAGACGTCGTCGTGGACGTAGAGGCGCTTGAGCGCGGCGCAGGTCTGGCCGGTGTTGATGAACGCGCCCCAGAACAGGCCCTCGGCGATCGCCGAAGGGTCGACGTCCGGGAGCACGATGCCGGCGTCGTTGCCGCCGAGTTCGAGGGTCAGCCGCTTCACGGTGTCGGCCGAGGACCGGATGATCGCCTTGCCCGTCGACGTGGAGCCGGTGAACATCACCTTGCCGATCGACGGGTGCGCCGCGAGCGCGGCGCCGACCTCGCGACCGCCGCTGACGATCTCGAGCACACCGGCGGGCAGCACGGTGTTCAGGACTTCGACCAGCGCGAGGACGCTGAGCGGGGTGTACTCCGAGGGCTTCACCACGACGGTGTTGCCCATCCGGAGCGCCGGGCCGATCTGCCAGACGGTGATCATCTGCGGCCAGTTCCACGGTCCGATCGCGCCGACCACGCCGATCGGCCGGTAGTGCAGTTCGGCGTGCACGTCGCCGTCGTCGAGGATCACCTCGGCCTCCAGGGGGGTGGCGGCGGCGGCCCGCAGCCATCCGGACGCCCCGCCGACCTCGAACCGTGCGTTCGGGCCGTTCAGGGGCTTGCCCTGCTCACGCGAGAGGATCCGCGCGAGGGCCTCGGCCGAGGCGTCGATCGCATCGGCGGCCTCCAGCAGCACCGCGCTGCGACGCTCGTGGCCGAGCGCCGCCCATGCCGGCTGCGCGGCCGCCGCGCGGGCGACGGCGGCCTCGAGGTCGTCGAGGCCGTGGACCGGCGCGTGGCCGACGAGCTGCCCGGTCGCGGGGTCGAGGATCTCGCGGCGCTCGCCGCCGGTCGGCGTGATCCGCTCGAGCAGGTCGTCCTGCGTCTGGTCGAGCGTCGGGGTCGGGCTGTTCATGGCACCTCCACGGTGAGTCGGACTCCCACGGTAGGCAGGGACGCCGTGCGGCTCCTTGCCTCCTGGCGCGGTGCGGTTGACGCAGCGCGCACGCACTCGGCGGCGGCATCCGTCCGTTCTCCACAGGCGTCTCGCGGCCGTTCATCGGGCCCATAGGCTGACCGGAACCCCCTCCGACATCGGCGTCCGGTCGCGCCCTGCACCGGCGCGCCCGGAATCGTGCTGCGTCGCGGGGGAGGCCGCCGGCAGAGGCCCGGCCGCACCGAACAGGAGACCTCGTGAAGAAGCAGATCCAGATCGCCGCGCTCGCGCTGCTCGCAGCCGGCTCGCTCGCGCTCACCGCGTGCACCGGCCCCGACCTCTCGAACGCGAAGCGTCTCGACGCGCCCGCCGAGGAGACCGCGGCCGCCGAGCCCGCCGGCACCGAGGCGGAAGCGGCCGACGAGGAGGGATCGTCGGCGGGTGCCGCCGTCGAGGGCGAACTGCTCCAGCCGGGGCAGACCGTTGCGCTCGGCCAGTGGGGCACCTACGAGTACGAGAGCTACGACGGCCGCAAGGCGGTGCTCAACACCAAGCTCGTCAGCATCGAGCCGGCGACGCAGGCGCAGGTCGACTTCCTCGTCGCCGAGATCCCCGAACTGGCGGACTACGAGGTCACGCTCATCCGCTACCAGCAGCAGAAGGTCTCGGGCGACGACATCACGTACGACGCGAACTACACCGACTTCCGTCCGGCCGACGTCACCGGCGCCCAGGCGCAGGAGGTCAGCGTGATCGGCTGGGACGAGTGCGCGAGCGAGTCGTTCACCGAGGAGTTCGGGGCGGGCGCCGTGATCGACCAGTGCGTGGTCGGTGCGAAGCTGCCCAGCTCCGAGGCCATCGGCGGCATGATCTGGACGGGCAACAGCTCGGCCGACGAGAACCCGTTCAGCGAGTACGACGGCCAGCCGGTCTTCTTCAAGGGCTGAGCCCGACCCGACCGCGCCGGGCAGCCGCCGTTCTCCGGTATCCCGCAACGACTCGCCGCGGGGTACGCCCACGTCTCGTTCACCCACCGCCAGGTGCTGCACGACTGGGATTCGGTCGAGGCGACCGTCCGCATGCTCATGCCCCGCGGTGAGCACCTGTGGCAGCCCGCGGCCCGACCGAACTCCGGAACATTGCGGCGACGCGCCGGGTGACCGCGGGGTCGGGCCGGTGTGCCGCTCGCGGCATCCGGAGTTCGGCCGGGGAGGCGGTGGGGACCGTGTGGGTGGGGCGGAACCGAAGGGAGCTACAGCGTGTTGCCGAGCTTGAAGCCCTGCTCCTCGTCGCCCCTGCGCGTGTACGAGAAGCCGTCGGCGCCGATCGTGACCTCCATCTCGGAGTCGTCGGTGCGCGCGACCACGGGCTGCGGGTCGCCGTCGAGGTCGAGCACCAGAGAGGCATCCGTGTACCAGGAAGGCACGACCGGGTTGCCCCACCAGTCGCGACGCTGGTTGTCGTGCACGTCCCACGTGACGACCGGGTTGTCGGGGTCGCCCGTGTAGTAGTCCTGCGTGTACACCTCGACTCGGTGGCCGTCGGGGTCGCGCAGGTACAGGTAGAACGCGTTCGACACGCCGTGGCGGCCGGGTCCGCGCTCGATCGCGTCGGAGCGGCGCAGCGCGCCCAGCTTGTCGCAGATCGCGAGGATGTTGTGCTTCTCGTGCGTGGCGAAGCAGACGTGGTGCATGCGCGGGCCGTCGCCGCCGGTCATGGCGGTGTCGTGCACGGTGGGCTTGCGGCGCATCCACGCCGCATAGATCGTGCCCTCCTCGTCCTGGATGTCCTCGGTCACGCGGAACCCGAGGTCCTGCATGTGCTTCACCGCGCGCGGCACGTCGGGCGTGACCTGGTTGAAGTGGTCGAGGCGCACGAGCTCGCCGGGAACGTGCAGGTCGTAGCGCCACGACATGCGCTCGACGTGGTCGACGTGGTGGAAGAACTCGAGCGGGAAGCCGAGCGGGTCCTCGACGCGCACCGAGTCGCCGATGCCCGTGGTGAAGCCCTCGGGGCGGCGCTCGACGCGGCATCCGAGCTCCGTGTAGAAGGCGACGGCCCGGTCGAGGTCCTCGGGTTCGCGCACCCGGTACGAGAAGGCGGCGACTGCGGCCAGGTCGCCGCGCCGAAGTACGAGGTTGTGGTGGATGAACTCCTCGGTCGAACGCAGGTAGATCGCGGTGTCGGTCTCCTCGGTGACGTAGAGGCCGAGCACGTCGACGTAGAACTGGCGCGAGGCGGCGAGGTCGGTGACGACGAGTTCCATGTACGCGCAGCGCAGGATGTCGGGTGCCGGCGACGTGGGCGTCGGCACCGGGTTCGAGGTCTCGATCGGAGCCTCCTGGCTCACATAGAACCCGGACGAGGTCAGGGTCATGTCATCGCGGCTGGTCATGTCAGGCGTCCTTGCCGAAGGTGGGGTTGTGCGGGGCGCCGAGCGTGATGTGCACACTCTGCTGGTCGGTGTAGAAGTCGATCGAGCGGTAGCCGCCCTCGTGGCCGAGGCCCGAGGCCTTCACGCCGCCGAACGGCGTGCGCAGGTCGCGCACGTTGTTCGAGTTGAGCCAGACCATGCCGGCCTCGACGGCCTGGGCGAAGTTGTGCGCCCGCTTGAGGTCGTTGGTCCAGACGTAGGCGGCGAGGCCGTACTTCGTGTCGTTCGCGAGGGCCAGCGCCTCCGCCTCGGTGTCGAACGGCGTGATGGCGACGACCGGGCCGAAGATCTCCTCCTGGAAGATGCGGGCGTCGGGCGCGACGTCGGCGAACACCGTCGGGGCGACGTAGTTGCCGGTCGGGAACCCGTCGGGGCGTCCGCCGCCGGCGACGAGCCGGCCCTCGGACTTGCCGAGCTCGACGTAGCCCATCACCTTGTCGTAGTGCTCGGGGTGCACGAGCGCGCCGACCTCGGTGGTCGGGTCCTGCGGGTGGCCGACCTTCACGCGCTTCGCCTGCGCGGCGTAGCGCTCGACGAACTCGTCGTAGACGTCGCGTTGCACGAGGATGCGGCTGCCCGCGGTGCAGCGCTCGCCGTTCAGCGAGAACACGCCGAAGATGCAGGCGTCGATCGCGACGTCGAGGTCGGCGTCGGCGAAGACGATGGCGGGGCTCTTGCCGCCGAGTTCCATCGACAGGCCCTTGAGGTACGGCGCTGCGTTGCCGAAGATGATCTGCCCGGTGCGGCTCTCGCCGGTGAACGAGATGAGCGGCACGTCGGGATGCTTGACGAGCGCGTCGCCCGCCTCCTCGCCGAGTCCGTTGACGAGGTTGAACACGCCCTTCGGCAGCCCCGCCTCCTCGAAGATGCCGGCCCACAGCGACGCCGACAGGGGCGTGAACTCGGCGGGCTTCAGCACGACCGTGTTGCCGGCCGCGAGCGCGGGGCCGAGCTTCCACGACTCGAGCATGAACGGCGTGTTCCACGGGGTGATGAGCCCGGCGACACCGATGGGCTTGCGGTTCACGTAGTTCATCTGGCGGCCGGGCACTTTGTAGGCGTCGTCGGCCTGGGCGACGATCAGGTCGGCGAAGAACCGGAAGTTCTCCGCGGCGCGGCGCGCCTGGCCGAGCGCCTGCGTGATCGGCAGGCCGGAGTCGAAGCTCTCGAGCTCGGCGAGCCGTGCGTCGCGCGACTCGACGAGGTCGGCGATGCGGTGCAGGATGCGCGAGCGCTCGCGCGCGGCCATCTTCGGCCACGGGCCGTCGGTGAAGGCGCGGCGGGCGGCCGCGACCGCGAGGTCGATGTCGGCCCGCTTGCCGGCGGCGGCCTGCACGTAGGTCTCGTTCGTGACGGGGTCGAGCACGTCGAACGTGTCGCCGTCGACGGAGTCGACGAACTCGCCGTCGATGTAGTGGCGGATCCGGTCGGGCAGGCCCTCGGGGGTGTGCTGCGTCATGGTGTTCCTCATTCGTCGGCCGCGGTGGCGGCGGCTGGGGTTCGGATGGCGGCGGGTGGCCGGTGTTCGGACTGGTACGCGAGCACGGCGTCGAGCGTGGTCGTGCGGTGCGAGCGGGCGGCGAGCTCGATCTCGAGCGGGTCGGCGCGCTGCTCGATCAGGTCGACGATGCGCGCGTGCTCCTCGACCGATTCGCGGGCGCGCCCGGGGACGAAGCTGAACGACGAGTCGCGGAGCACCCGCATGCGGTTCCAGCCCCGGTGCACGAGGTCGAGCACGTGCGGGTTCGGGCAGCCCTCGAACAGCACCGAGTGGAACTCGAGGTTGAGCTCGGTGAACCGGTGCGGGTCGAAGTCGTCGAGGGTGCGGCGCATCCGGTCGTTGATCGCGCGGGCGCGCTCGAGATGATCCGGTGTCAGGAACGGCGCGGCGAGTGCCGTCGCGTACCCCTCGACGAGCGCGAGGGTCTGCATGGTGTGCAGGTACTCGGTCTCCTGGATCAGCGCGACCTGCGCGCCGACGTTGCGCTCGAACGTGACGAGCCCCTCGGCCTCGAGCCGTCGGATCGCCTCGCGCACCGGCACGACCGACACGTCGAGTTCGCCGGCGATCTGCGCGAGCACGAGCCGGTACCCCGGTACGTATCGCCCGTCGTCGATGCGCTCGCGGATGAACCGGTACGACCGCTGCGACTTGCTCTCGAGGGTCATCGCCACGCCCCGGAATCGGATGCCGCGGCGCCGGTCGGTGCGTCGCCGTCGGAGCCGGCGTCGCCGTCGGATGCCGCGCGCTCGGCCTCGTACCGGGCGCGCCACGCGGCATCCATCGGGAACAGGCCGTCGACGGCCTCGCCCTCGGCGACGCGCTGCGCGACCCACGCGTCGGCGGCCTCCTGCTCGGCCGTCTCGGCGACGACCTCGGCGACGAGCTTCGCCGGGATCACGATCACGCCGTCTCCGTCGCCGACGATCACGTCGCCGGGCTGCACCGCGGCCCCGCCGCAGGCGACGGTCACGTCCGTCTCCCACGGCACGTGCCGACGGCCCAGCACGCTCGGGTGCGGCCCCTGCGAGAACACGGGGATGCCGATCGCGGCGACCGCGTCGAAGTCGCGGACTCCGCCGTCGGTGACGATGCCGGCAGCGCCCCGCACCTTCGCGCGCAGCGCGAGCACATCGCCGACGGTGCCGGTGCCGCGCTCGCCGCGGGCGTCGACGACGAGCACCTCGCCGGCGCCGACCGTGTCGAACGCGCGCTTCTGCGCATTGAACCCCCCGCCGAACTCGGCGAACAGGTCGGGCCGGGACGGGATGAACCGGAGCGTCCGCGCGGTGCCGACGATCCGGTCGCCGGGGTGGTTGGCGAACACGCCCTCGATGAAGACGTCGTGGTACCCCCGCTTGCGGAGTGCGACCGAGAGCGTCGCGACCGCGACGCCTGAGATCGATTCGCGCAGTTCGTCGGTGAGCACGGAGGCGGGGGCATCCGGAATCGCCGGCGGAGCGGAGGCATCCGTCGCGTCCTCGGATGCCGCGTCGAGCGGTGTCGCGCGACCGGTGGCGACGGCCGCGGCGTGCTCGGCCTCGGATCCCCACGCCTCGACGCGCTGGAGGTCGTCGACCGCGGGCTTCGAGCCGAAGTCCCCGTAGGCGCTGTCGCCGAACACGCCCTCGCCCTGCGTGACCGTGGTCACGAGCCGGCCGGTGGTCGGGGCGCCCGGGGCGCCCGGCGCGTCGACCTCGACCTCGACGACGTCGCCCGGAACGACGACCGAGGAACCGGCGGGCGTGCCGGTGAGGATCACGTCGCCGGGCTCGAGCGTGAAGTGCTGCGAGAGGTCGGCGACGAGCCGGCCGAACGGGAAGAGCAGGGTGTCCGAGGTGTCGGACTGCACGAGTTCGCCGTTGACCCAGGTGCGCACGCGCCAGGCATCCTGCCCGATGCCGGCCGTCGGGATCGCGACCGGACCGAGCGGCGTGTATCCGTCGCCGCCCTTCGAGCGGACGTTCGAACCCTTGTCGGCCGCGCGGAGGTCGTAGAGGCCGAAGTCGTTGGCGGCGGTGACCGCGGCGACGTGCGCCCAGCCGTCGTCGGGGGAGACCCGGCGCGCGGCGGTGCCGATGACGATCGCGATCTCGCCCTCGAACGCGAGCAGTTCGGTACCCGCGGGCCGCTCGATGGTGCCGCCGGTACCGGAGACCGAGCTCTGCGGCTTCAGGAAGTAGCTCGGCTGCGCCGGCGTGCGCCCGCGCTGCGCGGTGCGCGACGGGTAGTTGAGGTGCACGGCGATGATCTTGCCCGGTGCGGAGATGTCGGTGGTGGCGGTGTCGGTCATGGACGTCCTCGTCTGCTGATATCTGAAATCATATACGATTTGGCAGGTCCTGCAACCTGCGGTTCAGTGCCGGTTTCAGGAGTTCGGAGGCTGCTCAGGACGAAATCGGCGGAAGCATCCTGATCAGCCTCCGATCTCCTGAAACCGGACATGGGCATGGACATGGGCACGGGCACGGGCACGGGCTTGGGCTTGGGCTTGGGCGGCTCAGTAACTCGAGCGATCGCCGGTGGAGTCGTCCGGGATGAACCGGCCGGCGAGTGCCTCGGACGCGCGGGCGAGGCTCGAGACATCCGCTCCGACGGCGACGAATGACGCGCCGGCCTCGAGATACCGGTCGGCGTCGGTCGCGACGAATGCGTTGACGCCGACGGGCACGCCGGCGGCGACGCCGGCGGCGATCGCGGTGAGCACCGCCTCGACGACGTCGGGATGCCCCTGCTGCCCGAGCAGCCCCATCGAGGCGGCCAGGTCGGCGGGTCCGACGAAGAGCGCGTCGACGCCGTCCACGGCCGCGATGGCCTCGACGTCGGCGACCGCCGTCGCGGACTCGATCTGCACGGTCAGGCTGATCGTCGAGGCGGCATCCTGCAGGTAGCCGGGCACCCGGTTCCAGCGGGCCGCGCGCGCGAGCGCCGAGCCGACGCCGCGGACGCCGTGCGGGGGATACCGGGTCGCGCGCACGACGGCCTCGGCCTGCTCGGCCGAGTCGACCATCGGCACGAGGAGGTTCTGCGCGCCGAGGTCGAGGAACTGCTTGATCAGCACCGTGTCGCCGAACGGCACCCGCACGACCGGCGCGACCGGGTAGGCGGCGACGGCCTGCAGTTGCGCCTGCACGGACTCGAGGCCGTTGGGCGCGTGCTCCGCGTCGATGAGCACCCAGTCGACGCCGGACCCGGCGACGATCTCGGCGACGAGCGGGCTGCCGGAGCAGACCCACATGCCGATCTGGGGGCGGGATGCCTCCGCGATGCGCTGCGCGAGCGTGGGCGGCAGTGTCAGATGAATCGGCACTGGATGCTCCCGAGGTCGTGGTAGTCGGCATGCACGGTGTCGCCGCGTTCGACCCACATCGGGCGGGTGAACGATCCGGCGAGGATGATCTCGCCGGCCGCGAGCGACCGGCCGTGCTGGGCGAGCTTGTTCGCGAGCCAGGCGACGCCCATCGCGGGGTGCCCGAGCACGGCGCCGGCGACGCCGGACTCCTCGATGGTCTCGTTGCGGCTCAGCAGCGCACCGACCCAGCGCAGGTCGACCTCGTCGACCGCGACGGGCCGGCCGCCGAGCACCATCGCGCCCATGGCGGCGTTGTCGCTGATCGTGTCGACGATCGTGCGGCCCTCGAGCTCGATGTGGGAGTTCAGCACCTCGAGCGCGGGCACGACGTACTCGGTCGCGCGCAGCACGTCGAAGATCGTCGTGTGCGGGCCCTCGAGCGCCTCGCCGAGCACGAACGCGAGCTCGACCTCGATGCGGACGTTCGAGAACCGGTCGTATTCGATCACCGATCCGGAGTCGTAGACCATGTCGTCGAGGATCACGCCGTAGTCCGGCTCGGTGATGCCGGTCGCGACCTGCATCACCTTTGAGGTGAGTCCGATCTTGTGGCCGACGAGCCGGGCCCCAGCCTCCTGCCGTCGCTTCGCCCATTCGCTCTGCACCGCGTAGGCGTCTTCGACGACCATGCCGGGGTTGCGTGCGGTGAGTAGCGGGACGGTCGTGCGGTCGCGATCGGCGGCGAACAGTTCGTCGGCGATCGCGGAGATCCGGGATGTCTCGAGCATCGGGCTCCTCTTCGTCAAGGGCGTCCACCAAATCGTATACGATCCACCGCGGTGGGTCGAGGTGGGGCCTACCGGTTGACGTGGAAGATCTCGTCTTGGAACGGCGCGACGACCGACCCCGAGATGCGGCAGTCGAGCATGAGGAACGGGCGGTCCTCGGCCGGGCGGGCGGCCCAGACGCGCAGCGCCTCGAGGTCGTCGAGGGTGCGCACGACCACGCCCTCGGCGCCGAACGCGGCGGCCGCCGCCGCGAAGTCCGCCTGCGGGATCAGCATGGGCTCCTCCGCGAGGCCCTTGCGGCCGTACACGTGCACCTCCGCGCTGTAGGCGGCGTCGTTCCACACGACCGCGATCCCGCGGCCGCCGGCGACGCGCACCGCGCTCTCGAGGTCGGCGAGCGCCATCAGCCCGCCGCCGTCGCCGGTCGTCAGCACGATCGTCGACTCCGGGCGGGCGACCGAGGCGCCCGGCACGCTCGGGAATCCGAGGCCGATCGACTGGTACGCCGTGCCGATCATGATCATGCGGTCGGGCGACGCGACCGGCCAGTACATGTTCGCCCAGCCGATGAAGTGGCCGCCGTCCGAGACCACGACGCGGTCCTCGGGGAGCAGCTCGGCGAGCCGGATCGCGAGCGCGCGCGGGTCGAGTTCGCCCTCGGGCGTCAGGCCCGCGTTCGCGGCATCCGCGCCCTGCTCCTGCTCGCGCAGGTCGGCGATCGCCGCCGCGCCGAGCGACTCGCGCCAGCCGGAGCTCTCCGCGCCGAGCGACGCGAGCTCGGCGACGAGCTCGCGCGCGACGACCGTGGCATCCGCTCGCAGGAACGTGCCCACGTTCGGATGCGTCGCCGACGCGGCGACGTCGACCTGCACGATCCGAGTGCCCGGCGAGAAGAGCTCGCCGAACCGCATCGTGAACTGGTTGAGGGACGCCCCGAACACGACGGCGACATCGGCTTCGCGGATCAGCTCCATCGCGGCCGGTGCGCCGAAGCCGCCGGTCACGCCGAGATCGAAGTCGGCGTCGGGGAAGATGCCGCGGCCGAGCGCGGTCGACGCGGTGACCGCACCCGTGGCGGCGGCGAGCTCGCCGAGGGCTCCGCCGGCACCGGCGAGCCACGCGCCGCGACCGGCGAGCAGGAAGGGCCGGCTCGCGCCGGCGAGCAACTGCGCCGTCTCGGCGATCGCCGCCCGCTGGAACCCGCCCCGCGGCTGCACGGGCTCGGGCAGTCGCAGTGCGGGCGGCGGGATCGACTCGCCGACGTCGAGCGCCGCGACGTCGTAGGGGAGCGAGAGCACGACCGGTTGGCGTCTGGCCAGCGAGTGCTCGATCGCGAGCACGACCGTGGCGGCGGCATCCGTCCGCCCGACGGTGTAGGTGCGCGCGCCGACCGCGGAGGCCAGCGCGATCTGGTCGACGTCCCACGCCCGGCGCCCGGCCGTCGGCTGGTCGCCCACTACGAGCACCAGCGGGATCTCGGCCTGCACGGCCTCGGCCAGCGCGGTCAGCGTGTTCGTGAACCCGGCGCCGTAGGTCGCGGTCGCCGCGGCGATCCGCCCGGACGCGCGGTAGTGCGCGTCGGCCGCGACGACGCCGCCGACCTCGTGGCGCATCGCGACGAACGTCATCGACGTCTCGCGTTCGAGGGCGTCGAGCAGGTGGGCGTTGCCGTTGCCCATCACGCCGAAGACGTGGTCGAGGTGGGCGGCGAGGGTGCGCGCGACGAGCGCGGAGACGGACGACATGGGCCGGTTCCTTCGGGAGACGTGACGGATGCTGGTTCCGTATGTGTCTCACGCGGCCGGCGGCTGCGCCGCCCGGGCTTCGTACCCATTTTTCGAGTACCGGCGCTTCGACGAGCGCCTCGACGGCACCGAGTATACGTCGCATGCGGCAGGATGGCTCGGGTGAAGACCGTGCAGCTGCGTGAATACCGGATCGTCGAGGGCGAATACGAGGCGTTCGTCGAATGGTGGCAGGCCACGATGCCCGAGCTGCGGACCCGCATGGGCTACACGGTCGAGTTCGCCTACGGGTCGCCGGCCGACGGCACGTTCACCTGGGCCGTCAGCGTGCCCGGCGACGAGGCCGAGTTCACCCGCGTCGACGAGGCCTACAAGGTCTCGCCCGAGCGGGCCGAGGTGTTCGACGGGCTCCCGCAGCGCGTCGCCGAGTCGACGCTCTCGTTCGTCTCGCTGTACTGAGTGCGACGCCCTCCCGGCTCGACGGCCCGCTCGACGCGCTGTCGGTCCTTGCGTGACGTGCAGGCCATGGTGTACAGGCCGCTCACGGGCGCGCGGGCATAGGATCGAGGCATCCCCCCGGATTCGAGTTGTGGTCGACGCTGCCCACCAGGCGGCTCGACCGGAGAGGACCTTCGTGAGTCAAGAGTTCGTCGCCCGTCGTAGTGCCTGGATCTCTCGAGAGGAGCTCGCCGAGCGCATCATCCCGCTCGTCGGCGGCCTCTACCGCGACCTCGGGGTGGTGACCTCCATCCACGGCCGCCGCCTCATCAACCTGTCGCCGGTCGACCTGCTGAAGGCGCACCGGTTCTCGCGCAAGGCCGGCGACCGCGAACTCGACCCGGCCGACACGATCCGCATGCTCGAGGCCCTCCGCGAGGTCGCGCCCGGCCCCGCCTCGATCGACGTCGCCCGACTCGTGCAGCGCCACGCCGAGCAGGTCGCGGCCGGCGGGGCATCCGACCTCGTCGCGTTCCTGCGCAGCGAACTCGCCCCCGTGCTCGTCGCCGACGACGCCGCGCCGACCGAGGGAACCGACGTCGTGCTCTACGGCTTCGGTCGCATCGGGCGCCTGCTCGCCCGCATCCTCATCGCCCACACCGGCGGCGGACAGGGCCTGCGCCTGCGCGCGATCGTCGTGCGCAAGGGCGGCGCGAACGACCTGCAGAAGCGCGCCAGCCTGCTGCGCCGCGACTCGGTGCACGGCCCCTTCCAGGGCACCATCGAGGTCGACGAGGACAACGACACGATCCTCGCCAACGGCACGCTGATCCAGGTCATCTACTCCGACGACCCGGCGTCGATCGACTACACCGCGTACGGCATCTCCGACGCCATCGTCGTCGACAACACCGGCCGCTGGCGCGACGAGGCGGGCCTGGAGCAGCACCTCCGGTCGACCGGCGTCGCCCGGGTGCTGCTCACGGCGCCCGGCAAGAGCCCGATCAAGAACATCGTGCACGGCATCAACCACGACGCCATCGAGGCGTCCGACCGCATCCTGTCGGCCGCGAGCTGCACGACCAACGCGATCACGCCGGTGCTCGGGGCCATCGACGAGGCCTACGGCGTCGTGCGCGGACACGTCGAGACCGTGCACTCGTTCACGAACGACCAGAACCTGATCGACAACTTCCACAAGGGCGACCGTCGCGGGCGCTCGGCCGTGCTGAACATGGTCATCGCCGAGACGGGCGCGGCCAAGGCCGTGTCGAAGGCGTTGCCGCAGCTCGAGGGCAAACTCACCGGCAGTGCGATCCGCGTTCCCACGCCGGATGTCTCGCTCGCGATCCTCAACCTCCAGCTCGAGCGCCCCACCGACAAGCAGACCCTGAACACGTACCTGCGCCAGGTGTCGCTCACCTCGCCGCTGCGCCAGCAGGTCGACTACATCGAATCGCCCGAGGTCGTCTCGACCGACTTCGTCGGCTCGAACCGCGCGGGCATCGTCGACGGCCTCGCGACCATCGCCGACGGCACCGACGTCGTGCTCTACGTCTGGTACGACAACGAGTACGGCTACTCGTGCCAGGTCGTCCGCGTCATCGAGGCGATGGCCGGCACCCACCCGGTCGTGCTCCCCGAGCGCGAGCCGGTGCGCGTCGAGCAGATCGCCGCGGCCGTCGATGCGGGCGTGCTCGTCGAGCACTGACCCCGATCGAGACGAACGGATGCCTCGGGCGCGAGCCCGGGGCATCCGTCGTCTCTGCGCATTCCGGCGGGGTAGCGTAGCCCGCGTGGACGGCGACGGAGAGGGCACGACATGGAACTGACCGGGACATCGGCGATCGTCACCGGCGGGGCCTCCGGCCTCGGCAACGCCACCGCCCGCGCGCTGATCGACGGCGGGGCATCCGTGGTCATCGTCGACCTGCCGGGGCCCCGAGGCGAGGAGGCGGCGGCCGCGCTCGGCGATCGGGCGAGCTTCGTCGCGGCGGATGTCGCCGACGAGGCCCAGGTGCGCGCGGCCGTCGAGGCCGCGCAGGCGCTCGCGCCGCTGCGCGTCGCGGTGAACTGCGCGGGCATCGCCACCGCGGGGCGCACGGTCGGCCGGGACGGCGCGGCGCCGCTCGACGTGTTCGAGCGCACGATCCGGGTGAACCTCATCGGGACGTTCAACGTGACGAGGCTCGCCGCCGAGGCGATGGCCGCGAACGAGCCCGTGTCCGCCGGGGTTCCCGGGGGACCTGAGACCCCGGAGCGCGGCGTCATCGTGAACACCGCGTCGGTCGCGGCGTTCGACGGCCAGATCGGCCAGGCCGCCTACTCGGCGTCGAAGGGCGCGGTCGCGGCCATGACGCTGCCGATCGCGCGCGACCTCTCGAAGCTGCTGATCCGCGTGATGACGATCGCGCCCGGCATCTTCGAGACGCCGATGATGGCCGGGATGCCGCAGGACGTGCAGGACTCGCTCGCCGCGCAGGTGCCGCACCCGTCGCGGCTCGGCTCGCCGGCCGAGTACGCCGACCTGGTGCGGGCGATCGTCGCGAACCCGATGCTCAACGGCGAGGTGATCCGCCTCGACGGCGCGATCCGGATGCAGCCGAAGTAGCGGCATCCGGATCGCGTCGCGGGATGGTGCGTCGGCCGACGGTCAGCTCGACCAGTCGGCGCCGAGCGATCGCTGCCGCGAGGCGCGGGCCGCGCGCACCGCGAACAGCACCGAGTTGGCGATCACGCCTCCGACGATCGTCGCGATGAGCAGGATCGGCAGCACCTGCTGCGCGGCGGCGTCGAGGTTGGCCTCGAACAGGGCCTCGAACCCCGGCGCGAACAGCTGCCCTGAGACGGTCAGCCAGATCGCCGGCACTCCGAGTGCGAGGTTCAGCGCGATCGTGACGGCGGCGATCGGCCAGGTGTAGCCGACCCGGTACATCCACACCGTGCGCGCCGCCTCGAGCGCGAACAGCACGAGGTAGTACGGCATCCAGGACGACCACAGCGCGGGATCGAACACCGGCAGGATGCCGTCGGCGTCGCCGCCGGGGCTCGGAGCGAGTTGCTGCCACACGAGGAATCCGACCAGCACGACGAGCCAGAACAGGCTGCCGATCAGCAGCATGCGCCGGTCGGAACGTGGTTCGGCGGGGAGGTCTCGCAGGTCGGCCGGAGTCCACTCCGCGACCTCGACCTCGGCGGCCGGCGCCCGGTCGATCAGGGCGAACACGAGAGTCACCCAGAACGCGGCCGAGGTCGCGACGAGCACCGAGATGCCCCACGTCGACCCGATGAGCCCCGGGTTCGCGTCGCCCGAGATGAATTGCGAGAGCACCCAGGCGCCGGCGACCGTCGGCACGACGATGATCTCGACGAGGATGAGGATGCGCTTCCAGGTGTCGTACCACCTCGGGCCGATGAGCATCGGCGGGCGGTCGGCGTATTCGACGGCCAGGAGGGCCGGGTTGCCGAGCGCGGCGAGGGCGTCGTGCTCGGCGGCATCCGACGTGGATGCACCGGAATCGATGCGGGCGTCGATGTCGTCGCGGATCCGCTCGGCGAGTTCGCGGGCGAACTCGGGCCGCTGGGCCCGCGGCACGCGCTGCGCCGCGGAGAACACGTATCGGGCGGTGAGGTCGGAGGGCGCGCCCGCGGCGGTCGGCGCGTTCGGGTGCGTGCTCATCGCCCGACCCCCTGGGCGCGGTAGGCCTTGACGGCCCCGTCGACGACGTCCCACACGGCCGCGGCGATCACGGCGACGACGACGATCGTCACGATCACGGGGCCGGAATCGCCCCACGGCCAGCGCATCGCCTCGAGCGCGCCCTCGGCGATCAGCTGCCCGGAGAGGAACAGCCAGAGGGCCGGCACGACGAACGCGAGGTTCAGGATCAGGTTCACCGTCGCCAGCCACCAGTTCCACCCGCGCTGGTAGAGCACGACCGCGAAGATCGCCTCGAGCCCGATCAGCACCAGGAAGTAGGGCAGCCAGAAGCTCCACAGGTCGGGGTCGAACAGCGGCTCGCCGTCGAGCGCGGGCACCCACGGGATGCCGAAGACCTGCACCAGCACGATCGCCGCGGCGAAGAGGCCGAGGAAGACGAGCGAGCCGATCAGTTCGCCGCGCCGTGCGGTGGCCGCGGGGTCGGGGACCTCGGGCAGCATGTCGAGCGACCAGTCGAAGCTCTTGCCGGTCGAACGCGCAGTGTCGGGCAGGCGTTCGAGCACCACGAACAGGAGCGTGGTCCAGAACGCGACGTGGATGCCGACCGTGATCGTCGAGCCGATCACCGCGCCGACGATGCCGCCGGCGGGCGTTCCCGCGACGACCTGGCCGATCGTGATGCCGAGCGCGGCGAACGGCAGGACGATCGCCAGCAGCAGCTTCAACAGCCGCTGCCAGGCGAGGTAGTACCGCGGGCCGATGAGCATGAGCGGGCGGTCGATGTACCCGGCTGCGACGGCGGCCGGGTCGCCGAGGTCCGTCAGCGCCGCGTGCTCGGCCGCAGCGGGCTGCTCGCCCTGCTCGATGCGGGCGTCGATGTCGTCGCCGATGCGTTCGCGGAGTTCGCGGTCGAGTTCGGTGCGCTGCGCCGGTCGTGCCGTTCGGACGGCGGCCCAGACGTAGCGGTCGGTGAGCGAAGAGGCGGTCATGATGCGTCCCCTTTCGAGGAATCGTCGTTGTCGGTTGCGGAGTCGGGGGAATCGGCGCCGGGCTCGGTGAGTCGCGTGAGCGCCTCGTCGATCAGGTGCCAGTCGGCGGTGAGCGCTGCGGCGAGTCGCTCGCCGTCGGCGCTGGTGCGGTAGAACTTGCGCGGTCGGGCCTCTTCGGTGTTCCACTCGCTGGTGAGCAGTGCCTGCTTCTCGAGGCGGCGCAGCAGCGGGTAGAGCGTGTTGGCGTCGACCGTGATGCCGGTCGCGTTCAGCGATTCGAGCAGCGCGTACCCGTAGTCGGGAGTGCGCAGCCGGATCAGGCAGGCCAGCACGACGGTGCCGCGGCGCAACTCCTGGAGGTGGCCGGCGGTGATCTCATCGGTGCTCATGGCTCACACGATACTGTGTGACGCACACTATTGCAATAGACACGATGAAGTGACGGATGCCTCCTCGGGGAGGCATCCGTCCGAGCATGGGCTTCGCGGTGCGCTACTGCCCGGCGTGCTGCTCCAGGAACGCGTACACCTCGGCGTCGTCGACGCCCGGGAAGGTGCCCGACGGCAGCGGCGACAGCACGTGCGCGTGCAGCCGGGCGCTCGGCCAGGCGCGGCCCGCCCACTGCTCGGCCAGCGCGATCGGCGCCCGCCGGCAGCACGACTCGTCGGGACAGGTCGACACCGCGCGCACCGTCGTCTCGCGGCCGCGGAACCACTTCGCCTGGTTGAACGGCACGCCGACCGTGATCGAGAACTCGCCGGCATCCGTCCGCCCGGTCTGCGTCGCGCACCAGTAGGTGCCGGCAGGGGTGTCGGTGTACTGGTAGTTCTCCGTCGTCCGGTTCGTCTGGTCGAACGACGTGCGCGCGCTCCACTTCTTGCACACCCACTGGCCCTCGATCGAACCCGTGACATCGGTCGGCAGCGGCAGCCCGTCGTTCTCGTACCCCTTCAGCAGCGCGCCGTCGCCGTTCACGCGGAGGAAGTGCATCGTCATGTCGAGGTACTCGGTGCCGAGGTTCGTGAACCGCAGCGCCGCCGCCTCGTGCGTCACGCCGAACGCGTCGCGGAAGTCCTCGATCGCCAGGCGCTTGTCCTTCTTCGCCTCCTGGAGGAACGCGACGGATGCCTCGCGCGGCATCAGGCAGGCCGCCGCGAAGTAGTTGATCTCGAGACGCTGCTGCAGGAACTCGTCGTAACTGGCCGGGGGAGTGTGCCCGAGGAGTCGGTGCGCCATCGCCTGGAGCGCCATCGACCGCAGCCCGTGGCCGCCGGGGATCGAGGCCGGCGGCAGGTAGATGCGGCCGTTCGCGAGATCGGTGATCGACCGCGTCGAGTCGGGGAGGTCGTCGACGTAGATGAGGCGGAACCCGAGCCGCTCGGCCATGACGCTGACCTCGCGGTGCGTGAGCGCGCCGGCACGGTGTCCCGACGCACGCACCTGCTGCTCGGCGAGCTCCTCGATGTCGGGCAGGTGGTTGTTGTGGGCGCGCAGGCGCTCGCGCAGGTCGGTGTTGGCGCGGCGCGCCTCCTCCGGCGTCGCGATCGCCTCGCTCGCCCGACGCTGCAGTTCGCGGTGCAGGCCGACGATCGCCTCGAGCGTCTCGTCGCTGATGCCCCGGCCCGGCTTGACGGGCGGCAGGCCGAGGCTCGCGTACAGCGGGCTCGCCTGCGCGCGCCCGAGCTCGAGCTCGAGGGCCGCGCGTGCCGACGGCGCCTCGCGGGCGAGCAGGTCGCCCAGCTCGACGCCGAGCGCGACGGCCAGGGCGTCGAGCGTCGACAGCTTCGGCTCGCGCTTGCCGTTCTCGATGAGCGAGAGCTGGCTGCCGGCGAGTCCGACGGCCTCGCCGAGCTGGTCGAGCGTGAGGGCGCGCTCGCCGCGGAAGTGGCGGATGCGGTGGCCGAGGGTCGCGAGGTCGGGGGTGCCTGCCTTCATGAATTAAGCGTATCGAAAGAACGTCGGTTCTTAACATCCTGTTTCGTCGATACGAGTGTCCCGAACCCCGCATTCTGGAAACACAGCCCCACTCCGGACCCCGAATCATCAGGAAAGGGACGACGATGACCATCTCCGAGTACTCCGTCGGCGCCGAGGCATCCCTCGGCGAAGCCCGCCGCACCGGCACCGCCGACGCCGGCCTCGCCGCCTGGGTGGCCGAGATCGCCGCCCTCACCAAGCCCGACGAGATCGTCTGGTGCGACGGATCGCGCCGCGAGGCCGACCAGCTCACGCGCCTGCTCGTCAACGAGGGCAAGCTCACCAAGCTGAACCCCGAGTGGCGGCCGAACAGCTACCTGGCCCGCACCGACCCGAGCGACGTCGCCCGGGTCGAGGACCGGACCTTCATCTGCTCCACGTACGAGGAGGACGCCGGCCCCACCAACAACTGGCGCGACCCCCGCGAGATGCGGTCGGAGCTCGCCGAGGTGTTCGACGGCTCGATGAAGGGCCGCACGATGTACGTCGTGCCGTTCTCGATGGGGCCGCTCGGCGGGCCGATCTCGCAGCTCGGCGTCGAGGTCACCGACTCGCCCTACGTCGTGCTCAGCATGGGCATCATGACCCGAATGGGCGAGCGCGTCTTCGAGCTCATCGAAGCCGGCGAGCCGTGGGTGCGCACCGTGCACTCGGTCGGCTACCCGCTCGTCGACGGCGTCGGCCACCGCCGCGCCGAGCCCGACTGGCCCTGCAACGACGAGAAGTACATCGTGCAGTTCCCCGACTCGCGCGAGATCTGGTCGTACGGCTCGGGCTACGGCGGCAACGCCCTGCTCGCCAAGAAGTGCTTCGCGCTGCGCATCGCGAGCGTCATGGCCCGCGACGAGGGATGGCTCGCCGAGCACATGCTGCTCATCAAGATCACCTCGCCCGAGGGCAAGGCCTACCACGTCGCCGCGGCATTCCCGTCAGCGTGCGGCAAGACGAACCTGGCGATGCTCCAGCCCACGATCCCCGGCTGGAAGGTCGAGACCATCGGCGACGACATCGCCTGGATGCGTCCCGGCGCCGACGGCCGCCTCTACGCGATCAACCCCGAAGCGGGCTTCTTCGGCGTCGCGCCCGGCACCGGCGAGTCGACCAACCCGACCGCCGTGCAGACGCTCTGGGGCAACACGATCTTCACGAACGTCGCGCTGCGACCCGACGGCGACGTGTGGTGGGAGGGGCTCACCGACACTCCGCCGGCCGAGCTCACCGACTGGCAGGGCAACCACTGGACGCCCGACTCGGGCCGCCCCGCGGCGCACCCGAACTCGCGGTTCACCGTCGCCGCCGCCCAGTGCCCGCAGATCTCCGACGACTGGGACGCGCACGACGGCGTGCCGATCGACGCGATCCTGTTCGGCGGTCGTCGGGCCACCAACGTGCCGCTCGTCGCGCAGGCCCGCTCGTGGAAGCACGGCGTCTTCATGGGCGCCACGATCTCGTCCGAGAAGACCGCCGCGGCCGAGGGCACGGTCGGCGAGCTTCGCCGCGACCCGTTCGCCATGCTCCCGTTCTGCGGGTACAACATGGCCGACTACTGGGGTCACTGGGTCAAGATGGGCCGGATCCTCGGCGATAATGCTCCGCAGATCTTCCAGGTGAACTGGTTCCGCAAGGGTGCCGACGGCTCGTTCCTCTGGCCCGGGTTCGGCGAGAACGCCCGCGTGCTCGAGTGGATCGTCGGCCGGCTCGAGAACCGCTCCGAAGCGACGGAGACGCCCATCGGGCTGCTGCCCGCGCACGACGCGCTCGACCTCGACGGGCTCGAGATCAGCGAGGAGACGCTCGCGCACCTCTTCGACGTCGACCCCGCGTCGTGGCTCGCCGAGTGCGACCTGACCGAGGAGTACTTCGCCCAGTTCGGCGACCGCGTGCCCGCAGCACTGAACGCGGAGCTCGCGAGCCTGCGCTACCACCTCCAGCGCGAGATCGCGTAGGACCACCTCCAGCGCGGCAGCGCGTCACGGAGGTCGCGACGGCGAGCACAGCGTCGTCGCGTCGGATGCCCCGGCCGGGCAAGGGAAGGCGCGGCCGGGGCATCCGTGCGCCGGGGCATCCCTGCGTCCCGGGCATCCGTGCGCCGGGGCATCCCTGGGCGGGATCGGGATCGCGCGGGAGCGGGATCGCGCGCGATCGCGCGCCGATCCCGCCGTCGACCGCCGAGCTGGCTAGCGTGAGCCGAGGGGGTCGCCGTGGAGTTCAGCGAGGTCATCGAGACGGTCGGCGAGGTGATCGACGTCGTCGGCGTCGTCGCGATCGTCGTCGGCGTGCTCTACGCCGCAGCGGATGCCGCGTTCCGCGCGCTTCGCGGGCGTTCGCCGGTCTACGACCGGTTCCGCCGGGTGCTCGGGCGGGCGATCCTGCTCGGGCTCGAGCTGCTGGTCGCCGCCGACATCATCAAGACCGTCGCGGTGACGCCGACGCTCGAGTCGGTCGCCGTGCTCGGCCTGATCGTGCTGATCCGGACGTTCCTCAGCTGGTCGCTCGAGCTCGAGATCTCGGGCCGCTGGCCGTGGCAGAAACGAGCGGATGCCTCCGCAGCCGAGGCTGCAGAGGCATCCGGTGGTGCGGGCTCAGGGGCATCCGCTCGTTCGTGACCCAGGCGACCCATGTGCCGGATTCAGGAGAACGGAGGCTGCTCAGGACCGCATTCGCGGATTCGTCCTGAAGAGCTTCCGTTCTCCTGAATCGGGAAGGTGCACCGCGGCGATCAGGCGGCGACGCGCTGGTGCGCGAGCGCCCAGTCGAGGGCGTAGTCGGCGACCTCTTCCCAGCCGTCCTGGCTGACGATGCGGTGCGTGCGGCCGGCGAACTCCTTGTACTCGACGATCGCGGGGCTGCCGGTCTTCGTGTACTTCTTCACGATCGCGCGGCCGATGGCCGGCGGCACGACGTGGTCGATCTCACCGGTGAGGATGAGCAGCGGCGCCCGGTCGGCCCGCGCGTAGTCGACGTGGGTGACGCCGCCCTTCTCGTTCAGGGTCGACGCGACGCCCTCGAAGAAGACCCGGTTGTACGAGTTCACGGCCTGCTCCTCCCAGATGCGGTCGGACTCGGCGCGGCTGAGGTCGTTGCCGAACGTGAAGTGGAAGTGCTGCTTCGAGATCGGCTTCGCGCCGTTGATGTCGAACGGGTTCGAGAGGATCGGCGTGCCGGTCCAGATGGTCGACGGCGGGAGCGTCGTGATGCCGGCGGTCTGCCCGGGTTCGACGCCGACGTACGCGACGCCGAGGCCGCGGTCGGCGAGCAGCTGCGTGATGACGCCGCCGAAGGAGTGGCCCATGATGATCGGCGTACGGGGGAGGGAGCGGATGATGCGCTCGTAGTGGTCGGCGATCTGCTTCAGGCCGATGCCCTTGAGCGCGGCCGGGTTCGACCGGATGTCCTCGACGGTGCGGTCGTCGATGCCGGGCCAGCCGGGGACGATGACCTCGTGGCCGCGGGCCCGGAAGCGCTCGGCCCAGGTGTCCCAGCTCTTCGGGGTCATCCAGAGGCCGTGCACGAGGACGATCGGGGCGAGGTCTTCGCGGGTCGAGGTGGTGGTGGCCGAGGTGGTGGCGGTGGTGTTCACGGTTCCTGCTCCTTCGGTGTGGTCGTCCTTGAAGTAGAACGATCGTTCTGTCTTGATGTGTAGCAATGTACGCCCACGGCGTATTCCGTGTCAAGCAAAAAGAGAAAGATCGTTCTAGACTTTTTTCATGGCCACCAGGACGACACCCCAGGGCACCTCAGCCGCACGCGACCGCCTGCTGCGAACCGCGAGCGATCTCTTCTACCGCGAGGGGATCCACGCGGTCGGCGTCGACCGCATCATCGCCGAGGCAGGCGTCACGCGCGCCACGTTCTACCGGCACTTCCCGAGCAAGGAGGACCTCGTCGAGGCGTACCTCGGCGAGGAGGACGCGGGCATCCGCGGTGCGTTCGCCGCTGCGCGCGAGATGACCGAAGCGCCGGCCGACCTGCCGGGACTCGTCGTCGAGGGCCTCGCCGCCGACATCGCCGGGCGGCACACGCGCGGATGCCCGTTCATCAACGCCGCCGCCGAGTACCCCGACCCCGCCAGCGGCGTGCGCCGCACGGTCGCGTCCCACCGGGACTGGTTCCGGGCCGAACTCGTCGACGTGCTCACGAACGCGGGGGTCGACCGACCCGCCGAACGCGCCGGCGAACTCGTGCTGCTGCGCGACGCCGCGATGGTCGGCGGCTACCTCGACGGCTGGGACGCCGTGAGCGAGGCGTTCCGCACGGCGGCAGGGCGCACCCTGGGCTGAGGTGCAGGCCCTGCGGGCGCTCGACTCAGCCGAACAGTGCGAGCATCGGTGCGGGCGTGAAGCGGACCTCGATCGTGCCGCTGCCGCCGCGTCCGGCCATGCCGATCCAGGTGCTCGATCCCTCGTGGATCCGGGCCCACCCGTCGCGGAACACGACGTCGGTGCCGATCACGAACGCCATCGCCGGCTGGTCGCCGGCCTCGACGTCGATCGACCCCTCGAACGCGTGCTGCGCGTCGGCGTCGGCGTCCTCACGGCACTGCACCGCGACGAGCGGGCGGCAGAGCGGCGTCGAGAAGCCGGGGGCGTCGAACGGGCTCGCCGTGGCGGCGTCCGCGACGAGGCCGAAGTTGAGGCTCGTCGAGACGAGTCCCGTCTCGGCCTGCCCGTCGAGCACGAGGCGGCTGCCGACGCTGAAGCGGTAGTGCAGGCGGCCGGCCTCGACCGTCTTCGGCAACTCGACGACGCTCACCCAGTTGCGCGACCACGCGTACGGCGCGCCCGAGCGGGTCGGCGGGTCGTAGAGGCTCGCGGTGACGCGCACCGCACCGTCGGCCCGAGTGGGCGCGGCGCGCAGCGAACTCCGGCGCTCCTCGGCTGGGAAGCTGTCACGCACGGCCTCGAATGCGGGCAGGTGCACCTGGTCCCAGCTGCGCAACCAGTCGCGGATGCGGCCGTGCACGCCGTCGAAGCCGTCGCCCAGCGCCTCGGCGGGCAGGGTCTCGGTCGAGGCGATGCCGGCGCCGGTCGAGGCGGTGTCGCCGAGTGCGGCGATTCGGTCGATGGGCGGAGCGGCGAGGCGGGCGGGGCGCGGGGCGTCGATGATCGTCATGGCAGGTCTTCCGGTCGGCCGGCGGCACCGGCGGGGAATGGGAACGGCGCCACGCTACGGATGCCCCGCACCGCGGGCCTCCGTATCATCCCTGAGTTCCGCTCGGGTTCCGCACTGAAATCGGATGCCCACGTCGGCGCGTTCGAGGCGACCGGATGCCTCAGGCTGAGCTCAGACGAGCAGCTGGTGCTCCGCGAGCTCCCGGTACAGGGGCACGGTCTGCACGAGCTCCTCGTGCCGGCCCTCGCCGATGACGGTGCCCTGGTCGAGCACGACGATGCGGTCCGAGTCGACGACCGTCGACAGCCGGTGCGCGATCACGATCAGCGTGCGGCCCGCGGCGACCGCGTCGATCGCCTCGCGCATCATCCGCTCGTTCACGCCGTCGAGCGACGACGTCGACTCGTCGAGGAGCAGGATCGGCGGCGCGGCCAGCAGCGCCCGCGCGATCGCCAGGCGCTGACGCTCGCCGCCCGAGAGCATGATGCCGTCCTCGCCGACCTGCGCGTCGAGCCCTGCGGCGTCGCGGTCGAGCACGTGGCCGAGGTTGACCTGGCGCAGCACGTGATCGCACTCGACGTCGGTGGCGTCGGGCGTGCCGAGCAGCAGGTTGTCGCGGATGCTGCCGGCGAGCACCGGGGCATCCTGTTCGACGTACCCGATCTGCGCGCGCAGCTCGTCGCGGTCGAGCGAGCGCAGGTCGAGCCCGCCGAGCCTGACCGTGCCGACGCTCGGGTCGTAGAAGCGCTCGATCAGGGCGAGGATCGTCGACTTCCCGGCGCCCGACGGCCCGACGAGCGCGACGCGCTGCCCGCGCGGCACCCGCATCGAGACGCCACGGAGCACGGGCTGGCGGTCGGTGACGTCGGGCTCGGGGGCGTGCTCGTCGGGCGAGTCGTTCGCCGGGTCCGCCGGATCGTTCGGCCGGGTCCGCGCGTACGCGAACGACACGTCTGCGAACTCGATGGCGGGGGCATCGGGCAGGAGGCCCTCGTTGGCCGGGCCGACCATGACCGCCAGCGGCGCGAGCGCGCGGTCGTTCGTGTCCTCGTCGGGCAGGTCGAGCACCTCCTGGATGCGTCCGAGCGCGCCGAGGGCCTGGTTGATCGCCATGACCGCGCCGAGCATCTGGCCGAGCGGCATGATCATCATGAAGAGGAACAGGATGAACGCGACGAGGTTCGCGACCGTGATGTCGCCGGCCGCGACGCGGTATCCGCCGACCCCGAGCACCACGAGGAACGAGACCTGCAGCGCGATGCCGGCGACCGGCACGACGAGCGCGGAGATGCTGGCCACCCGCACGCCCTCGCGCCAGGCGCCCTCGGCCTCCTCGGTGGTGGCCGCGATCTCGCGCTCGGTGGCTCCGGCGGCGCGGATGGTGCGCACCGAGCTGATCGACCGCTCGACGGCGGAGGCGAGGGCCCCGACCTTCTCCTGCGCGCGGTGCGAGGCATCCCGGATCTTCAGCGACAGGGCCGCCGCGGTGCCGATCGCGACGGCGACGACCAGCACGGTGAGGCCGAGCAGCACCGCGTCGAGGATGAGCATCGCGATCAGCGCGCCGATGAACGTGACGAGCCCGCCGATCGCCTCGACGCCGCCCTGGGTGAGCACGGCGCGCAGCAGGGTGGTGTCGCTGCCGACCCGCGAGACGAGGTCGCCGGTGCGGCGGGTGTCGAACTCCGCGATGGGCAGCTTCAGGATGCGCGCGATGAGCTTGCGCCGGCTCGTGAGCACGATGCCCTCGCCGGTGCGCTGCAGCAGGTAGTGCTGGTAGCCGCTCACCACGCCCTGCACGATGACGAGCACGACGAGGAGCACGACGAGCCCGTCGAGCGGGCGGCCCTGCTCGACGAGCGTGATGACCTGGCCGACGACGAGCGGCTGTGCGAGGCTCGCGGCGGCGAGCACGAGGCTGAGGACGACGACGAAGGCGAGGATGCCCCGGTGCTCGGTCAGGTAGGGGATGAGCTGGCGGAGCGTGGCGCGTGGACCCGGCTTCTCGGTGCCGGACCTGCCGGGCCTGCCGGACCCGCCGGCGGCGCCCCTGCGCGGGCGCAGGCGCGCGAGGATCCCGCCCGCCGATGCATCCCGTGGTTCCCCGGACGCCGCCTCGGGCGAGGCCGCCGCGGCGACGACGGCGTTCGAGCCGGTGGCGGCTGCGCTGGTCACGACCGGGGTCGCGCCGGTGACCACGGGGGTTCCGCCGGTCGCGGGACTCGCGGCCTCGCGGCGTGCGGCGAACGGATGGCGCGCGGCTTCGCGGGCCGCGGCGCGCTCGGCGTCGCGCTGCTCACGACGGGACATGGAGATGTCGCTCTGGCTCATGATTCTTCCTGGTCGACAGCGGTTCCCGGCCGGTAGGGACGGCGGGCCGTCTGGCATCCTAATCGGCTTCGCCGGGAGTCAGCCCCGCCCGTACTTCTTGTGGACAGCCTGCTTCGAGACGCCGAGCGCGAGCGCGATGAGCTGCCAGCTCGATCCGCCCGCCCGCGCGCGGCGCACGGCGACGGCCTCGGCACGGTCGAGTTCGCGGGTCGCCTCGAGCCTGGCGTGGTGCAGTGCGCGCAGCGCGCGATACGGGTCGTCGCCGTCTGCCGCGGCGATCGCGGTGCGGAGGGTGTCATCCATGTCGTCAACCGTAGTTGACGACGGGTAATCCGTCAACCGAAGTTGACGGACGCCCCGGATGCCCCGGGCGCGGCGATCACCGTCGCCGCCGCGGCGTGCCCCGACCGCGCGGCGGCGGCGGCGTCCGCGCCGCCCAGCACCGCCTCGAGGTACCCGGCCGCGAACGCGTCGCCCGCGCCGGTGAGGTCGCGCACGTCGGCGACGGGCGGCACCGGTTCCCGGAGCACCCGCTCGCCGGCTTCGAACACCTCGGTCGGCACCGCACCGTGCTTCACGACGACGGATGCCGCGACGTTCGCCGCGACCGGACCCCCTGCTTCGACACCGAGCAGCGCCGCCTCGGTCTCGTTCGCGAACAGCACGTCCGGCCGCAGGTCGGCGAGCAGCTCGATGACCGCATCGACGCCCAGGTTCGCCACGAGCCCGGTCGACGACGCATCGACCGACAGCCGGATGCCCCGGGCCCGCGCCGCATCCACGAGCGCGAGGACGCTGCCGCGCATCGGCTCGCGCTCGAACCCGTACAGCGGCGCGTGCAGCCAGGCGACGTCGTCGAGCCATGACGCGTCGACCGGGCCGAGCTCCGCGGCGGCGCCCCGGTCGGGGAACATCGTGCGCTCGCCGTCGGGGTCGACGAGCAGTACGACGGCGCCCGTCGTGCCGCGCCGCTGCACGCGCACGTCGACCCCCGACGCCTCGAGCGCGGCGACCAGGGCGTCGCCCGCGGCATCCGGCCCGACGCATCCGATGAATCGCACCGCCGCACCCGCGGCCGAGGCGGCCAGCGCGGCGACGTTCGCGCCGCTGCCGCCGCGCGTGCGGAAGACCCGGGCCGCGGTGTCGGTGCCGTGCCGCACGGGCTCCGACGTCCACACGACGACGTCCTCGACCAGGTCGCCGACGACCGCGAGCACGCCATGCTGCTCCGGTCGCCGCGGGCCGTCGCCGCCCTCAGCCGGCGAGGGCACGCGCGATCTCCGCGCCGAGCGCGACGTTGCCGCGATAGACCTGGAGGTTCACCTCGAGGCTGCGGCCCTCGGTCGCGCGCTGCACCCAGTCGAGCAGGAACGGCGTCGAGTCGTGCCCGGTCACACCGGCGTCGACGACGGCGGCCAGCGCCTCGGCGAGGATGCGGTCGTGCTCGGCCGGATCGAGCTGGTGCTCGGCCGCGACCGGGTTCGCGACCAGCACCGCCGAGCGCTGCCCGAACTCGTCGCGGGCGCGCGCGAGGTCGGCGGCCTCGGCGGGGGAGTCGACGCGGTAGTCGAGCGTGAAGCCGGAGTCGGCGACGTAGAACCCCGGGTAGCTCGTCGTGCGGTAGCCGACGACGGGCACGTTGAGGGTCTCGAGCCGCTCGAGCGTCGCACCGATGTCGAGGATCGACTTCACGCCGGCGCTCACCAACAGGATCGGCGTCTCGGCGAGCACGGGCAGGTCGGCCGACTCGTCGAACGTCTCGGCCGCTCCCCGGTGCACGCCGCCCAACCCGCCGGTCGACATCACCCGGATGCCGGCGCGATGCGCGAGCCAGGCCGTCGCGGCGACGGTCGTGCCGGCGTCGAGGCCCTTCGCACGGGCGATCGGCAGGTCGCGGACGCTGGCCTTCACCACCCACTCCGACGAGCACAGCCGCTCGATCTCCTCGGGCGCGAGCCCGACGACGGCCTCGCCGCCGACCACGCCGATCGTCGCGGGCACGACGCCGAGGTCGCGCACCTCCTGCTCGCTGCGCAGGCCCACCTCGAGGTTGCGCGGGCTCGGCAGCCCGTGGCTCAGGATCGTGGACTCGAGCGCGAGCACCGGCCGGCCGTCGGCGACCGCGGCCCGCACCTCCTCGGAAACGCGGATGGCTGGGGGAGTCTGCATCCGGTCATCGTACGAGGCGCCGCCGTCGCGCGTCAGGGGCGGAGGCATCGGATGCCACGCCCGGGGTCAGCCGAGCACGCCCGCGCACGTCTCGCGGCGATCACCGATCGAGCCGAGATAGGTCGACCACTCGGTGTCGGTCAGCTCGCGCCCGGCGAGCCGGCACGCGGCGCGGAAGTGGTCGGCGGGATCGAGCGTCCAATACGCCACCCCGTCGCCCAGGTTCAGGGCCATGCGCATCCCGTCGTGGCGGAGGTAGGCGGGCGGCGCGAACGGCGAGTCGGCCTGCAGCGGATCGCCGATCAACCGCCGCGTCTCCAGATCGAAGATCGAGACCAGGTCCGACCGCGTCGGCGAGAGCAGGGTGCGACCCGGGGCATCCATCTGGATCGACCACCACGAATCACGGGAGCTGGGCAGGGCCCCGAACGGCTCGAGGTCGTCGACCCCGCTGAGCAGCAGCTCCTCGGTGCCCGAACTCACGACCGTGCCGTCGGCGGTCACGAGCACCCCGCGCGCGTCGGGCAGGCCCTCGGCGACGAGATCTCCGGTCCGACCGTCGTAGACGAGCGTTGCGCCGGCCCCGGCGACGTCGTCCTGGTCGATCACGACGCGGTCGCCGTCGGTCGTGTCGGCGACGGCGAGCGGGTTGATCGCCGGCAGGTCGACGCCGGTGAGTCGCCCGGTCCGAACGTCGGCGAGGGCGACCGACGAGTAGGTCGCCGCCTCGCCGTAGAGCTCGCCGTCGTCGGTCGACGGATCGAGCATCACGACGTACGTGCGGTCCGGGTCGCGACTCGGGAACGCGAAGTCGGCCCCGGGCGGCATCAGCGGGTCGCCGTACGAGCGACCGGTGCTCACGTCGAAGAAGGTGAGGATGCCGTCGCGCCGCGCCGCGACGACGCCCGGACCGGCCCAGGACGCGAGGCTGACGGCCGAGTCCATGCCGGTCTCCAGTGCCTCGTCGGCCTCCGGGTCCCAGAGGATCGATGGTGCGATGCCCCCGCCCGCCACGTCGCCGATCCGCTCGAGCATCAACGCGCTGCCGCCCGGGTCGAATCCGTTCACGACGAGGTGGCCGTCGGCGATCATCCTCGAGGCGGGACCGGACCCGTCGAGTCGCCACCGGCTCAGGCTCTCGCCCTGCACGGCGAACGCGACGAGGGTCATCGGGTCGGTCGCGACGTCGATCCGGTTCACCGGGCCCGCCTGCGGCTCGAACGCAGCGCCGGTCGGCTCGCCGTCCGCGAGCCCGAACTCGGTCACGACACCACCGCGCGAGCCGCACAGGACGGTGCCGCGGTCGAGGAGCACGGTCGCCGTGCGGCACTGCCACGGGTCCTCCTGCGTCCAGGGGCGATACCAGACCACGGTGCCCTGATCGACGAGCACCCTGGCGAGGCCGCCCTCGCCGCTCGTCACCGCCGACCCGTCGCCGATCGGGAAGATCCCCTCGTTCGCGGAACCGTCGGGGACCTCGATCGACCTGGTCGGCAGCAGCGTCGAGGCGTCGTACCAGGTGAGCCGGTCGCGGGAGCCGGCGAGGATCACCTCGTCGCCCCAGAAGACCGGACGGCCCGGGTCGGAGTCGACGTCCGGCCGGAATCCCGGGAAGACCGGGTTGGCGGCCGTGCGCAGGCGCATCGTCGGGAGCTCGATGACGTGCAGGCCGCCGTCCGGCCACGACGACATGACGAGCCGCTCCTCGGACGGCGAGAACCGGGGGACGGTGATGTCGCGGGGCATGTGCACGACCTCGCCGACCTGGCGGCCCGAGTCGAGGTCGAACACCCTGACCTCGGTGTGGAGGGCGGGCTCTCCCGA
Source organism: Agromyces sp. LHK192 (assembly GCF_004006235.1). Lineage (NCBI taxonomy): Bacteria > Bacillati > Actinomycetota > Actinomycetes > Micrococcales > Microbacteriaceae > Agromyces > Agromyces sp. LHK192. Next base: position 1,318,497 of record NZ_CP034753.1, read on the forward strand.
TTCGCGTCCCTCGAAGAGCCGCGACACCGAGGCGAGCGAGCCGTCGTCGCTGAGGGCGAGCATGGTGGGCGCCTCGAGGTTCATCCGGGGGAGTCCGCTGAAGACGGTCCGCAGCTCCTCCCCGGTGTCGAGGTCGTGGACGACGCCGGTCGTGCCCCCGTCGCGGACCAGCAGCGCCTCCCGCGTGCCGGGGATCACCGCGCCCGCGGTGAGGCCGGCGACCGGGGTCGATCCCATGAATCCCCCGGCCGAGGTCATCGCGGACATGAGGGCCGCGCGGGTCCTCGGGTCGTCGGGCCAGCGTCGGTGCATCTCGGCGGCGATCAGGGCGGCGACGTCCCGATCCGTGCGCTGGAGTGCGATCGACCGGCTCGCGAGCGCCTCGACCTGTGCGTCCTCGGTGCTGCGGCGGGCAGTGTCGGCGCTCGAGACGGCGAGCACGGCGGCGAGCGAGGCGACCGCGAGCGCCGCGACCGTGCCGATGAGGGCGCCGCGAAGCCGGCGCCCGGTGCGACGTTGGCGCACGACCCGTCGTTCGAGATCGGCCACCTCGGCGCGGGCGGCGGCGTCCGACGCCTCGACGAACGCCGCTTCGAGTGCGGTGAGGTTCGGCTGCGAGCGATCCCGCCAGTCCAGCAGCGCCTGCAGCCGGGTGCCGCGGACGAGGTCGTCGGGCCTTCGGCCTCCTTCGTCCCAGTCGTCGGCCGCCGCGGTCAGTGCGACGAGGAGCCGGGTGCCCTCGGCATCCTCTTCGAGCCAGCCCGACAGGCGCGGCCAAGCCTCCGCGATCGATTCGTGGGCCACGGCGATCGAGTCGCCCTCGGCGGTGATCAGCCGGGCGCGGTCGAGCCGGGCGATCAGCGCGCTCCGCTCGTCCTCTCCCTCAGCAGGCAGTCGCGTCCGACGACGGACGGCCTGTCCGTCGGGCCCACGACCGACGAGCCGGAGGAAGGTCGTGCGGCAGAGCTCTCGGTCATGGGCGTCGAGGCGGTCGTACAGCCGATCGGCGGATTGGGCGATCGCGCCCACGATGCCGCCGGATTCCTCGTACCCGGCGACCGTGAGCGTACGCCCCTCGCGACGCAGCCAGGTCTCGACGAGCGCATGCGACAGGTGCGGGAGTGCGGCCGGTTGGCCGACCGCGTCGCGCAGGATCAGCTCGACGAGGCCGGGTTCGAGGCGGAGCCCTGCGCGTCGCGCCGGTTCCTCGATCGCGAGCCGCAGGTCGTCACGCGTCATCGGTCCGATCACCGAGACGCCGTCGGCGAGCAGCGGCGCCAGCTCCGGCGTCGAAGCGAGGGTGTCGAGGTAGTCGCTGCGCACCGTCGCCACGATCTGCGTGCCTGCCGAGACGGCGTCCGCGAGTCGCTCGCGGAATGCGGGTGCGGCGCCCGTCTCGGCGGCGAACCACTCCTCGAGCTGGTCGACCACCACCACGGGACCGTGGCGGTTCGCGGGTGCCTCGTCCAGCATGGCGAGCACCGCGGTTCCTGCGGCGTCGGGCCTGATCACCTCGACCCGACGGCCTCGGCGACGCAACTCCGGGACGACGCCGGCCAGCATCACCGACGACTTGCCCGAGCCCGACGGCCCGGTGATGACGAGCGTCGAGGTGGCGGACAGGCGGTCGAGCAGCACTGCGACCTCGCGATCGCGGCCGAAGAAGATCTCGGAATCGTCCGTCGTGAACGCCGACAGCCCCCGATACGGGCAGGTGTCGTCACCCCGCTGGGGAGCCGCGATCGGCTCGAGTGAGGGATCCTGACGGAGGATGGCGCGCTCGAGCTCGACGAGCTCGCGTCCGGGTTCGATGCCGAGCTCGTCGTCGAGGCGTTCGCGTGCCGCGCGGATCGCGGCGAGTGCCTCCGCCTGCCGTCCGCACCGGTAGTTCGCCAGCGCCAGCGTCGCCCACCGGTGCTCGCGCAGCGGCGCCTCGCGCACCAGCCGCTCCGCGTCGGCGACGACGCTGCGATGCTCGCCGCAGGCGAGCCGCGCGTCGAGCAACTCCTCCTCGGCGGAACGGCGAAGCTCGTCGAGTCGGTCGGCGGCGGCGACGGCGGGCTCCCAACGCGCCAGCTCGGGGTACGCGGTGCCGCGCCAGAGGGCGAGCGCACGCTGATAGACGTCGACCGCGCGGTCGGGTTCGTGCAGCGATGCCCGGGACCGGGCCTGCGCGACGAGCGTCTCGAAGCGGAGCGCATCGACGGCATCGCGGTCGATGTGCAGCGCGTACCCGCCGGTTCCCGTGCTGACGATCTCCGGTCCGACCGATGCGCGAATACGGGCGACGGCGGTCTTCACCTGCTGACGCCAGGTCGCGGGCGGCGCGTCCGACCAGACGGCCTCCGCGAGCGCCGAGGCTTCGAGCGGAGCGGGAAACGCGACGGTGAGCGCGGCGAGCACCGCACGCTCGCGTGGGCTGAGTTCGGCGTCGCCGATCTCGAGCTCGCCCAGCACGCCGAGGTCCATGCCCCGAGCTTCGACCCATCGCCCGGTCATCGTCAACGACCGCGCGTGGGGCGAGTACCGCGCGAGTACCGCTGCGCACCGGGGCGAGTACCGGTGCCGGCGACGGTGGACGCATGCCACGATTCACCACCGCAGTCGGCAGCATGAGTGTCGACGACCTCACGACCGCGAGGGCGTTCTACGCCTGGGTCCTCGGTGCGGACGTCCGCGCGTTCGAAGCCGGCGGGCTCCTCGTCGCGTTCCCCGACGGTCACAGGATCCACGTGTACGACAAGGGGGCGCTGCACGAACCGGCGCCCTACACCGCCCTCAACTTCGTCGTCGACGACATCGGCCGCGCCGTCGACGACCTGATCGCCGCCGGCGTCGACACGAAGCCGTACGACGACGGCACGCTCCCCACCGACGACCGTGGGATCGGCAGGTCGGGAGCGATGGCGAGGGCGTGGTTCCGCGATCCCGCGCGGAACCTGCTGAGCGTCGTCCAGCTGCCGCAGCACGTCGCGACCGACCCCGCCCTCGACGACCGACGTCGAGTCGACCACCCGTGAGGAGCATCCGATGAACGACCAGGATTGAATCCGGCACCGCCCTCGGACGCTCGCGGCGCTCGTCGCGCTCGTCGCCGGCGTGTGCGCCCTGGGTGGCTGCGCCGCGGCCGGCCCGGCCGACCCGGCGACGACCGGTTCGCCGTCGGTCGAGCCGGCCGCGGCCGGCTCCGGCACGACCGACCTCATGGTCTTCGGTGCCGCGGCGACCGGCGAGAACCCCGACCTCTTCACCATCCGGCTCGACGGCACCGAACGGGTGCAGCTCACCGACGACCCGGCATTCGACGCGTGCGCGACCTTCGGGCCGGATGCCCGGACCGTGGTGTTCTGCAGCGATCGATCCGGAGCGTTCGAGATCTGGGCGACCGACATCGAGGGGGCGACGGCGCGACAGCTCACGTCGATCGGCGGCTTCGCCACGTTCCCGGATGTCTCGCCCGACGGGCGCACCGTCGCGTTCTGCGCGAACGCCCCGGGCGAACCCGAAGAGACCGAGGACCTCTGGACCGTGGGCCTCGACGGCTCGGCACCCATCCGGATCACCGACACGCCGAAGGCATCCGACTGCTACCCGAGCTGGTCGCCCGACGGCGACAGGACCGCCTTCGTCTCATCGCGCGAGGACGGACCGAACGTCTGGGTCGTGAACGCCGACGGGTCGGGCGCCACCCGCCTCACGACCGACAGCGGCGTCGCGGAGCAGCTGCCCGACTGGAGTCCGGACGGATCGAGCATCGCGTTCGCCGCCGACGGCGAGGTCTGGACGATGGACGCCGACGGCAGCGCCGCCGAACCGATCACGTCTGGCGTGGAGACCGAGTTCAGCCCGGCCTGGACCGGCGACGGGGATCGGATCGTCTACCGCGTCATCGACCGTGCTGCGGCGCGGAACGAGCTGTGGGTCATGTCGGCGGACGGCGGGGATGCACAGCGGATCCCGGGCGTCGAGGACGACGACGCGTTCCGACCGGCGGTGGCGTGGTGAACGGGATCCACGGTCGCGCAGCGCGCGGCCTGCTCGCGGCGATCGCCTCCGGTGCCCTCGTCGCCTCGCTCGTCGCCTGCGCGACGACCGCACCGGGATCGACTGCGGCCAACTCGACGCCCGATTCGACGACCGACTCGACGACCGCGTCGACGCCGCCGACCGCCGACACGAGTGATCAGGTCGCCGACGTGTTCGAGATCCCCCACGCGGCAGGCTCGGTGGCCGTCTCCGGCGGAGCGGTGTGGGTGCTGCCGCATCTCGACCAGGTCGCGCTCCGGATCGACCCCGACACGGGCGAGGTGACCGAACTCCCGCTGCCGGGCGTCGGCGCCGAGATCACGGCCTCCGACACCGAGGTGTGGGCGTCCGTCTCGCATCCGTCGACGTTCGCGCCGATCGGGCTCGTGCGCATCGACAGCACGACCTCGACGGTCACGCACGTCGTCGACGGCACCACGACTTTCCCGCACCTCATCGGTGACACGGTCTGGGCGCTGGCATCCGACGGCGTGATGCACGGGTACTCGCGCACCGACGCGACCGAGGTCGCGACCTTCGAGACCGGGGTGGTCGGCGGCGGTGCCGCCGAGGCCGGCGGATACCTGTGGCCGGGCAACCCCTCGGTGGGGTACCGGTTCGACCCCGCCGACGCCTCGATGCTCGACGTGACCGATCTCGGACTCGTCTCGCTCGCGGAGGCCGGCGGGCGGATCTGGGGCACGCCGTTCTCCGAGGCCGGGGGTGCACTGAGCTCGTACGAACCGGACGGAACCGACGTGCGCCGGGCCGACCTGCCCGAGGGCATGCTCGTATACCTCGACGCTGTCCCGATCGACGACGACCGGTTCTGGATCGTCGTCGCCGAGCGCGGTGCGGCCCCGCACTCGCAGGTCGCCGAGTTCGACGCGGTCACCGGTGAGATCGGGCAGGTGCTCACGTTCCCCGGCAAGCTCGAGAACGGCATCGACTCCGACGGCGACTGCGTCTGGGGCCCGATCCTGCGCCAGCCGAAGGTCGTGCGGGTGTGTCCGACCGGGTGAGCGGAGTCGAGCCGCCGGGCCGAGCGGCCGGGCCGAGCGGCTACGCTGCCTCGGCGCCGTCGAGCCAGGCGTCGAACACGAGCCGCGCGCGCTCGCCGAGCAGCATTCCGTCGCGCGCGGCATCCGCTCGGATCCCGCGCGGATCGATGCCGGCCGCCGCGAGCTCGACGGCGTGCCCGATGAGCCAGCGCTCGAGCCGGGCCGGCTCGACCTCGAGGTGGAACTGCAGCCCGAGGACCGCGTCGCCGATCGCGAAGGCCTGGTTCGGGAACCCCGGAGTGGCGGCGAGCGAAGCGGATGCCTCGGGCACCGCGAACTCGTCGCCGTGCCAGTGCAGCACGGGGGTGCCGTCGAGCAGGGCGAGCGGCGATGCACCGCCGGCGTCGGTGAGCTCGAGCGGTGCGAAGCCGATCTCCTTCCGGCCGGTCGCGCGCACCTCGGCGCCGAGCGCGCGGGCGATCACCTGGGCGCCCAGGCACACGCCGAGCGTCGGCGCGCCGGCCGAGACGCGCTCGCCCACCACGCGCAGCTCCTCACGCAGGAACGGGTACCGGTCGAGCTCGGCGTCGTCGGCCACGCCGATCGGCCCACCCAGCACGACCACGAGGTCGGCCTCCGCGACCCGGCCGTCGTCGAGCGCGTCGATGCCGGCCTCGACCGTCTCGAGCGAATACCCGCGACGTTCGAGCAGCGGGCCGAGCAGGCCGAGGTCCTCGAACGCGAGATGGCGGATCGCGGTCGCCCGCCTGGCAGCACCCATGCAGGGGAGCGTAGTCGCGCGCGGCGACGATTCGAGCTGGCGCGAGGCGCGCGTGTGTCCCCGCGTGACACCGCGCCGCGACATCCGGCAGCCTCCGGCGTATCGTCGCTCGCACCGAATCGCTAGGAGTCCTCATGTCGTACCGCGAGCCGCACGCCCCGACCACGCCCCGCTCGGGCGAGGCGATGGGCATGCGCGGCTGCGAGGCGCACGCGGACTGCGCGAGCGATCGCCCCGGTCACGGGCTCAACCGCGTGCAGGCGCGACTCGCGCAGGCCACCCCGAGTCGGTGGCTCGATGCCGTCGTGGTCGACACCGACGCCGACGGGTTCGTGCACATCGCGACGCTCGACGGCGCGGTGCGCAGGCTCTGGCACCACGAGCCGCTGGGCGAGGCGCTGACGGCCGGCGAGCCGGTCGCGCTGCATGCGGTCTACGGCGTGCTCGCGCACGGCACCACGCGCCGCAGCGTCGCCGACGCCTGAGCCCCGCGGCTCACATCGCCGGCGCCATCCCCTTCATCGAGTCGAGCATCTTCTCGAGCGCCATGGCGGCCTGGTCGCACGCCATCGCGCACATGCGGCAGTGCTCGCTCATCTCCGCATGCATCATGCACTCGGCCGAGCACGCACGGCACATCGCCATCGTGGACTCCATCATCGACATCATGACGGCCAGGTCCCAGCCGTTCATGCGCAGCATCATCCGCATCATGGTGCCGCACATGTCGGCGCAGTTCGCGCACATCGCGGCGCAGCGCCCCATGCCCTCGCCGGCGTCCGCGTCGGCGCACATGATGCACGCCTGAGCGCACGCCGAGAGGGCCTCCAGACACTCCTCCATCATCGACATGTCCATGCCCTTCATGGGCATGTCCGACATCGACATGGCGCCCTTCATCATGTCCATCGTCAGGTTCATCATCGCGCGCACCGCTCCGATCGGGCTGCCGGGCGTCGACGGATGCCGGCTGCGGAACTCGGCGACCCTGTGTCCGCGTCATGCTACGCCGGGAGCGCGCCGGCCAGAAGGTCGGGACCGTTACGTTCCCGTGAACCGGCATCGGCGACGGATGCCCCGGGCAGGGCATCCGTCGCCGTTCGCTGCAGTGGTCGGCAGTCGACCGGGTCAGCGGTCGATGTCGACGTCCTTCGTCTCCTTCGAGAGCAGGAGCGCGATCAGCGTGAGCACGGCCATCACCGAGAGGTAGACGCCGACCCAGAACGGGCTGCCGCCGCCGGCCTGCCAGAGCGCGACCGCGATGAACGGGGCCACCGCGGCACCGAGGATCGACGACACGTTGTACGAGATGCCGGAACCCGTGTAGCGGACGTTCGTCGGGAACAGCTCCGGAAGCAGGGCGCCCATCGGGCCGAAGGTCATGCCCATGAGCGCGAAGCCCACGATGAGCCACGCCATGACGCCCGCGAACCCGCCCGCCAGCAACGGCACCCACAGCAAGCCGAACACGATGATGCCCAGCGTCACCCAGATGAGCGTCTTGCGGCGGCCGAAGCGGTCGGCCCACGGGCCCGAGAGCAGCGTGAAGATGCCGAAGAACACGACGCCGCCGATGAGCATGAGCACGAACGTGTTGTACGAGTACCCGAGGCCGGGCAGGCCGCCGTCGGCGGGTTCGACCGGCGCGCGGCCGTAGCTCAGCGAGAACGTGGTCATCAGGTAGAAGAGCACGTAGGTGGCGAGCATGAAGAAGGTGCCGAGGATCAGCTGCTTCCAGTAGTCCTTGAAGACCGCGGCGAGCGGCAGGCGCTTCAGCTTGCCCTGCTGCGACGCCTTCGAGAACGCCGTCGACTCGACCAGGCGCAGCCGCACCCAGAGGCCGACCGCGACCATCACGACCGAGAACAGGAACGGGATGCGCCAGCCCCAGTCGAGGAACGCCTGCGACGGCATCGACGGGTCATCCGACGGCAGCATCGCGGCGATGATGAGGAACAGGCCGTTCGCGATGATGAACCCGATCGGCGCACCCAGCTGGGGGAAGGTGCCGTACCAGGCGCGCTTGCCCGCCGGCGCGTTCTCGGTCGCGACGAGCGCCGCGCCCGACCACTCGCCGCCGAGCGCGAAGCCCTGCGCGATGCGCAGGATCACGAGCAGGAGCGGTGCGAACCAGCCGACGAGCGCGTAGGTCGGCAGGACCCCGATGAGGAAGGTCGCGATGCCCATCGTGAGCAGCGCGCCGACGAGGGTGGCCTTGCGGCCGTGCTTGTCACCGAGGTGGCCGAAGACCACGGCGCCCAGCGGGCGGGCGACCATGGCCGCGCCGAAGATCGCGAACGACGACAGCAGAGCGGTGGTCGGGTCGCCGGCGGGGAAGAAGAGATGGGGGAAGACGAGGACGGCGGCGGTCGCGTAGACGTAGAAGTCGTAGAACTCGATCGTCGTGCCGATGAGGCTGGCGAGGATGACGCGCGAGCGCGGGTTCGCCGGGGTCGATGCCGACGTCGTGGCGCCGGACGCGGTCGTGGAGGAAGCGGACATGCCTGCGAGGACTCCTGGGTTGCGTGGAACGGCTCACCGGCACGGGTCGATCTGGCGCGTGGGCCGGGAGCGGAGGGAATCGTCGCTTGTGGCAACCGAAACAGCTTAGGCGCGCCTCGCAGGATCCCCGCATCCAGCACGACGAGCGGCGGGGATCCTGCGACGAACGGTCAGCCGCGCAGGGTCTTCAGCACCCGGGCGGTCGCGAGCGCGGCCTCGGCGGCCTCGCGCCCCTTGTCCTCCTTCGAACCCGGAAGGCCGGCCCGGTCGAGGCCCTGCTGCTCGTCGTCGAGGGTGAGCACGCCGAAGCCGACCGGCTTGCCCGTGTCGAGCGCCACGCGGGTGAGGCCGTCGGTCGCGGCCGACGACACGTACTCGAAGTGCGGGGTGCCGCCGCGGATGATCACGCCGAGCGCGACCACCGCATCGGCTCCCGCCTCGAGGGCCGCCTTCGCGACCACCGGCAGCTCGAAGCTCCCGGGCACGCGGACCAGCGAGAACGACGCACCGGATGCCTCGAGCGTGCGGGTCGCACCCGCGATGAGGCCGTCGCTGATCTCGTCGTGCCAGCTGCCCGCGACGATCACCACGTCGAGGCCCGTGCCGTCGATGTCGAGGGTGGGGGATCCTGCTCCGCTCATGAGGCGTGTCCTTCCAGGAGGGTCTCGGCCGCGGCATCCGCCAGCTGGCCGTCGTCGATGGCGTGGCCCATGCGCCGCGCCTTGGTGGCCAGGTAGGCCCGGTTCACGGCGCCGACGCCGACCACGAGCGGCACGCGCTCGGCGACCGCGATCCCGTGCGCCTCGAGTTGGTGCACCTTCTCGGGATTGTTCGTGAGCAGCCGCACGCGATCGATGCCCAGGTCGGCGAGGATCGCGCTCGCCGCCGAGTAGTCGCGGGCGTCGATGGGGAGCCCGAGCGCGAGGTTCGCGTCGAGCGTGTCGAGCCCGTCCTCCTGCAGCCGGTAGGCGCGGAGCTTGTTGATCAACCCGATGCCGCGACCCTCATGCCCACGGAGGTATACGACGACGCCGCCCTCCTCGCGCACGGTCTCGAGCGCCGTGTCGAGCTGCGGTCCGCACTCGCACTTGAGCGAGCCGAACGCCTCCCCGGTCAGGCACTCCGAGTGCACCCGCACGAGCGGGGCAGTCGCTCCGGCCGCGGTGGGGTCGCCGGCGATCAGCGCCACGTGATCCGCGCCGGTACGCCGATCGCGGTACGCGCGCACCCGGAACGAACCGTGCACGGTCGGCAGGTTCGTCTCCACCTCGAACACCACCGGCGACTCCTCCGGCACGACGGGCGCCTCGGACATGCCGATCGGGGCATCCGGTCGTTCGCGGTCGAGCCAGTCGACGAGGGCGGCGACCGTCGTGACCGGCAGTCCGTCGCGCTCGCCGAGCTCGATGAGCCCCGGAAGTCGCAACATCTCGCCGTCGTCGGCGACGAGCTCGCCGATCACGGCGACGGGGGAGAGCCCCGCGAGGAGCATCAGGTCGACGGCCGCTTCGGTGTGGCCCGCGCGCTCGCGGACGCCGCCGTCGACCGCGCGCAGCGGGATGATGTGGCCAGGGCGGATCAGACGATCGGGGGTCGCGGTCGGGTCCGCGAGCGTGCGCAGCGTGCGCGCCCGGTCGCTCGCCGAGATGCCGGTCGACACCCGGTCGGCGGCGTCCACCGACACCGTGTACGCGGTGCCGCGCCAGTCCTCGCTCCGCTCGACCATCGGGGGCAGTTCGAGCCGGTCGGCCAGGGCGGAAGGCATCGGTGCGCAGAGGTATCCGCTCGTATTGCGCACCATCCACGCGATCCACTCGCGGGTCGCGAACTCGGCCGCCAGGATCGCGTCGCCCTCGTTCTCGCGCGACTCGTCGTCGGCCACGATGACGGGCTTGCCGGCGCGCAGCGCCTCCAGCACCTCGGGGATCGTCGAGAGGCTCATGCGAGGCTCCCCGCCTCGGCACCGACCGGTTCGGCGAGCGACGTGGGCAGCGTTCGATGCGCGTCGAACCGGAGCATCCGCGCGACCTGCCGCGCGATGATGTCGGTCTCGAGGTTCACGAGATCGCCGACCGCCCGCTCGCCGAGCGTCGTGGCCGCGAGCGTCTCGGGGATCAGCGAGACCTCGAACCAGGAGCCGTCGAGATCGTCGCCGACCGCGCTCACCGTCAGCGAGACGCCGTCGAGCGCGACCGAACCCTTGTCGACGACGAGCGGCGCGTGCGCCGCGTCGAGCGCGAACCGGATGACCCGCCAGGCCTCGCCGGGGCGGATCTCGAGCACGCGGGCGGTGCCGTCGATGTGGCCCTGCACGATGTGCCCGCCGATGCGGTCGCCGACCTTCGCGGCGCGCTCGAGGTTCACGGCGAGCCCGTCGCGGGCGGCGTCGAGCGTCGACATCGTCAGGGTCTGCGCCATCACGTCGGCGGTGAATGCCGTGTCGTCGAAGTCGACGACGGTCAGGCACACGCCCGAGACCGAGATGGAGTCGCCGTGGCGCACCCCCTCGACCGCGAGCGGTCCGTGCACGGTGATCCGGGCCGCGTCTGCGGTGTGCTCGACCGCCGTGATGCGGCCGAGCTCCTCGATGATGCCGGTGAACATGTCAGTTCCCTTCGATGGTGGCGCCGGATGCGGCGCCGGACGTGGCGCCGGGGGCGCCGGGGGCGGCGCCGGACCCGGCGCGCGATGCTGGGAGGGGGTGGGCGGCGAGGCGGTGGCTCTCGACCGGGTGGGCGACGACGAGCAGGTCGTCGCCGAGGTGCTCCACGGCGCCGAATCGGAGTCGGCGCGCGTCGGCGATCGTCGCGATGCCGAGGTCGCCGACCGCGAGCCGCGGTCCGCCGAGCAGCGCCGGTGCGAGGTAGACGAGGAGTTCGTCGACGAACCCGGCCGCGAGGAACGCGCTCGCGAGCGTCGGGCCGCCCTCGACGAACAGCGAGCGGATGCCCCGCGCCGAGAGCTCGGCGAGATCGGCCGACAGGTCGCCGCCGTCGAGCCGGATCGGCTCGTGCGGGTGACGCAGGACCCGCGAGTCGGCGGGGATCGGGCGTCGCCCGAATACGACCGGGATCGGCTGCGCCGCGGTGGGACCGCCGTCGGCCGTGCGGGCGGTGAGGGCGGGATCATCGGCCAGCACGGTGCCCGTTCCCACCGCGATCGCGTCGGCGTCGGCACGTCGGCGGTGCACGTCGGCGCGGGCCTCGGGACCGGTGATCCACTGCGAGGTGCCGTCTGCAGCAGCCGCCCGCCCGTCGAGTGTTGCGGCCCACTTGACCGTGATGCGCGGGCGACCGGTGCGGGCGACGAAGAGCCAGTCGGCGAGGAACGCCTCGACCTCGTCGGCCAGCACGCCGGCAGCGACGTCCACGCCGGCCGCGCGCAGCCGTTCGGCGCCGCCCGACGAACGGGTGCCCGGATCGGCGACCGCGTACACGACCCGGCCGACTCCGGCTGCGATCAGGGCCTCAGAGCAGGGGCCGGTCAGCCCGGTGTGGTTGCACGGCTCGAGGGTGACGATCGCCGTCGCGCCGCGCGCCGCGCCGGCTGCGAGCCTGGAGAGCGCGTCGACCTCGGCGTGGGCCGTGCCGGCACCGCGATGCCAGCCCTCGGCGATGACCTCGCCGTCGGCGGAACGGATGACGCAGCCGACGCGCGGGTTGACGCCGGTCGCGGGTCCGCGGGCGGCGAGTTCGATCGCGCGTCGCATCGACAGCACGTCGGCGTCCGCCGTCGCATCGATCGTGTTCGTCGTCATCCCGGTCCTGCTCTCAGGCTCCGGGGGTGCGCCGGCGGATGCCGGACATCGGCGGCGCGCAGCACCGCCGACACGTGCGCCTCCCATCCGGACTTTCACCGTCGGTACCGGAATTCCACCGGTTCAACCGTTCGGGCGGGCCTTTCGGCACGCTCTCCCGGCTCGCGGACTGTCACCGCCGGCTCGGATTTTCACCGACCCCGGAGCACGTTCAGTGTCGATTCTAGGTCAACGTCGGAGCGGCCCGGGTATTCCCCGTCACCCGACCGTCACGAATCGCCCCGGCCGCGGCCCGGTCATCGCGTGGCCGCGCGCCGACGCGAACCCGTCACCTGCACCCGCGCGAGGCGTCGATCTGCGCATCGCTCGGCCGGCCGTAGGCCTCGATGCCGGCGCCCGGCAGGTCATGTCCCATGCCGATCGCCCACGCCGTCGCCCACATCTCGTGGTCGCGGTCGAACGGTGCGTCCGCGAAGATCACGGCGCAGGTCGCCCGGAGCACCTGCGTGTGGCCGACCTCGTGGACGACGAGCGCGCGGGCGTTCGGGTCCGGCCAGTTGTCGGCGACCGACTCGGAGAGGGTGATCAGCGCCCAGTCGTCGCCGGCCTCGTCGAACTGCGCGGTGCCGGCGATCCAGTTGTCGCTCGTCACCCCGGCGACCTCGTACGCCCAGGCGAAGTCGAGCGGGATCCCCGCGGCGAGCGACCGGGCGTAGGCCTCGATCTCGGCGCGCACCGCGTAGCCGGGCTCGGCCTTGCGCGCCTCCTCGGCGGCGTGCGAGGCGCGCAGCGTGTCGACCTGGGCGGCGACGTCCTCGAACAGCGCCGTGGTCGGCGGAGTACCCGTGCGGTCGACGGCTTCGACGGCGTGCTCGAGGTCGAGCCGCGATCGGTTGGTCGCGGACGGGTTCGCGGCGATCTCCTCGCCGGCGCGGACGACGGCGCCGGCAGCGGCCTCGTGCACCGCGGCGTCCATGTCGTCGCGCACCGCGCGAAGGTCCGCGGCGACCCCGTCGCGATCCGCCGCGGCGGCGATCCGGGCGGGTGCCAGGTCGTGCAGGTCGCCGATGGCCGCGTACCGGTCCCAGACGGGCACGAACCAGGGGAGGGCCGCCACCGGGCCGGCGGCGTCGGGGGCGAGCCGGCCGACGCTCGGCGAACCGTCGCCGGGTTCGATCGCGGCAGCGGTCCGCAACTCGTCGAGCCGGGCCTGGAACGTCGCGAGCGGGGCGTCCCCGATGAGGTCGGCGGTCAGCACGTCCTGCAACGGGTCGGTGCGGCCGAGGAGTTCGTCGGTGTACCGCACCTCGTCGGCCTCGGCGCGCGCGGCCTCGTCGTGCCGCTCGTCGGCGGCCTCCCAGACCGACCAGGCGAGTTCGTGCAGGTTGCGCGCGACCGCATCGGTCGTGAGCACGCCCGCGGTCGCGAAGCCCGCCGTGACGACGACGGCGAATGCGCCGAGGCTCCAGAAGAGGCCGGTGCGCCGCTTCGCCGTGCTCGCCGTGCTCACCTCGGCGGGGGCATCCGTGCTCATCCGAAGTTCCGGTCGTCGGGGGCGGACGGACCGGACGGCGCCGCCCGGCCGCTCTGCGACGCCCGGCCGCTCGAGCCTCGGTCGAGCACGTCGGCGAGCGCGGCCAGCCCGATGATCTCGACGACCCCGGATGCCTCGGCATCCGCCCGATCGTCGGCCGACGGCGGCGCGTCGTGCCGGTTGAGCCACACGCCGACCAGTCCCGCCCGTGCCGCGCCGATCGCGTCGGTGCGGAGCCGGTCGCCGACGTACGCCGCATCGTCCGGGGCGACCCCGAGCCCGTCGCACGCGTGCCGGAAGATGCGCGGGTCGGGCTTCACGATCCCGAGGGCTCCCGAGGCGACGACGCCGTCCAGCAGGCCGGTGAGCCCGACCCGGTCGAGCTTCCGCTGCTGGAACGCGGGGTCGCCGTTCGTGATCACCCCGATGCGCACGTCGGGTCGCCGGGCGCGGAGGTCGGCGAGGCAGGGCAGTGCGTCGTCGTGCAGCGTCCAGGCGGCCCGGTAGTGCTCGAAGTACGCGGTGAACCATTCACCCGCCTCGTCGTCGCCGAGGGTGACGCCGTGCATCGCCGCGAAGTCTCGAGCGCGCGCACGCCGCTGCCCCTCGAACTCGAGCTCGCCCGCGAGGTACCGGTGGTAGTGGAACTCCTCGAGCCGGTGCCACTCGGCGTCCGCGGCAGCGGGATCGGTGGGAACGATGCCGATCTCGGCGAGGTAGGTCCGGATGCCGGTGGTCACGGCGCCGCGGTGCGCGAACAGGGTGTCGTCGAGGTCGAACAGCACCGCGGCGGGCAGCGGCACGGCGTGCCCCGTCAACCGCGCGCGCGGCGCACGAAGCCGACGCGGTCGTACACCTGGGCCAGCTTGCGCTCGGCACGCTCGGCGGCCTTGTCTGCGCCGACCGCGAGCAGGCGGTCGAGTTCGGCGGGATCCTCCATCAGTTCGAGCGTGCGCGCCCGGATCGGCGCGATCCGCTCGACGACGACCTCGGCGAGCTCCTTCTTGAGGTCGCCGTAGCCACGGCCGGCGAACGCCTGCTCGAGCTCCGGAATCGGCGTGCCGGTGATGGTCGAATAGATGTCGAGCAGGTTCGAGATGCCCGGCTTGGCCTTCGGGTCGTAACGGATCTCGCGCTCGGCGTCGGTGACCGCGCTCTTGAACTTCTTGGCCGTGACGGCGGGGTCGTCGAGCAACGAGACCAACCCGGCGTCGGACGCCGCGGATTTCGACATCTTCGACGACGGGTCCTGGAGGTCGTAGATCCGGGCGGCCTCCTTCGGGATGAACGCCTCCGGCATCGGGAACGTGTCGCCGAACCGCGTGTTGAACCGGCCCGCGAGGTCGCGCGTGAGCTCGAGGTGCTGGCGCTGGTCGTCGCCGACGGGCACGAGGTTCGTGTCGTACAGGAGGATGTCGGCCGCCATGAGCACCGGATAGGTGAACAGGCCGACCGTCGTGGCATCCGCGCCCTGCTTGGCCGACTTGTCCTTGAACTGCGTCATCCGGCTGGCCTCGCCGAAGCCGGTGATGGTGCTGAGCACCCACGCGAGCTCGGCGTGCGCAGGCACGTGCGACTGCACGAAGAGGGTCGACCGCTCGAGGTCGACACCGGCAGCGAGGTACTGCGCGGCGGTGAGCCGGGTCTGCTCCTGCAGTTCGGCCGGGTTCTGCGCCACGGTGATCGCGTGCAGGTCGACGACGCAGTAGATGGGGTCGAACTCGTCCTGCAGGGCGACCCAGTTGACGAGGGCGCCGAGGTAGTTGCCGAGGTGCAGCGAGCCGCTGGACGGCTGCATGCCGGAGAAGACGATGGGGCGTGCGGAGGTCATGGGGTGGTCCTCGAATCCGGAGAGTGACGCACGGGGCGTCGGAGGGACGGCGGGAGGGATCAGATGGCGTAGTCGACGACGAGGGGCGAATGGTCGGACCATCGCTCGTCGTACGCGTCGGCACGGTCGACGACGGCGTTCACGACGGTGTCGGCGAGCGCCTTGGTGGCGAGCTGGTAGTCGATGCGCCAGCCGGCGTCGTTGTCGAAAGCCTTGCCGCGCCAGCTCCACCACGTGTACGGGCCCGCGACCTCGCCGGCCGTCTTCCGGCCGACGTCGACGTAGCCGAGCCCGGCACCGTCGTTGTAGCCGTCCTCGCCCTCGGCGCCGACGAACCGATCGAAATACGCGCGCTCCTCGGGGAGGAACCCGGCCTTCTTGAGGTTGCCCTTCCAGTTCTTGATGTCGAGCGTGCGGTGGCCGACGTTGAGGTCGCCCATCACGACGGCGTACTCGCTGTGCTCGGCGAGCTTGGGCAGCCGGGCCTCCATCGCATCGAGGAAGCGGAACTTCTCGACCTGCTTCGGGGTGTCGGCCTCGCCGGTGTGCACGTAGGCGCTCACGACCGTGACGATGCGCCCGCCCACCTCGTAGTCGGCCTCGAGCCAGCGACCTGCGGTGTCGAAGTCGGTCGTGCCGAATTCGACGCGGTGGATGTGGGCCGCGTTGCGGCTCGCGATCGCGACGCCGGCGCGACCCTTCGCCGAGGCCGGGTCGTGCAGGACGTCCCAGCCGTCGCCGAGGAGGCCGGTCAGGTCGTCGGTCGAGGCCCGGACCTCCTGCAGCGCGAGGATGTCGATGTCGCGTGCGTCGAGCCACGCGCCCATGCCCCTCCGGTAGGCCGCCCGGATGCCGTTCACGTTGGCGGTGGCGATGCGCAGGGGCTTCGAGGGCATGCGTCCGATCCTACGGGAGCGGTCCGACATCCTTCTGCCGGGAGCCGGCCGACGACCACGGCGCCTGCGGTCGGGGCGGAGCCTCCGGCGGCGAGGCCTCGAGTTCCGCGAGCTCGGCCTCGGCGCGGTCGAGTGCACGGCGCGCGGAGAGTCGACCGAACCACCCCGCGCCTTCGAGCTCCTCGCGTGACATCCGCACCTTGACCTGCGCCGCGGTGACGAGCGCGGCGTGCTCCTGCTGACGACGCTCGAACTCCAGCTGCTCGGCCGTCACCGAGCGGAGCGACTCGTTGCGATCGGATGCCTCGACGGCGACCCAGCACGCCGCGACCAGGATCACGATGCTCGTGACCCGGAACCACAGCAGGAGCCCGATGAAGACGGCGAAGGTCGTCAGCAGCGGGTTCGAGCTGGTGAACGCGAGCACGACCGAGCTGAACAGCTGGATCACGGTGAGCCCGCCCGAGCCGAGCAGCGACCCGGCCCACATCCTGCGCCAGGGCATCGCCGCACCCGACAGGAACCGGAACAGGGCCGCGAGCGCGAGCGTGTCGATGGCGAACACCACGATGAACGCGCCGGTCTGGACGAAGAAGGTGCTCGTCCGCGACTCGAGGTCCCAGCCGAGCAGGCCCAGCCCCCAGTCGATGAAGCTCGTCGTGATGATCGACAGCACGGTCGCCACGAACAGGGTGAGGCCGAACGCCAGGGCCGCGACGAAGTCGCGGGCCTTCAGGAGCGTGTACGACCGGGTGTCCTTCGGGAGCCCGAACATGCTCCGCACGGCGATCCTCGCGTACGTCACGAATCCGATCGCCGTCCAGATGAAGCTGCCCAGGGCGATCGCGCCCGTCCAGCCGACCACTCCCGTGCTGTTCTCGGCGATCTGGGTGAGGGCGTCCTCGGTGACGACGCCGTCGGGCCCGATGAGGCCCGGCGCGAGCGTGTTCACGAGCCTGACGAAGGCGTCCATCAGGTCGGGGGAGTTGATGAGCCAGAGCCCGGCGATCGCGAACACGACGTAGATGCCGGCGAACACCGCGAACAGCGACTGGTAGCTCATGCCCGACGAGAGGATGAAGCCGTTCTGCGCGAGGAAGTGCCGCCACACCCGCACCGGGAAGAGCGCCATCGTGCGCTGCGTGAGCTTCGTCACCTGCTGGATCTGCGGGTCGAACCGCTCCCGGAGGTCCTGTCCTGTGGAGGTCAGCCGCTCGGCCTGGGTCTCGCGGTCGTCGTCGGCGGGCGCGCCCGCGCGCGCCTCCTCACCGCCCCCCGGCGTGCGATCACCCACACGCACACGATAGCGAGGCGGGCGCGGCGGCGAGGGAAGCCGGCGTGATCATCGGGTCGGAGGCCCTCACGGAGCTGCGAAACGGAGCGTCCAATCTCGAAAAGTCAGGCAATCACGGGGCAATGGCCCCAATTCGTGGGGAATTTCTTCAGGAAATCTTGGGTTTCGGATCGTTCGGTGGGATCGTGGGAGGGCTGACCCGATTCGAGCCGGCTCCGACATCGACGGAGGCACTCATGTCCAGCACTGCCAGACCTCAGCGTGGAACTGCACGGCGAACGCATGGCCGTGCGCTCGCGGCGGTCGCAGCCGTCGTCATCGGAGGGCTCGTCCTGTTCGGCGTTCCGGCGGTCGCGTCGGCGGAGGAGGGCGTCGATCCGGCGGCTGCCGTCGCGGTCGATCCGGCGGCCGCCCCCGCGGTGGAGCCCGCGCCGGCACCGGAGCCGCCGCCTGCGCCGGAGCCCGCGCCCGCACCGGAACCGGCGCCTGCGCCGGAGCCCGCGCCCGCACCGGAACCGGCGCCTGCGCCGGAGCCCGCGCCGGTGCCGGAACCTGCTCCTGCCCCTGAGCCCGCACCGGCACCAGCGCCGGAGTCCGCGCCCGCACCGGCGCCGGCACCAGCGCCGGCACCCGCACCGGATGCCGCGGCCGCGACCGTGCACGCGACCGACTCGACCGCCGCGGACGCCCGAAAGGGATCCGACCCGAAACCCGTCGATGAGTGCGAGGACCGGCGTTCGAAGGGCGGGAAGGATGACTGCACGCCCGTCGACGAGTGCGAGGACCAGCGATCGAAGGGCGGCGAGGACGACTGCACGCCCGTCGACGAGTGCGAGGACCGGCGTTCGAAGGGCGGGAAGGACGACTGCACGCCCGATGACCGGTGCCCCCGTGACGAGTCCGGTGCTTCCGACCTGACGTCGGCGCGCGGCTCATCCGGCGGCCACGGCGGTCACGGCGGCGAACCGGGCGGCCACGACCCCGAGAAGTGCCGTGGCGAGGTGATCGTGCACAAGGTCGTCGACGGGTCGCCTGCCGGTGGCTGGACCTTCGCCGCCGAGTCCGACGACGTGACGCCCTCGACCCGTACGACCGGCGGCGGCGGTGCGACCTCGCCCTTCACGGTCGACCGCATCGGCGACGGCGGCCGTCAGGTCGAGTTCAGCGAAGAGGATCGCGACGGCTACACGATGACGGGGGTCGCCTGCCGCATCGGCGCCCACGGACCGGGCGTGCCCGTGCAGCTGGTCGGGGACCTCGGCTGGCGCGTCACCGCACTCGCCGAGAAGACCGTGCACTGCACGGTCGTCAACGAGCCGGACGAACCCGTGGAACCCGTCTGGGAGGTGACGAAGTCCTCCGACCCCGCGAGCGGCAGCGCGGTGGACCCCGGTGACGTGATCGACTACACGCTGACGGTCGAGCACGTGAGCGGCCCGGCGGCGACCGATCTCGAGGTGCTCGACGACATCTCGCAGCTCGCTCCGTACGTCACGTTCGACGGCCTCGTGTCGCCACCGGCCGGTGTCTCGGCCGTGTGGAACGGCCAACCCGACCGGCTGGTCGTCTCGATCGACACGCTCGAGCCGGGGCAGACGCTGCTCATCACCTACCGGGTGACGGTGGATGACGACGTGCTGCCGGGCACGGTGCTGCGCAACCTGGTGCTCACCAACTGTCCCGAGCCGTGCGGTACGGAGCATCCGACGCCGGAGTTCACCGCGTGGAAGACGTCGGTGCCGCCGAGCGGGACCACGGTGCATCCGGGTGATCTCGTCACGTACACGCTCCACGCGTACAACCCGTCGGAGGCGACCGTCGTGAACGCCGTGGTGCTCGACGACCTGACGGGCGTGCTCGACGACGCCGTGCTGCAGGAGCCGCTGCCCGCCGGCCTGACCAGGTCGGGATCCGTGCTGACGTGGGCGATCGCCCAGCTCGACCCGGGCACCCAGGCATCCGTCACGTTCAGCGTGGTGGTCGACGCCGACGCGCAGGGCGCGAGCCTCGACAACGTCGTCACGCCCACGCCACCCGGCCGGTGCCCGGAGGCCGGCGGGATGCTTCCGCCGGAGACCCCCGGCGAACCGGAATGCACGACCGATCACCCGGTCGCCGATCCCGCGCTCGCGATCGAGAAGCTGTGGTCGCACGAGGGCGGGGAGAACCCGGTGGACTCGGGCGACGCCCCTCCGGACGTCATCACCTACACGGTGAACGTGTGGAACGACCGGACGGATCCGGTGTACGGCCCGATCGTGACCGACGTGATCCCGGCCGGAACGACCTACGTCACGGGGTCGGCGGTCGCCCCCGCCGGCTGGGAGGTCGACGAGTCGGTCGAGGGCGAGGTGTCGTTCAGCCAGACGGCGCCCGGTCCGTTCGGGCCGATCGCCTACCCCGGTGCGACGTTCACGTTCGACGTCGAGGTGGGCGACCTGGCCCAGCCCGACCCGGCGCTGCCGATCCCCGACCTCGTGAACTCGGTCTGCGTCGAGGCCGCGCCCGCGCCCGAGGGCGAGGCTGCGCCGCTCGTCGCGTGCGACGAGACCACGACGCCGGTCAAGTCGGTCCTGCTCGACGGCTTCGCGCAGTGCATCAACGACACGCCGTACTTCACCTATTCGATCACGCCCGAGAACATGGACGGCCTTCCGGTCGTGGCCCTGATCTGGTGGACGCCCGCGGCGTACGCCGCTCACGATCCCTCGATCCCGGCCGGCGATGAGGCGGCCATCCTCGCCGACGGTGCGTCCCAGGTGGACTACGTCACGCTGCCGCCGGGCTGGACATCCGGCGATCCGGTCTCGGGGAGCCAGCTCTGGCCGGGGGCCGAGGTCGACGCCCAGAACAACCCGACGGACTGGCCGGGCTGGACCCTGCTGCCCGACGGCACCTGGATCCTCGACCCGGCGGCGCCGTTCTACGAC
Organism: Agromyces sp. LHK192; assembly: GCF_004006235.1. Classification (NCBI taxonomy): domain Bacteria; kingdom Bacillati; phylum Actinomycetota; class Actinomycetes; order Micrococcales; family Microbacteriaceae; genus Agromyces; species Agromyces sp. LHK192. The sequence goes on from NZ_CP034753.1 coordinate 1,339,049, forward strand.
CTGCGCGATCAGGCCGTCGTGGAGATCCGCGTGAACCCGTCGACCGACGTCATCACGGCGTACCCGCCGCCGACACCGAACTGCAATGCGGCGCCCGATCAGCCGTCGAGGCCGTCGGGCACCCCGGGCACCACGCCCGGCGCGGTCGGCTCGGGCACGAACCAGATCGCCGGTACCGGCACGGATGCCTCGGGCCTCGTGCCCTGGGCGGCGGTGCTGTTGCTGTTGGGTGCGGCGCTCACGCGCGCCGTCGCGGGACAGCGGGGGAGGCGCGACACCGTTCGGTAACACGTACAGGCAGCAATCGACCCGCTCGTCGACGCACCCGGGCGAGGGGGTCGAATCACCGCGCCCGATTCGGGTGCCCCCCGTTCGGGTGGCACCCCTTTTGGTGGCGATGAGGATCTGTCGGGTTGGCTCGCCGACTGGTTGACTGACGCCGATCGCGTATCCCCTTGGGGTGGGATGCGCACGGCGAAGGTACGAGGCGATGACGACCCGAACGAATCCCGAGCACTCCCTTCCGACTCGACGCTCGCGGCGGGAGCGTGAACATCGTCGCCGCCGCGGCGTGACCGCGGCGATCGCCTCGGCGACCATCGCCGCCATGCTGGCGCTCGGCCTGCCCACCGTCGCGCTCGCCGGCGAGACGCCGGTCGACCCGGCGACGACGTCGACCGAGACCGCGAAGACGGATGCCGGGACGGAGGCGACCGAGCAGACGTCGACGGAAGCCCCGGTCGAGGAGCCCGCGTCGGAGCCGCCGGCCGAGCCGCCGGTGGAGGAGCCGAAGACGGAGGCCCCGGTCGAGGAGCCTGCGACCGAGGAGCCGAAGACCGAGCCCCCTGCGGAGAACCAGCAGGCGCCGCCTGCCGATGAAGCGACCGTGCCCCCGGCCGACGACCTCGGCCCCGGACTGATCACGCCGATGGCCGTCTACCCGGCGGACACCGCGAACTGCACGACGAACTGCGCGAACCTCACGATCACCAACGACGTCAACGGCGGAACCGCGGGCCCGAACGACTGGGACCTCCACGCGATCCGCTCGAGCAACAGCGACAACTACAACTTCGTCTCGGGCGTGACGCGCTCAGTGCCCCGGAACGCGACGTACACGCTCTACGCCGACGCCGCGCCGGCCGGATACGTGCTCCAGGACTTCACCTGCACCACCGGTGGATCAGGTGGCGGCGACCCCACCTGGAACGAAGGCGCTCGCACCGTCACCTACAGCAACACGAATGGTTCGCCCACGCAGAAGTTCGCGAACTGCACGTTCGAGTGGGAGTTCATCGAGCCGGCCACCATCACCGTCCAGGTCGGCGGCGACCGCACCGGACCCGCGAGCGTGTCGGGTCTCGGCGACGTGCAGCTCGAGCTCTGGACGAACGTCGGCGGCGCCCCGGGCGCTCCGGTCGGCCAGCCCTGGTCGGTCTGCACCTCGACCGCCGCGGGCGTCTGCACCTTCACCGTGCCCCAGCCCACCGGCGCGACGTACTTCGTGATCCAGCGCACCCCGCCGAACGACGTCCCGGGCGGCTGGTTCTCGAACGACACCCTCGCCATCGGCACGTCGCCGGCTTCGGCGCCGTACCGGTTCATCACCGCGGCCGTCACCAGCGGCTCGTCGCAGACCTCCCAGGCGAACTTCATGATCGCCACGGGCAATGACAACAACCGGGCCTCCGGCGGCATCTGGCAGAACTCGCGCAACAACCCGCCAGGCGTCCAGCAGTGCGGCATCGACGTCGCGCTCATCATCGACCTCTCCGGGTCGGTCGCCCCGTACGAGACGCAGCTGAAGAACGCCGCGAAGGGCTTCGTCGATGCACTGACTGGCACCCCGTCGCGCGTCGGCATCTTCACGTTCAACAACGTCGCCCCGGCGAGCGTCGGGTCCAACCTCGGCATCACCGCGGTATCGACGCCGGCCGGCGGAAATACGGTGAAGAACCACATCGACGGGTTCGGCACCCCGGTCGAGGCGACCAACTGGGACCGCGGCATCTCGCAGGTCGCGGCGAGCGGCGTCTCCTACGACCTCGCCGTGATCCTCACCGACGGCAACCCGACGGTGTACGGCAACGATGAGGGCCCGGGCAACCGCACCCGATTCCGCGAGGTCGAGAACGGCATCTTCTCCGCCAACGCCGTGAAGGCGCTCGGCACGCGCATGGTCGCGGTCGGCGTCGGTGCCGGCATCGGCGGCTCGCCCGACAACCTGGTCGCGATCTCCGGCCCGACGGTGAACTCCGACTACTACCAGACCGACGACTACGCCGAGGCCGGCACGGCGCTGCGCAACCTCGCGCTCGGCGACTGCGAGGGTTCGGTGTCCGTCGTCAAGCAGGTCGTCGCCGCGGGCACGACCGGCGAGCAGAAGACCGGTGCCACCCCGACCCCGGGTTGGGAGTTCACGGCGCAGACGTCGTCGCCCGGCGTGACCCCGGCGTCGCAGGACGGCCTGACCGACGGCACCGGTGCGGTGAACTTCCCGCTCCAGTTCGCCACGTCGGGCACGACCGGCTCGGTCAACATCACCGAGACGGTGCAGCCGGGATACTCGATCGTGACCACGGGCGGCCAGAACGCGGTGTGTTCGCGCCTCGACAACGGGGCATCCGTGCCCGTGACCAACATCGGCGCGACCGGGTTCACGGTCGGCGTGGATCCGACCGTCGCCGTCACCTGTACGGTGTGGAACCGGCCGCCCCAGCCGCAGGCCGACGTCACGGTCGAGAAGCAGTGGGTCGTCAACGGCCAGACGTTCCCCAACGGCAGCCAGCCGGTCGGCATCTCGGCGGGCCTGCTGCTCGACGGCAGCGCGCAGGACTGGGGCACGACGCGCACCGGGTTCACCTCCGGCGGCACGGTGCAGATCAACGAGACGCCGGTGCAGTTCGGCAACCGCGACCTGTGCCGAGTGGTGAGCAGCCGCGTCACGCAGGCCAACGGCGCCGGTGTCGACGCCGCCCTGCCGTACTCGCCGACGCTGAACGCGGGGGCCAACACCTACCGGATCACCAACACGATCCAGTGCGACGCTCAACTGACCCTGGAGAAGTCCGTCGCGAACGGCACATCGCCCGTCACCTCCTGGGTGCTCGACGCCGTCGCACCCGGGGGCGCCCTTCCCGGGCCGAACGGCGCGTCCGGAACGCCCGGGGCAACCGCCCCGGTGACCCCGAACGTGCGGTACGTGCTCACCGAGTCGGGTGACCCGCGCTACGTCCAGACGCTCACCGAGGGCGCCGAGCCGACCCCGCCGGCGACCGGCAGCTGGTTCTGCGTGCAGGTCGACGCCCAGGGCAACGTGATCCCCGGCTTCGCGGACGGCGCCAACGGTGGTGTCATCGTCTTCCTCGGACTCCGGGTGAAATGCACCGCGGTGAACCAGACCGCCCTGCTGACGTTGATCAAGGACACGACCAACGAGGACGGCATCCCCGGCGACCCGTCGGCGTGGAACCTGACCGCGACGCCGTCCGACACGCCGTCGGTGCCCGGCCTCGCGCCGGCGAACACCACGAGCGGCGGCATCGTGATGGTCCGGCCCGGCCACGCCTACACGATCTCCGAGAGCGGTGGACTCCCCGGCTGGGAGCAGACCGGCATCCAGTGCCGCGTCGGCAACTCGGGGCCGTTCGTGGACACCGACACGATCACGCTCCCCGCGCTCGGCGCGGGCACGTGCATCGTCTCCAACGACCCCATCCCGCCGAAGATCCGCCTCGTCAAGGAGGTGGTCGGCTCGAGCGTCTCCCCGACGAACTGGATGCTGAGCGCGACCCCGCTCGGCGGGACGCCCGTCGGACCGGTCGCCGGCACCACCGGCGGCTACGTCGAGATCGAAGCAGGCCTGCCCATCACGCTGGCTGAGTCGACGAGCCTCCCCGACGCCGACCAGTTCCTGCCCGGCGTCTGGAACTGCACCCTGAACGGCGTACCCGGCGCGAACAACGGCACCAGCCTGCCCGCGCTCGACCCGGGCGACCAGGCGGACTGCGTCGTGACGAACACGCTCCGTCCGGTGGTGCCGACGATCACGAAGACCGCCGCGGTGCCCGTGCCCCAGGCGAACGGTTCGTGGAACATCACGTACGACATCGTCGCCACGAACCCGAGCGCCTTCGCGTCGCTGACCTACTCGCTCGAGGACCAGCTCGAATTCGGCTCCTCCGTCACGGTGAACAGTGCGAGCTACCAGCGCATCACGCCGACGCTCGGAGCGCTGACCGCATGGACCGTCCCGTTCGCGGACGTGCAGGAGTTCACCGGCGAGCCTGCGCTCGCACCGAACTCCTCGCACACCTGGCAGGTGACGGTGAACGCGACCGTCGCACCGGGGGCGAACTTCGGCGGGACGAGCCCGACCGCCTGCGACGGCGGCACCCCGGGCACCGTCGGGTTCCTCAACACCGCGACCATGACGGTCAACGAGACGCCGTACGAGGCATCCGACTGCGTGCTGCCGGTCAAACCCACGATCGTCAAGGTCGGCGGCACCGCCGTCGACAACAACAACGGAACGTGGACGCTGCCGTACACCATCACGGTTACCAACCCGTCCGCCACGACCGGCGTGATCTACGACCTGGAGGACGAGCTCGACCTGCCGGCCTCCGTGACGATCACCGACGGACCGGACATCATCTCGGTGCCGCCGGGAGTGACCCCGGTCGCCGGCTGGAACGGCGGATCGAACACCCTGCTGGCCGATGACGTCTCCCTCGCGGGCGGCGCCGCCGCGCACGTGTACCAGATCACCGTCACGGTCGACATCGACGCCGAGGACGGCGCCTACCGCTGCCCGAGCGACGCCGGCCTGAACAACACGGCGACGCTGGTCAGCGGCAACCAGGAGCAGGATGCGACGGGCTGCGTGCAGGTGCTGCCGCCGACGATCACGCACGTGAAGTCGGTCGTGCCCGGCTCGGTGACCCAGGCCGCCGACGGCACCTGGAGCATCCAGTACCGCATCGACGTCACCAACGGCGGCGCGATCGGCGGCCCGTACTCGCTCGAGGACGAACTGCACTTCGGGGCGGGCATCGACCTCACCGGCGCCACCTACGCGGTGACGCTCAACGGCGGGCCGGCTCCGCTGCCGTGGGCCGGCTCCGGCGACCTCGTCGTCGACCGCTACCTGGCCGGCGCCGGCTCCGACGTCTGGCTGATCACGGTCTCCGGGATCGCCGTCGAGGGCCCCGAACTCACGCCCGCGCAGACCGCGTGCCCGGCCGATGACGCCGACGGAGCGTTCAACAACGCGGGCCTCCTCACGGTCGGCGGCGTCACGACGCCCGACACCGCCTGTGACGCGCCGAGCGCGCCGACGGTGGTCAAGAGCGGTGCGACCGCTGCCCAGCAGCCGGATGCCTCGTGGAACGTGAGCTACACGGTCACGGTCGACAACTCGCACCCGGGTGCGAAGCCGTCGTACTACTCGCTCACCGACACCCCGGCGTTCGCGAGCGGTGTGGTGTACAACACGGTCTCGATCAACGGGGCGGCCCCGGTGGCCTACCCCGGCGGACCGATCACCCTGGCGACGTCGGTGCCGATCCTCGCCGGCGACACCGCGGTGTACACCCTGACGTTCAACGTCACGGTTCCCGCCGGCCTTCCGGCCGGGGATCGCGAGTGCGACGCCGAGGTCGGCCCCGGCAAGGGCTTCTTCAACTCCGTGCTGCTCACGAGCGGCGAGATCGAGCGCGAGTCCGACGACTGCACCTCGATCGAGGAGGGCGGACGCCCGACCGTCGAGAAGGACGACCCGACCGTGACGCAGGACGGCGACGGCCTGTGGACCCTCGTGTACGACATCACGGTGACCGGCAACTCCGATTTCGTGTCGACGTACACGCTGTCGGACACCCTGAACTTCGGTCCCTCGATCGACATCGAGTCGGCCGAGTGGTCGGGCGAGGGCGACACCGGCGAGTGGGTCGACCCCGAGGCCGACCCGACCGAGGTCATCGTCGGACCGGCTCCGAAGGTGATCGGCATCGACGCGGTGCACACGTACACCGTGACGGTCACGGCGAACGTCGACGCCGCCGCATTCGAGGACCCGACGACGCTGACCTGCGACGCGACGGAGGAGGAGCCGAACGTCGGCTTCCTCAACACGGCGACGCTGACCAGTGACGGCGTGCCGCAGTCCGACACCGGCTGCGACACCCCGGCCCGTCCGATCATCTCCAAGACGACGGACGGCGAGGTGACCGCGGTCGGTGACGGCTTCGAGGCGACGTACGAGATCACGGTGACGAACAGCAGCGCCGACCTGCAGGTCGTCTACGACCTGATCGACGAGCCCGACTTCGCCGGCGCGGTGACCATCACCGACCGCGAGGTCACGAGCGGCGACGTCACCGTGAACCCGGCCTGGAACGGCGCGAGCCCGACGAGCGATGTCATCGTCGAGGACCAGCCGCTCGCCGGCGGTGCGACGCACACCTTCGTCGTGACGATCGCATTCACGGTCGGCGAGGCGCAGGACGACCCGTCGCTGGTCTGCGAGGGCGAGGGCGGGCAGGGCCTGCTGAACACCGCGACCGTGGTGTCCGGCGGAAGCTGGTCCGACGACGCCTGCTTCGACGTGCCGGTGCTCGTCGAGGTCCTGAAGGACTGGGTCATCGACGGCGGTGAGCCGATCGCGTGGAACGACCCCGACCTGCCGGACGGCTTCACCGCGCAGGGCACCATCGACGGCACGAACGTCGACTGGGGCGTCGAGGAAGGACCCTTCGCCATCGGCGACGAGGTCGCGGTCGGCGAGACGGATGTCACCGTGCCCGAGGGCTGCATCGTCGTGAACCCGAACGACAACGGCTCGGGCACGTACACGCTCGACGCCACGGTCAACACGTACACGATCACGAACGAGGTCGAGTGCACGCAGACCGTCAACCTCGAGAAGATCGTCGACAACCAGTACGGCGGCGACGGCGTCGCGGCTGACTGGACCGTGTCGGCGTCGGCCGCCGACGACGGGTTCGGCGGCGCGGGAACCGCCTCGGGCCCGGTCGAGCTGAACGTCGGCTACACCCTCAACGAGGTCTCGGTCCTCTGGGAGAACGGCGTGGAGTACGAGGTCGACGCGACCTGGACGTGCACCTCGCCGCAGGGCGAGGACGCATTCACCCTGGTGAGCACGCCGGGTGCGGTGAGCGCCACGCTGACCGTGACCCAGCTGGGTGCGACCGTCGACTGCACGATCGAGAACGTCGACATCCCGCCGACGCTCGAACTGGTCAAGACCGTCGAGCCGGCCGAGATCGCCGCCGACTACCCGCCGACGCTGTGGACGCTCACGGCGACCGACGGCGACGTCGTCGCGCTCGAGGGCCAGGGCACCGCGGGCCCGGCCGAACTGGAGGCCAACACGGCCTACCTGCTGGGCGAGTCCGCGGACTTCCCGTTCTGGGAGCTCTTCGAGCCCGGACCGTGGGTCTGTGTCGTGACCAACGACGGCGACGCGCCGGCCGACCTCGCGGTGGACGTCCTGACGCTGGAGCCCGGACAGCAGGTCCGATGCGATATCACGAACACCGCGCCGGAGTTCGACGTCCAGATCGAGAAGGCGGCCGAACTCGCCGAGGGCGAGACGGCGGTCGAGTCGGGCGACGAGTTCGAGTGGGTGCTGACGGTCACGAACCTGGCCGACGCGGTCGACGGGCTCCTGGTCACCGACCAGATCGACCCGACGCTCGAGGTCACCGGCCCGGCCACGTTCAGCCCGGGCGCCGGCTGGACGCAGACCTCCGGTCCCACCGACAGCGCCTTCGCGGCGGAGTACACCGGGATCTACCCGGAGGGCCTGGTCACCGAGATCCGGATCCCGGTGCGGATGCTGCCGGAGCCGCCGATCGTGACCCCGCCGGCGGTCGACCCGAACGCGCCGCCGCCGGACGTGCCGCCGCTCGATGACACGCCCATCCCGAACGAGGCGTGCGTGGAGTTCCCCGACCCGCTCACCGCGGAGGGCGACGGCATCGACTGCGCCGAAGCCGAGGTTCCGGTCAAGCGCGTCGCGCCCGCCGCGTACGTCCGATGCATCGCGGATGTCCCATGGCTGTACTTCAACGTGCAGGCGACGGACAACGTCGAGCCGGGTGACATCACCGTCACGTGGACCAGCGCCGACGGCTCGCTCACGCAGGTCGACACCATCCCGTGGGATGCCCGAGACGGCCGACTCCTGTGGCCGGGTGCGGAAGTCGACGGCAACGGCGTGCCGTTCGAGTTCCCGGGCTGGCGTCCGGTGACGGAGGCCGACCTCGCCGATCCGAGTTCGGTGGTGCCCGGTACCAGGTTCCTCGACCTGATCCTGGACGAGACGACGCCGACGTTCCCGTGGCGCGGTGAGACCTACACGCCGAGCGGTGACCCCGCGAACCCGTGGATCATCACCAAGGAGCCGCTCTCGGTGACGTTCTCGGTGAACCCGTCGCAGACGGTGCTCGCCGCCTACCCGCAGGCGCTGCCGACCTGCGCGATCGAGCGGCCGCCGCTGCTCGACATCGAGAAGACGTCCAGCGTGACGACGGCGAAGCCGGGATCCACGTTCGACTACACGCTCCAGGTGACGTCGACCGGCATCGGTGCCGCCGACCCGGTGACCCTGTTCGACGAGATCCCGGCCGACCTCAAGGTCGACGCGATCACGACGGAGCCGGCTCCCGCGTTCCCGCGCTGGGAGAACTGCGAGGTGACCGGCAAGGACGGAGCCGGCTACGGCGGAGCACTCCGATGCGACCTGCTGGGCGTGCTCGGGCCGAACATCACCACGGCGCCACCGGTGACCCTGAAGGTGACCCTGAGGCCCACGGCGAAGGTGACGTCGATCGTGAACACGGGAGAGGTCTGCTACGGCAACCAGGACTTCCCCGACGACCCGATCGTCTGCGCCGACTCGTCGGTGACCGTCTCGGTGCCGCAGCCCATGGCGGCGACCGGCTTCGCCGGCGGACCGTGGGTCTGGGCGGGCGCGGGCCTGCTGCTGCTGGGCGGCATCGCCGTCGTGATCGCGATCAGCCGGCGACGGAGAGGGGACGCCGCCGGATGACCGGGCAGTAGGGCGGTGGCCTGACGAAGGCCGCCGCCCTGGGCCCCCGACGAGGCGCGGCTGGGGGGCCGCAGCTCGGGTGGCCAGAGGGGGACACCCGGGAACGATGAAGGGCCGGTGCTCGTGGCACCGGCCCTTCATCGATGTCCGCGCTGCGGCATCCCGGTCGGATGCCTCGGCGCCGAACCCTGGTTCGCGCGACGATCAGGGGCGGCCGCGCATGACCGCCTGCTTCACCTCGGCGATGGCCTTCGTCACCTCGATGCCGCGGGGGCAGGCCTCGGTGCAGTTGAAGGTCGTGCGGCAGCGCCACACGCCCTCCTTGTCGTTCAGGATGTCGAGGCGGACCTTCGCCTCGTCGTCGCGCGAGTCGAAGATGAACCGGTGCGCGTTGACGATCGCGGCGGGGCCGAAGTACTGGCCGTCGGTCCAGAAGACGGGGCAGCTCGACGTGCACGCGGCGCACAGGATGCACTTGGTCGTGTCGTCGAAGATCGCGCGCTCGGCGACCGACTGCACGCGCTCCTTGCCGGGCTCGGGTGCCGACTTCGCCTGGAGGAACGGCTGCACCTCGCGGTAGCTCGCGAAGAACGGCTCCATGTCGACGATGAGGTCCTTCTCGAGCGGCAGGCCCTTGATCGCCTCGACGTAGATCGGCTTCGAGATGTCGAGGTCCTTGATCAGCGTCTTGCACGCGAGGCGGTTGCGCCCGTTGATGCGCATCGCGTCGGAGCCGCAGATGCCGTGCGCGCACGACCGGCGGAACGTGAGCGAGCCGTCCTGCTCCCACTTGATCTTGTGCAGCGCGTCGAGCACACGGTCGGTCGGGTACATCTCGACGTCGAAGTCCTGCCAGCGCGGTTCGGTGTCGACGTCCGGGTCGAACCGGCGGATCAGGAACGTGACCGTGAAGGAGGAGATCGGGGCGGCCTGTGCGGGCGGCTGCTCGAGCGTCGCTGAGCTCATGTCAGTACTTCCTCTCCATGGGCTGGTAGCGCGTCACGGTGACCGGCTTCCAATCGAGTCGGATGTGGTCGGCGGCGTCCGACGAGTGCGCGTCGCCCGACAGGTAGGCCATCGTGTGCTGCATGAACTTCTCGTCGTCGCGGTTGGGGAAGTCGTCGCGCATGTGGCCGCCGCGGCTCTCCTCGCGGTTGCGTGCGGAGTGCACGACCACCTCGGCGAGGTCGAGCAGGAAGCCCAGTTCGACGGCCTCGAGCAGGTCGGTGTTGAACCGCTTGCCCTTGTCCTGCACGGCGATGTTCTTGTAGCGCTCCCGGAGGCCGGCGATGACGGATGCCACGTGGGCGAGCGACTCGTCGGTGCGGAACACCTGTGCGCCCTTGTCCATCTCGTCCTGCAGTTCCTTGCGGATCGCGGCGATGCGCTCGGTGCCGGTCGACTCGCGGAGTTCGTCGAGCATGCCGCGCACGAAGGCGGCGGGGTCCTCGGGCAGGGGCGTGAAGTCGACCGTCTTCACGTACTCGACCGCGTTGCGGCCGGCGCGCTTGCCGAAGACGTTGATGTCGAGCAGCGAGTTCGTGCCGAGTCGGTTCGAGCCGTGCACCGAGACGCACGCGCACTCGCCGGCTGCGTAGAGGCCGGGCACGACGGTGGTGTTGTCGGAGAGCACCTCGGCGCTCACGTTGGTCGGGATGCCGCCCATCGCGTAGTGGGCGGTCGGCATCACGGGGACGGGCTCGTACACCGGGTCGACGCCCAGGTAGGTGCGCGCGAACTCGGTGATGTCGGGGAGCTTGGTCTCGAGGACCTCCGCGCCGAGGTGCGTGCAGTCGAGCAGCACGTAGTCCTTGTGCGGCCCGGCGCCGCGACCCTCGGCGACCTCCTGGACCATGCACCGCGCGACGATGTCGCGGGGTGCGAGGTCCTTGATGGTCGGGGCGTAGCGCTCCATGAACCGCTCTCCGGAGGCGTTGCGCAGGATGGCGCCCTCGCCTCGCGCTCCCTCGGTGAGGAGGATGCCGAGGCCCGCGAGGCCGGTCGGGTGGAACTGGAAGAACTCCATGTCCTCGAGCGGCAGGCCCTTGCGCCAGATGATGCCGACGCCGTCCCCGGTGAGCGTGTGCGCGTTCGAGGTGGTCTTGTAGACCTTGCCGAAGCCGCCGGTCGCGAAGATCACGGCCTTGGCCTGGAAGACGTGCAGCTCACCGGTCGCGAGCTCGTAGGCGACGACGCCCGACGGCTGCTCGACGCCGTCGACCTCGGTCATCACGAGGTCGAGCGCGTAGTACTCGTTGTAGAACTCGATGCCGAGCTTCACGCAGTTCTGGAACAGCGTCTGCAGGATCATGTGGCCGGTGCGGTCGGCCGCGTAGCAGGCCCGGCGCACCGGCGCCTTGCCGTGGTCGCGGGTGTGGCCGCCGAATCGCCGCTGGTCGATCTTGCCCTCGGGGGTGCGGTTGAACGGCAGGCCCATGTTCTCGAGGTCGATGACCGCGTCGATGGCCTCCTTCGCGAGGATCTCGGCCGCGTCCTGGTCGACGAGGTAGTCGCCGCCCTTGACGGTGTCGAAGGTGTGCCACTCCCAGCTGTCCTCCTCGACGTTCGCGAGGGCCGCGGCCATGCCGCCCTGCGCGGCGCCCGTGTGCGAGCGCGTCGGGTAGAGCTTGGAGATCACGGCGGTCTTCGCGCCGGGGCCGGCCTCGATCGCGGCGCGCATGCCCGCGCCGCCGGCGCCGACGATGACGATGTCGTACTGGTGGTAGTGGACGCCGTCGACGACCTGCGTCTCGACGTGGTTCTCGCTGGTCACTGGTCTCCTAGGCGGTGCAGAACGAGGGCAGCAGGTCGGCCGGCGACCCGGCGGGGCACGGCTCGAAGGTGAAGACGACGAGCGTGCCGAGCACGAGCAGGACAACGACGGCCGCGAGCAGCGCGCCCTTCAGGATCTTCTGCACGGTGCCGGGCGAGGTGTAGTCGTTCACGACGGTGCGCATGCCGTTGGCGCCGTGGATCAGGGCGAGCCACAGCATCAGCACGTCCCACCATTGCCAGAACGGGTCGGCCCACTTGCCGGCCACGAAGCCGAAGTTGATGGCGTTCACGCCCTCGCCCACCATGAGGTTGACGAAGAGGTGGCCGAAGACGAGCACCACGAGCACGACGCCCGAGATGCGCATGTAGATCCAGCCCCACTTCTCGAGGTTCACGCCGCGCTTCGGTGCGGGGCGGACAGGCGAGCGGGGCGCTTCGATGACGGACATGGCGCGCTCCTTAGTGGCCTGCGACGTGGCTGAAGACGTTGGCGAGGTGGCGCGGGGCGAACCCGAGCATGGTGACCACCCACAGGCCGATCACGATCCAGAAGAGGAGCTTCTGGTGGCGCGTCGCCCAGGTCCAGAAGTCGACGAGGATCACGCGGAGGCCGTTGAAGGCGTGGAACACGATCGCGCCGACGAGCGCGACCTCGCCCAGGCCCATGATCGGGGTCTGGTAGGTCGACATGACGGCGTTGTACGCCTCGGGGCTCACCCGGACGAGCGCGGTGTCGAGGATGTGCACCAGGAGGAAGAAGAAGATGGCGACGCCGGTGATCCGGTGGAGCACCCATGACCACATGCCCTCGCGACCGCGATACAGCGTGCCTCCCGGCCGCTGCTTCGCCGGCTTGGGGGTGGTCAGGGTCCCTGCCTGCGTGTCTGGCATGAACAACCCTCCATGGCTGTGATGCGTCCGGTGACGGGATGGACGCGGGGGCGGAAAGGCCCGCCACGAGTGTACTCGGCGCTCCGGCGCGCCGCCGCTGAGGCGAACCTAACTGTCTCGACGTCGAGATACTTGCGAGCATGCGATGCGGTGGTTCGGCGTCGAGGATACGCTGGCCTGATGCACAAAGCACCGCTCGATCGTTTCTACAGTGTCATCCCCGCGGGGGGTGTCGGATCGCGCCTCTGGCCGCTCTCGCGGGCGGACGCTCCGAAGTTCCTGCACGATCTCACGGGTTCCGGCCAGACGCTGCTCAAGGACACGTGGGACCGTCTCGCCCCGCTCTCCGGCGACCAGCGGATCATGGTCGTGACCGGTCGGGCGCACCGGGCGGCGGTCGAGGCGCAGCTGCCCGACCTCGCGGACGCGAACGTGGTGCTCGAGAGCGAACCCCGCGACTCCACGGCCGCCATCGGCCTCGCCGCCGCGATCCTCGAGCGGCGGCAGCCCGGCGTCATCATCGGATCGTTCGCGGCCGACCACGTCATCTCGGGTGACGCGTTCTTCGCACAGGCCGTCGAGGAGGCCATCACCGCTGCAGACGCCGGATACATCGCGACGATCGGCATCACGCCGACCGAGCCAGCCGTCGGATTCGGGTACATCGAGTGCGGTGACGCCCTCGACGTCCCCGGCACCGAGCATCTCGAAACCGTCGCGAGCTTCGTCGAGAAGCCCGACCTCGAGACCGCGAAGTCCTATCTCGCCGGCGGTCGCCACCTCTGGAACGCGGGCATGTTCATCTCCCGCGCCGACGTGCTGCTCGCCGAGATCGCCCGGAACAAGCCCGACCTGCACGCCGGGCTCGTCGAACTCGCCGAGGCGTGGGACGACCCGGCGACCCGCGGCCCCGCGGTCGACCGGATCTGGCCGACGATCGAGAAGATCGCGATCGACTACGCCGTGGCCGAGCCGGCTGCGGCAGCCGGACGCCTCGCCGTGGTGCGCGGGCACTTCCAGTGGGATGACGTGGGCGACTTCGCGTCGCTCGCGAAGCTGAACACGGCAGGCCGGTCAGGCGAGCTCGCCATCCTGGGCGAGAACGCCCGCGTGCTGTCGGATGCCTCCAGCGGCATCGTCGTCAGCCGGGCCAAGCGGGTCATCAGCCTCATCGGGGTGCACGACATCGTCGTCGTCGACACCCCCGACGCGCTGCTCGTGACGACGAGCGAGCATGCGCAGCGCGTCAAGTCCGTCGTCGACGCGCTGCGCCTCGGCGGTTCGAGCGACGTCCTCTGACGCGGCCCGCGGACGACCGCACCGACATCGAAGGAGCATCGGATGCCTCGACGGACTCGGAATCGGAGCAGGTGGGCCGTCGCGGCAGGAGTCGCGGTAGCGGCATCCGTCGCCCTGGTCGGCTGCCAGGCGGCGCCCGACGCGGGCGGCGAGGCATCCGGCGGCGACGTCTGCGCGCGGATGGTGACCAACTCGGGCGGTCTCGAGGACCGCTCCTTCAACCAGTCGAGCTGGGAGGGGCTCCAGCAGGCCGAGGACGAGTTCGGCATCGAGGCCGAGGCGCTCGTCTCCACGGGCGAGACGGATCTCGCCCCGAACGTGCAGCAGGCCGTCGACTCCGGGTGCGGGCTCGTCGTCACGGTGGGATGGGAGCTCGCCGAGGCGACCGCCGACCAGGCGTCGAAGCATCCCGAGATCGCGTTCGCGATCGTCGACGAGACCGTCGAGGCCGACAACGTGAAACCCGTGGTGTTCGACACGGCGCAGGCCGCGTTCCTCGCCGGGTACCTGGCCGCAGGCGTCTCGAAGACCGGTGTCGTGGCGACGTTCGGAGGCGGAAACCAGCCTCCGGTGACGCTGTTCATGGACGGCTTCGTCGACGGCGTGGCCGCCTACAACGAGGCGCACGGCACGCAGGTGCGCGCGCTCGGCTGGGACAAGGCGGCGCAGGACGGCGCGTTCACGGGGGACTTCGAGGACGTCAACAAGGGCAAGGTGCTCGCCGAGGGGTTCATCGACCAGGGCGCCGACGTCATCCTGCCGGTCGCGGGCCAGGTCGGCGAGGGCGCCACGGCGGCGGCCGTCGAGCGCGCAGGCGTCTCGGTGATCTGGGTCGACAGCGACGGCTACGAGACCCTGTCCGCCGAGTACCGTCCCGTGCTGCTGACGAGCGTGCTCAAGAACACGCAGCAGGCGATGGTCGAGATCGTGGGCGACGTCGTCGACGACGCGTTCACGAACGAGCCGTTCATCGGCACGCTCGAGAACGGGGGAGTGGAGATCGCGCCGTACCACGAACTGGCGGGCCTGGTGCCGCCGGAGCTCGACGCCGAGATCGAGGCGCTGCGGCAGCGGATCATCTCCGGCGACCTCGTGGTGGAGTCGCCGAGCGCCCCATCCGGCGGCTCGGCCGCCGTCGGCTGACCCCCGTTCAGGGGTGGACGCCGCTGCTCATATGAGCAGAATGTCGCTACTTCATAACCATTGGATTGCACGGGCCCCCACCCCCTGAGCGGCGCTCGCAACATTCGGTAACGTGAACCGGACCCACCCCGCGACCGTCGGGGTACGTCTTTGGAGGACACTGTGACGTTCACGACGAAGAAGGCCGCGATCAGCGGCCTTGCGATGTTCGGTGCGGCCGCGCTGCTCGCGGGCTGCGCCTCCGCTCCCGAGGAGGGTGGCGACTCGACCGAGGCCGCCAGCGACTTCCTGCCCTGCATGGTCTCGGACGCCGGCGGCTTCGACGACAAGTCCTTCAACCAGCTGGGCCGCGAGGGCATCGAGGCCGCATCCGAGGAGCTCGGCGTCGAGCCGACCCTCGTCGAGTCCGCTGCCGAGACCGACTACGCGGCGAACCTGACCTCGCTCGTCGACCAGGGCTGCAACGCGATCGTCACGGTCGGCTTCCTGCTCGCCCCTGCCGCGCTCGAGTCGGCGACCGCGAACCCCGACATCGAGTACATCTCGATCGACGACACGGTCGACACCGACTTCGACGGCACCACCGACGCCGAGAACATCAAGCCGATCATCTTCGACACCGCCCAGGCCGCGTTCCTCGCGGGCTACCTGTCGGCCGGCGTCTCGAAGACCGGCGTCGTCGGCACCTTCGGCGGCATGAACATCCCGACCGTCTCGATCTTCATGGACGGCTTCGCCCAGGGCGTCGACTACTACAACGAGGAGAACGGCACCGCCGTCAAGGTGGTCGGCTGGGACCGCGCCGCTCAGGACGGCTCGTTCACCGGCGGCTTCGAGGCGAACGACGGCGCCCGCCAGGTCGCCCAGGGCCTCATCGACCAGAACGTCGACGTGCTGCTGCCCGTCGGCGGCCCGATCTACCAGTCGGCGGCGGTCGCGATCCGCGACTCCGGCCGTGAGATCGCCCTCCTCGGCGTCGACGCCGACGTGTTCGAGACCGACCCCGAGGTCGCCGACCTGCTGCTCACCTCGATCCTCAAGGGCATCGACGTCGGCGTGCACGAGGCCATCGTCCAGGCCGGAAACGGCGAGTTCGACGTGACGCCGTTCGTCGGCACGCTCGAGAACGAGGGCGTCGGCCTCGCCGACTACCACGACTGGGCCGAGAAGGTGCCGTCCGAGCTCGACGCCAAGGTGCAGGAGCTGCGCGACATGATCATCGCGGGCGACATCACGGTGGAGTCCTACCTGGCCGAGTAAGGCCCGGGACCTGCGGCGGGGAGGTCGGCTTCGGCCGGTCTCCCCGTCGTCGTCCCACGCGGATGCGCACGGCCCGCAACATCTGAGCACAGGCGCTCGGCGGCCCACGACATCCGCGCAACCACTGCTGCGGCGAACACCCCATCACTAGGATCGGTGACATGAAACTCGAGCTTCGGGGCATCACGAAGACGTTCGGGACACTCGTGGCGAACGACCACATCGACCTCACCGTGGAGGCCGGCGAGATCCACTGCCTGCTCGGCGAGAACGGGGCCGGCAAGTCGACGCTCATGAACGTGCTGTACGGGCTCTACCAGGCCGACGGCGGCGAGATCCTGCTCGACGACCGGGTGCAGCAATTCGCAGGTCCCGGTGACGCGATGCGCGCCGGCATCGGAATGGTCCACCAGCACTTCATGCTCATCCCCGTGTTCACGGTGGCCGAGAACGTGATGCTCGGACACGAGGAGACGCGGTTCGGCGGCCGACTCGACCTCGCCGCCGCGCGAGCCCGTGTGAAGGAGATCTCCGACCGCTTCGGGTTCGACGTCGACCCCGACGCGCTCGTCGACGACCTGCCGGTCGGCGTGCAGCAGCGGGTCGAGATCATCAAGGCCCTCTCGCGCGACGCGCGGGTGCTCGTGTTCGACGAGCCCACCGCGGTGCTCACGCCCCAGGAGACCGACGAGCTCATGGCGATCATGCGCCAGCTGAAGGAGAGCGGCACGTCGATCGTCTTCATCACGCACAAGCTGCGCGAGGTCCGCGAGGTCGCGGACCGCATCACCGTCATCCGGCTCGGCAAGGTCGTCGGCGAAGCGGAGCCGACGGCGACGAACGCCGAGCTCGCGTCGCTCATGGTCGGCCGGGCCGTCGAGCTGACGGTGCAGAAGGAACCACCGACCCTCGGCGACGCCGCGCTCGTGGTCGACGGGCTCACGGTCATCGACCCGATCGGCCAGCTCGTCGTGAACGACGTGTCGTTCGAGGTCCGCCGCGGCGAGATCCTCGCGGTCGCGGGGGTCCAGGGCAACGGGCAGACGGAGCTCACCGAAGCACTGCTGGGCCTGCAGGACCGCGTGCAGGGCTCGATCGTCCTCGACGGCGAAGACCTCGGCGGGGCGAGCCCACGGCGGATCCTCAACGCCGGCGTCGGGTTCGTCCCCGAGGACCGCAAGGAGGACGGCCTCGTCGGCGAGTTCACGATCGCCGAGAACCTCATGCTCGACCGAGCCGACGGCGCGCCGTTCGTGAAGGCCGGCAACCTGCAGCTCTCGAGGCTGTCCGACTTCGCCCGCGAGAAGGTCGCCGAGTTCGACGTGCGCACACCGTCGATCGAGACCAAGGTCGGCCGGCTGTCGGGCGGCAACCAGCAGAAGGTCGTGCTCGCCCGCGAGCTCAGCCGCGACCTGCGGCTGTTCGTCGCGGCCCAGCCCACACGCGGCGTCGACGTCGGCTCGATCGAGTTCATCCACAAGCGCATCGTCGAGACCCGCGACGCCGGCGTCCCGGTCATCGTCGTCTCGACCGAGCTCGACGAGGTCACCGCGCTGGCAGACCGCATCATGGTGATGTATCGCGGCAAGGTCGTCGGCATCGTGCCCGGTGACACCTCACGCGACGTGCTCGGCCTCATGATGGCGGGCGAGACCCCCGAGTCCGAAGGAGCCGCCGCATGAGCGCGCAGACCCCGAACGGTCCGAACGAACCGAGCCCGACCGACGCCGACGTCGCACTCGAGACCGGGGAGCAGGTCGCGCCGGAGGAGCCGAGGCGCGCCGAGCCCGAGCCGGCCGAGGAGCCCTCGCGCTGGCACCGTGCGCTCCGCGAGATCGCCACCGGCAACGCGATCATCTCGGTCCTCGCGGTCCTCCTGGCCCTGCTGGTCGGCGCGATCATGATCGCGTTCACCGACGAGCGCGTGCAGGAGGCATCCGCCTACTTCTTCGCCCGTCCCGGCGACACGTTCATCGCGATCTGGGAGTCGGTCGGCGGTGCCTACTCCGCCTTCTTCCAGGGGTCGATCTACAACTTCCGCCGACCGGACTTCATCAGCGGCATCCGACCCCTCACCGAGACGCTGACCTTCGCGACGCCGCTCATCGCGGCCGGCCTCGGCGTCGCGCTCGCGTTCCGCGTGGGCATGTTCAACATCGGCGGTCGCGGGCAGATGCTCATGGCCGCCTCCGCGGCCGGCTGGGTGGCGTTCTCGTTCGACCTGCCGATCTACCTCCACACGCTGGTCGCGCTGCTGGCCGGCCTCATCGCCGGCGCGCTGTGGGGCGGCATCGCGGGCCTCCTGAAGGCCAGGACCGGCGCGCACGAGGTGATCGTCACGATCATGCTCAACTACGTCGCGCTGTACCTCGTGACCTGGATGCTCCGGACCCCGGGCCTGCTCCAGGCGCCCGGCTCGAACAACCCGAAGACCCCGGCGATGAAGGACACCGCGATCTTCCCGGACCTGCTCGGCCCGCAGTTCAACCTGCACTTCGGGTTCGTGCTCTCGATCGCCGCGGTCGTGCTCGTGTGGTGGATCCTCGACCGGTCGGCCCTGGGCTTCCAGTTCCGCGCCGTCGGGGAGAACCCCAACGCGGCGCGCGTCGCCGGCATCAACGTCAAGTCGATGTACGTCTACGCGATGCTCATCTCCGGCGGGCTCGTCGGGCTCGCCGGCGTCAGCCAGGTGCTCGGCACCGTCACCACCGGATTCTCGAGCGGCATCGATGCAGGCATCGGATTCGATGCGATCACGGTCGCGCTGCTCGGGCGTTCCACGCCGTGGGGCGTCCTGGCCGCGGGCATCCTGTTCGGCGCGTTCAAGGCCGGCGGATTCTCGATGCAGGCCGCCGAGGGCGTGCCGATCGACATCGTGCTCGTCGTGCAGTCGCTCATCGTGCTGTTCATCGCGGCTCCGCCCCTCGTGCGGGCCATCTTCCGTCTCCCCGCTCCCGGCAGCCAGCCCAAGCGACCTCGACCGATCGTGACGAAGGAGGTGGCGAAGTGACCGTCGCGCCCCAGCACCACGCGACCGCCCCGGCCGAGCCGGCGCTCGAGCAGACCATCGTCGTCAGCTGGAAGGCCCCGATCGCGTTCGCGATCATCACGGTGCTGACCGCGCTGCTGTTCCTGCTGGCGCCGCACCAGGGCGAGGCCGTCTTCCGCATCTCGGCCGCCGGCGATGCCCTGCAACTGCCGGAGGTCGTGCTCGACGCGACCGTGACGACCTGGACGTGCCTGGTCATCCTGCTCGCGATCACCGTCGTCAGCGCGCTGTACGTGCGGGCCCGACGGCGGGTGCCGATCTGGCTCATGGCGGTCTACGCCGTCGTGTTCCTGCTCGGCTTCCTCACCTGGGCCGCGGCCGGTGCCTCGACCCACGTGATCCCGCTCGCCGGCCTGTTCGCCGGCGCCCTGAGCCTCTCCGTGCCGCTCATCTTCGGATCGCTGTCGGGTGTCATCTCGGAGCGCGTCGGCGTCATCAACATCGCGATCGAGGGCCAGTTGCTCGCCGGCGCGTTCACCTCCGCGATCGTCGCGACGGCGACCGGGCAGCCGCTGCTCGGCCTGCTCGCCGCGGGCGTCGCGGGCGTGCTCGTGTCGTTCGTGCTCGCCGCGTTCGCCATCAAGTACTTCGTCGACCAGGTGATCGTCGGTGTCGTGCTCAACGTGCTGGTCGTCGGGCTCACGAGCTTCCTGTTCTCGCAGGTGCTCGCCCCCAACGCGCAGGCGCTGAACTCGCCGCCGCGCTTCGAGCGCATCGCGATCCCGCTCCTCAGCGAGATCCCGATCATCGGCCCGACCTTCTTCCGGCAGACGATCATCGTGTACCTCATGTACATCGCGGTGGCGGCCGTCTACATCGGGCTCTTCCACACCAAGTGGGGACTGCGGCTCCGCGCGGTCGGCGAACACCCGCAGGCCGCAGACACGGTCGGCATCAACGTGACCGGCACGCGCTTCTGGAACGTGTCGCTCGCCGGCGCGATCGCGGGCCTCGGCGGCGCGTTCTTCACGCTCGGCTCGGTCGGCGCGTTCAACAAGGAGATGACCGCGGGCGCGGGCTTCATCGCCCTCGCCGCCGTGATCTTCGGCCAGTGGGATCCGATCAAGGCGACCCTCGCGGCCCTGCTGTTCGGCTTCGCCTCGAACCTGCAGAACACGCTCGGCGTGATCGGCTCGCCGGTGCCGAGCGAGTTCATGTTGATGCTGCCGTACGTCGTCACGATCTTCGCCGTGGCCGGTCTCGTCGGAAAGGTCCGCGGGCCCGCCGCAGCCGGCAAGCCGTACATCAAGTCCTGAACGGCGTGCGCACGCGCGCCGAGCCCGGCCGGGGCATCCGGCACCTGACCCGAGACGGGGGAGCACCATGACCGAATCGGCAGCGATCGACTGGGAACACCTGCGCCAGGTGGCGCGCGACGCGATGGCCAAGGCGTACGTGCCGTACTCGCAGTTCCCCGTGGGCGCGGCGGCGATCGTCGACGATGGCCGCATCGTGTCCGGCTGCAACGTCGAGAACGCCTCGTACGGCCTGACCCTGTGCGCCGAGTGCTCGCTCGTGTCGGCGCTCACGATGTCGGGCGGCGGGCGGCTCGTGGCGTTCGCCTGCGTCGACGGGCACGGCA
Organism: Agromyces sp. LHK192; assembly: GCF_004006235.1. Classification (NCBI taxonomy): domain Bacteria; kingdom Bacillati; phylum Actinomycetota; class Actinomycetes; order Micrococcales; family Microbacteriaceae; genus Agromyces; species Agromyces sp. LHK192. Next base: position 1,360,124 of record NZ_CP034753.1, read on the forward strand.
ACACGCTCATGCCGTGCGGCCGGTGCCGCCAACTCCTGTACGAGCACTCCGCCGAGGGCATGGTGCTCGACACCGTCTCCGGCCTGAAGACCATCGACGAGGTCCTGCCCGACGCGTTCGGACCGCGCCAGCTGGCCGAGTTCGAGGGAGGTCGCTCATGAGCGCGGCGCACGCCGGAGGCGCCGGCGTCGAGGCTTTCGACGCGGTCGACCTGATCCGCGCGAAGCGCGACGGGCGGGCGCTCTCGACCGCGGAGATCGACTGGCTCGTCGACGCCTACACCCGCGGGTACGTCGCCGACGAGCAGATGTCGGCGATGACGATGGCGATCTTCCTGAACGGCATGGGCCGACGCGAGATCCGCGACCTCACCATGGCGATGATCGCCTCGGGCGAGCGCATGGACTTCTCGGGGCTCGGCAAGCCGACCGCCGACAAGCACTCCACCGGCGGCGTCGGCGACAAGATCACACTGCCGCTCATGCCGCTCGTCGCCGTCTTCGGCGTCGCGGTTCCGCAGCTGTCGGGCCGCGGCCTCGGCCACACGGGCGGCACGCTCGACAAGCTCGAGTCCATTCCGGGGTGGCGCGCCGACCTCACCAACGAGGAGATGTTCGCGCAGCTGCGCGACCAGGGCGGCGTCATCTGCGCGGCCGGAGCCGGGCTCGCCCCGGCCGACAAGAAGCTGTACGCGCTCCGCGACATCACGGGCACGGTCGAGGCGATCCCGCTGATCGCCTCGTCGATCATGTCGAAGAAGATCGCCGAGGGAACCGGCGCGCTCGTGCTCGACGTGAAGTTCGGCTCGGGCGCGTTCCTCCAGGACATCGAGCGCTCGCGCGAGCTCGCCACGACGATGGTGGAGCTCGGCGAGGACGCCGGGGTGGCCACGAGCGCCCTGCTCACCAACATGAACGTCCCGCTCGGGCTCACGATCGGCAACGCGAACGAGGTCCGAGAGTCGGTCGAGGTGCTCGCCGGCGGCGGGCCCGCCGACGTCCGCGAGCTCACCCTCGCGCTCGCGCGCGAGATGCTCGCGCTCGCCGGGCAGCCCGATGCCGACGTCGAAGCCGCGCTCGACGACGGCCGGGCGATGGACGTCTGGCGCGCCACCGTCCGTGCGCAGGGCGGCGATCCGGACGCCCCGCTCCCCGTTGCACGCGAGCAGCACGTCGTGACCGCCGACCGAGACGGGGTGCTCGTCGCGCAGGAGGCGCTGCCGTTCGGCATCGGCGCGTGGCGGCTCGGTGCCGGGCGCGCGCGCAAGGAGGATCCCGTGCACCACGCGGCCGGCATCGACCTGCACGCGAAGCCCGGCGACCGGGTGCGGGCGGGGCAACCGCTGTTCACGCTGCACGCCGACGATCCCGCACGGTTCGCGCGCGCGCTGGAGGCCGTCGAGGGCGCCTGGCGCATCGGCGACCCGGGCGATGCCGTCGAAGACGGCGGCCCGCTCGTCGCGGAGCGAATCGGGCGGTAGCGCATCGGCGTCGTCCGCGCACGTCCGGACGTCCCCTGCACGCTCGGAAATCACCGAGACTTCGCGGAGTGCCCGCCGGTATCGTGGACTCGTGGACACGAACGCGACGCAGCAGTACCGGCTCGAGGGCGACGGAGCCGACATCGGGGCGCTGCCCAAGGTGTCGCTCCACGATCACCTCGACGGGGGACTCCGACCCCGGACCCTGATCGAACTCGGCGACGAGATCGGCCTCGACCTGCCCTCGACCGACGCCGACGGACTTGCGGAGTGGTTCGCCGAGAAGTCCGACTCGGGCTCCCTGGTCGAGTACCTCAAGACGTTCGACCTCACGACTTCGGTCATGCAGACGCGCGAGGGACTCGTTCGCGTCGCCCGCGAGTTCGTCCAGGACCTCGCCGCCGACGGCGTCGTCTACGGCGAGGTGCGCTGGGCGCCCGAGCAGCACCTCACCCGCGGGCTGTCGCTCGACGAGACGGTCGAGGCGGTGCAGGAGGGCATCGACCAGGGAATCGACGACGTGCGGCACCAGGGCCGTCGCATCCGGGTCGGCCAGCTCGTCACCGCGATGCGTCACGCCGACCGCGGGCTCGAGATCGCGGAGCTCGCCGTCCGTCACCGTGAGCGGGGCGTGGTCGGGTTCGACATCGCCGGCGCGGAGGCGGGCTTCCCGGCGAGCCGCCACCGGACCGCGTTCGACTATCTCGCCGGCAAGTTCCTGCCCGTGACCGTGCACGCGGGCGAGGCCGACGGCCTCGAATCGATCCGGTCCGCGCTCGTCGACGGTCGCGCCCTTCGGCTCGGTCATGGCGTCCGCCTCGCCGAGGACCTCGTGATCGAGCGGCAGGACGACGAGAACACCTACGTGTCGCTCGGCCCGGTCGCCCAGTGGGTCCGCGACCGCGAGATCGCCCTGGAGACGAGCCCGTCGTCGAACCTGCAGACGGGTGCGATCGCGGCCTGGGGCGAAGAGCTCGTCGACCACCCCTTCGACCTGCTGTACCAGCTCGGGTTCCGGGTGACGGTGAACACCGACAACCGCCTGCAGTCGTCCACGTCGCTCACGCGGGAGCTCTGGCTCCTCGCCGACGCCTTCGGCTACGACCTCGACGACCTCGAGGTGTTCCAGCTGAACGCGGCGGGGGCGGCGTTCCTTCCGTTGGACGATCGCGAGGAGCTCGCCGAACTCATCGAGGACGGCTTCGACGAGGCCTGAGCGCCTCGCCTCGCCTCGCCTCGCCTCACCTCCGCCTGACGGTCACCCGCCGTCTGCACCCATCGAACGGAACCCCCACATGCCTGCTCCTCCGCTGCCGGACTCGGCCGTCACCCTCGGTGCCGCTGCGGCCGACTGGCGCGCCGCGGTGCGGCTCGCCGGGCGCGCACTGGCACGGTCGGGTGCGACCACCACCGGCTACGCCGATCGCATGGTCGGCGTCATCGAGGAGTTCGGCGCCTACGTGGTGATCGCGCCCGGGCTCGCCCTCGCGCACGCGCGACCCGGGCCCGACGTGCGTCACGACGGCATCGCGGTCGTCACGCTGGAGACTCCGGTCGCGTTCGGTCACCCGCACAACGACCCCGTGCGCGTCGTGCTCGGGCTCGCGGTGTCGAACGCCGAGGAGCACGTGGCGAGCGTCGCGTTCCTCGCGAACGTGTTCAACGATCCCGAGGCCCTCGAGCGCATCGCCGCGGCATCCGGGCCCGAGGCCGTGCGCGAGGTCCTGGGCGTCGATTCGGGGGCGCGCCCGTGAGGATCGTGGCGGTCTGCGGCCTCGGCATCGGCACGTCCGCCATCCTCCAGGTCAACGCCGAGCGTGCCCTCGCCCGGCTCGGACTCGACGCCGACGTGGTCGCCAGCGGGCTCGACGGTGTCGCGACCGCCGCCGCAGACGCACAGATCGTGCTCACCTCGACCGAGCTCGCCTCCGCGGTGCGCACCGCGCTCGGCCGCAGCTACTGCGAGATCATCGTGGTCGCGAACTACTTCGACGTCGACGAGATCGCCGTGCACCTCGAGCGCTCGCTCGCCTGAGACGAGCGAGCGCTGACCGAGGTCGAGCGCAGACCGAGCTCGGACACGCTCGCCCCCGCACCTCCGCCCGCGCGAGAGCCCGCGCGTGAAGTCTCGGTCAGCGCACGAGCTCGCGCATGCCGCGGTCGAGTGCTGCGAGGGATGCTGCGGCCTCCGCCCGTCGCTCGGCGACGGTGCCGCGGTCCGACACGGTGTCGAGGTACACCTTGAGCTTCGGCTCCGTTCCGCTGGGCCGGACCATGACCCGGCTGCCGCCGTCGAGCACGATGCGGAGCACGTCGCTGGGCGGAAGGTCGCCGAACCCGTCGGCGAGGTCCTCGATCCGCTCGACGCGGATGCCGCCGATCGCTGCGGGCGGGTTCGCCCGGAGTGCCGACATGATCTCGCCGATGCGGGAGAGGTCGGTGACGCGAAGGGAGATCTGCCCGGAGGCGTGGCATCCGAATCGTTCGACGAACGCGTCCAGGTGGTCGGCGAGCGTCCGGCCCTCGGCGTGCAGGCGTGACGCGAGGTCCAGGAGCGCGACCGCCGCGGAGATGCCGTCCTTGTCGCGCACGGTCTCGGGGTTGACGAGGTAGCCGAGCGCCTCCTCGAAGCCGTACACGAGGTTCGGCGCCTTCGAGATCCACTTGAAGCCGGTCAGGGTGGCGCGGAACTCGAGGTCGTAGGCGCGGGCGACGGCCTCGAGGCCGGGGGACGAGACGATCGAGCACGCGAGGGTGCCCTCCGCGCCGCCGTCGCCGGTCGCACGCGCGGCCTGCTCGGCGGCACGCCAGCCGAGCAGGAGGCCGATCTCGTTGCCGGTGAGCCGGCGCCAGTCGGAGGCCTCGGCACCGGCAGCACCACCGGCAGCGGTGCCGGCATCCGATCCGCCGGCGATCGGGATCGCGACCGCGAGCCGGTCGGCGTCGGGGTCGTTCGCGATCACGAGGTCGGCACCGACCTCGCGGGCGCGGGCGAACGAGAGGTCCATCGCCCCGGGTTCCTCGGGGTTCGGGAACGACACGGTCGGAAATGCGGGATCGGGGGCGATCTGCGGTTCGACGACGTCGGGCAGGTCGAAGCCGGCGGCCTCGACGACCCTGGCGAAGGTCTCCCAGCCCACGCCGTGCATGGCGGTGTAGACGACCCGAGGTCCGGGCCGGACCGCGGCAGTCCCGGCGACCGCCGCCGTCGCGGCGACGTAGGCGTCGACCACCGATTCGTCAGCGGTCTCGAACGCGCCGCGCGGCAGGTCGGGCACCCGGCGCTCGGCGGCGACCCGCAGGATGTGCGCGGCGATCTCCGCGTCGGCCGGCGAGACGATCTGCGATCCCTCGCCCTCACCACCGAGGTACACCTTGTACCCGTTGTCGTTCGGGGGGTTGTGGCTCGCGGTGACCATGACGCCCGCGCTCACGCCGAGGTGGCGCACGGCGAACGCGAGCACGGGGGTGGGCAGCAGGCGGGGGAGGAGCACGGCGCGCACCCCGGCCCCGGCCATGAGCTCCGCCGAGTCGCGCGCGAAGACGTCGGAGTTCTTCCGCCCGTCGTACCCGATGACGACCGAGGGGACCCCGCCCGGCGCAGCATGCTCGAGCAGGTACGCCGCGAGGCCGGCGGCGGCCTGCGAGACGAGCACCCGGTTCATCCGGTTCGGTCCGGCGGCGATCTCGCCGCGCAGCCCGGCGGTGCCGAACGCGAGGCGGTCGTCGAACCGGTCGGCGAGGTCGGCCGCCGCGCCGGCGTCGCCGCCGCGCGCCGACACGACGATCGCCGCGAGCTCCTCGCGGGTCTCCGGATCGGGATCCTGCGCGATCCAGGCCTCCGCGTCCGCGAAGCGGGCTTCGGCGCGGGCCGCGGCGGCCCTTGATGCATCCGGCGAGGTCATGTTCGGCTCCTCGGTCCTCGGCTCCTCGCTCACAGCGCGTGCACGATGTCGGCGAGCAGCTTCGAGATCACCGGCTCGGCCGCGCGGCCCGCCTCGATGACCTCCTCATGGCTCAGCGGCGTCTGCTGGATGCCGGCGGCGAGGTTCGTGATCAGCGACATCCCGAGGATCTCCATGCCGGCCTGGCGGGCGGCGATCGCCTCGAGGGCCGTCGACATGCCGACGATGTGCCCGCCGATCGTCTTCGCCATCTGCACCTCGGCCGGCGTCTCGTAGTGCGGCCCGCGGAACTGGCAGTACACGCCCTCGTCGAGCGAGGGGTCGATCGACCGAGCGACCGCGCGCAGTCGCGACGAATACAGGTCGGTCAGGTCGACGAAGGTCGCGCCCTCGAGCGGCGAATCGGCCGTGAGGTTCAGGTGGTCGCTGATGAGCACCGGGGTGCCGGGAGTCCAGTGCTCCTTGATGCCGCCTGCGCCGTTCGTGAGGATCATGACGGATGCGCCGGTCGCCGCCGCCGTGCGCACCGAATGCACGACCCGGCGAACGCCGTGGCCCTCGTAGTAGTGGGTGCGCGCGCCGATCACGAGCGCCCGCCGGCCGTTCGGCAGCGCGACCGAGCGCAGCGTGCCGACGTGCCCTTCGAGCGCGGGCTTCGAGAAGCCCGGGACCTCGGTCGCCGGGATGGTGTGCGTCGTCTCGCCGATGAGGTCGGCCGCACGGCCCCAGCCCGAACCCAGCGTGAGCGCGACGTCGTGGTGGTCGACGCCCGTGAGTTCGGCGATGCGGTCGGCCGCGTCGCGTGCGACGGCGAACGGGTCGGCGGCGGGGTCGTCGAGCGGGTTGTGAGTCATCCCACCATGGTAGTGAGCGGGCGGATGCCCCGGCCTGCGGCTGCTCGGATGCGGCCGATCCGGACGCGTGCGGGAGAATGTGCGCATGGCCTACGAGTTCGAACGCACCCAACGCATCGTCGTGGTCGGCGGGGGGCCGGGCGGGTACGAGGCCGCGCTCGCCGCCGCGCAGCTCGGCGCCGAGGTCACCCTGGTCGAGCGTGCCGGGGTCGGCGGCGCGGCGGTGCTCACCGACGTCGTGCCGTCGAAGTCGCTCATCGCGACCGCGGAGGCATCCAACGCCGTGAAGGAGGCCGCCGACCTCGGCGTCCAGTTCTACGCGAAGGGCCAGCACGACAAGGCCGTGAAGCCGAAGGTCGCGATCAACCTCGCCGCCGTCAACAAGCGGCTGCTGGGGCTCGCGGCGCAGCAGTCCGAGGACATGCGCCGGAACCTGGTCGACGCGGGCGTGCACCTCGTCCAGGGCGACGGACGGCTCGACGGCCCGAACGCGGTCATCGTGGCGACGGGTCCGGGCGGCACCGACTTCGACCGTCTCGAGGCCGACACCATCGTGGTCTCGGTCGGCGCGAGCCCGCGCGTGCTGCCGACCGCCGTGCCCGACGGCGAGCGCATCCTCACGTGGACCCAGCTGTACGACCTCCAGCAGGTGCCCGAGCACCTCATCGTCGTCGGCTCGGGCGTCACCGGCGCCGAGTTCGCCTCGGCTTACCGCGCGCTCGGCGCGAAGGTCACGCTGATCTCCAGCCGCGACCAGGTGCTGCCGGGGGAGGACCAGGACGCGGCGTTCGTCATCGAGAACGTGTTCACGCGCAACGGCATGAAGGTGCTGAACACGGCTCGTGCGGCATCCGTGGTGCGCGACGGCGACGAGGTCGTCGCGACGCTCGCCGACGGACGCGAGGTGCGCGGATCGCACTGCCTGATGGCGGTGGGCTCGGTGCCGAACACGCGGGGGATCGGGCTCGAGGAGGCCGGGGTGCAGCTCTCGGACTCGGGGCACATCCGGGTGAACCGCGTCGCGCGCACGTCGATGCCCAACATCTACGCCGCGGGCGACTGCACCACGTTCCTGCCGCTCGCGTCGGTCGCCTCCATGCAGGGGCGCACGGCGGTGTTCCACGCCATGGGCGACATCGTGAACCCGCCCGAGAACCGCAACATCACCTCGAACATCTTCACCCAGCCCGAGATCGCCACCGTCGGCTGGACCGAACGTCAGATCGAGGAGGGCCTCGTGCAGGGCGTCGTCTACAAGCTTCCCCTCGCGACGAACCCGCGGGCCAAGATGATGGGCATCCGCGACGGCTTCGTGAAGCTGTTCGCCTCCAGCGGTTCCGGGTCGATCATCGGCGGCGTGATCGTGGCGCCGAAGGCGTCGGAGCTCGTGTTCCCGCTCGCGCTCGCCGTCGAGCACCGGCTCACCGTCGACCAGTTCGCCGAGGCGTTCCCGGTGTATCCGTCGCTCAGCGGGTCGCTGACCGATGCGGCGAGGGCCATGCACGTCGTACGCTGACCGGAGCGCGGCGTCGCGGGGGCGGCGTCGCAGCATCCGGGGGGGGGATCGATGAACCTGCGCGTGAAATCCGTCGAGGCGTCCATCGCGGACTCGACCGACGAGGAGCGGAGCCTCAAGCGCTCGCTCGGCACCTGGGACCTCGCGCTGATGGGCATCGCCGTCGCCGTCGGCGCCGGCATCTTCTCGGTCGGGGCGCAGGCGGCCGCGAACTTCGCGGGGCCGAGCGTGATCATCTCGTTCGTGCTCGCGGCCGTCACCTGCGGGCTCGCGATCATGTGCTACGCCGAGTTCGCCTCCACCGTGCCGGTCGCGGGGAGCGCATACACGTTCACCTACGCGACGATGGGCGAGCTGCTCGCCTGGATCATCGGATGGGACCTGATCCTCGAGATGTTCACCGGCGCCGCCGTGCTCGCGAAGTACTGGGGCGTCTACCTCGGCGAGGCGCTCCTCGCGTTCGGCATGCCGTTCCCGGCGACGTTCTCGATCGGCGGGGTCGAGGTGAGCTGGCCGGCATTCCTCATCGTCGCGGTGTTCACGGTGCTGCTCGTGGCGGGCACGAAGCTCACCGCGCGCGTCGGCTCGGTGTTCACGATCATCAAGGTCGCGATCGTGCTGTTCGTGATCGTGGTCGGGTTCTTCTTCCTGAACCCGGCGAACTTCACCCCGTTCATCCCCGCGCCGGTGCCGACCGAGGGCGGCGACGCCGACGCGTGGACCCAGTCGCTGTTCTCCTGGGCGACCGGTGCGGCGCCCGCGCAGTACGGCGTGTTCGGCATGCTGGCGGCGGCATCCCTCGTGTTCTTCGCCTTCATCGGTTTCGACGTCGTCGCGACCAGCGCCGAGGAGGTCCGCGAACCGCAGAAGCGGCTGCCTCGGGGCATCTTCCTGGGCCTCGCCATCGTCACCGTGCTCTACGTGCTGGTGTCCATCGTGATGACGGGCATGGTGTCGTACACCGAGCTCGCGGAAGAGGAGACGCCGTCGCTCGCGACCGCGTTCCGCCTCGTGGGCCAGGACTGGGCGTCCGCCGTGATCTCGCTCGGCGCGCTCGCCGGTCTCACGACCGTGATCATGGTGCTGCTGCTCGGCCTCTCGCGCATCGTGTTCGCGCTCAGCCGCGACGGGCTGCTGCCGCGATGGCTGTCGAAGACGACGGCGCACACCAAGACGCCTGCGCGGATCCAGATCATCGGCGGACTCGTCGTCGCGCTTGTCGCCGCGTTCACCGACGTGGGCCTGCTCGAGGAGATGATCAACATCGGCACGCTCTCGGCGTTCGTGCTCGTGTCGATCGGCGTCATCGTGCTGCGACGCACGCGGCCCGACCTGCCGCGCGGGTTCCGGGTGCCGTGGTCGCCGGTGCTGCCGATCCTCTCGGCCGCCCTGTGCGTGTGGCTGATGTTCAACCTCACGACGCTCACCTGGGTGCGGTTCCTCGTGTGGCTCGCGATCGGCGTGCTCGTCTACCTGCTCTACGGCCGCCGGCACTCGCGCATGGCAGGAACGGTCAGCGAGGTGGAGTTGCCGACCCCGCAGGGGGCTGAGCCGCCGAAGCCGTAGCTGCGTCGGTCGGCCCGCGGCGCAGCCGCGGTCGGCGCGACGAGGTCGGCGCTACGCGGCGGGCGCGTCGGCGATCGACAGCAGCAGGTGGCCGCTGGAGACGGTGACGCCCGCCTCGGCGTTCACGAGGCCGACGACGCCGTCCTTGTGCGCCACGATCGGCTGCTCCATCTTCATGGCTTCGAGCACGAGCACGAGGTCGCCCTTGACGACCTTGTCGCCCTCGGCGACCGCGACCTTCACGACCGTCGCCTGCATCGGCGCCTTGACGGCGTCGCCGGTCGCCGTGTCGGCCACGTGCGACGACGTGCGACGACGCGGCGCGGCGCCGACGGATGCCCCGCCGGAGCGCGTGGCACCGCCGACGAGCTTCTTCGGCAGCGACACCTCGATGCGACGGCCCTCGACCTCGACGACCACGGCGGTGCGCTCGGCGGCACCCTGGACGTCGGCGAGTTCGCCCGACCACGGTTCGAGCCGGTTGTCGTACTCGGTCTCGATCCAACGCGTGTACACCGAGAACGGCGCGCCGCCCTCGGGCGCGAACGCCGGGTTGCGCACGATGTCGCGGTGGAAGGGCAGCACGGTCGGCAGGCCCGTGACCTCGAACTCGTCGAGCGCGCGACGCGCACGGGCGAGCGCCTCGTCGCGGTCCTTGCCGGTCACGATGAGCTTCGCGAGGAGCGAGTCGAAGGCGCCCGAGATCTCGTCGCCGCTGGTCACCCCCGAGTCGACACGGATGCCGGGGCCGCCCGGGAACCGCAGCTGGTGGATCGGGCCGGGCGCGGGGAGGAAGTTGCGGCCCGGGTCCTCGCCGTTGATGCGGAACTCGAACGAGTGGCCGACCGCGACGGGGTCGGGGTAGTCGAGCACGCCGCCCTCGGCGATGCGGAACTGCTCGCGCACGAGGTCGAGGCCGGTGACCTCCTCGGAGACCGGGTGCTCGACCTGGAGGCGCGTGTTCACCTCGAGGAACGAGACCGTGCCGTCCTTGCCGATGAGGAACTCGCAGGTGCCGGCGCCGACGTAGCCGACCTCCTTGAGGATCGCCTTCGACGACTCGTAGAGCTGGGCGACCTGCGCGTCGGTGAGGAACGGCGCCGGGGCCTCCTCGACGAGCTTCTGGTGGCGGCGCTGGAGCGAGCAGTCGCGCGTGGAAACCACGACGACGTTGCCGTGCTCGTCGGCGAGGCACTGGGTCTCGACGTGGCGGGGCTGGTCGAGGTACTTCTCGACGAAGCACTCGCCGCGGCCGAACGCCGCGACGGCCTCGCGGGTGGCGGACTCGAAGAGCTCGGCGACCTCGTCGCGCTCGCGGGCGACCTTGAGGCCGCGCCCGCCGCCGCCGAAGGCGGCCTTGATCGCGACGGGAAGGCCGTGCTGGTCGACGAACTCGAGGACCTCCGTGGCGTCGGCGACGGGGTTCAGGGTGCCCGGCGCGAGCGGGGCGCCGACCTTCTCGGCCACGTGGCGTGCGGAGACCTTGTCGCCGAGGCGCTCGATCGCCTCGGGGGTCGGGCCGATCCAGATCAGGCCGGCGCCGATGACGGCGCGGGCGAAGTCGGCGTTCTCGGCGAGGAAGCCGTAGCCCGGGTGCACCGCGTCGGCGCCCGAGCGGCGCGCGACCGAGAGCAGCTTGTCGATCACGAGGTAGGTCTCGGCGCTGGTCGAGCCCTCGAGCGCGTAGGCCTCGTCGGCGAGCTTGACGTGTCGTGCGTCACGGTCCTGGTCGGCGTACACGGCGACGGAGGCGATTCCGGAGTCGCGCGCCGCACGGATGACGCGGACGGCGATCTCGCCACGGTTGGCGATGAGGACTTTGGTGATGCGCGGCATGATTCCCAAGCCTATTGAAGGAGCGAGGGCTGCCTTTGGACGCCGCCGACAAAAACCCGGGGCATCTCTTGAGCCGGTCGACAACAGTCAGGCGGTGCGGTTCCAGAGTGCGGGCCAGTCGCCGCCGAGTTCGCGCACGAGTTCGCGCAGCGTGGAGAGCGAGAGCCCCACGACCGTCGACGGGTCGCCCTCGACGCGGCGGATGAACGGACCGCCGAGACTGTCGACCGTGAAGGCGCCGGCGACGGCGAGCGGCTCGCCCGAGGCGACGTACGCGTCGATCTCGGATTCGTCGAGGTCCGCGAACGACACCGTCGCGACCGCCGGCCGCCCGGCCGCCCCGTGCACCCGCCCGCCACGGTGGTCGATCACCCAGTGCCCCGACCAGAGATCGCCCGACCGGCCGTTCTGCGCGCGCCACCGCTCGCGCGCGACCTCGGGCCGGTGCGGCTTGCCGTGGATCACGCCGTCGACGAGGAACGCCGAGTCGCCGCCGAGCACGAACCCGTCGATCGGCTCGTCGCCGGGGCGCTCGCCGAGGATCGCCTCCGCCTTCGCCTGCGCGAGCACCTGCACCAGTTCGGCGGCATCCAGCGGTGCGCCGCGCTCGGCCTCGATCCGGGCGACGAGCGCCTCCTCGTCGACGCCGGGCGAGACGGTCAGGGGTTCGATCCCCGCCTGCCGCAGCAACTGGAGACGGGCGGGCGAGGTCGACGCGAGGTAGAGGCGCATGCGACCATCCTGCCCGGGTCGCGGCGAGGCGTGGGACGGAGGGGACGCGGCACCCGAGCCGCCCGGAACCCGCAGCGGTGTGGAACCATCGGAGGATGCCACGCCCTCAGCGACCACGCCGCCCGAGCCGAACCGACGGCGCCGCTCGCCGCATCGGGCGTCCGTCCTCGTCGCGCACGCCGAAGCCGCCCGCGACCGACGGGCCGGTGATCGAGCTCGAGGTCGGCCGGATCGCCCACGGCGGCATCGCCGTGGCCCGGCACGAGGGGCGCGTGGTGTTCGTCGCCGACGCGATCCCGGGCGAGCGGGTCCGCGCGAGGGTGACGGATGCCTCGAAGGAGCGCTTCTGGCGTGCCGACACGGTCGAGGTGGTCGAGGCGTCGCCCGACCGCCGCGAGCACGTCTGGGCCGAGGCATCCGTCGATCGGGCGCCGGAGCTCCGGGCGGGAGGCGCCGAGTTCGGGCACATCCGGATGCCCCGCCAGCGCGAGCTGAAGGCGCAGGTCGCGACCGACGCGCTCGCACGCTTCGCCGGGCTGGAGCGGCGGGTCGAGGTGGAACCGGTCGACGGGGCGCTCGCGCCGGGCGTCGACGCCGACGAGGGGACCGGGTGGCGCACCAGGGTCCGACTGCACGTCGACCGCGACGGCCGGGTCGGGCCGTACGCCGCGCGCAGCCACACGGTCGTGCCGGTGACCTCGCTGCCGCTCGCGGCGCCCGAACTGCAGGCGCTCGCACCCCTCGGCGCTCCGATGCCGGGGACTGCCACGATCGACCTCGTCGCGCCCGGCGACGGGCGCGCGGAGGTCGTCGTCGACGCCGCCGCAGGCGACCGCGGCCGCATCGTGCACGAGGTCGTCGACGGCAGGCGGTTCCGCCTCGACCGCGGCGGATTCTGGCAGGTGCACCGGGGGGCGGCCGCGACCCTGTCGCACGCCGTGCGCGACCTCGTCGACCCCGACCGCTTCGACCCCCGGGCGGCGAACCTCGACCTGTACGGCGGCGTCGGCCTGCTCGCCGCGGCCGTCGGCGACCGCTTCGGCGACACCGTGCGCATCACGAGCGTGGAGGCCGATGAGCGCGCGACCGACCACGCGGCGGCGAACCTGGCGGACTGGGTCGGTGCCAGGGCCGAGACGGGCCGGGTCGACCGCTGGCTCGCCGAGCTCGACGCCGTGGCCGACCAGGCGCTGCGCGCCCGCCTCCGGGGCGCCCTCGTGGTGCTCGACCCGCCTCGGTCGGGCGCCGGGCGCGAGGTCGTCGAACGGCTGGCCGCCCTCCGGCCCGCCCAACTCCTCTACGTGGCGTGCGACCCCGTCGCGCTGGCGCGCGACCTCGGCACGTTCCACGAGCACGGGTACGGCGTCGAGGCGATGCGCGCGTTCGACCTCTTCCCGAACACCCATCACGTCGAGGCCGTCGTGCGCCTTGGCGCTATCGTGTGATCGACGGGAAGGGGGCCGCGGTGGCAGAGGTGCGAGCCGAACCGGGCGACGGGGGCGTCGACACGTCGGCGCCGGCGGTCGCCACCGTGGCGATCGTCGACGACCACGAGGCGGTCAGGCTCGGACTCCGTGCCGCATGCCGGGACGCGGGCTATCGGGTGCTCGCCGAATCGGCCGGGGTCGCCGAACTGCTCGAGGCCCTCGGAGACACGCCGTGCGACGTGGTCGTGCTCGACCTCTCGCTGGGCGACGGCACGACCGTCACCGACAACGTGCGCGCGGTGCTCGACCGCGGCAGTTCCGTCCTCGTGCACAGCATCGCCGACCGCGTCGCCGCCGTCCGGGAGTCGCTCGCGGCGGGGGCATCCGGCGTCATCCCGAAATCGTCGCCGACCTCCGTCGTGATCAACGCGATCGCCACCGTGGCGCGCGGCGACGTCCTGACGAACGTCGAATGGGCGAGCGCGATCGAGGCCGACAGCGACTTCGCGAAGGCGCAGCTCGGGCGCCGCGAACGCGACGTGCTCCACCTGTACGCGTCCGGGCTCCCGCTGAAGCTCGTCGCCCAGCGACTCGGCATCGCCCACTCGACCGCGCGGGAGTACCTCGATCGCATCCGAGCGAAGTACGTCGAGGTGGGCAGGCCCGCGCCGACCAAGGTCGACCTGCTTCGCCGCGCCGTCGAGGACGGCATCCTGCCGGGGCTCGACGGCGACGTGGGAGATGTCCGCGGCTGAGCCGCGGGCCCAGCGCCCGGCGACCCGTCGGCGCGCGGTGACCCGCGCCCAGGTCGAACTGGTCTCCGCGCAGGCGCTCGGGATCTTCGGGATCGTCTTCTCGGCGCAGTCCCTGCCGCAGGCCCTCGAGCAGGGTCCCGCGTTGGTGGCCGGCCTCGGGTACGTCATGATCGCCGTCGTCGACGGCGCCGCGGTGGCCGTCATGATCGCCGTGCTCGCGCACGTGGGCATCCGCGCCGCCGCGTGGGGGTACGCGCTGGCCTTCGTCCTGGCGCTTGCGGGTTGGCCCCTGCTGGTGGCCGACCCGACCGTGCTCGGCGGCGAACGCCCGTGGTTGTACGCCCTGTGCACGGTGGCGACCACCGCCGCGGTCGTCGCGTTCCCGCTCGCCGGCGCCCTCGTGTACACGCTGGCCGTGCCCGTGCTGTACTGGGCCGTTCGGATGACGCCCGCCGGCGGTGGCGCCGGCTTCCTGGCATCGGGTTTCGAAGCCGTGTACGCGCTGATCCTCGGCGTGGTCGTCCTCCTGATCGTCACGATGCTCCGCCAGGCCTCGAAGACGGTCGACCAGGCGCAGGATGCCGCGCTGCGCAGGTACGACGTCGCGGCTCGCCAGCACGCGAACGAGATCGAGCGGGTGAAGGTCGACGCGCTGGTGCACGACTCCGTGCTCACCACGCTCCTGGCCGCCGCAGCCGCCGAGCGACCGGAACAGCAGGAACTCGCCGGGCGGATGGCCCGCGACGCCATCCGACGACTCGACGATGCCGGCGCACGTTCGCCGCGCACCTCGGACCGGGTGGCGCTGCCGGTGCTCGTCCGAAGGCTTCGTGCCGCGCTCACCACCCTCACCACGCCGTTCACGGTCCGCGTGGTCAACGCCGGTTCGGTGGAGCTCTCGGTGGACGCGGTCGATGCGCTCTACACGGCCGCGGTGCAGGCGATGGTCAACTCGGCGCAGCACGCCGACGAACCGGGTCGTGCGACGCGCCGGGAGGTCCGCATCCGGGGCGTCCGCAACGGCGGCTGCGTGATCGAGGTCGCCGACAACGGGGTCGGATTCGATCCGACGTCGGTCTCGGAGAACCGACTCGGCCTCCGGGTCTCCATCGTCCAGCGGATGGTCGACGCCGGCGGTGCCGCGACCATCGATTCCGCGCCCGGCCGCGGAACGACGGTCGTGCTCTGCTGGCCGGCGATGACCGAGATGAATCCGGCGACGGCGAAGCCGAGGCACCCGGCGGCCGGGGCGACCGCTGCGGACGGTCCGCGTTCGCACGAGCCCGCAGCTCCGGACCCGACCGCGACGGACCGGGAGGATCCCGCATGATCGGCCTCCCACGATGGCTGCTGCTGGTCTCGGCCGCGCTGTTCTCCGCCTACCACGTCCTGCTCGGGCTGGTCACGCTGGACGTCCCCGCCGACCCAGGACCGACGATCCTCGCGATCGTGCTCTACGTCGTCGCGACGGTCCTGAGCCTCTGGCCCACCAAGCGGCTGCGGATGCCCGACTGGCTCGCAGCCACCAACCTCGCCATCGCGATCGCGATGCCCGTCGCGGTCACCTCGCAGCTCGACCCGGCCGTCGACAACGGGTACGCGACGTGGTACGTCGCGGCGACCGGCACGCTCATGACCATCACGGCGGCGAGGCGCCAGCTCGTCGCCGCCTGGCTCGGCACGGCCTGCCTCGGCATCCAGACCGTCGTCTGGGCGGGTTTCACGGCCCTGGGAAGCCTCGGCGTCATCGGCAGCATCGTGTGGGTCGCGATCGCGCACATGCTCACCACCGCGCTCGCGACGGCTGCGAGGGAGGCCAGGCGCTATGCGCAGGCCGAACGGGAGGCCGCGGCATGGCAGGCCGCGCAGGACGCGCACCTGTTCGAGGGTCGGATGCGACTCGCGCAGACCAACCGCATCGCGGCGCCGATGCTCCGGCGCATCGCCGATCTCGGCGGCGCGCTGTCGCCCGCGCAACGACGCGAGTGCCGCACCCTCGAGGCCGCCATCCGAGATGAGATCCGCGGTCGGATGCTCCTCACCGACGCCGTGCGCCGGGAGGTTCGGCTCGCCCGCGAACGCGGCATCATCGTCACGCTGCTGGACGAGGGCGGCATCGACGACGTCGACGAGGCCACGCGCGACCGGGTGCTGTCGCAGGTGGCGGAGTCGATCGCGGCGTCGCACGCGGACCGCATCATCGCTCGGACGGCGTCGGTGCGCTCGCCCGTCGCGGTCACGGTGGTCGGGTTGGTCGCGCCGGACGGGGTCGGCGTCGAGGATCTCGACCCCGACGAGGCCGACGTCGAGTTCTGGCTCGAGATCCCGCGCGCGGCCGAGCCCGTGGCCTAGCCCGGAACGAGAGAGAGGGCCGGTCGAATCCGACCGGCCCTCATCAAGCCCGAGTCACGGCGACAACCCGAATATCGCCCTGACTCGCCCCTTGTTCAGCGAAGCCGGTTACCCATCCGACGACGCGAGCGGCGTGACGCCGCATACCCATAATGGGGGACTTGCGCTCCGTGCGTTAGTCGGCTTTTTGGGGGACACGCTCAGCCGTCGAGGGGGACCCGGCTCATCGACCCCAGGCGGCCCAGCGGCCGTGCCCCGGAGTGAGCGGGGTGCGCAGCGCGCCCGCGCCGCGGATCCAGGCCGCGTGGTCGCGGTCCTCGGCCGAGGGCGCCTCGGCCGAGGCCTGTGCGAGCACGGCGGTCAGGACCGCGGTCGTCGCGGCCGCCTCGTGGTCGGTCACGGGGGTCAGGAACCCGATCGCGGGAACCGTGGACTCGTCGCTCATCGTGCCTCCTACAGCGGGATGTTGCCGTGCTTCTTCGGCGGCAGCGCCGCCCGCTTGGTCCGGAGCATCCGCAGCGCCTTCACGACCGAGACGCGGGTCGCTGCCGGCTCGATGACGCCGTCGAGCTCGCCGCGTTCGGCGGCGAGGAAGGGGGATGCGACGTTGTAGGTGTACTCGTTCGCGAGCTGCGTGCGCACCGCCGCGACGTCCTCGCCGGCCTCCTCAGCGCGCTTGATCTCGCCTCGGTACAGGATGTTCACGGCGCCCTGACCGCCCATGACGGCGATCTCCGCGGTCGGCCACGCGAGGTTGATGTCGGCCCCGAGCTGCTTCGAGCCCATGACGATGTAGGCGCCGCCGTACGCCTTGCGGGTGATGACGGTGACGAGCGGCACGGTCGCCTCGGCGTACGCGTAGAGCAGCTTCGCGCCGCGGCGGATGACGCCGGTCCACTCCTGGTCGGTGCCGGGCAGGTAACCGGGGACGTCCACGAGGGTCAGGATCGGGATGCCGAACGCGTCGCAGAATCGCACGAACCGTGCAGCCTTCTCGCCGGCGGCGATGTTCAGCGTGCCGGCCATCTGGCTCGGCTGGTTCGCGATGATGCCGACCGAGCGGCCCTCGACGCGCGCGAACCCGATCACGATGTTCGGCGCGAAGAGCGGCTGCACCTCGAGGAAGTCGCCGCCGTCGACGATGCCCTCGATGACCGCGTGCATGTCGTACGGCTGGTTGGGCGAATCGGGGATCACATGATCGAGTCGTCGGTCGGCGTCGGTGATCTCGAGTTCGGGCTCGGCGTCGTACGCCGGTGGCTCGGTGAGATTGTTGTCGGGGAGGAACGACACGAGCGTGCGCGCGTAGTCGAGCGCGTCGGACTCGTCGCTCGCGAGGTAGTGCGCGACGCCGGAGACGGCGTTGTGCGTGAGCGCCCCGCCGAGCTCCTCCATGCCGACGTCCTCGCCGGTGACCGTCTTGATGACGTCGGGGCCGGTCACGAACATCTGGCTCGTCTTGTCGACCATGATCACGAAGTCGGTGAGCGCGGGGGAGTACACGGCACCGCCGGCGGCCGGGCCGCAGACGATCGAGATCTGCGGGATCACGCCGGACGCCTGGGTGTTGCGGCGGAAGATCTCGCCGTACTTGCCGAGCGCGACGACGCCCTCCTGGATCCGAGCGCCGCCGGAGTCGAGGATGCCGATGATCGGGACCCCGGTCTTCAGCGCCAGGTCCATCACCTTGATGATCTTCTCGCCCGCGACCTCGCCGAGCGAACCGCCGAAGATCGTGAAGTCCTGCGAGTACACGGCGACCTGCCGGCCGTGGATGGTGCCGGTGCCCGTGACGACCGCGTCGCCGTAGGGCCGCTTGGCCTCCATGCCGAACGCGTGCGTCCGATGCCGGACGAACTCGTCGAGCTCGACGAACGAGCCCGGGTCGAGCAGTTCCGCGATGCGCTCGCGGGCGGTCATCTTGCCCTTGGCGTGCTGCTTCTCGATCGCTGCCTCGCCCGATGCCGTCACGGCTTCGTGGTAGCGCTGCTTGAGATCGGCGAGCTTGCCTGCGGTGGTGGAGAGGTCGGGGCCGTCGAGGGTCGGTTCGGTCACGCGCTTCACTCTACCGGCGCCCTGTGCGGCCACTTCGTTGACGGATTCCTACAAATCGCGGGCGGACACTAGCCTGAAACCCACACGGGATGGAGAGGTGCCGCATGGAATGGGATCGGTCGCGCGAGGTGGTGCCGAAACTCGTCGTCCTCGAGCGCGTCGGCTCGACGAACGACGAGATGCGCCGGGCGATCGAGACGTCGGATGCCTCGGACTGGCCGCACGGCTCCGTCATCGTCACCGACGACCAGACGCAGGGCCGGGGGCGGCTCGGCCGCACCTGGCTCGCACCGACCGGCAAGACCCTCGCCATCTCCGTCGCGGTGCGGCCCGACGGCCCGGACGGCGTGCGGTTGCCGATCGACGCGTACGGCTGGCTTCCCCTGATCGCGGGGGCGGCCATGACCGAGGCCGTACGCGGCGCCGTCGCGGCGGCATCCGAGGCCGCGGCATCCGACGCCGGGGAATCCGGCTCCCGGGCAACCGACGCCGCGGCATCCGACGCCGGCGGCGGCGTCGACGTGGCGTTGAAGTGGCCCAACGACGTGCTCGTCTCCGGGTACAAGGTCTGCGGCATCCTCTGCGAACTCCTGCCGGTCACCGGCGCGGAGCACGGTGACCCGCCCGCCGTGGTCGTGGGCGCCGGACTGAACCTCACGCTCGATGAACACGACCTGCCGACGCTCACCTCCACGTCGCTCCTGCTCGCGACCGGTCGTCGCCCCGACGCCGACGCCGTGCTCGCCGACTACCTCGAGCGCTTCCTCTCCCTCGTCGCCGAGCTCTCGGCCGCCGAGGGCGACGCCGTCGCCTGCGGCATCGCCGACCGGGTCGCCGAGCTCTGCGGCACGCTCGGCGAGGAGGTCAGGGTCGAACTGCCCGGCGACGCCGAGCTCGTCGGCACCGCGGAGCGCCTGGACCGCGACGGCCGGCTCGTGGTGCGCGAACGGGAGAATGGCGAGCCGCAGGCTGTCGCCGCCGGGGATGTGACCCACCTGCGCTATTAATGGGCGTATGAGTCGAGCCCGCGCACGAGGGCAGGCCGGGCCGGCGCCCGATCCTGCGGCGTCATCGGCGCGACCGGTCGATCCGGTCGCGACGGATGCCGTGCGCACCGAGGCCGGCCGACCCGCGGGGCGGGGGCCGCGCCGGCCGGTCCGGAGCGGGTGGTCGCCCGCGTCCGTCGCCACGCCCGCGTGCTCGTCCTGCCCGCCCTCGTGTTCATCGTCGTCGCCGGCGTCACCGGGTACGCCGCGTTCTGGTTCCCCGACGTGTGGCAGCGTGTCGCAGTCGGTGCCGCCGCGCTGCTCATCGTGCTCGTCGCGTGCGTGCTGCCGCTCCTCTCGTGGCTGACCCGTCGGACCACGATCACCACCCGGCGGATCATCGAGCGCTCGGGCATCTTCGTGCGGGTCCGCCGTGAGCTGCTGCTCACCCGCGGCTACGACCTCACCGTGCGCCAGACTCCGATGCAACGCGCGTTCGGTTCCGGGGACGTCCGCATCAACACCGGCCACGAGCGGCCGTTCGTCCTCCGCGACGTGCCGAAGCCCGTGCTCGTGCAGGCGGCGCTCGGCGAACTCATGGGTTCCTCGCAGTCGGTCGTCGCCGAACATCGCCGCGCCGCGCAGTCGATCGGCGATGGCGACACGATCGCCTGGGGCAGCCGGTAGCCGGTAGCCGGCAGGTGACGGCCGGCGACCGGCCGGTGCCGCGCGGACCCTCGCGGGCGAATGCGGAGGCCCGTTCGTCCGTGGACCGGGCCGCGAGCGCGTACAGTTGTCGGTCGGCGCTCGCGTGAACCCCGACGCGAGCGCGAGGGAGGACGACTTGGACGAGTGCATCCACGGCTTCGATGACGGCATGTGCGCCATCTGCTTTCCGCCGAAGGAACCCGAGCGCCCCGAGCCCGCGCCGGCGACCCGCGCCGCGCGTGCGCCGCGCCTCTCGTCGACCCGCGTCGCGTCGGGCGGCCGCACCGCTCGACCCGCGTCGTCCCGCGCCTCGCGCCCGCTGACCGAGCCGCCGGTGGATGCCGGTGCCATGCGCGTCTACCACGCGACCCACCTCGACAACCTCGCCCGCATCCTCGGCTCCGGCGCGATCCTCGCCGACGCCGGCGCGAATCCCGCGAATCCCGCCGTCGACGTCGCAGCGCCCGCCGCGCGTGCGTTCCGCCGCGAGACCGAGTTCGACGGGACAGGGGCCCCGATCGCCGCGTTCGTCCCGTTCTACCTCAGCACCGAGGCGCCGCTGTGGGTCGCCGTGCGCGACGGCGAACCCGACCCGAGGCTCGCGACCGACGAGTCGGGTATGCGTCCGGCCGCCGACTTCGTGCTCCTGGTCAGCTCGGTCGCCCAGGCCCTCGGGGCGCGGAGCGCCGTGGAGGGCCAGGTCGTGGTGTCCACCGTCGACCCCGCGCTGCCGGGCTCGCAGTCCGTCGTCGGATGGGCGGACGCCGAGCGGATGCTCCGTCGTCTGTCCCTGGACGACGACGCGCTGGCGGCCGCCGAGTACCTCGTCCGCGACGAGGTGCCGCTCGAGCGGATCCAGGTCATCGCGGTCGCGAACGACCGGGTGCGCGATCGCGTCCGGTCGGCGCTCACCGCCGTCGGGATCAAGGCCCGAGTCGCCGTGTATCCGCCGTGGTTCCTGCCGACGGCGTAGCGGTCGACCCCGGGGCTTGCGTGTCGGCCCCTGTCCGGCCCTGGGCGGGTTCCTCGAAGAGCGCCCGTTGCGCCTCCTCGACGCGGGCCCGGTTCGACAATCCGTCGGCGCGGTGATGCCCGAACACCCAGTAGCGGTAGAGCAGGAAGCGGAACGCCGTCCCGAGCCCGAGCCCGATCACGTTCGACGAGAGGTTGTCGGCGACGAGGCTCGTGAGTCCGAGTACGTGGTGGCTCACCCACAGGCAGAACAGCGAGATCGCCATCCCGCCGAGCGAGACGACCACGTACTCGGCGAACTCGCGGAGGTAGTTGCGGCGGCGGTGCTTCCGGAAGGTCCAGTACCGGTTCCCGATCCAGTTGCAGACGATCGCGACGCTCGTCGAGATCGTCTTGGCGCCGATCGCGGACTGCGCCCAGCCGTCGGCGCCGAACGCGCCGAGCCGGAGGGCGTTGAACAGGGCGACGTCGATGACGAGCCCGACGAGCCCGACGACGCCGAACTTCAGGGCGTACGCGATGAGGCCGTCCCACGCCCGCCGTGCCAGGTCCCCGAAGCGGCTCGGCGCGGCATCCGTCTGCTGGGTCACCGGGCCATGATAGCCGCGCCGCCGCCGCGTAGACTTGGGCGTCGACGCAGTCGCGTCGCGCCCGGTCGCCTCGGCGACGCGGGCGACAACCTCGACACGGGAAGCAGGGCGATCGGGTGCGGGTCGGAGTGATCGGCGGCGGACAGTTGGCACGGATGATGATTCCCGCGGCGATCGAGCTCGGGGTGGACATCCGGGTGCTCGCGGAGTCCGAGGGCATGTCGGCGGAGATCGCGGCCGACCGCGTCGGCGACTACACGGATGCCGCGACGGTGCTCGACTTCGCGCGCGAGGTCGACGTCATCACGTTCGACCACGAGCACGTCCCGCAGGACGTCCTGGCGGCGCTCGTCGACGCCGGCGTGCCCGTGCGACCCGGGCCGCAGCCGCTCGCCGTCGCCCAGGACAAGATCCTCATGCGGGAGCGCCTCTCCGAACTCGGCCTCCCGGTTCCCGACTGGGCCGCCGTCCGCTCACCCGCCGATCTCGAGGCGTTCATCGCCGAGCACGGGGGTGCGGCGGTCGTCAAGACCCCGCGCGGCGGTTACGACGGCAAGGGCGTGCGCGTCGTGCGATCCGCCGCGGAGGTGTCCGAGTGGTTCGCGGCGATCGCCGAGGACGGCAACGACGGGGCGCTCCTGGTCGAGGAACTCGTCGACTTCCGGCGCGAGCTCGCGCAGCTCGTCGCCCGTCGCCCGAGCGGTGAGGTCTCCGCGTGGCCGATCGTCGAGACCCTCCAGGTCGGCGGCGTGTGCAGCGAGGTCATCGCCCCCGCACCGCGCTCGGCCGGCCGCATCGCCGACGTCGCCGCCGACATCGCGGTCGCCGTCGCCGAGGGGCTCGGGGTCACGGGCGTGCTCGCGGTCGAGCTGTTCGAGACCACCGACGACCGGATCCTCATCAACGAACTCGCGATGCGTCCGCACAACTCCGGACATTGGTCGATGGACGGCTCGACGACCGGGCAGTTCGAGCAGCACCTGCGCGCCGTCCTCGACCTGCCGCTCGGGGGAACCGGCACGCACGCCGACTGGTCGGTGATGGTGAACATCCTCGGCGGGCCGGTCGAGGGCACCCTCGCGGAGCGGTACCCGCTCGCCCTGGAGGGGCATCCGACCGTCAAGCTGCACAACTACGGCAAGTCGCCCCGGCCCGGCCGCAAGGTCGGCCACGTGACCGCCGTCGGCGACGATCTCGACGCGGTCGTCTACGAGGCCCGCGCGGCTGCGGCGGTGTTCCAGGACTGACCTTCGTTGCTGCGGGGGAATGGGCGCGGGCGGCCGATCGACCGCCCGCGCGGCTCAGAGGTCCGCGTGCAACTGCCACACCCGTTCGGCCGCGTCCTGCCAGCTGAAGGCCCGCGCGCGATCGAGCGAGGTGATCCGTAGCCGCTCGGCCAGCGCGGAGTCCTCGACCACGCTCGTCACTGCTGCGGCGAGTCCGTCGACGGTGTCCGGACCGGAACCGTGTGGCACGCTCAGCCCGGCCCCGGCCGCGATCTCGACGTACTCGGGGAGGTCCGTGTGGACGACGACGGCGCCGCACGCGAGCGCATCGATGATCGTCTCGGGCCGGCCTTCCGTCATCGTCGGCGCGACGAAGGCCGTGGCGTGGCGCATCAGCACGCCGAGGTCGCCCGCGTCGAGGTCGAAGATCTCGCGCACGCGGCCGGGAGCGAGCCCCGCCTCCGCCGCGTGATCCGCGACGCGGGCCTGCTCCCCGCCCGTTCGGCCGGCGATGAGCAACGGGATGTCGGGCACGCCGGGCCGCGTGAGCGCAGCGATGAGTTCACGGAGGCCGTGCCGAGGGGCGAGCGAGCCCGTGGTGAGCAGGTACGAGTCGGGCACATCGAGCGCGGAGAGGCGTTCGGTCGCATCCGTCGGGTGCAGGCCGCTCCTCGACGCGGGTGCGATCACCCGGAGCCGAGAGCCGAACCCGAACTCGTCGTCGATCCGCGCGGCGAGCGCGTGCGTCGTCGCGACGACTCCGTCTGCGTACTTGCGGGCTCGCTTCAGCATGCCACGCCGCCAGGACGCCTCGACACTGCCGAGCGCCTCGGGGTTCGTGATGGCGAGCAGGTCGTGCACGGTCACGACGACCTGGTCGCCGGACGCCCGGTCGTGCCGGCGCATCGGTGCCAGCAGCGTCGGGGAATGGATGATCCCTCCGCCGGGGGATGTGGTGAGCCCGCGCTGCCAGGCCGGGCGCAGTTCGCGCCTGGCGAGCGAGGTCTTGTACAGGGCGGACATCCCGGGCAGGCTGCGCTCGATGTGCTCGTACTCGGCCGGTGGAGACGACGAGACGATGCCTTCCACAGTCGTGCCGGTCGGCGCGCTCCGGATGAGCGCCGTGGTCAGGTCCTGGGTGTACCGGCCGTCGTGGCTCGAGACCGGGGCGGCCAGGGCATCGACCACGACCCGCAGCGCTATCGCCATCCGCAGTCCTCCGTCTCGTCGTTCCGGATGCCACCCTATCGGGGGACTTCGATCGACCGACGGCGCGTGGCGTCCGCGAACCTCCCAGCCTCCAGCCGTACACTCTCGGGGTGACCGAACCCACCCCTGCTCCGATCGTCGGCGTGATCATGGGATCCGATTCCGATTGGACCGTGATGAACGAAGCGTCCTCGATCCTCGACGAGTTCGGCATCGCGCACGAGGTCGAGGTCGTGTCCGCGCATCGGACTCCCGCCAAGATGGCCGCATACGCGGCCGAAGCCGCGGGACGGGGCATCCGGGTCATCATCGCCGGCGCCGGAGGTGCTGCGCACCTGCCGGGGATGGTCGCTTCGATGACGACGCTTCCCGTGATCGGCGTGCCCGTTCCCCTGGCACGTCTCGACGGGATGGACTCGCTCCTGTCGATCGTGCAGATGCCGGCCGGTATCCCCGTCGCGACGGTGTCGATCGGCGGCGCACGGAACGCGGGTATTCTCGCGGCCAGGATCATCGGCAGCGGCGACGCCGACCTCACCGCCCGGCTGGCGGGCTACGCCGACGGCCTCGCTGCGATGGTCGAGGAGAAGAACGAGCGCCTGAAGCAGGCGCGATGACCCTCACCGCGAGCCCGATCCGGCACCCCGACCTCGCCTCGCGCGACGTGATGACCCGCCGCGGATGGTGGCTCGTCCTCCTCAACCTGTTGATTCCCGGGTCGGCGCAGGTGCTCGCAGGCAATCGGAGACTCGGACGGTTCGGGCTCGGTGCGACGATGCTGCTCTGGACCGTCGCGGTCGTGGCGATCGTCGTCTGGATCTGGTGGCCGACGGTGATCTACACCGTCGCGACGAGCACCATCGGCCTCTGGCTCTTCGCTGCCGCTGCAGTGTTCTACGCCGTGCTGTGGGTGGTGCTCGCCATGGACACCCTCCGTCTCGTCCGACTCGTCAGGACTGCGCCGACTGCGCGAGCATTCATCGCCGCGTTCGGCGTGGTCGCGATGGTGCTCGTCGCGGGCGCCGCCGGGTATGCCGCCAGCCTCGCCACCAGCGCCAGCGGTCTCCTGTCGAGCGTGTTCGTCGCCGGACCGTCGCAGCCGCCTGACGAGAACGGTCGGTACAACATCATGCTGCTCGGCGGCGATGCCGGTCCCGACCGGGACGGCCTCCGGCCGGACAGCATCCGCGTGGTGAGCATCGACGCCGAGAGCGGCCACACCGTCACGATCGGACTCCCGCGCAACATGGAGGACGTGCCGTTCCCCGACGGCTCGCCGCTGCACGCGGTGTACCCCGAAGGTTACGGCGCCATCGACGGGTGCGAGGTCGACGTCTGCCTCCTGAACTCGATCTACACCGAGGTGGAGCTCCGGAGCCCGGAGATGTATCCCGACGCCGTGTCGCGAGGGAGTGAGCCGGGGATCGAGGGCATGCGCGATGCCGTCGAGGGCATCACCGGCCTCGACATCCAGTACTACGCACTGATCGACATGGCCGGTTTCCAGCAGCTCATCGATGCGCTCGGCGGGGTGACCATCGAGGTGGCCGATCGGATCCCGATGGGTGCGGGGCACGATGAGGAAGGGAACGAGGTCGAGATCACGGAGTGGATCGAGCCGGGCACGCAGGTCCTCGACGGCTTCCATGCGCTCTGGTACGCGCGGTCGCGCTACGGGACCAGCGACTACGACCGGATGGCCCGCCAACTCCAGGTGCAGGAAGCCATGCTCTCGCAGTTCAACCCGGCGAACGTGCTCACGAAGTTCCAGGAGATCGCCGCTGCGGGATCCCAGGTCGTGAAGACGGATGTGCCGCAATCGATGCTCCCGTACTTCGTGGACCTGGCGGGCAAGGCGCGGTCGCAGCCGATCACCGACGTCCCGCTCGTACCGGAGAACGGCTTCGAGCCGGAGGATCCGGACTACGCCGTCGCATCGGAGCTCATCGGCCGGGCGCTGATCCCGCCGACCGAGGAGCCCGCGGAGTGAACGCCGTGCGGGCGCTCGTCGCGCCGATCAGGAGAGTTCGCGATGGAGCGCCCAGACCATCGTCGCCGAGGCGTTCCAGTCGAAGTCGCGTGCCCGCCTCGCTCCGAGGGTTGCGAGCCGACGCGCACCGTCCGGATCGCCGAGCACGTCGATGAGCGCCTCGGCGAGCCGCTGCGAGTAGGGCGTATCGCCGGCGAGCGCTACACCTCGCCCTGCCCCACCCGCGACCTCGGTCAGCGCTGGATCGTCGGAGTGGATGACGGCAGTGCCGTGGCTGAACGCTTCGAGCACCGGCAGGCCGAAACCCTCGGCCAGGCTGGGCATGACGAAGACGCTCGCGCGCTGGTAGAGGACCGCGAGGTCGGCGTCGCTGACCGAGCCGAGCGCCCGAACGCGACCCGGCCCGAGCCCTGCCCGGGCGGCGAACTCGGCGACGTCGACGCCTCCCCAGCCCGTGGGCCCGGCGATGAGGAGGGGCACTTTCGGTACGCCGGGTCTCGCCATGGCGTCGATGAGCGAGGAGAGACCCTTGCGTGGTTCCAACGTGCCGACCGCGAGCACGTACGCGTCGGGCAGCTCGAGACGGGTCGCGCGGTCGCCGGCATCCTCGGGAAGGCCGAGTTCCGCGGAGACTGCGCCCGGAATCACCCGGATCCGGTCACCGAGGCCGAGGATCTCGGCGAGCGCGGATGCGACCGCGGCGGTCGGCACGACGATCGCGTCCGCGTACCGCGCCGCGCGTTCGCCCATGCGACGGTGCCACCGCGCGCCACGAGCGGTGAGGGTCTCGGGATGCGTCCACGGCACCACGTCGTGGACGGTGGCGACGACCGACGGGCGTGTCCCGCGGCGGTGGGCGGTGAGCGGGGCCAGGACGCTCGCGCTGTGCACGTGAGCGGGGATGCGTCCGGCGGGGATGCCCTGCGCCCAGGCGCGCGCGAGCAAGCGGCGATCCAGTGGGAGCCGGTGCAGCTCTCGCAGGCCCGGGACGAGTCGGCGGATCCGTTCTGCATCGGCTGGGGGAGTCCGCGAGACGAGGCCGTCGACCTGCCAACCCTCGGGCGTCGTGTTCGCCACCGCTCGCGCGAGCTCCCGGGTGTAGCGTCCGATTCCGCCCGGGACGCGCGCGACGAGCTGGTCGAGGACGAGCGTCAGGGTCTCCCGACCCGGGTCGGTCATCGCGCGAGCGCTCCGGCCTGGAACTCGTCGAGGGCCTGTGCCCAGGGGCGCATCGGCGGCAGGCCGGCCTTCGCCCACGCTGCGTGCCCGAGCACCGAGTACTTCGGGCGGGTCGCGGCCTGGTGAAGCGATGCCGAGTCGGTGGGGTGGATCCGCTCAGGGTCGATCGACGCGTTCGCCAGGATCGCTCGGGCGAAGTCGAACCGGTTCGTCGAACCCGAATTCGTCCCGTGGTAGATCCCCGCGGGTACGTCGACGTCGATCAGCTCGGCGATGCGACGGGCGAGGTCGAGCGACCAGGTGGGCTGGCCGACCTGATCGTCGACGACGTTCCACTCGTCCAAGCGATCTGCGAGGTCGACCATCGTCCGGACGAAGTTCGGGCCGTGCTCCCCGTACAACCAGGCCGTGCGCACGACCGCGGTGCCCGACGGATACGCCGCGAGCGCCAGACGTTCCCCCGCCGCCTTGGTACGGCCGTAGGCCGACAGCGGACTGTGGGGCGCGTCTTCCGAGTACGGGGTTGTGGCCGTGCCGTCGAACACGTAGTCCGTGGAGATGTGGATGAACCGTGCATTGCGATGCCGGGCGGACACCGCGAGATGCTCGGCGCCGAGCGCATTCACGGCGTAGGCGGCGTCCTCATCTTCCTCGGCGTCGTCGACCCGGGTGTACGCGGCTGCGTTGACCACGATGTCGTGGCCGGTCACGGCAGCGTCCACCGCCGCCGCATCGGCGACGTCGAGGTCGCTGCGGGTGAGCGCGGTCACCTCGAGCCGCTCTCCGAGCACCGACTCGAGGTCACGACCGAGCATGCCTCCGGCGCCGGTGAGCAGCACGCGCACGGTCAACGTCCCTGAGCCGAGTACCTGGCCTCGGTCGCCTGCTTCTGCGGGAGCCACCAGGCCTCGTTCGCCCGGTACCACTCGATCGTCCGGGCCAGCCCATCGGAGAAGTCGACGTACTTCGGCGTCCAGCCGAGCTCGGTCCGAAGCTTCGTGGAATCGATCGCATAGCGCAGGTCGTGGCCGGGCCGGTCCACGACGTGATCGAATGCATCGGGTTCGTGGCCGAATGCGACCAGGATGCGGCGGAGGACCTCGAGATTGTCGAGTTCGCCGTCGGCGCCGATCAGGTAGGTCTCGCCGATCCGACCGCGCTCGAGGATCGCGAGGACTGCCGAGGAGTGGTCGTCGGCATGGATCCAGTCGCGCACGTTCTCACCGGTGCCGTAGAGCTTCGGGCGCTCGCCCGTGATGATGTTCGTGATCTGGCGCGGAATGAACTTCTCGACGTGCTGGTACGGACCGTAGTTGTTCGAGCAGTTCGAGATGGTCGCCTGCACCCCGAAGGACCGGACCCAGGCGCGTACGAGCAGGTCGCTGCCGGCCTTCGTCGAGGAATAGGGGCTGGACGGGTTGTACGGCGTCGACTCGGTGAACCTGGCGGGGTCGTCCAGCTCGAGGTCGCCGTAGACCTCGTCGGTCGAGATGTGGTGATAACGGACGCCGTGCCGCCGTGCCGCCTCGAGGAGGGTGAACGTGCCGATCACGTTCGTGTCGAGGAAGGGGCGCGGGTCGTCCAGTGAGTTGTCGTTGTGGCTCTCGGCGGCGTAGTGGACAACCGCGTCGTGCTCGGCGAAGAGCCGGTCGACGAGCTCGGCGTCGCAGATGTCGCCGAGGACGAAGCGGAATCGTTCTGCGGGAAGTCCGTCGAGCGAGGCCGGGTTGCCGGCGTACGTGAGTTTGTCGAGGACGGTCACGTCGTGCCCGGTCTGTTCGATCAGGTGGTGGACGAAGTTCGAGCCGATGAAGCCGGCGCCGCCCGTGACGAGGATCTTCATGTGGTGGTGCCGCTCCATTCGATCAGGACCTCCGTGATTCTACGACAATCCCGATAGGTAGACTGCTGCCGTGCAGATCCGCGAGCTTTCCATCCCACATGCCTTCGAGATGACCCCGCGACAGCACACCGACGATCGCGGCCTGTTCCTGGAGTGGTACCGGTTCGATCGGCTGCAGGAGACGATCGGGCATCCGCTCGAGCTGCGCCAGGCGAACCTGTCGGTCTCGCGGCGCGGTGTGTTCCGCGGCATCCACTTCGCATCCGTACCCCGTGGCCAGGCGAAGTACGTGACGGCCGTGCACGGCAGCGTTCTCGATTTCATCGTCGACCTCCGTGTCGGGTCCCCGACGTTCGGGCGGTGGGAGAGCGTCGTGCTCGACGACGTCGATCGTCGAAGCGTCTACCTGGCTGAGGGGCTCGGCCACGCGTTCGTGTCGCTGAGCGACGACGCCGTCGTGACCTACCTCGTGTCCGACACGTTCAACCCCGAACGCGAGCACGGCATCGACCCGCTCGACCCCGAGATCGGGCTGGAGCTGCCGGACCTCCCGGAGCTCGTCCTCTCGCCGAAGGACACGGACGCGCCGGGCCTCCTCGCTGCGACCCAGTCCGGCCTGCTGCCGACCTGGGAGGAGTGCCTCTCCTACTACCGAACCCTCGATGGAGCGATCTGAACATGCGCGGAATCATCCTCGCCGGAGGGTCGGGCACTCGCCTCTGGCCGATCACCAAGGGCATCTCGAAGCAGTTGATGCCGATCTACGACAAGCCGATGGTCTATTACCCCCTGTCGACGTTGATGATCGCGGGCATCCGAGAGGTGCTCGTCATCACGACGCCCGAGTACAACGCCCAGTTCGAAGCTCTGCTCGGTGACGGCAGTGAACTCGGGATGCGGATCGAGTACGCGATCCAGCCATCGCCCGACGGGCTCGCACAGGCGTTCCTCATCGGTGAGGAGTTCATCGGCGAGGAGAGCGTCGCGTTGGTCCTCGGCGACAACATCTTCCACGGCGCGGGGCTCGGTCGAGCGCTCCGCGGACATGCCGACGTCGACGGAGCCCAGATATTCGCGTATCACGTGTCGACGCCGGACGCCTACGGCGTCGTCGAGTTCGACGACGAGTTCCGCGCCCTCTCGATCGAGGAGAAGCCGGCCCAGCCGAAGAGCAACTACGCGGTTCCCGGGCTGTATTTCTACGACAACGACGTCATCGAGATCGCGAAGTCGATCTCGCCGAGCGAGCGGGGCGAACTCGAGATCTCGACCGTCAACCAGGTGTACCTCGATCGTGGAGCGCTGGGCGTGACCGTGCTCGACCGGGGCACGGCATGGCTCGACACCGGCACGTTCGAGTCGATGATGCAGGCGAGCGAGTATGTGAAGGTCATCGAGGACCGACAGGGCTTCAAGATCGGATGCATCGAGGAGATCGCCTGGCGCGCGGGTTGGATCGACGACGACCAGCTTTCGCGACTCGCCGAACCGCTCCGCAAGAGCGGCTACGGCCGGTATCTCTCAGGGCTGCTCGAGGGTTGAGCGTCGGCGGCGGGGGGCCGCGGTCGGATCAGCGCCGCCGGTGACGGCACCGATCGAGGCCTGGGCTCACTGCGCCGTCAGCCCCGCTGAATACCGGCGAGGACATCGCTCAACGTGGCATGGATGCCCGCCGGGAGCGGCATGTGGTCACGACGGTCGAGTTCCGGCCACACGACGCTGGCGAGACGAAGATCGACGGCTTGGAGCGCGGAGGCGGGTGAGCTGCCGAGCATGACATGCGGGTGCCCCTTCGCGATCGTGCGGAAGTAGCCCAGCACCGAGCTGATCGTCACGGACTGCCCGGAGATCAGATTCTTCGTGACCTGCAGCGGTCCCTCGGACGCCGACGCGGCGAGCGCCGCTGCGGTGACGTCCACGATCAGGGCGGCGCAGTCGTCGACGTAGACGTAGTCGCGCAGCGTGTCGAGCGTCACGTAGATGGACGCTGGGGCGGGCGAGAGCTGCGCGCGGGCGATATGCGAGATCAGTCCCTGCATCTTCTCGAGGCGCTGTCCGGGTCCGTACAGGTTGCTGATCCGTCCCGACACGGTGGCAACGCCGGCGCGACGCGAGAACTCCTCGACGAGCGCCTCGGCGTCGAGCTTGAATCGCCCGTAGGGCGAGATCGGCACGGGGTCCGTGAACTCGGTGAACGGCGGGTCGACCGAGCCGCCGTACACACCTCCGGCGGACGAGGCGAAGAAGAGGCAGCCCGTCCCCCGATCAGGACGGGCGGCCAATGTCTCGGCGAGCACGTCGAGTACCAGCCTGAACTGGCGAAGTTCTTCGGCCATCGCCTCGGCCGGGCTCGACGTCACGACGGTTCCGGCGGTCCAGAACACCGCCCAGCTTCCTCCCGAAGCGCTGGCTCGGTCGAGGAGCAAGGTCACCGACTCCGTCGCGCGACGACGCAGCGCTTCGTCATCGGACCAGGGGAGCGGTTCCGGGGCGATGGTCTCCCACGCGTCGTCGCGTCGAAGGGCCTCGGTCGTCGCGCGCCCGAGCAGCCCGCGCGCTCCGATAACCCACCCCGTGTGCGTCACCGCGGGTCGGGCCTCCGCCGACCCAGCGGGCCGTTGATCGGGTCGGACGTGATCAGGTACGGGGGCTTGCCCATCGCCATGTTCACGTTGATCCCGATGTACTCGGCGATCACGCCCAGCGAGAAGAGGATCGCTCCCGACGAGACCAGGATCACGACGATCGTCGACGCCCACCCTTCGGGGACATCGTTGCCGGCGAGCCGGGAGATGAAGATGAAGATCGCGAGGAGGAGGCCGACGACACCGAACACCGAGCCGAGCACGCTCACGAATCGGAGCGCGCGCGTGCCGCTCGAGAGGATCATCCGCCAGAAGTGGGAGAAGAGCCGCCGAGGGGAATACCCGGACACGCGATCGCCCTCGTTGCGGAGTTCGACGGGTGAGGTGACGACCTTGCCGGCGACCCAGCCCATGGCGACGTCCAGATAGACTCCCGAGCCCGAGTATGCGGCGACGCTCCGGCCGATCGTGCCGAGGATCAATCGGAAGCTCTGGTAGTCGGGAGCGTTCGAGCCGGTGAAGAACCGCGTCAGCAGCCACTTGGCGCCCTTCGACGCGGAGTTGCGGACGAACCCGTGGGGAGCGGGGTTCGTGGGCTTCGCGTAGACCACCGACGCGGCCTCCCGGAGTGCGGTGTCGAGCATGCCGCCGATCGCGTTCGGATCATGCTGCCCGTCCTCATCGAGGGTCACGATCCACTCGCTCCCCGATGAGGCCATCCCCGCGAGCGTCGCCGCGTGCTGTCCGTAGTTCCGGCTCAGCCAGACGAGCCGCACGAACGGATGCCTCGCCGCGATCGAGCGCATAACCGTCGCGGAATCGTCCGGGCCGTTGTCATGGACGAGGATCACCTCTCGGACGATCATCCGGTAGCCGTCGGGAGTCGGCACGCCCTCGGTCAGAGGCACGATCTCCTCGAGCAGTGCGTCGAGCGTGCGCTCTCCCTGATAGACCGGGATGACGATCGACACCTCGTGCGGACGGATCGAGTACTCATCCGTCGGCGTATTCACGAGTGTCGACTCTACCATGGGGCTCCTTCGGGAGGCCGGACGGCGGGCGCCGAACGGCAAGGGATGCGGGGCTCGTTACGGCCGCACGGCGTCGAGCATCTGCACGAGTTCGTCCTGAACCAGGACGACCCGGCTGAGCACGATCCCGTCGAGCGGGACCTCCCCGCCGTCGAAGTCGATTCCTACGGGGAAGGACCCGGGCGCAGCGGTGAAGGATACGGACACCTCGCCGACGCCGTCGACGAGCGGCACCTCCTGCGTGCGTCCGTCGGGAAGCGTCACGAGCGCG
Source organism: Agromyces sp. LHK192 (assembly GCF_004006235.1). Taxonomy (NCBI): domain Bacteria; kingdom Bacillati; phylum Actinomycetota; class Actinomycetes; order Micrococcales; family Microbacteriaceae; genus Agromyces; species Agromyces sp. LHK192. The sequence continues at coordinate 1,393,192 of NZ_CP034753.1, forward strand.
CGCTGGGCGCCGATCGGGCCGGCGATGGAGAACGACAGGTGGATGTCGGCATCGTCCCCCGTGTCGTTCGCGATCGTGAATGCTCCGCCCAGACGTCCGGTCCCGAATGTCGCACCACCGTCCTCGTCGAAGCCGGCGCCGAAGCCCGGCGACGGATACGGCGTGACCGGCTCCGTGATCAGCTCGCGGGCGCGGTCCAGCGTCGTGGGCGGGGTCGTGGCGGCGACCGATGCCGTGTACTCCCGGAGGTCGTAGAACGCGAAGTTCGTGTTCGCGCTGACCTCGGGCTCGATGCCGGTCGATGCGGTGAGTGCGGCTTCGATGGCCGCACCGTGGTCGACGTAGGCATTCCGTTCGACGACGATCGCCGAGAACCCGGCGAGTGCCGTGAGATCCGCGAGGTCATCGGCCGGGTAGTTCTGGAGCTGGCCGGGCCAGTCTGCCGCAGGCCGACCCTTGATGCCGCCGTTCGACCAGCGGAGCTCATCGGTCTGCAGGTATGGGATGAGCTGTTCGGAGGCGAGGAACCCGGTGGGCCCGGAGTTCTCCGGGAACGGGATGTACGGGAGGAGCAGGACCTCCGAGCCGGACTCGAGCGTCGACTCGATCCCGCCGAACCACTCGGCGTCCGCCGAGAATCGCGTCGCGTTGCCCTCGTAGTCGAACGCATCGAACGACGGGGTCTGGTCGACGAAGCCGACGACGAGGACGACTCCGGCCGAGACGGCGGCGATCGTCCGTCGTGCAGCCGGCGCGAGACCTCGCGCGGCGACCGCGCGTCTGATGATGGCGTCGACGAGGAGCCCGACGACCGCGAGCGCGAGGATCGCCATGACGATCACGATCCGGTTCCACCCGCGAAGGCTGGAGGTGAAGAACGAGACCACGGTCGAGAGCCCGCCGACCGTGCCGAACAGGAAGGCGACGAAGAGGAGGCTCGCGAGCCACGCGGTCGTGCGGCCGGGCCTCGTCGCGAGCCAGCCGCCGCGGCCGCGACGAAGGATGCCCTGCACCGCCAGCAGGATGAACGCGGACACCAGCCCGAGCGCTGCGATCGATCCGAGAGCCGGCTGCTCGCTGAGCAGGGGATAGCTCGAGTCGTACATGTCTCGCAGGGTCTGCAAGGGGCCGATGCGGTGCCCTGGCCAAGGGAGCAGCAGTTGCGACAGCTTCAGCGCGTAGATCTCGGCCTCTGCGCGCATTCGCTCCAGGCCCCCGCCGTTCGCGCCGTGCTGAAGGCCGAAGAGGATATCGGGAGCCATGTTCACGAGCATCACGACGACCGTCAGCACACCCGCGCCGGCGGCACCCAGGAACGGCTTCCACCGGCGATCCCGGATCAGCACGACGATGCCGGTGAAGGCGAGCAGCACCAGGAAGAAGACGGCGTAGTACGACGACGAGGTCGCGAGCAGTGCGATCCAGACGACGGTGCGTGTGGAGGGGGAGACGACCCATCGGAGGACGGGGTTCTGCGAGCGCCCGACCCCCCAGATCCTTCGACGCTGGAGGATGAGCACGAGCAGGCCCATCGCGAGCGGCACCGCGTAGTAGGAGCCGAGCCACAGATGGTCCTGGCCGCGCTGGAAGTGATAGGGCGCGATGGCGTACAGCGTGGCGAGTGCCATGGTCAGCGCGCGCGACACGCCGCAGACGCGGAGGAACCAGACCGCGGCGAGGGCGGCGAGCGGGAAGCCGATGAGGAAGTAGACGTTGAGTGCGACGGCCCAGTCGCTCGTGAACAGCGAGATGATCTTCGCCGCGATCATGTGGAGGTTGTCGGCCGTGGGGAAGTCGCTGTAGAACTGCCCGGTCGGCGCACCCAGTCGCGGCTGGTGCTCGTACCAGCCCTCCTCGATCACCGTCTTGAAGTGGGCTCCGGTGGGCAGCGCGTCGCCCGCATACGAGAGCGGCACGCGCAGGTCGGCGCGCCACAGGGCGAGGGCGATGTAGGTCGCGATTCCCGTCACGACGGCCGTGACGGCGTACAGCAGCGCCTCCGTCCACCGCGTGCCGGTGGACGGGCTCGTCATGCCCGTCACGAGGCGGCCTTCGACATCCGCCGACCGAGCCACGCGTAGACCAACCGGCGCGCGACCGCGTTGAAGCGGGCCCGCGCATTCCCCAGTGCGACGTCGCTCCGTCGGACGATGCCGGTGGTGGTGGTCTCGAGCCGGCGGTGGAACCTGATGGCCTGGTGTGCCTGCTCACCTGCGAGGCGCACGCTCCACTGGCCCGCATTCACGCGGAAGGCGGCGAGCGGTTCGCGGATCCCGACGAAGTCGCCCTGCATGAGGACGCTGACGTAGGTCGCCTCGTCGATGAGGTACTGCTCTCCCTCCGCCCAGTTGCCCGCGGCGGCGAGGCTGTCGCGCCTCATCATCACGCAGGCGGGTTCGCCGAAGACGTTCGTGCCGGCTCGGACGGTCGCGCGGATGGCAGCGCTGCCCGGGTGGCGTCCGGTCAGGCGCCCGATGCCGCGATTGCGGACCACCACGCGGCGGTTCGCGTCGATGATGTCGCGCGAGCTCGCGACGAGCACGACACCGGGCTCGAACGCGGCGACCTGCCGCTCGACGCTGTCGGGCGTGATCAGGTCGTCACCGCACACCAGCTTGACGAACTCACCGGTCGCCGCTTCCGTGACGCGATTCCAGTTGGCGCGCGCGCCGCCGCCGGCCGCCGTCTGGAGCAGGCGGACCCGCGGGTCACCGGCGTACTGCTGCAGGCGATCCCAGGTCCCGTCGGTGGAGGAGTGGTCGCTGACCACGATCTCGAGCTCGGGATAGGTCTGCGCGAGGAGGGAGCGCATCGTCTCCTCGATGTAGTCCGCGTTGTTGTACGCGGGAACCACGATCGACACCTTGGCGCGCATGCTCTCCATCTTCCCGAACCGGTCGACGCTGCCCGCGCCCAGAGCATCCTAGCCGACCCGTGGTGTCCGTCAGCCGGGTCGCAGGAGTCAGGGCGTAGGATGCTGGTCGGCTCAGGTTGGCCGGCGGCGAAAGGGTGCGGATGACGGGCGGTTCCACGGTGGACGGAGAGATCGAGCAGGCGCCCCGCCCCTCGTGGACGTCACGGCTCCTCGGACTCTACCGGGACGAACGAGTGCGGTTCGTGATGGTCGGCGGGGCCAACACGGCGATCGGCTACGGCCTGTTCCTGCTGTTCGAGTTCACGACCGGTCCGTACCTCGGCTACTTCTTCAGCCTGTACGCCTCGTTCTTCGTCGCGAGCATCGTGGCGTTCATCCTGCACCGCCACTACACGTTCAAGGTCAACGGCACCGGCAACGTCCTCGTCGACTTCGTCCGGTTCTTGAGCGTGTACGTCGTCTCGCTCGGACTGAACACCGTCGCCCTGCCGATCTGCGTCGAGCTGCTCGGCCTCGAGCCCTGGCTCGCGCAGGCCATCATCGTCGTCGTGACGACGCTGGTGAGCTACTTCGGCCACAAGTACTTCTCCTTCCGTCGGAAGGCCTGAGCCGGAGATCCTTCGCCGACGTCAGTCGGAAGGGACCGATCCGGTCGCGATCGCGTACGCGCGGAGGTGCTGCTCGGCGCTCGCCTCCCAGGTGAACCCGTGCGCCCGCTGGACGGCTCGTCCTCGCAGTCCGTCGCGCGTGGCGGCGTCGTCGAGCAGGTCGGAGAGTGCGGTCGAGATGGACCGCGCATCCGTCTCGGTGTACGCGACGGCGTCGCCACCGACCTCCGGGAGCGAAAGGCGCCGGGTCGTCAGGACGCAGGCGCCGCAGGCCATCGCTTCCAGCACGGGAAGGCCGAACCCCTCGCCCAGGCTCGGGTAGGCGACCACGATGGCACCGCCGAGGAGTGCGGGCAGCTCGTCGAGGGGGAGGTAGCCCGCGAGCCGCACGTCCGCCCCGGCCTCCCTGGCCCGGTCGATCGCCGGTCCGACGCCGTCGTCCCAGCCTCTGCCGCCGGCGAGCACGAGCGCCGGGAGCGGTCGGCCGTCGCGCGCGTCAGCGAGACGCGCGTACGCGTCGAGGAGCGCCACCACGTTCTTCCGGGGCTCGAGCGTTCCGAGGAACGCGATCCACCCGTGGTCGAGGACGTACCGCGCGGCGAACGCGTCGACGGCGGCGGGATCCGGTCGGTGGAACCGGTCGCGGTCGACGGCGAGATGGGCCACCACGACTCGGGCCGGCGCGAAGCGGGTGCGCGTGGTGAGCTCGCCGGCCGTCGCCGCGCTCGGCGTCACCGCGACGGCGCGGGTGCGGGCGAGTGCGCGGATCCATGCGCGGAAGAACCGACCCTTCGTGCGCGTGTGTACCCCGGGGTCGCTGAAGAAGGTCAGGTCGTGCACGGTCACCACACGCGACCGCGTCGTCAGGATCGGGAAGGTGTAGTGGACACTGTGAATGACGTCGGCGCGGATGCGTCGGGCCATGGCGGGAAGCCCGAACTGCTCCCAGATCAGGCGGCCCGGCGTGCGCTCCACGAAGTGCGGAGAGACCTCGACCCTGGCGCCGGCGGAGTGGAACGCCTCGGCGTCGGCGGGCTTGCAGACCACGACGAGATCAACTCCCAGACGCGTGAGTGCCGGCACGATCGCGTCGACGTATCGCCCGACGCCACCCCGATCCGCGGGGATCGGGGTGGCGTCGAGGAGGATCGTCGGTCGGCGATCAACCATCGGCGCGGCCGGATGCCTCCCGCACGAGCGCGAGGTCGTGGTCGACCATCGCCTCTACGAGTGCCTCGAAGGATCGGGTCGGTTCCCAGCCGAGCACGCGGCGCGCCTTCGAGGCATCCCCCACCTGCTCAGCGGGGTCGGCAGGCCTGGCGAAGGCCTGCGAGATGACGACGTGGCGTTCCCAATCCGTGATTCCCGCTCGCGCGAAGGCGATGCGGACGAAGTCGGCGATGGAGTGCGTCTCGCCGGTCGCGATCACGAAGTCGCCGGGATCGTCGGCCTGCGCGGCGAGGCGAAGCGCCTCGGCGTAGTCCGGCGCCCAGCCCCAGTCGCGGCGCATGTCGAGGCCGCCGAGTTCGAGCGTGTCCTGGAGGCCGGCCGCGATCCGGGCGGCGGCCGCGGTGATCTTTCGCGTCACGAACGTCTCAGGTCGGCGCGGCGACTCGTGGTTGTACAGGATGCACGATGAGGCTGCGAGGCCACGCGTCCGGTAGATCTCCACGAGGTGCTGCCCGAACGCCTTCGTCGCTCCGTAAGGAGAAGTGGGTCGGATCGGCGTCTGCTCGGATTGGGGCGACTCCGAGGCGGACCCGAAGATCTCCGCACTCGACGCCTGCACGAAGCGAACGGGTCGGCCCGCGTCCTCTTGGAGCCGCAGGGTCGATTCCAGCAGTGCGACGACCGGCAGCACGTTGACCTCGGTGGTCGAGACCGGCTGCTGCCAGGACTGGAAGACGCTGCTGACCGCGGCGAGGTTGTAGACCGCGTCGGGTCGGAGTTCGGCAACCAGCTCGGCGACGGCGGCGGTGTCGGTGAGGTCGAGCGTGTGCAGCTCGACGCCGTCGACGGCGCCGGCGTCGTGGCCGGGTCGGACGACTCCGTGCACCGTCGCGCCCTCCTCGAGAAGGAGTTCGCTCAGGTAGGAGCCGTCCTGACCGGCCGCGCCGGTGATGAGTGCGACCGTCACAGGATCAAAGGCCCGCGAGCCGCTTCTGCTCGTCGAGGTCGGACTCGACCATCATCTTGACGAGCGACGGGAAGTCGACCTTGGGTTCCCAGCCGAGCTTGGTGCGGGCCTTGGTCGAGTCGCCGATGAGGAGGTCGACCTCGGCGGGACGCATGAAGCGCGGGTCCTGCTTGACGTACGGCGCCCAGTCGTCGATGCCGACCGTCTGGAAGGCGAGGTCGAGGTACTCGCGGATTTCGTGCGTCTCGTTGGTCGAGATGACGTAGTCGTCGGCCTCGTCCTGCTGCAGCATCCGCCACATGGCCTCGACGTAGTCGCCGGCGAAGCCCCAGTCGCGGCGTGCATCGAGGTTGCCGAGCGTGATGTGGTCCTGGAGGCCGAGCTTGATGCGCGCCACCGCGAGCGAGATCTTGCGGGTCACGAACTCGGGGCCGCGACGGGGCGACTCGTGGTTGAACAGGATGCCCGACGACGCGTGCATGCCGTACGACTCGCGGTAGTTGATGGTCATGTAGTGGCCGAAGACCTTCGCGACGCCGTACGGCGATCGCGGCCACAGCAGGGTGTCCTCGTCCTGCGGCACGGCCTGCACCTTGCCGAACATCTCCGAGCTGGAGGCCTGGTAGAAGCGCACCTTGGTCGGGTCGTCGTGCGAGTACAGGCGGACGGCCTCGAGGGCGTTGAGCACGCCCTTGCCGGTCACGTCGGAGGTGAGGCTCGCGTTCTCCCACGAGTACGCGACGAAGGAGATTGCGCCGAGGTTGTAGAACTCGTCGGGCTGGGCGACCTCGAGAGCACGGAGGATGCTCGACACGTCGGTCAGGTCACCGGTCAGCAGCTGCACCCCGGGAACGGTCGACTCGACCAGCTCGCGCTTCGGGTTGTTCTGCCCGCGCATGAGGCCGAAGACCTCGTAGCCCTTGCCGAGGAGGAGTTCGGCGAGGTAGAGGCCGTCCTGACCTGTGATTCCGGTGATGAGGGCGCGTGGCATGGGATTCCTTTGCTCTGCATGATCTGAGTCGTGGCGGGCCGCACACGGCCAAGGCGCATTCGACGACTCACGCCGAAGTGACCGTCACAGTATAGACGGCGGCGCGGTCGCCGCCGAGAGGGCTCGGCTCAGCGGACCGCCACCGAGATCGAGAAGAGCACGACCCACGCCAGGCCGAACCCGAGCAGGAGCCGGTCGCCGAGTACGGTGTCCTCCGGCGCGCCCGCCGTACCGCGATCGATCGAGAACGCGTAGCGGAGTGCCGCGAGCGAGAAGGGGATGAGCGTGAGTGCCGGCCAGGGGTTGGTCGAGAAATCGTCGGGCTCGAACGCCCAGAGCGAGTAGGCGATGAGCGTCAGGGCGACGGCCAACTGCCAGACGAAACGGAGGTACGACAGCGAGTAGTGCTCCAGCGAGCGGCGAGTGGTGCCGTCCGAGTGGCTGAGCTTCTCGGAGTACCGCTTGCCCGCGACCATGAAGAGCGATCCGAACGCGGTGACCAGCAGGAACCACTGCGAGATCGGCACCTCGACGGCGACCGCTCCGGCGATCGCGCGAATGAGGAAACCACTGGACACGATCACGATGTCGATGACCGGGACGTGCTTGAGCCAGATGCAGTACGACAACTGGAGGACCTCGTACACGACGAGGACGAGGGCGAGGGCCGGCGTCGTGAGGAGGAGGGCCGCGACCGGGGCGGCCACGAGGAGGAGACAGGCCATCACGACCGCGGTTCGCACGCCGAGTTCGCCGGAGGCGATCGGACGGGACCGCTTCGTCGGATGCGCACGGTCGCTCTCGACATCGAGTGCGTCGTTCACCAGGTAGACACCCGATGACGCCAGGCAGAAGGTCGCGAATGCGACGACCACGGGGAGCCAGACGTCCGGGTCGGTGAGCACGCCGGCTGCGAGGGGCGCGGCGACGACGAGGGTATTCTTGAGCCACTGCTTCGGGCGCAGTGCCCTGATGGCCGCAGGTGTCCGCACGAGCTCCCCAGTCCGCTGATTTCGATGGCTCGTGTCCGGAGTCGAACCTCTTGCAAGGATACCCACTGTGAACATCCCCCCTCGTCGTGCGATCGGTCAGGGTACGGCGGTCGCGGCCGCCGCGGGCCTGTCGGGCCTGGGCAGCTACGCCGTGGTCGTCGTCGCGGCGCACGCCATGGACGCCGAGGCCTACTCGTCGTTCGCCGTGTTCTGGTCGCTGGCGGTCGTCGCCGGGCTCGGGCTCTATTACCCGATCGAGCAGGAGACCGCACGGGAGATCGCGGCCGATCGCCGTGCGGGCGGCGGATTGCTCCGCGCCGTCGCCGTCGTCGCCGGGATCGTGACGGGTGTCGCCGCGCTCGTCGTACTGCTCCTGCTCACGCCCGCCGGCCGTGCCTACATCGGGGAGCCGGCGCTCGTGCCCGCGTTGATCGCGGTCCTCCTCGCCAGCGCTGTGCAGTTCCCGGTGCGTGGTCTCCTGTCGGGGGGCGGGCTCCGCGGGCGCTACTCGCTCGTGATCGGGGCCGAGGGCGTCGCCCGCATCCTGATTCCCGTCGGTCTGCTCGTCGGCGGCGTCGTGGCGAACGTTCCCTTCGCCTACGCCGTCGCAGCGGCGGCCGTGGTGGCCGTGGTGCCCGCGTTCCTCGTGCGGGATCGATCGTGGCTGCACCGCCCGGCACCCGCGCTCGCCGCGGTCGCACGCCGGACGACCGCGCTCATCGTCGCGGCGCTCGCCATCCAACTCCTGCTCAACGCCCCGGTTCTGATCGCGGGCGCCGTGGACGGTGCGATGCCGCTCGCGGGCGGCATCCTGGCTTCCCTGACGATCGCGCGCATCCCGGTCTTCCTCTATGGCGTCGCTCAGGTGCTGTACATGCCGTCGGTCGCGCGTGCGCGGGGCCATGGCGACCCGGCCGCGCTCCGCCGCGTCGTCGTGCTCGGCATGGGCGCCGCAGTCGCGGCAGCCGTTCTGACCGTCGTCGTGATGGCGGTTGCCGGCACGTGGCTCGTCTCCGTGGTCTTCGGCGCCGACCACGCGCTCGGCGAGCCCGTCCAGGTGCTCATCGGCCTCGGCATCGGCGTCTTCCTCATCGGACAGGTGGCCTCTGACACCGCGCTCGCCCTCGGGGCGCATCGGGCGCTGGTGAGCTCATGGGTCGTCGCGCTCGTCGCGGCCGGTATCACCGCGGCAACCGTGTCCGATCCGGTCCTCCGCACGACCGCCCCGCTGCTGGTCGGTTCGTCGATCGCGGTCGTCCTGCTGGCAGGGGTCGTCATCGTTCGGCTCCGGCTCGCACGTCCGACCGGCCGTCCCGGGGCCGGACGATGACCGCGGTCCTCGTCGTCCTCGTCGGGGCGGCGCTCCTCACGGTCGTCGGCGTCGGGATACTCCTGCTCGCGCCGCCATCGGTCGCGGCTCGCCTGCTGCCCGCCGCGCCGGTCGTCGGGGTCGCGTACCTCGTGGTCTCGCTGCACCTGGTGGGGATGCTCGGATCGTCCGCGATGGGAATCTGGATCGCGCTCGCCCCGCCCGTCGCGGTCATCGCGGTGAACGCATTCCGCAGCCCCCGCCGGTTCCTCCTCCTGCTCCGGGCATGGCGCGGTGCGGTGATCGTCGCCGTGATCGGCGGCGCCGCGGCGCTCATCGCGCTCACGCCGCAGATCTTCGCGGGAACGAGCGGTGTGGTCCAGCTCACTCCGAGCAACGACGCGTTCTACTACGTCTCCATGTCCGACTGGCTGGCCGGTCACCCCATCCTCGACCCGCCGGACATCGGGTCGGCTCCCGCGCCCGGTCATCCGTCGCCGGCCTACGGGGACGTCTGGGTCGGTCTCCTCTGGGGCCTGCGGATCGGACAGGAGCTCGTCGGGGGCGGCCTCGCGAGCCTCCTCGGCCTGACCGGATCCGCCGCGTTCCCGGGCCTCACCGCGCTGTGGATCGGCCTCCTTCCCGGGGCGGCGTGGGTGCTCGCGGCCGTCTACGCCAGGGGTCGGGCCGCGGCCTTCGCGTCCGCCCTCGTCGTGGGCGTGCTCCCGTCGACCCTGCACCAGATGGTGAACCAGAATGCGGACAGCCTGCTCGGCACGTCGCTCGTCCTGCTCACGATCGCCGCCGTCGGTTCGGCCGTCCGCGGACGCGGGCGTCGCGTACCGCTGTGGCTCGCGGCCGGCGCGCTCGCCGCCGCGATCGGCACGTACACCGAGTACCTGCCGTTCCTGGCGCCGGTGCTGGTCGCCGTGGTGTTGATCGGGCATCGTGCCGAACTGGGTCGCGCGCTGCTGCGCGGCATGGCGATCGTCGGGCTCGCGCTCGCGTTCGGCCCCCTCATCTGGTTCCGCGCCGTGAACTCCCTTCTGGTCGTCGGCGGGGTCGCGGCAGCCCCGACGTCGGGAACTCCAGGCTTGCGGGTCTCGGTCGAGCGAGTGCTGGGCGCGCTCCCGGGTTCCGCGGTCCGCGATCTCCCCGGCGACCCGAATCCGCCGGCCGCACTCGCCGTGCTCGCCGCGGTCATCGTGCTGGCTGGGATCGCAATCGGCCTCGTGGCGATGCGGAGCCGCGGTCTCTCCGTCGGGGCCGGGGTCGCGCTCGTCGTCGCGTTCGTGCTCGCGGTGCGCAGCGGTGACTACGTCGCCGGCCGAGCCGTCGACATGGTGTCGCCCATCCTCCTCGTGGTCGGTCTCATCGGATGGCAGCACCTGGTCTCGCGATTCGGGATGCACCCGCGTCGGGTCGTCGTCGTCGCGATCGCCGTCGTGCTGGGCGCCGCGTCGGCAGCGACCGGAGTGCAGTTCATCCGAGGCGAGCGCCTCGCGGCAGCATCGACGACGAACGTCGTCGATGCCGATTTCGCGGCGCTGCGCGAATGGGCGACCCGGGCGAGCGCCGACGGCACCGGCGCCGGCCTCGCGACCCCGGCATTCTTCGAGCAGCTCTGGGGCAGCGATGCGATGCGCGACCTGGATGGCGTGTCGTACGTGACCCTCCGCGGCGACCTCGGGTATCGCGGCGACACGTCGATGACGCGGTACTGGAACGGCGTCAGGCCCGACGTCGTGATCGCCGGTCCGGGGGCGTTCATCGCTGCGGACGCCGACGCGGTCACGGACGTCGCCGGACGATTCTCCCGGGTGGACTTCACGGCGGGCAGTGCAGTCATCGCCGTGCCGGCCTCGGGCGACGTCCAATGGGCGTGGTCGTCGTCGGCGCCGGTTCTCGGCGGGAGCGGCGGAACGGTCCTGCTGCTCACCGATCGGCCCACGTTGGCCGGGTGCACGCTCGAGATCGCTTCCGACGTGCCGGTCTCAGTCGACGAGGACGGGCCGTTCGCCGAGGATGCAGATCTCGATCGCGTACCCTTGACCGACGGGGCGGGACAGGTACAGGTCTGGCGTGCGGACGGTCCAGGCCCGATCGCGCTGGAAGGGATTCGCTGTGCCCCGTGAGTTCGACGTCGTCATGGCGCTCAACTATTACTCGCCGTACGTGAGCGGGCTGACCGATGCCGCGCGCCTGGTCGCGGAGGACCTCGCCGCCGACGGGCAGCGCGTGCTCGTCGTCACCGGACGGCACGACGCGTCCCTGCCCCGCAACGAGACCATCCGCGGGGTCGAGGTCGTCCGCACCGACGTGGTCGCGCGCATCGGCAAGGGGCTCATCAGTCCGTCCTTCGTGCGGACCGCCGTCGAGGCGGGTCGTCGCGCGCGCGTGGTGAACCTCCACCTGCCGATGATCGAGAGCGGCCTCATCGCCAAGCGATTGGCGAAGCACACGCCCGTGGTCACGACCTACCAGTGCGACGTCGCCCTGCCGCACAGTCTCCTCAACTCGGTGCAGACCGCGGTGATGGATCGTTCCGTGGCGCTCGCCATGCGGAACAGCGCTGCGATCGTCCCGTCGAGCCGGGACTATGCCGACCATTCGCGCCTCGCGCGGCTCATGCAGGACCACCGGACCGTCCCCATCTCGCCACCGACCCGCCTCCGGACCGGCGGGCGACCGGCGTTCCGAGAGACGGACGGCCTGCACGTGGGTTTCCTCGGCCGGATCGTCGCCGAGAAGGGCCTCGAATACCTGATCGACGGGTTCCGAGAGCTCGACGACCCGGACGCCCGTCTGCTCATCGGCGGAGGCTACGACGTGGCGGGCGGCAGCGTGATCGACCGCGTGCGCGCGCACATGGGCGACGACCGGCGCATCCGCCTCCTGGGATTCCTGGCAGAAGATCGCCTGGCCGACTTCTACGCGTCCCTCGATGTGTTCGCGCTCCCCTCCGTGAACTCCTTCGAAGCCTTCGGCATCGTGCAGGTGGAGGCCATGCGGGTCGGCGTCGCTGCGATCGCCTCCGACATCCCCGGGGTTCGCACGCCGGTGAGCTCGACCGGATTCGGAGACATCGTCGAATCACGAAGCGCCCCGGCCATCACCGCGTCGCTCCGCGGCTTCGCGGATCGCGGCCTCGACCCCGTCGCTGGAGCCGAGGCGTCCAACGCGCGATACTCGCTCGCGACCACCGTCGCCGAGTACCGTGCCGTGTTCGACCGAGTGGCGGCGCGATGAATCGGGTGCAGGACGGCGCCGAGCCGACCGAAGCGGGGCCGGTGCCCGAGGTTCGCGCGTCGTTCCGCGAACGTGCCGCAGAGGCTGGACGTCGCGCGGTCGCCGTGCGCAGCAATCTGTGGCCCGCGCTGCTGTTCCTGGTGCTCATCATCGCGCTCTGGGGCCGGCCCGCACTCGGCGATTGGGCACACCTACGACTCGCGAATCCCGGCGATGCCGAATCATTCTCGTTCTACCTCTCCTGGAACGTGCATGCGCTCGCGAACTTCGTGAACCCGTTCCATACGCCGAACCTCTACGCGCCCGGCGGGCAGGACCTGGGCAATGCCATCTCGCTGCCGACGGTGTCCATGCTGATGGCGCCGATCACCGTCCTGTTCGGCGGGACAGCCGCATACAACACCGCGCTGCTCCTCGCGATCTGGCTCGGCACGTTCGCGGTGTACCTGCTCGCGCGAGAGCTGACCGGGTCGCTCCTGGGCGCGACGGCGGCTGGTCTCCTCATGCTCGTCGCCCCGTACTTCACCGGCCACGCGCAGGGGCACCTCAACCTCATGTGGGTGTTCGCGACGCCGTTGATCGGCTACCTCGCGACGCGCTACGTGAAAGGGACGCTTCGACCCGGTTGGTTCGTGGCTTGGACCGCCGTGCTCGTCGCCTTCACCGGAGGCGCGTCGACGGAAGTCCTGGTCACGCACACGCTCTTCATCGTCCTCGGAGTGGGCGTGGTCATCTGCTTCACGCGGGGCGAGGTCCGGCGGCGATCCGCTCGCTCGCTGCTCTGGCTCGCGGCCGGCGGCGCGATCGGTGCGATCCTGCTGATCCCGGTCGTGGTCGCGGCACTCCAGGCGGGAATCCCGACATCGGCGCTGAACCCGCCGAACCTGTACAGCACGGAACTGACCAATCTCGTGGTGCCGACCCGGATGTCGGAGTTCGGGGAGACCCTCTTCGAGGGAGTGCGCGAGGACTGGCTTTCGAACGATTCCGAGAACACCGCGTTCTTGGGAATCCCGCTCGTGCTCCTGCTCGGCGCGTACGCGTTCGCAACGCGGCACCGGTTCTCCGGGGCAGTGGCGGCGTTCGGCCTGATCGGCCTGATCCTGAGCTTCGGGCCGCTGCTCACGATCTCCGGGATCAACACGATTCCGATGCCCTGGATGGTGGCGACGTTCGTTCCCGGACTCGACCATGCGCTCCCCGGGCGTTTCTCGCTCTTCGTGTTCATGGCGGCCTGCCTCCTGGTCGCCGATGCCGTCGCACGTCGCGTGGTCCCGTTGTGGATCACCGCCACACTGGTCGCCGCGTCGTTCGTGCTCATGGTTCCCAACCTGAGTTCGATGGGGTTCCCGACCCCCGCGCCCATTTCGGAGTTCGCGGCCGAAGACCTCGACGACGTGGTCGAGCCGGGCGACAACGTGCTGGTGCTGCCGCCCGGGCAGTACGGCCCGGGGATGCGCTGGATGGACGAGCTCGACTTCACCTTCGTCACACCCACGGGCAACGGCGGCGGCGCGAACGCCCCTGAGGCGTGGGCCGATCCGGTCGCGCGTGCCCTCTTCGATCGCAACTTCGACTTCGACTGGGACGACGAACTCTTGCCCTACCTCGAGCGGATCGGCGTGGACCTCGTCATCGTCGATGAAGGGTCGGACGAATGGCTCGAGGTGACCGAGCGCGCGCTCGGGCCCGCGACGGAGGAGATCGACGGCGTACACGTCTGGGACCTCGCCTCCGACTGACGCGCACAAGGCGCTCGGGGTCGACGACCGTCGCCAGGCCGGGTGCGGCGTCAGCGTCAGTACACCTGCGCGCCGTCGAGTCGGAGGCCTCGGTCCGGCGAGTGCTCGTAGACCTGGAACCTGAGCACCGTGTGGTCGTGCACGGCGATGGGGAGTGCGACCCGGACGAGTTGCCACTGGTCGGTTCCGGTGAAACCGACGCTGGTGCCCTCCGTCTGCGCTCCGCCGAGGGCCCACAGCGCGAGGACTCCGGCATGCCCGGTGCCTTTCACCCAGACCTCCGCCGTATAGGTGTCGCCGACGGTGGTCCGGAAGGCGACGTCCTGGTACAGCGAGTCACCGGCTCGCCGCGAGTTCGTGTCCAGGTAGTACGTCCGGTGCGCAGCGTCGCCGGGTCGGGAGGCCGCGTAGATCGCGACATTCATGTCGGCGGCGCTTCTGACCCAGCCGCCGAAGGCGCCGCCCTCGAACGAGCCGGCGTTGAGGAGGTTCCTTCCGAGATCGGCGTCGTCGAGCCACAGCGTCTGACCGACGGTGTTCATGTAGATCTCTGCCTTGACGTGGCTCGGCGACACGTCTGCGGTGTCGAGGTCCACCGTGACCTTCGTCCAGTCGCCCGCGACCGAGAATGCGGCCGCGCTGTTGATGAGGCGGCTGCCACCGAGACCCCACAGCGCGACAGCGCCGTCCATTCGCGCGCGTGGATCCTCGTTCCGCAACCAGATCGAGAAGGTGTACCTGCCATCGGTCGTGCGGGGGATCGCGACGCTCTGCGAGAACGATCGACCGGCGACCGGGGTGTTCGAGGCTGCGAACCAGTCGCCCGCGTGAGCGATCTCCGGGGCGCGATAGATCTGGCGGTTGATGAATCCGTTGCCCGGCTCCCAGGCGGCGAAGGACCCTTCGAACGACGGGACTCGCAGGAGGTTCCGGTCGGGCGGCGCTTGGCCGAAGCCCATCGAGGCGTTGTCGACCCAGAGGGTCCCCGCGGTCGATTGCAGGTACAGGTCGAGCCGCATCAGCGAGTGCGCGCTCTGCCGGATCGGGAGCTTGACCACGACCTGCTGCCACGAGGATCCGACGGTCACGTCGACCTGTCGGGCCTCGGTCGTCCCACCGAGTCCCCAGAGCACGACGGTGACCGAGTACGGCCGATCGTCGCTCGATCTGAGCCAGATCGACGCGGTCGCCTCCTCGCCCGGATTCGTCGTGCGACGCACGTCCTGCGTGAGCGCGCGACCGGCGACCGGCGTGTTGGTGGCGGCGAACCAATTGCCGTCCTGCGCCCGCGCGTCGCGGTAGACGGCCTGGTTGATGAAACCGTTGCTCGCTCCCCAGCCGGAGAACGATCCCCCTTCGAACGACGGCGACTGCAACCAGTTCGACGGGCTCCCGAACCAATCGGTGAACATCCTCCAGAAGTTGCGATTGCCGTATGACGAGCATCCGTCGCCG
Source organism: Agromyces sp. LHK192 (assembly GCF_004006235.1). Classification (NCBI taxonomy): domain Bacteria; kingdom Bacillati; phylum Actinomycetota; class Actinomycetes; order Micrococcales; family Microbacteriaceae; genus Agromyces; species Agromyces sp. LHK192. The sequence goes on from NZ_CP034753.1 coordinate 1,408,550, forward strand.
GTGCCGTACAGGTTCGCGAGCGCGGCCGCATTGGGCTGATAGGGGGTGTAGATGTAGAGGTTCGCGGTCGCCTGGTTGCGGATGAAGACCCGGCTGGAGCCGCAGGCCGCATTGGGATGGAATCCGATGGTGTTCTCCCGGCCGGCCTGGTAGTTCCAGGCCGTGGGGTTCTGGGTGTAGCGCTGGAACTGCCTCGCTGCGTTGTAGACCTGGTTGAAGAATCCGAAGTACTCCGCATCGCACGGTGCGGTATCGGGACACGCGTAGCCCATGGCGATCCGGTAGTCGCTGTCGGTCGGTGACACCCGGGTGACCAGGCCGCGCTCCTTCTGCAGGGTCACGATGAGCACCTGCGGGTTGATCCGGCACGCCGCGCCGACCTTGGCGATGATCTCGGCCGCGCTCTCGCTCGCCGATCCGTTGTACTGGGCGCAGTAGGAGGACGCCGCACGGGTGGTGGTCGCCTGTCGGTAGTCCTTGAGGCAAGGCTGACCGTTCGCTCCGACGCAATTGACGACCTGCTGATTCAGGAAGGACTGCACCTGGGCCGGCGTCATCGCCGCGCCGTTGAAGAACGTCGCGTCGCTGATGATGTTCCCGGGGTCGAACGCGCTCGCATCCGCCGCCATCGCGGGCTCAGGGGACGGTATCGGCGCGACGAGGATGCCGATCAGGCCTGCGATCGCGATCAATGCGCCTGCCCGGCGTCGCCACGCGCCGTTCGATCGATGCTCGTGTCCGGTCATCGACACCCCCCGGAGCCTTTCCTACCACGAAGGTCCTCCACCGTGGCGACGCTTCGCCGTGTCACCGTCGAGTGATCGGAGTTGCGTAAGCTTGTCACGGCTCAGAAGGAGGTTCGCCGAGTGGCGCGTCAGATCCACCTCGTCCGCCACGGAGAGGTCCACAATCCCGGAGGGGTGCTGTACGGGCGTCTCCCCGGATTCCCGCTTTCGGAGCACGGCCGATCGACGGCGCAGGGCGCGGCCGACGAGCTCGAGCGCACTGGGCGGGCGATCGATGCGGTCATCGCGTCCCCGCTCGAACGCGCCATGGAGTCCGCGGCGCCGATCGCGCGGTTCGCGGGCCTCGCTGCAGAGCCTGACGAGCGTGTCATCGAGGCGTTCAGCCGGCTCGAGGGCGGGGAATACGAGATGAGCCTGTCCATCCTTGCGAAGCCGCGCGCCTGGCGGTTCCTCGTCAACCCGTTCCGGCCGAGCTGGGGCGAGCCCTACACGGAGGTGCTCGCGCGCATGCATGGCGCGATGGAGGACGCCTGGACCCGTCCAGGCGAGGGGGACATCGTCATCGTCGGCCACCAGTTGCCGATCTGGGTGACCAGTCGCAACGGACGCGGCAGGTCCTCGTTCCACGACCCGCGCAAGCGGCGGTGCGCGCTGTCGAGCATCACGACGTTCGTTCGGCGCGACGGGGCGTTCATCGAGGTCGGCTACCGCGATACGGTGGCCGCGCACGGCGAAACGGCGCGCGACGTGGGCGCGGCGTGACCGCGCAGCCGCGCAGGTCGCGCGACGTCGAGGGCGGCGCAGGCGCCCGAGTCGGCGTCATCACCGTCAGTTACGGCTCGGAATCGGTGCTGCCCGGATTCCTCGATTCCATTCCGGCGGCGACCAGCGCGTCGATCTCAGTGGTCGTCGTCGATAACCGTCCGGATCCGGCCGGGACGATCGAGCGCGAGGCGCGCAGTCGCGGTGCGGAGTACCTCGCCGCGCCGGACAACCCCGGGTACGGCGGCGCGATGAACCGGGGCGCTGAGCTCCTCCCGCCCGACGCGGAGTGGATCCTCATCAGCAATCCCGACGTCGTTCTCGGTGCCGGGTCGGTCGACACCCTCGTCGCGGCCGCGGAGTCGGATGCTCGGATCGGCTCGGTCGGACCGGCCATCGTCAATACCGACGGGACCGTCTACCCGTCCGCGCGGGAGATCCCCTCCATCGGCCATGGGATCGGGCACGCCCTCTTCGCCAACGTGTGGCCGACGAACCCGTGGACCCGTCGGTACCGTCGAGAGGCGGACGACGACCGTCCGCGCGAAGCGGGCTGGCTCTCGGGTGCCTGCCTGCTCGTGAGGCGATCGTCGTTCGACGACGTCGGCGGGTTCGACGAGGCGTTCTTCATGTACTTCGAGGACGTCGACCTCGGCTACCGGATCGGTCGCACCGGCCGGAGGAACATGTACGTTCCCGCAGCGATCGTGCGGCATATCGGCGCGCACTCGACCGCATCGAGGCCCGAGGCGATGATCGCCGCGCATCATCGCAGCGCCAAGCGCTTCCTCGCCAAACGGTACCCGGGGCCGTGGAACGCGCCGCTGCGGGCGTGCCTGGGCCTCGGGCTCGACGTCAGGTCGTTCGTCTCCGCGCGGTCGGGCAGGCGCAGCTGACCGACGCCTCGCGGTCGGCGTCGTCGTATACTTGGCGAATGCCCGAATCGACCAATCGCCACGGGGACCAGTCTGCCCTGAACACCGGCGAAGCCATTCGAGTCGTTGAGCTCGAGCGAGAGGTCGAGCGCCTCCGAGGAGAGCTCGACCGTCGCGCGGAGGACGACCTCCGCACGTGGATCCGCGCCGTTCGCGACGAGGATCGAATCCTCCGCGACATGCAGCAGACGCTCTCCTGGCGTATTACGCGACCGCTGCGGCTCGCCCGCGTGGTGCAGCTGAAGGTCGCCCAGGTCGGCGTGGTCCGGACGTCGCAACTCGCCGTCGCGGACCTGCGTCGCCGCTACGCCGGGCGGCGTCGCTGAACGGCCCTGCCGCGACGGAGGAGACGACCTCGGACTCCGCGATCGGCATCTTGGAAGCGGCGCTGGACCAGCGTCTGCTGGCCCTCGCCCCGTACATGGCGCCGGGGGTCGACGGCCCGGGCGTGCGGGCGGAACGGGGGAGCGGGGCGCTGCTCGACGAGATCGTGCGCGAGGTACGTGCGACCGCCGGTTCGCGATCCGTCTGGCTCCTCATCGTCGCGCTGACCGCGACCTTCCCGAACGCGAGTCGCGTGCAGATGGTCCGGCGCGCGATCGACCTCGCCGAGCCGGCACTGGCCTCCGCGGCGCTCCTCGAGTGCTGCTACGACGACGCCGCCCGATTCGCGATGCTGGACGTCGAGATCGACGTCATCGCGGACGGGGTCGTGGTCGACGTCGACTTCTGCGCCAACCACCTGCACAACACGGGCATCCAGCGCGTCGTCCGCCAGACGATGTCGCGGTGGGTCGAGTCGTACGACGTGCGCCTCGTGGCGTGGACCGCGGGCGGTGGAGCGATGCGCACGATGTCGGCGCTCGAACGGCACCGCGTGACTGCGTGGAACACCTACGTCGAACCGGAGCGCTCGGAGCATCCGGTCGACCCGCCCCGGTTCCGGGTCGTCGTCCCGGTCGACAGCGCCGTGATCCTCCCCGAAGTTCCGCAGAACGCGCTCGTCGATCCGCTGGCTGCACTCGCGGAACACTCGGGCAATCGCGTCGGCCTCGTCGGGTACGACGCCATCCCGGTCGTGAGCGCCGACATGCTCCCCGCCCTCGAGACGGAACGCTACGTGCGCTATCTCACGGTCGTGAAGCACGCCGCCCGGGTCGCGGGTATCAGCGACGCCGCGACCGCCGAGTTCGCCGGATTCGGTCGGACCCTCTCGACGCAGGGGCTCTCCGCCCCCGAGACCGTCTCGATCGTGCTGCCGGTCGACGCGCCCGACCATCCGATCGTCGCCGCCGACGCCACCGCCGAGGCGCTGGTGCTCTGCGTCGGTAGCCAGGAGCCCCGCAAGAACCAACTGTCGGTGCTCCATGCAGCCGAGGTGCTCTGGCGCGAGGGCCTGCAGTTCTCACTGACGTTCATCGGCGGCGGCTCGCTCTGGTTCACCCGTGATTTCGACCGTCGCATCGCGCGCCTCCGGCGCGCCGGTCGGCGGATCGAGGTGCTCCGCGGGGTCAACGACGCGGTGCTGCTCGATGCGTACAGCCGGGCGCGGCTCTCCGTGTTCCCGTCGCTGCACGAAGGGTACGGACTGCCCGTCGCGGAGTCCCTCAGTTATCAGACCCCGGTCATCACGAGCTCCTACGGGAGTACGGCGGAGATCGCCGTCGGCGGCGGCTGCGTGCTCGTCGATCCCCGCGACGACGACGAGCTCGTCGCGGCCATGCGTTCGCTGCTGACCGACGACGCGCGCCTCGCGCAGTTGAAGGAGGAGATCGCGATCCGGGCTGATGACACCTGGGACGACTACGCCTCGAAGTTGTGGGACGGCTTGGTCGTCCCGCTGAGCGGGGTGCCCCGTGGCGACTGACCCGATCAAGCAGCGGCTGCGCGAACTGCTCGCGACGCTCGCCCCCGAGGTCTCCGGCTCCGGTTCGACCGCGGACCTGACCTCCCGCGTCGCGCGGGCGATCGGACGCCCGCGCGACGACGTCGCCTGGCTCGTGCTCGCGGTGGTCACCGCACGCCTGCCCGAGCGCCAGAGCGTCATCGACCTGCGGCGCGCCATTGCCCTGGACGGCGCCGAGCCCGCGCTGCGGGATATCGTCTCCGCCGCCCGCCGCCGTGCCGCACTCCGCGCCGGCTTCGAGCCTCGTGTTCGGATCCTGCAGGGCGAGACGCTCGTCGACGTACAGCACACCGCGCGGACCGGTCTCGCGACCGGTATCCAGCGAGTGGTGCGGATGACGCTGCAGCAGTGGAGCGCCCAGCACGAGATCCTGCTCGTCGGCTGGAACAGCCGGCTCGACGCCCTCAGGATGCTGACCGACCGCGAACGGGAGAACGCGATCCACGGCACCGACCGGGACGCGGCCTCCGCCGTGCGAAGCGTGCCGGAGGTGGTCGTGCCCTGGGAGTCGACCTACATCCTCCCGGAGCTCGCGATCGAGGGGGAACGGACGAGCCGAATGCTCGCGCTCGCGGAGTTCTCGCGCAACGAGACCGCGGTGGTGGGATTCGACTGCGTGCCGCTGACCTCCGCCGAGACCGTCGGCGTCGGCATGGGCGGCGCGTTCGGCAAGAACCTCGCCGCGGTCGCGAGGTTCGGGCGCGTCGCGGCGATCTCCGAAGCGGCGGCGAACGAGTACCGCGGTTGGGTCGACATGCTCGGCGGCGCGAATCTCGCCGGGCCGACCGTGAGCGCGGTGGTGCTCCCCTCGGATGTCGGCGAGGTCGACGACGACGGGCTCGAGCGAGCGCGCGAGGCGCTCACCATCGAGGACCTGCCCCTGCTCCTCTGCGTGGGGAGCCATGAGCCGCGGAAGAACCACCTCGCCGTGCTCGCAGCGGCGGAGTTCTTGTGGCGCAAGGGCCACCGGTTCTCGCTCGCCTTCGTCGGCGGCAACTCGTGGGGCGATACGGAGTTCAAGACGCAGGTCGCGCAGCTCCGGCGGCTGGGTCGCCCGCTCACGACGGTGACGGCGATCTCGGACGACATCCTCTGGGGCGGGTATCGGATCGCTCGCGCGACCGTCTTCCCGTCGTTCAATGAGGGCTTCGGCCTGCCGGTCGCCGAGTCGCTCGCCGTGGGAACGCCGGTCGTGACGTCGGCGTTCGGCAGCATGCGGGAGATCGCGGCCGCGGGCGGCGCGCTCCTCGTCGACCCGCGAAGCGATGCGGACGTGGCGCGAGCGCTCGAGGACGTGCTCTTCGACGACGCCGTGAACGAGAAGCTCAGGGCCGAGGCGCTCGCCCGCCCGAAGCGAGGATGGGCGGAGTACGCCGCCGAACTGTGGGAAGTACTGGTCGACGGTTCGAACTCGGTTCCCGACGACCGCGCGACCACCGGACGTGGAGAGAGATGACCAGCGAAGCCTCACGACGAGCCGACCGGCTCAGGGAACTGCCGTTCGAGCGATCGTCGGCCGCGAGCTCGAGGAGCTTCGCAGGATTCCTCCGTTCGATCCGCGAGATCTCCGGCCAACGAGAGTTGCTGGGCTTGCTGGTCCGCCGCGAGCTGAAGGCCCGCTACAAGGACAGCAGCCTCGGATTCCTGTGGAGCCTGCTGCGTCCGCTGACGATGCTCCTCATCTACTTCGTCGCCATCGGGCAGTTCCTCGGCGCTGCGAGGGGCATCCCGGACTTCGCGGTCTTCGTCTTCGCGGGCCTGACGATCTGGGGCCTGTACAACGAGATCGTGATCGCGGGAACCACGTCGATCATCGGCAATGCCGGGCTCATCAAGAAGGTGAACCTGCCGCGCGAGATCTTTCCGCTCGCCGCGACCGGGTCGGCGATATTCAACTTCCTCGTGCAGTTCGTGGTCCTGATCCTCGCAACGGTCGTCATCGGCAAGGTTCCCCTCGACTGGGACCTCCTCTACGTCCCGGCCGGCGTCGCGATCGTGCTCGTCTGGGGCATCGCGGCCGCGCTGCTGCTGTCGGCGGTGAACGTGTACCTGCGCGACGTCCAGTACCTCGTCGAGGTCGCGATGCTGCTGCTCTTCTGGCTGTCGCCGATCGTGTACGCGTGGTCGTTCGTGGTCGACGCCGCAGCCCGCACCGGGCTGGCCTGGCTCACCGAGGTCTACCTGTCGAATCCGGTCACCGTGGCCGTGCTCGCGTTCCAGCGCGGCATGTGGGTGTCGGGTTCAGAGGAAACCATGATCGACGGCAACGTCGTGCCTCCGCAGCCGTGGCCCGCCGACCTCGATCTCAGGCTCGCGATCATGTTCGGAATCGGCGTGGTCTTCCTGATCATCTGTCAACGCGTGTTCCAGAGGTTGCAGGGCAACTTCGCTCAGGAGATCTGATGGCATCGACATCCCCCGCGATCATCGAGGACGCCCCGGTGGTCATCCGCGCCGAGGACGTCTCGAAGCGATTCATCCTCCGCAAGGACAAGGCGCTCAAGGAACGCATCGTCAACTTCGGCCGCTCGCAGAAGCACAAGAGCGACTTCTGGGCCCTTCGCGACGTCGGCTTCGAGATCACCGCGGGGACGAGCGTCGGACTCGTCGGAGCGAACGGCTCGGGGAAGAGCACCCTGCTCAAGGTCATCGGCGGCATCATCCAGACCGACAGCGGATTCATCGAGCGGCGCGGACGCGTGGCGGCGCTGCTCGAGCTCGGCGCCGGGTTCCACCCGGACCTGACGGGTCGGGAGAACGTCTACCTGAACGGGTCGATCCTGGGTCTCACCCAGAAGCAGACCTCCGAGTACTTCGACTCGATCGTCGAGTTCTCCGAGATCGGCGACTTCATCGATACACAGGTCAAGTTCTACTCGTCGGGGATGTACGTGCGACTCGCGTTCGCGATCGCGGTCCACGTCGATCCCGACATCCTCCTCGTCGACGAGGTGCTCGCGGTCGGCGACGAGCCGTTCCAGGCGAAGTGCATGAACAAGATCCGGCAGTTCCAACAGGAGGGGCGCACGATCGTCTTCGTCTCCCACAGTGCGGGTCAGATCGAGGATCTCTGCGATCGGGTGATCGTGCTCTCGCACGGTGCGGTTGTCTACGATGGCGAGACGGAAGGCGGGATCGCCGCGCTCCGGCGGAGTTTCGGGGAGTAGGGCTGCCTCATTCGCCGGTGAGTTCGATGCTCTCAGGGTGCTCGCGTAAGATCCCGTCGAGAGATGCGCGCTCGCGACAGCGCTTGACGTCTCCCGATCCCCTGAACTCAGCGCCGGCCCATTCCGGCGGATACCGAAAGTGAACGTGCCCTTGACTGCTCTGCCCCGACTCATCGCCTTCGACCTCGACGACACCCTTGCCCCGTCGAAGTCCCCGTTGCGTCCGCAGATGGCGGAACTCCTCGTGCGCCTGCTCGACCGGACCGAGGTCTGCGTGATCTCCGGCGGGCAGTTCGGCCAGTTCGACGCGCAGGTGATCCAACAGCTCGCTGGAGCGACCGCGGAACAGCTCGAGCGACTGCACCTCATGCCGACCTGCGGCACGCAGTACTACCGCTATGCGGACGCCGAGTGGGAGCAGGTCTACGCGCAGAATCTCACCGAGTCGGAGCGGGACGAGGCGCTCGCCGTCGTCGAGGCCGAGGCAAGGGCGCTCGGATTCTGGGAGGCGGAGACATGGGGCCCGATCCTCGAGGACCGTGGGTCGCAGGTGACCTTCTCGGCCCTCGGCCAGGCCGCACCGGTCGAGGCCAAGATGCAGTGGGATCCCTCCGGCGCGAAGAAGAACGCCCTCCGTGACGCGGTGCAGGTCAAGCTCCCCCTGCTCGAGGTGCGGTCCGGCGGATCGACGTCGATCGACATCACGCGGCGCGGCATCGACAAGGCCTACGGCATGACGCGTCTGGCCGACGTCTCGGGCGTCCCGCTCGAGGAGATGCTCTTCATCGGGGACCGCCTCGACGAGAACGGCAACGACTACCCGGTGAAGGTGCTCGGGGTCGAATGCGTGGCGGTCGAGGGTTGGGAGCACACCGTGACGCTGCTCGAACGCATGCTCGACTCGTCGGCTCCGCGGTCAGCCGCGATGACCGCCTGACCCGCTGGCGGGAACGGCGACCGACTGGAGCAGTTCGACCAGTCGGTCGCCCATGCGCTCGAGGGAGTAGATGTCCCGCGCGGCTGCTTGGAACTCGCGCGCGACGTCGTCGCGCTCGGGGTCGTCGATGATGCTCTCGATTCGTGCAATCCAGGCACCTGGGTCCCCGCTGGGCACGCGGAAACCGGTCACGCCGTCTCTGACGGCGTCGACGAGCCCTTCCCGGTCCGCGGCGATCGTCAGCAGCCCGGCCTGACTCGACTCGACGACGACGAGTCCGAAGCCTTCGACGTCGCCGGGGACGTCGACGTTCGGTTGCACGTAGAGATCGGCGCCATGCAGGACCTCTGCGCGCTCGGCATCGCTCACACGACCGAGCAAACGCACTCGATCCTCGAGGCCGTGGGCTGAGACGGTGTCGCCGATTCGTTGTCGCTGGTCGCCGTCGCCGAGCACGAGGTAGACGCACCGGGGGTCGAGCGACGGCAGCACCTCTGCGATGAACCAGGAGACGCCCTTGCGTCGGATCAGCCGCCCGGTCGTGACGAGGATCACGTCGGAGGGTCGTAGGTCGTATCGTTCGCGGACCAGACCGCTCGCCTCCTGCCGTGTGAGGCTCGGCACGGCAGGCGCCGGAATGCCCAAGACGACCAGTTCGACTCGCGCGGGCTCGACTCCGATCGCGATGAGCGCCTCTCGAGTGGCGGTGCTGTTCGCGATCACACGGGGGGCCTTGCGCAGCGCGGGCCGCACCAGCATCCGATAGGCGACGTGATCGTAGGTCACGTCGAGCCCGTGCGCCATGGGCAGCGCGGGGACGCGCAGGCACCGCGGGATCCAGGCCAGGAGTGCCCAGGTCAGCGCGTCACCGAACAGCACGACGCGATGGCGGTCGCGGAGGAGGCGGGACGCGAGTCGTAGGGCGGTCGTCGGTATCCACCAGAGGAGGTGCGCGTTGCTCCGTCCGAGCGCGAGCACCTGCGTGCGAGGATCGACCTCTCGAAGCGCGCGATCGATGTTGACGGCGAGCGTCTCCATGCCGCCCACGGAAGGAGCGAACTTCCGGGTGACGAACAAGGGAGCGGGGCGATCGGGCGCAATGGCCCCCCGCCGCCCGTGCGCAGGGACGGTGAACACGAGCATCGCGACATCGCCGAGCGTCATGAGGACGCGGTCGACGACCACCACGCTGAGGACGACCTGCGGCGGTAGGAACGTTCCGAGCGTCAGGAGCAGCACGATCTCCCTCACTCCGGCGCCGGCCGGTGCGATCACCGCGACGAAGCCGCACACCCAGGCGAACGCATAGCTGGCGATCGCGAGGAGGAACTCCGACCCGTCGAGCCCGACCGCCGCGTGCGCGAGCAGGCCGAGGCCCGACCCGAGGAGGATCCAGCTCGCGACCGACCATCCGATCGCGGCGGCGAAGGGCCCGCGCCGCAACGTCGGAATGGTCCCGCGGCGCGTCAGCCGCATCGCGAAGCCGATCACGCGGTCGAGGATCGGCGGGGTGAGGAGGACCGCTCCGATCGCGAGGAGGCCTGCCGGCGCCCACCAATAGTCCTCGCGGATCGCGGGGACGAGCAGCAGCGCCCCGGTCGAGATCACGGCGCCGATCGTCACGCCGATCAGCAGGGCGACGGTCATCGACGTGACGCTGACCCGGGGGGCCAGACCCGCGGCGCGACCGGTCCTCGCGCTCACGACGATCGGCCAGATGCCGCCGGGAAGATACTTCGTCAGCTGCGAGACGAAGAACACCCGTGCAGCGGCGCCGAGTCCGAGCCGACTCCCCAGCGCGCGTACCACGCTGCGCCAGGAGAGCATGTTCAGGTAGAGGCCGACCAGGATGGAGAAGCCCGCGCCGAGGACGGCCCACGGGTCCATCGCGAGGACGGCGGGGGCGAACACGTCCCAGTTCGCGACGACGCTCCAAGTGAGCAGGATGATCGTCGCGATCCCGACGGCGATCTGGATCGGCTGACGCAACCCGGCTCCCGCGGATCGAGGGGTCGCGGTCGGCTCAGGTTGCCCCCCGGGTGCGTCGGTTCTCCCAGACCCGGCCCGCGTCGGACGGTCAGTCGCCATACCGTTGCCGCTTGGTCAGCTCGAGATCGTCTTCGATCAGGGAGCGGTTGATGCGGATCAGATCCGCGATCACACCCATCGCGAACGCGAGCAGCGAACCGATCGCGAGCACCACGCCGATCAGCAGGGACTGCAGGTTCTGCCCCTGCTCTCCGAGGAGGAGCAGGATGAGGTACCGGACGAAGGGGACCGCTGCCCCGATCGCGAGGAGGGCGCCGAGGCCCGCGAAGATCACGTAGGGGCGATACATGAGGTACGCCCGGACGATCGCGCTCCCGGACATGATCATGTGCTGCCAGATGTTCCGGAACAGGCGCGATTCCCGCGTCTTGGGGTTCGTCTCGACCGGAACGCTCGTGATCGCGAGGCGCTTGTACCCCGCTTGGATGATCGTCTCCATCGTGTAACTGAAGCGGGTCACCATATTCAGGCGGACGAGCGCCCGCTTCGAATACGCGCGGAACCCGCTCGCTGCATCGGGAAGATCCGTGCCTGCCGCCCGGTTGACCACCCAGCTCCCGAATCGTTGCATGACGCGCTTGAATGCGGTGAAGTGCTCGATCTTCGCCGTCTGCCGGTCCGCCACCACGATGTCCGCCGTGCCGTCGAGAATCGGGCGGACGAGCTCCGGGATGCGCGCCTGCGGGTACTGGTTGTCGCCGTCCGTGTTCACGACGACGTCGGCGCCGTGGCGGAGCGCATAGTCGACACCATCGACGAACGATCTCGCGAGTCCCATGTTCCGGCTGTGTCGGACGAAGTGGGTGACGCCGAGCGATCTCGCAACCTCCACCGTCCGATCCGTCGAACCGTCGTCGATCACCAGGATGTCGAGTCGATCGACTCCGGGAATGGTGCGCGGGATCGACGTCAGCACCGCCGGCAGCGTCTCCTCCTCGTTGAGGCACGGAATCTGCACGAACACACGCATGTGAGGCTTTCGGGTAGTCGGAGGGATCCTCCCATTATCGGGCTTCGCTCGCGAGCTCGCAGCCGCTCGACAAGCGGCATCCGGTGGCGTGCTCGCGCGGGACCTTCGGCGCTGGGGGCCGGCCGTCGGACGCCTCCTCGATGACGACCGCGAGCCGATGAGCCACGACGCGTCGCGCTAGAATCTCCCGGTGCCACGGACGCAATCCCACCCGCCGTCTCGGGTCGACCCGTCGCCGGGGCGGCAGGGGTCTTTCCGTTCCGACCGCGGGTATCGCCGTCCGGTCACCGTGCACGTCGTCTCCAGAGCGATCGTCGACCTTCCCGACGTGGTAGCGCTGCCGGTCCTCTGTGCGGCGGTGGTCGTCTCCCTCACCGTGCTGTTCGGCGTGTTCACGCCATGGGTCGTGGTCCCGGCGATCATCGTCGGCACGGTCCTCACCTGGCGGTGGCGGCCGCCGAGGTTCCGCGTCGAGACCGCTTGGACGTCCGCGCTCGTCGCCGTCGCCGTCATCGTCTGCTGGTTCGCAGTGAATCTCCGGTTCGCCTCCGAGTGGGTCGACGTCACTCGCGATCCCGGTTTCCTGACCTTGCAGGGATTGTGGCTTTCGCAGCATCCCTCATCCGACATCCCGATCGGCGGAGCCGCTGACGTTGCCGGCGCAGTCGACGGAGCGAGGGTCGATTCGATCGGATACTTCGACGACGGGGACGGCGTACTTCACGCGCAGGGCGCCAAGCTCGTCCCCGGCCTCGTCGCGATCGGCGGCTGGATCGCCGGTACGGCGGGCGTGCTCGGCGGCAACCTCGTCATCGGCGCGTTCGCGCTCCTCACCTTCTTCGGATTCGCACGTCGTGTGGTCGGTCAGTGGTGGGGACTGGCCGCGATGATCCCCTTGGCGATGTGCATGCCGATGGTCGCATTCAGCCGGACCCTGTACACGGAGCCGTTCGTCCTGTGCGTCACCTTCGCCGGCCTCACCTTCCTCTCGAGCGCGGTGCGAACAGGCTCCGCGAGTGCCGCCGTCTTCGGCGGGGCTCTCGTCGGGTCGGGCGGTCTCGCCCGCGTCGACGGTGCGGCCATAGTGATCGGCATGACCGTCGCACTGGCTCTCGCGGCCTTCGCGCGCCGGGATGGAACGGCACGTCGACGAGCGCGCCGGACGTATCTCCTCGCCGTCGGCGCCGGATTGGCGCTCACCGCGATCGGGCTCATCGAGGTCGCCGTGGACAGTCCCGGGTACTTGGCCGACCATATCCGCCAGGTCGTGCTGCTCGACACCGCGGCGGTCGTGACCGCACTCGTCGGATGGACGCTGACGCTGGATCGCCCGTGGGCGCGCCTGCGGCGCGCGATCGCGAGACGGCGGCGCGCCGTCGGCTGGATCGCGTTCGCCACGGTGCTCGCGGTGGGGCTGTTCCTCATGAGCAGGCCGCTTTGGTTGGTCGCGCGACAATCGGAGCCGAGCACCGTCGTAGCTTGGCTGCAGGAGGGCGCCGAGGTGACCGTGGACGCCACCCGCACCTACGACGAGCAGTCGCTGACGTGGATCGCGATGTATCTCGGGTGGGGAATCGTCGGAGCGGCGATGCTCGGTGCGGCGATGGCCCTGCGGGACTGGGTCGTTCGAGGGTCTCCGACCAGTGTCCTGCTGGTCGTCGTCGTGATGGCGCCGTCGATGCTCTACATCGTCGACGTCTCGATCACCCCCGACCAGATCTGGGCGATGCGCCGCTTCCTGCCGGTGACCATACCCGGCTTCATCCTGTTGGCGGTGTTCGCATTCCAGCGGTTGATCGCCTCTGGGGTCGCTCGGGTCCGCTCACGCCGGACGAGAGGCTCCGCGGTCGGGATGTCGGTCGGCACCATCGCCGTTTTCGGCGCATTCGTCGCGTCGGTGATCTTTCCGGCTCTGACCTGGGGGCAGATGTTCCCGGCGATCGAGCACAGCGGCAGGCTGGCAGAGGCCGAGGAGGTGTGCGCCGTCGCCGACGGTCGGCCTGTGGTCCTGATCCAATCGACCGAGTACCTCTCGACCGTTCGATCGATGTGTGACGTCGAGGTGGTCAGCTTCAGCGCGGCACCGACCGCGGCAGACCTCGCGGAGGTCCGACGTGTGTGGGCCTCGGAGGTCGTGGTGCTGTCGTTCAGGGCCGAGGGCGTGCCTTGGAGCGACGATCCGGCTCCTCGTCTCCGTTCGCAGATCGTGTCATGGCCACCGACCCTGAATCGACGACCCGTCGCCCCCGACGTCGCGGACTCGGCGATCTGGATGGGTGAGATCACCGTCGACGGTCAGGTCGCGCCGATTCGCTGAACGGACGCGCGGTCCGACCTGACCCCGGCGTCGGCTCACGCGCCGAGCGGCGATCGTGCGCATTGCCGGTCATCATCTCTCGCGCTCACGCCCGTTCACGGACGCGCGCGCCCGGATCGCTCGCGAAGCCGGGCGAGGCGACGCTTCGCGACCGAAAGACGTACGCGAGCCAGCTGGAAGATGTTGCGGTTCCTCCACTCGGCGAGTTCTCGCGAGTACCGCTCGGCGAGCTCGTGGCGCTCATGTGCGATCTCCCCCCGCTCGCTCGCGAGGGCCTCCCACTTCGCAGACTCCTGCACCGCATCGAGGAGCCGCCTGTCGAGTTCATCCTGAGCCGCGAGGCTCTTGTCCAGTCGGCCGTTGAGCCATTCCTCGTAGTGCACGTGGACACTGAGCGCCACGGAGAACGGGTCGTCCGCGATCTGCAGCGCGACCGGATCCGGATCGTTGGAGAGCGGGATCGGGCAGACGACGCCGACGGGGTCGTCGGACGTCGCCGCATTCTGGAGCACGGTGCTCCATTTGTCGAGGAATGCACGACCTGCACGGTCGGCAGCGAATTCGCGGAATCGCATGTCGGTATCCGTCGACGCGCCGGAAGCGTGCGTGGCGACGGCGGCAGGCTCGAAGACGACATCGGCGCCGCTTGCACGAATACGGAAGGCGAGGTCCACGTCTTCGAAGTAGGCGGGTCGGTACCGCGAGTCGTGGCCGCCCAGGCTCCTGAACAACTCTGTGGGTACGAGGAGCGCGGCACCGGAGCCGTAGTCGATCCTGCGCCGCCGCAGCAATCCGGCGGCTTCAGCGGCCGATACCGACATCCCGGATCCGAACTGCATGGTTCCCGCGTCGGCGAACACGCGCGATCCGGCCTCCTGGACGCTGCCGTCCCCGTTGAGCAGGAGGCTCGCGACCGCTCCGATGGGCGTTCCTTCCTCGAGCGGCTGCCCTGCCGAATCGACGAGCGCCCGCAATGCATCGGGTGCGAGACGGGCGTCGTCGTTCAGGAAGAGCAGGAACGAGCCGCGTGCCACCCGAGCGCCCGCGTTCGCGGCGAAGCCGTACCCGGTGTTTCCTGGCAGGTCGACGACGACGGCGCCGTGGATCGCTGCCGTGAAGGTCTCGCGGACGTCGCTCGATGCGCCGTTCAGAACGACGACGACCTCGAAGTCCGGGGCGTCGACCGACTCGACGACGGACGCGATCGCATCGACGAGGCCGGCGCCGACTCGCCAGGCGATGATCACGACGCTGATCATCGGGTCTTGCGGTTGGGGGACGGAAACCGTCATGGGTGGGGGACTCCCGTTCGGGTACTTGGCGAGCTCTGCTCGGGCCGGCCGGTGCCGATCGGCCGAGGGTGGGCGGCCTGGTGCGGGTGCCGGATCCCCCGCCGACGATGCCGGATCCGAACGGGGCCATTCTATGCACGGAGTTCGGCTGTGAGCGCGATCGGCGTCGCCGAGTCGCCGACGCCCCGATCGGGCGCAGCCCGTGCCGGACGGCCGCAGGCGCCGCCCGCCTCCGATCCAGCGCAGGAGGCGGCTCGTCGACTCGGGCGGGAATCCGCACTACCGTGTGAGGGATGACCAGCCAACATCGCTTCGATCGGGAGTACTACCGCTCGAACGGCCAGATCGGGGATCGGCCGGCACTGCGCTGGTACACGGCGCTGACCCGGCGATACCTGGGTCGAGGGCCGGTGCTCGACGTCGGCTGCGGAACCGGTCATTTCCTCAGACGCCTCTCAGCGAATTCCGAGGCCGACGGCATCGAAGTCTCGGAGTTCGCGGCCCAGACGGCTCGGCAGACGTCACCCGCCAGCCGGGTCTACCGCGACGCGGTCGAACTCGAGCGCGGTCGCTACACGCGGATCACGAGCATTCATGTCGTCGAGCACCTGCCCGATGACGTGCTGAGGCGGGTGATCGCCGAGGTACGGGCGAGCGCGACACCCGACGCGCGCTGGCTGGTCGTCACGCCCGATCTCGGCGGGGCCGCCCATCGGCGTCACGGAGACGCCTGGCTCGCATTCACCGACCCCACCCACGTCAACCTCAAGTCCCACGGCCAGTGGCGTGAGTTCTTCGAGGACGAGGGGTTCGACATCCTCAGGGAATCGAGCGACGGGCTCTGGAACAATCCGTACTCGAGCCTGCCCGGAGTGATCGACCGAGCGAGGTTCTCGCTCCCGATGGCCGCGCAGTTCCTGACCGGTCGGCTCTTCCTGCGTCCGGGCTCGGGCGAGTCCTCCGTGTTCATCCTGCAGTCGCGAAGGAGTCGCTCGGACGACACGGCGCGCGGTTGACCCGGCCAAGCGGAGCGCCGCCCGCATCGGTCTCGCCCGGTTCAGAGCCGTTCGCCGCTTGGCGCCGCCGCCGGCCGCGCCAGCGCGTCGCGCCAGCTCATGTCCCGGGCCGCCTTCACGGCGCAGAGCACGAGCAGCATCCATCCGCCCTCGGTGATCGGGAAGCTCTCGGCGAATCCGGTCACGGCGACGACGACGAGCATGAGCGCCGGCCAGAGGTAGACGGGGCTCTTGCGCGACGAGGCGAGCAGCCAGGCCCGAACGAGGGCGACGAGCACGAGCGCGGCGAACAGCACGAGGCCGATCACGCCGACCTGGAAGTACACGTCGATGTACGCGCTGAGGGCCGATGCGTGGTCGCGACCCGTCATCTGCTCGATCCAGATGAAAGGGGTGCGCGAGGGCCATTCGCCGAACCAGCCCCAGCCCTGCAACGGGTTCGAGGCGAGGTACCTGGATGCCTCGCGCCAGACATCGAGGCGCACGTCGAACTCGGCGCGCGCGTCGAGCAGTTCGATGATGCGCTGGCGGAACAGCCACGCGCTGATGAGCGCGACGGCGCCCGTCGAGAGCAGGGCGATCTGCCAGCGCCAGCGCACCTCGGGTCCGACGCGGCGGAGGCCGTAGAGTGCCGCGAGGGCGATGAGCGAGGCTCCGAGCGCGACCCAGGTGGTGGGGGAGCCCGACAGGACCAGGCAGGCGGCGGCGAGGGCCACGGAGCCGATCGCCTTCGCGCCGCGGGAGATCTTCGTGCGCCATTCGACGACGAACGTCAACAGTGCGATGAGCGCGACGAATCCGAGCATGTTGCGGGTGCCGAACAACCCCTGGATCGGGCCGAGGCCGACGAGGTCGCCGCGGATGCCGAGGAACGTGATCGGCAGGTCGAGCAGGATACCCGAGACGATCTCGAGCGCCACGGAGACGCCGAGCAGCACCCGCAGCACGTCGGCGAACGCCCGCACGATCTGGATGGTGTCGCGCATGAGCGCGACGTACACGCCGAGCGCGGCGAAGGCGACGAGGTAGGCGACCCGGGTCGCGCTGAGCAGGCTCGTCTCGCTCCAGATGACGGATGCCGCGCACCACGCGAGGAACACGAGGATCGTCAGCGGAAGGATGCCGTACCATTCGACCGCGCGCCAGCGGGCGACGAGCGAGAACCCGGCGAGCACGAGCAGCGCGGCGAGCGCGGCCAGCAGTCCGGGCCATCCCAGCAGCGCGACGAGGGCGTGCGTCGAGAAGGCGAGCCCGATCGCGATCAGGGTGAGCGCCTGCGCGAACCGTGCCGAACCGACGGCGGTGCGTGCCGCATCGACGGCTCGGGCGCGCCGTGCGTCGTCGCTCATCGAGCGGCGGCCGGATCGGTGTCGGGGCGTTCGTCGGCGAGTCGCGGGCGCGCCGTCGCGGCGGGCAGCGGCTCGTGCTCCCACTGCCGGCGTTTGGTCGCCCAGGCGATCATGAGCAGCAGCGCGAATCCGCTCTCGACGAGCAGCCGGCTCTCGGCGAGGCTCTGCCCGATGAGGGCGACCATGATCAGCATGGGCACGAGCGAGGCGGCGCTGGAGGGCAGCGCGTGGCCCGAGGCATCCCTCGGCAGGTCGACCGAGAGGAACCACGACCGCCACAGGGCGCCGATCACGACGGACGCGAACGCGAGGAGTCCGATGACGCCGAGTTGCGCCCAGACGTCGAGCCACGCGTTGTGGGCCTGCAGGTAGACGACGCCGTTGCGTTCGGCCAGGGAGCCGAACGGCTCGGCCCAGGGCTGCCAGTAGCCCAGCCATCCCCAACCCGCCCAGGGCCGCTCGAGCGCGAGGCCGGTGACCGACGCCCAGATGTCGAAGCGGCCCGTGAGGTCCTCGCTCTTGCCGAAGAGCTGGAGCAGGCTGCTCCACAGCGCGATCAGCAGGGCCGCGGATGCGACGAGCACGAGCCCGGCGGTGACGTAGACGGGCCTGCGGCGCTCGGGACCGACCCGACGCGTCCAGAGTGCGAATCCGAGGGCGACGAGCACGAGCACCGCGACCAGGGTCACCGTCGCCGAGCGCGTCAGCACGAGCACCGCGCCGGCGACGACGAGCCATGCGATACCGCGGCCCCTGCGGATGCCTCCCGACGCGGTCAACGCGCCGAAGACGATGGCTCCGAGGAGGGCGACCATGCCGAGGAGGTTCCGGCTCGCGACGATGCCCTCCACGGGCCCGCCCTCGAACAGCAGCGCGCGCGACCAGTAGAAGGCCATCGGGAGCTGCTCGCCCGACGGGTCGAAGTCGGGGAAGTTCGGCAGCAGCGGTTCGCGGACGAACACGGCGACCCACAGCTCGAAGGCGATCGACAGCGCGAGCACCCACTTGATCGCCGCGGCCAGTCGGCCGACGAGGACCTGCCATTCGAGGCAGATCGCGAGCGCGACCGCGACGAATGCGGTGGCCAGCGTGATCGCGATGCCGAGCAGGGTCGACGCGGGATACGCCGACCAGGCGACCGACGCCACGGCGATGCCGAGGAACGCGAGCGTCGACTTCGGCACCCGGCGCCACACCCATCGGGGGCGGGTGGCGACGATGAGCCACACGGCTCCGACGACCACGACGGCGACGACCGCGCCGAAGCCCCACCAGCCGAGGAGGTTGCGCCAGAACTGCCCGGCGAGGAGCGTGAACACCGCGAACGTCGCGTACCCGCCGGTGAGCGCGCGGCGACGATCGGGGGTCATGCGTCCAAGGGTATCGCGGGCGCGATCCCGGTGTCCGGGCTCGGCGCACCGCCCGTGGAACGGGTCAGACGAACGCCGCCTCGCCGGTGATCGCGCGACCGACGATGAGGGTGTTCATCTCGCGCGTTCCCTCGTAGGAGTAGAGCGCCTCCGCATCGGCGAAGAACCGGGCGACGTCGTACTCGAGCACGATGCCGTTGCCGCCGCAGGCCTCTCGGGCCCACGCGACGGTCTCACGCATGCGCGAGGTGGCATACGCCTTCGCGAGCGCCGAATGCTCGTCGCGGAGCTCGCCCGCGTCCTGCAGTTGCGACGCGCGCACGACCATGCCGAGCGACGCCGTGATGTTGCCGAGCGAGTTGACGAGGTGCTCCTGGATGAGCTGGTGCGCGGCGATCGGCTGACCGAACTGCACCCGCTGCTTCGAGTACGCGACGGCCGCCTCGTACGCGCCGACGGCCGTGCCGACGGCGGCCCAGGCCACCTCGGCGCGCGTCGCGCGGAGCACGGCGGCGGTGTCGCGGAACGAGTTCGCGTTCTGGAGCCGCAGCGACTCGGGCACGCGGACGTCGGTCAGGGTGATGTCCGCGTTCTGCACCGGGCGGAGGCTGATCTTGCCCTCGATCTTCGTGGCCTCGTATCCCGGTGTCGAGGTCGGCACGATGAAGCCCTTGACCTGGCCGTCGGCCTCGTCCTTGGCCCAGATGATCGTGATGTCGGAGAACGTGGCGTTGCCGATCCAGCGCTTCGCGCCGTTCAGCACCCACTCGTCGCCCTCGCGCCGGGCGGTGGTGCGCAGCCCGCGCGCCGAGTCGGAGCCCGAGAAGGGCTCCGTGAGGCCGAACGCCCCGATGACCTCGCCGGACGCGAGCTTGGGGATCCACTCGTCGCGCTGCGCCTTCGAGCCGGCGATCGAGATGGACCCGGTCGCCAGCCCGTTCTGCACGCCGACGAACGTCCCGACGGATGCGTCGACGCGTGCCAGTTCGAGGGCGACGAATCCGCGGAACACCGACGAGTTCTCGAACGGCTTCACCTCGTCCCACGCGTACGAGAGCACGCCGAGCTCCGCGAGCGGTCGCACGACCTGCATGGGGAATTCGGCGCGTTCCCAATATCCGCCGATGATCGGCTTGACGTCGGCCTCGAGCCAGGCGCGGATCCCGGCGAGCGCCTCGCGCTCCCGATCGGTCAGCAGGCCCTGGTACGAGTAGAAGTCGCTCGCGAGCGGCTCGAAGGTCATTGGTGCTCCTCAGCGTCGACGGATGCCACGAGCCTAGGTCGGCCGTTCGGGCGGTGCCGAAGCCGTTGTAGGTTGGGGCGAATACGCCGAAAGGACCTCCCTCGCATGTTTGTCGCGATCCGCAACGACCCCCGGGACTACGCGTGGGGTTCCCACGACGCCATCGCCGGCTTCCTGGGCACCGAGCCGCCGGGCGGCCCGCAGGCCGAGCTCTGGCTCGGCGCCCACCCCGGATCGCCCTCGCGGATCGTCGACCCGTCGCAGACCGGGGGAGCCCCGGACCTCGCCGCGTGGATCGCTGCGGACCCGGAGCAGGCCCTGGGCGCCGGACTCGCGGCATCCGGTGCCCGCCTGCCGTTCCTCCTGAAGCTGCTCGCGGCGGGCGGCCCCCTGTCGCTCCAGGCGCACCCGACACCCGAGCAGGCCCGGGCGGGCTTCGCCCGTGAGGAGGCCGACGGGGTCGCGATCGACGCGTTCGACCGCAACTACAAGGACGAGTTCCACAAGCCCGAGCTCATCGTCGCGGTCAGCGACGAGTTCGACGCCCTGTCGGGGTTCCGACCGCTCGACGAGGTGCGAGGCATCCTTTCCGTGCTGCGCGCGGCGGATGCCGCCGACGAGCAGCCCGAGCCCGCGGCGCTCGACCTGCTCGAGTCGCACCTGGCCGGCGGGCCGGGCGACGACGGACTGGCGGACACCGTCGAGTGGCTGCTGCGCGACGGGCGCGGCGGTGACACGGGCGAGGCATCGTGGGTCGTCGAGCGCGTCGTCCGGCTCGCGGCGAGCGCGACCGCGGAGGCATCCGAGTTCCGGATGTCGTTCGGGACGGTCGGCGATCTCGCCGACGCCTATCCCGGGGATCCGGGCATCGTCATCTCGCTGCTGCTGAACCGAGTGCGGCTGTCGCGCGGCGAGGCGTTGTACCTGCGGGCCGGCAACATCCACGCGTACCTGCGAGGACTCGGGATCGAGCTCATGGCCGCGAGCGACAACGTGCTGCGCGGCGGACTCACGCCGAAGCACATCGACGTCTCGGAGCTGGTCGACGTGCTCGACTTCACGCCGATCGCACCGCCGCGGCTCGAGCCCGAACGCTCGGCTCCCGGCGTCGAGACGTTCCGCCCCGACGTGCCCGACTTCGTCCTGCACCGCATCGAACCCGGTGGGGGCAGCGCCGGAGTCGCGCTCGACGGTCCGGCGATCGTGCTCGTCGAGGGCGCGCCGATCGCGCTTCGCGGAGCGTCGGGCCAGGTCGAGGTGCCGCGGGGCGGCGCCGTGTACGTGACGCCCGAGGAGGGCGAGCTGTCGGCGACCGGGCCGGGCGTCGCCTGGATCGCGACGACAGGGCGCGCGGCCGGCTGACCCGCGCCGGGTCGCGGCCCTTGCTGAGCGTGGTCCCGCGGGCCGGTCAGCTCGCGGCGCGCAGCCCGAACAGCCGGCGGTACGCCGTGGGCGTGGTCTGGAGCACCTTCAGGAAGTGGTGCCGCATGACCGCGGCCTGGCCGAACCCGGTCTCGCGGGCGATCTCCTCGAGCGTGTAGTCGCTCTCCTCGAGCAGTTGCTGCGCCCGGAGCAGGCGCTGGCGGTTGAGCCAGGCGTTCGGCGTGGTGCCGGTCTCGGCGCGGAACCGGCGCGCGAACGTGCGCGGCGACATCAGGGCGTGGCGGGCGAGCCGGTCGACGGTCAGGTCCTCGTCGAGGTGCTCGAGCATCCACTCGGTGATCGCCGCGAACGAGTCGCTGCGGCATTCGACGACCGGCGTTTGGATGAACTGCGACTGGCCGCCGTCGCGCTGCGGCGGCACCACCATGCGACGGGCCACGATGTTCGTCGCCGACTGGCCCAGTTCGGTCCGCACGATGTGGAGGGCGGCGTCGATCCCCGCGGCGGTGCCGGCGCCGGTGACCACCCTGCCGTCCTGCACGAACAGCACGTCCGGGTCGACCTCGGTCGCCGGGTACATCTCGGCGAGGCGGTCGGTGTACATCCAGTGCGTGGTCGCGCGCCGGCCGTCGAGGATGCCCGCCTCGGCGAGGGTGAACGCTCCCGAGCAGACCGAGAGCACCCACGCGCCGCGATCGACCGCGTCGCGGATGACCTCGAGCACGCGCGGGTCGCTCGGTTCGTCGATCAGGGAGGCCGGAACGGCGACGAGGTCCGCGGTGAAGGCCGCATCCAGACCCTCGTCGACGACGATGTCGAACCCGAGCTTCGTGGGTACGGGGCCCGGCTCCGCGGCGACGACGTGGAAGTCGAACGTGGGGCCGCCCTGTTCGCTGCGGTCGATGCCGAACACCTCGCAGATCACGCCGAACTCGAACGGTGCCATCTGGGGCAGGGCGATGCAGGCGACGGTTCGGAGCATGGTGGATCCTTTCGTGGCGACCATCCGGTCGGAATCCAGTATGGCAGGATTCCGTGGTTCGGTGTCTACTCTGCCACTGGTGGCTGCAAATCACCAAACGTAACGTTTCTGCCATGACTGAGATCCTGATCCTCGCATTCGTCATCGCCGTCGTCGTCACCGCCGCGATCGCCACCGCCAAGCTCGTCGCCGCGGACGGCGCAGGCCTCCCCGAAGTGCTCGAACGACTCCGCCGAGCCGAGCGCCGCGCACCGCGTCGCATCTGATCGTCGGCTGCCCGGCCGATCGGTACGATCGGTGGGGCGCCGGACGGACCGGCGCCGGAGAGGCGGGTATGAGCTGGCTGGTCACCGGGGGTGCCGGGTACATCGGCGCCCACGTCGTACGGGCGTTCCAGGCGAAGGGCATCGACACGGTCGTGCTCGACGACCTCTCGAGCGGCCGCCAGTCGTTCGTGCCGACGGGCACCCCGTTCGTGCAGGGCTCCATCCTCGACGGCCGCCTGCTCGTCGACACGTTCGAGCGCTTCCCGGTCTCCGGCGTCGTGCACCTGGCCGGCTTCAAGTACGCGGGCGTCTCCGTGCAGCGGCCCCTGCACACGTACCAGCAGAACGTCACCGGCACGTCGACGCTGCTCGCCGCGATGGAGGATGCCGGCGTCGCGCGCCTCGTGTTCAGCTCCAGTGCCGCCGTCTACGGCACGCCCGACGTCGACCTCGTGACCGAGGCGACGCCGAAGCGCCCCGAGTCGCCCTACGGCGAGTCCAAGCTCATCGGCGAATGGCTCATCGCCGACCAGGCGAAGGCCGCGGGGCTCGCGCACACTTCGCTGCGGTACTTCAACGTCGTCGGTTCCGGCACTGACGACGTGTACGACGTCAGCCCTCACAACCTCTTCCCGCTCGTGTTCGACGCGCTGCTCGACGGGCGCACCCCCCGGATCAACGGCGACGACTACGCGACGCCCGACGGCACCTGCGTGCGCGACTACATCCACGTCGCCGACCTGGCCGACGCGCACGTCGTCGCGGCGCAGCGTCTCGAGGCGGGGGAGCCGCTCGAGCCCGTCTACAACCTCGGCTCCGGCGACGGGGTGTCCGTCGGCGAGATCATGCAGGCGGTCGCGAAGGGCACCGGCATCGAGTTCTCGCCTGAGATCGCCCCGCGCCGCGCCGGCGATCCCGCGCGGATCGTCGCCTCCGGCGACCTCGCCGCGCGCGACCTCGACTGGCGGATGCGCCACACGCTCGACGAGATGGTCGCGAGCGCCTGGGCGGCACGCCAGGCCGCGGCATCCCGCTGACGTCGCGGATCGTCGAGCCGACGCGGCCGGCACGATTCGATATCGCCTCCGGCGTGTCGTGAGCGGTCGGAACGCTCCAGTCCTGCTCGAAGGTTTATGGTTCGCGACTTGACTCTCCGGAATTACACCGGTGTAATTGTCGTGACACGCCCCTGTGGCTGTCGGTACAACTGGGTGGGAGACGATATGAGCAATCCTGAATATCGTTCTGGGGTACCTGAGGATTGGTTCGTCGATCCGGTACGCCTCGGCGTTCCGAGCGTTCGGGGGAACGTCGACGAAGATCCGCTGGCCTGGCAGAGCGACGCACTGTGTGCACAGACCGATCCGGAAGCCTTCTTCCCCGAGAAGGGCGGCTCGACCCGCGACGCGAAGAAGATCTGCACCGGCTGCGAGGTCCGGTCGAGGTGCCTCGAGTACGCCCTCGCCAACGACGAACGGTTCGGCATCTGGGGCGGACTCTCCGAACGCGAGCGCCGCAAGCTCCGCAAGCGCGCCGTCTGACCACGCACGGACCACCGGCGCGATCGCGCGCCGAACGCGACGCGTGCCGCGGACCTCGGTTCGCGGCACGCCCGCGCTGAAAGCCGGCACTCGGTCCAGAGCGACCTAGGCTGGCGCCGATGTCCCCTCGAGTCACCGCCATCCTCGTCGTTCAGCGCGGCGGCGACCGCCTCCGCGACACCATCGCCGCGCTCGCCTCGCAGGAGCGGCGCCCCGACGACCTGATCGTGGTCCTCAACGACGCCCCCGGCGCAGTCGAAGACGAGGTGAGCGCCGCAGCGCCGGGGCACGTGGTGCGGCTCGGTGCCAGGGCCTCGTTCGGCGAGGCCGTCCGCGCCGCCGACCGGGTGCTGGAGGCGCCGGCCGGCGACGCGGACGCGCTCTGGCTGCTCGCGGAGGACTCGGCCCCCGAGCCGCGCGCGCTCGCCGAACTCATCGCCACGCTCGAGACCGAGCGCTCGGTCGCGGTCGCCGGGCCCAAGCTGCTGCGCTGGGACGCACCCGACCGGATCGCGCACCTCGGGCGTTCCGTGACCCGGTTCGGTCGTACCGTCGACCTCGTCGCCGATGAACTGGACCAGGGGCAGCACGACGACCTGAGCGACGTCCTCGGCGTCGACCCCGCCGGCGTGCTCGTCCGGCACACCGTCTGGCGGCACCTCGGCGGATTCGATCCCGGCCTCCCGGTCGCCGACGACGCGCTGGACTTCTCGATCCGGTCGCGGCTCGCCGGGCACCGGGTCAGCGCGGTGCCGACGGCTCGCGTCCGCGTCGCCGAGGAGGGCGTCTCCGGACAGCGCATCGGCCGGGCCCGCGCCGCGCGGCGAGCGCGGCGGATCGCGCGCTCGGCCCACCTGCACCGTCGCCTCGTCTACGCACCCGCGGTCGTGGTGCCGGTGCACTGGCTGAGCCTGCTGCCGCTCGCGCTCGGTCGCTCCATCGGCCTGCTCCTCCTGAAGGCGCCCGGCGCGATCGGCGGCGAGTTCGCGGCAGCGCTCGGGGCGATGTTCGCCTTCGGGCGCGTCGCCCGCGCGCGCGGACGGCTCCGGCGCGGAAAGCAGGTGGGCTGGGCGGCCATCGCACCGCTTCGGGTCTCCGCCGATGAGATGCGTCGCCGTCGCCGTGCCGCCGCAGAGGCCCGACGTGCGCGCGCCCGCGGGCGCACCGACGAGGTGCAGTTCATCGGCACGGGCGGAGGGTGGGTGCTGCTCGCGGCGTTCGCCGGGTCGCTCGTCGTCTTCGGTCGCCTGCTCGGTGCCACGGGGATCGGCGGCGGCGCCCTCGCCCCGCTGTCGGGTGGACTCGGGGAGCTCTGGACCAACGCCGCCTACGGCTGGAGGGACATGGGTGCCGGATTCGTCGGTGCCGCCGATCCGTTCGCAGGGCTCCTCGCGGTGCTCGGCTCGATCACCTTCTGGTCGCCGTCGTACGCGATGGTGCTGCTGTGGTTGCTTGCGATGCCGCTCGCGGCGCTCGGCGCCTGGTTCGCCGCCAGCCGGCTGACCGACCGCGCCGCCGTGCGCGCCTTCGCGGGGCTCGTCTGGATGCTGGCCCCGCCGTTCCTCGTCGCCCTCGGCGATGGACGACCCGGTGCGGTGCTCGCGCACGTGCTGCTCGGCTGGCTCGCGTTCGCCGCGCTGGGCGCGGCGACGAGCTGGGCGGCCGCCGCGTCGGCGAGCCTCCTGTTCGCCGCGACCGTCGCCGCGGCGCCCAGCCTCGCACCGGCGCTCCTGCTCGGCTGGATCGTCGCGATGGCGGTCAGCGGCCGTGCCATGGTGCGCTACCTCCTGCTCCCGGTGCCGGCGATCGCGCTGGCCGCGCCGCTCGTGTGGGAGCAGGTCCAGCGGGGCGCGTGGCTCGGCCTGGTCGCGGACCCGGGCGTGCCGTCGCCGTCCGCGGTGCCTGAGCCGGGCTGGCTCGCGATCGGATTCCCCGGCGGCTCCGACGGCGGCTGGGACGAGGTGGTCGCTTCGCTCGGCACCGGCTGGGATCCGCTCTGGCCGGCGCTCACCCTGCTCGCACCACTGGTGCTCGCGGCCGCGGCATCGGTCGCCGGTGGTCGCACGCGGATCCGCGGCGCACTCGTGGCCCTCGCGGCGGCCGCGGCAGGGTTCGCGACCGCCGTCGCCGCATCCCGCCTGTCGGTCGCGACGGTCGGGCCGGAGGCGGTCGAGGTCTGGACGGGGGCCGGCCAGAGCCTCGCGTTCGCCGGCCTCGTCTTCGGTGCGGTCATCGCGTTCGACGCCGTCCGTCGCGGTTCCGCCGGCCTTGCGGTGCTGGCAGGCGCCGCGGCCCTCGGCCTCGTCCTGCCGCTCGCGATCGACCTGGTCTCGGGGCGCGTCGACGTCGGCCCGGCAGGCACGCGCGAGCTGCCGGCGTTCGTCGTCGCCGAGGCATCCGACGACCCGCGGGTGACGACCATGCGGCTCGAACCGCTCGCCGACGGAAGCATCCACGCCTCGCTCGAGCACGGCGCCGGCACGACCCTCGACGACCAGTCGACGCTCGACGCCACCCGGCCGGAGCTCACCGCCGACGAGGAGGAGCTGGCGGAGCTCGCCGGCAACCTCGCGTCGCGAAGCGGATTCGATGCTGCGGCGGCGATCGAGCAGTTCGGCACGACGTTCGTGCTGCTCGGCGAGGCCGGCGAGGACCGCGCCGCCGAGGCGACCGTCGAACGGGCGCGCGCCGCCCTCGACGGCAACGCCGCGCTGGTCCCGGTCGGCGAGACCGCGTTCGGCGTGCTGTGGCGCTTCGCCGACGCACCGTCTCCGGCGCCCGCCGCGGCGATCCCGGATGATCCAGGGGGCGAGACCGGACTGCGCTGGACGGTCCTCCAACTCGTCGTGCTCGGCCTCGCGCTGCTCCTCTCCATCCCGACCGGCATCGGGCGGGAGACCGATCGACGTGCCCCCCGGGCGCCGCGATCGCGACGCCCGAAGCGGGTGCCCGCTGCGGCGCTGACCGGCACGGCCGCCGCGGCGGGCGTCGCGAGCCCGGACGACGCGGAGCCGGGGTCGGAGACCGCGGAGGCGCAGGAGACCGCGGACGCTGCGGAGGCCCCGGAGGTTCCGGATGCCCCGATCATCCCGGCGGGGGCGGGGACCGTCGAACCGGATGTGCCGGATGATCCGGGATCGGAGATCGCGGGCGTCGTCGTGAACGCGGATGCCTCGGCCGAAACGGAGCAGGTCGACGACGGGGAGCCGGCGGGGGGCGCGGAGCCGGCGGATGACGCGACGACGGATGCAGGTGGCGTGGACCCGGAGGACGAGGAACGTGGCTAGGGGAATGCTCGTGAAGGCCGGACTGCGGACGCTCGCGGGCGTCGCCGCGCTCGCCGCGGGCGGTGTGCTGGTCATGGTGGGGCTGCAGTCGAACTGGCCCGGATATCGCGCCGAGCCCCAGTCGGTGGAGGTTCGGCCCGAGCCGAGCGGGCAGGTGCGGGTCTGCCCGGGACCGCTCCTCGAACTCGCCGACGACGCGGCCGCGGCGACGACCGCCAGTTCCTTCGACAGCCCCGACCTCGTGACCCAGGTCCAGCCGGCGAGCGCGACGGTCCAGGAGATCGACCTCACGGCGCCCGACAACCCCGAGGCGGATTCGGACGGCACGCCCACGGCGCTCGTCGCCGAGCCGACCGAGGTCGACGCGGGGCTGCTGGCGGGCGTCCAATCGCAGGAGGCTTCGACGGAGACGATGGCCGGGCTCGCGGTGGCCGCGTGCCGCGACGCGCTGGCCGAGTCCTGGCTCGTGGGCGGATCGACGGCGCTCGGGAGGGTGACGCTCGTGCTGCTCGCGAATCCCACCGACGTCGCCGCGAGCGTCGATCTGCGGATATTCGGCACCGACGGCCCCGTCGATGCTCCGACGGCACGAGGCATCCAGGTGCCGCCGCAGGAGCAGCGGGTGATCTCGCTCGCGGGGTTGGCCCCGAACCTCGACTCGCCGGTCGTACAGGTGACGGCCACTGGAGGGCGGATCGCGGCGACGCTCCAGCAGGCGTCGATCGACGGTCTCGTGCCCGCGGGCGCGGACCTGGTCGGTGCGACCGCGGCTGCTTCGTCCGAGCAGGTGATCCCGGGCGTGGTCGTGGCGGAGGCAGGCGGGATCGCCGTCGACGAGGACCACCTGACCGGGGACGGCTTCCCCGTGGTGCGACTGTTCGCCCCCGGTGCGGAGGAGGCCGACGTCGAACTCGAACTCGTGCCGGCAGGCGGCGACGAGGGCGAGCTCATCGAGGTGGAACTGCTGCCGGGCCAGGTGACCGACGTGCCGCTCGGCGACGTCCCGGCCGGCACCTACACGGTGCGCATCGCCTCGGACCAACCGCTCGTCGCCGCCGCGCGCTCGAACATCGCTCCGATCCCCGCGACGGGTGACACGCAGTCGGTGGGCGAGCCCGGGGACGTCGCCTGGTTCGCTGCGGCGTCGCCGCTCGTGGGCGACGCGGCGGTGGCGATCGCCGACGCACCGGCGCCGCGGCTGCACCTGGTGAACCCGACCGACGAGACGCTGTCGGTCGTCGTCGCGGAGTCGTCGGGGGAACGCGAGGTCGAGATCCCGTCTCGAGCCGCGGTGGGCGTCGACGTCGACCCCGGCAGCGGGTTCACGCTGCGCGACGCCGATGGCCTGTACGCCTCGGTCAGCTACGAGGACGACCGCCTCATCGCGGCGACGGTGGTCGAGCCGGCGGCGCCCGCGGATGCGCCGATCCGGGTCTACCCGCACTGATGCCTGCGGGCGGTCGCGGGCATCCTGCGACGTCGGCCTCGGCGGCGGACGGGCCCGAACCTCAGAAGTGGCGGTATCGCCCCGGCGCCAGCTCCCAGGGATCCTTGCCGAGCAGGTCGGCGACCGCTCGGTAGACGCACGATTCGACGAGGAGCTTCTCGTCGCGGTCCTCGCCCTCCTGGAGCCGGAGGAACCGCACGATGGGCAACCGGAAGAACAGGATGCGCCGCTCGTCGTGGTAGACCTTCCACCGGTCGACGTGGTCGTCGTGGATCGCTTCCGCAGGGCCCTGCGCGACCTCGATGACGACGCCCTCGAGCTCGGGCCACAGGCTGCGCAGGTAGGACGCCGTCGTCGCGACGATCAGGTCGAACTCGTCGAGTCGTGAACGCAGCATCGGCAGGTGCGGCCCCGTGACCGCGGAACGCATGCCGCGTCCGTGACGATCGCGGGCGAGCCGGCGAGGCGACCTCGGAGCGGACGCGACACGGCGGGAACGGGGCATGCGATCCATCGTAATGTCCACCGCATCGCTAGTCTGAGTCCTGCCATGAGACGTTGTTCGCGCACCGCATGCACCGCCGAGGCGGTCGCGACCCTCACGTACGACTACGCCGACTCGCTCGCCGTGCTCGGCCCCTTGGCACCTCGTCGCGAACCTCACGGCTACGACCTCTGCGCCCGCCACGCCGAGCGCACCTCTGCACCGCGCGGATGGCAGGTCGTTCGCCACCTGCCGCTCGGTGAACTAGGTTCGAGGGCGTGAATTCCGCGCAGCCTGCACCGCCCAGCCCACTCGCCGCGGTCGTCAAGGCCTACGACGTCCGCGGCATCGTCGGGGAAGGGCTGACCGACGAGGTCGTCGCCGCCCTGGGCGCCGCGTTCGTCGACGAGGTGGGGGCGGCCGGCGCCCGGGTGGTGGTCGGCCACGACATGCGCGGCTCCTCGCCGGGCTTCGCGACGGCGTTCGCGCGTGGAGCCACGGCGCGGGGGGCCGACGTCGTCGCGATCGGGCTCTGCTCCACGGACGAGAGCTACTACGCGTCGGGTTCGCTCGATGCGCCGGCGGCGATGTTCACCGCCAGTCACAACCCTGCGGCCTACAACGGCATCAAGTTCTCCCGCGCGGGTGCGAAGGGGATCTCGCTCGACACCGGCCTCGCCGCGATCCGCGACCGCGCGGCCGTGTACCTCGAGCGCGGCATCGACGCGGTCGCCCAGCCCGGCAGTATCGCGACCGCCGATGTGCTCGTCGAGTACGCCGCGTACCTGCGGTCGCTCGTCGACCTCTCCGGCATCCGCCCGCTCAAGGTCGTGGTCGATGCGGGCAACGGCATGGGCGGCCTCACCGTCCCCGCGGTGCTCGGCGAAGCCGCGGGCCTGCCGGCGCTGCCGCTCGAGATCGTGCCGCTCTACTTCGAGCTCGACGGCACGTTCCCGAACCACGAGGCGAACCCGCTCGAGCCGGCCAACCTCGTCGACCTCCAGCGCGCCGTCGTCGAGCACGGCGCCGACCTCGGCCTCGCCTTCGACGGCGACGCCGACCGCTGCTTCGTGGTCGACGGGTCCGGCGACGCGGTGAGCCCCTCGGCGGTGGCGGCGGTCGTGGCGCTCCGCGAGGTCGCCCGGGTCCGGGCTGCCGGCGAGGAGGACGTGAACGTCATCCACAACCTGATCACCTCGCTCGCCGTTCCCGAGACGATCGTCGCGGCGGGCGCGAACCCGGTCCGCACCCGCGTCGGCCACTCCCTCATCAAGGACCGCATGGCCGAGACGGCTGCGGTGTTCGGCGGCGAGCACTCCGCGCACTACTACTTCCGCGATTTCTGGGGCGCCGACAACGGCATGCTCGCGGCGATGCACGTGCTCGCCGAGTTCGGTGCGCAGGATGCCCCGCTCGCGGAGCTCGCCGCGCGGTTCACGCCGTACGCGATGTCCGGTGAGATCAACTCGACCGTCGACGACGTCCCGTCCGCCTACACGCGCGTGGTCGAGGCCTTCACCGGACGGGGCGACTTCGACGAGCTCGACGGGCTCACGGTCACCGGGCTCACGGCCGAGGACGAGCCCTTCTGGTGGTTCAACGTGCGACCGAGCAACACGGAGCCGCTGCTCCGACTGAACGTCGAGGGCGAGGACGAGCAGACCATGCGCGCGATCCGCGACGAAGTGCTCGCCCTCATCCGCGGCTGACTCCGAACGGGTGCGGCGGCGTCGGCATCCGCCTGCGACAATGGAGCGCATGACGCTCTCCGACACCACCGTCCTGCCGTTCAAGGTCGCCGATCTCGCGCTCGCGGAGGCGGGCCGTCACCAGCTCCGCCTCGCCGAGAACGAGATGCCCGGCCTGATGGCGCTGCGCGAGGAGTTCGCCGGAGCGCAGCCCCTCGCCGGCGCGCGAATCGCGGGCAGCCTGCACATGACCGTGCAGACCGCGGTGCTCATCGAGACGCTCGTCGCGCTCGGCGCGCAGGTGCGCTGGGCGAGCTGCAACATCTTCTCCACGCAGGATGAAGCCGCTGCCGCGATCGTGGTGGGGCCGGATGGCACGGTCGACGAGCCAGCCGGGGTTCCGGTGTTCGCCTGGAAGGGCGAGTCGCTCGAGGAGTACTGGTGGTGCACCGACCGCATCTTCGACTGGTCGGCGGAAGCCGCCGAGGCCGGGGCCGACTGGAACGGGCCGAACATGATCCTCGACGACGGCGGTGACGCGACCCTGCTCGTGCACGAGGGTGCGCGGTTCGAGGCGGCCGGCGCGGTGCCGCCGGCATCCGACGGCGACAGCCACGAGTACCGGGTGGTGCTCGACACGCTGCGCCGCTCGTTGGCGGTGAGCCCCGACCGGTGGACCCGCATCGCGGCGGAGATCCGCGGCGTGACCGAGGAGACCACGACGGGCGTGCACCGCCTGTACGAACTGCACGCCGAGGGCGGGCTCGCCTTCCCTGCGATCAACGTCAACGACTCCGTGACGAAGTCGAAGTTCGACAACAAGTACGGCATCCGCCACTCGCTGCCGGACGGCCTCAACCGCGCGACCGACGTGCTGATGGGCGGCAAGGTCGCGTTCGTGTGCGGCTACGGCGACGTCGGCAAGGGCGCGGCCGAGGCGCTCCGCGGTCAGGGCGCGCGCGTCATCGTGTCCGAGGTCGACCCGATCTGCGCGCTGCAGGCAGCCATGGACGGATACCAGGTCTCGCGCCTCGAGTCCGTGCTCGGCGAGGTCGACATCCTCGTCACGGGCACCGGCAACAAGGACGTCGTCCGCCTCGACCACCTGCTCGGGCTCAAGCACCTCGCGATCGTCGCCAACGTCGGCCACTTCGACAACGAGATCGACATGGCCGCGCTCGAGTCGCTCGAGGGCGCCGAACGCGTCGAGATCAAGCCGCAGGTGCACGAATGGCGACTGCCGACCGGCCGCAGCGTGCTGGTGCTCAGCGAGGGTCGCCTCATGAACCTCGGCAACGCGACCGGCCACCCGTCGTTCGTCATGTCGAACTC
Organism: Agromyces sp. LHK192; assembly: GCF_004006235.1. Taxonomy (NCBI): domain Bacteria; kingdom Bacillati; phylum Actinomycetota; class Actinomycetes; order Micrococcales; family Microbacteriaceae; genus Agromyces; species Agromyces sp. LHK192. Next base: position 1,441,019 of record NZ_CP034753.1, read on the forward strand.
GTTCACCAACCAGGTGCTCGCGCAGATCGAGCTCTGGACCCGGCCCGAGGAGTACCCGGTCGGCGTGTACGTGCTGCCGAAGCACCTCGACGAGAAGGTCGCGCGCCTGCACCTCGACGCGCTCGGCGTCGAGCTGACCGAGCTGACGCCCTCGCAGGCGGCGTACATCGGCGTACCGGTCGAAGGGCCGTACAAGGTCGACCACTACCGGTACTGAGCGAACGAGGGCCCGCGTCGCGAAGGCCTCGGGTCGGGCGCGCGCCCGGGTTCCGCGCCGCTCAACGGCGCGGGAACCCCACCGGCCGATCGTCGAGCACCGGTTCGAGTCGGGCCAGGCGCTCGGCCTCCCGGTTGAGCGCTGCCAGGTCGCGCTCGCGCCGGAGCGCGACCACCCCGGCGAGGAACAACTCGTCGGCGACCGCCGGAACCGGCTCGACGTACGGGGCGACCTCCGCGGCGAGCTCCGCGGCGATCCGGGCGCGGCTCGACGGCACGAGGTGGGGCGCGTTGCGGAAGAACGCGGCGACCCGGCGTTCGAGCGGGTCGGGCAGACGCCCGACGTCCGCGACGCGGGCCCACCCCAGCAGGGGCGCGGGCACGCCGAACGACTGCGCGACGACCTGCGGCGCGCGCTCCACCTGCCCATGCGTGCCGGCGAGGATGTCGCCCAGCCGCTTCGACGAGGGATCGAGGAACCCCACCAGTGCGGCGAGGCCGCCGAAGGTCATGTAGATCTCGAGGACGCCCGTCATCGCGCGCACGAACGCGTGCCGCACGCCGATCGCGCCGCCGTCGTCGCGCACGACCCGCAGCCCGAGGGCGAGCTTGCCGAGCGACCTCCCGCGGGTGGCGGTCTCCACGGCCGTCGGCACCACGACGAGCACGAACACGAGGCTCGAGATGCCGACCGCCCGCCATGCGGCCTCATCGGCGTCCAGCCCGGCGAGCGCCAGCACCACCGCGAGGAGGAGGACGACGCTCACCAGCACGTCGATGGCCGTGCCGCCCGCTCGGATCACCGCGCTCGCGGGCCGGACGTCGAGGGCGACCGCCTCGCCGGTGACGAGCGGATCGTCGGCGCCGCCGACCGCTGATCGTTCGAGAGGCGCGGGCTGCGACATGGCTAGTATTCAAGCAGATGGACCTCGACGCCCTCGCCACCGCCCGCCACGCCGAATGGCACCGCCTCGACGCGCTCGCGCGATCCTCCGGTCGATTGTCGGGGAGCGAGGCCGACGAGTTGATCGAGCGCTACCAGTCCGGGGCATCCGACCTCTCGATGATCCAGACGACCGCGGGCTCGACCGCGCTCGGCGATCGGCTGTCGATCTCGCTCGCACGCGCCCGCCTGCGGTTCACCGGGGCGCCGGAGAACCCGCTGTCGCAGTTCACCGGATTCGCCGCGCGATCGCTGCCCGCGGCGCTGTATCGCGTGCGGTGGCTCACGCTGGCGTGTGCCCTCGCGACCTTCGCGATCGCAGCGCTGGTCGCCTGGTGGCTCGCGGCGGATCCTCGCGCGCTCGCGAACCTCGGCACCGAGGCGGAGCTGCGCCAGATCGCCGAGGAGGGATTCGTCGCGTATTACTCCGAGCATCCGGCGGGCTCGTTCGCCGGGTCGGTGTGGACCAACAACGCCTGGATCGCCGCGCAGTGCATCGCGTTCGGGATCACGGGCGTGTGGGTGCCGTACGTGATCGTCCAGAACGCGATCAACCTCGGCTCCAACGCGGCGGTGATGTTCGTGTACGGCGAGGCCGACGACTTCTTCCTGTACATCGCCCCGCACGGCCTGCTCGAACTCACGTGCATCTTCGTCGCGGCCGGTGCGGGCCTGCGGATCTTCTGGGCCTGGGTCGCGCCGGGCGCGCGCACCCGCATGGAGGCGATCGGGCAGGAGGCGCGGGCCCTCTTCGGCGTCGCGATCGGCCTCGTGTTCTTCCTGCTGGTCGCCGGCCTCATCGAGGGGTTCGTGACGCCCGCTCCCTGGCCGTGGGTCGTCAAGATCGGCATCGGCGTGCTCGCGCTCGCCGGTCTCCTCGTCGTCATGCTCGTGGTCGGCCGTCGAGCCGCACTCGGCGGCGCGACGGGCGACCTCGACGAGGAGCGGGCGGGCGCCCGCCGCATCACGGCCGGCTGAATCCGCCCGCCCGTCGATCCGTTCGTTCAGGTCCGCGCCGGGTCGGTCAGGGGCCGGTCGAAGACGAACCGGTGGGCGAGACCGGCGAGCACGGCGCCCAGGATCGGCGCGGCGATCGAGAGCCAGACCTGGCCGATCGCCTCGGGTCCGCCGTAGATCGCGGTCGCGATCGACCGGGCGGGGTTGAAGGAGGCGTTCGAGACGGGGATGGCGACGAGCGCGAGGGCCGTGAGGCTCGAGCCGATCGCCAGCGGAGCGAGCCGCTGGGGCCCCCTCGGTCCGGTGACGCCGAGGATGACGGCGACGAGCACCGCCGTGGCGATCGTCTCCGTGAGCATGGCCGCCCCGAGGTCGAAGCCGCCGGGCGACAGCGGGCCCCAGCCGGTCGAAACGCCCTGGAGTGCCGCCGGGTCGTACCCCGGACCGCCGGCCAGCACGCCCACGAGCGCGGTCGTCGCCAGCATCGCCCCGACGAGCTGGGCGAGCAGGTATCCGGTGACATCGCGCCATCCGGTGCGTCCGGCGGCCGCGAGGCCGATGGTGACGGCCGGGTTGAAGTGACCTCCGGAAATGCCTCCGAACGCGGAGGCGGCGGCGACGACGCTCAGGCCGAGCGCGATCGAGACGCCGAGGAAGCCGACGCCCAGGCCGCCCTCGCCGCCGCCGAAGGCCGCGGCGAACAGGGCGGTGCCGATCACGCCGAAGACGAGGATGAAGGTGCCGATCGCCTCAGCGGCGAGCCGCTGGGCGGTGGAGGGAGTCGCGTCAGCACCGGATGCGGGGGTGGCGGTGGTGCTCGTGGTCGTGGTGGGTACGGACAAGGGTCGAACGCTCCGTTCGAGAATGCGCAGCGTCGACCACCGTATCGGGCGCGGGTCCGGCCATCGGACTCGAAGACGTTCCGTGTCGTCGAGGGTCGCCGTGCCGCGCGTCGCAGTGCCGCGCGGCCACGTCAGAGCCGGCCGGCGGCCTTCAGCTCCAGGTAGCGGTCGGCGAGCGCTGGGGGCAGGTCCGCGGGCGAGGCGGTCACGACGTCGCCGCCGAGACGGCGGATCGCCTCGGCGACGCGCGTCGTGTCGAGCAGCGCGCGTTCGGCCGCCGCCGCGCGGTACACGGCGTCGAGGTCCTCGCGATCGCGGGCGCGGTCGAGGACCTCGGGGTCGGCGACGGATGCCACGAGCACGAGGTGCTGCCGGGTCAACTGCGGCAGCATCGTCAGCAGCCCGCGGGCGGTGCCCGGCGAGTCCACGCCCGTGAGCAGCACCACGAGCGACCGCCGGCTCGTCAGGCGCCGGACCTGGGCGGGGACCGATGCCCAGTCGGCCTCGATGAGCTCGGCGTCGATGGTCGACATCGTGTCGACCATGCGCGCGAGCAGGTCGCCCGCGCTCGCGCCGTGGACCCGGCCGCGCACCCGCCGGTCCCAGGCGAGGAAGTCGACGCGGTCGCCCGCGTGCGCCGCGAGGGCCGAGAGCAGCAGCGACGCCTCGAACGCCGTGTCGAGCCTGGGTTCGTCGGCGATGCGCGCGGCCGCGGTGCGCGACGTGTCGACGACGATCACGATCCGCCGGTCGCGCTCGGGCCGCCATGTGCGCACCATGAGCTTCGACGATCCGGGCGCCTCGGGATCGGGTCGCCGGGCGGTCGCGCGCCAGTCGATCGAGCGCACGTCGTCGCCGCGCACGTACTCGCGGATCGTGTCGAACTCGGTGCCCTGCCCGCGGAGGAGGATCGGGGTGCGGCCGTCGAGCTCCCGCAGCCTGGTCAGGCGCGACGGAAGGTGCACGCGCGACGCGAACGGCGGCAGGACGCACAGCCGACCGGGCGCCGCGAGGGTCGCCTGCCGCGCCCACAGCCCGAGCGGCCCGAACGACCGGATCGTCACGTCGTCGACGCGGCGGTCGCCGCGTCGCCACGGCGTCAGGCGGAGGGTCATCCGGCGTCGTTCCCCGGCGGGGATCGTCAGGACCGTGCGTCCCGTGCCCGCCAGGCCGGCGGACGGCTGCCAGGCGTCGCGGACGACCGCGCGCAACGTGCGCGACCCCAGGTTGTGGACGATCAGCGAGGCGTCGACCGTCTCACCGAGTCGCACCCGGTCGGGCAGGTCGCGCGCGAGGGCGACCAGCCGGGGGGAGGCCGCGAGCGAGACATCGAGCGCGCCGAGACCGAGTGCGACGAGCACCCAGGCGAGCAGCGTCGCCCACGCCGCCCACGCGCTCGCCATCCCGGCCGCGACGACGGGGATCACGCCCGCCGCGACGAGCCACGCGAATCTGCCCGACCACGCCATGTCAGAGCGGCACCTGCACCTGCTGGACGATGCTGCGCAGCACCTGGTCGACCGAGACGCCCTCGAGCTCCGCCTCGGGCCGCAGTTGCACCCGGTGCCGCCAGACGGGCAGCAGCATGGCCTGCACGTGGTCGGGGGTCAGCGAGGCGTATCCGGTGAGCCAGCCCCACGCCTTCGCCGCCGCGAGGAGGCCGGCGACGCCTCGGGGACTCACGCCGAGCCGCAGCGACGGGCTCACCCGGGTCGCGCGGGCGAGGTCGACGAGGTACGCGAGCACGTCGTCGGAGACGCCCACGCGGGCGGCTGCGGCGCGCGCGAGCGCGAGTTCGTCCGCGCCGAGCGCGGGCTCGACTCCGGCCGCGGCCAGGTCGTGCGGATCGAATCCGTCGGCGTGCCGACGGAGCAGGGCGACCTCCGCCGCGCGCTCCGGGACGTCGAGGACGAGCTTCAGCAGGAACCGGTCGAGCTGCGCCTCCGGGAGCGAGTAGGTGCCTTCGTACTCGATCGGGTTCTGCGTCGCCGCGACGAGGAACGGCACGGGGAGCGGCCGGGTGACGCCGTCGGCCGACACCTGTCGTTCCTCCATCGCCTCGAGCAGTGCGGACTGCGTCTTCGGCGGCGTCCGGTTGATCTCGTCGGCGAGCAGGATGTTCGTGAACACCGGGCCCTCGCGGAACTCGAACTCGCCGGTGCGCGGGTCGTACGCCAGCGACCCGGTGACATCGCCGGGCATCAGGTCGGGAGTGAACTGCACGCGTCGGGTCTCCAGCCGGAGGGTGCGGCTGAGCGTGCGCACGAGCAGCGTCTTCGCGACGCCCGGGACGCCTTCGAGCAGGACATGGCCGTTCGCGAGGAGGGCGATGATGAGGCCGGTCACCGCGCCGTCCTGGCCGACGACGGCCTTGCCGACCTCGGTGCGGACGCGGTCGAGCGCGCCCCTCAGCTCGTCGTCGTTCGGATGCTGGTCGGTCATGGACGCCTTCCTGTCTGGTCGGGGCGGGGAACGGCGGGCCCTGGCGCGTCGCGCCGTCCGGCCGCCGGGTCGTGGTCCGGCCGGATCGCGGCCCGCACGTCGTGCTCGAGCGCGTCGAGCTCGCGCGCGAGCTCGGTGAAGCGCGCGTCCCCGGCGGGGTGCTCGTCGGCGAGGAGCGAGCGGATCCGCGCCGGGTCGGCGTGCACCGCGGATGCCGCGGCGAACGCGACGTCGTCGACGCTCGCCGCGGCGGGCAGTCGCAGCGTCTTCGCGAGCCGGCGGATGGCGGCGATGCGCAACTGGTCGAGGGCGTGACCGCGCGAGGCGGATGCCGCGTACAGGCGTGCCCGCCCCGCCGCGGTCTCGCCGGCGGGCACGTGCACCGGCAGATCCTCCACGACGAGCCTGCCGAATCGCCGACCGGCGACGACGCCGGCGACCACGGTCAGGATGACGGCGAGCACGAGCACCGGGCTGACCCATCCGGGGATGAGCTCGCCGAGGGTGGGTGCGCCGCCGCCGGCGGCATCGGTCGGGCCGGGCAGGTACCAGACCAGTCGCGGCGAGGCGCCCGTCGCGCCCAGGGCGAGCGCCGCATTGCCGGCCTCGTCGATGGCGGCGTTCTCGAACACCGTGGTGGCGCCGACGAGCACGAGTTCTCCGCCCTCGGGGCCGGGGCCGGTCACGAGGGCGAATCCGTCGTCGCCGTCGGGGAAGCAGCCCTCCCGACCGTCGTCGACCGCGTCATCGTCGACAGCCAGCAGCCGCTGCCCGTCCGACAGCGCCTCGGCGCGCTCGGCCGGTCCGAAGTCGCACGACGCGGCGTCGAGCCGGCCCCCGGGTACTCCGGCATGCCGGACGCCCGGGGCCAGGGTCTCGAGCGTCGTGAAATCGGGCGCTGCGACGACGAGTCGTTCCGCGGAGCCGGCGAGCCGCTCCAGGTCGTCCGAGCCGAGGAGTCCGTCGGCGTCGTGGAGGAACACCGTCGCGTCGGATCCGGCCTCCGACACCGCCTGGTCGATCGTGCGGGCCTCGACGACTTCGACTCCCTGCCCGCGCAGCACCTGCACGAGCGCCTTCGAGCCGGCGGGGGAGGCATCCGATGCGCCGAGGGGGATCGCGCCCGCGGAACCGAACCCGCGGATCGCGATGGTCAGTGCGCCGCCGAGCAGGAGCACGACGCCGAGCACCAGCCAGGTGCGCTGCCGCCGCAGCCGCTCGCGCAGCGTGGGCGTACGCGCCGCAGCCGGAGCCGATGCGACGGGAGCGGCCGAGGGGTTCGCGCCGGCCGGCGCCGTCATCTGACGGCCCCGGCGGTCGTCGCGGGCCCCGGCATCGTCGCGTGCATCGGCGTCGCCGTCTCGAGCGCGCGATCCAGGTCGGCGAGTGAGGTCGCCTCGCCGGCCGTGCCCGGCCGGCCCAGGTATCGCACGCCGTCGAAGGCGACGGCGGCGTCCTCGAGCCGCTCGGCGAATGCCGGGAATCCGACGCCGCCGGCTCGGGCGAACGCATGGGCGGTCATGCCCGGTGCCGGATGCACCACCTCGCGGTCCGCGAGGGCGCGGACGACTGCGCGGAACCGCTCCTCGATCGCCAGGTCCAGCAGCCCCGCGGCCTCGGCGGCGTCGGCGGCCCGCCGGAGGGTCGCGAGGTCGCGCGTGTCGCCGTCGTCGAAGAGCGGCGCAGGGCCGCCGCGGTCGCGACGGCGGAGCCGCGGCACGCCGAAGACGAGGAGTCCGACGACGAGGAGGGCGACGACGAGCGCGACGACGATCGCACCGAGCGCAGCGGGAGGCAGCCCGGCGCTGCCGCCGATCAGACCCGCGATCCAGTCACCGACGGCCTGGGCCATCCGGTCGAACCACGTCGGCTCGGCCTCGCGGTACTCGGGCCTGGAGAGCTCGTCGAGCACCCAGCGCCGCGCGTCGTCGCGGTCTGGCTCGACGGGGATGTCGCCGGGGCGCACGCGGCTACCGGGTCGGCGCCGACGGCGTCGTGGGCGGGCCCGCGGGCGGGTACGGCTCGGCCTGGTACGGCTGGGCCGGGTACGGCTGGGCCTGGTGCGGCTGCGCAGCGTACGGCTGCGGCGGATACGACTGCGCGGGGTACGGCTGCGGGTACGGTGCGGCCGGATACCGCGGGCGCTCCGGAGCGGGCTCCGCATACGGGTCGGGAACCTCGTGCCCGGCGTCGCGGAGCTCGACGTAGCGCTGGAGGTCCAGGTCGAGGCCCTCCTTCCGCATCCGCTGATCGATGGCGATGACGGCGACGAGACCCGCCTGCACGACCATCGTGATCGCACCGACCACGATGGTCAGGAGCCCCGTGATCGCATACACCACGATCAGCGTGGTCGTCATGGCACCCGAGGTGCCCGTCGGATCGAGGAGTCCCGCGAGGATGCCGCCGACGAGCGCGAGCGGCTGGGTGATCGCCTGCCCGGCGAAGTTGAGGATGACCGAGACCAGCAGGATCGTGCCGAAGATCCGCCAGAAGCCCCCGTCGGTCAACTGCCAGGAGCGTCGCACGGCCGCCCGGATCCCGAGCCGCTCGAGCACGATGACGCTCGGCACGAGCGCGAGCTTCGTGCCGAGCCACGCCCAGAGCACGGCGACGCCGAGCGCGACCACCAGGAGGATCGCGACGGCGCTCACCGCGCCGACCGGCCCGCCCAGGGCGGCGGCGGCGATCACGATCGCTGCAGCGGCGGCGAACAGCACGACGTATGCGCCCGTGAGCAGCGCCGTCCAGCCCGCCAGGGGGCCGAACCGCTTCGCAGCACGGCGCCAGAGCTCGCCGAACCGCAGCTTCTCGCCCAGCGTGCCGGTCGCCACCTCGATCACCATCACGCCCTGCAGGAACGCGCCCAGCACCACCGAGACGGCGACGGGGACGAGCATCGCGAGCAGCATGCCCGCGATCGAGCCCGCGAGGATCGCGTCCTGGTCCTCGATCGACGCCTGCGTCGTCCGGCTGGACGCGAACAGCACGAACGGGACGACGACCGCGGCGGTGAGCACGAGCACGACGAGCTGGACGATCAGCCCGCTGCCGAACGTCGGTGCCGGGTTGCGCCGCAGCGTGCGGAACGGCGCCCAGAGCAGCGTGCCGAAGGAGAGCGGCCGGAGCGGGATCAGCCCGGGCTTGGGCGGCGGCGTCCAGCCGTGGTGCGGCACGGGCGGCCTCGGGGCGGCTGGCGGGTGGGCGACCGGTGCCGGGAACACCGCGGTCGGGGCCGGCTGGGGCTGAACCTGCCAGGGCGGGGCCGCCTGCGGCGGAACGCGCTGCGGCGGGGCGGGCTCCGGGGGACCGGCGGCAGTGCGGCGCCGCCGTCGGGTGCCTGCCACGTTCGATCGGACACGTGCCGTCCATTCTCCTCGTCGACGTTCCCGTCCATGCTTCCACATCGTCCGCCGGGTGCACCTTCCGCGAGGCTCCGTGGGCCCGTCGGTCGTGTTCGGAGCACGACCGACTACGCTGGACCCGATCAGCTCTCGCCGCGCTCGCCGCGGCCACGACCGGGAACGACACCGATGACCGCACGCGTACTCGTCGTCGACGACGACACGGCACTCGCCGAGATGATCGGCATCGTCCTGCGCACCGAGGGCTACGACCCGGTCTTCTGCGCCGACGGGGCATCCGCCGTCCAGGCGTTCCGCGACGCGAAGCCCGACCTGGTGCTCCTCGACCTCATGCTCCCCGGCGTGGACGGCATCGAGGTCTGCGGGCGGATCCGCGCCGAATCCGGCACGCCGATCATCATGCTCACGGCGAAGTCCGACACGGCCGACGTCGTCCGCGGGCTCGAATCCGGCGCCGACGACTACATGGTCAAGCCCTTCAACCCGAAGGAGCTCGTCGCCCGGATCCGCACGAGATTGCGGCCCGCGCCCGAGTCGGCCGTCGAGACGATCCCCGTCGGCGATCTCACGATCGACGCGGCCGGGCACGAGGTGCGCCGGGGCGACGAGCGCATCAACCTGACCCCGCTCGAGTTCGACCTGCTGCTGGCGCTCGCGTCGAAGCCGCAGCAGGTGTTCACCCGCGAGATGCTCCTCGAGCAGGTGTGGGGGTACCACTACAAGGCGGACACGCGCCTCGTGAACGTCCACGTGCAGCGCCTGCGCGCCAAGGTCGAGCACGACCCCGACAACCCGCGCATCGTGCAGACGGTCCGCGGCGTCGGGTACCGCGCCGGCGCGACGACCTAGGGCGATCGTGACCGGCGAGGCATCCGCAGCCCCCGTCGGCGCGGCCGGCGGGGGGATCGGGCCGCGGATCCGGTCGATCGCAGCCCGCGTCGCGGCGACGTGGCGCCGCTCGCTGCAGATCCGGACCGTGCTGCTGACGATCGTGCTGTCGGGGCTGGCGATCCTCATCATCGGCGTCTACATCACCTTCAGCATCGCGTCGAACCTGTTCCAGTCGGAACTCGACCGCGCGCTCACGGCCTCCGACGCCGCCGCGGCCGCCGCCCAGAACGTGCTGAATTCGTCGGATGCCGCCGACCGCGCGGCCATGGAGCTCGTCATGGACCAGGTCTTCCAGACCGCGGAGACGGTGTCGGGCAGCTCGGCGATCGCCCTGTTCCGCGCGCCGGACCAGGCCAGCAGTTCGAACGCGCCGCAGGATCAGCTCTCGCCGCTGCTCGCGGGTCTCGTCACCCCCGAACTCCGGGAGAGCGTGCAGCAGCACCCCGGTGAGCAGTATTGGCAGTCCGTGACGATCGAGGGCGAGCCCGGCGTCGTGGTCGGCACGGACCTCGACGTACCCGGGGCGGGAACGTACGAGCTCTACATCGGGTACTCCTTCGCCGACGCGCAGGCCACGCTCGACTCGATGCAGACGACGGGCATCATCGGCGCGCTGGCCCTGCTGATCCTGCTCGGCGTGATCACGCTGCTGGTCGTCCGCTGGGTCATCGAGCCCGTGCAGACGGTCGCGACCACGAGCCGCCGACTCGCTGCGGGAGACCTCGGCGTCCGGATCCCGGAGAAGGGCGAGGACGAGCTCGCGACGCTCGCGGCGAGCTTCAACGGGATGGCCGACACGCTCCAGGCCCGCATCCGCGAACTCGCCGAGCTCTCGGTCATGCAGCAACGGTTCGTGTCGGATGTCTCGCACGAATTGCGGACGCCGCTCACGACGATCCGGCTCGCCGGCGACGTCCTCTACGGGCAGCGGGAGGAGTTCGCCGGGCCCACCTCGCGCACCGTGGAGTTGCTGCACACGCAGACCGTCCGGTTCGAGAACCTGTTGGCCGACCTGCTCGAGATCAGTCGCTACGATGCCGGTTCCGTCGAACTCGCGACCGAGCCGACCAACCTCGTCCACCTCGCGGGCGATGCCATCGAGTCGATGCACGAGCTTGCTCGAGGGCGGGGCAGCGAGCTCCGGCTCGTCGCGCCCGGCGGGCATCTCGACGCGGCCGTCGATCCGCGGCGGGTCATGCGCATCGTCCGCAACCTCGTCGGCAACGCGATCGAGCACGGTGAAGGGCGCCCGATCCTCGTCGCCGTCGACAGCGATGCGCAGGCCGTGGCGCTCAGCGTGCGCGACTACGGCCTCGGCATGACCGAGGAGGAGACGGACCGGGTGTTCGACCGGTTCTGGCGCGCCGATCCGAGCCGCCAGCGCACCATCGGCGGCACCGGCCTCGGGCTCGCCATCTCGCTGGAGGACGCCGTCGCGCACGGGGGACGACTGGACGTGTGGTCGAAGCCCGGGGTCGGCACGGTCTTCCGACTGACGCTGCCGAGGGAGCGAGGCGGGACCGTCGACGATTCGCCGCTGCCGCTCGAACCCGCCGATCCCGATGCCGTGGGGCCGGGAGAGCCGACGGGGTCGTTCGACACGCAGAGCCTGGAGGTGCACGATGCGTGATCCGAGACGGGGCGGCGTGCTCGTTGCGCTCGCCGCGCTGGTCGCCTTCACCGGATGCGCGAGCATCCCCGACTCCGGTGCCGTGCATCGCGGCGAGCCGCAGGCCCGCGCCGACTCGCCCGACCCCGAGCTCATCGCGGAGGGTCCGGAGGGCGGCGAGACGCAGGACCAGATCCTGCGGGGATTCCTCGACGCCGCGACCGATGCCCGCGACAACTACGCGGTCGCCCGCGAGTTCCTGACGCCCGCGTTCGGCGAGGAGTGGCGGGCGGATGACGGTGCGACGATCGACCAGTTCGCGAGCCGGGAGTTCGAGACGACGGGGGAGGCCGCGATGCGTCTCGAGGTGGTGCCGACCGCGGAGTTGAGCGCCAACGGGCAGTACCAGATCACCGGCTCGCCGGCGCCCATCGCGCTGGACTACGCGTTCGAGCAGGTCGACGAGGAGTGGCGGATCTCGTCGGCGCCGCCGGGCATCCTCATCGACACCTCGAACTTCACGCGTGCCTTCAACTCGCATGCCCTGACCTTCATCGATCCGACCGAGCAGTATGCGGTGCCCGACATCCGGTGGTTCGCCGGACGCGAGGCCGTGCAGACGAAGATCGTCCGCGCCCTGCTCGCCGGGCCGGCCGAGTGGCTCGACCCCGGCGTGGCGACCGCGTTCCCCGAGGACGCGGCACTCGCCGCCGACGCGGTGCCCATCACGAGCGGGGTCGCGAGCGTCGAGCTGACCGGCGTCTCGACGGAGGACCAGCGAACCGTGCAGCTGATGCGGTTCCAGCTCGATCAGAGCCTCGACGGCGTTCGCGGCGTCGGCGACGTCGAACTCTCGCTCAACGGCGTCGTGCAGCGCGGCGAGGGCACCCGGCCGCTTCCGGTGGTGGACCCGGTCGTCCCGGCGCGCCCCGTCGTCTACGACGGAGAGTCGTTCGGGCACCTCAGCGCCGGCGGCGCGTCCATCACGCCGATCGAGGGGATCTCCGAGCAGCTGCCCGCGCTCGCTCCGACCGGCGCCGCGGTCGGCGCCGACGGACAGTCGGCGGCCGTGCGCGCGGCCGACGGGGTGTCGCTCGTGACGACGGACGAGGAGCCGATCTCGCTCGACCCGCGCGCCGACCTGATCGTGCCGGCCATCGACGGATTCGGGGTCGTCTGGACGGTCCCGCGCGGCTCGCCCGATCAGCTCACCGCCTCCCGCCCCGACGGTTCGAGCGTGCAGGTCCCTGTGCCGTGGACCGGGACGGAGATCGCCGCGCTGGAGGTGTCGCGCGACGGCACGCGCGTCCTCGCGCTGCTCGGCGACGGCGCCACGACGCGGTTCGTCGCGGCATCGATCGTCCGCGACGCCGACGGCATGCCGGTCGAGCTCGGCAAGACCGTGCTCGACCTGGAGCACATCGACGGCAGCCCGCGCGACGTCGTCTGGCTCGACGACCGATCGGTCGCGTCGCTCACCGCCAGCGGGAGCGGCACGCGCGTGATCGTCCAGGTGCTCGGCGGCGTCCCGGAGGCGGTGCGGGCCGGGCCCGACGGCGGCGTGGAACTCTCCGGCGGCAATACGGTCGGCGACCTCCGAGTGCGCACCGAGACGGGCGACTTCGACGTCCGGTCGGGTCAGGGCTGGCAGGCGCAGGCGACCGGCATCGTGCTGGTCGCGACGCAGCTGCCCCTGCGCTGACCGTGCGGGACGGCCCCTGCACGGCGCCCGGGCGTCGACGATGTACCCGGCCACCCGATCGGCCGCCGACGGCGATGGTCCCGCTGCGATGATCGGCGCGTGACGCCACCGCATCCCGGGTCCAGATCGCACGCCGTGCGTCGCGCCGTCGGCGCCGCCGCGGCGCTCCTGCTGCCGGTGACGTGCGTCGGATGCTCCGCACCCGACCTCGCGCTCTGCGACGGATGCCGACTGCTGCTCACGCCCCGTCCGCACCCCGTCGAGCGATCCGGAGTCCGGGTGTGGGCCGCGCTCGAGTACGGCGGCGTGGTCGCGCGGGTGATCGGCGCGGCGAAGGACGGCGGTCGCACCGATGCGATCGAGCCGCTGGGCCGTGCGCTGGCGGCCGCGATGGGGGCCGCGCTCGCCGAGGCCGCGCCGACCCCCGGGTGCGCTCCCGGCGTCCGGAGCGGGCGCGGTGCGATGCACGGGACGGTCGAGCTCTGCACGATTCCGTCGACCGCCGAAGCCCTGCGGGCGAGGGGCTATCGTCCCGTGCCGCGGATGCTCGCCGCGGCGGGGTTGCGCTCGGCACCCGTGCTCCGGCAGGTCGGGGTCCGGCTCGACCAGGCTGCGCTCGGCGCGACCGAGCGCAGGGCGAACGCGGCCGGGGGCCTCGCGGCGAGGCATCCGCTCGACGGTCGCCGGTTCCTCGTGGTCGACGACGTGCTCACCACCGGGTCGACGGTCGCGGAGGCCGTGCGGGCGCTCCGCCGGGCCGGCGCCGAGGTCGTCGGCGCCGCGGTCGCCGCGCAGACCCCCCGTCGTTCCGGTGCACCGGACACACTCAGCGAATACCCCGGAAACACTTCGTGACAAGCCGGGGGCATCCGGCGTACCGTGACAGGACAGGCGTGGTCGAACCACCCTTCAGATCCGGGTGACACGCCGGTGGATGGAGGTCGTCATGGAACTGAACATCGTCGGACGCAACATCGGGGTGACCGATCGCTTCCGCGCCTACGTCGCTGAGAAGGCAGAGAAAGTGAGCCATCTCAACGATCGCGCGATCTCCTTCGACGTGAAGCTGTCGAGGCACAACGAGAAGAACGGCAACCCCGGACCTGACCGCGTCGAGCTCACGCTCGTCGGTCGTGGTCCCGTCGTCAGGGCCGAAGCAGACGGCTCCGACAAGTACGCCGCGTTCGACGTCGCGCTCGGGCGCCTGCTCGAGCGCATCCGCCGCGCGAAGGACCGCCGCAAGGTCCACCGCGGCAGCGCGCGACGCCCCACCTCGCTCCGCGAGGCCGCGGACGACGGCTTCAGCGGCGTCGGTGTGCAGGCCGCAGGCGTCGAGGTGCTCGAGGCCGTGCGCACGGGCAGCATCCCGGTGGTCCAGGAGGAGGCGCACGAGGAGGAGGACGTCTACTGCCCCGTCGTGATCCGGCGGAAGGTCTTCGCCTCGACACCGATGACCGTCGACGACGCGCTCTACTTCATGGAACTGGTCGGACACGACTTCTACCTCTTCGTCGACCAGGAGACCGGCCGCCCCAGCGTGGTCTACCGGCGCAAGGGCTGGGACTACGGATTGATCGGGCTCGACGAGAACGGCGAGTCCGTGGGGGAGCCCTCCGGCGCCAGGGAACGCCTGACGGCCTGAGTTCCGGCGCCTGACCGGCGCCTGACGGGCGGCGGTCGGGCCAGCGCGCCGAGCCGCGCGAACCGATGCCGGGAGCCCCGGCGGGAGGCATCCACCGATGTCCCCGCCGGGGCTTCTGCCAGCCTGCCTCCCGCTAGCATGGCTACTATGTCCGTCTGCACCCAGGCGGCTTGCGGTGCGCCCGGCTGATCCGAGGCCCGGGCGCCCGACGATGACAGGAGAGCATTCGTGGCTTCGATTCTGGAAAAGGTCCTTCGCGTCGGCGAGGGCCGAACCCTGAAGCGGCTCGAGAACTACGCCAAGGCCATCAACGCCCTCGAGGACGACTTCAAGGACCTCAGCGACGAGGAACTGAAGCACGAGACCGTCGAGCTGCGAGAGCGCTACGCGAGCGGGGAATCCCTCGACGACCTGCTGCCCGAGGCGTTCGCGGCCGTCAGGGAGGCGTCGAGCCGTACGATCGGCCTGCGCCACTTCGACGTGCAGCTCATGGGCGGCGCGGCGCTGCACCTGGGCAACATCGCGGAGATGCGCACCGGCGAGGGCAAGACGCTCGTGGCGACGACGGCGGCCTATCTCAACGCGCTCACCAGCCGCGGCGTGCACGTCATCACCGTCAACGACTTCCTCGCGAGCTACCAGTCCGAGCTCATGGGCCGCGTGTTCCGCGCGCTGGGCATGACGACCGGATGCATCCTCGCCGGGCAGACTCCGGCGCAGCGGCGCGAGCAGTACGCGGCCGATATCACCTACGGCACGAACAACGAGTTCGGCTTCGACTACCTCCGCGACAACATGGCCTGGCAGGCCACCGACATGGTGCAGCGCGGCCACGCGTTCGCGATCGTCGACGAGGTCGACTCGATCCTCATCGACGAGGCGCGCACCCCGCTGATCATCTCGGGCCCCGCGTCCGGCGAGGCCAACCGCTGGTTCACCGAGTTCGCCCGCCTCGCGCAGCGCCTCGTCGCGGGCGAGGACTACGAGGTCGACGAGAAGAAGCGCACCGTCGGCGTGCTCGAGCCCGGCATCGCGAAGGTCGAGGACTACCTCGGCATCGACAACCTCTACGAGTCGGCGAACACGCCGCTGATCTCCTTCCTCAACAACTCCATCAAGGCGAACGCCCTGTTCAAGCGCGACAAGGACTACGTCGTCATGAACGGCGAGGTGCTGATCGTCGACGAGCACACCGGCCGCATCCTCGTCGGTCGCCGCTACAACGAGGGCATCCACCAGGCGATCGAGGCGAAGGAGGGCGTGCAGGTCAAGGCCGAGAACCAGACCCTCGCGACCGTCACGCTGCAGAACTACTTCCGCCTCTACGACAAGCTCTCCGGCATGACCGGCACCGCCGAGACCGAGGCCGCCGAGTTCATGGCGACCTACAAGCTGGGCGTGGTGCCGATCCCGACGAACCGGCCGATGGTCCGCATCGACCAGCCCGACCTCGTCTACAAGAACGAGGAGGCGAAGTTCGCGCAGGTCGTCGAGGACATCGTGGAGCGTCACGCGGCGGGCCAGCCCGTCCTCGTCGGCACCACGAGCGTCGAGAAGAGCGAGTACCTGTCGCGGCTGCTCGCGAAGAAGGGCGTGCGGCACGAGGTGCTGAACGCCAAGAACCACGCGCGCGAGGCGGCGATCGTCGCCCAGGCCGGCCGGTACGGTGCGGTCACCGTGGCGACCAACATGGCGGGCCGCGGAACGGACATCATGCTCGGCGGCAACGCCGAGTTCATCGCGACCCAGAAGATGCACGAGCGCGGACTCTCGCCGGTCGACACCCCCGACGAGTACGAGGCCGCCTGGGACGAGGTGTTCGACGCGGTCAAGGCCGAGGTCGGCGGCGAGGCCGAGAAGGTCTCCGCGGCGGGCGGGCTCTACGTGCTCGGCACCGAGCGCCACGAGTCGCGCCGCATCGACAACCAGCTCCGTGGTCGTTCCGGCCGTCAGGGCGACCCCGGTGAGAGCCGCTTCTACCTCTCGCTCACCGACGACCTCATGCGCCTGTTCAACGCCGGCGCGGCCGAGAGCCTGATGTCGCGCGGCGTGCCGGACGACGTGGCCATCGAGTCGAAGGTCGTCACCCGCGCCATCCGTTCGGCGCAGTCGCAGGTCGAGGCGCGCAACGCCGAGATCCGCAAGAACGTGCTGAAGTACGACGACGTCCTCAACCGCCAGCGCGAGGCGATCTACACCGACCGTCGGCACATCCTCGAGGGCGACGACCTGCACGAGCGCACGCAGAAGTTCCTCGACGACGTCATCGACGAGGTGCTCGACGAGCACACCGCCGAGGGCAGCCCCGACGAGTGGGACTTCGACGCGCTGTGGACCGAGCTCAAGACGCTCTACCCGATCGGGATCACGATCGACGAGGTCGTCGCCGAGGCCGGCGAGAAGGGCCGCGTGAACCGCGACTTCATCCGTCGCGAGATCGTCTCCGACGCGAAGCTGGCGTACCAGCGCCGCGAGGAGCAGCTCGGCAGTCCCGCGATGCGCGAGCTCGAGCGCCGGGTCGTGCTCTCGGTGATCGACCGTCGCTGGCGCGATCACCTCTACGAGATGGACTACCTGAAGGACGGCATCGGCCTGCGCGCGATGGCGCAGCGCGACCCGTTGGTCGAGTACCAGCGCGAGGGGTACGCGATGTTCCAGCAGATGATGGGGTCCATCCGCGAGGAGACCGTCGGGTTCCTGTTCAACCTCGAGGTCGAGGTGGCTCCGACCGGCGGCGCCGCGCCGACGATCGCCGCGAAGGGGCTCGGCCAGCAGGGCGCCTCGGAGGACAAGCTCAGCTACTCGGCGCCGAGCGACTCGGGCGGCGTCGAGGTCCGCAATCAGCGCGGTCAGGTGCAGCAGGCCGCGACGCAGCGCGCGCGCCGCGCGGTCGCGCAATCGCAGCAGCCGCAGCAGACTGCACCGGCGCAGCGCGGTGCGTTCGGCCAGTCGACGGATGCCCCGGCCGGCGAGGAGCCGCAGAATCGGGCGCAGCGGCGGGCGCAGGAGCGCGGCGGGCGCTGATCGCGCGCGCAGGCGCACGCTGCAACGAGAGACGGCCCGGGCGGATGCCCGGGCCGTCTCTCGTGCCGGTGGACGCTCCGGTGGTCAGAGCACGGTGATCGCGCTCGCGCGCCAGCGACCGTCGAGCCCCTCCAGGCGGATCGCGACCGCTCGCGAACGGTGACGCTGGTGGACCATGATGACGGCCTCGACGACGCCGTCTGCGGGTTCGCTGCGGTGGATCCGGCCGATCGTGAACACGGGGCGCTGTGCGCTCGCACCACGTGCGCGACGTGCGCGCGACGCGAGCACCGCGCGCTTCTGCAGGCCACGGTAGACGTCGTCGGTCACCCAGCGGGCGAGCTGCTCCAGGTCGCGAGCGCCCGCGAGCGCCTCGAGCGCGCAGTGCGTGAGGCTGCTGAGCACGGCCTCCGGATCGGGCAGTTCGCTGCGCGCGGAGCGCTGCCGTGCGAAGTACTCGTCGGCGTCGAAGCGGGAACGGGGGGCGGAAGCGACGCGCGCGGCGAGCGCGGTGGACACAGCGGTCATCGGTCGATCTCCTGTAGGGGGACACGGGGTTCGGGCCCGCGAGGATCGTCCCGTGAACGGGGGGTGCCGGGGATCCTGAGGGAACGGTATTTGCCGGTCCGTTTCGCTGTCAAGGGGTACTCCTCCCCTGTGGAGAACCCGAGCGCGCCCGAGGCTCGCCGAAGCTACGGTCGCTCCATGCGGTGGGACCGGCTCTTCGACGATCTCGGCTCGCAGCTCGACCGCGAGCACGAGGCCGAGGAGCGGTCCCTCGCGCTCGAGGAGGAGCGGCTCCGCCTCAGCCGGCTGACGCTCCGCGACCGCCTCGTGGCGATGTCGCTCGGGTCGGGTCGTCCTGCCCGAGCGATCCGGGTGCAGCTGCGAGGGGGAGAGATCCTCCAGGTGCGCCCGATCTCGTTCGGGGCGGACTGGATGACCGCGGAGCTGGTCGACTCGCGTCAGCCCGGCGGATGCGTGCTCCCGGTCGGGTCGATCGCGGCGATCCTGCCCGAGCGGGAGCAGGTGGAGTCCAGCCTCGGCCGCGGCACGGAGCCGTCGCCCGCGATCTCCGACCGGATTCCCTTGCCGTTCGTGCTTCGCGACCTCGCACGGCGTCGGGCGGCTGTCACGGTGTCGACCGACGACGGGCGCTTCCACGGGACCCTCGACCGGGTCGCCAGGGATCACGTCGACCTCGCCCTGCACGAGGAGGGCCTGCCGCGGCGTGCGGGCAACGTGCAGGGCTACCGGATCCTCCCGATGCACGCGATCCGGTTGGTCACCCACGATTGAGGCGGGCGTCGCACCCGCGCGGCGACGTTCGGTCGCCGATCAGTCGACGGGCCGCAGCCGCGTCACGCTGCCGGCGGGGGAGAGGTCGAGCAGCGCCGAGAACTCGCCCTCGTCCCAGATCGATCCACGACGGGCATCCTCGTAGCGGTCCTGGATCCACAACTCGAGCTGCGTGCGCTCGATCCGCCACGGGCCGGACTGCCCGACGCGGATGGCCGGCAGCTCGCCCGAACGGATCAGGCCGTCGACGACGGGCACGTCGACCGCCAGCAGGTCCGCGGCATCGGCGACGGACAGGAAGCGTCCCACCTCGCGCGCAGCTCGACCCGTCATCCCTCGATTATGCGTCGTCCGCCGCGACGGGCCGGTCGATGTGGATAACTTCACGGGAGCCTCCCGGGTTCGCACCACCATGGACCCGTCGGACGACCCGACGGAAGGAGCACCATGCAACGTGCAGGCCGGCGCGACCGCGGCGCACTCCGGATCGACCCGAGGCTCGCGCTCGGGCTGCTACTCGTGGCCGGTTCGTCGGTGGGCGTGTGGGCGCTCGTCGACGGCCTCGACACCACGACGCGGGTGTACGCCGTGGCCGAGTCCGTGCCGACCGGTACCCGGCTCGAGGCATCCGACCTCGTCGAGGTCTCCGTCCGCCTCGGCGCGGCCGCGGAGCGGTACGTCGTCCCGGGTGACCTGCCCGAGTCGGGCGCGTTCACGACGCGGACGATCGAGGCCGGAGAGCTCCTACCGCGGTCGGCCGTCGCCGAACGGGAGGCATCCGACCTCGCGACCCTCGTCGTGCCCGTCCGAGGGGCCGTCCCGGGAGATGCCGGCCCGGGCGACCGGGTGGACGTGTGGACGGCCAAGCGGGTCGACCAGCAGACCTTCGAGCCGCCGAGCGTCCTCGTGCCCGACGCGGAGATCTCCGCCGTCCTCGAGCCGGAGGGCGCGGTGGCCGGCGGCGACCTCTCGATCGAGCTCCTCGTACCGCGCGCGAAGGTCGCCGCAGTCCTCCAGGCGCTCGCCGCAGGCGATGCCGTCGACGTCGTCGGCGCCCAGCCGGGCCGCGCCGACCGATGACGCGGCTCGCCCTCGCGCTCGACGCGGCGGTCGAGGATCGACTACTCGCCGACCTCGTCGAGGCGGGCCACGTGATCACCGCGCGCCTGATCGGATGGCGCGACGTGGTCGATTGCCTCGATCGTGTCTCGCCGGAGGTCGTGCTCGTCGGCGCGGGACGGGGTACGCTCAGCGCCGAGCTGCTGTCCGCCTGCGACGAGCGCGGCGTGCGGTTGATCGCGCTGGCCGCCGACGATCGCGATCGGGCGGCGGCCGCGGGCCTGGGACTCCACGAGATCCTCGACGACCGGACGCCGTGGCACGAGATCGAGCGTCTGGTGTCGGGTGGCGTCCAGGTGCCGTCGCGGATCGCCGAACGGCCGGCGCCGGCCGACGACGGCCGACCCGCGGTCGTCGCGGTCTGGGGGCCGGCCGGAGCACCGGGGCGCACGCTCGTCTCGATCAACCTCGCCGCGGAACTCGCCGCGGCCGGTCATCGGGTCGTGCTCGTCGACGGCGATCCGTACGGCGGCACCGTCGCCGCAGCGCTCGGACTGCTCGACGAGGCGCCGGGATTCGCCGCGGCTTGCCGTCTCGCGGGCGCGGGCGCGTTCGACCGCACGGAGTTCGAGCGGCTCGTGCAACGCCACACCGCGCCGCGCGCGTCGTTCGACGTGTTGACCGGTCTCGTCGGGCCGAGCCGATGGCCCGAGCTCACGGAGCAGCGGGTGGAGGCCACGCTCGCGGCCCTGCGTGCGTGGGCGGAGTACGTCGTCGTCGACACCGGGTTCAGCCTCGAGCGCGACGAAGAACTCACCAGCGATGAGTTCGCCCCGCGCCGGAACGCGGCGACCTTCGCGGCGCTCGCCGCGGCCGATCGCGTCGTGGCGGTCGGGATCGCCGACCCGGTCGGGCTCTCGCGTCTCCTCCGCGGCCATGCCGAGCTGCTCGAGCACGTTCCGCCGGACGGCGTGGACGTCATCGTGAACCGGGTGCGCAGCAGTGCGCTCGGCATCGACGCGCACGGGCAGATCCGGCAGACCATGCGACGGTTCGCGGGCATCTCGGAGGTCACGATGCTGCCCCACGACGGACGAGCGGCGGACTCGGCCATCCTGACGGCGCGCACCCTCCGCGAGGCGGCCTCCCGCTCGCCGCTGCGAACGTCGATCCGCGACTACGCGCTCGAACGACTCGCACCCGTGCCCGATCGGCGGGCGAGGGGCTTCGGGCCATGGCGTCGCGGCGACGAGCAGGTGCATGCCCGGCACTACGCTGGAGGTCGTGTCGACGCTCAGTGAACTCGTCCTGGCCCAGGGCCGCAGCGGCCAAGCCGATGTCGAATGGCTCCACATGCTGGTCGGCGACCTGCAATTGCTCGCCGACCTCGCGTTCGCCGACATCGTGCTGTGGGTGCCGTCGGCCGACGACGACTTCGTCGCGGTCGCGCACGCCCGGCCCTCGAGCGCAGCGACGCTGTTCTACCGGGACTTCATCGGGCAGTCGATCCGGCCGCAGTGGCGCGACCTCGTCGACGAGGCCTTCGCGACGGCCCGCATCGTCGACTCGACGTCGCCCGACTGGTACGAGGAGATGCCGACGCGCATGCGCGCCGTCCCGGTGATGCGGCGAGCCAACGCCACGGGCACCGGCCTCGTCCCTGAGCCCGTCGCGGTCATCACCCGGCACACGAACCTCAGCGCGACCCGCACGCCCAGCCGTCAGGAGTTGACCTTCAACGACTGCGCGAGCGAACTGTTCCAGATGATCGCGTCGGGCGACTTCCCCGACCTCGGTTCGCCGACCGGCCCGAGGCGTGGAGCGCCGCGAGCGAACGACGGGCTCATCCGGCTCGACGTCGACGGGACGACCACGTTCGCGAGCCCGAACGCGTTGTCGGCGTTCAACCGGATGGGCTTCGACGACGAGCTCGAGGGCCAGTCGCTGGCCGAGGTGTCCACGACGCTGCTGGCCGGCAGGCTCGTGGTCGACGAGTCGCTGCCGTTGGTGGTGACCGGCCGGGCGCCCTGGCGCACCGAGGTCGACGCGCGGGGGGTCACGGTCTCGCTGCGCGCCATCCCGATCCGTCACCACGGCGAACGCATCGGTGCGATCGTGCTCATCCGCGACGTGACCGAGCTCCGGCACCAGGAGCAGGAGCTCATCACCAAGGACGCGACGATCCGCGAGATCCACCACCGGGTGAAGAACAACCTGCAGACGGTCGCGTCCCTGCTCCGGATCCAGGCGCGTCGCACGCACTCGGACGAGGCGCGCGACGCGCTGACGCAGGCGATGCGCCGCGTCGGGGCGATCGCGGTCGTGCACGACACGCTCTCGACGGGCGTGGCGCAGAACGTCGACTTCGACGAGGTCTTCGATCGCGTGCTGCTGCTCGTCGCCGAGGTCGCCGCCGCGCACAACACGACCGCGCACCCCAAGAAGACGGGCACGTTCGGCGTGCTGCCGAGCGCCTACGCGACGCCGCTCGCCCTCGCGCTGACCGAGCTCGTCACCAACGCCGTCGAGCACGGGCTCGCGGGCCAGGAAGGCGACGTCGAGGTCAACGCCTCGCGCACCGATGAGACGCTGACCGTCCGGGTCCGCGACACCGGTTCGGGGCTGCCGGAGGGGAAGGTCGGCGAGGGGCTCGGCACCCAGATCGTGCGGACGCTCATCCAGGGCGAGCTCAGTGGCACCATCGACTGGCACACGCTCGTCGGCCGCGGCACCGAGGTCACCGTCGAGATCCCGCTGCGCTGGATCGCCGACGCCTGACGTCCGATCGGATGCCGCACGGCGGCGGTCATGACGGGCGGGCGAGTCCTGTGCCCCGACATGCAGCGACGGATGCCCCGAGGCGGGGCATCCGTCGCTGGAACGTGGTGGTTCTCCGTCAGCCGGCGCGGCGGGCGCGGGCGGCGCGGCGCTTGAGCGCGCGGCGCTCGTCCTCGCTGAGGCCACCCCAGACGCCCGAGTCCTGACCGGTCTCGAGGGCGTACTGCAGGCAGATCTCGGTCACGGTGCAGCGCGCGCAGACCGTCTTGGCCTTCTCGATCTGGTCCACGGCGGGACCGGTGTTGCCGACCGGGAAGAAGAGTTCCGGGTCAGCGGTGAGGCAGGCGGCCTTGTCGCGCCAATCCATGTGAGATGCTCCTTGCTGTTTTCGGGTCGCAACCCCGGCGCACGCATGCGAACGCCGCCGTCTGCACGGCCGGTTGCGGGGGGAAAGCCGAATCTCGGGAAGTAGGATCAGAACCTGATCGGCTCACGTCCCTGTGAGCATCAATTCGGCCTCATAAATGTTGTCATAGGGCGGAAGGTGAATCAATAGTCGTGCATGGGATATCGCTGTGAATCAGTTGGCTGACGAACCGGGATCGGCGCACTCGCCGGCATCCGCGACGCCTCGTGCGGCGCTCGCCGCAGTGACCGCCCTCCTCTTCCTGGAGGCGGCCGTGATGATCGCCGTGGTCGTCTGGCTGGTGATCGACCTGCTCGCGCTCGAACCGTCGTCGTACGCGACGGCGATCGCGCTCACGGTGCTCGCCGCGGTCGGCGCCGTCTGGACGACGTCGGTGGCGGTCGCGTCACTGCGTCGGGCCCACTGGTCGCGATCGGCGGCGATCGTGTGGCAGTTCCTGCAGATCTCGGTGGCGGTCGGGGCCTTTCAGGGCCTCTTCGCGCGGCCCGACCTGGGCTGGGCCCTGCTGCTGCCCTCGGCGGCGGTCATCGTGCTGCTGCTGTGGCCGTCGGTCCGAACCGCGTACGCGCCGGATCGCGCCGCGGACTGAACGGCGGCAGTCACGACCCGGCCGGTGGAATCGGACTCGACGACCCGACTCAGTCGAGGCCGAGTTCGCGCCGCAGGCGAGCGACGTGTCCCGTGGCCTTGACGTTGTAGAGCGCCTTCTCGATCCGGCCGTCCTCGCCGATGATGAACGTCGAGCGGATCGCGCCGACGACGATCTTGCCGTAGAGCGACTTCTCGCCCCACGTCCCGTACGCCTGCTGCACCGTGAGGTCGGCGTCGGAGAGCAGGGTGAAGTTCAACCGGTCGCGCTCGGCGAATCGCTTGAGGGTGTCGACGTCGTCCTTCGAGACGCCGAGGACGCGTACGCCGGCACCCGCGAAGGAGTTCAGGTTGTCGCGGAAGTCGCACGCCTCGGTGGTGCACCCGGGGGTCATCGCCGCGGGGTAGAAGTAGAGCACGACCTTCGAGCCGCGCAGGCCGGAGAGCGAGACGGGGGTTCCGTCCTGGTCGGTCAGCGTGAAGTCGGGGGCGAGGTCGCCGGGGGCGAGTCGTGCGTCGGTCATACCTCCATCGTAGGCAGGCGGAGGATCAGCAACGCGCCTCAGCCGCCCTCGTCGGTCCGACCGGCGGCTCCGGCGACGCCCGGGGCGAATGTCGCCAGCAGTCGTTGGAGTGAATCGAGCCTGGCCCGGCCGATCGCACCGAGCTCACCGGCCTCGACGGCCTCCTCGATCGCGCAGTCGGGTGCGTCGGGCAGGTGGGTGCAGCCGCGGGGGCAGCGCTCGGCGACGGCGGCGAGGTCGGTGAAGGCACGCAGGATGTTCGCCGGGTCGATGTGGCCGAGCCCGAACGACCGGACGCCGGGGGTGTCGATCACCCAGCCGCGTCGGTCGCCCGCCTCGAGGCGCAACGACACCGTCGACGACGAGGTGTGCCTGCCGCGGCCCGTGACCGCGTTGACGTGGCCGGTGGCGCGGTCGGCGCCCGGCACGAGGGCATTGACGAGCGTCGACTTGCCGACGCCGGAGTGGCCGACGAAGACCGTGCGATGGCCGACCAGTGCGTCGGTGACGGCATCCAGCGGCATCCGGCTGGATCCGCTGAGGAACACCGGGATCTCGAGCCCGGCGAAGTTCTCGAGGAACGGCGCCGGGTCGGCGAGGTCGGTCTTGGTGACGCACAGCAGCGGCTCGATGCCGGCGTCGTAGGCGGCGACGAGGTAGCGGTCGACGAGTCGCGTGCGCGGTTCGGGGTTCGCTGCCGCGATGACGATCAGCATGCGATCGGCGTTCGCCACGATGACGCGCTCGACCTCGTCGGTGTCGTCGGCGCTGCGCCGAAGGAGCGTCGTCCGGTCGCCGACCCGGACGATCCGCGACAGGGTGCCGGGCTCACCGCTCGTGTCGCCGACGAGATCGACCCGGTCGCCGGTGACGACGGACTTGCGTCGCAGCTCGCTGGCCCGGGCGGCGACGACTTCGCGCTCCTCGTCACCGCCCTCGTCGAGCAGCACGGCGTAGCGGCCCCGGTCGACGCCGAGCACGGTGCCGGTCACGGCGTCGGCGTGCTCGGGGCGCACCTTGGTCCGCGGTCGGCTGCCGCGGCGGTTCGGACGGATCCGGACGTCGGCCTCGTCGTACTCGGGCTCGTCCTCGTCGTCGTCCGTGTCCCACCAGCTCATGCCAGCAGCCGCTCCCAGAGCTGCGGGAACTGGGGGAGGGTCTTCGACGTGGTGCCGATGTCGTCGACGACGACGCCCGGCACGGCGAGGCCGAGGATCGCGCCGGACGTCGCCATGCGGTGGTCGGCATAGGCGCGCCAGGCGCCGCCGCGCAGCGGTGCGGGTTCGACGAGCAGGCCGTCTTCGAGCTCGGTGACGTGTCCGCCGAGGCCGTTGATCTCGGTCGCGAGCGCCGCGAGGCGGTCCGTCTCGTGGTGGCGGATGTGGCCGATCCCCGTGATTCGGCTCGGGGTGTTCGCGAGGGCGGCCAGCGCGACGAGGTTGGGCGCCAGTTCGCCGGCCTCGGAGAGATCGAGGTCGACGCCCCGGATGCCTCCGTCGACGCCGCCGCCGCGCACCGTGAGCCGGTCGCCGTCGAGCTCGACCTCGGCGCCGAACCTCGGCAGGAGGTCGATCAGTTGCGCGCCGACCTGCGTGGTCACGGCGGGCCAGCCGGTGACGGCGACCGTGCCGCCCGCGACGAGGGCGGCGATGAGGAAGGGTGCTGCGTTCGAGAGGTCCGGTTCGATGTCGACGTCGATCGCCCGGATCGGGCCGGCCTCGACGATCCAGCGTCCGGCCTCCGGGGTGCGCACCTCGACCCCGCGCGCGGCGAGCGTCGCGATCGTCATCTCGATGTGCGGGGCGCTGGGCACGCGATCGCCGACATGGCGGAGGTCGAGTCCGGCGTCGAAGCGCGCGGCCGACAGCAGCAGCGCCGACACGAACTGGCTCGACGCCGAGGCGTCGATCTCGAGTGCGCCACCCGCGACGCGGCCCGTGCCGTGCACGGTGAACGGCAGGGTCCTGCGGCCGTCGTCGTCGAGGTCGACGGCGAGTCCGTGCAGCCCCTCGACGACGCCGGACATCGGCCGCTTGCGTGCGTACTCGTCGCCGTCGAACGTCGTGGGTCCGAGGGCGAGCGCGGCGACGGGAGGCAGGAAGCGCATGACCGTGCCGGCGAGGCCGCAGTCGATCGTGGTCGACCCGGTGAGCTCGGCGGCAGGCGTGATCCGGAGGTCGGGGCCGTACTCGCCGTCGCCGGAGACCGGTTCGATGCCGGTGCCGAGCGCCCGGAGCGCCTCGATCATGAGCTCGCTGTCGCGCGACCAGAGCGGGGCGCGCAGCACCGACGGGCCGTCGGCCAGCGCGGCGAGCACGAGCTCGCGGTTCGTGAGCGATTTCGATCCCGGCAGCGAGAGGGATGCCTCGAGTGGCGCCGTCGCGACGGGCGCGAGCCATCCGTCGTCGGTGTCCGTTTGGCGCTGGTCGCCGTACGGATCGAACTCTGGCGCGGAATACCTCGAAATCTGCATCGGTTATCAACAGTAGCGCTCGGCGAGTGGAAGGAGACGATGCGCATGACGCACGCGGTCTTGGAACGTCCGGCGACGGTCGGGGAGGGTGCGGTCGACGACCGCCTAGTATGGCCGGTGATGACTGCCGATCAGATCGATGCATCCGGGGACGAGGCCGAGGCGCAGCGCCCCCTCGACGAACTGTTCGAGGAGCAGGCCCTGCCGTACCTCGACCAGCTGTACGCCGCCGCGCTCCGCATGACCAAGAACCCCGCGGATGCGCAGGACCTCGTGCAGGAGACGTTCGTGAAGGCGTTCGCCGCGTTCGGGCAGTTCACGCAGGGCACGAACCTCAAGGCGTGGCTGTACCGCATCCTCACGAACGCCTTCATCAACACCTACCGCAAGAAGCAGCGCGAGCCGTACCAGAGCGCGATCGACGAGCTCGAGGACTGGCAGCTGGGCGGGGCCCAGTCGACGACCGCGATGTCGAGTCGTTCGGCCGAGGCGGAGGCGATCGACCACCTCCCCGACAGCGCGGTGAAGGATGCGCTGCAGGCGCTGCCCGAGGACTTCCGACTGGCCGTGTACCTCGCGGACGTCGAGGGCTTCTCCTACCAGGAGATCGCCGACATGATGAACACCCCCATCGGGACCGTGATGAGCCGCCTGCACCGTGGCCGGCGGCTGCTTCGCGAATCCCTCGCCGACTACGCACGCGAACAGGGCTTCGCCGTCGCGGAGCGGGCGACCCGAACCGCGAGGAGCGCGAAATGAAGGACTGCGGCTGCGAGAAGGCGCGCGCCGAACTCGAGGAGTACCTGCACAACGAACTGTGCAGCGAGGACGCGGCGGACATCCGCATGCACGTCGACAACTGCGCCGACTGCTCGAGCGAACTGCGGGTCGGCATCACCATCACCGAGGTGGTGCAGCGGGCCTGCCGCGAGAACGCCCCCGAGGAACTGCGCGCGATCGTGCTCACGCGCATCCGCGAGGTGCAGTCGCACCGGGTGATCGCCGAAGGGCTCTGAACTCGTCGGCCCGCCGGTCGGCGTGGATTGGCGACACGATCGCTAACTCGGTTAGCATTCGGACGTGACCGATCGATCGACCGCAGCGGGCGCTGCGCCCCGCTGGCTCCGCGCCGCCATCCCCGCCGTCCTGATCCTCGTCTGGCTCGCCGTCTTCGGACTCGGCGGAGCGTCGTTCGGACGGCTGTCCGACGTCGTCGTGAACGACCAGGCGCAGTTCCTGCCGGCGTCGGCCGAGGCCACCGAGGTCAACGAGCTCCAGGCCGAGTTCCGCGACGCCGACCTCATTCCCGCGATCGTGGTGGTCGCGTCGGATTCGACGCTCGACGACGCGCAGACCACCGCGATCGACGACCTGCGCGAATCCGTGCTCGCCGTCGACGGCGTGGTTGCCGACGAGAGCTCGCCGGTGATCCCGAGCGAGGACGGCGAGGCGGCCCAGTTCGTGGCGTCCATCGCCACCGGCGACGACGCGACCCCGTCGAACGAGGTCGTCGCCGAGATCCGCGACGTGCTCGAGGAGCACCCGATCGAGGGCGCCGAATCCGCAGTCACGGGACCCGCGGGCTTCACCGCGGACCTCGCCGGCGCGTTCAGCGGCATCGACGGACTCCTTCTCGCCGTCGCGCTCCTCGCCGTCTTCCTGATCCTGATCGTCGTCTACCGCTCGCCGCTGCTGCCGATCCTCGTGCTCCTCACGAGCCTCACCGCCCTGTGCGCGTCGGTGCTCATCGTCGTCTCGCTCGCGGCGGCCGACATCCTGCCGATCTCCGGCCAGACCCAGGGCATCCTGTTCATCCTCGTCATCGGCGCGGCCACCGACTACGCCCTGCTGTACCTCGCGCGCTACCAGGAGGCGCTCACCGTCCACGAACGACGATGGGATGCCACCTGGGCCGCGCTCAAGGGCGCATGGGAACCCATCGTCGCCTCTGGCGGCACGGTGATCGTGGGCCTGCTGATCCTCCTCGCGAGCGAGCTGACCAGCAACAAGATCCTCGGACCCGTCGCCGCGATCGGCATCGCCTGCTCGCTCCTCGCCGCGCTCACCCTGCTGCCGGCCCTGCTGCTGTGGGCCGGACGCGTCGCGTTCTGGCCGCGGCGCATCCGCGTCGGCGAGACGCGCACCGGCGCCGCGGCGATCGGCGACGACCCGACGCAGGGTCGCGGGCTGTGGGCCGCCGTCGGCCGACTCGTCGCGCGACGGCCGCGCACCGTCTGGATCGCCGCGACCCTCGTGCTCGCGGCGATGTGCCTCGGCCTGCCGCAGCTCAAGGCGGACGGCGTGCCGACCAGCGAGTTCGTGCTGGGCACGTCGCAGGCGCGCGACGGCCAGGAACTGCTGGGCGAGCACTTCCCGGCCGGATCCGGTACGCCCGCAGTGATCGTCGGCCCGGAGGCGGACCTGCAGGCGATGGCCGACATCGCGCTCGCGACCGACGGCGTCGACACGGTCACGGTGCTCGCCGAGGACTCGCCGGCCGGCCAGGCCGCGGTCACCGAGGACGGCATCCAGGCGTTCGGCCCGCCCGGCACGCCGGCACCCGAACCGACCGTGGTCGACGGTGAGGTGCTGCTGCAGGCGACGCTCGACGACCCGGCCGATTCCCTCGAGGCCGAGGCGACCGTCGAGCAGCTCAGAGTCGCGCTCGACGAGGTCGGCGAGGACGTGCTCGTCGGCGGATCCACCGCCGTCGCACTCGACACGATCGACGCATCCCTCGCCGACCGCGCGCTCATCATCCCGCTGGTGCTCGCCGCGATCCTGGTGATCCTCATGCTGCTGCTGCGCAGCATCGTCGCTCCGCTGCTGCTCATCGCGAGCGTCGTGCTGAGCTTCGCAGCAGCGCTCGGCGTCTCCGCATGGGTCTTCAACGGGATCTTCGGCTTCCCCGGGGCCGATCCGTCGGTGCCGTTGTTCGCCTTCGTGTTCCTCGTCGCGCTCGGGGTGGACTACAACATCTTCCTCATGACGCGCGTGCGCGAGGAGTCCGTCGCCCACGGCACGCGGGCGGGCATCGTCCGAGGCCTTCGGCTGACCGGCGGCGTGATCACGTCGGCCGGGCTGGTGCTCGCCGCGACCTTCGCCGCGCTCGGCGTGCTGCCCATCCTCTTCCTCGTGCAGATCTCGTTCATCGTCGCGTTCGGCGTGCTGCTCGACACGTTCCTCGTGCGCACGCTGCTGGTGCCGGCGCTGTCGTACGACCTCGGCCGGGTGATCTGGCAGCCGTCCAAGCTCGCGCGCGGCGCGCGCTGAGCGTGCCGTCGTATCGGCGAGCCGGCCACGCGACCGACTCGCCGCAACGCGAAACGACGAGAGCGGATGCCCCGACCGGGGCATCCGCTCTCTGTCGTCAGGAGGCGAGGGTCAGAGCGTCAGTGCGCGCTGGACCAGGTCCTGCTGCTCGGCGGCGTGGCGCTTCGACGAACCCGTCGCAGGCGACGCCGAGGCCGGACGCGAGAACACCTTGACCTCGCGCGGACCGAGCTTGTTGGTCTCGAAGATGAAGAACGGCCACGCGCCCTGGTTCTCGGGCTCGTCCTGCGCCCAGGTGAACTCGGCGTTCGGGTAGGAGTCCGCGATCGCCTTCAGCTCGACCTCGGGCAGCGGGTACAGCTGCTCGAGCCGGACCAGGGCGATCTCGGGGTTCGGGTGCTTCTCGAGCTCGGCGAGGAGGTCGTAGTAGAGCTTGCCCGAGAGGAAGACCACGCGCTTCACCGCGGCCTTGTCGGTGATCCGCGAGTCGTCGAGGATCGGCTCGAACCGGCCGTTCGTGAAGTCCTCGACCTCGCTGGTCGCGCCGCGCAGGCGCAGCATCGCCTTCGGCGTGAACACCACCAGCGGACGGCGCGGGCGCGCATAAGCCTGGCGGCGGAGCAGGTGGAAGTACGACGCCGGTGTCGACGGCCGGGCCACGGTCATGTTGCTCTCGGCCGACAGCTGGAGGAACCGCTCGATGCGCGCGCTCGAGTGGTCGGGCCCCTGGCCTTCGTACCCGTGGGGGAGCAGGAGCACCACGCTCGAGCGCTGGCCCCACTTCATCTCGGCCGAGGCGATGAACTCGTCGATGATGGTCTGCGCGCCGTTCGTGAAGTCGCCGAACTGCGCCTCCCACGCGACGAGCGCGTCGGCCCGCTCGACCGAGTAGCCGTACTCGAAGCCCATCGCGGCATACTCGCTGAGGAGCGAGTCGTAGATCCAGAACCGGGCCTGGTTCTCCGACAGGTTCTGCAGCGGCAGCCACTCCTGGCCGTTCACGCGGTCGTGCAGCACCGCGTGGCGCTGGACGAAGGTGCCGCGGCGGGCATCCTGCCCGGCGAAGCGCACCGGAGTGCCCTCGATGAGGAGCGAACCGAGGGCCAGCAACTCGCCGAAGCCCCAGTCGATCTTGCCGTTGCGGCTCATGTCGACGCGCTTGTTCAGCAGCTGCTGGATCTTCGGGTGCACCGTGAACCCGGCCGGCTTGTTGTCGAAGGCGTCGCCGATCGCGTGCACGACCTCGAGCGAGACGCCGGTCGTCTCGAGCTCGCCGGTCGCCGGCTGCTCGCCGCCGTCGGTCTCGCCGCCGGCCGCGGTTGCGCCGACCACGGGGATGGAGCCGGTCTGCGCGGCGTGCGTCTCGGCGAAGGCGCGCTCCATGCGGTCCTGGAAGTCGCGGTGCGCCTCCTCGTACTCGGCCTCGGTGATGTCGCCGCGGCCGACGAGCGCCTCGGTGTAGAGCTTGCGCACCGACCGCTTCGCCTCGATCAGGTTGTACATGAGCGGCTGCGTCATCGACGGGTCATCGCCCTCGTTGTGCCCGCGGCGGCGGTAGCAGACGAGGTCGATCACCACGTCGCGGTTGAACTCCTGGCGGTAGCGGAACGCGAGCTCCGCGACGCGGACGACGGCCTCGGGGTCGTCGCCGTTGACGTGGAAGATCGGGGCCTGGATCGTCTTCGCCACGTCGGTCGAGTAGATCGACGAGCGGGCGTCGCCGGGAACCGTCGTGAATCCGACCTGGTTGTTGATGTTCACGTGGATGGTGCCGCCGGTGCGGTACCCGCGCAGCTGCGACATCTGCATGGTCTCGACGACCACGCCCTGTCCGGCCATCGCCGCGTCGCCGTGGATGATGATCGGCAGGGTCGAGAACGTGCCGATGGGCTTGCGGTCCTGCTTGGCGCGGACGATGCCCTCGAGTACGCCGTCGACGGCCTCGAGGTGCGACGGGTTGGCGGCGAGCGAGACCGGCACCTGCGCGCCGTCGTCGGCGGTGAAGGTGCCGCGGGTGCCGAGGTGGTACTTCACGTCGCCCGAGCCGTGGCCCGACGCGGTGCCCTCGAACTCGCGGAACACCTGTCCGTAGGTCTTGCCCGCGATGTTGGTCAGGACGTTGAGTCGACCACGGTGGGCCATGCCGATGGCGACCTCGTCGAGGCCCTCCTTGGCGGCGCCCTGGAGGATCTCGTCGAGCAGCGCGATGACGGACTCGCCGCCCTCGAGACTGAACCGCTTCTGCCCGACGTACTTCGTCTGCAGGAAGGTCTCGAACGCCTCGGCCTCGTTGAGCTTGCCGAGGATGCGCATCTGCTCGTCGTGGGTCGGCTTCTCGTACTTGCGCTCGACCTGCTGCTGGATCCACTGGCGCTGCACCGGGTCCTGGATGTGCATGTACTCGATGCCGATCGTGCGGCAGTACGAGTCGCGCAGGATGCCGAGGATGTCGCGCAGCAGCGCGGTGCGGGTCTCGCCGAACCCGCCGGTGACGAACTCGCGGTCGAGGTCCCAGAACGTGAGGCCGTGGCTCGAGATGTCGAGGTCGGGGTGCGAGCGCTGGACGTACTCGAGCGGGTCGATGTCGGCCATCATGTGGCCGCGGACGCGGAACGAGTTGATGAGCTCCTGCACGCGCGCCGTCTTGTCGATCGCGCTGGCGATGTCGACCGAGATGTCGGGTGCCCACCGGATCGGCTCGTACGGCAGGCGCAGCGCGGCGAAGATGTCCTCGTAGAAGTCGCGCTGCCCGATGAGCAGCTCGTGCACCTTCTTCAGGAACTCTCCCGAACCGGCGCCCTGGATCACGCGGTGGTCGTAGGTCGAGGTGAGCGTGATGGTCTTGCCGATGGCGAGGTTCGCGAGCGTCTTCTCGCTCGAGCCCTGGAACTCGGCCGGGTACTCGAGGGCGCCGGCGCCGATGATGCAGCCCTGCCCCTTCATGAGGCGCGGGACCGAGTGGACGGTGCCGATGCCGCCCGGGTTGGTGAGCGAGATGGTGGCGCCCTGGAAGTCGTCGGCCTTGAGCTTGTTCTGGCGTGCACGCGACACCAGGTCCTCGTAGGCGGCGAGGTACTCGTTGAAGGTCATCGTCTCGGCGCGCTTGATCGCGGGCACGAGGAGGGCGCGCGTGCCGTCGGGCTTCGGGATGTCGATCGCGATCCCGAGGCCGATGTGCGCGGGCTTGACGAGGCTCGGCTTGCCGTCGACCTCGGAGTAGAAGACGTTCTGGCTGGGGAACTCCTTGAGGGCCTGGATGAGCGCCCAGCCGATGAGGTGCGTGAAGCTGATCTTGCCGCCGCGCGTGCGGCGGAGGTGGTTGTTGATCACGATCCGGTTGTCGATCATGAGCTTCGCGGGAACCGTGCGCACGCTCGTCGCAGTCGGGACGGTGAGCGAGGCGTCCATGTTCGCGGCGAGGGCCTTCGGCATGCCCTTGAGCGTGACGACCTCGTCGGCGTCGGGTTCCTCGACGACGGAGTTCGGGCTGGTGACCGGGACGTCGGCGGGGACCGGGGCCGTGCGGGGCGCGACCGAGGTGGTGCGCGCCGCGGGAGCCTGGCCGAGGACGGGCACCGGGGCCGTGATCGGTGCGGACACCGGAGCGGAGGGTGCCGGCGCCGCCTCGGCTGCGGGCGCCGAAGCGGTCTCGGTGTCCGGAGCTGCTTCGGTCGCAGCGGCGGGCTGCGGGGCCGTGCCGTCGGACTCGGTGGGCGTGCCGGCCTTCTGCGCGCGGTACCGCTCGAGCACCGGCCACCAGGTCCGGTCGACGGAGGCGGGGTCGACGAGGAACTTCTCGTACATCTCGTCCACGAGCCATTCATTGGCTCCGAACTCCGCGGCCGTCTTCTCTTCGGAACCCGACCCGGTCAATTGGCTCGACACAGCCTTCCGCCCACTCTCTCCATCGATGTCTGGATGTGCTCTCATCCGGGCGGTCGTCCCTGCCTGAGCACGGCGCGATCGCCCCCACCAGCCTAAACCCCGTCGAGGGCCGCCTCGACCGCGCCGACGGGCGGCGCGGGTAGCGTTGGGGGCATGGAGTTCTACCGGACGACGCCCACGCACGACCTGACCTACTCCGACGTGTTCCTCGTGCCCAGCCGCTCGGGGGTCGCGAGCCGGCTCGACGTCGCGCTCGACTCCGGCGACGGGTCGGGTGCCACCGTGCCGCTGGTCGCCTCGAACATGAACTCCGTGACGGGCCCGAGACTGGCGGCATCACTGGCCAGGAGGGGTGGAATCGCGGTGCTCCCGCAGGACATGCACCTGCAGGACCTCGACGCGGCGATCCGGTCGGTGAAGGCCCAGTCGGCCGTGTTCGACTCGCCCGTCGCGCTGCATCCGGACCAGACGGCCGCCGACGCGCTCGAACTGCTGCCGCCCTCGCCCGGACACGGGATCGTGCTCGAGGACGAAGGCAATGCGTACGCGGGTTGCATCGCCGCCGAGCGGCTCGCGAGCGCGTTGCCGGACGCACGGCTCGGGGATCTCGTCCATGCGGGCATCCCGGCGCTCGAGGCGGAGGACGTCGAGGACTCGCGCCGCGCGTTCGACCTGATGGTCGACGCCGGGCTCGAGTTCGCCCCCGTGCTGCGGCACGGGAAGGTCGTAGGCACCCTCAGCCGTCGCAGCGCACTGCGCGGCACGATCTACCGCCCGAACGTGGACGCGGCGGGCCGGCTCCGCGTCGCGGCGGCGGTGGGCATCAACGGCGACGTCGCGGCCAAGGCCCGTGCGCTCGCCGACGCCGGCGTCGACCTCCTCGTCGTCGACACGGCGCACGGACACCAGGAGGGGATGGTGCGCGCGATCCGCACCGTGCGGGACCTCGACCTGGGGCTGCGCATCGCGGCGGGCAACATCGTCACCGCGGCTGCGGTCGCCGACCTCGTCGACGCGGGAGCGGACATCCTCAAGGTCGGCGTCGGTCCTGGGGCGATGTGCACCACCCGCATGATGACGGCCGTCGGCCGGCCGCAGTTCTCGGCCGTGCTCGAGACGGCCGACGCGGCGCGGGAGCTCGGCGCGCACGTCTGGGCCGACGGCGGGGTCCGGTATCCGCGCGACGTCGCGCTCGCGCTGGCGGCGGGGGCATCCGCCGTCATGATCGGATCGTGGTTCGCCGGAACGATCGAGGCCCCGGGGAGACTGCGCCGCGACGAGTCCGGCCGGCTCTTCAAGGAGAGCTGGGGCATGGCGTCGACCAAGGCCGTCCGCGAGCGCTTCGACCGCCTCTCGCCCTACGAGCTCGCCCGCCGCGAACTGTTCGCCGAGGGCATCTCGAGCTCCTCGATCTACCTCGACCCGCTCCGGCCCTCGATCGAGGACCTGCTCGACATGATCCTGTCGGGGGTGCGCAGCTCGGCGACGTATGCCGGGGCCCGCACGCTCGCCGAGTTCCGGGAGCGCGCGCTGGTCGGCATCCAGTCCGCGGCCGGATACGAGGAGGGCAAGGCGCTGCCGGTCAGCTGGTGAGCGCGGTCCGTGCGGGGCCGGCCCGTCGTCGCGCACACGCGGCGATCGCACGGAACGCCTCCGATATACTGACGCGACCATGGATGATCCTCCCTCTGCGAGTCCGACTGCCCATAGACCCTCGCCCGTGATCGATCGGGGAGGTCCGGATGTCTGAGTGGATCCTGCTCGCCATCGGCCTCCTGCTCACGATCGGCACGGGCTTGTTCGTCGCCAGTGAGTTCGCGCTGGTCAATCTCGATCGCGCCGACCTCGAGGCGCGTCGCGCGCGAGGCGAGACCCGGCTCGGGATGACCATCGCCGCGCTGAAGATCACCTCGACGCACCTCTCGAGCGCGCAGCTGGGCATCACGCTCACCACGCTCCTCACGGGCTACACGATGGAACCGGCGATCTCGTCGCTGCTGCGCGGTCCGCTCGCCTCGATCGGCATCCCGGAGGCGGTCGTCCCCGTCGTCGGGACGACGGTCGCCGTCGTCGTCGCCACCCTGCTCTCGATGGTGATCGGCGAGCTGGTGCCGAAGAACTTCGCACTCGCGCTGCCCCGGCAGACCGCGATCGTCGTCGTGCCCTTCCAGACCGCCTTCACGTGGGTGTTCCGGCCCGCGATCGCCGTGCTCAACGGCAGCGCGAACGCCATCATCCGGTCGCTCGGCATCGAGCCGAAGGAGGAGCTGTCGGGTGCCCGGTCCGCCGAGGAGCTGTCGTCGCTCGTCCGGCGGTCGGCCAGCGCAGGCGTGCTCGAACAGGACACCGCGACCCTGCTCGGGCGGACCCTCCGGTTCGCCGACCACGACGCGACCGACGTGATGACGCCCCGGCCGCGCCTGGCCGCCGTCCAGCGCGAGGAGTCGGCCGAGGCCGTGCTCGAGCTCGCGCGCCAGACCGGCTACTCGAGGTTCCCGGTGTACGACGAGAACCTCGACGACATCGTCGGCGTCGTGCACGTCAAGCAGGCGATCGCCGTGCCCCGCGACCGGCGCGCGGAGGTGCCGGCGTCGGCGCTGCAGTCCGCGGTCGTCCGGGTGCCTGAGACGGTGCCGCTCGACACCCTGCTCGAGGAGCTCCGCGGACGCGGCTTCCAGATGGCCGTCGTGCTGGACGAGTACGGCGGGACCGCCGGCGTCGCGACCCTCGAGGACCTGGTCGAGGAACTCGTCGGCGAGGTCGCGGACGAACACGACCGCACCCGCGCCGGCATCGTCCGGCGCGGCGACCACGTGAGCTTTCCCGGCATCCTCCGTCCCGACGAACTGCTCGATCGCACGGCGATCCGGGTGCCGGAGGACGGCGACTACGAGACCGTCGCCGGCTTCGTCACCAGCTCGCTCGGCCGGCTCGCCGAGATCGATGACGAGGTGCCGATCGAGGGCGGGCGCCTGGTCGTGCAGCGACTCGACGGACGCCGCATCGACCGGCTCCGGTTCATCCCGGATCCGCTCCCCGAGGGTGCCGAGGATGCCCGGACCGACGCGGCCGACCGGAACGGAGGCGACCGATGAGCGACTGGATGGGCATCGTCTGGCTCGTGGTGCTGCTGATCGTCAACGCGTTCTTCGTCGGCGCCGAGTTCGCCGTCATCTCGGCGCGCCGCTCGCAGATCGAGCCCCTCGCCGAGCGCGGCAGCCGACGGGCGAAGACCGCGCTCTGGGCCATGGAGCACGCCACGCTGATGCTGGCGATGAGCCAGCTCGGCATCACGATCTGCTCGCTGCTGATCCTGAACGTGTCGGAGCCGGCGATCCACCACCTGCTGGAGATCCCGCTGCACCTCACCGGCTGGTCGGAGGAGGTCATCGGCACGATCGCGTTCATCATCGCGCTGGTGCTCGTGAGCTACCTGCACGTCGTGTTCGGCGAGATGATCCCGAAGAACCTGTCGTTCTCGCTCCCTGACAAGGCCGTGCTGCTGCTCGCGCCCCCGCTCGTGTGGGTCGCGCGCGTGTTCCGCTTCGCGATCGTGGCGCTGAACGCGACCGCGAACGGCATCCTGCGGCTGTTCGGCGTCGAGCCCAAGAACGAGGCCTCGTCGACGTTCACGCTCGAGGAGGTGCAGACCATCGTCGACCAGTCGCGCCGCGAGGGCGTGCTCGAGGACTCGAGCGGCACCCTGTCGGCCGCGTTCGAGTTCACGACGAAGCGGGTCGACGACGTCGCTGTGCCGATGTCGGAGCTCGTCAGCCTGCCGCCCGGCGCCACGCCCGCGGACGTCGAACGCGCGGTGGCGCGGCACGGCTTCTCGCGCTACGTGCTCGTCGGCGCCGACGGCGAACCCGACGGATACGTGCACCTCAAGGACGTCATCGACCTCGACGACGACGAGTTCGACGACCCGCTGCCCGCGAAGCGCGTGCGCCGGCTCGTCTCGATCTTCGCGCACACCGAGCTGGAGGACGCGCTCGCCACGATGCGTCGACTCGGCACCCACGTCGCCAGGGCGTTCGACGAGGACGGCGGCACCACGGGCGTGATCTTCCTCGAGGACATCATCGAAGAGCTCGTCGGCGAAGTGCAGGACGCCACCAGGCGGGTCTGAGCCGGCTCGACCACGGTCAGCGCCGCGGGCGCCGGAGTCGTCCGGCGCCCGCGGTTCACCACTCGCCGTCGTTGAGGTCCGGGCGGGCGCGGCGGTACTGCGGCGGCCAGAGCGACCGGTCGGCGCCGAGTTCGAACGCCGCGCGCAGCGCGAAGTGCGGGTCGCGCATCATCGCCTTGCCGAGCATCACGGCGTCGGCATCGCCCGAGGCCACGATGCGTTCGGCGTGCTCGGGGGTCGTGATGCGGCCGACCGCGGAGACCTCGACCTCGCCGAGCTCACCGACCGCGATCGCGTGCGGCACCTGGTAGCCGGGGCCGACCGGGATCGGCGCGTTCGCCACGAGCCCGCCGGTCGAGATGTCGAAGAAGTCCGCTCCAGCCGCCTGGGCCCACCGGGCCACGACGGCGGTCTGCACCTCGTCCCACCCGCCGTCGACCCAGTCGGTCGCCGAGAACCGGACGAAGACGGGCATCCGCTCGCCGACCTCGTCGCGGACGGCGCGGATGACCTCGAGCAGCAGCCGCGCCCGGTTCTCGAGCGACCCGCCCCACTCGTCGTCCCGCCGGTTCGACAGCGGCGAGAGGAACTGGTGGATCAGGTAGCCGTGGGCGGCGTGGACCTCGACGACGTCGAACCCGGCCTCGACCGCACGCCGCCCGGCAGCGCGGAAGTCCTCGACGACCCCGAGGATGCCCGCCTCGTCGAGCGCGACCGGTTCGCGCAGGCCCTCGAAGGCCACGGCCGACGCGGAGACCGTGCGCCAGCCGCCCTCCTCGACGGGCTGCGAGCCCGGCAGCCTGAGGTGCTCCTGCCAGACCGACGCCTTGCGGCCGGCATGTGCGAGCTGGATGCCCGAGGCCGCGCCCTGCGAGCGGATGAACGCGGTGATGCGCGACCAGGCGCGGACCTGGTCGTCGTTCCAGATCCCGGTGTCGTGGTCGGAGATGCGCCCGACCGGATTCACGGCGGTCGCCTCGGCCATGACCAGCCCGGCACCGCCCGCGGCCATCGAGCCGAGGTGCACGAGGTGCCAGTCGGTCGGCACGCCGTCGAGGGCGGTCACCGAGTACTGGCACAGCGGCGGCACCCACACGCGATTGCGGATCTCGAGCCCGCGGATGGTGATGGGCCGGAACAGCGCCGGACCGGCGGCGGGCGCGTTCATGCGGCGAGCTCCCGAAGCCACGCCTCGAGCGCGTCGGCGTCGGTGAACACGTGCCCCGTGCCCCCGACCGCGATCGCCCCCTCCACGTTCTCGGCCTTGTTGTCGACGAACACGAACCGATCCGGCGTGATGCCGAGGTCGGCGATGACCCGCTCGTAGATCGGGGCGTCGGGCTTCACCAGTCCGAGCTCTCCGCTGACGAACACCTGCTCGAAGAGCGGGGCGAACGAGCCGTGCCGCAGCCACCCGCCGAAGTCGGCGCCGGCGTTCGAGAGCAGGGCGAGGCGGGTGCCGCCGTCGCGCAGGGCGTGCAGCACGGCGAGGGTGCCCGGGTCGACGCTCAGCCAGCTGCGGTGGTCGAGCGCCCAGAGCTCGTGGACGTCGACCTCCGACCACTGGGCGCCGACCTCCGAGCCGACCCGGCGCCAGTACTCGGCGATCGAGGCCGTGCCCTGGTCGAGATCCTGACGGTGCCGCCAGTAGGCGGGCCAGAACCGGTCGGAGTCGACCGCCGCTCGATCGACGAGCGCATCGCGGTCGGCCTCGGACGGCGACCGGGAGATGACCTCGCCGTAGTCGAAGACGACGACGCACGGGGCGAGGCTGATGGGTGAGGGTGCTGTGGGAGACATCCGGTTCAGGCTAACGCCGGCGGACACGACCGGCGTCATCCGCGGGGTTGGGGCCTATCGTTGAGCTATGGAGCAACCTGGCTGGGGGGCGTGGGGCGCGGCCGAGGCGACGGAGTGGATCCGTCGGCCCGATGCGGACGACGACAAGTACCGTCGTGGGGTGGTCGGGTTCATGACCGGGTCGGTCGAGTATCCGGGAGCCGCCGTGCTCGGCGTCGAGGCCGCGTACCGCACCGGCGTCGGCATGGTGCGGTACATCGGGCCCAAGGCGGTCGCAGCCGCGGTGCTGCAGCGGCGCCCGGAGGTTGTCGTGCAACCCGGTCGGGTGCAGGCCTGGGTGCTCGGCTCGGGCCTCGACTCGTCGCATCGCACGTTCCTGCGGTCGGGCGACCTCCAGCACGAGCTCTCGTCGGGTCTGCCGATCGTGCTCGACGCCGGAGCCCTCGACCTGGTCGGCACGCACTCGGGGCCGACCGCGATCACGCCGCACGCCGGTGAGCTCGCACGGCTGCTCGTGCAGCGCGAGGTCGAGGTGGACCTCGACGTCGCCGACGTCCGCGCGGATCCGGCGACCTGGGCCGAGCGCGCCGCGCACGAGTTCGGCGTCGCAGTGGTGCTCAAGGGCTCGACGACCCACGTCTGCGACCCCGAGGGCGCCCGGTTCGCGATCGCCGCCGCGACGCACCAGCTCGCGACCGCGGGAACCGGCGACGTGCTCGCCGGGATCCTGGGGGCGCTCGCTGCGACGCACCACGAGACCCTCGCGACGGATGCCTCGGCCCTCACCCGGCTCGCCGCGACCGCGGTGTACGTCCACGGTGCCGCCGCGCGGCTCGCGAGCGACGACGTCGAG
This sequence comes from Agromyces sp. LHK192, assembly GCF_004006235.1. NCBI lineage: Bacteria > Bacillati > Actinomycetota > Actinomycetes > Micrococcales > Microbacteriaceae > Agromyces > Agromyces sp. LHK192. The sequence continues at coordinate 1,481,740 of NZ_CP034753.1, forward strand.
GGCGGTCCGATCACGGCGCTCGACCTCGCGCAGGAGGTTCCGCGGGTCATCGGCGCGATGCTTCCCGACCTCGACGGCGAGTAGGCTCGCCTGCATGACGGTCGGGCCTGACGGAGCGGCATCCGCCCGGCCGCGGCCCTCGATGGCACGCCGAATCGTCGGGGGCCGACTCGCGCTGTGGGTGGCGTTCCTCGCCGTGCACGCGACGCTGGTCCTGCTCAACCTGCACGGCCAGGGGTGGCCGTTGGGCGACGTCGAGGCCGTCTACCTGCAGTGGGCGCAGCAGGCGGCGAACGGCTGGCTGCGCATGGGCATCGACAGTGCCTGGGTCTACCCGATCCTCGCGTTCGCGCCGATGGCCGTGGCGCTCGCGTTCGGTCCGGCGTGGTACCCGGAGACCTGGCTCGGACTCGTCTCGGTGCTCGACGCGGTCGCGTTCGCCATCCTGCTCGGCGGCGCGGCGCTCTCCCGGACCCGCCGCATCGCGGCCTGGTGGTGGCTCGCGTTCCTGCTGCTGCTCGGCCCGATCGCGCTCGGCCGGATCGACGCGGTGACGGTGCCGATCGCGCTGGTCGGGATGCTGTTCGCGTTCGGGCGACCGCGGGTCGCTGCGGCCCTCTTGACGATCGCGACGTGGATCAAGGTGTGGCCGGCGGCACTGCTCGCGGCGCTCGTCGTCGCGCACCGTCGCCGGATGGAGGCGGTCATGGTCGCCGTGGCCCTCAGCACGGGGATCGTGGGCGTCAGCCTGGTCGCCGGGTCGGGGCTCAACGTCTTCGGCTTCATCGGCGAGCAGACGGGGCGGGGCCTGCAGGTCGAGGCGCCGATCGGCGTCTTCTGGCTGTGGTCGATCGTCGCCGGTTCGGGGGAGTCGTCGATCGGGTACGACCGTGACATCCTGACGTACCAGATCTCCGGGCCGGGGGTCGAGGTGGTGTCGTCGCTGACGACGCCGGTGATGGCGCTGGCGGCGATCGGGGCGGTGCTCGTCGGCGTGCGCGCGGTCCGCCGCGGCGCTGCCGTGCTGCGGGTGCTCGCCCCGCTCGCGCTGACCCTCGTCGTCGTGCTGATGCTGGCGAACAAGGTCGGCTCGCCGCAGTTCGCGACCTGGCTCGCGGCTCCGGTCGTGCTGGGTCTCGCGACGGATCGGCGCCGGTTCCTGCTGCCCGCCCTGCTCGCCGCGCTGGTCGCCGCGACCACCCAGGTGATCTACCCCTACTGGTACGGCTGGCTGCTGGCCGCGGATCCCGCGTTCGTACTCGTGCTCACGCTCAAGGCGGCCCTGCTCGCGGTGATCGCGGCCTGGGGCGTCCGCACGCTGTGGCAGGCTGGATCGCGGCGCACCGGACCTCCGGCGATCGACTCGCCGATCGCGACGGCACGCGCCGAGGAGGCATGATGCTCGTCGCATTCTCCGTCGCCCCGAGCGGCAACGGCCGGGCGGACGGCTCCGTCCACGACGCCGTCGCCGCGGCCGTGCAGATCGTGCGCGACTCGGGCCTGCCGAACCGGACGACGTCGATGTTCACCGAGATCGAGGGCGAGTGGGACGAGGTGTTCGACGTCGTCCGCCGGGCGACCGAGGCCGTCGGGGAGTACGGGTCGCGGGTGTCGCTCGTGCTTAAGGCCGACATCCGGCCCGGGTACGCCGGCGAGATCGATGCGAAGGTCGAACGCCTCGAGGCGGCGATCGACGGTGCGGCGACCGGCGAGACTGGGGTCGAGGCATCCGACGCCTGACCGATCCCGCCCCGGCGCGGCATCCGTCGACTGTCGAATCGATTCGATCCGTGGCATGATCGACGGGTGACCCTCAGTGCAGACGGGCCGGCGACACTGTCGCCGGCCCGCATCCGTTTCGCGCTCCTCGCGCTCGCCCTCGGCGGCTTCGGCATCGGAGCCACCGAGTTCGTCGCGATGGGCCTGCTGCCGAACATCGCCGCCGACCTGCTGCCCGGCCTCTACGCGGCGAGCCCGGAGGACGCCAACGCGAAGGCCGGATGGATCATCACCGCCTATGCGGCGGGCGTCGTGGTCGGCGCCCCCACGATCGCCGCGGCGGCGGCCCGCTGGCCGCGCAAGCGGCTCCTGCTCGCCCTGCTGACGGCCTTCGCGCTCGGCACCGTCGCCTCGGCGCTGCTGCCGACGTTCGAACTCGTGCTCGTCGCGCGGTTCGTGGCCGCAGTGCCGCACGGGGCCTACTTCGGCATCGCCTCGCTGGTCGCGGCCGGGCTCATGGGGCCGGGCAAGCGCGCCCGCGGGGTCGCACTCGTGCTCTCGGGCCTCACGATCGCGAACGTGGTCGGCGTCCCTGCCATCACCTGGCTCGGGCAACTCTCGGGCTGGCGGATCGCGTACCTCGCGGTCGCGATGATCTTCGTCGTCACGTTCGTCGCCGTGGCGATCGCCGTGCCCTGGCAGCCGGGCGATCCGGCAGCGACGATGGGCCGGGAGCTGCGCGCATTCACCCGCGCGCAGGTGTCGTTCGCCCTCGCGATCGGCGCGATCGGATTCGGCGGGCTCTTCGCCGTGTACACCTACGTCGCGCCGCTCGCGACCGACGTCACCGGCCTCGCACCCGGACTCGTGCCCGTCGCGCTCATCGTCGTCGGCCTCGGCATGACGATCGGCAACCTCGTCGGCGGCCGCCTGGCGGACTGGAGCGTCCGCCGATCGATGTACCTGTTCTTCGCCGTGCTCGCCGCCGCGCTCGTGCTCCTCGGATGCACCGCCTCGAACCCGGTCGGCCTGTTCACGGGGCTCTTCCTCGTCGGCGGGGCGTCGTCGGCGCTCTCTCCCACGATCCAGGCACGGCTCATGGACGTCGCCCGCGACAGCCAGTCGATCGCCGCTGCGCTCAACCACTCGGCCCTCAATGTCGGCAACAGCCTCGGTGCGCTGCTCGGCGGCATGGTGATCGCCGCCGGACTCGGCTACGTGGCCCCCGTGTGGGTCGGCCTGCTGATGACCGTCGCCGGCATCGCGCTCGCCCTCGCCAGCTTCGGGCTGCAGCGAGCCCAGGCGAAGCGCGGCGCCGCGCTGCCGTACGCGACGGGGGCGACGCCGGCGATCGACTGATCGGGCCGGATCCGCTGCCGGGTCGCGTGACGCGGTGCGGTGCAGCGGCCGCGCTGCATCCCCATGCCGCTCAGTCGCTCTGCAGCAGGATGCCGTCCGCGATCGCGCGCTTGCGCAGTGCGACCTTCGTGCCGACGTCGTACCCCGCGACGCGGTACTTCTCGCGGATGCGCTTGAGGTAGCTCTTCGCCGTCTCCTCGGAGATGCCGAGCTGGAACGCGACGGCCTTCACCGGCTGGCCCGCGCCGTACAACGCCATCACGCGTCGCTCCTGCGCCGAGAGCTTCGGCATCCCGCCGTCCTCGTCGAGCGTCGCCTCGAGTTCGGACGTCAGGAACGTGTCGCCGACGCTCGCGGCGCGGATCGCCTCGACGATCGTCTCCACGGGCTCCGACTTCGGCAGGTAGCCGAGTGCGCCGGCCGACAGCGCCTCGCGGACCACCGCCGGCTCGGAGTAGGTGCTGATGAGCATGGTCTGCACGTCCGCCGACTTCAGCATCGAGAGCTTGAGCGAGACCGGGATGTTGTCCTTGAGGTCGAGGTCCAGGAGCACGACGTCGACCGGGAACTCGCGGTGCGCGAGGAGTTCGGACCACGAGGGGACCGCCGCGACGACCTCGATGTCGGGTGCGGCGGTGCGCAGCCACTCGCTCAGCGCGCCGAGGAGCATGCGGTGGTCGTCGACGATCGCGAGGCGGATCGACGTTGTTGGGTCAGGCATTCTGCGCTCCCCTGGTTCTGATGCCCGGATCGGGCAGGACGGCGGCGGTCGGGCGGGTCGGGCTCTCGGGGCGGCACGTGATGTCGATGCGGAATCGATTCATGCCCGTCGTGGCGTGGTGCGTTCCGACACTACCGACTGCTTCCCACGCCGCCGTGTCGACCTGCCGCGCGGCGACACCGGACACGTCGATCCGGACCCGCAGGTCGTCGAAGGTGTCCTCGTCGAAGTCGAGGTCGTCGTGCGCCTCGACCGTCACGACCGCATGCGCGAGCTGGCGACGCGACTGCTCGCCGACGATGAGCCAGAGCGCGAAGAGGAGGCCCTCGCGCTGTCCGGCCGACAGCTTGCCGGCCAGGCCCGTCGGGTCCACGACCTCGACGCGCCCCGAGAGGTACGCCGATTCGATCACCGCATGGCGGAGCCAGGTGTCGGTTCGGCCCTCGATGAGCCGGATCCGGAGTCGGGCGGCCAGCGCCCCGGCGAGTTCGGCCTTGTCGGGCGGCAGCGGGATGGCGATACGTCCCGTGCCGACGTCCTCGAGTAGGGACTCCGCGTCGAAGTCGAGCTGCGCCAGTTCCTCCGACGCGCGCATGCCGACCGCCGAACGCGGCGTCGAGACCGTCGACTGCACCAGGGAGAGGTCGACCTCGCGTCGGACGAGCCGTCGGAACCCGCGCACCGCGACGGTGACGAGCGCGACGGGCAGCACCGCAGCGGCGGCGACGGCGAGGCCCTGCACGGTTCCGCGACCGGCCGCAGGAAGCTGCACGAGCGCCTCGGCGGCGAGCACGACGCCGATCGCGATCGCGGCGATCAACGGCGGGTTCGTGCTGCGCAATGCGACGATCGGCATCAGGGCCGCCGCGGCCGCGACGGCCGCCGTGGGAGTCACCCCGGCCGACAGGGAACCGGCGGTCGCGATCACGTCGAGCGTGACCGGCACCGCGAGGCCGGCGACCATCGCCGCGAGCAGCCAGTCCGGGACGCGTCGCGACATGGCGAAGACGGATGCCGCGCCGGCGGCCACGACGACGGCCAACGCGATCCACGCCGGCCACGGACCGAGGCCCGGCGGGAAGTAGGGCACGAGGACGACCGCGTGCACCAGATGCGCGGCCACGAGCACACCGGCCGCGACGGTGACGCCGGCTGCGAGCCGCGTGCCGCCGTGCGCGCCGTGCACGTCGCCGGCGACCCGCGCCGACCTCGTCGGACGCCGGAAGTTGCGCTCCCGGCCGCTGGTCACCGTCGATTCGTCGAACCCTCCGGTCATGGCTTCGGCACCTCCAGCATGACCGTCGTGCCGGCGCCCGGCGACGAGAAGACCCGGGCCCGCCCTCCGACGGCGTGGAGCCGCCCGACCACCGACTCCGCGAACCCGAGCCTGGCCGGGTCCACCGAGTCGGGCGCGAACCCGGCACCGGCGTCGGAGACCATCGCGCGCACGGTCTGCTCGTCGTCGGTCACGGTCACATCGGCCTCGTTCACCCCGGAGTGCCTGCGGACGTTCTCGAGGCATTCGCCGAGCGCCCCGAGCAGGGCGTCGAGCGTGTCGCGCGGCAGGGCGAGCTGGCCGGCACCGTGCCAGTTGACGTCGAGTCCCATGCGGGAGAACCGCTGGCGCACGGATTCGAACGTGGTTCCGAGTTCGTCGTCGCCGTTGTCGGGGGAGAAGAGCGCGTCGGCGCCGGAGTCGAGCGGGGCACCGAGGCGCAGCAGGCGCAGCAGGCGCGCGTCGTCGCCCGCCTGATGCCGCAGGGCGGCGGGGCCGACGCCCACGCCGGAGTGGGCCAGCAGGCTGAGCGTCGCGAGGACCGTGTCGTGCAGCACCCGCGCGTCCTGCCGCTGCTGCGCTTCGCGTTCGCTCGCGAGCCGCTCGGCCTCGTGGGCCCGACCGACCTCCGCGATGCGCTCACCCGTTCGCGTGATCGCACGGTCGAGCCAGACCCCGAGCGATGCGGCGACGAGCCAGCCGGCGCACACCGAGAGCGTCGCGACCGGGCCCGGTTCGCCGAAGACGGTGCTCATCGCCACCACCACTCCGAGCATGGCCACCGCGAGGCCTGTAACGAGCAGGCGGCCGTTGCGTCGCACGACCAGCGGGATGGCCACGGACGCCGAGGTGATCCCGGTCGACGTGGCGATCGCGACGAGGGCGATCGGGTCGCTGCCCGGAGCGGCGGCGACCACGACCGCGGCGATGGCGCTCGCCGGAACGACGCCGAGTTGCAGCGCGACCGAGTCGCGGTCCGTGGCGAACCAGACCAGCGACCCGGCGGCCGCGGTGAGAGCCAGTGCGATCAGGTGCGGCCATCCGGCCATCGTGCCGGGGACCGACAGGCAGGCGAGTGTCGCGACGGTTCCGGTGAGCCCGGCGACGCGGGCGACCCGCCGGAGCAGGCGGTCGCGTTCCTTGCGGATGCGCTTCACTCCGACCCCCTCACGGCGCGCGGCAGGTGCCCGACGGCCCCGTCCTGGGTCGAGCGTACCGCGTCGCGCCCGCCGAACCGGGGGAGTGCGTCCGGAGCGACTGCGTGGTCGGACCCGGTGCGGTCACGCGTCGAGCAGGTCGCGCAGCGCGCGCCCGACCGCGTCCACCTCCACGAGGAAGGCGTCGTGCCCGAACTCGGACGACACGATCACGGGTTCCGGGCCGTGGATGCTCCGGGGCATGCCCGCGGCGATCTCGCGCTGTCCCTCGAGGGGGAAGTAGCGGTCGGTGTCGATGCCGAGCACGAGGCTCGTCGCCTCGATGGCGGCTAGCGCGTCGGCGACGCCGCCCCGCCCCCGGCCGACGTCGTGCGAGTTCATCGCCTCGGTGAGCACAAGGTAGCTGTTCGCGTCGAACCGCCGGGTGAACCGGTTGCCGTGGAAGTCGAGGTAGGACTCGACCGCGAACCGTCCGCCGCCGCCGAGCGGGTCGAGGTCGGACTGCCAGCTCCGCGCGAACCGGGCGTCGAACTCGGTCGACGTGCGGTAGTTGAGCATCGCGAGGCGACGCGCGAGGGCGAGTCCTCGGGTCGGTCCCTCGCCGTCCTCGGCGTCGTAGTAGGCGCCGCCGCGGAACGCCGTGTCCGCGCGAACCGCCTCGAGCTGCATGGAGTTGTGCGCGATCTGGTCGGCGGTGGTGGCGGCCGGCGCGGCGAGCACGGCGATGCGGGCGACGCGGTCCGGCACCGTGATCGCCCATTCGAGCACGTGCATCGCGCCCATGGAGCCGCCGATCACCGCGGCGAACCGTTCGATGCCGAGCGCGTCGGCGAACGCGATCTGGGCGGCGACCTGGTCGCGGATGGTGACGAAGGGGAACCTCGGCCCCCATTCGGCGAGGTCCGGTGCGAGGGATGCGGGGCCGGTCGTGCCCTGGCAGCCGCCGAGCACGTTGGGTGCGACGACGAACCAGCGGTCGGTGTCGATCGCGAGCCCGGGACCGACGACGCCGGGCCACCATCCGGCGGTCGCGTGCCCGTCGCCCGCTGCGCCGACGACGTGGCTGTCGCCGGTGAGCGCGTGCAGCACGAGCACGGCGTTGTCGCCGGCGGGGGAGAGTTCGCCCCAGGTCTCGTACGCGACGCGCACGTCGGGGAGCATGCCGCCGTCTTCGAGCCGGAGGTCGCCGACTCGCACGAACCTGCGGTCGCCGGCCGGGTCGCCCTCGCGCCACGCTCCGGTCACCGGCGCCCGGTTGGGCGCGAGCGTCGGCGGCGGGCCCGCCACGACGGGGGTGGGCGCCGTCTCCGCTCGCTGCTGCCAATCCACCCTCCGATTCTCCCGGAGCGGCGGTGGCATCCGCGCATTGTTACGACGGGCCGCGGCTCCGACGGACCGCGGCTCCGACGGACCGCGCGCGGGTGCACCGGGATGCTCGCGGATGCCGTCGGACACGACGGATGCCGCGGGCCAGCGGCTCGCGGCATCCGTTCGTCTCCGTGACGTCGGCAGGGGCGCCCTAGACGCGAGCCGCCTCGGTCGCCGCACGTGCGGCCGCGAAACCGGCCTCGAGGTCGGCCTTCAGGTCGTCGACGTGCTCGATGCCGATCGAGAGGCGCACGAGGCCGGGCGTGACGCCCGTCGTGAGCTGCTGCTCGGGCGTCAGCTGCGAGTGGGTCGTGGACGCCGGGTGGATGACGAGCGAGCGAACGTCGCCGATGTTCGCGAGGTGCGAGAACAGCGACAGGTTGTCGACGAGCGCACGGCCGGCGTCGACGCCGCCCTTGAGCTCGAACGAGAGCACCGCTCCGACGCCCTTCGGCGCGTACCGGTTGGCGGCCGCGTACCACGGGCTCGAGGGGAGGCCCGAGTAGTTGACGTGCGCGACATCGGGGTGGTCGTCGAGCCACTCCGCGATCTCCTGCGCGTTCTGCACGTGACGCTCGATGCGCAGCGACAGCGTCTCGATGCCCTGGATGAGCTGCCACGCGTTCGCGGGCGCGATCGCGGCGCCGAGGTCGCGAAGCAACTGGACGCGCGCCTTGATGACGTAGGCCAGGCCGTCGCCGACCGCGTTCGTGTAGCTCGCGCCGTGGTACGAGGGGTCGGGTTCGGTCAGGCCGGGGAACCGGTCGACGCGCTCCGACCACGGGAAGCGGCCGCCGTCGACGATGACGCCGCCGACGACCGTGCCGTGGCCGCCGAGGAACTTCGTCGCCGAGTGGACGACGATGTCGGCGCCGTGCTCGAACGGGCGGATCAGGTAAGGCGTCGCGATCGTGTTGTCGACGATGAGCGGCAGGCCGGCGGCGTGCGCGACGTCGGAGACCAGCGCGATGTCGAGCACGTTGATCTTCGGGTTGCCGATGGTCTCGGCGAAGAACAGCTTCGTGTTGGGGCGCACGGCCCGGCGCCACTCGTCGGCGTCGTCCTGGTTCTCGACGAAGGTGGTCTCGATGCCGAGCTTCGCGAGCGTGTACTTGAAGAGGTTGTACGTGCCGCCGTAGATCGAGCTCGACGAGACGATGTGGTCGCCCGCCTGGGCGATGTTCAGCACCGCAAAGGTCTCCGCGGCCTGGCCGGATGCCACGAGGAGCGCGCCGGTGCCGCCCTCGAGCGCCGCGAGGCGCTCCTCGACGACCGCCTGCGTCGGGTTCTGGATGCGCGTGTAGATGTTGCCGAACTCGGCGAGGGCGAAGAGGTTCTTCGCGTGGTCCGCGCTGTCGAACACGTACGAGGTCGTCTGGTAGAGCGGCGTCGCGCGCGCCTTCGTCACGGGGTCGGGTGCGGCACCGGAGTGGACCTGCTTGGTCTCGAAGCGCCAATCGGCGGTGGGCTCGGTCATGGGGTCTCCTTCAACAGGCCGGTCGGGTCGCCCCGGCATGGCGTCCACGGTACGTTCCCCCGGTCGGGGCGGCAATCGGGCCGGACACGCAACGTAAGGATGTGTCGCGGAGCGTCACCGCGCGGGGCGGTCCCCGCCGCCAGAGGGTGGACCCGGGTGCGCCGGGGGAAGCGGCGGCAACGCGTCGGGCGGGAGCACGATCGTGCCCGTCGGCGTCGCGGGGTCGGGTCGGAACAGCCATCTCGCGCGCGGTTCGACCAGCGGCCGGAAGACGCGTCGCACGGGTTTCAGCGAGAGCACCACGGAGATGCCGACGCAGAACGCGATCATCGCCGGGAGCACCCAGAACGGCTGCGCGCCGTCGAGCACCCCGGTCTCGCGGAACGGGAACAGCACGAAGCTGTGCAGCAGGTAGATGTACATCGTCGCGGCGCCGAAGGAGGTGAACCACGTCGGGCGTCGCGGCATCAGCATGAGGAAGGCGACCGCGAGCGCCATCGCGAGCAGGAGCAGGCCGAGCCGGATCGCCCCCGACCACGGCTCGTCGTACCCGATCGCCTGGTACGACTCGTCGTACAGCATGAAGCGGCGCAGCTTGAGGTCGCGCCACATGTCGATGGCCGCGGGCATCACCGCCAGCAGCACCGCGAACACGGCGATGGCGCCGGCGCGCCAGCGCCAGACCACCGCGGGGCGGAGGTCGAGCCAGCGCCCGGTGACCTGCCATTGCCGGAGCCGCCACCCGAAGACGAAGAACGGGAACATGCCGAACGTGCGGCTCATCGCGAGCGTCGAGTCGATCGTCTCGGTGTACCCGGCGAGGATCGAGATCGCGATCGCGATGAGCAGCGGGTAGCGCAGCAGTACGAGGTACGGCAGCGCGATGCGCCAGGCGGCGAGGGCGATGAGGAACCAGAGCGTCCAGGACGCGGTGGTGTAGTCGAGCGCGAACTCGCCGCCGAGCGCCCAGCGGACCACGGTCCAGATCGTCTCGAAGATGAAGAACGGGAAGACGATGTCGGTCAGCACCTGTCGGAGCGAACGCGCCGTCGGCGGCCCGGACTTCGCGAAGTACCCGGCGACCGTGACGAACACGGCCACGTGGAACGAGTAGATGAACAGGTACACGCTGTACGCGGCGTCGTCCTCTGCGATCAGCGGGAGGATGCCGTGGCCGATCACCACGAGCGTGATCGCGATCCACCTGGCGTTGTCCCAGAGGGGGACGCGCCGCTTCGTCTTGGGGGAGGCCGTGCCGATCTGCATCGACCCCATTGTTCCAGTACCGGTGCGGCACGGCAGAATGAGCGGATGGACGTTCTGCGCGCGGTGGTCACTGGGGCGAGCTCGGGAATCGGTCGGGCGACGGTGCTCGCGCTCCGGGACGCCGGATGGGACGTGGTCGGCGTCGCCCGGCGGGAGGACCGGCTCCGGGAGCTCGCGGCGGAGACCGGGGCATCCGTCTTCGTCGCCGACGTGACCGAACCCGAGGACGTCGCCGCGCTCGCCGAGCACCTCGCCGAGACCGGACCGGTGCACGCGCTCGTGAACAACGCCGGCGGGGCGAAGGGCCTCGAGCCGGTCGAGGCGTCCAGCGACGCGGACTGGGAGTGGATGTTCCGGGTCAACGTGCTCGGCACGAAGCGAGTGACGAGCGCCCTGCTCCCGCTGCTGCGGGAGGGGGCCGCCGTGCGGGGCGTGGCCGACATCGTGAACCTGACGTCGATCGCCGGGCACGTCGCGTACGTCGGCGGCGGCGGGTACAACGCCGCGAAGTTCGCCCAGCACGCGCTGACGGAGGTGCTGCGGCTCGAGCTCAACGGCGAGCCGATCCGCGTGATCGAGGTCGCTCCGGGGATGGTGCACACCGAGGAGTTCGCGCTCGTGCGCTTCGGCGGCGATGCGCAGCGCGCGGCATCCGTCTACGCCGACGTACCCGAGCCCCTCGTCGCGGAGGACATCGCGGCGGTCATCGCCGACGCGATCGGCAAGCCGCGGCACGTCGACCTCGACCTGATCGTCGTGAAGCCCGTCGCCCAGTCGGCGCCGCACCTGGTCGCCAAGGGCCCGCTCCGGGTCAGGGGGCGGTGAGCCCGGTGACGCAGCACGGTCGGCGAGCCCCGGTCCCGGCACCTCGGCGGGACGGCTGGGAGGCGGGCACGAGCGGGGTGCTCGCGGTGCTCGGCGTCGGATTCGTGGTCTGCTACTCGTTCTTCGTCCTCATGCCCGACGCGCCGTCGGCCGTGGCCGCCGTGCTCGGCACCGTGCTCATCGTCGTCTGGGTCGGGTTCGCCGTCGACCTCGTCGTGCGGGTCCTGCTCACCCCGAGGGGTGATCGCGTGCACTGGCTGATCGCGCATCCGATCGCGGCGCTGAGCGTGGTGCTCCCCGTGTTCCGCGCGTTCCAGGTCGTCTCGCTGGTCGCCGGGGCACGGTACTTCCGCCGGCACACGGCCGACGCGGTGCGCGCCCGCTTCCTCGTGCTCGCGGTCGCCTACGTGACCGTGTTCGTCTACTTCCTCGCGCTCGCGACCCTGCACGCCGAGCGGGACGCCCCCGGGGCCAACATCACGACGTTCGGCGATTCGGTCTGGTGGGCGATCGTCACGCTCGCGACGGTCGGTTACGGCGACACCTACCCGGTCACCACGATGGGGCGCATCTATGCGACCCTGCTGATGATCGGCGGCATCGCGATCGTCGGCGTCGCCTCGGCGACCGTGATCTCGATCCTGAACGATCGGATCGCGGACACGATCCGCACGCATCAGGAGGCGGCAGGCGAGTCCGCGGCCGCGGCGGCGACCGAGGCCGAGGAGGTCGAGGACCTCTTCGCGGAACGGGAGGGCGCCGACCTCATCGCCCACGACGACACGGGAGACGAGGAGCGACGATGAGCGTGCACCTGATGGGCGGCGGCTGGGACGCCGGGGGCGAGGTCTACGGCCCCTTCGTCGCCGAGGCGGCGGCGCGGGCGGCCGGCGCGAGCGGACGCGACACGGATGCCTCGGGCCGCGCGATCCCGCGCGTCGCGGTCGTCGTCGTCCGCGCCGACGACCCCGACGCGCTCGCCGAACGATTCGTCGCCGACCTGCGCAGCGGCGGCGAGGTCTCGGCGCACGTCACCGCGGTGCGTCACGGCGAACCGATCCCGCGGACGGCGTTCGCCGACGTCGACGGCGTCATGGTGGGCGGCGGCTCGATCCCCGCGTATCGCGACGCGCTCGAGGAGCACTTCGGCGAGCTGCGCCGGCTCGTCGCGGACGGCGTGCCGTACCTGGGGTACTCCGCCGGGTCCGCGGTGGCCGCCGAGCAGGCGATCATCGGCGGATACCGCATCGGCGGGGTCGACGTCGCGCCCGAACCGGTGTCGCAGGGGCTCGACGAGGTGCAGCTCGCTCCCGGGATCGGCCTGGTCGACATCGCGATCGACGTGCACGCCGCGCAGTGGGGCGCGCTGTCGCGCGTGGTCGCCGCCGTCGAGGCGGGCCTGATCGCGGGCGGCCTCGCGATCGACGAGCGCACGGTGCTGGTCGTCGGCGACGGCGGCCTCGTCGTCGCCGGCCGGGGCAGCGTGTGGCGCGTGCTGCCCGGTGAGCAGGGCGTCGTCGTCTCGACGATGGGTGCGTGACCGGCGTGGCGAAATCCCTCGACGAGCTCGCCGAGGCCGGGCTGATCGACGCCGGATGGGCGCGGGCCCTGGCGCCCGTGGCCGGCGATCTCGCCGCGCTCGGCGACTTCCTCCGCGCTGAGACGCAGGCCGGGCGCGGATACCTTCCCGCCGGCGACCACGTGCTCAGGGCCTTCGCACGGCCGCTCGACGAGGTGCGCGTGCTCATGGTCGGACAGGACCCGTACCCGACGCCGGGGCATCCCATCGGGCTCTCGTTCGCGGTCGAGGCGCACGTGCGTCCGCTGCCGCGGAGCCTCGCGAACATCTACCGCGAGCTGCGCGACGACCTCGGCGTCGAACCGCCCGCGCACGGCGACCTCGGCGCGTGGAGCCGCAACGGCGTGATGCTGCTCAACCGCGTGCTGACCGTGAGGCCCGGAACCCCGGCGTCGCATCGGGGCAAGGGGTGGGAGCGCATCACCGACCACGCGATCCGGGTGCTGGTCGAGCGGGGCACGCCGCTCGTCGCGATCCTCTGGGGCCGTGACGCGCAGGGGCTGAAGCCGATGCTCGGCGGCGTGCCGACGGTCGAATCGGTCCACCCGAGCCCGTTGTCGGCGTCGCGCGGATTCTTCGGTTCGAAGCCGTTCAGCCGGGCGAACGCGCTGCTCGTGCAGCAGGGTGGCGAACCGGTCGACTGGGCGATCCCCGCGGCCTGAGATCGCCCCGCGGGTCGCGATGTTCCGCACGTCGGGTGCGCGGGGTATCGTGGCCGCCATGCTCGAGGAGGAATACCAGGCGCGGCGGCAGCTGCCCCAGCACCTGCGCAAGCCCGAGCCGCCCGAAGCGCCGTTCGCGTACACCATCCGCACCGCGCGCGCCGCGGACCTGCCCGCGGTGCGGGAGATCTACAACTACTACGTCGCGAACTCGACGGTCACGTTCGACGAGGACGCCATGACGCTGCGCGAGTGGAAGCAGAAGTACGCCTACCTCGACAAGCTCGGCATGCCGTTCCTCGTCGCCGAGTCGCCGAGCGGCCAGCTGCTCGGCTACGCCCTGGTCGCCCCCTGGAAGACCAAGCGCGCCTACCGGTTCACCGTCGAGAACTCGATCTACCTGGGGCCGGCGGCATCGGGCAAGGGCCTCGGTCGAGCGCTGCTCGGCGCCCTCATCGACCGGTCGAAGGAGGCCGGCCTCAAGGAGATGATCGCCGTCATCGCCGACCAGGGCGCGGACGCGTCGATCGCCCTGCACCGGGGGTTCGGCTTCGTCGAGATCGGCCGCATGGGCAAGGTCGGGTTCAAGTTCGACCGGTGGCTCGGCACCGTCATGCTGCAGCGGTCGCTGAAGCACTGACCGATGCCGCTGCGGGCGGATGCCCCGGCGGTGCATCGCCGTAGGCTCGTGTCGTGACCGACTTCGGCGACCTGCACGAGTACACGGCCCTCGAGCTGCACCAGCTCCTCCAGCGCGGCGAGGTGACGCCGACCGAGGCGACGAGCCACTACCTGGCCCGCATCGAACGGCTGGGCGACACGGTGGGCGCGTTCGCGCACGTCGACGCCGGAGCCGCGCTGGAGCGGGCATCCGACGTCGAGCGCGAGGTGCCGAAGGCTGCGCCGCTGTGGGGCATGCCGCTGGCCGACAAGGACCTGCACCTGCGAGCCGGGATGCCGGCCCGGTTCGGGTCGAGGGCCTTCGCCGCGCACGTGGCGGCCGAGTCCGACGACCTCGTGCGGGCGGTCGACGCGGCCGGAGCGGTCAGCCTCGGGAAGACCGCGACGCCCGAGTTCGGGATGCCGTCGTACACCGAGGGGCTGGCCTTCCCGCCTGCACGGACGCCATGGGACCTCAGCCGCGGCGCCGGGGGGTCCAGCGGGGGAGCGGCGGCCGCGGTCGCCGCCGGACTCCTGCCCTTCGCGCCGGGGTCCGACGGAGGCGGTTCGATCCGCATCCCCGCGGCATCATGCGGGCTCGTCGGCGTGAAGCCGTCGCGAGGCCGGGTGCCGGCCGGATCCGGGCTCGGGTCGCTCGCGGGACTCGGCGTCGCCGGCCCCATCGCCAGGACGGTCGCCGATGCCGCCCTCCTGCTCGACGGGATCATCGCGCCGAACGGGTATCCGGCCCGGCACCCGTACGCGGTCCGGGCGCCGGGCGACGACGGGCCGTTCCTGGGGGCGGCGATCCGGGGCGAGGGGCGCTTCCAGCTCGGTGTCATGCTCGACTCCCCGTGGGACGACTTCACCGACGTCGTCGTCGCCCCCGAGGCCATGGCCGCGCTCGACCGTGCGGTCGAGTTTGCCGAGCGGCTCGGGCACGGCGTCGAGGCGATGCCGCCCGAACCCGAACCGGGCTATCCCGACGCGTTCCGGGCCGTGTGGCAAGCCGGTGCCGCGACCATCCCCGTCGACGGCGAGGCGGAGCAGCTCCTCGAACCACTCACGCGCTGGCTCGTGCGCCGAGGGCGGGAACTGCCGGCACGTGCGCTCGCCGAGTCGCTGTCGTGGTTGGCGGAGTACGAGCGACGGGTCATCCGCCGGTTCGCCCCCTTCGACGCCGTGCTGACGCCCGCCCTCGCGATGACGCCGCGGCCGGTCGGCTGGTACGACGCGGAGGACGGCGAGCGGAACTTCGCGCAGCAGGTCGCGTTCACGCCGTTCACGTCGATGGTGAACGTGTCGGGGCTGCCGGCGATCACGCTTCCCGTGCACGACACCGACGAGGGACTGCCCATGGGCGTGCAGCTCATCGGCCGGCCGGGCGGCGAGGCGACGCTGTTCGCCATCGCCGCGCAGTTCGAGCGCGCCGCGAGGCGGGGGAGGCGTCGGCCGCCGGTCTGGTGACGGGACGGTTGGGTTCGCGCGGCGCCCGTCATCGCGGCCCGCGCAGGTGGCCCCGGCGAGCGGCGGAGGGCGGTGGGCCGGCCGATCGGTGTGTCAGACTTAGGTGATGCTTACCTCGGTTCGGGCCGCCCCGCCCGCCGCGGCCCGAGGCTCCGTCGGACGCGGCATCCTCGTGCTCGCCGGCACAGTCGCCGTGCTGTCGCTCGTCGTGCTCGCGAGTCTGGCGTTCGGCGTGCGATCGATCGACCCGGGGGAGGTCTGGCAGGCGATCGTCGCCCCCGACCTCGGCGACGCCGACCAGTCGGTGGTCGTGCGCCTGCGCATCCCCCGGACCGTCATCGGCCTCGCCGCGGGCATCGCCCTCGGTCTCGCCGGCACCCTGGTGCAGGGCGTGACCCGCAACCCCATCGCCGACCCGGGCCTGCTCGGCCTCAACTCGGGTGCCTCGCTCGCGATCGTGCTCGGCATCTCGCTCGCGGGGATCACGAGCCCGTACGGGTACATCTGGCTCGCATTCGCCGGATCCGCCGCCGCGGCGGCGATCGTCTTCACGGTCGGACGCGGCGAACCCGTGCGGCTCGCACTCGTCGGCGCGGCGGTGACCGCCTTCCTCACGCCGATGATCGGGCTCGTCCTGCTCCGGGACACCGAGACGTTCAACGAGTACCGGTTCTGGGCGGTCGGGTCCCTGACCGGACGCGACCTGTCGACGGTCGCCGACCTGCTGCCGTTCCTCCTCGCCGGGGTCGTGCTCGCGTTCGCGCTCGCCCACCGCTTGAACCTGCTCGCCCTCGGCGACGACGTCGCCAAGGCGCTGGGCCAGAACGTCGGCACGACGCGCGGCGTCGCGGGTGCGGCGATCGTGCTGCTGAGCGGTGTCGCGACCGCCCTCGCCGGCCCGATCGCCCTCGTCGGGCTCGTGGTGCCGCACGCCGCCCGGCGCCTCGTCGGCAGCGACTACCGCTGGATCGTTCCCGTGTCGCTGGTCCTCGGGCCGATCATGCTGCTCACCGCCGACGTGATCGGCCGGCTCGTGGTGCCGAACACCGAGCTCGAAGCCGGCGTGGTCGCCGCGTTCCTCGGCGCGCCCGTGCTGATCGCCATCGCGCGCAACCGCAAGGTGGCGGGCCTGTGAGCGCGGCCGCCGCGACGCGCGCCATCACCGCCGACGACATCGCCCGCGCCCGTCGACGCGGCGGCCGCCGCCAGGCGGTGGTCATCGCGACCGTTGCGCTCGTCGGCCTCGTCGTCGCACTCACGGCGTCCTCGCTGGGCGCCGCGGCGGTGACTCCGGACCGGCTCCTCGCCGTGCTGCTCGGGCAGGGCAGCCGGATCGACTCCTTCGTCGTCTTCGAACTGCGGATGCCCCGCATCGTCGCGGCGCTGCTCGTGGGTGCCGCGATGTCGCTCGCGGGGGCCGTGTTCCAGTCGACCCTGCGGAATCCGCTCGCCAGTCCCGACATCCTCGGCATCTCCGGCGGCGCCAGCCTCGGTGCGGTGTGGGTGCTGCTGGGCCTCGGGCTCAGCGGCGCGCTCGTCGCGGGCTTCGCGTTCCTCGGAGGTGTGGGCGTCGCGCTGGTCATCTGGGCGGCGGCCTGGCGGCAGGGCCTGCACGGCGTGCGGTTCGTGCTCGTGGGCGTCGGCATGTCGTACGTATGCGGATCGACCGTGACGTGGCTGCTCGCCACGGCGGAGGTGCGCCAGGCGCAGGCGGCGCTGCACTGGACGGTGGGCAGCGTCGCCGACGTCCGCGGCGAGGACCTGGCGTTGCTCGCCGCAGGCGTGTTCGTCGGCGTCGTCGCGGTCGCGGTCGCCTCCCGGGTGCTCGGACCGCTCGCCCTCGGCGACGACCGGGCGGCGGCGCTCGGGGTGCCCGCGAACACCGGCCGGATCGTGCTCCTGCTCGCCGCCGTCGCGCTCGTGGCGGTCGCGGCATCCGTCGCCGGGCCGATCGCGTTCATCGCGCTCATCGCCCCGGCCATCGCCCGAAGCCTGGTCGGCGGCGGGGGTGCCGCCCTGACCGCGTCTGCCGTCGTCGGCGCGGTGCTGACCCTCACCGCCGACGTCGCCGGCCAGTTCGCGATCCCGGGGCTTCCCGCCCCGGTCGGCATCGTCACCGGCATCATCGGAGCGCCGTACCTGCTGTGGCTGCTCGCCCGCACCGAGAGGAGTCGCGCATGAGCGCGTCCATCCAGTCCGCCGCCGTACCGGGGGAGACCCGACCGGGGCTCGCCGTCGAGGGCGCCTGCCTCGGGTACGACGGCCGCCGGGTGATCGACGGGCTCGACCTCGCGATCCCGTCCGGCCGGATCACCTCGATCGTCGGACCGAATGCGTGCGGCAAGTCGACGCTGCTGCGCGGCATGGCGCGCCTGCATCCGCTCGAGGCGGGCCGCGTGACGCTCGACGGTCGCGACGTGACCCGGATGCCGCGCCGCGATGTCGCCCGACGGATCGGCGTCCTCCCGCAGTCGTCGATCGCACCCGACGGCGTGCTCGTGGCCGATCTCGTCGGCCGTGGTCGCTACCCGCACCAGGGATGGTTCGGTCGTCATTCGAGCGATGACGACCTCGTGGTCGCCGAGGCGCTCGAGGCGACCGGGGTCGCCGACCTCGCCGACCGGCGCATCGAGGAGCTGTCGGGCGGGCAGCGGCAGCGCGTCTGGATCGCGATGGTCCTCGCCCAGCAGACCGACATCGTGCTGCTCGACGAACCGACGACGTACCTCGACGTCACGCACCAGCTCGAGTTGCTCGACCTCCTCACCGACCTCAACCGCGAGCGCGGGACGACCGTCGTGATGGTGCTCCACGAGCTGAACCTGGCGGCTCGGTACGGGGACCACCTGGTGGTCATGTCCGCGGGGCGCGTCGTCGCCGAGGGCGGCCCGGAGGACGTGCTCACGGCCGACCTGGTTCGGAGTGCGTTCGACCTCGAGGCGCGGGTCATCCCGGATCCGGTGTCGGGAGGCCCGATGGTGGTGCCGATCGGCCGGTTCCACAGCGCCGGAGTCTGAGGTCCGGTTCGCCATGGAGCGACAGTGAGGTTAGGCTTGCCTCATCCCCCCTCATCACGAACCGAGGAGCACCTCCATGCGAATCCGTCGCCCGCTGATCGCCGTCGCCGGCGCCGCGCTCACCGCACTCGCGCTCTCCGCCTGCGCGAGCGGCTCGACCGAGAGCGCCGAGAGCGCCGCACCCGCCGCAGGCGAGGGCTTCCCCATCACGATGGAGCACGCCTTCGGCGAGACCGTCATCGAGTCCGCCCCCGAGCGCGTCGCGACCTGGGGTTGGGGCTCCACCGAGGCGGCCGCTGCACTGGGCGTGTACCCGGTCGCGATCGCGGAGCAGGTCTGGACCGTCGGCGAGGGCAACTACCTCCCCTGGGTCGAGGCCGCATACGAGGAGGCCGGCGTCGAGCTGCCCGCGCTCCTCAGCGACCCGGAGGGCGGCGCGACCGTGCCCTACGAGGAGTTCATCGAGGCCGACCCCGACCTCATCCTCGCCCCGTACTCCGGCCTCACCGAGGAGCAGTACGAGACGCTGTCGGAGATCGCCCCGGTCGTCGCCTACCCCGAGGCGCCGTGGACCACGCCCTGGGACGAGGAGATCAGCATCGTCGCGGAGTCGCTCGGCCTCGCCGAGGAGGGCGACGCCCTCCTCGAGGACATCCGCGCCGGCCTCGCCGAGCAGGCGGCCGCCCACCCCGAGTTCGAGGGCGCGACCTTCGCGAGCATCTGGGACGCCGAGGGCAGCATGTCGGTCTACACCGCGGTCGACTCGCGCGTGCAGGTGCTCACCGAGCTCGGTCTCGTGGTCGCGCCGAGCGTCGAGGAGCTCGACACGAGCGACGGCGGCTTCTACTACGACCTGAGCTACGAGCAGGTCGACGCGCTCGACAGCGACCTCATCATCAACTTCGCCACGGACCAGGCCTCGGCCGAGGCCTCGCTCGCGAAGCCCGAACTGCAGGTGGTCCCCGCGTTCGCCGCCGGGAGGGTGGCCTCGGTCTACGACCCGATCACGGTGTCGTCGGTCTCGCCGCCCACGGCACTCAGCTTCGACTGGGAGGACGGCATGCCGGCGCTCGTCGAGGCGATCGCCGCCGCCCTCGCGAACTGAGCCGGAACGGGTCGCGACCCGGCCCGTCGGGATCGAACGGCGCGGATGCCTCGGCATCCGCGCCGTTCGGCGTCTCACGTGATTCCGGCGTCCCGCGCGGTGCCGGGGTCAGCGCCGGGTTCGTGCGCGTCCGCGCCTCGGCAGGTACCCGCCCGCCTCGAGCCCGGCCTCGACCTCGAAGCGGTTGCGCAGCGGATCGCGCCCGGCGATCAGGTAGAGCAGCGGGAAAAGCATGCCGAACCTGCGCCACTGCCTGCGGTGGATCGCCTCGTGCCCGAGCACCCGGTGCCCGGTGTTGCGGTCGGTGAGGTATACCCCGCCGACGCACGCGCCGCCGCGTCCGAAGGACCACTTCGGCATGCCGGTGAAGACGATCAGGCCGCGACGCCGTTCGATGCGGCCGGTGCTCAGCACGAACCCCCAGAGGCATCCGACCGCGGTCGCGAAGGCGTAGCCGGCGAGGCTGATCGGCGAATCGAGCAGGCGGATCCGCACGACGAGCTCGGAGCGTGCCGCGTCGGCTCCCGGAGCGCTCAACGATCGGCTCCCGGCCGGCCGAGCGCCTCGAGCAGCCGCAGCCACACCTCGCTGATCGTGGGGAACGACGGGACGGCGTGCCAGAGGCGGTCGACGGGCACCTCGCCGACGATCGCGATCGTGGCGGCGTGCAGGAGCTCCGCGACGTCCTGCCCGACGAACGTCGCGCCGACGAGCACGCCGCGCTCGGGATCGATGACCAGCTTCGCCCGGCCGGGGTCGCCGTCGGAGTGGATGCCGGTGCCGCTCACCGAGTCGAGGCCGACCTCGACGACCCGAGGGTCGAGGCCCGCGTCGCGCGCCTGCTGTTCGGTGCGTCCGACGGCCGCGACCTCGGGCTCGCCGAACACCACCGACGGAACCGCGGAGTGGTCGGCCGTCGCGACGTGCGCGCCCCACGGCGCATCGTCGAGTCGCCGGCCGAGCACCCTGGCGGCGATCGCGTCGCCCGCCGCGCGCGCCTGGTACTTGCCCTGGTGGGTGAGCAGCGCCCGGTGGGTCACGTCGCCGACGGCCGAGAGCCAGTCGGTCGCGCCGTCGGCCGCGGCATCCGCGCCGCCGACCAGCATCGTGTCGTCGACGTCGATCCACGCTCCGGACTCCAGGCCGACGGTCTCGAGCCCGAGATCGTCGGTGCGCGGCGACCGCCCGGTCGCGACGAGCACCTCGTCGGCGACGATCCGCTCGCCGTCGTCGAGGGTCAGCACGATCATGCCGCGATCGTCTCGCTCGACCCGCGCCGGGGTTCCTCCGAGGCGCACGGTCGCGCCGAGCGAGCGCAGGCCGGCCGTCACGGCCTCCCCGGCGAACGGTTCGAAGCCCGACAGCAGCGTCGAGCGCGCGAGCAGCGTGACCTCGGACCCGAGCCCGGCGTACGCCGTCGCCATCTCGACGCCCACGACACCGCCGCCGATGATCGCCAGGCGTGCGGGCACCTGCTCGGCGCTCGTCGCCTCGCGACTCGTCCACGGGCGCGCCTGCGCGAGCCCTTCGACGCGCGGCATGGCGGGATCGGAGCCGGTCGCGACGACGACGGCGTGCCGCGCCTCGAGCGCCGTCGTCGAACCGTCGTCGTGCGTGACGACCACCCGGCGCGGCCCGTCGAGCCGCCCCGAGCCGCGCACGAGCCCGATGCCGACCGACTCGAGCCATTCGACGCCGCCACGGTCCGACCAGTCCGACACGAACGCATCGCGACGGCGGAGCACCGCGTCGACATCGAGGTCGCCGGTGACCGCCTGGGCCGCACCCGGCACGCGCTGCGCCGCGCGCAGGGCCGCGGGGCTGCGCAGCAGCGTCTTCGACGGCACGCACGCCCAGTAGGAGCACTCGCCGCCCACGAGTTCGCGCTCGACGATCACGACCTCGAGCCCGGCGGCGCGAACCCGATCGGCGACGTTCTCGCCCACCGGACCCGCGCCGATCACGATCACGTCGACTTGCCGCGCTGTCATCTCGATTCCTCCCCGCCGCCGAACGGCCGTGCCGGCGCCTCAGGCCAGCCTAGGCACCGACGTCGGAACCGGGGAGGGCTGGCGCTCACGGCGGCGCACCGCTACGGACGACCCGGAGGGTAGGACGGTCGGCGCGCAGACGATCGGGGCCGAGGTCAGTCGGCCTCGGGCCGCGCCACCGGCGCCGAGAGCGCGCCGACGAGCCTGAGGATCGTCGGCAGGTCGTCCTCCGCGGCTTCGGGGGTGCGCGGCGCGAATCCGGCGATCGACGCCCCCGCGAGCGGGAAGCGCTCGACCACCGATCGGACCGACTGCACGAGGTCGGCGGCCGACACGCCGAACGGCATCGGATAGCTCAGGCCGGCCAGCGCCGACGGATCCAGCACGTCGAGGTCGACGTGCACGTAGACGTTCGACGCGCCGGTGGCCTCGAGCGCGGCGATCACGCCCACCGGGTCGCCGACCTGCGCAGCAGCGAGCACCGTCACGCCGTGCGCGTCGATGAACTCCTGCTCGGCGTCGTCCATCGCCCGGATGCCGCCGAGCACGATCCGCGCGGGATCGACGCGCTCGTCGCCCTCGAGGCGGAGGCCGTCGGCGCCCTCACCGGCGACCGCGCGCAGCACCATGCCGCCGAACGCGCCCGACGGAGACGAGTCGGGGGTGTTCAGGTCGGGGTGGGCATCGAGCCAGAGCACCGCCAGGTCGCCGCCGGTGCGGCGCGCCGCACGCCCGACGCCGGCGATCGCAGCGCTGCAGTCGCCGCCCACGACGACGGCGAGTCCGTCCACCGGATCCAACGCCTGCGCCGTGCGCTCGCGCATCCGCTGCAGCGCGCTGTACCGGCGCACACCGGTGTCGAGGGACTCGCCCGCCTCGGCGGGCACCTCGACCACCACGGTCGCGGCGGCAGGCAGGTCGCCCCGGATCGCGTCGGCCCCGTCGGCATGACTCATCGCGCGCGCCGAGACGGAGCCCTGCCAGACGGGGACGACGACGAACGTGGCGGGCATCCTCCAAGTATGGCGCGGTGCGGGTGTTCCGTGCGGATCGGGCGGGGAGGAGGGACTCCGGCCCTTCCGTGCCGGAGCACTCCTTCGGGCGCAGACGACGGATGCCCCGGGCGCGCGGCCCGAGGCATCCGTCGATCGCTTCGGTGGGCGTCGGACGCCGCCGTGCGGGGTCAGCTGCCGAGCTGGCCCTGCGCGCCGCCCGACTTCAGCGCGGCGAGCCGCGCGTCGACCTCGGTGAGCTCGCCGAGGTCGTCGAGCTCGTTGAACTGCGCGTCCAGGCTGGACGCGGCGAGCTCGGCCTGTCCGCGCACCTTCGCCTCCTCGCGGCGGATCTTGTCCTCGAAGCGACCCAGCTCGCTCGTCGGGTCGAGGATGTCGATCGACTTCACCGCGTCGTGCACCTTCTGCTGCGCCGCCGCGGTCTTCGACCGCGCGACGAGTTCGTTGCGCTTATTCTGCAGCTGGACGAGCTTCTCCTTCATGCCGGCCAGTCCCGACTTGAGCTTGTCCACGACCTCGGTCTGCGAGGCGATCTGCGGCTCAGCCGTGCGCGCCTCGTTCTCGGCCGAGATCTGGCGGCTGAGTGCGACCTTCGCGAGGTTGTCGAACTTGTCGGCGTCGACCGTGTCGCCGGACGTGCGGTACTCGTCGGCCTTGCGGCTCGCCGCGAGCGCCTTGGCCCCCCAATCGGCGGCCGTGCGCACGTCCTCGCGATGGTCGTCCTCGAGCAGGCGCAGGTTGCCGATCGTCTCGGCGATCGCGGCCTCCGCGTCGGCGATCGAGTTGGTGTAGTCGCGAACCATCTGGTCGAGCATCTTCTCGGGATCCTCGGCCTGGTCGATCATGGCGTTGATGTTCGCGCGCACCAGGGTGGAGATGCGCCCGAAGATGGACTGCTTGGTCATGTTGCGTTCCTTTCGATCAGCCGGTGGCCCGGCTCGTGGGTCGTGGGTCGTGGTGGTGGGTTCCGGGGTCGTGGTCGTGGAGGTCAGAAGCGGCCGCCGCTGCCGCGTCGGCCGCGGGTCGCGCCCCCGCCGAAGCTGCCCGCCGAGCGGCCGCCGCCGAAGCCGCCGCGCCGGCTGCCGCTGCCGCCGAAGCCGCCGCCTCCGCTGAAGCCGCCTCCGCCGCCTCCGCCGCCGCCGAGCATCGAATTGATGAGGATGCCGCCGAGCACCGCACCGAACATGTCGCCGCCACCCGATCCCGACTGGGGCGCACCCCAGCCGCCGCCGGGCATGCCGCCCGCCGCACCGCCGAACCCGCCGACGTCCTGCTGCGCGAGCCGCATCGCCTCGCCGGCGAGCGACTCCGCCCGTTGGGCGTTGCCGAGCGCGCCGGCGGGGTCGGTGCCGCGGGCCTGCTCGGCGATCGCGAGGAGCCGGCCGGCCTCGGCGAGCCGCGTGCGCGCCTCGGCGCCGATCGCCCCGCGCCGGGCGACGAGGTAGTCCTCTGCGGCCTGCACCTGCGCCCTGGCGGTCACGAGCGAACGGTCGAGCTGCGCGGCGGCGCGGGCCTGTGCCTCGGCAGCCTCGCGGGCGGCGCCGAGCGCCCCGTCGATGCGGGCGTCGGCCTGCTGCAGGCGAGCCTGCAGCGCGAACGGGTCGCGTCCCGGAGCACCCATCGCGGCGCGGATCGCGGCGGCCTCGGCCGAGGTCTGCTGCGCGAGCTCCGCAAGGCCGGGTGCCGGATTCGCGGCCGCCGCCGATGCATCCTGTTCGAGTCCGGCGACGCCGGCGGCGATCGCGGCGTCGGCTGCGGCGAGGTCGGCGGCGAGCCGCTCGATCGCCGCGGTCAGTCCGGTCGCCTGGTCGACGGCCTCCTCGCCCGCGCGGATCGCGACGGCGGCCTCGCCGGTGTCGCCGTCGGCGAGGGCCGTGCGAGCCTGTTCGATCGCCGTGCGCGCGAACGCGAGACGCGACTCCGCCTGGGCGGGATTGTCGGCGACGGCCGCGGTCGCGGAGGCCGCGTAGCCGCCGCGGAGCGCGCCGAGCCGTTGCACGGCGGGCGCGACCTGTGCCGATGCCGCCGTCGCCGCGTGCGCGACGCGGTCGAGCTCCGCCGGGGCGTTCTGCTCGAGCGCGCGGAGCTCGTCGAACCGCTCGGCCTGCGCGTCGAGCGCCTCGTCGGCGGCCGACGTGGCCTGGAGGATGCCGCCGTACCATTCCCGCCGCTGCGCGTCGGTGTCTGGTTCGGCGTCGTCGAGCCGCTGCTGGAGGCGGAATGCGTGGGCGACCTGTTCCTTCGCCGACGCGATGGCGTCGCGGAACGGGGCGGTCGCCTCCTCGCCGTACGAGGCGGTCGCGAAGCCGAGTTCCTCCTCGCTCGTGCGGATGGCGTCGTCGGCGGCGACGAGGGCCGCGCCGGCCTGTCGGCGAAGATCCTCGATGGACACCTGCGGAGCGGATGCCCCGCCGGAGCCTCCGCCCGGGGCGTCGCGCTTCCGGCGACGGGCGAGCAGGAGCACCACGATCACGACGACCGCGCCCACGCCGACGAGGATCCAGACCCAGGTCCACCCGAGCCCGCCCGAGCCGCCGGAGTCCGCGATCGCATCGGCCCCGGCGACGGCGGCCCCGGCCCAGTCCCCGTCGCGGAGCTCGGGTTCGATCACCTCGGCCGAGATGCGTTCGATCTCCTCGGCGGAGACGGATGCCTGGTCCGCGGCCGACAGGTAGTACGCCCCGCCCTCGACGGCGACGGCGAGGAGGTAGTCCTCGTCGCCCATGCTGTTCGCGATCGCGGTGTCGTTGGCCCACTGGTCGGCCTGCTCGGGATCGGTGAAGGTCGGCACGTAGGCGACGAACAGCTGGCGTCCGCTGCGGTCCGCGGCCTCGTCGAGGGCCCGCTCGACCTCGTCGAGCTCGGCACCCAGCACACCTGCCGAGTCGACGACGGGGGAGGAGGCGTCGAACGTCACCGGGCTCTCGGCGACGGCCGGGGCGGCCGGGACGCCGGCGAGCGCGACGGCGGCGACGGCGGCCGCGATGACCAGCACCGGTCGACGTCGGTGTCTCGTGCTGTGCACCTGTGCGTTCCCCCGTTCGACGCGGATGTTTCCGAGTCTATGGGGGTCGGGCACGGGGCGTCCACGGATGGCGGCCGCCCGTGCCGGACGCTCAGCCGATGCCCAGCGGGACCGCAGGAGCGACCACCACGAGCGGCGCGTCGCGGCCGTCGACATCGACCGAGAGTCCGACGATCAGTGACCGGGCGCGGTCGCCGCCGGCCCGGTCGCCCGCATCCGACCCTGCGCCCGTATCGGCGCACCGCCGGGGCTCCACGGGGACCTCGACGATCAGGGACTCGCCCGGGCCGAGTCGGACCGTGCCGTCTGCGCGCGTGAGGATGCGGAACTCCTCCTCGGCGAGACGGCCCGCCCCGTCGACCACGCCGACGGCGACTCGTGGAGTCAACCGCCCCGACAGGGTCTTCTCGCCGGCGTTCGTGAGCGAGACGATGGCGGTCCCGGCGACGCGCGAGGGGTCGCCCGGCACCACCTCGACGCCCGCGGCGTCCACCGTGGCGACGAGCCCGCCGCCCGGGGCATCCGTCGCGGTCGTCGACTGCGGGGCGGGTTCGCCGCACGTGAACGGACCGTCGAGCACCACCCGGTCGTCGGAGGTCGGCGCCTGGTCGGCAGGTGCGACGCCGACCGCGCCTTCCGTCGGCGCTGTGCCGAGCTGCCCGGCGTCGCCGCCGTCATCCGTCGCCGCGTCCTCGGACGCGACCATCGAGCCCGTGGCGAGCTGCGGGCCGTTCGCGACCAGCCCGGCCACGATGCCGGCCACGACGACCAGGCCGGCGACCGACGCCGCCGTGCCGACGAGCGCGGTGCGCCGTCGCCGTCGGGCGGAGCGGCTGCGCGCGAGCACGGCATCCACGTCGATGGATGCGGGTGCCGCGCCGTCGGCCGCGCGGTGCAGCCCCGCGCGGAGCTCGTCGTGACTCGTCGTCGGATCAGGCGCGGACATCGGCGCCTCCTCTCTGCGCCGGCCCCGCTTGCGCCGGCCCCGCTTGCGCCGGCCCTGCCTGCGTCGTCCCTGCCGTCGCGGAACCGGAGCTCCGCCTCGCAGCCGCGCCGTCACCACCCGCGCCGTCCGCGTCCGCGCCATCCGCCTCGATCGCGGCGGAGAGCGCCCGCAGCGCATCCGAGAGGTACCGCTTGACGGCGCCCGCGCTGATACCGAGCGTCGCGGCGACCTGGTCGACGGTGAGGTCGTCGTAGTAGCGCAGCACGATGCACGCCGCCTGCCGCGGCGCGAGCGCCCGCACGCGCTCGGCGAGGTCGAGCCGAAGGTCGGTCGCCGCTGCGATCGTGTCGACGGTGCTCGGCGCCGCGACCAGGTGCCGGATGCCCCGCCACGTGCCCCGCCGCCGCGATCGGTCGATGACCCCGTTCAACACGGCGCGCCGCACGTACGCCTCGGCCCGCTCGGCGGTCAGCCCCGGGCGGGCTCGACCGAACGTGCGCACGAGGGCGTCCTGCACCAGGTCGGCGGCGTCCGTGTCGCTGCCCGTGAGCAGGTAGGCGTAGCGCACCAGCGCGTCCCCGCGCTCCGTGACGAGTCGGGTCGCGACGGCGTCCCAGGCGGCGGTCAACGCGGCTCCTCCCGAGGGTGGACGTTCCCCCCTCACCCGATCGAACGAACCGGGTCCCGGTTTCGTTGGGGCGCGTCCGACATCAGGCTAGCCGCGGCCTCGGCGCGTCGGCGTCGGGCTGCCGCGATCCGATCGATCACGATGCCGAGCACGATCGCCACGGCGACCCCCAGCACCGCGCTCAGGACCGGCTGCCCGTCGAACCAGCGCCCCGCGACGACGCCGATGAGCGTGCCGTACCCGGCCCATGCGAGGCCGGCGACCGCGCTGACCGCGGCGAACCGCCGGCGGGGGTAGCCGAGGGCTCCGGCCGAGAGGTTGACGGCCACCCGGCCCACCGGGATGTAGCGGGCGCCGATGATCAGCGGCGCGCCGCGGTGTTCGAGCGCCTGTTCGGCGCGCCGGAACGCGGCGGCCACCCCGGGACGGCGCCCCCAGGCGAATCGGTCGGTGCCGATCCGGCGGCCGAGCTGGTACGCGAGGTTGTCGCCGACCCACGCGCCTGCCGCGGCGGCGAGGCCGAGCGGGACGACGAGCGCGAGGTCGCCGGACGCCGCAGCGGCGGCGGCCGCGGCGACCAGCAGCGTCTCGCTCGGCAGCGGCGGGAAGAAGCCGTCGATCACCGCCAGCGCGAACATGATCGCGACGAGCCATGGCGAGGCGACGGCCTGGAGCAGGAATGCGTCGAGGAGATCCACCCTTCGACGCTAGGAACGGCCTCCGCGCGGTGCATCACCCGGCGGTAGCGTTCCGACGTCGTACCACGGGGTGACGAGCCCGGAAACGACGCGGGCCGCGACACGTGATCACGTGTCGCGGCCCGTCGCCGTCAGTGCCCCCGGAGGGATTCGAACCCCCGACCTACGGTACCGGAAACCGGCGCTCTATCCCCTGAGCTACGGAGGCGCACAGCCAGCAACACTACCACCTCGGCACGTACCGATCCGACCAGCGGAGACCGCCCGATCAGCCGACGGCGACGCGCGCCACCGTGTCGAGGAGGTACTCCCGGACCCGGGCGCGCAGGAACTCGCGCGCACCCGCGAGCACGGGCTCATGGGTCACGCGCGTCGCGATGACGGCCGGCGACCAACGTCCGATGCGCGCGACCGTCGCCTCGACGGATGCCGCGAGCCGGTCGCCGCCCAGCGCAGCCGTCGGTCCGGCCAGCACGACGCATCCGGGGTCGAGCGTCGCGAGCAGGGGGAGCACGGCGTGCGCGATGCGCTCGGCGAGCACCTCGCGCTCCGCGTCGGTCGGCCGGTCGCCGGCGATGAGCCGCGCGACCGCGCGACCGCCGACGAGATCCTGGATCGTGCGCGCGTCGGGGTCGATCGCCGCGGCATCCGCCGAGATCGGCAGGAAGCCGATCTCGCCCGCGCCGCCGAAGGTGCCCCGGTACAGCTCGCCCGAGAGGTCGAAGCTCGCGCCGACGCCGTTGCCGAGCCAGACGAGTGCGAACTCGCGGTGGTCGATGCCGGCGCCGCGGTGTCGCTCGGCGATCGCGGCGAGGTTCACGTCGTTCTCGACGTACACCGTGCGACCGAGCGCCGCCTCGAGTTCGTCGTGGAGGCCGACGACGGGCCAGCCGGGCAGCGTCTCGGTGTAGAGCTCGCCGTGACCGCCGGGGTTCAGGTAGCCGGGGATGCCGACGCACACGATGCGCACCTCGTCGGGGTCGGCGCCGGCCGCGGCAGCCGCGTCGCCGATCGCACGCGAGATCTCCGCGGCGGCGTCGCGCTCGGCCTCGTCGGTCGGCAACGCGCGCCGGACGACCGGATGCGGCGTCCCAGCGGCGTCGACGAGTGCCGCGCGCAGCTCGTGCGCGTCCAGGTCGACCGCGACGCCGAGCGGTCGATCGAGCCTGGCCGCGTACAGCACGGCGTTCCGGCCCGGAGTGCCGGCCTGCAGGCCCTGCTCCTCGACGACCCCGGCGGCGATCAGTCGCGACATCATCAGCGACGCCGTCGGCTTCGACACCCCGACCAGTTCGCAGATGCCGATCCGGGTGAGGGGGCCGTGGTCGAGCAGCGCGCTCAGCCCCACCCGGTCGTTGACGGCGCCGAGCCACGACGGCGTGCCCGGTGCGGATGCCTTCGCCACGGTCACCCCGCCGGGAGGTTCTCGACGACCGAGGCCACCAGTTGCTGCGCGTCGCCCGGTTCGAACAGCTCCGGGGACGAGATCACGATCCAGTACGCCCCGGTGAAGACCTGCGCCGTCCCGGCAGTGCCTGCGCGGGTGAAGTAGCCCTCGACCTCGGGCGGGGTGCCGTAGGTCGGCACCGGGTTGGACGAGGCCGCGGCGGCGTTGCCGTGGGCGTCGAGCGCGTCGTCCGACGGGGTCGCGACCGCGACCTCGATGATCTCCCCGCTCGTCTGGTTCATCCACCCGCACGCGGTGCCGCCCTCGTCGACGACGGCGACGACGGCCGTGCCCGACGGTTCGTAGCCGGGATCGGTGCCGTAGTTCGGGTTGAACGCGTACACCTGGTCGGGGGTGAGCAGCGACTCGCACGCCATCGCGAACGGCTCCGACGGCTCCGACGTCTCCTCGGGCGCGGCCGACGCACCCTGCGACGCGCCGGGCGACCCGGTCGCCGAACCGTTCGATTGGTTCGGCGCGTCGGGTGCCCCGGGGGTCGCGGACGGCCCGGGACCGGAGGAGGTGCAGCCCGCCAGGAGGCAGGCCGCCGTGACGGCCAGCGCGACGCCGGCCGCGCGGACTCGAACCGTTCGGGGCGGGCGCAGCATGTGTCGAACCCTATCAACGCCGCGGGTAGGATTTGCTGGTGACTCCCGCCGACCTCGCACTCGCCCTGCACGCCCTCGTGACCACGCTCGTGGAGCGACGCCGTGCCGCGGGCGACGAGGTCGAGCTCGAGCTCGCGCCGAGCCAGGTGACGCTCGAGCGTCCGAAGCTCCGCGAGCACGGCGACTGGGCCTCGAGCATCGCGCTGCGCATCGCGAAGCCGCTCGGTACGAACCCCCGCGAGGTCGCGACCGAACTCGCCGCCGGCCTCGCCGAGATCGACGGCGTCGCGACCGCGGAGGTCGCCGGGCCCGGCTTCATCAACATCCGACTGGACGCTGCGGCCGCAGGCGAGCTGGCCCGCACCATCGTCGAGGCCGGCGAGGCGTTCGGTCGCGGCGAGTCCCAGGCCGGCCGGCGCATCAACCTCGAGTTCGTCTCCGCGAACCCCACCGGCCCGCTGCACATCGGCCACACCCGCTGGGCCGCGCTCGGCGACGCGATCAGCCGGGTGCTCCGTGCCGCCGGCGCCGACGTCGCCAACGAGTACTACATCAACGACGCCGGCAGCCAGATGGACAACTTCGGCGCGTCCGTGCTGGCCTCGGCCAAGGGCGAGCCGACCCCCGAGAACGGCTATCCCGGCAGCTACATCGCCGACCTCGCCGCGCGCGTGCTCGAGCGCGAACCCAACCTGCTCGCCCTGGAGCCCGAGGTCGCGCTGCACACCGCGCGCGAGATCGCGTACGAGCTCCAGCTGGCCGAGATCCAGGCCTCCCTCGACCGGTTCAACGTGCACTTCGACGTGTGGACCAGCGAACGCCGGCTCAACGCACCCGACGACGCGGGCGTCTCGCCGATCGACGCCGCGGTCGACCGGCTGCGAGCCCAGGGTCACGTCTTCGACCGGGACGACGCCGTCTGGGTGCGCACCACCGACTTCGGCGACGACAAGGACCGCGTGATCCGCCGCGGCAACGGCGTGTACACCTATTTCGCCGGCGACGCGGCGTACTACCTCGACAAGCGCGACCGCGGGTTCGAGCACACCATCTACCTTCTGGGGGCCGACCACCACGGCTACGTGCAACGGCTCAAGGCACTCGCCGGCGCCGCGGGCGACGACCCCGAGCGGGACATCGAGGTGCTCATCGGCCAGCTCGTGAGCGTGAACGGCGCGAAGCTGTCCAAGCGCGCCGGCAACATCATCGAGCTCGACGACCTCCAGGCCTGGCTCGGGACCGACGCGCTGCGGTACACGCTCGCGCGCTACCCCGCCGACTCGCCGCTCGCGATCGACCCCGAGCAGCTTCGTCGACGGACCAACGACAACCCCGTCTTCTACGTGCAGTACGCCCACGCGCGCACGTCGGCGGTCGCGCGCAACGCGCTCGCCGCGGGCGTCGACCGGTCGGCCTTCGCGCCCGAACTGCTCGAGCACGAGACGGAATCGGCGCTGCTGGGTGCGCTGCAGGAGTTCCCGCGGATCGTCGCCCAGTCGGCGGAGCTGCGCGAACCGCATCGCGTCGCCCGCTACATCGAGGAGCTCGCGGGGCTCTACCACCGCTGGTACGACAACTGCCGCGTGATCCCGCTCGGCGACGACGCGATCACCGACCTGCACCGCACGAGGCTCTGGCTCAACGACGCGACCGGCCAGGTGATCCGCAACGGCCTCGACCTGCTCGGCGTCTCGGCACCCGAGCGGATGTGACCGTGGCGCTCGGGCGGGCAGCACGCGGCTGGACCATCGCGGTCGTGGTGGTCGTGGTCGTGACAGCGGTGCTGGTCATCGTCGACGCCGTCGTCCGCGCCTCCGCGCAGGAGCGGATCGCCGAGAACGTCGAGGCGCAGCTCCCCGACGGCGTGACGGGCGACGTCACCGCCGAGATCGGCGGGTTCTCGGTGCTGTGGCAGTCGATCGTCGGCACGGCCGAGCGCGTCGAGCTCCACGCGCGGGAGCTCACGGTCGACGGCGCGCCGATCGCCGTCGACGTCGTCGGCACCGACGTCCCGCTCGACCAGACGAAGCCCGTCGGTCGCATCACGGGCACGATCACCGTCGACGAGGCATCCCTGAACACGCTCGCCGTCGGGCAGGGCGTCGACGGCGGGTTCACGCTCGGAGACGGGTCCGTCGGGTACGACGGCGAGATCGAGTTCCTCGGATTCCCCATCCGCTACTCGGCGACCGCGACGCCCGAGGCGGCCGGTGATCGGATCCTGCTGCGACCGACCGCGGTCGAGGCCGGAGCTGGGGGAGCATCGATCGACCTGTCGGGGATCGCCGACCGGATCCTGGGCGGCGACCCGTTCACCGTGTGCACCGCGGAGTACCTGCCGGAGGGCGTGGAGGTCGCGGACGTCGCGGTCGCCCCGGGCTCGGTCGTCATCGGGCTCGAGGCATCCGGACTCGTGCTCGACGAGGCGCATCTGGCCGCCCGCGGCAGCTGCGACTGAGCGAGGCGCCGAGGCGATGACGGCGGCACGTCATCCGATTCGGCGCCGCATCCGGCCGCGGATAGACTCGCACGGGTGCACTGCCCCACAAGGGCTCCACACCGTGGCTTCAGGAACCGATCCGGGTTCGCTCGCCGAACCCCGAGTGATCGATTCGTTCCCTTCGTCCCAGTGAGGTCTCTCCCCGTGGCATCCTCCGCCCCGTCCGTCGTTCCACCCGCCCCTGCGGATCCGAACGCGCTCGCGCCGGCGGTGTGGCCGGAAGGCGCCCGGCGGGACGAACACGGCCGCCTCGTCGTCGGCGGGGTCGACGCCGAGGCGCTCGCCGCGCGCTTCGGCACGCCGCTGTACGTGCTCGACGAGCGAGTGGTCCGTGAGCGCGCCGCGCGCTTCCGGACCGCGCTCGACGAGGCCGCGCGTTCGATCGGATCCGAGGCCACCGTCTACTACGCCGGTAAGGCGTTCCTGTCCGCGGCGATCGTCCGTTGGGTCGGCGAGGAGGGCCTCTCCGTCGACGTCTGCTCGGGCGGCGAGCTCGCCATCGCGCTCGCGGCCGGTGCCGACCCGGCGCGCATCGGCTTCCACGGCAACAACAAGTCGGTCGCCGAGATCGAGCGTGCCGTGGCCGCCGGCGTCGGTGCGATCATCATCGACAGCGAGATCGAGATCGAACGGGTCGCGCACGCCGCGGCCGCGGCCGGCCGCGTGCAGCGGGTCCGGCTCCGCGTCAACAGCGGCGTGCACGCGTCCACGCACGAGTTCCTCGCGACCGCGCACGAAGACCAGAAGTTCGGCGTCCCGCTCTCGCGTGCCGTCGAGTTCGGCACCCGTATCCGCGCGCACGCGTCGCTCGACTTCCTCGGCCTGCACTGCCACATCGGATCCCAGATCTTCGACTCGGCCGGGTTCGCCGAGTCCGCCGAACGGCTCCTCGCCGTCCATGCCGAGCTCGCTCGCCTCGCGCCGCTGCCCGAGCTCAACCTCGGCGGCGGATTCGGCATCGCGTACACCGAGGCCGACGACCCGGCGCCGATCGAACGGATCGCGGCCGGCATCGCCCGTTCGGTCGAGGCCGCCTGTCGCGTGCACGACGTACCGGTGCCGAAGCTCGCGTTCGAGCCCGGCCGGTCGATCGTCGGACCCGCCGGCATCACGCTGTACACCGTCGGAACGATCAAGCCGGTCCCCACCGACGACGGCTGGCGGCACTACGTCTCGGTCGACGGCGGCATGAGCGACAACGCCCGCACCGCCCTGTACGGCGCCGCCTACACGGTGCGCATCGCGTCACGGGCCTCGGATGCCCCGGCCGCGCTCGTGCGCGTCGCCGGCAAGCACTGCGAATCGGGCGACATCGTCGTCGACGCCGACTGGCTGCCCCACGACGTCGCCCCCGGCGACCTCGTCGCGGTCGCCGCCACCGGCGCCTACTGCTGGTCGCTCGCGAGCAACTACAACCACCAGCCGCGCCCGGCCGTCGTGGCCGTCCGCGACGGCGAGGCGCGGGTGATCGTGCGCGGCGAGACCGAGGCCGACCTGCTCGCCCGCGACGCGGGCATCGCGGCACCGGGCGTCGGGGCTGCGGGCCCCGAGACATCCGACCAGGCGACGGCGACCGGAGGAACCACCGCATGATCGAATACCGCACCATCCGCGTGGCGCTGCTCGGCGCCGGCTCGGTCGGCTCCCAGGTCGCCCGGTTGCTGCTCGAGCACGCCGACGAGCTGACCGCCCGCATCGGCGCGCGCATCGAGCTCGTCGGCATCGCGGTGCGCGACGTCGACGCGAAGCGCGACGCCGACCTCCCGCGGGAGCTGCTCACGACCGACGCGGACGCGCTGATCCTCGGCGCCGACATCGTGATCGAGCTGATGGGCGGCATCGAACCGGCACGCACCCTGGTGCTCCAGGCGATCGCCTCGGGCGCCGACGTCGTGACGGGCAACAAGGCGCTGCTCGCGGCGCACGGCCCGGAGCTCTTCGCCGCGGCCGAGCAGGTCGGCGCGCAACTGTCGTACGAGGCCGCCGTCGCCGGCGCCATCCCGATCATCCGGCCGTTGCGCGAGAGCCTCGCGGGCGACCGGATCGAACGCATCCTCGGCATCGTCAACGGCACGACGAACTACATCCTCGACCGGATGGACACGACCGGCGCGAGCCTCGAGGACGCGCTCGCGACCGCGACCGACCTCGGATACGCCGAGGCCGACCCGACCGCCGACATCGGCGGCTACGACGCCGCCCAGAAGGCGACGATCCTCGCGAGCCTGGCGTTCCACACGAGCGTGCCGGTCGATGCGGTGCACCGCGAGGGCATCACCGGAGTCACCGCTGCGCAGGTCGAGTCCGCCCGCCGTGCCGGCTACGTCGTCAAGCTCCTCGCGATCTGCGAACGCCTCACCGATCCCGAATCGGGGGAGGAGGGCGTCTCCGTCCGCGTGTACCCCGCGCTGGTGCCCCGCCAGCACCCCCTCGCGGCCGTGCACGGCGCGAACAACGCGGTGTTCGTCGAAGCCTCCGCGGCCGGCCCGCTCATGTTCTACGGCGCCGGCGCGGGGGGCGTGCAGACCGCCTCCGCGGTGCTCGGCGACCTCGTCGCGATCGCCCGCCGCCACGTCATCGGCGGCCCGGGGACGAGCGAGTCGACCCATGCCGACGTCGCCGTGCTCCCCATCGGTCGCATCACGACCCGGTACGCGATCACGCTCGAGGTCTCCGACGAGCCGGGCGTGCTCGCCGCCATCGCGCATGTCTTCGCCGACCACGGCGTCTCCGTGGAGCAGCTCCAGCAGGCCGTCGCCGACAGCGGCACGGCTACGCTGGTGATCGGCACCCACCACGCGACCGAACAGGCCCTCGCCGACACCGTCGCCGCGCTCGCCGAGAGCCCGGTCGTGGTGTCCGTCGCATCCGTCCTCCGAGTCGAAGGAGCAGTGTGAACCAGCCCACCCCGAAGCCGAACTCGCGCCAATGGCGTGGAGTCATCCGCGAGTACGCCGACCGGCTCGACGTGACCGACGCGACGCCCGTGGTGACCCTCGGCGAGGGCGGCACGCCGCTGCTGCCGGCACCCGCGCTGTCGAGCCGCACCGGTGCCGACGTCTGGGTCAAGTTCGAGGGCATGAACCCGACCGGTTCCTTCAAGGACCGCGGCATGACGATGGCCGTGACCAAGGCCGTCGAGCACGGCGCGAAGGTCGTCATCTGCGCTTCGACGGGCAACACCTCGGCGTCGGCCGCCGCCTACGCGACGCACGCCGGCATCGGCGCTGCGGTGCTCGTGCCCGAGGGCAAGATCGCGATGGGCAAGCTCAGCCAGGCGATCGCGCACAACGCGACGCTGCTCCAGGTGCAGGGCAACTTCGACGACTGCCTCGACATCGCTCGCGAACTCGCCGCGAACTATCCCGTCCACCTCGTCAACTCGGTCAACAACGACCGGATCGAGGGGCAGAAGACGGCGGCGTTCGAGGTCGTCGAGGTGCTCGGCGACGCACCCGACCTCCACTTCATCCCCGTCGGCAACGCCGGCAACTACACCGCGTACACCCGCGGCTACCGCGAAGACCTCGCGGCCGGCAACTCGACGCGGATGCCTCGGATGCTCGGCTTCCAGGCCGCCGGCTCGGCACCGATCGTGCGCGGCGAGCCCGTGCGCGACCCCGACACCATCGCGAGCGCGATCCGGATCGGCAACCCCGCCTCGTGGGAGCTCGCCCTCCAGGCGCGCGACGAGACCGACGGCTACTTCGGGGCCATCGAGGACGCGAAGATCCTCGAGGCGCAGCGCATCCTGTCGGCCGAGGTCGGCATCTTCGTGGAGCCCGCGTCAGCCATCTCGGTCGCCGGACTGCTCGAGCGTGCCGAAGCCGGTGCCGTGCCCGCCGGCGCGCGGGTCGTGCTGACCGTCACCGGGCACGGGCTCAAGGACCCCCAGTGGGCGCTGCGCGGTGCCGACGGCGCCGACGTGCAGCCCACGGTCGTCCCGGTCGACGTCGCCCAGATCGCCGACGTCCTCGGGCTCGGGGCATGAGCTCGGCGCCGACGCCGCCCGTGGCGGCGCCGACGCGCGCGGTCGGCGGCCTCGTCGGGCGTGCGGTGCGCGTCAAGGTCCCCGCGAC
This sequence comes from Agromyces sp. LHK192, assembly GCF_004006235.1. Lineage (NCBI taxonomy): Bacteria > Bacillati > Actinomycetota > Actinomycetes > Micrococcales > Microbacteriaceae > Agromyces > Agromyces sp. LHK192. Next base: position 1,518,333 of record NZ_CP034753.1, read on the forward strand.
CAGTGCGAACCTCGGACCCGGTTTCGACACGCTCGGCCTCGCGCTCGCCGTCTACGACGAACTCGACGTCACGGTCATCGATTCCGGCCTCGAGATCGAGGTCCACGGCGTCGGCGAGGGCGAGGTGCCGCTCGACGACCGCCACCTCGTCGTGCGCGCCATGGCGCACACGTTCGCCAAGCGCGGACTCGTGCTGCCGCCGATCCGCCTCGTCGCGCGCAACTCGATCCCGCACGGCCGCGGCCTCGGGTCGTCCGGTGCCGCGATCGTCGCCGGCGTCATGGCGGCGGCGGGCCTGCTGGAGGGCGTCGAGGCGTTCTCCGCCGACGACCTGCTGGAGATCGCGACCGAGCTCGAGGGCCACCCCGACAACGTCGCGCCGGCACTGTTCGGCGGCCTCACGATCGCCTGGACGACGCCCGAGGGCCCGCGGCACAAGAAGCTCATCGTGCACCGCGGGGTGTCGCCGCTCGTCCTCGTGCCCGAGCACGAGATGTCGACGGCGCTCGCCCGTTCGCTGCAGCCCGCACAGGTCCCGCACGAGGACGCGGTGTTCAACGTCTCGCGGTCGGCCCTGCTCGTGGCGGCGCTCATCCAGAGCCCCGAGCTGCTGCTCCAGGCGACGGAGGACAAGCTGCACCAGTCGTACCGCGCCGAGGCGATGCCCGAGACCGATCGGCTCATCAAGGCGCTGCGGACGGCGGGGCATCCCGCCGTCGTATCGGGCGCCGGGCCGTCGATCCTGGTGCTCGCGAGCGATCCGAGCGAGCGCCCCGACGCGATCCGGGTCGCAGAGGATGCCGCGGACACCGCGTGGCAGGCGCTCGCGCTCGCCGTCGACTTCAAGGGCGCGACCGTCGTGCCGGCGGACGCCTGAATCGCCGGCGCCGTCCACAGACGGCGCGTCGCGATTCCGACGAACCGGATGCCTGGTGGTAGGCTGGCAGGGCACCCGGCGGTGAACGCATCGAAGGCGTTTCCAGTCGCATCGTGCACTTCCCAGCAATCTTGCTCTCGCCTCGCGCGGGCCAGCGCCTCCGTGCGCATCCTCCCGTTCCGCGTGGCGACCAGGTCTCCCAGCGGGTGTTCTGCCCAGCCGGGGGAAAGGACCACACCCCAGTGACCAACACTCCCGAAGCCATCGACGGCGTCGTCACCCCTGCGCGCCTCAGCTCCATGAAGGTGGCCGAGCTCGTCGAGCTCGCGAACACCCTCGGCATCTCCGGCGCTTCCAAGCGCCGCAAGGGCGAGCTCGTCGAGCTGATCTCCACGGCGCAGGCCGATGCGGCGCAGGCCGCGGATGCGCCCGCCGAGACTGAGGCCCCGGCCCCGAGACGCCCGCTCCCGACGCGCCCGCAGCCGAGGCTCCCGTCGCCGACGCGCCGGCCGAAGCGGCGGCCCCCGAGGCGCCCGCAGCGGCGGCGCCCGAGGCATCTGAGCCCGAGGCATCCGAGCCCGCGATCGAGCAGCCCGCCGCCCAGCAGGCGCGCCGCGGACGCCAGCCGCGCCGCGCGACCAGCGCGACCGCCGCGGCCGGCCACGTGAACGGCGGCGGGTCGGGCGTCTCGCTCGTGCCTGCCGACGCGACCGACGACGCAGCCCGCGAGGCGGCCCGTGCCGCGGTTCGCGAGGAGCTCGCTGCGGCGACCGGCGGACGAGCGCGCGCCGCCGATTCCGACGAGGCCGCCGAGCCCGCGGAGGGCGAGGCCCCCGCGGCCGAGCAGCAGCCCCGCCAGGGTCGCAGCCGCAACCGCGGCCGACGCGGCGGCGACCGCAACGCCGATCGCGGCGACGCCCAGAAGGGCGAGGCCGACGGTTCGCGCCAGGGCGACCAGAAGGGCGACGCCAAGGGCGACCAGAAGGCCGACGAGCAGCGCGGCGACGCCAAGGAGCCCGCCGACAAGGGCCAGCAGGGCCGTCAGCAGAACCAGAACCAGCAGCAGCGCGACGCCCAGCAGGGCGAGGGCGAGGGCGGTCGGCGCAGCCGGTACCGCGACCGCAAGCGCCGCGGCCAGGGCGGCGGCGACGAGGTCGAGCCCGAGATCCTCGACGACGACGTGCTGATCCCGATCGCGGGCATCCTCGACGTCCTCGACAACTACGCGTTCGTGCGCACGAGCGGCTACCTCCCCGGCCCGAGCGACGTCTACGTCTCCCTCGGCCAGGTGAAGAAGTACCACCTGCGCAAGGGCGACGCGGTCGTCGGCGCCATCAAGCAGCCGCGCGACGGCGAGCAGAACAGCCGCCAGAAGTACAACGCGCTCGTCCGGGTCGACTCGGTCAACGGCCAGACCGGCGAGGAGGCCGCCGCCCGCGTCGACTTCCAGAAGCTGACGCCGCTGTACCCGCAGGAGCGCCTGCGGCTCGAGACCGAGCCGACGAAGCTCACCCAGCGGATCATCGACCTCGTCGCGCCGATCGGCAAGGGCCAGCGCGGCCTCATCGTGGCGCCGCCGAAGGCCGGCAAGACGATCGTGCTGCAGCAGATCGCGAACGCGATCGCGATCAACAACCCTGAGGTCCACCTCATGGTCGTGCTCGTCGACGAGCGCCCCGAAGAGGTCACCGACATGCAGCGCACGGTCAAGGGCGAGGTCATCGCCTCGACGTTCGACCGTCCCGCCGAGGACCACACCACGGTCGCGGAGCTCGCGATCGAGCGCGCCAAGCGGCTCGTCGAGCTCGGCCACGACGTGGTCGTGCTCCTCGACTCGATCACCCGTCTCGGCCGTGCGTACAACCTCGCGGCACCGGCATCCGGTCGCATCCTCTCGGGCGGCGTCGACGCGTCGGCGCTCTACCCGCCGAAGCGGTTCTTCGGCGCAGCGCGCAACATCGAGAACGGCGGCTCGCTCACCATTCTCGCCACGGCGCTCGTCGAGACCGGGTCGAAGATGGACGAGGTCATCTTCGAGGAGTTCAAGGGCACCGGCAACTCCGAGCTGCGCCTCTCGCGCCAGCTCGCCGACAAGCGCATCTTCCCGGCCGTCGACGTGAACGCGTCGTCCACGCGCCGCGAGGAGATGCTGCTCTCGCCCGACGAGGTCAAGATCACGTGGAAGCTGCGCCGCGCCCTCGCCGGGCTCGAGCCGCAGCAGGCGCTGGAGGCCGTCCTCGGCCGACTTCGCGAGTCGCAGTCGAACACCGAGTTCCTCCTGCTCATGCAGAAGTCGGCTCCGGTGGGCGGCAACGGCCACGCGCACGAGTCCGACCACCGCTGAGTCGATGTTCGACTCCGTCCAGGCGCTGATCGCCGAGCACGGCGAGCTCCAGCAGGAGCTCGCCGACCCGGCGCTCCACGCCGACCCCGCGCGCGCGAAGAAGGCGAACCGCCGGTACGCCGAGCTCTCGCGCATCGTCGCGGCGAACGGCACCTGGACGCAGGCGCAGGACGACCTCGACGCGGCCCGTGAACTCGCGAAGGAGGACGACGCCTTCGCCGAGGAGGTGCCGGCCCTCGAGGCGGCGCTCGCGGATGCGCAGGAGAAGCTGCGGCGCCTGCTCATCCCGCGCGATCCCGACGACGGACGCGACGTGATCATGGAGATCAAGGGCGGCGAGGGGGGCGCCGAGAGCGCCCTCTTCGCGGCCGACCTCCTGCGGATGTACATCCAGTACGCCCAGTCGAAGGGCTGGAAGACCGAGCTCCTCGAGCGCGACGAATCCGACCTCGGCGGCTACAAGAACGTGCAGGTCGCGATCAAGTCGAACGCGTCCGACCCGTCGCAGGGCGTCTGGGCGCACCTCAAGTACGAGGGCGGCGTGCACCGCGTCCAGCGCGTCCCCGTGACGGAGACGCAGGGTCGCATCCACACGTCCACCACCGGCGTGCTCGTCTTCCCCGAGGTCGACGAGCCCGAAGAGGTCGACATCAACCAGAACGACCTCAAGATCGACGTCTACCGGTCGAGCGGGCCCGGGGGCCAGTCGGTCAACACGACCGACTCCGCCGTGCGCATCACGCACGTGCCGACGGGCATCGTCGTGTCGATGCAGAACGAGAAGTCGCAGCTGCAGAACCGCGAGGCCGCGATGCGCGTGCTCCGGGCGCGGCTGCTCGCCAGGCAGCAGGAGGAGCTCGCCGCCGCGGCATCCGACGCACGGAAGACGCAGATCCGATCGATGGACCGCTCGGAGCGGATCCGCACCTACAACTTCCCCGAGAACCGCATCGCCGACCACCGCACGGGCTACAAGGCGTACAACCTCGACCAGGTCATGGACGGCGCGCTCGAGCCCGTCATCGAGTCGGCCGTCCGCGCCGACGAGGAGGCGCGCCTGGCCGATCTCGGCGACCAGGGCTGAGCACGCTCGGCGCTCGATGGCGCCGGTGCCCGGTGCTCCCCGCCGCACACCCGGCGCGCCGCGCACCCGGCGCGCCGCGCCTGTTTGCGCCCTCCGCGCCGCATTGCATGGCGCACGGCTGACCAACTGGCGTGGACCCGGTGCAATCCACGGCACTGAGCGGCGGTCCTGCACCGGCGTCGATGACCGGGTCCGTCCACGGATTCGCGTGGCGCAGCCCCGCCGGCGAGGACTCCGTCGATGCTGTTCGGATGTCGCATCCGCTGCTCCCGGTGAACCCCGATGGATTCGTTCTGGCGAAGGACGTGCGTGCGTCGGGCCGCCAAGGCACGCTCGACACGCAACGACGACACGCCGGGCTCGTCGCCGTGCGCCGAGGCGTGTACGTCGATCGGGCGCGCTCGGAGCGCGCCACGCCGCTCGAGCGCCATCGCGACCGCGCGATCGCCGCCGGATTGCAGCGGCGCGCGCCGGTGTTCGCGGGCTTCACGGCTGCGGTGCTCCATGGCCTGCCGGTCGTCGGAGGTGTGCCGCACGAGATCTTCCTGCTCGCCGGAGGCACGTCGGGTCGTCGCCGCAACGGCGTCGTGGAGATCGCCCGCACCGGCTTGGAAACGCTCACCGAGGTCGAGGGTCGCGCCATCGTCGGGGTCGTCGACGCCGTGATCGACGTGGCGAAGCGGATGCCGCTCCTCACGGCGCTGGTGATGGCCGACGCCGCGCTCCAGATTCCTCGTTACGGCGTCGACCGGCCGCGCTCCACCCCCGAGGAGCTGCGCACCGCCTATGAGACGCGGCTCCCGTTCCCGTCGAGCCGCGCGGTCCGCGCCGTGATCGATCGCGCGGTCACCGACGCCGAGACGCCGATCGAGACGTTGAGCCGGTTCCGATTCGAGGAGCTCGGCATCCCCGAGCCGCAACGGCAGGTCGCACTCGCCCTCCCTCGGCTCGGTCGGGTCGTCCACCTCGACTTCGCCTGGCCGGAGCTCGGGGTCTGGGGCGAGGCCGACGGCGCGGTCAAGTACACAGCGGATTCGAACGCGGCCCGCGTCGTGCGCGAGGAGAAGCTGCGCGAGGACGAGATTCGGGCGGTGACGCAGTGGCGGTGCGCACGATGGGGTTGGCGCGATGCCTGGGAGGGCACGCCGCTTCGCGACATCCTCGCGCGCGCCGGCGTGCGCACCGAGGGCGGGAGGGCTCACGCCATTGCGCCACTTCGCGCCTCACGCGCCGGTTGAACGGGCGCGGAGGCGACGATCTGGCGCAACGGTACGGTGCAGCGCAAGCGCCGCGCGGCGCACGCCCGCGCGGCGGGCTAGATGTGCCAGTCGTGGACGCCGCGCGCCGAGTCGGCGGTCGCCGCCGACAGCGGCCGGGGCACCGCGGGCACGCCGACGAGCAGGGAATGGGCGGGAGCAGCGCGGGTCACGACGGCGTTCGCGCCGACGGCGCTCCACGCGCCGATCGTGATGTCGCCGAGGATCTTGGCCCCGGCGCCGACCGTCACGCCGTCGTGGAGGGTCGGGTGGCGCTTCGTGCCCGGAGGGGTGTTCCGCGGCGCCTTCCCGCCGAGGGTGACCCCGTGGTACAGCATGACGTCGTCGCCGATCACCGCGGTCTCGCCGATCACCACGCCCATGCCGTGGTCGATGAAGAACCGCCGGCCGATCGTGGCCCCCGGGTGGATCTCGATACCGGTGAGGAACCTGGTGACCTGCGAGATCAGTCGCGCGGGAAGCCGGAGTCCGGCGACCCAGAGGCGGTGCGCCACGCGGTGGGCCCAGATCGAGTGGAGGCCTGAATACGCGAGGAAGACCTCGAGATCGCTCCGTGCAGCCGGGTCGTGGGCGCGGGCGGTCGCGAGGTCTTCCTTCAGGCGAGAGAGGATCGGCACCCGATCAGTCAAGCAGACCCTCGTACAGGACCGTGGACAGGTACCGCTCGCCGTAGCTCGCGACGATGACCACGATCGTCTTGCCGGCGTTCTCGGGGCGCTTCGCGAGCTCGAGCGCCGCGTACACGGTCGCGCCCGACGAGATGCCGCCGAGGATGCCCTCCTCCTGGCCGAGGCGGCGCGCGGTGGCGACGGCCTGGTCGATGTTCACGTCGATGATCTCGTCGTAGACGTCGCGGTCGAGGATGTCGGGCACGAAGTTCGCGCCGATGCCCTGGATCTTGTGCGGGCCGGGCTGGCCGCCGTTGAGGATCGGCGACTCGGCGGGCTCGACGCCGACGATCTTCACCTCGGGCTTGCGTTCCTTGAGCACCTGTCCGGTGCCGGAGAGGGTGCCGCCGGTACCGATGCCGGAGACGAAGATGTCGACGCCGCCGTCGGTGTCGGCCCAGACCTCCTCGGCAGTGGTGCGCCGGTGGATCTCGACGTTCGCCTCGTTCTCGAACTGGCGGGCGAGCACGGCGCCCGGGGTCTCTGCGGCGATCTGCTCGGCGCGCGCGACGGCGCCCTTCATGCCCTCGGAGCCCGGCGTGAGCACGAGCTGGGCGCCGTAGGCCTTGAGCAGCGCCTTGCGCTCGGCCGACATGGTCTCGGGCATCGCGAGGATGACCTTGTAGCCGCGAGCGGCGCCGATCAGCGCGAGCGCGATGCCGGTGTTGCCGCTCGTGCCCTCGACGATGGTGCCGCCGGGCTGCAGCGCGCCGGCGGCCTCGGCGGCGTCGACGATGCCGACGCCGAGGCGGTCCTTGACGCTCGCGGAGGGGTTGTAGAACTCGAGCTTCGCGAGCACCGTCGCCGCGGAACCGTCGGTGATGCGGTTCAGGCGCACGAGCGGGGTGCCGCCGAAGGCCTGGGTGATGTTGTCGTAGACCTTTGCCATGTGCGGGGCTCCTCTTCGGGCTGGGTCGTGCGGGGACTCAGATCAGCCTAGGAGCGCGGCGGCGTCGCGTACCGTGCGTTACATTCCATTGCGTGAATGCGCCAGCACCGGATGCCCCGGCCCCGACCCTGCGTCAGGCGCGCGATGCCGCCGCAGTCGAACTCTCGGCCGCGGGGGTCCCCGACCCCGAGGTCGACGCCGACCTGCTGCTCGGGCACGTCCTCGACCTGTCGCGGGGTGCGCTGGCGGCGCGCATGGTGATGGGCGACCGGCTCTCGGCGTCGGATGCCTCGGTGTTCGCGTCGCTCGTCGCTCGTCGCGCTGCGCGCGAGCCGCTGCAGCACCTCACGGGTCGGGCGCCGTTCCGCGCGCTCGACCTGCTGGTCGGCCCCGGCGTGCTGGTGCCCCGGCCCGAGACGGAGACGGTCGCTCAGCTCGCCGTGGACGCGCTGCGTGCGGCCGCCGAGCCCGAACCGGTCGCCGTCGACCTGGGGACCGGCACCGGCGCGATCGCCCTCGCGCTCGCGACGGAGGTGCCGCACGCCCGAGTGCACGCCGTCGAGTTGTCGCCCGAGGCGCTCGAGTGGGCGCGACGCAACCTCGACGAGGTGGGTGCCGCGAACGTCGAGCTGGTCGCCGGCGACCTCGCCGACGCGTTGCCGGAGCTCGACGGCACGGTCGCGGTCGTCGTGTCGAACCCGCCGTACGTCCCCGCCGCGATGGTGCCCGTCGACGCGGAGGTGCACCGGTTCGACCCGGCCGTCGCGCTCTACGGCGGGGAGGACGGCCTCGACGTGATCCGGGTGCTGTCGCGGCGGGCGTTCGCCCTGTGCCGGCCCGGGGGTGTGCTGGTCGTCGAGCACGCGGAGCACCAGTCTGCCGCGATCGCCGCGCTGCTCGCGGCCGACGGCTGGCGGGCGATCTCGCACCACCGCGACCTCACGCTCCGCGACCGGGCGACGACCGCGGTGCGCTGAGCCCATCGTGCGCCGGCGCAGCGTGAGGTGAGCCACTCGTGCGCTGACGACCGCGCGGCGACGGACGCCGCGGGCGTCAGGAGCGGGATGACAGCCGGGCGCGCGCGTCCTTGAGCGCGAGCCGCTCGACCTTGCGGGCGTCGCGCAGTCGCTTCTCGGCGTCGCGACGGGCCCGCTGGGCCTCCTTGACCTTCCTGTCGGCGAGCACCGCCGGGTCGCCGTCGTCGTGGAAGGGCTCGGGGTCGGCCCGCGGCATCCCGGCCGCGCGTTCGCCGACGTAGGCCGCCACGCCGTCGAGGATGCGTTCGAAGCCGAACGCGAGGGGATCGGCGTACTCGTCGCGGAAGACGCCGGCGTCGATGGCGCGGCGTACGAAGGGGAACTCCTCGGCGGTCACGAGGGTGTCGAGGATGTCGTTGCGGGCGTCGTCGATCTCCTGGGGGTCGATGCCCGCCTTCCGCGCGGCCTCGGTGTACGAGCGTTCGATGATCCCGCGCCAGCGGACGTTGCCGGTGTACAGCAGCATCAGCGCGACCCGCTCGAACTCGTCGACCGGCAGGTCGGCGAGCACCTCGAGCATCGCGTCCATCCAGGCGACGTTGTTCGGTGTCGCGGGGGTGCCGTCGATCGGGATGTCGAGGACCCACGGGTGCTCGAGGTAGCGGCGGAGGTTCTCGGCGGCGAGGAATCGCAGGCGTCCGCGCCAGTCGTCGGCATCGAGATCGGAGCCGAGCTCGGGCGGGACGCCCGTGCCGAACTCCTGCATGAGCGTCAGCAGGTCGTCCTTGCCGGTGACGTAACGGTAGAGCGACATGGTCGTGTAGCCGAGCGACTGCGCGACCCGGCTCATCGAGACGGCGCCGAGCCCCTCGGCGTCGGCGATCTCGACCGCGGCCTCGACGATGCGCTCGATCGAGAGTTCGCGCTTGGGCCCGCGCTGCGGGTTCGCGGCGACACCCCAGGCGAGCGCGATGCCGCGGGGGAGTTCGGCGTCGCCGCGGTCGGGCGGGGTGTCGACGGTCATCCGGAACCTTTCTCGGCGATGGGCTTGCGTCCATCCTAGTTCTGTGTATTACTTAAACCGTGTGTGGATGCCATACACAGTTTACGACCTACACAACCACGAACGGAAGGCGCAGGCCATGACCCTCGCGATCGACGTCCGCGGCCTCGGCAGGCGATTCGGCAGGACCACGGTGCTCGACGGGCTCGATCTCGCCGTCGCCGAGGGAACCGTGTTCGCGCTGCTCGGACCCAACGGCGCAGGCAAGACCACCACGATCAACATCCTCACGACGCTGCTCAAGCCCGATGCGGGCACCGCGCTCGTCGCCGGATACGACGTCGCGCGCGAGCCCGACGCCGTGCGCTCGCGCATCAGCCTCACCGGCCAGCAGGCCGCCGTCGACGAGATCCTCACCGGGCGCGAGAACCTGGTCATGCTCGGCCGGCTCTCCGGTCTGGGCGGCCGGGCGGCCGGTGCACGAGCCGACGAGCTGCTCGAGCGGTTCGATCTCGCAGGCGCCGCGAAGCGGCAGGTGAAGACCTACTCGGGCGGCATGCGGCGTCGGCTCGACCTCGCCGTCAGCCTCGTCGTGCCCACGCCCGTGCTCTTCCTCGATGAGCCGACGACCGGGCTCGACACGCGCAGCCGGCAGGAGCTCTGGGCCGTGATCGGCGAGATCGCGTCGGCCGGCGCCACCATCCTCCTGACCACGCAGTACCTCGAGGAGGCCGACCGGCTCGCCGACCGCATCGCCGTGCTCGACGGCGGGCGACTCGCCGCCGAGGGCACCGCGGCCGAGCTCAAGGCGCGCGTCGGGGGAGAGGTCGTCGAACTCCGCGACGCCGACGACGCGCTCCTGGCCGAACTGCCCACCGACGGCAGCGTGCACGGCCTCCGCGCCGCGATCGACGAGCTCGACCGGCACCCCGCGTCGGCGCTGCCCGGATCGCACGTGACCGTGCGCCGTCCGAGCCTCGACGACGTGTTCCTGTCCATCACGGCCGGCGGCGCGCCGCGCGCGGCCGCCGACCTCGCCTCGACGAAGGGCTGATCATGACCACGCTCACCTCGGTCCCGGCAGGCAGCCGGGGCGCTGCCGGGGACGTCCTCCGGCCCCGACCCCGCCTCGGGCCGGTCACCGCAGAGGCCGTCTTCATCCGCCGCAGCCTCACGCACTCCATCCGCGACGGCGAGACGTTGCTCATGGCGATCATGCTGCCCGTGATGCTGATGCTGTTGTTCACGTTCGTGTTCGGCGGCGCACTCGACCCGTCGGGCGGCTACGTCGACTACGTCGTGCCCGGCATCATCCTGCTGTGCGCCGGATTCGGCGCGAGTTCGACGGCCGTCTACGTGGCACGCGACATGTCGACGGGAATCATCGACCGGTTCCGCACCATGCCGCTGCACGCCGGCGCGGTGCTCGCCGGCCACGTCGTCTCGAGCGTCGTACGCAACCTGCTCGCCACCGCGATCGTCATCGGGGTCGCCCTCCTGGTCGGGTTCCGGCCGACCGCCGGCCCGCTCGAATGGATCGGGGCGATCGGCATGGTCGCGCTGTACATCCTCGCGATCACCTGGCTCTTCGCGGCGATCGGCCTCGCGGCCGGCAGTCCCGACGCGGCCAGCGGCTACGGCTTCATCCTGTTGTTCCTGCCGTACCTCTCCAGCGCGTTCGTGCCGGTCGAGACCCTGCCGGACTGGCTCCAATGGGTCGCCGAGAACCAGCCGATCACGCCGATCATCGAGACCATCCGAAGCCTGCTCATGGGCACGCCGATGGGCGACTCGGCATGGTGGGCGATCGGCTGGTGCGCCGGCATCATCGCGTTCGCCGCCTGGTGGGGCGCCTGGCTGTTCCGCCGCAAGGCGGGGCGCCGCTGAGCGGGGCCGCCGACGACGAACCGGAACGATGAGCGGATGCCCCGCCCGGGGCATCCGCTCATCGGCGATGGGTCACCGGTCCTGCCCCGGCGGCGGGTCTACAATCGAGCGGTCATGACTGCGATCTTCGACTGCTCGGTGGATGCCGACCTGCTCACCGGAATGCGCCTCGCGCGCGGCGCGATCGGGCGCGGCCAGCTCGTCGTGCTCCCGACCGACACCGTCTACGGGCTCGCGGCCGACGCCTTCTCCGCCGAGGCCGTGCAGCGGCTCCTCGACGCGAAGGGCCGCGACCGCACCTCGCCTCCGCCGGTCCTCATCCCCGGCGTGCCGACGCTCGACGGCCTCGCGCGCGACATCCCCGAGAGCGTGCGCGCGCTCGTCGCGGCGTTCTGGCCGGGCGGGCTGACGGTCGTGCTCCACGCGCACCCGTCGCTGCAGTGGGACCTCGGCGAGACCCGCGGCACGGTCGCGCTCCGGATGCCCGACCACCGGATCGCCCTCGAGCTCCTCAGCGAGACCGGGCCGCTCGCCGTCTCGTCGGCCAACCTCAGCGGACAGCCCGCCGCGTCGACCGCGCAGGCCGCGGTCGACATGCTGGGCGACTCCGTCGCGGTCTACCTCGACGGCGGCGCGGCCGGCGAGTCGTACGAGGCAGTGGGGGAGCGACCCGGCGACCTCTCCTCGACCATCGTCGACGCCACGGGAGACCACCTGCGGATCGTGCGCGCCGGGGTGATCACCCGCGAGCAGCTCATCGAGGTCGTCGGCGAGGAGGCGTTCCAGCCGCCCGTCGCCGAGGGGGAGCCGGCCGACGCATGACCCTGTTCGTCGCGCTGGCGCTGCTCGCGGGCTTCGTCTCCTTCGTCTGCTCCATCGTCGTGTGGAAGCTCGGGCTGAAGTACAAGCTGTACCCGCAGATCCGCGAACGCGACGTGCACACGCGGCCGACCCCGCGCCTGGGCGGCATCGCCGTCTTCATCGCCATCGTCGTCGCGCTCGGCGCGGCCTGGCTCATCTCGACGTTCGGCGAGACCCGCTTCTCGCTCGTCGCCATCATCTTCGAGAACCCCGCACAGGTGCTCTCGATCCTCGGCGCGGCGCTGCTGATCGTGCTGCTCGGGGTCGCCGACGACCTGTGGGACCTCGACTGGATGACCAAGCTGGCCGGGCAGTTCATCGCCGCGGGACTCGTGGCGTGGCAGGGCGTCTCGATCGTCTCCCTGCCGATCGGCGGCATCACGGTGGGCTCGAGTTGGATGAGCGCGATCGTCACGGTGTTCGTCATCGTGCTCGTGATGAACGCCGTGAACTTCATCGACGGCCTCGACGGCCTCGTCGCGGGCGTGACGCTGATCGCCAACGGCGTGTTCTTCATCTACACCTACCTGATCGTGCAGCAGACCTCGCCGTTCAACTACTTCAACCTGGCCTCGCTCATCGCCGTCGTGCTGGTCGGGGCGCTCGCCGGCTTCCTGCCGATCAACTGGCATCCGGCCAAGATGTTCATGGGCGACGCGGGGGCGCTGCTGGTCGGCCTGCTCATGGCGACCTCGGCCATCGCGGTCACCGGCCAGATCAACCCGGCAGCGGTCGGCATCGAAGACCTCTTCGCGGCATTCATCCCGATCATCCTGCCGTTCGCGGTGCTCGTGATCCCGCTGCTGGACTTCGCCATGGCCGTCCTCCGGCGCATGCGGGCGGGCAAGTCGCCGTTCTCGGCCGACCGCAAGCACCTCCACCACCGTCTGCTCGACATGGGCCACACCCACCTCAACGCGGTGTTGATCCTCTACGGCTGGACGGCGGTCGTCGCGATCGGATGCCTCCTCACGTACGTCCTGCCCGTATACCTGCAGACCAGCGCGCGGTGGGCGCTGGCGTTCATCGGCGTCGGCTTCGTCGTGTGCGCGGTCCTGACGCTCGCTCCGCTGGGGCGCCGGAAGCGACTCACCGTGACGGCCGAGGAGACGCCGTCGGCCGAACGCGACGCAGCGCAGGCACTCGTCGGGATGGACGAGCTCTCGGCGTCGGCCGAGCGGGCCGAATCGGGGGACGAGCCGGCATCGACCGGGCTCCCGGCTCCGGCGCAGTCCGCGCCGGTAGAATCGCCCGGACCCCCGAACGGAGCCCGATGACCGACGCGCCCGGCGCCAGCCGAACCCCCACCTCCAACCCCGTGCTCAGGCGAGCGCTCGTCTGGGGCGGCGTGCTCGCCGCCGTGATCCTGGTGGTCTCCGCCGTGCTGGGGTTGGTGTTCGCCGGCGTCGACGGGCTCGTGAGCGCACTGGTCGGCACCGTGATGGCCGTGGTCTTCATGGGCATCACGGCCGCGAGCATCCTGCTCGCGAACCGGTTCGCAGGCAGCGACCTCTTCGTCGGCGCGTTCTTCGGGATCGTCCTCGGCGGATGGCTGCTGAAGTTCGTGCTCTTCATCGTGCTGGTGCTCGTGCTGCGGGATGCGCCGTGGCTGAACGGCACCGTCCTGTTCCTCAGCATCGTGGCCGGCGTCATCGCCTCGCTCGTCGTCGACGTGCTCGTCGTCGCGCGTTCTCGGCTGCCCTACGCGAGCGATGTCCAGCTCCCGAAGGCGCCGACCGAGGACTGAACCGGAGATTCCCGGTTCAATTCGTCCGCTCGTAGAAGTCTTGCTAGAGTATGGGCGATCCCCCACGGAAATCCCACCGCCTCGGCGTGTGCGGATTCCGTTCCGATGTTCGACGACGCGAGAGCCGAGCTCCACGCCCCGAAACAGGAGATAGCGCTGCTAGCTACCGCTGTGAACCTGCTGGTTCCGACTGCAACCGATGATGGTGAATTCCACGGGCCGTCGATCGACGAATTCTTCCCCGGCCCCCTCCTCTTCGAGGACACCGCGTTCGAGATCAACCGGATCATGCTGGTCCGCTTCGTGGCGGTCATCGCACTGCTGCTGGTCTTCTGGCTCGGCACGCGCCGCATGCGCGTCGTGCCCGGCCGCTTCCAGAGCCTCGTCGAGATGGGCCTGGACGTCGTCCGCGTCAACATCGCGTACGACCTGCTCGGCAAGAAGGACGGCAAGCGGTTCCTGCCGATCCTGACCACCATCTTCTTCATGGTGCTGTTCATGAACATCACGGGCATCATCCCGTTCCTGAACATCGCCGGCACCTCGGTCATCGGCGTGCCGCTGGTCCTCGCGATCGTCTCGTACGTCACCTTCATCTACGCGGGCATCAAGAAGAGCCCCAAGAACTTCTTCAAGAACTCGCTCTTCCCCTCGGGCGTGCCCTGGCCGGTCTACATCATCGTGACGCCGATCGAGCTGATCTCGACCTTCGTCATCCGGCCCGTGACGCTGACCCTCCGACTCATGATGAACATGATCGTCGGTCACCTCCTGCTCGTGCTCTTCTTCGCGGCGACGCAGTTCTTCTTCTTCACGGCCGGCGGGTGGTACACCCTGTTCGGCGTCGGCACGCTCGCGTTCGGCTTCGTGTTCACGCTGTTCGAGATCCTCGTCGCCGTCCTGCAGGCCTACGTCTTCGCCCTCCTCACCGCGGTCTACATCCAGCTCGCGGTCGCAGAAGAGCACTGAGCCGGGCACCCGCCCGAACCATCCCCAAGAAAGGAAACCCAACGTGGACGCAACCACCGTTCTCGCTGAGATCAACGGCAACATCGCGACGGTCGGCTACGGCCTCGCCGCCATCGGCCCCGCCATCGGCGTGGGCATCGTCGTCGGCAAGACCATCGAGGGCGTCGCCCGTCAGCCCGAGCTGGCCGGCCGCCTCCAGGTCCTGATGTGGATCGGTATCGCCTTCACCGAGGCGCTCGCCTTCATCGGCATCGCGACGTACTTCATCTTCGTCTGACCCGACCGCCCCAACCGAGGAGGCCAATGTGCTTCATGCAGTTCTGAGCGCTGCAACCGAGGGTGGCGAGAGCCCCAGCCCGGTGATCCCGGAGTGGTACGACATCATCTGGTCGTCGGTCTGCTTCGTCATCATCCTCGTCTTCTTCTGGATCTACGTGCTCCCGCGCGTGCAGAAGATGCTCGACGAGCGTGCCGAGGCGATCGAGGGCAACATCGCGAAGGCCGACGAGGCGCAGCGCAAGGCCGAGGCGGCACTCGAGGAGTACACCGCCCAGCTCGCCGACGCGCGGGCCGAGGCCGGTCGTATCCGCGAGACCGCCCGCGAAGACGGCAAGAAGATCGTCGCCGAGGCCAAGGACACCGCAGTGTCCGAGGCCGCTCGCGTGACCGCGAGCGCCCAGGCGCAGATCGACGCCGAACGCCAGTCGGCGCTCGTCTCGCTCCGCTCCGAGGTCGGCACGATCGCGATCGACCTCGCCTCGGGCGTCGTGGGCGAGTCGCTCACCGACGACCAGAAGGCCAAGGCCGTCGTCGACCGCTTCCTCGCGGACCTCGAGGCCGAGCAGGCCACCGCCGGAGGGACGAAGTAATCCATGGGTAGCGCAACGAGGGAGGCCCTCGCCGGCACCCGCGCCGCGCTCGCGGGGCTCGGCACCGTCGAGCTCCGCACCGCGGACGACCTGCTCGCCGCGGCGCGGCTGATCGGCCGGTCGCCGCAGCTGCGCTCGGCGCTCATCGACAACGAGGCCGACGCCGCGCAGAAGCGCGCGCTGGTCGAAGGGGTCTTCGGAGCCCGCATCGGCACCGAGGCGCGCGGCGTCCTGGTCAGCGCGGCCTCGGCCCGCTGGTCCAGCCAGGACGACTTCCTCGCCGGGCTCGAAGACCTCGGCTTCCGGCTCGCGGCGATCGCCGCAGGCACGTCCGTCGAGCTCGACTCCGAGCTGTTCTCGTTCGACCGCACCGTCGCCGGCGACGCGGAGCTCGAGCTCGCGCTGGGCTCCAAGCTCGGCGCCGCCGAGGCGAAGGAACGACTGGTCGAGCGACTGCTCGGCGGCGTCGCCGCACCGGCGACGGTCTCGATCGTCCGCCATCTGGTGCTGCAGCCTCGCGGCCGCCGTATCGGCGAGATGCTCAAGCACGCCGCGAGCGTGGTGGCCGACCAGCGCGGCTACGACGTCGCGACCGTGACGACCGCCGTACCGCTCACGAGCGACCAGCTCGAGCGACTCGGCCGCACCCTCGCCGGCACCGCCGGCCGGGGCATCCGATTCGACACCATCGTCGACCCCTCCGTCCTCGGCGGGGTCCGCGTGCAGATCGGCGACGATGTCATCGACGGCAGCGTCGCCAGCCGTCTCAGCTCGCTGAGGCAGAAGCTCGCCGGCTGACGCCGGCCCCCACTCACCGGCGTCCTGCGCCGCGACATACACATATCAGTAGCTGTACGAGCGGTACAGGAACAGGGCCTCGGCCCTCAGAAAAGGAAATGGCAATGGCAGAACTCTCCATCAGCCCCGACGAGATCCGTTCGGCTCTCTCGGAGTTCGCCCGGGACTACGAGCCGGGCGCGGCCCAGAAGACCGAGGTCGGGTACGTCACCGACGCCGCCGACGGCATCGCGCACGTCGAGGGCCTCCCCTCGGTCATGGCGAACGAGCTCGTGCGCTTCGCGGACGGAACGCTCGGCCTCGCCCTGAACCTCGAAGAGGACGAGATCGGCGTCGTCGTGCTCGGCGAGTTCACCGGCATCGAAGAGGGCATGGAGGTGACCCGCACGGGCGAGGTCCTCTCCGTCCCCGTCGGCGAGGGGTACCTCGGCCGCGTCGTCGACCCGCTCGGCAACCCGATCGACGGCCTCGGCGAGATCGCCGGCATCGAGGGTCGCCGTGCGCTCGAGCTCCAGGCCCCCGGCGTCATGCAGCGCAAGTCGGTGCACGAGCCGCTGCAGACCGGCATCAAGGCCATCGACGCGATGATCCCGGTCGGCCGCGGCCAGCGCCAGCTCATCATCGGCGACCGCCAGACCGGCAAGACCGCGATCGCGATCGACACGATCATCAACCAGAAGGCCAACTGGGAGTCGGGCGACCCGACCAAGCAGGTCCGCTGCATCTACGTCGCGATCGGCCAGAAGGGCTCGACCATCGCCTCGGTGAAGGGCGCCCTGGAAGACGCGGGTGCGATGGAGTACACCACCATCGTCGCTGCCCCGGCCTCCGACCCCGCCGGTTTCAAGTACCTCGCGCCGTACACCGGCTCGGCCATCGGCCAGCACTGGATGTACGACTCGAAGCACGTCCTGATCATCTTCGACGACCTGTCGAAGCAGGCCGAGGCCTACCGTGCCGTGTCGCTGCTGCTGCGTCGTCCGCCGGGCCGCGAGGCGTACCCCGGCGACGTCTTCTACCTGCACTCGCGTCTGCTCGAGCGTTGCGCGAAGCTGTCCGACGAGCTCGGCGCCGGATCGATGACGGGTCTGCCGATCATCGAGACCAAGGCGAACGACGTCTCGGCGTACATCCCGACCAACGTGATCTCGATCACCGACGGCCAGATCTTCCTCCAGTCCGACCTCTTCAACGCGAACCAGCGTCCCGCGGTCGACGTCGGCATCTCGGTCTCCCGAGTCGGCGGCGACGCCCAGGTGAAGTCGATCAAGAAGGTGTCCGGCACGCTCAAGCTCGAGCTCGCGCAGTACCGCTCGCTCGAGGCGTTCGCGATGTTCGCGTCCGACCTCGATGCAGCCTCGCGTCGTCAGCTCGCCCGCGGTGCGCGCCTGACCGAGCTGCTCAAGCAGCCGCAGTACTCGCCCTACCCCGTCGAGGACCAGGTCGTCTCGATCTGGGCCGGCACGAACGGCAAGCTCGACGAGGTCCCGGTCGAGGACATCCTGCGCTTCGAGCGCGAGCTCCTCGACTACCTCGGTCGCAACACGAACGTCCTGAACGAGCTCCGCGAGACCAACGTCCTGAGCGACGAGAACGTCGCGACGCTCGAGGCCGAGATCGACAAGTTCAAGCTGGAGTTCCAGACCGGCGAGGGCAAGCCGCTCGCCTCGGTCGGCTCGGAGCAGTTCGAGGCCATCGCCGAGGAAGACGTCAACCAGGAGAAGATCGTCAAGGGTCGCCGCTAGGCGATCCTGGACGAGCTGAACCTCGGACGTTAGGGATACAGGAGAGACATGGGAGCGCAACTTCGGGTCTACCGGCAGAAGATCAAGTCTGCCCAGACGACGAAGAAGATCACGAAGGCGATGGAGCTCATCGCCGCCTCGCGCATCCAGAAGGCGCAGGCCCGGGTCGCGTCGACGACGCCGTACTCGCGTGCCATCACCCGTGCCGTCTCGGCGGTGGCGACGTACTCCAACGTGGAGCACGTCCTCACGACGGAGCCGGAGACCATCGAGCGCGCGGCTGTCGTGATCCTCACGTCGGACCGCGGCTTGGCGGGCGCGTTCAACTCGCAGGTGCTTCGCGAGGCGGAGGAGCTCAGCGAACTGCTCCGTTCGCAGGGCAAGGAGGTCGTGTACTTCCTCGTCGGGCGCAAGGCGGTCGGATACTTCCAGTTCCGTCGCCGCGACTCCGAGCGCCAGTGGACCGGCAGCAGCGAGAACCCAGAGTTCGAGCTCGCGAAGGACATCGCCGAGGCCGTCCTCGAGGCGTTCCTGCGCGACGCGGCCGACGGCGGCGTCGACGAGATCCACGTGGTCTACAACAAGTTCGTCAGCATGATGACGCAGACCCCGGAGGTCGTGCGCCTGCTGCCGCTCGAAGTCGTCGAGGGCGTCGAGGAGCCGGACGCGACCGTCCAGCCCCTCTACGAGTTCGAGCCCGACGTCGAGACGGTGCTGGACTCGCTGCTGCCGGTGTACATCGAGAGCCGCATCTTCAACGCGCTTCTGCAGTCCGCCGCAGCGAAGCACGCGGCGACGCAGAAGGCCATGAAGTCGGCCTCGGACAACGCCGACAAGCTCATCACCGACTACACGCGTCTTGCGAACGAGGCGCGCCAGGCCGAGATCACCCAGCAGATCGCCGAGATCGTGGGCGGCGCCGACGCGCTCGTCACCAAGAAGTAATCCAGAAAAGAGAGAGCCAGAATGACTGACACCGCAACCGCGCCGGTCGCAGCGTCGACCGCCGGCACCGTCGGCCGCATCGCTCGCGTGACGGGCCCCGTCGTCGACATCGAGTTCCCCCACGACTCGATCCCCGAAATCTACAACGCGCTCCAGACCACGGTCACGATCGGCGATGAGACCTCGGTCCTGACGCTCGAGGTCGCGCAGCACCTCGGCGACGACCTGGTGCGCGCCATCGCGCTGAAGCCGACGGACGGCCTCGTCCGCGGCCAGGAGGTCTCCGACACCGGCGAGGCCATCTCGGTGCCCGTCGGCGACGTCACCAAGGGCAAGGTCTTCAACGTGATCGGCGAGGTGCTGAACGGGGAGCCCGGCGAGCAGATCGAGATCACCGAGCGCTGGCCGATCCACCGCAAGCCCCCGGCCTTCGACCAGCTCGAGTCGAAGACCCAGCTCTTCGAGACCGGCATCAAGTCGATCGACCTCCTCACGCCCTACGTGCAGGGTGGCAAGATCGGCCTCTTCGGTGGTGCGGGCGTCGGCAAGACCGTCCTCATCCAGGAGATGATCCAGCGCGTCGCGCAGGACCACGGCGGTGTGTCGGTGTTCGCCGGCGTCGGCGAGCGCACCCGTGAGGGCAACGACCTCATCCACGAGATGGAGGAGGCCGGCGTGTTCGACAAGACCGCGCTCGTCTTCGGCCAGATGGACGAGCCGCCGGGGACGCGTCTGCGCGTCGCCCTGTCGGCCCTCACGATGGCGGAGTACTTCCGCGACGTGCAGAAGCAGGACGTGCTGCTCTTCATCGACAACATCTTCCGCTTCACGCAGGCCGGCTCCGAGGTGTCGACGCTGCTCGGTCGCATGCCCTCCGCGGTGGGCTACCAGCCGAACCTCGCCGACGAGATGGGCATCCTCCAGGAGCGCATCACCTCGACGCGTGGTCACTCGATCACCTCGCTGCAGGCGATCTACGTCCCCGCCGACGACTACACCGACCCGGCGCCGGCGACCACGTTCGCGCACCTCGACGCGACCACCGAGCTCTCGCGTGAGATCGCCTCGAAGGGTCTGTACCCCGCGATCGACCCGCTGACCTCGACCAGCCGCATCATGGACCCGCGGTACCTGGGTGCCGACCACTACCGGGTCGCGACGACGGTCAAGCAGATCCTCCAGAAGAACAAGGAACTCCAGGAGATCATCGCGATCCTCGGTGTCGACGAGCTCTCCGAAGAGGACAAGATCACGGTGGCCCGCGCGCGCCGGATCCAGCAGTTCCTGTCGCAGAACACGTACATGGCGAAGAAGTTCACGGGCGTCGAGGGTTCGACCGTCCCGCTGAAGGACACCATCGAGTCGTTCGACGCGATCGCCCGTGGTGACTTCGACCACGTCGCCGAGCAGGCCTTCTTCAACGTCGGTCCGATCACGGACGTCGAGGAGAAGTGGGCGCAGATCCAGAAGGAGAACGGCTGAACATGGCCGCCCTCAACGTGAGCGTCGTCTCGGCGGACCGCGAGGTCTGGTCGGGCGAGGCGACCATGGTGGTGGCGCGCACCGTCGAAGGCGAGATCGGCATCCTGCCGGGTCACGAGCCGATGCTCGCGATCCTCGCCGGCGGCGAGGTGCGCGTCACCCTGCCCGGCGGCGAGAAGATCGCCGCCACGGCGGAGGACGGCTTCCTGTCGGTCCAGTCCGACTCCGTACAGGTCGTCGCCTCGCGCGCCGCACTGGCGTAACGGGTCGCGGATGCCGGGGGAGCAGCCGATCGACCGCCAGTTCGGTGACCTGAGCGTCACCCAACTCATCGTGATGGCCGGGCTGCCGGGTGCGGGCAAGTCGACGATCGGAGAGATCGTCGGCGCCCGCCTCGGCGCCACGGTCGTCTCCGTCGACCCGATCGAGTCGGCGATCCTGCGTGCCGGCATCGCCGTCGATCAGCCGACCGGCCTCGCAGCCTACCTCGTCGCGGAGGAGATCGCGCGGAAGGAACTCGCGGCCGGCCGCACCGTCATCGTCGATGCGGTCAACGCCGGAGAGGCCGCGAGACTGCAGTGGCGCGACCTCGCCGAGGAGACCGATGCGCGTCTGCGCGTCGTCGAGGTGGTGTGCTCGGACGAGCGTCTCCATCGGGCACGGCTCGAGAAGCGCGAGCGTGGGCTTCCGCATCTGGAGGAGACGACCTGGCGCGCGGTCGAGCAGAGCCTCGAGGGGTACGCGGCGTGGATCGGCCCCTGCGCGGCGCTGCCGCGCATCACCATCGACAGCGTCGGATCCCTGGGCGAGAACGTCGACACCGCCCTCGCGTTCATCGGCTCGTAGTGCTGATCCTGCTGCCTCCGTCGGAGACGAAGCGGGACGGCGGGCGAGATCGGACGTCGGCCGTGTTCGGATCGATGTCGTTCGGCGCGCTCGAATCGGTACGTGAAGGACTGGTCGACGACGTCGTCGCGTTCGCGGCCGATCCCGGCGCGATGATGCGCGGGCTGAAGCTCGGGCCACGGCTCGCCGCCGAGGTCGATCGGAACGCGGCGCTCCGCACCGCGCCGGTGATGCCGGCGCTCGATCGGTACACCGGGGTGCTCTACGACGCGTTGGACGCCCCGTCGCTGGATGCCGAGGCGCGGGAGTTCGCGCGGGACTCGGTCGCGGTGCACTCGGCGCTCTTCGGCCTCGTCGGCGCGATGGACGAGATCCCCGCGTATCGGCTCTCGCACGACTCTCGGATTCCCGGCGCGCGGCTCAAGGCACGTTGGCGTGCGGTGATCGCCGAGGCGCTGCAGGCCTTCGACGGGCTCGTCGTCGACCTCCGCTCGGAAGGCTACGTCGACCTCGGACCGGCGCCGGCCCGAGACGACTCGGTGTTCCTTCGTGTGGTGGCAGAGGACGGAACCGGCCGACGCCGCGCCCTGAATCACTTCAACAAGCGGGCGAAGGGGCTCTTCACGCGGGCCCTGCTCCTCGATCGCCCGTCGCTGGGGGGCACCGCGGATCTGCTCGCGTGGTCGGCCGAACACGGGTTCCGGCTCGACGCGGATGGTCGGGGAGAACGGTCTTCGGCGACGAAGCCCGCCGAACTGGAGTTGGTGGCCTGACGCCGTCGTTTCGACGGACTGGGGCGGTCAGCGATCGCTCGCGCGGAAGCATCCGACGAGGTGGTCGTCGACCATGCCGCAGGCCTGCATGAGGGCGTACATCGTCGTCGGCCCGACGAACCGGTATCCGCGCTGTCGGAGTGCGCGGCTCATCGCCGTGGATTCTGCGGTGACTGCCGGGACCTCCGCGAACGAAGTCGGCCGCGCAGCGCGGTGTTCCGGAGCGAAGCCCCACAGGAACGCGTCGAGCGGTTCATCGAGCGCGAGGGTCGCCCTGGCGTTCGCGATGGTGGCCTCGATCTTGCCTCGGTGCCGGATGATGCGCTCGTCGCTGAGGAGTCGTTCGACGTCATCGGCGGTCATGCCGGCGACGCGGTCCACGTCGAACCCGTGGAACACCTCCCGGAACGCGGGCCGCCGCCGAAGGATCGTGATCCACGAGAGCCCCGCCTGGAAGCCTTCGAGGCAGAGCTTCTCGAACAGGCGGGTCGGGTCGTGCTGCGGGCGACCCCATTCCTCGTCGTGGTAACGCCGGTACTCGGGGTCGGAGGCGCCCCAGCCGCACCTCGCGAGGCCGTCGTCGCCGACGACGAGTTCGGGCCTCGGAAGGGGACTCACGCGGCGAATCCGATCGCCTCGTGGCCGAGGAGCCACTGCTTCGTGGGGATGCCCTCGCCCCCCGAATAGCCCGTGATCCGACCGTCGCCGGCGAGCACTCGATGACAGCCGATGATGATCGGAACGGGGTTCGCACCGACGGCGCCGCCGATCGCCCGGGCGGCACCCGGGCGTCCGACCGCGGCGGCGAGGGAGCCGTAGCTGGTGGCCTCGCCCCATCCCAGTCGTCCGAGTTCGGCCCAGACCGCCTGCTGGAACGGGGTACCGGTCAGGCGGACCGGGAGGTCGAAGGTCGTGCGGGAACCGGCGAAGTACTCGTCGAGTTGAGCCACGGCGTCGTCGAGCACGGCACAGGTGCGCGGGGGGACCTCGTCGTGAGGGAGGTGGCCGTCGCGCTCGATGCTCAGTCCGGTCACGGCGTCACCGTCGGAGAGCACCTCGATGCGCCCGATCGGGCTTTGGATTCGGGTGAGATACACGTCGCTCATGCTTCGAGCGTAATCAGCCGCGCCGACACCGGCTCGCGGAATTCGGACATCGGTGCGCGCCCGAAGCGTCGACCGGATGTGGAGGGCCGGTCGGCCGATGCGGTGCGACCGGCTCTGCACCTCGTACCACGTGCCCCGACCGTCTCACCTGTGACCGATTCGCCGGTTCCGGCGCGGCCGGTTGGTCCAGCCTGCCGAGCATGACCTCGATCATCCGCGCTGAATCCGCGCACGATTTCCTCGCCATGCTGCCGACCCTCGCGGGCTATCGGCCCGAGCGCTCGCTCGTCTGGGTCGCGTTCCGCGGGAACCGCACCGCGGGAGTCATCCGATTCGACCTTCCGCGCCGCGCGGCCGACCGGGATCGGCTCGTCGCTGCAGGGATCGGCATGCTCTGCCGGCTGGCCGGCGTCGACGCCGTGGTGCCGGTCGCGTACACGAGCGACCCGTATGCGGGACGTCGCGGCGCCGGCACGACGAACCTGTTGCGGCTCGCAGTGCGGCGGGCGGAGGAGGCCGGATTCCTCGTGCGCGACGCGCTGCACGTCGCCCGTGACGCCTGGGCGTCGGTCCTCGATGCCGGACCGTGTGCGACCGGCATGCCGCTCGAACTCATCGAGCGCAGTCCGGTCGCCCTCGCGCACGGTGACCACGACCTCGGCGACGGTCCGACGGGATTCCACCGGCTGCCCGAGGCGGATCCCGAGCAGGTCGAACGGGTCGGCGCGATCCTCGCGCGGCTGCGCGGCGGGTTCACCGCAGCCGGGACACCGCGGGCAGCCGCGGATTCATCGGCCGCGATCGCTTCGCTCGCCGACGAGCTCGAGGGTCTCGGGTGGCGAACCGATCCGGTCGAGTTCATCGAGTTCGTCGTCGCCGTCCCGGACGACGCCGCGGACCGGACCCGGGAGCTCGCGTGGCTTGCACACCTGGCCGCCCTGCCGGTCTACCGGGACGCCATGATGCTGCAGGTCGCGTTCGGGCGCATCGTCGGCGAACGCGCGCTCGACGACTGGGGTCCGGCCATCGATCCGACCGTCGGCGAGATGCTCGCCGAACTCCTGCTCGGCCGGTCGTCGCGGCGACCCGACGTCGAGCGGGTCGAACGCGGCATCGCGTTCGCGCTGCGCGCGGCCGTAACGGTCTCCGACGCCCATCGCGCGGGCGTGCTCTGCATGGCCGGCTGGCTCAGCTGGACGCTCGGGCGCGGATCCGCGGCCGCCGACCTCTTCGAGCGGGCGCTCGACGCCGATCCGTCGCAGGGGATGGCGCGCCTGCTGCTCGAGCACCTGGGCGCGGGAGCCTTCCCCGACTGGGCCTTCACCGAACCGCAGGCGGCCGGCGACGCGGAGCATGGTATCGCGGGAGACGCCTTCCGCGACGTGCCGTTCAGTGCCCGACGAGCGGAGCGAGGGCCTTCGCGATGATCGACGGGCGCCCCGTGAGGTGTTCCTCGGCGTCCGCGAACCCCATGCCGAGGACGCCGAGGTTGGCTCCGGCGAAGCGCAGGGGCTCGGGCTCCCACAGCGGTGATCGGTGATTCGCCCACGGCAGCCGGGTGAGATCGGTGTCGCGACCCAGCATCAGGTCGGCGAGGGTTCGACCGGCGAGGTTGGTCGTCGAGAGCCCGTCACCCACGTACCCGCCCGCGAATCCCACGCCGGTGCGCGGATTGAAGCTCGCGGTCGCGTGCCAGTCACGGGCGACGCCGAGCGGCCCGCCCCATCGGTGCGTGACCCGGGCGTCGCCCACAGCCGGGAAGAGTTCCCCGAGGGTCGCGCGCAGGTGCGCGAACACACGGTCGTCGTGCTCGAGTTCGGGCGCGACCCGACTGCCCCAGTGGTATCGCGCGCCGCGACCGCCGAACGCGAATCGGTTGTCGGCGGTGCGCTGGCCGTACACGAGGAGGTGGCGGTAGTCGCTGAACGTCTGCCCGTGGTCGATGCCGATCTCCTCCCAGACCTCGTCGGACAGGGGCTCCGTCGCGATCATCAGGGAGTAGATGGGCAGGATGCGTCGGCGAACGCGCGGCAGTTGCGAGCCGTATCCCTCGGTCGCGACGATGATCTGCCGGGCCGAGACGGTGCCGGTCGCGTCGCTGCCGTCGAGCGCCCGGAAGCGCACCCGACCCGCCGACCAGTCGAGCACCTCGGTCCGTTCGAAGATCGCGACGCCGAGGGCCTCGACGGTTCGGGCGAGGCCTCGGACGAGCTTCGCGGGATGCACCCGCGCGCACGCGGGGTCGAAGACCGCCGCGGGCGTCTGGTCGTCCAGTCCGGCGACGCCGAACCTGCGGCCGATGGTCGCCTGGTCCCAGTACTCGAGCCGGTCGATGCCGTACTGCGCAGCCTCCGCGACATCCGACTGGGCGCTTCGTCGCTGGACGTCGGTTCGCGCGAAGAGCAGCGTGCCGCCGGCCTCGAAATCGCAATCGATCCCTTCGGACGCGGTGACCCGTCGGATCTCGTCGACCGTGTCGACCATCGCACGCCGCATCGCCACGGCCGCGTCCCACCCGTGCTCGCGCTCGAGGGATGCCGCGGAGCGCGGGAACAGGGCCGAGCACCACCCGCCGTTGCGACCGGATGCCCCGAATCCGGCGATCTCCTTCTCGAGGACCGCGATGCGCAGGCCCGGGTCGGCCTTCGCGAGGCTGTACGCCGTCCACAGGGCGGTCAGGCCCCCGCCGATCAGGCAGACGTCGAACCAGGCGTCGGCCGTCAGCGAGGCTCGGGGGCGCAGCGGATCGACACCGCTCGCCGCGAGGTCGTCGAGCCAGAAACTCGCTCGGCGGTACCTCGCGGAGTCGTCCGATTCGGTTCCGAGGTCCCGGCGCTGCGACCGCTCCATCTCAGAGCTTGGTGACGGCTTCGGTCAGTACGCCACGGAGGATCTGCTCGATCTCCCGGAACTCGGGAACGCCGATCGTCAGCGGCGGCGCGAGCTGGATCACGGGGTCGCCGCGGTCGTCGGCACGGCAGTACAGTCCCGCGTCGAACAGCGCCTTCGAGAGGAACCCGCGCAGCAGCCGCTCGGACTCGTCGTCATCGAAGGTCTCGCGGGTGGCCTTGTCCTTGACGAGCTCGATGCCGAAGAAGTACCCGTCGCCGCGGACGTCGCCCACGATCGGGATGTCGAGCAGCTTCTCGAGCTCGGCGCGGAACAGCGGCGAGTTCTCGCGGACCCGCTCGTTGAGGCGCTCCTCCTCGAAGATGTCGAGGTTCTCGAGCGCGACGGCGGCCGAGACGGGGTGACCGCCGAAGGTGTAGCCGTGGTAGAAGCTCGTCGTGCCCTTGGAGAACGGCTCGTACAGCTTCTCCGACACGATCGTCGCGCCGATCGGGGAGTACCCCGACGTCATCGCCTTAGCGCAGGTGATCATGTCGGGCACGTAGTCGTACGCGTCGCAAGCGAACATGTGCCCGATGCGCCCGAACGCGCAGATGACCTCGTCGGAGACGAGCAGCACGTCGTACTGGTCGCAGATCTCGCGCACCCGCTTGAAGTAGCTCGGCGGCGGCGGGAAGCAGCCGCCGGAGTTCTGCACCGGCTCCAGGAAGACGGCGGCGACCGTCTCCGGGCCCTCGAACTGGATCATCTCCTCGATCCGGTTGGCCGCCCAGAGACCGAAGGCCTCGAGGTCGTCGGCGGGCGCGCCGACCTCGGCGGCGCGGTAGAAGTTGGTGTTGGGCACCCGGAATCCTCCGGGGGTGAGCGGCTCGAACATCTCCTTCATGGCCGGGATGCCCGTGATCGCGAGGGCGCCCTGCGGCGTGCCGTGGTACGCGACCGAGCGGGAGATGACCTTGTGCTTCGTCGGCCGGCCCTGGAGCTTCCAGTAGTACTTCGCGAGCTTGAACGCGGTCTCGACGGCCTCGCCGCCGCCCGTCGAGAAGAAGACGCGGTTGAGGTCGCCGGGCGCGTACTCGGCGAGCCGGTCGGCGAGTTCGATCGCCGCGGGGTGGGCGTAGCTCCAGATCGGGAAGAACGCGAGCTGCTCGGCCTGCTTCGCCGCGACCTCCGCGAGCCGCCTGCGGCCGTGGCCGGCGTTCACCACGAAGAGGCCGGAGAGGCCGTCGAAGTACTCGCGACCCTGCACGTCGTAGATGTGGTGCCCCTCGCCGCGCGTGATGATGGGCACGCCGGACGCCTCCATCGTCGACTGGCGGGCGAAGTGCATCCAGAGGTGGTCCTTCGCCTGCTGCTGGAGTGCCGCGTTGTCGTACGTCGGTGCGGACATGATCTTCCCTTCGAGGGGCGCGCTCAGCGCGTGCCCCAGTTGTAGAACTGCTTCTGCAGCTTCAGGTAGACGAACGTCTCCGTCGTCTGCACGCCGTCGAGGTTCCGGACCCGCTCGTTGAGCAGCGTGATCAACTGGTCGTCGTCCTCGCAGACCACCTCGGCCAGCAGGTCGAAGCTGCCCGCCGTGAGCACGACGTAATCGATCTCGGGGATCTCGGCTAGCCGTTCGGCGAGCACGCGCGTGTCGCCCGTCGCGCGCACGCCGATCATCGCCTGGCGTGTGAAGCCGAGTTGCATCGGATCGGTGACCGCGACGATCTGCATGACGCCGGATTCGGTGAGGCGCTGGACGCGCTGGCGCACCGCGGCCTCGGACAGGCCGACCGCCTTGCCGATGTCGGAGTACGAGCGCCGACCGTCGGCCTGGAGCTGCTCGATGATCGCCTTCGAGACGTCGTCGAGGTGCACCGGTCGATGCGGTGAACGCCCATGGTTCGTCATTCGACGATTCTGACAGCGAGCAAGACGGTGTGCAAGGGATTCCGTCGGCATCCGATCGATGTGCAACGGATTCCACGGTGAACGCTCGCGGCTGACGACCCGATCCGCCTACCATGGGGGCGCCGCCCGACGAATGCGGCGCATCGACGCCAGTGTCCGATCCAGGAGCCGCGAATGTCCGTTCCCACCCTCCGCAACTTCATCGACGGCGATCACGCCGAGCCCGCCGGCGAGTCGGCGTTCGCCCTCGTCGACCCGGCGACCGAGGAGGTGTACGCGCACGCCCCGGTGTCGACCGCGGCGGACATCGACGTCGCGTACGCCGCGGCCGCGCGGGCGTTCGAGGCGTGGGGCGAGACGACGCCCGCGGAGCGCCAACTCGCGCTGTTCCGCATCGCCGATGCCGTCGCCGACCGGGCCGAGGAGTTCGCCGACCTCGAGAGCCGGGACACCGGGAAGCCGCGGGCGACGCTCGTCGCCGACGAGATCGACCAGTCCGTCGACCAGCTCCGGTTCTTCGCGGGCGCCGCTCGCAACCTCGAGGGCCGCGCCGCCGCCGAGTACCTCGCCGGCCACACCTCCTACATCCGCCGCGAGCCGATCGGCGTGATCGGACAGGTCACCCCGTGGAACTACCCGCTCAACATGGCGATCTGGAAGATTGCGCCGGCCATCGCGGCCGGCAACACCGTGGTGCTCAAGCCCTCCGACACGACGCCGCTGTCGACGATCCGACTCGCCGAGGTCGCCGCCGAGTTCCTTCCCGCGGGCGTGCTCAACGTCGTGCTCGGCGACCGCGGCACCGGCGCGGCGCTCCTGCAGCACCCGACGCCGCAGATGGTCGCGATCACCGGTTCCGTCCGCGCCGGGATGGAGGTCGCCCGATCCGCGGCGGACGATCTCAAGCGAGTGCACCTCGAACTCGGCGGCAAGGCTCCGGCAGTCGTGTTCGCCGACGCGGACCTCGCCGCGGCCGCCGAGGGGATCGTGACCGCGGCGTACTTCAACGCCGGGCAGGACTGCACGGCGGCGACGCGGGTCATCGTGCACGACGCCGTGCACGACGAGTTCGTCGCGGCGCTGTCCGCCCGCATCCGCACGCACGCACGCACCGGCGGGCCCGCCGAGGAGGGCGTGCTCTACGGCCCGCTCAACAACGTGGACCAGCTCGCCAGGGTGACGGGCTTCATCGACCGGCTGCCCGCGCACGCCGAGGTCGCCGTCGGAGGTCGCCGCCAGGGCGACCGGGGCTACTTCTTCGAGGCCACCGTCGTCACCGGGGTGAGGCAGGACGACGAACTCGTCCAGAGCGAGGTCTTCGGGCCCGTCCTCACGGTCCAGCCGTTCCGAGAGGAGGCCGAGGCGCTCGCGATGGCCAACGGGGTGCCGTACGCACTCGCGGCATCCGTCTGGACGTCCGATCACGCGCGCGCGATGCGCCTGTCGAGGCGACTGGACTTCGGATGCGTCTGGATCAACACGCACATCCCGTTCGTCTCCGACATGCCGCACGGCGGGTTCAAGCACTCCGGCTACGGGAAGGACCTCTCGCAGTACGGCTTCGAGGACTACACCCGGATCAAGCACGTCATGAGCCACTTCGGACCGTGAGCCCACGGCGCAGGCGCTGCGCGCAATCGGATCCGGCGGTGCCAGACTGGACGGCATGGTTCCGGGGATGATCCGCGCGGTTCAGGCGTCAGGCGCGTCCCCGGCGGCGTCCGGCGGGTCTGCGTGGGACGTCGTCGCCGGCGGACGATTCGTGGTCGCCTTCCCGGCACCGGCACCGGGTGCGGTCCTCGAGGCGTTCGAACGGGCAGCGACGGGTTCGCCGTCGCTCGAGGCGCTGATCGGCGCGATCCCGCTGGGCGCGGACGGCGTCACCGGATTCGCCCTCGTGTGGTGGCCGCGGACCGGGTCGACCATGACCGCGGTCGTACGGGGGGACGCCGCGGTCGACCTCGCATCGCCCGGTGGTCGCCGCCGACTCGAGGGCCGGGGCATCCTGCCGTGGCACCTCGCGGAGTTCCGCGACGTCGAGGCGCTGCGGATCGGGGCGGGGTCGTCGGCGCGTGGGGCATCCGACGGCGTGGCGGCGGACGCCGGGTTCGGTGCTCCGGACGGCCGCAGGTTCCGAGCCGAGTCGATCGAGTGGCGGACGGCGACGGCAGCCGGGTCCGCCGCGCCCGACGTCGCGGAGACGTCGACGACGACGTGGGACACCGCGTGGGATCCCGCCGCGCACGCCGGCGACCCCGCGCCGGGCGACGAGGATGCCGGCGAGGATGCCGACGAGGTCGCCGACGCGCGCAGCGTCGAGCGAGCCTTCGGGTTCAGGGTCGGGTCCGCAGCCGCCAGGACGTCGGTCGGCCGGGTGCTGATCGGTCGCCGCCCGCGGCCGCCGAGGATCACGGTCGAACCGGTCGAGCTCGTCGAGGTCGACGGGCCGGACACGGTCTCCGGCACGCATCTGGAACTGCGGCGTGAGGGCGACCGGGTCGTCGCGACCGACCTGCGGTCGACCAACGGCACCGTGATCCGGACCTCGGCGGGGGCCCGCCGGATGCTCGCCGGCGAATCGGTCGTCGTGCCGCCGGGTGCCCTCCTCGAACTCGGAGGCGCTACGATCGTCGAGATCCTCCCGACCCAGGAGGATCCGAACCACCCCGACAGGCAGGCTCCCGCGTGACGCAGATCGGAAACGGCAACCCCCGCCATCGAGTGACGATGCCGAGCGGGACGGAGGTCGTGCTGTCCTGGTCGGCCGTCTCCGACACCGGCCACCGGCGCGAGGTCAACGAGGACAGCTTCGTCGCGCAGCCGCCCGTGTTCGCCGTGGCGGACGGCATGGGCGGGCACGCCGCGGGCGACTTCGCCAGCGCCGCGGTCGTCACCCGCCTCGCCGAGCACGGCGGCGAGGCCGCGATCGGCACGCCGGAACTCGACCGGTCGCTCCGTCTCGCGGTCCAGGACATGGGTCGAGGCGCGGGTGTCACCGACGAGGGCAGCGGGACGACGGTCACCGGGGTCGCGCTCGGGGAGATCAGCGGCGAGGCCGCCTGGCTGGTCTTCAACATCGGGGACTCCCGCGTCTACCGGCTCATCGGCGGGGTGCTCGAGCAGCTCACCGTGGACCACTCGGTGGTCCAGGAGCTCGTCGACGCCGGACAGATCACGCGCGACGAGGCCGACACCCATCCGCACGCCAACGTGATCACGCGGGCGGTCGGCTTCCACGAGGCGCCCCTGCCCGACTACCGGGCGATCGCGATCGAGCCGGGCATGCGGCTCCTCGTGTGCTCCGACGGGCTGACGAAGGAACTGACCAGCTATGGAATCCGGCACTTCCTCCTGTCCAACCCGAAGTCGGAGCAGGCGACCAGGGCGCTGCTCGAGGCCGCCCTCGGCAACGGCGGCAGGGACAACGTCACGATGATCGTCGTCGACGTCCTCGCCATCACGCGTTCGGAAGCGGTCCACTCCGCCTGACGCGTCCCGCCGCCCCCCGGCGGCTCGACGCGGCGGGACGGGCGGATCTGCGGGCGGCGCCGACCGCGCCCTCGTCCTTAGAATGGGGACACTCGCAGCCGCGCCCGTTCGTCCGGGTGCGCTCACCCGATCCGAGGGAGGAACGTGTCGAGGCGACTCCCGTCAACGCCGCCCACCCTGCCGGGCTTCGCGTTCGTGCGGGTGCTCGGGTCGGGCGGGTTCGCCGACGTGTTCCTGTACGAGCAGAACATGCCCAGGCGACTCGTCGCCGTCAAGGTGCTGCTCGCCGAGGTGGTGAACGACGAGGTCCGCCAGATGTTCCAGGCCGAGGCCAACCTCATGGCGCAGCTGTCCAGCCACCCGGCGATCCTGACCGTGTTCCAGGCGAGCGTCGCCGCCGACGGCCGTCCGTACCTCGTGATGGAGTACTGCGCGTCGACGCTCGGACGCCGGTATCGGGTCGAGCCGTTGCCGCTGAGCGAGGTGCTGTCGATCGGTGTCCGCATCGCGGGCGCGGTGGAGTCCGCGCATCGCCAGGGCGTGCTGCACCGCGACATCAAGCCCTCCAACATCCTGACGACCGCGTACGGGCATCCGGTCCTCTCGGATTTCGGGATCGCGGCGACGGTCGGCGAAGCCACCCGGACCGACTCGATCGGCCTGTCCGTGCCGTGGTCGGCCCCGGAGGTGCTCCGCGACGAGGTGTCGGGCACCGTGGCGAGCGAGGTCTGGTCGCTGGGCGCGACGGTCTACTCGCTGCTGGTCGGGCGCAGCCCCTTCGAGATCCCCGACGGCGACAACGGCTCGGCCGCGCTCGGGCAGCGCATCGAGCGCGCGAAGCTGCCGCCGACCGGTCGGACCGACGTACCGCCCGACCTCGAGCGCGCCCTGGCGAAGGCCATGCGCCGCAGGCCCGCGGAACGCCAGGCGAGCGCCCTCGAGTTCGTGCGCGACCTGCAGGCCGTCGAGGACGACCTGGGTCTGCGTCAGACGCCCGTCGACGTCGAGGTCGAGGAGTGGGCGGTCGCGACCGCGAGCGACGTCGACGAGCGGACCCGCGTGGGCGGCGGGCACGCGATTCCCGCGACTCGGGGCGCGCGTCGTCGCCGTCGCGTCTCCCCTCCCGCGGCTGTGACGCCCGAGGCCCGGTCGACCGGGAGCGGGCTCGGCGCGGGCGAGGGGCGGGCGACCTCGAGGCTGGCCTGGGGGATCGCCGCGGGCGCCGTGCTGCTCGCCGGCCTGGTCACCGCGGCGGCGGCGTTCATCGTGCTGTCGGCGGGGGCGATCCCGACCGTCGCGGAGGTGCGGTCCGAGGTCGGCCCCGGCGGCGTGACCTTCAGCTGGGACGATCCGGGGATCGCGTCCGGCGACGCGTACCTCGTCAACATCGACGGCGTCGACGAACCTGCACGTCGCGAGTCCACGATCGTGGTGGATCCCGGCCCGAGCGACCGGGTCTGCGCGTCCGTCCGCGTCAGTCGTGACGGCAGGACCGGTTCGGCGAGCCCCGAGGAGTGCGTCGACCTGGGGAGCGCGGCGCCGTGATCCGGCTCCCGCGCGTCGAGGTCGCGCCGTCGGCGGTGGTGACCGGGGTCGTCGCCGTCGCCCTCACCGCCCTCGTCGCGGCGTTCGCCGTCGCATCCGACGGCTATCGCTCGGAACAGGTCGAGTTCGACGACGGGGCGGTGTGGGTCGCGAACGAGGAGGTCCACGCGGTCGGACGGGCGAACACCGTGCTGCAGGAGCTCAACGCCGCCGTGGAGACCGGTGACGGCCGGATCGATCTCGTGCAGTCCGGGACGACCGTGCTCGCGGTCGACGCCGACAATGCGCGCGTCTCGGTGCTCGATCCGGCGACGGTCGCGGTCGTCGAGACGGTCGCGGTGCCTCCCGAGGATCCGACGATCGCGATCGGCGGCGGTCGTGTGGTCGTGGCTTCGGAGGGCAAGATCTGGACGACGCCGGCTGAGGAGTTCGCCGGCTTCGACGCGGACGGCGAACCGGAGTCCGATTTCGGCCCCGGCTCAGTGGTCGCGGTCGACTCGGAAGGTCGTATCTTCGTCTATCGGCCGGCCACGGGAGAGATCGTCGAACTGCGTGCATCGGCCGCGGCGACGGTCGAGCGGCGCTGGTCGGTCCCGCCCGTGACCGGCTCGACCCCCGCTGCGCAGTCGCGTCGGATGACCTCGGTCGACGGTCGATGGGTCGTGTTCGATCCTGACGTGCCGACGCTCAGGGTCGAGGGGCGCGACATCCCGCTCGACGGGTTCGTCGCCGCCGACGACTCCCCGGTGCTCCAGGCGCCGTCGACGACCGGTGGTGCGGTCGCGATCGCGACCCGGCGCGGACTGGTGACCGTGCCGCTCGACGGCGGCGCGCCGGAGATGGCGGTCTCGGGGCGCGCCGGTGTCCCCGCCCAGCCGGTCAGGCATGCCGGATGCCTCCACGCCGCGTGGGCGGACGGCACGGCGTGGCGCGAGTGCGGCTCGGCCGCGACCACCGAGGACCTGGAGCGCGGCGGCGCATCCGCCTCGCTCGTCTTCCGGACCAACGGCGAGGCGCTCGTGCTCGACTCGCCGGGCGACGGACGGAGTTGGGCCGCTGCCGACGACTACGGCCTGATCGACGACTGGTCCCTGCTCGACGACGTCCGCGACGACCGCACGGTCGAGTTGAACGACCCGCACGAGCCGCCCGCGCTCGAGGCCGCGCAAGCCGAGCCGACGGCCGTCGACGACGATCTCGGCGCCAGGCCCGGGCGCTCGACGCTGCTGCCGGTCCTGTTGAACGACTTCGACCCGAACGGCGACGTGCTGGCGATCCGCTCGGTCGACGGCGCGCTCCCGCCCGGCGCCGTCGTCGACGTCGTCTCCGACCGTCAGGAGTTGCAGCTCACCCTGGCGGACGACGCCTCGGGCTCGGTGTCGTTCTCGTACAGCGTCGACGACGGTCGCGGCGGTGTCGCGACCGCGAGCGTCCGGGTCGCGGTGCGCGCCCCGGAGGAGAACGCCGCGCCCGAACAGCGTCGGGTGACCACGGCCGACGTCGAGGCCGGCAAGCGGCTCACCCTCCCGAGCCTCGGCGAGTGGGTCGATCCCGACGGCGATCCGTTCTTCCTGGCGAAGGCGGAGGTCGCAGGCTCCGATCGGGTCACCTCGACGCCCGACGGCGTCGTCGTGTTCAACGCGGCGGCGGCGCCCGGCGGCGGGCGAACGGTCGGGCTGTCCGTCTCGGACGGCCGCGACGTCGGCGCCGGGGTCCTCTCGATCGACGTGCGGGAGGAGGGCGGGGTCCCGCTGACGACCGAGCCGTTCATCCTGACCGCATCCACCGGCGAGGAGATCTCGATCGATCCGATGCCGCACGTGCGCGGCGGTGCCGGCTCGGTCCGCCTCGCGTCGGTGCCTGCGAAACCGGATGCCTCGATCACCGCCGATCTCGACCGCGGCACCTTCCGGTTCTCCAGCGCCGTCCCGCGCACGCACCTGATCGAGTACACGGTCACGGACGGCGGGGACCCGGTGACCGGGCAGGTGCGCATCGAGGTGGAGACGCCGCCGACCCGTGACACGACGCCGGTGACCGTCCCGCACACCGCCTTCGTGCGGACCGGACAGGCGGTCGACGTCGACGTGCTCGCCGGCGACATCGACCCGCTGGGCGGGGTGCTGCTCGTCACCGAGGTCGAGGACGGGTCCGGAGCGGGTGTCCGGACCGAGGTGATCGAGCACCGCATGCTGCGGGCGACGCTGCTCGGCCCGCTGCAGTACGGATCGATCGACGTGCACTACCGGGTCAGCAACGGCCTCGCGGACGCGGAGGGCGTCGTGACGATCGTCGAGGTTCCGACGGCGGCCGCGCCGCAGCCCCCGGTCGCGTCGCCCGACCACGCGTCCGTGCGGACGGGCGACGTCGTCGACATCCTCGTCCTCGACAACGACGAGCACCCCGACGGCGAGCCGCTGACGCTGGCGCCCGAACTCGCCACGGACCCTGAGGACGGGCTCGCGTTCGTCTCCGACCGCAAGGTGCGCTACCTCGCTCCGGACACGCCGGGCGAGTACCGGCTCGCGTACCGCGTGCTGGGTCCCGACGGGCAGGAGGCCACGGCGGTCGTCGACATCGCCGTTCGGGCGGCGGATGCCGAGACGAACCGGGGACCGGTCCCGGCCGCGGTGACGGCCCGCGCGATCGCGGGCGAGACGATCCGCATCCCGATCCCGCTCGGGCAGGTCGATCCCGACGGCGACTCCGTGCAACTGCTCGGGCAGGTGAGCGCTCCCGATCGCGGCACCGTGGTCACGCGCGGGGCCGACCAGCTGGAGTACACCGCCGGAGAGTACTCGTCGGGCACCGACTCCTTCCGGTACGAGGTCGCCGATTCCCTGGGTGCGCGGGCCACCGGCACCGTCAGGGTCGGGATCGCCCCGCGGATGGACGGCGCGCGCGCGCCGATCGCCGTCCGCGACGCCGTCACGGTGCGACCGGGGCGCACGATCGCGGTGCGCGTCCTCGAGAACGACTCCGACCCGAACGGCGGGTCGCTCGCCATCACGGACGTCGAGCCGAACGCCGGCGACGGCGACGCGCGCGTCGCCGACGAGGCCGTCCTCATCGACGTCCCCGCGGAGCCGGGGGACTCGTCGTACTTCTACACGATCGAGAACGAGCAGCTCGCGACCGCCTCGTCGATCATCCAGGTGCACGCCGATCCGGATGCCCCGTTGTCGCGGCCCGAGGCATCCGACGTGGTCCTGGGCCTCAGCGAGATCGTCGATCGGTCCGTGATCGACGTCGACGTCCTCGAGGAGGCCTTCATCGCGGATGCCGCCGCGGAACGCGCCGAGGTCTCGCTCGTCTCCGGATACGAGGACGACGCGCTCGTCCGCGCCGACGGCTCGATCCGCCTGCAGGTGTACGACGAGCGGCGGATCGTGCCCTTCACCATCGGGCACCCGGACGACCCGACGCTGACCTCGACCGCCGTCGTCGTCGTGCCGGGTCGCGACGACGCGATCCCGCAGCTCCGCCGCGATGCGCCGGCGGTGCGAGTCGACAGCGGCGACGAGGTCCGGCTCGACCTCGACGACTACGTGATCGCCGCCTCGGGCCGACCCGTCCGGATCACCGACCGCTCCTCGCTGACGGCCTCGCACTCCGACGGCACCGACCTGATGGTCGACGAGGACACCGTCAGGTTCCGCTCGGAGGCGGGGTACTTCGGCCCCGCATCGGTCTCCTTCGTGGCCAGCGACGGCGACCCGGAGACCGATCCGACGGCGAGGACCGGGACCATCGTGATCCCGATCACGGTCCGCCCGGCGGAGGGCCTGCCTCCGGTGTTCACGGGCGCCGTGCTCGACCTCCAACCCGACGAGTCCAGGCGGATCGGACTGTCGCGGGTCACGAAGCAGGCCGGCGGCTCGACCTCGACCCTCGAGTACGAGATCGGCACCGTCCCCGACGGGTTCACCGCGGAACTCGACGACGACGAGCTCGTCGTGCGTGCGGACGGCGACGCGCCGCGCGGGCTCACCGGCGAGATCCCCGTCTCGGTCTCCGATGCCGCGGGGGTCGGAACCCCGGGCGTCATCGAACTGCGGGTCGTCGCGTCCACGAGGCCCAGGGCCGAGCCGGTGCCGGACATCGCCGTCGTCGAGCGCGGGCGGACGACCTCGGTGGACGTCCTCGAGAACGATCGGTCGGGCAATCCCTTCCCGGACACGCCGCTGCGCGTGGTCGGCGTGCGCGGAACCGATGCCCAGAACCTCCCCGACGGGGTGCGCGTCGCGCCGAGCAGCGACCGCTCCACGCTGCTCGTCACGGTGGATCGTGACGCGGAGGCGGTCAACGCGACCGTGCAGTACCAGGTCGCCGATGCGACCGGCGACTCCGACCGGTACGCGTGGGGCACCGTGTCGATCTCCGTGCAGGATCGGCCGGATCCGATCACTGACGCACGGGTCACCGGGTTCGGAGACCGCTCCCTCGACCTCGCGTTCGGTGCCGGCGCGGCCAACAACTCGCCCGTCACCGAGTATCAGATCGACCTGCTCGATGCGCGCACCCGGGCACGGGTGGGCGGTTCGACCTGTGCGGCGACCACGTGCACCGTGTCGACCCCGGCCAACGGCGAGGGGGCCGCCGTGGCCGTCCGGATCCAGGCGAGGAATGCGATCGGCCTCTCGGACGCGGTCGAGGTGGTGGGCTCGTACTGGTCGGACGTCATCCCGGCGGCGCCCGGCGGCGTGCAGGCCCTTCCCTTGGACGGCAGGCTCCGCATCCGATGGGATCCGGTGTCGACCGGATCGGGGAGTGCGGTGCGTTCCTACGTGGTGACGGTGGCGGGCGTGGCCACCGAGGTCGGCGCAGGCGGCGTCTGCACGGCGACCGCGTGCACCGTCGACTCGCAGGGCCTCGCGAACGGCAGCCAGGTTCCCGTCGAGGTGAGTGCGCGCAACCAGGCGTTCCCCTCGTTGACCTCGTGGAACACCGCCTCGACCGTGGGCACGCCGTTCGGTCCGCCGATCGCCGGCGGCATCCAGGTCGCGGCCGACGCGGCATCCGGCATCGCGACGGTCGCGTGGTCGCCCTTCGGCGGCAACGGCGATGCGATGGCCGGATACTTCGTCCAGCAGCTCGTCCCCGGATCGACCGACCTCCCGGCGGGACCGCAGGCCTGCCGCGTCACCTCGCCGGCTCCCGGGGAGGTCGTCGCGCCCACGACGGGAGGCAACGTCGCGGCCGCGGTCCGGACGGGACCCGACGCGACCTCGATCCAGTTCAGCGGGCTCACCGCCGAGGGCGCCACCTACGCGTTCGTCGTGTGGGGCTTCAACCGGGCCGGCTGCGTGCCCTCTGCGATCACGACGGCCGTCGTCCGCGCCGGGCCGCCTTCGGTCTCGGCCGTCGGCAACGAGATGGGCTGGCTCGGGCAGACGACCTGGGACCGGTACGTGTCCGGCGTGCAGACCTCGACGGCGGCGCAGACGCTGCAGATCGTGGCCACGGACGGGAGCGGCGCGCACCTCGGAGCACCGCGCGAGTTCTCCGGGGCCGGCTGGCTCCGCGACCTCTTCGGCCGGCCGTTCGGGCAGACCGCGTACTTCCAGGTCCGCGGGTGCACCGTGTGGGGGTCGTGCGGCCCCTGGTCGCAGACCTTCCCCGCCGGGCAGGCCCCGACGCTCACCTTCGAGGTCCCCGGGCGAACCTGGAACGCCGGCGCGCGAGGCTGGAGCTGGTGGAACCAGCCGGACAACGGCGGCATCCCCGCGACGTTCCGGTGCGGCGTCGAGGGCGACGAGACCGGTGGGCCCGCCCGCGGGTGGGGCTGGTGCGACGTGCCGGAGGCGGAACCGGAGGACCGGGTCTGGTTGGATGTCGAGGTGGCCGGCGTGACGGCGAGATTCTGGAACCGATGAGGCGAGGAGCGGCGGAATGAGCATGACCCCCGAGCAGGCGACCGGCTTCGCCGCATCGCTGGATCGACTCGTCGGTGCGGTCGAGGAAGTGCTGCTCGGGAAGAACCGGATCGTGCGACTGGCCTTCACGGCGCTGCTCAGCGAGGGCCACCTCCTGCTCGAGGACGTGCCCGGCACCGGCAAGACCTCGCTCGCGCGGGCGATGGCGCAGTCCGTGTCCGGGGCGAGCAATCGCGTGCAGTTCACCCCCGACCTCCTCCCGGGGGACATCACCGGCGTCACGGTGTACGACCAGGGGACCGGCCGGTTCTCCTTCCACCCCGGGCCGGTGTTCGCGAACATCGTGCTCGCCGACGAGATCAACCGGGCGAGCCCGAAGACCCAGTCGGCGCTGCTCGAGGTCATGGAGGAGGGGCAGGTCACGATCGACGGGCAGACGCACCCGGTGGGGCATCCGTTCATGGTGATCGCGACCCAGAACCCGATCGAGCAGGCGGGGACCTACCGGCTTCCCGAAGCGCAACTGGACCGGTTCCTGATGCGCAGCTCGATCGGGTACCCGGACCACGCCTCCACGATCCGGATCCTCGAGGGCGCGGAGCATCGCGCGCACGAGCACGTCGTCGAACCGCAGCTGGCACCCGAGGAGGTCGTGGAGATGGCCGCGCTCGCGCGGCGCGTGTTCGTCGACCCGACCATCCACGACTACGTCTCCAGGCTCGTGGAGGCCACCCGGACGGCGCGGGAGGTCCGGCTGGGCGTCAGCGTCCGCGGTGCGCTCAGCCTGATCCGGGCGGCGAAGACGCACGCCGCGGGCCGCGGCCGGCACTACGTGGTCCCCGACGACGTCAAGGCGCTCGCGGAGCCCGTGCTCGCCCACCGGCTCATCCTCGATGCCGAGGCCGAGTTCGACGGCGTGACGGCGTCGAACCTCATCTCGCAGGTGCTCATCGAGACGCCACCGCCCTCGGCGAGGCAGGCGGGGTGAGCGCGCCGCGCCCACCCGCAGCCGCGGACGGCGGCGCTCGTCAGGGCGCCCTCGCCGCGGCGATCGCCCGGGTGGTGCGCCTCGCGCAGCGCGCCGCGGCCGCCGCGAGGAGCCTCGTCGCGGGTGCACGCCAGGTCGTCATGCCCACGGGCTGGGTCGTGATCGGCTCGGGGACGGCATCGCTGGTCGCCGGGATCGTGCTCGACTGGACGGAACTCATCGCACTCGGCACCGGTCTGGTGAGCTGCGCCGGCATCGCTGCACTGTGGCTGATCGGCACGGGTTCGTCGACCGTCACGCTCACGCTGCCGGCGAGCCGCGTCGCTGCGGGCGAACCCGCCGAGGTCCGCATCCTCGCATCGAATCCGGGGCACCGACGGCTCGGCGGCGTGCAACTCGAGGTGCCGGTCGGCGACCGCGTCGTCGACCGCATCCTCCCCGCGCTGCCGCGCGGCGGCGTCGTCGACGACCGGGTGCCGATCCCGACCCACCGCAGGGGGGTCGTCGCCGTGGGTCCGGCACGGACGGTGCGCGCGGACCCCATCGGCATCGTCCGCCGGGAGATCGTGTGGTCGGGCGTCGAGATGCTGCACGTCCATCCGCGCACGATCGCCGTCTCGCCGCTCAGCAGCGGGTTCGTCCGAGACCTCGAGGGCACGCCGACCCGTGACCTGACCTCGAGCGACATCGCCTTCCACGCGCTTCGGGAGTACGCACCCGGAGACGATCGCCGCCATATCCACTGGCGCAGTTCCGCCAAGACGGGGACGTTCATGGTGCGGCAGTACGAGGAGACGCGCCGGAGCCGGATGCTCGTGCTCCTCGACCTCGACCATGATGCCTACGCCGACGACGACGAGTTCGAGCTCGCGGTGAGCGCCGCGGCGTCGATCGGCGCTCGCGCGCTCCGCGACGCCAGGTCGCTCGCCTTCGTCGTGCCGGGAGGGCCGGGCTCGCGCTCGCCGATGCTGGAACTGCCGACCGTGTCCCGCGACCGGCTGCTCGACGCCCTGTGCCTGGTCGAACGGCGCGCACGCCCGACGCCGCTGCCCGACCTCGCCCGCGCGGCCGCCGAAGCGCTCACCGGCGTCTCGGTCGCGTTCCTCGTCACCGGTTCGGCACGGACCGTGACGCCGTTGCGCGGGGCTGCGGCGAGGCTCCCGGCGACGGTCGAGGCGATCGGGATCCGATGCGCTCCGGAGGGTCAGGCGTCGGTTCGCCAGGCCGGTGGCCTGACCGTCTTCGGCATCGGGTACCTCGAGGACCTGCAGGCGATGCTGTCGAGGAAGGCGTCCGCGGCGTGAGCGCCCTCACCGAACATCGGCGACCTCCGGAGCACGGGGCGCGGACCCCCGCGCCCCGCTCCCGACCGTTCGGCGCGGGCGGCGTGATGGACGTCGCGCTGCTGGCCGCGCTCTTCGCAGCGGCGCTGATCCCGTGGTGGCCGATCCACGAGCACGGCTGGTTCCTGGCCTGCGTCGGCGTGGCGCTCGCGACCGGGCTCGCGATCGGTGCCGTCGGCGCCCTGCGTCGCTGGCCGTCGTGGGCGGTCGCCCTGACGATCGCTTCGGCGTACCTGCTCCTGGGGGTACCGCTCGCGGTGCCGTCCCGCGCGCTGTTCGGCGTGCTCCCGACAGCGGCCGGGATGGTGGACCTGTTGACCGGCACGGCGCTCTCCTGGAAGCAGTTGGTGACGGTCCAGGCGCCGGTCGGCGCGTATCAGTCGCTGCTCGTGCCGGCGTTCCTGCTCACCCTGGTCGGCAGCGCGATCTCGGCGACGATCGCGCTGCGCACCAGGCATCCGATCGCCGCGGTCGTCCCGCCTTCAGTCGTGTTCGCCTCCGGCATCGCGCTCGGCGTGGTGCACGAGCAGTTCGCCGTGGCGGCCGGGCTCGCGTTCCTGGTCGCGGTCGTCGCCTGGCTCGTCAGGATCGCGATCACCAGGCGCCGCGCCCTGGGAGCCTCGCGTCGGCTGGAGGCCGCCCTGGCGGACCTCAGACGATGGGTCGGCGCGGCCGCGATCCTGCTGGTCGCCCTCGTGGCGGCGGCGGTCGTCGCCGTCGTGGTACCGACCCCGCAGCGCACGGTCGTCCGCTCCGAGATCCAGCCGGCGTTCGAGCTCCGAGACCTGCGGACGCCGCTCGCCGGATTCCGGAACGCCTTCGCGCCGGACGCCGCAGATCGGCCCATGCTCGCGGTTCGCGGACTTCCGGAGGACGTGGGGCTTCGCCTGGCGACGCTCGACACCTACGACGGGGTCGTCTATTCCGTCGGCGGCGACGACGGTCGCGAGATCTCGAGCCGATTCGCGAGGCTGCCGTATCGCATCGACCGGACCGGGGCCCCCGGCGAGCAGGTCGTGATCGACGTCCGCGTGCTCGGGTACGAGGATGTCTGGGTGCCGGGTGCGGGCCTGCTCGCCGAGATCGCGTTCGGCGGGCCCCGTGCCGCGAGCCTCGCCGACGAATTCGTCGTCAACGACGTCACGGGCGTCGCCGCCGTGCAGGGCGGAATGGCCGCAGACGACTCGTTCACCGCCGAATCGGTCGTCGTCGACCCGGTCGACGACGGCGCGCTCGACACGCTGCGGCCGGGCACCGCGGTGCTCCCGCCCGGCCCCGAGCTGCCCGAGGAACTGCGCGGCTGGCTGCTCGACCACACGCCTTCGACGGGGGAACCCGGGGAACGGCTCGCGGCCGCGATCACCGCCGTGAGGCAGGAGGGGTACGTGTCGCACGGGCAGGAGGGGGAGGCTTCGAGTCGGTCCGGGCACTCGCTCGATCGCCTCGTCGAACTCGTGATGGATCGCCCCATGGTCGGCGACGGTGAACAGTACGCGGTGCTCTCGGCGCTGTTCGCTCGGGAGATCGGGTTCCCGGCTCGGGTGGCGGTCGGGTACCTCCCGACGGCGGACGACGAGCCCGATGCCGACGGGTGGATGGTGCTGACCGGGGAGCGGCTGCAGGCGTGGATCGAGGTCCGCGACGCAGAGGGTCGATGGATCCAGGTGGATCCGAATCCCGAGGTGCGGGAGATCCCGGATCGCCAACCCGAGGATCCGACCGAGGTGTCGCGTCCGCAGTCGGTGCCGCCGCCGCCCGAGGATCGGACCCCGGTCGAGGACCTGGGTGCGGACTCCGACCTGACGCCGGACGACGGCGAGGGCGCAGACGACCCATGGGTGGGCATCCTGCTCGCCGTGCTCGCCTGGACGGGCGTCGCGGCGCTCGCCGTGCTCGTCCTGGCGAGCCCCATCCTCGTCATCATGGCCGCGAAGGCGGCCCGCCGACGGCTCCGGCGCCGAGCAGCCAGCGGCCGCCAGCGCGTCCAGGGCGCGTGGCAGGAGTTCGCCGACCTCGCGACCGACTACGGCATCCCGGTGCCGTCGGGCACCCGCGCCGAACAGGCCGCGGCGATCGGCGGGTTCGACTCCGTCGTGCTGGCGGGGGTCGTCGACCGGCTGCTGTACGGTCCCGAGACCCCCGGGAAGGCGGAGGCGAGGCGCGTGTGGGACGCCGTCGACGGGTTGAGTCGTCGATTCGCGACCGATGCCGGCGCCGGTCGGG
This sequence comes from Agromyces sp. LHK192, assembly GCF_004006235.1. Classification (NCBI taxonomy): domain Bacteria; kingdom Bacillati; phylum Actinomycetota; class Actinomycetes; order Micrococcales; family Microbacteriaceae; genus Agromyces; species Agromyces sp. LHK192. The sequence goes on from NZ_CP034753.1 coordinate 1,561,687, forward strand.
CGTTCCGGGCGGCGATCTCGCTGGGATCGCTCGGCGGCTACGCTGGCTCCCGGAGGGGAGGGCGCGCATGAGGTGTCGGATCTGCTCGGCGGAACTGCCGGACGGTGCGATGTTCTGCGGCGAGTGCGGGTCCTCGACCAGCGCGACCCCGGAGTCCCGCCGGCGGGACCCACGACCGGGCGACACGTTGATCCTGGATCGCGACTCGCTGTCGACGGGTGTCGTGAGCGTGCCCGTCGACGGGTTCCGCCCGGTCCCGGCCGCGCCGGAGGTCGCGCCCGCCTTCACGCTCCGGTTCTCCACCGGTGAGACGTGGACGGTCAGCGGATCGGGACTCGTGGGACGGCGACCGATGCCCCAGCCGGGGGAGGTGTTCGACCATCTCGTGCAGATCGTCGATCGCACGCTCTCGGTGTCGAAGACGCACCTCGAGTTCGGTTCCCACGAAGGCCTGTTCTGGATCGCGGACCGGTTCTCGGGAAACGGCACGATCGTCCGCCGGCCCGACGACGGCGCGCTCCGGTGCGAGCCGGGTCGCCGCTACCTCGTCCCGCGCGGCAGCACCGTGCTGCTGGCGGACCAGTCGTTCGACGTCGCCTGACCGGGCCCCCCGGAGCTCCGCGACCGTTCCTGCACCGCGACGACATCGGCCGACCCGCGGACTGATGCCCGGAGCGGGGCCCGCGCGCCGGTGCGCGACGCTGGAATGAGCGGATGCCCGACGCCACCGAGCCGCCGCACGTCGACCACGCCGTCGACCTCGCATTCGCCCTGCCGCCCGCCGTCGCCGAAGACCAGCCGTCGGGATTCCCCCTCCTCGCGACCATCGCACCGATCGCCGGCGCGGTCGTGCTCTGGCTGATCACCGGTTCGCCGCTCTCGCTCGTGTTCGCCGCGCTCGGTCCGGTGGTCGCGGTCGCGTCGATCCTCGACTCGAGGCGCCAGGCCCGCGTCAGGAGCCGCAGGGCCGCGGCTTCCCGGGCGACGGCGATCACCGACCTCGAGGCCCGCGTCGCGAACGCCCACGCGCGGGAGCGCGCGGCCGGTCGCCGCCGGTCGCCGACGGCTCGCCAGGTGCTCCGCATGGTGCACGGCGAGCACTGGGGACCAGCGCCGCACGTGCACGTCGTCGTCGGGCGCGGGCCGGTGCCCAGCACCGTCCGGGTGACGGGGGCACCGGCCGACGATTCGGACCGGGCGTTCCTCGCGCGATCATCCGTCGTCGCCGACGGCCAGGTCGTCGTGGACGGCGCGGCCGGAGTCGGGTTCGTCGGTCCGCTCCTGCTCGCGGAAGCCGCGGCACGCGCGGTGCTCGTGCAGGTCGGGCATCGATCCGCGCCCGGGGCTATCGGAGTGCGGGCGCCGGACACCCCGGGCTGGGCGTGGGCCGCCGACCTGCCGCATCACGGGACCTCGACCGTCGTCGAGATCGTCGATGCGGGCGACGGCGAGGGGCGGGGAGCGGTGCGGTCCGGGCCGCCCGCGAGCCCCGGCGCATCGCGACTCGTGATCGCGGTCGCGGCCGAGGCGGGCCTCGTACCGCCTGACGTACGCACCGTGATCCGGATCCGCACGCCGACCCGGGCGGTGGTCGAGCGCGAGGCCGGGATGCCCGGTGCGCGCGAGATCGTCCCGGACCTCGTCTCGGCCGCGGAGGCGGCCGGGTGGGCGGCCGGCCAGCGTCGGGCCGCCGAGCGCGCCGGACTCGGCGGTGCAGCCGCCCTGCTCCCGCGGACGGTGCCGTTCGACGCGCTCGAGCAGGGGCGACGGGACCCGGGCGACCGCGGCTCGCTCGCCGTCGTCGTCGGGCGGGCGGCCGCCGGGCCCCTGTCGATCGACCTGGTGCGCGACGGCCCGCACGCGCTCGTCGCCGGAACGAGCGGCAGCGGCAAGAGCGAGTTCCTGCTGACCTGGCTGACGGCGATGGCCGTCGCCCATCCGCCCGGGCTCGTCGCGTTCCTGCTGGTCGACTTCAAGGGCGGCGCGGCATTCGAGCCGCTGCGCGGGCTGCCGCACGTCGCGGGGATCGTCACCGACCTCGACGAGTCCGAGGCGAGACGCGCCGTCGAGAGCCTCCGTGCCGAGCTCGGCCGCCGCGAGCGGCTCCTGCGCGACGTCGGGGCCCGAGACGTGTCCGCCCTGACGCCCGACGTCGAACTGCCGCGTCTGGTGATCGTGATCGACGAGTACCAGGCGATGGTCGGCAGGTTCCCCGAGCTCGGCGACCTCATCGCCGACATCGCGGCCAGGGGGAGGTCGCTGGGTGTGCACCTCGTGCTCGCGGCGCAGCGCCCGAACGGCGTCGTCCGCGACCAGGTGTCGGCGAACTGCGGACTGCGGGTGTCGATGCGAGTGCTCGAGCGCGGCGACAGCACCGCGGTGATCGGCGACCCGCGTGCCGCCGAGCTCGATGCGTCGGCGCCCGGTCGGGCGATCGTGGCCACGGCCGAACGCGGACCGGTCGAGTTCCAGGCAGCATGCGCGTCGGAGGTGCTCCCGGTGATCCGCGCGCAGATCACGGGGAGGGCGGTCCGCCGACCGTGGCTCGATCCGCTGCCCGCGCGGATCGCGGCGGACGACGTCGCACGACTCGTCGGCGCCGACGACCGGACGACGACTGACGGCATCGTGTTCGGCGTGCTGGACGACCCCGAGCGGCAGCGCCGCCGCCTCGCGAAGTGGCATCCGCAGTCGGAGGGGAACCTGATCGTGGTGGGTCGCCCGGGCAGCGGGCGGACGACGGCCCTCGGCGCGATCGCACGTGGCTTCGCGGCACGGCACGGCACCGGTTCGGTCGTCGTGCTCGGCGGTCCGAGGAGCGCCGAATGGGATGCGCTGCACGAGGAGCTCGACCGGGTGCGAGCGCAGGCGCTCGGCGCGTCGCGCCTGCTGGTCGTGGACGACGTCGAGGCGAGATATCGTACCTGGCCGGAGGAGCACCGTTGCGAGGCCCAGGCGGTGATCGAGGCGCTCCTGCGCGAGGGGCGCAGCGCGGGCCTTCGCGTCGCGGCATCGGCGACGTCGTCGCAGGCGTTGCCCGTCGGGCTGCGCGAGGCGTTCACCTCCGCGGTGCTGCTCCAGCACGCCTCCCGCGCCGACCTCGTGCATTCGGGCGGCGACGGCGCCCTGTGGCGCGTCGGCGAACCGGCGGGCGGCGGCCAGTGGCAGGGCCTGCGGGCACGCGTCGTCGACACCGGGCCACCCGCGCTCCCGGCCGAACGGCCGGTGCCGCCGCTCCGGGTGCGCCCCGACCGCCCGCTGGCCGTGTGCACCGACGCGGTCGACGTCGACGCCCGAACCCTTCGCGCGACCCTCGGGCGCGAGGTCGTCGAACTCGGCGCCGGCGCGCCGTCGCCGCGCGACCTCCTCGAGGCGCTCGACCCCGGCGCCGAGCGCACCGGAGGTCGCGCGGCCGGCGCGCGCGGCGAGGCCCGGCCGCCCCTGGTCGTGGCGGACGCGGACGGGTGGGCGGCGAACTGGGCGATCCTGGCCGCCGTCCGCGAACGGGGCACGATCGTGGTGCACGGCGGCGCGGCGGAGTACCGTGCGGTCGCCCGAGACCGTCGGGTCCCACCCCTGCTGGACGCCGGGCGAGGCCAGTGCCTGGTGCTCTCGGCCGGTGCTCCGACGCGACGATGCATCTGGCCATCCCGCTGATTCCGAACGTTTCGCGCGGATTCGGGTTCGGAATCAGTGCGAGATGTGACCTGTCCGTAACGAAACGGATATGAAACGGTGAAACGCGCACCGCAGTGTGGCAGTATCTTCCCACCCACGCAGAGCAGCGAACCCGATTGGAGTCTCCGTGAGCGCACGGCCCCTTCCGCAGGACCCGATGATCCGTTCCCTGATCGCGCAGGCGCGCCGGTCCCAGGTGAGCCGTCGCACGCTGCTGGCCGGCGCGGGCGCCGGTGCGTCCGCGCTCGCGCTCGCCGCCTGCTCCACGGGCGGCGCGCAGGCCAAGCCCACGCCCGCCGCCGACACGTCGTCGAGCGACAAGACCCTGAACTGGGCGAACTGGGCCGCGTACATCGACGAGGACGACTCGGGCGCCTACCCGACGCTCGAGGCCTTCACGGCCGAGACCGGCATCGAGGTCAACTACGAGGTCGCGGTCGACGACAACAACACGTACTACGGCAAGGTGAAGGACCAGCTCGCCCTCGGCCAGGACATCGGCGCCGACGCGGTCTGCCTCACCGACTGGATGATCAGCCGCTGGATCCGCCTCGGCTATGCCCAGGAGCTCGACCACGCCAACATCCCGAACCTCGCGAACCTCGCGCCCGCGCTGCGCGACCCCGACTTCGACGCCGGCCGCAAGTTCTCCCTGCCGTGGCAGGGCGGCTTCGCCGGGATCTGCTGGAACACCGAGGCGATCCCCGGCGGGCTCGAGTCGGTCGAGGACCTGTGGAACTCCGAGCTGAAGGGCCGCGTCGGGGTGCTGTCCGAGATGCGGGACACGATGGGCCTGATCATGCTGCAGAACGGCGTCGACATCGCCGGCGACTGGGGCGACGCCGAGTTCGATGCGGCGATCGACCAGCTCACCGAGCAGGTCGAGTCCGGCCAGGTCCGCAACATCAAGGGCAACTCGTACCTGGAGGACCTCAAGAGCGAGGACACGCTGGCGGCGATCTGCTGGTCGGGCGACATCACGGTGATCAACGCCGAGGCCGGCGACAAGTGGCAGTTCGCCATCCCCACGGCCGGCGGCACGCTGTGGAACGACAACTTCCTCGTCCCGATCGGATCGACGCGCAAGACGAACGCCGAGACGCTCATGAACTACTACTACGAGCCGGAGGTCGCCGCCGAGGTCGCCGCCTGGGTGAACTACATCACCCCGGTCGTCGGCGCGAAGGAGGCGGCCGCCGCCATCGACCCCGAGCTGGCGGAGAACCCCCTCATCTTCCCCGATGAGGCGTTCCTCGAGCAGGCCCACATCTTCCGCACCCTCTCGGGCGCCGAGGAGCAGAAGTACCAGGCCGCCTTCCAGGCGATCCTGCTCGGTTCGTGATCGGGAGCACCACCATGGCCGTACGCGAATTCGCCGAGCGCGGCGCCGACCTCGAGCTCGTCGGGATCCAGAAGCGCTTCCCGGGCTTCACCGCGATCGAGGACCTCGACCTGACGATCCCCGCCGGGTCGTTCTTCGCCCTGCTCGGCCCGTCGGGTTGCGGCAAGACCACGACCCTCCGGCTGGTGGCGGGGCTGGAGGAGCCGACGAAGGGTCGCATCCTCATCGGCGGCACCGACGTCACGTCGACGAAGGCGCATGAGCGCCCCGTCAACACGGTGTTCCAGAGCTATGCCCTCTTCCCGCACATGACGATCCTCGAGAACGTCGCGTTCGGCCTGAAGCGCCGGCGCATCGGCGACGCGAACGCGCGGGCGCACGAAGCCCTGAGGCTCGTCGAGCTCGACCACGTCGCCCAGCGCCGACCGCAGCAGCTCTCCGGCGGCCAGCAGCAGCGCGTCGCGCTCGCCCGGGCGATCGTCAACCGTCCGGCGCTGCTCCTGCTCGACGAGCCGCTCGGCGCGCTCGACCTGAAGCTGCGCCGCCAGATGCAGCTCGAGCTCAAGGGCATCCAGGAGGAGGTCGGCCTCACCTTCCTGCACGTCACGCACGACCAGGAGGAGGCCATGACCATGGCCGACACCGTCGCCGTGATGAACAAGGGCGCGATCGAGCAGATGGGTGCCCCCGAGGTGCTGTACGACCTGCCCGAGACCGTGTTCGTGGCGAACTTCCTCGGCCAGTCGAATCTCTTCACCGGCCCGGTCGTCGAGTCGACCGACCGGTCCTTCACGGTCGACGCCGGCGGATGCCGCATCACGGTGCCGACCGCACGCGCACAGGTGCACCGCGGTACGGTCACCGTCGGCGTGCGGCCCGAGAAGGTCGCCATGCACCTGGAGGCGCCGGCCGAGGCATCCGATCGGAACCTCATCGGCCCGGCCCGTGTGGTGGACGTGTCGTTCTCGGGAGTGAGCACGCAGTACCTGGTCGATGTGCCCGGGGTGGGCACGCTGCTGGTGTTCTCACAGAACATCGGCCACGGGCCGGCGGCGAGCCTCGGCAGCGAGGTGTGGCTGAGCTGGCGGATCGAACACGGGTTCGGGCTCGCCGACGGCCCCGACGACGCGGCCCGCTTCGCCGCGGACGCGACGACCAGCGCCATCGCTGCGCAGCGCCGCGACGACCTCGTCGCGGAGCTCGAGGAACGCTGAGATGGCCTTCGCAGCATTCGCCACGGCGGAGGCGCACGAGCAGGCCCCACGTCGCAAGAGCCCCATCGCGCTGCTCCTGCTCCTGCCCGGCATCGCCTACCTCGTCCTGTTCTTCCTGACGCCGCTCGTCTCGCTGCTGCTCACGTCGCTCCAGGCGCCGAGCGAGTTCGGCGACATCGGCGTGTACGACTACGCGTTCAACTGGCAGAACTACGTCGACGTCGTCCAGCAGTACTGGCCGCACATCCTCCGTTCGTTCGGGTACGCGCTGATCGCGACCGTGCTCGCACTGGCGTTCAGCTACCCGCTGGCGTACTTCATCGGGGTCAAGGCGCGCCGCTGGCCGCTGCTGCAGAGCCTGATGCTCGTGCTCGTGATCGCCCCGTTCTTCATCAGCTTCCTGCTGCGAACGCTCGCGTGGAAGCAGATCCTGTCGGACGAGTCGTTCATCATCACGTCGCTGAAGGCGCTGTCGCTGCTGGCACCCGACGCGCACTTCACCGGCACCCCCTTCGCGGTGATCTTCGGCCTCACGTACAACTTCATCCCGTTCATGACGCTGCCGCTCTACACGACCCTCGAGCGGCTCGACCTGCGGTACCTCGAGGCGGGTTCCGACCTGTACGCGAGCCCGTTCCAGGTGTTCCGGAAGGTGACCGTGCCGCTCTCGATGCCGGGCATCGTCGCCGGCACGCTGCTGACGTTCATCCCCGCGGCCGGCGACTACGTGAACGCGAGCCGGGACTTCCTCGGCGGCCCGGACACCCAGATGATGGGCAACGTGATCGAGGCGAACTTCCTCGTGCTGCTGAACTACCCGGCGGCCGCGGCCCTGTCGATCATCCTGATGGCGGCGATCCTCGTGCTGGTCGGCGTGTACGTGAAGCGGAGCGGAACGGAGGACCTGCTGTGAGCGGTGAGGTGCAGGCGGCCGCCGTGCTCGGCGGCCTCTCCGAGAGCGAGCAGCTCGACGCGCGGAAGCCGGTCGACCCGCGCCCGCGGCCTCGACGGATCGGGCTCGGCGACTGGCTGCTGCCGGCGTACACGATCACCGCGTTCGTGTTCCTGCTGATCCCGATCGCGTACACGTTCGTGTTCTCGTTCAACGACTCGGTGAAGTCGAACATCTCGTGGCGCGGGTTCACCTTCGACAAGTGGCTGAACGTGTGCAACGTCGAGGGCGGCGCGGTCTGCGAGGCGTTCGGCAACAGCATCGTGGTCGGGCTCGTGTCGACGGTGCTCGCGGCCGTGCTCGGCACGATGATCGCGATCGCGCTGGTGCGCTACCGGTTCCGCGCCCGGTCGGTGATCAGCCTGCTGCTGTTCCTGCCGATGGCGACCCCCGAGGTCGTGCTCGGCGCCGGGCTCGCCGCGCAGTTCCTCGCCGTCGGCGTGCCGAAGGACATGCTGACGATCATCCTGGCGCACACGATGTTCTGCATCAGCTTCGTCGTCGTCACGGTGAAGGCGCGCGTGTCGAGCCTCGACCCGGCGCTCGAGGAGGCCGGGCGCGACCTGTACGGGTCGCCCGCACAGGTGTTCTGGCGCATCACGTTCCCGCTGCTGCTGCCCGGCATCGTCGCGGCCGCGCTGCTGTCGTTCGCGCTCAGCTTCGACGACTTCATCATCACGAACTTCAACTCCGGGTCGGTGTCGACGTTCCCGAAGTACGTGTACATCTCCGCGTCGCGCGGCATCCCGGCCGAGGCGAACGTCATCGCGTCGGCCGTGTTCCTGTTCGCGATCGTCCTCGTCGTCGTCGCACAGGTCTCGCGTGCGGCGCGGGCACGGCGACTCGCGAAGCTCGACTGACGGATCGGGTCGGCCCGAACCGGGTCGGGTCGGCCCGGACGACCGATCGGGGCCGGCGCGTTCGGACGCACCGGCCCCGATCCGTTCGGCTGTCGAGCGGGGTCAGACGGACGCGCGGATCTCGCCGACCGGGCGGTCGCCGCCCATGACCCACAGCGCGAGTTCGGCCTGCACCTGGTCGACCGCGTCGTGCTCGATCGCGCCGGCGTCGGCGAGGAGCCGGAGCGCGACGACGGTCGTGGCGCGCGCGCTGCCGTCGAGCACCTTCACCGCGGTGGTGGTGCCGTTCGGCGCGGTCATCACCATGAGCCCCTCCGCGCCGATCTTCGCGAACACGCCCAGGCGCTCGATCGCGACGGTGTCGGGTCGCCCCGGACCGCCGACGGCCCACGGATGCTCCCGCACGGCGGCCGTCAGCTCCGCGGCCTCGCGGAAGAACGCGAACGGCGACGAGGTCTGCGACGTCGTCAGCTTCTGGACGCCGCGGGCGAGGCCCGTCAGGCTGATCGCGTGCACCGGCGCGCCGCAGCCGTCGACGCCGCTGGCCGCGGGACGTTCGCCCGTGAACCGTTCGAGGACGTCGAGCACCTTGCGCTGCATCGGATGGTCGAGGCCGAGGTATCCCTCGAGGGGCCAGTCGTTGGCCGCGCAGGCGAGCAGCATCGCGGCGTGCTTGCCCGAGCACTCCATGTAGACGCGCTCCTTCGCGCCGCCGGAGCGGACGACCTGGTCGCGCGCGGCGGAGTCGATCGGCATCGCCGGCGGGCAGCCGAGTGCCGACAGCGGGATGCGCTCGCGGGCGAGCAGCCCGCGGACGAGCGCGACGTGCGCCGCGGTGCCGGAGTGGCTCGCCGTCGCGATCGCGGCGTCCTCGCCCCGGAGGGTGACTCCGGAGGTCATGGCCGCGACCGCCTGGAACGGCTTCAGCGTGCTCCGCGGGAAGATGGGCGAGCGGACGTCGCCGAGCACACGCGCGACCTCGCCCTCGGGGTTCAGGACGATCGCCGAGCCCGCGTGGCGGGACTCGACGAAACCACTGCGTTCGACCACGGCGAGTTCGACGGCGTCGGTGACGGAGAAGGTGCCGGCCACGGCTCAGCCGAGGGCCGCGAGGCCGTCGTCGAGCACCTGGAGGGCGTCGTCGATCAGCGCGTCGGTCACGGCGAGGCTCGGCAGGAACCGCAGGACGTTGCCCCACGTGCCGGCGTTGAGGAGCAGCAGGCCGTGCTGGGCGGCGTACGCCACGAGCGCGCTCACGGCCTGGGCGTTCGGCCGCTTCGTCGTCGTCGCGGTGCCCGGTTCCACGACCTCGATCGCGATCATCGCGCCGATGCCGCGGATGTCGCCGATCACGTCGTAGCGCTCCTTCAGGCGCTCGAGGCCCGCCGTGAGGGTGCCACCGATGCGGTCGGCCTCGGCGAGGAGTCCGTCGCGCTCGATGGCCTCGAACACCGCGATCGCCGCGGCGCACGCGACGGGGTTGCCGCCGAACGTGCCGCCGAGCCCGCCGGGGTGCGAGGCGTCCATGATCTCGGCGCGGCCGGTGACGGCCGCGAGCGGCAGGCCGCCCGCGATGCCCTTCGCGGACAGCACCAGGTCGGGCTCCCAGCCGAAGTGCTCGCTCGCGTAGTAGCGGCCGGTGCGCGCCATGCCGCTCTGGATCTCGTCGGCGATCATCACGACGCCGTTCGCGGTGCACCAGCCCTGCAGCGTGGGCAGGAAGCCGTCGGCCGGCACCATGAACCCGCCCTCACCCTGGATGGGCTCGACGACGAGGCACGCGAGGTCGTCCGCGCCGACGATCTTCTCGAGGTAGTCGATCGTGCGCTCGGCCGCTTCGACGCCGCCCAGGCCGTCGCGGTACGGGTACGAGCCGGGTGCGTGGTAGACGTCGCCCGCGAACGGGCCGAAGCCCCAGCCGTACGGGTTCGCCTTGTAGTTCATCGCCATCGTGAGGTTGGTGCGGCCGTGGTAGGCGTGGTCGAGCACGGCGACGCCGCGGCGGCCCGTGTGCTTGCGCGCGATCTTGACGCCGTTCTCGACGGCCTCGGCGCCCGAGTTCACCAGCACGGACTTCTTCGCCCAGTCGCCGGGGGTGTGCTCGGCGAGCAGTTCGGCGACGCGCACGTACTCCTCGTACGGCGTGACGGTGAAGAGGGTGTGGATCACGTCCTGCAACTGGCTCGCGGCCGCGGCGACCACGTTCGACTCGGTGTGGCCGACGGTCGTGACGCCGATGCCTGCGCCGAAGTCGATGAACCGGTTTCCGTCGACGTCGACCAGCACGGCGCCGTTGGCGCGCTCGATGTAGACCGGGAGTGCGCTGCCGACGCCGGCCGAGACCACCGCGCGACGTCGCTCGTGCAGTTCCTGCGACTTCGGACCGGGAACGGCGGTGACGATGAGTCGCTCCTGCGGGACGGTGTACTGCGGTACGGCGGCCGCCGGTGCGCCGGCGCCCTGCTCGTCGATGGTGTCAGTCATGATCCAGCCAGCCTATCGCCGCGCCCGCGGCCGGGGCGGGCAGAATCGAACGGATGGCTCGCGCCGCACGGGCGCGCGACGGGAGGCGGCGATGCTTGGCGAACACGGGTTCCGCGTGGAACTGGAGTGGACGGGCGAGACGCCGGCGGCGGTGTCGGGACCGACCGTGGCCGGCGCCGCGCCCGCGCGCCGGAGCCGGGTCACGTCGGCGGCGCGCAGCCACGTCGTGCGCGCCGACGGCAAGCTCCACGCCATCGAGGGGTCTGCGGCGCGCCCGTTCCACGGCGACCCGGCCCGCTGGAACCCGGAGGAGCTCCTGCTCGCCGCGCTGGCGGACTGCCACCTGCTCAGCTACCTCTACGTCGCCGCACGAGCGGGAGTGGTCGTGACCGCGTACCGCGATGACGCGACCGCGACGCTGCGCCAGGACGCCCGCGGCGGGGGAGCGATCATCGAGGCCGTGCTCCGTCCGCGGGTCGGCGTGGCGGAGCCCGCGATGGTCGAGGTCGCACAGGCGCTGCACGCGGAGGCATCCGCGCTGTGCTTCATCGCCTCCTCGGTGGCGTTCCCGATCCGGCACGAACCGGTCGCGGAGGTGGTCGCGCGCTGAACGGGCGGACCGGTCGGGCGCGACTCAGGGGCGCGCGGGCACGACGACGCCTTCCGGGCACGGATCGCCGCCGATGAGGCGGGTGCACGGCGGCAGGAAGCCCGGGTAGCGCTCGGCGGTGGGGTCGCCGAACCAGCGGTGCCAGATGCGCCAGAAGTTGAGGTTGCCCCAGGCGGAGCATCCGTCGCCCGAGTCGGGATCGGCGAGCGTCGCCTCGTTGGGCTGGTACGGCGTGTAGTTGTAGAGGTTCGCGGTGGCCTGATTGCGGATGTCGACGGGCGAGGCGCCGCAGGCGGGATCGGGGTTGTACCCGACGTCGACGACGCCGATCCGGTAGGCCCGGTCGGGGTGCTCGGTGTACTGCCGGAACTGCCAGGCCGCGTGGTACACCTGATTGAAGAATCCGAAGTACTCCTGGTCGCAGTCGGCCGTGTCGGGGCAGCCGTATCCGGTCGCCCGGGTGTATCCGTGCTCGCTCGGGCGCGTGAGCAGCGACTGCTCCTTCTGCAGCAGCACGATGAGCGTCTTGGGACTGACCCGGCACGCCTCGGCGACCCTGACCACGATGCGGCTCGCCCGTTCGTTGCGGGCGCCGCGGTAGGCGTCGCAGTGGCCGGCCTCCTCATGGGCCTGATCGGTCGTGCTCTCCCGGAAGTCGGCGAGGCAGACCACCCCCACGTCGGCGCGGCAGGAGACGGACTCGAAGAACGACTGGACCTCGCGTTCGGTCATCGCCCCGGCGTCGTAGAAGCTGTCGTCGCTGACGATGTACCCGGCCTGGAACTCCGAGGTGGGCGGTTCGGCGGACGTCGACCCCGCAGAGCTGGACTCCGCCGGGCGCTCGACGGTGGGCGCGCCCGCGGTGCATCCGGCGACGAGCAGGACGAGGGCTGCGGCGAAGCCGGCGACGGAGGCGGCGAGCGGGGCGGTTCTCACCCGCACGACCCTAGCCACCCACGCTGCCGTCGCGCTGGGAATCCGGGAGCGCCCGCGCGGTTCCTACAGGCGCTCGTGCGGCGCGATACGGTCGGCGATCTTCGCGAGCGTGGTCGCCGGCGGCGCCTCGTTGTAGACGCCCGCCGGCTCCTGGCCGGTGAGCGCCTGGATCGCGGTCATGATCTCGTCGGTGGCCGCACGCCGAGCCCGACCCGACGTCGCGGGTCCGTGGCGGGCGAGGTCGAGCGGTTCGCCGAACCGGATCGTGACGGGGCGGATGCGCGGGCGCTTCGCGCCGACCGGCTGGATCTCCTCGGTGCCGACGAGCCCCACGGGCACGACCTTCGCGCCCGTCGAGAGCGCGAGCCAGGCGACGCCGGTGCGTCCGCGGTACAGCCTGCCGTCGAGCGAACGCGTGCCTTCGGGGTAGATCGCGAACGCACTGCCCGCCTCGAGGATGCGCCGTCCCTGGTCGAGGGCTTCCTGCGCCTGGGATCCGGCGCCGCGTTCGACCGAGACCGCGCCGATCGCGGTGAAGAACGTCCGCGAGACCCAGCCCGAGAAGCCGGTGCCGGTGAAGTAGTGCGACTTCGCCAGGAACTGCACCTGGCGCGGTGCCGCGAGCGGGATCGCGATGCTGTCGATGAACGAGAGGTGGTTCGACGCGAGGATGACGGCGCCCGTGCGCGGCACGAGGTCAGTGCCGATGATCTTCGGGCGCCAGACCAGCCGGACGAGCGGGCGCAGGATGCCTCGGAAGACGTGGTAGGTCGCTCCCGGTCGCGTCGCCGACACCGGGAGGGCCGTCGCCTCGATCTCGCTCACCCTCCGACGTTAGGCGCGTCGATATGCGTCGCACGGCATATCCGGGAAGATGGACGGATGGACGCTGGCGGCACCGAGCAGGCCTCCCCGGGCCGGGGGATCCCCGGAGCGATCGAACGCGCCGGAGCGTCGGCGGCCGGCGGCGGGGTCGTCTGGGCGTTCGACGAGCACCGGCTCACCATCGCCCGCCAGACCGGGGAACGGCGGACGGCCGCGAACCAGCTGCTCTCGCGCGTGGTCGCCGAGGCGTCCGACACGCCGGCCGAGGACGTGGAACTCGTCGGAGCGTGCGCGGAGTGCGGGGCGCGCCACGGTGCGCCGCGGATCGAGTATCCGGCGGCTCCGTCCGGGGCGCATTGGGTGGGCGACGCCGTCGCGGTCGGCGGCGTCACCGTCGCCGCGATCCGGACCGGCGGTGCGATCGGCGTCGCGATCGGACGTGCCGGGCCCGACCTCGTCCGGGTCGATGCCACGGCGTTCCACCCCGCCGAACTCGAGCGCCTCCGCGCCGTGCCCGACGCCGAACGCGCGGCGTTGCGCGGCCGGATGTGGGTGCGGAAGGCGGCGGTCGCGCGAGCACTGGGCCATCGCACGTTCGTGGAGCCCGCGCGGGTCGAGTTGGTCGAGCCGGAGGCCGACGTGCTCGGCGACCGGTCGGGCCGCTCCGTGCTCGCCCGCGGCATCCCGGAGTTCGGGGCCGACTGGGCCCGGGTGCTCGTCCTCGACGTGCCGGTCGAGGTCGAACCGCAACCCGCGGGCGAGGGAGCCGCGTCCCCGCCCCTCGCGGCGGCGGTGGCACTACTGCCGTAGCGCACCGCGGACCGCGCACCGCGCCCGGCACCGCACCCGACGCCCAGCCCGCCGCCGACGGGCCGCCGACCGCCGCCCTACAGTGGAACCCGTGAAGCGCGTCATCATCCTCGGTTCGACCGGCTCCATCGGCACGCAGGCCCTCGACGTCATCCGGCGCAATCCCCGCCGCTTCGAGGTCGTCGGGCTCGGAGTCGGGTCCGACCGGGCCGCGCTCGAGCAGCAGGCCGCCGAGTTCGACGTCGAGGCGACGGCGGTCGGCATCGACGAGGCCGTGCAGCTCGTGCGCGAGGTCGACGCCGACGTGGTGCTGAACGGCATCACCGGCTCCGTCGGGCTGGCGCCCACGCTCGCGGTGCTCGAACGCGGCACCACGCTCGCGCTCGCCAACAAGGAGTCGCTCATCGTCGGCGGGGACCTGGTGACGCGGCTCGCCGCCCCGGGCCAGATCGTCCCCGTCGACTCGGAGCATTCCGCCATCGCGCAGGCGCTCCGCTCGGGCACGCGCGAAGAGGTGCGCCGTCTGGTGCTGACCGCCTCGGGCGGCCCGTTCCGCGGACGCAGCCGCGCCGACCTCGAGCACGTCACGCCCGCCGAGGCGCTCGCCCACCCGACCTGGGACATGGGGCTCGTCGTCACGACGAACTCCGCGACCCTCGTCAACAAGGGGCTCGAGGTGATCGAGGCGCACCTCCTGTTCGACGTCGACTACGACCGGATCGACGTCGTCGTGCACCCGCAGTCGATCGTCCACTCGATGGTCGAGTTCACCGACGGCTCGACGATCGCGCAGGCGTCGCCGCCCGACATGCGGCTGCCCATCTCGCTCGGGCTCGACTGGCCGCACCGCGTCGGCGGCGTCGGTCGTCCGCTCGACTGGACGACGGCGCAGTCGTGGACCTTCGAGCCCCTCGACGAGGAGGCCTTCCCGGCCGTGGCCCTCGCGAAGCAGGTCGGACGCGCGCGCGGCGAGTACCCGGCGGTGTTCAACGCCGCGAACGAGGAGGCCGTCGCCGCGTTCCACGCGGGCCGCATCCCCTTCAACGGCATCGTCGACACCGTTCGCACGGTCGTCGAGTCCCACGAGCAGGCCGACGCGACCCTCACGGTGGAGTCGCTCGCGGCGGCCGAGGCATCCGCTCGTCGCGCCGCGCAGGCGCGCATCGCCGCAGCCTGATCCGCCGATCGGTGCCGCCGCAGCGGACTGGGCGGACGTTCAGACGGCCGTCAGCGGATTCCGAGCCCCGCCGCAGTACAGTCATCGGGTGGAATCCGTGCTCGCGTTCGTGATCGGCGTCGTCATCGTCGCGATCGGCCTCGCCATCTCGATCGGCCTGCACGAGATCGGCCACCTCGTGCCCGCGAAGCTGTTCGGCGTCAAGGTGACCCAGTACATGATCGGCTTCGGCCCGACGATCTGGTCGCGCCGCCGCGGCGAGACCGAGTACGGCGTCAAGGCGATCCCGTTCGGCGGGTACATCTCGATGATCGGCATGTTCCCGCCGGCGAAGGGCGAGCGCGCCAAGGAGGACAGCACGGGCTTCTTCCGGGGCCTCGTGCAGGACGCCCGCGAGTCCAGCGCCGAGTCGATCACGCCCGGCGACGAGCACCGGGCCTTCTACCTGCTGCCGGTGTGGAAGCGCATCATCGTCATGTTCGGCGGCCCGTTCATGAACCTGGTGCTCGGCGTGCTCCTGTTCGGCGTGCTGGTGATGGGCTTCGGGCTGCCCCAGACGACCGCGACCGTCGGGACGGTGTCGGAGTGCGCGCTGCCCGCGAACAGCGAGCGCCAGACGTGCGAGCCGGGCGACCCGGCCGCTCCCGGCGCGGCCGCGGGCATCGAGCCGGGCGACACCATCGTCTCCATCGACGGCGTGCCCATCGAGTCCTGGGAGCAGTCGACCGCGATCATCCGCGAGCACCCGGGTGAGCAGCTCGACGTCGTCGTCGAGCGCGACGGCGACGAGGCGGCCCTCGAGGTCACGCCGATGCTGAGCGAGCGGTACGCGCTCGACGAGCAGGGCGAGATCGTGACGGATGCCTCGGGCGAGCCGCTGACCGTCGACGCCGGGTTCGTCGGCATCTCGCCGACGGTCGCGCGGGTCCAGCAGCCCGTGACCGAGGTGTTCCCCGCCGTCGGACAACAGATCTCGGGCGTCGCGGGCATCATCTTCAACCTGCCGCAGCGCATGGTCGACGTCGCGAATGCCGCGTTCGGCCCGGGCGAGCGCGACCCGAACGGTCCGATGAGCGTCGTCGGCGTCGGACGGGTCGCTGGCGAGGTCGCCGCGACCGACCAGCTGCCGTTCGTCGAGAAGGCCGCGGGACTCGTCGGCATCCTCGCGTCGCTGAACATCGCACTGTTCGTGTTCAACCTGATCCCGCTGCTGCCGCTCGACGGCGGCCACATCGCGGGAGCGCTCTGGGAGGCGATCCGGCGGGGCTTCGCGAAGCTGTTCCGCCGTCCCGACCCCGGCCCCGTCGACCTCGCCAAGCTCATGCCGATCACGCTCGGCGTGGTCGTCATCCTCGGGGCGATGAGCGCCCTGCTGATCTACGCCGACATCGTCAAGCCCGTGGCGATCTTCTGATCGGAGCCGTCGAACCAGTCATGCCCAGCGCAACCGTACGCCCGTCCGAGACACCGACCCGCAGCGACGTCGATCGCGAACTCCCACTCGTCGTGCGCCGGTTCGGGCCGGCGGCGGTCGCGCTCGTCGCGCAGCTCGCGTTCGCCCTCGCGGTGCTTGCGCAGCCCGGCGGCGCATCCGGCGCCGGCGGTGCGGTGCTCGCGATCGTGCTCGTCGTCGCCGGTCCCGTCGCGCTGGTGTTCGCGCGGACGCATCCGGGCCCCGTCGTCGCGGTCGTCGCCGGGCTCGCGGTCGTGCACGGCCTCACCACGCCGCTCGCGTGGACGCCGTACGTCGCCCTCTGGTTCGCGATCGGCATCGCGGTCGCGCACGGCGCCCTGATCTGGAGCGCCGTCGCCGCCGGGGTCGCGTGGGTCGGCGAGATCCTGCTCGGCACGATCGAGGGAGTGGCGTGGCGTCCGATCGCCGCGGCGGTCGAGGCGGTGATGATCGCGGCGAGCTTCGCGATCGGCTGGTACGTCTGGGTGCACCGGGGGCGCATCGCGCTGCTGCGGGTCGAGGCCCACCAGCGCCGGCGCCAGTCGGAGGTGCGGGCCCGCGCGCGGATCGCCGCGGGGCTCCACGACGAGATCGGCCAGGCGCTGTCGCAGGCGCACGTGCAGGCCAGCATCGCGCTGCACCTGATGGACCGTGATCCCGGGCGGGCGCGCGTCGCGCTCGAGCGCATCCGCGAGACCTCGCAGACGGCGCTCGCCGACCTGCGCAGCGTCGTCGGGGCGATCCGCGACGACGACGAGGCGACGCTCGCCGAACTCGAACTCGTGCCCCGCGTCCTGGCCGAGGCGGAGTCTGCCGGCACGGCGACCTCGTACGAGTGCGCGCTCGACCGCACGCCCGCCCGGCCGCTCCAGTACGCGACCTACCGCATCGCCGAGGAGGCCGTCGAGAACGCCGTCCGGCACGCCGGGGCGTCGAGGGTCGCCGTCGCGATCGTCCACGCCGACGACGAACTCGTGCTGACGGTCGACGACGACGGAGACGGCCTCGGCGACCGAGCGGAGGAGCGCGGCGGCGGACTGGTCGGCATGCGCGAGCGCGCCGGGCTCGTGGGCGGCTCGGTCGATTTCGTCGCGTCGCCGATCGGCGGCACGCGCGTGGTCGTCAGGATGCCCTGGTCCGACGTCGCCTGAGCCGCGGGCCCGACGCCGCGGCGCGGCGCGACCGGTGGGCGCTTCCGGCCGCCGGTTCAGTCGCCGAGCGCCCGCTGCAGCGCGGCGGCCTCGTGGCGGTGTCCGACGGTCTCGTACCCCACCACGACGACGAACGGCGCGGCCGCGGTGATGAGGATGCCGACGCCGAAGCTCGCGCCCGCCGCGACGGCGACGACCGCCGCGACGAGCAGCAGCACGCTGCCGATGAACAGCCAGACCTGCAACGGATCGAACGTGCGCAGCAGCAGTGCGTAGATCGCGAAGAGCGCGACGAGGAACAGCGCCGCCGGCACGGTGACGGTGAGCAGGGCCTCGACGATGCCGATGTGCGCCGCGCCTTCGATGACGTATGCGGCGACGTGCAGGCCGGCGCCCGTGCCGGCCAGCGCGACGAAGATGAAGTAGTGCAGGTAGCCCCACACGAAGCCGCGCCGACGGAACCGTTGCAGCACCTTGCCCGACGGCACGGTGAAGTACACCCACCAGAGTCCGAACGCGAGCGTCGTGCCGCCGAAGGCGACCGCGATCGTCTCGGCGGTCCACCCCTGCTCTTCGATCACCGCTGAGATCGCGAAGATGGTGCCGAGCACGATCTCGCCGAGCGTGATGATGACGAGCAGGCCGTACCGTTCCGCGATGTGGTGCGCGTGCCAGGGCGTCCCGCCCTCGCGCCCGTGCTCGGCGACGTACGGCCCGACGAGTTCGAGCACGCCGAGCGCCACGGTGCACACGAGCGTCGGCACGAGCGGCAGGCTGACGACGATCAGCACGATCCAGCCGAGCTGCGCGACCCCCACGAACCGGACGTAGGTCATGGCCGTGCGCCGACGGGCCGGGTCGTGCCGAGCCGCCCGCAGCCACAGCGCGACCGTGGCGATGCGGATGACGACGTACCCGGCGACCACGATGCCGTTGTCGACGTGTTCGCCCTCGTCGATCGAATGGAACAGCGCCGGGATCCCCAGCGCGACCACGAGCACGCCGACCATCGCGACGAGCGTCGCGACCCGGAAGAAGATGTCGTCGTTGTCGTACGCCGATGCGAGCCAGGAGTAGTTGATCCACGCCCACCAGATCGCGAACACCGAGATCAGGAAGGCGATGATCGCGGGGGTCCAGTGCCCGAGTTCGAGCAGGTGGGCCGTCTGCGTGCCCGCCTGGCCGAACGCGACGACGAACATCAGGTCGAAGAGCAGCTCGAGCGGCGTCGCGGCACGGTGCGGCTCGTCGGGGTCGCGTCCCGTCATGCGGCGCAGGCGATGATCGAGCGGCGGATGCCCCGTGCCGGTACTCATGCCGACATCGTGGCATCCGTCGCCGGGTCCGAGGAAGTCGGCGGGTGGATCCGCCTGCTCAGCGCGAGAGCAGCAGCGCCTCGCCCTGTCCGCCGCCGCCGCACAGCGCGACGGCCGCGCGCCCGCCGCCGCGGCGCGCGAGCTCGAGCGCGGCGTGCAGCGCGAGCCGTGCGCCGGACGCGCCGATAGGATGCCCGAGCGCGATCGCCCCGCCGTGCACGTTGACGCGATCGAGGTCGAGGTCGAGGTCGCGCGCCGACTGCAATGACACCGCCGCGAACGCCTCGTTGATCTCGACGACGTCGAGGTCGGCGGCCTGCCATCCCTCGCGCCCGAGTGCGGCCGCGATCGCGTTGGACGGCTGCGAGTGCAGCGAGTTGTCGGGGCCGGCGACCTGACCGGACGACCCGATGAGCGCGAGCCACGGCAGTCCGCGGGACTCGGCCCAGGTGCGGCTCGCGACGACCACGGCCGCGGCGCCGTCCGAGATCGGGGAGGAGTTCCCGGCGGTGATCGTGCCGTCCGCCGCGAACGCGGCGCGCAGTCCGCCGAGCGTCTCGGCGGTCGAGTCGGCGCGGACGCCCTGGTCGGCGTCGACGACGAGCGGGTCGCCCTTGCGCTGCGGGATCTCGACGGGCACGATCTCGTCGGCGAAGAGTCCCTCCGCCTGGGCGGCGCCGGCCCGCACGTGCGACGCGGCGGCGATCTCGTCCTGCTCGGTGCGCCCGATGCCGTATCGGCCGTTGAAGCGCTCGGTCGAGGCGCCCATCGACTCGCGATCGAACGCGTCGGTGAGGCCGTCGTGCGCGGCGTGGTCGAGCAGCTCCCACGAGCCGTACGCCTTGCCCGCGCGCGAACCCGGCAGCAGGTGCGGCGCGTTGGTCATCGATTCCTGACCGCCGGCGACCACCACGTCGGCCTCGCCCAGGCGGATGAGGCGGGCCGCGTCGGTGATCGCGACGAGCCCGGAGAGGCAGACCTTGTTGACTGTCGTGGCCGGCACGCGCCACGGGATGCCGGCGGCGACCGCGGACTGCTTCGCGGGGTTCTGGCCCGCGCCGGCCTGGAGCACCTGGCCCATGACGACCTGGTCGACGTCGTCGGGGGAGACCCCGGCGCGCTCGAGCGCGCCGCGGATCGCGATGGTGCCGAGTTCGACGGCCGTGCGGGCGGCGAGGTTGCCGCTGATCCGGCCGAACGGGGTGCGCGCGCCGGCGAGGATGACGACATCGGTGGTGGGCATCTGCTGGTGACTCCTTCGTCGGTTCGGATGGTCCGGAGGCAGTCTACGTCGCGTGAACGGGCGCCGGCCCGGGCTCGAGGCATCCGGTTCGGTGTGCGATTCCGCACACCGGTGGTGCGGATCTCCGCATTGGCGGTGCGGTCGCGCGCAACGAGAATCGACGAGCGGCACCCCACGAGCCGCCACGTCGATTCAATGCAAAGGAGCATCGGATGACCCAGGCCCAGGCCCGGACCCAGGCCACCCCAACGACCGGCCTCCGGCGGGTCGTGACCGCGTCGATGGCGGGCACCGTCGTCGAGTGGTACGAGTTCTTCCTCTACGCGTCCGCGGCGACGCTCGTCTTCGGCACCGCGTTCTTCCCGCCGTCCGACGACCCGTTCGCCGGCATCATCGCCGCCTTCCTCACCTACGCGGTCGGATTCATCGCCCGCCCGCTCGGCGGCATCGTCTTCGGGCACTTCGGCGACAAGTACGGACGCAAGCGGCTCCTCCAGGTCAGCATCATCCTGATCGGCGTCGCGACGTTCCTGATCGGATGCCTCCCGACCTACGCGCAGGTCGGACTCCTCGCGCCGGCGCTGCTCGTGCTGCTGCGCTTCCTGCAGGGCTTCGCGCTCGGCGGCGAATGGGGCGGGGCGGTGCTGCTGGTCGCCGAGCACAGCCCGGCGCGCTCCCGCGGGTTCTGGGCCAGCTGGCCGCAGGCCGCGGTCCCCGTCGGCAACCTGCTCGCGACCCTCGTCCTCTACGTGCTCTCGGCGACGCTCCCCGAGTCGGAGTTCCTCGGCTGGGGCTGGCGCGTCGCGTTCTGGCTGTCGGCGGTGATCGTGCTCGTCGGCTGGTACATCCGCACCAAGGTGACCGACGCGCCGATCTTCCTCGAGATGCAGGCCGAGCGCGAGGAGGCGAAGGCCACGGGCTACGGTGTCCTCGAGGTCATCCGGCGCTACCCGCGCGGCGTCCTCACGGCCATGGGCCTGCGGGTCGCCGAGAACATCCTGTACTACGTCGTCGTCACGTTCTCGATCGTCTACCTCACGCAGGTCGTGCAGGCCGGCACCGCGAACACGCTGCTGCTGCTCGTCGGCGCCCACGTCGTGCACTTCGTCGCGATCCCGCTCGCCGGCCGCGCATCCGACCGGTTCGGCCGCAAGCCCGTCTACGCGGCCGGTGCGATCGCCGGGGCCACCTGGGCGTTCTTCGCCTTCCCGATGATGGACACGGGCCAGCCCGTCGTGATCTGGGCCGCGATCGCGATCGGCCTGGTCTTCCACGCGGCGATGTACGCGGCGCAGCCGGCGATCATGGCCGAGATGTTCCCGACGCGCATGCGCTACTCGGGCGTCTCGCTCGGCTACCAGGTGACGTCGATCTTCGCCGGTTCGCTGGCACCGATCATCGCCACCGCACTCCTCGGCCAGTACGGCTCGAGCGTGCCCATCGCGATCTACGTCGCCATCGCGTGCGCGATCACGCTCGTCGCCGTCGCGGTCGCCCGCGAGACGCGGGGCATCGACCTGCGGGCCGTCGACGAGGCCGACCGCGAGCGCGTGGAGGCCACCGCCGCCGGCTGATCCGCGCGGCCGCCGCCCGAACCCGGCGGCGGCCGACTGCACGGGACGCACCGATCGGCCGGCTCCGACCAGCCGGCCGATCGGTCGCGCCCGCCCGGACGCACCCGAACCACCCCGAACCCATCGCACACCTGAGAAGAGGCATCCACATGCGCACCACCTCGAAGCACGTCCTCGCGGCCGTCGCCGCGCTCTCCGTCACCGCGCTCGCACTCACCGGCTGCGCGCCGGACCTCGCCCCGGGCGGGGCGTCGGAGGCGACCGGCGCCTCCGCGGTCCGCGTCGGCATGATCACCTCGCAGACGGGGCCCCTCGCCGCGTACGGCGAGGCCTACACGGCAGGGTTCGAGGCCGGACTCGACTACGCGACCGACGGCACCGGCACCGTCGACGGGCGCGAGCTCGACATCACCTGGGCGGACGACCAGGGCAACCCCGACACCGCGGTCGCGAAGGCCAAGGAGCTCATCGGCGAGGGCACGCAGATCCTCGCGGGCACCGTCGTCTCGGGCATCGCGACCTCGCTCGCCGAGCAGGCCGAGCAGAACCGCGTGCTCTACATTTCCGGTCCGGCCGCGACCGACGCCATCACGGGCGTCAACGACTACACCTTCCGATCGGGCCGGCAGACCTACCAGGACGTGGCGACCGCCGGCACCTTCATCGGCGACCCCGAGGGCAAAAAGGTCGTCGTGTTCGCACAGGACACCGCGTTCGGACAGGGCAACCTCGCCGGCGTCCAGGCCGTGCTCGGCGGCAAGGGGGCGACCGTCGAGGGCGTGCTCGTGGCCGAGGACGCGACCGAGTTCACGCCGTTCGCGCAGCAGATCCTCGGCGCAGCTCCCGACCTCGTGTTCGTCGCCTGGGCCGGCGCTTCCTCCGGGGCGATGTGGACCGCGCTCGCCCAGCAGGGCGTGTTCGACGCCGCGCCGGTCGTCACCGGCCTCGGCGACGTCGCGACGTACAACGCCTACGGCGATGCCGGCGCGAGCATCTCGTTCCTCAACCACTACTTCGGCGGGGCCTCCGGCACCGACGCGGAGGCGGCGATGATCGCCGCGCTGGAGGACGCCGGCGCGACGCCCGATCTCTTCTCGCCCGACGGGTTCGTCGCGGCGCAGATGATCGTCCAGGCCGTCCGCGAAGGCGGCGACGACGTCGACGGCATGGTCGACGCCCTCGAAGGGTGGAGCTTCGAATCCGTGAAGGGCGAGCTCACGGTCCGCGCCGAGGACCACGCCCTGATCCAGCCGATGTACCAGGTCCGGCTCGTGCAGGGCGGCGCGGACTGGGTGCCCGAGCTGGTCGAGGCGGTGGACGCCGACGAGGTCGCGCCGCCCGTGGCCGGCGAGTGAGCATGGCGAGCGCGACGCCCGTCGGCCTCTCGACGAATCCGGGGCATCCCGTCGTCGACGCCGTCCTCTCCCTCGACCGGGTGCATCTCGCGATCGGCGGCGCGAGGATCCTCCAGGACGTGTCGTTGGACGTCTCGCCCGGGGAACTGCTCGGGGTCATCGGACCGAACGGCGCGGGCAAGACCACCCTCTTCAACGTCATCTCCGGAGTGGTCCGCCCCACCGGCGGCCGCGTCCTGCTGGACGGTGTCGACGTCACCGGCATGCCGGTCCATCGTCGTGCCGCCGCCGGGCTGGGACGCACCTTCCAGACGTCGAGCCTGTTCCCAGCCCTCACCGTCCTGGAGAACGTGCGCCTCGCGGCCCAGGCGCACCAGGGCGGTGCCGCGTCGGTCTTCGCGACGCCGCACCAGACGGATGCCGCGTCCGCCCGCGCGGCCGACGCCCTCGCCGAGGTGGGTCTCGCCGGAGCCTCATCACGGCTCGCGGGCGGTCTCGCGCACGGCGAGAAGCGCAAGGTCGAGCTCGCGATGGTCGTGGCGATGGAACCGAGAGTGATCCTGCTCGACGAGCCCATGGCCGGAGTCGGTTCCGCCGACGTGCCGGCGCTCACCGAGCTGATCGGCGACCTGCACCGGGGCGGCCGCACCGTGCTCATGGTCGAGCACCACCTCGACGTCGTGCTCGGCCTCGCCGACCGGATCGCCGTGATGCACCACGGCGAGCTGCTCGCCGTCGGGACCTCGGACGCGGTCATGTCGGACGCGACCGTGCAGTCCGCCTACCTCGGGGAGGGGATGTGACCGAGCCCGTCCCGACCGAGCCCATCCTGAGCCTGCGTCACGTGACCGGCCGCATCGCCGGCCAGCTCGTCGTCGAGGACGTGAGCTTCGACGTGCCCGCCGTGGGCGTCACCGCCCTCCTGGGCCGCAACGGCGTCGGCAAGACCTCGACGATCCGGGCGATCCTCGGACTCATCGAGCGCGAGGGGGAGATCGTGCTCAGCGGCACGCGCATCGACGGACTGCCGACCCACCGGATCGTGCAGCTCGGCGTGGGCTACGTGCCAGAGGACCGCGAGGTGTTCGGCGGACTGACGGTCGCCGAGAACCTGCGCCTCGCCGAGCGGGATCGGTCGCCCCGACGGGACGAGGTCCGCCGGCTCTTCCCCGACCTGCACGAGCGGCGCGAACAGCGCGCCGGGACGCTCTCGGGCGGGCAGCAGCAGATGGTGTCGCTCGCGCGCGCGCTCGTCAACGACAACCGCCTGCTGCTCGTCGACGAACCCACCAAGGGCCTCGCTCCCAAGATCGTGGACGAGGTCGCCACCGCCCTCGCCGCGGCGGCGCATCGCGTGCCGATCCTGCTCGTCGAGCAGAACCTCGCGGTGATCCGAGCGCTCGCCGACCGGGTCGTCGTGCTCTCCGGCGGGCGGGTGGTCTTCGCCGGTGACGCGGCCGAACTCCTCGACGACGAGGAGCAGGTGCGACGACACCTCGGAGTGCACGACGCCGGGGAGGCGGCCTGATGGACACCGTCATCCTCCTCCTCGTCACCGGTCTCGGCCTCGGAGCGCTGTACTTCCTCGTCGCCAGCGGGCTCTCGCTGATCTACGGGCTCATGGGCGTGCTGAACTTCGCGCACGGCTCGTTCCTCACGATCTCGGCGTTCCTTGGCTGGGAGGTCGGGCGCCGCGTGTCCGACGGCACCTGGGCCGGCCTGGCGCTCTCCGCGCTGGTCGGCATCGCCGTGGGGGCGCTCGT
Source organism: Agromyces sp. LHK192 (assembly GCF_004006235.1). Classification (NCBI taxonomy): domain Bacteria; kingdom Bacillati; phylum Actinomycetota; class Actinomycetes; order Micrococcales; family Microbacteriaceae; genus Agromyces; species Agromyces sp. LHK192. The sequence goes on from NZ_CP034753.1 coordinate 1,586,430, forward strand.
CGCCGCCGCGACGGAGTTCCTGATCGTCCGGCGCCTCTACGAACGGCACATCGAGCAGGCGCTCGTGACCGTCGGGCTCTCGCTCGCGAGCGTTGCGCTGTTCGAGGGCATCTGGGGCACCGACCCGATCTACACGGCACGGCCCGAGTGGCTCACCGAGACGACGGAGATCCTCGGCGCCCGCATCCCCAACGACCGGTTCGTGCTCATCGCCTGCGCCGTGCTGGTGCTCGGCGGCATCGTGTTCTTCCTGCGGAGGACGCGGTACGGGCTCATCATCCGCGCGGGCGTCGAGAACCGGTCGATGGTCACCGCGCTCGGCATCGACGTGCGGCGGGCGTTCACGCTCGTGTTCGCGATCGGCGGCGCCGCGGCCGGCCTCGGCGGGGTGCTCGCGTCCGTCTACTACGGCTACGTGTCGGCGCACCTCGGCAGCGTGCTGCTGATCTTCGCGTTCATCGTGACCGTGATCGGCGGGCTCGGCTCGCTCACGGGTGCGGCCATCGCCTCGGTGCTCGTCGCGGTGCTGCAGCAGTTCGCGAACTTCTTCCTCGGCGGCACCGGCGACCTCGTCGTCGTGGTCGCGCTCGCCGCGGTGCTGCTGGTGCGCCCGCGTGGACTCCTCGGGAGGACGGCATGACCGAACCCCTCACGGACGGGCGGCGCACGACGCCGGGCCCGGACTCGCCCAGCTCGCCCGCGCCGGCGCCTGCACCGGCCGGCAGCGCGCGTCGACGCAGCCTCGCGCTCGTCGGCGGCGGTGTCGCGGCGGTCGTCGTGCTCGCCGTGCTCCCGCTGCTCGCCATCGACGTGCCGGGCGTGCTGCCCGGCCCGACGTACACGCCCGGCACGCTGCAGCTGCTCGCGTTCGCGCTGCTCATCGCGGCGCTCGCGTTGAGCTATCGCATGCTGTTCGGGCTCGCCGGGATGCTCTCGTTCGGCCACGCCCTCTTCTTCGCGGCGGGCGCGTACGGACTCGGCATGACGCTGGACGCGTTCGGGCCGAGCGACTGGCCGTCGGGCCTGGTCTTCGTCGTCGCGATCGGCCTGACGCTGGCCTTCGGGTTCGCGCTCGCCGTGAGCGTCGGCGCGCTCGCACTCCGCGTCACGGGCATCTCGTTCGCCATGGTGACGCTCGCCTTCGCCCAGGCCGGATCGGTGATCATCCGCCGGAACCCGGCCGGCGCGACGGGCGGTGACGAAGGCCTGCCGCTGGACATCGCGCACGTGCCCGAGGCGTTGGTGGGGGTCGTGCACACGCGCAACCTCTACTGGATGTCGCTCGGCGTCCTGGTGGTCGTGTACCTCGTCGTGCTGTGGGTCGAGCGCAGTCGCGCGGGCCACGTCGCCGAGGCGATCCGCGAGAACGAGCTGCGCGTCCGGGTGATCGGCGTCCGCCCGTACTCGGTGCGCCTGCTCGTGTTCGTCGTCGCCTCGGTGCTCGCGGCGGTGGCGGGGATGGGATACCTGCTGCTGCAGTCGGGGGCCGCACCGCGCATCGCGACGGCCGACTTCACGCTCACGATCCTGGTGATCGTGGTGCTGGGCGGCGTCGGATACCGCTGGGGCGCGATCGTAGGCGGCATCGTCTACACGCTGCTCGACCAGCGCCTGACCGCCCTCGCCGGTTCCGACGCCGTCGCCGCACTTCCCGACGTCCTCCGGGTGCCACTGTCGGAGCCGCTGTTCCTCCTCGGCACGCTCTTCGTGCTCGTCGTACTGTTCCTCCCCGGCGGCATCGCCGGACTCCCCGCCCGCATCCGCACCGGGCGGCGCACGCACCCGGTCGAGCCGCCGGGAGCACCGGATGCCTGACCTCGACCTGCGACCGACACCATCGACCGACCCGAGCGGAAGGACCCTCATGACCGACCTCACCGGACGCCGCGCCCTGGTGACCGGCGGCGCCGGCGGCATCGGACTCGCGATCGCCGAGGCGTACGCCGCGGCAGGGGCCCACGTCACGATCGCCGACGTCGATGCGGATGCCGCGTCGAGCGCCGCCGATCGCCTCGGCGGCGCCGCCTGGGCCGTCGACCTCTCCGACATCGCCGCGCTCGCCGACCTGGCGCTCGACGCGGACGTGCTCGTCAACAACGCCGGCCTGCAGCACGTCCGGCCGATCGAGGAGTTCGAGCCCGAGCGGTTCTCGCTGCTGCTCCGGGTCATGCTCGAGGCGCCGTTCCTGCTGATCCGGGCGGCCCTGCCTGGAATGTACGAGCGGGGCTTCGGCCGGGTCGTCAACGTGTCGAGCGTGCACGGCCTGCGGGCGTCGCCGTACAAGTCCGCCTACGTCGCCGCCAAGCACGGCCTCGAGGGGCTGTCGAAGGTCACGGCCCTCGAGGGCGGCGCGCACGGGGTGACGTCGAACTGCATCAACCCCGGGTACGTGCGCACCCCGCTCGTGGAACGGCAGATCGCCGACCAGGCCCGCCTGCACGGCATCTCCGAGGACGAGGTCGTTCCCCGGGTGATGCTGACGGAGGCGGCGATCAAGCGGCTCGTCGAGCCTTCCGAGGTCGCGAGCCTCGCGCTCTGGCTCGCGGGCGACGACGCGCGTATGGTGACCGGCGCGAGTTACACGATGGACGGCGGATGGAGCGCACGATGACCGGGTACGAGACCTTCGTGGCCTCGGCCGACGCACCCTCGGGCGGCGTGCTCGCCGGCGGCGAGTGGCGGGCGGATGCCTCCGGCCCCGTACTGCTCGGCGTGCACGGCATCACCGCGAACCACCGGGCGTGGAGCCTCGCCGCGGAGGCGCTCGACGGCGTCCGCGTGGTCGCCCCCGACCTCCGCGGACGCGGGCGGAGCAACGCGCTTCCCGGCCCGTTCGGCCTCGTCGACCATGCCGACGACCTCGCGCGGCTGCTCGACGTCCGCGGCGTGGAGCGCGCGGTCGTCGCCGGGCATTCGATGGGCGGGTTCGTGGCGGTGCGGTTCGCCGAGCGGCACCCCGACCGGGTGGATTCGCTCGTGCTGATCGACGGCGGCCTGCCGCTCGAGCCGCCTGAGGGCATTCCGGCCGAGCAGGTCGCCGCGGCCGTGCTCGGGCCCGCGCTTGCGCGGCTGCGGATGCGATTCGCGTCCGCCGACGACTACCTCGCCTTCTGGCGGGAGCATCCGGGCATCGGACCGTACTGGAACGACGCTGTCGAGGCGTACGTGCGGTACGACCTCGACGGCGCGGCGCCGGAGCTGCGGTCGTCGGCGAACCCCGACGCGATCGCCGTGAACGCGCTCGAACTGGACGGCTCCGCCGGCTATTCCGATGCGCTCGCAGAGATCGCGGTGCCGATCGATTTCCTCCGCGCCGAACGCGGGCTGCTCGACCAACCCCAGGGCCTCTACGCACCCGGGATCGCCGAGGAGTGGGCGACCCTGCTTCCGGCGCTCCGCATCCGGGAGGTGCGAGACGTCAACCACTACAGCATCATCATGAGTGCGGACGGACTCGCGCACGTCATCCCGGTGCTCGAGTCCCGTCTGACCGCGGCCACCGCCGCGGCATCCGCCCATGACGACGAGGAGGTCGCCTCATGACACTCGACAAGACCGTGCCGACTGCCGCAGAGGCGGTCGCCGACATCCCGGAGGGCGCCTCGCTCGCGGTCGGGGGGTTCGGCCTCTGCGGCATCCCATCGATCCTGATCCAGGCGCTGCTGGAACGCCGGGTCGGCGACCTGTCGGTGGTCTCGAACAACTGCGGCGTCGACGATTGGGGCCTCGGGCTGCTGCTCGGTGCCGGACTGATCCGCAAGATGACCTCGTCGTACGTCGGCGAGAACAAGGAGTTCGAGCGGCAGTACCTCTCGGGCGAGCTCGAGCTCGAGCTCACGCCGCAGGGCACGCTCGCCGAGAAGCTGCGCGCCGGCGGCTCGGGCATCGCGGCGTTCTTCACGCAGACGGGCGTCGGCACGCAGGTCGCCGAGGGCGGGTTGCCGCGCCGGTACGCCGCCGACGGCTCGATCGCCGTCGCGAGCCCCGCGAAGCCGGTGCAGACGTTCTCGGTGCGCGGCGAGGAGCACGAGTTCGTGCTCGAGGAGGCGATCACGACCGACTTCGCGCTCGTGCACGCGCTCGCGGGCGACCGGCACGGCAACCTCGTGTTCGACAAGTCGGCGCGCAACTTCTCGCCGCTCGCCGCGATGGCAGGCCGGGTGTGCATCGCCGAGGTCGAGGAGCTCGTCGAGCCCGGAGTGATCGACCCCGACCGGGTGCACCTGCCCGGCATCTTCGTCGACCGCATCGTCGAGGTCGGCCCCGACATCGAGAAGCGCATCGAGCGGCGCACCGTGCGCCAGGCAGCCGACACCACGGAGGCGAACTGACATGGCACTCACCCGCTACGAGATGGCCGCGCGCGCCGCGCGCGAACTCGCCGACGGCTCGTACGTCAACCTCGGCATCGGGCTGCCGACGCTCGTGCCGAACTACGTGCCCGACGGCGTCACGGTCGTGCTGCAGTCCGAGAACGGCATCCTCGGCGTCGGCCCGTACCCGACCGAGGACCAGGTCGACCCCGACCTCATCAACGCCGGCAAGGAGACCGTGACCGTGCTGCCGGGCGCCGCGTTCTTCGACTCGGCCACGAGCTTCGGCATGATCCGCGGCGGCAAGGTCGACGCGGCGATCCTCGGCGCGATGCAGGTGTCGGCGACCGGCGACCTCGCGAACTGGATGATCCCCGGGAAGATGGTGAAGGGCCCCGGCGGCGCCATGGACCTGGTGCACGGCGCCCGGCGGCGCATCGTGCTCATGGAACACGTCGCGAAGGACGGCTCGCCGAAGATCGTGCACGAGTGCTCGCTGCCGCTGACCGGCAGGGGAGTGGTCGACCGCATCATCACCGACCTCGCCGTCATCGACGTGACGCCAGACGGGCTCGTGCTCGTCGAGGTCGCGCCCGGTGTCACCGTCGATGAGGTGGTCGCGGCGACCGAGCCGCCGCTCGACACGCGTGGGGTCGCCTCGGCGGGCGATTGACCGAGCTGGCCGCCGGGTCGCTCGATGCGGAACTGTGATGCAACGCGGCATCGAGGGGTGCGGCGCTGCCCCGATGATGGTGGTAGCGGCGCGAACAGCCGCCCTCGCCATGTCTGGAGTCCGATGACCCGATTCCGTCGAGTCGGCGCCTTCGCCGCCGTCGCGCTCGCCAGTGCCCTCCTGCTGACCGGATGCGTCGCACCTGCGCCGACTCCGACGCGGACGCCAGAGGCCGCACCGGTGACGCCTGCCCCGAGCCCGACGCCGACGCCGACGCCCGAGCCGGTCGACCCGCTGCTGAGCACCGCGCGTCTGATGATCAGCGCGGATCGATTGAGCCTGGTCGACGAAGCAGGGACCACGGTCGCAGAGTTCGGGTATCTCGAGGAACCCGCCCTGGCGATCGAGGCGTTGACCAAGGTGTTCGGGTCGCCGCCGCGATCGGAACCGTACGCCGGTACCAACCACGCCCCGTCCGGCGTCCGGCACACCTGGGGCGACGCCGTCGAAATCGACGAGCGCCACTACGACGAGTCGAGACGCGCTGAGTACGACTACCGGCTCGTGTGGCCACGATTCGCCGTCTACTTCGATGAAGCGCAGTTCGAAGGCCTCGGTCTCACGACGCCGACTGGCGTCACCGCAGGAATCCCGTGGCCGGAGTACGAGGTGACGGGCAACCCGAACCCGGGCTGGTCCTGCGATGGGCCGATCGTCGACATCGAGTCGCTCGAGTCCGAGGACGGGTCGCCGCGGGACTTCGGTGTCGTCCTGGGCGGTTGGTGGTCGATCGACGCGCCCGGATCCGAGGTCGTTCCGTGGATCGGCGCACCGTACGCCCAAGCCGAGGGCTGTGCCTGACGCATCCGTTCGCGGTCGGCGCCCAGCGACACGGAAGTAGACTCGATCACGTGCCTGCTGTGAATCTCGGAATGCCGAAGGTCCCCGAAGTCCTGGCCCCCCGACGCAAGTCGCGCCAGATCAAGGTGGGCAAGGTGCTCGTCGGCGGCGACGCCCCGGTGAGCGTGCAGTCGATGACCACGACGCCGACGACGAACATCAATGCGACCCTCCAGCAGATCGCCGAGCTGACGGCGTCGGGCTGCGACATCGTGCGCGTCGCCGTGCCCAGCCGCGACGACGCAGAGGCGCTGCCGATCATCGCGAAGAAGAGCCAGATCCCGGTCATCGCCGACATCCACTTCCAACCGAACTACGTCTACGCCGCGATCGACGCCGGATGCGCCGCGGTGCGCGTGAATCCGGGCAACATCCGCAAGTTCGACGACCAGGTCGGCGAGATCGCCAAGCGCGCGAAGGCCGCGGGTGTCTCGCTGCGCATCGGCGTGAACGCCGGATCGCTCGACCCGCGCCTGCTGCAGAAGTACGGCAAGGCCACGCCCGAGGCGCTCGTCGAGTCGGCGGTGTGGGAGGCGAGCCTGTTCGAGGAGCACGACTTCCACGACTTCAAGATCTCGGTCAAGCACAACGACCCGATCGTGATGGTGAAGGCGTACCGCCTGCTCGCCGAGCGCGGCGACTGGCCGCTGCACCTCGGCGTCACCGAGGCCGGCCCCGAGTTCCAGGGCACGATCAAGAGCGCGACGGCGTTCGGCATCCTGCTCGGCGAGGGCATCGGCGACACCATCCGCGTCTCGCTGTCGGCCCCGCCCGCGCAGGAGGTCAAGGTCGGCCTCCAGATCCTCCAGTCGCTGAACCTGCGCGAACGCAAGCTCGAGATCGTGTCGTGCCCGTCCTGCGGGCGCGCGCAGGTCGACGTCTACAAGCTCGCCAACGACGTGACCGACGGCCTCGAGGGCATGACCGTGCCCCTACGCGTCGCCGTCATGGGCTGCGTCGTCAACGGGCCCGGCGAGGCCCGTGAGGCCGACCTCGGCGTCGCATCCGGCAACGGCAAGGGCCAGATCTTCGTCAAGGGCGAGGTCATCAAGACGGTGCCGGAGTCCGAGATCGTGCAGACCCTCATCGAAGAGGCGAACCGCATCGCCGACGAGATGGGTCCGGATGCCTCGGTCGGTGCGCCGACGGTCGTCACGGCGTAGCGCGGTCGAATCCGCAGCGTCGGGCGGGCCGGTCGCAGCGCGCAGGCGACTGCGTCGGAGGCATCCGCTCGGCGTCAGTAGAATCGTCCGGTGCCCACTCGCCTGACGAACTTCTTCCTCCGCACGCTCCGTGAAGACCCGGCCGACGCCGAGGTCCAGAGCCACAAGCTGCTTGTGCGCGCCGGTTACATCCGGCGCCAGGCGCCGGGCGTGTTCGCCTGGCTGCCGCTGGGCCTGCGGGTCAAGGCGAAGATCGAGCGGGTCGTCCGCGAGGAGATGACGGCCGCGGGTGCGCACGAGGTGCACTTCCCGGCGCTGCTGCCGCGAGAGCCGTACGAGCTCACGAACCGGTGGACCGAGTACGGCGACGCGCTCTTCCGCCTGCAGGATCGCAAGGGCGGCGACTACCTGCTCGCACCCACCCACGAGGAGGTCTTCACGCTGCTCGTGAAGGACCTCTACTCGTCGTACAAGGACCTGCCGCTCACGATCTACCAGATCCAGGACAAGTACCGCGACGAGGCGCGCCCCCGCGCGGGCCTCCTGCGCGGACGCGAGTTCACGATGAAGGACGCGTACTCGTTCGACGTCTCCGACGCGGGCCTGGATGCCTCGTACCAGGCGCAGCGCGACGCGTACGAGCGGATCTTCACGCGGCTCGGCCTCGAGTACGTGATCGTGAAGGCCGACGCGGGAGCGATGGGCGGATCGAAATCGGAGGAGTTCCTGCACCCGACCCCGGTCGGCGAGGACACGTTCGTCCGCTCCGACGGCGGCTACGCCGCGAACGTCGAGGCGTTCACGACGGTGGTGCCCGAGTCGATCCCGTTCGACGGCCTGCCGGAGCCCGCGGTGCTGCCCTCGCCGAACACCCCGACGATCGCGACGCTCGTCGACCTGGCGAACGCCGAGTACCCCCGGCCCGACGGTCGCGCGTGGACCGCCGCCGACACGCTGAAGAACGTCGTGCTCGCGCTCACCCACCTCGACGGCACGCGCGAGCTCGTGGTCGTCGGCATCCCGGGCGACCGCGAGATCGAGGCCAAGCGCGTCGAGGTCGCCTTCGCGCCCGCAGAGGTCGAGGCCGCGACCGAGGCCGACTTCGCGAAGCACCCCGGCCTCGTCAAGGGCTACATCGGACCCTGGTCGCCCGACGGCGCCGTGCTCGGCGCCGAGTCGTCGACCGGCATCCGCTTCTTCCTCGACCCGCGCGTCGTCGACGGCACCGAGTGGATCACCGGCGCCAACCTCGACGAGCAGCACGTGTTCGGCCTCGTCGCCGGTCGCGACTTCGTCGCCGACGGCTTCGTCGAGGCGGCCGACGTGCGCGAGGGCGACCCGGCACCCGACGGCTCCGGCCCCGTGCACCTCGCGCGCGGCATGGAGATCGGCCACGTCTTCCAGCTCGGCCGCAAGTACGCCGAGGCCCTCGGCCTGAAGGTGCTCGACGAGAACGGCAAGCTCGCGACGGTCACGATGGGCTCGTACGGCATCGGCGTGACCCGGATCCTCGCGATCATCGCCGAGCTCAACAACGACGACAAGGGCCTCATCTGGCCCGAGTCCGTGGCGCCGTTCGACGTGCACGTGCTCGCCACCGGCAAGGACCAGGCGGCGTTCGACGCGGCCGAGCGCATCGTCGCCGATCTCGAGGCCGAGCGCTACGACGTGCTCTTCGACGACCGGCCCAAGCTCTCGCCGGGCGTGAAGTTCGCCGACGCCGAGCTCCTGGGCATGCCGAAGATCGTCATCGCCGGTCGCGGCGTCGCCGAGGGCGTGGTCGAGGTCTGGGACCGGAAGTCGGGCGAGCGGGTCACCGTGCCGATCGACGGCGTGGTCGCGGCGCTGCGCGGCTGAGGACGCGTCGCCGGCTCAGCCCTCGTGCAGGTGGTCGCGGTGCTTGCGAGACTGCCTGCGTGCCGTGGCGACGTCGATCGGGCCGGTGACGGATGCCTCGTCGACCCAGCATTCGATGCCGTCGACGCCGGGGAGCAGCGCACGGGTGAACACGGGATCGCGACCCTCGCGCCGCTGTCTGGTGTAGTCCCGCAGGAGTTTGAACGCGACGCCCGACAGCAGGCCGATCGCGACGAGGTTCACGAGCGCCATGAGCCCCATGATGCCGTCGGCGGTGTTCCAGATGAGATCGGCCGATGCGATCGAGCCGATGAAGATCGCGAGCACCACGAGCAGGCGGTATGCGGTGCGGACCGACCGGCGTTCGGTGATGAACTCGATGTTGGATTCGCCGTAGTAGTAGTTGCCGAGGATCGAGCTGAAGGCGAGCAGGAACACGATGACACTGAGCAGGATGCTCGCCCATGGGCCGAGGTTCGCGACGATCGCCGACTGGGTCAGGCCGATGCCGCGTTCGGCGGTCGCGAGGTCGGGGTCCGAGACGAGGATGATGAACGCCGTGATCGAGCACACGAGGAACGTGTCGAAGTAGACGCCCAGCGTCTGGACGAGTCCCTGCTTGACGGGGTGGGTCACCGCGGCGCTCGCCCCGGCGTTGGGCGCTGAGCCGAGACCGGCCTCGTTCGAGAACATGCCGCGTTTGACGCCCGTCAGCACGATGGTGCCGAGGGTCGCGCCGACGACCTCGTTGAACCCGAAAGCCTGCGTGAAGATCGACGCGAACACCTCGGGGAACCGGGTGATGTTCATGGCGACGATGATGAGCCCGACGAGCAGGTACAGCAGCGCCATGAGGGGCACGACCGCCTGGGTGACGGAGGCGATGCGGCGGACGCCGCCGAACACGACGAGTGCGGTGAGCGCCGCGAGGATGGCGCCGACCATCCATCCGATCCAGACGGGCGCTCCGTCGGGCGCGACCGTCGACGACACGGTCGCCGAGATGGTGTTCGCCTGCAGCGACGAGAACGCGAACGGGAAGCAGACGATGAGGATGATGGCGAAGAGGATGCCCATCCACCTCGCCTTCAGCCCCCGTTCCATGTAGTACGCGGGTCCGCCGCGGAAGCCGTCGGCGTCCTTGACCTTGAACAGCTGCCCGAGCGTCGATTCGACGAAGCTCGACGAGCCGCCGATGAACGCCATCAGCCACATCCAGAACACCGCGCCGGGTCCGCCGATCGCGATGGCCGTACCGACACCCGCGATGTTGCCGACGCCGACCCGCGACGCCGCGGAGATCGTGAACGCCTGGAACGCCGAGACCGACTGCGGCTCGCCGTCGGCGTCGCGGGGCGTCTTGTCGGTGAGGGTGCGGAACATCTCGGGGATGAGTCGGAACTGCACGACGCCGGAGCGGATCGTGAAGTAGATGCCGAGGCCTGCGACGACGGGAAGCACGATCCAGGTCCACAGCCCGTCGCCGGCGGAGAGCACGAACTCGTTCACAGCGTCCATCGCCCCAGTATCGGGCCGATCGCGTCCCGATCCGAGCATTGCTCGGCTGAAGCCGTCGATCGTCCGCCGGTGCCCCTGCCCGCCCCGGCTCCCGCGCCGGGCCGGTCCCGACTCGGCGCGGCATCGGATACTCTTGAGTGTTCCGCCCGGCGGGGACGCGGACTGAGAGCTGAATAGAGGAGGCCGTCGTGGAAATCGACCTCACCGTGCTTCGCATGATGGAGCGCGAGAAGGACATCCCGTTCGACGAACTGGTGCAGATCATCGAGCAGGCCATCCTGATGGCGTACCTCAAGCACACCAACCCGGCGCAGCACGGTCACGCGAACCCGAACGGGGCGCGTGCCCACCTCGACCGCAAGACCGGCCACGTCTCGGTGTTCGTCCCCGAACTCGACGAAGAGGGCGAAGTCATCGGCGAGGTCGAGGACAGCCCGAGCGACTTCGGCCGCATCGCGGCGTTCGCCGCCAAGCAGGTCATCAACCAGCGCCTGCGCGATCTCGCCGACGACGCGGTGCTCGGCGAGTTCCGGGGCCGTGAGGGCGACATCGTCGCCGGCGTCATCCAGCAGGGCCCGAACCCGCGGATGATCCACATCGACCTCGGCACGGTCGAGGCGATCCTGCCGCCCGAGGAACAGGTGCCCGGCGAGGAGTACCCCCACGGCCAGCGCATCCGCGTCTACGTGACGAGCGTCGCGAAGGGGGCCAAGGGGCCGTCGATCACGGTCTCGCGCACCCACCCGGCCCTGGTCCGCAAGCTGTTCGCGCTCGAGGTGCCCGAGATCGCGTCGGGGGTCGTCGAGATCGTGTCGCTCGCCCGTGAGGCCGGCCACCGGTCGAAGATCGCCGTCCGCGCGAACCAGCCGGGCGTCAACGCCAAGGGCGCGTGCATCGGCGAGCTCGGGCAGCGCGTGCGCGCGGTGACCGCAGAGCTCGGCAACGAGAAGATCGACATCGTCGACTGGTCGGACGACCTCGCGACGTTCGTCGCCTCGGCCCTGTCGCCGGCGAAGGTCACGAGCGCGTTCGTCATCGACGAGTCGATGCGCGCCGTGCGTGCCCTCGTTCCCGACTACCAGCTGTCGCTCGCGATCGGCAAGGAGGGCCAGAACGCCCGACTGGCTGCCAAGCTCACAGGAGCCAAGATCGACATCCAGCCCGACTCGGTGCTCGACCAGGCCTGAGTGCGCGGACGCGGTCCCGACCGGGTCGCGTCGGAGGTGTAGGATGGAACCCGTCAGAACGTGCATAGGATGCCGTTCGCGCGCCCCGCGATCCTCGCTCTTGAGGGTCGTCGTCCGAGAATCCCAGCTCATCACCGACGTGTCGGCTGTGCTTCCGGGTCGAGGTGCGTGGCTGCATCCGACGCTGGAATGCTTCCGGCTCGCCGAGCGGCGACGCGCTTTCGGGCGTGCGCTCCGCACCCGCGGAGAGCTGGACACCAGTGAAGTAGAGAACAGGCTGATCGGCTGATGGATCACTCATGAGCGGCTCGAAATGAGTCCCGTCCACCAATGACGTCTGCCCCTGTCCGGGTGCAGACCCGGAACAGGAGAGTTGTGGCTGCGAAACCACGCGTACACGAGATCGCGAGCGAGATCGGGGTCGACACCAAGGTCGCCCTCGAGAAGCTCAAGCAGATGGGCGAATACGTCAAGGGCCCGTCGTCCTCGATCGAACCCCCCGTCGCCCGCCGGCTGAAGGCCGCGCTCGAGGCCGACGGCGCTGCGAAGGCGGCGGCCCCGGCCGCTGCGCCCGCGGCGAAGCCGGCGCGCCCCGGCGCGCCCAAGCCGGGCCCCAAGCCCGCGCCCACGGCGCCCCTGCCGAGGAGGCGCCCGCGGCACCCGTCGCCGACGCCCCGATGACCGTCGCCGAGCGCCAGGCGCAGGCCGAGAAGGCGCAGGCCGAGAAGGCTGCCGAGAAGGCCGAGGCCGAGAAGTCTGCCGCGGCCCCCGCGCAGCCGGCCTCCGACGCGGCCAAGCCCGCGGCGGGCGGCCCGAAGCCCGGCGCCCCGCGCCCCGCCGGCGGTCCCGCCGGCGGCCCGAAGCCCGGCGCCCCGCGCCCGGGAAACAACCCGTTCTCGAGCTCGCAGGGCATGGGCCAGCGTCCGGCGCAGCCCCGCCCGGGCAACAACCCGTTCTCGAGCTCGCAGGGCATGGGCCAGCGACCCAGCCCCGGCAACATCCCGCGCCCGCAGGCGCCGCGTCCGGGTGCCCCGCGTCCGGGTGCGCCGCGCCCCGGCGCCCCGCGCCCCGGTGGCTTCCGTCCCGGCGCGCCCGGCGGTGCAGGCCGTCCCGGCGGTCCCGGTCGTCCCGGCGGCGCCGGTGCCGGCGCGGGTGCCGGTGGCTTCCGTCCCGGCGGCGCAGGCGGTCCCGGCGGCTTCAGCGGCCCGCGTCCCGCGGGCGGCGGCGGCCGTGGTCGCGGCCCCGGCGGCGGCACGGCCGGCGCGTTCGGCCGCGGTGGCGGCAAGTCGAAGGCCCGCAAGTCGAAGCGGACGAAGCGGCAGGAATTCGAGATGCGGGAGGCTCCGTCGCTCGGCGGCGTGAGCGTGCCCCGCGGCGACGGCAACACGGTCATCCGACTGCGTCGCGGCGCCTCGATCTCGGACTTCGCCGACAAGATCGATGCGAACCCCGGTTCGCTCGTCACGGTGCTCTTCCACCTCGGTGAGATGGCCACTGCGACCGAGTCGCTCGACGAGGCCACCTTCGAGGTGCTCGGCGCCGAGCTCGGCTACAAGATCCAGGTCGTCTCGCCCGAGGACGAGGACAAGGAGCTCCTCGAGGGCTTCGACATCGACCTCGATGCCGAGCTGGAGGACGAGGGCGACGACGTGCTCGAGCAGCGTCCGCCGGTCGTGACCGTCATGGGTCACGTCGACCACGGTAAGACGCGACTGCTCGACGCGATCCGCAACGCGAACGTCATCGCTGGCGAGGCCGGCGGCATCACGCAGCACATCGGTGCCTACCAGGTGCACACGGAGCACGAGGGCATCGACCGCGCGATCACCTTCATCGACACCCCCGGTCACGAGGCGTTCACCGCCATGCGTGCCCGTGGTGCCGAGGTGACCGACATCGCGATCCTCGTGGTCGCGGCCGACGACGGCATCATGCCGCAGACGATCGAGGCGCTGAACCACGCCCAGTCGGCGAACGTGCCGATCGTGGTCGCGGTGAACAAGATCGACAAGCCCGACGCGAACCCGGCGAAGGTGCGCCAGCAGCTCACCGAGTTCGGGCTCGTCGCGGAGGAGTACGGCGGCGACGTCATGTTCGTCGACGTCTCGGCCCGCGAGAACATCGGCATCCAGGACCTGCTCGACGCGGTCCTGCTGACCGCCGACGCCGGGCTCGACCTGCGTGCGAACCCGAACAAGGCCGCGCGCGGTGTCGCGATCGAGGCGAAGCTCGACAAGGGCCGCGGCGCCGTCGCGACCGTGCTCATCCAGTCGGGCACGCTCAAGGTCGGCGACGCGATCGTCGCGGGAACGGCCTACGGCCGTGTTCGTGCCATGGCCGACGAGAACGGCGACCCGGTGCTGGCCGCGACCCCGTCGCGCCCCGTGCAGGTCCAGGGCCTCTCGAGCGTTCCGCGCGCCGGTGACACGTTCCTCGTCACCGACGAGGACCGCACCGCCCGCCAGATCGCCGAGAAGCGCGAAGCCGCCGAGCGCAACGCCCAGCTGGCCAAGGCCCGCAAGCGGATCTCGCTCGAGGACTTCACGCGTGCGCTCGAAGAGGGCAAGGTCGAGGCGCTCAACCTCATCATCAAGGGCGACGTGTCGGGTGCCGTGGAGGCGCTCGAGGAGTCCCTGATGAAGATCGAGGTCGACGACTCGGTGCAGCTGCGCATCCTCCACCGCGGTGTCGGCGCCGTGACCGAGAGCGACATCGACCTGGCGACGATCGACAACGCGATCGTCATCGGGTTCAACGTCCGCCCCGACGTCAAGGCGCGCGAGCGTGCCGCCCGCGAGGGCGTGGACGTGCGCTTCTACAACGTCATCTACAACGCGATCGACGACATCGAGGCTTCGCTCAAGGGCATGCTCAAGCCCGAGTTCGAAGAGGTGCAGTCGGGTGTCGCCGAGATCCGCGAGGTGTTCCGCTCCTCGAAGTTCGGCAACATCGCCGGTGTCATCGTCCGGTCGGGCACGATCACGCGCAACGCGAAGGCCCGGGTCATCCGCGACGGCGTCGTCATCGCCGACAACCTGGCCATCGAGTCGCTGCGTCGGTTCAAGGACGACGTCACCGAGGTCCGTACGGACTTCGAGTGCGGTATCGGCCTCGGCAAGTACAACGACATCCAGGTCGGCGACGAGATCGAGACGATCGAGATGCGCGAGAAGCCTCGCGTCTGAGTACCCGACGGGGGCGGCGCAACGTCGCCGCCCCCGTCCTCGACCTTCCGAAGGGGTGATCCGCCATGGCTGATCCGCAGCGGGCCAGGAAACTGGCCGACCGCATCAAGGAGATCGTCGCGCGACGCCTCGACAAGGGCCTGCGCGACCCTCGACTCGGCTTCGTGACGATCACCGACGTCCGGGTGACCGGCGACCTGCAGCATGCGACGGTGTTCTACACCGTGTACGGCACCGAGGAGGAGCGCCGCGACTCGGCGGCGGCCCTTCGCGCGGCGACCGGGATGCTCCGCAGCGAGGTCGGGCGCAACATCACGGCTCGGCTCACCCCGACGCTCGAGTTCATCCTCGACGCGATCCCCGAGAACGCGGAGCACATCTCGGCGCTGCTGCGCGAGGCTCGCGCGCGCGACGAGGAGACCGAGGCGCTCGCGTCGACGGCCGAGTACGCCGGCGACGCCGACCCGTACGTCAAGCCGCGTGAGCTCGACGACGAGGACGACGACTGGGACGAGTTCGACGACGAGGCATCCGACCTCGCCGACGACGCGGAGGCCGGCGGCTCGCGCTGAGCCGCACTGGATCGCATCGGCGGTCCGATCCACCCCTGCCCTGAGCTCGCTCGGAATCAGCCGGGCAGCCCGAGCAGGGCCGGCCGCACCTCCTCGATCCGTCGTCGCATGGCGGCGATGAACGCGAGGACGACCGGCTGGCGCAGGGCCTCCGGGCGACTCACGAGCCAGTAGGGCAGTCGTGCCTCGACCTCGTCGGGGAAGAGCCGCACGAGGTCGTCGTGGCGGTCGGCGAGGAACGCCGGGAGCAGTCCGATGCCGGCGCCCGCGCGCGTCGCGTCGACGTGCACGTACACGTTGGTGCTCGCGACGGAGTCGGCCATCTGCGGGATCGCGTTCCTCGCGTCGTCCAGTGCGTCGACCTGCAGCATCGACTCGATGAAGTAGATCAGCGGATGCTCCGCCAGGTGCGCCGGGGTGTCGGGCCGCCCGTGCCGCTCGAGGTACGACGGACTGGCGTAGGTGCCCAGCACGTAGTCGGCGAGGTGGGTCGCCTCCGCGCGGTGCACGTGCGGCCGCCCGACGACGACCTCGAGGTCGACGCCGACGCGCTGCTGCGCCGCCCGCCGTGTCGCCGCGACGATCTCGAGCGACACCTGCGGGTGCTCGTCGCGCACGGCGACGAGGGCGGGCGCCGCGATGAACCCGCTGAAGCCGTCGGTCGCCGACAGCCGCACCGTCCCCGCGAGTGCCGCGGAGGCGGGGTCGAGCGCACGCATCGCCTGTTCGATGCCCTCGGCGGCGCGGAGCGCGTGCTCGCCGAGCGCCGTCAGCACCCACCCGGACGCCCCGCGCGAGAGGACGCGGCCGCCGAGCGCCGCCTCCAGGGCCTCGATCCGCCTGGCCACAGTGGTGTGGTTCAGCCCGAGTTCTGCGGCAGCCGAGGTGTACCGGCCGGCGCGCGCGACCGCGAGCAGCACGAGCAGGTCGTCGGGACTGGGGGTCGGCCTCGGCGCTGAGATCACGTTCTGCATGATGGCACAGCACGCGCGGGTCGGTGACGTCGGCGGCGCCGCGGCCGGCGCATTGCCCCGCGCCGCCCGCGCGTCAGTCCGGGAGTCGGTATCCGTCAGGCTCGGCGGTGGCCAGGCCGTCGGCGACGAGGGTCGCCAGCACTCGGTCGATCCGGTCGCCGTCGCCGTCGAGCGTCGAGAGTTCGGTGCGTGCGACCGGTCGGTGCGCGGCGCGCAGTTCGCGCATGATCCGGCCGCGCAGCTGGCGGTCCGAGCCCTCGAACCGGGCCTGAGCGCGCCGCCGCGGACCCGTGTGCGCCGGGTACCCGGCGGCGCGCCACGCGCAGAGCGATGCGACGGGGCATTCCCCGCAGCGGGGAGCGCGTGCGGTGCAGACCGTCGCCCCGAGCTCCATCGCGCCCGCGTTGAACGCGTGGGCCGCCTTCCGGTCGCGGGGGAGGAGCGCCTCCATCGCGGGAAGGTCGCGCGCCGTCGAGGGCGGCGGTGCGACCGCGTCGCCGTCGATCGCGCGGGCGATGACGCGCCGCGTGTTCGTGTCGACGACGGGATGCCGGTCGCCGAACGCGAACGCCGCCACCGCGCGCGCCGTGTACGGCCCGACGCCCTTCAGCGCGAGCAGGTCTTCGAGGTCGCGGGGCACCTCGCCGCCGTGACGTTCCACGAGTTCGGATGCCGCGGCGTGGAGCCAGAGGGCTCGGCGGGGGTAGCCCAACCGCTCCCAGGCGCGGAGCGCCTCGGACGCCGGCTCCGAGGCGAGGTCGGCCGGGGTGGGCCACCGGGCGATCCAGGCCTCCCAGTACGGGACGACCCGTGCCGCCTGGGTCTGCTGCAGCATGAACTCGCTCACCAGCACCGCCCAGGGTGAGATCTCCGCCGCCCGCCAGGGCAGGGGACGCGCGGCATCCGCGAACCACGAGGCGACGGCCGATGCGAACGGGGAGGCGGTCGCGTCGGGCATCCCTCAAGGGTACGGGCGCTCCGGAGCAGGCGGGCGCCGCGGGGTGCGGGCGCTCCGCGGGTGCGGCCGGTAGCCTCGGAGGATGCGACTCGTCACGACGCCGAGGGTCACCGCTCTACGGGGCCTCGCCGACGCGCTGGCGCCGCGCGTCGGCCGCGGACGGATGATCGTGGCCGTCGACGGCCCGTTGCGAAGCGGCAAGTCGGCGTTCGCCGACGACCTGCGAGACGTGTTCGAGGAGGCCGGTCGTACGGTGTTCCGGGCGCGGATGGAGGACTTCCACCGGTCGCGCGAGGCCCAGGCCGCGTTCGGTGCGGACACCCCGGAGCGGTACTACCGGTACGGCTTCGATGAGTCGGCGTTGCGGCGGGTGCTCGTCGAGCCGTTCCGTATGGGCGGATCGACGGCGTTCGTCACCCGCGTGTTCGATCCGGTGCGCGACGCCTGGGTCGAGCCGAAGTGGCGCAGCGGCCCCGAGGACGCGATCCTGCTGATCGACGGTCGATTCGTGCTGCGCGAGCGGCTCGCCGAACTCTGGGACGTCGGCCTCGCGATCGAGGGGGAACCGACGGATGCCGCCGATCGGATCGCGTATGCCGCACGCGATCCGCGTTCCATCGCCACCGCGACGGTCGACCTCCGTGACCCCCTGCGACCTGTCGTGGCCTACAGCGACTGATCGGGTTCGTGGTCGGAGTCCCCAAAAGTGGGGACAATTCGGCATCGATGTGGACGAATGGCTGCGGATCGGTCGCGTTCTTCGCCATACTGAGACTCAACTGCCATCCCCATGGCGACCGAACCCCCAAGCCCCACCCCCGAAACGACCCGAAGCGCCGTGCGTTCGCGCGCGTCGCGACCGTGCATGCGGCGCTCGCCGCCTGCGTGCGTGTCCGCTCGACTCCCGGTTCGGCGCGCCGCCAGGCCCCAGGAGATCAACAGCATGAGCATCCTCAGCGCGCGGCTCGCGCGCCGTGCAAGTGGTGCGCGCCGCGAGCGCACCCCGTTCCGCGAACGGCGCCTCGTCCGCGGCGTCGCGTCGACCATCGCCGCCGTCCTGCTCGGCGCTGGGCTCACCGTCGTGGGTGCCGTCGCCCCGGCCGCGGCGCACACCGGCGACCTGAAGGCGACCGCGGTCTGCAATGCGCAGACCGGCAAGTACGACGTCACCTACACGCTCGAGCTGACCAACGTCGGCAACAACCTGACCGGCACCACGAAGTGGCGCGTCGGGTCGTCGAGCTTCCAGGGCACGCCGTCGAACGCCAATGGCATGGACCGCGGGCCGATCGCCTCGCAGGGCAACGTCAAGCTGACCCTCGGCACCGAGTCGATCCCCGGCGACACCAAGGGCAACGGCCCGTGGGTGTACGCGTACACGAAGTGGTCGGACGGATTCGGAAAGGGATCCGACGGGCGGATCGAGGGGCTCAAGGGCGACTGCGGCAAGCCGTTCGACTGGAACTGGGAGTACGCCGCGCCGACGTGCGAGGCGCTGACCGTCGTCTATCCGAAGGACATCCCCGCCGGACAGGCGAACGACGTGAACATCCGGTTCAAGGCCGACGGCAAGGAGTTCACGCTGAACTTCCACAAGAACAGTGGAACCTGGTCGGGTACGAAGACCTTCACGTACTCCGAACATCCGAACTGGCCGGACCCCGACCTGTACTCGGTCGTCTGGGCGCAGGTCGGCGGCACCAACTACCACTGGTCGGGAAGCATCGACTGCGGTGACTCGGTCACGATCTGCCACTGGAACGGCACGGACTACGACAAGCTCGCCATCTCGATCGACCGGTACTTCGCCGACGACCACGATTCGCACGGTCGCGACATCCACGCAGCCTTCGAGTACGTGACCTACGAGTGGTGGGATGTCTTCAAGAAGTTCCCGAAGACGAAGACCGTTCCCGCCAAGGGCGACCAGTCGCTGCTCCAGTACCCCGACTGCGTGAAGCCGCCGACCGAGCTCCCGCCTCCTCCCGCACCAACGTTCTCCGACCTGTGCGGTCCGGCGAACCACCAGTTCGTCGAGCCGACGGACACCGCGGAGCTCGACTGGACCACGACGTACAGCCCGACGCAGATCGTCGTGACCGTCGCCCCGAAGGCCGGATACGCCCTCCCGCCCGGCACGACGACGACGTGGACCTTCCCGATCAACGACGCGCCCTGCCCGGTCATCCTCGAGGACGAACCCGACTTCCTCGACACCTGTGGTCCTGACAACGAGCAGCTGTTCGTTCCGGCCGACACCGATGGCGTCGCCTGGACGAAGCACGAGTCGGACGGCTTCGTCACGGTGACCGCGACGGCCAAGCCCGGCTACGCATTCGCCGACGGCACCAAGACCGAGTGGCGCTTCGAGCTGAACGACGAGCCCTGCATCGTCCCGGTGGGCGGCACGCCGTCGGTGAAGGACACCTGCGGGCCCGCCAACGAGGTCGTGACCGTTCCGGCCGACTCCGAGACGGTCGACTGGGAGTGGTCGAAGACCGGCAGCACGATCGTCGTCACCGCTACGCCGACGGCCGGCAACGCGTTCCCCGAGGGCGCGCAGCGCGAGTGGACCTTCACGGTCGACGACGGGCCGTGCATCGTGCCGGTCGGCGGCGAGCCGTCGTTCGCGGACAAGTGCGGTCCCGACAACGAGCAGCTGACGGTTCCGCAGGACACCGACACGGTCGACTGGGAGCAGTCGGAGTCGGAGGGCATCATCACCGTGACGGCTACCGCGAAGAACGGCTTCGCCTTCGCACCCGACACGAAGCGCGAGTGGACGTTCACCGTCAACGACGAACCGTGCATCATCGAGGTCGGTGGCGAGCCCACCTTCTCCGACACCTGCGGTCCCGACAACGAGCAGCTGACGGTTCCGAAGGACACCGACACGGTGGACTGGGAGCAGTCGGAGTCGGCGGGCGTCATCACCGTGACGGCCACGGCCAAGCCCGGATCGGCCTTCCCCGAGGGGGCGAAGGACACCTGGACCTTCACCGTGAACGACAGCCCCTGCATCATCGAACTCGAGGGCGAGCCGAGCTTCACCGACGTCTGCGGTCCCGAGAACGAGGAGCTGACGGTTCCGACGGACACCGACACGGTCGACTGGGAGCAGTCGGAGTCGGAGGGCGTCATCACCGTGACGGCAACCGCGAAGCCCGGCTTCGCGTTCCCCGAGGGCACGACGGCGAAGTGGGAGTACGCCGTCGATGACGCCGACTGCATCGTGCCCACCCTCACGGGCTCGCTCGCGACCGGTGTCTGCGAGGCCGACGTTCCGTGGATCACCTACGACGTCGTGCTGAACGACCCCGACGGCCAGTCCGAGAGCCGCCTCGTGACGCTCACCCTGAGCGACGGCACGAACTCCGAGGTCATCGAGCTCGGCGAGCTCACCGAGGAGGGCACCCTCACGGGTCGGACGCTGTGGCCCGGGGCCTCCGTCGACGACGAGGGCAACGCGACCGGCTGGCCGGGCTGGGAGCAGACGGCCGACGGCTTCTGGGTCGAGACCGATGACAACTTCGCATGGACGCGCGACGTGACGAGCGCCGTGCTCGCCGTCAACCCGTCGGTCGCGGTGGACCTGGCCTACCCGCCGGCGACGCCGAACTGCGCCACCGGTCCGGGCGGAATCGGTGACGGCAGCGAGCCCGCCGCGGCTCCGCAGGGCGGCACCGGCCTCGCGAGCACCGGCTTCGCCGGCACGACGATCGCGATCGTCGCCGGGGTCATCGTGATCGCGGGCATCGCGTTCCTCGTGATCGCACGCATCCGTCGCAAGAAGGCCTGAGCCCAGGGCTGACTCGCAGCGACCCGAAGGGGGTCCGGTTCGCCGGGCCCCCTTCGGCGTCCCACCGACTCGGTTCGTCCCGCGGCACGCATGCCGCCGGCTCGCGCTCGCACGGCGCAGCGCTCCGACGCCGCGGCACGATCAATCCAGGATCGCGCGAACCCGCTCCGCAGGCAGGAACCCGCCGCGCTCGACCTCGTGGACCAGCCCGACGAGCGCGCGATTGACCGGTGCGTCCAGACCCACCGCGACCGCCTCTCGGACCACAGCCCCGTTGAGGAAGTCGATCTCGGTCGGCTGTCCGCGGAGGATGCTCTGCTGCGTCGATCCGCGATTGTCCTCCCATGACATCCGCCGCACCAGTCCGGCCGGCACGGCGGTCGCCTCGTCGAGCTGCGCCGAGGCGAACCGGCGGAGCAGGGTGTCGTCGAGCCCGTTCATCGACCCGAAGCGGACACGCCGTGCGAGACCCGTCCGCACGCACTCGAGCATCGAGGCGGTGAGCACGCGCAGCAGTCCGTCGTCGGCGATGACGGCCCCGAGGGGCACGCCGACGATCGCGGTGATCGAGTTGAGCATGTTCACGACGAGCTTGGTCCACTGCGAGCCGCGGAAGTCCTCGATCGCGACCACCGGCACGGCCGCGGAGAGCACCGCCGCAGTGTCGACGGCGACGGGCTCGGGCGGTCCGTCACCGCGTCCGAGGTAGCTCTCGGCGGTCGCCGTGACGCGAACGATGCCGGGCTCCGAATGGTTCGCCGCGATCATCGAGAGCAGGCCGAGGCTCGTGGCATCCGGCAGCAGGTTCGCGGCGATGTCGACCCCGTCGAGGCCGTTCTGGACGACCACCACGACGGTGCCGTCGAGGTGCGCCCCGTTCGCCTCGATCGCTGCGGCGCCGTCCTGCGCCTTGGTGCACACGAGCGCCAGGTCCGGCCGTCGCGTGAGGCGCTCGGCGCAGTCGACGCGCGCGATCACGTCGCCGTAGCCGCCGCTCAGCCGGATGCCGTGCTCACGGATCGCGGCGAGCGTGGCGCCGCGGGCCGCGATCTCCACGTCGTGGCCGGCGGCCGCGAGCAGGGCCGCGAACGTCGATCCGAGCGCGCCCGCGCCGATGATCCCGATGCGCATCCCACCAACCTACGGCCCTCCGACCGACCGCGGGGCGCCGGCGGCCGGGCGCCCGGCTGTTAGCCTGTACGGCGTGAACAGCGGCATCCTCCTCGTCGACAAGCCGCAGGGGATGACCAGCCACGACGTCGTCGCGAGGGTGCGGCGGCTCGCCGGGACCCGCAAGGTGGGCCACGCCGGCACCCTCGACCCGATGGCGACCGGACTCCTCGTGATCGGCGTGGACCACGCGACCAGGCTCCTGCACCACCTCGTCGGCCTCGACAAGACGTACGAGGCCACCGTCCGGTTGGGCTGGAGCACGACGACCGACGATGCCGAGGGCGAGGCGGGGCCCGAGGCATCCGCCGAACTCGTCGGGGCGATCGACGATGCCGCCATCACGGTCGGCATGGCGAAGCTCACGGGCCCGATCGAGCAGGTCCCCAGCGCGGTCAGCGCGATCAAGGTCGACGGCAAGCGGGCGTACCAGCGGGTGCGCGATGGCGAGGCGGTCGAGCTCGCGGCGCGCGCGGTGACCGTCGCGGCATTCGACCTGCTCGACGTTCGTCGCGACGGCGGTGCGATCGACCTCGACGTGCGCGTCGACTGCTCGTCGGGCACGTACATCAGGGCGCTCGCTCGCGATCTCGGCACCGACCTCGGCGTCGGCGGCCACCTCACGGCGCTTCGGCGCACGCGCATCGGCGCGTTCGACGTCGCGGATGCCGCGGAACTCGGCGACCTCGACGTCGCGGCCGCACTGCTCCCGGCTGCGGAGGCTGCGCGCCGGTCGATGACCACGATCGAATTGAGCGAGCAGGACGCGGTCGACCTCGGCCATGGCAAGCGGATCCCGGCGCCCGAGGGCTCACCTCGCGACGTGCCGATCGCCGCGATCGGCCGTGGCGGCGTCGGGGGCGAACGGCTCGTCGCCGTCGTCGAACGTCGGGCGGGGCAGCTCAAGGTCGTCACCGGGTTCCCGCGGGAGGACGCGTCGTGATCGAGTGGTTCACGTGGGTGCAGGTCGGCGTCGCGGTCGCTGCGGGGCTGCTCTGCCTCGTCCTCGGCTTCGCGGGCCGGTTGCCGAGCGACCTCACGATCGGCGCGCTCGCGCTGGTGGAGGTGCTCCTGATCGGCCAGGTGGTGATGGCGGTCGTCGCGCCCGCCGTCGGCAACGCGCCGACCGGCAGCGTGCTCGAGTTCTGGGTGTACCTCGTCTCGGCGGCGCTGCTACCGCCGGCGGCGGCGTTCTGGGCGCTGCTCGAACGCAACCGCTGGTCCACCGTCGTGTTGGGCGTCGCCGCACTCGCGGTCGCCGTCATGGTCTACCGCATGTTCCAGATCTGGACCGTGCAGCAGGCGTAGGTCCCCGCTGGTGAGAGAATCGAACGTCATGTCTGCAGCACCCTCCCAGAACTCCGACGCGCCCGTCACCCGTGACGCGTCGACGAACACCGTGCCCGGGCGACCCGCCGAGCGGCGCACGAAGGGCGTCGGCCGCGTCCTCATCGTCGTGTACGGCGTGCTGGCGCTCGCCGCGGTCGGCCGGTCGGCCGTGCAGCTGATCGAGAAGTTCGACGAGGCGCCGATCGCGTACTCGCTGTCGGCGCTCGCCGCCGTCGTGTACGTGGTCGCGACGATCGCGCTGATCGCGCCCGGCCGCACCTGGTACCGGGTCGCCTGGGTGACGATCGTGTTCGAGTTCGTCGGGGTGCTCGTGATCGGCACGATGAGCATCGTGATACCCGAGTGGTTCCCGCACGACACGGTCTGGTCGTGGTACGGCCGCGGATACCTGTTCATCCCGCTCGTGCTGCCCGTGCTGGGCATGTGGTGGCTCTCGAGGCACCGGCCGCAGCCGGCGAAGGCCGGGGTCGAAGCCGCGTGAGGACGTTCAAGGGCATCGACGGGGTTCCCGCGGGCTTCGGCCCGTCGGCGGTGACGATCGGCAAGTTCGACGGCGTGCACCAGGGGCATCGCGAGATCATCGGGCGGCTGCGGCGCATCGCCGACGCCGAGGGCCTGGTCGCGGCGGTCGCGACGTTCGACCGCAATCCGCTGGCGCTGCTGGCCCCCGACAAGTGCCCCGACCCCCTCGTCAGCGTGCGCCAGAAGCTCGAGCTCCTCGCCACGACCGGTGTCGACGCCGCGCTCCTGCTCCCGTTCGACCGCGCGCTCGCGTCGCTGCCCGCGGAGGAGTTCGTCGAGCGCGTGCTCGTCGACGCGCTGCACGCGAAGGCGGTGCTCGTCGGTTCCGACTTCCGCTACGGTGCCCGAGCGGCGGGTGACGTGGCGCTCCTCGTCGAGCTCGGCGAGCGCCACGGCTTCACCGTCGAGGTCGTCGACGACGTCATGCCCGACGGGCAGCGGCGCGTCTCCTCGACGTGGGTCCGTGACCTGCTCGCCGCCGGCGACGTGCGTCGGGCGGGCGACCTGCTCGGGCACACGCCGACGGTCTCCGGGGTCGTCGTGCACGGTGCAGCCCGCGGTCGCGAGCTCGGGTTCCCGACGGCGAACCTCTCGCCCGAGTCCGAGGGGCTGATCCCGGCCGACGGCGTCTATGCCGGGTGGCTGACCGACGCTGGCGCGACCTATCCCGCCGCGATCTCGGTGGGCAACAACCCGACGTTCGAGGGCGTGCCCCGCAAGCAGGTCGAGGCGTACGTGCTCGATCGCGACCTCGACCTGTACGACCACCTCGTCGACGTCGAGTTCGTCGACCGGATCCGCGGGATGGTCGCGTTCGACAGCATCGACGCGCTCATCGAGCAGATGCACGCCGACGTCGAGATCGCCAGGACGATCCTCGCGTGACCGGCGCGCTCCCCGTCGTCTCGCCCGAGGGGATGCCCCGGCGCCCGCTCTGGGCGGGACGGACGACCGCGCTCCTGGGCATCCTGCTGGTCGCCGCGAACCTGCGCACCGGCGTCGCCTCGCTCTCGCCGATCATCTCGAGGGTCGACGTCGACATCGCCCTGCCGCCCGCGCTCGTGGGCCTGCTCGGGATGCTGCCGCCGCTGTGCTTCGCGGTGTTCGGCATCGTCACGCCGCTGATCGCGAAGCGGTTCGGCCTCGAGCGCACGATCGTGGTGGCCCTCGTCCTGCTCGTGGCCGGGCTCACGGGTCGTTCGCTCGCGCCGGAGGCCGTGACGCTGGTCGCGGCGAGCGTGCTCGTGTTCGCGGCGGTCGGGGTGGGCAACGTGCTGCTCCCGCCGCTCGTGAAGAAGTACTTCGCCGACCGAGTGGGGCTGGTCACGACGCTGTACGTGTCGATCATGTCGGTGAGCACGTTCCTGCCGCCGCTGGTCGCCGTACCGGTCGCGGATGCCGCGGGCTGGCGCACGTCCCTCGGCGAGTGGGCCGTGGTCGCGGTCATCGCCGCGGTGCCGTGGGTCGCGCTGGTGGTCCGTTCGCGTGCGGCGCAGGCGGGCGGGGAACTCGACGACGAGGAGCCCAGGGCCGGTCAGGTGCGCCTGGCGCTTCGGTCGCCGATCGCGTGGTCGCTCGCCGTCGTATTCTCGGTCACCTCGTTCAACGTGTACGTGATGTTCGCGTGGCTGCCGTCGATCCTGTCGTCGGTCGCTGGCGTCGGCGACGCCGAGGCCGGGGTGCTGCTCTCGTTGTACGCCGCGATGGGGCTGCCCGCGGCGCTGCTCGTGCCGCTGCTCGCGGCGCGACACGGCAAGGTGCGGCTGCTCGTCGCGGTCTCGGTCGCGTCGTTCCTGGTCGGGTACGGCGGGCTGCTCGTCGCGCCGGCGTTCGCGACTTGGCTGTGGGTCGCCTTCGCCGGGACCGGCCCGCTGCTGTTCCCGCTCGCGCTCGTGCTGATCAACCTGCGGACGCGGACGCACGACGGCACGATCGCGCTCAGCGGGGTCGTGCAGTCGGTCGGGTACCTCATCGCCGCCGTCGGGCCGATCCTGATCGGCGTGCTCCACGAGGCGACCGGCGGTTGGACGTGGCCCATCGCGGTGCTCGCGGCGACCGCGGTGCCCGCAGCGGTCTTCGGGTTCCGGGCCGCCCGTCCCGGCTACCTGGAGGACGGCTACCCGGCGGACTCGCGCGTCTGAATCCCGTGCATCCGGCCGGGCCGGTGCACGAGGGCTGCGGCGCCGATGAGGGGGCCCTCGTCGGACAGGCCGGAGGGCACGATCCGCACGCGGCGGGCGAAGTCGAACGCGGTGCGCTCCTCGACGGCCCGCCTCGCGTGGTCGAGCAGCGCGGGGGAGACGCGCGAGAAGCCGCCGCCGATCGCCACGAGGTCGAGGTCGACGAGGTTGGTCGCCGAGGCGATCGCCCGCCCGATCGCGGTGCCCGCGCGCGCGACCGCGGCGAGCGCGATGGGGTCGCCGGCAGCGTGCGCGAGCGCGAGCTCCTCGCCGGTCTCGCCGGTGAATCCCTGCGTCCGAGCCCAGGCGACCGTGCGGGGACCGGAGGCGATGGCCTCGAGGCATCCGGTGCCGCCGCAGGCGCAGGCGTCGTCGAACCCGCCGACCTCGACGTGGCCGATGTGCCCGCCGTTGCCGGACGGCGACGGCGCCGGTTCGCCGCCGAGGAGGAGTCCGCCGCCGACGCCGGTCGAGACGACCATGCCGAGCAGGTTGCCGACGCCGCGCCCGGCGCCGATCCACGCCTCGGCGAGCGCGATGCAGAGGCCGTCGATGCGCAGGGTCACCGGTACGCCCGGCACCATCGCGGCGACGTCGGCGGCGAGCGGATGCCCGCGCCAGACGGGCAGGTTCAGGGGGGAGACCGTGCCGGCCTCGAGGTCGATGGGCCCGGCGGATCCGATGCCGACGCCGAGGAGTTCGGCGTCGGGGGGAAGGGCGGCCTGCGCGGCGCCCACGGCCTCCGCGACGGCGCGGACGAGGTCTTCCGACGAGGCTGCGGGGCCGGTGGGCCGTCGATGCCTGCTGCCGGGTTCGAGGGTTCCGTCGGGGCCGACGAGCGCGGCCTCGACCTTGGTGCCGCCGAGGTCGACGGCGAGGGCGAGGGAACGGGGCATCCGATCAGCATAGGCTGCGCCGGAGTTCGATCCGATGCTCATATGAGCACGAACTCCCGCGAGTGTTGCTGTCCGCCGGTGGGCTGCCTAGGCTGGAAGGCAGTGGAAGGAGGCGTGACTTGGACGAGATCGACGAACTCCTCTCGATCAGGGCCGCTGAGCTCTACTACGAGGAGAACAAGACCCAGGACGAGATCGGGCAGGCGCTCCGGCTGACCCGCTGGAAGGTGGGTCGCCTGCTCGCGCAGGCCAAGCAGCAGGGCTTCATCCGCATCGAGATCCTCCACCCCCGTGCCCGGCGCCTGCCGATCGAACGTCGTCTCCGCGAGGAGCGCGGCCTCGTCGATGCGATCGTCGTGTCGGCGGCCGGCGTCGGTTCGACCGAGGAGTTGCAGGCCCGCACCGCGCAGGCCGCCGCCGACTACCTGACGGCGCTCCGGCCCGTGCCGCGCACGCTCGGCGTGAGCTGGGGGCGGACGCTGTTCGACCTCTCGCAGCACCTCCGCAACGGCTGGGCGACCGGGGTCAACGTGGTGCAGATCAACGGCGGGGTCAGCCTGAACCGCCGACCCGGCACGGCCGCGGCGACCGCGGTCGGCATCGCCCAGAAGGGCGGCGGCAGTGCGACGCTGCTGCCGAGCCCCGCGATCCTCGAACGGCTCGCCACCAAGCAGGCGATCGAGGCCGACCGCGTCGTCGCGGGCGTCATCGACCTCGCCCGCTCCGCCGACGCCTACGTGTTCAGCGCGGGCGCCGCAGACCACTCCTCCGTCCATGTCGAGAGCGGATACCTCGCCGCATCCGAGGTCGACCTCCTCGTGCAGAAGGGCGCCGTCGGCGACGTCGTCGGCCGCTACATCGACTCCGACGGCAACATCGTCGACCCCGCCCTCGACGCGCGCACGGTCGGCCTCACCCTCGACGAACTCCGCGCCGCGAAGCTCTCGATCGCGGTCGTCTCGGGCCCGGCGAAGCATCCGGTCGCCGATGCGGTCGTCCGCAGCGGCCTGTGCACCGTCCTCGTCACCGACGAGGCGACCGCACTCCACCTCCTCGACGGCTGACGTCGTCATCATCGGCGCCGGACGGCGCCCGACCATCCAGACACGATCGGCAGGTTCCCACCATGGCAGGCACCTCACTCGTCACGGCCCGCGAGCGCGCGCTCGCGGTCCTGGGCGGCGAGCCCGACGACGCGACCCTGCGTCGCTACCTCCACGGCATCCCCGGCGTCGACGCCGTCGGCCTCGAGCAGCGGGCGGCCGGACTCGGCACGCGCTCGATCAAGACCACCTCGAAGGCGTGGGCGCTGGACCGCATCATCTCGCTCATCGACCTCACCACGCTCGAGGGCGCCGACACGCCGGGCAAGGTCCGTTCGCTCGTCGGCAAGGCGCTGCACCCCGACCCCGCAGACCCCTCCACGCCGCGCGTCGCCGCGGTCTGCGTCTACGGCGACATGGTGCAGACCGCCGTCGAGGCGCTCGGCGCCGCGCACGGCGACCCCGACGACGGCGCGATCGCGGTCGCCGCCGTCGCGACCGCGTTCCCCAGCGGCCGTTCGTCGCTCGAGATCAAGCTGGCCGACACCGCCGAGGCCGTCGCGGCCGGTGCCGACGAGATCGACATGGTCATCGACCGCGGGGCGTTCCTCGCGGGCCGCTACGGCCTCGTGTTCGACCAGATCGCCGCCGTCAAGGAGGCCTGCCGCCGAACCGACGGCACGAGCGCGAGCCTCAAGGTGATCCTCGAGACGGGCGAGCTCGTCACGTACGACAACGTGCGGCGGGCGTCGTGGCTGTCGATCCTCGCGGGCGGCGACTTCATCAAGACGTCGACGGGCAAGGTGCAACCAGCCGCGACCCTGCCGGTGACCCTGCTCATGCTCGAGGTCGTGCGCGACTGGCACCGACTGACCGGTCAGCGCATCGGCGTGAAGCCCGCCGGCGGCATCCGCGCGTCGAAGGACGCGATCAAGTACCTCGTCACGGTCGCCGAGACCGTCGGCGAGGAGTGGCTCCAGCCGCACCTGTTCCGCTTCGGCGCGTCCAGCCTGCTGAACGACGTACTCCTGCAGCGTCAGAAGCTCGCGACCGGGCACTACTCCGGCGCCGACTACGTGACCATCGACTGAGAGGCACCCCATGAGCTTCCTCGAATACGCCCCCGCGCCCGAGTCGCGCTCGATCCTCGCCCTGCGCGACGACTACGGCCTCTTCATCGACGGCGAGTTCGTCGCCGGTCGCGGCACGCCGTTCCAGACCATCTCGCCGGCGAGCGAGGAGCGCATCGCGACGATCGCGAACGCGAACCCGCAGGACGTCGACGACGCCGTCGCGGCCGCCCGCCGCGCCTACGAGAAGGTGTGGTCGCGGATGTCCGGCCGCGACCGCGGCAAGTACCTGTTCCGCATCGCCCGGCTCCTCCAGGAGCGCGCGCGTGAACTCGCCGTCGCCGAGTCGCTCGACAACGGCAAGCCCATCAAGGAGTCGCGCGACGTCGACGTGCCGCTCGTGGCCGCCTGGTTCTTCTACTACGCCGGATGGGCGGACAAGCTCGACCACGCGGGTCTCGGCGCAGACCCCCGCTCGCTCGGCGTCGCGGCACAGGTCATCCCGTGGAACTTCCCGCTGCTCATGCTCGCGTGGAAGATCGCTCCCGCGCTCGCCGCGGGCAACACCGTCGTGCTGAAGCCCGCGGAGACCACGCCGCTGAGCGCGCTGCTCTTCGCCGAGATCGTGCAGCAGGCCGACCTGCCCCCGGGCGTCGTGAACATCGTCACGGGTGCCGGCGACACCGGTCAGGCGCTCGTCGCGCACCCCGGCGTCGACAAGGTCGCCTTCACCGGCTCGACCGCGGTCGGCCGCGAGATCGCGAAGACGGTCGCGGGCACGTCGAAGAAGCTCACGCTGGAGCTCGGCGGGAAGGCCGCGAACATCGTGTTCGACGACGCCCCGATCGACCAGGCCGTCGAGGGCATCGTCAACGGCATCTTCTTCAACCAGGGCCACGTGTGCTGCGCCGGTTCACGGCTGCTCGTGCAGGAATCGGTCCACGACGAGGTCGTCGACCGGCTGAAGCACCGGCTCTCGACGCTGCGGCTCGGCGACCCGCTCGACAAGAACACCGACATCGGGGCGATCAACTCGCGCGAACAGCTCGACCGCATCCGCGAGCTGACGGCTGCCGGCGAGGCCGAGGGCGCCGAGCGCTGGAGCGCGCCGTGCGAGATCCCCGAGAACGGCTTCTGGTTCGCGCCGACCGTGTTCACGGGTGTCGAGACGAGCCACCGCATCGCGCGCGAGGAGATCTTCGGACCGGTGCTCTCGGTGCTCACCTTCCGCACGCCGCAGGAGGCGATCGCGAAGGCGAACAACACGCCGTACGGACTCTCGGCGGGCATCTGGACTGACAAGGGCAGCCGGATCCTCGCGGTCGCCGACCAGCTGCGCGCCGGAGTCGTCTGGGCCAACACGTTCAACCGCTTCGACCCGTCGAGCCCGTTCGGCGGGTACAAGGAGTCGGGCTACGGGCGCGAGGGGGGTCGCCACGGGCTCGGCGCGTACCTGAAGCCCGCGACCTCGGGACGCGCCGCCGTGGTTGCGCCGCAGCGTGCCGTGACGGATGCCGCGGCCGCGGCATCCGCGGGGGCATCCGATGCCGCCGCGAAGCCCCGCGTGCGACGAACCCGCGCCGCGAAGAAGGGAGCCGCGAAGTGAGCCGCCTCGCCGTGCCCAAGACCTACAAGCTGTTCATCGGCGGCGCGTTCCCGCGCAGCGAGTCCGGCCGCACCTACGAGGTGACGGGCGCGGGCGGCACGTTCCTCGCGAACGCCGCGAAGGCCTCGCGCAAGGACGCCCGCGACGCGGTGGTCGCCGCTCGCGGCGCGGTCGGCGGCTGGGCGGGCGCCACCGCGTACAACCGCGGTCAGGTGCTCTACCGCATCGCCGAGCTGCTCGAGGGGCGACGGGCCCAGTTCGTCGCCGAGATCGAGGAGGCCGAGGGCGCCACGCGCGCACAGGCCGGCGCGCAGGTCGACGAGGCGATCGACCGCTGGGTCTGGTACGCCGGGTGGGCCGACAAGTTCGCCCAGGTCGCCGGCGGGGCGAACCCGGTCGCGGGTCCGTACTTCAACATCTCGGTGCCGGAGCCGACCGGGGTCGTCGCGATCGTGGCGCCGCAGGACTCGTCGCTGCTCGGCCTCGTGTCGGCCGTCGCGCCCGCGCTCGTGGCGGGCAACGTCGTCGTCGTCGTCGCGAGCGAGCGGTTCCCGCTGTCGGCGATCAGCCTCGCCGAGGTGCTCGCGACGAGCGACGTGCCGAAGGGCGTCGTCAACGTGCTGACGGGGTCGCCGGCCGAGATCGCGCCGTGGCTCGCCGCACACGCCGACGTGAACGCGCTCGACCTGGTCGGCGCGGCCGACCTCGACTGGGTGGACCTCGAGATCGCGGCCGCCGACACGCTCAAGCGCGTCCTGCGTCCTGAACAGGGGCCGGATGCCGCAGCGCCCGCCCTCGACCGCATCGCCGCGTTCACCGAGACGAAGACGGTCTGGCACACGAAGAGCCTGCGCTGAGCCGATGGCGGGTCGCAACGGAGCGTCCGACGAGCGGGGCCGCCTCGAGGCCGACCCGTTCGACTACCGCGTCACGGGGGCGGGCGCGGTCATCGTGTCGCGAGGGGGCCGGCCAGTGATGACGGTCGGCGGTCGCGACGCGGCCCGACTCGTCGCCGCCCTGCAGCAGGCCGACGACGGCAGGACCCAGCACCTGCTCGCACGCGCCAGCGGGAACTACCGGAGAGGCAACGAGCGGACCTGATGCGCGGAAGCGGCCGGACTCGGCGGGCGGGCATCGGCTGATGCGCGTCCTCGTCACCGGCGCGACCGGATACCTCGGTGGGCGGTTGGCACCGCGACTGCTCGATGCCGGCCACGACGTGCGGGTGTTCGTGCGTCGGCCGGAACGCCTGGCCGAGGTGCCCTGGGCCGCGAAGGTCGACGTCGTGGCGGGCGACCTGCTCGATGCCGAAGCCGTCGCGGAAGCGGTCGACGGAGTCGACGCCGTCTACTACCTCGCACACGCCATGGGCACGCGAGGCGACTTCGAGGCCGCCGAGCTCGCCGCGGCACGCAACGTTGCGACGGCGGCGGCCGCCGCCGGGGTGTCCCGGATCGTCTACCTCGGCGGACTGCATCCGGCGACGGGCCGGCTGTCGCGCCACCTGCGATCGCGTGCCCAGGTCGGCGAGGTGCTCCTCGCCTCGGGCGTCCCGACGATCGTGCTCCAGGCCGGCGTGGTCATCGGCTCGGGCTCGACGTCGTTCGAGATGATCCGCCACCTCACGGAGGTGCTGCCGTACATGCCCGCGCCCCGGTGGGTGCGTTCGTGGATCCAGCCGATCGCCGTGCGCGACGTGCTGCACTACCTGCTGCGCGCCCTGGATGCGCCCGAGGGCGTCAATCGCGCCTTCGACATCGGCGGGCCCGACGTGCTCAGGTACGGCCAGTTGATGAACGGCTACGCGGTCGAGGCGGGCCTCCGGCAGCGGCCGATCGCGGCACTGCCGGTGCTCACGCCGTGGCTCGCCGGCCAGTGGGTGAACCTCGTCACGCCGATCCCGCGGCGGCTGGCCGTGCCGATCATCGAGTCGCTCCAGTTCGACTGCGTCGTCCACGACCATGACATCGATGCGGTGATCCCGCCGCCGGGGGAGGGGCTCGTCGGCTACCGCAGGGCCGTCCGGCTCGCGCTCGAGCGCGAGCGCACGGGCGAGGTCGAGACGAGCTGGCGCAACAGCGAGGTGGTGGATGCCCCGAGCGACCCGCTGCCGAGCGACCCCGACTGGGCCGGACACACGGTGTACGTCGACCGACGCGAACGGCGCACGACGGCATCGACCGATGCCGTGTTCACGGTGATCGAGGGGGTCGGGGG
Source organism: Agromyces sp. LHK192 (assembly GCF_004006235.1). Lineage (NCBI taxonomy): Bacteria > Bacillati > Actinomycetota > Actinomycetes > Micrococcales > Microbacteriaceae > Agromyces > Agromyces sp. LHK192. The sequence continues at coordinate 1,619,583 of NZ_CP034753.1, forward strand.
AGAGCGCGGCTGGTACTCCTTCCCGTTGTTGTGGGCGATCCGGGGTTGGATCGACAAGGTCACCGGCGGCGTCGGGCTCGGTCGCGGCAGACTGCACCCCGACACCCTCCGCGTCGGCGACGCGGTGGACTTCTGGCGGGTGGAGGCGGTCGAACGCGGCCGGTCGCTGCGCCTTCGGGCGGAGATGCGCCTGCCCGGCCGGGCGTGGCTCGAGCTCAGCGTCGAACCCGGCGACGGCTCCGGCCCACGCGCCGCCGCCGACAGCGCCTCGGCGGCCGCCGCCGTGTATCGACAGCGTGCCGTGTACTTCCCGAAGGGCCTGGCGGGCCGCGCGTACTGGTGGGCGATCGCGCCGTTCCACGGCGTCATCTTCGCGGGCATGGCGAACCGGATCACGGCCGAGGCCGAGGCGCTCGAACGGCAGCGCGGCGCGGAGGCGGACCCGGCGGAAAAAGAGATAACGAATCGGTAACGGGCTGTGCTAGCGTGGCCGTCACCTCCCGGGCAACGGCGCGCGGGAGCGGAAAGGCCCGAACCCGATGCACGCCCCCCGCACGGTCATCCGACGTACCCTCCTCGTGCTCTTCGCCGCCGCGCTCACGAGCGGTCTCATCGCGGCGCAGGTGCCGCCCCGAGTGGTCGCGGCCGACGTCTTCGGTGCGATGCGCGGCCCCGGGGACGCCGCCGCGACCATCGGCCACCGCGGGGATCGAGCGGATGCGCCGGAGAACACGATGCCCTCGCTCGAACTCGCGATGGACGAGCACGCCTACGTCGAGACCGACGTGCGCTTGACGAGCGACGGCGTGCCCGTCCTGTTCCACGACGTGACCCTCGAGCGCATCGCCGGCGTCGACGCCCGCATCGAGGACCTCGACCTCGACGCGGTCTCACGGCTCGACGTCGGCTCCTGGTACGGCGAGGATTTCGCCGGGCTGCGCGTGCCGACGCTCGACGAGTTCCTCGCGGCGCTCGCCGAACGGGACGCGGCGAGCGCCCTCGTCGAGCTCAAGGCGACGTGGACCGCAGCCGAGATCCGCACGGTGATCGGCCTCATCGAACGACACAACCTGCGCGGTCGGATCGTGCTGCAGAGCTTCAGCATCGAGACCCTGCAGGCCATCCGCGCGACCACGCCGACGACGCCCAGGATCATGCTCGTCCGCGAACTGCCCGCCGATCCGCGATGGCTCGCGGAACAGCTCGGGGTGATCGGGTTCGGCACGACGGCCGAGGCCGTGACCCGGGCGCCGGGCGCGGTGGAACTCGCGCACTCGGCGGGGATCGCCGTGCTCTGCTACACGCTCAACACCGACGAGGACTGGGCTGCGGTCAGCGCGCTCGGCGTCGACGGCATCTTCACGGATGAGCCGAGCGACCTCGACGCCTGGCTCGCGGTGACGGCACCCGGCACCTGAGCCGATCGTGCGCGGCACCCGCTGCGTCAGCTCCGGTTGTTCGACAGCTCGAAGATCCGCACCAACTCGGCGACCGCCGCCTCGCGTTCCTCGCCGCCGGCTTCGTACTGGTGGCTCACGTGGGTGCGCAGGTGGTTCTCGACGAGCAGCTTGTTGAGCGACGCGAGGGACTTCTGCACCGCGAGCGACAGCGTGATGATGTCGACGCAGTAGTCCTCGTTCTCGATCATCTTCTCGATGCCGCGGAGCTGGCCCTCGATGATCTTGGTCCGGTGCAGCGCGCGCTTCTTGATGTCCTCGATCACCAGCTCAGAATACGCCCGCCCGCCTCAGCCGTCGGTTCCGGTCGAGCCCGTGCCACCCGGGTCGTCGGCGAGATCGACATGCCGTTCCGCGTCGATGCCGTCGACCTCGTCGTCGAGCGAGTCGTCGAGCGCCCGCTCGTCGTCGGTCGACGCCGGATCCGGCTCGTCGAACTCCGTGTCCTGCGCGACCGTGAAATCGTGTTCCGGCGGGACGCCTGCGCCCGCCCCCGCGAGTCCGTCCATGCTTCCATGGTAGGACGGTGCGTCCCGGCGCGCGATGGTGGATGCCGCGCAATCGCGGGGACTTCGGTAGACTGTACGGGCGCCCGACGGATCCGATCTCGGCCCGACGTCGCGGGTTCCGCCCGCGTCCTGCTCGGCCGGCCAGCCTCCGCGTTCTCGAAGCTGGTACAGGCAGCCCGGATCCGCGCACCGCAGGACGCGTCATCGGGACGTGTCGGGGAGCGGCATCGTCCAGTCGATGGTTCGGGAGCGACGGATGCATCCCCAAGACCGGGAGGACCCTTGGCCCAGACGAGGCAGCGGCAGCGCACGCGTTCGCGCGACGACGACGCGCCCATCATCCCGATCCTCGCCCGCAAGGTGCGCGAGGTCGAGCAGAAGGCGCAGAAGAACAAGCTCGGCCCCACCAACCGCACCAAGTTCCAGGTGATCGCGCTGCTCATGCGCGAGGAGCGCGCCCGGGTGAAGAGCGATGCCGACGTTCCGGACGCCGCTCGCGCCGAACTGCTGAAGCGCCTCGACGGTATCGCGCAGATCCTCGCGAAGACCGCCGCGCGCGACACGAGCCTCATCGCACTGCTCGAACCCGACGCGTCCGTGGGCCAGGTCGCACAGCGGTTCCGCCGCGATTGGCTGCTCGAGTCGGGCGCCGAGCTCAGCCCCGACGAACTGATCATCACCCGGGAGCCCGAGCCGGTCGCGGCCATCGCCGAGAACCAGGTGGTGCCGGCGTCCGTGAAGTCGTTCCAGCTCGCGAACCCGTTCCTCGCCCCCGACTTCTCGAAGGCCAAGCCCTCGGTCGTCCCCGTGCGCCGCCTCGCGAACTGGGAGCTGCTCGGCCCGCTCTTCAAGTCGTTCGAGCAGGGCGCCGGCGGCCGCGCGGCCAGCATGGACCTGCCGGAGGCGCCCAAGGTCGACCGGCTCGCGCCGCGCGGGCTCGAGCTCATGGCGCACCAGGCCCGGTTCATCGAGTCCGCCCGCGAGGGCCACCGCACGTTCCTGCTCGCCGACGAGCCGGGCCTCGGCAAGACGGCGCAGTCCGTGCTCGCGGCATCCGTCGCCGGCGCCTACCCGTTGCTGGCCGTCGTGCCGAACGTCGTGAAGATGAACTGGGCGCGCGAGGTCGAGCGCTGGACGCCGCACCGCCGCGCGACGGTGATCCACGGCGACGGCGACACGCTGGACGCGTTCGCCGATGTCGTCATCGTCAACTACGACGTCCTCGACCGGCACATGGCCTGGCTGTCCACGATGGGCTTCCGCGGGATGGTCGTGGACGAGGCGCACTTCATCAAGAACCTCTCGTCGCAGCGCTCGCGCAACGTGCTCGCGCTCGCCGACCGGATCCGTCGCACCGCGCCAGGCGGCGACCCGCTGCTGCTGGCCCTCACCGGAACGCCGCTCATCAACGACGTCGACGACTTCCGGGCGATCTGGCAGTTCCTCGGCTGGATCGACGGCGACAAGCCGTCCCCCGAGCTGCTGCGCCACCTCGAGGAGAACGGGCTGACGCCGGCCGAGCACGGCTTCTACGCCGAGGCGCGGCAGACCGTCATCGACCTCGGCATCGTGCGCCGGCGGAAGGTCGACGTCGCCGCCGACCTCCCCGCGAAGCGCATCGCCGACCTCCCGGTCGAGCTCGACGACGACCTCGGCCGGTCGATCCGGGCGGCCGAGCGCGAGCTCGGCGGCAGGCTGGCGAGCCGGTTCCGCGCGCTGGTGGAGGCGAGGGGCCTGCGCGTCGGCGATCTCGACGAGGACCTGCGCGACCAGTACATCCGGGCCGTCGCGCACGCCGAACTCGAGGAGTCGAAGTCGGCGAAGTCGGGCGAGAACGTCTTCACCATGGTCCGCCGCATCGGCCAGGCGAAGGCCGGCCTCGCCGCCGATTACGCCGCGCAGCTCGCACGCTCCGCGGGCAAGGTCGTGTTCTTCGCCAAGCACATCGACGTCATGGACCAGGCCGAGGCGGCCTTCGCGTCGCGCGAGCTGCGCACGGTGTCGCTGCGGGGCGACCAGACCGCGCTCGCCCGCCAGGCGGCGATCGACGCGTTCAACAACGACCCCGAGGTGCACGTCGCGGTCTGCTCGCTCACCGCTGCGGGCGTCGGCGTCAACCTCCAGGCCGCGTCGAACGTGGTGCTCGCCGAGCTCAGCTGGACCAGCGCCGAGCAGACGCAGGCCATCGACCGCGTGCACCGCATCGGCCAGGACGAACCGGTGACCGCATGGCGAATCATCGCCGCGCACACGGTCGACGCGCGGATCGCCGAGCTCATCGACGCGAAGCAGGGCCTCGCGGCGCGCGCGCTCGACGGCAGCGACGTCGAGCCCGGCTCGGCCGACTCGGTGCAGCTCGACGCACTCCAGCACCTGCTGCGGGCGGCGCTCGACGGCGCGCTCTGAGCGCGTGCGGCGGTCTCCCCGGCAGCCGCCGGCAGGCCGCCGCACGTCGGTCCGACACCGAGGTGAGCACATGTCGGCTGCGCGATAGACTCTCGCTCGCCAGTGCCCCGAGGATGCGGCCAGGGCGACCTGTCCCACGATGCGAGGAGCGACATCAGGCATGAAGATCGGCATGCTCACGAGCGGCGGCGACTGCCCCGGCCTCAACGCGGTCATCCGCGGCGCCGTGCTCAACGGCAAGATCACGCACGACACCGAGTTCGTCGGGTTCCGCAACGGCTGGCGCGGCGTGGTCGAGCGCGACATCGTCCCGCTGACCCGCCATGACGTGCGCGGCCTCGCGAAGACGGGCGGCACGATCCTCGGATCGAGCCGGACGAACCCGTTCGAAGGCGAGGGCGGCGGCCCCGAGAACATCCAGCGGATGCTCGACGAGGAGGGCATCGACGCGATCGTCGCGATCGGCGGCGAGGGCACGCTCACCGCGGCCCGCCGGCTCTACGACGAGGGCGGCATCAAGGTCGTCGGCGTGCCGAAGACGATCGACAACGACCTCGCGGCGACCGACTACTCGTTCGGGTTCGACACCGCGGTGCAGATCGCGACCGAGGCCATCGACCGGCTCCGCACCACGGCCGACTCCCACGGGCGCTGCATGGTGCTCGAGGTCATGGGGCGCCACGTCGGCTGGATCGCGCTGCACTCCGGCATGGCCGGCGGCGCGCACGCGATCCTGATCCCGGAGCAGCCGCAGTCGATCGACCAGATCTGCGAGTGGGTCGAGTCCGTCCGCGAACGCGGCCGTGCCCCGCTCGTCGTCGTCGCCGAGGGCTTCACGCTGCCCGACATGACCGAGGCGCACTCGCACAAGGGGCTCGACGCGTTCAACCGCCCGCGCCTGGGCGGTATCGCCGACGTGCTCGCGCCGATCATCGAGGAGCGCACCGGCATCGAGTCGCGGGCGACCGTGCTCGGCCACATCCAGCGCGGCGGCGAACCGACGGCGTACGACCGGGTGCTCGCGACGCGCCTCGGCATGGCCGTCGTCGACGCGGTCTACGACGAGGCGTGGGGTTCGATGGTGACGCTGCGCGGCACCGAGATCCAGACGGTCACGATCGCCGATGCCGTCGGCAGCCTCAACCGCGTCCCGCAGTCGCGGTACGACGAGGCGAAGATCCTGTTCGGCTGAGCCGGTGAGCGCGCCGCTGCCCCGCGTGTGCGTCTGCTACCTCCTGCGCGAGCACGACGGGCGGACCGAGGTGCTCCTCGGCCGGAAGAAGCACGGGCTCGGGCATGGCTACTTCGTCGCGCCCGGCGGCAAGCTCGAGCCGGGAGAGTCCGCGGTCGATGCGGTCATCCGCGAGGTGCACGAGGAGTCGGGCCTGGTCGTCGAGGCATCCGATCTCGAGGCGCGAGGCGAGATCACCTACCTGTTCCCGCACCGGGAGGCGTGGAGCCAGCGATCGAGCGTCTTCGTGTGCCGGTCGTGGCGCGGCGAACCGGAACCGAGCGACGAACTCGACCCGGAGTGGCATCCGGTCGACGAGGTGCCCCTCGAACAGATGTGGGATGACGCGCGCCGGTGGCTGCCCGCCGTGCTCGCGGGCGGCACCGTCGCGCGGACGTTCACGTTCGGCGAGGACCTCGCCAGCGTGGTGGATGAGCGCTGCTGACGTCACGTAAGATCGTCGAGGCACGAGCCTCAGCGATTCCGCAACCGTCACCGTATGAACGTCCGGTGAACACCAACCCAGAAAGACGCCGGTGGATCTCACCCTCATCGTCGTGCTGGTCATCGCACTGGCCCTCTTCTTCGACTTCACGAACGGCTTCCACGACACGGCGAACGCCATGGCGACGCCCATCGCGACCGGCGCGCTCCGGCCGAAGATGGCGGTGGCGCTGGCGGCCGTGCTGAACCTCGTCGGCGCCTTCCTGTCGACCGAGGTCGCCAAGACCATCTCGGGCGGCATCATCAAGGAGGGCGACGACGGTGTCCTGATCACGCCGGAGCTCATCTTCGCCGGTCTCATCGGCGCCATCGTGTGGAACATGGTGACCTGGCTCCTCGGCCTGCCCTCGTCATCGAGCCACGCCCTGTTCGGCGGCCTGATCGGCGCCGCGCTCGTGGGCTTCGGGCTCCAGGCGATCGACTTCTCGGTCGTCATGTCGAAGGTCGTGCTCCCGGCGATCCTCGCGCCGCTGACCGCCGGCCTCGTCGCATTCACCGCGACGAAGCTCGCCTACGCGATCACCCGCCGATACGACGGCAAGCCCGACGGTCGCGACGGATTCCGGTATGCGCAGATCTTCTCGAGCTCGCTCGTCGCCCTCGCACACGGCACGAACGACGCGCAGAAGACCATGGGCGTCATCACGCTGACCCTCATCTCGGTCGGCCTGCAGCCCGCCGGCAGCGGCCCCGAGTTCTGGGTCGTCGTCGTCTGCGCGGTCGCCATCGCGCTCGGCACCTACATGGGCGGCTGGCGCATCATCAAGACGCTCGGCACCGGCCTGACCGACGTGAAGCCCGCCCAGGGGTTCGCGGCGGAGACGTCGACCGCCGCCACGATCCTCGCCTCGAGCCACCTCGGCTTCGCGCTCTCGACGACCCAGGTCGCCTCCGGATCGGTGATCGGCTCGGGCCTCGGACGCCGCGGCTCCAAGGTGCGCTGGCGTACCGCCGGGCGGATCGGCATCGGCTGGCTGCTGACGCTGCCGGCAGCGGGCGCGGTCGGCGCGATCGCCGCACTGGTGGCGCACCTCGGTGTGATCGGCGTCATCATCGACGCCGTCGTCGGGGTGATCGTCATCGTCGGCATCTTCCTCCTCTCGCGCCGGTCCGAGGTGTCTCACAAGAACGTCGTGAGCGAGGTCGCCGACTCCGGCCGCGCGGTCAAGATCAAGCGCAACCCCAAGCCGAAGCGGAAGGTGAAGGCATGATCGACTGGCTCTCCTTCCTGATCGTCCTCGTGGCCGCCCTCGTCGGTGCTTCCGTCGTCGTGAGCACGTACTCGCTCGGCATCCGCCTGCTCACGCTGTCGGGCCGCACGCCGGTCGTCACGCCGGCGGAATTCACCGACGCCATCACGGTCATCTCGCCGGCCGAGGCGAAGGCCGCGGCGAAGCGCGCGGCGAAGGCCGCGAAGAAGAACCCGCTGACCGAGCAGGAGAAGCGCGTCGCGTTCATCGGCGCCTGCGGGTGCTTCGCCCTCTCGGGACTCGCGGTGCTGGTCGGGATCTACCTGATCGTGCCCGCGCTCCACGCGCTCGGATAGCCTTCGGACAGCCCGTCCGCACAACGAGCGGATGCGGTCCACGACACCACGAATCACGACCGGAAGCCTCACCCTGCCATGACCGACGCATCCACCCCCGCCTCCGAGACCGCCGAGCAGGAGCCGGTCCCGCCGTCAGGCAACGGCCTGCGCGCGCGGCTCGACCGCTACTTCGAGATCACGTCGCGCGGCTCGACGTTCAGCGCGGAGTTCCGCGGGGGCATCGTCACGTTCGTGACGATGGCGTACATCGTCATCCTGAACCCGATCATCCTGTCGTCGGGCGTCGACGTCGACGGCGAGCAGCTCGGCTTCCTCCAGCTCACGGCCGTGACCGCACTCACCGCCGGGGTGATGACGATCCTGTTCGGCCTGGTTGCGCGCCTGCCGTTCGGGTTCGCCGCGGGCCTCGGCATCAACTCGTTCCTCGCGGTCTCGGTCGTGGGCCAGGTCACCTGGCCGGAGGCGATGGGGCTCGTCGTCATCAACGGCCTCATCATCGTGCTCCTCGCGGCCACCGGGCTGCGGCGGATGATCTTCGACGCCGTGCCGGTCCAGCTCAAGATCGCGATCACGGTCGGCATCGGCCTGTTCATCGCCTTCATCGGCTTCGTGGACGCCGGATTCGTGACCAGCACCGGCCTCTCGTCGCCGCCGGTCGGGCTCGGCACCGACGGCTCGGTCGCGACCGTGCCCACGCTCGTCTTCGTGTTCACGCTGCTGCTCACGGGTGTGCTGGCGGCACGCAAGGTCAAGGGCGGCATCCTCATCGGCCTGCTCTCCGGCACGGTCGTCGCCGTCGTGGTCGAGGCGATCTGGAACCTCGGCCCGAAGGTCTCGGGCGACGAGGTGAACCCGAACGGCTGGGGCCTCTCGGTGCCCGAGCTGCCGGCGCAGTGGGTGAGCCTGCCAGACCTGTCGCTCGTCGGCCAGGTGTCGTTCGGCTCGTTCGAGCGGATCGGCGTGCTCGCGGCGCTCATGCTCGTATTCACGCTCGTCTTCACCAACTTCTTCGACGCGATGGGCACGCTCACCGGCCTGTCGAAGGAGGCGGGACTCGCGAACGAGCGCGGCGACTTCCCGCGGATCAAGTCGGCCCTGGTCGTCGAGGGCGTCGGCGCGGTCGCGGGCGGATTCACCTCCGGATCGTCGAACACCGTGTTCATCGAGTCCGGCGCCGGCATCGGCGAGGGCGCGAGGACGGGCTTCGCGAACCTCGTGACGGGTGTGCTGTTCCTCGTCGCGATGTTCTTCACCCCGCTCGTCTCGATCGTGCCGACCGAGGTCGCCGCCGCCGCCCTGGTGATCGTCGGCGCGCTGATGATGTCGCAGATCCGGTTCATCGACTTCTCGGACTTCTCGGCGGTGCTGCCGGTCTTCCTCGCGATCACCGTGATGCCGCTGACCTACTCGATCGCCAACGGCATCGGCGCGGGCTTCATCGCGTGGGTGGTGGTTCGCTCGCTCTCGGGCCGGGCGAAGGAGATCAGCCCCCTCCTCTGGATCGTCGCCGCCGGCTTCGTGCTCTTCTTCGCGCGCGGGCCGATCGAGGCGGTCTTCGCGGGCTGAGCGGCCTCGGGCGGCGGTCGCGCCGGGCCGCCCGGCCGACGCCGCGCCGACGGTCCGCCCCGCGCTGATCCGGGGGCGCGCCGGGCGGGCATCCGGGGATAGCCCCATGCCGGTGCGCTGCCGCCGATCGTAGCGTGGAGACATCGTCCACGAGAGGAAGCGCTCCATCATGACCACCGCATTCGACACCACCGCCCAGGCTCCGCAGTACGCGGCTCGGCCCGCGGAGACGAACGGCTTCAGCATCGCGAGCCTCGTGCTCGGTCTCGTCTCGATCCTGGCCGGCTTCACGTTCTTCCTGCCGGTCGCCGGCGTGGTGCTCGGCATCCTGGCCCTGCGCCGCGAGCCGGCGTCGCGCACGATGGCGATCTGGGGCATCGTGCTGAACTCGATCATGCTCGCCGGCGCGGTGATCGGGGCACTGTTCATGCTCGTGGTCGGTGCGGCATTCCTGCCCTTCGCGTTCCTGGGGCTCGACGGGATCCCGCTCGGCGACGCCCTGCCGTTCGTCGGCACGCAGCTCTCGCTCTTCTGAGATCCGTCGATCTCGACGGGCACGACGAGGGGCGGCGCACCTGCGCCGCCCCTCGTCGCCGCGTGCGGAGGTGCAGCGGTAGGCTCGAGGTGCGAACCGGGCGATCCTCGGTCGCGATGCACCCGAGAGAACATGCCCGCGGCGAACCCGCGCGGCCCGAGGCAATGGAGCCGAACCGTGTCGACCCCGACCGCTCATCCCACGTTCGAACGACGCATGGAGGCGCACGTGCAGCAGCAGAGCCCGCCGGTCGCCACCCGCACCGAGACCGATTCGCTGGGCGAGGTCGAGGTCCCCGCAGACGCGTACTGGGGCGTCCACACCATGCGCGCGCTCGAGAACTTCCCGATCTCGAAGCGGCCCATCTCGGTGTACCCCGAGCTGGTCGTCGCCCTGGCCCAGGTCAAGCAGGCCGCGGCGCGCGCGAACCGCGAGGTGGGCGTCCTCGATCCGAAGAAGCACGCCCTGATCGACGAGGCGTGCCAGCGCATCATCGACGGCGAGTTGCACGACCAGTTCGTCGTCGGCGTGATCCAGGGCGGCGCCGGCACGTCGACGAACATGAACGCCAACGAGGTCATCACGAACCTCGCGCTCGAGATCGCCGGGTATCCGAAGGCGCGGTACGACGTGCTGCATCCGATCGACGACGTCAATCGCAGCCAGTCGACCAACGATACGTACCCGACGGCGCTGAAGCTCGCGATGACGGCGTCGCTCACGACGATGCTCGCCGAACTCGACCAGCTCCGCATCGCGTTCGCCCGGAAGGGCCGGGAGTTCCACCACATCCTCAAGGTCGGGCGCACCCAGTTGCAGGATGCCGTGCCGATGACGCTGGGCCAGGAGTTCCACGGCTTCGCGACGACGCTCGGCGAGGACATCGCGCGCCTGCGCGAGACCATCAAGCTGCTGAGCGAGGTGAGCCTCGGCGCGACGGCGATCGGCACCGGCATCACGGCCGATCCGGGGTACGCCGCGGCCGCCGTCCGGCATCTCAGCGAGATCACGGGTCGCCGCCTGGAGACCGCGCCCGACCTCATCGAGGCGACGAGCGACACCGGCGTGTTCATGACGTTCTCGTCGGCGCTCAAGCGCAGCGCGATCAAGCTGTCGAAGATCTGCAACGACCTGCGTCTGCTCTCGTCGGGACCGCAGGCCGGTTTCGCGGAGATCAACCTGCCGCCGCGGCAGGCCGGTTCGTCGATCATGCCCGGCAAGGTGAACCCGGTGATCCCCGAGGCCGTCAGCCAGGTCGCCTACGCGATCGCGGGCGCCGACCTCACGGTGACGATGGCGGCGGAGAACGGCCAGTTGCAGCTCAACGCGTTCGAGCCGGTGATCGCCCATTCGCTGCTGCAGTCGATCACGTGGATGCGCCAGGCGTGCTGGACGCTCCGCGTCAACTGCGTCGACGGCATCACGGCGAACACCGAGCGGTTGGAGCTCATGGTCGGGTCGAGCGTCGGCGTGATCACGGCGCTGATCCCGTTCATCGGCTACGCGGAGGCGGCGAAGCTCGCGAAGGCGGCGCTGGCGACGGGTCGTCCGGTCGCCGACCTCGTCGTCGAGGCCGGGCTCATGACGCGGGCCGCGGTCGAGCAGCAGTTCGAGGCGGACCGGCTCTCCGGCGTGCGTCCGATCACGCAGGCGATCCCCGTGGCGCAGTTGAAGGCCGAGCCGCACGAGTAGGCGAACGCCCCGTCAATCGGATGCCTCGAGCCCGTCGCGGAGTGCGCGCAGGGCGTCGACGAGCGCTTCGGTGCGCGCGGTTCCGAGCGCGGAGAACCGGTTCGCGATCTCGCGCTCGACGAGGGGGAGCGCTCGTTCGAACTGTTCGGTGCCCGCGGGGGTGAGCACGATGACGGATGATCGTCGGTCGGTCGGATGCCGTCGTCGTTCGACCCATCCCGAGCGTTCGAGGCGGTCGACGGCCTTGCTCACGGCGCCGACGGTGATGCCGATCTCATGCACGATGTCCTGGACGCGGCATCCGTCGGTCTCACGGATCGTCCGGATCAGGTCGAAGGCGGCCAGGCGGAGCCCGGTCTCGCGGAAGAGATGCTCGTCGAGTCCTTCGAACCATGCGGTCTCGACGCGCACGAGGGTGAAGAAGCGGTCGAGGTCATCCAATCTGCATTCCTAGAAAGCAGGTTGACGGGAATGCATCCCGCTCGTAGATTGATTCCATGGAATCAATCTACGGGTCCAGGGGTCGCGTGTCACGCGCCGAGTACGACCGCATCTCCGAGGCCTACGCGGCCGCGAGGTTCGGGCCCGACGCGACGGTCGGGCAGATGCGCGAGGCGTTCGCGGCCGGCGCGGCGCCCGCGCCGGCCGGCGTCGCCTGCGAGCGCGTCGAGCTCGGCGGGCGACCTGCGCTGCAGCTGACCGCCGCGGCCCGGGACGGGCACCCGGCCGGGGGAGCCCTGCTCTACCTCCACGGCGGCGGGTTCGTCATCGGATCCGCCGAGACGGGCGCGGGGGTCGCCGGTGCACTCGCGGCGAGGACCGGGGCGACGGCGTACTCCCTCGACTATCGGCTCGCGCCGGAGGATCCGTTCCCCGCAGCGGTCGACGACACCCTCGCGGCGTACCGCGACCTGCTCGATCGCGCGCCCGCGGATCGGATCGTCGTCGCGGGCGATTCTGCAGGCGGCGGGCTCGCCATCGCGATGCTCCTCGCGGCGCGCGACGCCGGCATGCCCGTGCCGGCCGGGGTCGCCGTGTTCTCGCCGTGGGTCGATCTCACGCTCAGCGGCCCGTCGATCGAATCGCGCGACGGCGACGATCCGCTGTTCACCCCGGCGGACCTGACCTGGTACGCCGAGCGGTACCTGCCGGGGCCGGACCGCGACGTGCGAGCGCGCGCTCCGCTCGCGAGCCCGGCGCTCGCCGATCTCACCGGGCTCCCGCCGATGCTGGTGCAGGTCGGCGGCCGGGAGCTGCTCCTCGACGACGCGGTACGGCTGGCCGCCCGCGCCGCCCACGACGGCGTCGACATCGTGCTCGAGGTCGAGGCCGGGGCTCCGCACAACGTGCAGACCTCGGTCGGCTCATCGCCGGCGGCCGAGGTCCTGCTCGACCGCGCCGGCGCATTCCTCGCGACGACCCTCGGCGACCTCACGCGAGCGGAGGTGCAGGCGTTCGTCAGATGACGCGGCAGTGCGTCGTCAGCGAGCCGATGCCGGCGATGGTGACGGTCACCGTCGCGCCGTCCTGCAGGAACACCTGCGGGTTGCGGGAGTAGCCGGCGCCGCCCGGGCTGCCGGTCGAGATGAGCGTGCCCGCCGGGATCGTCGCCGACCGCGACAGGTAGGAGATGATCTCGGCGACCCCGCGCACCATCTCGTTCGTCGAGGCGTCCTGGAGGATGCGGCCGTCGAGGTTCGTCGTCAGCCACAGGTCCTGCGGGTCGGGGATCTCGTCGGCGGTGACGACGACGGGACCGGTCGGGGTGAAGCCGTCGAACGACTTGCAGCGCGACCACTGCGCCTCGCTGAACTGGATGTCGCGCGCGGTGATGTCGTTGACGACCGTGTAGCCCCACACCCGATCGAGCGCGTCGCGCTCGTGCACGGCGCGCGAGGGCTTGCCGATGATCACGCCCAGTTCGGCCTCGTAGTCGACCTGGGTGCACAGGTCGCCCGGCCAGGTGGTGGTCTGCCCGTGCCCGGTGAGCGAGTTCGGCCAGAGCGAGAAGATGGTCATCGCGGTCTCGGAGCGCAGCTTCAGCTCGCTGGCGTGGGCGGCGTAGTTCGCGCCGATCGCGAGCACCTGCGGCGGACGGAGCACGGCGGAGGAGTGACGCAGATCCGCGACGGGTACGGTCTCGCGTCCTTCGGTGACGGCCGTGTCCACGGCTTCGCGCACCCGGTCGAGCGCGGCATCGCCGCCGTCGATGAGGTCCTGGAGGTCGCGCGGAGCCTCCTGCAGCACGTCGTCGAGGAAGAGTGCGGTGTCGCCGAGCACCGTCGCGAGTCTGGGTACGGACTGTCCTTCGACTCTGAGGTGCGCGAATTTCACCGTTTCAGGCTATCGGGAGAATCTCGCGCCAGATCTGCCCCGACGTACAACGAATCGTGCAGAACGCTCCACGGCGGCGACAATCGCCGGCCGACGGCCACGGCGTGCGAACGTCGTCGCGGATTGCCGCTCTCCGTCAGCGCGAGGTCGCGGCCGCGCGCCACAGGTGCATCGAGGCGTAGCTGCGCCACGGGGCCCATCGTGCGCCGCGTTCGGCGAGATCGCGTGCCGCGCTCGGCAGCCCGAGTCGGTCGGCGCCCTGGCGCAGCGCGAGATCGCTCGTGAGCAGCACGTCGGGCGCCCGGGTCACGCGCATGGCGACGTACCCGGCCGTCCATGGGCCGATGCCCGGGATCTCGAGCAGGTCCGCCGTCAGCTGTTCGCGCCCGACCTCGGCGGCGACGACCAGGTCGCCGGCGCTCAGCCGCCGCGCGATGTCGACGATGGTGCGGATGCGCGAGGCCGGGCCCCGGAGCACCCGCTCGCCTTCGACGGCGATCGCCTCCGACGTCGGGAACAGCCGCCAGCCGGCTCCCGAGAACCGCACCGGATCGCCGAGCTCCGCAGTGAGCCGCGCGAGCGACGTGCGCGCCGACGCGACGGAGACCTGCTGCCCGACGAGGGCGCGGACGAGCAGTTCGTGGGGCGCGATGGCGCCCGGCAGTCGCATGCCGGGCGTCGCGTCGACCGAGCCGGCGAGGGCGGGGTCGGCCGACAATGCGGCGTCGATGGCGAGCGCGTCGGCATCCAGGTCGAACAGGCGACGGACGCGCGCGACGAGCGGCGGCAGGTCGGCGAGCGAGGCGAGGGTCGCCTCGATCTCGACGGATGCCCCGTCGTCGCCGGCGTCGATCTTCAGATGGGCCGGGCCGCCGGGCAGTCGCACGACCCGCTCGTAGTGGCTGCCGTGCGCGATCTCGACGCCGTCGAGTGCGCGGGCCGCGAGCCAGGCGAACACCCCGGCGGCGTCGAACGGCTCGCGGGCCGGCAGGCGGAGGCGGACCGTGCCGGCGTCGGCCGCGGGTGCGGCGGCGGTGGGCAGCGGCCGGCCGGATCGCCGCGCCGCCGCGCGCAGTTCGAGCGGGCTGCGCTCGTAGACAGCACGCACGGTGTCGTTGAACTGGCGGATGCTGCCGAATCCCGACGCGAATGCGATGTCCGCGGCGGGCAGGTCGGTCGATACGAGCAGCGTGCGGGCGACCTGGGCGCGGTGCGCGCGGGCGAGCGCGAGCGGGCCGGCGCCGAGCTCGGCCGACAGCACCCTGGTGAGGTGGCGAGGCGTGTAGCCCAGACGGGCCGCGAGGCCCGGCACCCCCTCGCGCTCGACGACGCCGTCGGCGATGAGCCGCATCGCCCGGGCGGCGAGGTCGTCGCGCAGGTCCCACTCGGGCGAGCCCGGGACGGCGTCGGGGAGGCACCGCTTGCACGCCCGCAGTCCGGCCTCGTGGGCCGCGGCCGAGGTCAGGTAGAACGTGACGTTTCCGGGCTTGGGCGAGACGGCCGGACAGCTCGGTCGGCAGTAGATGCCGGTGGAGTGCACCCCGGTGATGAACTGCCCGTCGAACCGCGCGTCGCGGGCCTGCATCGCGCGGTAGCGCCGGGCGAAGACGGGGTCCGCGAGGGGGTCTCGCGATGCGATTGCCATGCGGCCAGCCTGACACCCGACACCGGGTCGCACCAGCGGAAATCGGACATCACTCGACCGACATAGGCTGGAGCGCATGCCCGATCGCACCGAATCCCTCCTCGCCAGGCTCGTCGACGAGTTGGGTGATGCCGTCTCGACCGAGGCCGCCGTGCTCCAGGCGGTCCGCGAGGACCGTTCGGGGCTCATCAGCCCGGCGACGCCCGTCGCGGTCGTGCACGCGGCATCCGTCGCCGACGTGCAGGCGACCATGCGCATCGCGACCGCGACCGGCACGCCGGTGGTGCCGCGCGGCGCCGGCACCGGACTCGCCGGCGGAGCCGTGGCGAGCGACGGGGCGATCGTGCTCGACGTGTCGCGCATGAACCGCATCCTCGAGATCGACGAGCAGAACGAGCTCGCCGTCGTCGAACCGGGCGTCATCAACGGCGACCTCAACGACGCGCTCGCCCCGCTCGGACTGTGGTTCGCGCCCGACCCCGCCAGCCGGGCGATCTCGTCGATCGGCGGCAACATCGCGACGAACGCCGGCGGGCTGCTCTGTGCGAAGTACGGCGTGACCCGCGAGGCGGTGCTCGGCCTCGCGGTCGTGCTCGCCGACGGCCGCCTCATCCGCACCGGCCACCGCACGGTCAAGGGGGTCACCGGCTACGACCTCACCGCACTCATGACGGGCTCCGAGGGCACCCTCGGCGTGATCGTCGAGGCGACCGTGCGTGTGCAGCCGGTGCCGCTCGGCGAGCCGGTCACCGTCGCGGCCGTGTTCGCCGACGTGACCGCGGCCGCCGAGGCATCCGCCGCCGTGACGGCCGCGCGCATCCGCCCGGCCATCCTCGAACTCCTCGACGCCGTCGGGCTCGCGCGCGTCGCCGAGCACCTCGGCGCGGCGCAGCTCGCGGGCACCCCGCTCGAGCGGCTCGCCCCCGGCGAGGCGTTCCTCCTCGCGCAGACCGACGGGTCGGGCGCGGCCGACGAGGCGGCGGCGATCAGCGCGATCCTCGCATCCGCGGGCGGTCGGGTCACGAGGTCGACGGATGCCGCGACCGGCGAACGGCTGCTCGAGATCCGCCGCGCGATGCATCCGGCCCTCGCCGCACGAGGACGCGTGCTGATCGAGGACGTCGCGGTCCCGCGGTCGAAGCTGCCCGAGATGTTCCGTGCGATCGCCGAGATCGGCGCCCGCCACGGCGTCGAGATCCCCGTGATCTGCCACGCCGGCGACGGCAACCTGCACCCGAACTTCGTGTTCGACGAGCCGGCGCCCGGCGAACCGGAGGTGCCCGAGCACATCTGGGCCGCCGCCGACGAGCTGTTCCGCGCGGGCGTCGCCCTCGGCGGCACGTTGACCGGCGAGCACGGCGTCGGCGTGCTCAAGCGCCGATGGCTGCGCGACGAACTCGGCGACGACCAGTGGGAGCTCCAGCGCGCGATCAAGGCCGTGTTCGACCCGGCCGGCATCCTGAACCCGGCATCCATGTTCGAACCGGCGCCGGGCGCCGGCCGCTAGGGCAGCTGCCGGCGGTACTGCCGAGCCCTGCTGTCCGGTGACGGCGACGAGTCGATAGGGTCTCGCTGTGACCCATCCGTACGCGCCGCACCCGCAGCACAACCCCGGCCCGAATCCGACGCCCTCGCCGTGGGTCGCACGCACCCCGAAGCCGAGGTCGGGCGGCCTCGTCTTCGGCATCATCGGGCTCGTGGTCGGCGGGGTCGTGGGCCTGCTCGTGCTCGCGTACCTCATCGCGGGCCTCGGCGTGCCGACGTTCGCCGTCGGCACCCTGCTCGCGCTCCTGCCCCTCACCGTGGTGCTCCTCGCGATCCGGTGGGTCGACCGCTGGGAGCCGGAGCCGCGGTGGGCGCTCTGGTTCGCGCTCATCTGGGGTGCCGCGGTCTCGGTCGCCATCGCCCTCATCGTCGACCTGGGCGTGCAGCTGGCCGCGGCGTATTCGATGCCCGGCGGCACCCCCGACCTCTGGGCGCAGACCGTCGTGCAGGCACCGCTCGTCGAGGAGACCGCGAAGGGGCTCGGCGTGCTCCTCGTGTTCCTGTTCTCCCGCACCCACTTCGACGGGCCGGTCGACGGGCTCGTCTACGGCGCCACTGTCGCCGCGGGATTCGCGTTCACCGAGAACATCCTCTACTTCGGCGGTGCGCTCGCCGAGGGCGGTGCCGAGCAACTGGGCGCCACGTTCGTCGTGCGCGCGATCTTCTCGCCGTTCGCCCACGTGCTGTTCACGGCGTGCACGGGCCTCGCGCTCGGCATCGCCGCACGGCGCGGCGGGGGAGCGGCGGTGATCGGGTGGTTCCTCCTGGGCCTCGCCTGCGCGGTCGCGCTCCACGCACTGTGGAACGGGTCGCTCGGCTTCGGGGCCGACGCGATCGGGCTCTACGTGACCGTGCAGGTCCCGCTCTTCGCCGGTGCGATCGTCGCGACCGTGCTCCTGCGCCGGCGCGAGGTCGCGATCACGCGCGCCAGGCTCGCCGAGTATGCCGCGGCGGGCTGGTTCGCACCCGCCGAGGTCGACATGCTCGCCTCGCCGGCCGGTCGCCGCGCTGCGATCCGATGGGCCGAGCAGCGCAGACCCGCACGCACCGCGACCATGCGCCGCCTCATCAGCGACGCCACGCACCTCGCGTTCGACCGGCAGGCGGTGCTCACCGGGCGCGGCGACGTCCGCCGCGTGCACGACGAGGGCGCGCTGCTCACCCGGATCACCGCCGACCGAGCGGCGTTGATGTCGGGCTGACATCCGGGTGCCGATCCGGCCGAGCGCGAATTATGCTTGCCGGAACCCCTTCGACGGCGATGGGAGCCCGATGCAACCGGCGTTCGATCCCGACGCGCTCACGGCGGACGCGCACGCCATACGCGATCGCCTGCTGATTGCGCAGGCCGACGCGATCGCCACCGGGAGCGTGCCGCCCACGCTCAGGCCGGTCGTCCGCGCGTCATGGGAACGTGCGATCCGCGGGGCCATCGACCCGGACCGTGCCCTGCCGAGCCTCGACGCCGACGAGGACGAGTTCGAACGCTACCGGTCGTCGCACGCGCTCGCCGGCGTGCTGCCGGTCATCCGCCGGCTCCTGGTCGAGGACGACGCCGGGCTCATCGTCGCCGTCGGCGATGCGACCGGCCGGCTGCTCTGGGTCGAGGGCGACCGAGGCCTGCGCCGGCGCGCGGAGGACATGCTCTTCGTCCCAGGCGCCGACTGGTCGGAGGCGCGCGTGGGCACGAGCGCGCCCGGCACGGCGCTCGAGCTCGACCGCCCGGTGCAGATCCGCGGCGCCGAGCACTTCAACCGGATCGTCCATCCGTGGAGCTGCACGGCGGCCCCCGTCCACGACCCCGAGACCGGACGGGTCCTCGGCGTGATCGACATCACCGGCACCGAGCACGCCGTCGCGCCGCACACGCTCTCGCTGGTCACGGCCACGGTGGCGGCCGTCGAGGCGGAACTCCGAGTGGCCGGCCTCCAGCGCGAGATCAGGTCGACGGTCCGACGATCGCGGGCGGGCGCGTCGGGCGGCTCCGCGGCCCCGGCTCGATCGCCGCTCGGTTCCGCTTCCGCTCCCGAATCCCTGCGCCTCCGCGTGCTCGGCGAGGGGCGTCCCGCGCTCGGCGGCTCGGAGCTCAGCGGCCGTCACGCGGAGATCCTCACGCTGCTCGCCTGGCATCCCCGAGGACTCGGCGCCGAACGACTCGCCGACCTCGTGTACGGCGGCGAGGCGTCCGCGGTCACCCTGCGCGCCGAGATGGTTCGCCTGCGCCGCGCGCTCGAAGCCGTCGGCGAGCCGCCGATCGGATCCCGCCCGTACCGGCTCGGCCGGCCGCTCGACCTCGACGCGGCCGAGGTCGTGCGGCTCCTCGGCCGCGGCGCCCATCGTCGGGCCCTGGCCGCCTACGGCGGCCCGCTGCTGCCTGCCTCGACCGCCCCGGGCATCGTGGAGCTGCGTGACGAGATCGCCGGCCGGGTGCGCGAGTCGATGCTGTCGGATGCCTCGGTCGACGTCCTGCTCGCCTACGCCGAGCGCGACGAGGCCGTGCTCGACGCCGAGGTGTGGCGGGCGGCGCTCGCACTGCTCGCGCCGAGGTCGCCCAAGCGCGCCGCGGTCGTCGCCCACCTGGATCGCATCGACCGCGCGATCGGCTGACGCAGGCGCCGATACTCGGCCGGCACGCTCCCGGGGCGACTCGCACCCTTCCCCCGTCGAGCACGCCGCCTCGAACCGCGCCCGCCACGAACCGCACGCGTCGCGATGCAACGCACCTGCAACCTCGGGCAACGGCATTGCAACGGCGGGCCGCATACCGTGACGACACCGCCGGGATCCCGCGCGGAGCATCCGACAACGTCGTCAAGGAGGCGCACGATGACCGTGTACGCCGCGCCAGGCACCGCCGGCGCTCTCATCGAGTTCAAGCCCAGGTACGAGCACTTCATCGGCGGCGAGTGGGTGAAGCCCAAGGAGGGCGCCTACTTCGAGAACATCTCCCCGGTGAACGGCAAGCCGTTCACCGAGGTGGCCAGGGGGACCGCGGCCGACATCGAAGCCGCGCTCGACGCCGCGCACAAGGCCGCGCCGGCGTGGGGGCGCACGTCCACGACGGAGCGCGCCCGGGTCCTCAATGCGATCGCCGACCGCATCGACCAGAACCTCGAGCTCCTCGCGGTCGCGGAGACCTGGGACAACGGCAAGTCGATCCGGGAGCCGCTGAACGCCGACCTCCCGCTCGCGAGCGACCACTTCCGGTACTTCGCGAGCCTGATCCGTGCGCAGGAGGGCAGCTTCACGCAGCTCGACAACGACACGGTCGCGTACCACTTCCACGAGCCGCTCGGCGTGGTCGGCCAGATCATCCCGTGGAACTTCCCGCTGCTCATGGCCGTCTGGAAGCTCGCGCCCGCGCTCGCCGCGGGCAACGCGGTCGTGCTCAAGCCCGCCGAGCAGACGCCGACCTCGATCCTCGTCCTGATCGAGCTCATCGCCGACCTGCTCCCTCCGGGGGTCGTGAACGTCGTCAACGGGTTCGGCGTCGAGGCCGGCAAGCCGCTCGCCTCCTCGAACCGCATCCGCAAGATCGCGTTCACCGGAGAGACGACGACGGGCCGGCTGATCCTGCAGTACGCGTCGGCGAACATCATCCCGACCACGGTCGAGCTCGGCGGGAAGAGCCCCAATATCGTCTTCGAGTCGGTCGCCGACCGCCGCGACACGTTCTACGACAAGGCGCTCGAGGGCTTCAGCCTGTTCGCGTTCAACCAGGGCGAGGTGTGCACCTGCCCGAGCCGCTCGCTCATCCAGAAGTCCATCTACGACTCGTTCCTCGACGACGCGATCGAGCGCACCAAGCTCGCGCGGCAGGGCAACCCGCTCGACACCGAGACGCAGGTGGGCGCGCAGGCGTCGAACGACCAGCTCGAGAAGATCCTCAGCTACATCGACATCGGCAGGCAGGAGGGCGCGAAGCTGCTGCTCGGCGGTGAACGCGTCGACCTCGGCGGCGACCTGTCCGACGGCTACTACGTCGCGCCGACGATCTTCGAGGGCCAGAACCGGATGCGCCTGTTCCAGGAGGAGATCTTCGGCCCGGTCGTCGCCGTGACCAGCTTCGAGGACTACGACGACGCGATCGCGATCGCCAACGACACGCTCTACGGCCTCGGCGCCGGCGTGTGGAGCCGCAACGGCAACGAGGCGTACCGGGCGGGCCGCGACATCCAGGCCGGTCGGGTCTGGGTGAACAACTACCACGCCTATCCGGCCGGAGCCGCCTTCGGCGGGTACAAGTCGAGCGGCATCGGGCGCGAGAACAACAAGGCCGCGCTCGACCACTACCAGCAGACCAAGAACCTGCTGGTCAGCTACAGCGAGAACCCGCTCGGGTTCTTCTGATCCGGATGCCGCGATGAGCATCGAGTCGCTGGGGAGCGACGGACGAGGGCGCGTGATCGCCTCGATCACGGTGGCGGGGGACACGTCGCCGCGGGTGGAACTGACACCCGCGGCGGCGGCCCTGCTCGACCGATTGTGGGCGAAGCACGGGCCGCTCATGTTCCACCAGTCCGGCGGGTGCTGCGACGGCTCGAGTCCGATGTGCTATCCGGCGGGCGACTTCATCACGAGCGAGGCCGACGTGCTCCTCGGCGAACTCGAGCTCGACCCCGAGCCCGACGGGACGCCCCGCATCGTGCCGTTCTGGATGTCGGCCGAGCAGTTCGCCTACTGGCGGCACACCTACCTCGCGGTGGACGTCGTGCCCGGACGCGGAAGCGGCTTCTCGGTCGAGGCGCCGGAGGGGGTGCGCTTCCTGATCCGCTCGAGCCTCATGCCCGGGGAGCCTGCCGCCGGTTGAACCGTCGCCGAGCATACGAAACCCGGGCATACGAAACCCGTCGCCCCGGAGTGTGGCACTGCCGACACTTCGCGAGGGCGACGGGTTCGTGGCTTCCAGCGTGCAACGGGGACTGCCCCGAGCGCAAGCGAAGTATGGACATCCGTCCGGTCGAGTACGCCACGGGCGGACACGGGGCCGCTCGGATGGACACCGGCGCGAGGCATCCGATTGGATGGAACGCATGACCGATACGAACAGCAAGCCCGAGGTCGACGCACCCGTCGGACCCGCTCCCGTCGAACTCGTCATCGAGGACATCGTCGTGGGCGACGGCGCCGAGGCGACGCCCGGTGCCACGGTCGACGTGCACTACCTCGGCGTCGAGTACGACTCCGGTGAGGAGTTCGACTCCTCGTGGAGCCGCGGCCAGTCCATCAACTTCCCGCTGGGGGCGCTCATCGCCGGCTGGCAGGAGGGCATCCCCGGCATGAAGGTCGGCGGGCGCCGCAAGCTCACCGTGCCGCCGGAGAAGGCGTACGGCCCTGCGGGTGGCGGGCACCGCCTCTCGGGCCAGACCCTGATCTTCGTGATCGACCTGCTCGGCGTCAGCTGAGACCGCTCGAACCATCGCAGGGCCGCCGGGTGACCGGCGGCCCTTCGTCGTCCCGGGGGCCGGTCCCGGTCAGCGCCGGCGCCCTTGACAGACCGGTTGGTTCTGCAGCACGCTGACTGCCATCGCCCGCCGAGCGGATCCGGGCTCGAGCGGGCGGATCCGGCGGCGCTGATCCCTGGAGTCGAACATGACCGACGACGTTTCCGGCACGGATCCGGTGATGTTCGCCGGCGGGCGGCTCGACCGCTACCGGCACGTCTGCGCCTTCCTCGACGGCCCGGTCGCCGACGACCTCGTCTTCGACCCGTTCATCCGCGAGACGATCGACGGCGGCGACCGGCTCCTGTGCATCGTCGCCCCGGCCGACTCGGCTGCACCCGTGAACCGGTTGCGGCATCTCGGCTATGACGCCGGCACCCTCCTCGTCGACCACCGGTGCGAGGTACGCACGTGGACCGAGACCTATCTCAGCGGCGGCGCATTCGAAGAGGCCACGATGCTCGAGCTCCTCGACCGGATGCTGGTACGCCGGCCGTCGCCCCGGACGCGGATGGTCTGCGACATGGGGTGGGCCGCGGATCGGCCGGAGATCGCGGAGGATCTCATCGATTTCGAGGCGAAGGCGAACTTCATCCACGCGGAGCATCCGCACGTCGTCATCTGCTGCTACGACACCAGCCGCTTCGACGGGTCGTTCGTCATCGACATCCTCCGCACCCATCCCATGGTGCTCGTCGGCGGGATGCTGCAGGAGAATCCATTCTTCGTGCCGCCGGCCGATTTCCTCGCCGGTCGATCCGCCCGCCGCGCAGGCTGAGCCGGGAACGATATGGACGCCGTCGCTGCAGGTGGAGCCTCGGGGCCCGGCGGCGGCGATGCGGGAATCGACCGGGAGCGGTGGATGCGCGATCTCGGCGCGCTGCTCGCGTTGCCCTCGCTCTGGATCGACCACGAACCCTCCGAGATCGCCTCGGGCCTGTTGGGCGTCCTCGTCGGCATGCTCGGGCTCCACGATGCGTACGCCCGGTTCCAGGGCGACGACGGCGACGCGGTCGAGGCGTGGCGGCCGCCGGGTCCCGCCCCCGCCGCAATCGTCCGATCCACGATGGACGAAGTCGACGCTGCACCCGGCCTGATCGCCCGCGATGCGGCGACTCCGGCAGGAGCGCTGCGCGTCGCACGGCTCTCGCTCGCGCTGCCCTGGGAGCGAGGCTCCGTGGTCGTCACCTCCGCGGATGCGGACTTCCCGTCGCCGACCGAGGCGCACCTGCTCCGTGTCGCCGTGGGTCAGGCGGCGATCGCCATCCACACGGCTCGGCGGCTCGCCCGCGAGCGCGAACGGGCCGTCGTCGCAGAGGCCGAACTGCAGCGGCGCGAGCGGCAGCTCGCCGAACTCGTGGCGGGACTCGGCCCTGCGCTCGAGGCGATCGGGGGCTCGGCGCAGCAGGCCGTGCGGCTGATCGGCGGCCTCGGGCTCGGTGATTCAGATCGCCACGACGCGAGCGCCCCCGACATCGGAGGCCAGCGCGGCACCGACCCCGCCTCGGACCTGCGCGGTACCGCCCACCGCTCGGCGGGCGCGTCCGACCGCTCGGTGGAGGCGCCCGACCTCTCGGTGGAAGCGCCCGACCTCTCGCGGCGAGAGTTCGAAGTGCTCGGTCTGCTCGCCCAGGGCCTCAGCAATCGCGAGATCGCCGGGCTGATGTGGCTCAGCGATCGCACGGTCGAGCGGCACATCACCAGCCTGTACCGGAAGATCGGCGTCGCGCGGCGCAGCGAGGCGACTGCATTCGCCCTTCGCCACGGTCTGCGATAGCCGCTCCTGGGCGTTGAGGGGTTTCCGCCATCCCGTGGTTCGGACATCACCCGGAACGGCGAGTCTCCCTGACGCGCGAGTCCGGCGCACGGAGGAGATTCGTGGTGCGGCGAATCAACCGCACCACGAAGGAAACAGGAGTCCATCATGACCATCACCGAGGCATCGACCGGGATCCAAACGGATCTCGACGAGTCGATCCGCCCGTTCCGCGTCGACATCACGCAGGCCGACGTCGACGAGCTGCTGGGTCGCGTGCGAGCCACGCGCTGGCCCGAGCGCGAGACCGTGGACGACGCGTCGCAGGGGGTCCAGCTCGACGTCGTGCGCGAACTGGCCGACCGCTGGGCGAACGGCTACGACTGGCGCAACGTCGAGTCGCGGCTCAACGCCTACCCCCAGTTCGTCACGACGATCGACGGGGTCGACATCCACTTCATCCACGTCCGCTCACCGCACGCCGATGCCCTGCCCATGATCGTCACGCACGGGTGGCCGGGCTCGGTCATCGAGCAGATGAAGATCATCGGGCCGCTGACCGATCCGACGGCGCACGGGGGCGAGGCATCCGACGCCTTCCACCTCGTCATCCCGTCGCTTCCCGGGCACGGATTCTCGGGGAAGCCCGACACCGTCGGCTGGGACCCGATCCGGATCGCGAAGGCGTGGATCGAGCTCATGCGCCGACTCGGCTACGACCGGTACGTCGCCCAGGGCGGCGACTGGGGCAATGCGGTGACCGAGCAGATGGCGCTGCTGGAGCCGGACGGGCTGATCGGCATCCACACCAACATGGCCGCCACCGTCCCCGACGACATCCAGACCGCCCTGGCGAACGGCGAGTCCGCGCCTGAGGATCTGACGGCCGAGGAGCGTGGAGCGTGGGACCAGCTCGCGACCTTCTACGCGCACGGACTCGCGTACGCGCAGGAGATGGGCAACCGGCCGCAGACCCTCTACGGACTGGCCGATTCGCCGATCGGACTGGCCGCGTGGATGCTCGACCACGACGCGCGCAGCTACGACCTGATCGCGCGGGTGTTCGCCGGAGCATCGGAAGGGCTCACGACCGACGACATCCTCGACAACGTCTCGCTGTACTGGTTCACGAACACCGCGGTGTCGTCGGCCAGGCTCTACTGGGAGTCGAAGCTCGCCTTCTTCGCGCCGAAGGGCGTGCGGATCCCGGTCGCGGTCAGCGCGTTCCCGGACGAGATCTACGCGGCGCCGCGCACGTGGGCGGCGCAGGCGTACCCGAACCTGATCCACTTCAACCGCCTCGACCGCGGCGGGCACTTCGCCGCCTGGGAGCAGCCCGAGCTGTTCTCCCAGGAGATGCGGGCCGCCTTCCGGTCGCTGCGATGATCGGGGACGAAGCCATGGAGACCATCCCGACCCCGCCGGCCCCGAACGGGGCCGGCGGCCTCGGCCCGCTCCGGTCGGTCGACACGGCTGAACTGCACATCGCGTATGTCGATGCGGGTCCGGTTGGCGGCACGACGGTGCTGCTCCTGCACGGCTGGCCGTACGACATCCGCAGCTTCGAGGATGTCGTCCCCAGGCTCGCGGATGCGGGGTATCGGGTGCTGGTACCGTACCTGCGCGGGCACGGGCAGACCTCGTTCCGCGACCCGGACGCCATGCGCAACGCCCAGCAGTCCGCCCTCGCGGCCGACGCGATCGCGTTCCTCGACGCGCTCGGCGTGGATCGCGCGATCGTCGCCGGGTTCGACTGGGGAGCGCGCACCGCCGACATCGTCGCCGCCCTGCACCCCGACCGCAGCATCGGGTTGGTGTCGGTCAGCGGGTACCTGATCGGCAGCCAGGCCGCCGGGGCGAATCCGTTGCCACCGGACTCGGAACTGCAGTGGTGGTACCAGTTCTACTTCGCGACCGAGCGGGGACGAGCGGGGTACGACCGGTTCCGGCGCGACTTCGCGAAGCTGATCTGGCGCATCGCTTCGCCGCAATGGGCGTTCGACGACGCGACATTCGAGCAGAGTGCCGTTGCGTTCGACAACCCCGACCACGTCGACATCGTGATCCACAACTACCGCTGGCGGCTCGGCCTTGCCGAGGGCGATCCACGGTACGACGAGACCGAGGCGCGGCTCGCGCAGGCGCCCACGATCCCGGTGCCGACCATCACGCTCGAGGGCGACGCGAACGGGGCGCCGCATCCGGATGCCGCCGCGTACGCGGCGAAGTTCACCGGCCGCTACGAGCACCGGGTCATCACCGGGGGAGTCGGCCACAACCTGCCCCAGGAGGCGCCGCACGCGTTCGCGCAGGCGATCATCGACGTCGACCGGATGAGCCGATGAACGGCGTGACGCCGCACGATCGTCGCGCGGTCGCACGCTACGAACGATCGGGGCTGGAGCGAATCGTCACCGGCGCCATCACGTCGGCAGAGGTCGAGGCCTTCGAACGACTCACGACGAGGCAGCTCGACCTACTGGTCGCAGGACTCGGCCGATCGACGAGGCCCTCCGCCTGGTGGGCCTTCGTCTCGGCGCTCGCGAGGCATAGCCTGTTGTCGGGACCCGCTGTCGGCTGGGCGACCTCGCCGAACGACGCGGCGTCCTTCTATCCGTTCATGTGGGGTTACGGGTACGTGGCCCCTGAACACCTGGGGGAGCGGTCCGATGTCGGCTGAGCAGGGATCGAAGATCTTCCGTACCCTGGCCCACCGCCGTCCCGGTGGACCAGGGGCCCTTCCCGACGAGGGCCGATTGCCGTCGTTCGCGCGAGCGACGGACTGGCTCGGTACCGAGCCGCTGACCGCGGAGGCGCTGCGCGGGCGGGTCGTCCTCGTCGACTTCTGGACGTACACGTGCGTCAACTGGCTGCGGACCCTGCCCTACCTGCGGGCCTGGCAGGAGAAGTACGCCGAGTCCGGGCTCGTCGTCGTGGGCGTGCACACCCCCGAATTCGAGTTCGAGCGCGACCTGCGCAACATCACCGCGGAGGTCTCGCGGCTCGGCGTGGAGTACCCGGTGGCGATCGACAGCGAGTACGGCATCTGGGACGAGTTCGCCAACCACTACTGGCCCGCGGTGTATCTCGCCGATGCCGAGGGGCGGGTGCGGTACCACCACTTCGGCGAGGGCGAATACGCGGCGACCGAGATGGCCATCCAGCGTCTGCTCCTCGAAGCAGGCGTCGATGGGCTCGATCTCGATCTCGACCTGGTGATGGTCGAGCCGACGGGCCTCGAGGTGTCGGCGGACTGGCATACGCTGCGTTCGCCGGAGACCTACCTCGGCTACCGGCAGAGCAGCGGCTTCGTGTCCGAGGACGCCGACCGGTACGACCGTCCGCATCGGTACCCGGGCGATCGGCGCCTCGCTGCGAACACCTGGGACCTGCGCGGGAGGTGGACGCAGACGGGCGAGTCGGCCGTGCTCCACGAGGCCGGCGGCCGCATCTCGTTCGCGTTCCATGCCCGCGACGTCAACCTCGTCATGGGGCCGGCCCGGCGGGGTGCCGCGATCCCGTTCCGGGTCCTCCTCGACGGAGCGCCGGCAGCGGAAGCACGCGGAACCGACCTCGACGAGGCCGGGTTCGGTACCGTGCGAGCACAGACGACGTATCAACTGGTGCGACAACACGGAAGGGTCGTCGAACGGGTCGTGACGATCGAGTTCCTCGCCGAGGGTGTCGAGGCGTTCTGCTTCACGTTCGGCTGAGCGCCGCGGTCGCCGCACAGCACCACGTTCTCGCCTGCGTCTACGATGGCGGGAGCGAGCCCCGCGAGAACCCGAACGAAAGGCCACGACGACGTGACCGACCGCATCCTCCGCGCGTTCCTGCCCTACCTGATCGCCTCGGCGTCGCACCTGGTGCTGCTCGTCACCGGGCCCGGATGGGCGATCACCGCGACGAAGGCGACGCTCATGCCGTTGCTCGCGTTCGCCGCCGTCGTGCTGCTGCGCCCACGTCGGGATGCCCCGGTCGTGCTGCTGCTCGCGGCGCTCGGTGCATCGTGGGTGGGCGACGTGCTGCTGTCCTTCCGCGGCGACGTGTGGTTCGTCGCCGGGTTGCTGGGCTTCCTGAGCGCGCACGTCGCCTACCTGCTGCTGTTCGTGCGGCTGGGTCGGAGCGACCGGGGGCCGACTTCGTCCGGTCGCGACGCGCGCCGGATGCCGCATCCGATCGTCCTCGCCGCGTACGCGGTCTGGTTCGCGGTCTTCCTGGCGATCCTCGGCCCGCACCTCGGCGTACTGCTCCTGCCCGTCGCCGCGTACGGCCTGGTTCTGGGCGCGATGGCGGCGTTCGCGTCGGCCCGGGGGCGCCTGATCGCGATCGGCGGCGCCCTGTTCGTGGTGTCGGACTCGGTGCTGGCGCTCGGGCGGTTCCTGCCGGGCTACGACTTCGCGCTGCACGACCTCACGGTGATGGGCACGTACCTCGCCGCACAGGGCCTGATCACGCTCGGGGTGATCCTGGCGCTGCGCGGCGCGGCTCCGTCGCGTCGCGAACCCGGTCGACCAGTTCCCGCCACGGCCCCGTGACCTGCCGCTCGGCGAGCGTCGCCTCGTGCGGCGTGCACCGGATGCGGTAGGTGAAGCGGTCGGGTTCGGCGGGCGCGGGCGG
This sequence comes from Agromyces sp. LHK192, assembly GCF_004006235.1. Classification (NCBI taxonomy): domain Bacteria; kingdom Bacillati; phylum Actinomycetota; class Actinomycetes; order Micrococcales; family Microbacteriaceae; genus Agromyces; species Agromyces sp. LHK192. The sequence goes on from NZ_CP034753.1 coordinate 1,648,376, forward strand.
CACGTCGTCCCACGGGATGTCGTGGATGAGGACCTCCCACGACTCCCGGTCGGGTTGCTGGTCGAGATCGATCTCCCACACCAGCAGGAGCCCGGCGAATCCGCCCGACCTCGAGACGATCACGTCCATCCCGCGATGGTACCGCCGGAGCGTGCAGACTTCGCGTGCAGGGCGCGGATGCCTCCGCCGAGGAGCGCGGTGGGAGGATGGTCGGCATGGGTCGCTTCACGGCGCGACGGCGCGTCATCAGGTACACGCTCGGCGAACGGACCGGTCGCCGGGAGGATCAGCTCACGGTCGAGGAACCTCTCGAGATCCGCGTCGGCGGTGAACGCCTCGCGGTGACGATGCGCACGCCGGGCCATGACGTCGACCTCGCGATCGGCCTGCTCGTGTCGGAGGGTGTGGTTCGTCGCGGTGACGAGGTGCGCGGCGCGATCCACTGCGCGGAAGCCGGTGCAGGGGTCGGCGCCCGGGCATCCGGTGGCGACACGTCGAACAGCTACAACGTCCTCGACGTCGCGCTCGAGCCGTGGGCGGGGCCGCTTCCGGCCTCGGCGACGCACGCGCTCACCATGACGAGCGCCTGCGGCCTGTGCGGCAAGGACAGCATCGACGCGGTGCGTCAGGCATCCGCGCACCCCGTGGCCGACGACCCGGTCGCGGTCGACGCGAGTTGGCTGGTCACCCTGCCCGATCGCATGCGCGAGGCCCAGCCGCTGTTCGAACGCACGGGCGGGCTGCACGCCGCGGCCCTGGTCGACGTCGGACGCGACGAGGTGCTCGTCGTCCGCGAGGACGTCGGCCGGCACAACGCCGTCGACAAGGTGATCGGCTGGGCGGTGCGCCACGGCCGGTTCCCGCTCACCGGCACGGTGCTCGTCGTGTCGGGCCGCGCCGGCTTCGAGCTCGCACAGAAGGCGTCGATGGCCGGCATCCCGGTGATGGCCTCCGTCTCGGCGCCCTCGTCGCTCGCGGTCGACCTGGCCGAGGAGGTCGGGCTCACGCTCGCCGGGTTCGTGCGCGGGTCGTCGATGGTCGTCTACGCGGGGGACGAACGCGTGCGAAGCGGTGCGGAACGGGCCACGACCGCGACCGACGTCGGTCGCGGAGCGGAGGCGCGCGCATGAGCCGGCAGATCCCGGAGCACGCCGAGTACCCCGACCTCGAGGTCAGCGCGCCCAAGCGGGAGGCGGTCGGCGCCGAGGCCGTCGTCCGGTCGCTCGACCTGGCCGTGCGCGGCATGGGGCCGACTCGCGCGGCGAAGGTGCTGCTCGGCGTCAACCAGAAGGAGGGCTTCGACTGCATGAGCTGCGCGTGGCCCGACCCCGGCCACCGCAGCCCGTTCGAGTTCTGCGAGAACGGCGCGAAGGCCGTCACGTGGGAGGCGACGCCGGTCACCGTGCCCCGGTCGTTCTGGGCCGAGCGCTCCCTGACCTCGCTGGAGGACTCGACCGAGTACTGGCTCGGCCAGCGGGGCCGGCTCACCGAGCCGGTCTTCAAGGCCGCCGGAAGCGACCACTACGAGCCCGTGAGCTGGGACCGTGCGTTCGACATCGTCGCGCGGCACCTGAACTCCCTCGACAGTCCCGACGAGGCGGCGTTCTACACGAGCGGCCGCACCTCGAACGAGGCCGCGTTCCTCTACCAATTGTTCGTGCGGGCGTTCGGCACGAACAACCTGCCCGACTGCTCGAACATGTGCCACGAGTCGACCGGCACCGCGCTCGTCGAGACGATCGGCATCGGCAAGTCGACGATCGCGTACGACGACTTCGGCAGGGCCGACCTGGTGATCGTCATGGGCCAGAACCCCGGGACGAACCACCCGCGCATGCTGACCGCCCTCGAGGAGACGAAGCGCAACGGCGGGCACATCGTCGCCGTGAACCCGCTCCCGGAGGCGGGGCTCGTCCGCTACAAGAACCCGCAGAAGGTGCGCGGCCTCCTCGGCAAGGGCACCGCCATCGCCGACCGGCTGCTGCAGATCCGCTCGGGCGGCGACCTCGCGTTGCTCCAGGCGGTCTCGAAGCGGGTCCTTCTGGCCGAGTCGGATGCCCCTGGCGCCGTGCTCGACCGTGATTTCATCGCCCGGCACACCGACGGCTTCGAGGCGTTCGCCGCAGGGCTGGACGACCTCGACGAGCAGGAGGTGCTGCGTGCCACCGGGCTCACGGCCGACGAGATCGACGACCTCGCCGCGCGGTACGTCGCCGCGGACCGGGTCATCGTCACCTGGGCGATGGGCCTCACCCAGCAGCGCAAGGGCGTCGACACGATCAAGGAGATCGTGAACCTCCTGCTCCTGCGCGGCAACATCGGCAAGCCGGGCGCGGGCGCCTCGCCGATCCGCGGCCACTCCAACGTGCAGGGCGATCGCACGATGGGCATCTGGGAGAAGATGCCCGAGCCGTTCATGGACGCGCTCGGCCGCGAGTTCTCGTTCGAACCGCCGCGGAAGCACGGATTGGACGCGGTCGACTCGGTCAGGGCCATGCAGCGCGGCGACGTGAAGGTGTTCGTCTCGATGGGCGGCAACTTCGTCGGGGCCATCTCGGACTCGCTCGCGGCGGAGGCCGCGATGCGCGGCACGCGCCTGACGGTGCAGGTGTCGACCAAGCTCAACCGCTCGCACGTGGTCACGGGCGAGGAGGCCCTGATCCTGCCCGCACTCGGGCGAACCGAGGTCGACGTGCAGGCGTCGGGCCCGCAGTTCGTCTCGGTCGAGGACTCGGTCTGCGCCGTGCACGGCAGCCACGGCGCCGTGAAGCCCGTCGCCGACGGGATCCGCAGCGAGGTCGCGATCATCGCCGGCATCGCCCGTGCGACCCTCGGCGACCGGTACGGCATCGACTGGGAGGGCATGACCGCGGACTACGACCTGATCCGCGACCACATCAGCCGTGTCGTACCCGGCTTCGCGACCTTCAACGACGACGTCCGTCGGGCGGGCGGGTTCGTGCTGCCGAACGGCCCCCGTGACTCGCGCACCTTCGCGACGGCGACGGGCAGCGCGAGGTTCACCGTGAACGCGTTCGACGCGATCGAGGTGCCCGAAGGGCGCCTGATCCTGCAGACGCTTCGGTCGCACGACCAGTTCAACACGACGATCTACAGCCTCAACGACCGGTACCGCGGCATCAAGAAGGGCCGCGACGTGGTGTTCGTGAACCCCGACGACCTCGCCGCACTCGGGTTCGCGCACGGCGACCGGGTCGACGTGATCAGCGAGTGGCCGGGCGAGCCCGACCGGGTGCTGCACGACCAGCGCCTCGTCGAGTATCCGACGGCACGGGGGAGCGCCGCGGCGTATTACCCCGAGGCGAACGTGCTGGTGCCGCTCGCATCCACGGCGATCGGCAGCAACACGCCCGTGTCGAAGGCGGTGATCGTCAGGTTCCGGCGGGCGTGACGCCCACCGCCTCCCATCCGCGCGCGACCGCAGCAGCCTCCCGCGAATCGGCACCGAACCGTTCGGATGCCTCGCGCACCGTCTCGCCCGCGAACTGGGCGAACGTGGCGTCCTGAGACAGGCGGCCCGACGTGAGCGTGTCGTACCAGACCCGGCCGACGTGCTCCCACGCGAACCCGCCGAGCTCGGTCGCCGCGAGCGCGAACGCCCGATTCGGGATGCCCGAGTTCAGGTGCACGCCGCCGTTGTCCTGCTGCGTCTGGATGAAGTCGTCCATGTGCGCGGGCTGCGGGTCGCGGCCGAGCACGTCGTCGTCATAGGCGGTGCCGGGTTCCAGCATCGAGCGCAGGGCCCTGCCCTGGACGGCGTCGGTGAAGATGCCCTCGCCGACGAGCCAGCTCGCGGCCTCGGCATCCTGGCCGAGCGTGTACTGCTCGACGAGCGACCCGAACACGTCGGACACGTGCTCGTTGAGCGCGCCCGACTGCCCCTGGTACCGCAGGTTCGCGGTGCGCTCGGTGACGCCGTGCGCGAGTTCGTGCCCGATGACGCTGATCGAGTTGGTGAAGCCCGTGAAGATCTCGCCGTCGCCGTCGCCGAACACCATGCGCTCGCCGTCCCAGAACGCGTTGTCGTAGCGGTCGCCGAAGTGCACGGTCGCCTCGAGCGGCATGCCCTCGCCGTCGATCGAGTCCCGTCCGAACACCCGGTCGAACATGCGGTGCGTGTCGCCGAGCCCGTCGTAGGCCTCGTCGACGGCTTCGTCGCCCGTGGCGGGCTGGCCCTCGCGGCGGACGAGGCGGCCGGGCAGGGTCTCGCGGCCCTGCGCGTCGGAGATGCGCCGGTCGGGCGTCGACGGCGCGTCGGGCAGGACGGAGGGCAGCCGGTCGGCAACGTCGGCTCCATCGCGTTCGGCGTGGTCGCGCGCGAACGGCGGCAGCTCGCCGCTCAGCCGCCACTCGCGCAGCGGGGCATCGCGGAGCAGCGATCGGCGCGCCGCGTCGGCGGCGACGGGGTACTGCCCGTCGGCGACGGCGGCGATGCGAGCGAGCAGGTAGGGCGGGACGATCGCGTGCATCCGGGTCATGCGTCGATGCTGTCACCTGCCGCCGACAGGTGCGAGGCCGCCACGCCCGCACGCGCCCGGCCGTCGCGCGAATAGGCTTGACCGGGTGAACCCCTCTCCGCTCCTCGGCCTGCTGCTCGACGTCGACGGACCGATCGCGAGCCCCGTGACCCGCACGATCGCGATCGCATCGATCGCGCGCGACCTGGCCTCGCTCGCGAACGCCGGCAATCCCGTCGTGTTCAACACGGGCCGATCCGATGCGTTCATCGCCGCAGAGGTCGTGCCGCCCATGCTGGCAGCGGGACTCCGGCCGGGCGCGCCCGTGTGGGCGGTCTGCGAGAAGGGCGCCGTCTGGGCCGAGATCGACGTGCGCGGCCTCGGCGACGTGCAGGTCGACCGAATGCTCGCGATGCCGGCCGACTTCGCCGACGAGATGCGCGAGGTCGTCGCGAGCAGGTTCGCCGAGTTCATGTTCTTCGACGAGACGAAGCGGGCCATGGTGTCGGTCGAGCAGCACGTCGGCGTGACATCCGACCGGTATCTGGCGGTGCAGCCCGAGTTCGACCGTATCGCGGCCGACTCGCTCGCCGCCCGCGGGTTCGGCACCGAGCGCGAGGGTGTGCGCCGCCCCGACGCATCCGGTGCGGTGCAGTGGCGCATCGACCCGACGATCATCTCGACCGACGTCGAGTCGGTGCGGCTCGGCAAGGACCTCGGCGCGGAGCGCGCGGTCGCGCTGCTCGCGGAGCGCGGCATCCGTCCGGTGCACTGGCGCACCATGGGCGACTCGCGCGGCGACTACCGCATGGCCGACTGGCTGCACGACCGGGGCGAGCAGGTGCGGCACGTCGACGTGCGCCCCGCCGACGGCGTGCCCGCCACCGGATACCCCGTGCTCACGCACGACCGCGACCACGTGATCCACGACGAGGCGGGCGCCCACTTCCTCGGGCGCTGGGTCGAGGCATCCGATCGCGGACTCGTGGGCGCGGACCATTGAACGGCGCGGACCGGTGAACGCGGTCGACACGGCGCCCGCCGCCCCCGCCGAGGTGCGGCGGCATCCGATCTCGCTCGTGCCGGCCGCGCTCGTGTGCGGCGCGGCGGTGCTGCTGTTCGGGTTCCTGCTCCCGATCGCCGGCTACGCGATGCTCGTCGCTGGACTCCTGGTCGCCTGGTGGTGCGACCGGTCGGGTCGCACGAGCCGGCTCGCGCCCGATCTCGCGCTGATCGCCGTCGGCCAGGCGATCATCTCGACGATGTCGCTGAAGGCCGACCTGTCGGATGCCGCTATGGTGCGCTTCACCGTCGTGCTCGGCCTCGCAGTCATCGTGCCGTACGTCATCTCGCGGTGGGTGTACCGCGAGCGGGTCATCCGGTTCCCGTGGCGCACCGGGCAGCGCTGGAACCGCACCCAGTGGCTCTACCTGATCTTCGTGACGATCGCCGGATGGCTCATCCTGCCGTTCTACTTCATCACGTCGGGCGTCTACCAGAACTGGCCGACGGTCACCGAGCCGCATGAGATCGCGCGCCTGTTCGTCGGCGTGAACGCGGTCGGCACGTGGGACGAGCTCTTCTTCATCTGCACGGTGTTCGTGCTGCTCAAGCGCCACTTCCCGGTATGGCAGGCGAACCTGTTGCAGGCGATCGTGTTCGTGTCGTTCCTGTGGGAGCTCGGCTACCAGTCGTGGGGTCCGCTGCTGACCGTCCCGTTCGCGCTCATCCAGGGCTGGACGTTCTCGCTCACCAAGTCGCTCACGTACGTGCTCGTCGTGCACCTGCTGTTCGACGCGGTCGTGTTCTCGGTGATCGTGTACGCGCACAACGGGTGGCCTGCGATCTTCCTGCTCGCGCCGTAGGGTTGCGCCCGCCGCGTTCCGCCGCGTTCCGCCGCACGGGGGAGCGGGTTCCGCCGCGCGGCGGACGCATCGGGTGCCGTCCGCTCGATTGACTCGAGGGCATGACGAACGAAGCGATGTCCACGCCGCCGCCGACGCCGAGCCCGGTCGCCGCGACGGTGCACGCCGCGATGCCTCCCGCGCCGCCGTCCGCGGCGGATCGACGACGTGCCCGCGCCGACGCGCAGCAGCGGAAGAACACCGAGCGCGGTCCGATCCTCCCGGAGCGCGTGCCGTGGGTCGCGGTCGCGGTGTTCCTGGTGATCGCGTTCGGTCTCGGGTGGCTCGTGTGCCTCCCGCTCTGGCTCTCGGGTGAGGGGCTCATGCATCCGGCGTTCAGCCTCATCGCACTCGCCCTCATGTTCACCCCGACCGTCGCGACGCTCGCCGTGGTCTTCCTGGTGCGTCGTCCGCCGAACGCGCCGCGGCTGCTCGGCCTCTCGCCGATCCGCCCGGCCGGGCGCACCTGGTTCTTCATCGCGCTGGCGTTCGTGCTCTTCAGTGCGCTGCCGTTGCTGGCTATGCTGCTCGGCCAGGCGATGGGGTTGATCCGGTTGGACTTCGCCGGGCTGAGCGGGGCGCAGGCGATCCTCGAGGCTGCGGGCGGACCGCCCGTCGACGCGTCCCTGGTCGTCTGGCTGGGTGTCGCGACGCTGCCGTTCGCCACGCTGATCAGTTGCTTCGCCGCGTTCGGCGAGGAGCTCGGCTGGCGTGGATGGCTGCAGCCCGCGCTCCGCCCGCTCGGGATCGTGCCGGCCCTGCTCATCACGGGCGTGATCTGGGGTCTGTGGCACGCGCCGATCATCCTGCTCGGCTACAACTACCAGCGCACCGACCTCGTCGGGGTGCTCTGCATGGTCGCGTTCTGCGTGCTCGCCGGGTTCGTCATCGGCTGGATGCGGCTGCGCTCGGCCTCGGTCTGGCCCGCGGTCGTCGCCCACGGTGCGGTGAACACGGCGACGTCGCAGTACCTGTTCTTCGTCGACGCGAGCGAACTGCCGGTCGGACCGTGGGGGTCGGTGCTCGGGTGGCCGGGATGGATCCTGCTCGCGGTCTGCATCGTCGTGATCGTGGTGACCGGCCAGTTGCGCAAGGAGGCGCAGCCCGGGTTGACGCTCGCGGAGGCGCGCGAGCGGGAGATCCGCTGAGCGCAGCTTTGCCCGTTTGTGGTCTGACCACAGAGAACCGCGTGTTTGCAGCCCGTAAATGTGGTCAGACCATAGACTTCGGCGGTGTTTCGCGCATTCGGCGTACCGTGGAATCACGACGAGCCGAACCGCACCTGATCCGTCGAACCCGAGAGGTTCCGGGCATGGCGCCGGAGGTTCGTCCGGACCGTCGCGAAGGCCCTCCCCCCGGGCGCGCGCGGCGATCCACGTCGGTGACGACGTGCGTCGGCGATTCCCGTTTCCCCTGCGGAATCGCCGGCGCGATCGGGCGGTGCGGCGCGCGTTCCCCCTTCCAGCGCGCCCCGCCCGGTCCTTCCCGTTTCCACGGCCGGCCTCCCGAACGAGCGGCGGCGCGCCCTACTCGCCGTCGCGACGCTCCACCGATGCGCCGTGCGCCTCGAGCCACTCGAGGAGCACGGTCGCGTGGTTCACTCGCTCGTCTCGGGCGCCGAAGCACAGCGTGATCCGATCGTGTTCGCGACCGAGCGCCAGAAGCCTCGCCGCGGCGTCCGTCTCGTCGAGCTCGGCGCGATACCGCGCCGCGAACTGCTCGAACGTGCCGTCGCGGTCTTCCGCGTGGTGCCATGCCCGGCGCAGGTCGGGCGACGGCGCGACCTCCTTGTCCCAGAGGTCGACTGCTGCGCGCTCCTTGCTCACCCCTCGGGGCCAGAGGCGATCGACGAGGACGCGGTACCCGTCGGTCGGGGCGGGCTCGTCGTGGACCCGCTTGATCGTGAAGGCCATGCGTCAGTGTCGCAGGTCCGCCGGGAAGCCCTCCCGTCGTTCGAGCCGAACGGTCACTCGAGCCACTCGGTGACGAACCGGTCGTTCGCGTGGATATGCGTGGCCTCGTACGTGCCGCCGTCGAGCACCTCGAAGCGGTGGGCCACGAGGCTCGGCACGACGAGCACCTGTCCACCGACTGCGACGACCCGCTCGTCTCCGACCGTGAACAGTGCGCGCCCGGCGTGGATGAGGAACGTCTCGGTGTACGGATGCCGGTGCAAGCGCGGCCCCGAACCCGGCCGCGACGAGAACTCGCGGATGATGCTCACCCGCGAACCGTGCAGATACCCTTCGAACTCGCCATCCCGCGCGACGTCGACGGGAACGACTGGTGCGCCCGGTGCGCCCGTCATCGCGCCCGCTCCAGCACCGTGACGAGCACACCGTCGCCGAACGTGCGGGCCTCGCCGAGCCGCCAGGTCGTGCGGTCGGCCATCTCGGTCCAGAGTCGTCGCCCGTGACCGAGGATGACCGGGAACGTCATCAGGTGGATCTCGTCGACGAGATCCTGCTCGAGCAGGCCTTGCGCCAGGCGGATGCTGCCCGGCACCGAGATGTCGCCCTCGACCGTCTTGCGGAGCTGCGACACCTCGGCGGCCAGGTCGCCCGAGAGGACGGTCGTGTTGTTCCACCCGGGCTCCGTGAGGGTGGTCGAGACGACGTACTTCGGCATGCCGTTGTACTTGTCGGCCAGTTCGCCGTCTTCCTCCGGCCACGCCGACGCGAATCCCTCGTAGGTCTCGCGCCCGAGGAGCAGGGCCGCGGAGCCGAGCGCCTCGTCCACCTTGTAGCGCTCGCCCGCGTCGCCGCGGTCGAATTCGAAGGTCCAGTTCGGGTACTTGAAGTCCTCGCCGCCCGGGGCCTCCACCACCCCGTCGAGCGAGATGAAGTGCGTGAGCACGATGCGTCCCATCTCCGGTACTCCCTGTTCAATCCCCGGCGACGAATCCGCGCAGCGCGTGCGCGAGGACGTCGGGCGTCGTGGTGTGGTTCTCACCGGGGACGACCCGGAGGGTCGCGCTCGGCAGGTGCCGGGCGACCGCTTCGGCCCCGCTCGCCAGGTGCGGCCAGGTGTCGGCGCCGTGCATCACCAGGACCGGCACGCCGACCCGATCCCAGAGCCCGTCGCGGAGCGGTCGCCCCGACATCGTGTCGCCGACCTGCCGGCCGTCGTAGGCGATCGTGTGCGCGATGGCCTCGAGGCTCGGCCAGAACTCCGCCGAACGCATGCCGTCGACCATGTCCTCCGGCAGGCCGGCCGCAGCGGTCATGAAGAGCGCCACGGCGTCGCCGGGGCGGCCCTCTGCGACGGCGGCGTCGAGCCGCTCGACGTAGTCGGCAGGCAGCGGCGGTCGCGCGGCATCGACGATCACGGGCGGCTCGAACAGTGCGAGCCGGGCGACCTCGAGCCCGGCCTGGACCGCGTTGAGCGCGAGCAACCCGCCGGAGGACCAGCCGAAGACCGTGACGGGCCGGCCGTTCCCGGCATCGGCGATGACCGCCGCGAGATCCTCCCACTCGCGTTCCACGGCGTAGGGCGGCGTGTCCGCGCTGTCTCCGCGCCCACGCCGGTCGTACGCGACGACGCGGAACCGATCGGCGAGCAGTTCCGCCGCTTCCGCGTTCTCGGGGGTGTTGGCGCGGTACGCCGTCGCGCCGTCGATGATGACGATGGGGTCGCCGTCGCCCCAGGCGGAGTAGGCGATGCCGGTTCCGTCGGCGGAGGCGACTGTGAAGTGCTCTGGCAACTGGATGCCCTTTCTGTCGGATCGCGGTCGGTGCACCGCGACGAGCTCACGCTATGACCGGCCGTCCGCCTCCGGCTTGTACAGAAGCGACAGGGGATCGCCATCGTCGCCGGATCGCAACTGCGTGGCCGTGCGTCCGATGAACCGCCGCAGTGCCCGCGCGAGGTGGGCCTGGTCGTAGAAGCCCGTCCGATGCACGGTCTCGAGCGGGGCGGCACCGTCGCGCAGCAGCACCGCTGCCGCTCGTGCCCGCTCGATCTGCCGAATGGCTCCCCGCGTGAGCCCCGTCGCGGCCGCGACCCGGCGTTGCACCGACCGATCCCCGGGCCCGTCGGAGTTCTCGCCGCGCACGACGTCGCCGACCAGCGGGTCGCGCATGAGCACGCCCTCCCGGACGAGTCGATCGACGAACTGCTCCGCGGTGTCGAAATCGGGGATCTCCCACTCCGCACCCCGGAGCACGAACCTTCGCCCGGTGACGTGCGGGCTCTCCGTGCCGCCGTCGACGAGCGGGCCGATCGGCAGGTGCGGCATCCACGTGCCGTGTTCGAACGTGATGCCGAACGACGCCGAATCACCCGTGATCACCGCGGTCGAGGCGGCGGTCTCGGGACCGAGCACGCCGGCGTGGGGGACGCCGTCGTCGTCCCAGAACACCAGCTCCCACGTCGACGTCGCGATCGAGGTCATGCGTTCGACGCCCGAGGTCCGGCCCCGCCAGACGCGCGCGACGTACCGCGAGTCGGATCCGCGATGATCGCTGTCGATCGGCATGGCACCAGTCTGCATCGGCCCCAGGCGGGATGCACCGTCACTCACCACGTCCTGGGCAGGACGTCGGGGAGCGGCATCCGCTCTGCTAGACTCTTGAGGTTGCCGTGAATCGGCCGCGCACAAAGAGCGCCCGGGTATTCCCGCCCAGGGCAGCGCGCAACGAGAAGAAGGGATCCCATCTATGGCACTGGATGCAGACATCAAGAAGGCGATCATCGAAGAGTACGCGACGCACCCCGGTGACACTGGATCCCCCGAGGTCCAGATCGCGATCCTCACCAAGCGGATCAAGGACCTCACCGAGCACCTCAAGGAGCACAAGCACGACCACCACTCGCGTCGTGGCCTGCTGCTCCTCGTCGGTCAGCGTCGTCGTCTGCTCGGCTACCTCGCCGACGTGGACATCAACCGCTACCGCTCGCTCATCGAGCGTCTCGGGCTGCGCCGCTAAGCGTCGTACTCCGCGCGGCTCTCGAAGACACCGCGAACTTCTTGCGAAGGCCCCCGCACCTGCCGTTCCGGCAAGGCCGGGGGCCTTCGTCATGCCCGGGGGCGTGCACAGGCGTGAGCCACCTCCGGGGCGCGGGGCGCAAGGACCTCGGCTCGCGTCGCGCGTTCCATGGTTCGGTGAACCGCGCGATCAGACCGGCGCGCGGCCTCTGCGGGTGAGCACCAGCGCGGTGATCCACGTTGCGACGCCGGCGAGCAGCGGCCAGCCGAGCGCGGGGATCACCGGGTCGTCGCCGGCCGTGTCGCCGAGGATCCAGAAGAAGACGATGCACGCCGCGAGCAGCGCGGACGGCGCCGTCCACGTCAGCAGATCGCGGAACGCGCCGGGGCGGAACGCGAACCTCCGCCGCCGCCACCCTGCGACGGCCCCCACGAGGCCGATGGCGAGCGCGATCGCCTCGAGCGCCGCGGCGACGGCGAAGGGCAGCACGACGAGCGCGCCGGCCTGGCGCATCCGATCGACATCCGGCCCGGCGAACGTGCCCGCCGGGAAGTCGAGCCGGACACCGAGGTCGTCGACGTGCAGGGCGAGGGGCGCGCCGGACTCGCCGTCCTCGATCGAGACCGCGAAGGTCGGCGGGTCCGCCGACGGCTCGGCGCGTTCCTCGACGGGGTAGGCGTAGAGGTCCTGGCGGATCGTGGTCTCGACGTCGCCGAAGGGGATGACCGCCTCCGGCCAGTCGCGCGCCTCCGCATCGGCATCGGAGAAGTCGCGCGTGATCCAGCCCGACTCCGTCGCGGAGGCGAGCAGGCCCTCGTCGATCCGGAACTCGACCCGGGTCGGCGCGAAGTCGTGGGTGTCGGGGTCGCGCCAGAGGCCCGCAGAGGTCCAGCCGTCCATGAGCGCCGCCCAGCGGACCCGGTCGACGGGCGTCCCGTCGCCGGCGGCCGCGCCGGAGGCCGGTGCCGCGACCGCCGCCGACTCCAGTTCGTAGCGCACGACGACCTCGGCCGCGCCGGAGCGGATGCCGTCCATGCGCGTGTGCATGAGGGTGACGCCCTCGGCGGATTCCGTCGCGAACGGCACCACCTCGCCGTCGACCTCGACCGAGGAGACGCGGAGGCCGAGCGACTGCCCGTCGACCCGGTCGCGCCAGTGCATCGCGAACTGCGGCACGCGGCTCGACGAGTCGTCGAACTCGACGTCGTACCGCTCCGTGACGTCGATGACGGCGCGCCCGTCGTCGGCCCGGGTCAGCTCGCCCACGATGTCGGCCGAGTGGACCGTCGTCCAGAGCGTCCCCGAGAGGTCCTGGTCGTATGCAGGGGTCGCCGGACGATGATCGAGCGGGTTCGGTACGACCGAGATCATCGTGATCGCGGCGGGCACCAGCAGCACGGATGCCGCGAGCAACAGCCACCGCGCCCGCCCGCGTGCGCCCTCGGCACGCGGCGTGCGCGACGCCGTCGGATCGTCGAGCTCGGCCTCCAGCAGCGCGGCGACGCGTCGTCCGGCCGAGCGCGGGTCCTCCACCAGCACGCCGTAGGCGAGTGCCGGATCGTTGGACGGGCCGCGGTCGAGCAGCTGCGTGCGTTCGGCGTAGACCCCGACGCCGAGGAGGTGCTGCTTGAGCAGGGCGCCGCGGCGGGTCAGCGGCCGTGAGGTCGCCGCGATCCACACGATGATCGTGGCGAGCACCGTCGAGACGAGCACGAACGCCGTGGGCCACCAGACGATCGTGAGCTTCTCGTGGTGCGCGAGCTGGCGGACGAGCCCCCACTGCACGAGCATGATCGCGGGAGGCCCGGCGAGGAAGGCATCGCGCACGAACCCGCGGGGTACGCGGCGGATCCGATCGTCGACGACCTGCCGGCGTTCCGATCCGAACCAGTACCGCCACATCGCGCGCGGCAGGTCCCGCAGACGACCCGCCCGGCCGGCCGCCCGTGCCGCGACCCGCCGCTGCGCCTGCACGGCCTTGTCGCTTCCCCTGCGCCACGGGAGACGATCGAGTTCCTCCGCGAGCTCCGCCGCTCGCGGTGCTCCCAGCACGTGGGCCGCGATCCGCGGCGTCACGTCGGGCGGGTCGTGCCGGGCGATGAACCAGGGCTTTCCGCGCGCGTCGGCCCAGGCGACGCCGCGGGCGGCGAACGCGAAGAGCACCGCTGCGACGAGGAGGGCGAGCGGCAGCAGCGGGCCGAACGTCTGCACGAAGAACCAGGTCGTGTGCGGCGGCATCGCGAAGGTGCCCGCGTCGAAGCGCAGGGTGAACCAGGCGTTCGCGTGCGGCGGGATGTTCTGGTCGTTCTCGGCGACGTACGTGTTCCAGCCGGGCTCGCTGTCGGCCTCGGGCTCGAGCCATTCGCCGCCGCCGACCAGCAGCCACTGGAGGTTGCCTCGCGGCGGTCGGATGAGCGCGTCGTCGAGGTCGTCGGGGATGGACACCCGCATCTCGAGCCCGGAGAACCCCTGCGGCCAGGACGGTCCGAACACGTCCCACTGCAGCAGGTCGGTCTCGGCACCGGTGGCCTCGTCGACGGCCAGGTAGGCGAGGTCCTGGAGGTGGTAGCGAAGCACGAACTCGTGATCGCCGTCGAGCACCTCGCCGGCGTCGATCGTCAGCGTCAGGGTGGTGGCGTCGCGTTGCTGCCGTACCTCGACGGGCTCGGCGTCGAGGGTGACCGAGATGCCGCTCGGATCGAGGTCGTGGCCCTGGTATTCCGTCGCGAGCACACGTTGGATGCCGGTCTCCTCGACGTCGTCGGGGAAGAACGCCTCGATGCGCTCCTCGACCTGCGCCTGCAGCCTGCCGTGCTCGTCGCGGTCGATCCGATAGTCGGCGGTGAACTTCCGTGCGATCCAGGTTTCGGTCGCGTTCGACGCCGACGACGTGATCTGCTCGAGCGTGAGCGGCGCGTTGACGACCGGACCGACCAGCAGCCAGACGCCGACGGCGGCGATCGCCGCCCAGAACACCCGGATGCCTCGCCGCAGCCCGCGCCCGCCGTGCGACCTGAGCCACACCTCGAGGCCGCCCAGCCAGCCGGACAGCAGGGCCCAGAGCGGAGTGTGCCGGGGGAGCGGCGCCCGGATCGAGTCGGCGGGAGGCGTCTGCGAGGCATCCGCGGCCGGGGATGCGGCGCCACCGGACGCCTCATCGGGCTCGGTCGGGCGCGGCGTCACCCGCCGATTCTATGGGCCGAGGCGGGCCCTGCATCGCCGACGGCGGGGCGCCATCGATTGCGCTGCGCCGCGGAGGTTCCTCGCCCGATGGCACGTCCGGGGGAGGATGTCAGGGTGACCGGACACCCCGCAGGAACCGACGACCCCTTCGCGGCCCTGCGCGACGAGATCGCCGCTGATCCGCTCAACGCCTCGTTCACCGCGCGCGGATGGCGGCCACTGGTCGTCGGATCGCCCGCGTCGAGGATCGTGATCCTCAGCCAGGCGCCGGGTCGGCGTGCCCAGGACAGCGGCATCCCCTTCCACGACGCCAGCGGCGATCGGCTGCTGCGCTGGCTCGGGCTGACGCGTGAGCGGTTCGACGACGTGGAGAAGGTGGCGATCGTCCCGATGGACTTCTACTACCCGGGCAAGGGGGCGTCGGGCGACCTGCCACCGCGGCGCGGCATCGCCGCCGCGTGGCATCCGCGCGTGTTCGAGCTCATGCGCCCGAGCCTCCGCATCGTGGTCGGCGCCTACGCGCAGGCCTTCCACCTCGGCGATCGACGGCGCGAGACGCTGACCGAGACCGTCCGGAACTGGCGGTCGTACGGTCCGGACGTCGTCCCGATCGTCCATCCGTCGCCGCTCAACGTCGGCTGGCACCTGCGGAATCCCTGGTTCGAGGAGGAGCTCGTTCCCGACCTCCGCCGTCGGGTCGCCGACGCACTGAACGACCGGTGACCTCGGCGGTTCCTGCAGGTCGCCCGAGCGCGAGCTGGTCGCCGGGTGCGCGTAGCCTGAACGGATGACCCGAACTCCGCGCACCCGCGTGCGTCGCCGCACGCTCGCGTTCGGCACCGCCGTTCCCGCAGCCCTGCTCATGATCTGCTGGGTGCTGCTCGGGGACCCGCTCGACGCGATGTCCCGCGCCGCGACGGATGCCGCCGAGCGGACCTCCCCGCCCGCCGCCGGGGCATCCGCCGACGTCTCGCTGGTCGACGTGGTCGTCGCCGACGCGGCGTCCACCTCCGACTACGAACGCGACGCGTTCGGCGACGCCTGGGCGGATGTCGACCGCAACGGTTGCGACACGCGCAACGACTTCCTGGGGCGCGACCTCGTCGATGCGGTGCACCGCAACGGCAGCGCGTGCGTGATCAGCCGGGGCACCCTGCACGACCCGTACACGGGCACCTCGATCAGGTTCGTGCGTGGTGAGCGGAGCGATCGGGTGCAGATCGACCATGTCGTGGCGCTCTCGTATGCCTGGCGGCACGGGGCATCCGAATGGACCGATGACCAGCGGCGCGCGTTCGCGAACGATCCGGCGAACCTCCTCGCCGTCGACGGGCGGACCAACCAGCAGAAGTCCGACCTCGGTCCGGCCGAGTGGTCGCCGCCGTCGGCGGCACAGGTCTGCGCGTACCATGCCGGCTTCCTCGCGGTGCTCGCGAAGTACGACCTCACGATCGCCCCTGCGGATGCCGCTGCGGTCGAGGCCGCGGGGTGCATGGCAGGCTGAGCCGGCGGCTGCGACCGCTCAGGCCTCGTCGGCGGTCCGCGCCCGGTAGGCGCGCGCGGCCATCCGGTTGCCGCAGCGCGTGCTGCAGTAGAGCCGGGACGTGTTCTTCGAGAGGTCGAGGAACGACCCCTCGCAGTCGTCGGCGGCGCAGGTGCGGAGCCGGTCGGTCCCGTCGGCGCGGATCACGTCGATCATCGCCATCGCGGCCTCCACGAGGATGCGCTCGGCGAGCGGGGCGTCCTGCGAGGTGGCGTGGATGTGCCAATCGAGGTCGTCGTGGCGGACGAGCCGGGGCGTCGCTTCGGCCTCCGCGAGAATGGCGTTCGCCTCGACGACCGCGTCGTCGCGGCCGAGGCTCCAGAGCGCGCGGAGCCGGTCGCGCGCTGCGCGCACCTCGGCGACCTCGGCGGCGTCGCCGTCGTGGCGCCCGGAGTACTTCCACTCGGTGATCATGGCGTCGAGCTGCGCCGGTTCGACGAGTTCGTCGGCGCCCGAGTCCGTCGCGATCGGATCGGTGTCGAGCAGCGCCGCGACGAATCCGAGCGCGGCGATCGTGTCATCGGTGAAAATCATTTGACTCCTGACGTTGCCAGCGCTACTGTCACGAGCATAACGACTTTCGGGCATGACGGGGCGGGCGTCATCGGCCTCCCGCACGTCGGTCCACCGAAGCAGAGGAGCGGTGCGCATGCGTGCATCACGAGGGGTGCTGGGCGTCGCGCTCGGCCTCGCGTCAGGTCTCGCGTTCGGCGCCGGCGGCGCCGTCGTCAAGCCGCTGCTCGAGTCGGGCTGGTCGCCGGGCGCGGCCGTGTTCTTCAGGATCCTCATCGGCGCGCTGCTGCTCGTCGTGCCCGGGCTGATCGCCCTGCGATTCGACCTGCGACCGCTCTGGCGTGCCAAGTGGACCGTGCTCGTCTACGCGCTCATCGCCGTGGCCGGCGTGCAGCTCGCCTTCTACATGTCGATCGCCAGGATCCCCGTGAGCCTCGCCCTGCTCATCGAGTACCTCGCCCCGGTCGCGCTCGTCGCCCTCGCATGGATCCGCACTCGCAAGTCGCCCCAGCGCGTGGTGCTCTTCGGCTCCGTCCTCGCCGTGGCGGGGCTCGTGCTCGTGATCGGACCCGCCGGCGGCTCATTCGACCCCGTCGGCATCGTGCTGGCCGGCATCGCCATGATCGGCGTCGCCGTCTACTACGTCATCGGCGAGCGCGAGGACACCGGCATCCCGCCGATCGCCCTCGCCGCCTCGGGTCTCGTGATCGGATGCCTCGCCCTCGGGATCGCGCTGCTCGTCGGGCTCGTCCCGTTCGAGGTGAGATTCGTCGACGTGCCGTACCTCGGCATGACGGCGCCGTGGTGGGTGCCCCTGCTGACGGTCGGCGCGATCTCGACGGCGTTCGCGTACGTCGCGGGCATCCAGGCCATTCGCATCCTGGGGACGCGACTCGCGTCGTTCCTCGGGCTCAGCGAGGTCGTCTTCGCGGCCATCGTCGCGTGGCTCGTGCTCGGCGAGGCGATCACCCCGATGCAGGGGCTCGGCGGCGTCGGGATCCTCGCGGGCATCGTACTCGTCCGCCTCGAGCGGCCGGCGAACTCGCCGGAGGCCCGTGCGCTCGACATCGACCTCGTCCCCACCCGGTCGTGAGCTGCCCGGCAGTCGGCGTCACCGTCTCGTAGGCTCGGACCATGCGCTTCGGCATCGTGATCCTCCCGCAGTTCGACTGGCCCGACGCGGCCCGGTACTGGCGAGGGGCCGAGGACCTCGGCTTCGACCACGCCTGGACCTACGACCACCTGTCGTGGCGTGGACTCGCCGGCGAGCGCTGGCACGCGACCGTGCCCACGCTGACCGCCGCGGCGACCGTCACGAGCCGCGTCGGACTCGGCACGTTCGTCACCTCGCCGAACTTCCGGCATCCGGTGCCGTTCGCGAAGGACCTCGGCACGCTCGACGACATCGCCGGAGGCCGGGTGCTGCTCGGCGTCGGCTCGGGCGGAACCGGGTTCGACGCGCACGTGCTCGGGCAGGCGCCGTTGACGCCCCGCGAGCGGCACGCCCGGTTCGTCGAGTTCACCGAGGCGCTCGACCGGCTGCTGCGCTTCGAGGAGCCGGGCTCGGGCGGCATCTCGTTCACCGGTGACTGGTACACCGCCGACGCCGCCCGCATGGTCGGCTCGCCGGCGCAATCGACGGCGCAGTCGCCGCGGATGCCGCTGCACGTCGCAGCCAACGGCCCGCGCGGCCTCGCGTTCACGACGCGCATCGCCGACGGCTGGATCACGACCGGCCCGGAGGTCGAGGACACCGAGCAGTGGTGGGCGAGCATCCGCGACCTCTCGTCAGCGCTCGACGACGCCTGCGCCGCCGCAGACCGCGACCCGGCGACCCTCGACCGCACGCTGTCGCTCGACGCGGCCGAACGGTATTCGCTCGCGAGCGTCGACGCGTTCGAGGACGCGGTCGGGCGTGCTCGCGAACTCGGGTTCACCGACGTCGTCTCGCACTGGCCTCGTCGTGACGGGCTCTACGCCGGAGACGAGTCCGTGCTCGAGGAGGTCGCCGGCCGATTCGCCGCCCTCCGCGCCGCCGCGTAGCCTGAACGGGTGCCGCGCTACAAGCCGCTCCTGCGCTGGGAGCCGTTCCCGTACCTGCTCGTGCTCGTCCTGCTGCTGGTGACCGGTTTCATCCGCCCCGACGCGCCGGCCTGGGTGCTCTGGCCGTTCCTGGTGCTGCTGATCGCGGCGATCGGGTACGTCGTCGTGCGCTTCATGTTGGACCGTCGGCCGGCGAACCCCGACTCCTGGGGCGACCTGTCGACGGTCGACGGGCTCGACATCGTCGACGCGGGCGCGGTCGAACGAGAGCTCCGCACCGTGGTGCCCGTCGACGACGTGCAGCGGCACCAGGCCGCCATCGACCTCGCGCGCCTGCACGGCGGCGTGACGCAGGAGGCCGTGCTCGTGCCGCGTGCGAGTCGCTGGCTGTCGCCACGGTACCGCGTGGGTGTCCAGCTCGTCGGCGGCGGGCGGCCGCGGCATGCCGGCTTCCTCCGGCAGGATGCGCAGGATCGCTGGGCGCCGGCGCTCGACGCGCTCCGTACGGAGGGGCGCTACGTGCGCGTGCCCGCGTTCATCACCCGGGCGGAACGGCCGTACGGGGTGGAGCTCGACCTCAGCGGGGTCGACGGGCTCGCGGCATCCGGCGACTGACGCGCGAACTGCGCTACGCCGTCGCCGGCGCGGCGTCCTCGTCGCTCGCGGCGAGCTGCGCCCGCACGTCGTCCATGTCGAGCGCGCGCACCTGGCCGATGAGGTCGTCGAGCACGGGTCGGGGGAGGGCGCCGGCCTGGGCGAACACGCCGATGCCGTCCTTGAAGGCCATGATCGTCGGGATCGACGTGATGTTCATCGCGGCGGCGAGCTGCTGCTGCTGCTCGGTGTCGACCTTCGCGAAGACGAGGTCGGGGTTCGCCTCCGACGCCGCCTCGTAATTCGGCGCGAATGCGAGGCACGGTCCGCACCAGCTCGCCCAGAAGTCGACGAAGACGGTGCCGCCCTCGAGGATCGTGGACTCGAAGGTCTCGAGGGTGAGGTCGACGGTAGGCATCCCTCCACCCTAGGGGGCGCGCCTTCGCGGGGACCCGACGCAGGCTGGGAGTATCGTGAACGGCGTGACGGAATCGCGGGGTGACCGGGTCGATCAGCGGGCCGACCCGCGGGGTGACCGGGTCGATCAGCGGGCCGACCCGCGGGTCGACCAGCCCTCGACCGATGCCTCGATCCGGTGGACACCGGCCGGCGTGCTCGCGCCGCCGCCGGCAGGCTGGGAGGCTCGCGCCGCGCAGCTCGACGCCGTGCTGCCCGACCTCGACTGGCGTGCGCTGCCCGAGGGCGCCGAGCGCGACGTGTTCGACGCGCCGAGCGGGCCGCTCGCGCGGATCGCGTTCGGCCCCGCCGACGGCGACCGCGTGCTCCTGGTGCCGGGGGCGACCGGCTCCAAGGAGGACTTCGTGCTCATGCTGCCGCTGCTCGCGGCGGCGGGGTACCGGGTGGAGTCCTACGACCTCGCCGGGCAGTACGAGTCGTACGCCGCAGGCCCCGAACGGCTCCATCCGGCGCGACGGCGGTACGACGCCGACCTCTTCCTCGATGACCTGCTCGCGGTGCTCGACGCCGGATCGCGGCCCGTGCACGTGCTCGGCTACAGCTTCGCCGGCACGCTCGCGCAGCGCGCGCTGGTCGCCCACCCCGAGGCGTTCGCGAGCCTGACGCTGCTGACCAGCCCGCCCGAACCCGGCCAGGCGTTCCGCGGCGTGAAGACGATCGGCGCGTTCTCGTCGCTCGCGAGCCCGCATCAGGGCGCCACGCTCATGCTGTGGGGCATCCGGAACAACCTGAACAAGGTGCCGCCGGGCAGGCTCGCGTTCGTGCGCGAACGCTTCGCGCTGACCCGGCGCGAGAGCGTCGGTGACATCATCGAGGCCATGATGCACACGCCCGACCTCCGGGCCGAGGTCGCGGCCGTACCGATCCCGAAGCTCGTCGCCGTCGGTTCGCACGACCTCTGGCCGGTCGAGCTGCACCGTCGGTCCGCGCAGGAACTCGGAGCCCGGATCTCGGTCTACGAGACCGGTCACAGCCCCTGCGAGACGGCACCGCACCAGCTCGTGCGCGACATGCTGGAGCTGTTCGCGTCCGCCTGATCCGGCATGCGATCCTCGGCGTGCGAACGGGGGGCGAGTCGGCTCATGCGGCTCGCGGCGACTCGCCGTCGACCTGGCCGCGCAGCTCGTCGCCGGCCTGCCCGGGCGCGTTCCGCCGCTCGGCGAGTCGTTCCAGCGGCGGCCACCGGCGCCACTCGAATCCCAGCGTGTGGAACGCCATGCGCAGGCGCCGGCCGATGTCGGCCCAGGTCGCGAAGGGGCGAGCCGAGACGCCGACGGTCAACGACCGTTCGTACACGACGGTCATGTCGGGGCGCAGCCGCCAGGCGAGGTCGAGGTCGTCGTGCACGTCGGCGCGGTCCCGGTGCACGACGCCGCGCAGCTGCGCCCAGGCGTCCCGCCGGATCCCGTAGTTCGAGCCGAAGATCGGCGGATGCCCGAGCACGATGCCGATCGCCCAGAAGTACCCGCCGATGTAGAGGTATCGCGCGACCCACCGGACCACGGCGTTGCCGCCGTAGAACACGCCCGGCCCGGTCACGACGGTCGGGTGGTCCGTGGCCTGCATGCGGTGCCCGAGGCGTTCGAGCCAGTCGGCCGGAGGGACGGAGTCGGTGTCGATCCGAGCGAGCACGTCGCCGGTCGCCGCGTCGAATCCGGCCGCGGTCGCGGGCCAGATCCCGCGAAGGGGCTCGCGGACGACGGTCGCGCCGGCAGCCAGCGCAACGGCGACCGAGTCGTCGGTCGACCCGTTGTCGACGACGATGACCTCGTCGGCTGGTCGGGTCTGCGCGGCGAGCGCGGCCAGGCAGGCAGCCAGGTATTCCGCGTCGTCGAGACACGGGATCACCACCGAGATCGTGCTCATCACGGCCGAGTGTAGCCATCCGCGCGCGGATCGGCGCACGATTCGTGCGTTCGCGGCGGCATTCGATGGCGGGGGCTATCGCGCCGCGCGCGTCGCCGCATATGCTCCCCCGAACGGGGGCCGATGGGGGCCCCGATCGGAAGGGAAGACGATGCAACCATCTGTTCCATATTCCGCCCGAACGCGCCGCACCCGGCGCAACCGGGCCATCGCCATCGCGTCCGCCGCGATCCTCGCCGCCGTCCTCGTGCCTTCGGGCGGGGCCATGGCCTGGGGTGGAGGCTGGGGCGGGGGCAAGTCGCCCGCCTGCGACACGAAGAACCTGAACATCTCGAAGATCCGGGAGTGCCTCACCGCCGACGGCGTCGTCGGGCACATGCGCGAGTTCCAGAAGATCGCCGACGAGAACGGCGGCAACCGCGCGGCCGGCCTCCCGGGCTACGATGCGAGCGCCGCCTACGTCCAGAAGGTCATGAAGAAGGCCGGCTGGAAGGTCACGACCCACCAGTTCGACTACACGTTCGTCGGGCCGAGCTCGCTGTCCCAGCTGACTCCGGTCGCCGCCGACTACGACTCGGAGTCGTTCACCGGCACCGGGTACGGCCCGGTCGAGGGAACGGTCATCCCCGTCGACACGGTCTTGAACCAACCGACCGAGGACCCGGTGACGAGCGGCTGCGAGCCCGAGGACTTCGCCGGGCTCGGCTTCGACGCGCCCGGAGTGCAGATCGCACTCGTCCAGCGCGGCACGTGCGAGTTCGGCGTGAAGGCCCGCAACGCGCAGGACGCCGGCGCCGAGGCCGTCATCCTCTTCAACCAGGGCAACACGCCCGAGCGCTCCGGTCCGCTCGTGGGCACGCTCTTCGGCGTCAACACCGAGCCGCTCGACGTGCCGGTCGTGGGTGCGAGCTTCGCCGACGGTGTCGCGCTCGCCGCGGCCGGGTCGACCGCCGCGATCGACGTGCCGCTGCCCGAGCAGCGCCCGCAGATCAACGTGCTCGCCGAACTGCCCGGGCGCACGTCCGACAACATCGTGATGGCGGGCGCGCACCTCGACTCCGTGCAGGCGGGCCCCGGCATCAACGACAACGGGTCCGGCAGCGCCGCGCTCCTCGAGGTCGGGCAGAAGCTCGCGAAGCTGAAGCCGCAGAACACCATCCGCCTCGCGTGGTGGGGAGCTGAAGAGGACGGCCTGCTCGGTTCGCAGGCCTGGGTCGACAGCCTGAGCCCCGAGCAGGTCGACGACATCGCCCTGTACCTGAACTTCGACATGGTGGCTTCGCCGAACTACATCCACATGGTCTACGACTCCGACCAGTCGAGCTGGCCGGCGCCGGTCGAGGTGCCCGCGGGCTCCGAGGCCATCGAGGACCTCTTCGAGCGGTACTACACCGCCCTGAAGGTGCCCTACGACGACGCCGAGTACAGCGGACGCAGCGACTACGAGGCGTTCATCCTCGCGGGCATCCCGTCGGGCGGCCTGTTCACCGGCGCCGAGGTCGTGAAGACCGAGGAGCAGGCGGCGATCTGGGGCGGCGTGGCCGGTGAGCAGTACGACCAGTGCTACCACCTCGCGTGCGACACGATCGACAACTTCGACACGAAGGCGCTCTACGTGAACCTCGGGGCGATCGCCACGGCGGTCCTCGAGTTCGCGGGGTCGACCGAGTCGGTGAACGGGGTCAAGGGCCAGTGGCTCACGATCGGCGACCTCCTGCCGAAGACGCCTGCCGGACCGAAGCTGACCGTCAACAACCCGGGCGGTGGCGGCCTCGGCCACGACCACTCGCACGGGCACACCGAGAAGTCCTGACCAGGGCGCAGCCCCGGTAGGCGGCGGGGCCCGTCGCGCGAGCGGCGGGCCCTGCTCCGTGCGCCGGGGTCGGGCGTCGTCCTTCGCAGGGCCGGCGCACCAGGATCCGCCAGACTGGTGCGATGGCCACGATCCGGAAGCAGCGCGCGGATGCCCCGAGCGGATTCTTCGAGGCGGAGGCGGCGGGTCTCGCGTGGTTGGCCGAGGCGGTTCCGCGCGGAGGTGTGCCGGTCGCGGCCGTCGCCGGGGTCGGTGCCGACTGGATCGAGCTCGACCGCGTCGCCGAGACCGCGCCCTCGCGCGAGTCGGCCGAGGTGTTCGGTCGCGCGCTCGCCCGCACCCACTCGGCCGGGGCCGCGGCGTTCGGAGCGCCGCCCGACGGGTGGAACGGCCCGCTCTTCATCGGCAGGCGCGAGATGCCAGCGGCCGCGGAGGCCGATTGGGGTCGGTTCTACGCGCGTGATCGCGTGCTGCCGTTCGTGCCCGTCGCCGTGGCGGCCGGCAACCTGAGCCAGGGCGAGGCGAGCCTCGTGCGGCGGGCCTGCGAGGCGGTCGCCGACGGGGCGTTCGACGACGGTGCTCCGCCCGCGCGGATCCACGGCGACCTGTGGAACGGGAACGTCCTGTGGTCGGCCGACGGCGTCGTGCTCATCGACCCGGCGGCGCATGGAGGTCATCGCGAGACCGACCTTGCGATGCTGGCGCTGTTCGGCTGCCCGTTCCTCGCCGACGTCGTCGCCGGCTACGAGGCGGAGCATCCGCTCGCCCCGGGGCGCATCGAGCGGCTTCCGCTGCACCAGTTGCACCCGCTCGCGGTGCATGCGGCCGGTCACGGTCGCGGCTACGGCGTGGCGCTCGCGGAGGCCGCGGAAGCGGTGCTCGCCGTACCCTGAACGGTCGGGAATAGTTCCGCCCGGGCATCCGTTCGGTAGATTTGAATGCAGATGCATGGAAAGTGGCCCAACGCCACACGAGGAGCCCAGGAGGGCGAGATGCAGTTCGGAATCTTCACCGTCAGCGACGTCACGCAGGACCCGACGACCGGCCGCACGCCGTCCGAGGCCGAGCGCATCCAGGCGACCATCACGATCGCCAAGCACGCCGAGCAGGTCGGGCTCGACGTGTTCGCCCTCGGCGAGCACCACAACCCGCCATTCTGGTCGTCGTCGCCCACCACCACGCTCGCCTACATCGCCGGGCAGACCTCGACGCTGCAGCTCTCGACCGCGACCACGCTCATCACCACCAACGACCCGGTGAAGATCGCCGAGGACTACGCGATGCTCCAGCACGTGTCGGGCGGTCGCATCGACCTCATGCTGGGTCGCGGCAACACCGGCCCGGTCTACCCGTGGTTCGGCCAGGACATCCGCCAGGGCCTGCCGCTCGCGCTCGAGCACTACGAGCTGCTGCACCGCCTGTGGCGCGAGGACGTCGTCGACTGGGAGGGCCGCTTCCGCACGCCGCTGCAGGGCTTCACCTCGACGCCGCGGCCCCTCGACGGCGTGCCGCCGTTCGTCTGGCACGGGTCGATCCGCACACCCGAGGTCGCCGAGCAGGCCGCGAGCTACGGCGACGGCTTCTTCGCGAACCACATCTTCTGGCCCGCGTCGCACACGCAGCGCATGATCGCCCTCTACCGGCAGCGCTTCGAGCACCACGGTCACGGCAGCGCCGACCAGGCGATCGTCGGCCTCGGCGGCCAGGCGTTCATCGCGAGGAACTCGCAGGACGCCCTGCGGCAGTTCCGCCCCTACTTCGACAACGCGCCGGTCTACGGCCACGGCCCGAGCCTTGAGGACTTCACCGCCCAGACGCCACTGGCCGTCGGCAGCCCGCAGGAGGTCATCGACAAGACGCTCGGGTTCCGCGACTACGTCGGCGACTACCAGCGCCAGCTCTTCCTCATGGACCACGCCGGCCTGCCGCTGAAGACCGTGCTCGAGCAGCTCGACCTGCTCGGCGAGGAGGTCGTGCCCGTGCTGCGTCGCGAGTTCGCGACGAACCGCTCCGCTCAGGTGCCGGATGCCCCGACCCACGCGTCGCTCGTCCGCGCGACGTACGGCGACGCCGAGCCGCGGCAGGCCACGCCGAACGCCGCGGGCGGCAACAACCTGACCGTCGGCTCGCCCTACCAGGACTCGCCGGCCCCCGTGCCGGCCCCCGCGAAGGCCGGCTCGGCCTTCGGCCCTGCGGCGACCCGCTGACGCGGCCGGCAGCCGGAACCTCAACGTTCGAAGGAGCATCGAAATGACCAAGCGCATCATCGTCGTCTCGTCGGGCCTGTCCACGCCGAGCTCGACCCGGCAGCTCGCTGACCGCCTCGCGGGCGACGCCGTCGCCCAGCTTCGCGAGCGCGGCATCGAGGTCGAGGTGGAGTTCGTCGAACTCCGCGACCTCGCCCACGACATCGCGAACCAACTGCTGCTAGGCTTCGCGCCGCCGAAGCTGGAGGGGGTGCTCGAGCGGCTCACCACGGCCGACGGCCTCATCGCCGTCACGCCCATCTTCACCACGAGCTACGCCGGGCTCTTCAAGAGCTTCATCGACGTGATCGACCCGCAGGCGCTCACCGACCTGCCGGTGCTCCTCGGGGCGACCGGCGGCACGCCGAGGCACTCGCTCGCGATCGACTACGCGATCCGTCCGCTGTTCACCTACCTGCACGCGATCCCGGTCACGACGGGCGTGTTCGCCGCGACGAGCGACTGGGGCGGGAACGGCGACGGGGTGCGGTCGCTGCCCGAGCGCATCTTCCGGGGAGCTGCGGAGTTCGCCGAGCTCGTCGAACGCACCGACCGCTCGGAGCGCGTGATCGACCCGTTCGCCCTCGACCGGCCGGCGGGCCACCTCGTGGGCGGTCTCGCGGGGGAGTGACCGCGCCCGGCCGGGAGGCCGAGTCGGATGATTCGCGAGAGAGGCGCCCCGCACGAGCGGGGCGCCTCTCGTCGAGTGAGGTGACCCTCACTCGACCAGGGTGAATGCGGATTCACATCGGGCGGTTCATGTCCGGCACCTCGATCGGCGTCGTCGACGGCGACTGCCAGCGGTTCAGGAACGCCATCGCCAGGCCCCGGATGAACTTGTCGAACACCCAGAACGTGACCGGGAGCACCGGGATGAGCCCGTCGCGGAACTTGACGTAGATCGGCCAGCCCTCCTCGATGAGCGTCCGGGAGACCGGGTCGCGGAAGAGCCCCAGCCAGTCGCCGATCTGGTCGCCCAGCTGGTAGCGCACGAACTCGTTGAGGAACCCGCGCGTGACCCCGAGGTCGATCTGCGCCGTGAGGCCCAGCAGCACCTCGGCGAGGTCCTGTCCCTCCGGTGTCCACTGCATGATGGGGTCGAGCGTCTGGGCCGCCTGCGCGTGCGCCTGGTCCCACGTGGCCGGGATGTATTCGTCGCGGACGCCCAGGTAGTGCAGCGCGACCTGCCACGAGTGGAGGAAGGCCTCCTCCTCGGCCGCCGACATCCGCACGCCCCACTCCTTCATCTTCTTGTGCGCGAAGGTGCCGGTGCTGTGGAACGTGACGAGGATGTCGGCGTTCGAGATCGGGATCGTCTCGTCGTGTCCGGATGCCTGCCAGTGCGGCGACTGCGGCAGCAGATGGCGGACGGCGGCGTGGACGATGCGGGTCTTGTTCGAGGTCACCTTGAACTCGCCCGACCACTCGAACGCGTTGAGGTTCGAGAGGTCGTAGCCGAACGAGAAGGTTTTGGCCGCGCGGTCCTGCATGTCAGCGCCGCCCTTCGACCAGTACACGGAGCGCGCCTCGCGGGGGATGACGGTCGACATGATGCCGCCGCCGATGCCGTAGATGAAGAACAGGAACATCTCGGCGCGGCGGTTGAACGCGGCGGCGCGGCGCAGCTTCGACATGTCGGCCCAGTCGGGCATCTTCACGTGCTCGGCGAACCAGCCCTTCAGCGGCGCCGGCAGTCCGCTCGGCACCGGCTGCCAGTTGTTGACCCAGTTCCGCATGGCGGTGTTGACCTGCGCGGTCTGGCCGCTGGTGATGACGTTCGCCATGATCTGGTCGATCTCGTCGTCCCAGACCCACTGCGGGTCGACACCCGATCCGCTGCCGATCACGGAGCCTGCCGGCGACCACGACCACGCGCGCGGTGCCGCCGAGGCGACGCCCGGGGCGGCTGCCGCCGCGCCGGTCAGGCCCAGCGCGGCGCCGAGCGTCAGGACGGTTCGTCGGTTCAATTCGGGCACGAGGCCACCTGCTTTCCCGTAGGGCGGATGGCACTCCTCCAGTGGCGCGTCATCGAGCCCGCTCCATCTGCAGTCCATCCTGCAAATGTGATTCGCCGTTAACATATTCACGATCGCCGATCGAGCGCAACCCCGAACGGGGGGTTTGCGACGAACGGTCGTCACGCAGGTCGGCGCGAGGCCGGAGCGAGGTCGGCGCGAGGTCGGCGCGAGCTGGGTGCGTGTCGGCAGTGCGCTCAGCGAGCGCGGGCGCGGCGGGCGTCGATCACGGTCACGAGCCGGTCGACGAGTAATCCCAGGATGATCGCCGCCGGCACGGAGACCACGACCGAGAGCACCGGCTGATCGCCGAGCGCCCGACCGACGAGCGCGCCGACGAACGTGTTGAAGGCCGCCCACGCGAGGCCGGCCCCGCACGAGAGCGGAAGGTATCGACGCAGCGGCACTCGGGCTGCACCCGCCGCGAGGTTCACCGCGATGCGCGCGAACGGCACGTACCTCGCCGTGAACACGAGCACCGCGGTGCGCCGCTGCACGGTGGCCGCGGCCCGGGCGATGGCTGCGGCGACCCGGCCCTCACGTTGCCAGCGCCAGCGGTCGAGCCCGACGCGGCGCCCGATGAGGTAGCAGAGGCCGTCGCCGCAGACGGCGCCCGCGGTCGCGACGGCGACGACCGGGGCGATCGGCGGCACCCCGGTCGCCGACCAGAGCGCGCCGAGTGCGACGACCACCGTCTCGCTCGGCAGCACGACCAGGAACGCGTCGCCCACGACGAGGGCGAACAGCGCGGGCCACAACCACGGCGATGACGCCATCGCGAGCAGGGCCTCTTCCACCGCAACATCGTGAACGGCCGTGGTGAACGCGCGGCGACCGGCGGATGACGAACTCGTCGCCCGGGGAACCGCGCCGGAAGCGGGGGACAACGCCTCGTGAACACTCGACGATCGGCGCCCGGATGCGCTGCGTCGGGATCGGGCGGCCGTCACGCTGGACGCGTGAAGGTCGCGCTGTTCGCAGAGACGTTCCTGCCCCAGATGAACGGGGTGGTCAATTCGTTGCTCCGGGTGATCGAGCACCTGCACGCTCGTGGCGAC
Source organism: Agromyces sp. LHK192 (assembly GCF_004006235.1). Taxonomy (NCBI): domain Bacteria; kingdom Bacillati; phylum Actinomycetota; class Actinomycetes; order Micrococcales; family Microbacteriaceae; genus Agromyces; species Agromyces sp. LHK192. The sequence goes on from NZ_CP034753.1 coordinate 1,677,037, forward strand.
GAGGTCCTCGTCATCGCCCCGCGTGCCGGGCGCGGCGAGCCCGATGCCACGCTGGAAGGCGTCGGGGTCCCGCCGGGAGCGGCGGCGCGGTACCTGCGCTCGGTGCCGCTGCCGGGGTATCCCGATGTCCGCCTGGCGTTCGCGTCGACCGCGCAGCTGGCTCGGGTGCTGCACGGGTTCGACGCCGACGTCGTGCATCTCGCCTCGCCGTTCGTGCTCGGGTGGCAGGGCGTGCAGGCGGCGCGCACGGTCGGCATCCCCGCGGTCGCCGTCTACCAGACGGATGTCCCCGCCTACGCGGAGCGGTACGGGCTCCCGATCGCCCGACCGGCCCTGGAACGCCACCTCATCCGTCTGCACAACCGGGCGACGCTGACGCTCGCGCCGAGTTCGGCGGCACGCGACCGGCTCGCGGGCCTGGGCGTCGAGCGCGTGCGCCCTTGGGCGCGCGGCGTCGACACCGAACTCTTCCATCCGTCACGACGCAGCGAGTCGGTGCGTCGCGAACTGGCCCCCGACGGCGAGGTCGTCATCGGCTACGTCGGTCGGCTCGCCCCCGAGAAGCAGGTCGGCGACCTCGCCGCGTTCGCAGGGCTGCCGGGCGTGCGACTCGTCGTCGTCGGCGACGGCCCCGAGCGCGCCGCCCTCGAACGCGTGCTGCCCGGGGCGGTCTTCACCGGATTCCGGTCGGGTGTCGCGCTCGCCGAGACGGTCGCCTCCTTCGACGTGTTCGTGCACCCGGGGGAGCACGAGACGTTCTGCCAGACCGTGCAGGAGGCGCTCGCGAGCGGCGTGCCGGTGGTCGCCACCGGTCGGGGCGGCCCGGTCGACCTCGTGCAGTCGAGCCGCACCGGTTGGCTCTACCGACCCGGCGACCTCGGCGACCTCCGGGCGCGCGTCGAGGACCTCGTCGGCGACGCGGCCAAGCGCCAGGCGTTCGGGATCGCCGCGCGCGCCTCGGTCGGGGGACGCGGCTGGGCGCGCCTCGGCGACGAGCTCGTCGGCCACTACGAGGACGCCATCGAGGGGCGGGTGACGACGGATGCCCCGCCGCGAGCGATGCCGCCGGCGACGGCGGCCTCGACCGCGACCCCGACTGCGACCCCGCCGCGCGGGACCGGCCCGGGTCGGTGCGGAGCGGCATCCGCCATCGAGTCCTCGCCCCCTCAGGTGCAGTCGAGGGACTCGTCGTCCACGCCGTATTCCCGCCGCGCCGATCCGTGGCGGCGGATGGTCGCCGTGGGCGACTCGATCACCGAGGGCCTGTGCGACGACTCGCGCACGCCGGGCGTGTACCGCGGCTGGGCCGACCGGCTCGCGATGCTCGTCGCCCTCGCCGATCCCGACGGCGCCGACCGGCTGGGGTATGCCAATCTCGCGGTGCGCAGCCGTCGGGTGCGGCACGTCGTCGGCGCCCAGCTGCCGCTCGCCCGCGAACTCGGCGCCGACCTCGTGACCGTGCTGGTCGGGGCGAACGACCTCGTGAAGGCGGCATCCGACCCGCGCGCGCTCGCGATCGAGTTGGGTCGGGCGGTCGCGGACGTCCGGGCGACCGGTCCCGATGTGCTCGTGGTGTCGGCGTTCATGCCGCGGACGCGGGGGCTCGGACGCCTGCGGGCGAGGTTCGACCGCTTCAACGCGCGCCTCGAACCCCTGGTGCGCGAGGCCGGCGCGACCTTCCTCGACGTCGCCTCGGACGAGTCGCTCATCGTCGCCGATCACTGGGCGGCGGACCGGGTGCACCTGAACTCGGCCGGTCACCGTGCCCTCGCCTACGCTGCGGCGCGGGCGCTCGGCGTTCCGGATGCCTCCGCGCTCGGCGCCCTCGACGTCGCGCTCCACGCACCCGATGCGGCATCCGACGCGCCGACGCGGGTGTCGACGCCCGTCTGGGTCGCCCGACACGCGGCGCCGTGGGTGCTGCGCCGCCTCCAGGGCCGGACCGCCGGCGATGGGCTCGTCGCGAAGCACGGTGCGCTGCAGCCCGTGATCGCGGGCAGCGGCCCGCGATCGTTGGTGTGAGCCGGTCCGCCCGGTCGACGGTCAGTCCAGGACGAACGTGACCTCGAGCGTGACCGACCACCCCGTGATCGTGCCGTCGGCGACCTCGACCTTCTGCTCCTTGACCCACGCGCCGCTCACATTGCGGAGCGTCTCGGTCGCCCGTGAGACGCCGGTGGACACGGCGTCCTCGAAGCTCCGATCCGAGCGCGACGTGATGGTGGTGACCCTTGCGACGGAACCCATGGCATCCTCCTGTCTCGAAGGCGCCGGATACCCGGCGCCGATGCCGGTTGCGAGGCCATCGTCCACCCATCTGCCGGATGCCGCGAGAGGGTTGACGCGGCCTGAATCGCCGCTGCCTGCTAGGCTGATTGCGGTGGTCCGTGTGACTGCCGCCCTCTTCGCGAGGGCGAAGCATCCCATATCGATCACCTCGGAGCAGGCCGGCAGGAAGCTGGTCCCCTGTGGTGGATCACCAGTCGAGGCGCCGGGCGGCGCGCGAGTGGTGGACTTCTACTGGTGGCCAGCGCAAGCGGAGACATCCTGTGCCGCTCATATCTGCCTGTTCCTGCTCCTGCGTACGAGTCGCGCCCACACGGGGTGCGACGGTAAACAAAGGAGAGAGACCTCTTGGAAGGTCCTGAGATCACGTTCGCCGAGACGACCATCGACAACGGTCGCTTCGGCACCCGCACCATCCGGTTCGAGACCGGCCGCCTCGCGCAGCAGGCGCAGGGCTCGGCCGTCGCCTACATCGACGACGAGACCATGCTGCTCTCGGCGACGAGCGTCTCGAAGCAGCCGAAGGAGCACTTCGACTTCTTCCCGCTGACCATCGACGTGGAAGAGCGCATGTACGCCGCGGGCCGCATCCCCGGCTCGTTCTTCCGCCGCGAGGGCCGCCCCTCCACCGAGGCGATCCTCACCTGCCGCCTGATCGACCGCCCGCTGCGCCCCTCGTTCGTCGAGGGCCTGCGCAACGAGGTCCAGGTCGTCGTCACCGTGCTCGCCATCGAGCCCGACGAGCTGTACGACGTCCTCGCGATCAACGCCGCGTCGCTCTCGACGCAGCTGTCCGGCCTGCCCTTCTCGGGCCCGGTCGCCGGTGTGCGCGTCGCGCTCATCGACGGCCAGTGGGTCGCGTTCCCGAAGCACACGCAGCTCGCCGACGCCGTGTTCAGCATGGTCGTCGCCGGCCGTGTCGTGACCGAGGCCGATGGCTCGCAGGACGTCGCGATCATGATGATCGAGGCCGAGGCCACCGACAACGCGTGGGACCTCATCCAGGCCGGTGCGGTCAAGCCCGACGAGGCCGTCATCGCGCAGGGCATCGAGGCGTCGAAGCCGTTCATCAAGCAGCTCGTCGAGGCGCAGCAGCAGGTCGCGAAGACCGCCGCCAAGCCCACCGCCGACTACCCGACGTTCCCGCCCTACCAGGACGCGGTCAAGGACGCCGTCGCGGCGTTCGCGAGCGCCGAGCTCAAGGACGTCTACCAGATCGCCGGCAAGGTCGAGCGCCAGGACGCCGACGACGCCCTCAAGGCGCGCGTCAAGGAGCACATCGCGGCCAAGGTCGAGGCGGGCGAGCTGCCCGAGTCGGCCAACGCCGAGGTGTCCGCCGCGTACAAGTCGGTCACCAAGAAGGTCATGCGCACGCGCGTCCTCGAAGAGGGCGTCCGCATCGACGGTCGCGGCCTCGCCGACATCCGTCCGCTCGACGCCGAGGTGCAGGTCGTGCCCCGCGTGCACGGCTCGGCCATCTTCCAGCGCGGCGAGACCCAGATCCTGGGCGTCACCACGCTGAACATGCTCAAGCTCGAGCAGCAGATCGACTCGCTGAGCCCGGTCACCAAGAAGCGCTACATGCACAACTACAACTTCCCGCCCTACTCGACGGGTGAGACGGGTCGTGTCGGTTCGCCCAAGCGCCGCGAGATCGGCCACGGCGCGCTCGCCGAGCGTGCGCTCGTGCCGGTGCTGCCCACGCGCGAGGAGTTCCCCTACGCGATCCGCCAGGTGTCCGAGGCGCTCGGCTCCAACGGCTCGACGTCGATGGGTTCGGTCTGCGCGTCGACCCTGTCGCTGCTCAACGCCGGCGTGCCGCTGCGCGCCCCGGTCGCGGGCATCGCGATGGGCCTCATCTCCGACACGATCGACGGTGAGACCCGCTACGCGGCGCTCACCGACATCCTCGGGGCCGAGGACGCGCTCGGCGACATGGACTTCAAGGTCGCCGGCACCAGCGAGTTCGTCACCGCGATCCAGCTCGACACGAAGCTCGACGGCATCCCCGCCTCGGTGCTCGCCGGCGCGCTGACGCAGGCGAAGGACGCGCGCACGACGATCCTGCAGGTGCTGAACGCCGCGATCGACGGTCCGGACGAGATGGCCCCGACCGCGCCGCGCGTGATCAGCATGCAGATCCCGGTCGACAAGATCGGCGAGCTGATCGGCCCGAAGGGCAAGACGATCAACGCGATCCAGGACGAGACCGGCGCCGACATCTCCATCGAGGAGGACGGCACCGTCTACATCGGCGCGACCGACGGCCCGTCGGCCGAGGCCGCCCGCGCCCAGGTGAACGCGATCGCCAACCCGACCAACCCCGAGGTCGGCGAGCAGTTCCTCGGCACGGTCGTGAAGATCGCGACCTTCGGTGCGTTCGTCTCGCTGCTGCCCGGCAAGGACGGCCTGCTGCACATCTCCGAGGTGCGCAAGCTCGCCGGCGGCAAGCGCGTCGAGAACGTCGAGGACGTGCTGGGCGTCGGCCAGAAGATCCTCGTCGAGATCACGAAGATCGACGACCGCGGCAAGCTGTCGCTCGCGCCGGTCGTCGCCGAGACCGAGTCGGCCGACACCAACGGTCGCGAGACCGCGCCGGTGCACGCCGAGGCCCCGGCCGAGGGCGCGGAGGTCTGATCCTCAGCTCCTGAGCGCAGCTCCGGCACATGGATGCCCCGCGCCGAACCCTTCTCGAAGGGATTCGGGCGGGGCATCCGTCGTTTCGGCGTGGTTGCGCCGCGGGGTCGGCGAATGACGCCGGCGTCGCCGGATCACCGCGGCTGGAACACCGCGCTGCGCAGCAGCGCGTCGCGCTCTCCCAGGGCTCGTTCGGCGGCGGCGCGGGCCTCGATGCGGCTGAGCTGTCGATCGCGGTCGCCGAGCCGGCGCGACCTGCGGATGCCCCATCCGGCGAGTCCGAGTCCGGTGCGGACGGCGGCGCCGGCGAGGAACCCGGTTCCGGGGTTGATGGTGGCGGTCATGATGTCGTGCTCCCTTCGGGACGTGCGGTCGGCGGTGCCGCGGTCGGCGGTGCGTCGGTCGGCGGTGCCTCGGTCGGTGGTGCCGCGGTCGGTGCTGCCTCGGTCGGTTCGCCGCGGATGAGCGGGAATGCGTTGACGTGGATCTGCACGGGGTAGGCGCCCGCGGTCGGCGTGCGCTTGTACGCGTCGATGTAGCGCATGAGCACCTCGTCGATGTCGTGCACGAGTGCGGCGAGCTGTGCGGGCGTGAGCCGGATGTTGATCGTGTCGGTCGTGGCGACGTCGTGCCATTCGTCGCCGAACACCGCGTCGCCCTCGGAGAGGAACTCGCGGAGGTTCCGGTCGCGGGAGCGGAACCACTCGTCTTCGATGAGCTTCACGGCGAGGCGTTCGGCGCTGCCCGCGGCCAGCGTCCTGGTGTCGGGGGTGGCGACCGAGCCGGGCGTGCGCTCCCACCAGCGTTCGCGGCCCTTGCCGCGCGTGGTGTCCTCGCGCACGAGGCCGGCCTTCTCGAGCTGGCGCAGGTGGTAGCTCGTCGCACCGCTCGATTCACCCAGTCGCTCGCCGAGGCCCGAGGCCGTGAGCGGCCCGTACATCGAGATCTCGTCGTAGATCCGCACGCGCAACGGGTGGGCGAGCGATTTCAGGCTCGCCGACGGCAGCACGTGGTCGATGAGCGGGTGGCGGGTGCTGCTCGGCTCCGCGGTGAGGTCCGGTGGTTCACGCCTGGTCATGATGCAAAGATACTCTTGCAAAGAAAATGTTGCAAGGGTTTCTTTGCAACTCGCGGGGTTGGCGCGCGGCCCTCGCGAACTCAGCGCCCGAGCAGCGGCGACAACCGGTAGGGGATCAGTTCGCCCATGCCGAGCGCGGTCTCGGTGCGCTCGACGCCGTCGATGGCGAGGATCTCGCCGTCGATGCGGAACAGGTCGTGCGCGTCCCGGCCCACCACGCGCACGAGCAGGTCGACCTGGCCCGAGAGTCCGTGGGCCTGGATCACCTCGGGGATCTCGGCGATGCGCGCCACGACCTCGCTCAGCACCTTCTGTCGAACGTGCACGTTGATGAACGCCTCGAGCGGGTAGCCCAGCGGCGCCGGATCGATGCAACGCTCGAACGAGCGGAACGCGTCGGATGCCTCGAGTCGCGCCAGGCGGGCCTGCACGGTGTTCCGGCTCAGGCCCAGCCGCTCGGCGAGCGCCACGACGGTCGCACGCGGGTCGGCGGCGAGTGCCGCGAGCAGGGATCGATCGACGGTGTCGTAACCAGCCATACTGCGCAATATAGCCGCTCCTGACCGGCTCCTGGTTGGCGACATGCTCGATCGATCGCGTAATGCTTGAGCGCACTGCGTGATCGGCCTACGATCGCGGTATCCGGCGGCGCAGCCGGACGCGGACGAGAGCCCACAAGGCGGTCCGCCGAGCGGAGGATCGACGATGACCCCACCCGAAGCGGCACTCCTGACCGAGACCACCCCGATGGTCAGGCTGATCGACGAACGCGGCGAGCGGCTCGCCGATCCCGAGTACGACGCCTGGGTCGCCGACGTCGACCTCGACGACCTCGCGCGCCTCCACCGCGACATGACCGTGATCCGTCGCATCGACACCGAGGCCACCGCGCTCCAGCGTCAGGGGGAGCTCGCGCTCTGGCCGCCGCTCGCCGGCCAGGAGGCCGCGCAGATCGGCTCCGGCCGCGCGCTCCGCGACGACGACTTCGTCTTCTCGAGCTACCGCGAGCACGCGCTCGCATGGATCCGCGGCGTCGAGCCGGCGGAGCTCCTCGCCGTCTGGCGGGGCACCCAGGCGAGCGGATGGGATCCGTTCGAGCGGTCGATGGCGATCCCGCAGATCATCATCGGCGCGCAGGCGCTGCACGCCGTCGGCTATGCGATGGGCGCCGCGTGGGACGGCTCGGATGCCGCGGCGATCGCGTACTTCGGCGACGGGGCGACCAGCGAGGGCGACGTGAACGAGGCCCTCGTGTTCGCCTCGAGCTTCCAGGCACCGGTCGTCTTCTTCTGCCAGAACAACGGCTGGGCCATCTCGGAACCGGTCGGCCTCCAGTCGCGCCAGGCCCTCGCGCGACGCGCCGACGGGTTCGGGATGCCCGGCATCCGCGTCGACGGCAACGACGTGCTCGCGGTACTCGCCGTCACCCGCATGGCGCTCGCCCGGGCACGCCGCGGCGAGGGGCCGACGTTCATCGAGGCGGTGACCTACCGGATGGGCCCGCACACGACGGCCGACGACCCGAAGAGATACCGCACCGAGGACGATCTCGCGACGTGGCGTGCGCGGGACCCGCTCGCACGGGTCGACGCGCTGCTCGAGGCATCCGGTGCCGATGTCGTCGCGATCCGCGAGGAGTCCGCGTCCGCCGCCGACCACGCCGCCGTCCGCCTGCGCGCCGCCATCACGAGCCTTCCCGATCCGGAGCCGATGACGGTGTTCGACCACGTCTACGCCGAACCCAACAGCCACCTCGACCGGCAGCGCGCCCGGTACGGACGGTACCTCGACCTCTACGACGACGGACCGGCCGAAGGCGGTCACGGCGGCCGCGAAGGAGGTGCCCGATGACGACGATGACGCTGGCGAAGGCGCTCGGCGCCGGTATGCGGCGCGCGCTCCAGGCCGACGAGCGCGTGGTCCTCATGGGCGAGGACATCGGCACGCTCGGCGGCGTGTTCCGCGTGACCGACGGCCTGAAGGCCGAGTTCGGCGAGCGCCGGGTGGTCGACGCGCCCCTGTCGGAGGCGGGCATCCTCGGCACCGCGGTCGGACTCGCGTATCGCGGGTATCGCCCGGTCGTCGAGATCCAGTTCGACGGGTTCGTGTACCCGGCGTTCGACCAGATCGTCGCGCAGGTCGCGAAGCTGCACTACCGCTCGCGCGGCCACGTGCGGATGCCGATCACGATCCGCATCCCGTTCGGCGGCGGCATCGGCGCAGCCGAGCACCATTCCGAGTCGCCCGAGGCGTACTTCGCCCACACCGCGGGCCTGCGGGTCATGGCCTGCTCGAACCCAGCCGACGCCTACGTCATGATCCAGCAGGCGATCGCGAGCGACGACCCGGTCGTGTTCTTCGAGCCGAAGCGCCGGTACCACGTGAAGGGCGACGTCGACGAGCAGGCGAACCTCGCGGACGCACCGCCGCCCGGGGTCGCCCGAACCGTCGCGTCCGGCGGCGACGCGACCGTGGTCGCGTACGGCGGGCTCCTGCAGACGGCCGCGGACGCCGCCGTCGCAGCGCGTGAGGACGGCGTCTCGCTCGACGTGATCGACCTGCGCTCGCTCGCCCCGATCGACTTCGCGACGATCGAGGCCTCGGTGCGGCGCACCGGCCGGCTCGTCGTCGTGCACGAGGCGGGGGAGCAGGGCGGCATGGGCGCCGAGATCGTGGCGCGCATCACCGAGTCGTGCTTCGAGTTCCTCGAGCATGCGCCGGTGCGGGTCACCGGCCACGACATCCCCTACCCGCCGGCCCGTCTCGAGCGCCACCACCTGCCCGACCTCGACCGGATCCTCGACGGCGTCGATCGCGTGCTCGGCCGGCCGAACTCGCTGAGCGGAGCGGAGGCGTGACCACGATGATCAGGGACTTCGCGCTGCCCGACCTCGGTGAGGGACTCACCGAGTCGGAGGTCGTCGCCTGGCGCGTCGCCGTCGGCGACCGGATCGAGCTCAACCAGATCGTCGCCGACGTCGAGACCGCCAAGGCCGTCGTCGAACTCCCGTCGCCCTACGCGGGCGTCGTCACCGCGCTCCACGCGGAGCCCGGCGAGACGGTCAACGTCGGGGAGCGGCTGTTCTCCTGCGACACGGGCGACGGTGCGGATGCCCCGGCGCAGGTCGCCCCTGGTCAGGTCGCCCCTGGTCGGGTCGCCGAGCCCGGAGCGGATGCCCCTGCCGATGGCGACGCCGTCGCGCACGCGGCCTCGCCCGACCGCGCGGACACCGGCACGACGCGCGAGCCGACCCTCGTCGGCTACGGCGCGATGGCCGACCAGGCTCCGCACCGGCGTCGGCCGCGGCGACAGCCGGAATCCCAGTTCGCATCCGAGCACGCCCCCGCGGCGGCAAGCGAGCCCGACGCGCCCACCGTTCAGCCGGCCCGAGCCGAGCGCCCGCGATCGACGCCGCCCGTCCGCAAGCTCGCCCACGACCTCGGCGTGGACCTCGAGCGGCTCGACGGCACCGGCCAACGCGGCCTCATCACCAGGTCCGACGTCGAGCGCGCTGCGGAGGCATCCGGGGCAGCGGCATCCCGGGTTCCCGCGGCGGCCGAGGCATCCGCCGCGTCCGCGTCCGGTACCGCCGGCGGATCGCGCGCGCCCGAGTCCGCCGGCGCGCCCGGCGAGACCCGTGTCCCGATCCGCGGGGTGCGCAGGCACACCGCGGCCGCCATGGTGCGCAGCGCGTTCACGGCGCCGCACGTGACGGAGTTCCTGACGGTCGACGTGACCGCGACCATGGAACTGCTGCGCTCGCTGCGCGAGGACCGGGCGATGTCCGGGCACCGGGTGACGCCGCTGGCGATGGTCGCCAAGGCCGTCTGCATCGCCGCCGCGCGGACGCCCGAGGTGAACTCTCGCTGGGACGACGAGGCGCAGGAGATCGTGCAGTACGAGGGCGTCAACCTCGGCATCGCCGCGGCGACCGAACGCGGTCTCGTGGTGCCGAACGTGAAGCGCGCCGACCGGATGAACCTGCTGGAGCTGGCCGACGCGATCGGCGTGCTCGCCGAGACCGCCAGGTCCGGCCGCGCGACGCCCTCGGATCTCGCGGGCGGCACGATCTCGATCACGAACGTGGGGGTCTTCGGCGTCGACGCCGGCACCCCGATCCTGAATCCCGGCGAGGCGGCGATCCTCGCGGTCGGGGCCGTGAACCGTCGCCCGTGGGAGTTCGGCGGCGAGATCGCACTCCGCGAGGTGATGACCCTGAGCCTGTCCTTCGACCACCGCCTGGTCGACGGCCAGCAGGGTTCGCGGTTCCTCGTCGACGTGGGTGCGATCTTGCGCGATCCCGGCCGAGCCCTCACCATGTGCTGAGGGGGAACGGAAGGCGGGGGCATGGACACGGGTGACGACGACCGGCGGATCCTCGAGGCGGACGAGACGAGCACCGACCTCGTCGGCACGGCCTTCATGCAGGACGGCGACCGGCTGGTGGGCAGCTACGAGACCGGTGATTTCCTCGGCGCGGTGCGCCTGCTCGACCGTGTCGCCGAGGTCGCCGAGGTCATGCAGCACCACCCCGACGTGAGGCTCGGATACGGGCGGATCACGTTCGAGCTGAGCTCGCACGACGTCGGCGGGGTGACCGCCCGCGACCTGCGCCTGGCGCACCGCATCGAGCAGCTCGCGGCCGTCTGAGCCGGCCCGGGTGGGTCCGCGGAGCAGGCCGGGCGGGTCCGCGTCACGTGTTCAGGCGGTGAGGCTCGCCCACGCCATCTGCTCGAGGATCGCCCGGACCTCGCGGTCGTCGGGTCGGTGGTCGAGGTCGCGTGCACTGTGCGGCGTCGAGTTGATGAGCCCGAACGCGGCGTGCGCGCGAACGCGACGCTCGGCTGCCGGCCGGTCGTCGCGGAGCCGGCCGAGCACGTCGACCCAGAGCTCGACGTAGGCGCGCTGCAGGCGCCGCACCTCGTGCGCCTCGTCGTCGGGCAGGCTCGCGAGGTCCTGGTCCTGGACCCGGATCACGTCGGCGTTCGCCACCGCGAAATCGACGTGGAAGGCGATGAGGTCGCGCAGGGCGCCGTCGGCGTCCTCGGCGCGTTCGACGGTCGTGCGTCCGCCGTCGAGCAGGCCGCGGCTCGCGTCGACGAGCACCGCCGCGAGCACGGCGCCCTTGCCGGGGAAGTGCCGGTAGACCGCCGGCCCCGAGACGCCTGCGGCGCTGCCGAGGTCCTCGAGCGTCACGCCCGCGAACCCGCGTTCCGCGAAGAGCGCGGCGGCCGCGGCGACGAGCGCGTCGCGCCGGTCGGCCTTGCGCAGGCTGCGCGCGGTCACGGGAGCGACCGTCTCCGCAGCCGTCTCCGCAGGTGGGGACATGGGCGGCACCTCGCGTTCCGTTTTCAGTGAATGCAGGTTAACCGGATGCCCCGGCCCGGTCAAGCCGCCCGGTCGAGCCGCCCGGTCAAGCCGTGACCGAGGCCCGTACCCGTCGGATCGCCTCGTCGACGCCGCCGTCCCACGGCGCGCCGTGACCGGGGAGGACCCAGGTCGCCGCGCGCAGTCCGGCGAGTCGGTCGAGTGATGCGAGGGCCTGCTCGGGGTCGTCGGTGAACGGCGCTGCCGCCGGGCCTTCGGCCCCCGTGAGCACGTGGCGGGTCGTCAGTGCGTCGCCGACGAAGACGGCCTCGACCGCGGGGACGTGCACCGCGACGCTGCCGGGGGAGTGGCCGGGCATCGCGATGAGCTCGGGCGAGCCGGGCAGGTCGAGCACCGTGCCGGCGTCGACCTCGACCACCTCGTGGAGGTACTCGGGGCGGAGGCCCCCGCGGCGTCCCGAGTACCAGAGGAACCTCGCGGTCGGGCCGAAGCGGAGGCGCCCCCACGCCGGGTTCGTGCGCTCCTCGCCGCGGGCGCGGGCGGCGTCGCCCCGATGCACGAAGACGGGCACCTCGTGTTCGCGGCGGAGCCGCTCGGCGAATCCGATGTGGTCGGTGTCGCCGTGCGTCAGCACGACGCCGCGGATATCGCCGACGCTGCGGCCGATGGCCTCGAGTTCGGCGAGGAGATCCTTCCACTGACCCGGGATGCCGGCGTCGACGAGGGTGATGCCGTCATCGGTCACGACGAGGTAGCAGGCGACGAGATCGTTGCCGATGCGGTGGAGTCCAGGGCGGAGTTGCATGATGGCTACGGTACATAGCTATGATGGCTACTGTCAATAGCTGTTCTCTCGCCGCGAACCCAGGGAGCCTCCATGCCCACGCCGAGCCGCACCTCTGCTCCGCAGATCCTCGACGCCGCGACCCTGCTGCTCGATCGCGGCGGTGTCGATGCCGTCACCATGCAGGCCGTCGCCGCCGAGGTCGGCGTTCGCGCGCCCTCGCTCTACAAGCACGTGCGCAATCGGGACGCGCTGCTGAAGCTCGTCGCCGAGCGGGCGGCCGCCGACCTCGGCGTCGCGCTCGACGGGGCGGCCGCCGAACTCGGTCGGTCGGACGGGACGACGCCCGACTCGCTGCTCCTCGAACTCCTGCGGGCGGCGCGCGCCTTCGCGCACGCCCGGCCCGAGGCGTACCTGCTGGTCTTCGCGCGCCTGCCCGACGGGGCGCGGCCCGACCGCGGGGTGCTCCGAGATGCGGCCGGACCGCTGCTCGCCGCGACCGCCGCGGCGGTCGGGCCGGCGGATGCGCTCGCCGCGGCAAGGCTCCTGACGGCGTGGGTGCACGGGTTCGTGTCGATGGAGCTCTCGGGCGCTTTCCGGCTCGGCGACGACCGCGACGACGTGGATGCCGCATTCGAGTACGGCGCACGCCGGCTCGTGGACTCGTTGGGGTGAGGTCGGGTGCTTGCCGTTTCAGTTAATGGTCGCTAACCTGATTGAGTTAGTGGGCGTTAACCGAACCGGTGCGCCCGTCGCCACGACGAAGAGGCGGGAATGGGCGTACTGCGAACGACCGTCGACGAGGCATCCGACACCGCGCGAGCCAACCAGCAAGCCCACGCCGCCCTCGTCGACGAGCTCCGCGCGAAGTTGCGTGCGGCAGCCCTCGGCGGGCCAGAGGCCTCCCGCGACCGCCACGTCGCTCGGGGCAAGCTGCTGCCGCGCGACCGGGTCGACCGCCTGCTCGACGAGGGCAGCCCGTTCCTCGAGCTCTCGCCGCTCGCAGCCGACGGCCTCTACGACGGCGACTCGCCGGGCGCCGGCATCATCACCGGCGTCGGGCTCGTGCACGGGCGGCCGGTCATGGTGATCTGCAACGACGCGACGACCAAGGGCGGCACCTACTACCCGATGACCGTGAAGAAGCACCTGCGCGCGCAGGAGGTCGCTGCAGAGCACTTCCTGCCGTGCGTCTCGCTCGTCGACTCCGGGGGAGCGTTCCTGCCGCTGCAGGACGACGTGTTCCCCGATCGCGAGCACTTCGGCCGGATCTTCTTCAACCAGGCGAACCTCTCGGCGCGCGGTGTCCCGCAGTTGGCCGCGGTGCTCGGCTCGTGCACCGCGGGCGGCGCGTACGTGCCCGCGATGAGCGACGAGACCGTCATCGTGCGCGACCAGGGCACGATCTTCCTCGGCGGGCCGCCGCTCGTGAAGGCCGCCATCGGCGAGGTCGTGACCCCGGAGGAGTTGGGCGGCGGCGATCTGCACGCCCGCGTGTCCGGCGTCGCCGACCACCTCGCCGAAGACGACGAGCACGCCCTCGAACTCGTCCGCGACATGGTCGCGACGCTCCCGCTGCCGCGCGAACGAGCCTGGGACATGCGCGAGTCGCGCCCGCCCGCCGTCGATTCCGCGGCGCTCACGGCCGCCGTCCCCGTCGACGTGCAGCAGCCCTACGACGTCCGCGAGGTCATCGCGAGGATCGTCGACGCGAGCGAGTTCGACGAGTTCAAGCCGGAGTACGGCGACACCCTCGTCACCGGGTTCGCGCATCTCGACGGCCACCCGGTGGGCATCGTCGCCAACAACGGCGTGCTGTTCAGCGAGTCCGCGGTGAAGGGCGCGCACTTCATCGAGCTGTGCGATCAGCGCGGCATCCCGCTCGTCTTCCTCCAGAACATCTCGGGCTTCATGGTCGGCCGCGACGCCGAGTCGGGCGGCATCGCCAAGCACGGTGCGAAGATGGTCACCGCGGTCGCGACGACCCGCGTGCCGAAGCTCACCGTCGTGATCGGCGGCTCCTTCGGCGCCGGCAACTACTCGATGTGCGGCCGGGCCTACTCACCGCGGTTCCTCTGGATGTGGCCCAACGCCCGCATCTCGGTGATGGGCGGCGAGCAGGCCGCCTCGGTGCTCGCGACGGTCAAGCGCGACCAGCTCGCCGTGCGCGGCGAGGAGTGGTCGGCCGATGACGAGGCCGCGTTCCGCGCGCCGATCCGCGAGCGGTACGAGCAGCAGGGCAGCCCGTACCACTCGACCGCGAGGCTCTGGGACGACGGCATCATCGACCCGGCCGACACCCGCACCGTCCTCGCGTTCGCGCTCGAACTCGCGAGCCGCACCCCGCTGCCCGAGCCCCGCTTCGGCCTCTTCCGGATGTGACCGAGATGACCTCGAACCCCCAGATCTCGAACCCGCTGGCCCCGAATCCCGAGACCCCCGCGATGACGCCTGCAGCCCGGCCCTTCGACCGGGTGCTCGTCGCGAACCGAGGCGAGATCGCCGTCCGCGTCATCCGCACGCTCCGGCGCCTCGGCATCCACTCGGTCGCCGTGTACTCGGATGCCGACGCGGACGCCCCGCACGTCGCCCTCGCCGACACCGCCGTGCGCATCGGCCCGGCGGCCGCCGCCGAGAGCTACCTCGACCCGCAGCGCATCGTGGCCGCCGCCGTCGAGACGGGCGCGCAGGCCGTGCACCCTGGGTACGGATTCCTCTCGGAGCACGCCGGGTTCGCGCGGGCGTGCGCCGACGCGGGCCTCACGTTCATCGGGCCCGGCGAGCGGGCGCTCGAGGTCATGGGCGACAAGATCCGCGCGAAGGCGCACGTCGACGCCTCCGGCGTCCCCACAGTGCCGGGCGTCTCCGGCGTCGGAACGGACGGCGCAGCGCTCGCCGACGAGGCGCTCATCGACGCGGCCGCGCGCGTCGGCTACCCGGTCCTCGTGAAGCCGTCTGCGGGCGGCGGTGGCAAGGGCATGCAGCTCGCGCACGACGAGGCCGAGCTCGCCGAGGCCCTGCCCGCAGCCCGACGCATCGCGCGTGCGGCATTCGGCGACGACACCCTCCTCATCGAGCGGTTCATCGAGCGCCCGCGCCACATCGAGGTGCAGGTGCTGGCCGACGCGCACGGCGCCGTCATCCACCTGGGCGAGCGCGAGTGCTCGCTCCAGCGACGTCACCAGAAGGTGATCGAGGAGGCACCGTCGCCGCTGCTCGACGACGAGACCCGCGCGCGCATCGGCGAGGCCGCCTGCCGGGCCGCCGAGAGCGTCGGCTACCGCGGCGCCGGCACGGTCGAGTTCCTGGTGTCGGATGCCGCACCCGACGAGTTCTTCTTCATCGAGATGAACACGCGGCTCCAGGTCGAGCACCCCGTGACCGAGCTCGTGACCGGCATCGACCTCGTCGAGCAGCAGTTGCGCGTCGCCGCGGGCGAGCCGCTGGCGCTCGGGCAGTCCGACGTCGTGCTCGACGGGCACGCGATCGAGGCGCGCGTGTACGCCGAGAGTCCCGAGCGCGGGTTCCTGCCGTCGACGGGGCGCCTGCTGCGGTGGGCGGCGCCGACCGGCGACGGGATCCGCGTCGACGCGGGCGTCCGCTCGGATCAGGAGGTCACGGCCCACTACGACCCGATGCTCGCCAAGGTCATCGCCTGGGCGCAGACCCGTGCCGAGGCATTGGAGCGGCTCGACGGCGCACTGGCGGACACGGTCGTGCTCGGCGTCGAGACGAACGTCGGCTTCCTGCGCCGGCTGATCGCCGAACCCGACGTGCGGCGCGGCGACCTCACGACCGGGCTGATCGACGCCCTGCCCGAGCAGGCCGAGGAGGCCGCGACCGCCGACCTGCTGAGGGCCGCGGCCGACCTGCTGGCGAGCAGCGGGACAGCTGCCGTCGCCGCCGAAGGCGCGGGCGGGCGCCGCCCGTCGCGGGCCTGGCAGCGATCCACCGGATGGCGCGTCGGCGAGCACCGGCCGCAGCGGGTCGTGCTCGAGCCCGTCGCAGGAGCCGGCGGCGAGGCATCCGTCGTCGAACTCCCGCTCCACGGCACCGACCGCGCTCGTCCGGCCGATCCGGCGACCGCCGCGCTCGCCGCCGACGGCACCGTCTGGGCCCACGCCGGCGGCCGCACCGCCGCGTTCCGCCCGGTCGCCCGCGACCGGGCGCTCCGCGACCGGCTGGCGCGCCTCGAACGTGGCGGCTCCGCCGACCCCGAACTCCGTGCACCCATGCCAGGCACCGTCACCGCCGTGCTCGTCGAGGACGGGGCGTCCGTCGCCGCGGGTACCGCCGTCGTCGCCATCGAGGCGATGAAGATGGAGCACCGCGTCACCGCGCCCGTCGACGGCGTCGTCCGCGTCGCCGTCGCCGTCGGCGCCCAGGTCTCCCGCGACCAGCCGGTCGCGAGGATCCACCCCCACGAGGGGCCAGCCACCGCACCCGCCCACGAGGAATGAGGACCACGCCGTGAACTACCAGCTCAGCGCAGACGAGCAGGCGCTCTACGAGAAGGTGAAGGACTTCGCCGACACCGTCGTCGCGCCCGCCGCATACGAGTACGACACGCAGCGCCGCCTGCCGACCGAGATCATCGCGCAGATGGGCGACCTCGGCCTGTTCGGCCTGCCGTTCCCCGAGGAGATCGGCGGCCAGGGGCGCAGCTACTTCGACCTCTGCCTCGCGGTGGAGGCGCTCGGACGCGTCGACCAGTCGATCGGTGTCACCCTCGAGGCCGGCGTCGGCCTCGGCATGATGTCGATCTACCGCTACGGCACCGACGCGCAGCGCGCCGAGTTCCTGCCCGACCTCATCGCCGGCCGGGCGCTCGGCGGGTTCGGGCTCACCGAGGCGAGCGCGGGCTCGGACGCGGGAGCCACGAAGACCACGGCCGTGCTCGACGGCGACGAGTGGGTGATCAACGGGTCGAAGCAGTTCATCACGAACTCCGGTTCGGAGATCACGAAGCTGGTCACCATCATCGCGGTCACCGGTGAACGCACCCTCGACGACGGCACGGTCAAGAAGGAGCTCTCCGCGATCATCGTGCCCAACGGCACGCCCGGCTTCGAGGTCGGACCCTCCTACGACAAGGTCGGCTGGAACACCTCCGACACGCATCCGCTGACCTTCACCGACGTCCGGGTGCCGAAGGAGAACCTCCTGGGAGAGCGTGGACGCGGATACGCCAACTTCCTGCAGGCGCTCGACGAGGGACGCATCGCGTTCGCCGCGCTCGCGACCGGTGCGGCCCAGGGATGCCTCGAGCAGGCGCTGCGATACGCGAAGGAGCGGGTCGTGTTCGGCGAGCCCATCGGGCGCAACCAGCACATCGCGTTCAAGATCGCCCGGATGCAGGCGCGCGTGCACCAGGCGCGGCTCGCGTGGCATGACGCGGCGCGCAAGCTCGACGCCGGCAAGCCCTTCAAGTTGGAGGCGTCGATCGCCAAGATGGTCTCGGGGGAGGCGGCGATGGACAACGCGCGCGATGCGACGCAGATCTTCGGCGGCTACGGCTTCATGAACGAGAACGTGGTCGCCCGGCACTACCGCGACTCGAAGATCCTCGAGATCGGCGAGGGCACCACCGAGGTGCAGATGATGGTGATCACGCGAGAGCTCGGACTCACGGCGTAGCCGCGGACCGCAGCGGGAGGAGCAGGCGATGACGGATGCCGGGCAGGAGGCCGCCCCGATGCGCGAGGTCGTGCAGCGCGGGCTCTGGTTCGAGGAGTTCGAGGAGGGCGTCCGGTACCTGCATCGGCCGGGACGCACGGTGACCGAGGCCGACAACGTGCTGTTCACGACTCTCACGATGAACCCGCAACCGTTGCACCTCGACCACGAGTTCTCCGCGCACCAGCCGTTCGGCGCGCCGCTGATGAACTCGCTCTTCACCCTGTCGACGCTCGTCGGGCAGTCGGTCGCGCAGCTCACGCTCGGCACCCTCGTCGCGAACCTCGGATTCGGCGAGGTCGCCTTCCCGAAGCCGGTGTTCGCAGGGGACACGCTCTACGGCGAGAGCACGGTCGTGGCGAAGCGGCTCTCGTCGTCGCGGCCCGGCGAGGGCGTGCTGACCCTCGCGCACACCGCCAGGAACCAGCGCGGCGAGGTGGTCGCGACCGCGACGCGCACCATGCTCGTGTGGACCAGGGAGGCGGGGGAGCGGCTCGCCGGCAGCCGTGGCCCTGCCCCGGCCCCGGCGGACGCAGACCCGTCGGTGCTCGGCGACGGGAGCGGATCATGACCCGCCCGGTCTTCCGGTTCGGCCCGGCGATCCTCTTCTGCCCCGCCGACCGCCCGGACCGCTACGCGAAGGCGCTCGAACGCGCCGACGCCGTGATCCTCGACCTCGAGGACGCCGTCGCGCCCGAGCGCAAGCAGGCCGCGCGCGACGCGCTCGTCGCGAACCCGATCGATCCCGAACGCGTGATCGTCCGGTTGAACCCGGCGTCCACGCCCGACCGGGCGCTCGACGTGGCCGCGCTCGCCGCGTCGCCGTACCGCACCGCCATGCTCGCCAAGTGCGAGGGAACCGTCGATGTCGTCGGGCTCGACGACGTCGAGGTGATCCCGCTCTGCGAGACCGCGCGCGGCGTGCTCGCGGCCGACGCGCTCGCCGACCTGCCGAACGTGTCCGCGCTGATGTGGGGCGCGGAGGACCTCGTCGCCTCGCTGGGCGGCAGTTCCAGCCGGCGCGCCGACGGCACCTACCGCGATGCGGCGCGCGTCGCGAGGGCCCAGGTGCTGTTCGCGGCCGCCGCGCACGGGACCGCGGCGATCGACGCCGTGCACCTCGACCTGGACGACGAGCCGGGGCTCCGTGCGGAGACGGAGGACGCCGCCGCCCTCGGATTCGCCGCGACCGCGTGCGTGCATCCGGCCCAGGTGCCGGTGGTCCGGTCGGCTTACCTGCCGAGCGCCGAGCAGCTCGAGTCGGCGCGCGCCGTGGTCGCCGCCGCGGAGGGGATGTCCGGTGTGTTCGCGTTCCGCGGGCGGATGGTGGACGGCCCCGTGCTCCGGCAAGCGGAGCAGGTCATCCGCAGATCCGGGGGCATCGAATCGATATGACCCCCGAACGGGCGTCGAAACGGAGGATTCAGCCAACGATTCGGTAACGGTTCACGTTTCGTTTCCTGTCCGGTCGGGGGGTTCGACATACGCTCGGAGCCAATCCTGGGGAGGAGGATCCGCGTGACCGGTCGACACACCATGACCCGCGAACGCACGGCGAGCATCGGGGCGAGCCGGGTCGAGCAGGGTGGGCTCAGCGTCGAGCTCGTCGAGACGAACGTGCATTCGGGGCCGATCGCGGTCCCGCGTCAGCGGCTCTACGGCGAGACCGGCATCAGGGCCCATGCGCTTGCGCTCGGCGGCAGCATGTTCGGCTGGACGCTCGGCAACGAGGACGCCGAACGGATCCTGGACCGGTTCGCCGCGCTCGGCGGATCCGTCGTGGACACCGCCGACAGCTACGCCGCCGGCCGCAGCGAGTCGATCATCGGCCGTTGGATGGCGTCGAGGGGCACCCGCGACCGCATGGTGGTCAGCACCAAGGTCGGCCACCACCACGACCGCACCGGACTCGCCCCGCACACGCTCCGCGCCGCCGTCGAGGACTCCCTCCAGCGGCTCGGCACCGACCGCATCGACCTGCTGTACCTGCACGGCGAGGACCCGGACGTTCCGCTGGCCGAGACGCTCGGGGCGGTCGGCGCGCTCATCGACGCCGGCAAGGTCGTCACGCTGGGGGCGGCCGATTTCTCGCCCGAGCGCCTCATCGAGGCCCGCGTCCTCGCCGCGAACGGCCTGCCGCGCATCGAGGCGCTCACCACGCGATACAGCCTCATGGACCGCCGGTCGTTCGAGGGAGCACCCGAACTGGTCGCCCACGCGCAGGGGCTGGCGGTGCTGCCGTACTTCGCCCTCGCCAACGGATTCCTGGGCGGTCGGGTCCGCCGTCGGGCCGAGGTCCGGCATGACGCGCGCGGCGAACGCGTGGCACGGCACCTCGGGCGCCGCGGTCACCGCGTCCTCGCGGCGATCGACGACATCGCGTTCGCGCGGGGCATCCAGCCGGCTACCGTCGCGCTCGCCTGGCTGCTGGCCCGACCCGCCGTCGCGGCACCGGTCGTCGGGGTGAGCCGACCGGAGCAGCTCGACTCGCTCTTCACGGCGGCATCCGTCGAGCTGCAGCGTTCCGAGCTCGTCGAGCTCGACCGCGCGTCGGTCTGAACCTCGGCAACCGGCTGCGCAGGGGTGGGCTGCTCGCCGAACAGCGGTGCTCCCGCTCCGGGCGCGACGCGCCTGCGTGACATAGGCTGGTGCGGATGAACGGCGCCGTCGAACTCCCGCTCGGCACGCCCGAGCTCGCATTCGAGGCCGCCGGCGACGCACTCGTGCGCCGGAGCCTCCTGCCCTCGGGCGTCCGAATCCTCTCCGAACGCGTGCCCGGTGCGCGTAGCGCGACAATCGGGTTCTGGGTCGCGGTCGGCTCGCGCGACGAGCACCCCGCGGATTCGGGGCATCCGGCGACGTTCGGGTCCACGCACTTCCTCGAGCACCTGCTGTTCAAGGGCACGCGCTCGCGCACCGCGCTCGACATCGCGGTCTCGTTCGACGCGGTCGGCGGCGAGCACAATGCCCTCACCGCCAAGGAGTACACCTGCTACTACGCCAAGGTGCAGGATCGCGACCTGCCCATGGCCGTCGAGGTGCTCGCCGACATGTTCACCTCGTCCGTGCTCGATCCCGACGAGTTCGAGAACGAGCGCGGTGTGATCCTCGAGGAGCTCTCGATGGCCGGCGACGACCCCGCCGACGTCGCGAACGAGCGCTTCTTCACCGCGGTGCTCGGCGACCACGCGCTGGGCCGACCGATCGGCGGCGACCCCGAGACCATCCGGCGGGCGACCCGTACGGCCGTCTGGGAGCACTACCGGGCGAACTACCGCCCGCAGGACCTGGTCGTCACCGTCGCGGGCGCCGTCGACCACGACCAGGTCGTCGAGGTGCTCGGCCGCGCACTCACCGCCGCTGGCTGGGACCTCGACCTGGCCGCCGCGCCCGACGCCCGCCGCCCGGCCGAGCCCGCCCTCCTCGCGCCCCCGGCCCCGCTGACCGTCGTGCACCGCCCGCTCGAACAGGTGAACCTCCTGCTCGGCGTCCCCGGGCTCGTCGCGACCGACCTCCGGCGGTCGACCCTGAGCGTGCTGAACGCGATCTTCGGGTCGGGCATGTCGTCGCGGCTCTTCCAGCAGGTGCGCGAACGGCGCGGGCTCGCGTACGCCGTGTACTCGTTCGCGCCCGGGTACTCCGACGCCGGGCTCTTCGGCATGTACGCCGGGTGCGCGCCCGCGAAGGCGCCGACCGTCGCCGCGCTGCTGCGCTCCGAGCTCGAACGGGTCGCCGAACACGGCGTCACCGACGAGGAGATCGCCCGCGCGTCGGGCCAACTGGCCGGAGCCTCCGCGCTCGCGCTCGAGGACTCCGACACCAGGATGTCGCGGCTCGGCCGCGCCGAGCTCACCCTCGGCGAGTTCCAGGACCTCGACGAGGCCCTGCGCCGCATCGCGCTCGTCAGCGCCGACGACGTGCAGGCGCTCGCCGTCGACTTCGCCGAGCGACCGCTCTCGCTCGTCGCCGTCGGACCGGTCGAGGACTCCGACTTCCGCGGCATCGTCGATCGAACCGCCCCGACCACGGACGTCGCCTGAGCGACCCGCTGCCGCACCGATAGGGACACATCCTCGTGACGCATCACCTCTACCTCGTCCGCCACGGCGAGCAGCTCGACGCCGAGCACGGCCTGCCCGACGGGCCGTTGTCGCCACGCGGACGCCGCCAGGCCGAGGCGCTCGCCGAACGACTCGGGGGCATCCCGTTCGACGCGGCGTGGCACTCGCCGCTGCAGCGGGCGGCCGAGACCGCCGCGATCATCGCACGGAAGATGCCGGCGCTCGAGCCCGAGCCGTCGGCCCTGCTGTTCGACTGCATCCCCTCGGGCCCGGCCGCAGAGACCCCGAAAGCGTACGACCCGTTCTTCGGCTCGGTGACGGCTGCCGAGATCGAGGCGGGTTCGGCCCAGATGGCCGACGCAACCGCCGAGTTCCTCCGCTCGCACCGGGAAGACCGCCACGAGCTGCTGATCACGCACAACTTCGTGATCGGATGGTTCGTGCGCGAGGTGCTGGGCGCGCCCGACTGGCGCTGGGTGTCGATCAACCAGGCGAACTGCGGCCTCACCGTGCTCACGCAGAAGCCCGGGCGGCCGTGGAGCCTCGTCACCCACAACGACCTCGCCCACCTGCCTCCCGAGCTGCGGACCGGCCTGCCCGAGGCCTACTCGATCTGACCCGCTGCGGCGCGGTCAGCCGACCCGCTTGCCGTACCAGTCGGTCGCGTTCGGGTTGTCGTTGTACGGCTCGACGTGCTCGAACCCCGCCGTGCGGTAGAGGCCGCCAGCCGCCTCCAGGCTCGCGTTGGTGTCGAGCACCAGCTCCTCCGCGCCGAACGCGATCGCACGCGCTTCCAGCTCGGCGAGGAGGCGGCGCCCGGCTCCACGCCCGCGAGCGGCCGGGGCGAGCCAGAGGTGCTTGACCTCGTAGCGCACGAGGCCGTCCGGGGACGGCTCGATCCGCCGCACGCCCCCGCAGCCGAGCGGTGCCGGGGAACCGTCCGCGCCGTCGTCCTCCACGACGAGGAAGACCCCGGCGGGGGGCGCGAACTGCGCCGGGGCGGGGAAGGTCGGCCGGTAGACGCCCTGCTCCGGCGGGAACCCGGCGGCGCGCTCCGCGAAGTACGAGGCGAGCAGGGCGTGGGCGTCGCCGTCGGACACGGCGGCTTCTCGGAAGCGGAGCATCCGAGAAGCCTATGCCCGCGCAGCACGGGACGGCGCCCCGCCGTCGGCGTGCACCGCGACGCCCGGCCGGTCCCCGACGTCCGGCCCCCGTCGCGGCGGTTGGTAGGCTCGAGCCCGTGACGATTCGGGTCGCCGTGGTGGGTGCCACCGGCAAGATGGGCAAGCTCGCACTCCGACTCATCGAGGAGGCCGACGACCTCGAGCTCCACGCCGCCCTCGACTCGCGATCGGGCCTCGACGAGATCGACGGCGCCGAGGTCGCGATCGACGTCACCCACCCGGGCGTGAGCGGCGACATCGTCCGCCATGCCGTGACCGCCCGCGTTCCCGTGGTCGTCGGCACGTCCGGCTGGTCGACCGACCGCATCGCCGAGATCGAGCGGCTCCAGCGCGACACCGAGGGCTCGCGCGCGGTGCTGTTCGTGCCGAACTTCTCGATCGGCAGCGTGCTCGGCACGGCGTTCGCGGCGGTGGCCGCGCGATTCTTCGACTCCGTCGAGATCGTCGAGGCGCACCACGCCGGCAAGGTCGACTCGCCGTCCGGCACTGCGGTGCGCACGGCCGAGCTCATGTCCGAGGCGCGCGGCGCCGAGGGGCCCTTCTCCGCGCCGCACGCCGACCAGCGGGCGCGCGGTCAGCTCGTCGGCGGCATCCCCGTGCACAGCCTTCGACTCTCCGGCCTGCTCGCCGAGCAGCGGGTCGTGCTCGGCGGTGACGGAGAGACGCTCAGCATCGTGCACTCCACGATCTCGGCGAGCTCGTACGAGTCGGGCATCCTCCTGGCGTTGCGCAGCGCGCCGGCACGTGACGGCGTGAGCATCGGCCTCGACGCACTGCTCGACCTCGGGCTGCCCTCGGGCGACCGATGAAGGGCCTCGACCGATGAAGGGCCGCATCGCCGCCATCGTCATGGCGGTGCTGCTCGCGCTCTACCTCGCGCTCATCGGCACCCGTGCGGTGCAGTTCATACTGACCGGCGAACCCGTCGCGATCGGCATCGGCGTCGCGCTCATCGTCCTGCCCGTGATCGGAGCGTGGGCGCTGTGGCGAGAGCTCGAGTTCGGCTTCCGCTCGCAGGAACTCGTGCGCAGGCTCGACGAAGCGGGAGAGGCCGACCTGGGCCTGCCGCGGTCCCCGTCGGGCCGAGTCGACCGGCAGGCCGCCGACGACGCGTTCGATCGGTTCCGCACCGACGCCGAGGCCCGGCCGGACTCTTGGCAGGCGTGGCTCAGGCTCGGCCTCGCCTACGACGCGGCGGGCGATCGCCGTCGGGCGCGGCGCGCGGTCCGGCAGGCTATCGGACTGGAACGCGCGGCTCGCTGAGCATCCGGTCGATGGCGTCCTCGCAGGTCTCGTCGTCGAATCGGAACCCGTCGGCCAGCAGCCGGTCGGGTCGCACCTTCTGGCTCGCGAGCAGCAGTTCGTCCGCCGCGGTTCCGAGGGCGAACTCGAGGAGCTTCTCGGGCGCGGGCACCGCGTACGGCCGACGCATCTTCTCGGCGAGGTGCGACATGATCCGATCGGCCGTGGCGGGCGTCGGACCGGCCAGGTTCACCGGGCCCGACAACGAGGACGCGTCGAGCAGGTGCTCGATCGCCCGGACCTCGTCGTGGTGCGAGATCCACGGCCAGTGCTGGCCGCCGGTGCCGAGCCGTCCGGCGACACCGAAGCGCGTCAGGGTGCGGATCCGCTTCATCGCGCCGCCGTCGCCGAGCACGACGCCGCTGCGGAACGTCACCGTCCGCGTCTCGTCGGGCGCGAGCGAGGCGGCGCGCTCCCAGCGCTCGACGACGTCGGCCAGGAATCCCGCACCGGCGGGCGAGGACTCCGTGAGCGTCTCGGCCGGCCGGTCGCCGTAGACGCCGACGGCCGACGCGCTGAGGAACACGGCGGGCGGGCGCCGGGCCTTGCGCATCGCGTCGGCGAGCGTGCGCGTCGCGGTGATCCGCGAGGACAGGATCTCGGCGCGGTAGCGCTTGGTCCACGGCAGGTGCGCCAGCGACGCCCCGGAGAGGTTCACGACCGCGTCGACCCGGTCCATCACCGTGAAGTCGATGATGCCCGCGGCGGGCGACCACGCGGCCTCGTCGGCGGATTCGGCGCGTCGCCGGACCAGCCGCACGACCTCGTGTCCCGCGTCGCCGAGACGGGCGACGAGGGTCGAGCCGATGAAGCCGGATGCCCCGGCGACGAGGATCCGCACGTCAGGCGAGTTCGGCTTCGATCGTGATCGGGATGCCGGCGAGCGCCTGCGAGATCGGGCAGTTGCGCTTCGCGTCGTCGGCGAACGCCTCGAACTCGTGCTCGCTCAAGCCGGGGACGCGCGCACTCACGAGCAGGTGGCTGCCGAGCACGCCCTTGCCGGCCTCGAAGGTCACCGCGGCCGTGGTCTGGATGCGGTCGGGCGTGTGCCCGGCACCGGTGAGCGCGTGGGACAATGCCATCGAGAAGCACGACGAGTGCGCCGCGGCGAGCAGCTCCTCGGGCGTGGTCGTCGAGGCCTGGCCGTCGGAGCGCGCCTTCCAGTTGACGGGGAACGTGGCGAGCTCGGAGGAATCGAGGGCGACGTCGCCCGATCCCTCGGTCAGCGAACCCGACCAGACGGTCGTGGACTCACTCGTGACGGCCATGCGTTCCTCCTCGATTGCGCGAACGGCCAGCCTACCGAGGCGGGAGGGCCGCCCGGAAGAGCGGCGCCCCGGTCGGCCTCATGCCTGGCGGATCACCCGTGCCCGCACGAGCCACACGTACATCACGCAGCCGAGGCAGAACCCGAACGCCGCGTTGAGGAACGCCGCCGCGAACGCGATCGCCGCCGCGATCGGCACCGCTCCGGCGACGCCGAACGTGCCGAGCAGCACCCCGGCGATCGTGACGGCGAAGCCGACGCCCTGCGCGAAGGTCGGGGGCCGCGGGTCCTCGAGTCCGGACGGGGCAGCGAGACGCGGCCGGACGAGCTTCCGGAAGACGAGTCCCCACGGGGACCTCGCGACGCCGGCCACGGCGCCCCAGGCGAACAGGGCGGCGAGCGCGGCCAGGAGGATCCACGCGGCGAGGGTGGCGCCGGCCGTGCCGAGCACCACGACGACCAGCAGCAGCGCCGACGTGATCGCGGCGGCGAAGCGCGGCCCGCGTGGGTCGATCCGGTCCGGCGCCCGCGTTCCGACGGGTGGTTCAGGCTGAGGCATGGCGGCTCCCGTCCGGGCTGGTGGTCGCGAGGCGTTCGACGAGGGGCACGAGTTCGCCGTCGCGCGGGACTCCGCCGATGCGCGCGATCTCGGTGCCGGTCGCGTCGAGCACGAGGGTGGTCGGGGTCTGGAGCACGTCGAAGCGGTCGGCGAGCCTCGCATCGGCGGTCAGGTCGATCTCGACGTGACGGACACCGGTGTGCTCCGCGGCGAGCGCGTCGAGCCGGCGGGCCACGCCCGGGCACCGGCTGCAGAACTCGGTGGAGAACTGGACGAGCGTGGCCGCGCTGCCCAGGGCGCCGCGGGTGAGCCCGAGGGCGTCCGCCGCCGTGGCGGAGGCATCCGGTCGGGATGCCGTCGCGCGCAGTCGGCCGTCGCGTGCGCGCAGCGCGACTCCGGCCACCGAGGTGAGCGCGACCAGCGCGATCGCCGCTCCGGCCGCAGTGCTCCAATCCATGTCGGGATGCTAGGCGCGCGCGACCCGCCCCCCGCGCAGTGTGACGTCGGGTGACACGCGATCGGTCGGGCCGGGCGGGCCCGGACGCGGTCTAGCATCGAAGGCGTGAGCCAGGCGATCGCGACCCCGTACGAAGACCTCTTGCGCGACACGCTCGCGCACGGCACCCACAAGGACGACCGCACCGGAACCGGCACGACCAGCGTGTTCGGTCGCCAGATCCGGTTCGACCTGTCCGAGGGATTCCCGCTCATCACGACGAAGCGGGTGCACTTCAAGTCGATCGCGGTCGAGTTGCTGTGGTTCCTCCGCGGCGACTCGAACGTGTCGTGGCTCCGCGAGCGCGGCGTCACCATCTGGGACGAATGGGCCGATGAACAGGGCGACCTCGGTCCGGTCTACGGCGTGCAGTGGCGGTCGTGGCCGACCCCGGGCGGCGACACCATCGACCAGATCGCGCAGGTGATCGACCAGATCCGCACGAACCCCGACTCGCGCCGGCTCATCGTGTCGGCCTGGAACCCGGCCGACATCCCCGACATGGCCCTCGCGCCGTGCCATGCGCTGTTCCAGTTCTACGTCGCCGACGGCCGCCTCAGCTGCCAGCTCTACCAGCGCAGCGCCGACCTCTTCCTCGGCGTGCCGTTCAACATCGCCTCGTACGCCCTGCTCACGCTCATGGTCGCGCAGCAGACCGGCCTCGAACCGGGCGACTTCGTCTGGACCGGCGGCGACTGCCACATCTACGACAACCACCGCGAACAGGTCGCCGAGCAGCTCGGGCGCGAGCCGTATCCGTACCCGACGCTGCGGTTCCGGCGGAAGCCCGACTCGATCCTCGACTACGACTTCGAGGACTTCGAGCTGGTCGACTACGAGCACCACCCCGCCATCCGTGCGGCCGTCGCCGTCTGATGGCGCGGATCGGCCTCATCTGGGCGCAGGCGCACGACCGTGTGATCGGCCGCGACGGGCGGATGCCGTGGCACCTCCCCGAGGACCTCGCGCACTTCCGGCAGCTCACCGACGGATGCCCGGTCGTCATGGGCCGCCGCACCTGGGACTCGCTGCCTGAGCGGTTCCGCCCGCTCCCAGGTCGGCGCAACCTCGTCGTGACGCGGCAGGCCGACTGGGCGGCCGAGGGCGCGGAGCGCGCGGCATCCGTCGACGAGGCGCTCGCGCTCGCCGGATCGGGCCGATCGGATGCGGCGTGGACCTGGGTCATCGGCGGCGCCGAGGTATACCGACAGGTGCTGCCGAGCGCCGACCGGCTCGAGGTCACCGAGATCGACCTCGAGGTCGCCGGCGATGCGTACGCGCCGGAGGTGGACGAGGGCTGGCGGCTCGAGGCATCCGACCCGGTCGACGGGTGGCTGGTCTCGCGCACCGGCATCCGCTACGCGTTCCGCGCCTACGCGCGCGGCTGACGGCTCCCTGCGAGCGCATCCCGGTCCGTCCGTACCGATAGCCTGTAGGGCGTGACTCAAGAGAACCCCTTCGGACAAGTGCTCGTCGCGCTCGTCACGCCGATGACGGCGGACGGCGAAGTCGATTGGCCCGGGGTCGAGAAGCACATCGACGACGTCATCACGGCCGGGGCCGACGGCATCGTCGTCACGGGCACCACCGGCGAGACGTCCACGCTCACCGACGCCGAGAAGCTCCGCCTCGTCGAGGTCGGCAAGGAGGTGGCCGCGGGTCGCGCCAGCATCATCACCGGCGGCGGATCGAACGAGACCGCGCACGCGATCGAGCTGTACCGCGCGAGCGAGAAGGCCGGCGCCGACGGCATCATGATCGTCACGCCGTACTACAACAAGCCGACGCAGGCGGGCATCCTGACGCACTTCCGGCTCGTCGCCGACGCGACCGACCTGCCGGTGATCCTGTACGACATCCCGGGCCGCACCGGGGTTCCGATCGAGTACGAGACGATCCTGCGGCTCGCCAAGCACCCGAACATCCTCGCCGTGAAGGACGCCAAGGGGAACTTCAGCGAGGTCAGCCGGGTGCTGAACCAGACCGACCTGCTCTACTTCTCGGGCGACGACGCGAACGCGCTGCCGCACCTGTCGATCGGGGCCACAGGCCTCATCGGCGTCACCGCGAACATCGCGCCGGCGCCGTACCGCACCATCGTCGACGCCGTGAACCGCGGCGACCTGAAGGCCGCGACCGAGGCGCACATGCAGCTCGAACCGCTCGTGCGAGCCGTCATGACCCACGTGCCGGGCACCGTCGCGGCCAAGTACATCCTCCACGGACTCGGCCGCATCTCGAGCCCCCGCGTGCGCCTGCCGCTCGTCGGGCCCGAGGAGTGGGAGGCCGCCCTCATCGAGGACGAGATCGACCACGTCACGGGCATCCCGGGCGTCGACTTCCACAACTTCCGCCCCGACCGCAACGCGGCCGCGGGCGGTGCGCTGCCGAAGGTCGCGGGCACGACCCGCTGACGGCGGCATCCGACATCGCGGCGCGCGTGCGCCGCACAACTGCACACGGAAAGACAAGGGGGGCTCCATGCCCGACGTCATCATCGATCCCGCACCGCTCGAGGCCGGGACGCTCCGCATCATCCCGATCGGCGGCCTGGGGGAGGTCGGCCGCAACATGACGAGCTACGAGCTCGACGGGAAGATCCTCATCGTCGACTGCGGCGTGCTGTTCCCCGAGGAGCACCAGCCGGGCGTCGACCTGATCCTGCCCGACTTCGGATTCCTCAGGGAACGGCTCGACGACGTCGTCGGGGTCGTGCTCACGCACGGCCACGAGGACCACATCGGCGCGGTGCCGTACCTCCTGAAGCTGCGCGGCGACATCCCGCTCATCGGCTCGACGCTCACGCTCGCACTGGTGGAGGCGAAGCTCAAGGAGCACCGCATCCAGCCGTACAGCCTGACGGTCGCCGAGGGCCAGCGCGAGCAGCTCGGCCCGTTCGGCCTCGAGTTCGTCGCCGTGAACCACTCCATCCCCGACGCGCTCGCGGTCGCGATCAAGACGAGCGCCGGCACGGTGCTCGCCACCGGCGACTTCAAGATGGACCAGCTGCCGCTGGACGACCGCCTCACCGACCTCCGCGAGTTCGCGCGGCTCGGCAAGGAGGGCGTCGACCTGTTCATGGTGGACTCGACCAACGCGGACGTCCCGGGGTTCACGCCGCTCGAACGTGAGATCGGCCCCGTGCTCGACCAGGTGATCTCGCGCGCGCCGAAGAAGGTCGTCGTGGCGAGCTTCTCGAGCCATGTGCACCGCGTGCAGCAGGTGCTCGACGCCGCCCACGCGAACGGGCGCCGGGTGGCGCTCCTCGGCCGGAGCATGGTGCGCAACATGACGATCGCGGAGCAGCTCGGCTTCCTGAAGGTCCCCGAGGGCGTGCTCGTCGACTACAAGAAGGCCGGCGACATCCCCGACGAGCGGATCGTGTACATGTCGACGGGTTCGCAGGGCGAGCCGATGGCGGTGCTCAGCCGCATGGCGAACCGCGACCACCAGATCGAGGTGGGCGAGGGCGACACGGTCATCCTCGCGTCGAGCCTGATCCCGGGCAACGAGAACGCGGTCTACCGGGTCATCGACGGCCTGACCAAGATCGGCGCGAACGTCGTGCACAAGGGCAACGCGAAGGTGCACGTCTCCGGTCACGCCGCCGCCGGCGAGCTCCTGTACTGCTACAACATCCTGCGGCCGCGCAACGTGCTGCCGATCCACGGCGAGTACCGGCACCTGATGGCGAACGCGAAGCTCGCGCGCGACACCGGCATCCCCGCCGAGCGCACCTTCATCGGCGAGAACGGCACGGTGTTCGATCTCCGCGACGGCGACGTGCGCGTCGTCGGCCAGCTCGACCTCGGGTTCGTGTACGTCGACGGGTCGACCGTGGGCGAGATCACCGACGCCGACCTCAAGGACCGCCGGATCCTCGCCGAGGAGGGATTCATCTCCGTGATCGTCGTCGTCGACGCGAACACCGGCCGGGTCATCTCCGGTCCCGAGATCCACGCGCGCGGGTTCGCCGAGGACGATGCCGTCTTCGAGGACGTCAAGCCCAAGATCATCTCGGCGCTGGCGGATGCCGCCCACGACGGCGTGCGCGACTCGCACGCGCTCCAGCAGATCGTGCGGCGCACGGTGGGCACGTGGGTGAGTCGGCGGCTCCGCCGGCGGCCGATGCTCGTGCCGCTGGTCATCGAGGCGTAGCCGAGATGACGGATCGGCAGCGTATCGAGTCGTAGCGCCGCGGGATCATCCCCACGGGGGATGGTGCCGCGCCGCGCCGCGGCCCTAGGTTGGGGGAGGCCGCCTGCCCGAAGGCATTCGTTTCCCTACACGAGAGGGCCGACGTGAACGTCGCTCGCACCTGGGTGTTCCCGATCCTCCGCATCGTCCTCGTCGCCGTGGTCGCGGTCGCGCTGGTGAAGCTGGCGTTCTTCCCGGATCGGCAGGCCGAGGACGGCGGATCCGCGAACCCGACCGGCACGGTCGCCGAGCCGGAGGTGGCGGTCGTGCGCGGTTCGATCGCGAACGACCTCGTGCTGTCGGGCACGGTCGACGCGGACGCCCCGGTGGCCGCGAAGGCGACCGGCAGCGGCACGGTCGATGAGATCTTCGTCGCGCAGGGCGCCGCCGTCGTCGCCGGCGAGGTCCTGTACGACATCAAGGTGCAGAACGAGGTCGAGCCGGTCGAAGCGGCCGGGCCCGACGGCGTCCCCGTCGTGACGGTGCCGAAGACGACCTATCGCTATGAGCAGGTGGTCGCCCCGATCGCCGGCGTGGTCTCCGTCCTCGACGTGCTGCCCGGGCAGTCCGTCGCGATCGGCGACGCGAGGGCGAGCGTCGCACCGCCGACGTTCAGCGTCACGGCGGCCGTCAGCCCCGAGCAGCAGTACCGCCTGACGGATGCCCCGGCGCAGGCGACGGTCGAGATCGCGGGCGGTCCGGCGCCGTTCACCTGCGGAGGGCTCGTGATCACGGCATCGGGCGGTGCCGGGGGTTCGGTCGGCACCTCCGGGGCCGACGGCGGAGCGGGCACGGGCGCCCCGACGGCCGGTGCGGGCGGCGGTTCCGGAGCGACCGTGCGGTGCACGGTCCCGTCGGACGTGCGCGTCTTCCCGGGCCTGACCGCGGCCGTCACCGTCTCGGCCGGCGTGGCCGACGGCGTGCTCGTGGTCCCGACCACCGCCGTCGAGGGCGGCGCGGAGACCGGCACGGTCTGGGTCGTCCAGCCCGACGGCGAGCGCGTGGAGGCCGCCGTGCGCCTGGGACTGACCGACGGTGCGCTGGTCGAGGTGGTCGAGGGCCTGGCCGAGGGTGACACGGTGCTCCAATTCGTGCCCGGCGCTCCCGCGGTGCCACCGGGCATGGAGGGGTGCGACACGATGCCCGACGGCATGATCATCTGCGCCGGCTCTGCCGCAGGGTCCATGGGCTGATGCGCCTGCTCGAAGCGGCCGGCGTGGGCCGCACGGTGCGCCTGCCGGACGGTCGACCGCTGCCGATCCTCGAAGGGGTCGACCTGCTGATCGACGAGGGCGATCGGCTGTCGATCGTCGGGCGCTCGGGGTCGGGCAAGTCGACCCTGCTCAACGTGCTCGGACTGCTCGATTCGCCGACCGAGGGCGAACTCGAGTTCCTCGGGCGCGACATGCGCCGGCTCGGCACGGGCACGCGGGACCGCATGCGAGGCCGCGAGATCGGATTCGTGTTCCAGCAGTTCAACCTGCTGCCGGGACGCACGGCCCTCGAGAACGTCCAGACGCCGCTGCTGTACTCGGGCGGCCGCCAGTTCTGGAAGCGCGCCGCGATCGCCGCCGAGATGCTCGATCGCGTCGGCCTCTCCGAGCGGATGCAGGCCAAGCCCGAGCGGCTGTCCGGCGGCGAGCAGCAGCGCGTCGCCATCGCCCGGGCATTGGTGCGGCGACCGCGGCTCATCCTCGCGGACGAGCCGACCGGGGCGCTCGACCTCGAGACCGGGGCATCCGTCATGGCGCTCATCGAATCGGTGGCCGCCGAGTCCGGAGCCGCCCTGGTGACGATCACGCACGATCCGGCGATCGCCGCGCGCGCGACCCGACGTCTTCGACTGGCGGGCGGGCGACTGGAGCCGCTGGATGCCCCGCCGCCGGTCGCGCCGCCGCAGTCCGTCGCCCACGCACCGGTGTCGGCGTTCGGCCACGCGGCGGGGGGCCGAACCGGCATGGTCGTCGCGGGGGAGGGGCCGGCGTGATCGGGGCGCTGTTCCGGGTGGCGACTGGTCTGGTCTCCACGGTCGTCGAGGCGATGGAGGAACTTCGCATCCATCGCGGGCGGGTGATGCTCTCGCTCATCGGCGTCGCGCTCGCGGTCTGCGCGCTGACCACCGTGGTCGCCGCCGGCGCCGTCGCCGAACAGGTGGGGCGTGAGATGCAGGAGCGCGGTGGCGGTCGACCCGCCACCGTCCAGTTCAGCGTGAACGGCGCACAGGGGCCGCCCGACGCGCAGGTGCTGTCGGCGGCGTGGCGGAACGTGCTCGACCGACATGACGTGACCTTCGCCAGCCGAACCGGATCGGGCATGCTCGACGTGCAGTTCGCCGACGGGGTGGCCCCGGTCGGGATCACCGCCGTGGAGCCCGACTACGGCCAGATGTTCCGCATCCGCCTGCTCGAGGGCACCTGGTTCGTCGACCGCGACGCTCGCCGGCTCGCGCCGGCGCTGATCGTGAACGAGGCGTTCTGGGATCGCCTCGGCCGCCCGCCGCTCGAGACGCATCCGACCGCCGCGCTCGTCGGCGATCAGCCGGCGACCGGGGTGGTCATCGGCGTCACGCCGAGTCAGGGCGAGTGGGACACGACACCGACGGCGATGATGCCGGTCGACGCGTTCCTCGCGCTCCAGGCCGAGCAACCGGACCCGCTGATGGGCCCGGTCGGCCTCAACCTGATCGCCTGGGTGCCGCCCGAGCTCGAACCCGACCTCAGCGACTCGATGCGCGACTCGATCGCCGCGGAACTGGGCGACGGCTTCTCCGTCGACGCGTACCGCACCGACTACGCGCAGCACGACGGAGACCCGTACCTCGCACTCAAGCTCCTCGTCGCGGGGGTCGCGGTCGTGATCCTCGGTCTCGGTGCGCTCGGCCTGGTCACGATCTCGCTGGTGACCGTCCGGACGCGGGTCCGTGAGATCGGCATCCGTCGCTCGTTCGGTGCGACGAGCGGGCGGGTGTTCTTCTCGGTGCTGATGGAATCGGTCGTCGGAACCTTCGTCGCGGGAGCCGTCGGCGTCGGCCTGTCGATCGCGCTGGTCCGCAGTCCGCTCGTCGGCATGGCGCTCGGCGGGACGGTCCTCGACGACGCACCCGCGTTCCCGGTGGACGCCGCGGTCATCGGCATCCTCGCCTCGGTCGCCGTAGGAGCGGTCGCGGGGCTCGTGCCGGCGCTCGCCGCGGTGCGGGTCCGCGTGATCGACGCCATCCGGTTCTGAGCGGGAGCGGGCGGACCGGCGAAACCTCCCGGAAACCGTGGGCGCGTAGCATCCGGTCATGGCGGACTTCACGATTCGCCCGGCTGTCCTGGGCGACGGTTCATTCCTCGCGGACATGGTGGTCGAGGCGGCGAACTGGCGGGCCGGCGCGACGCGCCCGAGGCCCGCGATCCTGAGCGATCCGGTGTATCGCAACTACATCGCGGGGTGGCCGCGACCGGCCGACCGCGGCTTCATCGCGAGCGACGAGGGCGACCGGCCGATCGGTGCCGCCTGGTACCGGATGCTCGGGGCGGATGTCCCGGCGCACGGCCACGTGGCGACCGGGGTGCCGGAACTCATCATCGGGGTGAAGCCGCCGTGGCGATCGCAGGGCGTGGGTCGCGCGCTGATGCGTTCGCTCCTGGACGCGGCCCATGCCGCCGGGCACGCGCGACTCGCCTTGAGCGTGGAGCACGGGAACCATGCGGAGGCGTTGTACCGGAGCGAGGGGTTCGCGGTCGTGGCACAGCGCGGGGACCGTCGGACGATGGTTCGACTGCTCGCCTGAAACCGGACAGTATCCTCCGTGCGTCCGTGGCGCGAAGGGGGGAAGGGGCCGAATCGGCCGTGCCGTGTACGATTGGCGCGCGGGACCCGAACCGCCGGGACGACTTCGGCGCGGTCCCATTCGACCGGACAAGGGGGAACATGTCCACCACGAGGCGCCGCACCCGAACCGCCGCGATCGCGGCAGCAGCGCTCGCAGGAGCACTCGTCGTGCCCGCGGGTCTGGCCGGTTCCGTCCCCGCAGCGCAGGCCGTGGTGCCGGACACGTTCAACCCCTTCGTCGCGGCGGGCGGCTACTCGATCTACGTCCGCGAAGACGCGTTCCTCGGCGGCAGCGAGACCGAGGGCGCGGTCGCCGTCGGGGGATCCCTGAGCGTGCGCGGCGACGGCGGGAACTACGGCGTGATCCATTTCGCCGCCGGCACCGCCGACTACACGATCCCGACGGTGGACGGCGATCCGACGCGGGTCCTCGCCGGGCAGTACGACTCGGGGTCGGCCGGGCGACTGCAGATCTCGAACGCCGGCACGAGCGACCCCGCGCTGCTGGGCACCCTGAAGCTCACCCAGGACGACCCGCTGTACGGCTACTTCGAGCGCGGCGGGTTCACCCGATACCGGCTCGCGGCGGCTCCCGACGCCGATGCGCCCCCGCTCATCGACATCGAGGCGCTGCCATGGACCGATGCGGCCACGGCAGAGGCGGCGACCCTGACCGCGCTGCCCACCGTCGCCGACTACGTCGAGGCCGACATGACCTGGACCTACGACGAGGCGGCCCAGTGCCTCGCCGACGTCGCCGACCCGACGAACGGCCTCGCTGCGTTCCCGACGATCCTCGAGAACACGGGCGGACGACTCGTGCTGACCGGCGTCGCCACGGACCGCCCGAACGTCGTCGAGTACCAGGACATCGGCGCGCAGCAGGTCCAGTTCGACCCCGACGTGGCGCTCGGCCCGCAGAACCCCCTCATCGTCCGGGTTCCGGCCGGAACGACCGTGGTCAACGCGCCGTTCGGCGCCGAAGGCGACACCAAGCACTACATCTTCTACGACCTGAGCGCCGTCACCGGCGACGTGACGATCCAGCCCGCCGTCGCCGGCGGACGCATCGACGGCTCGATCTACGCGCCGAACGTCGACCTCACGGCCGGCGGCTCACCGCTCGACGGACAGGTCCTCTCGCAGAACCTCGACATCACGCTCGGCAGCGGCGAGACCCATGCCTATCTCTTCCGCGGTGAAGTGCCGTGCATCGCGCAGGAGGGGTCGACGACGTTCGACATCGTCAAGACGGTCACGGGCAGCGGCGCGTCGCTCGTCCCGTCCGACGCGACGTTCCTCGTGGACTACGTCCGCGACGGGACGGATGCCGGTGAGCTCGCGCTGCCCGTCGGCGAATCGGTGGTCATCGCCAACCTGCCCGACGGCACCGAGATCACCCTGGTCGAGGTCGTCCCGCCCGACGTCCCCGGCGTCGGCTGGGGTACGCCGGTGTGGTCCATCGACGGCGTCGTCCAGACGCCCGCGCCCGACGGGAGCGTGACCTTCACGGTGCAGTCCGGGACCACGATCTCGGTCGGGCTCGAGAACGTCGCGAACCTCGTGCCGCCGGCTCCGACGCCCGGCCCGACCCCGGCGCCCGGCCCGGCGGAACTGGCGGAGTCCGGGGCCGACGGAGGCGTCGGACTGTTCGCCGCACTCGCGGCATTCGTCGTCGGAGCGGGTGCGCTCGGACTCACGCTCCGTCGTCGCAGCGCACGTCGGTAGTTCCTGACACTCGCGCGGACCTGCGGGGCTGCGTCACCGGTTCGCCCTAACGTTGAGCCCATGGCTACGAGCACCAGGTCGAACGGGCGCGCGTCGGGCACGTCCGGGCGTGGCGGTGCCAAGGGTTCGACGACACGGACCTCCTCGGCGGCGAAGACGGCGCCGACGAAGAAGCTCCCGGCGACGCGCGGTGCGAAGGCGGCCCAGCCGGCCGATCGGCCGAACCTCCTCGTGCGCGCCTGGATGGGCCTCGCGCACGTCGTCGGCGGTGGCGCGCGCGCGCTCGGTCCGGAGACCCTCGAGAAGGACGAGCGCCGCGACGGACTGCCGTTCTTCCTCGTGTTGCTGGCGATCGCCGGTGCCGTGATCGAGTGGTTCTACATCAACGACCCCGTCGCGCAGACCCTCGACGCGTGGACCTTCGGCGCGCTCTTCGGCCGAGTGGCGTTCGCGCTCCCGGTGATCATGCTCCTCTTCGCGGTGTGGCTGTTCCGCCATCCGAGCTCGGTCCACGACAACACCAGGATCGGCATCGGCCTCGCGCTCCTGCTCCTGTCGGTATCGGCCCTGTGCCACATCTTCGGCGGTCAGCCCGAGCCGAACGAGGGCATGCCGGTGCTGGCACGCGCCGGCGGCATCCTCGGCTGGATGCTCGCGCAGCCGCTCATCCTGCTGATCACGCCGGCGGGTGCGACGGCCGTGGCGATCGTGTTCGGACTGCTGTCGCTGCTCATCATGACCAAGACGCCGCCGAATCGTATCGGCGCGCGGTTCCGCGAGTTGTACGTCTGGTTGTTCGGCGAGGTCGAGAAAGACGAAGCGGATGCCCCGGCGCCCGAGCCGAAACGACGGCGGCGCGGCGATCGGGCCGAGCGTTCCGAACCGGTCGAGCTCGACGGCCTCGACGCCGACGGCGAGGCCGACGCGGGTTCGGGACTGCTTCCGTGGTGGCGACGCAACGCCTCGAACCGCGAGGAGGACCCGGCGTTCGAGTCGGCCGGTGCCGAAGGGCTCACCGAGGTCTTCGGGCAGGGATCCGGCGACGGCAGCTTCGAGTCCGCGCTCGAGGGGCAGGGGGGCGTGGGCGGCTACGGCGACGAGGTGCTCGGCGACCTCGAGCGGGCGGAATCGGCGCTGCAGCGCTTCACCGGGGATGTGCCGCACGGCGGCACAGCACTCCGGGGCGACGAACCCGGCGTCGCGATGCTCGACGGACTCGTGCCGATCGACGGCGACGTCGACCAGACCGCAGGGGCGTTCACGGCGCCCCTCGCCGGCGCGGGCGTCGACGAGGCCGAGGTCGAACAGCCCGAGCGTCCGTACCACCTGCCGTCCGCCGCGACGCTGTCGGCCGGAGCTCCGGCGAAGACCCGCTCCGCCGCGAACGACGAGGTCGTGCGGCAGATCACCGGCGTCCTCGACCAGTTCGGCGTCGACGCGAAGGTCACCGGGTTCTCGCGAGGGCCGACGGTCACGCAGTACGAGATCGAACTCGGGCCGGGGGTCAAGGTCGAGCGAGTCACGGCGCTCTCGAAGAACCTCGCCTATGCGGTGGCGTCCAACGAGGTCCGCATCCTCTCGCCCATCCCGGGCAAGAGCGCCATCGGCGTCGAGATCCCGAACGCCGACCGCGAGATCGTCACGCTCGGCGACGTGCTGCGCTCGGGCGCCGCGATGGGCGCGAAGCATCCGATGACGATCGGCGTCGGGAAGGACGTCGGCGGCGGCTACGTCGTCGCGAACCTCGCGAAGATGCCGCACCTGCTGGTCGCCGGTTCCACCGGCTCCGGCAAGTCGAGCTTCGTGAACTCGATGATCACGAGCCTGCTCATGCGTGCGAAGCCGAGCGAGGTGCGCATGGTGCTGATCGACCCGAAGCGGGTCGAACTCGCACCCTACGCGGGCGTGCCGCACCTGATCACGCCCATCATCACGAACCCCAAGAAGGCCGCGGAAGCGCTCCAATGGGTCGTGAAGGAGATGGACATGCGGTACGACGACCTCGCGTCGTTCGGATTCCGCCACATCGACGACTTCAACAAGGCCGTCGTGAACGACGAGATCGTGCTGCCCGTCGGTTCGGAGCGCCGACTGAAGCCGTACCCCTACCTGCTCGTCGTCGTCGACGAACTCGCCGACCTCATGATGGTCGCCCCCCGCGACGTCGAGGACTCGATCGTGCGCATCACGCAGCTCGCCCGTGCCTCGGGCATCCACCTGGTCCTCGCGACGCAGCGCCCTTCGGTCGACGTCGTGACCGGGCTGATCAAGGCGAACGTGCCGTCGCGGCTCGCGTTCGCGGTGACGAGCGTGACCGACTCGCGGGTCATCCTCGATCAGCCCGGCGCCGACAAGCTGATCGGGCAGGGCGACGGCCTGTTCCTGCCGATGGGCGCGTCGAAGGCGATCCGCGTGCAGGGTGCGTGGGTCGCCGAGGCGGAGATCGAACGCGTCGTCGCGCACGTCACCCGGCAGGCACGCCCCGAGTACCGCCAGGACGTCGACGCCGCCGTCGAGAAGAAGGAGATCGACGCGGACATCGGCGACGATCTCGAACTGCTCCTCGCCGCCGCCGAACTCATCGTGTCGAGCCAGTTCGGGTCGACCTCGATGCTGCAGCGCAAGCTCCGCGTCGGCTTCGCCAAAGCCGGCCGGCTGATGGACCTGCTCGAGTCGCGCGAGGTCGTCGGGCCGTCCGAGGGCTCGAAGGCCCGCGACGTGCTCGTCACGGTCGAGCAGTTGCCGCAGGTGCTCGCGAAGATCCGCGGCGAGGAGCCGGGAGGCGGCTCGCCCGTGAGGCCTTCGACGCCGGCCCAGCCTGCAGGCGCCCAGCCTGCAGGCGCTCAGCCTGCTCCGGGGCCGCAGCCGACACAGGCCGTCACGGGGCCGGCACCCGGATTCGATGCCGACGCGCGCTACGACGAGGATCCGGTCGCGCGGATGTCGGCCGGGCTCGAAGAGGTCGACGGCGAGGACGACGAGGACGCCTGGGGCCTCACCGGGCGCGACTGAGCGCCCGCTATCCTTGGCAGCATGACCTCCTCCGCCGGCACGCCCGCGCGCTCGGCGAACTGGAACCTGCCGAACGCGATCACGGTCGTGCGCATCCTGCTCGCCCCGGTCTTCTTCTGGCTCCTGCTCGCGGACGCGGGCGAGGGCGGTGCGCTGCGCTGGGTCGCGACGGCCCTGTTCGTCATCGCGATCTCGACCGACTGGGTCGACGGCTACCTCGCGCGCAGCCGAGGCCTCGTGACCGATCTCGGCAAGATCCTCGACCCGATCGCGGACAAGCTGCTCACCAGCGGCGCGCTCGTGTGCCTGTCGATCCTCGGCGAGGTGCCGTGGTGGGTGACGGGCCTGATCGTGCTCCGCGAGGTCGGCATCACGATCTGGCGGTTCGTCGAGCTGCGCCGCGGCAACGTGGTTCCGGCGTCGTCGGGCGGCAAGCTGAAGACGGTGGCGCAGGCCGTCGCGATCTCGTTCGCGCTGGCACCGTTCCCGGTGCTGCTCGGCGAGTGGATGGCCTGGGTCAACGCGGTGCTCATCGCGATCGCACTGGTGCTCACGGTGTGGTCGGGCATCCTGTACGTCCGCGACGCGGTGCGTCTGGCGCACGAACGGCGCGGCTCCTGACGGGCGCACGATGACGGATGCCCCCGCCGCCGCCAACCGACCTTCCTCGACGGGCTCGCCGGCGGCCGAGCTGGTCGCGATGCTGACCAGCCGCGGGTGCACCGTCGCGGTCGCCGAGTCCCTGACCGGCGGGCTCCTCGCTGCTGAGATCGTCGCCGTGCCCGGGGCATCCGTCGTCTTCAACGGCGGCGTGGTCGCGTACGCGACCGCGGTGAAGGCGAGCCTGCTCGGCGTCGACGCCGCGCTGCTGGCCGAGCGCGGTGCCGTCGATGCCGAGGTCGCCCGCCAGATGGCGCGCGGGGCCCGCGAGGCGCTCGCGGTCGATGGTCGCCCGGCGGACTTCGCCGTCGCGACCACCGGAGCCGCGGGTCCCGACCCGCAGGACGGCAAGGCTCCCGGCACCGTGTTCATCGCGGTCGGCACGTCGAGGGGGCAACGGGCGGTCGAACTCGCGCTCCGGGGATCACGGCAGGAGATCCGCGAGGAGACCGTTCGACGGGCCGTCGCGATGCTCCTCGACGAGGTCGTCGCCGATGCGGAATATCCCGTGTGAACACGCGGTTACAGGTCGTGAGTTCACACGGAAACTCCAGTGTGGAAGGCTAGAGTCGAGACAGGGAGAGCAGGGGGTTAGACTGACCCTCCCGTTTCGGCTCACGTGAAGAAGGAGGTTCCCGATGGTTCTGGTTCGACAGGAGATCGGCGATGTGTTGAGGGACTTCCGACTGCAGAAGGGTCGCACGCTGCGACAGGTCGCCTCGAAGGCGAGCGTCGCGCTCGGCTACCTGAGCGAGGTCGAACGCGGTCAGAAGGAGGCCTCGAGCGAGATCCTCGCCTCGGTCGCCGATGCGCTCGACACGCCCATCTCCGTGATCATGCACGAGGTCGGCGACCGTCTCGCGGTGCTCGAGGGACTCACCCCGGTGGTGCCCGACAGCCTGCCCGACGAGCTCGTCGCGGAGTTCGACGCGGAGATCATGGTCCGCTGACCATCCCACGATTCGCAGGCACCGGCCGGTCGGAAGACCGGCCGGTGTCGTGTTCCTGAAGGAGTTCGTCGTCTTGGAGGGGTCCATCGCATGAAGCGCAGCGAGTTCCAGGTCGCGATCGACGAGGAGTTCGGGCCCGGATACGGCGGCGCGCTCGTGCGCGACCTCACGATGGAGGCGCTCGGCGGCCGGACCGCCCGGGAGGCGCTCGACGCCGGCATTCCGCCCCGGGAGGTCTGGCTCGCCCTCTGCGCGGCGACCGACGTGCCGGTCGAGCGCCGCCACGGGGTCGGCCAGCGCGAGCCCGGACGGCACGGCTGAGTCCGCACCGAAGACGTGTTCGACACGCCGTACGGCATTCGAACATCCGTTCGGTGGATCGCGTAGGCTCCTGCACAGCGGATGCCACGACGACACCGTCCACAACCTGAGGTTCAGGCCGAGGGATGTCGGTGGCCGGCCATACGGTCGGAGTCGTCGGAAGCAACCCGCAACCGCCTTGTCGTGAACGTGACGGAGCCGCCGGCCCGCCATCGCAGCGACAGCCTAGAGGCAGCCGTACGAATCGAAGGAGCCACCCCATGCCATCGCCCGCAGACCGCGAGAAAGCCCTCGAAACCGCCCTCGCCCAGATCGACCGCCAGTTCGGCAAGGGCTCCGTCATGCGCCTCGGCAGCGAGGAGCGCGCGCCGGTCGAGATCATCCCGACGGGTTCCATCGCCCTCGACGTCGCACTCGGCGTCGGAGGCCTGCCCCGCGGGCGCATCATCGAGATCTACGGCCCCGAGTCCTCGGGCAAGACCACGCTCACGCTCCACGCGATCGCCAACGTGCAGCGCGCCGGCGGCATCGCCGCCTTCATCGACGCCGAGCACGCGCTCGACCCCGAGTACGCGAAGAAGCTCGGCGTCGACATCGACTCGCTGCTGGTCTCGCAGCCCGACACGGGCGAGCAGGCGCTGGAGATCGCCGACATGCTCGTGCGCTCGGGCTCGATCGACCTGGTCGTCATCGACTCCGTCGCGGCGCTCGTGCCCCGTGCCGAGATCGAGGGCGAGATGGGCGACTCGCACGTCGGCCTCCAGGCCCGCCTCATGTCGCAGGCGCTCCGCAAGCTGACCGGTGGGCTCAACCAGACGAAGACCACGGCCATCTTCATCAACCAGCTCCGCGAGAAGATCGGCGTCTTCTTCGGCAGCCCCGAGACGACCGCCGGCGGCAAGGCGCTGAAGTTCTACGCGTCGGTCCGACTCGACATCCGACGGATCGAGACCCTGAAGGACGGCACCGAGGCGGTCGGCAACCGCACCCGCGTCAAGGTCGTGAAGAACAAGATGGCGCCGCCCTTCAAGCAGGCGGAGTTCGACATCCTGTTCGGGGTCGGCATCTCGCGCGAGGGCTCGCTCATCGACTACGGCGTCGACCAGGGCATCGTCAAGAAGTCGGGCGCGTGGTACACGTACGACGGCGACCAGCTGGGTCAGGGCAAGGAGAACGCCCGGAACTTCCTGCTGAAGAACCCCGACATCGCGGCTGACATCGAACAGAAGATCCTGGTGAAGCTCGGCATCGGCCAGGCCGGTGCCGCGGCGGCCCAGCAGGCGGTCTCCAACGTCGAGTCGATCGAGGCGAAGCGCCGCGGAGCATGAGGCATCGTCCGGCGCGTCGGCTCATGGCCGGCGCGCCGGACACATCCACCGGAGCGGCTTCCGTGGGAGCCGGGGAGGAGCAGCAGTGCACGAACGCTCGAGCGAGGATCGCCTCGCACCCGTGACCTACCTGCCGTGGGCGGAACGCCCGTCACCCGGAGCGCCGGCCGAGACCCATGACGATGTCGAGGCGACGGAGACGGGCGTCGAGCGCGACGCCCGCATCGATCGCCTGGTCGTCTCGCGCCTGCGACGGTCGTCGCTGTCCAACGCCGAGGTGCGTGGCGTACTCGTCGAGCACGGCCTCGACGACGCGGAGGTCGACGAGTGGATCGAGCGATACGAGCGGCTGGGGTACCTCGACGACGCGCGTCTGGCCGAGCAGCTCGTGCACACGGGCGCTTCGCGCCGTGGGCGCGGCAGCGGGGCGATCCTCGCCGAGCTCGGCCGACGCGGGGTCGACCCCGCCGCGGCTCGGGCCGCCGTCGAGGAGATCGATCCCGAGGTCGAGCACGAGAACGCGTTGCGCGTCGCGATGCAGCGCGCGAGGCAGCTGGGCGGCCTCGATCGCCGTGTCGCCGAACGCCGGCTCACCGCGTTCCTGCAGCGACGCGGGTACCCGTCGGAGATCGTCCGGCGCGCCGTTGCGGAGGCGTTGCCCGCGACGTGAACCCGGGGCAGCGAGACCGTGGGGCGGTGCGGTCGTGCGGCGCGATGACGGTGCGGCGAACCGTCGTCCGGCGAACGTAGACTGGTTCGATCATGAGCACCATTCAGCAGGCCTCGGTGGGCGAGGCCGGAAGCGTCGTGCGGCGCACGTACGAGGTCCGGACGTTCGGCTGCCAGATGAACGTGCACGACTCGGAGCGGCTCTCGGGCTCCCTCGAGGCGGCCGGCTATGTCCCGGCCGACGGCGCCGAGCCCGACGTGG
The DNA here is from genome assembly GCF_004006235.1 of Agromyces sp. LHK192. Classification (NCBI taxonomy): domain Bacteria; kingdom Bacillati; phylum Actinomycetota; class Actinomycetes; order Micrococcales; family Microbacteriaceae; genus Agromyces; species Agromyces sp. LHK192. Next base: position 1,720,639 of record NZ_CP034753.1, read on the forward strand.
TCGTCATCAACACCTGCGCCGTTCGTGAGAACGCCGACAACAAGCTCTACGGCAACCTCGGCCATCTCGCCGGTGTCAAGCGCCGCCACGAGGGCATGCAGATCGCCGTCGGCGGCTGCCTCGCCCAGAAGGACAAGAACGTCATCCTCGAGAAGGCGCCCTGGGTCGACGTCGTCTTCGGCACGCACAACATGGGCTCGCTGCCGAGCCTGCTCGAGCGTGCACGCCACAACGAGGAGGCACAGCTCGAGATCCTCGACTCGCTCGAGGTGTTCCCGTCGACGCTCCCCACCAAGCGCGACTCCACGTACAGCGGGTGGGTGTCGATCTCGGTCGGCTGCAACAACACGTGCACCTTCTGCATCGTGCCCGCGCTGCGCGGCAAGGAGAAGGACCGCAGGCCGGGGGAGATCCTCGCCGAGGTGCAGGCGCTCGTCGATGACGGTGCGATCGAGGTGACGCTCCTCGGCCAGAACGTGAATTCCTACGGGGTCGAGTTCGGCGACCGTCAGGCGTTCGGAAAGCTGCTCCGCGCAGCGGGAACGATCGACGGGCTCGAGCGCATCCGCTTCACGAGCCCGCATCCGGCGGCGTTCACCGACGACGTGATCGACGCGATGGCCGAGACGCCGAACGTGATGCCGCAGCTCCACATGCCCCTCCAGTCCGGATCCGATCGCATCCTGAAAGCCATGCGCCGCTCGTACCGGTCGGAGAAGTTCCTCGGCATCCTCGATCGCGTCCGCGCCAGGATCCCGAACGCCGCGATCTCGACCGACATCATCGTCGGTTTCCCCGGCGAGACCGAGGAGGACTTCCAGGAGACGCTTCGGGTCGTCGAGGCGGCGCGGTTCGCGTCGGCCTTCACGTTCCAGTACTCGATCCGGCCCGGCACGCCGGCCGCGACCATGGACGAGCAGGTGCCCAAGGAGGTCGTGCAGGAGCGCTACGAGCGGCTCGTCGCCCTGCAGGAGCGCATCTCCTGGGAGGAGAACCGCGCGGTGGTCGGTCGCAGCGTCGAGCTCCTCGTCGCGACCGGCGAAGGCAAGAAGGACGCGGCTACGCACCGCATGAGCGGACGGGCCGAAGACAGCCGGCTCGTGCACTTCGAGGTGCCCGCGGGTTCCGAGGTGCCCCGGCCCGGCGACGTCGTCACCGTGACCGTGACGGATGCCGCGCCGTTCCACCTGCTCGCCGACTCGCCCGACGGCGCGCCGCTCGTCATCCGACGTACTCGCGCCGGCGACGCGTGGGACCGCCAGCAGGCCGAGAGCTGCGGTGTGCCCGCCGCCGCCAGCGCGAGTTCCACTGCGTCCGCGGGTCGAGTCTCGCTCGGACTGCCGACGATCCGCGTCGGCCGCGAACCGCTCGTCGCGCCAGGCGTCGGCACGATGCCGATCTACGACCCGACCGACGCGCAGCGCTGAACGTGACGACGCGCGGCGCCGACCTGTCGCTGATCGCGATCGTCGGCGCAACCGGCACGGGCAAGTCGGCGTTCGCGCTCGACCTCGCCGAGGCGTGGGCTCGCAACGGCCGCCACGCCGAGGTGGTGAACGCGGACGCGATGCAGCTCTATCGGGGCATGGACATCGGCACGGCGAAGCTCACGGTCGAGGAGCGGCGTGGCATCCCGCACCACCTTCTCGACGTCCTCGACGTCACGCAGGAGGCGTCCGCGGCGGCCTACCAGCAGGCGGCACGCGCCGAGATCGAGCGGATCGCGCAGGACGGCGGCACCGCCCTGCTCGTCGGCGGCTCGGGGTTGTACGTGTCGAGCGTCATCCACGACTTCCGGTTTCCCGGCACCGATGCCGCGATCCGGGCGCGCCTCGAGGCGGAGCTCGCCGAGTCGGGCCCGGGCCTGCTGCACGCGCGCCTGCGCGCGATCGATGCCGAGACGGCGGCGGGCGTCGACGCGGCGAACGGTCGGCGTGTCGTCCGGGCGCTCGAGGTGATCGAGCTGACCGGGGAGTCCAAGGCGGCACGGCTGCCGGACGAGCCCGTGCCGTGGCGGCCGCACCGAGTGGTGCACCTGCGCAGCGACCGTGCCGTGCTCGTCGACCGGCTCGACCGGCGTGTCGAGCAGATGTGGCGGGACGGCATCGTCGACGAAGTCGAGTCGCTCGTGCCCGCCGGGCTCGAACGCGGGGTCACCGCGCGGCGTGCGATCGGGTACGCGCAGGCGCTCGGTGAACTGCACGGCCGGATGACGCGTGCCGAGGCGATCGAGCAGACGCAGCAGCTCACTCGGACGTACGCGCGCCGGCAGGTCAGCTGGTTCAAGCGGTACCCCGGCGCCGCGATCGTCGACGCCGACGACCCGGCCGCCCGGGCCGCGGAACTGGCCCGTCAGTCGGCCGTAGACTGATCGGCATGCCGTTCGATCTGAGGTTCACCAAGGGGCAGGGCACGGGGAACGACTTCGTGCTGTTCGCCGACCCCGAGGGTGATTCCGAGCTCACGCCGACCCGGGTCCGGGCGGTGTGCGACCGCCGGTTCGGCGTCGGAGCCGACGGAGTGATCCGCGCGGTGCGCTCGGCGAACCTCGACGCCGGCGAAGGCTCGCTGGCCGAGGACCGCGACGCGGTCTGGTTCATGGACTACTGGAACGCCGACGGCTCGGTGTCCGAGATGTGCGGCAACGGGGTGCGCGTGTTCACGTCGTATCTGCTCGATCAGGGATTCGCCGACATCCCGCCGGGCGGCGAACTCGCCATCGGCACCCGTGCCGGGGTCAAGCGGGTGAGCCGGTCGGTCAACGGCTTCCAGGTCGACATGGGCCGGTGGCGGCTCGACGGCAGCGACCCGCTCGTCCGGGCGCGGGAGCTCCCGGTGGCACGTCCGGGCCTCGGCATCGACGTCGGCAATCCGCACGTGGTCGTGGCCCTGGCCGACGACGACGAGCTCGACGGCCTCGACCTCGGCTACGTGCCGATCCTCGACCCGGTGCCCGCGGCGGGGGCGAACGTCGAGTTCGTGGTTCCCGCCGAGCCGCTCGTCGAGGACGGCGTCGGTCGCATCCGCATGCGGGTCCACGAGCGCGGGTCGGGGGAGACGCTGTCGTGCGGAACGGGCGCGGTCGCCGCAGCACTCGCGGTGCGGCACTGGGCGGGCAGCGGGGCGCCGAACGACTGGCGGGTGCAGGTACCCGGCGGGGTGCTCGGCGTGCGCATGTTCCAGGCTGACGACGGCGAGCATGTCGCCCTGTCCGGCCCTGCCGAGCTCGTCTTCGACGGCGTGCTCAGCCTCGCGTGACCCGCAGGACCCGGAACCCCTTCGACGAGTCCGCCCGTTCGATGTCGTAGCCGTCGGCGAACTCGGCCGCGAGCCAGCGCTGGAACGAATCGGCGCCGAGGTGCTTCTGCACGACGAGCCACGCCTCCCCGCCGGGTTCGAGTCGGGGGAGCCAGTCGCGCATGAGGCCGTGCAGCACCGCCTTGCCGACGCGGATCGGCGGGTTCGACCAGATCGCCGCGAAGGAGACGTCGTGCGGAACCTGTTCCGCCGTCGCCGCGGTGACGTTGTCGAGGCCGTGCCGCGCGGCGTTGCGTCGCACGAGGTCGAGCGCCCGCTCGTTGACGTCGATCGCCCACACCGAGGCATCCGGCGCCTCGATCGCGAGCGTCAGCGCGATCGGGCCCCATCCCGAGCCGAGGTCGAGGAGGTGGCCGGCCTGCGGCGGCGCGGACACCGTGTCGAGGAGCACCCGGGTGCCGCCGTCGACGTGGTCGGGGCTGAACACCGCGGGCGCGGTGACGACCTGCAGGTCGCGCCCGGCCAGTTCCACGCGGATCTCCCGAAGCGCCTCGGGTGAGGCGGCGCTCGACGAGAAGTAGTGGTCCTGGGGCATACCGGGAACCTATCGCACGATTCCGAAGTAGGCTGGAGGGGTATGAACGACGCTACGCACGAGACCGCCGACGACGCCGTGGACCGCGTGCTGCGCAACGCCGAGAGCCGAGCCGGCATCTCGCGGTTCGGCGCGGCCGACGCCACCAGCATCCAGAAGCAGGAGGCGGATGCCTCGCCCTGGGGCGATTCCGGCGACGGCGAGCAGTTCGACCGCGAGGAGCGGGCCGCGCTGCGTCGTGTCGCGGGGCTCTCGACCGAGCTCGAGGACGTCACCGAGGTCGAGTACCGACAGCTGCGGCTGGAGAACGTGGTGCTCATCGGCGTCTACGCGCAGGGGTCGCTCGATGACGCCGAGAACTCGCTCCGCGAGCTCGCGGCGCTGGCCGAGACGGCGGGAGCCCGGGTGCTCGACGGCGTACTGCAGCGTCGGCCGCACCCCGACCCGTCGACCTACCTCGGCCGCGGCAAGGTCGAAGAGCTCCGCCACATCGTCGCGTCGCTGGGCGCCGACACCGTCGTGGCCGACTCCGAACTGGCGCCGAGCCAGCGTCGTGCGCTCGAAGACCAGGTCAAGGTGAAGGTGATCGACCGCACGGCGGTGATCCTCGACATCTTCAGCCAGCACGCGAAGAGCCGCGAGGGCAAGGCGCAGGTCGAGCTCGCGCAGCTCGAGTACCTGCTGCCGCGACTGCGCGGCTGGGGTGAGTCGATGTCGCGCCAGGCCGGTGGACAGGTCGGCTCGGCCGGCGCCGGCATGGGTTCGCGCGGCCCCGGTGAGACGAAGATCGAGCTCGACCGCCGCCGCATCCACTCCCGCATGGCGAAGCTGCGCCGGCAGATCGCGGGCATGAAGCCGGCTCGTGAGGCGAAGCGCGCGAACCGCAAGCGCAACGCCGTGCCCTCGGTCGCCATCGCCGGCTACACGAACGCGGGAAAGTCGAGCCTGCTGAACCGGATGACCGGGGCAGGCCTGCTGGTCGAGAACGCGCTGTTCGCGACGCTCGACGCCACCGTCCGCCGCAACACGACGGCCGACGGCCGCGTCTACACGCTCGCCGACACGGTCGGCTTCGTGAGGAACCTGCCGCACCAGCTCGTGGAGGCGTTCCGCTCGACGCTCGAGGAGGTCGGCGAGTCCGACCTGATCGTGCACGTCGTCGACGGTGCGCATCCCGACCCTGCCGGCCAGATCGCGACGGTGCGCGACGTCATCGGCGAGGTCGGTGCGCGCGACATCCCCGAGCTCGTCGTGTTCAACAAGGCCGACCTGCTCACCGAGGAAGACCGTCTCGTGCTGCGCGGCCTCGAACCCGACGCGATGTTCGCCTCGGCTCGCACCGGCGAGGGCGTCGCCGAGGTCCTGGCCGCGATCGGGCGGATGATCCCCGACCCGGCCGTCGAGATCGACCTGCTCGTGCCGTACGACCGGGGCGATGTCGTGTCGGCGTTGCACGAGTCCGGTCGGGTGCTCTCGGTCGAGTACGTCGAGGACGGCACGCGCATCCGGGCGATGGCCTCGCCGGAGCAGGCGGCGCAACTCGCCGGGTTCGCGACGTCGCCGCAGTCTGCCGCGGTCGAGTCTGCCGCGGTCGAGTCCGCCGCGGTCGAGTCCGCCGCGGTCGAGTCGGCCTGACGCGGCGCGCGGGCGTCGACCGACCGAATCCGTCACGCGCCGCCACATCGCTGGCCGCTGCGCGGCGATCCGCGTATCGTGCCCCGTGATCGACGTGCCGGGTCCGACGCCCGGTACCTGGAGCGACAGCCGAGCCCGGCGCCCGCCCGCGACACCACCCCGCCGTGACGGTCGGGGGGCGCGGCGTGCCGATGCCCTCCCGTCCCTGCGGCGAAGTCCGGCAGGAGCGACATGGCAGTGTCCGACCTCGACGGCGGCATCCATCGCGCGGCGATCTCGTTCGAGCTGCTCCCGCCGCGGTCCGACGCCGCCGCCCTCGCGCTCGGGCGCACCATCGACCGGCTCGCCGAGGTCGAGCCCGCCTTCGTCTCGGTGACCTACGGCGCCGGGGGCTCCACCCGCGACCGCTCGCTCACCGTGCTGCGGTATCTCCTGGACCACACCGCCATCGAGCCCATGGCGCACCTCACGTGCGTGGGCTCCTCGTACGCCGAGGCGAACCAGCTCGTACGCCGGTTCCTGGACGCCGGCATCACGAGCTTCCTGGCCCTGCGCGGCGATCCGCCGATCGGCAGTGAGGCGTCCGAGGCCGGGCTGGGCGACCTGCGCAGCGCCGCTGAGCTCGTGCAGCTCATCCATCGCGTGCAGGAGGAGCGCGAGCCGTTCGGCGTGTCGGGCATCCCCGGGATCCCCGGCGCGAGCACGATCCGCGAGCGCCCGCGACCGGAGCGCGTGGCCGTCGCCGCGTTCCCGACCGGGCATCCGCGCTCTCGCGGCATCCAGCACGATGTCGACGTGCTCCTCGCGAAGGAGGCCGCCGGCGCCAACCTCGCGATCACCCAGCTCTTCTGGTATGCCGACGATTACCTGACGTTCGTCGAGCACGCGCGCCGCGGCGGTGTCACCATGCCGATCCTGCCCGGGATCATGCCGACGACCACTCCCGGACGGCTGAAGCGACTCGCCGAACTGACCGGCGTCGAACCCCCGGCGGATCTCGCGATCTCCCTCGAGATCGAACCGGATGCCTCGGCGCAGATGCGGATCGGCGTCCGATTCGCGGTCGAACTCGCCCGTGAGGTGATCTCCGGCGGCGCCCCCGGCCTGCACCTGTACACCTTCAACCGTCACGACGCCGTGCTCGACGTGATCGAGCAGCTCGCCCAGTCCGACCATGTCTCCGACCCCCGGCCCGCTGGGGCCGTCCACGAAAGGAACTCGACGCAACGATGACCACCTCAGCGTTCCCCAAGGGCACGATCCTCGGATACCCGCGCATCGGGCGCCGCCGCGAGCTCAAGCGCGCGGTCGAGGCGTTCTGGGCCGGCTCGATCGACGCCGCCGAGCTGGAGGCCCGCGCCGCCGAGCTGCGCGCCGCGAACCGCGACCGTCTCGCCGCGCTCGGCCTCGGCCGAGACGACTCGTCGATCCCCGAGTCGTTCTCGTACTACGACCAGGTGCTCGACGCCGCGATCGCGGTCGGCGCGGTGCCGTCGCGGTTCGCGCGGCTCGTCGCCGAGGACGGCTCGGTCGACCTCGCCGGCTACTTCACGATCGCGCGCGGCGAAGGCGAGGACCTGCCGCTCGAGATGACGAAGTGGTTCGACTCCAACTACCACTACCTCGTCCCCGAGATCGGGCCGGACACCGCGTTCAGCGCGCACGGCGATCGCCTCGTCGCGGAGTTCGCCGAGGCGAGGGCCGCGGGGTACCTGACGCGTCCGGTGCTCGTCGGCCCGGTCACGTTCCTGGCGCTCGCGAAGCCGGCCGACGGTGCGCCGGCCGGCTTCCGCCCGCTCGACCGGCTCGTCGACCTGCTCCCGGTGTACGGGCGATTGCTCGCGCAGCTCGCCGAAGCGGGGGCCTCGTGGGTCCAGCTCGACGAGCCCGCGCTCGTCAGCGAGAGCATCGACGCGCCGCGCGACCTGGTGCTCGAGTCGGTCGGGGCCGCGTACGACGCGCTCGGTGCCGCCGAGCAGCGCCCGGCGATCTTCGTCGCCGCGCCCTACGGCGGCCTCGACGACGCGCTGCCCGCGCTCGCCGCGACCCCGGTCGAAGCGATCGGCTTCGACCTGGTGAAGGGCTCGGTGCCGTCGGGCCTGGACCCGGCGACGGCCGAGTCGCTGGCGGGCAAGGCCCTGGTCGCCGGCGTGATCGACGGCCACAACATCTGGCGCGGCGACCTCGCGGCGGCATTCGACCGGGTCGAGGCCCTCGCGAACCTGTCCGGTGAGGTGTCGGTATCGACGTCGACGTCGCTCTTCCACGTGCCGCACGACGTCGCGGACGAGTCGAAGCTCGACCCGCGCCTGGTCGGCTGGCTCGCGTTCGCCGACCAGAAGGTCGGCCAGGTCGCCACGCTGGCGACGGGCCTGGTCTCGGGCCGTGAGGCGATCGGCGAGGCGCTGGATGCCGCAACCGCGTCCCTCGCCGACCGCGCCGGCGCCCCCGGGGTCCGCGTGCCGAACGTGCGCGAGCGGTTGGCCGCGCTGCGCGACGGCGACTTCAGCCGAGACGACTTCGACACGCGCGTCGCCGCTCAGGCTTCGCTCGAGCTGCCCGAGCTGCCGACCACCACGATCGGCTCGTTCCCGCAGACCGGCGACATCCGCCGCGCCCGTGCACGCCTGGTGAAGGGCGAACTGACGCACGAGGAGTACGTGCAGGCGATGCGCGAGGAGATCGAGCGGGTCATCCGACTGCAGGAGGAGCTCGGCCTCGACGTCCTCGTGCACGGCGAGCCCGAGCGCAACGACATGGTGCAGTACTTCGCCGAGCTGCTCGAGGGCTTCGCCGTCACCGAGCACGGCTGGGTGCAGTCCTACGGTTCGCGCTGCACGCGCCCCTCGATCCTCTGGGGCGACGTGTCGCGTCCGGAGCCGATGACGGTCGCCTGGTCGACCTACGCGCAGTCGCTCACCGCGAAGCCCGTCAAGGGCATGCTCACGGGACCGGTCACGATCCTGGCGTGGTCGTTCGTCCGCGACGACCAGCCGCTCGGCGACACGGCACGCCAGGTCGCCCTCGCCCTTCGCGACGAGATCGCAGACCTCGAGGCATCCGGCATCCGGGTGATCCAGGTCGATGAGCCGGCGCTGCGCGAACTGCTGCCGCTGAAGCGCGCCGACCAGCCCGCGTACCTCGACTGGTCGGTCGGCTCCTTCCGGCTCGCGACGGCGGGCGCCGCCGCCGCGACGCAGGTGCACACGCACCTGTGCTACTCGGAGTTCGGGGTCGTGATCGACGCGATCCGCGAGCTCGACGCGGATGTCACCTCGATCGAGGCGGCCCGCAGCCGCATGGAGGTCGTCGACGACATCTCGGCGAGCGGCTTCGACCACGGCATCGGCCCGGGCGTCTACGACATCCACTCCCCGCGAGTGCCCAGCATCGACGAGGTGCAGGGCCTGCTCGAGCGTGCCGTCGCCGAGATCCCGGCATCCCGTCTGTGGGTGAACCCCGACTGCGGCCTCAAGACGCGCGGATACGAGGAGACCGTCGCGTCGCTCGAGCACATCATCGCCGCGACGCGTGCGGTCCGCGAGGGCGCCTCGGTCGGCGGCTGACGCAAGCCGTCGCCGACGCAAGCCGTCGCCGACGCATTCCGCCGGCGAGCGGCGGTGCGCACGATGCACATCGTGCGCACCGCCGCTTGGCGGCTTCCGCTCAGGTCGGCGAGGTAGCGTGCTCGGCATGCAGCTCGCGGTGACCGAATCCGGGCGCGGTCCCCGTACGGCCGTCCTCATCCACGGCATCATGTCGGACTCGCGTGCCTGGCATCGCGTGACGGCCGAGCTCGAGTCGCACGGATTCCGGGTGTTCGCCGTCGACCTGGCCGGACACGGCCGCAGCCCCCGAGCCCGGCGGTACTCGCCGTCGGCCTGGGCCGACGACGTGGTCGAGACATTGGAGCCGCTCCTCGGCGGCGCCCCCGACGTCGTGATGGGCCACTCGCTCGGCGGACTGGTCGCGAGCCTCGTGGCCGACCGGCTCGCCCCGCGCGCGGCGATCTACATCGACCCGGCGTTCGCGTTTCCGGGCGGCCTGCGCGGACTCGCGTTCAAGCTCTTCTTCGCGATCGCACCGCGCCCGCGTCGGACGGCACTCGTGAAGATGAACCCCAAGTGGCACGCCGAGGACGTCGAGATCGAGCTCGCGACCCTGCGCGACTGGGACAAGCGCACGGTCCTCGGCTTCGCGGACACGCGCCCGCTCGTTCCTCCGGTGCGGCTGGTCGCGCCGAGCCTCGTGCTGCTCGCCGAGAAGAGCCTGCTCATCACCGAGCAGGTCGCGAACCGGATGCGTCGCCAGGGCATGACCGTGCAGACCGTGCGCGGCACCGGGCACACGGTGTTCCGCGACGACCACGCCGGGTTCATGGACGCCGTGCTGGGCTGGCTGCGGGGCCTTCCGGCGCAGGCCGGTCACGTCGGACCGCGGATCGGAGCGCCGGTCGGCGGCAGCTGATCCGGCGGAGGGGCCGTTCGTCGACGCCGGCGCCGGACGGGCCGGAGCTCAGACCGTGCGCAGCACGGCGACGACCTTGCCGAGCACCTCGGCGGCGTCGCCGAGGATCGGCTCGAACGCGCTGTTCCGCGGCAGCAGCCAGGTGTGGCCGTCGCGCTGGCGGAAGACCTTGACGGTCGCCTCACCGTCGAGCATCGCCGCGACGATCTCGCCGTTCTCGGCCGTCTTCTGCGAACGGACGACGACCCAGTCGCCGTCGCAGATGGCCGCGTCGATCATCGAGTCGCCGACCACCTTCAGGATGAACAGTTCGCCCTTGCCGACGAGTTGACGGGGGAGGGGGAAGACCTCCTCGACCTGCTGCTCGGCCGTGATCGGCACGCCGGCGGCGATGCGGCCGACGAGCGGGACCATCGCGGCGTCGCCGACGGGCGCGGCGGTCCCGATCGTCGGCACGCGCGCCTCACCGCCCGGCAGCTCGATGAGCACCTCGAGCGCGCGAGGCCGGTTCGGGTCACGGCGGAGGTAACCGGCGAGCTCGAGCTGGTTGAGCTGGTGGGTGACGCTCGACAGCGACGAGAGCCCGACCGCGTCGCCGATCTCCCGCATGCTCGGCGGGTAGCCGCGCCCGGCGACCGAGCGCTGGATCACCTCGAGGATCGCCACCTGCTTCGGCGACAGCGACTTGCGCCGGCGGGTGCCCGCATCGGGAGTGCGGTCGATGTCGGTGGTCACGTTGAGCCCCTCGTCACGGCCGTCGGCGGTCGGTGCCGGCGACGACCTCATCGGCGTCCATCGGCCGGATCACGCTGCTCGGCGGTCGATGTCGGTGGTCGGTGTTCGACTGGAGTCGGACATTCGAAACTGTATCCGCCGAACGGGCGAGCGACAAACATCTGTTCGAGCGTGTCGCCCGATCGGCAGCCGAGTCCGGACGGAGGTCGACGCTTGCCAGTTCGAACATTCGAAGATATATTCGGAACAGAGATTCGTATCCGGCGCTCCCGGCCGAGCGCCGGATACGGATCCAGCCGGGATCCACACACGGAGGGCACGGGAGGAATCATGAGCATCGCCAGCGCACCGACCGCATTCGACGGGCTCGCACCCACCGGAACGGCACCGCGGACGCGCCTGCGACTCACCCGTCGTGGGCGACTCGTGTTCACGACGCTCGGGGCGCTGCCGCTCGTGATCTGGACGCTCGTGTCGGTGCTCGGGTCGGGGCCCGCCGCCGCCGGGGGAGCATCCGGGGGCGGAGCGCTGCAGACCGTCACGGTCGGTGCCGGCGACACCCTCTGGGAACTCGCGGTCATGATCGCCCCCGACGACGACCCGCGCGAGGTCATCGCCGACATCCTCCGCATCAACGGACTCGAGTCGCCGATCGTGCAGCCGGGGCAGGAACTCGCGCTGCCTGCGGGGCGCTGACGGCAGTGCTCCCGGCGCAGCCCGACCGCACGTCGCAGGGCGTCCCACCTCTCGCGCCGCGTCTACCATTGAGCAGGTGACGAGTCTCGACGATCTCCCCATCCGAGACGACCTTCGCGGTCAGATGCCCTACGGGGCACCGCAGAAGGTCGTGCCCGTGGCGTTGAACGTGAACGAGAACACGCATCCCATCCCGGAGGCGGTCGCGCACGACATCGTGTCGCGCGTCGCGTCGGCGATCCTCGGACTCAACCGGTACCCCGACCGCGAGTTCACCGAACTGCGCGCTGCATTCGCCCGGTACCTCGGACACGGCCTCGCGCCCGAACAGGTCTGGGCCGCGAACGGGTCGAACGAGGTGCTCCAGCACGTGCTGCAGGCCTTCGGCGGTCCCGGTCGAAGCGCCCTCGGCTTCGCGCCGACGTACTCGATGTACTCGCTGCTGTCGGCCGGCACCGGAACCGCGTGGATCGACGCGCCGCGAGACGCCGACTTCGAGCTGACGCCCGAGACCGCCGTGGCGGCGATCCGGAAGCACGACCCCGACATCGTGCTGCTCTGCGCACCGAACAACCCGACCGGCACCCCGGCGTCGCTCGCGACGGTCGAGGCCGTCGTCGACGCCGCGCGGGGCATCGTCGTGGTCGACGAGGCGTACTTCGAGTTCGCCGATCCCGGCACGCCGAGCGCGCTCAGCCTGCTGCCGGGCCGGCCGAGACTGCTCGTGTCGCGGACCATGAGCAAGGCGTTCGCCTTCGCGGGCGCGCGGGTCGGCTACCTGGCCGGCGACCCGGCGGCGATCGACGCGCTCCGGCTCGTGCGGCTCCCGTACCATCTGTCGGCCCTGACGCAGGCGGCCGCGCTCGGCGCGCTCGCGCACGCCGACCAGATGCTGGCGATGGTCGACGAGATCCGCGGGCAACGCGAGCGCATCGTCGTCGAACTCGGCGCGCTCGGCTTCCGGCCCTACCGCAGCGGCGCGAACTTCGTGCTCTTCGGCGGCGTCGACGACCCGCGCGCGGTGTTCGAGGGACTGCTCGCGCGCGGCATCCTCATCCGCGAGATCGGCATCGACGGATGCCTCCGCGTCACGGCCGGCACCGAGGCGGAGACCACGGCCTTCCTCGAGGCGATCGCCCTCTTCGCGCCGAATAGGATGACGGCATGACCACTCCGAAGCCCCACCGCACCGCTCGCGTGCAGCGGGAGACGAGCGAGTCGAGCATCGACCTGTCGATCGACCTCGACGGCACCGGCAGCAGCGACCTCGAGACCGGCGTGCCGTTCTACGACCACATGCTCACCGCGTTCGCGAAGCACTCGCTCACCGACCTCACGGTGCGCGCCAGCGGTGACATCCACATCGACGTCCACCACACGGTGGAGGACGTCGGCATCGCCCTCGGCACGGCGATCCGCCAGGCGCTCGGCGACAAGACAGGCATCTCGCGGTACGGCGACGCACTCGTCCCGCTCGACGAAGCGCTCGCCCAGGCCGTCGTCGACATCTCGGGCCGCCCGTACCTCGTGCACACCGGCGAGCCCGCCGGCTTCGAGCACCACCTCATCGGCGGGCACTTCACCGGTTCGATGGTGCGACACGTATTCGAGGCGATCACGTTCAACGCCGCCCTCACGGTGCACGTCAACGTGCTCGGCGGCCGCGACCCGCACCACATCGCCGAGGCGGAGTTCAAGGCGTTCGCGCGCGCGTTCCGCCAGGCGAAGGCGTACGACCCGCTCGTGGTCGGCATCCCCTCGACGAAGGGCGCCCTGTGACGAGAGCTCGGCGCGTCGTGGTGCTCGACTACGGTTCGGGCAACATCCACTCCGCGGCGAAGGCGCTCGAGCGTGCCGGCGCGGAGGTGCAGGTGACGGCGGATCGCACCGCGGTCATGGAGGCGGACGGCCTCTTCGTGCCGGGCGTCGGCGCCTTCAGGGCCGTCATGGAGCAGCTGCGCGCGGTACGCGGTGACGAGCTCATCGACCGCCGGCTCGCGGGCGGGCGGCCCGTCCTGGGCGTCTGCGTCGGCATGCAGGTGTTCTTCGAGCGCGGCGTGGAGTTCGGCGTCGACACCGAGGGCCTCGGGGAATGGCCGGGCGTCGTCAGCGCCCTGCCCGCCGAGGTGCTGCCGCACATGGGGTGGAACACGGTCGAGCCGGGGGAAGGCAGCGCGCTGTTCGCCGGAATCGAGCACGAGCGCTTCTACTTCGTCCACTCGTACGCCGCGCAGGAGTGGACGCTCGATGTCTCGCCGCCGTTCCCGGAACCCAGCGTCACCTGGTCCGAGCACGGCGGCAGGTTCCTCGCCGCGGTCGAGAACGGCCCGCTGTCGGCGACCCAGTTCCATCCGGAGAAGTCGTCGGATGCTGGCATCCGTCTCCTCGGCAATTGGATCGGGACGCTCCGGGACTAGGATGCTGTGACTGTGCCGAAGGTCGCACGTCAACGTGCGGCTTCCCGATCCGAGGACAGTGATGAGTGAGTTCAACAAGACCCCCCGGCTGGTGCTGCTGCCGGCCGTCGACGTCGCAGGCGGCAAGGCCGTCCGGCTGACGAAGGGGGAGGCCGGAACCGAGACGAACTACGGCGACCCGGTCGACGCAGCCGCCGACTGGGCCGACCAGGGCGCGGAGTGGATCCACCTCGTCGACCTCGACGCCGCCTTCGGCCGCGGTTCGAACGCCGGCATCCTGAAGAAGGTCATCCGCCAGGTGCGCGGCGTGAACGTCGAACTGTCCGGCGGCATCCGCGACGACGCCTCCCTCGAGCACGCGCTCGAGATCGGCGCGAAGCGCATCAACCTCGGCACCGCCGCGCTCGAGAACCCGGAGTGGGCGGCATCCGTCATCGCCCAGTACGGCGAGGCCATCGCCGTGGGGCTCGATGTGCGTGGCACCACGCTCGCCGCCCGCGGTTGGACCAAGGACGGCGGCGACCTCTGGCAGGTCATGGACCGCCTCGAGGAGGCGGGGGCCGCCCGGTACGTCGTCACGGACGTGACGAAGGACGGCACGCTGCAGGGCCCCAACCTCGACCTGCTGCGCCAGATCACCGAGCGCACCCGCCGGCCCGTCGTCGCGTCCGGCGGCGTGTCGAGCCTCGACGACATCGCCGCCCTTCGCGAACTCGTGCCGCTGGGCGTCGAGGGTGCGATCGTCGGCAAGGCGCTGTACGCGGGAGCGTTCACGCTGCCCGAGGCGCTGGATGTCGCCTCGCACTGACCCGGTGCCGGCGGGATCGGAACCGGCCGGCGCAAACGAGCACGCCGCGAACGAGCCCGGTGCGGCCGAGCCCGGTGGAGCGACCGACTCGGCCGGCAACCCGTGGGCCGGTCGGTCCTTCGATGCGAACCGGCACGCCGCCGACGACGGGAGCGCGCCGCCGGCGCTCGCCGCGGCGGTGCGACGATTCCGCGACGGCCCAGGTGACCAGGAGTCGGTCGTCGAGGCGTTCGCGCGATCGCGACTGCTGATCCCGCTGCTCGCGGAACTCGGTGACGGCGGCACGGAGATCGGTGCGCACGGGCATGCCGTCGAGAAGAGCCAGGAGCTCTCGATCGTGACGGTCGCGGGCCCCGACGGCCGTAAGGTCCTGCCGGTCTTCTCGTCGGTCGCGACCATGTCGCGGTGGAATCCGAAGGCTCGGCCGGTGCCGGCGGACGGGGTGCGCGTCGCGCTCGCCGCGGCCGACGACGGTACCGACCTCGTCGTGCTCGACGCGGGATCCCCCGACGACGAGTTCGTGCTCCGGCGCCCGGCGGTGTGGGCGGTCGCGCAGTCGATGCCGTGGCATCCGCCGTTCGCCGCTCCGGTGATCCGCGCCGCGTTCGAACGCTCGATCGGCACCGAGCTCGCGGTACTCGGCGTCGATCTCCTGCCGGGCGATCCGCAGGCGCGCCTCGCGGGGCCGGAGCTGGTCGTCCGTCTGACCCTCGTCGCCGGGCTCACCCGTGCCGAGCTCGACGCGACGACGGCGCGCCTCGCCCGACGCTGGTCGGAGGACGACGCGATCGCGGCGGGCGTCGACTCGCTGGCCGTGAAGCTCGTCGCCGCCGACCGCGGCTGAGGGGCTCGCTTCCGGGTCCGGAGGGGTTGCCGACCGCCGGCTGCCGCGGGAAGATGCGCGCGGGGGTGGAGCGATGGAGCCGTCGTCCGCGTTCGGCGCGCAGTACCGGGGTCCGCTGGCCGTCGCGGCGCGCGCGGCGGAGGATTGGCTCGACGGCGTCGCGGAGCGCCCGATCGCCCCGTCCGCGGGGATCGAAGACGTGAAGGACGCACTCGGCCGTGCGCTGCCGGACGCCGGCGAGGACTCGGTCGCGGTCGTCGAGTCGCTCGCCGCGGCGGTCGTCCCCGGGCTCATGGCGATGCAGTCGCCGCGCTTCCACGGGTGGGTCATCGGCGGCACGTCGCCGGCATCGCTCGCGGCTGACTGGCTGGTCTCCGCCTGGGATCAGAACGCCGTGCTGCGCGAGCCGACCCCGGGGGTGGTCGCGGTGGAGGAGCTGGCCGGCGAATGGCTCTGCGACCTCCTGGGCCTGCCCGGCGGCACGGCGGCCGGGTTCACGACCGGCGCGACGACGGCGAACACGGTCGCTCTCGCCGCGGCGCGTCATGACGTGCTCGCACGGGCCGGGTGGGATGACGTCCGCGATGGCATCCAGGGGGCTCCGAGGGTTCGGGTCATCGCCGGGGCGGAACATCATCCGTCGGTCGCCGTCGCGCTGCGGGTGCTCGGCCTCGGCCTTCCGGAGGTCATCGCGTGCGACGAGGAGGGGCGGATCCTCCCCGGGGCGCTCGCCGACGCGCTCGAGGGGCACGGCGGCGGACGGAGGACCGGGCACGACGGCCCGGTCATCGTGTGCCTGCAGGCGGGCAACGTGCACTCGGGCGCCTCGGATCCGTTCGCCGAGGCGATCCCGATCGCGCGCGACGCGGGCGCCTGGGTGCACGTCGACGGCGCGTTCGGGCTCTGGGCGGCGGCGAGCCCGCGCCTGCGTCACCTCGTCGCGGGCGTCGAGGCCGCCGACTCGTGGGCGACGGATGCGCACAAGACGCTCAACGTGCCGTACGACGCGGGCATCGTGGCGGTCGCGGATGCCGACCCGCTCGTGTCCGCCGTCTCGGTGCACGCCGACTACCTGCCGGTGGCCGGCGAGGGGATCGACCCGAGCGATCGGGTGGTCGAGCTCTCGCGCCGAGCGCGCGGCGTGCCGGTGTACGCCGCGCTGCGGGAGCTCGGGCGTGCCGGTGTCGCCGCCCTCGTCGACGGCCTCGCCGCGAACGCCGTCCGCCTCGCCGACGGCCTCCGCGCGACGCCCGGCGCGGAGGTGCTCAACGAGGTGACGTACACGCAGGTGTGCGCAGCGTTCGAGGGACGCGAGGCCGTCGCGCTCGCCCGGTTGCTCGATGCCGACGGCGTCGCGTTCGCCCACGCGTCGCGGTGGCGCGATCGTGAGGTCCTCAGGTTCTCGATGAGCAATCGGGCGACGGATGCCTCCGCCGTCGACGAGACCCTCGAGGCGGTGCGGCGGGCCCTCGCCGGGTGACCCCGGCCCTGCCGGCGGCCATGATGTCACCGGGTCGCGGCAGGATGGAGGGGTGGACGCGCTCGACGCCTTCTCCGAAGCCACCCGCACGTGGTTCTCGGAATCCTTCCGCGCGCCCACGGCCGTGCAGTCCGCCGCGTGGGAGGCCATCGGCCGTGGCGCGCACGCCCTCGTGGTCGCGCCGACCGGGTCGGGCAAGACGCTCTCGGCGTTCCTGTCGGCCATCGACCGGCTGCACACCGAGCCGCCGCCTCCGGAAGCGGGCACCAGAGTGCTCTACCTGTCGCCGCTCAAGGCGCTCGGCGTCGATGTCGAACGCAACCTCCGGGCGCCGCTGACGGGGATCGCCCGAGTGTCCAACCGGCTCGGCCTGGAGCCGCCGCACGTGAGCGTCGGCGTCAGGTCGGGTGACACGCCGGCGAACGAGCGGCGCGCCCTGCTCCGCACACCGCCGGACATCCTCATCACGACGCCCGAGTCGCTGTTCCTCATGTTGACGTCGCAGGCACGCGACACCCTGCGCGCGGTCGAGACGGTGATCGTCGACGAGATCCACGCGGTCGCTGCGACCAAGCGCGGCGCGCACCTCGCCCTGTCGCTCGAGCGCCTCGACGCCCTCCTGCCGAAGCCCGCTCAGCGTATCGGGCTGTCGGCCACGGTGCGACCGGTCGAGGAGGTGGCGCGGTTCCTCAGCGCCGCAGCCCCGGTCGAGATCGTGGCACCGCCGAGCGAGAAGCGGTTCGACCTGCGCGTCGTGGTCCCCGTCGAGGACATGGCGCGGCTGCCGGCGAGCGACGACGCGACGGGATCGATCTGGCCGCACGTCGAGGAGGCGATCCTCGACCAGGTGCTCGCGAACCGCTCGTCGATCGTGTTCGCGAACTCGCGTCGGCTCGCCGAGCGGCTCACGGCGCGACTGAACGAGCTCGCGACGGAGGCATCCGAATCGGAGACCCCCGATGCCGAGGGCTCCAGCGCCGGGGCATCCGATCCGGGGGCGGCCGCGCTCGTCGGCGCGGGTCGGCCCTCGGGGCCGCCGGCCGCGATCATGGCGCAGTCCGGCCAGACCGGGGGAGCGCCCCTCGTGCTCGCCCGTGCACACCACGGATCGGTCAGCAAGGAGCAGCGCGCCGAGATCGAGGACGACCTCAAGAGCGGCCGCCTGCGCTGCGTCGTCGCGACGTCCAGCCTCGAGCTCGGCATCGACATGGGTGCCGTCGACCTCGTCGTGCAGGTCGAGGCGCCGCCGTCGGTCTCGAGCGGGTTGCAGCGCCTCGGTCGCGCAGGCCATCAGGTCGGCGAGGTGTCGCGCGGCGTGATCTTCCCGAAGCAGCGGGCCGACCTTATCCACGCCGCCGTCACGAGCGAACGGATGCTCGCCGGGGCGATCGAGACGATGCGGGTGCCGTCGAACCCGCTCGACATCCTCGCGCAGCAGACGATCGCGGCCGCCGCGATCGAACCCCTCGACGTCGACGGATGGTTCGACGCGGTGCGTCGCACCGCGCCCTTCGCGACGCTCCCGCGGTCGGCCTACGAGGCGACGCTCGACCTGCTCGCCGGGCGGTACCCGTCGGATCGCTTCGGCGAGCTTCGGCCCAGGGTCGTCTGGGACCGCGAGCAGGGCACCATCACCGGGCGACCGGGGGCGCAGCGCCTCGCGGTGACCAGCGGCGGCACCATCCCCGATCGCGGCATGTTCGGCGTGTTCCTCGTCGGCGACGAGTCCGGCGGGCGCCGGGTGGGGGAGCTCGACGAGGAGATGGTCTACGAGTCGCGGGTCGGCGACGTCTTCGCGCTCGGGGCGACGAGCTGGCGCATCCAGGAGATCACGTTCGATCGCGTCAACGTGGTGCCCGCGTTCGGGCAGCCGGGTCGGGTGCCGTTCTGGAAGGGCGACGGTCTCGGGCGACCGGCCGAGCTCGGTCGCGCCCTCGGCGCCTTCATGCGCGAGATCGCCGGCGCGGGCGAATCCGACGCCCGGGCGCGCGTGACCGCGGCCGGACTCGATGCGTTCGCAGCCGGCAACCTCGTCACGTTCCTCGCCGACCAGCAGCGGGCGACCGGTCACGTTCCGAGCGATCGCACGCTCGTGATCGAGCGCACGCGCGACGAGCTCGGCGACTGGCGCGTCATCCTGCACTCCCCGTTCGGGATGCCGGTGCACGCGCCGTGGGCGCTCGCCGTGGCCGCCCGCGTGCGCGAGCGGCTCGGGGTCGACGGCGCGGCGGTCGCCGCCGACGACGGCATCATCGTGCGCATCCCGGATACCGGCGTCGACCCGCCGGGCGCCGACCTCTTCGTGTTCGAACCCGACGAGCTCGAGCAGCTCGTCACCGACGAGGTGGGCGGATCGGCCCTCTTCGCGAGCCGGTTCCGCGAGTGCGCGGCACGCGCCCTGCTCCTGCCGAACTACCAACCGGGCCGCCGGTCGCCGCTCTGGCAGCAACGACAGCGCTCCGCCCAGTTGCTCGAGGTCGCGAGTGCGTACCCGACGTTCCCGATCATCCTCGAGACCGTCCGCGAGGTGCTGCAGGACGTGTACGACGTGCCCGCACTGCTCCAGCTCTCGCGCGACGTCGGTGCGAGACGCGTTCGGCTCGTCGAGACGACGACCGACTCGCCGAGTCCGTTCGCGAGCGCGCTGCTGTTCGGCTACGTCGGCGCATTCATGTACGAGGGGGACTCGCCCCTCGCCGAACGTCGCGCCGCCGCGCTCGCGATCGACTCCGCGCTCCTCGGCGAACTGCTCGGCCGGGTCGAGCTGCGCGAGCTGCTCGATCCGGGCGTGATCGAGCAGACCGAGCGCGAGCTCCAGCGGCTCGCCGACGACCGCCGGGTCCACGGCGCCGAGGGGGTGGCCGACCTCCTGCGCCTGCTCGGCCCGTTGACCGACGACGAGCTCGGCGCGCGCGTCGCACCGGACACGGATGCCTCCGCTGCGGCCGGCGAACTCGTCGCCGCACGGCGGGCGGTGCGGGTGACCTTCGCGGGACGGGAGCACTTCGCGGCGGTCGAGGACGCGGGTCGCCTCCGCGACGCGCTCGGCGTGCCCGTGCCGCCGGGGGTGGCCGTCGCGTTCGCGGAGCAGGTCGGCGATCCGCTCGGCGACCTCGTGAGCCGGTTCGCCCGCACGCACGGGCCGTTCCGCGCCGAAGACGTCGCCGACCGGTTCGGCATCGGCGTGGCGGTCGCCAAGGCGGCGTTGCGGCGCCTCGCCGACGAACGGCGCGTCGTCGAGGGTGAGTTCCGCCCCCACGGAACGGGTGCCGAGTGGTGCGATGCCGAGGTGCTGCGCCGGCTCCGGCGCAGGTCGCTCGCCGCGCTGCGGCACGAGGTCGAGCCGGTGCCCCAGCGGGCCCTCGCGCGATTCCTCCCCGAATGGCAGCACGTCGGTCGCCCGCTGCGTGGCATCGACGGGGTGCTCGCCGTCGTCGAGCAACTGGAGGGCGCACGGTTGCCCGCGTCGGCCTGGGAGTCGCTGGTGCTGTCGTCGCGCGTGTCCGACTTCAGTCCGACCATGCTCGACGAGCTGACCGCGACCGGCGAGGTCGTGTGGGCGGGAGCGGGCCCGCTCGCCGGGGACGACGGATGGGTGTCGCTGCACCTCGCCGAGTCCGCGCCGCTCACGATGCAGCCGGTGCCCGACCCCGAGCTCACCGCCGTTCAGCGCGAGGTGCTCATCGCCCTCGGATCCGGCGGAGCCTTCTTCTTCCGGCAGCTCGCCGACGCGATCGGCACGTTCGGCAGCCTCGACGAACCGGTCGCCGACGCCGACCTCGTCGAGGCGATCTGGGGCCTCGTGTGGGCGGGGCTGGTCACCAACGACACGTTCGCACCCGTGCGAGCCCTCGTCTCAGGGGGTCGAAGCTCGCACAAGACGCCGCGGCAGGCACCGAGGTCCCGGATGCTCCGGGGCAGGTCGCTGCCCCGACCGGCGGCGCCGAGCCGGACCGGACCGCCGTCGGTGGCCGGCCGGTGGTCCATCCTGCCGCTGGTCGACGACGATGCCACCCGGCGCGCGCATGCACTCGGCGAGACGCTGCTCGATCGCTACGGGGTCGTCACGCGCGGCGCCGCGGTCGCGGAAGGGGTGGTGGGAGGCTTCGCGCTCGCCTATCGCACGCTGCGCGGGTTCGAGGATTCGGGGCGCGCTCGCCGCGGGTACTTCGTCGAGCGCCTCGGCGCCGCGCAGTTCGCTGCGCCCGGAGCGGTCGACCGGCTCCGCGGGTATGCCGATCGCGACGAGGAGCCGACGGCCGGCGCCACCGCGCGGCGCGCGGGGGAGCAGGACGCCGCCCGCCCGGTGCTGCTCGCCGCGACGGATCCCGCGAACGCGTTCGGCGCCGCCCTGCCGTGGCCCGAGCCGCCGGGCGAGAGCTCGCACCGCGCGGCGCGCAAGGCGGGCGCGATGGTCGTGCTGGTCGACGGCGAGCTCGTGCTCTACGTCGAACGCGGCGGCAAGACCGTGCTGGCGTACACCGACGACGAGGGCGCGCTCGCCGCGGCGGCCGGTGCGCTCGCCGGGGTCGTGCGCGCCGGACGGATCCGCCGGCTCGCGGTCGAACAGGTCAACGGCGCGTTCGTGCTCGGCACGCCGCTCGGCCGCGCACTGTCGGTCGCGGGGTTCGGCGAGACGCCGAGGGGGCTGCGGTTCGATGCCAGAGGGTGACACGGTCTTCCAGACCGCGGCGCGGCTCCGCCAGGCGATCGAGGGCGCCGAACTGGTGCGCACCGATTTCCGCGTGCCTCGGTACGCGACCGTCGACCTCGCCGGCCTTCGGGTCGACGAGGTGCTGGCGCGCGGCAAGCACCTGCTGTTCCGTATCGGCGAGCAGACCGTCCACTCGCACTTGAAGATGGAGGGCTCCTGGCGCGTGTTCCGCCCCGGCGAGCGGTGGAGCCGCCCGGCGTACCTCGCCCGCGCCGTGCTCGAGACCGCCGACGCGGTCGCCGTCGGGTTCGAGCTCGGCGTGGTCGAGGTGATCCCGCGCGCCACCGAGGCGGGGGCGGTCGGCCACCTCGGCCCCGACCTGCTCGGCCCGGACTGGGACGCCGACGAGGCGCTGCGACGGCTCACCGCCGACCAGGGCGTTCCCGCGGCTGTGGCCCTGCTCGACCAGCGAAACCTCGCCGGCCTCGGCAACGTCTACGCGAACGAGCTGTGCTTCCTCCGGGGCATCCGACCCGACCGGCCGATCGGAGAGGTACCGGATCCGGCGGCCGTGATCGACCTCGGTCGGCGGCTGATCGTCGCCAATCGCGACCGCGTCGCGCGCGTCACCACCGGCGTCGACCGTCGGGGCGAGCGGCTGTGGGTCTACGGGCGCGGCGGGCAGCCGTGCCGTCGATGCGGCACGCGCATCGAGCGAGGCGAACTCGGCCGCAGCGCCCTCGAGGAGCGCATCACCTTCCGGTGTCCGCGCTGCCAACCGTGACGGTGCCGGCTCGGCTCAGGTGACCGGGCCGGTCCACTTCTCGCCGGGCCCCTTGCCGATCTCGTCGGGGATGACGGATGCCTCGCGGAACGCGAGCTGCAGCGAACGCAGGCCGTCGCGCAGGGAGCGCGCGTGCATGTCGCTGATCTCGGGGGCTCCCGCGGTGATGAGGCCGGCCAGCGCGTTGATGAGCTTGCGCGCCTCGTCGAGGTCGGTCTGATTGTCGGGGTCGTCGGCGAGCCCGACCTTGACGGCAGCGGCGCTCATGAGGTGCACCGACGCGGTCGTGATCACCTCGACCGCCGGCACCTCCGCGATGTCGCGCGTGGCCTCCGAGACCTGCTCGTGCTGGTGGTCGGCGACGCCCGCGCCGACCGTCGACTCGTCTGAACTGTTGCTCACAGACATCCTCTGCTAGACTTCTTCGGGCTCCGGGGCTTGTCCCCGGTACGAAAGTGGAGATACTCCCACCCGCGCATACCGCTTCACCAAGGTTACCGGGTTGATTGCACTCCGCCGCTCGCCGTAGGCGAGGGGTAGACAGGGTGCCGCGTGAGCCGCGCGGAATCGAGATTCCGCCGGGCCGCGCGTGGATTTCCGCTCTCGTCGTCCGGGCGGCATCCGTCTCCCGTACGAGCTTGAGCACTGTTCGAGTAGAGGAGACACGCATCAGCGATCCGCGTACCAATGACCGTATCCGCGTCCCGGAGGTCCGCCTCGTGGGACCTGGCGGGGAACAGGTCGGCGTCGTGAAGATCGAGGTGGCCCTGCGGCTGGCGCAGGAGGCCGACCTCGATCTCGTCGAGGTCGCTCCGAACTCCCGTCCGCCGGTCGTCAAGATCATGGACTACGGCAAGTACAAGTACGAGGCTGCGCAGAAGGCCAAGGAGGCTCGGCGCAATCAGGCGAACACCGTCCTCAAGGAGGTCCGGTTCCGCCTCAAGATCGACAAGCACGACTACGAGACCAAGATGAAGCGCGCCGTCGGCTTCCTGAAGGCCGGCGACAAGGTCAAGGCGATGATCCTGTTCCGCGGTCGCGAGCAGTCGCGTCCCGAGATGGGCGTCCGCCTGCTGCAGCGCTTCGCCGAGGATGTCGCCGAGTTCGGCACTGTCGAGCACAACCCCACGATCGACGGCCGCAACATGGTGATGGTCATCGCTCCGCTCAGGAACAAGTCCGAGGCCAAGGCCGAGGCGAATGCACAGCGTGCTGCGGCGAAGGCCCGACCCGAGGGCGACGCCCCGGCCGGTGCCGAGCCGCAGACGGCCGAGGCCACCGAGGCCTAGGCCAACACTGACGTCCGTCACTCGCGTGGCGGCAGAACCAAGGAGAAACACGAGATGCCGAAGCAGAAGACCCACTCCGGGGCCAAGAAGCGCTTCAAGATCACCGGCACCGGCAAGCTGAAGAAGCAGCAGGCCGGCATGCGCCACAACCTCGAGGGCAAGTCCTCGGTGCGCACCCGCCGCCTCAACCAGGACAAGGTCCTCTCGGCGCCCGACGCCAAGGTCGTCAACAAGCTCCTCGGCCGCTGAGCCGGTCCGAACCGTAAGGAAGATACAGAGTCATGGCTAGAGTCAAGCGCGCAGTCAATGCGCACAAGAAGCGTCGCGTCATCCTGGAGCGCGCCGAGGGCTACCGCGGCCAGCGGTCGCGCCTCTACCGCAAGGCGAAGGAGCAGGTCACCCACTCCCTCGTCTACTCGTACAACGACCGTCGCAAGCGCAAGGGCGACTTCCGCCGCCTGTGGATCCAGCGCATCAACGCGGCCTCGCGTCAGCACGGCCTCACCTACAACCGCCTGATCCAGGGCCTCGGCCTCGCGGGCATCGAGGTCGACCGTCGCATCCTCGCCGAGCTCGCCGTGAACGAGCCCGCGACCTTCGCGGCGATCGTCGAGTCGGCCAAGCAGGCGCTCCCGGCCGACACGTCGGCCCCCAAGACCGCGGCGTAAGCACCGCGCAGGTCTTCGAACGGCCCCGGCACCCACGTGGTGCCGGGGCCGTTCGCATGCCCGCCGTAGACTGGACGCATGCTCGAGAACCCCCGTTCCCCGCGCGTGCGTGCCGTCGCGAAGCTCGCGAAGAAACCGGCTCGAGTCGAGAGCGGGCTGTTCCTGCTCGAAGGGCCGCAGGCCGTCTCCGAGGCGCTGCGCTTCCGGCCCGAGCTCGTCGTGGAGCTGTTCGCGACGCCGTCGGCGCTCGACCGGCACGACGGCATCCGGCGGGCTGCGGCCGAGGCGGGGCTCACGGTCGAGTTCGTCACCGAGCAGGTCCTGGAGTCCATGGCCGACACGGTGACGCCGCAGGGATTCGTCGCCGTGTGCCGGCAGTTCCCGACCGCGCTGAAGGACGTGTTCGCGAGCGGGCCGAAGCTCGTCGCGATCCTGGAGGAGGTGCGCGACCCCGGCAACGCCGGCACGATCGTGCGCGCGGCCGATGCGGCCGGAGCCGACGCGGTGGTGTTCTCCGGTCGCGCCGTCGACCTCTACAACCCCAAGGTGGTCCGGTCGTCGACGGGGTCGATCTTCCACGTCCCGGTCGCGGTGGGTGCCTCGCTCGAGGACGTGCTCGAGCGCGCCCGCGCTGCGGGGCTGGTCGTGCTCGCCGCCGACGTCAAGGGCGACGACCTCCTCGACGTCCGCAACGCCGGCGTCCTCGCGGGCCCGACCGCATGGCTGTTCGGCAACGAGGCGCGCGGGCTCCTCGACGAGCAGCTCGCCCTCGCCGACCGCGCGGTCACCGTGCCGATCTACGGGCACGCCGAGTCGATGAACCTCGCCACCGCGGCATCGGTCTGCCTCTACGAGAGCGCGTTCGCGCAGCGCTCCTGAGTCTCGCTCACCGGTTACGAATCGGTAACCGCCCGCCCGGACTGTGGCGGCGCGGGGGTGACCGTCCCTAGTTTGGGGGATATGTCCCTGACGCCCGACGCTGCCCCGACGTCCAACATCTCGGTGAAGCGCGGTGAACCGCTCGTCGTCATCGAGCACGTCGACAAGCACTTCGGCGACCTGCACGTGCTCAACGACATCAACACGGTGGTCAACCGCGGCGAGGTCGTCGTGGTCATCGGGCCGTCGGGCTCCGGCAAGTCGACGCTGTGCCGGGCCATCAACCGCCTGGAGACCATCGACTCCGGCACGATCACGATCGACGGTGAGCAGTTGCCCGAGGAGGGCGCCGCACTCGCGAAGCTCCGCGCCGACGTCGGCATGGTATTCCAGTCGTTCAACCTCTTCGCGCACAAGACCGTCCTCGAGAACGTCACGCTCGCGCCCACGCGGGTGAAGCGGATGTCCCGGAAGGATGCCGAGGCGAAGGCGATGGAGCTGCTCGACCGGGTCGGCGTCGCGAACCAGGCCAAGAAGCTGCCCGCGCAGCTCTCGGGCGGCCAGCAGCAGCGCGTCGCGATCGCCCGATCGCTCGCGATGAACCCGAAGCTCATCCTCATGGACGAGCCGACCAGCGCGCTCGACCCCGAGATGATCAACGAGGTGCTCGACGTCATGGTCGGCCTCGCCGAACAGGGCATGACCATGATCGTGGTCACCCACGAGATGGGCTTCGCGCGCAAGGCGGCCGATCGCGTGCTCTTCATGGCCGACGGCAGCATCGTCGAGGAGGCGACCCCTGCCGAGTTCTTCGACCACCCGAAGTCCGACCGCGCGAAGGACTTCCTGTCCAAGATCCTCGAGCACTAGCTCGACGTACAGCCTGGGTTGCCACGAGCGGCCGGGACCAACGGAAGAAAGAGGCAGAGAGATGAAACGACGCAGTATCGCCATGATCGCGGCTTCGGCCGCAGCCATGCTCGTGCTCGCCGGCTGCGCCGGCGGCGGTTCGGAGGAGGCCGAGCCGACGACCGAGCCCGCGCCCACCTTCGAAGCCGGAACCACGATGGCCGAGCTGAGCGAGGCCGGCACCATCACGATCGGCACGAAGTTCGACCAGCCGCTGTTCGGCCTCGTCGGGCCGTCGGGAGAGCCCGAGGGCTTCGACGTCGAGATCGGCAAGATCATCGCCGGCAAGCTCGGCATCGCGCCCGAGAACATCGAATGGGTCGAGACCGTCTCGGCGAACCGTGAACCGTTCATCCAGAACGGCCAGGTCGACATCGTCATCGCGACCTACACGATCAACGACAAGCGCAAGGAGGTCGTGTCGTTCGCGGGTCCGTACTACCTGGCGGGCCAGTCGATCCTCGTGCTCGCCGACAACGAGGACATCACCAGCGAGGACGACCTCGTCGGCCAGCCGGTGTGCTCGGTCACGGGCTCGACGCCCGCGGCCAACCTGAAGGAACTCGGTGCCGAGGTGCTCGAGACCGACACCTACTCGAACTGCCTCGAGCCGCTGCGCAGCGGCCAGGTCGTCGCGGTGTCGACCGACAACGTGATCCTCGCGGGCCTCGCCGCCCAGAACGAGGGCGAGTTCAAGGTCGTCGGCGACCCGTTCACCGAGGAGCCGTACGGCATCGGCCTCGCACTCGACGACACCGACTTCCGCATGTGGATCAACGACGTGCTCGAGGAGTCGTACGAGGACGGCACCTACGAAGAGGCGTGGAACTCGACGGCCGGCACCATCCTGCCGTTCATCGACCCGCCCGCCGTCGACCGCTACTGATCGTCGGCCGGAGCCGACCAGGGGCGGTCCGGGCCCGACGGGCCCGGACCGCCCACCCAGTACCACTGAGAGGACCCGCGTGGACGTCGTCATCGCGAATCTCCCGCTGTACCTCGAGGGCTTCAGCGTGACGCTGCTGCTGCTCGCCGTCGGCGGCGTCGGCGCGCTCGTCATCGGCACGGTCGTGGCGGCGATGCGCATCTCGCCGATCGGGGCGATGCGCACGGTCGCGACCGTGTACACGGAGATCATCCGCAACACCCCGCTCACGCTGGTCGTCATCTTCTGCGCGATCATCCTGCCGATCCTCGGCTCGCGTCTGCCGTACCTGATCGCCGGCATGATCGCGCTCGCGGTGTACACCTCGCCGTTCGTGGCGGAGGCGCTGCGCTCCGGCATCAACGGCGTGCCCATCGGCCAGGCCGAGGCCGCTCGGAGCCTCGGGCTCGGGTTCACCCAGACCGTGTCGCTCATCGTCCTGCCGCAGGCGTTCCGCATGACGATCCCGCCGCTGATCAACGTCTTCATCGCGCTCACGAAGAACACCTCCGTCGTCGGCGGGGTCGGCTTCGTCAGCGAGCTCTTCGGCGTCGGCAGAACCCTGGCGAACGCGAACGGGGACGCCGTCATCGCGGTGCTCGTGGGCGTCGCATTCTTCTACCTCGTGATCACGGTGCCCCTGGGCCTCATCGCGACCCAGCTCGAGCGGAAGTGGGTGGTGCAGCGATGAGCGGCGCCGGCGTCCTCTTCGACGCGCCCGGCCCCCGCGCCCGGCGCCTGTCGACCATCCTCTCCGTCGTCACCGCGGTGCTCGCGATCGCGGGACTCGGCTGGATGTTCGCGACGCTCAACGCGCCGCGCGAGTCCGGCGGCATCACGCTGCCCGGCATGTTCGACCCGAGCCGGTGGGACATCGTCCTCGACCCGGAGATGTGGGGCTTCGTCTTCGGCGTCGGCGTCGTGGGAACCCTGCAGGCGGCCGCAGTCGCGGCCGTGCTCGCCGTCGCGCTCGGCATCCTGTTCTCGCTGCTGCGCAGCGCGGCGAACCCCTGGATCCGCATCCCCACCGCGGTGCTCATCGAGTTCTTCCGCGGCATGCCGGTGCTGCTCATGATGCTGTTCATCCTGCTCGTGGCGGGAACGGGCCAGTACTGGGCGGTCGTGTCGGCGCTCGCCATCTACAACGGCGCACTCATCGGCGAGGCGCTGCGCGCGGGCATCGTGGCACTGCCCCGTGGCCAGCGCGAGGCGGCGCTGAGCCTCGGCATGCGGCCGTTGCAGTCGAAGATGCTCGTCGAGTTCCCGCAGGCGTTCCGGCAGATGCTGCCGATCATCGTCGCGCAGCTCGTCGTCCTGCTCAAGGACACGTCGCTCGCGTACATCGTCGGATACCCCGAGCTGCTGCGCGTGACCCTGAACAACCTCGGCAGCTTCTACGGCAACCGCTACCTCTTCACGCTGTGGTGCATCGCCTTCGTGCTGTACCTGATCATGAACCTGTTGCTGTCGGGGCTCGCGAGGTGGCTGGCCCGCCGGACGGATCGGCGTTACCACCCCGGCAAGGTCGGGCAGACGCCGGAGGATCCGAACCAGGCGCTGCTCGTCGCCGAGGCGAACGCGGCCGCTCGCCAGTCGGAGTCGAACGCACCCCGCTGACCCGCCCCCGCGAACGCGGGCCGACGATCGACACGACGAACACGCCCGCGCTCCGCCGGTAGACTCGGTGCTCGTGCCAGAACCCACCGAGATCACCGAGCCCGCGGTCGACGCGGCCGTCGACGCGGCCCTCGCCGCGATCGCCGCGGCATCCGACTCCGCCGCGCTCAAGCAGGTCCGCGCCGAGCACACCGGCGACAAGTCCACGCTCGCCCAGCTCAACGCCCTGCTGCGCAACGTCCCGAACGATCAGAAGGCCGCGCTCGGCAAGCTCGTCGGGCAGGCGCGCGGTCGCGTGAACCAGGCGTTCGCCGCCCGCGAGGGCGAGATCGTCGCCGCCGAGGCGGCCGCACGGCTCGAGGCCGAGGCGGTCGACGTCACGGCGCTGCCGTCGCGCTTCACCGCGGGCGCGCGGCATCCGCTCGCCCTGCTCCAGGACCGGGTGAGTGAGGTGTTCACCGGCATGGGCTGGGAGATCGCCGAGGGCCCCGAGGTCGAGAGCGAGTGGTTCAACTTCGATGCGCTGAACTTCGATGCCGACCACCCCGCCCGGGCGATGCAGGACACCTTCTTCATCGACCCGCCCGAGGCGCACCTCGTGCTGCGCACGCACACGAGCCCCGTGCAGGTCCGCTCGATGCTCGAGCGCGACGTGCCGATCTACGTGCTCGCGCCGGGCCGGGTCTACCGCACCGACGAGTTCGACGCGACCCACCTGCCCGTCTTCATGCAGTTCGAGGGCCTCGCCGTCGACAAGGGCCTCACCATGGCGCATCTCAAGGGCACGCTCGACCACTTCGTGAAGGCGATCTTCGGCGACGAGGCGAAGGTGCGGCTCCGCCCGAGCTACTTCCCGTTCACCGAGCCGAGCGCCGAGCTCGACTTCTGGCATCCGACCTTCAAGGGCGGCGCGCGCTGGATCGAGTGGGGCGGCTGCGGCATGGTGCACCCGAACGTGCTCCGTTCGGCCGGCATCGACCCCGAGGTCTACTCGGGCTTCGCCTTCGGCATGGGCATCGAGCGCGGCCTGATGCTCCGCAACGACGTCTCGGACATGCGCGACATGGCCGAGGGCGACGTCCGCTTCTCGCAGCAGTTCGGAATGGTGGTCTAGAGATGCGGGTTCCCCTGAGCTGGCTCGCCGAGTACGTCGAGCTCGTCCCCGGCAGCACGCCCGAGTCGGTGCACGCGGCGCTCGTGAAGGTCGGCCTCGAGGAGGAGGACGTGCACACGTTCGACCTCACCGGGCCGATCGTGGTCGGCGAGGTCCTCGAGTTCGTCGAGGAGCCGCAGTCGAACGGCAAGACGATCCGCTGGTGCCAGGTGCGCGTGGCGCCCGACGGCGAGCAGGCAGCCGACGGCGGTGACGCGGTCCACGGCATCGTGTGCGGTGCACGCAACTTCTTCGTCGGCGACCAGGTGGTCGTGACGCTGCCGGGCGCCGTGCTGCCCGGTCCGTTCCCGATCGCGGCGCGCAAGACCTACGGCCATGTCTCCGACGGCATGATCGCGTCGGCCCGCGAGCTGGGCCTCGGCGAGGATCACGACGGCATCCTTCGCCTGTCGACGCTCGGTGTCGAGGCGCCGGTCGGCACCGACGCGATCGCGCTGCTCGGTTTGAACGACGCGGCGGTCGAGATCAACGTCACGCCCGACCGCGGCTACGCGTTCTCGATCCGCGGCGTCGCCCGCGAGTACGCGCACGCCACCGGCGCCGTCTTCCGCGACCCGGTCTCGCAGTCCGAGCCGGTCGCCCACACGGATGCGGGGTTCCCGGTCGTGATCGACGACCGCGCGCCGATCCGGGGCCGGGTCGGCTCGGCGGTGTTCGCGACGCGCATCGTGCGCGACGTCGACCCGACCCGTCCGACGCCGCCGTGGATGGTCGCGCGGCTCAAGCTCGCGGGCATCCGCTCGCTCGGCATCCTCGTCGACATCACGAACTACGTGATGCTCGAGCTCGGGCAGCCGATCCACGGGTACGACCTCGACCAGCTGCGCGGCGGCATCGTCGTGCGACGGGCCGCCGAGGGGGAGCGGTTCACGACGCTCGACGGCAAGGAGCGCACCCTCCACGTCGAAGACCTGGTCGTGACCGACGACCGCGGTCCGATCGGCCTGGGCGGCGTCATGGGCGGTGCCGACACCGAGATGGGCGACGCCACGCGCAACGTGCTCGTCGAGGCCGCGAACTGGGACCCGGTGTCGATCGCCCGCACGGCCCGACGCCACAAGCTGCCCAGCGAGGCGGCGAAGCGCTACGAGCGCGGCGTCGACCCGGCGATCGCCCCCGCCGCGGTGTCGCGCGTCGCACAGCTCATGGTCGACCTCGCCGGCGGCACGGCCGACGACGGGGGGTCGCTCATCGCCGAGGCACCGGCCCGCGAGGCGATCCTCCTGCCGCACGGCTACGCGACCCGGCTCATCGGCGTCGAGTACACCGACGAGCAGGTGCACGACGCGCTCGCCGAGATCGGCGGCACGGTGACCCGCACCGAAGACGGCTTCGAGGTCGTGCCGCCGAGCTGGCGGCCCGACCTCACCGGCAAAGCCGAGCTGGTCGAGGAGGTCGCGCGCCTCGTCGGGTACGACCTCATCCCGTCGGTGCTGCCGGTCGCGCCGCCCGGTCGCGGGCTGACCCGCTCGCAGCGGCTGCGGCGACAGGTCGCCGACGTGCTGGCGGGCGCCGGTGCCACCGAGGTGCTCGCGTTCCCGTTCGTCACCGACGACGAGAACCGGCTGTTCGGCAGCGCCGCAGGCGGCGACGTCGCGCAGGTGAAGGTCGCCAATGCGCTCGACGCGTCGCGGCCGTACCTTCGCCGATCGCTGCTGCCCGGCCTCGTGGAGGTCGCCAGGCGCAACCTGTCGCGCGGACTCACCGACCTCGACGTGTTCGAGCTCGGCCTCGTGTTCACGCCCGAACCGGGTGCGGCGAACGGCTCGGCGGTGCTGCCCGACGGAGGCGCGCTGCCGAGCGATGACGAGCTCGCCGGACTGCAGGCGGGCATCCCGCCGCAGCCCCGCCACGTGGCGGTCCTGCTGACCGGCAACCTCGTCCGCAAGGCGCCGGGTCAGGCTCCGACCGTCGCCGGCCTCGCCGACGCCCTCGACCGGGCGCGCGAGATCGCGCGGGCGGCGGGCGTCGAGCTCCAGGTCGCCCAATCGCGGCGTGCGGCCCTGCACCCGGGCCGCACCGCCGAGCTCCTGGTCGACGGAACGGTGGTCGGCTGCGCCGGCGAACTGCACCCCGATGTCGCCGAGGCGAACGACCTGCCGCGCGTCGTCGCGGTCGCCGAACTCGACCTCGATGCCGTGATCGCCGCGGGCGACCGGCCGGTGGAGGCGCACGGGCTCTCGAGCTACCCGGCCGCCACGCAGGACCTCTCGCTGGTCGTGTCGCGCGACATCCCGGCCGCCGACGTCGCGGCCGCGGTGCGCGAGGGCGCCGGCGACCTGCTCGAGCACCTCGAGCTCGTCGACGACTACCGCGGCCAGGGCGTCGCCGACGACGCGAAGAGCCTCACGTTCGCGCTGCGGTTCCGCGCGCCCGATCGCACGCTGACGGCCGCCGAGGCGAGCGAGGCGAAGCTCGCGGGATCGGCGCTCGCGCACGAGCGCGCCGGCGCCGTCATCCGCGACTGAGGGCGACGGTACCCAGGCCAGGGCTCGACGCGCCGACGATCGACGCGCACGCGAGGGGTGGAACCGGCGACCGGCCGGATCCACCCCTCGTCGCGACGACGGGGCGGCGGTACCCTGACGGCATGGCCGAGCCGAAGACGAAGCCCACGGATGCCTCCGTCGCCGAGTTCCTCGCGACCGCCGAACCGGCGGGGCGACGAGAGGACGGGTTCGCGCTCCGCGAGCTGTTCGACCGGGTGACCGGCACGGATGCGGTGATGTGGGGGCCGTCCATCGTCGGGTACGGCGTGCACCACTACCGGTCCGCGGCGGGCACGGAGGGCGACTGGATGGTCGTCGGGTTCTCGCCGCGGAAGGCCTCGATGTCGTTGTACGGGCTGCAGCTCCCGGGTGCCGATCCGATCATCGAGCGGCTCGGCAAGGTCAAACGCGGCGCCGGGTGCCTGTACGTCGGGCGCCTTTCCGGCATCGACGAGCATGCGCTCGAGTCGCTCGTCGACTTCGCCTGGGTGCACACGCGCGGCTGAGGCATCCGCTCGACGCGCGGCTGAGACATCGGCGTCGAGATGCGTCCGGCGCGTCGCCGGACGTCACCCGGTTTGCACCGCGGGCTTCGCCGTCGCTAGGGTCGTTCGCATGTCCACGCCTCGGTTCCGCACCACCGCACGCGCCACGCGCGTCGTCGTGGTGGCGAGCCGACGTCGTGGCGGTCGCCGAGTCTAGGCGACCCCGCGCGCGGCGATGGAGCCGTCCGCAGGTGTCGCCGGAGCCGATTCCTCGACCGCTACGACCCTTAGGGTGGATTCCATGACCTACTCCGTCGCCGTGTCCGGCGCGTCCGGTTATGCCGGAGGAGAGATCCTCAGGCTGCTCGCCGATCATCCCGACTTCGAAGTCCGCACCGTGACGGCGCACGCGAACGCGGGGCAGCCCCTCGTCGCCGTGCAGCCGCACCTGCGCGCGTACACGCACCTGACGCTGCAGGAGACGACGCCCGAGGTGCTCTCGGGCCACGACGTCGTCTTCCTCGCGCTGCCCCACGGCGCTTCCGGCGCGGTCGCGGCGCAGTTGCCCGACGACACGCTCGTCATCGACTGCGGCGCCGACCACCGACTCGAGTCGGCCGACGACTGGGCCGCCTTCTACGGCGCCGACCACCACGGAGCCTGGACCTACGGCGTGCCCGAGCTGCCCCGCCTGTCGAGCACGCAGCGGGTGCGTCTCGCGAAGACGCGTCGTATCGCGGCGCCCGGGTGCAACGCCTCGACGGTCGCCCTGTCACTCGCCCCAGGCATCCGCGCCGGCGTCATCGAGGAGCGCGACCTGGTCGCCGTGCTGGCCGTCGGTCCGTCGGGCGCCGGCAAGAGCCTCAAGGCCAACCTGCTCGCGTCGGAGATCCTCGGATCGGCGAGCCCGTACTCGGTCGGTGGAGTGCACCGGCACATTCCCGAGATCCAGCAGGCGCTGCGCTGGGCGGGCGCCACCGAGCCGTCGATCTCGTTCACGCCGGTGCTCGTGCCGATGGCCCGCGGCATCCTCGCGACGTCCACGGCTCGGCTCGTTCCCGGCACGGATGCCGCATCGGTGCGCCGTGCCTGGGAGGACGCCTACGCGGGCGAGCCGTTCGTGCAGCTCCTGCCCGAGGGGCAGTTCCCGAGGACCGCCGACGTCGTCGGCGCGAACACGGCCCTGCTGGGCCTCGCGGTCGACGAGGCGGCGGGCCGCGTCGTCGTCGTCGCGGCCGTCGACAACCTCGTGAAGGGCACCGCGGGTGCGGCGATCCAGTCGGCGAACCTCGCGCTGGGCCTGACCGAGAGCACCGGACTCCCCGTGAACGGAGTGGCACCGTGACCGTCACCGCACCGGCGGGATTCGACGCGGCGGGCATCGCCGCGGGCATCAAGCGCACGGGCGCGCTCGACCTCTCGCTCGTCGTCAACCGCGGACCGTCGCAGGCCGCCGCGGCCGTGTTCACCTCGAACCGGGCGCAGGCCAACCCGATCATCTGGTCGCGCCAGGTCATCCTCGACGGCACGGTGTCGGCGATCGTGCTGAACTCGGGAGGCGCGAACTGCTTCACCGGTCCCGAGGGCTTCCAGGTCACGCATCGCACGGCCGAGGCCGCGGCATCCGCGCTCGGCGTCTCCGCCGGCGACGTGCTCGTCTGCTCGACCGGACTCATCGGGGACCAGCTCGACGGCGAGGTGCTCGAGGAGGGCGTGCTCTCCGCGGCGAACCGCCTGGCGAGCGACGACGCTGCCGGTGCCGATGCCGCGCGCGCGATCATGACGACCGACACGAAGCCCAAGACCGTCGTGATCGACGGCGACGGATGGCGTATCGGCGGCATGGCGAAGGGCGCGGGCATGCTCGCGCCCGGGCTCGCGACGATGCTCGTCGTCCTGACGACCGATGCGGCGCTCGAGGCGTCCGATCTCGACGCGGCCCTGCGGCAGGCGACCCGGGTGACGTTCGACCGCGTCGACTCCGACGGCTGCATGTCGACGAACGACCAGGTGACGTTGCTGGCGAGCGGCGCCTCGGGCGTCTCGCCCGATTTCGAGGCGTTCACGGCCGCGCTGACGCGGGCGTGCGACGACCTCGCCGGGCAGCTCCAGGAGGATGCCGAGGGTGCGAGCCACGACATCGCCATCGAGGTGCTCGGCGCCGCCACCGAGGACGACGCCGTCGAGGTCGGCCGTTCGGTCGCCCGCAACAACCTGTTCAAGGCCGCGATCTTCGGCAACGACCCCAACTGGGGCCGGGTGCTCGCCGCCATCGGCACGACGCAGGCCGCGTTCGACCCGTACCTCGTCGACGTCAGCATGAACGGCGTCCGGGTCTGCCATGCCGGTCGCCCCGACCGTCCGCGCGACGAGGTCGACCTCACGCCCCGAGCGACCCGCGTGCGCATCGAACTGCATGCGGGCGAGGCATCCGCCACGATCCGCACCAACGACCTCACGCACGACTACGTGCACGAGAACAGTGCCTACGCGAGTTGAGCCGATGACCGAAGAGATCGAGAACGAGAACGCCGCCGCCGTCGCGAAGGCCCGCACCCTCATCGAGTCGCTGCCGTGGCTCAAGCGCTTCCATGGCGAGACGATCGTCGTGAAGTTCGGCGGCAACGCGATGGTGAGCCCAGAGCTCCAGCAGGCGTTCGCCGAGGACATGGTGTACCTGCGCTACGCCGGCATCAAGCCCGTCGTCGTCCACGGAGGCGGGCCGCAGATCTCCTCCATGCTCGAGCGCCTCGGCATCGAGAGCGAGTTCCGCGGCGGGTACCGGGTGACCACCCCCGAGGCGATGGACGTCGTGCGGATGGTGCTCACCGGCCAGGTCAACCGCGAGCTCGTGAGCCTGATCAACCGGCACGGACCGCTCGCGAGCGGCGTGTCCGGCGAGGACGCCGGCCTCTTCTCGGGTCGCCGCCGCGGTGCGATCGTCGACGGCGCCGAGGTCGACCTCGGACTGGTCGGCGATGTCGTCGACGTCGATCCCGCGGCCGTGCAGGCGCTGCTCGACGCCGGCCGCATCCCGGTCGTCTCGTCGATCGCGCCCGATGTCGAGCACCCGGGGCAGTCGCTCAATGTGAACGCCGACTCGGCGGCCGCGTCGCTCGCCGTCGCGCTCGGCGCCGCGAAGCTCGTCATCCTGACGGACGTCGCCGGGCTGTACCGCGACTGGCCGAACCGGGATTCGCTCGTCTCGGTCATCGAGGTGCCCGACCTGCTCGACCTCCTGCCCAGCCTCGAGTCCGGCATGATCCCGAAGATGACCGCCTGCCTCGACGCCGTGCAGGGCGGCGTGGAGAAGGCCGCGATCATCGATGGCCGCGAACCGCACTCGATCCTGCTCGAGGTGTTCACGCAGCAGGGATCCGGAACCGAGGTGGTGCCGGCCGGCGCCGGAGCGGGGGCGCACGAATGACCGCCTGGCAGTCACGCTTCGACGACCGCATCATGCGATCGATGGGGATGCCCCTGGCCAAGCTCGAACGCGGCGAGGGTGCGCGGGTCTGGGACGACGAGGGGCGCGAGTACCTCGACTTCCTCGCCGGCATCGCCGTCAACTCGCTCGGCCACGCGCACCCCGTCTTCGTCGAGGCCGTCTCCCGACAGGCCGCCACGCTCGCGCACGTGTCGAACTACTTCGCGACCGAGCCCGCGCTCGAACTCGCCGAACGTGTCGTCCGGCTCTCCGGGGCCGGAGAGGAGGGTCGCGCGTGGTTCGGCAACTCGGGTGCCGAGGCGAACGAGGCCGCGTTCAAGCTCGCGCGCCTGAACAACTCCGGCGGCGCCCGCACCCGGGTGCTCGGGCTCGTCGACGCCTTCCACGGGCGCACCATGGGCTCGCTCGCCCTCACCGGCAAGCCGCACATGCGCCAGGCGTTCGAGCCGCTGCCGGGGGGCGTCGAGCACATCCCGGCGACCCTC
Organism: Agromyces sp. LHK192; assembly: GCF_004006235.1. Taxonomy (NCBI): domain Bacteria; kingdom Bacillati; phylum Actinomycetota; class Actinomycetes; order Micrococcales; family Microbacteriaceae; genus Agromyces; species Agromyces sp. LHK192. The sequence continues at coordinate 1,757,380 of NZ_CP034753.1, forward strand.
GAGGCCCTCGAAGCGTCGATCGACGACGCCGTCGCCGCGCTGTTCGTCGAGCCGATCCAGGGCGAGGCGGGCGTCGTCGAACTGCCCGACGGCTTCCTCGAGCTCGCCCGCGAGCTCACCCACCGTCACGGCGCACTGCTGATCATCGATGAGATCCAGACGGGCGCCGGTCGCACCGGAGCATGGTTCGGGTTCCAGCACTCCGGGATCACCCCCGACGCGATCACCATCGCGAAGGGCATCGGCGGCGGCATCCCGATCGGCGGGCTGGTGACGTTCGGCCACGCTTCGAGCCTCTTCCAGAAGGGCATGCACGGGTCGACGTTCGGCGGCAACCCGCTCGCGACCGCGGTGTCGAACGCCGTGCTCGGCGAGATCGAACGCGCGGGGCTCGTCGAGAACGCTGCGACGAGGGGTCTCCAGCTCCGCGACCGCATCCTCGCGATCGGTTCGCCGCTCGTGACGGGGGTCCGCGGACGGGGCCTGCTCGTAGGGGTCGAACTCGCCGAGCCCGTCGCGACGCGCGTGCAGGCTGCCGCACTCGAATCCGGCCTCATCGTGAACGCCGCCAACGACTCCACCATCCGCCTCGCGCCGCCGCTCATCATCGGCGACGCCGAGCTCGACGAGTTCCAGCAGCGCTTCTCGCGCGCACTCGAACTCGCCGCCCGAGACTGACCCCGACCTCCCACGAACGGATCGCACATGACCCGCCACTTCCTCCGCGACGACGACCTGTCGCCCGCCGAACAGGCCGAGGTGCTCGACCTCGCGCTGCGCCTCAAGGCCGACCGCTTCGCCGAGCGGCCGCTCGACGGCCCGCAGACCGTCGCCGTCTTCTTCGACAAGACCTCCACGCGCACGCGCGTCTCGTTCTCGGTCGGCATCGCCGACCTCGGCGGCGTGCCGATGATCGTCTCGTCCTCCGAGAGCCAGCTCGGCGCCAAGGAATCCGTCGCCGACACCGCCCGGGTCCTCGAGCGCATGGTCGCCGCCATCGTGTGGCGCACCTTCGCGCAGTCGGGCCTGGAAGAGATGGCCGAGGGCACCACGGTGCCGGTCGTGAACGCCCTGTCTGACGACTTCCACCCGTGCCAGCTGCTCGCCGACCTGCTCACCGTGCGCGAGCGGCTCGGGTCGCTCGCCGGCCGCACGCTGACGTACGTCGGCGACGGCGCCAACAACATGGCGCACTCCTACCTGCTCGCCGGCGCCACCGCCGGCATGCACGTGCGCATCGGCGCCCCGGCCGATTACTCGCCGCGGGCCGACATCGTCGACGACGCTCGCCGTATCGCCGCCGAGACCGGTGGGTCGGTGCTCGTCACCACCTCGGCCGCCGAGGCCGCACGCGGGGCCGACGTCGTCGCGACCGACACCTGGGTGTCGATGGGCCAGGAGGACGAGAAGGCGCAGCGTCTCGCCGTGTTCGGCGAGTACGGGGTGACCGACGCGCTCATGGCCGAGGCATCCGACGACGCGATCTTCCTCCACTGCCTCCCCGCCTACCGCGGCTACGAAGTGGATGCCTCCGTCATCGACGGGCCGGCGTCCGTCGTGTGGGACGAGGCGGAGAACCGGTTGCACGCGCAGAAGGCACTGCTCGCCTGGCTGCTCGCGAGGAAGGACGGCTGATGGCCGCAGGACACGACACCGAAGGCGCGACCGGCACCGGACCCGACCTCGCCGCCGGCGAGCACGGCACGAACGAGGGCGCCCTCTGGGGCGCGCGTTTCGCGAGCGGGCCGTCGCCCGAGCTCGCGCGCCTGTCGAAGTCGACGCACTTCGACTGGCAGCTCGCCCCGTACGACCTCGCCGGGTCCCGCGCGCACGCGCGTGCGCTCGCCGCGGCCGGCTACCTCGACCCGGCGGAACTCGACCGCATGCTCGCCGGACTCGACACCCTCGAGGCGCGCTTCCTCGCCGGCGAAGTCGTCGCGTCGGACTCCGACGAAGACGTGCACGGCGCGCTCGAAGCCGCGCTGATCGCCGAGGTCGGACCGGAGGTCGGCGGCAAGCTTCGCGCCGGCCGAAGCCGGAACGACCAGATCGCGACGCTCGTGCGCCTCTACCTGAAGGACCACGCCGCGATCATCGGCCGCGACCTCGTCCACCTCATCGACGCCCTCGCGGCGCAGGCCGACGCGCATCGCACCGCGATCATGCCGGGTCGCACGCACCTGCAGCACGCACAGCCGGTGCTGCTCGCGCACCACCTCCTCGCGTACGGCTGGGCGCTCTCGCGCGACCTCGAGCGCCTCGTCGACTGGCTGAAGCGAGCGGATGTCTCGCCGTACGGCGGCGGAGCGCTCGCCGGTTCCACGCTCGGACTCGACGTCGCCGCGGTCGCCGCCGACCTGGGTCTGGCCGCGCCCGCGGAGAACTCGCTCGACGGCACCGCGAGCCGCGACGTCGTGGCCGAGTTCGCCTTCATCACGGCGATGATCGGCATCGACGTCTCGCGCCTGGCCGAGGACGTCATCATCTGGAACACGCGCGAGTTCGGCTTCGTCACGCTCGACGACGGCTATTCGACCGGGTCGTCGATCATGCCGCAGAAGAAGAACCCCGACATCGCCGAGCTCGCCCGAGGCAAGTCGGGCCGGCTCATCGGCAACCTCTCGGGCCTGCTGGCGACGCTGAAGGCGCTGCCCCTCGCGTACAACCGCGACCTGCAGGAGGACAAGGAGCCGGTCTTCGACTCGGTCGAGACCCTCGAGGTGCTGCTGCCGGCGTTCACGGGAATGATCGCGACGCTCACGTTCCACACCGAGCGGATGGCGGAGCTCGCGCCCGCGGGCTACTCGCTCGCGACGGACGTCGCGGACTGGCTGGTCAAGCGCCACGTCCCATTCCGCGACGCGCACGAGATCACCGGTTCGCTGGTTCGGTACGCGGAGTCGCACGGGCTCGACCTCGACGAGGTCGACGACGCGGCACTGGCCGAGATCTCGCCGCTGCTCACCCCGGACGTGCGAGAGGTGCTCACGATCGAGGGCTCGGTCGGCAGCCGCCTCGGTCACGGCGGCACCGCGCCCGAGCGCGTCGCCGACCAGTTCGCGAAGCTCGCCGACACGGTGCGGCACCTGGTCGCCGGGCTGCCCGAGGTGCGCTGAGCAGCGGATGCCTCGTACCGGGCTCGCGCGCATCGTCGGCGGGCTGATCGACCGGTGGGGACTCGAACGCGCGACGCGTGAGGACCTGGCGCTCGATTCGGTCGCGCTCGCCCCGCGGCTGCTCGGAGCCGTGTTCGCCCACGAGACGCCCGAGGGCGTGGTCGCGGTCCGGCTGAGCGAGGTCGAGGCGTACCGCGGGGTCGGCGAGGACCCGGGGTCGCACGCGTTCCGCGGCAGGACCGCGCGCAACGCGGTCATGTTCGGCGAGGCCGGGCACCTGTACGCGTATTTCAGCTATGGCATGCACGTGTGCCTGAACGTCGTGGCGGGGCATCCGGGTTCGTCGTCCGCGGTGCTCCTGCGCGGCGGCACGGTGGTCGAGGGCGTCGACCTCGCCCGCGCACGACGCCCACGGTCGACGGATCGCGACCTCGCGCGGGGGCCGGCGCGGCTGAGCCTCGCGCTCGGGGTGCCGCTCGGTGCATCGGGGGAGGACCTGCTGGCGCCGCCGTACGCGCTGCTGTTGCCGGGTGCCCCGGCCGCGTTCGCGACGGGGCCGCGCACCGGGGTGAGCGGACCCGGCGGGGGAGCGGCCTATCCGTGGCGGTTCCATGTTCCGGACGATCCCGGTGTGTCGCCGTACCGACGGCACCCTCGAGCCGAGGACTGACGACGTGCAGGTCGACCGATGCGAGGCCGACTGACCCGGGACGCCCGGTCGGTGCCGGTCGGCTCAGTGCAGTGCGAGGTGCACCGCGAGGCCGGCTGCGCAGGCCCAGACGAGGCTCGCGAGGGTGCCGATGATGAAGCGCTCACGCGCCTCGGGCGCCTCGAGCTCGGTGAATCGGCCGACGCCCTTCACGGCGACGACGATCGCGAGCCCTTCGGGGAATCCGGCGATGATCGTCCCCGCGGATGCGAGTCGCTCGAGCACGCCGATGGTGAGTCCGCCGCGGAGCACCTCGCGCCGCGGAGCGGCGAGTCCCGGCGTGGGCGGTACCGAGGTGTCGAGCACGAGGATGCCGCCGTGCAGGCCCGGCGTCGCGCTGCCGCCCATGGCGAGCCGAAGGGCGGTCGTCGCGGCGGGCCCGCCGCCGAAGACGGCGAGGGCCAGGCCCATCGCACCGATCATTGGAGCCAACGGCTGCGGTGCGGCGACGGTCAGGCCGGCGGCGGCGATGATCGCGATGCCGAGCGCGCCGGCCGCGAACCAGAACAGCCCGGGCCGCGGCCGGACTGCGGCGAGGACCGCGAAGGTCAGCCCGCCGACGAGCGCGATGCCGAACAGGCTCCAGTTGAACGCCGTTGCGATGAGCTCCACGAACCGATCCCTCCCGGCGCCGGCGTCGGCGCGCGAGTCGAGCCTAGCGAGGAGGTCCGTCACCGCCGTCGACGCCATCCCCAGTCGCCGCGGTCTGCTCGTCGAGTTCGCCGAGCAGCGCGACGAGGGCGGGGCGCACCTGCTCGTCCACACTCCACATCGCGGACTTCAATCGTTGGCTGACTGCGGCGTCCGAGATGCCGAGCACCTTCGCTGCCTGCTTCTGGCTGGCGCCGTCGGCGACGAGCCCGGCGACCTCCCACCCGGCGTCGGAGCGACGGGAGCGCATGAGCAGGAACATCCGGACCAGGGCCTCGACGTGCCCGGCCCGGCGCCGTTCGGGAGCATCGCCGTCGGCGCGAGGCGCCTCGACGCGCAGCGCGAAGCGGCCGTCGGCGCGTTTGGCGGCATCCACGGCGTCGCGGGCGGCGATGAACGCGGGACCGGTCGCCTTTCGCACGGCGTCGGGCAGCGGCGAGCGGATGCCTCCGATTCCGAGCCCGATGCTCCAGTGGCCGTCGCGGGCGAGGTCGAGGATGAGGTCGAGCGCGGTGGCCGGGTCGTCGGTGAGTGCCTGGAGCTCGTCGCCCGCGGTCTGGTCGACCGGGAGCGCGAGGGCTCGTCCGTGGTCGTGCTGCAGTGCCGCCTGCATCGGCGCGGAGCGGTCGGGCGCGGTGCGGCTGCCGATCTGGTCGGCGGTGATCACGAACATCCTGCCTCAATTCAGTCTGTAAACTTCAATCGAGCAATTCAAGGTTACAATATTGATCTCTGCTCGTCCAGCCCTCGGCCTTCGGCGACGCGACCCGCTGTTACGCTTGCTGGCGTGTCAGAGCCCGGGATCCTCGCAACGCAGCAGAACGACGCCTCCTTCGAGGACGTCTGGGAGGAGCTCAACTGGCGCGGCCTCGTGCATGTCTCGACCGACCAGGCCGCACTGAAGGAGCTCCTCGCAGGCGAACCGATCACCTACTACTGCGGATTCGACCCGACGGCGCCCAGCCTGCACCTGGGGAACCTCGTGCAACTCCTGACGATGCGCCGCCTCCAGTTGGCCGGACATCACCCGCTCGGGCTCGTCGGCGGATCGACCGGACTCATCGGAGACCCGCGGCCGACCGCCGAGCGCACGCTCAACACCAAGGAGACCGTCTCGGAGTGGGTCGGTCGCCTGCAGGCCCAGGTGTCGAGGTTCCTCTCCGCCGAGGGAGGCAACCCGGTGCGCCTGGTCAACAACCTCGACTGGACCGCGGGCCTCTCGGCCATCGACTTCCTCCGCGACGTCGGCAAGCACTACCGCGTCGGAACGATGCTGAAGAAGGACGCGGTCGCCTCACGCCTCAACTCGGACGCGGGCATCAGCTACACCGAGTTCAGCTACCAGATCCTCCAGGGCTTCGACTACCTGGAGCTGTTCCGCCAGTACGGCTGCGTGCTCCAGACCGGCGGCAGCGACCAGTGGGGCAACCTCACGAGCGGAACCGACCTCATCCACCGCGTCGAGGGTCGGCACGCGCACGCGATCGGGACGCCGCTGATCACGAACTCGGACGGCACCAAGTTCGGCAAGAGCGAGGGCAACGCCGTCTGGCTCGATGCCGAGATGTGCAGCCCCTACCGCTTCTACCAGTTCTGGCTCAATACCGACGACGCCGACGTCGTCGAACGGTTGAAGGTCTTCACGTTCCTCTCACGCGCCGAGGTCGACGCGCTCGCCGAGCTCGTCGAGACGGAGCCGTTCCGTCGGGCCGCCCAGCGTCGGCTGGCCGTCGAGGTCACGACCCTGGTGCATGGTTCGGATGCCACGGCCGCGGTCGTCGCCGCGTCCGAGGCGCTGTTCGGCAAAGGCGACCTGGCGTCGCTCGATGCGGCCACCCTGCGGACGGCGCTCGAGGAACTCCCGAACACGACCCTCGCGAAGGGCAGCTCGGTCGTCGATGCGCTCGTGGCGACCGGTCTGGTCTCGAGCCTCGGCGAGGCTCGCCGCGCGATCGCCCAGGGCGGTGTGACCGTCGACGGCGTGAAGGTCGAGGCGGATTCGGCGACCATCGAAGGGGTCCTCCCGGGCGGTGCTGCGGTGCTGCGACGCGGGAAGAAGACGCTTGCCGGCGTCTTCACGTCCTAGGCGGCACGGCGCGACACGCCCGGGATGCAACTGCGATTTGCTCACCGGGGACGGGCCGCGTAAGTTTCTATCTGTCGCCGCGGCGGCCGGAAGAGATTCGGGTCAGGCGCGGCGGAGATCTTAGCCAAATAACCTCGAAGGCGCATTTGCGACTCGGTGATTTCAAGCCTAAGATTGGACCTCCCACCTCTCGTTGAGCGTGACTCGGATGTTGTGTCCGGGTTCCTGAACGATTGCTTGGAGCATCGGACTTCTGGTTCTGCTTCGAGTGGCTTGGTGGTATGGTTGACAGGTTGCCCTTCTGGGGGCTGGCTCGGTTTTGGGTTGGTTCTGGTTGGTGCGTCCGTTTCTTGAGAACTCAACAGCGTGCACTATGTTCAATGCCAATTTATTGAACCCCGACCAACCTTTGGTTGGTGGGATTCCTTTGGATTGATGGACAGTCAGCAATGATTGTTTCTCAGTCAGAGATCAACTCTTGACCGGCCTCTTTTGGGGTTTGGTTGAATCATTTTTTTTGGAGAGTTTGATCCTGGCTCAGGACGAACGCTGGCGGCGTGCTTAACACATGCAAGTCGAACGATGATCCAGGAGCTTGCTTCTGGGGATTAGTGGCGAACGGGTGAGTAACACGTGAGTAACCTGCCCTGGACTCTGGGATAACCCGAGAAATCGGAGCTAATACCGGATAGGACCCTGTACCGCATGGTGTGGGGTGGAAAGTTTTTTCGGTCTGGGATGGACTCGCGGCCTATCAGCTTGTTGGTGAGGTAACGGCTCACCAAGGCGTCGACGGGTAGCCGGCCTGAGAGGGTGACCGGCCACACTGGGACTGAGACACGGCCCAGACTCCTACGGGAGGCAGCAGTGGGGAATATTGCACAATGGGCGAAAGCCTGATGCAGCAACGCCGCGTGCGGGATGACGGCCTTCGGGTTGTAAACCGCTTTTAGTAGGGAAGAAGGGCTTCGGCTTGACGGTACCTGCAGAAAAAGGACCGGCTAACTACGTGCCAGCAGCCGCGGTAATACGTAGGGTCCGAGCGTTGTCCGGAATTATTGGGCGTAAAGAGCTCGTAGGCGGTTTGTCGCGTCTGCTGTGAAAACTAGAGGCTCAACCTCTAGCCTGCAGTGGGTACGGGCAGACTTGAGTGCGGTAGGGGAGAATGGAATTCCTGGTGTAGCGGTGGAATGCGCAGATATCAGGAGGAACACCGATGGCGAAGGCAGTTCTCTGGGCCGTAACTGACGCTGAGGAGCGAAAGCGTGGGGAGCGAACAGGATTAGATACCCTGGTAGTCCACGCCGTAAACGTTGGGCGCTAGATGTGGGGACCTTTCCACGGTTTCCGTGTCGTAGCTAACGCATTAAGCGCCCCGCCTGGGGAGTACGGCCGCAAGGCTAAAACTCAAAGGAATTGACGGGGGCCCGCACAAGCGGCGGAGCATGCGGATTAATTCGATGCAACGCGAAGAACCTTACCAAGGCTTGACATACACGAGAACGGGCCAGAAATGGTCAACTCTTTGGACACTCGTGAACAGGTGGTGCATGGTTGTCGTCAGCTCGTGTCGTGAGATGTTGGGTTAAGTCCCGCAACGAGCGCAACCCTCGTCGCATGTTGCCAGCACGTAATGGTGGGGACTCATGTGAGACTGCCGGGGTCAACTCGGAGGAAGGTGGGGATGACGTCAAATCATCATGCCCCTTATGTCTTGGGCTTCACGCATGCTACAATGGCCGGTACAAAGGGCTGCGATGTCGTAAGGCGGAGCGAATCCCAAAAAGCCGGTCTCAGTTCGGATTGAGGTCTGCAACTCGACCTCATGAAGTCGGAGTCGCTAGTAATCGCAGATCAGCAACGCTGCGGTGAATACGTTCCCGGGCCTTGTACACACCGCCCGTCAAGTCATGAAAGTCGGTAACACCCGAAGCCGGTGGCCTAACCCTTGTGGAGGGAGCCGTCGAAGGTGGGATCGGTGATTAGGACTAAGTCGTAACAAGGTAGCCGTACCGGAAGGTGCGGCTGGATCACCTCCTTTCTAAGGAGCACTGGACCAGCTTGCTGGTTCCAGGAGTCCCAGATCAGACCGGCTCTGCTCATTCGGAGTATGAGATTGGGTCTGCTGGGAGCTCATGGGTGGAACATTGACATAGGCATCCAGGCCAAGGGTTCTGGTTCAGTACGCGTCTCTTCGGGGGCGTTGGAACGACTGGGGCCGGCGGGTTGGGTGCGTGCACGCTGTTGGGTCCTGAGGGACCGGGCGCTGCTGCCTTTCGTGGGTGGCGCGGTTTGGGCCTTTGCAGGCCTTCACGATGTCGGCGGTTTTTCGTTGGCGGGTTGGGGGTTCTGGCCGTCTGTTGAGAACTACATAGTGGACGCGAGCATCTTAGATTGATGCCTGCTGTTGCCGGGTTTTCCTGGTGTGGTGGGTGTCGATCACAAAGATTTCGTAGGCGCGAACCTTTCGTAGGTTCGTGTTCGACGAATCATTGGTCAATCTCGCACTCCTTCGGGGGTGCGCGATCGATTCAACTCATGTGATTTCAAGTTTCTAAGAGCAAACGGTGGATGCCTTGGCATCTGGAGCCGAAGAAGGACGTCGTAATCTGCGATAAGCCTCGGGAGCTGATAAACGAGCTGTGATCCGAGGATTTCCGAATGGGGAAACCCCGCCAGGCCCTTTGGGTGACCTGGTGACTCCCGCCTGAATATATAGGGCGGGTAGAGGGAACGTGGGGAAGTGAAACATCTCAGTACCCACAGGAAGAGAAAACAACCGTGATTCCGTAAGTAGTGGCGAGCGAACGCGGAAGAGGCCAAACCGGTCATGTGTGATACCCGGCAGGGGTTGCATGGTCGGGGTTGTGGGACCTTTCGGACTGTACTGCCGTGCAGTCACGGTGACGCGTATGCGATAGACGAACCGGATTGAAAGCCGGACCGGAGTGGGTGTGAGTCCCGTAGTCGAAATCGTGTGCGGCCCGGAGAGGTATCCCAAGTAGCACGGGGCCCGAGAAATCCCGTGTGAATCTGCCAGGACCACCTGGTAAGCCTAAATACTCCCAGATGACCGATAGCGGACAAGTACCGTGAGGGAAAGGTGAAAAGTACCCCGGGAGGGGAGTGAAATAGTACCTGAAACCGTTTGCTTACAAACCGTTGGAGCAGCCTTGTTGCTGTGACAGCGTGCCTTTTGAAGAATGAGCCTGCGAGTTAGCGATCTGTGGCGAGGTTAACCCGTGTGGGGTAGCCGTAGCGAAAGCGAGTCTGAATAGGGCGATTCAGTCGCAGGTCCTAGACCCGAAGCGAAGTGATCTATCCATGGCCAGGTTGAAGCGACGGTAAGACGTCGTGGAGGACCGAACCCACTTCAGTTGAAAATGGAGGGGATGAGCTGTGGATAGGGGTGAAAGGCCAATCAAACTTCGTGATAGCTGGTTCTCTCCGAAATGCATTTAGGTGCAGCGTTGCGTGTTTCTTGCCGGAGGTAGAGCTACTGGATGGCCGATGGGCCCCAACAGGTTACTGACGTCAGCCAAACTCCGAATGCCGGTAAGTGAGAGCGCAGCAGTGAGACGGTGGGGGATAAGCTTCATCGTCGAGAGGGAAACAACCCAGACCACCGACTAAGGTCCCTAAGCGCGTGCTAAGTGGGAAAGGATGTGGAGTTGCACAGACAACCAGGAGGTTGGCTTAGAAGCAGCCACCCTTGAAAGAGTGCGTAATAGCTCACTGGTCAAGTGATTCCGCGCCGACAATGTAACGGGGCTCAAGCACGCCACCGAAGTCGTGGCATTCATACAATCGATAGGCCTTCGTGGTCCAGTCGTGTGGATGGGTAGGAGAGCGTCGTGTGCCGGGTGAAGCGGCGGTGGAAACCAGCCGTGGATGGCACACGAGTGAGAATGCAGGCATGAGTAGCGAAAGACGGGTGAGAAACCCGTCCTCCGGAAGACCAAGGGTTCCAGGGTCAAGCTAATCTGCCCTGGGTAAGTCGGGACCTAAGGCGAGGCCGACAGGCGTAGTCGATGGACAACGGGTTGATATTCCCGTACCGGCGAAGAACCGCCCACATGAAATCAGGAGTGCTAAGCATCCCAAGACACGTGGATCCCTTCGGGGACGATCGTGTGGCGGCATGCGACCCCATCTGGTGGAGTGAGCGTATTAACAGGTGTGACGCAGGAAGGTAGCCCAGCCCGGGCGATGGTTGACCCGGGGCAAGCGTGTAGGCCGAGTCGTAGGCAAATCCGCGACTCGTGATGGCTGAGACGCGATGCGGATGAAAAGTGGGTGATCCTATGCTGCCGAGAAAAGCATCGACGCGAGGTTCCAGCCGCCCGTACCCCAAACCGACTCAGGTGGTCAGGTAGAGAATACCAAGGAGATCGAGAGAATCGTGGTTAAGGAACTCGGCAAAATGCCCCCGTAACTTCGGGAGAAGGGGGCCTGAAGCGTGAAGGCACTTGCTGCCGGCAGCGTGGATGGCCGCAGAGACCAGTGGGAAGCGACTGTTTACTAAAAACACAGGTCCGTGCCAAGTCGCAAGACGATGTATACGGACTGACGCCTGCCCGGTGCTGGAAGGTTAAGCGGAACGGTTAGCTCTTCGGAGCGAAGCTGAGAAGTTAAGCCCCAGTAAACGGCGGTGGTAACTATAACCATCCTAAGGTAGCGAAATTCCTTGTCGGGTAAGTTCCGACCTGCACGAATGGCGTAACGACTTCCCAGCTGTCTCAACCGCGAACTCGGCGAAATTGCATTACGAGTAAAGATGCTCGTTACGCGCAGCAGGACGGAAAGACCCCGTGACCTTTACTACAGCTTGGTATTGGTGTTCGGTGTGGCTTGTGTAGGATAGGTGGGAGACTTTGAAGCGGGCACGCCAGTGTTCGTGGAGTCATTGTTGAAATACCACTCTGGTCACTCTGGATGTCTAACTTCGAACCGTGATCCGGTTCAGGGACAGTGCCTGGTGGGTAGTTTAACTGGGGCGGTTGCCTCCCAAAAAGTAACGGAGGCGCCCAAAGGTTCCCTCAACCTGGTTGGCAATCAGGTGGCGAGTGTAAGTGCACAAGGGAGCTTGACTGTGAGACTGACAGGTCGAGCAGGGACGAAAGTCGGGACTAGTGATCCGGCAGTGGCTTGTGGAAGCGCTGTCGCTCAACGGATAAAAGGTACCTCGGGGATAACAGGCTGATCTTGCCCAAGAGTCCATATCGACGGCATGGTTTGGCACCTCGATGTCGGCTCGTCGCATCCTGGGGCTGGAGTAGGTCCCAAGGGTTGGGCTGTTCGCCCATTAAAGCGGTACGCGAGCTGGGTTTAGAACGTCGTGAGACAGTTCGGTCCCTATCCGCTGCGCGCGTAGGAAATTTGAGAGGATCTGACCCTAGTACGAGAGGACCGGGTTGGACGAACCTCTGGTGTGCCAGTTGTTCCGCCAGGAGCACCGCTGGTTAGCTACGTTCGGGATGGATAACCGCTGAAAGCATCTAAGCGGGAAGCCGGCCTCGAGATGAGATTTCCATCCCTTCGGGGAGAGGCTCCCAGTAGACGACTGGGTTGATAGGCCGGATGTGGAAGCAAGGACGAAAGACTTGTGCAGCTGACCGGTACTAATAAGCCGATAACTTGACAATCACTACACACACACGAAGTGTTCATTCATGTAAAGGCCGTGTGTGTGGCCTCAAAGAATTGCTCGCGTCCACTCTGTGGTTCCCAGCAGACGGAACCCAACACATTTCAATACAGACACGCCCAACCACGGTCGGCACCACGCCACCAGGGAAGGCACCCGAAACCACCCAACACCCCACAACACCGGGGGGTGAACTGGGTTCTAGAGTTTCGGCGGCCATAGCGCGAGGGAAACGCCCGGACACATTCCGAACCCGGAAGCTAAGACTCGCAGCGCCGATGGTACTGCAGGGGCGACCCTGTGGGAGAGTAGGACACCGCCGGACATTCATTGAGGAATGGGCCACCCGAAGACGGGTGGCCCATTTTTCGTTAACGGGCCATTCCCACGCGCCCGCAGTAGCGTGGAGTCGTCGAACTCCACCACACATACTCCACACGGACAGGACGAGCAACGTGACCGATTCGCGCCAGGGCCCGAACGACGAGGACCGGACGAAGCGCTCCGACCGTCCTCGAGGAGGCGATGATCGCCGCGGCGGGAAGCCGTGGGAGAAGCGCGATGGTGCGCCGAAGCGCGACGGCGGTAAGCCGTGGGAGAAGCGCGACGGTGCGCCGAAGCGCGACGGCGGCAAGCCGTGGGAGAAGCGCGATGGTGCGCCGAAGCGCGATGGCGCGCCCAGGCGCGACGGCGGCAAGCCGTGGGAGAAGCGCGATGGTGCGCCGAAGCGCGATGGCGCGCCCAGGCGCGACGGCGGTAAGCCGTGGGAGAAGCGCGATGGTGCGCCCAGGCGCGACGGCGGTAAGCCGTGGGAGAAGCGCGATGGTGCGCCGAAGCGCGATGGTGCGCCGAAGCGCGACGGCGGGAAGCCGTGGGAGAAGCGCGATGGTGCGCCGCGGCGCGACGGCGGGAAGCCGTGGGAGAAGCGCGATGACGCGCCCAGGCGCGACGGGCGCCGAGACGACCGCGGTCGCTCGGCCGGGCATCCGGGTGCGGGTGCCTCGCGTGCGCCGCGCGAGCAGGTCGGAGCCCCGATCAAGGCCGAGCGGCCGCGGCACGACGATCCGATCGTGCCCGACGACATCGAGCCGAGTGATCTCGACCGGAGCGCACGCGCCGAGTTGAAGACGCTGTCGAAGGAGAACGCCGACTGGGTCGCGCGTCACCTCGCGGCGGCCGCGGTGTACCTGGAGGACGACCCGGAGCTCGCGCACGCGCATGCGCTGTCCGCCTCGCGTCGAGCCGGTCGCGTGGGCGTCGTGCGCGAGACGCTTGCGATCACCGCATACGAGACCGGCGACTTCGCCCTCGCACTCCGCGAACTGCGCACCTATCGGCGCATCTCCGGGAGCAACGACCAGCTTCCCCTGATGGTGGACAGCGAGCGCGGCGTCGGCAGGCCCGACCGTGCGCTCGAACTGGGCCGTTCCGTGGATCGGGCATCGTTGCCGGCTGCCGTCCAGGTGGGGCTCGCGATCGCGATGTCGGGCGCGCGCCTCGATCTGGGCCAGACCGACCTCGCGCTGGGTGAGCTCGAGATCCCGCAGCTCGATCCCGATCGCGCCTTCAGCTACAGCCCCGCCCTGTTCTCGGCGTACGCGGAGGTGCTCGACGAACTCGGGCGCGACGCCGACGCCGAGGTCTGGCGTGATCGCGCGGAGCGCGCGTCGGCCGCTCTCGCCGGCCCCCCAGACGCAGAGTACTTCGAGGTGTTCGACCTCGACATGTCCGCCGGTGCTGAGCCGAAGGTTCGCCGGGACGCGGCGAAGGAAGCGGTCGCCGCGGAGGACGCCGGTACCGGGCCGGTCGATGCGGTCGCCGCTGACGAGGCATCCGCATCCGACGCGCGTGCGGGCTCGGGGGCCGGCGAGGCATCCGATGCCGAGAGCGACCCTGCCGACGCGATCGAGCCCGAGGTGGCCGCGATCCTCGCCGAGACCGATCCCGACGCCGAGGTTCGGCCTGCTCCCGCCGACGCACCTGAGGACGTGGCCGGTGGGCCTGTTCCGAACCAGGACTGACGCCGTCGCCCCGCTCGATGGGGTCGATGCGCTCCTCGCGGATCTCGACGGCGTGGTGTATCGGGGCGCGGATGCGATCCCGCACGCGGTCGAGAGCCTGAACGCCGCACGCCGTGATCGCGCGGTCGGCTACATCACCAACAACGCGTCGCGCAGCGACGCCTCGGTCGCGCGGCATCTCGCCGAACTCGGCCTGCGGGTCGAGGCATCCGATGTCGTCACATCACCGCAGGCGGCGATGCACCTGCTCGCCGAGCGTGTTCCCGAGGGTGCGCTCGTGCTCGTCGTCGGCGGCGAGGGCATCGTGACCGAGCTCGAGCGGCGGGGGTACCGCGTCAGCCGATCCGCCGACGACGGCCCGGCCGCGGTCGTGCAGGGATTCGCCCCGGACGTCGGCTGGACCCAGCTGGCCGAGGCATCCTTCGCGCTGAACGCCGACGGGTTCGCCAACGAGGCGGGAATTCCGTGGATCGCGACGAACACCGACTGGACGATACCGGTCGCGCGCGGCATCGCGCCCGGCAACGGCACCCTCGTGGCGGCCGTGCACACCGCCGTCGGCAGGTTCCCGGTCGTCGCGGGCAAGCCCGAGAAGCCCATCTTCGACGAGGCGCGGCGGCGATTCACCGCGGAGCGACCACTCGTGGTCGGCGACCGACTCGACACCGACATCCTCGGCGCGAATCGCGCGGGCATGGCGTCCGCCGTCGTGCTCACCGGGATCGACCGCGCGAAGCAGTTGCTCGCGGCAGCGGAGGCGGAGCGCCCGGACTTCATCCTCGGCGACCTGCGCGGACTGCACGAGCCGTACCCGGTGATCGAACGTGCCCGCGGCGTCGTGCGCGTGGGCCGGGCGAAGGTGCGTGTCGACGAGGCCCGAGTCGTCATCGTGACCGAAGGCGATGACGAACTCGACCTGCTCCGCGCCGCCTGCCACGCGATCTGGGAGTCGGGTCGGTCGATCCACGCCCTGCATGTGCCGGAGCGGTTGTACAGCTGATTATCGCGGCTACCGGCGGCGGCGCGCGCCGTGGGGAGTCGGCAGGTGCGGGTAGCGTGGACGGTATGGACGAGGCATCCGACGTGACCGAGGCGACGAGCGGCACGCCCGGCGACGAGGCATCCGGCATCGAATCCCGCCAGCTCGCCGAACGCGCGCCGCTGTTCCAGGCGGCGGCGGATCGTCTCCGCGACGACCTCGAGCGTTCCGATCCCGCGCTCGACGACGCCTGAAGTGGCCGGTCAACGGCTCGATGCGGCGCTCGCGTCTCGCGGTCTGGCGCGGTCCCGAACGCACGCCGCGACGCTGATCGCCTCGGGCGTCGTCACGGTCGACGGGCGCCCGGTCGTCAAGCCCTCCCATCGGGTCGACGACGACGCGCTGATCGACGTCGCCGGCGTGGACCACTACGTCAGCCGGGCCGCGCACAAGCTCATCGCCGCGCTCGACGGGTTCGGCGTCGATCCGGCGGGTCGGGTCGTGCTCGACGCGGGCGCGTCCACGGGCGGATTCACCCAGGTGCTCCTCGAACGCGGCGCGCGTATGGTCCTCGCCGTCGACGTCGGTCACGGCCAGCTGGCACCGTCATTGCACGACTCGCCCGGGCTCGTGCTCGTGGAGGGCTGCAATGTGCGTCACCTCGATCCCGCCGAGCTCGCCCGGCAGACCGGAGTCGACGAACGACCCGACCTGGTGACCGCAGACCTCTCGTTCATCTCGCTGACCACCGTGCTGCCTGCGCTCGTCGCCACGGCGGCACCGGAGGCCGAGTTCGTCCTGCTCGTGAAGCCGCAGTTCGAGGTCGGCCGCAGCGGGATCCGAGAGGGGGTCGTGCGCGATCCGGCGCTCCGCGACGACGCCGTGATGGGCGTGCTGTGGGCGGCGTTCGACCTCGGCCTCGGGGTCGGCGGCGTCCTGTCCTCCCCGATCGCCGGTGGACACGGGAATCACGAGTACCTCGTGCACCTCGCGATTTCGGCGGCCTCGGATCCGTCAGAATGGACGGGTCGAGTCGAGCAGTTGACGAGAGGCGGACACGCATGACCGATGCCGATGCCCGGCACTTCCTCGTCGTCGCGCACACCGGCCGCAGTACGGCGCTCGAGGCGACCCGACAGGTGTGCACGCAACTGCTCGACGCCGGCGCCGTCCCGGTGATCGCGGCCGAGCACTGGGACGACGTCCACCATTTCGTGCCCGACCTCAACGGTCGGGTGCGTCGCTTCGAGGAGATCGACCCCTCGGCGATCGAACTCGTCATCGTGCTCGGCGGCGACGGCACGATCCTGCGGGCGGCCGAACTCGTCCGCGAGGTCAGCGTGCCCCTGCTCGGCGTGAACCTCGGTCATATCGGATTCCTCGCCGAGAGCGAGCGGGACGACCTCGATTACACCGTGACGCGCGCGCTCGCACGCGACTACGTCGTCGAGGAGCGCATGACGCTCTCGGTGCGCGTGAAGGCGGGCTCGGAGGTCGTGTCCGAGAGTTGGGCGCTGAACGAGGCGACGGTCGAGAAGGCCGAGCGCGAGCGCATGCTCGAGGTGATCATCGAGGTCGACCGTCGTCCCCTGTCGTCGTTCGGCTGCGACGGCGTCGTCATGTCGACGCCGACCGGATCGACGGCGTACTCCTTCTCGGCGGGCGGCCCCGTCGTCTGGCCGAGCGTCGAGGCGCTGCTGCTCGTGCCGCTGAGCGCGCACGCGTTGTTCGCCCGCCCGCTCGTCGTCGGGCCCGAGTCCTCGCTCGCCGTCGAGGTGCTGCAGCGTACCGAGGCCGCCGCGGTGCTGTGGTGCGACGGCCGGCGCATGTTCGACCTGCCGCCGGGGTCCCGCGTGATCGTGCGGCGATCCGACGTGCCGGTGCGCTTGGCGCGGCTGCACGAGGCACCGTTCACCGATCGCCTCGTGAACAAGTTCGATCTCCCCGTGTCGGGGTGGCGAGGGCCGGTGGGACGCGAATGAGAGGTCGAACGTGATCGAGGAGATCGGCATCCGAGACCTCGGGGTCATCGACGAAGCCGTGCTGCCGCTCGGCCCGGGATTCACCGCCGTCACGGGTGAGACCGGAGCGGGGAAGACGATGGTCGTGACCGCGCTCGGGCTGCTGCTCGGCGCGCGCGCCGACGCCGGCGCGGTCCGGTCTGGTGCGAAGCAGGCCTGGGTCGAGGGCCGGTGGCTCGTCGAGGCCGCACCGGGTGCCGGAAGGATCGCCGAACGGGTCGCCGAGACGGGTGGCGAGATCGAGGCCGGAGAGCTCCTGCTCGGTCGGTCGGTCTCGGCCGAGGGCCGTAGCCGTGCCGTCGTCGGGGGACGCAGCGCGCCGGTCGGCGTCCTCGCGGAGCTCGGCGACGAACTCGTCGTCGTGCACGGGCAGGCCGACCAGCAGCGACTCCGATCGTCTGCGGCGCAGCGCGAGGCGCTCGACCGATTCGCCGGCACCGCGCTGCAATCCGTGCTCGACGAGTACCGCGCGGCCTATGACGCCTGGCGTCGTGACGCGCGAGAGCTCGAACGGCTCCGCGAGGAGCACGACTCGCGGGTGCGAGAGGCCGACGAGCTGCGACAGGCCCTCGACGAGCTCGAGCAGGTCGATCCGCAGCCCGGTGAGGATCTGAAGTTGCAGGAGCGCGCCGATCGCCTCACGAACCTCGAGGACCTGCGGGTCGCTGCGGCTCAAGCGCATGAACTCATCTCGTCGGAGGCCCTCATCGACGACGCGCCCGACGCGGTCACGCTCGTCGAGAGCGCCCGCCGGCACGTCGAACGAGTCTCGCCGCACGACGCCACGCTCGCTCCGATCGTCGACGCGCTCGCGAACGCGGGATTCCAGCTCGCCGACGCGGCCGCGGAGCTCTCCGGGTACCTCGCCGGGCTCGACGCGGACGGGGCACGGGAACTCGAGGTCGTTCAGGAGCGGCGGGCGCTCATCACCGGACTGATCCGGCGCCACGGTGCGTCGCTCGACGACGTGCTCGCGTTCCGGAGCGCGGGCGGACTCCGCCTGGTCGAACTCGACGGCGACGACGAGCGCATCGGTGCACTCGCCGAGTCCGTCGTGTCGCTCGAGGCCGACGTGGACCGCCTCGCGACCGCGATCACGGGGCTCCGCACCGAGGCGGCCGCCGCACTGGCCGTCGCGGTGACCGCCGAGCTCGAGGCCCTCGCCATGCCCGACGCGAAGCTGTCCGTCGTCGTCGAGCCGCTCGCCGAGGCATCCGTGCACGGTCGTGACGCCGTGTCGATCCTGTTGCGCCCGCATCCCGGCGCCGAGCCGCGTTCGGTGTCCAAGGGCGCCTCCGGCGGTGAACTCTCGCGGGTCATGCTGGCCATCGAGGTCGTCATCGCCGGTACCGATCCGGTGCCGACGTTCGTCTTCGACGAGGTCGACGCCGGGGTCGGCGGCGCTGCGGCGATCGAGATCGGGCGGCGGCTCGCTCGCCTCGCCGAACGCTCGCAGGTGATCGTCGTGACGCACCTCGCGCAGGTCGCCGCGTTCGCGACGAACCACCTCAGCGTCGTCAAGGGCACCGACGGGCAGGTGACCGCGTCGAGCGTGCGGCAGCTCGACGGGGCCGACCGAGAGGCCGAGATGGCGCGGCTGCTGTCGGGTCTCAGTGATTCGGCGAGCGGGCTCGCGCATGCACGGGAGTTGCTGGAGATCGCGGCCGACCGGGCCGCGTGAAGGAAGCCGGGCGGCCGGCGGATGGGGGACACGCGTGGATGGAGACGGGGCGGACTCGCAGGAACGTGAGTTAGGCTATAAGCCCGTGGTGGATGAACTCGGCGCAGGCCTTCAGAATTCGGATCCGAACACGGACATCTCAGGTGGAGACACCGCGAACGAGGTGACCAAGCACATCTTCGTCACCGGCGGTGTCGTGTCCTCGCTGGGCAAGGGCCTCACGGCTGCGAGCCTCGGCAACCTGCTGACCGCCCGCGGGCTGCGGGTCGTCATGCAGAAGCTCGACCCGTACCTCAATGTCGACCCCGGCACGATGAACCCGTTCCAGCACGGCGAGGTGTTCGTCACCGACGACGGCGCCGAGACCGACCTCGACATCGGCCACTACGAGCGCTTCCTCGACATCAACCTGTCGCAGGCCGCCAACGTGACGACCGGCCAGATCTACTCGACGGTGATCGCGAAGGAACGCCGGGGCGAGTACCTCGGCGACACGGTCCAGGTGATCCCGCACATCACCGACGAGATCAAGCGGCGCATGCGGCTGCAGGCCTCCGAGTCGCCCAAGCCCGACGTGATCATCACCGAGATCGGCGGCACCGTGGGCGACATCGAGTCGCAGCCGTTCATCGAGTCGGCCCGCCAGGTGCGCCACGAACTCGGCCGCAAGAACGTGTTCTTCGTGCACGTGTCGCTGGTGCCGTTCATGGGTGCCTCGGGGGAGCAGAAGACCAAGCCGACGCAGCACTCGGTCGCAGCCCTCCGCTCGATCGGCATCCAGCCCGACGCCCTCGTCCTGCGCAGCGACCGCCCGGTGACGGAGTCGAACAAGCGCAAGATCGCGCTGATGTGCGACGTCGACGAGGCCGCGGTGGTCAACGCCGTCGACGTCCCCTCGATCTACGACATCCCGACGATGCTCCACGACCAGGGCCTCGACGCCTACATCATCGACTCGCTCGGCCTCGACGCGAAGGCCGACGACGTCGACTGGTCGGGGTGGAGCAGCCTGCTGCAGGTCGTGCACGAGCCCAAGCACGAGGTGACGATCGGGCTCGTCGGCAAGTACATCGACCTGCCGGACGCCTACCTCTCGGTGACCGAGGCGCTGCGCGCCGGCGGCTTCGCGAACGAGGCGAAGGTCCGCATCGAGTGGATCCCCTCGGACGAGTGCCGCACCCCCGAGGGCGCCGCCAAGCACCTCTCGGACCTCGACGGCATCTGCGTACCCGGCGGCTTCGGCGTGCGCGGCATCGAGGGCAAGCTGGGCGCGTTGCGGTTCGCGCGTGAGAACGGACTGCCCGTGCTCGGACTGTGCCTGGGCCTGCAGTGCATGGTCATCGAGTACACGCGCAACGTCGTCGGACTTCCCGGCGCCTCGTCGAGCGAGTTCGACCCCGACACGCAGTTCCCGGTCATCGCGACGATGGAGGAGCAGGTCGAGATCATCGCGGGCGGCGACCTCGGCGGCACGATGCGCCTCGGCCTGTACCCGGCGAAGCTCGCGGAGGGGTCGCTCGCGGCCGAGCTCTACGGTTCGTCGGAGATCTCCGAGCGCCACCGCCACCGGTACGAGGTGAACAACGGCTACCGCGACCGGATCGCCGAGGCCGGCATGGTGTTCTCGGGCCTCTCACCCGACCGCAACCTCGTCGAGTTCGTCGAACTGCCGCGCGAGGCGCACCCGTTCTACATCGGCACCCAGGCGCACCCCGAGCTGCGCAGCCGCCCGAACGACGCGCACCCGCTGTTCCGCGGACTCGTCGCCGCAGCGCTCGAGCGCCAGCAGTCGAGCCTGCTCTTCGACGACGTGCAGAGCGCGTGAGCGACGTCGTGTCGTCGCCCGAGCCCGACGCGGCCGAGCCGGGTGCCGAGCCGATGGCCCGGGCGATCGCCGACGAGGAGTTCCACCCGGAGGTGCGTTCGAGCGAGCGCGTCTTCGAGGGCCGGGTCTGGGACATCCGACGCGATGAGGTGCAGTACGGCGAGGGCCGGCTCGTCCGGGACTACGTCGACCACCCCGGCGCGGTCGGCGTGCTCGCGCTCGATGCAGACGACCGCGTCTTCCTCATCCAGCAGTACCGCCATCCCGTCGGACATCGCGACTGGGAGGTGCCGGCGGGCCTGCTCGACATCGACGGCGAGGACCCCCTCGAGGCCGCGAAGCGCGAACTCGCCGAGGAGGCCGACCTGGTCGCCGCCGAGTGGAACGTGCTCTCCGACGTGTTCACCTCGCCGGGCGGCAGCGACGAGACGATCCGGCTGTTCCTGGCTCGGGGCCTCAGCGCCGCACCCGACGTCTTCGAACGCGAAGACGAGGAGGCCGACATGCTGACGCGATGGGTGCCGCTCGACGAGGTCGTCGACGCGGTGCTCGAACGCCGGGTGCAGAACGCGCTGCTCGCCGTCGCCGCCCTGGCCGCGCACGCGGCGCGCGGGCGCGGATGGTCGACGTTGGCGGCCGCGGATGCCCCGTGGACGACGCGCGACTCGATCGCGCGTCGGCGGGGCTGAAGCGACCGGGGCATCCGCTTCGGAGGCGTCATGACGGACGAGCAGGCGGACCCTCGGGCGGCGGGCGGCGACGAGATCGACGCCCGTGAGCCCGACGGCCACGGCGTCGCGGACCGCAGCATCGGGGACCGGGGCGTCGGCGACTACCTGCGCCACCTCGCCGTCGAGCGCGGGCTCTCGAAGAACACCCTCGCGTCGTACACCCGCGACCTGGCGATCTACGTCGGATTCCTCGACGCGCGCGGGATCGCGGCGCTCGGCGCTGTGACGGAGTCCGACCTCGCCGACTTCCTGCGCTTCCTGTCGACGGAGCGGGAGCCTGCGCTCGCGACATCGTCGGTCGCGCGGGTGCTCTCGGCGGTCCGCGGCCTGCACCGGTTCCTGCTCGAGGACGGACGGATCGGCCACGACGCGGCCCGGGCCGTCGCCCCGCCGAAACTGCCGATGCGCCTGCCGAAGGCGATCCCCGTCGCCACGGTCGAGGCGCTGCTCGCGGCGACCGACGGCGACGACCCCGGACGCCTCCGCGACAAGGCGCTGCTCGAACTCCTCTACGCCACGGGCGCCCGCGTGTCCGAGGCCATCGGCCTGAACGTCGACGACCTCGTCGACGACGAGGTCGTGCGGCTGTTCGGCAAGGGCGGCAAGCAGCGCATCGTGCCCGTCGGGCGCTATGCGCGCACCGCGCTCGAGGCCTACCTCGTGCGCGCCCGGCCGATGCTCTCGGCTCGCGGGCGGGCGACGCCCGCGCTGTTCCTCGGTGCGCGGGGCGGCCGGCTCAGCCGACAGGCCGCGTGGGAGGCGATCACGCAGGCCGCCGATCGCGCGGGCATCGAGTCATCCGTCTCGCCGCACACGCTGCGCCACTCGTTCGCGACCCACCTGCTCGAGGGCGGCGCCGACGTGCGCGTCGTGCAGGAACTGCTCGGCCATTCGTCGGTCGCGACGACGCAGATCTACACGCTGGTCACAGCCGACACACTCCGCGAGATGTACACGCACTCCCACCCGCGTGCTCGCTAGAATCGAGCGAGCACGCGGCCCGGAGGCAGGTTGCCGGACGGGAAACGGCAGGCGCACCGAAGACGTCGCGAGCCGAGCAGGCGCAGAGGAGATGATTCGCACGTGACCGACCACTTGACGGACCCGGCGGACGGAACAGCCTCCCTGGATCCCGAGGTCGGTCCGACGGGTCGCCCGATCCGCGAGTTCGACGAACCGAAGCCGCTGCGCTCCCACGGGCCGGCGCGCATCATCGCGCTGTGCAACCAGAAGGGCGGCGTCGGCAAGACGACGACGACCATCAACCTGGGTGCCACGCTCGCCGAGTACGGCCGCCGGGTGCTCGCGATCGACTTCGACCCGCAGGGCGCACTCTCGGCAGGGCTCGGCGTGCAGACGCACGACGTCCCGACCATCTACGACCTGCTGCTCTCGCGCAGCATCGACCCGGTCGATGCGATCCAGCACACCGAGGTGCCGGGGCTCGACGTCATCCCCGCGAACATCGACCTGTCGGCGGCGGAGGTGCACCTGGTCACCGAGGTCGCGCGCGAGCAGATCCTCGCCGGAGTGCTGCGCCGCGTCTCGGCCGACTACGACGTCATCCTCATCGACTGCCAGCCGTCGCTCGGCCTGCTCACGGTCAACGCCCTGACGGCCAGCCACGGCGTCGTGATCCCGCTCGAGTGCGAGTTCTTCGCCCTGCGCGGCGTCGCCCTGCTGATCGAGACGATCGACAAGGTGCGCGACCGACTGAATCCCGCGATCGAGCTCGACGGCATCCTCGCGACGATGTACGACGCACGCACGCTGCACTCGCGCGAGGTCCTCGAGCGCGTCGTCGACGCCTTCGGCGACAAGGTCCTCGAGACCGTCATCACGCGGACCGTGAAGTTCCCGGACGCGACCGTCGCGGCGACCCCCATCACGACGTTCGCCCCCGAGCACCAGGCGTCGAGGGCGTATCGCCAGCTCGCCAGGGAGCTGGTCTTCCGTGGCGCGGTCGCCTGAGGCCGAGCCGGTCGGGTCAGTCGTCGCGGGTGCCGACGGGGCGTCCGATCCCGGCTTCCGCGTCGCGCTCACGAACTTCGAGGGGCCGTTCGACCTGCTGCTCTCGCTGATCGCGAAGCACGAGCTCGACATCACCGAGGTGTCGCTGTCGAAGGTCACCGACGAGTTCATCTCGTACCTGCGCGGCCTCGACTCCGATGAGGAGCTCGACCGGGCGTCGGAGTTCCTCGTGGTCGCGGCGACCCTGCTCGACCTCAAGGTCGTGGGGCTGCTGCCGCAGGGTGAACTCGTCGACGCGGAAGACGTCGCGCTGCTCGAAGCGCGGGACCTGCTCTTCGCGCGTCTCCTGCAGTACCGGGCGTTCAAGGAGGCGTCGCGCTGGTTCCAGACGCACTTCGATGCCGAGCAGATGCGGCACGCCCGCACGGTGCGACTCGAGGAGCGGTTCCGCCAGCGGGCGCCCGAGTTGCGCTGGACGCTGACCGCCGACGACTTCGCCGCGCTGGCGACGTTGGCCCTCACGCCGAGGGAGCTTCCCGTCGTGGGCCTCGCGCACCTGCACGCGCCGCTCGTGTCGATCCGGGAGCAGGCGGCGCAGGTCGTCGCGGTGCTGCGCCGCGGGGACCCGGTCACGTTCCGGCAGCTCATCGCCGGGGTCGAGGAACGCGGGGTGGTCGTCGCGCGATTCCTCGCGGTGCTCGAGCTCTACCGCCACGCCGCGATCGGGTTCGAGCAGCTCGAACCGCTCGGCGAGCTCACCCTGCGCTGGGCGGCCGAGCACTGGACCGACGATCGACTCGACAGCCTGGGAGCCGACTATGACGACGAATGAGACGGATGCCGCAGACGTGGGCGCAGCAGAGACGGATGCCGCAGCGACGGATTCAGCATCGGCGGATGCCTCCGTGCCCGAGCTCTCCGTCGCGACGCCGCTCGACGTGCCCGGACAGCCGCGGCTCGACCTCGACCGCGCGATCGAGGCGATCCTGTTCGTCTCCGACGAGCCCGTCGGCCTGGTCGCGCTCGCGGCGGCGGTGGCGCGCCCCGTCGCCGAGGTGCGGGCGGCGATCGCACGCCTGCGACAGGACTACGACGGCACCGGCACCTCGGGCGAGCCGCGCACCGACGAGGCATCCGTCGATGCGTCGGCCCGAGGCATCCGACGCGGGTTCGAACTGCGGGAGGTCGGCGGTGGCTGGCGGTTCTACGTGCGCACGGAGTACGACGCGCTCGTCGCCGACTTCGTGCTCACGCAGACCTCGACGAAGCTGTCGCAGGCGGCGCTCGAGACGCTCGCGGTGATCGCCTACAAGCAGCCGATCTCACGGTCGCAGGTCGCGTCGATCCGCGCGGTGAACGTCGACTCGGTCGTGCGGACGCTGCTCGGCCGCGGCCTCGTGACCGAGGTCGACACCGACGCGGAGACCGGGGCGATCCTGTACGGCACCACCGACCTGCTGCTCACCAACCTCGGCATCAACTCGATCGAGGAGTTGCCGCGCATCTCGCCGTTGCTCGACGACGGCCAGGAAGGATTCGACAGTGACCGGATCTGATCGGGAGACGGGCGCAGGGTCGCCGGCGCCGCTGTCCACGGCCGGCGAACGGCTGCAGAAGGCGCTCGCGGCGGCCGGCGTCGCGTCGCGCCGCGTCTCGGAGCAGCTGATCGTCGAGGGTCGGGTCGAGGTGAACGGCAGAGTCGTCACCGAGCTCGGGTCGCGCATCGATCCGTCGACCGACCGGGTCGCGGTCGACGGCGTCGCCGTGCAGCTCGACGCCGCCAAGCGCTACTACATGCTCAACAAGCCGCGCGGCATCGTGTCGACGATGCGCGACGAGCAGGGCAGGCCCGACCTCACCCGATTCACGTCGACGCTCGAGGAGCGGGTCTTCAACGTCGGCCGGCTCGACGCGGAGACGAGCGGGCTGCTGCTGCTCACGAACGACGGCGAGCTCGCCCACGTGCTGTCGCACCCGTCGTTCGGCGTCGAGAAGACGTACATCGCGAAGGTGAAGGGGCGGGTCACCGCGCAGACGCTGCAGCGGCTGAAGCAGGGTGTCGAGCTCGACGACGGCCCGATCGCGATCGACCGGGGAAAGCTCCTCCAAGCGCAGGGCGACGCGGCGCACAGCATGGTCGAGGTCACGCTGCACTCCGGTCGCAACCGCATCGTGCGCCGGATGCTCGACGCGGTGGGGCATCCGGTCGTCGACCTCGTGCGGCGGCAGTTCGGTCCGCTGCACCTCGGCACCCTGCGGTCGGGCGAGCTGCGCGAGCTGACTAAGATCGAACGCGGCCGGCTGCTGACGATCTCGCGTGCGGCAGGCGCCGAACGGCAGCAGCCGGATGAGCAGCGGTCCGGCACGAACCAGGTCGGCACCGATCGGTCCGGCACGAAGCGGAAGGACTGACGTGGTCGAGTCGCGCCTCGCCGGACCCGTGCGCATCGTGGGCACCGGCCTGCTCGGGACGAGCATCGCGCTCGGCCTCCGGGAGCGGGGGCTCGAGGTCATCCTGGCGGATGCCTCGCCGACCCACGTCGCCCTCGCGATCGACCTCGGCGCGGGCCGTGCCGCGACCGCCGGCGATGCACCCGAACTGATCGTCGTCGCGGTCCCGCCCGACGTCACGGCGCGGGTCGTCGGCGACGAACTCGCGTCGTTCCCCGACGCGATCGTGACGGATGTCGCGAGCGTCAAGGCCGGCATCCTCGACGAACTCATCGCCGCAGGCGCGGACGTGGGCCGCTACATCGGGTCCCATCCCCTCGCCGGGCGCGAGCGCGGCGGACCGCTCGCGGCGCGCGCCGACCTCTTCGCCGGGCGGCCCTGGGTCGTCGCCGCGCACGACGAGATCAGCTACCGGCGCGCGAGCGCGATCGACGACCTGATCCTCGACCTCGGGGCGACGCTCGTCGAGATGACCCCCGACGCGCACGACCGCGGGGTCGCGCTGATCTCCCACGTGCCGCAGGTCGTCTCCAGCCTCATGGCGCGCCGCTTCATCGACGCGCCGAACGCGGCGCTGGGGCTCGCCGGCCAGGGCGCACGAGACGTCACGCGCATCGCAGCCAGCGACCCCGACCTGTGGGTGCAGATCCTCGGGGCGAACGCGGCATCCGTCCGCGACGTCCTCGTCGCCTACCGCGCCGACCTCGACCGGTTCATCGATGCCCTCGAGGACCCGGCGGCGCCCGGTGCCCGTCGCCGGGTCGCCGAGGAGCTCGCGGGCGGCAACACCGGCGTCGAACGCCTGCCCGGCAAGCACGGCACCGACAAGCGGTTCACGACCGTGATCGTCATGGTCGACGACCGGCCCGGCCAGCTCGCGCGGCTCCTCGCCGAGATCGGCGAAATCGGCGTGAACCTCGAAGACCTCAGGCTCGAGCACTCGCCGGGCCGCCAGGTGGGCCTCGCGGAGATCCAGGTGCTTCCCGAGGCCGCCGACCGACTGACCACCGAACTGGCCGAACGCGGCTGGAAGATCGCAGGATGAACGACAACGTGAACGTGGTGCACCCCTTCGTCGTGGCCCTCGACGGCCCCGCGGGCAGCGGCAAGTCGAGCGTGTCCAAGCAGGTCGCGCGCGAGCTCGGCTGGGGCTTCCTCGACACCGGCGCCGCATACCGGGCACTCGCCTGGCACGCCGAGGCATCCGGTGTCGACCTCGACGATGCGGCATCCGTCGTCTCATGCCTCGACAGCTTCGACTACCGCATCGGCACCGACCCGTCGGGGTACCGCGTGCACGTCGGCGACGTCGACGTGACCGAGGCGATCCGCGAACCGGGAATCTCGGCCGTCGTGAGCCGGGTCGCGCGCGTCCCAGAGGTGCGGACGCACCTCATCGAGCTGTTCCGCGCGATCGTGGCCGCCGAGACGCGTGCCGGCATCGTCGTCGAGGGACGCGACATCACGACCGTGGTGGCGCCGGATGCGCCGGTCCGGATCCTGCTCACCGCCACCGAGGAGGTGCGGATGTCGCGTCGCGCCGCCGAGCTCACCGGCCAGGATGCCGCGGCGACCGGCGCCCAGTTGCGCGAGCGCGATCGGGCCGACTCGAAGGTCGTGGAGTTCATGACCGCGGCCGACGGGGTGACGACCGTGGACTCCACCGAGCTCGACTTCGACGCGACCGTGGCGGCCGTGATCGCCGTCATCGCGGACTCTCAGCCGGTCACTGATTGAATGGTGCAGGGGCCATCGCGCGGCACGACCGCGGAACGCCCCGCTGAGCCTTGAGGAGACACCCATGACCGACCGCGACGACGAGTCGTACGCTGCCGAGTCCGACGCCACCGAGTTCGACGCGCCGGACGTCGACGCACCCGCCGACGACCTCGCCGAGCGCCTCGCCGACGTCGACGACGAGCTCGCCGAGCAGCGCGCGGCCGCGCTGCGCAGCGGCCTCGACGACTACGAGCTCGACGAGGAGGACCTCGACCTGCTCGAGCTCTCCGAGGAGGGCGAGGAGGGCATCCGGTACCTCCCGGCGTTGCCGGTCATCGCGATCGTCGGACGCCCGAACGTCGGCAAGTCCGCCCTCGTGAACCGCATCCTCGGTCGCCGCGAGGCCGTCGTCGAGGACACCCCGGGCGTCACCCGCGACCGCGTCTCGTACAAGGGCGAGTGGCTCGACCGCCGCTTCACGCTCGTCGACACCGGCGGCTGGGAGCCCGACGCGAAGGGCATCGACGCCTCGGTCGCCGCGCAGGCCGAGGTCGCGATCGACCTGAGCGACGTCGTGCTGTTCGTCGTCGACGCCATGGTCGGTGCGACCGCGACCGACGAGCACGTCGTGCGGCTGCTCCGCAAGACGAAGAAGCCGGTCTTCCTCGTCGCGAACAAGGTCGACGACTCACGCCAGGAGCCCGAGGCGGCAGCGCTGTGGAACTTGGGGCTCGGCGAGCCGTACCCGGTGTCCGCGCTCCACGGTCGCGGCGTGGCCGACCTCCTCGACCAGGTGTTCAAGGTGCTGCCCGAGATCTCGGCCGTCGCCAAGCAGGAGGTCGGCGGACCCCGCCGCGTCGCGATCCTCGGTCGCCCGAACGTCGGCAAGTCGAGCCTGCTGAACAAGGCGGCCGGCGAGGAGCGCGTCGTCGTGAACGAGCTCGCCGGCACGACCCGCGACCCCGTCGACGAGCAGGTCGAGCTCGGCGGCCGCGTCTGGCGCTTCGTCGACACGGCCGGCATCCGCCGTCGGGTGCACCTACAGCACGGCGCCGACTTCTACGCCACCCTGCGCACGCAGGCCGCCCTGGAGAAGGCGGAGGTCGCGGTCGTGCTCATCGACGTGACCCAGGCGATCTCCGAGCAGGACGTGCGCATCATCGACATGGTGCTCGAGTCGGGCCGCGCGCTCGTCATCGCCTACAACAAGTGGGACGAGCTCGACGACGACCGCCGCCGCTACCTCGAGCGCGAGATAGAGCAGGACCTGCACCACGTCGCCTGGGCGCCGCGCGTCAACATCTCCGCGAAGACGGGGCGCCACCTCGAGAAGCTGGTGCCCGCCCTCGAGACCGCGCTCGACTCGTGGGACACCCGCATCGCGACGGGCAAGTTCAACGCGTTCCTCACCGAGCTCACGCAGGAGCACCCGCACCCGGTGCGCGGCGGCAAGCAGCCCCGTATCCTGTTCGGCACGCAGGCCGCGACGCGTCCGCCGACCTTCGTGCTGTTCACCACCGGGTTCCTCGACCCGGGCTACCGCCGGTTCATCCAGCGGCGCCTGCGCGAGATCTACGGCTTCCAGGGCAGCCCGATCGTGCTGAACATGCGCGTCCGGGAGCGTCGCCAGCGCAAGTGAGCGGATGCCGCGGGCGGCGCTTCGCCGTCGCCCACGGCTTCCCGGGCGGGATCAGCGCTCGAACGAGACCTGCATGACCACGCGCGACGCGGTCGGCCGCGCGACTTCGGCGAAGCCGGCTGCGGCGTACATCGAGACCGTGCCGGGGAAGAGCTCTGCGGCGCTCTTCTTCGCGCCCGTCGTCGGGTCGACCGCGTATGCCTCGACGACGGTCGCTCCGCCGGCCCGCGCCGCGTCGACGGCCGCGCGGGCCAGCTCGGTCGCGACGCCCCGGCCGCGATGTTCGCGCGGCACGACGAAGCAGGTGACGGCCCACACGGACTCGTCGTCGAGGTCGGGCTGCGTGGTGCCCGACTTCACGATGCGCCGCGTGCGCAGTCGCGGCAGTCGAGGTCGCGGCTCGACCGCGGCCCAGCCGACGGGTTCGTCGCCCTCGTAGGCGAGCAGGCCCGGTCCAGGCCCTGATTCGGCGATCTGCGCCTCGAGCCGATCGCGGAGCGCGTCCTTCCCGACGCCTCGCCAATCGGCTCCGGGGATCTTGTACCACTGGCACCAACAGGAGGCGGGGTCGCCGCGGGTGCCGAACACGCGCTCGACGTCGCCGAACGGCGCTTCGGCGGCGGGGATCACGCGCAGCGGGGGAGGGGTCGCATCGTCGTCGGCCATCCGCCCACGCTAACGCGAGCCGGCGACATCCGTGGGCGGGTCGGATGATCGTCAGTCGCCCGGTGCGGCTCAGCGGACCGGCTCGGCGACGCGGTCTCGAGGCATCCAGGCGGATGCTGCGAGCATCAGCACGGCCGTCACCGCGGTGGCGATGAAGACCGCGGCGGACGCCGGAACGATCGTCGCGGCATCCGCTTCGCCGCCGTTCGCGGCGATCACGTTGTTGGCGATCGAGCCGAAGACCGCGACGCCGAGCGCCGAGCCCGCCGAGCGGGCGAACGCGTTCGTGCCGGTGACGACGCCGCGCTCGTTCCAGTCGACCGACGCCTGCGCGGCGATCAGCGTCGGTGCTGCGACCCAGCCCAGACCGAATCCCATCACGAACGCGATGGCGGCGACGATCCACGGGCTCGGGTACGGCGCGCTGACCGCGAGCGCGACGGCGCCCGCGGTCGCGATGACGGAGCCGATCACCGCCGTCGACCGGAAGCCGATGCGCAGGTAGAGCCGGCCCGACAGCGACGCCGAGAGCGGCCACCCCAAGGTGAGCGCGGCCACCGCGAGCCCCGACAGCAGCGGGACGACGCCGATCGCGGTCTCGAGGTAGCTTGGGACGAAGCTCGTCACGCCGGTGAGGAGCGCGCCGACGCCGAGGGACACCAGCGTGGTCGACGCGATGAGCCTCCGCCGGAAGATGCGCAGGTCGAGGATCGGCTCGGCGGCACGACGCTCGACGAGCACGAAGCCGACGAGGGCCGCGGCGCCGACGGCGAAGCATCCGATGCTCTGCGGCGAAGCCCACGCCCACGCATTGCCGCCCTCGAGGAGGCCGAGCATCACGGCCGTGAGCCCGACCGTCAGGAGCGCCGCACCCGCGTAGTCGATGTGGTGTCGACGTCGTTCGACCGACTCGCGGTAGAAGCGGATCAGCGCCCAGCCGGCGACGAGGCACAACGGGATGTTGACCAGGAAGATCCACCGCCACGACGCGAACTGCGAGAACACGCCGCCGAGCGCGGGCCCGACGACCGACGAGATCGCCCACACGCTCGCGATGTAGCCCTGCACCTTCGCGCGCTCGGCCACGGTGTACAGGTCGCCGATGATCGTCATCGACATGGGCGCCGCGGCCCCCGCCCCGAGGCCCTGGATCACCCGGAACACGATGAGCGCCGTCATGTTCCAGGCGAACGCGCACAGGATCGAGCCCACGAGGAAGAGTCCGACGCCGATCAGCACGATCGGCTTGCGCCCGACCGTGTCGGCCAGCTTCGAGTAGATCGGCACCGAGACCGCCTGCGCGAGCAGGTACACCGAGAACAGCCACGGGAACTGGTCGAACTCGCCGAGGTCGCCGACGACCGACGGCACCGCCGTCGCGAGGATGGTCGCGTCGATCGCGATGAGGCCCGTCGTGAGCATCAGGGCGATCAGGATCGGACCGCGCTCGGATCGGAAGCCGACGGAGGTCTCGCCGGCGCCGGCGGTCTCGGAACTGCTCACCCTGACGCCAACTCCGGCGGCGTTCGGGGTATTCCGCTCAGGGCGAACGGGCCTCGGGCGCCCCGGTGTCGAGGCAACGCGGTCGTCGACGCATCCGCTGTTACGGTGGTGCGACCCGCGCCGGCGGTCGCTCGGGCGCAGCGACGACGATTCGAAGGAGAACCATGCAGCCACCGGATCGGCCGCACTCGTGACCACGCGTGAGGCCTTCGTCGCGGTGCTCGCCCGCTACTCGGCCGAACTCCCGGCGCTCCTCCGCGCCGCCGCCGCAGACGAACCCGATGCGGTGCACCAGGCCCGCATCCTCGTGCGACGCACCCGCGGGGTGCTCGCCGCCGGACGACGCGCACTCGGACGCGAACGCGCCGACGCCCTCCGCGACGAGCTCGAACCGATCGGGCAGGACCTCGGCGTCGTGCGCGACCTCGAGGTGCGCATCGCGCAGTCGGAGGCGCAGGTGACGGCGGGTGCCGACGCGGCCGTCGTCGACCGCTTGATCGTCCGCGAGCGCGACCGCTACCGGGACGCGCACGCGGTGCTCGTCGACGACCTCGAAGGCGCCGATCGAGGACTCGATGCGCTGGCGGCGTTCGTCGCGGATGCGCCAGGGGGTTCGCACGCCGAGCGGCCGGCGCCGCGCGGGGCTGCGGCCGCGCTGCGGCGCGAGATCCGTCGGGTCGGCCGAGCCGAGCGCGCACTGCTCGGCGACCTCGACTCGTTGCACCGATACCGGCGTGCGACCCGCCGCCTCCGGTACGTGGCCGAGGCGTTCACCGAAGACCCCGCGGTCGTGTTCCACGGCGACGACCACGATGCGGTCGTCAAGCTCGCCGAGGCGGCGAAGGCGGTGCAGGACGTACTCGGCGACCACCGTGACGCGATGCTGTTCGCGCTCGACGTCCGCGAGATCGACGCCGAGGCGCGCGACGCGGGCGACGGGTCGGCTGATGCCAGGGCGGACTTCGCCGGCATCGCGGCGTCGTCGTTCGCGGAGGCGGCTCGCCTGCTCGATGGCCTGCCCGACGCCGTCGCCGGGCTCCACGAGGCGATCGACGCGGTACCTGATTCCCTCGGCGGTTGAGCCGTCTCGGCGGCTGACGCGGCTCGGCGGTTGGGCCGTCTCGGCGGTCGACGCCGCGAGATCACAGCCCCGGCAGGTGCCGCACGTTCGACCTCGCCATCGCGACCGCCTCCGCGGCGCCGCCGTGCAGCACGATCTTCGACACCGCGAGCGCGAACCCCTTCACCTGCTCGCCCGTGATCGCGGGCGGCAGCGACAACGCGTGGGGGTCGGTCTTGATGTCGACGAGCGCAGGGCCGTCGTGCGCGAACGCGGCG
The DNA here is from genome assembly GCF_004006235.1 of Agromyces sp. LHK192. NCBI lineage: Bacteria > Bacillati > Actinomycetota > Actinomycetes > Micrococcales > Microbacteriaceae > Agromyces > Agromyces sp. LHK192. The sequence goes on from NZ_CP034753.1 coordinate 1,790,134, forward strand.
TCGACGGCGTCGCGAAGCAGCTTCGGATCCTCGACGCGCTCCGCGTGGAACCCGATCGCGGCGGCGACGCCGGCGAAGTCGACCTGCGGCACGTCGACGCCGAAATCGGGGAATCCGTCGACCAGCATCTCGAGCTTCACCAGGCCGAGCGTCGAGTTGTCGAACACGAACACCTTCACCGGCAGGTCGTACGCCGTCGCGGTGATGAGTTCGCCGAGCAGCATCGACAGCCCGCCGTCGCCGGCGATGGCGACGACCTGACGGCCGGGGTACGCGACCTGCGCGCCGAGCGCGTGGGGCAGCGCGTTCGCCATCGACCCGTGGATGAACGAGCCGATGATGCGCCGCTCGGATGTCGGCGTGACGTAGCGGGCCTGCCAGACATTGCCCATGCCGGTGTCGGCCGTGAAGATCGCATCGGATGCCGCCGCCTCGTCGATCACCGAGATGGCGAACTCCGGATGGATCGGCGCGGTCGTGTCGACGTCGGTGTATGTGCCGACGACCGAGGAGAGCAGCTTGTCGTGCTTCTTCAGCGTGCGGTCGAGGAACCTGCGGTCGGTCTTCTCGGCGACCAGCCCGGTGAGCGCGGCGAGCGTGGCGCGCACGTCGCCGTGCACGGGGTAGGCGACGCTGACGCGTCGGCCGAGGTGGGAGGCATCCGAATCGATCTGCGCGATCACGACCTTCTTCGGGTCGGGCAGGAACTGCTCGTACGGGAAGTCGGTGCCGAGCAGGAGCAGCAGGTCGGCGTCGTGGATGCCGGCGTGAGCCGCACCATAGCCGAGCAGGCCCGTCATGCCGACGTCGTAGGGGTTGTCCCACTGGATCCACTGCTTGCCGCGCAGCGAATGCCCGATCGGCGCCTTGATGCGCTCGGCGAACGCGATCACCTCGTCGTGCGCGCCCTCGACGCCGGCACCCGCGAAGATCGCGACGGTCTTCGCCGCGTCGATCGCCTCGGCGAGCCGGCGCACGTCGGTCGCGGCGGGGACGAGCGTCGGTTGATCGGTCAGCACGAGCGACGGGAACGAGGCGGATGCCTCGAATTCGGCGATGTCGCCCGACAGCACCACCACGCCGACGCCGGGGCCAGCGATCGCATGCCGAAGCGCCGCGTTCACCACGCGCGGCGACTGCGCCGCCGTCGAGATCAGTTCGCAGTAGTTCGAGCACTCGACGAACAGGCGCTCGGGATGCGTCTCCTGGAAGAACCCCTGCCCGATCTGGCTGCTCGGGATGTGGCTCGCGATCGCCAGCACCGGCGCCTTCGACCGGTGCGCGTCGTACAGCCCGTTGATGAGGTGCAGGTTGCCGGGGCCGCAACTGCCGGCGCAGACCGCGAGCTTCCCGGTGAGCTGCGCCTCGGCCGCGGCCATGAATGCGGCGGCCTCCTCATGGCGGACGTGGATCCAGTCGATGCCGCCCTTCGCCTTCCCGCCCGAGCGGCGGACGGCGTCGACGATGGGATTCAGCGAGTCCCCGACGATGCCGTAGATGTGATCGACGCCCGCGTCGATGAGCTGCGCGACGAGCTGGTCGGCGATGGTGCGAGCCATGGTTCCCCCTCCGGATGGCGTGCTCGCGGCGAACCGCGAGGAGTTCCAGTCTTGCGGGGCGCGTGGCGGACGTCGAGGGGGGTGGGTGCGTGTACGAGCACCCCTCCGGATGCCGCTATGATGGTCAAGTTGTCTTCGACGGGAACGCCGGGGACATCGGGCTGTGGCGCAGCTTGGTAGCGCACTTGACTGGGGGTCAAGGGGTCGCAGGTTCAAATCCTGTCAGCCCGACGGAAAGCCCGGTGAGCAGAACTTCTCACCGGGGCTTCGTCGTTCTCGCGAACACCCCTCGCGTCGGTGAACCGCGCCCCCAGCCGGTCATTCCCATCGGAAGAACCGTGCGGCGAGTCCTCCGCAGACGGCCGTCCATCCGAGGAGCACGAGCACGTGGAGCGGCTGGAGTCCGCTGCCTGCGGTGGCGTCCTGCAGCGCCGCCACGGAGGCGCCCAGTGGGGAGAAGTCGCTGATCGTGAGGAGCATCCCGTCCATCGACTGCCTGGTGATCCACAGGCCCCCGAGGAAGAGCAGCGGGAAGAACAGCACCGTCCCGATCGCGCCTGCCGCCGTTCCCGTCGGTGCCAGCGATGCCACCAGCAGGCCGAGGGAGAGCATCGCCGCGACGCAGAGGAGGTAGGCGAGAAGGTACGCCGGCGCGTGCAGCGGGAGCGGCACCCCGAATGCCAGCAGCGCCACCATGAGCACCACGGTCGTCGTCGCTGCCGACAGGAGCAGGCAGAGCAGGAGCTGTGCTCCGAGCATCCGCGCCGGGCCGACCGGCGTGACGCGCATCCGTCTCAGGATCCGCTTCTCACGGTAGGTCGCGAAGCGCTGCGGCAGGGTGAGCAGGGCCAGCGCGGTGACGCCGACGGCGACGATGATCGGCGCGTAGAGGTCGATGACCCGCCTTCCGCCGAGCCCGTCCTGCGGTTCGCCGAATGCGGGGACGAGCCCCAGGATCACGAGGAGCAACGGCGGAAGGACGAGGGAGAACCCCCATTCCATCGGCTCCCTGCCGAACAGGCGCAGCTCGGTCGCGGTGAGCCGGAGCAGTGCCGTCATCGGGGATGCTCCTCGGTGTCGATTCGCCGTGCATCGTCGTGCCGGGAGTCGAGGTGCCGGCCGGTGAGTCGGACGAACGCGTCCTCGAGCGATGCCTGCTCCAGCCGAAGCCCCGCAGCGGTGATCCGACGGTCGGCGAGCACCGTCGCGACCGCGAGGAGCAGATCCCCATCGCCGGTCACGACGATCTCCTCGCCCGAGCGCTCGACTGAGGCGACCTGCGGGAGGGCGCTCAAGGCGGCCGGGTCGAGTGGTGGCGACGGGCGGAAGCGGAGCCGCTGCGTGCCGTCGACGCGTGCCACGAGCCCTGCCGGGGAATCGATCGCCACGATCCGGCCCGAGTCGATCACCGCGAGTCGGTCGCACAGTCGCTCGGCCTCCTCCATGACGTGCGTGACGAGGAGGACCGTCACACCCTGCTCGCGGATGCCCTCGACGAGCTCCCACGTGTCTCGCCGGGCGTTCGGGTCGAGTCCGGTCGTGAGCTCGTCGAGCACCGCGACACGAGGGGCGCCGAGCAAAGCCAGCGCGATCGCCAGCCGCTGCTGCTGCCCGCCCGAGAGCCGCCGGTACTGCGTGTCAAGGGTTTCGGTGAGGCGCAGGCGCTCCAGCAACTCCCGCCAATCCGCAGGTGCGGCATAGAACGAGCTGTAGAGCCGCATCGCTTCGCCGACGGTGAGCTTCGCCGGCAGTTCGCTCTCCTGGAGTTGCGCGCCGAGGACGAGCCGAAGCTCGGACTCCTGGGCTGCCGGATCGATGCCGCAGACCCGGATCCTGCCGCCGTCCGGCACGCGGAGGCCATCGATGCACTCGACCGTGGTGGTCTTTCCGGCACCGTTCGGCCCGAGGATGCCGAAGATCTCACCCCGGTCCACGGTGAATCCGACGCCGTCCACGACGGTTCGGCCTTCGTAGCGCTTGACGAGGCCGTCCACCTCGATGGTCGTCATGCTGTCTCCGTTTCGCTCCGTACGGCCGGATCTCTCGAGGAGGCATCCGTACGATCCGCCAAGATTCGACCGTGCGGTCGAAGTTTAGACTGCTTGGACGAACCTCGCTAGACTCCGCCCATGGCATCGATGACACGCACCCGCCGAGCTCGCCGTGATGACCTGATCGCAGCGACCGTCCGCGTGATCGTCCGGGAGGGCATCGCAGCGGCATCGATCGAACGGATCGCCGCGGAGGCGGGCACCAGCAAGGGAACGGCGCTCTACCACTTCGCCGGCAAGGAGGAGCTCTACGCCGCGGTGACGACCAGCCTGTTCGACGCGGGACGAGCGTTCATGACCGAGCGGATCCTGTCGGCGCCGGACACCCCCCGTGACCGGATCGAGGCGTACCTCGACTCGAACCTGCGCTTCATCGCGGACCACGTCGACCACGTCGTCGCGACCCAGGAGATCGTCCGGCGCACCGGCGCCGTGCCGGATGGCGACGCGATTGCGCCACTGCGGGCCATGCTCGAGGCCGGCCAGCGCGACGGCAGCTTCGGCGCCTTCGACGCCGACTTCGTCGCCCGGATGATCCGCGATCTCGTCGACGGCGCTGCCTACTACTACCCGCAGCGTCCGGGGCTGGACCGCGAGCACTTCGTCGCCGAGGGGGTCGGGCTCGTCCTCCGCGCCATCGGCGCTGCGGACCGTGCCGGGCCTAGGTGATCTCGCGGCGAGTCCTCGGGAACGCCGGAGGTCGCCCTGCCCGCGCGGGCACGCCCTGCTGCACCGTTCGGTGCCCGAACCGACTGGACGCCCGGGGTGCCGCGCGCGGTGATGGTTCTGCAGTACCCCAGGGAGGACCAACCGATCCACGAGCACGGCGGACGGAGCGTGCCGGGCGCGCACGTCGAACGGGGCGGCCAACGTGCGGACGCGATCCGCGCGAGGCGCGCCGCCGCCCAGCGTGCCGTCGCGCGTGCACGCAAGCCCGCCGACACCCGCCGGCTGAGCGCCGATGACGTCATCGACCTCCAGCGCGACGCCGGGAACCATGCGGTCGCGCGCCTCGTCCAACGCGAACCCGCCCCGGACTCCCTCGCGGGCCGCCACGCCCGCGAGCCGATCCCGAAGCGCGGCCCCGAGGTCCGCCCGGCCCTGCAGGCGAGGTATCCGGCGCTCCTCGGCGCGCTCACCTCGGCGCAGCTCGACCGATGGCAGCAGGTGGTCGACCATTACACGATCGGCTGGCACATCGACGGCCGTCTCAGGCGGCTCTGGGACGACTTCTCGTACTACGGGACCGTCCGCGCGCAGCATCCCGACTATCTGAGCGAACGTCGACGACTGCTGGCGGCCGTCCCGCCGAAGCCCGACGAGCGCCTCACCGTGGATGCGCGGCTGCTCTTCGCCGACGACGTGCATACGCCGCCCGAATGGGACGCGAGAGCCGAGACCGGGTTCCGCCAGTGGGCGGTCGAACAGATCGCCCGACAACCCATCGAGCTGAACCTGCGCCCGGCGCCGGGCGAGGCGCTCGGCCAGCACCCGATGCCGGGGATCGTGCGCAAGACGAAGGGCTTCATCACCGCCGACGACCTCCGCAACGAGTACCCGGAGGAGTACGCCCGACGAGTCTCCGATCGCGAGGAACTGCAGAAGCTCCGGGAGGCGCTCAAGGAGACCACGGCGGTCTGGCACGAGCTGCAGCCCATGCACCTCGAGCGCAGCGCGATCAACGCGCGGCGGATCGGCTTCGGCGCCATCCGACATGTCTCGGAGGCGCTCGGCGAGGGCAGCGCTCCATACCCGTCGGTCCGCATCTGGGACGAGCCGCGCGCCCTCATCGAACGGGCGTGGCCGCTCCTGCGCGAACGGAAGGTCGAACTCGCCGTCCCGCTCATCGCGATGGCGGAACAGTCGACGGCCGAGGCGGCGAAGCGGTTCGGGGCCTACGAGAACCGCGTCATGACCGGCGCGGGCACCGCGGTGAAGTGGCTCAACCGCCTGAAGACCGCGGGAACGATCGCCGCGGGCATCGCCTCAGGCGGGCTCGGCCTCACCGGCTCGGCGCTCGTCGCCGGCGGCTACACGCTCGCGCAGGAAGGACTCGGACGCGCCGCCGAGATCCACTACGGGCAGCGCACGAGCCTCGGGCTCGCGAGTCTCGTGCAGGCCGCCGGCGTCAGCGCCGTCATGACCTACCTCGGCGGCGCTCTCCAGGCGCGATTCCAGGTCGCCATCAAGGCGCGGATCGACCGGATCCCCGACCTCGCGGGCACCAAGCTCGCCGAGCTCACCTCGAGCGCGATGGCCGCAGGAACCTCATCGGTCTACCTGACGGCGACCGAGACCGTGCTGAAGTCCGTCGTCGAGGGCAAGGCGCTCCCGAAGAGCGCGGCCGAGTTCGCCGACCTCATCGTCGACGGCGTGGTGCAGAACGTCGCCATGGACCTCGGATTCGCCCGGGTCAACAGCCGCGTCGCGAAGGAGTACGACGCGTGGCGCGGGGGAGCGCGCTCGCCGGCGGTCACGCTCCCGGGCTCGACGAAGACGGATGCCGCCGCCGGCGCCGATGGCGGTCGAGCGGCCGCAGGGGCCGTCGGGGCCGCCGATCGCGCGCGTGCGGCGACCGGCGAATCCGCTCGGCTGTCGGACGTGGCCGTGCGGTCGCTGCTGTCGGCGCCGGGGGGCTGGCCACGGCTCCAGTACGAACTCCGCTCGGGAACCGGCCTCGGGGCGAATCTTCCGCTCACCGAGCGACAGTCGCTGATCGCACGGTTCGAGGCGCACCGGGAGGGCCTCGCGCGGAACGCGGGCGCCGTCTTCGGCGGCGAGGTCGTCATCGTCGACTCGGACGCAGGGCGGCGCGTCGAGGTCAGGTTCGTCGGCGACGGCGCGGCGCAGACCGTGCAGCACGCCACCGAGTACCTCGACGCGAAGTCGCCGGGCTGGGCGCGCGAGACCGACGTGCGGCTCGTCGCCGATCCCGCGTCGACGCGGTCGCCGACCGCGACGGATGGCCCGGGTGGACGCGATCCCGCGCGTGTGACGGAGCACCTCGGCGCGGAGGCGCGTGCGCTCGCCGCAGACCTCGTGCCGCTGTACGACCGGTACCGCCGTATGGGCCCCGAGGCGAGGTTCGACGCGATCCTCGAGGTCGTGAACCGCCGGCTCGTCGCCGCAGGAGCGCCGCCGCTCATCCCCAACCACCTCCACCGCCCGACTCGCGACCAGCTCGGCAAGCAGCCGTCGTCGTCATGGGAACTGCACATCAACCGCGACCTCGTCAACCACCGCGATCCGACACCCGAGCAGTTCGCCGAGGCGTGCGACACGATCGCACACGAGGGGCGACACGCCCTGCAGTGGTTCCGGATGGCACGGCTGCACCTCGAGCGCACGTTTCCGGGCCAATCCTTCGCCCAGGTCCGCGCGGCGGCATCCGGCGATGCGGTGCTCGCAGGATTCGACCCGCAGACGGTCAAGGCGGCGTGGGAGGCGCAGACCGGGGCCCGGCCCGCCGAGTCGTTCCGGGCGGGGGAGTTGCACCATGCCGAGGCCGCCGCGTTCTACGACGGCGTGTTCGGTGCGAACGGGGATCGACGCCGTGAGATCTACGCCACGGGAGAGATCCGTCGGAACGAGCTGGGGGTCGCCGCGCGCCGACTCGACTTCATCGAGCGACTCGATCTCCCGCCCAACGACCCCCGGCTCGTCGACGCCCGTGCACGGTACCGGGAGGCGATCGCCGCGAACGACCGCGCGCACGAGGCGTACGAGATGCTGATCGAGGAGATCGATGCGCGCACCCATGGCCGGGATGTCGCCGCCGCGATCCTCGCCGATGCGCGGATGCTGCCGCAGGCGCGGGATCGGGCACGCGAGGCCTACCGGGCCTTCATCGATGCGGATCGCGCGACGAGGAACCCGGCCCGCACCGGGCGCCACTTCCGCGCGTCGACGAGGGCGGCCGCGTTCACGCGATACGAGGAGGCGATGGAGGCGCTGCGTCGCATCGAGCAGCGCGTCGAGCGCGCGGCGGAGGCCGCGAAGCGCGCGTCCGCCAAGGCGGGGCGGCCGAGCGGAAGTTGATGGAGCCCCGGTCCTCGGCGCTTCCACAGGAACGACCCGCCCCGATCGCCTAGGCTCGGAACCTCAAGGGGAGTACTCCGACACGGTCGGCTCGTCATTACGGATGCACCGTCGCATCCCGGGCCGCCGGTTCCCGACCTCGGGAACGGAAGAGACCTTGGCGCCCATCCGTTCGCGCCCAGGTCTGGAGCATCCTTGGAGATCACCCCGCTCGTGTGGATCGTCACGATCCTCGTCACGATCGCCTTCTTCGTCTACGAGTTCTTCGCGCACGTGCGAAAGCCGCACGAGCCGAGCATCGGCGAGTCCGCCCGCTGGTCGGCGTTCTACATCGGCCTCGCATTGCTGTTCGGCGTCGGCATCGGCATGGTCTCCGGCTGGACCTACGGCGGTGAGTACTTCGCCGGGTACCTCACCGAGAAGGCCCTTTCGGTCGACAACCTCTTCGTCTTCCTCATCGTGATGACCGCGTTCGCGGTGCCGAAGATCTACCAGCAGAAGGTGCTGATGATCGGCATCGTGATCGCGCTGATCCTCCGCGGCGCGTTCATCGCGGTCGGCGCCGCGCTGATCTCGAACTTCTCGTGGATCTTCTACCTGTTCGGCGCCCTCCTGCTGGTGCTCGCGTGGCGCCAGGCCTTCGGCGACCACGAGAGCAATCCGGCCGAGTGGAAGTCCATGCGGTTCGTCCGCCGGCACCTTCCCGTCACCGACGAGTACCACGAGGACCGGCTGACCGTTCGCAAGGACGGCCGGCGCTTCGTCACGCCGATGCTGCTCACGATCATCGCGATCGGCTTCGTCGACCTGATCTTCGCGGTCGACTCGATCCCCGCGATCTACGGGCTCACCGATCAGGCCTACATCGTCTTCACCGCGAACGCGTTCGCGCTGATGGGCCTGCGTCAGCTGTACTTCCTCATCGGGGGACTGCTCGAGCGGCTCGTGTACCTCGCGCAGGGGCTCGCCGTCATCCTCGCGTTCATCGGGGTGAAGCTCGTGCTGCACGCCCTGCACGTCAACGAGCTCCCGTTCATCAACGGCGGCGAGCACGTGGAGTGGTCGCCCGAGATCCCGATCTGGTTCTCACTCACGTTCATCGGCGCGACCATCGCGGTCGCGACGATCGCGAGCCTCGTGAAGACCCGCCGCGACGGGACCACCGTCGAAGACCAGTCCGCCATCGAAACCGAGAAGGAACCTTCGTGACCAGCACGAGCGGCGCCACCACCGCCGACACCCCGGACCAACCCGACGCCCGGAAGACCCCGGGCACCCTCCTCGACGCCGAGGCCCGCCGATGACCGCCGACCTCGTCTGGAACATCGTCCTCGTGTTCGTCTTCGTCCTCATCGGCGGCGTGTTCGCCGCGACGGAGATGGCGCTCGTCACCCTTCGCGAGAGCCAGATCAATGCGATCGCCGCCCGTGGCCGTCGCGGTGCGAAGGTCGCGAGCCTCGCCCGCAACCCGAACACGTTCCTCTCGGCAGTGCAGATCGGTGTCACCGTCGCGGGGTTCGCCTCCGCGGCCTACGGGGCGACGTCGATCGCGCCGTCCGTCGCGCCGCTGTTCATGGCGATCGGCGTGCCGGATTCGGTCGCGTTCACCATCGCCACCGTGCTGCTGACGCTGGTCATCGCCTACCTCTCGCTGGTGCTCGGCGAGCTGGTGCCGAAGCGTCTTGCAATCCAGCGCAACGCGTCGTTCGCGTACGCCGTGGCGCCGGCACTCGACGGCTTCGCCACGATCATGCGACCGGTCATCTGGTTGCTGTCGGTCTCGACGAACGCGCTGGTGCGCCTGCTGGGCGGCGACCCGCACAAGACCGCCGATGAGCTGACCGAGGAGGAGATCCGCGACATCGTCGCAACCCACGAGGGGCTCCCCGAGGACGAACGCAAGATCCTCGACGACGTGCTCTCGCTCCGTGGCCGTCAGGTCAGCGAGGTGATGCGACCCCGACCCGAGGTGATCGCGCTGGACGAGCGGTCGAGCGTCGCCGACGCGGTCGCACTGGTGCGCGAGCATCCGTTCTCGCGGTATCCGGTCGTGGACCGGTCGATCGACGACATCGTCGGGTTCGTGCACGTTCGCGACCTGTTCGAGGCGGCGGCGGATGCCCCGGACCGGTCGCTCGAGCACGTCATCCGCCCGATCTCGTTCCTGCCGTCGACCGCCCGCGTGCTGCCCACGCTCACCCGGATGCGCGCGGACGGCGACCACATCGCGGTCCTCGTGGACGAGTACGGCGGCACCGACGGCATCGTCACGCTGGAAGACCTCGTCGAGGAGGTGGTCGGCGAGATCTTCGACGAGTACGACACGGCGACCGATCCGGTCGCCGTCGGCGGTGTCGTGGACGGCCGGCTCAACCTGCAGGAGTTCGAGGAGGCGACGGGCCTGGTGCTTCCGCGCGGAGCGTCCGACACGATCGCGGGCTTCATCACCGAGCACCTCGGACGGCTCGCCGTCGTCGGCGACCGGGTCGACGTCGACGGCGCGGCGATCGAGGTCGTCGCGGTCGATCGCCGACGCGTGGCGGCCGTCAGGGTGTCGCCCCACGCCGGCGCGGATCACGGCGACCGCCCGGCTCCCGACGCGGTGGCCCCGGGCAACTGACCGCATCCCGGATTTCGCCGGATCGCAAGGGGTTGCCCGCGCATCGCGGATGTGGTCGGCTGACCTCGGGGGAAGGGGCATCCGATGACGAAGGATCCGTCCTGGACGCAGGTGGTCAAGACCGCCGAGCCGGAGCAGCCGCAGTTGAAACGCGTGCTCGGGCCGGGCCTGCTGCTCCTGTTCATCGTGGGAGACATCCTCGGCACCGGCATCTACGCGCTCACCGGCCAGGTTGCCGCGGAGGTCGGCGGAGCCGCGTGGCTGCCGTTCCTGCTCGCGTTCGCGGTCGCGACCGTCACCGCGTTCTCGTACCTGGAACTCGTGACGAAGTATCCGCAGGCCGCCGGTGCGGCGCTGTACACGCACAAGGCGTTCGGCATCCACTTCTTCACGTTCATCGTGTGCTTCATCGTGATGACCTCGGGCATCACGTCGGCGTCGACCGCCTCCCGCGCGTTCGCGGCGAACCTGCTGGTCGCGTTCGGCATCCCGGATGCCACGGTGACGACCATGCTGATCGCGCTGGCCTTCATCGTGCTCATCATGCTGGTGAACCTCCGTGGGGTGACCGAGAGCGTGTGGCTCAACGTGCTGCTGACGCTCGTCGAACTGTCGGGCCTGCTCCTCGTGATCCTGATCGGCATGTGGGCGATCTCGGGCGGCAACGCCGACTGGTCGAGGGTGGTCGCGTTCGAGACCCCGGAGGACAAGAACGTGCTGCTGGCCGTGAGCACCGCGACGTCCCTCGCGTTCTTCGCCATGGTCGGCTTCGAAGACTCGGTGAACATGGCCGAGGAGACCAAGGAGCCGAGCCGGATCTTCCCGCGGATGATGCTCACCGGCCTCGGCATCGCGGCCGTCATCTACGTGCTCGTGTCGATCACGGTCGTCGCGCTCGTGCCCATCGGCGACCTGGTCGGGAGCGAGACCCCCCTCGTGACCGCCGTCGAGGCCGCGGCTCCCGGCTTCCCGATCAACGACCTGCTGCCGTTCATCTCGATGTTCGCCGTCGCGAACACCGCGCTCATCAACATGATGATGGCGAGCCGCCTGCTGTACGGCATGAGCCGTCAGCAGGTGCTGCCGCCGTTCCTGGCGAAGGTCGCGCCGAAGCGGCGCACGCCGTGGGCGGCGATCCTGTTCACGAGCGCGCTCGCGGTCGGGCTCATCGTGTACGTGTCGCTCGACGCGGAGGGATCCATCGTCGCGCTGCTCGGCGGGACGACGTCGCTGCTGTTGCTGACCGTGTTCGCCGTCGTCAACGTGACCGTGCTCGTGCTCCGACGCCAACCGGTCGACCACGGGCACTTCCGCACCCCCGTGGTGCTGCCGGTGCTCGGTGCGCTGTCGTGCCTCTACCTCGTGTTCCCCTGGACGTCCGGCAGGCCGCCCGGCCAGTACGGGATCGCCCTCGTCCTCCTCGCCGTCGGCGTGGTGCTGTGGGTCGTCGAGCGGATCTACACGCGCTCGAAGCGCCGCGGCGACCGACCGGTGGAGGAGCCGGTCGCCGAACGCTCCGAGCCGCAGGGCTGAGCGGGAGCATCCCGCGCCCTACGGCGCGGGTTCGCCGGCGTGCGTGAGCGAGGAGAGCCCGCGCGTCGGGAGATCCGGTGCCGATCCGCGCGGTCCCATCGAGAGCATGACGCCGGCGACGACCGCGAGCACCGTGCCGAGCGTGCAGATCGCGACCACGACCCTTCCGGCGTGCGTTCCGGCTCGGTGAGCCAGAGCGACCAGGCCGATGCCGAGGAGTGCGCCCGCGGCGTTCGCGACGACGTCCGTGGCATCCGATCGTCCCACCGCGAGCACCCATTGCGCCGCCTCGAGCGCGATGCTGACCGCAGCAGCGACCGCTGTCAGCCGTCGCCACGACCAGCGCGGTGCGACGAACGAGGCGTAGACGCCGAAGGGCACGAAGACGAGCACGTTCGCCGCGACCTCGCCCGGGCGGCTCGCGCCGGCGCCGCCGCTCGCGACGAACGGGATCAGCTTGAGCACGCGTTCTTCTCCGCCGACGTGCGGGACGTGCAGCTTCCACAGCACGAGCCACACCAGGAGCACGAGGTAGAGGGCGAACAGCGCCGCCACCGTGCGCGGCGCTCGCGGCGCCCCCGTCGCGCCCGTCATGGCGGCGCTCACCCCTGCATCCGCGGGTCGTGGGTGGGATCCGGGTACTGGGCGGGGCATCCGTTCCCGACCGCGTCGGGCCGCAGCTCGTAGTGCCACGGTTCGTTCGCGTACACCTGGCAGAGTCCGTAGTCGTCGCCGTGCTGCGCGAGCCAGTCGAGGGCCTCCCACGGGCCGAGGTCGATCGCGTCGCCGTGCACGTGCGGCGAGGTCTCGGCCGTCGCGACCCAGCGCGCGGCCTCGTCGGAGGAACCGTACTCGGCGATGGCCTCGTCGAGGAGCCGGCCCTGGTACTCGGCCGACCGCCACCCGCTGTTCACGACGAACGAGACGCCGTCGGCCGCCGCGTCGGTCGCCGCCCGGCGGACCGCGTCGAGCAGGTCGGGGTCGAGGTTCGCCAGAGCGGCTCCATCGTCGAAGACGGTCGTGCCATCGGGGACACGGCCGTCGTCGTCGCCGTTCGACCCGGAGCCTGAAGCGGTGTCGGGCACCGTGCGGTCGGGCGGCGTGCCATCGGGCGGCGCACCGGGAACGCCCGACACCGACGACGGCGAGGAATCGGCCGCCGCCTGCCCGATCAGGACGGCGCCGAGCACGGCGGCGGCGACGAGGGCGATCAGGAGCAGCAGGATCGGACGTGCACGGGTGGGTCGGATGGATCGTACGGACTGCATGGAAGAAGTCCACGCGATGTCGTGTTGCGGTGGCGTATGCGGATTCCGATACGCGGACGATATGCCTCGGTTCGTACCATGGGTGCGTGCGGGTGCTGATCGTGGAGGACGAGCCGTACCTCGCGGAGGCGATCCGCGAGGGGCTCCGGCTGGACTCGATCGCCGCCGACCTCGCGCCGGACGGCGACGCCGCGCTCGAACTCCTCCGGATCAACCAGTACGACATCGCCGTGCTCGACCGGGACATCCCGGGGCCGACGGGGGACGAGATCGCGAGGGCCATCGTGGCATCCGGCAGCGGCATGCCGATCATGATGCTCACCGCGGCGGACCGACTCGATGACAAGGCGAGCGGATTCGAGCTCGGCGCCGACGACTACCTCACCAAGCCGTTCGAGCTGCGCGAGCTCGTGCTGCGGCTCCGCGCCCTCGAACGCCGACGTGCCCATTTCCGCCCGCCGGTCCGCGAACTCGCCGGACTCCGCATCGACCCGTTCCGGCGGGAGGTCTTCCGTGACGGCCGGTACGTCGCGCTGACCCGCAAGCAGTTCGCCGTGCTCGACGTGCTCGTCGGCGCGGAAGGCGGGGTCGTCAGCGCGGAGGAGCTCCTCGAGCGCGCGTGGGACGAGAATGCCGACCCGTTCACGAACGCCGTCCGGATCACCGTGTCGGCGCTGCGGAAGCGGCTCGGCGAACCGTGGATCATCGCGACCGTGCCGGGGGTGGGATACCGGATCGACACCGGTCCCGGGCAGCGTGACCCGGGCGGGACGCGTGGATAGGCGGGCAGGGCTGAGCGTCCGGGTGAAGCTCGCGCTCAGCTATGCCGGGTTCCTCGTCGTCGCCGTCGGCCTGCTGCTCGGCGTGGTCTGGGTGTTCCTGCTGCGGTACGTCCCGGCGGAGGCCGCGCAGACGATCGGCGGCTTCGTACCCGGCCGCGACGACCTCGTGCGCGCCTTCGCGCCCGCGGCCGCCTGGGTGGTGTGCTTCCTGCTGCTCTTCGGCCTGCTCGGCGGCTGGATCCTCGCGGGACGGATGCTGGCGCCGCTCACGCGGATCACTCGCGCGACACGTCAGGCCGCCGCGGGTTCGCTCTCGCACCGGATCGAGCTCGACGGCCCGCGCGACGAGTTCCGCGAACTCGCCGACAGCTTCGACGCGATGCTCGCACGCCTCGAGGCGCAGGTCGCCGAGCAGCAGCGGTTCGCGGCGAACGCGTCGCACGAGCTGCGCACCCCGCTCGCGATCACGCAGACCCTGATCGAGGTCGCGCGGACCGACCCGGATCGCGACACCGCGGCGGTCCTCGATCGCCTGCGCTCGGTCAACACGCGGGCGATCGAGCTGACGGAGGCGCTGCTGGTGCTCAGCCGTGCCGACGCCCGGTCGTTCGGGCGGGAATCGGTCGACCTCTCGCTGCTCGTGGAGGAGTCGATCGAGACGCTGCTTCCGCTCGCGGAGGAGCGGCGGGTCGAGCTCGCGGCCTCCGGCGAGGTCGCCGCGGCGATCGGGTCGCCGTCGCTGCTGCTGCAGATGACGACGAACCTCGTGCACAACGCCATCGTGCACAACGGCCCGGGCGGCGGAAGCGTGCACCTGCACACCGTCGTCGACACGGCCGGCGCGGCTCGCCTCACGGTCGAGAACACCGGTCCCGCGCTCCCTCCGTCACTCGTCGCGACGCTCACCGAGCCGTTCCAGCGAGGAACCGAGCGCATCCGCGCCGACGATGCCGGAGTCGGCCTCGGCCTCGCGATCGTGTCGAGCATCGTGCGAGCCCACGACGGCGAGTTGCAGCTCGCACCGCGCGAGGGCGGGGGCCTGCGGGCCATCGTGCGACTGCCGGCCGCGCCGGCGGTCCGCGCTTGATTTCGGCGCACCGAAAAGGTAATTTTTCGGTATGCCGAAATCGCAACGTCGCATTCGCCGATCGAGCGCCGTCGCCGTCACCGCACTCCTCGGTGCAGCCGCGCTCGCCGGATGCTCCGGCGTCGATGCCTCGGCGAACGGCGCCGACGACCGGCCGGTCGTGCTCACGACGTTCACCGTGCTGGCCGACATCGCCCGGAACGTCGCGGGGGACCACCTCGAGGTCGCCTCGATCACGAAGGTCGGCGCGGAGATCCACGGCTACGAGCCGACCCCGCTCGACATCGCCAAGGCATCCGAGGCCGACCTGATCCTCGACAACGGGCTCGGCCTGGAATCGTGGTTCGAACAGTTCGTCGACAGTGTCGACGTGCCGCACGTCGTCGTCTCCGACGGCGTGGAGGCGATCGACATCACGGATGACGCGTACGCCGGCAAGCCGAACCCGCACGCGTGGATGAGCCCCACGAACGTGCAGGTCTACGTCGACAACATGGTCGACGCCTTCAGCGAGCTCGATCCCGATCACGCCGCCGACTACGCGGCGAACGGCTCGGCGTACAACGAGCAGCTGCAGGCGGTCGAGGACGAATTGGTCGCCGGCCTCGCCGCGCTGCCCGCGCGCCAGCGTGCGCTCGTCACCTGCGAGGGCGCGTTCTCGTACCTCGCACGCGACACCGGACTCGCCGAGTCGTACATCTGGCCGGTGAACGCCGAGCAGCAGGCGACCCCGAAGCAGATCGCCGCGGCGATCGAGTTCGTCGAGGCCGACGACGTGCCCGCCGTCTTCTGCGAATCGACCGTGTCCGACAAGCCCATGCAGCAGGTCGTCGATGCCACGGGCGCCGAGTTCGGCGGCATCCTGTACGTCGACTCGCTCTCCGAGGCCGACGGACCGGTGCCGACCTACCTCGACCTCATCCGTCACGACACCGAGACGATCCTCGCGGCCCTGACCGGCGGTGCCGGGTGACGGTCGCGATCGCGCTCGACGACGTCACCGTCCGGTACGGCGAGGTCGTCGCGCTGGACGGCGTCTCGCTCGAGGTCCGCGCGGGGCGGGTGACCGCGCTGATCGGCATGAACGGATCGGGCAAGTCCACGCTGTTCAAGACCGCCACCGGCATGATCCGCCCGGCGACGGGGCGGGTGCGGATCGCCGGCGAGACTCCCGCCGCGGCGCGCAAGCGCGGTGACGTCGGCTACGTCCCGCAGAGCGAGGACGTCGACTTCGACTTCCCAGTCTCCGTGCGCGACGTCGTGATGATGGGCCGCTACGGCCATCTGGGCATCACCCGGCGGCCCCGCGCGGCCGATCGCGCCGCGGTCGACGAGGCGCTCGCACGTGTCGAGCTCACCGACCTCGCGGACCGCCAGATCGGGCGTCTCTCGGGCGGGCAGCGCAAGCGCGCGTTCGTGGCGCGCGGCATCGCGCAGGACGCCGGCATCCTGCTGCTCGACGAGCCGTTCGCGGGCGTCGACAAGGCCTCGGAGGCGACGATCGTGCGGCTCCTGCGCGAACTCGCCGCCGACGGGCGCACGATCCTCGTGTCGACGCACGACCTGCACGCGCTGCCGGCGCTCGCCGACGAAGCCGTCCTGCTCCTGCATCGCGTCGTCTTCCACGGCTCCGTCGACGAGGCGCTGCGACCCGAGCGGCTCGCGCAGGCGTTCGGGCTCGACCTGCTCGGACCGGGGGAGGCGGCGTGAACCCGATCGACCTCCTCCTCGAACCGCTGCAGTACGAGTTCATGGTGCGTGCCCTCGCCACGACCGTCATCGCGGCGATCGTCTGCGCGGTGCTGTCGTGCTGGCTCGTGCTCGTCGGCTGGTCGCTCATGGGCGACGCCGTCTCGCACGCCGTGCTCCCCGGCGTGGTGCTCGCGTACATCGTCGGCGCGCCGTTCGCGATCGGGGCGCTCGTGTTCGGATTCCTCGCGGTCGCGCTCATCGGCCTCATCCGCGGCACCAGCCGGGTGAAGGAGGATGCCGCCATCGGCATCGTGTTCACGACGCTCTTCGCCCTCGGCCTCGTGCTGATCTCGGTCACGCCGAGCCAGACCGACCTCAACCACATCATCTTCGGCAACATCCTCGGCGTCTCGGTCGCCGACCTCGTCCAGGTCGCCGTGCTCGCCGCCGTCGCGTTCACGGTGCTGATCGTGAAGCGGCGCGACCTCACGCTCTACGCGTTCGACCCGACGCACGCGTTCGCGATCGGGCTCTCGCCGCGGTTCCTCGGCGCGCTGCTGCTGGCGGTGCTCGCCCTCACCGCGGTCGTCGCGTTGCAGGTGGTCGGGGTCGTCCTCGTCGTCGCGATGCTCATCATCCCGGGTGCCACCGCGTACCTGCTGACCGACCGGTTCGGCAGGATGCTCCTCATCGCACCCGCGATCTCGGCCGTCTCATCGGTGGTGGGCATCTACCTCAGCTACTGGATCGACGCGGCCTCGGGCGGCCTCGTGGTCGTGGTGCAGGGGGTCGTGTTCGCGCTCGTCTACCTGTTCAGCCCGCGGCAGGGCGTGATCGGCCGGCGGATCGCAGGTCGGCGCCCGCGCCGCGCGATCGCCTGACGCGGCATCCGATCACGACGGCTCGGCCGCCTGGATCGCAGCGCGCACCTCGTCGTGGATCGCGGCGTCGCGCGCGACGATCCGCACGTCGTCGACCAGGGCGTCGGAGGAGCGGATCGCCTCGAGCGCCGCCGCGATCGCGTCGGCACGCGGCCACCCGTAGATCCCGGCGCTGATCAGCGGGAACGCGATGCTCGACGCGCCGAGCCGGTCGGCGACCTCGAGGGCCCGCCGGTAGCACGACAGCAGCCTCGAGCGGTCGCGCTCGCCGGCGGCGAAGTTCGGGCCGACGGTGTGCACCACCCACCGTGCCGGCAGGTCGCCCGCGGTCGTCCAGCCGGCGTCGCCCGTCGCGAGCCCGTTCGGGAACCGGGCGATGCAGTCGGCGAGGATCGCAGGACCGCCGGCGCGGTGGATCGCGCCGTCCACCCCGCCGCCACCGCGCATGGCGTTGCTCGCGGCGTTCACGATGACGTCGACGTGCTGGTCGGTGAGATCGCCGAGCACGGCGGTGAGGGTCGGCATACGGTCAGTCTCGTCGCATCCGGCACCGTCCTCCAGCCCGATCCGAGACGGTCGGCGCGCGTACGCTTGCACCATGGAACGGATCTTCACGATGCCCGTCGCACGGGTCTACCCGCTCTACGTGACGAAGCTGGAGCGGAAGGGCCGCAGTCAGGAGGAGCTCGACGAGGTCATCACCTGGCTGACCGGCTTCGACAAGCCCGAGGTGCAGCGCCGACTCGACGACGGCACCACGTTCGAGGAGTTCTTCGCCGAGGCCGAGCTCAACCCCAACGTGTCGCTCATCACGGGCGTCATCTGCGGCGTGCGCGTCGAGCAGATCGAGGACCCGCTCATGCAGCAGATCCGCTACCTCGACAAGCTCGTCGACGAGCTCGCCCGCGGCAAGGCGATGGACAAGGTGCTGCGCGCATGACGGATGCCACGGCAGCGCCGAGCGCGGTCGAGACGGGTCGCGTGGGCGTCATGCTTCCCCGCGACCTTCCCGTCGCCGACGTGCTGCCGTTCGCCCGCAGGGCGGAGGCGCTCGGCTTCGACGAGCTGTGGGTCGTCGAGGACCTCGGGTTCCGGGGCGGATTCGCGCAGGCCGCCGCCGTGCTCGGCGCGACCGAGCGCATCGAGGTCGGCATCGGCATCCTCCCCGCCGCGGCCCGCCTCGCGGCATTCGCCGCGATGGAGATCGCGACCCTCGAGCAGCTCTTCCCGGGCCGTGTCATCGTGGGACTCGGTCACGGGATGCCGCAGTGGATGCGGCAGCTCGGCGCGTGGCCCGCCAGCCCGCTCACGCTGCTGCGCGAGACGACGCTGACCCTTCGCGCCCTGCTCGCAGGAGAGCCGGCGCCCGACGGGGGCCGCTACATCGAGGCATCCGGACTCGTCCTCGACGAGCGCCCCGAGCGCGTGCCGCCGATCCTGCTCGGCGTCCGTGGACCGCGGTCGCTCGAGCTCGCCGGCGAGGTCGCCGACGGAGTCGTGCTCGCGGAGCCGGCCGATCCGACCTACATCGAGGCCTCGATCGCCCACGTCGAACGCGGCGCCGCGACCGCAGGCCGCAGCGCGTCCGCCCCGCGCGTGGTCACCTACGACGTCGCCGCCGTCGCGGAGACGGATGCCGCCGCGTTCGCGCGCGTCCGGCCCGCGCTCGCGTGGTTCGGCGAACCGGACTGGGCGCCGCATCTCGCGGGCCTGCCGTTCGCGGCCGACCTCGCGGAGCTGCGGAAGCGGGCCGGCTCGCCCGCGGCGTTCGCCGAGGCGATCCCCGATGAATGGATCGCACGACTCGCGCTCGCCGGCACCGCCGAACGGGTCCGCGAACTGGTCGCCGAACGGCACCGCGCCGGCGCGACGACCGTCGTGCTGACCCCGGTCGGCGACGATCGCCTGGGCGAGCTCGAACGGCTCGCAGCCGCGCGCTGACGCGTCGAGCGTGCGAAGCCCCGGACGACCACCCGGTCGGCCGGCGCTTCACGCGTGTCCTCCGCTGCGCTGGGCGTCAGGTGCCGGGCGGGGCGCGATCACTGCTCCGACGGGTTCGGCTCCCACGCGAATCCGTCGGGGTCGGTGCCGGCCGGCCCGGAGATGACGACCCGGTGCGATCCCGAGCCCGACTCGTCGACGCCCGCGTCCTTCGCGAGCGCGCGGCGACGGTACAGGCCGAGGCCGATCGGGCTGCCGGGCGTCTCGAACTCGACGTACGATCCGAAGCTCTTGTCGACGGTGAACCCGCGGTCGAGGTAGAACCGCTTGCTCGCGCCGACGTCCTCGGCGCCGAGCAGGATCACGACCTTCTCGACCTCGCGCGTCGCCGGGCCGGTGTCCTTCTTGGCCGACGTCGCGACCTTCCAGACGGTGCCGTCGGGTGCCTGCACGGTGCCGCCGACGCCCCACATCGACTTGGCGACGGGCTTGATCTCGACGGCGCCGGCCGCGAGCGCGGTGCCGACGAGGCTGTGCACGGTCGACGGCTGGGCGACGATCAGCGACACGGTGAATCCGCGGAAGCCGGTCGTCGGGGCCTCCGAGCGACGGACCCGGATGCGGCCGCCGAGCCCGAACGCGGCCGCGAGGAACTCGCGGGTGGCGTCGGGGTCGGCGGCCTCGATGGTGATGGACTCGATGCTGGTATCGGTGATGGTGTTCATGCCTGCGACGCTACGGAGGCCCGTCGGGCGACACTTCTCGATTCCTGACCGATGCCGCTACCAGGCCTCCGCGCCGTCGAAGCTGGTCGCTCGCGGACGATAGGTCAACTGCTCGCGGGCCGCAGTCAGGTTGTAGGTGCGCTCGTATCCGAGGCGGTTCACCATGAACCGGGTCAGCGGCGGCCGGGTCCGCGCGATGCGCGCGGCACGTTCGACGGCGTGCGCCGCGCGGAACGCCGCGGGCGTCGGCACGCCGACGATGCGCGCCTCGACGCCGCGGCGTTCGAGGAGTTCGCCGATCGCGTCGGAGAGCAGCACGGGAGCGGCATCCGTCACGTTGAACACGCCTTTGGGGCCGAACGGGATGACCGCCGATCGCACGGCGGCGACCAGGTTGTCGATGTGCGTGAGCGCGTGGGGAACCTCGCCGCCGGCCGGCAGGAGGAGCCGGCCGCCGCGCACGGCGGCGAGCAGCCCGCGCACCATGGCCCGTTCGCCGGGTCCGTAGACGAGGTGCGGCCGCAGGATCGCGACGTCGCGGCCGCTCAGCTCGCCCTCGGCGAGCGCCTTGGTGGCGCCGTAGGGGCTGAGGTGCCGCTCGGGGAGGCGGGCGTCCTCGGCGACGTGCACGCTCGGGCCGGCGTCGTCGTACACCGCCGACGTCGAGACGTGCACGATCCGCTTGTTCGGAAAGGTCCGGACCACCGAGCGGGTGCCGTCGCGGTTCGCCAGGAGGGCCCGTTCGAAGCCCGCCCACACGTCGGTGAGCCCCGCGGCGTGCACGACGGCGTCGACGCGGTCGGGCTCGCGCAACGGCCCGCGCGCGAGGTCCCAGACGCGGTACGTCGCCGACGGATGCGACCATCCTCCGGCGCGCCGTCCGTAGCCGACGACGCGATGCCCGTCGTCCGCGAGCGCGGTGGCGATCGCGCCGCCCACGAATCCGCTCGCACCCGTGACCGCGACCCTCATCCGACTTCCTTCCAGCGCGCCCCGGTCGAGCCTAGCGACCCGGCGGCTCGCGCGGGAGTGCGCTCAGAGCTCGGCGTCGGGATCCAGCCGGAGGAACTTGCGATCGCGGAAGAGGAGGGGTGGGGCATCCGGTCCGATGGTGACGGCGAGCACCTCGGCGAGCACCAGGGTCGAGCTGCCGACCGGCACGAGCTCGAGCGGTCGGCACCGCAGCACCGCGGTCGCGTCGGGCAGGAACGGTTCGCCGGTCGGCAGCCGCTCCCAGCCCTGTTCGCCGGTGAATCGCGGCGCGCCGGACTTCGCGAACACGCGAGCGAGGTCGGCGTGCTGCTCGGCGAGGAAGTTCACCGCGAACGTGTGCGTCGCGAGCAGGGCGCCGGCCGTGCCGGTCGCCCGCGTCACCGAGAACGAGATCGCCGGCGGGTCGACGGCGACGGATGCCACGCTCGACGCGGCCAGCCCGACCGGTCCGGTCGCGGTCGCCGCGGTGATCAGCGCGATGCCGGCCGGATGCATCCGGAAGGCGTGCTTCATGGTGTCGCCGACGGGGGTCGGGATGGGCGCGGTGCCGCTGAGCTCACGGGCGGTGGCCTGGGCGCCGGGCTCGTCGGGCACGGGCTGGAGGGGATTCGTCACGACGCTCCTCAGGATGGACGACCCGTCCACGCTATCCCCGCACGGCTGGGAGTTGGCGCGCAGCGTATTCGAACGTATGTTCGATGCATGGTCACGTGGCATCCGATCCTCGCGGCGGAGGAGCCGACCGCGGGTCGCTGGGAGCTGCGCGACCAGTACGGGCGCTGTTACGGGGTGGTCCGCATCCTGAGGATCGGCGACGAGGTCGGCTATCGAGCCGACGACGGCGAGGGGGCGCTCATCGGCTACTTCACGAACCTGCGCGCGGCCTGCCGCGAGGTGCACGCCCGGTTCGTGCGCAGCCATGGCCCCGCGCCGTTCCGCGGCTATCCGGACTTCCGCGGTGTCGACTGAGTCGGGCGGGCCTGCCGCGCCCGGCTCGCCGCGCGCGGCTCAACTCGCCGCGAGCGGCGGGAGCGCCGCGGCGATGCGCTCCTGCAGGTCGTCGAGTTCGCCGAGCAGGTCGACCGACACCCAGACGCGGTCGCGCTTGCGGCCGGTGATCTCCCGGACGATGCCCGCCGTCTCGAGCGTCTCGATGGCGCGGTTGGTGTTCGGGGCAGGCGAGCCGATGAGGCGTGCGGCGAGGTCGCCCGAGAAGACCGGATGCTCCGCGAGCACGCCGATGAGCTTCTGCGCGGCCGAACCGGACCTCGCGCCGACCATCGCCGACCACTCCGCCGGGAGCACGTCGATGCGCGCGGCCGACGTGCGGGCCTCGCGGGCTGCGACCTCCACGGACACGGCCATGCGGTGCACGAACGCGTCGAGGTCGCCGGTGCGGTAGCCGTCGAGCAGCGCGAAGTACCCGTCGCGGTCGGCCAGCATCGCGCCGGCGACCGGGACGACGCTGCGCGCGGTCAGTCCGCGACGGCGCAGGATGGCGTTCACGAGCGCTCGCCCGATGCGCCCGTTGCCGTCGGTGAACGGATGGATCGACTCGAACTGCGCGTGGGCCGCGGCCGCCTGCACGAGTGCGGGCAGGTCGTCGCGGTTCGCGTAGTCGACGAGGTCGCGCATCAGGTCGGGCACGCGTGCGGGGGCCGGTGGCACGAAGAGCGCGTTCCTCGGGGAGTGGTCGCTGCCGCCGATCCAGTTCTGCACGTCGCGGTACCGCCCGGCGTAGCGTCGCTCATGGGGGTCGTCGGCGAAGAGCGCCGCGTGTGCGCCCAGGATCTGCGACTCGTCGATCCGCCCGGTCGCGCCCGCCTCCTCGACGAACCTGGTCAGCGCCTCGGATGCCGCGACCATCAGCGTCGCCGACGAATTGGCCCGGCTCCCGGCGATCGCGCGCGCGAACGCGAGGGCGTCGGCGTCCTCGTGCTCGATCTTGCTCGACGCCACGGACTCGGTGCGGATCAGGAACTGGCCGAGTGCGCTGAGGCCGCCGACGACCTCGGCCTCGGCGGTCGCGACCGCTGCGGCCGCCCGCTCGATCGCGGTCGTCGTGCCCGGGGACGGGGAGTGGTCGAGGTCGGCGATGAACGGCGGGATGCCGGCCTCGACGTGGTCGAGCATGCGGTCGGCGCGGGTTCCGCCACGGGTCGACTGGCGCCAGGACAGGCGTTCGGTGGTGTGGGCCGGCCACGACCCCGTCGTGGACGGATGTTCGCCTCGAGCCATGCGCTCCCTCCGGGGCATCCGCAATCGTCCGCCATTCTACTTGCGTTTCGTCACGTAAACGCAAGTAACGCCGAGAGAAGTTGCGGACGCCGGTCCGGCGCCGCCCGTCCCGGGCGACGCCGAACCGCAGGATCAGCCCGCGCTGCCGCCCGCCGACTCGCGCTTCGGCAGCTTCCAGCCCGGCCGCACGAAGTGGCACGTGTAGCCCCACGGGATGCGCTCCAGGTAGTCCTGGTGCTCCGGCTCGGCCTCCCAGAACGGGCCCGAAGGCTCGATCGTCGTCACGGCGTCGCCCGGCCACAGGCCGGAGGCATCCACGTCGGCGATCGTCTCGCGCGCCTCGCGCTCCTGCTCCGCGTCGATCGGGAAGATCGCCGAACGATAGCTCGTGCCGACGTCGTTGCCCTGCCGGTTCACCGTCGTCGGGTCGTGGATCTGGAAGAAGAACTCCAGCAGGTCGCGGTACGAGGTCTTCGAGGGGTCGTACACGATCTCGATCGCCTCAGCGTGCCCCGGGTGGTTCCGGTACGTCGCGTGCTCGTTCTGCCCGCCCGTGTAGCCGACGCGCGTCTGCACGACGCCCGGCTGCTTGCGGATGAGGTCCTCCATGCCCCAGAAGCAACCGCCGGCCAGGACAGCCGTGTCGGTTCCGGGGAGACGGGTGATGGTGCCCGTGTCGGTCATCTCAGTGGTCCTCCTTCGTGGACGCGGTCATGGTACCGGTCGCCTGCACGGCGTCCGGGAACAGCCGGGTGTACTCGCCGTACCCCTCGGCCTCGAGCTGCTCGGCAGGCACGAACCGCAGGGCCGCCGAGTTGATGCAGTACCGCAGGCCCCCGTCGTCGACGGGGCCGTCGTCGAACACGTGTCCGAGGTGGCTGTCGGCGCCCGCCGAGCGCACCTCCACGCGCTTCATGAAGAAGGAGCGGTCGACGTGCTCCTTCACGGACGCCTCCTCGATCGGACGCGTGAAGCTCGGCCAGCCCGAACGGCTGTCGTACTTGTCCGTCGAGCTGAACAACGGCTGCCCCGAGACCACGTCGACGTAGATGCCGTCCTCGTGGTGGTTCCAGAACTCGTTCCGGAACGCGGGCTCCGTCGCGTCGTCCTGCGTCACCTTGCGCTGCAGGGGAGTGAGGCGGTCGACCGCCTCGGGAGTGCTTCGATAGTCGGTCACGATCGTGCTCCTTGTCCGACGCAGCCGGCTGCTGCGCCACTGGAGAGAACAGTGCGAGGCGGATGCCTGTTCCACCGAAACGGCCCGGCACCTTCGGGTTCGCTGTGAACGCGCATCCGACGGTGCTGCGCACGCGCTCGCCGACGGTGCAGACTGGTGCCGGGCAGACTGGTGCCGGGCAGGCCGGAGCCGGTGGGCGGCTGCCGGATGCCACGGCGCGAAGGGGAAGCGATGGAACTGCTCGTCGTGCTCGTGCTGGGCCTGCTCGGCATCGCCGGCGCGACGGCGATCGGTCCGCGCCTGGGCGTCTCCGCGCCGCTGCTGCTCGTCGTGGTCGGCATCCTCGTGAGCTTCCTGCCGTTCGTGCCGGAGGTGGTCGTCGATCCCGAGTGGATCCTCGCGGGCGTGCTGCCGCCGCTGCTGTACTCGGCGTCGGTGGCGATGCCCTCGATGGAGTTCCGTCGCGAGTTCAGTGCGATCAGCGGGTTCTCGATCGCACTCGTGGTCGTCAGTTCGGTCGTGCTGGGCCTGCTGTTCGCCGCGATCATCCCCGAGCTCGGCATCGCGGGCGGCATCGCCCTCGGCGCGATCGTCAGCCCGACCGACGCGGTCGCCACGTCCATCGTGAAGCGCGTCGGCGTGACGCCCCGCATCGTCACGGTGCTCGAGGGGGAGAGCATGCTCAACGACGCGACGGCGCTCGTGCTGCTGCGGTCCGCGATCGCGGCCGGCGCGGCATCCCTCTCGTTCTGGAGCATCGCGGGCGACTTCCTGTGGGCGGTCGCGGTGGCCGTCGTGCTCGGCTTCGTCGTCGGCCGGGTCAACCTCTGGGTCAGGTCGCGCGTGAAGGATGCCACGGTGAACACGGTGATCTCGCTCACCGTGCCGTTCCTCGCGAGCCTTCCCGCGGAGGCGCTCGGCGGGTCCGGCCTGGTCGCCGCCGTCGTCGCCGGGCTGGTCACGGGGCGGAACGCGATCCGCAGCCTGCCGCCGCAGCATCGGGTCTCCGACGCGCAGACGTGGCGGGCGATCGAGCTCGTGCTCGAGGGCGGGGTCTTCCTCGTCATGGGCCTCGAGATGGCGGCGATCCTCGACGACCTCGCCGACACGGCGTACGGCATCCACCACGGGCTCCTCCTCGCCGCGATCGCGCTCGTCGTGGTGCTGCTGGTGCGGGCGGCCTGGGTGTTCCCGACGCTCGCGGTGTTCGCGAGGCGCAACCGCCGCGCCGCCGCGATGAAGCCGCGATTGACCGCCGTGAAGGATCGACTCGAGTCGCGCGACCTCCAGCAGATGACGGAGGAGATCGCCGAGCGTGCCGCCGCGACCGGTCGTGGCGTCGGCCGGGTTCCGAGCGCGGAGCGGATGGCGCGCTTCCGCGTGCGGATCCGCCGCAAGGTCGCCGACCTCGACTACTTCCTCGCCGTCCCCCTCGGCTGGCGCGAGGGCACGGTGATCGTCTGGGCCGGCATGCGCGGGGCGATCACCCTCGCGGCTGCACAGACGCTGCCGGCCGACACTCCGGCGCGATCGCTGCTGGTCCTCACCGCGTTCTTCGTCGCCGGGATCTCGCTGATCGGCCAGGGCGGCACGCTCCCGTGGTTGGTCCGGCTGGTGAAGCCCGCGGGGATCGATCGCGGGGCTGTCGCGGCGGAACGACAGCAGATCGCGGCCCTGCTCGGTGAGGTGACGGATCGGGTCCTCGCGCGCCACGAGGGGTTCTCGCGGGAGACGGGCACGCCCGCGCAGATCCGCGAGGTCCGCCTCGAGGCGATCCGCGCGCAGCGCGAGGCGTTGCTCGCCGCGCGGGACGACGGCCTCTACAGTTCGGCGATGCTCGCCGAGGCGCTGGACACCCTCGACGCCGACCAGATCAGCCTCGACCTCCGGGCGGAGCGCGACGAGGAAGCCGCTGCGTGAGGTCCTCGCCGAGGCGATTCCGGGCGATCACTGAGGCTTCCTCGCGGTTATCACGGTGCCGGCGCCGCCGCATCGGCATGCACGACATTCACAGACAAAGGTGAGGACTCGTGGAGAAAGCCTGTGCAGACTGGCGGCTTCGCCTCGGCGACCCCCGCACCGAACCAGTGAAACCGACCCGTCGGCGCCCCCCGGACAGCACCGGTGTGCCCGGCATGTGAGCATGCAGAACCAGATTTCCCCCGAAACCCGCACGCCCCAGCCCGCCGCCCAGGGCGGCACCCGCGCCGAACGGCGCGCGGCGCGCATCGCGCGCAACCGCTACGCCCTCGCCGCAGGAGCCGTCGTCGCCGTCGGCGCCGTGGTCGGCAGCGGATTCGCGGTCGACTCCGCGGTCGCCGCGCAGAACGACCGCGTCGAGGCGACCGCCGCGATGACCGCGGCCGCCAACCCCGACGCCGAGCAGCTCGGCGCGCACGACACCATCCTCGACGCCCGCGCCGCCAAGGTCGCCCAGGACACCCTGGCTCCGGCACGCGATGCGATCACCGCCGCGAGCGGCAAGGTCGACGCCGCGGCGCTCACCGCGACCGTCGCCAACCTCGACGACTACGAGTTCCTCTCGCCGTCGCGCGTCTTCGCGCTCGCCAAGCAGGCGAACGAGGCCACCGCGACCGTGCAGGGCCAGGTCGCCGAGTTCGACCGCGTCGCCGCCGAGCAGGCTGCCGCTGCTGCGGCGGCGAAGGCCGCCGAGGAGGCGGCGGCCGCCGCAGCCGCTGAGGCCGCGGAGAGCTCGTCCGGCACGTCGACCTCGTCGCGCCCGACCGGCCCGGCGAACCCGAGCGGTGCGCAGGCGATCGCCCGCGACCTCATGCTCGCCCAGTACGGCTGGGGCGAGGACCAGTTCGGATGCCTCGTCTCCCTGTGGAACCACGAGTCCGGCTGGAACGTCTACGCCTCGAACGGCTCGAGCGGCGCATACGGCATCCCGCAGGCCCTGCCCGGCTCGAAGATGGCCTCGGCCGGGGCCGACTGGCAGACCAACCCCGCCACGCAGATCACGTGGGGCCTCGGCTACGTCGCCGGGCGCTACGGCACCCCCTGCGGCGCATGGGACTCGTTCAACGCCAAGGGCTGGTACTGAGTCCGGGTCGAACCGACCGCCTCGGCCCCGCCGCACCTCATCGTGCGGCGGGGCCGTCGCCGTCTGCGGGGTCCGACCGCGGGTTGTCAAGCGCCGTGCCGAGGTCCCCGGCGCGCCGGTAGCCTGTGGCCATGGCATCCGACGGCGGTCAGGCGAACGGCGATTCCGGCGGCGTCGTCGCACGCGCCCGACGGCTCGTCGAATGGGTGCTCAGCACGAAGCCCGCGCGCGCGTTCCTGCTCTACCAGGAGCATCGGGGCGCCATGCTCGCCGACAGCGTCACGTATCGCGCCCTCTTCTCGGTCTTCGCCGGCGTCTTCCTCGGGTTCGCGATCGCGGGCATCTGGCTCGCCGGCAACCCCGAGGCGATGGACGCCCTCATCGCCGCCGTGGACACCGCGATCCCGGGGCTCATCGGCGCCGATGCCCTGATCCGCCCCGAGGATCTCGTGCAGCCCCTGACCTTCGGCATCGCCGGAACCCTCGCGCTGATCGGCCTCGTGGGCGCCGCGATCGGTGCGATCTCGAGCCTCCGGCTCGCGCTGCGCCAGCTCGGCGACCTGCCCGACGACCAGACGCTCTTCGTCTGGGTCATGCTGCGCGACCTCGCGATCGCGGTCGGGTTCGGCGTGCTGCTCGCCGCAGCGGCGGCCGCCACGGTGTTCAGCACCGGCGCCGTGGCGCTCATGCTCGGCTGGTTCGGCATCACCGCCGACGACGGCTTCTCGGCGTTCACCACCCGCGCGATCTCGATCCTGGTGACGTTCGCGATCGACACGGTCGCCGTCGCCGGCCTCTTCCGGCTCCTCTCGGGCCAGCGGCCGAGCGCCCGTGAGCTCTGGGTGGGGGCGATCCTCGGGGGGATCGGGCTCACGGTGCTCCAGGTGCTGTCGGGCCTGTTCGTCGGCGGGGCGACGAGCAACCCGCTGCTCGCGTCGTTCGGCACGATCATCGCGCTGCTGATCTGGTTCAACTTCTCGGCGCAGGTGATCCTCATCGCGGGCGCCTACATCATCACGGGCATCGACGAGCGGCGCGATCGCGTCGCCGAACGCTTCGGGGCGAGGTCGATGGCACTGCGACGCCTCAAGCGTGCCGAACGGCGTGCGCACGAGGCGGCGGCCGAGGTGCAGGCGGCGCACGAGGCGCTCGGCGAGGCGGATCGGCGGTGAACGTCCAGCAGGCGCTGCGACGGATGGTCGCCCCGCTGACCAGGACCAGGCTGTTCCGTCGCTGGGCGCCGGTGGTCCTCCCGAACGTCGAGCGCTACCTCGCGCGGCTGACCGGCGGGCGGGTGCAGCTGAGCGCGCTGCTCGTTCCCTCGCTCGTGCTGCACACGCGGGGTGCGCGAACGGGGGAGCCGCGCGACACCGAACTCATGTACACGCCCGACGGCGACGGGCGTGCGATCGTCGCCGGCACGAGCTTCGCGCGCGACCGTCACCCTGGCTGGACCTACAACCTGCTGGCGCATCCGGATGCCGCCATCACGGTCAGGGGCAGGCGGATGCCGGTCCGTGCGACGCTCATCGCCGACGCCGAGCGCGATGCGGCTTGGGACCGGATCGAAGCGCAGTGGCCGGGGTACCGGGGGTACGAGCGGGACTCGGGCCGCGTCGTCCGGCTGTTCCGGCTGCAGCCCGTGCGCGGGACGGGCGTCGGTCGGGTGCGGTAGCGTCTGCCGCATGGCCTCCGACGCCGTCATCCTCACCGTTCCCGGCCCGCACGGCGATCGCGACGTGCGCATCTCGAGTCCGTCGCGGGTGCTCTGGCCCGACGCCGGCATCACGAAGCTCGCGCTGGCCGAGTACCTCGTCGCGGTCGGCGACGCCTTCGTCGCCGCCAACGGCGCCAGGCCGGTCTCGCTCCAGCGGTTCCCCGAAGGTGTCGAGGGCGAGCAGTTCTACTCGAAGAACCCGCCGCGGGGCGTCCCCGAATGGGTGCGGTCCGTCCCGGTGACCTACCCGAGCGGCAGGTCGCACCCGCAACTGGTCATCGATGAACCCGCGGCGGCGGTCTGGGCGGCGCAGATGAACACGATCGTGTTCCACCCCTGGGCCTCCCGCGCCGATGCATCCGACTTCCCCGACGAGTTGCGCATCGACCTCGACCCGCAACCGGGCACGGGGTACGCCGAGGCCGTTCCCGCCGCGCTGGCCCTGCGCGACCTGCTCGCCGAGGTCGGGCTCACCGCATTCGCAAAGACCTCGGGCAATCGGGGCATCCACGTGTTCGCCCCCATCGAACCGGTCCACGAGTTCCTCGACGTCCGCCACGCCGTGATCGCCGTCGCGCGAGAGCTCGAGCGGCGCATGCCCGATCAGGTCACCACCGCGTGGTGGAAGGAGGAGCGCGGCGACCGCGTCTTCGTCGACTACAACCAGGCCAACCGCGATCGCACGATGGCGGGGGCGTACAGCCCGCGTGCCCTGCCGTGGGCGCCGGTGTCTGCGCCGCTCGGGTGGGACGAGGTCGAGCAGGCCGATCCGAGGGACTTCACCGTGCTCACCATGCCGGCGCGGCTCGCGGAACGCGGCGACCCGTGGGCGAGCCTGCACGACGAGCCCGGCCGGATCGACGCCCTGCTCGAGTGGTGGCAGCGCGACCTCGACGACGGGCTCGGCGAGCTGCCGTTCCCGCCCGACTTCCCGAAGATGCCCGGCGAGCCGCCGCGCGTGCAGCCCAGCCGCAAGAACGAGGCGAACTGGGAGTGACCCGCAGGGTCCTCAGACCGCGACGGGTCCGTGACCGCCGTGCCGTGGCACGGGTTCGCCGTGCACCCGTCGATGCAGCGTCTCCATCCGCTCGTCCAGTTCTGAGGCCGTGCGCGCTGCATCGGTGAGCTGATCGAGCAGGCTGTCCGGCACCTGCCGGTCGTACTTGTAGTAGATCTTGTGCTCGAGGCTCGCCCAGAAGTCCATCGCGATCGTTCGGATCTGCACCTCGACGGCGACGGGATGCGCGCCCGTCGAGAGGAACACGGGCACCTCGATGATGGCGTGCAGGCTCTGGTACCCGTTCGCCTTCGGCGAGGCGATGTAGTCCTTCACCCTGAGCACGGTGACGTCGGGCTGCGCGGTCAGCAGTTCGAAGATCCGGTAGGCGTCGGAGACGAAGCTGCACGTCACGCGCACGCCGGCGATGTCGGTGACGCGTTCGGTGATGGACTCGAAGCTCGGCTCGATGCCCTTGCGCTGCAGCTTGGCGATGACGCTGTCGAGGCTCTTGAGGCGGCTCGAGACGTGCTCGATCGGGTTGTAGTCGTGGGCCTGGTTGAACTCCTCGCGCAGGATCGAGAGCTTCGTGATCACCTCGTCCATGCCGAACTTGTAGCGCAGCATGAACCGCTCGGTCTCGTCGCGCAGCGTCCGGATCTCGGCGAGCGCCTGGGCGTCGAGCGTGTCGAGCGACTGCTGCGCGCGTGCGGTCAGCATCGGCAGGCCGGGGGAGTTCCGGGTGGGCGGGGTGCCGTCGAGGGGGGTCACGCCGCCACGGTACGCGGCCAGTCTTCGAATCCCCTCTGATTCGCCGGTGGATCTCGCGTGGCCGGCCCCGGGCTGCGAGGATCGCGGCATGACGGATGCCCCGCGCCCCATGGTCTCCCAGCTCCGTGTCGTCGTGGAGGCGGCCGACTTCGACGAGGCGGTCGCGTTCTACCGCGATGTGCTCGGCCTGCCGGAGACGGTCGCGTACGCCGAGGGCGGTGACGACCGGGTCTCGATCCTCGAGGTCGGCCGGGCGACGCTCGAGATCGCGAGTCCGGGGCACCGTCGCGAGATCGACCGCATCGAGGCCGGCGGGCGCGAGAGTCCGCGCATCCGGCTCGCGTTCGAGGTCGCGGATGCCACGGGCACGACGCGCCGGCTCGAGGCCGCGGGCGCGACGGTCGTGGCGGAGCCGGTCGAGACGCCCTGGCGTTCGCTGAACTCGCGGCTCGACGCCCCCGCCGACCTCACGATCACGGTGTTCGAGGAGCTCGCCGACAGCCACGAGCGTGCGGCCGAGGCAGGGTTCGCCACGGATTCCGAGCGGAGCCGAGGCGCGGCGCCGCCCTCCGACTGAGCGACGACGTCCGCCGGCGTTCAGTCGATCGCGTCGACGTACCGCCAGCGACCGTCCTCACGGAGGAAACGGCTGCGCTCCCGCATGGCGCCCGGCCCTTCGGCGTCGCGGTAGCGCGCGATGAACTCGACGACGCCCGTGTCGTCGAACGGCCCGCCGCGCTCGGTCGCGACGATCTCGAGCGACCGCCAGGTCGTCGCCGCGTCGAGCTCGAGCGACGTCGGACGGGTCGACGGATGCCACGTCTCGAGGAGGTAGGCCGGCGCATCGATCGCGTACGACGTGTAGCGGCTCCGCATGAGCTGCACGGCGGTCGGGGCCTGCGCGGAACCGGAGAGGAACGGTGCGCAGCAGTCGCCGAAGATCGCACCGCTGCGGCACGGGCAGCGTTCGCCGGGGGCGAGCACAGGAGATTCTGCGGAACGATCGGGCATCCCTCGAGTATGCCCGTCGTTCCGGGCATCGCGGCGGACTCGGCTGGCGCAGCGGACGCGCCCGGTCATGGTTCGCACAGGAAGACCTGAGGTTCTGTCCAGTTTCGCCGTGCAGGGTGTTCGACTTGTGCGCCTCTGCTCGGCGGGCGCAGCACCCCCGACCCCCTGTCGAGCCGTACCACTATGCGAAACCAGACTTCCCCCGCGAACCCCGACGTCCAGAACGCACCCACCGCCGACACCACAGAGCAACCCGAGACCCGCCGTGCCATCCGCCGCGGCCGGATCGGCCGCCGACGCCTCATCGGCATCGGCGCCCTCGTCGCCGTCGGCGCGCTCGTCGGCACCGGCTTCACCGTCAAGTCGGCCGCCGACGCCCAGGCCCGGATCGAGGCCACCGCCGCGGTCACCGACGCGACGGGCCTGCACCGCGACCAGCTCGGCGCCTACTCGACCGTGGCCGCTGCCAAGGCGATCCACTCCGCGCAGGACACGATCGCCGTCGCCCAGTCCGCGCTGCAGACCGCCGACGGGAAGGTCGACGCCTCCGCGCTCGCCTCGTCGGTGGCCTCGCTGGGCGAGTACGAGACGATGCCGATCGACTCGATCGTCGACCTCACCCGCCAGACCAAGACGCAGGCCGCCGAGGCCGTCGCCGCGGCCGCCGAGCACGACCGCGTCGTCGCCGAGCAGGCCGCGGCTGCGGCCGCCGCGCTGGCCGCGGCGAACACGCCCGATGGCGCGAAGGCCTTCGCGCGCGACCTCGCCGCCTCGCAGTACGGCTGGAACGACTCGCAGTTCCAGTGCCTCGTCAACCTGTGGCAGAAGGAGTCGGGCTGGAACTACGAGGCGATGAACGCCTCGAGCGGCGCCGCCGGCATTCCGCAGTCGCTGCCCGGCACCAAGATGGCCACGGCCGGCGCCGACTGGCAGACCAACGCGCAGACCCAGATCCGCTGGGGCCTCGGCTACATCGCGGGCTCCTACGGGACGCCGTGCGCCGCGTGGTCGCACTCGCAGTCGGTCAACTGGTACTGATCCGGATTCGACCTCCGGAACCGAATCGGCCGACCGCCCTCGCGGCCGGCCGATTCGCGTCTGCGCGGTTGCGTCGGCGCGGTCGTGCCGGCTCAGGCAGGTCTGCGCGGTCGCGCCGGTTTAGGCGCGCTCGACGAGCGGCGTCACGTTCGCCAACTCGGCGCCGAGTCCCAGGTCGACGACCTCGATCGCACCTGCGTAGTCGGCGCCAGGCTCGATGAGCAGGCCCGCCTTCGCGGCCCCGAACGTGACCGTTCGCACCGCGCGGAGCACCGTGGGGTCGGGCACCGAACCGTCGTCCGGGTGGATGCCGCTCGGCAGGTCGACCGCGATCACGGGAGCTCCCGTCCGTTCGAGGACCGGCCGCAGCGCGGCGACGAGTTCGCGGGCGGCGCCGCGCAGGGCCGGCGACGTGCTGCCCGTGCCGAGGATGCCGTCGACGACGAGCGCTGCGCGCTCCGCCGAGACCGCGAACTCGCGACCGACGGCCGTTGCGCCCGAGGGCGGCGCCGTGAGGAAGCGCGCCCCGGCATCGCGCGCGGCTGCGGCGGCATCCGGATGCATCCGCGTCGAGGTAGCGGCGACCGTCACGTCGACGCCCTCGCCGGCCAGTTCGGATGCCGCGTAGAGCGCGTCGCCGCCGTTGTCGCCCGCGCCGACCAGCGCGAGGACGGGCCCCTCCGGAGCATCCACCCGTCTGAGCTCTCGTCGTAGCGCGGCCGCGAGCGCCGCCGCGGCCATCCGCATGAGCGGAACGCCGGCCGCGAGGTGCGGGGCTTCCGCCGCACGTACCTGCGCGGCCGAGTATCCGGCGACCATGGTCTCAGACCGCCCGTGGGTCGAGCAGGTGCGCGCGATCGGGGTGCCGGTCGAACCACTCGCCCACGTACCAGCAGCTCGGCACGATCCGAAGTCTCGAGTTCGCCTCCACGTCGTCGACGGCGAACGCGACGACCGCGCCGGCGAGCCCGCTCCCGCGATACGGCGGATTCGTGAACGTCCTCGTGAACGCGACCGAGTCGCCGAGGATCCGGTAGTCGAGCACGCTCGCCGGCACCCCGCGGATGCGGAGGACGTATCGACGAGCGTCGGGTTCGTGCGAGATGTCGTGGTCCACGGGGTTCAGGCTACGCCCGGTCAGCGACCGCGCAGCCGTTCGAGGTCGCGTCGCTCCCGCTTCGTCGGCCGTCCGGCGCCCCGGTCCCGGACGGGGAGGATGGCCTGTTCGGTCCGCGGCGGCGGCGGGGGAGTCCGGTCGTCGACGGCCGTGGCCGCAAGCGCCGCGGACACGCGCTTCACCATGGTGCGACGAACCACGAGGTGCCGGTCGAAGCCGGCCACGCGCACTCGGACCTCGTCGCCGGGCCTGACGACCTGTGCGGCCTTCGCCCGCTCGCCGTTCACGCGCACGTGTCCGGCGCGGCAGGCCGCAGTCGCCGCAGAGCGCGTCTTGAACTGCCGGACCGCCCACAGCCAGGCGTCCACCCGCACCGGTGATTCGTCGTCCACCCGGCCAGCCTACGTCGCGCCTCCGTGCGCGCGGCCGCGCCGGATCGTCGCCGGACGTCATCCGGACGACGTCGGTGCCGGCGCCGGGGCATCCGTGCGCCATGCTGGATGGGTGAGCGGTGCAAGTGGAGACGCCTGGGCGGAGGGTCCGGGCGGCGTCAGGTACTGGGGGCGTTTCGGTGCCGCCGGGCTGCTCGTGGTCAGCCCACGGGGCGAGGTCCTGCTCCAGCACCGCGCCGAGTGGAGCCACTTCGGCGGCACGTGGGGCCTGCCGGGCGGCGCCAGGCACGAGCACGAGTCCGCGGTCGACGCGGCGGTGCGGGAGGCGAACGAGGAGGCGGGCGTGCCGTCGGACGTACTCGACGTGCGATTCACCTCGGTGCTCGACCTCGGGTTCTGGTCGTACACCACCGTGGTGGCCGACGCGCGCGCCCGATTCGAACCGATCGTGGCCGACCGGGAGAGCATCGAACTCCGCTGGGTTCCGGCCGACGACGTCGGCGGGATGCCGCTGCATCCGAGGTTCGCCGAAGCCTGGCCGGCGTTGGCCGCGAGGATCTCGCAGGCGTCCTGACCGGCCCCGCGTTCCGGCCGAGCGGTGCTACGCCGCGTCGACCTCCGCGGCCGCCGTCCGCGGATGCCGCGGGAACCACGGTACGAGCATCGACGTCCGCCGCCGGTAGTCGTCGTACGCGGGGTACCGCGATCGCGAGATCGATTCGGTGAACACCGTGGATCCGATGAACAGCACGGTCAGCAGGACCGCACCGAGCACCGTCCAGTGGAGCCAGACCCCGGTGGCCACGACGGCGAACCCGTAGAACACCCACCACTGCGCCTGCTCGAAGAAGAAGTTCGGATGCCGCGACACACGGAACAGGCCCGTCTGGAGGAACCCGGGCTGGGGCGAGCGCCCGGCGGCGCGCTCACCGTCCTTCCACCGGTGGAATCGCCACTGCTGCTCGTCGGCGATCGTCTCGCCGGTGAGGAAGGCGAGGAAGACGACGGCGAGCGCCACGTCCCACGCGCCGAGCGGCTGCGGCGAAGCCGAAGCGGTGAAGGCCGGGAGCGTGAACCCGAGGATCAGCAGGTTCTGGTAGATCGAGATGAAGCCGATGTTGAAGAGGGCGAACGCCCAGCCCGGCATCCTCCCGCGCAGGATCGCCCACCGGTAGTCCTCGCCCAGCCCCGGACGGTATCCGCCCTTCCGCGCGAAGTTGAAGGTGAGCCGGATGCCCCACAACGTCACGAGCGACGCCATCAGCACGAGCCTGGGGGAGAAGCCGTCGCCGGCGGCGAAGATCCACACGTACGCGATCGGCGCGATCGACCAGATCCGGTCGACCCACGAGTGCTCCTTGGAGAGCACGGATGCGAGCCATGTTCCAGCGGTGACGAGCGCGCACAGCAGCGCGGACACGACGAGGGCGTTCATGGGCGCGATTCTATGGCGTCGATAGGATCGAGGCGTGGGCGCGGATCGGGGGGTCGTGGAGAGCACGCGGATCTGGACGATCCCGAACGTGCTGAGCATGCTCCGACTCGTGCTCGTGCCCGTCTTCCTCGTGCTCATCGTGCGCGCCGACTACGTCGCGGCGCTCATCGTGCTCGTCCTGGCGAGCCTCACCGACCTGCTCGACGGATTCCTCGCCCGACGGCTCGGACAGATCACCCGGCTCGGACGACTGCTCGACCCCGCCGCCGACCGGCTCTACATCTTCGCCGCGCTCATCGGCCTCGCCGCCCAGCAGCTCGTGCCCTGGTGGATCGTCGCCATCATCGTCGCCCGCGACGTGTTCCTCGTCGTCCTCGGGATCATCCTCGCCAACCACGGATTCGGGCCGCTGCCGGTGCATCAGCTCGGCAAGGTCGCGACGTTCGCGCTCTTCACGGGGCTGCCTGTGATCATGCTCGGCCCGGCGTTCCCGGCAGTCGAACAGGTGAGCGCGCCCATCGGTTGGGCGATCACGATCTGGGGGGCGTTCCTCTACTGGTGGGCCGGCGTGATCTACGCGATCGAGACGGTCCGCGCGATCCGCACGGCACGGGTGGCGGGAGACCCCCGATCCGATACGCTTGGACAGGGAGGTTAGCCGTGGCCGAAGACGACAGCACCCGCGCAGGCGAGACGCAGGACGCGAGCGATTCGCGAGAGGGCGTACAGCGACCGGGCGGTTCCGACGACTCGACCATCGGATTCAGTCGCGAGGCGGCCGCCGCCCTCGCGGGCCTGGACTCCGAGGTCTCCGCGGAGGAACAGGAGGCGATCGCCGCGTTGCCCAGCGGCTCGGCGCTCCTGATCGTGCGCCGAGGGCCGAACAGCGGGGCGAGGTTCCTCCTCGACCAGGACGTGACTACGGTCGGGCGTCACCCGGACGCCGACATCTTCCTCGACGACGTCACGGTCTCGCGGAAGCACGCCGAGTTCGTCCGCCATCGCACGGCGTTCGAGGTGAAGGACCTGAGCTCCCTCAACGGCACCTACTTCGACGGGGTGCGCATCGACACCGCACTGCTGTCCGACGGTGCAGAGGTGCAGGTCGGCAAGTTCCGGCTGACGTTCTACGCGTCGCGGCGAGACCTCGCTCCGGTGGCGGGCGGCTAGTGGGCCGCCCGGCTGCCTCGCGTGCCACCGCCACCGGTGCGACGCCGCTGCTCGGCATCGGCCAGGTGATGGCGCGGCTGCAGCCGGACTTCCCGGAGTTGACGCCGTCGAAGCTCCGATTCCTCGAGGAACAGGGCCTGGTCGCCCCGGCGCGTACCCCCGCCGGATACCGCAAGTTCTCGGCGGCCGACGTCGACCGCATCGCCTTCGTCCTGTCGATGCAGCGCGACCACTACCTTCCGTTGAAGGTCATCCGGGCCCACCTCGAGTCGATCGACGCCGGAGCCACGCCGGCCTTGCCCGGCGCCGCGCCGGTACCGGCCCCGGCACCGGCGCGCAGGTTCCGCCGCGACGAGCTCGCCGCCGAGGTCGGTGCTCCGGCGTCCCTCGTCGACGACGCCGTCTCGGCCGGGCTCCTCTCCGCGACCGAGCAGCACGGCGAGGAGGCGCTCACCGTGCTCCGGTCGCTCGCCGCGTTGCGCGCAGTCGGCATCGAACCGAGGCACCTGCGCAGCATGCGGATCGCCGCTGAACGCGAAGCCGCGCTCATCGAGCAGGCGCTCGCGCCATCGCGTCGCGCGGATCCGGCGGACAAGGCGCGCGCGGTCGAGCGCGCCCGCGAACTCGGACGTCATCTCGAGACCGTGCACGCGAGCGTCGTCCGCCACACCCTCGGCAGACTCGGACGCTGATCGCGACACGCCGTGACGAACGGCCGGATGTGTTTGGTCGGCGCAGGTCGGGTCGGTAGCGTGGAACCCGCGCCGCCGAGGGCGGTGACGAGAAGAGGGGCGGCCAGATGACTGAGTTCGAGCGGAGCGAGAAGTCGCGCTACGACCTCGGCCTGCTCTTCACCGACGGCCTGCCCGAGCACGACGAGGCGATCGGCTACCGAGGCGCCGTGGCGGCCCGTGCGGCCGGCATCAGCTACCGTCAGCTCGACTACTGGGCCCGGACCGAACTCGTCGAGCCGACCGTCCGCGGCGCGGCCGGATCCGGCTCGCAGCGCCTGTACGGGTTCCGCGACATCCTCGTGCTGAAGCTCGTTAAGCGGTTGCTCGACACCGGTATCTCGCTCCAGCAGATCCGCACCGCCGTGACGCAACTCCGTGAGGCGGGCGTCCAGGACCTCGCGCAGACGACGCTCATGAGCGACGGGTCCAGCGTGTACCTCTGCACCTCCGACGACGAGGTCATCGACCTCGTGAACCGTGGGCAGGGCGTCTTCGGCATCGCCGTCGGCAAGGTCCTCCGCGAGGTCGAGTCGACCCTCGTCGAGCTCGACCGCCAGCCGGCCGACGAGGTCGACGAACTCGCCGCGCGCCGAGGCGCGAAGGCGCGCCGAATCTCCTGACCCTCCGGGGCATCCGGACCGCTCGGGATCGACGCACATACGGCGCGCTCGGATCCGCTGCCCGCTGCCTACTCGGCGTGGAGCGCCGAGTCGGGTGGCCGCCGGCTCAGATCGAGTGCGACTCGATCTGGTACTGCGGGACCTGCGGGATCGGACCCGTCGCGTACTCGCCGATGCGCGCCGTGCGCAGCACGCGGTCGAGCAACTGGTCGAAGTGGCCCGACATCTCCTCGGCGCTCTCGCCCGGCCACATGTGCAGGGGCTTCGCGGCACCCTGGGCCTGCTGCAGCGAGGTGCGCTCGGGCAACTGCGGCGAGAGCACGAGCGGACCGAACATGTCGCGCAGCTCCTTGATGCGGAACTGGTGCTCGAGCGACTGCACGCGCGCGCGGTTCACGATGATGCCGAGCGGCTGGAGCCGGGGCGAGAGTCCTCGTCGGATCTCCTCGATCGCCCGGAGCGCACGGTCGGCGGCGGCCACCGAGAAGAGTCCCGGCTCCGTGACGACGGCGACGCGGTCGCTC
The DNA here is from genome assembly GCF_004006235.1 of Agromyces sp. LHK192. Lineage (NCBI taxonomy): Bacteria > Bacillati > Actinomycetota > Actinomycetes > Micrococcales > Microbacteriaceae > Agromyces > Agromyces sp. LHK192. The sequence goes on from NZ_CP034753.1 coordinate 1,829,309, forward strand.
GCGGCCCACGCGGTGCGGGTCAGCGCGTTCAGCGACGGCGCGCAGTCGATGAGGACGAGCTCGTAGTCGGCCTCGACGTTCGCGAGCGCCTCCTCCAGCTTCCAGATGTCGCGGATCGAGGGGTGCGGTCCGTCGAAGTTGATCGCCGCCGGGCTGCCGATCATGACGTCGATGGTCGACTGGGGGTTCGAGCGGGCCCACCCGCTCGGCGCGATGGCGGAGCGCACGATGCGTTCCTTCGGCGAGGCGAGCACGTCGGCGACGTTGAGGTGGCCGGCGACCTGGATGTCCATACCGGTCGAGACATCGGACTGCGGGTCGAGGTCGACCACGAGCGTCCGGACGCCGCGGGCGAAGGCCGCCGACGCCATACCGAGGGTCACGGTGGTCTTGCCCACGCCGCCCTTGAGGGAGCTGACGGAGAGAACGTGCACGAACAGATACGTTACCTTTAGTCCTCGGACGAAAGCTAAACGTTGGCTGTGCGACGACGCGTGTCGAAAGGACTGCATGTTCACGAAGATCCTGGTTGCCAACCGCGGTGAGATCGCCATCCGCGCATTCCGGGCGGCCGTCGAGGTCGGCGCGAAGACCGTGGCGGTGTATCCCTTCGAAGACCGCAACTCCCTGCACCGGCTCAAGGCCGACGAGGCCTACCAGATCGGCGAACCCGGGCATCCCGTCCGCGCCTACCTCGACGTGTCCGAGATCATCCGCGTCGCGAAGGAATCGGGCGCCGACGCGATCTACCCGGGGTACGGCTTCCTCTCCGAGAACCCCGAACTCGCCCAGGCGGCCGCCGAGGCGGGCATCGCGTTCATCGGTCCGCCGAAGCGTGTGCTCGAGATGGCGGGCAACAAGGTCACCGCGAAGGAGCATGCGATCGCCGCAGGCGTCCCGGTCCTGAAGTCGACGCCGCCGTCGCGCGACATCGAGGAGCTGCTCGCCGGAGCCGACGAGATCGGCTTCCCGATCTTCGCGAAGGCGGTAGCGGGCGGCGGCGGCCGCGGCATGCGCCGCGTCAACACGTTCGAGGAGCTGCGCCCCGCACTCGAGGAGGCGATGCGCGAGGCCGACAGCGCGTTCGGCGATCCCACCATGTTCCTCGAGCAGGCCGTGCTCCGGCCCAGGCACATCGAGGTGCAGGTGCTCGCCGACGCGACCGGCGAGACGGTGCACCTGTTCGAGCGCGACTGCTCGGTGCAGCGGCGGCACCAGAAGGTCGTCGAGATCGCGCCGGCGCCGAACCTCTCCGATGACATCCGTCAGTCGCTCTACCGCGACGCCATCGCCTTCGCGCGCTCGATCGGGTACGTGAACGCGGGAACCGTCGAGTTCCTGCTCGACACGGCCGGCGAGCGCGCCGGCGAGCACGTGTTCATCGAGATGAATCCGCGCATCCAGGTCGAGCACACGGTGACCGAGGAGGTCACCGACGTCGACCTCGTGGTGTCGCAGATGCGCATCGCGGCGGGGGAGACCCTCGCCGACCTCGGCCTGCTCCAGGACCAGATCCGGCTGCGGGGTGCGGCGTTGCAGTGCCGCATCACGACCGAGGACCCCACCGCGGGGTTCCGGCCCGACACGGGCAAGATCACGACGTACCGCTCGCCGGGCGGGGCCGGCATCCGGCTCGACGGCGGAACGGTGAACCCGGGCGCGCAGATCAGCCCGCACTTCGACTCGATGCTCGCGAAGCTGACCTGTCGCGGTCGCGACTACCCGGCGGCGGTCGCCCGTGCACGGCGCGCCCTCGCGGAGTTCCGCATCCGCGGCGTCTCGACCAACATCCCGTTCCTGCAGGGCGTGCTCGACGACGCATCCTTCGTGGCGGGCGACCTGAGCACCTCGTTCATCGAGGAGCGGCCCGAGCTGCTCCGCGGTCGGCAGTCGAAGGACCGCGGCACGAAGATCCTCAACTGGCTCGCGGACGTCACCGTGAACCAGCCGAACGGAGCTGCCCCGACGACGGTGAGCCCGGTCGAGAAGCTTCCCGTGATCGACCTCTCGGCGCCTGCGCCGGCCGGTTCGCGGCAGCGACTCCTCGAACTCGGGCCGGCCGGGTTCGCCGCCGCGTTGCGCGCGCAGAAGCCGCTCGCGGTGACGGAGACGACGTTCCGCGACGCGCACCAGTCGCTGCTCGCGACCCGGGTGCGCACCAAGGACCTCGTCGCGGTCGCCCCCCACGTGGCCCGGCTGACGCCGCAGCTGCTCTCGGTCGAGGCCTGGGGCGGCGCGACGTACGACGTGGCGCTCCGGTTCCTCGGCGAGGACCCGTGGGAGCGCCTGGCGGCGCTGCGGGAGGCGCTTCCGAACATCAACATCCAGATGCTGCTCCGCGGTCGAAACACCGTCGGGTACACGCCGTACCCGCTCGAGGTCACCGATGCGTTCGTCCGCGAGGCGGCCGCGACGGGCGTCGACATCTTCCGCATCTTCGATGCGCTGAACGACGTCTCGCAGATGCGCCCGGCGATCGAATCGGTCCTCGAGACCGGCACCGCCGTCGCCGAGGTCGCGCTCTGCTACACGGGGGATCTCCTCGATCCCTCGGAGGACCTGTACACGCTCGACTACTACCTCCGCCTCGCGGACAAGATCGTGAGTGCGGGCGCGCATGTCCTCGCCATCAAGGACATGGCGGGGCTCCTGCGTCCGGCGGCAGCCGAGAAGCTCGTGGGCGCGCTGCGTGAGCGCTTCGACGTGCCGGTGCACCTGCACACGCATGACACGGCGGGCGGCCAGCTCGCCACGCTGCTCGCGGCGAGCCGCGCGGGGGTCGATGCGGTCGACGTGGCGTCCGCCCCGATGTCGGGGACGACGAGCCAGCCGTCGGCGTCCGCGCTGGTCGCGGCGCTCGCGCACACCGACCGCGACACCGGCATCTCGTTGCAGGCCGTCTCCGACCTCGAGCCGTACTGGGAGGCCGTGCGCCGGCTGTACCGGCCCTTCGAGTCCGGGCTTCCGGGTCCGACCGGACGCGTGTACCACCACGAGATCCCGGGCGGCCAGTTGTCGAACCTGCGTCAGCAGGCGATCGCTCTCGGCCTCGCCGATGACTTCGAGCTCATCGAAGACCTCTATGCGGCAGCGAACGACATCCTCGGCCGGGTGCCGAAGGTCACGCCGTCCTCGAAGGTGGTCGGCGACCTCGCCCTGCACCTGGCGGCCGTCAAGGCCGACCCCGCCGACTTCGCGGCGAACCCCGAGAAGTACGACGTGCCCGACTCGGTCATCGGCTTCATGGCCGGCGAACTCGGCGACCTCCCCGGCGGGTGGCCCGAACCCTTCCGCTCGAAGGTCCTCGCCGGACGGGACGTGCGGATCGGCGTCGCCGAACTCACGCCCGAACAGCGCGAAGCGCTCGAGGGCGACGCCGTGACGCGCCGGTCGATGCTGAACACCCTCCTGTTCCCCGCGCCCACCCGCCAGTTCGAGCAGATCCGCGAGCTGTTCGGCGACCTCTCCGTCGTCGACACCGCCGACTACCTGTACGGACTGCGCTCCGGCGCGGAGCACGTGATCGAGATCGACCGCGGGGTCCGGCTGTACGCGGGCCTCGAGGCGATCGGCGAGGCCGACGACAAGGGCATGCGCACCGTCATGACCATCCTCAACGGCCAGTTGCGGCCCGTGTTCGTGCGCGATCGATCCATCGTCGTCGAGTCGCGGTCGGCGGAGAAGGCCGATGCCTCGCAACCCGGACACGTCGCGGCACCGTTCTCGGGCGTGGTCACGCTCCAGGTCGAGCCGGGTGCCGAGGTCGAGGCCGGTCAGGCCGTCGCATCGATCGAGGCGATGAAGATGGAGGCCGCGATCACGTCGCCGCTCGCCGGCGTCGTGGAGCGCATCGCGATCCCGAAGACGCAGCAGGTCGAGGCGGGCGATCTGCTCGTCGTCGTGCGCCCGCGCTAAGGTGGGGCAAGTGTTCGACGCTGATCGGAGGGGTGTCGGTGGTTGACAAGCACGACGATGAGGGACGACCCGAACGGGGCACGCTGCCGCCGAGCGGGGGAGCGCACGCCGCGGGGAGCCTCCCGGACAGCTTGAACATCCGGGTGGACCTGCCACCGGCGCCGCGCCGCCAGGCTCCTGCCGAGGAGACCGCCGTCGCGATCGACGACGTTTCGGTCGACCCCGGCGCCGCCGGCTCCAACGGACCGACCACGCGCTCGATCGACGTGGTCGCCAGCGGCGGGAGCTATGTCGGCGCCGGTCGGCGCGACGCGTCGCCGTACAGCGCGCTGCTCGCCTCGGACGCGGCCCAGCGCCGTGATCGGAGCGCCCGCGACGCGTCGACGACGTCGGTCGCGGTGGCCGAGGAGGCCGTGCAGCCGCAGTTGCCGGAGGCGCCCGAGCCGAGCGAATCGCTGACCGCCGATCGGCTCATCGACCTCAATCGTGCGACACGGCCGGCTCCGCAGGGCGGGCTCAACCGTTTCCTCTACCACGCGACGTTCCACGTCGTGAACCTGGGCGACTCCGCGAAGGTCCGAGCGCACAAGGCGATGAACGAGCGGATCGGCAAGCGGTTCGACGGTGGAGCGCGGTTCGTGCCGATCCTCACCCGGAAGGGCGGCGTCGGCAAGACGACGATCACGACCCTGCTCGGCATGGCACTCGCCGACGCCCGCGATGACCGGATCATCGCGATCGACGCGAATCCCGATCGCGGGACCCTCGCCGAGCGGGTCGACCGGCAGACCCGCGAGACGGTGCGCGATGTGGTCTCGAAGGCCTCGTCGATCGGCGGGTACACCGACTTCTCGACGTTCGTCTCGCGCGACGAGACTCGACTCGACATCCTGGCGTCCGACACCGATCCGCTGCTGTCGGAGGCGTTCGACGACAACGACTACAACGTCGTCGCCGGACTCGCCGCCCGCTACTACTCGATCGTGCTGACGGACTGCGGCACCGGCATCGTGCACTCCGTGATGCGGGCGACGCTGCAGCGGGCCGACTCGATCGTCATCGTCTCCGGGGGCAGCGTCGACGAGGCCCGACTGGCCTCCGAGACGTTGACCTGGCTCGAGGCGAACGGGTTCGGCGAATTGGTGCGCAATGCCGTCGTGGCCATCAACCTCGCGACCCAGGGAACCCACCTCGTCAAGGTCGACGAGATCGAGGCGCACTTCGCCTCCCGTGTGCGTGAGATCGTCCGCATCCCCTACGACCCGCAGTTGGCCGCCGGTTCGGTGGTGCACTGGAAGGCGCTGCGTCAGGTCACCCGCGACGCGGCCAGAGACCTCGCCGCGCAGGTGGTGGAGGGCCTGCCCGCGGACCGCGGGCACTGATTGGAGCATCCGTGCCGGAACGACCCATCCGACTCTTCGGCGACCCCGTCCTGAAGAGCGTGTCCGCCCCCGTCGACCAGATCGACGAGGGCGTTCGTTCGCTCGTCGCCGACCTCCTGGACAGCGTGCGGATTCCCGGGAGGGCCGGTGTCGCGGCACCGCAGATCGGCGTCAACCTGCGGGTGTTCAGTTACAACGTCGACGGCCGGATCGGCTACGTGATCAACCCCGAGATCGTCGAGGTGAGCGGCGAAGCCGAGAAGATCGACGAGGGATGCCTCTCCGTGCCGAACCAGTGGGCGCGGACGCCCCGCCATCCGTTCGCACGCGTCCGCGGCATCGACCTCGACGGCAACGCGATCGAGGTTTCGGGCACCGGCGTGCTCGCGCAGGCGCTCCAGCACGAGGTCGACCACCTCGACGGACTGCTCTACCTCGACCGCCTCGAGAAGGAAGAGCGCCGAGTCGCGATGCGTCAGGTGCGGGAGTCCGACTGGTTCTGAATCGGCGAGTCCGGACGAACGACGACGGCCCCGGGGAGGTGCTCCCCGGGGCCGTCGTCGTCGCGGCGGCCGCATCCGGCGGCCGCGGAGTGTTCAGCTCACGATGGAGTGGCCCTCGGTCGCCGGCGCACCCGAGTACATGCCCTCGACCTCGACCGCGAAGTCCTCGAGGATCACGTTGCGCTTGATGCTGAGCTTCGGCGTCAGGTGACCGCTCTGCTCGGTCCATTCGGTGGCGAGCACGGTGAACTTGCGGATCGACTCCGCGCGGGACACCGTCTCGTTGGCGGCATCGATGGCCCGCTGCACCTCGGCGAGCACGACCGGGTGCTTCGCCGCCTCCTCCAGGCTCATGCCGGCGTCCTCGCCCGCATTGTTGAGCCAGACGGGGAGCATCTCGGTGTCCAGCGTCACGAGCGCGCCGATGAACGGCTTCTGGTCGCCGACGACGACGACCTGGCCGACCACCGGGTTGGCGCGGATCGGATCCTCGAGCGCGGCGGGGGCCACGTTCTTGCCGCCCGCCGTCACGATGATCTCCTTCTTGCGACCCGTGATCGTGAGGAATCCGTCCGCGTCGAACGCACCGATGTCACCGGTCTTGAACCAATCGCCCTCGAACGCGTCGGCCGTCGCCTCCGGGTTCTTCCAGTACTCCTTGAAGACGTTGACGCCCTTGACCTGGATCTCGCCGTCCTCGGCGACGCGCACCCCGACGCCCGGGAGGGCGGGGCCGACCGTGCCGATCTTCGACTTGGTGGCGAGGTTCACCGTCGCCGGCGCCGTCGTCTCGGTGAGGCCGTAGCCCTCGAGGATCGTGATCCCGAGCGCGTGGTAGAAGTGCCCGAGGCGCGGGCCGAGCGGCGCGGACCCCGACACGGCGTACTTCACGTTGCCGCCCATCGCGGCACGGAGCTTGGAGAACACCAGCGTGTCGAACAGCTTGAACCGGAGCTTGAGACCGAGCGGCACGTGACCGGCCTCGAGGGCGGTCGAATATTCCACCGCGGTCTGGGCGGCCTTGTGGAAGATCTTGCCCTTGCCGCCCGCCTCGGCCTTCTGCTCGGAGACGTTGTAGACCTTCTCGAAGACGCGGGGCACCGCGAGGAGGAAGGTCGGCTTGAAGCTGCCGAGCGAGGGCAGGAGCTGCTTCGTGTCGGGCTGGTGGCCGACATGCACGCCGGCGTGCACGCTGAGCACCGAGATGAACCGGGCGAACACGTGCGCGAGGGTGATGAACAGGAGCGTCGATGCCCCGTTCCTGTCGGCCACGACCTCCTGGAGCGCGACCGCGGAGTTCCGCGAGAGCTCGACGAAGTTCGAGTGCGTCAGGACGCAGCCCTTGGGCTTCCCGGTGGAACCGGACGTGTAGATGAGGGTCGCGATGTCGTCGCCGTTCGCGAGGTTGCGGCGTCGTTCGATCTCCTCGTCGGCCACCTCCGCGCCGCTCGCCGCGAGCTTGTCGAGATCGCCCAGCTCGATCTGCCAGACGTTCCGGATCGCCGGGAGTTCGGGGTGCACCTCGTCGAAGCGTGCGAAGTGATCGGGCGTCTCGAGGATCACCGCGACGGCACCCGAATCGCTCAGGTTCCACCGCACCTGCGCGGGGGAGCTGGTCTCGTAGACGGGGACCAGGACGGCGCCCGCGAACCAGGTCGCGAAGTCGATGAGCGTCCACTCGTAGCTCGTCTTGCTCATCAGGCCGATCTTGTCGCCCGGCTGGATGCCGGCGGCCACGAGGCCCTTCGCGAGTGCGACGACCTGGGCATGGAACTCGGCGGTCGTGATCGGCGACCACCCGCCGTCGGTCGTGGGCCGCGAGAACAGCACGCGGTCCGGGGTCGCCTTCACCCGCTCCACGAGGAGGTCGGTCGTATTCGCCGTCGGGTCGGCGGGAACGAGGGGCGGAGTGATGAATTCGGTCACGGTAGCTCCTTCGGCACCGGATGGGTCGCCACGGGGTTCGGGCCCGTGCGGCCCAGGGCATGGGGTTGGCTACACTCTAGTCGTTCCTCCGCTCCGTGGCGTCGGCCGGGAAGGCATGTTCGCGCGGGCGGCGGTGCTTCTCCTCGACTCTCTCCCCACCTCGGAAGGCGGCACCCGTGGCGCACGCGATCGGCATCGACATCGGCGGCACCAAGATCGCGGGGGCGGTCGTCGACGACGAGGGGCAGATCGTCCGTCACGACCGCGTGCCCACGCCCACCGACACGGGGGCGTTGGAGGACGCGGTCGTCGCGATGATCGAGGGCCTCCGTGCGGAGGAGCCGATCGAGGCGGTCGGCGTCGCGGCGGCGGGATTCATCGACGCCGCGCAGTCCACCGTCTACTATGCGCCGAACATCGACTGGCGCAACGAACCGTTCCGCCAGAAGCTCGAAGCCCGCACCGGAGGCACGGTCGTCGTCGACAACGACGCGAACGCCGCGGGATGGGCCGAGTTCCGGTTCGGCGCCGGGCGGATGGTCAGCGACATGGTGATGCTCACCGTCGGCACCGGCGTCGGCGGAGCGATCGTCGCGGGCGATCGCCTGTTCCGCGGCGGATTCGGCGCCGGGGCGGAACTCGGTCACCTCCGCCTGGTGCCGGGCGGCATCGCCTGCGGATGCGGCCAGTTCGGGTGCCTCGAGATGTACGGCTCCGGCCGGGCGCTCCTGCGCATGGCGAACGAGATCGCGGATGCCGGCGGCATCGGGCAGCATCTCGCGCGCCTCCGGAGCGAGCACGGCAGGCTCGACGGCGGGCTCGTGGGCGACCTCATCGCGCAGGAGGACCCCGGTGCGATCGCGGCGCTCCGCCAGTTGGGTCGATGGCTCGGCGAGGCATCCGCGAGCCTGTCGGCCGTGCTCGACCCGCAGCGGTTCGTGTTCGGCGGCGGCGTCGCAGCCGCCGGTGAACTGCTGCTCGACCCGATCCGCGAGTCCTACCTCGAGCACCTCCCCGCGCGGGGGTATCACCCCGAACCCGACTTCGTGATCGCCGAGCTCGTGAACGACGCCGGCGTCGTCGGCGCCGCCGACCTGGCACGCGTCTGGGTCGCCGATCACGCCTGAGCCCCGGGCGAGTAGGCTGGGGCGGTCCGTCGGGAAGGAGGCCGGGTGTTCTACTGGGTGATGAAGCACATCATCGTCGGCCCGATCCTGCTCTCGATCTTCCGACCCTGGGTGGTCGGCCTGCAGCACATCCCCGCGAACGGCCCGGTCATCCTGGCCTCGAACCACCTGTCGTTCATCGACTCGATCTTCCTGCCGCTCGTCGTGGACCGCCCGGTGGTGTTCCTGGCGAAGAGCGAGTACTTCACGGGCAAGGGCCTCAAAGGCTGGGCGACCCGGATGTTCTTCCAGTCCGCCGGCCAGCTGCCGATCGACCGCTCAGGGGGAAAGGCGTCCGAGGCGTCGCTCAACACGGGGCTTCGGGTGCTGGCCGAGGGCAGCATCCTCGGCATCTACCCGGAGGGCACGCGCAGTCCCGATGGCAAGCTCTACCGCGGCCGGACGGGTGTCGCCCGCATGGTGCTCGAATCCGGGGCTCCCGTCGTGCCCGTCGCGATGATCGGCACCGAGCACGTGATGCCGATCGGCACGCGACTGCCCAAGGTCCGTCGCATCGGCATCATCATCGGCGAGCCGATGGACTTCAGCCGGTTCGAGGGGCTCGAGGGCGACCGGTTCGTGTTGCGGAGTGTGACGGATGAGCTCGTCCGCGAACTCCGCCTGCTCAGCGAGCAGGAATACGTCGACGTGTATGCGAGTTCGGTGAAGGAACAGCGCGTCTCGCAGTCGCGATAGGCTCGTCCGAGCGGTGTCCGCACGGCGGCGCCGCCTTCTCCATTCCCTGCGCGCCAGCGCCCCGAACCCCAGGACGATTCCAGTGACCCAGCTCGTCGAGCCCATCGTGAACGCAGATCCCTCCGTGATCGCGGGCCTCGACTATTGGCGCACACTGCCGATCAAGCAGCAGCCGGAGTGGCCCGACCCCATCGCGGCCCAGTCCGCGTCGGCCGAGCTCGCCACCCTCCCGCCGCTGGTGTTCGCGGGTGAGGTCGACATGCTCCGCTCGCGGCTCGGTGCAGCCGCTCGGGGCGAGGCGTTCCTGCTGCAGGGCGGCGACTGCGCCGAGACCTTCGCCGGCGCCACGGCGGATCAGATCCGCAATCGCGTGAAGACGGTCCTCCAGATGGCGGTCGTGCTCACGTACGGCGCCTCGATGCCGGTCGTCAAGATGGGCCGGATGGCGGGACAGTTCGCGAAGCCGCGGTCGAGCGACACCGAGACGCGCGGCGACGTCACCCTGCCCGCGTACCGCGGCGACATCGTCAACGGCTACGACTTCACGCCGGAATCCCGAGCGGCCGACCCGCGACGACTCGTGCAGGGCTACCACACGGCCGCCTCCACGCTGAACCTGATCCGCGCGTTCACGCAGGGCGGTTTCGCCGACCTCCGCCAGGTGCACCAGTGGAACCAGGGCTTCGCCGCCAACCCGGCGAACGCGCGGTACGAGAAGCTCGCCCGCGAGATCGATCGTGCCGTGAAGTTCATGGACGCCTGCGGTGCGGACTTCGACGAGCTCAAGCGCACCGAGTTCTACACCGGGCACGAGGGCCTGCTGATGGACTACGAGCGACCGATGACCCGCATCGACTCGCGCACGGGCACGCCGTACAACACCTCGGCGCACTTCGTCTGGATCGGCGAGCGCACGCGCGAACTCGACGGCGCCCACGTCGATTTCCTCTCGCGGGTGCGCAACCCGATCGGCGTGAAGCTCGGCCCGACCACGACGCCCGAGGTCATGCTCGAGCTCATCGAGAAGCTCGACCCCGAGCGCGAACCGGGCCGCCTGACCTTCATCACGCGCATGGGCGCGGGAAAGATCCGCGAGGCACTGCCGCCGCTGCTCGAGGCGGTCAAGCGCAGCGACGCGACTCCGCTGTGGGTCACCGACCCGATGCACGGCAACGGCATCACGACGCCCACCGGATACAAGACGCGTCGGTTCGACGACGTCGTGGACGAGGTCAAGGGATTCTTCGAGGCGCATCGCGCGGCGGGCACGCACCCGGGCGGCATCCACGTGGAGCTCACGGGCGACGACGTCACCGAGTGCCTCGGCGGCTCGGAGCACATCGACGAGGCGACGCTGGCGACCCGGTACGAGTCGCTCTGCGACCCGCGCCTCAATCACATGCAGTCGCTCGAGCTCGCATTCCTGGTCGCCGAGGAGCTCGCGTCGCGCTGAGCACGCGACTTCGATCAGCCGTCGTGGGGGGCATCCGGATACCGCTCCGGATGCCTCCGCGTACGTCCGTGCCATCGGCGTACGCCGAACGCGACCTGCCGTCGCCGACGGCGGTCCGATGGCCTGCCGGTCACTCCGTCGACGGCACGTCGATCAGAGGGTGAGCGTCCCGGTAAGCCGGACCGAGCTGCCGCGCACGGCTTCGGCGCCCCCGGCGGGATCCTGGGCGGTCACGCTCACGGCGGGCCAGAAGAGCTCGGGGAACGAGTGGTCCACGGTGAACTCCGCCGCGTGCAGCGCCTCGATCGCCTTGTCCAGCGTCATCCCGACGACGTTCGGCACGGCGACGAGGTCCTGTCCCTTCGAGACGACCACGTCGACCGGGTCGCCGGGCCGCACCGGATCGGTCGTGGTGGTGGCGCTGAGCACGGTTCCCTCGGGGAATTCGCCGGAGTTGTCGAACTCCGCCCCGACCTCGTTGAGCGTGAGTCCGACCTCCGCGAGCGCCGCCTGCGCGTCGGTGACGCCGAGCCCGCGGACGTCCGGCACCGGACCGGCCGAGACGACCAGCGTGACGGCGCCCAGCTCGGCGTACTGCGACGGGATCGGATTGCCGTCCGCGTCGAGCACCGCGAGGACGATCCCGGCTTCGACGTCGGGGGAGAACTGCCGTTGCGGTTCCGTCGCGACCGTGAACGCCACGAGTTGTGCTCGCGCTTCGGCCTCCGGCAGCCCGACCGTATCCGGCACGTCGAGGATCTGCGGTCCGAGCGAGACGAGCAGCGTCACCGTCGAGCCGCGCTGGGCTTCCGCGCCCTCGGCGGGATCGCTGCCGGCGACCAGGCCCTCGGGCACGACCGGGTCGTTCCGCTGCTCGGTCGTGACCTCGAACCCCGCCTCCTCGAGCACCTCGGTGGCCGCGGCGGGCTCCAGCCCGGAGATCGCCGGAACCGTGGCGAGTGCGCCGGGGCCCTGGCCGAAATACCAACCCGTTCCGGCGGCGAGTCCGGCCAGCACGAGGACGAGCGCGAACAGCCAGTATCCGCGGCGCTTGCGTCGATCGGCGGAGGCGGTGAGCGCCGCGGTGTCCTCGCCCGGGGCATCCGGGTCGTCGACCGATTCAGCGACTGCGGGAAGCGTCGCGAGCGCCGTCGCGCCGGCCGGCTCCAGCACCCGCGTCGCCCCGGTCACGGCCATCGCGTCGGTGAGCACCGCCGTCGCCTGGGTGATCGCGGGCACCGCGCCCCGCACCTCCGGCTCGACCTCGCGGAGCCGGTCCAGCATCTCGCGGGCGTCGACGGGGCGTTCCTCGGGTGCGCGCGCCGTCGCCCAGAGCACCAGTTCGTCGAGTTCCGCAGGGACCGCCGGGCTCTTCGAGCTCGGCGTCGGCACCGAGTCGTTCGCGTGCTGGTAGGCGATCTGCATCGGCGCCTCGCCGACGTACGGCTGCTCGCCGGTCAGCATCTCGTACATCATGATGCCGACGGCGTAGATGTCGCTGCGCGCGTCGGCGACGCCGCGGGTCACGAGTTCGGGGGACAGGTACGCGATCGTGCCCAGGAGCGCCTGCCCGGTCGCGGTGTTCGCCGAGGCCGCCCTCGCCAGCCCGAAGTCGCCGAGCTTGATGCGTCCGTCGTCGGCGAGTAGCACGTTCTCGGGCTTGAGGTCGCGGTGCACGATGCCGGCCTTGTGCGCGGAGGCGAGCCCGGCGAGCACGGCGTCCATGATGTCGACGGTCTGCTCCGGCGTGAGCTTGCGGTAGTCCTTCAGGAGATCGCGCAGCGTGATGCCGGGCAGGTACTCCATGACGAGGTACGCCATGTCGGCGTCCTGGCCCTGGTCGAAGACGTTCACCACGTTGGGGTGCGCGAGCCGGGCGGCGCTGCGCGCCTCCTGCACGAAGCGCGTCTTGAACGTGTTGTCGTCCGCGAGGTGGCCGTGCATGATTTTGATCGCGACCCGGCGCTCGAGACGCAGGTCGGTCGCGAGGTAGACCGTGGCCATGCCGCCGCGCGCGATGCGCGAGCGCACCTGGTACCGGCCGTCGACGAGACGGCCGATCATCGGGTCGGCAGGCGCGGTGGTCACCAGACGAGTGTACGAAGCGGTATATGTCCGGGGCTGGATAGACACCGCGTGCGGCGCGAATCGAAACGCCATCGTGATGCCATGGGCGCGAGCGGGGGCCGCGCCCGCATCGGGTCGAGGGTCATCCGAGTTCGGAGAGCCAGGCCGCGGCCTGCTGCTCCCACTTCGCGTAGTGGTCGGGGTGTGCGCTGCGCTGCACGGCCTGCGCCGCCTGCGTGAGGCTCAGCGACTCCCAGCCGGGGACGTCGAGGAGCCCTGCCGTGAGCCCCGGGTTGGGGTTCGCCTCGCCGCCGTAGAAGGCGGTCGCCGCCCGGACGGGATCGAGGATCTGCTCCGGAGTTCCCCAGCCCTGGCTCGGTCGCTGCTGGAACAGGCCGAGCGAGTCCTGGTCGCCGTGGTGCAGGTTGCGCAGGCCCGACTCCTGTGCGGCTGCGGCGAGGGCGATGACGATGGCGCGATCGGGCGCGCCGACGGCCCGTCCCACGTCGACGATGACGCGCGCGTTCGCGCGCGTCTCGTGGGTCAACGGCATCGAGACGGATGCGACGAGCGCGACCTCCACCGGCGCCGCCGAGTCCGTGACCGGTGTCGGCGGGACGGGCGGCGCCTCCGCCGAGGCCGCCGGCGCGCCCGGGAGGACCAGCGGTTGACCGGGGAAGATCAGGCTGGACCGGCTCAGTCCGTTGACGCTGAGCAGGTCCTCCAGGCTCACCGAGTGCGTCTCGGCGATGCCGATGAGGGTGTCGCCCCGGACGACGGTGTAGCGGCTGATTCCGAGTTCGACGGGCGCGGGCGCGGGCGGGGCGGGGGCGCTCGCGGGCTCGGCCGGCGCTGCGGCGAGGATGAGGCGTTGGCCGGGGAAGATCAGCGTCGACCAGCCGAGCCCGTTGCGGGCGAGCACCTCCGCGGTCGGGATGCCGTAGCGCTCCGCGATGCCGCTCACGGTGTCGCCCGCCGCGACGACGTACTCGGTCGGCGCGATCGGCGTCGCACCCGCCTGGGCGGGCGAGGCCGCGGGTGCCGCGGTGCGCGCCGTGGCCTTCGGCTTCGGCTGCCGCTTGGGCGCCTGGGTCGTGTCGGCTTCAGCGGGGGCGGCCGAGCCGAGCGCGAGCGCGACCGTGCCGATGATGGCGGTCGGCACCGCCAGCAGCCGTCGGAGGACACTGCCCCGACGTTCCGGTCGCGATCCGCCTCCGACCGCCTCTGCGTCGTACATGCGTTCCCCCTGAACGATCCCCCCGGATCGAGGCCACCGTCGCACGCGCCCCCGGCCGAGTCAACGACCCTCGCCGCGAGTCATCCGATGCGAGGTTCCGGCGCGTCGTCGGCTACCGTGCGCCCGCACCCCATGGCAGGCTTGACCCGTGACCGACGCCGCAGAGACCGACTGGCTGACCGTTCCCGACCTCGTCGAGCGCCTGGGCGAGAGCCCGAGCCGCATCCGCAAGTTGATCGACGAGCGACACCTGCTCGCCACGCGCATCGACGGCGTGCTGAAGGTGCCCGCCGCCTTCCTGCGCGACGACGCCCCGCTCCCCGAGATCCACGGGACCGCGATGGTGCTCGCCGACGCCGGATTCACCGACCAGGAGGCGCTCGAGTGGCTGATCACCGCGGAGGACAGCCTGGGAACCACCCCGATCGCGGCGCTGCTCGCCGGGCGCAAATCCGAAGTGCGACGGGTCGCGCAGGCGCTCGCGCTGTAGGGGACAGGCGGCGGCTCAGCTGATCCGTCGTGAGACGGCCTCGGCGAGTGCGCGCAGTTCAAACGTCGCGGCCGGGTCGAGCGGGGCGCCCTCCAGCGCGGACGTCGCGGCGGCCAGGTGCCCGGCGATCAGGGACTCGACGTCGTCGACCGCACCCGACCGCCGGATCGACGACTGCAGGTCGGAGATCTGCTCGGCGGTGAGCAGGGGGTCGCCCAGCAGTTCGTCGAGGCGGACGCGTTCGCCGGGCGCGAGACGCTCGCGGGCGATGGCGATCAGCATGGTGCGCTTGCCCTCGCGCAGGTCGTCCCCGGCGGGCTTGCCCGTGACCTCCGGGTCGCCGAACACGCCCAGCAGGTCGTCGCGAAGCTGGTAGGCGATGCCCAGCGGCAGCCCGTATGCGCGCAGCGCGTCGAGTTGCGCGGGGGCGGCGCTCGCGATGGCCGCCCCCAACGCGAGCGGGGCCTCGACCGAGTACTTCGCAGCCTTGTACACGATCACGCGTTCGGCGCGCGACCGCTGCTCGCTATCGGGGCGGGTGAGCCACGCCCGTTCCTCGAGGATGTCCAGGTACTGTCCGGCGGTGACCTCCGTGCGCATGCGCATGAACTCGGCTCTGGCCGCGCGCACGGTCGTCCGCTCCTCGAGCAGGTCGAGTCCCTCGTCGAGGAGCTCGTCGCTCCAGCCGAGCAGCAGGTCGCCCAGGAGGATCGCGGCGGCGCGACCGTACTCGCCGGCGTCGCCGGTCCATCCCGACGTGGCGTGCAGGCTCTCGAAGAGCCGGTGGGCGCTCGGTGCGCCGCGTCGGGTGTCGGAATTGTCGATGAGGTCGTCGTGTACCAGTGCGGCGGCGTGGAACAGCTCGAGTGCGGCCGCCGCGGCGATGATCGGATCCCTCTCGGCGGCCAGGTCGTCGCCGCCGGGTGCGACCGCCGCCCATCCCCAGTAGCAGAAGCGCGCCCTGAAGCGTTTGCCGCCGCTGAGAAATCGCTTCGAGAATGCGTCGAGCGGTCCCAAGTCGGCGCTGATGGAGCGGAGAATCGTAGAGCGGTCGGCGAGGAAGTCCTCGATGCGATGGTGAACGAGGTCGACGAGCTCGGAACCGTGTGCCACCCGCCTAGCCTACCGACGGCGCGCGGGGCTAGAATGTCAAGACCACGCGTCGATCCCGGACCTGAGGGGAATGAGATGCCGCTTTCAGAGCAGGAGCAACGTCTTCTCGACGAGATGGAGCGCAACCTCTATCGCAACGACGCCGACTTCGTCGCCGCGGTCAGCGGGCGAGGACGCCCGAACTACCGATCCATCGTGCTCGGCGTCCTGCTCGCGGTCGTCGGCATCGGCGGGCTCATCGCCGGCGTCGCGCTCCAACTGCTCGTCGTCGGCATCATCGGGTTCGCCGTCATGTTCGTCGGCGTCCTGCTGGCGATCACGCCGTCGAAGCGCGGGGCCACCGCCGCGCAGGCCGGACCTGCCGCTCGTCCCGCCACATCGCGGGGGGCTGAGCACTCCGGCTTCATGGACCGCCTGAACGAGCGCTGGGATCGCCGGCAGGACGGCAGCGACTAGCCGCACTCCACTTCGCACCACCCCACGGGCCGATCGATCTCGATCGGCCCGTTTTCGTGCGTCAGGTGCAGCGGACGCGCCTCTGCGGAGCCCCGTACGCGGCATCCGTATGGCGATGAGGCGCCCCGTTGCGGAATTTCCCTCCACTGCGATCCACCCTGGGAGATCGGCGGAATTGCGCGGGAATCAGGGCTGCCCCTGACCTCCGGGGACCTCCGACACGCAAGAATCGTTGGTGTTGTGGATGAGAGTGGAGTAAAGTGGTGTCACCTGGATCCCGGCCGGAGGAAAAGGGGGCGATGCAGTGTTCCTTGGTACGTACGAGCCCAAACTCGACGAGAAGGGCCGCATCATTCTTCCGGCCAAGTTCAGGGAGGAGCTGTCGAACGGCCTCGTTCTCACACGTGGGCAGGAGCACTGCATCTACGTGTTCAGCGCGAGGGAGTTCGAGAGCATGAACGAGAAGATCCGCCAGGCCCCAGTGACGAGCAAGCAAGCGCGCGACTACATGCGCGTCTTCCTCTCGGGGGCGTCCGCGGAGACCCCCGACAAGCAGAACCGGATCACCATTCCTGCCTCGCTCCGCGGTTACGCGGGGCTCGACCGGGACCTCGCGGTCATCGGCGCAGGCAGCCGGGTGGAGATCTGGGATGCGCAGGCGTGGCACACGTACCTCGCCGAGCAGGAGGCGGCCTTCGCGGATACGGCGGAGGAGGTGATCCCGGGTCTCTTCTGACTCGGATTGCGACTCCCAGCCGTACGCGCCTGACGCACTTCCC
This sequence comes from Agromyces sp. LHK192, assembly GCF_004006235.1. Classification (NCBI taxonomy): domain Bacteria; kingdom Bacillati; phylum Actinomycetota; class Actinomycetes; order Micrococcales; family Microbacteriaceae; genus Agromyces; species Agromyces sp. LHK192. The sequence continues at coordinate 1,846,492 of NZ_CP034753.1, forward strand.
CGCGACAGGACGAACGGATGGGGATCGGAATTCGGGTCAGAGGTCCCGAACGCACTATGGACATCGAACGCATTCACACTCCCGTCATGCTCGAGCGAACGCTCGAGTTGCTGGCGCCGGCCGTCTCCGGTGAGGGCGCGGTCCTCGTCGACGCGACGCTCGGCATGGGCGGTCACACCGGCGCGCTGCTGGAACGCTTCCCGCGGCTGACCGTGATCGGCCTCGACCGCGACACGGATGCGCTGGCCATCGCGCGCGAGCGGCTCGCGCGTTTCGGCGACCGGGCACGATTCGTCCACACCGTCTACGACGGCATCGGGCGGGCCGTGCGGTCCCAGGGATTCCACGAGGTCCAGGGCGTCCTGTTCGACCTCGGCGTCTCCTCGCTGCAGCTCGATCGGGCCGAGCGCGGATTCGCGTACGCGAAGGACGCACCGCTCGACATGCGGATGGACGCGACGCGCGGGCGCACGGCCGCAGACGTCCTCGCCGAGGCCGACGAGGACCAGTTGCGCCGGATCTTCCTCGACTACGGCGAGGAGAAGCTGGCGGCGAGGTATGCGCGGGCGATCGTCCGCGCGCGGGCCGAGCGGCCGATCCTGAGGTCGGCCGAGCTCGTCGAGATCATCGACCGGGCGACGCCTGCCGCCCTCCAGCGGGCGGGGCATCCGGCGAAGCGGGTGTTCCAGGCACTGCGCATCGAGGTCAACGAAGAGCTGTCCGTGCTCGAGCGTGCGGTTCCTGCGGCACTCGACGTGCTCGCCATCGGCGGCCGCACCGTCGTGCTGTCGTACCAGTCGCTCGAGGACCGCATCGTGAAGCGGGTGCTGCAGGCGGCGTCGAGCTCGACGGCCCCTGCCGGACTGCCCATGGAACTGCCGGAGCACCGCCCGCAGTTCAAGCTGCTGGTCCGAGGCGCGGAACTCGCGAGCGAGTCCGAGCAGGCGGAGAACCCGCGTGCGAAGCCGGTGCGGTTGCGAGCCGCGGAACGCGTGAGGAGGTCGTCATGACCGCTGCCCTGCCGACCGGGACCCTGCCCGCACCGCGTCGCCGCGACGAGCAGCGACCGGAGCGTCGCCTCCGCCCCGCGCCCGAGCCCGACACCCGTCGGCCCCGCCTCGCGTACGCCGTCGTCGCGGTCGCGAGCATCGCCGTCATCGTTGTGGCACGCCTCGTCCTCTCCTTCGCGATGACCGAGGGCGCGTACGAGATCGACGGCTACGAGCTGCAGAAGATCGAACTGGCGCGCGAACAGCAGAAGCTCCGCGAGCAGATCGACGCACTCGAGTCGCCGCAGTCGATCGCGGCGCAGGCAGAAGCGCTCGGCATGGTCCCGCAATCGGCGCCGGTCTACCTCCGCCTGTCGGACGGCGCCGTGCTCGGCCAGCCGACGGCGGCGGCGGGCGGCGGTGTCGCGACCTCGTCGCTCGTGCCGAACGCGCTGATCGACGACGTGCCGAGCGCGGAGGCACCGGCGACCGGGGCGGCGGGGGAGACTGACGCAGCAGGCCCGGGCGCCGGGGGAGCGGCGGCCCCGGCGGACGGCGCGGCGGTCGCACCGGCCGTGGGCCTTCCGACACCGGCCACGCACTGAACCCGAACCACGACGACGGAGGAACCACCAGGATGCGACGGACGAGCACGCACCCCATGCGCCGGGTCGTCGCGGCCGGGGTCGTGCTCGTCACCGTCGTCGGGGTGTTCATCACGCGGCTCGTGGACATCCAGGTCGTCCGTGCGGACGAGTACAACGCGGCCGCGGACGCGGTGCGTTCGAGGGAGGTCGCCGTGTTCGGCTCGCGCGGCGACATCGTCGACGCGAACGGCGTGGTGCTCGCCGACTCGGTCATGCGGTACGACATCGTGATCTCGCCCAAGCAGGCGAGGTCCGCCCCGTTCCAGCGCGAGATCGAGGACCCGGCCGATCCGACGAAGAGGACGTCGGTCGACGTCCCGATCGAGCAGGCTGCAGCCGAGGTCGCCGGCCTGCTCGGGATGACGGCCGAGCAGGTGCTGCAGGTCGTCGACGACGCCCTCGCCGCCGACCCCGACTCCGACTACGCATACCTTTCGAAGCTGGTCGACACCGAGACCTACGAGGCCGTCGATGCGCTCGACATCGCCTGGGTCTACGCGGAGGCGCATCCGAGCAGGCGGTATCCCAACGGCGCGGTCGCGGGCAACCTGGTCGGGTTCTCCGACCCCGACGGCGCACCTCAGGCAGGGCTCGAACTGTCGGAGGACGCGTGCCTCGCAGGTCGGGATGGAGCGGTCTCCACGCTCCGCAGCCTCGAGGACTGGATCACGATCCCCGGCAGCGAGCGGGTGATCGAGCAGGCCGAGGACGGCGGCACGCTGCACCTGACCATCGACTCCGACCTGCAGTTCGCGGTCCAGCGGATCGCGGCCGCGCAGGTGCAGGCGCTCGGCGCCAAATGGGCGACGGTCACGGTGATGGAAGCCAAGACCGGTCGGTTGCTGGCGGTCGCCGACGTGCCGACGGTCGACCCGAACGAGCCGAGCGACGTGGCGGCCGAGGATCGCGGCTCCAGGGCGTTCACGGCCCCGTTCGAGCCCGGGTCGACGTTCAAGGCGATCACCTCGGCATCCGTCATCGATGCCGGTCAGGGCGACCCGCTGAGCCGCATCACCGCGCCGTACCGCATCAGGCCCGACGGCGCGGACATCAACGATTCGTCGGTCCACGACGACCTGCCGCTGACGATGACGGGGATGATGATCGAGTCGTCCAACACCGGGATGTCGCTGTTCGGCGAGCGCGTCCCCGATGCACAGCGGTACCAGGACATGCTCGACTTCGGCTTCGGCGTCGAATCCGAGGTCGGCTTTCCCGCCGAGGCGTCCGGCGACCTGCACGGCGGTCCCGATCTCTGGGGCGTGGAGGCGCAGACCAGGTATGCGACCATGTTCGGCCAGGGCATGACGGTCACCGCGGTCCAGCTCGCCAGCGCGTACCAGACGATCGCGAATGGCGGGGTCCGGATGCCGGTGACCCTCGTCGACCACTGCACCACGCCCGACGGCGAGGTGACCGAACGTGCCTCGACCAAGGGGCGCCAGGTGGTGTCGGAGCAGGCGGCCGACCAGGTGACCCAGATGCTCGAGATGGTCTACCAGGACGGCTGGTTGGCCGACGAGTGGGAGATCCCGGGATACCGGGTCGCCGCGAAGACGGGAACCGCGCAGGTCTCCGACGGGTCGGGCGCCTACGGCAGCGGTTACCTGGTGTCCGTGGCCGGCTTCGCGCCGGCCGACGATCCCGAGTACGTCGTTTCGGTCAGCATCATGGATCCCGTTAAGATGAACTCGTCCGCCGCATCCGCCCCCGTCTTCCGAGACGTGATGAGCCAGGTGCTGAAGAAGTATCGGACCGCTCCATCCGGCGCCCCGGCGCCCGAACTGCCAGCAACCTGGTGAGAAAGTTGGGTTCGTGACCGGAACGCCCCACGCGGCTCTCCGGCCGCGGCATCCGATCCCGAGGTCGCTGCGCGGACTCGCCGACGCGTTCGCGTTCGACGTCCGCGGCGAACTCGGCGACCTCGAGGTGTCCGGCGTCAGCCTGTCGTCGAAGGCCGTCGAACCCGGCGACCTGTACGTCGGCGTGCCCGGTCGGAACGTGCACGGCGCGCGGTTCGCCGCCGATGCCCGCGAGGCGGGCGCCGTCGCCGTGCTCACCGACGACGACGGCGCACGCATCGTCGCGCAGACCGCGCCGGGCCTTCCCGTGCTCGTCGTCCACGACGCGCGCGCCGCCCTCGGCGAGGTCGCCGCGTGGATCCACCGGACCTCCGAGCATCCCGCCACGCTCTTCGCCGTCACCGGCACCAACGGCAAGACCAGCGTCGTCTACCTGCTGTACGGGATCCTCCGCCAGCTCGGCGTGATCGCGGGGCTCACCTCGACCGCCGAGCGTCGGATCGGCGACGAGGCCGTCACCAGTTCGCTCACCACGCCCGAGGCGAGCGAACTGCACGCGCTCCTCGCCCGGATGCGGGAGGTCGACGTCGCCGCGGTGGGCGTCGAGGTCTCCGCCCAGGCCCTCACCCGGCACCGGGTCGACGGCATCGTGTTCGACATCGCCGGGTTCACCAACCTCACCCACGACCACCTCGACGACTACGAGTCGATGGAGGAGTACTACCTCGCGAAGCGCCGGCTCTTCCAGCCGGATCGGGTCCGCCGAGCCGTCGTCACCGTGGATTCCGAGTGGGGCCGACGGCTCGCCGCCGAGAGCGGCGTCCCGGTCACGACGCTGACGTCCGTCGAAGGCGTCGAAGCGGACTGGCGCCTGTCGGTCGGGGAGGCCACCGCGACCCACACCGACTTCGTGCTCGAGGGCCCCGACGGGGTCAGCATCGCGTCGAGCGTTCCGCTGCTCGGCTGGTACATGGCCGCGAACGCGGCGCTGGCGATCGTCATGCTCGTCGAGTCGGGCGTCGATGCCCGCCGAATCCGTGACGCGCTCGAACGCGACGGGGGTGTCCGGGCGTACATCCCCGGTCGCGCTGAACGGGTCTCGGGGGAACGCGGACCCGTCGTGTACGTCGACTACGGCCACAGTCCCGACGCGTTCCTGCAGACCCTCGGTGCGATCCGCTCGTTCGTCGCGGGCCGCCTGATCATGCTGTTCGGCGCCGACGGCGACCGCGACACGACCAAGCGCGCGGAGATGGGCGCGATCGCCGCACGCGGTGCGGACGTCGTCGTCATCACCGACTTCCACCCGCGCTCCGAGGACCCGGCCGCGATCCGCGCGGCGCTCATCTCGGGCGCCCGCGCAGCGGTGCCCGACGCGGAGATCCACGAAGTGCCCGACCCGCGAGCGGCCTTCCGCGCCGCACTCGCGCTCGCCCAGGACGGCGACGCGATCCTGTACGCCGGCCCAGGCCATGAGGACTACCACGAGGTCAATGGAGTGAAGATCCCCTACTCGGCACGAGACGACGCCCGACTGGCGCTCCGCGAAGCGGGGTGGCTCGAATGATCGCCCTCACCCTCGCGGAGATCGCCGAAGCGGTCGACGGGCGGCTGCACCTCATCGAGGACGCCACGGCGGACGTGGTGGTGTCCGGCCCGGTCACCACCGACTCCCGCGAAGTCGAAGCCGGCTGGATCTTCGTCGCCAAGCGCGGCGAGTTCGACGACGGCCACCGCTTCGCGCCGTCCGCGGTCGAGCGCGGCGCAGCGCTCCTGATCGTCGAGCACGAACTCGACCTGCCGGTCGCCCAGGTCGTGGTCGCCGACTCCGTCGACGCGCTCGGCGCGCTCGCGACCGAGGTCGTCGCCCGCGTCCGCGCCCTCGGCCGGCTCAGGATCGTCGGCGTCACCGGATCCAACGGGAAGACCACCACCAAGAACCTCCTGCGAACGATCCTCGAGCGCGTCGGAGAGACCGTCGCCAGCCGCAAGTCGTTCAACAACGAGGTCGGCGGGCCGATCACGATGTCCGAACTCACGGAGACCACCGAGTTCCTCGTCGCCGAGATGGGCGCCTCCGGCGTCGGCGAGATCGCCAGGCTCGTCAGGATGGCGCGACCCGACGTCGGCATCGTGCTCAAGGTCGGCCTCGCGCACGCCGGCGAGTTCGGCGGCATCGAGCAGACCGTGCGCGCCAAGTCCGAGATGGTCACCGACCTCCTCGACGGCGACGTCGCGATCCTCAACGCGGACGACCCCCGCGTCACTCCGATGGCCGGACTCACGCGAGCTCGCGTCGTGACCTTCGGCCTCGGCGACGACGCCGACGTCCGGGCGAGCGAGGTCGAGCTCCACTCGCGCGGCACCGAGTTCACGGTCACCGTTCCCGGCGGGGCATCCGCTCGTGTCCACTTCGGCGTGCTCGGCGAGCACCACGTCATGAACGCGCTCGCGGCGTCCGCGGCGGCCGTCGAACTCGGCGTCCCGCTGACGACGATCGCGGACGCCCTCGAGGAGGTCACGCTCGCCGAGCGCTGGCGGATGGAGGTGCAGGGCGGCCGCGACGGCATCACCGTCATCAACGACGCCTACAACGCCAGCCCGGACTCGATGGCCGCCGCGCTGAAGACCCTCGCGCAGATCCAGGCGCCCGGCACCCGTACCGTCGCCGTGCTCGGCGAGATGAGCGAGCTCGGCGAATTCTCCGGGGAGGAGCACGACCGGATCGGGCTGCTCGCCGTGCGCCTGGGCATCTCGCAGCTCGTCGTCGTCGGCCAGGGGGCGCGGCGCCTCCACATCTCGACGATCAACGAGGGCTCGTGGGACGGCGAATCGGCATTCGTCGAGACGGCCGACGAGGCCTTCGACCTCGTCACGTCGTACGTGCAGCCCGGAGACACCGTGCTGGTGAAATCGTCGAACTCGGCGGGTCTCCGCTTCCTCGGCGACCGACTGGGAGAATGGTTCGCGTGAGCGCGGTTCGAGGACGCAGCGGGGCTGCAGGTTTCGCGGGCTTCCGCGGCGACCGTGAGGGCGCAATGGTTCGCGTGAGCGCGGTTCGAGGACGCAGCGGGGCTGCAGGTTTCGCGGGCTTCCGCGGCGACCGTGAGGGCGCAATGGTTCGCGTGAGCGCGGTTCGAGGACGCAGCGGGGCTGCAGGTTTCGCGGGCTTCCGCGGCGACCGGCTGGGAGCGTGGTCCGCGTGAGAGCCCTCCTGACCGCGGGTGCGCTGTCGCTCGCCTTCACCCTCTTCCTGACCCCGTTGTTCATCCGGCTCTTCACGAAGCTCGGCTGGGGCCAGTTCATCCGCGACGACGGTCCCCAGAGTCACCACGTGAAGCGCGGCACGCCCACGATGGGCGGCATCATCTTCATCCTCGGCACGCTGTTCGGCTACTTCACGGCGACGCTGCTCGTGAGCAACGAGCCGCCGACGGCATCGGGACTGCTCGTGCTGTTCATGATGGTCGGACTCGGCATCGTCGGGTTCGTCGACGACTTCCTCAAGACGCGCAAGAAGCAGAGCCTCGGGCTGGGCGGCTGGGCGAAGGTCGCCGGCCAGGTCCTCGTCGCCGGGGTCTTCGCCCTGCTCGCGCTGCAGTTCCCGAACGCCCAGCAGGAGACGCCCGCGTCGACGAAGATCTCGTTCATCCGCGACCTGCCGCTCGACTTCATGGTGTTCGGCACCGTCGTCGGCGTCGCGTTGTACGTCGTCTGGATCTGCCTGCTCGCGGCCGGGGCCTCGAACGGCGTCAACGTGACCGACGGCCTCGACGGACTCGCGGGGGGAGCATCCATCCTCGCGATCGGCTCCTTCATCATCATCGGATTCTGGCAGTTCAACCAGTCGTGCTTCGGCGAGAACCTGAACGACTCCGATGCCTACCGGTGCTACGACGTGCGCGACCCGCTCGACCTCGCCATCGTCGCGACGGCGATCGTCGGCGGACTGGTCGGGTTCCTGTGGTGGAACACGAATCCGGCCCACATCTACATGGGCGACACCGGCTCGCTCGCCCTCGGCGGGGCGCTGGCCGCGCTCGCGATCCTGAGTCGGACCGAGCTGCTCCTCCTGCTGATCGGCGGCCTGTTCGTCATCGAGACCGGTTCCGTGATCGTGCAACGCGCCTACTTCAAGATCACCGGCGGCAAACGCATCTTCCTCATGAGCCCGATCCACCATCACTTCGAACTGAAGGGGTGGGCGGAGGTCACGATCGTCGTCCGGTTCTGGATCATCGGCGGCCTGCTCTCCGCGGCGGGCGTCGGCTCGTTCTACTTCGAGTGGCTGCAGCAATGACCGGTCCGGATGCTGCGTCGTCACGGCTCGACGCGCTGACGAGCTGGCATGCCGACTGGCGCGGGCTGCGCGTCGCCGTGCTCGGCCTCGGCGTCACGGGGTTCGCCGTCGCCGACACGCTCACCGAGCTCGGCGCCGAGGTGCTCGTGCTCGCGCCCGCCCGCGACGACGACCGCGCGAAGATCCTCGAGGTCATCGGCGCCCGGTTGGTCACGGACCCGCTCGAGCAGGTCCCCGTCGAACTCGAGTCGTTCGACGCCGAGCTCCTCGTCGCCTCCCCGGGCTTCCACCCCGACCATCCGGTGCTCGAATGGGCGCACGCCCGCGGCATCCCGGTCTGGGGTGACATCGAGCTGGCCTGGCGGGTGCGCGACAAGGTGAGGTCCGCCGATTGGATGCTCGTCACCGGGACGAACGGGAAGACCACCACCGTGCAGCTCGCGGCGACGCTGCTCGCCGCGAACGGGCTCGCTGCGGCGCCGTGCGGCAACATCGGCGTACCGGTGCTCGACGCCGTGCGCGACCCCGGCGGATTCGACGTGCTGGTCGTCGAGCTGTCGAGCTACCAGTTGCATCACCTCCCGACGCAGGGCCCGGGTGCGATCCACCCGTGGGCGAGCGTCTGCCTCAACCTCGCGGACGACCACCTCGACTGGCACGGCACGGCTGAGGCATACGCGGCGGCGAAGGCGAAGGTCTACGCGAACACCCGGGTCGCATGCGTGTACAACCGGGCCGACGAGGCGACCAGGCGAATGGTCGAGGAGGCCGACGTCGAGGAGGGCGCCCGCGCGATCGGGTTCGGGCTCGACACCCCGGGGCCGAGCGACTTCGGCGTGGTCGAGGGCATCCTGTGCGATCGGGCGTTCCTCGAGGAGCGCCGGACCGCGGCGCTCGAACTGGTCACGCTGGAGGAATTGGAGCCGCTGGGGCTCAGCGCCCCGCATGTCGTGGCGAACATCCTCGCGGCGTCGGCGCTGGCACGGTCCTACGACGTACCCGTGCCCGTGGTGCATGATGCGCTGCTCGGCTTCCGGCTCGACGCGCACCGGATCCAGACCGTCGCCCTGGCGGGCGGCATCCGCTGGATCGACGACTCGAAGGCGACGAATCCGCACGCTGCGGAGGCATCCCTCCGCGCGTTCGGCCAGGTCGTCTGGATCGTGGGCGGGTTGCTCAAGGGGGTCGACGCCGATGCGTTGGTGGCGGCGCACGTGTCGCGCCTGCGAGCGGCGATCGTGATCGGGCGCGACCGCGTCGCCCTCGTCGCCGCGTTCGGCCGACACGCGCCGGAGCTGCCCCTGTTCGAGGTGACCGCGGATGACACTGGGCTGGTGATGCCCGAGGCGGTCGCACTCGCGGCGGCCGTCGCCGAGGAGGGCGACACCGTGCTCCTGGCGCCGGCGGCCGCGTCGATGGACCAGTTCGCGGACTACGCCGACCGGGGGCGCAGGTTCCACGAGGCGGTCCGCGCGATGCTGGGAGGTGAGGCCGGTGGCGAATCCGCAGAAGGCCGGCCGCCCCGCGAAGACGGCTGACGCGCGCGGCGTCACCGCCGCACGCATCAGGTTGGGCCGGGTGTTCCAGGCCGAATCGGCCGACTACTTCCTGCTGCTCGGCACGACGCTGTTCCTGGTCGTCCTCGGCCTCGTCATGGTGTTCTCGTCCTCGCTCGTGCAGTCGAAGCTCGAGGAGGGCGACTTCCTCGCGCAGGCCGCGCGGCAGGGCATCTGGGCGCTCCTCGGCGTTCCACTGATGCTCCTCGCCAGCCGCGTGCCCGAACGGGTCTGGATGCGTCTGGCCTGGCCGGCCCTCGCGATCTCCTGCGCCCTGCAGTTGCTGGTCGTGGCGACCGATCTCGGCGTCTCGGTGGGCGGCAACACGAACTGGCTCAACATCGCCGGGTTCCAGTTCCAGCCGTCGGAGATGATCAAGGTCTCCATGGTGATGTGGCTCGGGCTCATCGTGACCAAGAAGCAGGACCGCCTGGGCGACCTCGTGCACGGGATCCTGCCGATCCTGCTCGTCGGCGGTGGAGCGATCGCGCTGGTCCTCCTCGGCGGGGATCTCGGCACGGTGCTGATCATGGCGGCCATGCTGCTGGGCGCGCTGTTCCTCATCGGCGTCCGCTTCCGCCTCCTGCTCGTGCCGCTGCTCGTCGGAGGGCTCGTGTTCGGCATCGTCGCCGCCTCGAGCGAGAGCCGCGTGCGGCGCATCACGTCGTTCCTGCAGGAGAACTGCACGACGATCGACCAGGACGACTGCTGGCAGGTGCAGCACGGCATGTTCGCCCTCGCGAACGGCGGTGTGTTCGGTGTCGGGCTCGGCAACTCCGCGGCCAAGTGGTCGTGGCTGCCCGCGGCCGACAACGACTTCATCTTCGCGATCATCGGCGAGGAGCTGGGACTGATCGGCGCCGTCGTGGTGCTCGCGCTGTTCGTGATGCTCGGGATCGCGTTCGCGCGCATCCTCCGCAACGCCCGGACCCCGTTCGCGAAGACGGTCACCGCCGCGGTCATGGTGTGGGTCATCGGGCAGGCGTGTGTCAACATCGGAGTCGTGCTCAAGGTCCTCCCCGTCCTCGGCGTCCCCCTCCCGCTCGTCTCCGCAGGCGGCACGGCGCTCATGACCACCCTGTTCGCCATCGGCATCGTCCTGTCGGTCGCCCGCGATCCCGAGGCTCCGGCGCGCCACGCTGCGCGGGTCGCCGCGCGACGCGCGGGACGCGTGAAGGCGTCGGGCCGGTCCGCCCGATGACGACGTACCTCCTCGCCGGCGGGGGCACCGCCGGCCACGTGAATCCGCTGCTCGCCGTCGCCGATCGCCTGCGCGAGCGCGACGCCGGCGCGGTCGTGCTGGTGCTCGGCACCGCGGAGGGGCTCGAGTCCCGGCTCGTGCCGGAACGCGGCTACGAACTGCTCACGATCGCCAAGGTGCCGTTCCCGCGTCGGCCGAACGGCGCCGCACTGCGGTTCCCCGGGCGCTTCCGCGCCTCCGTCGCCGACGTGTCGCGCATCATCGCCGATCGGGGCGTCGATGTCGTCGTCGGCTTCGGCGGCTACGTGTCGACGCCCGCCTACCTCGCGGCCCGCCGCGCGGGCATCCCGCTCGCGGTGCACGAGGCGAACGCCCGACCCGGACTCGCGAATCGCCTCGGCGCCCGCTTCGCCGAGGCGGTCGGCGTGGCCTTCGCGGGTACGCCGCTGCGGGGGGCCGAGGTCGTGGGGATGCCGCTGCGGCATGAGATCGAACGGCTCGACCGGTCGGGCCTGCGCGACGAGGCCGCCGCGTTCTTCGGGTTGGATGCCGCGCGCCCGGTCCTGCTCGCGACGGGCGGGTCGCTCGGCGCTCGGCGCATCAATGCCACGATGGTCGCGAGCGCGGCCGAGCTCGCCGGTTCGGGGTGGCAGGTGCTGCACATCACGGGCGCGAAGAGCGAGGTGTCCGACCCGAATCTCGCGGACTACCGCATGGTCGAGTACGCGGACCGGATGGACCTCGCGCTGGCCCTGGCCGACCTGGCCGTGTCCCGCGCGGGTGCGAGCACGGTGAGCGAACTCGCGGCGCTCGGGATCCCCGCCGTCTACGTCCCGTACCCGGTCGGCAACGGCGAGCAGCGGTTCAACGCCGCGCCCGTGGTCGTCGCCGGCGGAGGCATCCTCGTCGAGGACGCGGAGTTCACGCCGGCGTGGGTGTCGCGCGAGCTGCTGCCGCTGCTGGCCGACGGCGGCCGGGTGCGCGCGATGGCGGATGCCGCGGCTTCCGCAGGGTTCCTCGACGGGACCGATCGCATGGTCGCCCTCGTCGACCGGGCGCTCGGTGCCGGCGGATCCGGCGGGGGAGCCCGCGACGATCGCGAACCCGCGTAACGTTGGAACCGCGGACGCCCCCGGCTTCCGCCGCGGCACCGAAGCCGCGACCCGCAGACCGAGCACCGCTGGAAGGCCCCTCGCACGTGACCATCAAGCCCGACCCGACCGTTCAGATCCCCGCCGACCTCGGCAACGTGCATTTCGTCGGCATCGGCGGCTCCGGCATGAGCGGCATCGCCCGACTCGTGCTGGGCGACGGTCACCGCGTGACGGGCTCGGACGCGCGCGAGTCCGCGAACATCCAGGCGCTGCGCGCGCTGGGAGCTCGGGTCGCGATCGGCCATGCGGCGGAGCACCTGCCCGACGACGTCGACACGGTCGTCGTGACCGGGGCACTCTGGCAGGACAACCCGGAGTACCAGCTCGCCCTCCAGCGCGGCGTGCCGGTGCTGCACCGATCGCAGGCCCTCGCCGCCCTGATCGGCGGTCGACGCCTCGTGTCGGTGGCCGGTGCGCACGGGAAGACGACGTCCACGGGCATGATCGTCACGTCGCTGCTGGGCGCGGGCGCCGACCCGAGTTTCGTCAACGGCGGCGTGATCGAGGAGCTGGGCGTGAGCGCCGCGGCCGGGAACGGCGAGCTCTTCGTCGTCGAGGCCGACGAGTCGGACGGCTCGTTCCTGCTGTACGACACCTCGATCGCGCTCATCACCAACGTCGACCCCGACCACCTCGACCACTACGGTTCGCGGGAGGCCTTCGAGCAGGCGTTCGTCGACTTCGCGGACCGGGCGCGCGAGGCGGTCGTGATCTCGAGCGACGATGCGAGTGCGCTGCGCGTCTCGGCGCGGCTCGCGCACCGCAACGTGGTCACCTTCGGCGAGGCCGCCGACGCGACCGTGCGGGTCCACTCGATCGTGACCGACGGCCCGGTCGCGTTCGCGATCGACCACGACGGTCGGACGTTCCACGGCAGGCTCCGCGTGCCGGGGCGGCACAACGCCGTCAACGCGGCGGGCGCATTCGCGGTGCTCGTGCAGCTGGGCATCGATCCCGAGGTCGCGCTGACGGGAATCGAGCGGTTCGCGGGGACGGGACGCCGGTTCGAACTGCACGGCACCGTCGGCGGCGTGAGCGTGTACGACGACTACGCCCACCACCCGACGGAGGTCGCGGCCGCACTCGCAGCGGCACGCACCGTCGTCGGCGAAGGCCGGATCATCGCCGTGCACCAGCCGCACACGTACAGCCGCACCCAGGCGTTCGCGAAGGAGTTCGCGGAGGTGCTCGAGGAGTTCGCCGACGAGACCGTGGTCCTCGACGTCTACGGCGCACGCGAGGACCCGGTGCCCGGCGTCACGGGTGCGCTCGTCAGCGAGCGCTTCGCCGACCAGGGCCGCGTCGCCTTCATCCCCGACTGGCAGGAGGCCGCCGACCGCACGGCGCAGATCGCCCGTGATGGCGACTACGTGATCACCCTCGGCTGCGGGGACGTCTACCGGATCGTGCCGCAGCTGCTCGCCGCGCTGGAGCGTGAGCGCGGGTGAACGAGGCCGGTTCGTGAAGCGGCCGCAGGGCTTCGACGGTCCGCGACCGGGGCGTCCCGGTCCGGTCGTCCCGGAGTCGCGCGATCCGCGGGCGGACGCCGCAGCGGACGCCGGTGATGCCGTCACGACCGTGCAGGACCGCGTGACGACGGAGCCGATCGCGATCGTGGCGGCGCCGGAGCCGGAGACGGCGCGGGTGCAGGCGCCGACGATCGCCGGGCCGGATCGCGAACGGGCGGGCCGCGAGCGCGGTGACCCCGCTGCCGGGGCCGCAGGGACGCGGCCCGGAAGCGTCGTGGGAAGTGCTGCAGGCTCCGACCCCGATCCGAAGGCGGCTCGTCGCGCGCACGCGAAGGCGATGCGCGACCGCAGGCGCTACGAGCGCGAGGAGGTGCGGAGGTTCACCGCCCGCTCCCGGCATCGGCGATTCGCCTGGCTGGTCGGCGCCGGCACGGTCGTGGTGGTGTCCGGCGGCCTCGTCGGTGCGGCGTACTCGCCGTTGATGGCGCTGCGCGAGGTCCGGGTGGAGGGTGCGCAGCGCATCCCGGTGGGCGAGCTCCAGGCCGCGTTCGCCGAGGATTACGGCACGCCGCTGCCGCTCATCACGTCGGCAGACGTCCGGTCCGCGCTCGGGGAGTTCCCGCTGATCGAGACCTACTCGACCGAGACCGTGCCGCCCGGGACGCTCGTCGTCCGCGTGGTCGAGCGGACCCCGGTCGGCGTCGTGGACACCCCGCGCGGACTCGAACTCGTGGACGCCGCCGGGGTGGTCATCGACCGGCCGGAGGAGCGGCCGGCCGATCAGCCGCTCATCGATGCGGGCGGCGTGGCGTCGAAGGGGTTCCGCGCCGCGGCCGCGGTCGTCCGGAGCCTGCCGCCGGAGGTTCGCGGGCAGGTGGTCCGCGCGACGGCGGAGACCGTGGACGACGTCCGGCTGGAGCTGGCGGGCGGGGCATCCGTGCTCTGGGGCAGCAGCGAGGACTCGTCGACGAAGGCGACCGTGCTGGCGCGGATGATGGCTTCGGCGCCGCCCGACACGGTGTCGCACTACGACGTGTCGGCGCCGATGAATCCCGTCACGGGGTGACCCGCGACCGATCTCGGGATCGGTTCGCGACACGCGGGCGCGGCTGGAACGCCGACGGGGGAGCACCGCCTACCGTCTGTCACAGGAATTGCATACTCGGCAAGACTTTAACCTTCGACTAGAGGTTCAAAGTTCCAGAGTTCGCACGAAGGGCCGGACATGTCGACAAACCAGAACTACCTCGCCGTCATCAAGGTCGTCGGCATCGGCGGCGGCGGCGTGAACGCCGTCAACCGCATGATCGAGCTCGGCCTCCGCGGCGTCGAGTTCATCGCGATCAACACCGACGCCCAGGCGCTGCTGATGTCCGACGCGGACGTCAAGCTCGACGTCGGCCGCGACCTCACCAGAGGCCTCGGCGCGGGCGCCGACCCCGAGGTCGGCCGCCGGGCGGCCGAAGACCACGCCGAGGAGATCGAGGAGGCGCTCGCAGGCGCCGACATGGTCTTCGTGACCGCGGGCGAGGGAGGCGGCACCGGCACCGGCGGCGCCCCGGTCGTCGCGCGCATCGCGAAGTCGATCGGCGCGCTCACGATCGGTGTCGTCACCAAGCCGTTCAGCTTCGAGGGCAAGCGCCGGCAGACCCAGGCCGAGCAGGGCGTGGCGCGGCTGAAGGAAGAGGTCGACACCCTCATCGTGGTGCCGAACGATCGCCTGCTCGAGATCAGCGACCGCGGCATCTCGATGCTCGAGGCGTTCGCGACCGCCGACCAGGTGCTCCTCGCAGGTGTCCAGGGCATCACCGACCTCATCACCACGCCGGGCCTGATCAACCTCGACTTCGCCGACGTCAAGTCCGTGATGCAGGGCGCGGGTTCCGCGCTCATGGGCATCGGCTCGTCGAGGGGAGCCGACCGGGCGATCAAGGCGGCGGAGCTCGCGGTCGCGAGTCCCCTGCTCGAAGCGTCGATCGACGGTGCGCACGGCGTGCTGCTCTCGATCCAGGGCGGGTCGAACCTCGGCATCTTCGAGATCAACGACGCCGCGCGCCTCGTGCAGGAGGCCGTGCATCCCGAGGCCAACATCATCTTCGGTGCGGTGATCGACGACACCCTCGGCGACGAGGTGCGGGTCACCGTCATCGCCGCCGGGTTCGACGGCGGCGAACCGCAGGCCAAGGACTCCGCGGTCGACGCCCGCCGCTCGAACCTGGTGCCGGCCGCCGTCGGCGCGGCAGTGGGCGTCGCGGCCGGCGCAGGGGCATCCGCTGCGTCGTCGTCGTCGGCAGAGACCGGCGACACGATCGGCGAACTCGACATCGAGGAACTCGTCGAGTCCGCGAACTGGGGCGAGCTGCCCACGTCCACCGGCGACCAGATCGTGAGCGACCCGGCGTTCGACGACGGGGGCGACGACCTCGACATCCCCGACTTCCTGAAGTGACCGACGAGCACCACCCGGATCCAGGCCTCGCGACGCGCCTCGAACGCGTGCGAGCGGATGTCTCGGCTGCCGCCCTGACCGCGGGGCGGCAGCCCGACGAGATCACGACGATCGTCGTCACCAAGTTCCACCCCGCGTCGCTCGTCGCGCAGCTCGCCGCGCTCGGCGTGCACGACATCGGCGAGAACCGGCACCAGGAGGCGCGTGCGAAGGCGGCGGAGCTCGCCGACCTCGAGGTCACCTGGCACTTCATCGGCCAGTTGCAGGGCAAGAAGGCGCGTCAGGTTCGCGCCTACGCGGGGGCGATCCACTCCATCGACCGACCGTCCCTGGTCGACGCGCTGGCATCGGACGAGTCCGAGCTCGACGCATTCGTCCAGGTCAACCTGACGGACGACCCCGGGCGCGGCGGGGTGGCCCCGGCCGAGCTCGAGGCGCTCGTCGAGCACGTCGTGTCGTCGCCGGGTCTCCGCCTGCGGGGCCTCATGGCGGTTGCACCCCTCGGTGAACCGGCCCGACCCGCCTTCGCGCGGGTGCGCGGGTTCTCGGAGCGGATCCGCCGCATCGCGCCCGACGCCGGGGCGCTGTCGATGGGGATGAGCCACGACTATTCGGATGCGATCTTGGAGGGTGCGACACACCTTCGCATCGGAACCGCAATCACGGGGAATCGGCCGGCCTGAGGCTAGCCTCGAACCAGACGGAACAACGACGGAGGGCAGCGATGTCGAACCCGCTGAAGAAGACGATGGTCTACCTGGGACTCGCCGACGAGGAGCTCGAGGCGGAGGCCCCGCCTGCGCAGCAGGTCCAAGCCGCGGCACCCGCACCCGCACCGGTCGCACCGGCGCCCGTGCACAAGGGCGGAGCGGCCGTCACGCCGCTGCGCAGCAAGTCCACCCCGCAACCGACCCCTCCGCAGGCTGAGATGAACGAGATCCTGACCGTCCACCCCCGCCAGTACCGCGATGCGCAGGTCATCGCCGAATCGTTCCGCGAGGGGGTGCCGGTCATCATCAACCTCTCGCAGATGTCCGACGGCGACGCCCGTCGCCTCATCGACTTCGCCAGCGGGCTCTCGCAGGGCCTGCACGGCAAGATCGAGCGCGTCACCAGCAAGGTGTTCCTGCTCTCGCCGGCGCACGTCGTCGTCTCGGGCGACACGGCGGACGGCGACGGCGAACAGGACTCGACCTTCTTCTCGCACGCGTAGACTCTCCCGACGTGGGAGTTCTGTCATTCGTCTGGAGCACGCTCTCCACGATCCTCGTCATCTACTTCTTCGTGATGTGGGCACGGTTCGTGCTCGACCTGATCCGCACGTTCAACCGCCAGTGGCGCCCACGCGGGTTCTGGCTCGTGGTGGTGGAGGCGGTGTACACCGTGACCGATCCGCCGGTGCGGTTCTTCCGCAGGCTCGTGCCGCCGATCCGCATCGGCCAGATCGCGCTGGACCTCGGGTGGAGCCTGGCGATGCTGCTCGTCATCGTCCTCATGACGATCGTCTCCGGGCTGTCCGTCGCGACCTCGGCGATGGCGTAGTCGATTGGCGCACCTGACGATCTTCTGCAAGCATCGCGGACGAGACGAACGGCACTGCTTCGACTCCGACGACCCTGCTAACGTTGGCAGAACCGACCGAACCGTTATCGACAGATGTGAGGGTGGGCAGCCATGGCGCTAACTCCGGAAGATGTGGTCAACAAGCGCTTTCAGGCGACGAAGTTCCGTGAGGGCTACGACCAGGACGAGGTCGACGACTTCCTCGACGAGGTCGTCGTCGAGCTGCGTCGACTGAACCAGGAGAACGACGACCTGCGTCAGCGTCTGGCCGCCGCGGAGGCCCGTGCCACCGAGGCTGCGCGCACCGCATCCGCCGCGCCTGCGCCGACGCAGCCGGCGTACACCGAGCCGGCGGCTCCGCCGCCCACGGTGGCCGTACCCACGCAGGTCGCCGCGCCGCAGTCGGAGCTCGACGAGCAGACCTCGACGACGAACCTCCTGCAGCTCGCGCGCCGCCTCCACGAGGAGCACGTGCGCGAGGGCGTCGAGAAGCGCGACGCGCTCATCGCCGAAGGACACGCGACCGCTGCCCGCGTCGTGGCCGAGGCCGAGGCGAAGTCGCGCCAGCAGATGAACGTGCTCGACCAGGAGCGTGTCGCGCTCGAGAAGCGCGTGGACGAGCTGCGCGACTTCGAGCGCGACTACCGCCAGAAGCTGAAGAGCTACATCGAGGGCCAGCTCCGCGACCTCGACACCGCGGCGCCCGTGCAGGTCGCCGGCAACCAGGGCTTCTCGGCTCCGGTGAGCGCGCCGTCGCGTCAGGGCGACTCCGCGCCGGCGCCGACGTTCCAGGGCTTTGGCGGCTGAGCCGGACGGCAAGGCAGCCGGCTCCACCACCGCGCTCCTCGTCCTCCTCGGCGCGGCCGTCGTCGCCTACGGCGTCGACCAGCTGACCAAGGCGCTCGTGGTCGCGAACCTCGCAGAAGGAGAGGTCGTCCCCGTTCTGGGAAACGTGCTGCAGTGGCAGTTCGTCCGGAATCCGGGGGCGGCCTTCTCCATCGCGAGCGGTATGACCTGGATCTTCACGATCCTCGCCGCGGGCGTCATCACGTTCATCATCTGGTTCGCGAGGCGGATCCGTTCGGTCGCGTGGGGCGTCGTGTTCGGACTCCTCCTCGGCGGGGTGCTCGGAAACCTCACCGACCGGCTCCTCCGGGAGCCGAGCTTCGGCCTCGGGCACGTCGTCGACTTCATCTCGACACCGTGGATGCTTCCCGCGATCTACAACATCGCCGACATCGCGATCGTGTCCAGCATGGTGCTCTTCATGATCCTCACGATCCGCGGGATCGGGCTGGACGGCACGCGCGAGCAAACGCGGGCCGAGGCGGTCGACTCCGTCGCCGCGGGCGACGACCAGGCGCCGTCGTCCGGGTCGGCACTGCCGACCGAGCGGTGACGCCGATGGAGTACCGATCGCTTCCCGTACCGGACGGGCTCGACGGGAGCCGCGTCGACGCGGGCCTCGCGAAGCTGCTGGGGTTCTCGCGCACGCAGGCCGCCGACATCGCCGCTGCCGGCGGCGTCCAGGTCGACGGCCGCCCCGCCGACAAGTCCGACCGCCTCAAGGGCGGCACCTGGCTCGAGGTGAGTTGGGAACCGCCGCGTGCCCTGGAGGTCGAACCGATCGCCGTGCCCGACCTGGGCATCGTGCACGACGACGACGATCTCGTCGTGGTCGACAAGCCCGCCGGCGTCGCCGCCCACCCATCGGTCGGGTGGGACGGCCCGACGGTCGGCGGCGCACTCGCAGCGGCCGGGTTCCGCATCTCGACCTCGGGCGCGCCCGAACGTCAGGGTATCGTGCACCGGCTCGATGCGGGCACGAGCGGCCTCATGGTCGTCGCCAAGTCGGAGCGCGCCTACTCGGCGCTCAAGCGGGCGTTCCACGACCGCGAGGTCGAGAAGATCTACCACACGATCGTGCAGGGGCATCCCGATCCGCTGGCCGGCACGATCGACGCGCCCGTGGGGAGGCATCCGCGGTCCGATTGGAAGTTCGCGGTGACCTCGGACGGCAAGCACGCCGTCACCCACTACGAGACGGTCGAGGCGTTCCCGTACGCGTCGCTGCTCGAGGTGCACCTGGAGACCGGCCGCACGCACCAGATCCGGGTGCACATGGCGGCGCAGCGGCATCCGTGCGTCGGCGACGCGATGTACGGCGCCGACCCGAAGCTGTCGGCGCGGCTGGCGCTCACCCGCCAGTGGCTGCACGCCCAGGAGCTCGGGTTCGTGCACCCCGCGACGGGGGAGTGGGCGGTCTTCGAGTCGACGTATCCCGCCGACCTGGCGCACGCGCTGGACGTCCTCCGCGGCGACTGACCCGAGGCCGTCGGGTCGCCCCGGCGGCGTCACCGGGTCGCCATAGACTCGGGACCATCCAGTTCCACCAGCAGTACCCGATGAGGAGCCCAGTGGCCGCCGATTCCTTCGTCCACCTGCACGTGCACACCGAGTACTCGATGCTCGACGGCGCCGCGAGGGTGGGCGAGCTCATGAAGGCCGCATCCGGGTACGGCATGCCCGCCGTCGCGATGACCGACCACGGCAACGTGTTCGGCGCCTACGACTTCTGGAAGCAGGCGACGGACGCCGGGATCAAGCCGATCATCGGCACCGAGGCCTACCTGACGCCGGGGACGGCCCGCGGCGACAAGACGCGCGTGCGCTGGGGCGACGGCGGCGGGGACGACGTGTCGGGTGCCGGCGCGTACACGCACATGACCCTGCTCTCGGAGACGACCGAGGGCATGCACAACCTCTTCCGGCTGTCGAGCCTGGCGTCCATGGAGGGCTACTACTTCAAGCCCCGCATGGATCGCGAACTGCTGCAGACGTACTCGAAGGGGCTCATCGCGACGACCGGATGCCCCTCCGGCGAAGTGCAGACCCGCCTCCGGCTCGGCCAGTACGACGAGGCCGTCAAGGCGGCGGCGGACTTCCGCGACATCTTCGGCAAGGAGAACTTCTTCGCCGAGATCATGGACCACGGGCTCGGTATCGAGAAGCGCATCATGGACGACCTGCTGCGGCTCGCGAAGCAGCTCGACCTCCCGCTGGTCGCGACGAACGACCTGCACTACACCCACGCCCACGACGCGAAGAGCCACGCGGCACTGCTGTGCGTGCAGTCGGGGTCGACGCTCGACGACCCGAACCGGTTCAAGTTCGACGCCGACGACTTCTACCTGAAGACCGCCGACGAGATGCGGCACGTCTTCCGGGACCACCCCGAGGCGTGCGACAACACCCTGCTCATCGCCGAGCGTTGCGACGTGCAGTTCAACACGTCGGCCAACTACATGCCGCGGTTCCCCGTACCCGACGGCGAGAACGAGGAGAGCTGGTTCGTCAAGGAGGTCGAGCGCGGCCTCCACGTGCGGTACCCGGGCGGCATCCCCGACGACGTGCGTCGGCAGGCCGACTACGAGGTGGGCGTCATCAGCCAGATGGGCTTCCCGGGGTACTTCCTCGTCGTCGCCGACTTCATCAACTGGTCGAAGGAGCACGGCATCCGGGTCGGTCCAGGCCGTGGTTCGGGCGCCGGGTCGATGGCCGCGTACGCGATGAAGATCACCGACCTCGACCCGCTGCAGCACGGCCTCATCTTCGAGCGGTTCCTGAACCCCGATCGCGTGTCGATGCCCGACTTCGACGTGGACTTCGACGAGCGCCGGCGCGGCGAGGTCATCAGGTACGTCACCGAGAAGTACGGCTCGGAGCGCGTGGCGCAGATCGTGACGTACGGCACGATCAAGGCGAAGCAGGCGCTGAAGGACTCGGGCCGGGTGCTCGGCTTCCCGTTCTCGATGGGCGAGAAGCTCACGAAGGCGATGCCGCCGGCCGTCATGGGCAAGGACATCCCGCTCTCGGGCATCCTCGATCGCGATCACCCGCGGTTCAAGGAGGCCGGTGACATCCGGGCGATCATCGAGACGGATGCCGAAGCGCGCACGGTGTTCGACACCGCGCTCGGCCTCGAGAACCTCAAGCGCCAGTGGGGCGTGCACGCCGCAGGCGTCATCATGTCGAGCGATCCGCTGATCGACATCATCCCGATCATGAAGCGGGAGCAGGACGGCCAGATCGTCACGCAGTTCGACTATCCCGCGTGCGAGTCGCTCGGCCTGATCAAGATGGACTTCCTCGGCCTGCGGAACCTCACGATCATCGACGACGCGCTCGACAACATCGAGGCGAACCGCGGCTTCCGGCCCGTGCTCGAAGACCTCGCCCTCGACGACCAGGCCGCCTACGCCCTGCTCGGCTCCGGTGACACGCTCGGCGTGTTCCAGCTCGACGGCGGGCCGATGCGCGCGCTGCTGCGGCTCATGAAGCCGGACAACTTCGAGGACATCTCCGCGGTCATCGCGCTGTACCGTCCAGGACCGATGGGCGCGAACTCCCACACGAACTACGCGCTGCGCAAGAACGGCCTGCAGGAGATCACGCCGATCCATCCCGAGCTCGCGGAGCCGCTCAAGGACATCCTCGACACGAGCTACGGCCTGATCATCTACCAGGAGCAGGTCATGGCGATCGCGCAGCGCGTCGCCGGGTTCTCGCTCGGCCAGGCCGACATCCTGCGGCGCGCGATGGGCAAGAAGAAGAAGTCCGAGCTCGACAAGCAGTACGAGGGCTTCTCCGGTGGCATGATCGCGAACGGCTACTCCGAGGCCGCGATCAAGACGCTCTGGGACATCCTCCTGCCCTTCTCCGACTACGCCTTCAACAAGGCGCACTCGGCCGCCTACGGCGTGCTCAGCTACTGGACCGCGTACCTGAAGGCCCATTACCCGGCGGAGTACATGGCGGCGCTGCTCACGAGCGTCGGCGACGCGCGCGACAAGCTCGCGCTGTACCTGAACGAGTGTCGGCGGATGGGCATCCAGGTGCTCCAGCCCGACGTCAACGAGTCGATCGGGTTCTTCGCCGCCGTCGGCGACGACATCCGATTCGGGCTCGGCGCCGTGCGGAACGTCGGCTTCAACGTCGTCGACGCGATCCGTGCGGCCCGCGAACAGGAGGGGCGCTTCGAGAACTTCCACGACTTCCTGAAGAAGTCGCCGCTGCAGGTCGCGAACAAGCGCACGGTCGAATCCCTCATCAAGGCCGGCGCCTTCGACACGATGGGCGACACGCGACGCGCGCTGATGGAGGCGCATGAGGCCGCGGTCGACGGTGCGGTCGCGACCAAGCGCGTCGAGGCCACCGGGCAGGCGGGCTTCGACTTCGACGACCTCTTCGACGACGCCGAACGATCGGATGCCTCGTCGCAGGTGCCGACGCGTCCGGAATGGCCGAAGAAGCAGAAGCTCGCGTTCGAGCGCGAGATGCTCGGCCTGTACGTCTCCGAGCATCCGCTCGACGGCCTCGAGGTCGCGCTCGCGAAGCACGCGTCGGCGTCGATCCTCGACCTGACGACCTCCGAGTCCACGCAGGACGGCGACACGGTCGTCGTAGCCGGGCTCGTCACGAGCGTGCAGCACCGCATCGCGAAGTCGTCGGGCAACCAGTACGGCATGATCCAGGTCGAGGACTTCTCGGGCGAGGTCACCGTGATGTTCATGGGCAAGGCGTACCAGGAGTTCGCCCCCGGGCTGCAGGCCGACACGATCGCGGTCGTGCGCGGTCGCGTCAGCATGCGCGACGACGGGATGAACCTGCACGCCCACAGCGTGTTCACGCCCGACCTCGGACAGGACGACGACACCGGGCTCGTCAAGCTCACGCTGCCCGATCAGCGGGCCACGCCCGAGCTCACGGCGGCGCTGAAGGAGATCCTGCTGCGGCACCGCGGCGATGCCGAGGTGCGGCTGACCCTGACGAAGGGTCGCGTCGGGCGCGTGTTCGAGGTGCCGCAATACCCGGTCAAGGTCACCGCCGACCTCTACGGCGAGTTGAAGGGGCTGCTCGGTCCGAACTGCCTGCTGTGACGCCGGGCCGAATCCGCGCCGGCGGCGCTGACTACGCTTGGGGATCATGTTGCGCACCATCGACCTCCGCGGCACCCGCCCGTCGCCCACCGAGCTGCTCGCCCTCGTGCCCCGCGCCGAGACGGACGTCTCGAGAGCGCTCGACCCGGCCCGCCGGATCATCGACGAGGTGCGCGAACACGGCGCGCGGGCGCTGCTCGACCAGGCCGAGCGGTTCGACGGGGTGAGGCCGCGCTCGGTCCGGGTGCCGGCCGAGGAGCTCCGGGCGGCGCTCGACGCGCTCGACCCCGAGATCCGCCGGGCGGTCGAGTCGACGATCGAGCGCGTTCGCGTCGCGAGCGCCGCGCAGGTTCCCGCATCGCAGATCGTGACACTCGGTTCGGGTGCGGTGATCGAGCAGCGGTGGCAGCCGGTCGAGCGCGTGGGGCTCTACGTGCCCGGCGGCAAGGCCGTGTACCCGTCGAGCGTCGTGATGAACGTCGTGCCGGCCCAGGTCGCCGGGGTGCGCTCGATCGCGCTCGCGTCGCCGCCGCAGGCCGACCACGACGGGCGGGTCCACCCGACGATCGCGGCCGTCGCGGCGCTGCTGGGCATCGACGAGGTCTACGCGATGGGCGGCGCGGGTGCGATCGGCGCGTTCGCGTACGGCGTCGACGACCTCGGCCTCGTGCCGGTGCAGCGGGTCACGGGCCCCGGCAACGTCTTCGTGGCCGCCGCCAAGCGGCTCGTGGCCGGCGTCACCGGCATCGACGCCGAGGCCGGCCCCACCGACATCCTGGTCATCGCCGACGCGGGCGCGGACGCCGACTTCGTGGCCGCCGACCTCGTGAGCCAGGCCGAGCACGACGAGCTCGCGGCGTCCGTGCTCGTGACCGATTCCGCCGAGCTTGCCGACGCGGTGCTCGAACGGCTCGCCGCCCGGGTGGCAGCGACCCGGCACTCGGAACGCGTCCGCCGGGCGATCGAGGGGCCGCAGTCGGCGCTCGTGCTCGTCGACGACCTCGAGCAGGCCGCGGCGTTCTCGAACGCGTTCGCACCCGAGCACCTCGAGATCCAGGTCGCCGACGTCGACGCGACGCTCGCGCGCATCGAGAACGCCGGGGCGATCTTCCTGGGGGCGTTCTCGCCGGTCAGCCTCGGCGACTACGCGGCCGGGTCCAACCACGTGCTGCCGACGGGCGGCACGTCGAAGTTCGTCGCGGGGCTGTCCGCGGCGACGTTCCTCCGGCCGCAGCAGGTCGTCAGGTACGACGAGCGGGCGCTTCGCGAGGTCGCCCCCGTGATCGCGGCGCTGTCGGCCGAGGAGCAACTCCCCGCGCACGGCGAGGCGGTCACCGCGCGCTTCGAGCGATCCTGACGGCGGGTGCCGCGCTCCGGCGGCGCCGGCGCGGCGCGCGCCGCTAGTCTGGGAGCACCATGTACTGCCCCTTCTGCCGCCACCCCGATTCCCGGGTCATCGACTCCCGCACCAGCGACGACGGCCTCTCGATCCGGCGTCGCCGGCAGTGTCCGGAGTGCGGCGGCCGATTCTCGACGACCGAGACGGCCAGCCTCTCGGTCATCAAGCGCAGCGGTGTCGTCGAGCCGTTCAGCCGCGAGAAGGTCGTCCTGGGCGTGCGGAAGGCCTGCCAGGGCCGTCCGGTGACCGACGCCGACCTGGCCGTGCTTGCGCAGACCGTCGAGGAGACGATCCGTTCGACGGGCGCCTCGCAGATCGAGGCCAACGACATCGGCCTCGCGATCCTCCCGCCGCTGCGCGAACTCGACGAGGTCGCCTACCTGCGGTTCGCGAGCGTGTACCAGGCCTTCGAGTCGCTCGAGGACTTCGAGTCGGCGATCGGCGCGCTCCGCGCGGAGCACGGCCGGCTCCCGGCACGGCCGGTCGAGTAGCGTCGAGTAGCCTGAACCCGGCATGTATCGACTCCTCTTCTCCCTCGTCTTCTCGCGCATGGATCCCGAACAGGCGCACCACCTCGCCTTCCGGGTCATCCGTGCGCTTCCCACGCTCGGCATCGGGCGCCTCGTGAACCGGTTCACCAAGCCGGCGCCCGAGCTCGCGGTCGAGGCGCTGGGCCTGCGTTTCGATTCGCCGTTCGGCGTCGCAGCCGGCTTCGACAAGGACGGGCTCGCGGTCCGCGGGCTCGGCCAGCTCGGCTTCGGCCATGTCGAGGTCGGCACGCTGACCGCGATCGCGCAGCCGGGCAACGACCGGCCGAGGCTCTTCCGCCTGATCGGCGACCGGGCGCTCGTCAACCGGATGGGCTTCAACAACGGCGGGGCGGATGCCGCGGCGGGCAGGCTCTCTCGACTGTCGCGACGTCGGGTGCGTCCCGTCCTCGGCGTGAACATCGGGAAGAGCCGGGTGACCCCCGTCGAGGACGCCGTCGCCGACTACGAGCGCAGCGCGAAGGTGCTCGCCCCGTTCGCGGACTACCTCGTCGTGAACGTGAGCTCCCCGAACACGCCGGGCCTGCGCGGGCTCCAGGAACTCGACGCGCTCGCGCCGCTGCTCGAGGCGGTCCGGCTGGCCTCGGGGGGCACGCCGCTCCTCGTCAAGATCGCACCCGACCTCGCCGACGACGAGATCCGGCGGATCTGCGAGCTCGCGGTCCGCCTCGGCCTCGACGGCATCATCGCGACGAACACGACGATCTCCCGCGACGGCCTCCGGGCCTCGGCCGCGGAGATCGAGCGGATCGGCGCCGGCGGCCTGTCGGGCGCCCCGCTGCGCGACCGCTCGATGGAGGTGCTGCGGCTGGTGCGGGCGCACGTTCCCGCCGAACTCTGCGTCATCTCGGTCGGCGGCGTCGAGACGGCCTCGGACGTGCAGGACCGACTCGACGCCGGAGCGACGCTGGTGCAGGGGTATTCGGCGTTCATCTACCGTGGCCCGCTCTGGGCGCGGGCGGTGAACCGCGGCCTCGAACGCTTCGCGAAGGAGCGCCGGGCTCGCGTCGCCTGAACGGGCGCGGGCGCGCACGGCTGCGCGTGCGCACGGCCCGTCGCACCACTGCCCGTCGCACGGCGCATCCGATCAGGCGTCGGTTCTCGGTCCGGCGTCCTCGTCGCGCATGATGCCGGCCTCGGCGAGCCCGTCGGCGAGGGTCGACCCGTCTCCGGCGCTCACCCA
Organism: Agromyces sp. LHK192; assembly: GCF_004006235.1. Lineage (NCBI taxonomy): Bacteria > Bacillati > Actinomycetota > Actinomycetes > Micrococcales > Microbacteriaceae > Agromyces > Agromyces sp. LHK192. The sequence goes on from NZ_CP034753.1 coordinate 1,872,691, forward strand.
GGGGACGTCGGCTGCGGGACCGCCGATGTTCGTGCGCCCGCCGGCGAGCACGGCCTCGCCCGTGGAGAGCCGCCGGATCGCCACCGCGGCAACTCGGTCGGGGTACTCCTCGGCGAAGCGGGCGTAGAGCTCCTCGTCGTGCTGCCCGTCGTCGCCGACGAGCAACCAGCGCATCGCGGGGAACTCCTCGGCCAGTCGGCGCAGGTTCTCCTCCTTGTGCGCACGACCGCTGCGGAACCAGCGGTCGTGGGTCGGTCCCCAGTCGGTGAGCAGCAGCGGGCCGAGGGGGTAGAGGTTCCGTGCCAGGAAGCGGGACAGCGCGGGGGCGACGTTCCAGGCGCCGGTCGAGAGGTAGATGACGGGAGCGCCGGGATGCTCGCGCGCGAGGCGCTCGAACAGCACCGCCATGCCGGGCGTCGGGATACGCGCGTGCTCGTCGAGCACGAACGTGTTCCACGCCGCGAGCAGGGGGCGGGGGAGCGCCGTGACCATGACCGTGTCGTCGACGTCGGAGATGATGCCGAACTCGGTGGCGGCGTCGATGACGTGGATCTGCGCCTCGACGGGGGCGGACCCCGCCGCCCGGAGCGTGGCGACATGCCAACCGGGAGTGAGGTCGACGGGCACGCGGGTGTCGACGACGCCGCCGCGGTCGGCCGGCACCTCGATCCGCTGGCCCCCGACCTCGATCGTGACGTCGACGTCGCCGACGGGGACGCTCGTGAAACTGCGCCAGCCGCGGATGCCCTCGCGGGGGTTCCGCCGCTCGGATCGCTCCTCGCCGCGGGCGGGCTTCGACAGCAGGACCCGGCAGAGCACGCGGACCCAGCCGTTCGATCCGTATCCGACGTAGGGGATCACGGTCGGCACATGTCCGCGACGCCGTGCGCACCGGGCACGGATGCCGTGCACTCGGTCCTCGAAGCGTGCAGCGCGGTGCCGGACCGTGCTGTGTCGGGATCCGGCCGGTTCTGGGCTGGTCTCCGGCATCCGTACAGTCTCGCACGCCCGGCGGAGGCTCGTCGATCCGGGCCCGCGATGGTCGGATCCGCCCTCCGCGCCGGGTTAGAGTAGTGGCCGCAAGTGAGGAGGATCCGTGCCCGATATCGACCTGATCCTTGGGGCGGACCCAGGGCGACGACGTGCGATCCGCACCGAGCCCACCCAACGGCGCAGCACGCAGCGCCTCGATGCGCTGCTCGATGCCGCGGCCGAACTCGTCGACGAGATCGGGTTCGACCGGCTGACGACGCAGATGGTCGCGGAACGAGCCGGCGCCTCGATCGGCACCGTCTACCGGTACTTCCCGGACCGCGTCGCCATCCTGCACGGGTTGCGCGACCGCTGCGTCGAGCGCTTCCGCGCCCGTGTCGCGGCGCGGATCGACGAGATCCGGCCGGAGACCTGGTGGGACCTGATCGTGGCCGCCCTCGACGCGAGCGTCGACCTCTACCGCGACGAACCCGGTTTCGGCGTCGTGCACGGCGACGACCGGGAACTGTCGGCCGACGGCGGGGAGCCGGAATTCGCGGCACGGATGGCGAACCTCATCATCTCGGAGTTCGGCGAGCCCGCCGACGCCGAGACCCTCCGGTTCCGTCTGGGCATCGCGCTCGAACTCGGCGAGACCCTGGTGCACCGTGCGTTCAGCCGGAACCCCGAGGGCGACGCACGGTACCTCTCCGAGGCGCGCGTGGTCGTGCGCGAGTACCTCGCGACGCACCTCGAGCACGCGTCCCACCCCAAGGCGGCCTGAGCCGCGACGCGTCGTCCGGCCTTACCGAGCGGGCGAACCGGGCGCAAGGGTTTGCCGGGATGGGCCGGACGTGTTTGGCTGAACCGGCGGGGCGCCGATCGTCCCGGGTGGGGAAGACGGCATGATCGAGTTCCGCGGCGTCGGCAAGCAGTTCCCTGACGGCACGGTCGCCGTCGAGCACGTCGACCTCGTGGTCGCGCCGCACACGACGACCGTCCTCGTCGGTTCGTCGGGCTCGGGCAAGACGACGCTGCTGCGAATGGTGAACCGCATGGTCGATCCGTCGAAGGGCCAGGTGCTGATCGACGGCGAGGATGTGGCCTCGGTCGATGCCGTGCAGTTGCGCCGATCGATCGGATACGTGATGCAGAACGCCGGCCTCCTGCCGCACCGTCGGGTGGTCGAGAACATCGCGACCGTGCCGATACTGCGGGGGGAGTCCAAGCGGGATGCCCAGGCCCGGGCGCTCGAGCTCATGGACACCGTCGGGCTCGACCGATCGCTGGCACGCAAGTACCCGTCCCAGCTCTCCGGCGGGCAGCAGCAGCGGGTCGGCGTCGCCCGCGGACTCGCGGTCGACCCGAACATCCTCCTGATGGACGAACCGTTCGGGGCCGTCGATCCGATCGTGCGGACCGAGCTCCAGGACGAGCTGCTGCGCCTGCAGCGCGAGCTCGGCAAGACGGTGCTGTTCGTGACCCACGACATCGAGGAGGCGTTCCGACTCGGCGACCGCGTCGCGATCCTGCGATCCGGCGGAAGGATCGTCCAGGAGGGGACGCCGGCGGAGATCCTCGCGGCCCCCGCCGACGAGTTCGTCGCCGGGTTCATCGGCGCGGACCGCGCCCAGCGGACGTTGCAGATCCAGGAGGTCGACGGTCGCCGCATCGTGGTCGATGCGGCCGGCCGGCCGGCCGGGGTGCTCGAACGGTGAACTGGCTCTGGTCGAACCTCGACCGCGTCGGCGAGTTGCTCGCCGTCCACGTCGCGTTGTCGGTGCCCGCGATCATACTGAGCTTCGTGTTGTCGATCCCGATCGGTTGGGCCGCGTGGAGGTACCGCTGGTCGCGCGGTGTGCTGCTGAGCCTCTGCGGCATCCTGTACGCGATCCCGTCCCTCCCGCTCTTCATCGCGCTGCCGGGGATCATCGGCACCCCGCTGCGGTCGCCGCTGAACGTGGTGATCGCCCTGACGCTGTACGGCGTCGCGCTCATGGTCCGCACGGCTGCCGACGCCTTCGGCGACCTGGATCGCGACGTCCGGCTGGCCGCGACGGCGATGGGCTACGGCGCGGTGAGCCGGTTCTTCGCGGTCGAGCTCCCGCTCGCCGGGCCCACCCTGCTCGCGGGGCTGCGCGTCGTGATCGTCAGCACCGTCAGCCTCGCGACCGTGAGCGCGGTGCTCGGCATCTCGAACCTCGGGAGCCTGTTCACCGACGGGCTGCAGCGCAACATCCCGGTCGAGATCGTGACCGGGATCGTCGTCACCCTGCTCCTCGCCTTCGCGCTCGACGTCGCCGCGGTGCTCGCAGGTCGACTGCTCATGCCGTGGACGCGCCTCCAGCGACGGCGGCGGGGCGTGTCCCGCATCGTGGAGATCGAGGCGACCGCATGAACGTCTTCGCCGAGGCATTCGCGTGGCTCTTCGACCCGGCCAACTGGGCCGGTCCCGACGGCATCGGTGCCCAGTTGGCCTACCACCTCGTGTTCAGCGTCGCGGTGGTCGCGGTCGCGTGCGTGGTCGCGCTGCCGATCGGCGCCTACGTCGGCCATACGGGCCGGGGCCGCGAGTCCGCCGTGCTCGTCTCGGGCGGCCTGCGCGCGCTGCCGACGCTCGGCCTGCTCACGCTCGTCGCGCTGGCGGTCGGCATCGGCGCGGTGGCGCCCTTCATCGCACTCGTCGTCCTCGCCCTGCCGTCGGTGCTCGCGGGGGCGTACGCGGGTATCGGTGCGGTCGACCGTCGCACGGTCGACGCGGCGCGCGCGATGGGCATGCGGGAGTCGCAGATCGTGCTCGGCGTCGAACTTCCGCTCGCCCTGCCGACGATCATCGGCGGGATCCGGGCGGCGATGCTCCAGGTCGTCGCGACCGCGACGCTCGCCGCGTACGTCGGCGCCGGCGGGCTCGGCACCTACCTGTTCCTCGGGCTCAAGACACGCGACTACGCCGTCATGCTGGGTTCGTCGATCCTGATCATCGCGCTCGCGCTCGCGCTGGACGGCGTGTTCGCGATCGTGCAACGGCTCGTGGTGCCCGAGGGCGTCCGGGCCGGGCGCACCGACCAGAACCTCCGCGCACGCACGCCACGGGCGCGCGCGGCCATGGGCTGAGGCCCGTCACCGAAGGGAATCCATCATGTTCCGAACTGGAAGAGGCCGGCTCGTCGCGCTCGCGGCGGTCGCGGTCGGGGCGACAGTGGCCCTGGCAGGGTGCGCATCGGGTGATCCGCTGGACGAGGGGTCGGGTGGGGAGACGTCCGGCGGCGGCGAGACCATCGTCATCGGATCGCAGGCGTACTACTCGAACGTCATCATCGCCGAGATCTACGCGCAGGCGCTCGAGGCCGAGGGGTACACGGTGCAGCGCGAGTTCGAGATCGGTCAGCGCGAGGTGTACCTGCCCGAGCTCGAGGCGGGCGAGATCGATCTGTTCCCCGAGTACACGGGCAACCTCCTGCAGTACTACGTCCCCGACACGGAGGCGACGGAGTCAGAGGCCGTGTACGAGGAGCTGACCGGCGCGCTCCCCGAGGGGCTCCGCGCGCTCGACCAGTCGCCCGCGACGGACCAGGACTCGTACAACGTCACCTCGGCCTTCTCCGAGGAGTTCGGGGTCACGAGCCTCGAGGACCTCGCGGGCGTCACCGAGCCGATCACGCTCGGTGGCAACGCGGAACTCGAGACGAGGCCGTACGGCCCCGAGGGCCTGAAGGCGACCTACGGCGTCGATGTCGGCTTCACGGCGATCGAGGACTCGGGCGGTGCACTCACGGTCAAGGCCCTGGTCGACGACCAGGTGCAGATGGTGAACATCTACAGCGCCGACCCCAATATCGCGACGAACGACCTCGTGACCCTCGAGGACCCGGAGGGCCTGTTCCTCGCCTCGCACGTGGTGCCGATCGCGAGCGAGAAGGTCACCGACGAGATCGCGGCCGTGATCGACGAGGTGAGCGCGGCGATGAGCGCCGCCGACCTCGTCGCGCTGAACGACCAGAGCGTGAACGAGCAGCGCAATGCCGAGGACATCGCAGCCGACTGGCTCGCCGAGAAGGGCCTCGCCTAGGCGGGATCCCGGCGCGGCTCACCTGGCCGCGTCGTCGACCGAGGGGTCGGATGCCTGCCCGGAATCGGCGGCATCCGGCCCTCGGTCGGACTTCGGATCCTCGTGCAACGCGAGGTGTCGCGCCTCGGCCCGCATGATGAGTTTCTTCGCGCCCCACACGGCGACGAGGAACACGGCGATGATCGCCACGAAGATGTAGCCGGCCCAGTGGAGGTCGCGGCTGAGCTCGCGATAGCTGCCCGCGGCCAGCCAGCCGACCGTCGCGTAGGCGAACGCCCAGATGACGCAGGCCGGCGCCGTCCAGGCGAGGAACCGGCGGTAGCTCATCGTGCTCATCCCGACGATGAGCGGAACGAGCGAGTGCAGCACCGGCAGGAAGCGCGAGATGAACACCGCCGGTCCGCCGCGTCGATCGAGGTAGAGCTGTGCGCGACGCCAGTGGTCTTCGCCGATGCGCCGGCCCAGCCGGGAGTCGACGATGTGCGGGCCGAACCAGCGGCCGAGGGCGAACCCGATGCTCTCGCCGACGAGTGCGCCGACGATGACGGTGATCACGAGCGCGACGTACTCGGGCCAACCCTCGATCGCGGTCGAGGCGACGATCACGACGGTGTCGCCCGGAACGATGAGGCCGATGAGGATCGAGGTCTCGAGCATGATGGCGAGCCCTGCCAGCAACGTCCGCAGCACAGGGTCGACCGCCTGTACCGTGTCGAGGATCCAGTCCAGCAGGTCGTTCACGGGTCGAGCCTACGAGCCGGCACGGTCGAGCGCCTCACTCCGGCGGATGATCGCGGCCGACTGACAGGGTTCGGCTCAGCCCGCGTTCGGTCCGACACATGAGGTCGGCGGGCCCAGCCGGTCGCGGGTTCCGTTCAGAGCGCGACGGCGATCGCCACCGTCGGAACCGCGACCAGCGCGACCGCGATCACCCCGACGCCGAACCGGGCGCCTGGGCCGAGCGGGCGACCGGGCTCGCGCAGTCGCGCGAGTCGGGCATCGACCATCTCGCGGTCGGGGGCGACGCCGCCGGATTCCGCGTATGCGCCGGGCTCGGCGTCGGCCCCGAGTCGTTCGAGTGCGCCCGCGAGGGATGCCGGGCCGGTCTCCCGGCGCGCCCCGTCGTCGGCCAGCATCTCGGTCAGGATCGTGACTGCGCGCTCCGCCCGGTTCGCGATGGGGAACCATGGCAGCGCCTGATGCCACGCGCGGAAGGTCAGCAGGACGAGGTGGTGCAGTTGCTCGAGGTGGGTGCGTTCGTGGGCGACGACGGCGCGCAGCTCGTCGGCGGAGAGCGCGGCGACGAGGCCCTCGGTGAGCACCGTCGCGGTTCGCAGGCCGGGGACGCAGTACGCCAGGGGCACCGGATGCGCGAGCACCCGGGTCCTCGGCGCCCCGGGCAGCGGGTCGCTCAGGATGGCGATGAGCTGGTGCTGCCGGCGTCGCTCGCGCTCGGCGCGGATCGCGGTCGTGACGAGGTTGAGGGCGAGGTGGGCGGCGAGACCGGCGGCGAGGGTGAGCGCGGCGAGGTGCACGACGCCGAACTCCGGCGGGATGGGCCCGTGCAGCAGGTGGGGGAGCAGGGCTGCGACCGAACCGCCGAGCGAGCCGTCGGGAGCGGTGCCGATGACGACGAGGCATCCGATCATGGACAGTCCGCCGCCGAGCGCGATCGCCTGCCAGAGGGCCAGGGCGAGTCCGGGCGCGCGCGACGGCCAGGTCGCCCTGGCCAGCAGCACGGGGACGGGCCACGCGAGCGCGACCGCCAGCGCGCCGAGCAGGGCGGCGATCGCGAGCATCGTCAGCGGCGGGCGAGCTCGTCGAGGAGTCGGCGGAGCGTGGCGGTCTCGCCCGGAGAGGCGGTGCCGACGAATCGCGCCAGTGCGGCGTCGCGGTCGCTGGCGCGGTCGAGCACCTCGTGCATGAGCTCCGCGGTGTGCTCCTCGCGGGAGAGCAGGGCGTGGTAGCGGTGCGGGCGGACGTCGCGAGCGCGGGTGACGAACCCCTTGCGTTCGAGCCGCGCGAGGACGGTCAGGACCGTCGTGGTGGCGGGAGCCCGGTCGCTGTGGTCTCCGACGAGGGTGAGCCGGTCGCGGAGTTCGTTCGCCGTCAGGGCAGCGTCGGCCGCCCAGAGCTGCTCCATCACGGAGCGCTCGAGTTCGCCGAGACCCGCCATGCTTCGAGAGTATCGCTTCTGCGGTGTATGTTCTACGCTGTGTAGAAGATCGTCCCGGAAACGGGGCGGGCGGGGCCACGAGAGGGGACATCCGTGAACGACCTGCTGGATCCGTTGCTCCTGGCGAGGTGGCAGTTCGGCCTCACCACGGTGTACCACTTCCTCTTCGTTCCGATCACGATCGGGCTCGCCACCTCGGCCGCCGTCTTCCAGACCGCCTGGTACCGCACCGGCAAGCTCGAGTACCTGCGGATCACCCGGTTCTTCGGCAACATCTTCCTGATCAACTTCGCGATGGGCGTCGTCACCGGCATCGTGCAGGAGTTCCAGTTCGGCATGAACTGGTCGGAGTACTCGCGGTTCGTCGGAGACGTGTTCGGCGCGCCCCTCGCGCTCGAGGGCCTGCTGGCGTTCTTCTTCGAGGCGACGTTCATCGGCCTCTGGATCTTCGGCTGGGACAAGCTGCCACGCGGAGTGCACCTCGCGACGATCTGGTGCGTCGCGGTCGGCACGATCCTCTCGGCCTACTTCATCATCGCCGCGAACGCGTTCATGCAGAACCCGGTGGGGTACGAGATGAACGCGGAGGCCGGGCGGGCCGAGCTCGTCGACATCGGGGCGTTGCTCACGAATCCCGTGGCGCTGGCAGCGTTCCCGCATACGATCGCGGCATCCTTCATGGTGGCCGCCGGCCTCATCATCTCGGCCGCGGCCTGGCACCTCGCGCGCGGACAGCACCTCGACACCATGCGGCCGGCCCTGAAGTTCGGCCTGTGGACGATGGTCGGATCCGCGATCCTCACCACGCTGTTCGGCGACCAGCTGAGCCTCGCGATGGTGGCGACGCAACCCATGAAGATGGCCGCCGCTGAGGCGACGTACGACACCGTGTGCGGCGCGGACGCCTCGTTCTCGCTGTTCACCCTCGGGACGCCGGACGGCACCACGGAGCTCTTCTCGATCCGAGTGCCCTACCTCCTGTCGTTCCTCTCGACGCACACGTTCGACGGCTGCGTGGAGGGCATCAACGACCTGCAGGCCCAGTACCAGGAGCTGTACGGACCGGGCGACTACACGCCGATCATCTGGGTCACCTACTGGTCGTTCCGTTGGATGATCGGACTCGGCCTCGCGCACGCCGCGGTCGCCGTCGTCGGCCTCTGGCTCACGCGCAAGGGCCGGCTGCCCAAGCAGCGCTGGGTGTGGGCCATCGCGATCTGGAGCTTCCCGCTGTCGCTGCTCGCGATGATCGTCGGCTGGATCTTCACCGAGATGGGGCGCCAACCCTGGATCGTGTTCAGCCTGCTCCCCACCGAATCCGCGGTCTCGCCGAACGTCACGGGACTCGACGTGCTCATCTCGCTCGTCGCGTTCACCGTGATCTACGGCATCCTGGCCGTCGTCGAGTTCAAGCTCATCATCCGCTCGATCCAGAAGGGCCCACCCGAGGTGGGGGAGCCCGATCCCGAGTCCGGCCGCGTCGAACCGGCCACGACGGTCTACTAGGAGGAACCGATCATGGATCTCGCCGTCATCTGGTTCTGGATCGTCGCTGCGCTGTTCGTCGGCTACTTCGTGCTCGACGGGTTCGACTTCGGCGTCGGCATGTCGCTGCCGTTCCTCGGCAAGGACGACACCGACCGTCGGGTGCTCATCAACACCATCGGCCCCGTGTGGGACCTGAACGAGACGTGGGTCATCGTGGCGGGCGCGGCCCTGTTCGCCGCCTTCCCCGAGTGGTACGCGACGCTGTTCTCGGGCTTCTACCTCGCCTTGCTGTTGATCCTGCTCGCGCTCATCGCGCGCGGCGTCTCGTTCGAGTACCGGCACCAGCGACCCGAGGCCGAGTGGAAGCGCCGGTTCGACTGGATGATCGTCGTCGGGTCGGCCGTGCCGGCACTGCTCTGGGGCGTCGCGTTCGCGAACATCGTGCAGGGCGTCCCGCTGGACGCGGACCACAACTACACGGGCACCCTGTTCGACCTGTTGAACCCCTATGCACTGCTCGGCGGACTCACCACGCTGCTGCTGTTCTTCACCCACGGCGTGGTGTTCGCGTCGCTGAAGACCGACGGCGACCTGCGCCTGCGCGCGCAACGGCTCGCGACCAGGTCGGGCGTCGTCACGATCGTGGTCGCCGCGGCGTTCCTGCTGTGGACCGGCCTCGCGTTCGGCACGGCGTGGTTCTGGGGCCTGGCGGCCGTCGCGGCCGTGGCACTGATCGGCGCGTGGCTCGCGAACCTGCGCGGACGCGAGGGCGTCTCGTTCACCCTGCTCTGCGTCACGGTGGCCACCGCGGTGCTCGCCCTGTTCGCGGCACTGTTCCCGGATGTGATGCCGGCGTCCAACGATCCCGCGAACAGCCTCACCATCGAGAACGCGTCGAGCACGGAGTACACGTTGACGGTGATGACCTGGGTGGCGGTGATCTCGTTGCCGCTCATCCTGCTGTACCAGGGCTGGACGTACTGGGTGTTCCGCAAGCGCGTGACCCGCAGCGTGGTCGAAGGGGCCGCGCACTGACGTGAGACCGCTCGACCCGAGGCTGGTTCGCCGCTCACGCGCGGCCCGCCGATTCCTGCTGATCGGTGCGGTGCTGGCGATCGTGCAGACGGGGGCGATCGTGGTGTTCGCATGGTCGCTCGCGGGCCTCGTCACCGGACTCCTCGGAGGCGGCACTGCGGGGCTCGCAACCGATGCGGCCCTCGTCGCTGCGGCCGTGGTCGTGCGGGCGGTCGCCGCGTGGGGGTGGGACGTCGCGAGCTCGGCCGGTGCACAGCGGGTCAAGCTCGAGTTCCGGTCCGACCTGCTCTCCGCGCTCGACGGGCGGCCCGAGGGGGTGCCCGCGTTCCCGACCGCGCGGATCGCCACGCTGCTCGGGCCGGGACTCGACGCCCTCGACGAGTACTTCGGCAGGTACCTGCCGCAATTGGTGCTGACCGTGGTCGCCACGCCGGTGCTCATCGCCGTCGCCTGGTGGGCGGACTGGCTGTCGGGGCTCACCTTCCTCATCGTGCTGCCGCTCATCCCGGTGTTCATGGCACTCATCGGCATGGCCACGCAGGCGGTGCAGCGCCGCCAGTGGGACAGCCTCACGATGCTTTCGCGCGCGTTCCTCGAGGTGCTCGGCGGGCTCTCGACGCTGATGGTGTTCGGCCGTGAACGCCGGCAGGTGGAGCGGATCCGCGCGACGACCGAGGATTACCGCCGGCGGACGATGCGGGTGCTTCGCGTGACCTTCCTCTCGGGCTTCGCACTCGAATTGGCGGCGAGCCTCTCGGTCGCGCTCGTCGCCGTCTCGATCGGGCTGCGGCTGGTCGAAGGCCAACTGACCCTGGTGGTGGGCCTGTTCGTGCTGATCCTCGCGCCCGAGGTGTTCCTGCCCCTGCGCAACGTCGGCGCCGCCTTCCATTCCGCCGCGGGTGGCGTGACCGCGTCGGGTGTTGCCCTCGACCTGCTGGCGGCCGCCGGGGCACGCCCGCTCGACGAACGGTCGGTCGACATCGGGGATCGGGCGGGTCACGGTGCAGGGGAGGGCGCTGGATCGGGTTCGCGGGCCGCCACGCCCGCCGCCTCGGCGTCCGGATTGCAGGCCCGCGGGCTCGGCGTGCGGCGCGGCGGCGTGCTCGTCATCGACGGATTCGACCTCGACGTGGGCGCGGGTGAGGTCGTTGCGCTCACCGGGCCGAGCGGTTCCGGGAAGTCGAGCGTGATCGCAGCGATCCTCGGCTTCACCGGCGCCGACGGAACCGTCGCGATCGACGGCGTCGAGCTCGCCGGGCACGGCGCGGTCGCCTGGGCGCCGCAGCGCGCGGCGCTGCAGGCGGGCACCGTGGCCGACAACGTGCGTCTCGGCGACGCGGATGCCCCGCCGCACCTCGCGTCGACCGCACTGCGACTCGCCGCGGCCGACGAGGTGCCCCTCGACCTCGTCCTCGGCACCGACGGGCGCGGACTCTCGGGCGGCCAGGCGCAACGCGTCGCCGTGGCGCGGGCGATCCACCGGTTGCTGGCACGGGATCTGCCGCTCCTCATCCTCGATGAGCCGACCTCGGCGCTCGATGCCGATCGCGAGACGGCGCTCGGCCGAGGGCTGCAGGAACTCGCCGTCCAGGGACGCGCAGTGCTGATCGCGACCCATCGTGCGGGGCTCGCGGCATCCGCTGATCGGATCGTGCGCGTCGAACCCGCCCCTCGGGCCGAGGAGGCAGCCGCCGAGCCCATCGGCGTCGACGGGTCGTCGCGCAGGGATGGAGCCGACCATGGCTGACCGGCGTCGAACGCGCGCGATGCTCCGCTCCGCCGTGCCGCCCGCGCGTCGCCTCATCCCGGTGATCCTGCTGGGTGTGGTGTCCGCGGGGTCCAGCGTCGCCCTGCTCGCCTGCTCGGCGTGGCTGATCACGCGCGCGGCGGAGCAGCCGCCGATCCTGTACCTCTCGCTCGGCGTCGTCGGTGTTCGGGCGTTCGCGCTCAGCCGCGCCACGTTCCGCTACCTCGAACGCCTCGCCGGGCACGATGCCGCGTTCCGCAGGCTCTCCGCGATCCGGACGGGCATCTACGAGCGCTTGCTGCCTTCGGCGCCCGACGGCGTCGCCATGCTCCGCCGCGGCGAACTGCTCACCCGGTTCACGGACGACGTCGACGACCTCCAGTTCGTCTCGTTGCGCGCCGTGCAGCCGCTCGTGAGCGCGGGCATCGTGCTCGTCGCGGCCCTGGTCGGGGTCATGCTGGTGGCGCCGGCCTCGGCCGCCGGCATCCTCGGATGCCTCGTCGTCGGCATCGCCGTCGCGGTCCTCGCCGAGCGCTTCGCCGCCGATCGAGGCGCCCGTCGGGTCGCGCCGATCCGCGGTGAACTGCAGTCGGCGATCGTCGAGCACGTCGCCGCCCTCGAGGTGCTCGTGGCCTTCGACGCGGCCGCGCAGAGCCGGGCGCGCATCGAACGGATCGGAGAGCGGCTCGCGCGCGCGACGCGCGTGCAGGCCGCGTCGGTCGGGGCATCCGCCGCGGTGATGAGCGCGCTCGGCGGCTTCGCCGCGCTCGCGAGTATCGGCGGCGGTGCGCAGGGGCTCGCCGCGGGCTCCATCGACGGCCCGACGTTCGCCGTGCTGTGCCTCGTACCGCTGGCGATCGCGGAGGTCGCCGCGGCGGTGCCGGTCGCGGTCGCCGCGTGGCGTTCGGCGACGGTCAGCGCGCAACGCGTCGCGTCCGCGGTTCCGGAGCAGCCGCCGGCCGGGATCCCGGCGGCCGTGGTCCTGCGGGCGGCTGACGCACCTGCCGAACGTGCGACGGCTGCAGCGGAGGGCAGCGAGGCGTCGCCGGTCGCGCACTCCCTCGTATCGGGCGTCGCACCCACCCTCGTCCTGCAAGGGGTTCGCGCGCACTGGCCGCGGAGCTCCGGCGACCAGACCGAAGCAGCAACGCCCGCGGCGATCGACGGCGTCGACCTGGACCTCCGCCCCGGCGAGCGCGTGCTGCTGCGCGGTCCGTCGGGCGCCGGCAAGACGACCCTCGCGCACGTGCTCGTCCGGTTCCTCGACTACGAGGGCTCCTACCTGATCGACGGCGTGGAGGCTCGCGGGCTCGAACCGGCCGCGGTGCGGCGGCGGATCGGGCTCCTCGAGCAGCGTCCGTGGCTGTTCGACGAGAACCTCAGGCAGAACCTGCTGTTCGCGCGCGACACGGCCGATGACGACGACCTGCTCGATGCGCTCGCGCGGGTCGGTCTCGGGGACTGGGTGCGCGAGCGAGGCGGACTCGACAGCCGGGTCGGGGAGCGGGGCGCCCTCGTCTCCGGCGGGCAGGCGCAGCGCATCGCGCTCGCTCGGGCGATGCTCGCCGACTTCCCGGTGATCGTGCTGGACGAGCCCACCGCGAACGTCGACCCGGAGACCGCCGACCGGCTGCTCGCCGACCTGCTCGCCGCCGCGGCCGATCGCACGGTGCTGCTCATCATGCACACCGACCGGATTCCCGCGGGCATCGATCGGGTCGTCGAACTCGGCGCCCGGGCCGCCGGCTGAGCCCGTCGACGTACGCTGGTGGGATGCCCCGAACCGTCCGCGTCCGCGAACTCGCGCGCTGGGTCGACCCCGAGCGCGTGTTCCTCGAGCTGACGGCCGGCCGGTCGACGGCGGCGTGGCTCGACGGCGGCATCGACGCCGTCTCGGGGCGCAGCGTCATCGCGGTCGTCGACGAGTCGAGCCCGGAGCTCGTCGTGCACAACGCGGAGGATCCCCGGACGGTGCTCGACGACCTCGCCGCACGGCTCGCCGCGCTCCGAGCCGTGATCGACGACGGAGACGAGGCGCGGGACGGGATCGGCGCCGGCACACGGGACGGGCACGGGGGAGCGTCCGATGCGGAGCGCACCGCACTCGGGTGGATCGGCTGGTTCGGGTACGAGTTCGGCGCACGCGCCCTCGGACTTCCGGTCGCCGCGGCCTCGACCCCCGACGCCGCGTTCGTATTCGTCGAGCGCGTCGTCGTGTTCGACCACGCCGCCCGCCGGGTTCGGCTCGAATGGCTCGACCTCGGGGCATCCGGTTCGGCGTCGGGGGCCGAGTGGGCCGACGTGACGGCCGAGCGCATCGAACGGCTCGCCGACGTCGCGTCGACCGTGCCCTCCCACCGCGGCCGCGCGCCGGATCCGGCGACCCCTGCTCCCACGGTCGACTGGCGGCACGACGACGTCGAGTACGCGCGCATGATCGCCGAGTGCCGGGCCGCGATCGTGCGCGGAGACGCGTACCAGCTCTGCCTGACCAACCGGGTCGACGTCGACGTGCGCCCGGACCCCGTCGAGGCGTACCTCCGGTTGCGCCGATCGAGCCCGAGCCACCACGGTGGATTCCTCCGGTTCGGCGACGTCGCGCTGCTGTCGGCGTCGCCCGAGCAGTTCCTGTTCGTCGAGCGCGACGGCACCGTGTCGACCCGACCGATGAAGGGCACACGGCGTCGCGACGCGGACGCCGAGATCGATCGGATGCTGCGGGCCGAGCTCGCGGCCAGCGACAAGGAGCGCGCCGAGAACCTGATGATCGTCGACCTCATGCGCAACGACCTCACGCGCATCGCGGCGCCGGGCAGCGTGCACGTGCCGGTGCTCCTCGAGACCGAGGAGTACGCGCACGTGCACCAGCTCGTCTCGACGGTCAGCGCGCGCCTGCGGCCTCCGCTCACCGCCGTGGACGCAGTGGCCGCGGCATTCCCGGCCGGGTCGATGACCGGCGCGCCGAAGGAGAGCGCCATGCGGATCCTGTACACGCTCGAGCGCGGTCCGCGCGGCGTCTACTCGGGCGCCTTCGGGACGCTCGCGGTCGACGGCAGCGCCGACCTCGCGATGGTGATCCGGTCGATCGTGCTCACCGCCGACGGCGCGTCGATCGGCACGGGCGGCGGCATCACGGCGCTCTCCGAGCCCGAAGCCGAGATCGAGGAGACGCGCATCAAGGCCAGGGCGCTCCTCGAGGTGCTGCTCGGATCCGACTCGACCGGGTGAGGTCCGGGTCGGTGGCGTCCGGGCGGGCGCGGTGTCCGGACGGGTGACGTCCGGACCGGGCGGCCGGACAGCCGGGCGGCAGGACCCCGGAATCGAATAGGCTGGTTCCTCGGAGTGCGCGCTCCCCGTTCCGCGCGCCCGTCAGCAGGCCGCATCGCGGCCGAGCACGAACACGATTGCGAGACCAGTGGCCACCGAGCAGGACACCACCACGCCCGAGAACGCCGAGCAGGCCCAGCGCGCCGGCGCCTACGACTTCGCTGCGCTGCAGGACAAGTGGCTTCCGCGGTGGGAGGAACTCGACCTGTTCCGGGCGGGCCGTGAGGGCGATCGCCGCCCGCGCAAGTACGTGCTCGACATGTTCCCGTACCCGTCGGGCGACCTGCACATGGGCCACGCCGAGGCGTTCGGCTTCGGCGATATCTCGGCTCGGTACTGGCGGCACCAGGGCTTCGACGTGCTGCACCCCATCGGGTGGGACTCGTTCGGCCTCCCGGCCGAGAACGCCGCCATCAAGCGCGGTGCCGACCCGCGTGCCTGGACCTACGACAACATCGCCCAGCAGAAACGCTCGTTCCGCCGGTACGCACCGTCGTTCGACTGGTCGCGGGAGCTGCACACGAGCGACCCCGAGTACTACAAGTGGAACCAGTGGCTGTTCCTGAAGATGTACGAGCAGGGCATCGCCTACCGCAAGGACGGCATGGTCAACTGGTGCCCCGTCGACCAGACGGTGCTCGCGAACGAGCAGGTCGTCGACGGGCACTGCGAGCGCTGCGGGGCCGTCGTCACCAAGAAGCCGCTGACCCAGTGGTACTTCCGGGTGACCGACTACGCCGACCGCCTGCTCGACGACCTGAACCAGCTCGAGGGCGCCTGGCCCGCCAAGGTCGTCTCGATGCAGCGCAACTGGATCGGTCGCTCGAGCGGCGCCGACGTCGCGTTCGAGATCGAGGGCCGTGACGAGCCCATCACGGTGTTCACGACGCGGCCCGACACCTTGTACGGCGCGACCTTCATGGTCGTCGCCCCGGATGCGGCGCTGGCCGCGGAACTCGCCGCCGGGGCCTCCGCCGAGGTGCAGGCGCGCTTCGCCGACTACGTCGACTCGGTGCGCGCCGAGAGCGACATCGACCGGCTGTCGACCGACCGGCCGAAGACCAGCGTCTTCCTGGAGCGCTACGCCGTCAACCCGCTGAACGGCGAGCGACTGCCGATCTGGGCCGCGGACTACGTGCTGGCCGACTACGGACACGGCGCCATCATGGCGGTGCCGGCGCACGACCAGCGCGACCTCGACTTCGCACGCGCCTTCGACCTGCCCGTGCGCGTCGTCGTCGACGTCAACCAGCCCGTGACGGGGGTCATCCCGGTCATCCCTCTCGACGAGCACGGCGTGCCGATGCTGCCCGAGGACCTGCCGCCGCTCGACCCCGCCTCGACCGGCGTCGCGCTGACCGGCGAGGGCCGGCTCATCAACTCGGGCCCGCTCGACGGGCTCAGCAAGTCGAACGCGATCCGCCGCGCGGTCGAGATCCTCGAGGAGCGCCGACTCGGCGGTCCGGCGAAGAACTACCGCCTGCGCGACTGGCTGATCTCCCGCCAGCGGTACTGGGGCACGCCGATCCCGATCATCCACTGCCCGACGTGCGGCGAGGTGCCGGTGCCCGAGTCCGACCTTCCGGTGCGCCTGCCCGACTCGGCGGGGCTCGACCTGAAGCCGAAGGGCAAGAGCCCGCTGGGCGCCGCGACCGACTGGGTGAACGTCTCGTGCCCGTCGTGCGGCGGTCCCGCCGAGCGCGACACCGACACGATGGACACGTTCGTCGACAGCTCGTGGTACTACCTGCGCTACCTCGACGCGAATGACGACACCCGTGCGTTCGACCCGGCCCAGGCCGAGAAGTGGGCGCCCGTCGACCAGTACGTCGGCGGTGTCGAGCACGCGATCCTGCACCTGCTGTACTCGCGATTCGTGACGAAGGTGCTGTTCGACCTCGGGTACCTCGGCTTCACCGAGCCGTTCACGTCGCTGCTGAACCAGGGCATGGTGCTCATGGACGGCTCGAAGATGTCGAAGTCGAAGGGCAACCTGGTCGAGTTCGCGACCGAGCTCGACGCACACGGCACCGACGCGCTGCGCGTCACGCTGGCGTTCGCCGGCCCGCCGGAGGACGACATCGACTGGGCCGACCTCTCGCCGGTCGGTTCGGCGAAGTTCCTGGCCCGCGCCTG
The DNA here is from genome assembly GCF_004006235.1 of Agromyces sp. LHK192. Taxonomy (NCBI): domain Bacteria; kingdom Bacillati; phylum Actinomycetota; class Actinomycetes; order Micrococcales; family Microbacteriaceae; genus Agromyces; species Agromyces sp. LHK192. Next base: position 1,889,641 of record NZ_CP034753.1, read on the forward strand.
GCGCATCGCCGGAGAGGTGACCTCGAGCCCCGACGTCGAGTGGAAGTCGGGCGACCCGGCGCTGCGCCGGGTCACGCACCGACTGCTGGCGGATGCCCCGGGCCTCGCGGAGTCCTACAAGTTCAACGTCATCGTGGCCCGCCTGATGGAACTGGTGAACGCGACCCGCAAGACGATCGACCAGGGCCCCGGCCCGGGCGATGCCGCGGTGCGCGAGGCGGCCGAGGTCACCGCGATGATCCTCGACCTGTTCGCCCCCTACACGGCGGAGGACATGTGGGAGCGACTGGGGTACGAGCCGTCCGTCGCGCTCGTGCCGTGGCGCAAGGCCGACCGGGCGCTCCTCGTCGAGGAGCAGGTGACCGCGGTCGTGCAGGTCGACGGCAAGGTGCGCGACCGCCTCGAGGTCTCGGCGAAGGTCTCCGCCGACGAGCTGGAGCAGCTCGCTCGCGCATCCGCCGCCGTGCAGCGCTCGGTGGGCGACCGTGAGATCGTCAACGTGATCGTGCGGGCGCCGAAGATCGTGAGCATCGCGACGCGCGGCTGAGCCGACGCGCAGCCGAGCTGATGCGCTGCGCGATGGGCCCGTGTGCGCGTCGTGACTGCTCCCTGACAGGCGGTCGTCGAACGGATCGCCCCACACCTCTCCGCGAGGACCGTGGATGGAGCACCCGGCGACCCTAGCGTCGCCGTATGCCCGAGCCACGAACCGTTCGCGAGCCGGTCGACGGTGGGTTCCCGCCCGACACGAGTGACGGCCTCGCGCTGCTCGATCCGTCGGCGCGTCGTGCGCCACGGCGCGCGCGGATCGCTGTCGGTGCCGCCGTCGTCTGCTTCGTCGCCGCGGTCGCGGTCGCGGCGGTCCTGTCCGCCGCTTCGGCCGGTGGGGGAGTCCAGGAGACCATCGGGCTCGATTCCGCGCACGGATCGGGGCCGGATGCCTCCGCGGGCGACGGCGCGGGTGGATCGGGCGGGCGATCCGGCGGTGCCGGCGGCGGGGAGGCGGGCGTCCAGCCGAACCTGCTCGTGCACGTGCTGGGTGCGGTCGTCGAACCGGGTCTCGTCGAACTGGCCCCGGGCGCCCGGGTGGTCGACGCGGTGTCGGCCGCGGGCGGGTTCACCCCGGAGGCGGATCCCGCGGGCGTGAACCTCGCGCGCCCCGTCGGCGACGGCGAGCAGCTCGTCGTGCCGAAGGCGGGGGAGGTTCTGCCCGGTGCCGGCGGCTCGGGTGAGGCCGGCTCGGGTGCGGGCAGTTCGGCTGCAGCGCCGGCCGACGGGCTCGTGCACCTCAACTCCGCCGGGCTCGCGGAGCTCGACACCCTGCCGCGCATCGGCCCGGCGATGGCCCAGCGCATCCTCGACTGGCGCGAGGCGAACGGCGGGTTCACGAGCGTCGAGCAGCTCCGCGAGGTCGCCGGGATCGGCGACGCCACCTTCTCGGGCCTCGTCGACCTCGTCGCGCTGTGACCGTCGCGACGGATGGACCGGCCCGAGCAGGTGCGGTGCGCGTTCGTGATCTGCGGCTGCTCGCACCCGCGGCCGCGGCGTGGGCGGCAGGATGGGTCGCGACCGGGCTGCCCGACCTGGGGGTGTCGGGCTGGCTGGCGCCGGTCGTCGCCTGGGCGGTCGCCATGATCGCACTGGGCGTCGCAGGGGTGCGCCGTCGTTCCGGATCGGCGGTGTGCGACGTGCTGGCCCGTCCGGCACCGGCGCGGGCCCGTGCTCGATCCGTCGCCGCCGCGACGCTGCTCGTCGCCAGTGCCGTCGCGATCGTCGCGCATTCGACCGCGCTCGGCGTCGCGTCACGCGAGGCATCCCCGCTCGCTGCCGCGGCCGCGGACGGGCGAACCGCGGAGGTCCGCATCGAGCTCACGTCCGCACCGCGCACGATCGCGGTCCCCGCGGCGATGCCGTGGATGGCGGACGGCGCTGCCCGGGTACGGGTCGACGCCCGGCTCCTGGCCGTCGACGGCGAGGGCGGCCCGCCCGTCGCCGTGCGCCTCGATGGGGCCGAACGATCGCCCGACCTCGTGTTCGGTGCTTCGGCCGAGCTCCGTGCCCGGGTCGTGCGGCTGCCCGCATCCGACGGCGCCGCCTTCGTGCTGCGCCCGGTCGGCGACATCCGGACGTCACCGCCGGGTCCTGCGACCGCGTGGGCCGCGCACCTGCGCGCGGGCTTCGCGGCGGCGGCGGAGCGTCTTGGCGGCGACGGCGGTGCTCTCGTGCCCGGGCTGGCGATCGGCGACACCGGCGCCGTCGGGCCCGGACTCGACGCGGCGATGAAGGCGTCGTCGCTCAGCCACCTGACCGCGGTGTCGGGGGCGAACTGCGCGATCGTGACGGCCCTGGCCTTCGCGCTCGCGGCCGCCTGTCGTGCGCCGCGGATCCTTCGCGTCGGGGTCGCGCTCCTCGCGCTGACCGCGTTCATCGTGCTCGTGACCCCCGAGTCGAGCGTCGTGCGCGCCGGCGCGATGGCCGTGGTCGTGCTCGCCGCCACCGCGTCCGGACGACCGGGTGGCGGCCCGGCCGCGCTGTCCGTCGCCGTCATCGCCCTGCTCGTCGCCGACCCGTGGTACTCCCGCGACTACGGATTCGCGCTCTCGGTGTGCGCGACCGCCGGGCTCATCCTGCTCGCGGGTCCGCTCGCGCGCCGGCTCGCGAGGGTCATGCCGACGCGGATCGCCGCGGTCATCGCGGTGCCGACCGCGGCGCAGTTGGCGTGCCAGCCCGTGCTGGTGCTGCTCGAACCCGCGATCGCGAGCTACGGCGTCGCGGCCAACCTCCTCGCGGGTCCCGCTGCTCCCGTCGGGACGCTCGCGGGACTCGCCGGATGTCTCCTGCTTCCGGCTCTGCCGTCGGTCGGGTACGCCGCCCTGCAGATCGCCTGGGCCCCGGCATCGTGGATCGCGCTCGTCGCCCACGGCGCCGCCGGGCTGCCCGGCGCGCAACTGCCGTGGATCGCGGATGCGCCGGGTGCGCTCCTCCTCGCGGGCGCGACCGCAGGGGTCCTGTGGCTGGCACTCGCTCGTCGGCGGCCGCGATGGGCGGTGCGAGCGGTCGTCGTCGTGCTGGCGATCGCGATCGCCGTCCCGGTCGGGGTGCTCGTCGGCGGGCCCGCGCTGCGGCGGGCAGGGGCGCCCGGGGACTGGCTCGTGGCGTCGTGCGACGTCGGCCAGGGCGACGCGGTGCTCGTGCGAACGGGGGGCCGGGTCGCGCTGATCGACACCGGTCCCGACGAGACGGCCCTCCGCGAGTGCCTGCACCTGGTCGGCGTCGATCGGATCGACCTGCTGGTGCTCACGCACTTCGACGCAGATCACGTCGGCGGCGTCGAGGCGATCGAGGGTCGGGTCGACACGGTGCTGCACGGGCCGCCCGACGGGGATCGTTCGTCCGAGGTCCTGGTGCCGCTGGCCGCCGCCGGCGCCGAGACGGTCGAGGTCGTCGCCGGCCGTCGCGGCACGCTCGGCGACGCCTCCTGGGAGGTGCTCTGGCCGCCGACCGGTGAACCGCCCGGCAACGACGGGAGCGTGGTGCTCGCACTGGCGATGCCGGCGTTCACCGGGACCTTCCTCGGCGACCTCGGCGAGGAGGCGCAGCAGCGCATGCTCGGCCGGGGAGACGTGCTCCCGGCCGACCTCGTGAAGGTCTCGCACCACGGTTCCGCCGACCAGTCGGAGCGGCTGTACGACGAGATCGGGGCGCGGGTCGGGATCATCGGGGTCGGCGTCGACAACGGCTACGGGCATCCGACCGGCAGCCTGCTCGATCTCCTGACGGAGGACGGCACCGCCGTCGTGCGGAGCGACCTGATGGGCACGGCGCTGCTCGGCGTCGAGCACGGCGAGTTCGTCCTCTGGACGGAACGCTCGATGACGGCGGCCGAACGTAGACTTGAGCGGCGGCGAAGGATGGGAGCACGGGTGGCGCAACGCACGGCCTCTGGCAGGGGTGCGAGCTCTGCGAAGTCGCGAGTCGCGATCCCGCAGATCGCATGGAATCAGGTCCGTCCGGCCCCGGTCGTGCTCGTCTCCGGGGGAGAGGATGTGCTCGCCGATCGCGCGATCTCGATGCTGCGCGACTATCTGCGCACGGAGGACCCGTCGCTCGAGGTCAGCGACCTCGAGGCCGACGGGTACCGGCGCGGCGAGCTCCTGACCCTCGCCAGCCCATCCCTGTTCGGCGAGCCGCGGCTCATCCGTGTCACCGCGGTCGAGAAGGCCAGCGACGATTTCCTCCTCGACGCCCTCGAGTACCTCGAGTCCACGGCCGAGTCGACGACGGTCGTCCTGCGGCACCGCGGCGGAATGCGGGGCAAGAAGCTGCTCGACGCGATCCGCGCCGGCGGCGGCGACGCCGTCGAGGTGGTCTGCGCGGAGCTCAAGAAGGACGCCGAGAAGCAGGACTTCGTCGTCGCCGAGTTCCGTGCCGCCGGTCGGAGGATCGCCCCGGCCGCACTTCGCGCCCTCGTCGCGGCGTTCAGCGATGACCTCGGCGAGCTCTCGGCGGCGTGCCGCCAGCTCATGGCCGACGCCCCGGGTGACATCGATGAGAAGACCGTCGCGAAGTACTACGGCGGCCGCGTCGAGACGACGGCGTTCACGGTCGCCGATGCGGCGATCGCCGGTCGCCACGGCGAGGCGCTCGTCGCGCTGCGTCAGGCCCTCGACTCCGGCGCCGACCCCGTGCCGATCGTCGGCGCCTTCGCCGTGAAGATCCGCACGATGGCGAAGGTGCACGGCGCGCGTGGAGCGTCCGGCCAGCTGGCCGGCAGCCTCGGCCTCGCTCCATGGCAGGTCGACCGGGCCCGTCGCGACCTGGTCGGCTGGGAGGATGCCGGGCTCGCGCGCGTCATCGAGGCGCTCGCGGCGACCGACGCCGCGGTCAAGGGCGCAGAGCGGGACCCGGTGTTCGCGCTCGAGCGGCTCGTCGGGATCATCGCCGACCGCGGACGCTGAGCAGACCGCCGAAACCAGAACGGGCCCCGCACCTTGGAAGGTGCGGGGCCCGTTTCGCGGTGCGTGCCTTACAGCGCGGCAGCCTGCTTCGCGATCGCCGACTTGCGGTTCGCGGCCTGGTTCTTGTGGATGACGCCCTTCGAGGCGGCCTTGTCGAGCTTGCGGTTCGCGACGCGGACGGCGGCGGTCGCCTTGTCCTTGTCGCCGCCGGAGATCGCCTCGCGCGCGGCGCGGACGACGGTCTTGAGCTCGCTCTTGACAGCCTTGTTGCGCTCCTGCGCCTTCAGGTTGGTCTTGTTGCGCTTGATCTGCGACTTGATGTTTGCCACGTCAGTGTTCTTTCGTTCGTGCGGGTGCGGAAGTGCCGTCGCGAGGTAGAGGGGCTCACGTCCGGCGTTTCGTGCGGGGTGGGACCCACACGCAAGCCAACAGGCAACGATACCAGCTTCGGCGTTCAGGCACCAATGACGGCGCGTCGCCGCACCGCGGAGCGACGCTCGACCTCCGCGACGGCGCCGAGCACGACCGCGGTGAACTCCTCCGGGCGGACGAGGCTGACGAGGTGGGTGGCGCCGGGGATCACGACGAGGCGCGCATCGCGCGCCGCGCGGAGCATCCGTCGTTCCTCGATCCGGAAGTGGTCGTACCGGCCGTTGACGAGCCAGACCGGGCACTGGATGCGGGCGAGGGATGCCTCCGGGTCGAGCCCGCCGACGGCGGTGAGCGCGGGCACCATGACGTCGAGCGCAACGCCGCCCGCCGCGACGTCCTGGACGGCGGACTCGGAGAGCGCCAGGCGGGCCATGCGGTCGTTGAGCGCGCGCCCGCGGTCGGGCATCCGGCCGATCGCCGCGGCGAGCCGCAGGTATCCGGCGAGGGGGAGCCCGCGAGGCCGGGTTCCGCAGGAGGCGGCGACGAGCCCGTCGAGCCGGTCGGGGTGCCGGCCCGCGAAGTCGATCGACAGGTAGCCGCCGAGGCTGAGGCCGACGAGCAGCCGGGGAACCCCGGGTCGTGCGGCGTCGAGCGCGTCGCCGATGGCCGAATCGGCGGCTTCGAGCGAGAACTCCTCACCCATGCGGCTGCCGTGCGCCGGCAGGTCGACCGCGACGACGTCGAGGTCGTGCCGGGCCAGCGGTGCGAGCTGATTGCGCCACATCGTGGCGGAGGTCCTGATGCCGTGCACGAGCACGACCTGCGCCCTGGCCATCGTCCTCCCCTCGACACCGCCAGCGTAACCCGGGCCGGAATCGGCGCAGCCGCCGGATCATGGGAGAATCGTCGGGATGTCTCCGAGAGCCGCTTCCCCGCTGGTGCCCGCCGCCACCGATCCCTCGATGATCCGCAACTTCTGCATCATCGCGCACATCGACCACGGCAAGTCCACCCTCGCCGACCGCATGCTGCAGATCACCGGCATCGTCAGCGATCGCGACATGCGCGCGCAGTACCTGGACCGCATGGACATCGAGCGCGAGCGCGGCATCACGATCAAGAGCCAGGCCGTGCGCATGCCATGGTCGCTGCAGGCTGCCGACGGGGGCCTTCGCACCTACGCGCTGAACATGATCGACACCCCGGGGCACGTCGACTTCAGCTACGAGGTCTCCCGGTCGCTCGCGGCGTGCGAGGGGGCGATCCTGCTGGTCGACGCGGCGCAGGGCATCGAGGCGCAGACGCTCGCGAACCTCTACCTGGCGCTCGAGAACGACCTCGAGATCATCCCGGTGCTGAACAAGATCGACCTTCCGGCGGCCGAGCCGGAGAAGTACGCGCGCGAGCTCGCCGACCTGATCGGCGGTTCGCCCGACGACGTGCTCAAGGTGTCGGGCAAGACGGGCCTCGGCGTGGAGGACCTCCTCGACCGGGTCGTCGAGCGCATCCCGGCCCCGGTGGGCGACCCGGATGCCGCGGCGCGCGCGATGATCTTCGACTCGGTGTACGACCCCTATCGCGGGGTGGTCACCTACGTCCGGATGGTCGACGGCAAGCTGAACCCGCGCGAGCGCATCCAGATGATGTCGACGAAGGCGACGCACGAGATCCTCGAGATCGGCGTGAGCTCGCCCGAGCCGACGCCGTCGAAGGGGCTCGCGGTCGGCGAGGTCGGATACCTCATCACCGGGGTGAAGGACGTGCGCCAGTCGAAGGTCGGCGACACCGTCACCACGGCGACCAAGCCGGCGGTCGAGGCGCTCGCGGGCTACACCGAGCCGCTGCCGATGGTGTTCTCGGGCCTCTACCCCCTCGACGGCAGCGACTACCCCGAACTGCGCGAGGCGCTCGACAAGCTGAAGCTGTCGGATGCCGCGCTGGTCTACGAGCCCGAGACGTCGGTCGCGCTCGGCTTCGGGTTCCGCGCCGGCTTCCTCGGCCTCCTGCACCTCGAGATCGTGACCGAGCGCCTGCGTCGCGAATTCGGCCTCGACATCATCGCGACGGCTCCGAGCGTCGTCTACGAGGTCATGACCGAGGACAAGAAGACCGTCACCGTCACGAACCCGAGCGAGTTCCCGACCGGCGGCAAGATCGCCGAGGTGCGCGAGCCGATCGTGAAGGCGGCGATCCTCGCCCCCAAGGACTACGTCGGCACCATCATGGAGCTCTGCCAGTCCCGGCGGGGAACGCTCATGGGCATGGACTACCTCGGCGAGGACCGCGTCGAGATCCGCTACACCATCCCGCTCGGCGAGATCGTCTTCGACTTCTTCGACAACCTGAAGTCGAAGACCGCCGGGTACGCGTCGCTCGACTACGAGCCGGCCGGCGACCAGGCCGCCGACCTCGTGAAGGTCGACATCCTGCTGCAGGGCGAGCAGGTCGACGCGTTCAGCGCGATCGTGCACCGCGAGAAGGCGTACGTGTACGGCACGATGATGGCGGAGCGGCTCCGCAAGCTCATTCCCCGCCAGCAGTTCGAGGTGCCGATCCAGGCCGCGATCGGCGCGCGGATCATCGCCCGCGAGAACATCCGGGCCATGCGCAAGGACGTCCTCGCGAAGTGCTACGGCGGTGACATCACCCGCAAGCGCAAGCTCCTCGAGAAGCAGAAGGAGGGCAAGAAGCGCATGAAGATGGTCGGCCGCGTCGAGGTGCCCCAGGAGGCGTTCATCGCCGCGCTCTCAGGTGACACCGAGACGAAGAAGGACGCCAAGAAGTAGGCTGTCCCGGATGTCTCGCCGCAGCACCTTCACCGACCAGTCCGTCACCTACGGGGGGATCGGCGCGACGCTCGACCCTGATTTCCTGCGTTACCCGCCGGCCGGCTTCCGCCCCGCGGAGGACTCGGTGAAGCTCGGTTCGGGCGCGGATCGGTTCGAGCGAGCGGCCGAGGAGCTCATGACCTGGGGCATCCAGCGCGGCTCCGGATTCGACGTCGTCGAGGTCACGGCGGGCACGGGTGCGCAGTACACGGGGATCTCGTTCGACGAGACCGGTGCGCCGCTCGCCGAGCAGCCGTCGCCGCAGACCGAGCAGCGGTTCGCCGCCGACGGCACGGCGTTCATCACGGCCGGAGTGACGGCGACGCTGAAGCCGCGGGGCCGGCTCGCGGGTCGGCCGGTGCCCGTGCTCGTCGTCTACGTGATCGACGAGCCGAAGCGGGTCGGGTTCGCCTACGGCACGTCGGGTCGCGCGCGGGAGCACGGCGAGGAATCGTTCATCCTCGAGCACCGCGACGACGACGGCGTCTGGCTGACCGTGCGGTCGGTCCTGCAACCCGCGGGTGGAATCGGGCGCGTCCTCGCGCCGTTCCGCGGCCGACGCCGGCGAGAGGCGGTTCGGCGCCAGCTTCGAGCGCTGCACCCCGCCTTCCCGGGCTGATCGTGGCCGGCGCTCTCCCGCTCGGCGATCCCGCGCCGGCCGACGGGATGCTTCCGTCGACCGCGGCGGCCGGCGCGGCCGCGCGTGCGTTCGGAGTGTACGTGCACGTGCCGTTCTGCCGGGTCCGCTGCGGCTACTGCGACTTCAACACGTACACCGCCGACGAGTTGCGGGGGGTGCGCAGGTCGGAATACGCCGGTCAGGCGATCGACGAGATCCGGATGTCACGGCGAGTGCTCGAGGCGTCGGGCGTGCCCGCGCGCGAGGCATCCACCGTCTTCTTCGGCGGCGGCACGCCGACGCTGCTCCCGGTGCACGACCTGGTCGCGATGCTCGCCGCGATCCGCGAGGAGCACGGACTCGCCGCGAACGCCGAGGTGACGACGGAGGCGAATCCCGACTCGGTCGATCGCGACGACCTCGCCCGACTCGCCGAGGGCGGGTTCACGCGGGTCTCGTTCGGCATGCAGTCGGCCGTGCCGCACGTGCTCGCGACGCTCGACCGGACGCACGATCCGGATCGGGTGCCGCACGTCGTCGAGTGGGCGCGTGAGACCGGCCTCGACGTGAGTCTCGACCTCATCTACGGCACGCCGGGCGAGTCGCTCGACGACTGGCGGCTCAGCGTGGAGCAGGTGCTCGCGTGCCGTCCAGATCACGTGAGCGCCTACGCGCTGATCGTCGAGGACGGGACGAAGCTCGCCAGGCAGATCCGCCGCGGCGAGGTCGCCGAGCCGAGCGACGACCTCGAGGCCGACATGTACGAGCTCGCCGACGACGCGTTCGCGGCCGCCGGCTACGACTGGTACGAGGTGAGCAACTGGGCTTCGGATGACCGGCACCGTTCGCGCCACAACCTCGGGTACTGGCGCGGTGACGACTGGTGGGGCGTGGGCCCCGGTGCGCACAGCCACGTCGGCGGGGTGCGATGGTGGAATGCGAAGCATCCGGCGGCGTACGCGGACCGTCTCGCCGCGGGCGACTCGCCGGCCGTCGGGCGGGAGACGCTCGACGAGGCCACCCGCGAGACCGAGCGGGTGCTGCTGCTCTCGCGCATCCGCGAGGGCATCGCGGTCGATTCGCTGCACGCGGGCGGTCGCCACGCGGTGGCCGCGCTCATGGCCGACGGCCTCGTGGAAGCGCGAACCGCCCTCGCCGGGAGGCTGGTGCTCACCCGGCGAGGGCGGTTGCTGGCCGATGCGGTCGTGCGCAGGCTGCTGGAGCCAGGAGACCTCGAGGGGTGACCCCTCGGGGGTGGACCGGTCAGCTGACGAACTTGATGGCCATCGGGTAGGTGTACGGCAGTCCCTGGTTGGCCTTGATCGCGGCCAGGATGCAGAACACGATGTTGACGGCCCAGACGACGAAGTAGAGCACGAACCCGATGATCAGGAACATCAGGATGAAGCTCACGACGTAGGCGATGAGCACCGTCAGCTGGAAGTTCAGCGCCGTCGCGGTGTGCTCGCGGATGAAGGGACCCTTGTCCTTGAGGACCAGGTAGCCGATCAGTGCGGGCAGGAAGTTGAAGATCGCGCCGCCGATGTGGATCAGCGTCGCCCAGAGCTTCTCCTCGGAGGGCTGGAGCGGTGCGCTCTGCTGGTACGGGTTCTGCGGCTCACCCGGAGGCGGCGTGGGCGGACCCGGAGGCGTCGGGGGAGGGGGAGGTGCGGCATCGGACATGGCGGTCTCCTTCGTCGTTCCCGGACGACCGGGTTCTGCTCATCATCCCAGTCCGGCACGCCCCGGCGGAAGACCCGTCGCGGCGTGCCGGTCCGGCACGGCTACTTGATGAGGCGGATGGCGAAGGGGTAGCGGTAGTGCTGGCCCTCCTTGGCCTTCAGGAAGCCCTGGATCGAGAAGACGATGACGACGGCCCAGAGCGCGAGCGGCAGGATCCAGCCGATGAATCCCCAGATGCCGAAGGTGATCGCGGTGAGGATGGTGTTGAGGAGGGCGATCGCCACGTAGGCGATCGTGGCCGTGATCTGGAAGTTCAGCGCCTCCTTGGCCTCGACGTTCGTGAACGCGCCGCGGTCCTTGAAGACGAGCCAGATGATGAGCGACGGCAGGAATCCGAGGATGCCGCCGAGGTGGGCGAACGACGCCCACTGGATGTCCTGCTCCGGGCTCAGCGGAGCCGCGGGAGCGGGCGCCGGCGCCTGCGGCGCGGCGTTGGGATCGGGTGCTGACTGGTCGGACATGAGCATGCCTTTCGGGTGGGGAGGGGGACGACCCGCGAGCGCCGCGGTATCCGCAGCGGGGACCGGGGTGATGCGGACCTGCATACGGTAGCGTCGCCCCGGAGCGCCCGGCAACGGTGCTGACACTGAAAGTCGCGGTACCATTGGCACTCAGGCACGGTGAGTGCCAATCGAGCGGATGCGGAGGGTCGATGGTCTCGGAACGCGGTCTGGCGGTGCTCCGCGCGATCGTCCAGGACTACGTCGCGTCGCGCGAGCCCGTCGGCTCGAAGACGATCGTCGAGCGCCACTCGTTCGGCGTCTCGGCGGCGACGATCCGCAACGACATGGCCCTCCTCGAGGAGGAGGAGCTGATCGCGGCCCCGCACACGTCGTCGGGTCGGATCCCGACCGACAAGGGCTACCGCGTCTTCGTCGACCAGCTCAGCGACGTGCGCCCGCTCACCACGGCCCAGCGCCACGCCATCGACACGTTCCTGGGCGAGGCCGGCGACCTCGACGAACTCCTCGCGCGCACCGTCCGGCTCATGGCGCAGCTCACCAACCAGCTCGCCGTCGTCCAGGTGCCGAGCTTCGCGAGCTCGCGCGTCCGCCACGTCGAACTCGTGCACCTCGACGCCGCGCGCGTCCTGTGCATCCTGATCACCGACTCCGGGCAGGTCGAGCAACGCCTGGCCGACCTCGGCGACGCGATCGACGCCGCGACGATCGCCGACCTTCGCGTCCGCCTCAACGACGTCGCCGGCGGGCTGACCCTCGCCGAGGCCGCGGCGGCCCTGTCCGGCGAGATCCCGACCACCGATCCCCGCCACGCGGCCGTGCTGCACACGCTCGCGGCCACCCTGGCCGAGCTGGCCCGCGCGCAGCGCGGCGACCGGCTCGTCGTCGCCGGAGCGGCGAACCTCGTACGCACCGAGCAGGACTTCTCCGGGTCGATCCTCGACGTGATCGAGGCGATCGAGGAGCAGGTCGTCGTGCTGCGACTGTTCGGCGAGATGGCGGCGGACTCGCACAGCGTCGCCGTGCGCATCGGGCGGGAGAACGCCCCGTACGGGCTCGCCGAGGCATCCGTCGTCACCAGTGCGTTCTCGGTGCCCGGGCGCGACATCGCCCGGCTCGGCATCGTCGGCCCCACCCGCATGGACTACACCGCGAGCATGGGGGCCGTCCGTGCGGTCGCCCGATACCTCTCCCGAACGCTCGGCGAGCACTGACCGCCCGCGTACCGAACCTTCGGCGCCTCCGGGCCGCCGGCATCACGATCGAAAGGACAGCCCTCAGTGGCCGACCACTACGAGGTCCTCGGCGTCGCCCAGGACGCCACCCCGGACGAGATCAAGAAGGCGTACCGCCGTCTCGCCCGTGAGCTCCACCCGGACGTGAATCCGGGCACGGAGGCATCCGAGCGGTTCAAGGAGGTCACCCACGCCTACGACGTGCTCTCCGATCCGAAGCAGCGACAGCAGTACGACCTCGGCGGCCAGGGCGGCATGGGCGGCCAGGGATTCGGCGGCTTCGGCGACATCTTCGAGACGTTCTTCGGCGGCGGCCAGCAGACCCGCGGACCCCGATCGCGCCGCGAGCGCGGGCAGGACGCCCTGATCCGCGTCGAGGTCGGCCTCGACGAGGTCGTCTTCGGCACGCACCGCGACCTCGAGGTCGACACCGCGGTGCTCTGCGAGACGTGCCACGGCTCCTGCTGCCAGCCGGGGACCGCACCCGTCACGTGCGACATCTGCCACGGCACCGGATCGATCCAGCGCGCGGTGCGCTCGCTGCTGGGCAACGTGATGACCTCCAGCCCGTGCGGCAGCTGCCGCGGCTACGGCACCGTGATCGCCACGCCGTGCGTCACCTGCCAGGGGCAGGGTCGCGTGCGGGCGCGCCGCACCGTGCCGGTCGACATCCCGGCCGGCGTCGACACCGGCCTTCGCCTGCAGATGCCGGGCTCCGGCGAGGTCGGGCCCGCCGGCGGCAGCAACGGCGACCTGTACCTCGAGATCAAGGTGCGCAACCACGACGTGTTCAGCCGCAACGGCGACGACCTGCTCGCGACCCTCGAGGTGCAGATGACCGACGCCATCCTCGGCACGACCACGACGATCCCGGCACTCGACGGCGACGTCCAGGTCGAGCTCAAGCCCGGCACCCAGGCGGGCGAGATCATCACCGTCAAGGATCGCGGCGTCACCAAGCTGCGCGGCAACGGCCGCGGCGACCTGCGCATCGGCGTGCAGGTCGTCACCCCGACGAAGCTCTCGGGCAAGGAGCGCGCTCTCGTCGAGCAGTTCGCGGCGTCGCGCAAGTCCGCCGCTCCCGAGCTCGCCCATTTCCAGCAGGGACTGTTCGCGCGCCTGCGCGACCGCTTCCTGGGCTGATCGCGATGAGCAGCCTGTACCTCGTCGACGACCTCGACCTCGGGGCGGTCGGCGTCGGCCATCGCGTCGAGCTCGCCGGCGACGAGGCGCGGCACGCCGTGACCGTCGCCCGCGTGCGCGTCGGCGAGCGGCTCGCCATCGGCGACGGCCGCGGGCGCATCGTGCGCGGTGCCGTCGTCTCGACGGGTCCGCGCGACCTCGCGCTCGAGGTCGACGAGGTCCTCGTCGAGGAGCGCCCCGCCCCGGCGCTGATCCTGGTGCAGGCGCTCGCGAAGGGCGACCGCGACGAGCTGGCCGTGCAGGCCGCCACCGAACTCGGTGTCGACCGCATCGTGCCGTGGTCGGCCGCGAGGTCGATCTCGCGGTGGGACGGGCCGAAGGCCGCGAAGGGGCGGGCGCGCTGGGCATCGATCGTGCGCGAGGCCGTGAAGCAGTCGATCCGCGCCTGGCGGCCAGAGGTCGACGAGGTCGCATCGACGGCGACGCTCGCCGACCGGCTGCACGGCGCGCGGATGCTCCTCCTCGAGCCCACGGCGACCGTCGCGCTCACCGACCTGGAGTTCGACGGCCGCGACCTCGCGCTCGTCGTCGGCCCCGAGGGCGGGATCGCCCCCGAGGAGCTCGCCCGGCTCACCGCTGCGGGTGCCGAGAGCGTGCGGCTCGGGGCATCCGTGCTCCGGACGTCGACCGCGGGACCGGCGGCGATCGCCGTGATCTCCGCGGCGATCGGGCGGTGGTGACGCATCCGTCGCTACGATGGAAGGATGAGCGAGACCCGGGAACCGACCGTGTTCGAACGCATCTCGGCCGGTGAGATCCCGGCGGAGATGGTGGCCGAGACCGAGCGGGTGATCGCGTTCCACGACATCGCGCCGAAGGCGCCGATCCACGTCGTCGTGACCCCGCGGTCGGGCGACCACCGCGACGTGGTCGAACTCGCCGCGGCCGACCCGGCCCTGCTCGCGGAGCTGGTCGACGTCGCGCACCGCGTGGCCGGCGAACTGGCCGACGGCCAGTTCCGGCTCGTGTTCAACACCGGCGCGGACGCCGGGCAGACCGTCTTCCACGTGCACGCCCACGTCCTGGCCGGCGGCCTCGAGGAGGGCTCGCTTGCCGCCGGCTGAACCCGAGCGGACCGACGGCGTCGAGGCATCCGTCGACGGCCCCGCGCAGACCGTGCCCGATCCGGCGGTCGGCGAGGAGCGACTCGAGATCGACGGCATCGCGATGGTGCGGCTGCTCGGCCCGCAGGACCGCCTGCTCTCGAGCATCCAGCGCGAGTACCCGGGCGTGACCGTGCACGTGCGCGGCAACGAGATCGCGATCCGAGGAGACGCCGACGGGCGACTGCGCGTGCGCCGGCTCATCGAGGAGTTGCTCGAACTGGTCCGGAACGGACAGGATCCGACCCCCACCGAAGTCAGGAGTTCAGCCAGGATGCTCGACCAGGACCCGGGCGCACGCCCGTCCGAGCTGCTCGGCCAGGTCATCGTCTCGAGCCGCGGCAAGTCGATCCGCCCGAAGACCGAGGGCCAGCGCGCCTACGTCGACGCGATCGACGAGCACACCATCGTGTTCGGCATCGGGCCGGCCGGAACCGGCAAGACGTACCTCGCGATGGCGAAGGCCGTGCAGGCGCTGCAACGCAAGGAGGTCAGCCGGATCATCCTGACCCGCCCGGCCGTCGAGGCCGGCGAGCGCCTCGGATTCCTGCCCGGCACGCTCACCGACAAGATCGACCCGTACCTCAGGCCCCTCTACGACGCGCTCAACGAGATGATGGACCCCGAGCTCGTGCCGAAGCTGCTCGCCTCCGGCACGGTCGAGGTCGCCCCGCTCGCCTACATGCGCGGTCGCACCCTGAACGACTCGTTCGTCGTGCTCGACGAGGCGCAGAACACCACGCCCGAGCAGATGAAGATGTTCCTCACCCGCCTCGGGTTCGGCTCGAAGATGGTCGTCACCGGCGACATCACGCAGGTCGACCTGCCGGGTGGCGCCTCGGGACTGCGACTCGTGACGAAGATCCTCGACCGCATCGACGACATCCACTTCGCCCGGCTCACGAGCGACGACGTCGTGCGGCACACGCTCGTCGGCCGCATCGTCGACGCCTACACCGAGTACGACCAGCGCAACCAGGCGCAGCGGTTCGAACGCGAGCAGGCGCGCGAGTTCGCGAACCGCGCGGAGCGCCGCGGGCGGATACCGCGCGACCGCCAGCCTCCGCGGCCGAAGAGCTGACCGGGCGGCCGCCGACCGCCCGACGACACGACCCACCGACGCCACGACGCACCGACCAGACGGAGTCCGACCAGATGAGCATCGAGATCAACAACGAATCGGCCGTCGAGGTCGACGAGGCGGCCCTGCAGCGCCTCGCCGTCTTCGCGCTCGACACGATGCACGTGCACCGCGACGCCGAGCTCGCGATCCTCCTCGTCGACGAGGGTGCGATGGAGCAGCTGCACGTGCAGTGGATGGACGAGCCGGGGCCGACCGACGTGCTGAGCTTCCCCATGGACGAGCTGCGGCCGGGCACCGAGGACCAGCCCACTTCGCCGGGTCTGCTCGGCGACGTCGTGCTCTGCCCGCAGGTCGCCGAATCGCAGGCCCGGCAGGCGGGCCACACACTCCTCGACGAGCTCCAGTTGCTCACGGCCCACGGGATCCTGCACCTGCTCGGGTTCGACCACGCCGAGCCCGACGAGGAGAAGGAGATGTTCTCGATCCAGCGCGACATCCTCGTCGGGTTCGCGATGCAGGAGCGCCGCCGCTGACCATGCAGGAGTGGGTGTTCCTCTCGGCGGCGCTCGTGCTCGTCGCCTTCGGCGGACTGATGGCCGCCGTCGATTCCGCGCTGGGCACGCTGTCGCGCGCCGACCTGACCGATCTGGCGCTCGTCTCGCGTCGCCGAGCGTCGCTGCTCGCGATCGCCGAGGATCCGGGGCCGCACGTCAATGCCGTCAACTTCGTGCGCATCCTCACGGAGACCACGGCCGCGGTGCTCGTGACGCTCGCCCTCGCGTCGTTCATCGACAACGTCTGGTTCGTGCTGCTCTGGTCGGCCCTGATCATGACCGCGGTGTCGTTCGTGCTGGTCGGTGCGAGCCCGCGGAGCGTCGGCCGCGTGCACGCACGCACGGTGCTGCGCTGGTCGGCGCCGATCGTGCGGTTCCTCCGGGTGAGCCTCGGGCCGATCGCCGGAGCGCTGGTGGCGCTCGGCAACCGCGTGACGCCCGCGCGCATCCGGTTCGCCGGCGTCTCGAGCGAGGAGCAGTTGCTCAGCATCGTCGACGAGGCCGCCGAGCTCGAGGTGCTCGAGCCCGAGGACCGCGAGCTCATCCACTCGATCTTCGAGTTCAACGACACGGTCGTCCGCGAGGTCATGGTCGCCCGCACGGACATGGTGACCATCGACGCGACGGCGCACCTGCCGCAGGCGATGGCGGTGTTCCTCCGCGCCGGGTACTCGCGCGTGCCCGTCATCGAGCGCGACGCCGACGACGTCATCGGCGTGCTGTACCTGCGCGATGTCGCGCGGCTGGCGTTCGAGCAGCCGTTGGATGCGGATGCGATGACGGTCGGCTCGCTGGCACGCCCCGCGGTCTTCGTGCCCGACTCGATGAAGGCCGACGCGCTGCTGCGGCAGATGCAGGCGACGTCGAACCACCTCGCGATGGTCGTCGACGAGTACGGCGGCATCGCGGGGCTCGCGACCCTGGAGGACCTGATCGAGGAGCTCGTCGGCGACATCTCCGACGAGTACGACCGCGAGGCCGCGCAGGTCGAGGAGCTCGGCGGCGATCGCTTCCGCGTGAACGCGCGCCTGCCGATCGACGAGCTCGGCGAGCTGTTCGGGCTCGACCTCGAGGACGACGACGTCGACACTGCGGGCGGGCTGCTCGCGAAGGAGCTCGGCCGGCTCCCGCAGCCGGGCGACCGGGTCGCGGTCTCCGGGCTGCTGCTCGAGGCGGAGCGCACCGAGGGACGTCGAAAGCGGATCGCGACCATCCTCGCCTGGCCCGACCAGGCACTGATCGACGCGCGCACGGCATTCCAGGGCGCGGACATGGAAAGGGGCCGTTCCGATGGCTGAGTCTCCGAACTACCGCGCCGGGTTCGTCTCCTTCGTGGGGAGGCCGAACGTCGGCAAGTCGACGCTGACGAACGCGCTGGTCGGCGAGAAGGTCGCGATCACGAGCTCGAAGCCGCAGACCACGCGCCGGGCGATCCGTGGCATCGTGCACCGCGAGCACGGGCAGTTGATCCTGGTCGACACCCCCGGCCTGCACCGACCGCGCACGCTGCTCGGCGAGCGGCTGAACACGCTCGTGCAGTCGACGCTCGGCGATGTCGACGTGATCGCGTTCTGCGTGCCGGCGAACGAGGCGATCGGGCCGGGGGACCGCTTCATCAACGAGCAGCTCGACCAGTACCCGCACGCGAAGAAGGTCGCGATCGTCACGAAGACGGATGCCGCATCGAAGGCGAAGGTCGCACAGCAGCTGCTCGCCGTGTCGGAGCTTCGCGAGTGGGCGGCGATCATCCCGGTCTCGGCACCCCGAGGCGAGCAGCTCGAGGTGCTGGTCGCCGAGCTCCTGGCGCTCATGCCCGAGTCCGATCAGGCGCTGTACCCCGCGGAGACGACGACCGACGAGGAAGTGGCGGAGCGCATCGCGGAGTTCGTCCGCGAGGCGGCGCTCGAGGGCGTCGCCGACGAACTGCCGCATTCGATCGCGGTCACGGTGGAGGACATGGTCGAGCGCGACGACAAGGACCTCGTCGAGGTGTACGCGAACCTGTACGTCGAGCGCGACAGCCAGAAGGGCATCATCATCGGCAAGGGCGGTGCACGCCTCAAGGAGGTCGGCGCGACGGCTCGGGCCCAGATCGAGGCGCTGCTCGGCCGGAAGGTGTACCTCGCGTTGCACGTGAAGGTCGCGAAGGACTGGCAGCGCGACCCCAAGCAGTTGGGGCGGCTCGGGTTCTGACGATCGCGGAGCGGCCTCCATCGCGAGGATGATTCCGGTGGGCTGAGCCGGATGCCTCGGTGTCGGGCGCGTACGGTGGATCGGTGACCACTGCACCGGAACGCGAACCGCTGAGCCGCGGCAAGCTGGTGACGGACCTCGTCCTGGCCGGCCTGTTCGGCCTCGCGTGCCTCCCGTTCGCGCTGCTCGGCAACGCGGCCGACATCGTCGCGCTCATCGTGTTCGTCGGAGCATTGGCGGTTCGCCGGCTCGAGCCGGCGTGGTCGCTGGGCATCGCCTGGGTCGCCGCGCTCGTGCAGATGCTCACGCTGCGCGACCTCCAGCTCTACGACGCCGCGGTGCTCGGCGTGCTCTACTCGACCTCGGCGCACGGCGGCCGGCTGCTGCGCTGGCTCGGCCTCGCGTCGGCGGGGGTCGGCGCGCTGGTCGCGACGCTCTACCTCGCGCTCGTGAAGCCGATCTTCGACGGGGCCTCTTCGCCCGCCGACGCCGCCGCGCCGCTGTCGATGGCGGTCTGGATGCTCTTCCTCTTCGTCGCCTCGATCGCCGTGCTGGTGCTCGCGTGGACCGCGGGCCTGCTCGTGCGTGCGGTTCGCGACTCGCGGGACATCCGTCGGCGCGAGGAGGAGGCGACCCGCAAGCGGGAGCTCGCCGAGTACCGGTACGCCGTCGAGCAGGAGCGCAACCGCATCGCGCGCGATATGCACGACGTCGTCGCGCACTCGCTCGCAGTGGTCATCGCCCAGGCCGACGGCGCCCGCTTCGCGGCGACGACCCGGCCCGAGGCATCCGTCACCGCGCTCGGGACGATCGCCGAGGTCGCGCGCGGCGCGCTCGGCGACGTCCGGTCGCTCCTCGCCGAACTGCGCCACACGGAGGCGGCGACGCCGCAGCCCGTGCTCGACGACCTCGATCCGCTGCTCGACCAGCTCCGGGCAGCGGGCCTCGACCTGCGGTTCGACGAGGTCGGCGACCGGACCCCGCTCGGCACCGGTCACCAGATCGCGGTCTACCGCATCGTGCAGGAGGGCCTGACGAACGCGCTGCGCCACGGCGACGTCTCGCGGCCGGTCGAGTTGCGGCTCACGTGGAGCGAGCGAGGCGTGCTCATCGACCTGGTCAACCGGGTCCGGGCGGATGCCCCGCGCGAGACGACCGGGTTCCGTCACGGGATTCCGGGGATGCGCGAGCGAGCGCAGCTCGCGGGCGGTGCGTTGCAGGCCGAGTACGAGGGCGAGGACCGGTTCCGGCTGGTGGCCGAGGTACCGGCGACGAAGGGGAGGACCGCATGACGCCGATCCGCGTCGCGCTCGTCGACGACCAGGCGCTCTTCCGCGCCGGCATCCGGATGCTCGTCGAGTCGCAACCCGATCTCGAGTTCGCGGGGGAGGCGGGCGACGGCGTGCAGGCGGTCGCGCTCGTCGAACGCGCGCGACCCGACGTCGTGCTCATGGACGTGCGGATGCCGCTCGCCGACGGCATCGAGGCGACCGAGCGGATCCTCGCCGACGCAGATCGCGCGGGGCGCACGCCGCCCCGCATCATCGTCCTCACGACGTTCGACCTCGACGAGAACGCGGCGAGGGCGATCCGCGCGGGCGCGAGCGGGTTCGTGCTGAAGGACGCCGACCCGGAGTTCCTGCTCGCGGCGATCCGGACGGTGCATCAGGGCAACGCGGTGCTCGCGGCCACGGCGACGCGCGAGCTCTTCGCGCACGTGCGGCGCAGCGGCGTGGCACGTCCGGCGCCGGCGGCCTGGTCTGAGTTGACGCCGCGTGAACGCGAGATCTTCGGCCTCGCGGCCCGCGGGCTGTCGAACACGGAGATCGCGACGAGCGAGTTCCTCAGCGAGGCCACGGTGAAGACCCACGTGAGCCGCATCCTCGCGAAGCTCGGCCTGCGCGATCGGGTGCAGCTCGTGGTGTTCGCGTACGAGCACGACCTGACCGGCTGAGCGCGCCCACCGCTCCCACCGCTCGGCCGACGCCCGGATCATCCGATGGGATGATGCACGGCAACCCCCGGTCGGATGCCCCGCCGCACGCGGATCCGTAGCGTCGACAGCATGCAGAACCCTCCCTCCGACCTCGGTCTCATCGCCCGCGCCGTCAGGCTCGGCAAGCGGTACGGCGCCGGCACCGGTGAGGTCGTCGCGCTCGACGACGTCTCGATCGGCCTGCGTCGCGGCGAGTTCACGGCGATCATGGGGCCGTCGGGCTCGGGCAAGTCGACGCTCATGCACCTGATGGCCGGCCTCGACACGCCCACATCGGGGCAGGTGTGGCTCGGCGACTCCGACATCACCGACCTCTCCGACGCACAGCTCACGGTGCTGCGTCGCCGCCGTATCGGCTTCGTCTTCCAGTCGTTCAACCTGATCCCGACGCTCGACGTGCGAGGCAACATCGTGCTGCCGTTCGAGCTCGACGGCCGCCGCCCGTCGCGCGAGGAGCAGGCGTGGATCGACGAACTCGTCGACTCGCTCGGGCTCACGGCCAGGCTCCGCCATCGTCCCCATGAACTGTCCGGCGGTCAGCAGCAGCGCGTCGCCATCGCCCGAGCCCTCGCGACCCGCCCCGACCTCGTCTTCGCCGACGAGCCGACCGGGAACCTCGACTCGCGCACCGGCCGCGAGGTGCTCGGCCTCCTCGCGACCGCGAGTTCGCGGTCGGGTCAGTCGATCGCGATGGTCACCCACGACCCGATCGCGGCGAGCCACGCCGACCGGATCCTTTTCCTCGCCGACGGCCGAATCGTCCGCGACTCCCCGCGCATCACGCCGGAGGAGATCTCGGCGTACATGCTCCAGATGGAGACGGCGGCGTGAGCAGGGGCATCCGCGACCACCTGCCGACGCTGCTCGTCGCGGTCCTCGCCTCGGCGTTCGGGGTGGCGCTGCTGCAGGTCACGGGCATCCTCACCGCCGTCATCGCGGCCGACGAGGTCGCAGGGTCGAGCGGCACCGTCAAGACGATGCTCGACGTCGTCGCGTTCGTGTTCATCGCGATCGCGGTCTACGTGTCGGCCGTGACGACGGCGAACACCGTCGCGACGGTCGTCGCCGGCCGGACCCGCACGATCGCACTGCTCCGGCTCATCGGGTCGAGTGCGAGGGCGCAGCGCGCGACGATCGCCAGGGAGGGACTGCTGGTCGGCGCGGTCGGCGCGGTCGCGGGCGCGGCCCTCGGCACGCTCATCGCCTGGGCCGTCGCGCAGTGGGCGGTCGCCGCCGACATGCTCCCGTCGTTCGACTACGGCTACCTCGACCCGGTGCTCGTGGTGCCGATGGTCGCCGTCGTCCTCACGACCTGGCTGGCGGCCTGGGCGGGCTCGCGGCGCGTGCTCGCGGTGCGCCCGGCCGAGGCGCTCGGCAACTCGACGGAGTCCTCGAGCGAGGAGGTCGGGCGCCGGGCCGGCCGTACGGCGACGGGTGTCGTGCTCGTCGTGCTCGGCGCGCTCGCGCTCGCGGGCGGGGTCGTGATCGGCCTGTTCCACCCGCTGGGCGTGCTCGTGGGCGTCGTGGGGGGCATCCTGTCGTTCACCGGGGTCGTGCTCGTCGCCGACCGCATCATGCCGCCCGTGCTGCGCGCGGTCGGGCGGTTGCTCGGGTCTTCGCCGGCCGCACGCCTCGCCGCCGAGAACGCGGTGCGCCACCCCGAGCGTGCGACCCGCATGACCATCGGCCTCGTGGTCGGCGTCACCCTCGTGACGATGTTCGCGGTCACGATGGAGACGTACCGTGTGGCGATGGGGCGCATCCTGAGCAGTCAGGAGATGCTCGACGCGGCGATCGGCCCGGTCATCGACGGCACGATCGCCGTCTTCTCGGCGCTCGTCGGATTCAGTGCGGTGATCGCCGCGGTCGGACTCGTGAACACGCTGTCGATCAGCGTGCTGCAGCGCACGCGCGAGATCGGACTCCTTCGCGCCCTCGGGTTCGACCGCGCCCAGGTGCGCTCGATGATCCTCGCGGAGGCGGCCGCGCTCACGGTCGCCGCGACCGTCACGGGGCTCGTGCTCGGCACGGTCTACGGGTGGCTCGGTGCGCAGTCGATGCTCGGGTCGATCGAGGGGGAGCCGACCTTCGTCGTTCCGTCGGTGCCGTGGGTCGTCGTCGCGATCGTGGTGGGAGCGGCGGCGCTCATCACGCTCGCGGCATCCGTCACGCCCGCGCGACGGGCGGTCAGGATCTCACCGGTGGCCGCACTCGCGGTCGAGTGAGCGTGCGGCGGCCGTTGGGGAACGGGCCGCCGCACCGATCCGCCCCGTCGCCCGGCGCCACCGGTCGCGACGGGGCGTTTCGCCGTGTCGGGCGTGGTCGAGTCGGCCTGGTCGATCCGGCGTGGTCGATCCCGCGTGGTCGATCCGTCGCGGTCGATCCGCGGCGTCCGGCGGGGTGCTAGCCTTGATCCGTGCTTCACGGCCTGCTTCTCCTTAGCTGCCGCTGCGAGTCCTAGTTCACAGGCCTCCCTCGCAGCGGAGTTCGTCGTCGGCTGACACAGACTGAAGCGAGAAGAGCGAGCAATGCAGAACACCCAGAAGCCCTCCCCGATGCCCGTCCACCGGTATCGCCCGTTCCACGAGCAGATCGTGGTCGACCTGCCCGATCGGACCTGGCCGTCGACCCGCATCACCGAGGCGCCCCGCTGGTGCGCCGTCGACCTGCGCGACGGCAACCAGGCGCTCATCGACCCGATGAGCCCCGAGCGCAAGCGCATCATGTTCGACCTGCTGGTGCGCATGGGCTACAAGGAGATCGAGGTCGGGTTCCCGAGCGCGAGCCAGACCGACTTCGACTTCGTCCGGAGCCTCATCGACGAGGGCGCGATCCCCGACGACGTCACCATCCAGGTGCTGACGCAGGCGCGCGACCACCTGATCGAGCGCACCTACGAGTCGATCCGGGGTGCGAAGCAGGCGATCGTCCACCTGTACAACTCGACGAGCGTGCTGCAGCGCGAGGTCGTGTTCCGCACCGACCGGCAGGGCATCATCGACATCGCCCTGCACGGCGCGCGCAAGTGCCGCGAGATGGAGTCGACCGTGCCCGGCACGACGGTCTACTACGAGTACTCGCCCGAGAGCTACACGGGCACCGAGCTCGAGTTCGCCGTCGACGTCTGCAACCAGGTGCTCGAGGTGTTCGAGCCGACGCCCGAGCGCAAGGTCATCATCAACCTGCCGGCGACCGTCGAGATGGCGACGCCGAACGTCTATGCGGACTCGATCGAGTGGATGAGCCGTCACCTCGCGCACCGAGCGAACGTGATCCTGTCGCTGCATCCGCACAACGACCGCGGAACCGCCGTCGCCGCCGCCGAACTCGGCTACATGGCGGGCGCCGACCGCATCGAGGGATGCCTGTTCGGCAACGGCGAGCGCACCGGCAACGTCGACCTCGTCGCGCTCGGCATCAACCTGTTCACGCAGGGCATCGACCCGCAGATCGACTTCAGCGACGTCGACGAGATCAAGCGCACCGCCGAGTACTGCAACCAGCTGCCCGTGCACGAGCGCAGTCCGTGGGCCGGCGACCTGGTCTACACCGCGTTCTCGGGCTCGCACCAGGACGCGATCAAGAAGGGCTTCGAAGCCATGGCCGCGCGCGCCGAGGCCGAGGGCGTCGCCGTCGACGACCTCGAGTGGGGCGTGCCGTACCTGCCGGTCGACCCGCGCGACCTGGGGCGCAGCTACGAGGCGGTCATCCGCGTGAACTCGCAGTCGGGCAAGGGCGGCGTCGCGTACCTGCTGAAGAGCGACCACGCGCTCGACCTGCCGCGGAAGCTGCAGATCGAGTTCTCGGGCGTCGTGCAGGCGAAGACCGACGCCGAGGGCGGCGAGGTCACGAGCGACGAGATCTGGCGGATCTTCAACGACGAGTACCTGCCCGCGCCCGCCGAACGGCCCGAGGAGCGGTGGGGGCGGTTCGAACTGCTGTCGCTGCGCACCGAGTCCGCGCTCGACGGCGTCGTGCACGTGCACGTCGGCCTGCGCGACGGCGATGAGCGCACCGCGGTCGACGCGAGCGGCAACGGCCCGATCTCGGCGTTCCTCTCCGTGCTGGGCGGCACCGGCGTCCAGGTGAAGCTGCGCGACTACGTCGAGCACGCGCTCACCGCTTCGGGCGACGCCCTGGCGGCGGCATACGTCGAACTCGAGGTCGGCGGCCGGGTGCTGTGGGGCGTCGGCATCGACGCCGACATCTCGACCGCGTCGCTCAAGGCCGTCGTGTCGGCCGTGAACCGGGCGGTGCGCGGCACGGTGCCGGCCGAGGCCGATCGCGAGGCCGCGCTGGCCTGAACCTGCGGCGGCGGGCCGGCCTGTGTCGCGCCGGCCTCCGGCGATGTCCGTGCGCGAGGTCAGCGACGGATGATCGGCATCATGCCGGTCTCCGTCGCGACCTTGCGGCGGTAGAGCATGCGCTGCTCGGGCAGCGACACGTCGAAGATCACGGCGAGCCAGCGGATGATGCTCGTGACGACGACGCAGGTGATCCCGCTGATGAGCAGGGGAACCTCGAACAGGTTGAGCACGGCGAGCACGATGCATCCGGCTCCCGCCGCCACGGCGTACAGCGAGCCGACGTGCATGATCGCGACCGGCAACCCCATCAGCATGTCGCGGAGCACGCCGCCGCCGACGGCCGCCGCCACGCCGACGAACACGGCAGGTAGCAGCGGCAGCCCGGAGGCCAGGGCCTTCGACGTGCCCAGCGCGCCGAACATGCCGATCACGATCGCATCGAGTCCGACGATCACGACGTTGAGTCGGGTGAGCGGGCCGGCGAGGAGCATGCCCACGAGCGCGGCGGCGACCGCGACGATCAGGTACCAGTCGCTCTCGAGCGCCCGGAGCGGCGCGTTGAGCAGGAGGTCTCGGATCATGCCGCCGCCGAACCCCATCACGATGCCGACGAGCGCGACGCCCAACAGGTCGAGCCGCCGTTCGCCACGGAACCCGGAGGCGAACAGGGCGCCCTGGATGCCGCCGAGGCCGACCGCGGTGAGGTCGAGCCAGAGGGGGATGACGAACTGCTCGGTTTCCACGCAGACAGTGAACCAGAGCGGATGCCCCGGGCGCGGCATCCGCGCGGTGCGCCGTCGCGTGGGTCGCTGGTGGGAGAATCGAGGGGTGCCGGTCTATCGAGATGAAGCGGTGGTGCTCCGCACCCACAAGCTGGGCGAAGCCGACCGCATCGTCACGCTGCTCACGCGGCGGCACGGCAAGATCCGCGCGGTCGCGAAGGGCGTGCGCCGCACCGCTTCGAAGTTCGGTGCCAGGCTCGAGCCGTTCATGGTCGCCGACCTGCAGTTGTACGAGGGCCGCACCCTCGACGTGATCACCCAGGCCGATTCGCTGGGCTCGTACGGCGCCGAGATCTCGCAGGACTACGCCGCGTACACGGCGGCGAATGCGATGGTCGAGACCGCCGACCGGATGACCGAGGCGGAGGGATCGCTGCAGCAGTACCTCCTGCTCGTCGGTGCGCTCCGGTCGCTCGCCCGTGGCGAGCACGGACCGTCGCTGACGCTCGACTCGTACCTGCTCCGCTCGCTGGCCCTGGCCGGATGGGCGCCGAGCTTCCAGGACTGCGCGCGCTGCGCCCGCGAGGGCTCGCACACCGCGGTCGTCGTGCAGCTCGGCGGCGTCGTGTGTGACGAGTGCGCACCGCCCGGTTCGCCGCGCATCGACCCGTCGACGATCGGGCTGCTCGGCGCGCTGCTCGCGGGCGACTGGACGTACGCCGAACAGGCACCCGAACGCGACCGCAACCAGGCCAGCGGCATCATCGCCGCCTACACCCAGTGGCACCTCGAGCGGGGTCTGCGCTCGCTGCCGCACGTGACGAGGGAACCCGCACCGAAGTGACCCCCAAGCCGTACACCCACAAGGACGCCGTGCCCTACCGGCCGCTGGACTGGACCGGGCTCACGCCGCCCGAGCTGCCGAAAGGCGCCGTGCCGAACCATGTCGCGATCGTCATGGACGGCAACGGGCGCTGGGCCAACCGACAGGGCCTGACCCGCATCGAAGGGCACAAGGCCGGCGAGGAGGTGCTGCTCGACGTCGTCGCGGGCGCCATCCAGATCGGCGTGAAGCACCTCTCGGTGTACGCGTTCTCGACCGAGAACTGGAAGCGCTCGCCCGACGAGGTGCGGTTCCTGATGGGGTACAACCGCGACGTGCTGCACCGTCGCCGCGACCAGCTCAACGAGTGGGACGTGCGCATCCGCTGGGCGGGCCGCAGGCCGCGCCTGTGGAAGTCCGTGATCGACGAGCTCCAGGTCGCCGAGCGCCTCACCGCGGGCAACACCGGCCTCCAGTTCACGATGTGCGTGAACTACGGCGGCCGCAACGAGATCGTCGACGCCGTGCGCTCCATCGCCGACGACGTCGCCGCAGGACGCCTGAAGCCGTCGGCGGTCAGCGACCGGCTGATCGAGAAGCGCCTGTACGTGCCCGACATGCCCGACGTCGACCTCTTCGTGCGCAGCTCGGGGGAGCAGCGCACCTCGAACTTCCTGCTCTGGCAGTCGGCGTACGCCGAGATGGTGTTCCTCGACACGCTCTGGCCGGACTTCTCCCGGGTCGAGCTGTGGAAGGCGATCGAGCTCTACGCGTCGCGGAACCGCCGCTTCGGCGGCGCGGTCGACGCGCCGGATGCCGCGGGCTGAGCCGTCGGCGCATCCCCTAGTCTGGCGCCGTGAGCGTCGCGAGCGAATCCGGAGTCCGAGGCCGATCGTCGAACCTGCGGTTCGCGCGCATCTGGGCCGTGCCGCGGTTCGTCGTCGCCGCGGCGATCGTCGCCGCGGTGGTCGTGACCTACCAGGGCTCGCACGGGTTCTGGATCGCGTCGGGATTCGACGACCTCGTCACCCTCAACGTCAACTTCTTCAGCTACTTCACCATCGAGTCGAACCTCCTCGCCGCGGCGGTGCTGACCCTGGGCGCCGTGTTCGCGCTGGTGGGCCGGGTGCCCGATCTGTCGTGGTTCGGACTGCTGCGAGCGTGCGCCGCGACGTACATGGCGATCACCGGCATCGTCTACAACCTGCTGCTTCGCGGGATCCCCGTCACCGGGGGCGGCGATACGCCGCCGTGGACGAACGAGGTGCTGCACGTCTGGGCGCCGATCCTCCTCGTCATCGATTGGCTCGTCGCTCCGGGGCGCATCAGGTTGGCGTGGAGCCAAGTGTGGATCGTGATCGCATTCCCGATCGTGTGGGTCGCGTACACGCTCATCCGCGGTCCGCTCGTCTTCGACCAGGTCAAGGGCGTCGAGACCTGGTATCCCTACCCGTTCCTGAATCCGGCCACGCAGGAGAACGGGTACGTGAGCGTCGCGTTCTGGGTGGTGGTCATCGCGATCGCGTTCGTCGCGGTCGCGTCGCTCGTCGTCTGGGTGACGCGCATCGGCACGTCCCGGCCGGTCGCGGAATCGACGGTGTGACCCGCGTCGCCGTTCAGCGGACGGCGGCGGCTGCGCGCAGTTCGTCGTGCAGGAGCCGGGCCGCGTAGCCGAGCGACTGGTCGGCGGCCGGCTGCACGTGCGCCGGAACCGACGATTCGCTGAGCGCGGCGATCGCGAACACCCCGCCGTCGGCGTGCTCGAGCACGCCGACCTCGTGGCGCAGGTGGAGGAACGAGCCGGTCTTCGAGTACCACGTCGCGTCGTCGGACTCGAGGTCGGGCGCGAGCCGCTGGCGCATGAGGTTGCCGGCGAGCATCGGCCTGAGCACCTCGCGGGCGCCCCCGAGCGAGGGGTCGTTCCAGAGCCGGTCGAGCAGGTCGACGAGTGCCGTCGCCGTACCCGCGTTGGCGCCCGTCACGTCGAGCTGGGGGATCAGGTGCCCGCCGCCCGGCGTGGATGCCCGGATCGCGAGGGTGAGTGCCTGCGACTGCTCGTCGGGTGCGAGCCGGCTCGCGAGCGTCTCGTGCAGCTCGCGGATCGAGTGGCGCACGGTGAGGTCGGGGATGCCGAGGTCGCGCATGAGCGCCGTCACCGTCGCCGGCGGGCACCGATCGAAGAGCGCGTCCGCCGCGGTGTCATCGCTGACCGCGAGGGCCAGGTAGAGGAGGTCGCCGACGGCGACCGTCGCCGGGTGCGCGAACCTCGAGGTCCCGGTGCGCCCAGGGGTGCTTCTCCGCGGGTCGAGCGCGATCTGCTCGCCGAGATCGAGGCGGCCGACGGACGCCTCGTGCAGCACCGCGAGGCCGAGCGGCAGTTTCACCACCGACGCGAGCGGATACGGGCGACCGGGGAGCAGGGCGAGTTCCGCTCCGCTCCGGAGGTCGCGCACGGTGATGGATGCCGTGAGCCCGACTTCAGCGAGCACCGCCTCGGCCTCACGGACCGCGGCGCGACGTTCAGTTCGCATCGGTGCTCTCGCGGGAGGTGCCGAGTACCGCCGGCAGGTGGCTCGCGGCGGCCAGTTCGAACCGTCGGGCGAGGTCGGCGTCGCGGTGCACGAGCGCGTACCCGCGCAGCAGGTGCAGGTCGCCGAGCGGGTGCCAGGCGAGGTCGTACGCCTCGGCCTCGGCGGGGGTGCAGAGCACGAGGTCGTCGTCGGCGATCGCCTTCGCCATCGCGGCTGCGGGGGAGGACGCGACCCTGAGGTGGCCCGGAGCGAGTCCGGCGCCGTTGCGCACCCGGTCGAGGCGGTCTCGCACGTTCGGCACGTCGTCCTCGGGTTGCAGCCAGAGTCGGCGTCGTTCGGCGCCGCCGCGGCGCGGGCGGAGTTCCGCGAGGTGGAACGGGCGCTCGTCGTCGCCGGACTCCGGCGCGGGCTCTGGGCGGGCCCAGCCGACGCCGAGCGGACTGCTCCATCGCGCTCGGTCCGGTTCGACGTGCTGGAGTGCCAGGTCGGCGCGTCCTCCGGTGATCCATTCGCCCCGCGCGGCGGGCACGCCCTCGAGCAGTTCGATCGTGATCCCGCCGGCCGCGGCCGCGGCGATGAGACGAGCCGCGGCCCGCGGCGGGACGTTGGCGGGCGCGGCGACGACGACGGGGTGCAGTCGCGCCTGGTCGGCATCGTCGGCGAGTTCTCGCGCGGCGGCGACGAGCTTGATCGCGCCCGGAAGCATGCGCCTGCCGAACGCGGTCAGGGCGACTCGACGCGAGGTGCGTTCGAACAGGCGGGCGCCGAAGTGCGCTTCGAGCGCGGCGATCCGCCGGCTCGCGACCGATTGGGTGAGGCCGACACCCGCGGCTCCTGCGGTGAAGCTCTCGCGCTCGGCGACGGAGACGAAGGCCTCGCAGGCGGCCATCAGGTCGAGGTGTCGGGACATCGATGCCAGTTTGGCATCAATGCGGGCTTCCAGTGCTTTGCCTGAATGGGTGCCGTCGCGGAACACTCGCCGCATGACCGATTCGTTCCCTACCGATTCAGATTCCGCATCGACTCCCGACACCCGCGGGAACCTCTCCCGTCGCTCGCTGATCGCCCTCGGCGGGGCGATCTCCGCGGGCGCAGCGCTCGGTGCGGCCGGTGGCGCCGCGCCGGCCCGCGCCCAGTCCGCGCCGAGCGCGGGGTGGTCGTTCGACCGTCGTGCCCGTGCCCTCGCCGACCTCGAGCGGGAGGCATCCGTCAGCATCGGCGTCGTCGCGGCGGTGCGCGGCGAACGCCGGGCGTTCCGCTACCGCGCCGACGAACGGTTCCCGATGTGCTCCTTGTTCAAGACGCTTGCGGCCGCATCGCTCGTCCAGCAGCGCGGGTACGACGACGTCTACTGGACGACGCCGATCCCGTACACGAGGGCGGACATCGTGATCGACTCCTCGGTGCTCGGTGGCGAGAACCCGCCGATGCAGGCATCGCCGGACCTGATGTGCGACGCAGCGGTTCGCGCGAGCGACAACACCGCGGGCAACCTGCTGCTGCGCGAACTCGGAGGTCCCGCAGCGATCACGGCATTCGCCGCCTCGCTCGGCGCGCGCAACACGCGGCTCGACCGCTGGGAGCCGGACCTCAACCAGGCGCTGCCCGGCGACCTGCGGGACACGTCCACGCCCGACGACATCGCGATGTTGTACGAGGCGCTCCTCCTCGACGACGCGGCGGGCGTGCTCGCGTCGGCGCGCCTGCGGGAGTGGATGCTGCGCTGCCAGACCTCCGGGAAGCGGATGCGGAACGGCCTCGACGGTCCGTACGAGCTCGCCGACAAGACCGGCGGCGGATCCTACGGCGTCGTGAACGACGCGGGCGTGCTGTGGCGGCCGGGGCATCCGCCGATGACGATCGCGATCATGACCCGGACGGATCGATCGGATGCCACCCGCAATGACGCCGTGGTCGCCGAGGCGACCCGCATCGTCGTCGGCGGGTGAGGGAATACGAACGCATCGATCCGGCGTTGCACCTCACCGTGACTTCCCCCATCAAGATCGACATCTGGTCCGACATCGCCTGCCCGTGGTGCTACATCGGCAAGCGGCACCTCGAGGCCGGCATCGCCGCCCTCGGCGAGGACGCCCCCGACGTGGAGATCGAGTACCACTCGTACGAGCTCTCGCCCGACACGCCCCTGGACTTCGAGGGTTCGACGGTCGAGTACCTCTCCGAGCGCAAGGGCATGCCGGTCGAGCGCGTCGAGCAGATGCTGGACCACGTGACCGGCGTGGCCGCGAAGGCCGGCCTCGAGTACCACTTCGAGCAGGTCGCGCACACCAAGACGCTCAAGGCGCACGAGCTGCTGCACTTCGCGAAGGCGCACGGCAAGCAGCTCGAGCTCAAGGAGCGCCTGCTGAAGGCCTACTTCACCGAGGGCGGGCGGGTGAACCGCATCGACGAGCTCGTCGGCTATGCCGAGGAGGTCGGGCTCGACGGCGCCGCCGCCCGCGAGGCGCTCGAGTCGGGGTCGTTCGGCGCCGACGTCCAGGACGACATCGCGCAGGCGCAGGCCTACGGCATCCAGGGCGTGCCCTTCTTCGTGTTCGAGGGCAAGTACGGCGTCTCGGGCGCGCAGCCGGCCGAGGTGTTCGCGAACGTGCTCACGCAGGTGGCCGACGAGCAGGGACAGGCGGCGTGACCGACGGGGCGCCCACGCCCACCGATGCGCCGGCGCCGGCGTCGCCGTTCACGCTCGTGGCCGGCGACCCCGCGGCCATGGTGTGCGAGGGCGACGTCTGCTTCGTGCCCGGGAGCGAGACGCCTCGTTGATCGAGTAGGGAGCGCAGCGACCGTATCGAGATCGCCGGTGCGGGTCTCGATACGCTTCGCTCCTCGACCGCCGGTCGTTCGGGTCTCGATACGCTTCGCTCCTCGACCGCCGGTGGCTGGTTCGCTACTCGACCGCCGGTGCCTACTCCGGTTCGCTGAGGTCGGCGACCGTCGCGCCGTAGGCGGCGATCAGGTCGTCGGCCTGCACGAACAGGCTGCGGCCGTGCTCACCCGCGCCCATCGACACTCGGCGGCCGACGATCGACTCGTCCGCGTACACGGGCCACGCCGTCGTCGAGCCGAGCGGCGTGATCGTGCCGCGCTCGTACCCGGTCGCGGCGAGCGCGAGCGAGGCATCCGGCAGTTGCAGCTTGTTGACGCCGACCAGCGCCCGCAGCTTCGGCCAGCTGATCTTGCGGCCGCCGGGCACCAGGGCGAAGAGGAACGTGTCGTCGCTGCGCTTCACGACGAGCGACTTCACGATGTCGCCGGGTTCGATGCCGAGGAGTTCGGCGGCCTCCTCGAGGCTGCGCGCAGCGGGTCGTTCGATGACCTCGATCTCGAGGCCGCGGGCCGCGGCATCCGCTCGTACGCGGTCGGCGCCCGTGGGCGTTGCATCCGTCATCTGGTCCTCCACCGGTGCGCGTCCTCCGAATCCTATGCGCGCTCGACGGCGCCTCGCCCGCCGAAGCCGTGAAGTCTGGGAGAATCGGAGGCGATGTCCACTCCCACCAGCACCTTCGCGCCACTCACGATCGGCGGTCTCGAACTCGACGTGCCCGTGGTGCTCGCACCCATGGCGGGCATCACGAACACCGCGTTCCGTCGGCTCTGCCGCGAGTTCGGCGCGGGCCTGTACGTCAGCGAGATGATCACGAGCCGTGCGCTCGTCGAGCGCACGCCCGAGTCGATGCGGCTCATCACGCACCACGAGTCCGAGACGACGCGGTCGATCCAGCTCTACGGCGTCGACCCGAAGACGGTCGCCGAGGCGGTCACGATGCTCGTCGCCGAGGACCGGGCCGACCACATCGACCTGAACTTCGGATGCCCAGTGCCGAAGGTCACGCGTAAGGGCGGCGGGTCGGCGCTGCCGTGGAAGACGGGCCTGTTCCGCGACATCGTCGAGGGCGCCGTGCGCGCGGCGGGCGACATCCCGCTCACGGTGAAGATGCGCAAGGGCATCGACGCCGACCACCTCACCTACCTCGAGGCGGGACGCATCGCCGAGGGCGCGGGCGTCGCGGCCGTCGCGCTGCACGCGCGTACCGCGTCGGAGTTCTACTCCGGCGAGGCCGACTGGTCGGCGATCACGAAGCTGAAGGAGACGGTGACGACCGTTCCGGTGCTCGGCAACGGCGACATCTGGTCGGCCGACGACGCACTGCGCATGGTCGCCGAGACCGGTTGCGACGGCGTCGTCGTCGGGCGCGGATGCCTCGGCCGCCCGTGGCTGTTCGGCGACCTCGCCGCCGGGTTCCGCGGCGAGGACCGCAAGTACGAGCCGTCGCTCGGCGACGTCGCCCGCACGTTCCGGCGGCACGCCGAGCTGCTCGCCGACTTCTTCGACAGCGAGGAGCGCGGGTGCCGCGACATCCGCAAGCACGTCGCCTGGTACTTCAAGGGGTACCCGGTCGGCGGCGAGCTGCGGGCGAAGCTCGCGACGGTCGACACGCTCGAACACCTCGACGACCTGCTCGCGACGCTCGACTGGGAGATGCCGTACCCCGGTGAGGGCGCCGAGGGCCCGCGCGGCCGCGCCGGCACGCCGAAGAATCCGGCGCTGCCCGACGGCTGGCTCGACTCGCAGGAGCTCGCCGGCCACGATCGGGTCACCCTCGTCGACGCCGAACTCGACACGAGCGGCGGCTGAGCCCCGTGCGCGAACGACTCTTCGGCGGCTACGACGACGCCGACGTGGAGCGGATGCTGCCCGAGGAGCACTCCTCGCGGCGCAGCGACTTCGCCCGCGATCGGGCACGCCTGCTGCACTCCAGCGCGCTGCGGCGCCTCGCGGCGAAGACGCAGGTGCTGAGCCCGACCGCCGGGCTCGACTTCGCCCGCAACCGCCTGACGCACTCGCTCGAGGTCGCGCAGATCGGGCGGGAGTTGGCCGCGAACCTCGCGCTCGACCCCGACGTGGTCGACACCGCCTGCCTGGCGCACGACCTCGGCCACCCGCCGTTCGGCCACAACGGCGAGAAGGCACTCAACACGTGGGCCGCCGACATCGGCGGGTTCGAGGGCAATGCGCAGACCCTGCGCGTCCTGACCCGGCTCGAGCCGAAGGTGTTCGGCGACGACGGGCGCAGCTACGGGCTCAACCTGACGCGCGCGAGCCTCGACGCGAGCTGCAAGTACCCGTGGCCCGAAGACCAGGGCGTCGCCGACCCGTCGGGTCGGCAGAAGTTCGGCTTCTACGCCGACGACGTGGCGGCCTTCGAGTGGCTGCGGGCCGGCGCCCCGGCCCGACGTCTGTGCATCGAGGCCCAGGTGATGGACCTGAGCGACGACATCGCGTACTCGGTGCACGACTTCGAGGACGCGATCGTCAACGGCTACATCGACGTCGAGGCGCTCGGTGCCCGGGTCGACCACGACGACCTCGTCGCATCCATGTCGGAGTGGATCGGCGGGGCGATCCCGGCAGACGAGCTCATCGCCGCGTTCGACCGGCTCGACTCGCTGCCCGACTGGCTCGACTCGTGGAGCGGCAGCCGCCGCGACCACGCCCGGCTCAAGAACCTCACGAGCCAGCTCATCGGCCGATTCGCGCACGCCGCGACGGATGCCACCCGCTCCGCGTTCCCGCTCGCGAGCCTGATCCGCTTCGACGCCGACGTCGTCGTGCCGCACGCGATCCAGGCCGAGATCGCGGTGCTGAAGGGCATCGTCGCGACCTTCGTGATGTCGCGCAACACCCGGCAGCCGATCTACGCGCAGCAGCGGAGCATCCTCACCGGGCTCGCCGACGTGCTGCTCGCGACGGGCGACCAGCACCTCGATCCCGGCTTCGCCGACGACTGGCGCGCCGCCGCAGACGACCGAGCCCGCAAGCGCGTCATCGTCGACCAGGTGCAGGGGCTGACCGATCAGTCGGCGCTCGCCTGGTACGAACGGCTCGTGCAGCGCTGACCGCGCCGCAGCCCGACGCAGGACGGCGGGCCCGAGCGGTGCCGACCGGATCTAGGATGTGAGCATGGCGGGCCGAATTCGACAGAGCGATGTCGAAGAGGTGAAGGCACGCACGAACATCGCCGACATCGTGGGCGAGCACGTCACGCTGAAGTCGGCCGGCGTCGGTTCGCTGAAGGGCCTGTGCCCGTTCCACGACGAGCGCAGTCCGAGCTTCCACGTGCGGCCGCAACTCGGCTACTACCACTGCTTCGGCTGCGGCGAGTCCGGCGACGTCTACTCCTTCCTCCAGAAGATGGACCACGTCTCGTTCTCGGAGGCGGTCGAACGGCTCGCGGGGCGCCTCGGCTACGCGCTCAACTACGAGGACGGTGGCGGCCCGTCGCAGGACCACGGCAATCGCGCGCGACTGCTCGCCGCGAACCAGGCTGCGGGGGAGTACTTCGTCGAGCAGCTCGGTTCGCCCGAGGCCGACGTGGCTCGACGCTTCCTCGGCGAGCGCGGCTTCGACGCCGAGGCGGCGAAGCGGTTCGGCGTCGGATTCGCGCCGAAGAGCTGGGACAGGCTGACGAACCACCTGAAGGGCCGCGGCTTCTCGCACGAGGAGCAGGCCGCCGCCGGGCTCGTCTCGCAGGGCGACCGCGGCGTGTACGACCGGTTCCGCGGGCGCCTGGTGTGGCCGATCCGGGATGTCACCGGCCAGGTCGTCGGCTTCGGCGCGCGCCGCCTGCTGGAGGACGACAACGGGCCGAAGTACCTGAACACCCCCGAGACGGCCGTGTACCGCAAGGCGCAGGTGCTGTACGGGCTCGACCTCGCCAAGCGCGACATCTCGCGCACCAGGCGGGTCGTCGTCGTCGAGGGGTACACCGACGTCATGGCGTGCCACCTCGCGGGCGTGACGACCGCGATCGCGACGTGCGGCACCGCGTTCGGCGTCGAGCACATCCGGGTGCTGCGGCGGGTGCTCGGCGACGACACCGGCGGCGGCGAGGTCGTGTTCACGTTCGACGGCGACGCGGCCGGGCAGCAGGCCGCGATGCGCGCGTTCGCCGAGGAGCAGCGGTTCACCGCGCAGACCTACGTCGCGGTCGCGCCCGACGGCCTCGACCCGTGCGATCTGCGCCTGGCGAAGGGCGACCACGCCGTGCGAGCACTGATCGACGAGAAGACGCCGCTGTTCGAGTTCGTCATCCGCCACACGGTGTCGCGATTCGACCTCGAGTCGGTCGAGGGCCGAGTCGGCGCGCTTCGCGCCGCGGCTCCGGTCATCGCCGAGATCCGCGACCGGTCGTTGCGTCCCGGCTACACGCGCGAGCTGGCGCGGATGCTGGGGCTCGAGCTCGCCGAGGTCGAGCGCGCGGTCCGCGGTGCGGCCGCCCGCGGGCGCGACGGCGGTCGTGACGGAGACCGATCGGGGCCCACCGCGACGGCGCCCGCGACGGCGGGCGGCGCGACGGCCGCGAGGCCGGCTCCGCGTTCGATGGCGGCCCGCCAGGGGAGGGGCATCCGCTCGGCCGCTCGACGGCTCGCGTGCTGCGACGGGCGCCCCGCCACCCGAGCCGGCGCGACCGTTCTCGATCACCGAGCTGCCGACCGATCCGTCGACCAGGCTCGAACGCGACGCGTTGCAGGCCATGCTGCAGTTCCCCGAAGCCGCGGGAGCAGACCTCATCCGGCACGCCACCGACAGCCGCTTCGGCAACGAGACGCTCGCGGTCGTGCGCGACGGCATCGCGTCGGCGCTCGCGACCGACGGCGCCGTCCGCGTCGACCGCGTCGTCGCCGAGGTGCCGGCACCGTTCGCGGGCGTCGTGCAGCAGCTCGCGGTCGCGCCAGTGCCGCAGCGCACCGAGACCGCGACGACCGCGTACGTGCGCGGCGTCGTGACCTCGCTCGTCGAGCGCGAGTTGCTCCGGCAGAAGCGCGAGCTGCTCGGGCGGCTGCAGCGCACCGACCCGGCCGAGCGCGAGACGTATTCGGCGATCCAGCGCGCGCTCGTCGAACTGGAGCGCGAGCGGCGGGCGCTCTCCGAGTCCGACTGAGCCGAGTCCGACTGAGCCGAGCACGGCGGATCGCCTCGAGGCTTCGGCGCGGCTGCCGGGAACACGTCTTCGTCATCCCTCCTGCGGGTGGTGTGTGCCATATTGCAGCATCCTGCGCGGGGTGACCCGTCGGAATCGGGGAACGGTATCCGTTGCGATCTCCGATGATTCGATCAGGTAACGCTTCCCGGACCTGAACGATCCATCGTGATAGTCCTATTGACACCGGTTCGGATCGAGCGCGGGGAGACGACGTCGCTGTCCATGGACGTCGGCTCCACGCCTGGACCCCGGCCGATGGTTCCACCGGCTCCCTGCCGTCTGAAGCCATCACCCCCGCCGTGGCTGCCTTGGCCACGCGTGTCCCATCTCAGGAAGAGGTAGACGGATATGGCATCCGCATCCCAGCTCCGGCGTCGCGGCCTCGTCGCGGCGGCCGGCGTCTCGGTGGCCGCCCTCACGCTCGCCGGCTGCACCGCCGGCGGCAGCGAAGGCGAGACCGCCTCGGGCGACTCGATCACCATCGGCACCACCGAGCAGGTCACGGCGCTCGACCCGGCCGGCTCGTACGACAACGGCTCGTTCGCCGTCATGAACCAGGTCTACCCGTTCCTGCTGAACACCCCGTACGGCAGCCCCGACGTCGAGCCCGACATCGCGGAGTCGGCCGAGTTCACCTCGGAGAACCAGTACACGGTGACCCTCAAGGAGGGCCTGACCTTCGCGAACGGCAACGAGCTCACCTCTTCGGACGTGAAGTTCACCTTCGACCGCCAGCTCGCGATCGCCGACGAGAACGGCCCGTCGTCGCTGCTGTACAACCTCGAGTCGGTCGACGCGCCCGACGACCTCACGGTCGTGTTCAACCTGATCTCGCCGAACGACCAGATCTTCCCGCAGATCCTGTCGAGCCCGGTGGGCCCGATCGTCGACGAGGACGTCTTCTCGGCCGACTCGCTGACCAGCGACGCCGACATCGTCGACGGTGAGCCGTTCGCCGGCCAGTACTCGATCTCGAGCTTCAAGGTCAACGAGTTGGTGCAGTACAAGGCCAACCCCGACTACCAGGGCATCCTGGGCGAGGCGAAGACCGAGACGGTCAACGTGCGGTACTACACCGACGCGTCGAACCTGAAGCTCGACGTCCAGGAGGGCAACATCGATGTCGCGCACCGCACGCTCAGCGCGACCGACATCGAGGACCTCCGCGGCAACGACAACGTGAAGGTCGTCGACGGCCCCGGCGGCGAGATCCGCTACCTGGTCTTCAACTTCAACACGATGCCGTTCGGTGCGACCACGGCCGAGGCCGACCCGGCCAAGGCGCTCGCCGTGCGTCAGGCGATCGCGGACCTCATCGACCGCGACGCGATCTCGGAGGACGTCTACAAGGGCACCTTCACGCCGCTCTACTCGTACGTGCCCGAGGGCCTCACGGGTGCGAACGAGGCGCTCAAGGGCCTCTACGGCGACGGCAACGGCGCGCCCGACGCGGACAAGGCCGCGGAGCGTCTCTCCGCAGCCGGCATCCAGACGCCGCTCGACATCTCGATCCAGTACGTCGCCGAGCGTTACGGCCCGTCGTCGTCCGACGAGTACGCGATCATCAAGGAGAACCTCGAGGAGTCGGGCCTGTTCACGGTCAACCTGCAGTCGACCGAGTGGGTGCAGTACTCCGAGGACCGCGTCGCCGACCTGTACCCGGCCTACCAGCTCGGCTGGTTCCCGGACTACTCGGACGCCGACAACTACCTCACGCCGTTCTTCCTCACGGAGAACTTCCTGTCGAACCACTACGACAACCCCGAGGTCAACGACCTCATCCTCGAGCAGGCCGTGACGGCCGACGAGGCGGCGCGCGAGGCGCTGATCGGTGAGATCCAGGACAAGGTCGCCGCGGACCTCTCGACCATCCCGTACATGCAGGGCGCGCAGGTCGCGGTCGTCGGTGCGGACGTCGAGGGTGCCGAGGACACGCTGGACGCGTCGTTCAAGTTCCGGTACGCCGCCCTCACCAAGGGCTGATCCCGTCCGACTAGAGTCGACCTGATCGACCGACGGGGGCGACCCGCATCCGCGCGGGTCGCCCCCGTTCCATGCACCACGTGAGGAATCCATGTCCGCTGTCGATGTGACGCCGCGGCCTGCGACCCCGGCCCCGGCCGCCACGCAGTCCAAACCGAAGGGCGGGGGTTTCGGGCGCTACCTGCTCATCCGATTCATCCTGATCTTCCCGACCATCCTGATCCTGGTCACGATGGTGTTCTTCCTGATGCGCTTGACCGGCGACCCCATCACCGCCGCGCAGGGAGGCCGGCTCAGCGCCGACCAACTCGCCGAACTGCGCGCCGCCGCCGGGTACGACCGGCCCGTCTTCGTGCAGTACCTCGAGTACCTCGGCCAGATCGCCGTGCTCGACTTCGGGTCGACCCTGACCACGAACCGCCCCGTGATCGAGATCCTCGCGACCTACGGGCCGGCCACGTTCGAGCTGGTCTTCTACTCGCTCATCGTCGCGTTCGCCGTCGGCATCCCGCTCGGCCTTCGCGCCGCCTATCACCGCGACAAGCCGGAGGACGCGGTGTACCGCGTGCTCGCAATCGTCTGGTACGCGGTGCCGATCTTCTTCGGCGGGCTCCTGCTGAAGCTCGTGTTCTCGGTCTGGCTCAAGTGGTTCCCGGTCGCTGGCCGGTCGAGCATCGACTCCGAGATCGAGATGGGCATGCTCCCGCACCCGACGGGGTTCTACACGATCGACGCGATCATGACGGGGGACCCCCGGGTGCTCGGCGACGTGCTCTCGCACGTCGTCCTCCCCGCGATCGCGCTGGGCCTGCTGACCGCGGGCATCTTCCTGCGCCTGGTTCGCACCAACGTGATCGGCACCCTCTCGACCGACTACGTGGACGCCGCCCGTTCGCGCGGCGTCGCGGAGTCGCGGCTGCTGCGCAAGCACGCCTACCGGCCTGCGCTCATCCCGATCATCACGGTGATCGGCCTGCAGATCGCGCTGCTCCTCTCGGGCGCCGTGCTCACCGAGACGACCTTCGAATGGAAGGGCCTCGGCTTCATGCTCGCCGAGTTCCTCGAGTCGCGCGACTTCGTCGCCGTGCAGGGCATCGTCGCGCTGCTCGCGGTGATCGTCGCGCTCACGAACTTCATCGTCGACATCATCGCGGCGTTCATCGACCCGAGGGTGAGGTACTGATGACCGCCACCACCGCAACCGCAGCGGCGCCGAAGCGCCGTCTCGTCGACCGGCTCCCGGTCGTCCACCAGGTCCGCCAGAGCGTTGGCCTCCAGCGCGGCATGCTCGTCGCCGGTCTCATCATGCTCGGGGTGTTCATCCTCACGGCCGCGCTCGCCCCGTTGATCGCGCCGTTCGGCTTCGCCCAGCGCAGCGTCGACGGCGAGTCCTTCGGCACCCAGCAGCCGCCGTCGGCCGAACACTGGTTCGGCACCACCGTCGGCGGATACGACGTGCTGTCGCGCGTGATCTGGGGCACGCAGACCTCGCTCCTCGTGGTCGTGGTCGCCGTGCTGCTGTCGATCTTCATCGGCGTCGCGCTCGGTCTCTACGCCGGGTACTTCGGCGGCTGGCTCGACCGCACCCTCGTCGTGGTGTGCGACGCGATCTACGCGTTCCCGTCGCTGCTGCTCGCGATCGTCATGGCGATCGTCATCTCCGGCGGCCAGTCCAGCCTCTGGGGCGGCGTGCTCGCGGCGGCGATCTCGATCACCGTGATCTACATCCCGCAGTACTTCCGGGTGATCCGCGCGGAGGTCGTGCGCATCAAGGCCGAGGCGTACGTCGAGTCCGCCAAGGTCCTGGGCGCCTCGAGCTCGCGCATCGTGTTCAAGCACGTCTTCCGCAACTCGACGCGGACGCTGCCGCTGATCATCACCCTGAACTCGTCGGAGGCGATCCTCACGCTCACGGCGCTCGGCTTCCTCGGCTTCGGCATCGAGCCGACCGCTGCGGCCGAGTGGGGCTACGACCTCTCCAAGGCGCAGTCCGACGTGACGAGCGGCATCTGGTGGACCGCCCTGTTCCCGGGTCTCGCGATCGTCTTCACGGTGCTCGCGATCACGCTCGTGGGCGAGAGCCTCAACGACCTCGCCGACCCGCGCCTGCGCGGCCGGCGCCGGGTCGCCCAGGCGGCCGGCCAGGTCGCCGCCACCTCGGTCGTGCCCGGCGGCACGCTGACCGCAGGCCCGGGCGGAGTCGAGGGGCTCGAACCAGGCGAGACATTCGACGAGCACGGAATCGAGGTCAAGCAATGAGCGGCACCGACGTGAACATCGGGGGTACCCGCCAGACCGACGCCGGTGACGGCCCCATCGTCGACATCCGAAACCTCGGCGTTTCGTTCTCGACCGATGCCGGCGCGGTGAAGGCGGTCGACGACGTCTCGCTGCACGTCTCGCGCGGCGAGGTGCTCGCGATCGTCGGCGAGTCCGGCAGCGGCAAGACCGTGACGGCGAAGACGATCCTCGGACTCCTGCCGGAGACCGCGACCGCGCAGGGCGCGGTGGTGCTCGCCAACCGCGAGGGCACGCGCGAGCACGACATCGTCTCGATCGATCCCAAGCGCCTCCGCGAGGTCCGCGGCACCGATGTCGCGATGGTCTTCCAGGAGCCGTCGACCGCGCTCAACCCGGTCTACACGGTCGGGTGGCAGATCATGGAGGGCATCCGGGCGCACGGCGAGGTCTCCAAGCAGGATGCCCGCGCCAAGGCGATCGACATCCTCCGACGCGTCGGCATCCCCGACGCCGAGGAGCGCGTCGACCACTACCCGCACCAGTTCTCGGGCGGGCAGAAGCAGCGCATCGTCATCGCGATGGCGCTCGTGCTCGACCCGGGACTCATCGTCGCCGACGAGCCGACGACCGCGCTCGACGTCACCGTGCAGGCCGAGATCCTCGACCTGCTGCGCCGGTGCCGCGACGAGTTCGGCACGGCGATCGTGCTGATCACGCACAACATGGGCGTGGTCGCCGACCTCGCCGATCGCGTCGCGGTCATGTACCAGGGCAACGTGGTCGAGCAGGCCGACGCGCGCACGCTGTTCGCATCGCCCCGGGCCGAGTACACGAAGCAACTCCTGGCGGCCGTCCCGTACGTGGGGCACGGCACGGCCCGCGCGGCCGAGCGCGCCGCGGCGCGCCCAGCTGGGTGGGCCGAGCAGACCCCGGTCGTCGAGGCGAGGGGGCTCGAGATCGAGTACCCCGGCCGCTTCGGCCGCGCGGGGTTCCGCGCCGTGAAGGGCGTCGACTTCGTGATCCGCCCGGGCGAGGTGCTCGGCCTGGTCGGCGAGTCCGGGTCGGGCAAGACGACCATCGGGCGCGCGATCGCGGGCCTCACGAAGGTCACCGGCGGTTCGCTGAAGGTGCTCGGGCACGAGATGCTCGGGGTCCGCGAGCGCGAGTTCCGGCAGGTGCGCAGCCGCATCGGATTCGTGTTCCAGGATCCGGCGTCGAGCTTCAACCCGCTGCTGACGATCGCCGAGTGCGTCGCCGAGCCGCTCGTGATCCACGGACGTGCGGCGAACGCCCGCGAGGCACGCACCCGCGTCGACGAACTGCTCGAGGCGGTGCAGCTGCCGCGTTCGTACGGCGACCGGTACCCGCACGAGCTGTCGGGCGGCCAGCGGCAGCGCGCGAGCCTGGCCCGGGGACTCGCGCTCGAGCCGGAGTTGCTCATCGCGGACGAGCCGACGTCGGCGCTCGACGTGTCGGTGCAGGCCCGCGTGCTCGAGCTGTTCCGGGAGCTGCAGCGCGAGTTCGGCTTCGCGTCGCTGTTCATCAGCCACGATCTCGCGGTGGTCGACCTGCTCGCTGACCGGATCGCGGTCCTGTACCACGGCGAGCTCGTCGAGGAGGGGACCGGGGCCGAGGTGCTCGGAGCCCCGCGCGACCCGTACACCCAGCGGCTGCTCGCGAGCCTCCCCGTTCCCGATCCGGTCGCGCAGGCCGAACGCCGCGCCGAGCTCCACCGTCTGCGGCAGGCCGGCTGATGTCGAGCGGCCCGGCGCACGGCCACCCCGTGATCCTGAGCGACCTGTCGGTCGAGTACCCCGCGCACGGGGCATCCGGGGCACACGTCGCGCTGCGGGGCATCGAACTGCGGATCGCGCCGGGCGAGGTGCTCGGGCTGCTCGGCAGCGCCGGCAGCGGCAAGAGCACGCTCGCGAAGGTGCTGTCGGGCGTGTTCCTCGATCCCCGCAGCGAGGAGGTGCGGCCGGTCGTGACCGGCGGCGAGGCGCGGGTGCTCGGGCATCCGATGAAGCGGATGCCGCGCCGGAAGCTCGCCGAGCACCGATTCCACGTCGGGTACCTCGCCCAGGACGCCGGTTCGAAGCTGACGGCCGACCGCACGGTCGCCGAGCTCGTCGGCGAACCGATCCTCGAGCGCGATCGGCATTTCGACCGGCGGCGTCTCGCGTCGCGTGTGGCCGATCTCATCGACGGCGTCAGGCTGCCGCTGAGCACGCTCGAGCGGTTCCCGTACGAGCTGTCGGGCGGTCAACGGCAGCGCGTCGCGATCGCGCGGGCACTCGTGCTCGGTCCGCAGCTCCTGATCGCCGACGAACCGACGGCGGGCATCGACCTGACGGTGCGCGACACGGTCGCGCAACTGCTCGGCGAACTGCGCGACGGGCACCGGTTCTCCGCCGTGATCATCTCGCACGACCTGCCGGTGCTGCGGAAGATCGCCGACCGGGTCGCCGTGCTCGATCGGGGTTCGCTGGTCGCGCTCGGGACGCTCGAGGACGTGCTCGACGACCCGCACCACCCGTACGTCAAGGCCCTCGCCGGGGCGCTCGACGACGGGCACGCGATCATCGACGAGGTGGACACGGGGCCGCGCGCCTGACCGTCGGCGCCGGCTCGGTGAGGCCCGCCGGAGGCGAGGGTTGCTCGATTGGGAACCCGGCGGTGGTTTTGCTAGAGTAGTCGTCGCTGCAAAGCGATCCTCCATAGCTCAATTGGCAGAGCAATCGGCTGTTAACCGATAGGTTCTTGGTTCGAGTCCAAGTGGGGGAGCCACCGAAACGCCGCCCGATCCGGGCGGCGTTTCGTCGTTCGGGGGCCGCTCGTCAGGCGACGCGGGTGAATCTCGGGATCGTGCGGCCGTCGACCGTCACCTGCTCCGCGAACATCGCGGCGGGGCGCACCCAGACGCCGAAGTCGCCGTACAGCGCCCGATAGACGACGAGCGCCTCCTCCGTCTCGCTGTGTCGGGCGAGGTGGAGCACCTCGTACGCGTGCCCCTTGGCATGCACGTACAGGCCGGGAGTGATCGCGGCGACGTCGGGTGCGGGCAGGTCGCCGGCAGGCAGGCGCCACGCCTCGATCGCGAGCAGGTCGATCGCCTCGACGGCCGACCGGTCACCGTCGCCCGCAACCTCGACACGCCGGCCGTCCGCATCCCCGCCGAGCCCGATCGGGCGGACGGTGCGCCATGATGCTGCGCCGGAGGGATCTCGTACGAGGATGTCGACGTCCATTCCTCCAGCGTAGGTCCGCGCCGTCCACCGATTCCGCCGGTCGGCGATCGACCGGATAGGTTCGGATGTCGGGGCGCGGGAGGTGGCATGACGCAGGACGAGGGCGCGGAGCGCGAGGCATCCGGTCGCCTGCTGTCGACGCCGGCGGCGCGCGACGGGCTCGCCGTGGGCCTCGCGACCGCCGCCTACGGCATCTCGTTCGGCGCGCTGGCGGTTGCGGCCGGACTCGACGTCTGGCAGACGTGCTTCCTCAGCCTCGTGATGTTCACGGGCGGCTCGCAGTTCGCGCTCGTCGGGGTGCTGGCGTCGGGCGGCGTCGCCGCGGGCGGCACCGCGATCGCCACGGCGGCCCTGCTCGGCGTGCGCAACGTCGTCTACGGCATGCGCATGAAGCCGCTCGTCGACAACGGCGGCCTCTGGCAGCGCATCGGGGCGGCGTGGATCACGATCGACGAGTCGACGGCCGTCGCGCTCGCCCAGTCCGAGGAGCGGTCGGCGAGGATCGGCTTCTGGGTGACCGGTGTCGCGATCTTCATCGGGTGGAACCTCACCACGCTCGTCGGCGCGCTCATCGGCGACGCGATCGGCGACACCCGCGCAT
The DNA here is from genome assembly GCF_004006235.1 of Agromyces sp. LHK192. Classification (NCBI taxonomy): domain Bacteria; kingdom Bacillati; phylum Actinomycetota; class Actinomycetes; order Micrococcales; family Microbacteriaceae; genus Agromyces; species Agromyces sp. LHK192. Next base: position 1,934,449 of record NZ_CP034753.1, read on the forward strand.
GGGGGCTCGACGCCGCGGCGGCCGCGGCGTTCCTGGGGCTGCTCTGGCCCCGGCTGAAGCGCTTCCAGGCCGGTGCGGTCGCGGTCGCCGCCGCGCTCGTCGCGGTGCTCGCGACGCCGGTGGTCATGCCCGGGCTGCCGGTGCTGATCGCGGCGGTCGTCGCGGTCGTCGTCGGGTGGTTCGACCTGTTCGATCGGCGGCGCTCCGGGCCGCCGCGCGGCAGCGCGCGGGAGGGTGCACGATGACGACCTGGCACATCATCCTGCTCGCCTCGGTCGCGACGCTGTCGCTGAAGCTGGCGGGCCATCTCGTGCCCGCGGGATTCCTCGAACGAGAGCGTCCCGCGCGGATCGCCGACCTGCTGACCGTGGCGCTCCTCGCCGCGTTGATCGCGGTGCAGACGTTCGCCGAAGGGCAGCAGATCGTCGTCGACGCGCGGCTGCCTGCCGTCATCGTCGCCGCGGCGCTCTACGCGCTGCGGGTGCCGTTCGTGATCGTCGTTTTCGCCGCCGCGGGCGTGGCGGCGGGCATCCGCGCGTTCACCTGACGTCCGCTGTCGTACCGCGCAGGATGCCCCGGGAATCCGGTCACGCGTCGAGGTCGTCGACTCCCGGCATCCACTTCCCACCCGGCTTGCCCCAGCCGAGCTTGCGCGTGATCTTCTGCACGACCTTCTGGTCTCGATACTCGAGCCGGTCCGTGTAGAGCACGCCGTCGAGGTGGTCGTACTCGTGCTGGAAGATGCGGGCGAGCCACCCGGATGCCTCGATCTCGTACTTCTCGCCCTCGAGGTTCGTCGCCCGCAGGATCGCGCGCTCGGCCCGGCGCAGGCCGAACCGCTCGCCGGGGAACGAGAGGCAGCCCTCCTCCTCGTCGATGTCGGGCTCGCCAGGCGGCGGCGGGCTGATCCACAGTTCCGGGTTGATAGCGACGCCGCGCCAGAGCCGGTCGTCCTCGTCGGTCCAGCCGAACGTGAAGATGCGCAGCCCCACGCCGACCTGCGGCGCCGCGAGCCCGACGCCCGGCGCGCGGTCCATCGTCTCGTACAGGTCGGCGACGAGTTCGCGGATCTCCTGGTCGATCTCGACGACGGGGCGGCGGGGAGTGGAGCACGGGTCGCCCGTGATTCGGATCGCTCGAACGGCCATTCGTCAAGGATATCGAGGGGGCAGCCGGTAGGGTCGAGGGCGTGGATCCCGACCTGAGCGACCTGACCGAGCAGATCGCGCTCGACCCGACGCAGTTCATCGGCATCCCGCTCGCACTGGTCGGTGCGGTCTTCCTGTCGCTCGGCGCGCAGTTCCAGCACCGCGGCGTCGTCAAGGTCGAGGCGCAGACCGTCGACACGCTCGGCAAGGGGCTCAGCGGCAAGCAGATCGCACTGCTGCTCGCGCGCCCGTCGTGGGTACTGGGCACCTTGATGCTCGGCCTCGCGATCGTGTTCCAACTGTCGAGCCTCTACTTCGCGCCGCTGATCGTCGTGCAGCCGCTCGGCGCGATCGCCCTCGTCATCACGTCGATCATCAACTCGAGGGTCGCGAAGGTGAAGCTGAACCGGAACACGATCATCGCGATCGCCATGTGCGTCGGCGGCGTGTTCCTCTTCGTCGGCGTCGCGGCGTTCACCGCCGTCACGAAGCCGGTGACCGACCGGCAGCTGTACGTGATCCTCGGCATCCTCGCCATCGTGCTGCTCGCCGCCGGGGCTGCATTCGTGCTGTTCCGCGCACGCATCCGCGCGGTCTTCTACGTCGTGCTGGCCGGTGTGCTCTACGGCTTCGTCGCCACGCTGGCCAAGGTGATCATCGGCCAGATCGAGCAGGGCGACTTCGACTGGCTGACCGTGCTGTGCGTGATCGCGCTGCTCGCCGGCACCGGCCTCGGCGCGTACTTCGTGCAGAACGCGCACGCGTCGGGCCCGCCGGACCTCGTCATCGCCGGCCTCACGGTCGTCGACCCGATCGTCGCCGTCGCGATCGGCATCGTCGTGCTCGGCGAGGCCTCCCAGGCGCCGCCGTGGGCGATGGTGACCTTCATCATCGCGGGCGCGATCGCCGTGTGGGGGGTCTTCCTCCTCGCCAGGAACCACCCGCAGACGCGCGTCTGACCGCATCCGAACGGCGAGCCGCGGGGCGAGTCATCCGCTCGGATGACATGCCCGCCGAGCCGTGCCCGCGGGCCGCCGCGTAGACTAGGGTCGGACGAAACCGCGTGCCACCCTCGCAGCGGATGCCTCTCCCCGGGCGTATTCGCCCATCACCGACCTCGTGAGGAACACCACCCCAGTGACTGACACACCCGGTGCGTCAACCGCTTCGACCACGCCCCGAACCGACGCGCCGCTGCGCATCCTGATCGGAGCCGACACGTTCGCCCCCGACGTCAACGGGGCCGCCAGGTTCGCCGAGCGTCTCGCGGCAGGACTCGTCGAGCGGGGCCACGAGGTGCACATCGTCGCGCCGGCCGCGAGTCGCAAGCACGGCACCTGGACCGAGGTGCACGAGGGGCAGCAGCTCACCGCCCACCGCCTGTACTCGTGGCGGTGGTACCCGCACGACTGGCTGCGGTTCGCGCTCCCGTGGCGGATCAAGCAGAACAGCGCGCGCATCCTCGACCGGGTGAAGCCCGACGTGGTGCACTTCCAGTCGCACATCGTCGTCGGCCGGGGCCTGTCGGTCGAGGCCGAGAAGCGGGGCATCCGCATCGTCGGTACCAACCACTTCATGCCCGAGAACATGCTCGAGTTCACCCTGCTGCCGAAGGCGTGGCAGGACTTCGCCGTCGGGCTCGCGTGGAAGGCCGCACGCCGCACGTTCGGCCGCGCCGAATCGGTGACCACCCCGACGCTCAAGGCCGCCCACTTCCTCGAGAAGCACACCGGCCTCGAGGGCGTCCACGCGATCTCGTGCGGCATCGACGCGCACAAGTACTCGCCGAACTGGGAACCGCGCACCGAGAACCGCATCCTCTTCGTCGGCCGGGTCACCGGTGAGAAGCAGATCGACGTGCTCATCCGGGCGCTCACGCTCCTGCCCGCCGAACTCGACGCCAAGGTCGAGATCGTCGGCGGCGGAGACCAGCTCAAGAACCTGCAGAACCTCGCGGCCGAACTCGGCGTCGCGGATCGCGTGACGTTCACCGGCTACGTCACCGACGAAGAACTGCGCGACGCCTATCACCGGGCATCCGTGCTCGCGATGCCGTCGATCGCCGAACTGCAGTCGATCGTCACGATGGAGGCCATGGCCTCGGCGCTGCCCGTCGTCGCCGCCAACGCCATGGCGCTGCCGCACCTCGTGCACGACGGCCAGAACGGATACCTCTTCGAGCCGAGCAACCCCGCCGACCTCGCCGAGAAACTGCGCACCGTGCTCGAGGCATCGCCCGACGACTACAACGCACTGAAGTCGCAGTCGATCAAGCTCATCAAGGCGCACGACATCACCCGCACGCTCGACACGTTCGAGAGTCTGTATCGTGGTGAGCGCGTGACCGATCCGGTCACCGAGTCGATCCCGGTCATCCTGCCCGACTGAGGTCGCTCGCGGGGCGGTAGCTCAGCCGGTTAGAGCAGTGGACTCATAATCCATCGGTCACGGGTTCAAGTCCCGTCCGCCCTACGTCGTGTATTTAGCTTCTGATCAGGGATTTGCCGACCCCTTCCACCGCTTCGGATTGCTGGCGTCATCCTTTCGTTCGTGCTGGATTTCGCGCTGATCGGGTATTTCTTGGCCGAGATTACACAGAATGCCGATGTTTCCAGCTCAAGTCCCTGCTGGACTGGAAACAGCCGCTGATCAGGATTTATACCGGCTCGCGTGGCTTGCGAAATGCCGCGTTTCCATTTATTCGGCACAAATGGGGCTCTGGGCACGGGCGGCTCGAGCATTATCGGTTCGTCTCGGAGTAACTCGGGTGAGCCGGACATGGGCCGGTTTCCGTGAGTTGGCGCAAGTTGCGCGGCAGTCATCAGCATCCGCTCGATGATTTGACGCCCGTATGGGCGTCTCGCAGCCGGAGTGGCAGCAGGTCCGTGTCGACGTGGCCGCTGGCGTTACTCGAATACCTCGGTGATCGGACCGCCGACGACGCCAGGCTCGAGGGTGATTGCTGGCCGGTAGCGAGGGCCGTTGACTGTATCGCCGTCCCATTCGTAGGCGATGGTGCGAAGCGTGTTCAGGTAACGCCCGAGGAGTACGGCCATGGGGAAGGGGCCGTGGAAGGCGAGATGCACCTCGGCCCGACCGTGATCGGCGGACAGACGCTTGACCTGTTGGGCCACGGCTTGGCTGAGTGAGCCAGCTTCCCGTGGATCGATTCGATTGGAACTCGGGACGGAGACGATCATTACGCCGGCGAACCTCTCCGGGGATTCACGCACGAGGCGCTCGAACGCGGTGCGGTCTGGATCTGCGGTGAGCGTTACGAAGACCGCGATTTTCGTCGCAGTGTCGTTCGGCTGCGTGCCGTCTACCGGGAGCGCTTCGACGTTGAGCTCGGTGGTGACTGAATCGTTGCTTGATGATGTTGAATCCCAGACGTTGTTCTGGATATCGAGTACGGCAACGTTGCCGATCTTCGTTTCGGGCATTGCCGCCCCGAGTGCGAGCCCGATTGAGAGGTGTGCGCCGCCGGAGATCTCCACGTGCTTCGCGCCTGCCGCGAACACCGCGTCACCGGTGAGCGGGAGCGTCCTTCGGAGGAGTTTGAGGCCCTCCGGCGACGGGAGTCGACCCTCTGTGGCCTCCTTGATCCGCATGTGAAGGTCGTCGTCGTCAGCATCCACGGCGAACGGGGCGGGACGGCTCTGTACACGCATAGTGAGGCCTCGGCCCTCGGTGCGGATCGCAGGTCGGCGTTGTTCGATGCGGTGCATGAGGAGGTCGCGAACGATTTCGAGCTCGCCCGCGGGGTCGAGCACGTTGGCCTGCTTCTTGTCGGCGAGTGTTCGTGCCGGTGCGAGTCGTAGCAGTCGGTCGGGTCCGTCGTAGTCGCATTTCGACTCGGTTCCCGGTCGTGCGATCTTGTTGGCGATGCACAGGCTGAATGCGGGGTCTTCGTCGAGCTGGAGCAGTCGGGGTAGTTCGCGTTCGCGGACGATCTCGCTGTCGACGATGTCGGGCGTCACGACGAGCACGGCTGCTGAAAGCCCCTCGGTGAGTGCCTGCTCGAGTCGGTCGGTGGTCGTCCCTGGTCGCAGGTCGACGCGGTCTCTCCACACGACGAGACCAGCGGCCCTGAGCAAGTTCTCCATGGACTCCGCTTGCTCGGACCCGTCGGACTGACGGTACGAGATGAACACCGGGCCATCGCCGCGAACCGCGCCATCGGGTAGCTGGTCGAACGGCCTGAATCGTGGCGGGGGGAGGGTCACGTTCGCGTCCCGCGTGACGACTCGGCCGAGTCGCTGACGTCGTCCGACCAGCCCGAAGTAGGGGGACTGTCTGAATAACGGTGTGTGGGGTTCGGCTTGATCCGAAAGGAGACGGCCGTGGCTGACACGACCGAGGACATCGAGGACGCGATGATCGATCCCGTGACTGGAGAGATCATCGATCAGCAGGAACTCGCCGCGCTGCTTCTCGCGCAGGCCAAGCAGCAGGGCGTGAGCCTGGTAGGCCCGGGCGGTCTGCTCAGCCAACTGACGAAGACGGTGCTCGAGACCGCGCTCGAAGCGGAGTTGACCGACCACCTCGGCCACGAGCATGGCGGGACGCCGATCACGGGGAACATGCGCAACGGCACCCGGACCAAGACGGTGCTGACTGAGATCGGCCCGGTTCAGATCGAGGTGCCCAGGGATCGGGACGGCTCGTTCGAGCCGGTCATCGTGCCCAAGCGGAAGCGACGTCTGGACGGCATCGATCAGATCGTGTTGTCGTTGACGGCGCGCGGGCTGACGACCGGTGAAGTCGCCGCGCACTTCGACGAGGTGTACGGCGCGAAGGTGTCCAAGGACACCATCAGCCGGATCACCGAGAAGGTCACCGCCGAGCTCACGGAATGGGCGTCGCGCCCGTTGGACGCGGTGTACCCAGTGATCCTCGTCGACGCGATCGTCGTGAAGGTCCGCGACGGGCAGGTGCGCAACATCCCGTTCTACGTCGTGATGGGCGTCACGGTAAACGGAGAGCGCGACATCCTGGGCATCTGGGCAGGCGACGGCGGTGAGGGCGCCCGGTTCTGGTTGCAGGTATTCACCGAGCTGAAGAACCGAGGCGTCGCGGACGTGTTCATCGCCGTGTGCGACGGCCTGAAGGGGCTACCGGAAGCGATCAACACGACGTGGGAGCCCACGATCGTGCAGCAGTGCATCGTGCACCTGATCCGGGCCTCGTTCCGCTACGCGGGCCGGCAGCACCGCGACGGCATCGTGAAAGCCCTCAAGCCCGTGTACACGGCGCCGACCGCGCAGGCCGCCCGGGACCGCTTCGACGAGTTCGCCGCCGAATGGGGCGACCGATACCCGGCGATCGTGCAGTTGTGGGAATCCAGCTGGGCCGAGTTCGTCCCGTTCCTGGGATACAACGTCGAGATCCGCAAGGTGATCTGCACGACCAACGCGATCGAGTCGATCAACGCCCGGTACCGACGTGCGGTCCGAGCCCGCGGGCACTTCCCGAACGAGCAAGCCGCGCTCAAGTGCCTCTACCTCGTGACCCGCTCGCTTGACCCGACCGGCGGCGGGAGGGCACGCTGGGTGATCAGATGGAAGCCAGCTCTGAACGCGTTCGCGATCGCATTCGCCGGACGACTCGAGCGCACCGCTCAATGAAAACCGCTGGACCTCACACACCGTTTATCTGACAGACCCTCGGCCTGAGTATCGTTCCTATCGGCTTCTTTGTCCGGCGGAACTCTGCTGGGCTGATTCGAGGTGAAGGGCGTGAGGAACGAACGGACGACACATTGGATGAGGCCATAGGGGGAATCGCCTTCGCCTTCGTTCCGCTCGTGGACTATGAGTCGAGTCTCGTCAGAGATCACGGGACTTGATGCGTCAACGCTTATCCAACGTTTATTCGATTCGAGCCCGGTCGAGGTGCTCCGATACAGCCCGAGTATTCTGGAGTTTGAAGTTTCAGGATCGGCGAGAAATCCCCGGTCATGTCGAGATCGCTCGAGTAGTTCACGAGATTCGGAGCTAGGTCGGAAACGCCTGGGCGAGTCCATCGGTCACGGGTTCGAGCCCCGTCCGCCTTGCGTCGCAGGTGTTTCTCCTGACCAAGGCGTGCCATGTGTTGCGGAATTGGTCTGCTCCGGGCGGTTCACGTTCGGGGTGAGGACGCGCAGGACCGCTTCACGCGCGAGTCCGGGCGGCGGGGGAGCGGTGTCGAGCGCGCGATGGATCGTGAGTCCTTCCACGAGCGCATCGAGGATCCGGGTGGTCGTCGGGTCGAAATAGCGTTCGAGGCTTGCCCGGCTCTTCGCCATCCAGGCCGAGGTGAGCGCGCGATACTCCGACCGGCGTGCGGCCAGGGTATAGAGCTCGTGGGTGAGGACGAGCTCGCGGGGGCTGCCGAAGATGTCCTGCTCGATGTGTTCGACGAGCGCGTCGATCGCAGCGTCGCGATCGTGCGCGGCATCCATGCGTCGATCGATCTGATCGCTGACGCTCGTCGCGAATCGGGTGAACGCCTCGTGGAGCAGGTCGTCCATGCCGGCGAAGTGGTAGGTCATCGAGCCGAGCGGCACGTCGGCCGCGGCTGCGATCTTGCGGTGCGACACTCCGGCGACTCCCTCGGTCGCGATCAGCTCGAGGGCAGCGTCGATGATGCGGTCGCGCCGGTCCGGATCGGTGCGGCGGTGTCGAGGTGCGTCCGGGTCGGCGTCTGCCATGTCAGATCTCCCGGATGACGCGTGCCGGGTTGCCCACCGCGACGACGTTCGCAGGGATGTCGCGGGTGACGACGGAGCCCGCGCCGATCACGCTGTTCTCGCCGATGCTCACGCCGGGACAGACGATGACGCCGCCGCCGAGCCACACGTTGTCGCCGATCGTGATCGGCCGGGCCGCTTCGAGGCGATCCCGTCGGGGCTGGGGCTCGATCGGGTGGGTGGGCGTGAGGAGTTGGACGTTTGGGCCGATCTGGCAATCCTCGCCGATCGTGATCCGTGCGACGTCGAGTGCGGTGAGGTTGGAATTGATGAAGGTCCGCGCGCCGATGTGGAGGTTCTCGCCGTAGTCGACCGAGAGCGGCGGCTTGACGTACGCGTCCGCGCCGAGGCTTCCGACGAGTTCCTCGAGCAACACGCGGGCGCTCTGCGGATCGCGGATCGTCGCCAGCTCGTACTCGTGCTTCAGCACGAGCGCCCGTTGCGCGATGCGGGCGCTCTCGGGGTCGTCGGCGATGTACAGATCGCCCGCGAGCATCCGCTCCCGATTCGTTCGGGGGTCGCCCGCGAAGTGATCGTGCGTCATGACGCCAGCCTAGCCGACTGAGTGTACGATCGTACACATACGGATCGGCGGCTCGGCCGCGCACTTCCCCCGCGGCCCGCGTCGGCCGGTGTTCGAGAGGGCTCCACATGTACGCACTCCTGCTCGCGATCATCTATGTCGCCTTCATCAGCCTCGGCCTGCCCGATGCGCTCGTCGGCGCCGGATGGCCCGTCATGCACGGCCACTTCGGCGTTCCCGTGGCGTACGCCGGCATCCTCACGATGATCATCGCCGGCGGCACGATCGTCTCGAGCCTGCTGTCGGAGCGGGTGACCAAGCGCTTCGGCGTCGGGCTCGTGACGGCAGTCAGCGTGACGATGACCGCCGCTGCGCTGCTCGGGTTCGCGTTCTCGGGCGAGTTCTGGATGCTGTGCCTCTGGGCGATTCCGTTCGGCCTCGGCGCCGGGGCCGTCGACGCCGCCCTCAACAACTACGTCGCCCTGCACTACGCAGCGCGCCACATGAACTGGCTGCATGCGTTCTGGGGCGTCGGCGCGTCGATCAGTCCGTTCATCATGGGGTACGCCATCAGCGCAGGGCTCGGCTGGTCGAGCGCCTACGAGACCGTGGGCCTGATCCAGGCGGGGTTGGCGGTCGTGCTCGTCGTGAGCCTGTCGCTCTGGAAGAAGGTCGACCGTCGTCGACCTGCACGGGCGCAGCAGGATGCCGCGCCTGACGCGACGACCGCACCCGAGCCGCATCCGAGTGGCCACGTACCCCTGCGCACCGCGATCGGCATTCCCGGTGTGAAACTCATCCTCGGCGCGTTCTTCGCGTACTGCGCCATCGAGAGCACCCTGATCCTCTGGGCGTCGAGCTACCTCGTCACCCAGCGCGACATCGATCCCGCGACGGCCGCGACCTTCGCGGCCCTGTTCCTCCTCGGCATCACCGCGGGCCGGTTCCTCAGCGGGTTCTTCGCGGATCGCGTCGGCGACCGTGCGCTCATCCGAGGCGGGTTCCTGGTCGTGGCCGCGGGCGTCGTGCTGATCGCGCTGCCACTCCCGACCGACGGGTTCGCACTGACGGGCCTCGTGTTGGCAGGTCTCGGGTGCGCCCCGATCTACCCGGCGATCGTGCACTCCACTCCGGCGAACTTCGGTGAACGGAACTCGCAGGCGATCATCGGCATCCAGATGGCGGCGGCGTACACGGGTTCGACCGTCATGCCCCCGGTGTTCGGCGTGATCGCCGCCGGGATCGGCATGTGGATCCTCCCGCTCTACCTCGCCGTCCTCGTCGCGATCGGACTGTTCATGTCCGAGGCGCTCAACCGCCGTCAGCGGCGCACCGCGGCGACCGAGGCCCTCCACATTCGGGTTCCGGCCAAGCGCTGATCGTGCCTTCAGCGCTCGAGGAGGGAGAACCGGAAGGCGGCGAACCCGTCGATCGGCAGGATGGCGACTCCGGAGAAGCCTGCTTCTCGTGCGTAGCGTTCGAGGGTCGAGTGTCGCATGACCGTGCCGGTCGCGACCGAGCCCGGTGTCGACATCGAGTCGGGGAGGCAGATCAGCAGGCTGTATCCGTACATCGCCCGCTCGATGTCGTCGCCGGGGGCTGAGAACGTCTCGGCGACGGCTTCGTCCATCACGACCACGATTCCGTCGGGTCGGACCGCGCGTCTGATCGAGGAGAGCACGGCGACGGGGTCCGGCATGTCGTGCAGTGCTTCGAAGACGAACGCCGCGTCGTAACGGTCTTCGCCCTCGTCGGCGAGTTGCTCTCCTCGGAGCTCGGAGAAGGTCACGTTCTCGAGCCCCGCGGCATGCTCGTGCGCCGCCTCGATGGCGGCGGCGTCGATGTCGAACCCGTCGACGATGGCGTCCGGGTACGCCCGGGCGAGACCGATCGTCGACCACCCGTGCCCGCACGCGACATCGGCGATCCCGGCGTAAGGCCGCGACAGCACCTCGTGCACCCGCGGGACGGATGCGAGCGCCTCCCCGAGCGCATGCTCGAACCACGGACGGTTGATGTCGCCCTGTCCATCGCGCATCGCAGGGCCGAACGCGGCCCACGGAACGCCTCGACCCGACCGGTAGGCGTCCGTGAGGTCGGGCATCCGCAGCGCGACCGCGGCGAACATGTCGGCCAGCGGCGCGGAGTACCCGAGAGAGGTGCGGTCCGTGAGCACCTCGGCCTGCGCGGCCGGCAGACGAAAGCTCAGGTCGTTGCCGTTGCCGTTGCCGTCGCCGTCGCCGTCGTCGACCTCGAGGATGCCCGCCGTCGCCTGCTGCTCGAGCCACTCGCGCGCGTACCGCCGATCGATGCCGGTCCGCGCGGCGAGCTGGGCCGCCGTGGCCGGTGCGCCCAGGAGCGCCACGTAGAGCCCGAGGGCGGATCCGATGTGGATGGACAGGGTCTCCATCCCGCCGAGGAACCGGTCGAACACCCATCCCGCGAACTCCTCGACCGCCTCCCCGTCGGCCTCGTCGCCGTCGCGATCCATCGCGTCGTCCATCTCGCACCCCCGGTTGCTCTGACGGGTTCAACGAGCGACATGCTAGGACTCGCAACACCCGGACACCAGACGTGCCGCGATGGCGAAGGCGGCCGCCCGAGGAGAACCCCGACTGCTCGCCCCGAGTTGTCAGGTACGCGACCTCGCGCTTGGAGGACGGATCAGACGGTAGATCGGTGCTCTCGCGCTTCCGGACGACGGCTCACGCGGCCGAGAGCCGCGACGTCGATGATCGCGGACGCGAACTCGTCCGGCCGCTCCTGCGGCAGGTTGTGACCGGCGTGCGGAATCAAACGGTGCGTCCGCGTGCCCGTGAAATGCGCGGCCTGGACTGCCGCATCCTGGGCGGGGAAGTTGCCGTCGGCCATCCCGTCGAGCGTGATGGTCGGGACCGGGATCGACGGCAGCATCGCGAGCGCGCCTTCGTCGCGTACGTATTGAGGTGCGCCGGGTACCTGAGCGAGTCGATGCCGATAGGAGTGGACGACGACGTCCACCCAGTCCGGATTCTCGAACGCCGTGGCGGCGCGATCGAGCGTCTCGTCGTCGAACTCCCATTCCGGCGAGTTCCGCCGCCAGATCACTTCGGCGATGCCCCGGCGATCGGCCGCGAGGCCCGCGCGGCCGCGCTCGGTGAGGAAGTAGAAGAAGTACCAGAACCCGGCCTCGATCGCGGGCGTCAGCGGTTTCATCGCAGACTGGATGTCCTGGACGAGATAACCGTTGACGCTCACGAGGCCCGCGACCCGGTCCGGGTGCAGGGCTGCTGCGACGCACGCCGCGCGTCCGCCCCAGTCATAGCCGGCGAGGATCGCTCGTTCCAGCCCGAGCGCATCCATCAACTCGATCACGTCGCGGCCGAGCGCGGCCTGCTCCCCGGTGCGGGGCGTGAGCGTGCTGCGAAATCGTGTGCCGCCGTGTCCACGGAGTTCGGGGGTGATGACCCGGAAGCCGGCCTCGGCGAGGATCGGGATGACGCGACGGTAGCTGTGCAGGTCGTAGGGAAAGCCGTGGAGGAGGATCACGGGCATCCCATCGTGCGGCCCCGCCTCGTGGTAACTCACGTCGAGTACGCCGGCGGAGACCCACTGGAGCGGCGCGAGTCGGTCGGTGGCGTTCATGCGACCTCTTTCGGTTCGACGACGATGCCGTGCAGGGCGTGGATGGTCAGGCGGCCGCAGGTGCTGCAACGGCAGGCGCTGCCGCGAAGGCGCTTCGGAGCGTGTGGACGGCGAGTTCGATCGCGACCGTCGATGCGGCGGTGCCCCGCACCGGGTTCAGCATCATGAAGTCGTGGATCGTGCCGTTCACGCGGAGGCTCGTCGTGCGGACTCCCGCGGCGGTGAGCTTGCGCGCGTACGCTTCGCCCTCATCGCGAAGCACGTCGTTCTCATCGACGATCACCAGGGCCTCCGGCAGGCCTGCGAGGTCTTCGAGCGTCGCACGGAGCGGCGACGCGGTGATCTCGTCGCGCTTCGCGACATCCGGCAGGTACTGGTCCCAGAACCAGGCCATGCTGTCGGCGCGCAGGAACGGGCCCTCGGCGAACTCGCGGTAGCTGTCGGTGTTCTGCGCGGCGTCCGTGACCGGGTAGTACAGCGACTGGTGGATGAATCGCACGTCACCGCGCTGCTTGGCCAGGAGCGCCAGCGCTGCGGCCATGTTCCCGCCGACGGAATCGCCGGCGATCGCCAATCGAGCGGCATCGAGTCCGTGGCCGGCGCCCTGAGTGCCGATCCAGCGTGCGGTCGCGTAGGCCTGCTCGATCGCGACCGGGTAGCGGGCTTCGGGGGAGCGGTCGTACTCGACGAACACGACGGCAGCGCCGGCCCCCACCGCGAGGTCGCGCACCAGCCGGTCGTGCGTGCCGGCGTTGCCGAGCACCCAACCGCCGCCGTGCACGTAGAGCACGGTCGGAAGCACGGCCGCATCGGGCGTGCCGGCGGGCTTCACGATCCGCACCGGCACGTCGCCGACATCTGCCGGCACCGTGACCCACGTCTCGTCGACGTCGGGCATCGTCGTGGGTTGCGCCTGTACGTCGTCGAGCACCTCGCGGGCTTCGGTCGGCGTCATCTGTGCGAAGTACGGCGGATTCGCAGTGGCATCCGCGAGCGCCTTCGCGGCGGGTTCGAGCACATGGTCGGCCATGACGGCTTCCTTTCGAATCTGGGTTCCATCCGTGGACTCGGTGGAGTCATGAGCGTTGACCGGGCATCGGAGGCGGATGTGACAAGCGGGTCGGATCCTCGGCGAACGACTCCGGCGCGCAGATCGGCCGCTCCGTGTCGCAACGGATCGGACGCTCCACGTCACAACGGCGAGCGTGACTCGGTCAGAGCTTGCGAGAGGTCGCTCGACACGGCGGCCGCACGACGAGATCGGAGACATGATGAATGGGCAGCGGGCCGGTTCCACGGTCGAGTACGCGGATGCGGCCGGGTACCCCGACGGGGCGGGATTCCTCGATGAGGGAACCACTCCGTCCGTCAGTGGTTCGGGGCCGGAGGTTCGAGCCATCGACACACCGTCGGCGGAGGCCGAGTTCGAGATCAGGGTGCACCGGCTCGAGGAACGAGGCCTCTACGTCGCGACCATCGAGGGTCGGGAGATCGCCACGGTGAGCTACGACGATCGGCGCGATCGAGTCGCGGTCACCTCGACGTTCGTCGAACCGGACATGCGTGGGCGCGGGATCTCGGCCGAGTTGATCGCCACCGCACTCGATGACCTTCGCGAGCGCGGCGTGCACATCGACGTCGAGTGTCCGGTCGTGGCCGAGTTCATGCGATCGAACGTGCAATACGCCGACCTCCTCGTCGCCGGATGACCCGCGTGGCGCGCTCCGAGTTCCTTCGTGACGTGTCGCGACGGAACTCATGAAATGTCATGGATAGGGTGGGACTCGCCTGCGCCGGCAGGCGGATCGGCGGGCATCTTGACGGCGTCACCAGACTCACCAGTCCGCGCTGAGGCGCGGATCACGGTGTCGGTCTACGGTGGCATGCGCGTGCTGCGCCCGTCCGTCGATCTGACGGCCCGGCCGCAACGCGAACGGATCATCCTCGCCGCCCTCATCGCCGCGCGCGGAAAGGCCGTCTCGATCGGCGAACTGGTCGACCTGTTGTGGGGCGAGGATCCTCCGGCGACCGCGATCAACCAGGTCCAGCGACACGTCGGCGAGTTGAGACGCCTGCTCGAACCAGACCTCCCTGCTCGCGCGGCGGGAACCGCGGTGCTGGGCACAGGAGCGGGGTATCGCATCGACACAGGCGTCGTCGCGACCGACCTCGAGCAGGTCGCAGGGCTCTGGGCGGATTCCCGGCAACGTTCGCCCGAGGACGCCGCGATCGGCTACCTCACGGCGCTCGAGCTCGCCGCCGGTGCCGCGTTCGGCGGACTCGGCTGGGAGACGCTCTCGTTTCCCGCGTTCCAGTCGATCGAACGAGACCGGATCGCGCTCGCGATCGATGCCGCCGAGTGTGCGCTCTCGCTTCGAGACCCCGGGCCGTTGGCGACCCTGATCTCGAACGTCGCAGACGATGCACCACTCAACGAAGCGCTGCGAGCCAAGCTGATCACGCTGCTCTCCCGTTGTGGACGCCGGGCTGAGGCGATCGCGATCTACGACGCGACCAGACGGCGCCTCTGGGAGGAACTCACCATCGCGCCCGGCGTCGAGCTGCAGGCGGCCGTGGATGAGATCCTGGCCGACGAACCCACCGCCGACTCGTCGATGGCTCCCCGTGGGCTTCCGCTCGCCCCGGCGGCGACCGTCGATCGCGCCGGCGTCCAGGATCTGCTCGACGAGGCGACCGAGAGCGCCGCTCGGGGGGAGTCGGCCGTGCTGCTCATCAGCGGGATGGCCGGCATCGGGAAGACGACGCTGGCCCTGCAGTGGGCGCACGCCATCGCCGATCGATTCCCCGACGGGCAGCTGTTCGTCAACCTGAGCGGCTACGCCCCGCCCGGAGAATCGGTCACCGAGACGGACGCGCTCCGCGAGTGGCTGGCCGATCTCGGGGGCTCTGTCGCGGGAATCCAGGGCGGCGTCGCGGCGCTGCGGGATGCATACCGCCGCGCGATGGCCGGTCGACGGATGGTCATCATCATCGACAACGCAGCCGATGTCGATCACGTCCGCTCCCTGCTGCCCGGTGCCCCCGGATGCCTCGTGATCGTCACGAGTCGTGCGGTCATGCCGGGTCTCCTCGTCCAGGACGGCGCGATTCCCGTACCGCTGCGCCGACTCACCGTCGAGGAGTCTCGTCGGCTCCTCGCCAGACGGCTCGGTGAAGCTCGCGTGCAGGCCGATACAGCAGCGATCGAATCGATCGTCGCGTCGTGCGCCGGCCTCCCGCTCGCGCTCGCGCTCGCAGCCGCGTCCGCCTCCGGGTCACGCGAAGCGATGCACGAAGTCGTCGACGGGCTCTCAGCAGCGGCGTCCGCGCTGGATGTCCTGGCCCTCGATGCGAAGAACGATCTTCGGTCGGCGTTCGACTGGTCGTATCGCTCGCTTTCCGATGACGCGGCAACGCTGTTCCGCTTGTCGTCCGTGCATCCTGGGACGACGCACCCCCGAGCGGCGCTCGCCAGCATCGCCGGGTTCGATCTTAGGCGGACGGCTGCCGCCGCGAGCGAACTCGTGGCGGCGAACATGTTCGTGACGGTCGCCACGGGCGAGTACGCCGTGCACGACCTGCTCCGGCTCTACGGGCGGGAGATGACCGAGGGCACGCCCGAGCGAGATGCCGCGCGCAGGCGCTCGGTGTCGCACTACGTGCACACCGCTCGGAATGCGTACCTGGCCTTCGGACGCCCACCGGTCGTCGAGGTCGCGTCGCCGCCCCCCATCGCCGAGGCGATCGCGACATTCGCTTCACCTGATGATGCGACTCGGTGGTTCCTCGCCGAGCGGAAGGCGATCATCGAGACGTTCGGCATCGCACTCTCACTCGGACTCGACCGGGAGGCAGCGCTGATCGCGCTCGATTGGCGACCGATGCGACAGACCGTCGATGCGCCGAGCACCATGATCGAGGAGATCAGACGGGCGACGGATGCCGCATCCAGGAGCGGCGATGAGCGGCTGGAGGTCGAGCTCAGGCGGGACCTCGCCGTGAACCTCGGCCTGTGCGGACAGGACGACGAGTCGCAGGAACACTTCGCCCGGGTACTCGAGCGCTATCGGTCGTGGGGCGACGACGTCGGCGAGTCGAACACGCTCCGGAACCTCGCATACCTCGCAACGGAATTCACGGGCCGACTGGACTTGTCCCGCAAGTCGGTGGAAGCCGCCCGTCGGTCGGAACGCTCGGACATCCTCTCGATCGCGCTCGTGTCGTACGCGGTGGCACTCCTGATCGATGGCGATCTCGAGCAGCTCGACGACGTCACGGCTGAGGCGGCTTTCCATATCGAGACGTCGGGGGCCGAGTACCTCGCGCCATACGTCTCCGCGTACCGAGCGATGCTCAGTGCCAGGCGAGGGCAGTTCGATGAGGCTCTCGCGCTGATCGCCACGATCGACGGATCGCTCGATGTGATGATCCAGGCATACTCGGCCATGATCACGACGATCGCCGAGGCCGGCGCGAATCGACGAGAGTCGGCGCACGCAGCGCGCGAGCGGTTCGAACGCATCGTCCACGACCATACGGAGTTCCTCTCGAACGACTTCGAGGGGACGATCATGCGGCCCTGGATCGATGAGGCCATCGCGGCGATGGAGACGCGCCTCCGCAGCGTCACCGAACCTGGTCCGTCGGTCGGATCAGCAACTCGTTGATCGAGACGTGCTCGGGCTGTCGCAGTGCGAACAGCACTGCCTCGGCGATGTCCTCGGCCTGCAACGTCCGCATCGAATCGCCGATCTCGGCGGCCGCCGCCCGCATGGTCTGATCGGTGATGTGGCTGGTCAGCTCGGTCGAGACGAAGCCCGGCTCGATCACCGTCACTCGGACTCCGCGCGCGGTCACCTCCTGCCGCAACGACTCGGTGAACGCGCTCACCCCGAACTTCGTCGCCGCGTACGCACCGCTGCCGAGCGATGCGATCCGCCCCGACGTCGATGACACCTGCACGATGTGCCCACGTGCGTCGACGAGATGGGGCAGCGCCGCATGGGCGACGTACATCGAGCCCAGCAGATTCGTCTCGACCATGCGTTCCCACTCGGCGACATCGGCGCCGAGGATCATGCCGCTCTGCATGAGGCCGGCATTGTTGACGAGGACCTCGAGCGATCCGAACCGGTCCAGTGTCTGCGTGACGGCGTCCGTCACGGAACCGTAGTCCGAGACATCCAGCTCGATCGGCAGGATCGGTCCCGGCGCGGCATCCGCGAGCGATCCGAGGCGGGCGACCCGTCGCGCGCCGACCGCGACACGGAACCCTGCATTCGAGAGCGCGAGCGCGGTGGCCCGGCCGATGCCAGAAGAGGCTCCGGTGACCAGTGCGACCGTGCCGTCCACGCTTTCGGTCGGGGAGACCGCGCCAGGTTCGGTCATGTGTGCGCTCATGCCGCGTACCCGGGGATCTCGATGTCGTCGGCCATGCGCCGCTCCCTTCGTCGAACCGTCGGACTCCGATGCCCGCGAGCGGGGCACATCAGCGTTGACCGAGCAACGATCCGAATCGTGACGCGCTCGCTCCGAGCACGCGAGCTCGTCCCGGCTCACGGCCGGCGTCGCGCTGATCGGCCGGCTGTGCGTCGGCGGTGCACGCCGTTCGCACAGATCGCGCACGGGGAATGCACGGCCCTCCGATTGCGTGTCCGTCATGACGATCACAACCGGCCGGCCACTCGACGGCAGAAGCACATCGACGGCACAGCGGACAGGACGACGGACAGCCGACGGCTCCAGTCTGTTCGGCAGGCCGGAAGCGCCGGGGTTGCGCGTGTTCGCCGAGGGGCGCGGACGACTGTTCGGCATCGCCTACCGGATCCTGGGGAACGCCGCCGATGCCGAAGACGTCGTGCAGGACGTCTGGATCCGCTGGCAGTCCCGCGATCGCAGCGACGTGCGCGAGCCGATGGCGTTCCTGGCCACGACCACCACACGCGCGGCGATCAATGTGTTGCAGAGCGGTCGAGTCCGTTACGAGCGTGCGCTCGACGCGGATGGCGGCGTCGACGAACGTTCCGCGGAGGACCCGAGCGTGGACGTGGAACTCGGGGAGGAACTCGAGCGCGCGACGTACCTGATGATGGAGCGGCTCTCACCGACGGAACGAGCCGCCTACGTCCTTCGTGTCGGCTTCGAGTATCCCTACCAGCGGATCGCCCGAGTCATCGGATCATCGGAGCCCGCCGTGCGACAGCTCGTCAGCCGGGCTCGGAAGCATCTGACAGCGACCGGCCGACGCGCCGTCGACCGGGGCGCCCACCAGCGCCTCCTGGCCGCGGTGAGGAACGCCGCGCGGGGCGGCGATGCGGTCGCACTCGAGCGGGAGCTCTCGACGGGTGGCGCCCCGGCCTGATGGAACGAACGGCACCGCGTCGGTCACAAGTCGAAGCCGCCGGCGGTCTCAGCCGATGAACGTCGTCGCGGATGCGGCGACACCGAGAGAAGGAGAAGTACATGTCCGAGAACCAGCCGACCGTCGTGCTCGTGCACGGCGCGTTCGCCGAATCCGCAAGTTGGGATGGAGTCATCCGTGCCCTCTACCGCGAAGGGGTGGTCTCGACGGCCGTTGCCAACCCGCTCCGCGGACTCGCCGTCGACGCCGCGTATGTGCGGGACGTCATCGCCTCGATCGACGGGCCGGTCGTACTCGTCGGCCACTCATACGGAGGCCTCGTCATCACCGAAGCATCGGCCGGGAACGACCAGGTCGTCGGGCTCGTCTACGTCTCCGCGTTCACGCCCCTCACGGGGGAGTCGGCGTTCTCACTCTCGGCCAGCGCGCCCGGTTCATCGTTGGGCGAGGCGATCGTGCCGCGACACCTCAGCGACGGCGGCATCGAGTTCTCGATCGATCGCACGAAGTTCCGCGACCAGTTCGCGGCGGACGTCGATGTGCAGACCGCAGGGCTCATGGGGGCCACGCAGCGCCCCGTCACCGACGCGGCGCTGCGCGACGCCGTGCAGGCGGAGGTGCCGGGGTGGCGCGATCGGCCGTCGTGGCACATCTGGGGTGCCGAAGACCGCAACATCCCTGCTGCGGTGCTCCGGGCCGGCGCCGAGCGGGCCGACGCCCAGGAGGCCATCGAGCTCGAGGGAGCCTCCCACGCGGTCTCCGTCTCGCGGCCGGACGAGGTCGCTGCCCTCGTGCTCGCCGCAGTGCAGGCATCGAGCAGCGCGCGATCGGCTGCGTGAACCGGGGAGCCCGGAGGGTCGTCCATCATCGCGTGACGACCCTCCGGGCTCCGGCACCGCGCTCGATGGCCTCGATCGCGCGGGCGAGGTCGAGGCGCAGGCTCACCGCGCGCGGCCCGTCGGCATGGTTCGCAAGGAGCGCGTCCGCGACGGCGGCCGGATCGTCGCCGGCGAACGCGCGAACGGAGACGCCGCCGGCGTGCGCTTCCTCCAGGCAGGTCGCGAGATCGTCGAGCGTACGGATGAGTGCGCGTCGGCCGACGAGGTCGACGCGGTCGGCGAGGTACTCCTCGAAGGCGTCGAACGCGGCACGGTATGCCGCCGGCAGGCGGATGAGGCGTCGGGTGAACGGTGATTCGGCGGGTTCGCCGCCGGGCCTGATCGCGGGCGCTGAGGACAGGGTCGAGCGCATGGGACTCCTTCGAACGAGCAAACGACACGCAACGTGTCGTGTCATGCGAGGACGCTAGCACTCGCTGAGCGTCCTGACAACACGACACGTGGCGTGTAATCTGAGAGGGTGGCCAGCTCTCCCGATCCGACCCGCCGCAGCGAACGTGCACGAGTCGCCGTGCTCGACGCGGCCCTCGCACTGTGCCGGGAGGCCGGTTTCGCGCAGCTCACGATCGAAGGCATCGCCGAGCGCGCCGGGGTCAGCAAGAAGACGATCTATCGCTGGTGGCCGTCGAAGGGGGCGGTGCTGCTCGACGCGATCTCGGAGCTGGCCGATCGGCAGGCCACGTTCCCCGACACCGGCGACCTCGCACGAGACCTGACGCGTCAGGTGACGGCCGTGGTCGCGATGTACAGCCCCCAGGACGCCTCACCCGTCGCCGCGCTCGTCGCCGAGGGACAACGGGACGCGGCGCTCGGCGACGCGATCCGCGAGCAGGTGGTCGTGCCGAGCATCGCCGCGTTCGACGCACGTCTGCGCGCCGCCCAAGCGTCGGGGGAACTCCCGGGCGACGCCGACCTCGGCGTCGCGCTCGACCTCGTGTACGGTCCGCTCTATCATCGGCTGGCGCTCCGGCTCGGCCTGCCCGACGAGCGTGAGACCCGCTCACGTGTCGACCACGCCCTTGCGGCGCTGCGAGCCGGCCCCGCACTCACGCGCGGGTGAACTCCATGACCCAGTTGCACTCCCAGGTCTCGCCGCCGTCGCGCGAGAACTCCTGCTGCCACCTCGCCGAATCGGGCGTGATGTCCGACCAGGTGAAGTGCGCCCTGATGGGCTCGCCGTCGTGGGTGTCGTCGCCGTAGAAGTCACCGCGCCCGTCAGTGAAACGTCCGACGACGGGCGGGAAGAGTCGGCCGGTGCTGCTGTTCGCCCAGTAGATCGACCACTCGCCGCTCACCTGGTCCTGGAACCGGATGCTCGCGCCGGACCAGCCCTGCGTCGGGCAGTGCATCTCGTCGACGTTGCCGACGCCGTCGAGCAGGGGGCGCGCCCACGAGGTCGCGGGGAACTCGTCCCACTCATCGCTGCGCACGAACAGCTGCCGCAGGCGACGGTTGGTGACGTTCCATTCGCCGTAGAGGAAGTCGAAATCGCTCATGGTGCGATCGTCGGGCGACCCGCCGACATCCGGAGCGACGAGGACGGTACTCGAGCGCGCGAGGTCACCCCTTCCTGCGGTACCGCAGCGTGACGATCTCGAACGGTCGCAGTTCGAGCGGTGCCTCTGTCGAAGTGTCGATCCGGACGCCGGTCGGACGCTCCAGGAGGTCGGTCCGCTCGGCGTCGGCAACCTCGAAACGCGGGGCGACGACGGCGGTGCCACGGCCGCCGAGCGATTCGTAGAGCCGGAGGATGACGTCACCCGAACCGTCGTCGGCGAGCTTCACCGTCTCGGCGACGACCGAGTCGCTCTCGACCGTGAACAGCGGCTCCACGATGCGGCCGCCGGTCACGGAACGTCGCGGCAGGTTGAGCCGGCGGCCGGCGTCGACCGCGTCCCGTACGGATGCACGCGGGCTGATCGAGACGCGCATCGTGTGACTTCCCTGGTCGGCGTGCGGGTCGGGGAACCTGGGCGCGCGCAGGAGTGAGAGGCCGAGGGTCGTGGTCCGTCCGCCGCCGGTCCGAGGCATCCGAGTCGCGTCGTGCCCGTACGTGGAGTCGTTCGCGACGGCGACGCCGTACCCCGGTTCGCCGATGTACGCCCACCGGTGCGCGCAGAACTCGTACCGGGCCGCCTCCCAGGAGGTGTTCTCGTGGGTCGCCCGCTTCACGTATCCGAACTGCGTCTCGGCGAGCACCTCGTCGGCGTGCACGTCGAGGTCCACGTAGAGCTTCAGCAGTTTCTGCTGTTCGTGCCAGTCGAAGTCGAACGCCAGGTCGAGGGCGGATGCGCCGGGCGCGAGCGTGATCCGTTGGACGACGCGCGACCGGGCGAACGAGCGCGTGATCGCGACCTCGACCGACCCGTTCTCCTCGGTCGTGACCTCGAATACGTCGGGCTCGTCGCCGTCGAGCGGCACGGCGCTGCGGCGGTAGTGCGCGTCGATGTCCCAGGCATCCCACTCGGTCGGGGTGTCGCGATGGAGCACCAGCCGGTTGACCGCCCCGCCCGGCGCGACCGCCTCGCGGCCGGTGGCGGCGTCGACGAGCGACACGATCCGGCCGCGCCGGTCGACCACCGCGCGGATCCGGTCGTTCGCGAGTTCGTATCCGCCGTCCTCCAGCGCCGACACGTTCACGGATGCCTCTGGGCGCACGGTGCGCGCGGCATCCGGTCGTTCGGTGATCGCGCCCGTCGTCGCATCGGCGGCGAGGGTCGAATCCCCACGGCCGACGAGGGCCGCGAGGCTCTCGTCGATGATCGACGTCAGCTCGTCTGCGATGGCGGCGTAGTCGCGCTCGGCCTCGCGGTGCACCCAGGCGATCGAACTGCCGGGCAGGATGTCGTGGAACTGCAGCAGGAGCACGCGCTCCCAGGTTCGACGGAGCCGCTCGTGGGGATACGTCGCGCCGACGCGGACGGCGGCCGTCGTCGCCCACAGCTCGGCCTCGTGCAGCAGGTGCTCGCTGCGCCGATTGCCCCGCTTGGTCCGTGCCTGCGACGTGTAGGTGCCCCGGTGCAGCTCCAGGTACATCTCGCCCGACCAGACCGGTGCGTCGGGGTACTCGGCCTCGGCCTCGGCGAAGAACCGGCGCGGCGTTCCGATCTCGACGCGGGGGAGCCCCTCGACGTCGCGCGACCGGTCGGCGGCCGCCAGCATCTCCCGGGTCGGCCCGCCGCCCCCGTCGCCCCAGCCGAAGGGGACGAGCGACACGGTGGCGTCGCCGGCATCCCGGAAGTTCCGCTCGGCGTGGAGCAGTTCGTCGGGTGTCAGCTGCGAGCCGTACGTGTCCGCGGGAGGCAGGTGCGTGAACACGCGCGTGCCGTCGATGCCCTCCCACCAGAACGTGTGGTGGGGGAGGGGATTGACCTGGTTCCACGACATCTTCTGGGTCAGGAACCAGCGGTTGCCGGCTCCCGCGACGATCTGCGGCAGGGCCGCCGAGTAGCCGAACGAGTCCGGGAGCCAGACCTCCTCGGTCTCGACGCCGAACTCCTCGAGGAAGAACCGCTTGCCGGCGGTGAACTGGCGGATCATGGCCTCGCCGCCAGGCATATTGGTGTCGGACTCCACCCACATGCCGCCGACCGGCACGAAGCGCCCGCCGTGCACGCCCGCCCGCACTCGTTCGAACAGCTCGGGTCGGTGCTCCTTCAGCCACGCGTACTGCTGGGCCGACGACGCCGCGAACACGAACTCGGGATGCTCCTCCATGAGGTCGAGCGCATTGGCGAAGGTTCGCGTCACCTTGCGCACGGTCTCGCGAACCGGCCACAGCCAGGCGGAGTCGATGTGCGCGTGTCCGACCGCGACGACGCGATGCGACGAGGCGTTCGCCGGAGCGGCGAGCACGGGTGCGAGGACCTCCCGCGCAGCGGCCGCGGATCCGGCGACGTCGTCGGGATCCACGAGGTCGAGCATCCGCTCGAGCGCGCGGAGCACCCGTGCGCGTCGCGGTGCGTCGTCGGGCAGCTCGCGGGCGAGGCCGGCGAGCAGCCGGACGTCCTGCAGGAGCTCCCACGCCACGCGGTCGCGGAGGACGAGCGCGATCTCGCCGAGCGAGTAGAGGGGGGCGCCGCCGGCGGTCGCCCGGTCTCCCAGGCCGGTCGGCGCGAAGGTGTACTCGCCCGCCACATCGGGATTCGCGGCGCCCTCGACGTACACGACGACCCGGCCGGTCTCGTCCGGGAGCGGAATGTGGTGGCTGCGCGGCGAGACCGCCTTGATGACGGTGCCGTCGGTGCGGTGGGCGAGGCCCTCCACCTGGAACCCGGGCCGGTCGGCGGTGAATCCGAGATCGCACGTGATCTCCACGAGGTCGGGGTCCCATCCGGCGGGCACCTCGCCGGTGAGGCGGAACCAGGTGGTGCTCCACGCAGCACCCCACCTCCAGCCGGGAGCGGTCGGCGTGAACCCCTGAGCCACGGCGGTGGCGAACGGCACCGGTTCATCGGGTACCGACCAGTGCTCGACCTTCAACGGCGAGGATGCCCGGTGCACCGCTGGCTCCAACCGCTCGCGGATGAACCTCTGCAGCCGCGCTTCGACGCGGGTCGGGTCTACGTGCACCGAACTTCCTCCATGTCTGCCAGGACCGACCGCCGCGGCGTCCGGTTGCTCGTCAGCGAGCCTCCGTGCAACCCTAGGCTATCCATAAACCGGTTTCAAAGGTGATTCATGACCACGCACGCGCTCGTGCTCCCCGGCGGGAGCTACCACCACCATGCCGCCCACGAGGCGGAACCCGTCGCCGACTGGCTGGGCGGCCTCGGCGTCACCGCAGAGGTCGTACGGTACCCCTTGGGAACCCCGCATCCGGCGGCGCATCGGGTGATCACCGAGCGCATCGCGCGCGTGCGCGCCGAGGGTGCATCGCGCGTGATCCTGGCCGGGTTCTCGGCCGGCGGCCACGCCGCGGGCCTGGCGGCCCTGCGCCCGCCGACACCGGCCTCGCGAGTGGACGGTGTGCTCCTGGGGTACCCGGTCGTCTCGTTCCTCGAGCATCCGCATCAGCGATCCGGCGAGGTACTGCTCGGCGGCGACGACCGTCCCGCGAACCGAACCGCCCTGTCGCTGGAGACGCTCGTGACGCCCGACGCACCGCCGTTCTTCATCTTCCACTCGTTCGACGACGACAAGGTCCCGGTCGAGCATTCGCTGCTGTTGTCCGGTGCGCTGCGACGTGCGCGGGTGCCCCATGAACTCCACCTCTACCCGTTCGGCGGCCACGGATGCGGCCTCGGCGGCGGCGTCGTGGACTGGACGGCGGCCGCCGATCGATGGCTCGCACCGTGGCGTCCGGTCGCGGTGCGCGGATCGGACTTGACAACATCGGACCGGTGATCCAGAGTGTGAAACCGGTTGTTATGCATCGAACGACGAAGTGCTCGGACTACGAAGGAGTAGAGGCAACATGACACAACACCGTTGGCGCCACGGCGGACTGGTCGGCGGTCTGGCGATCGCCGCACTCGCGATGAGCGGTTGCGCAGCGGGCGGCGGAGGAACGACCCCCGCCACCACCGCCGCAGCAGCCACGTGCGATCCCGACGCGGAGGTCACCATCACGGTCGGCGAACGCCCGACCTCCGACCAGACCGCGAACCTCGAGGCCTGGGAGAACGCCGTGTCGGCGTTCGGGGAGCTCCACCCGAACATCACCATCGAGGACGAGGAGACCAAGTACGACGTCTCGACGTTCCCCGCCCTGCTCGTCGGCGGCACGTTGCCGACCACCCTGCAGGTGCCCTTCACCGACATCCAGTCGCTGATCGAGCGCGGCCAGGCGGCCGACATCACCCCGTACGTCGAGGACGACGAGGTGCTGAGCGCGCTGAACCCGCAGCTCCAGGCCGTCACGCAGGACGCCGACGGACGCACGTACGGCGTGGTCCGGGCGGCGTACACCATGGGCCTCATCTACGACCGGGCACTCTACGAGGAGGCCGGTCTCGATCCCGACGAGCCGCCGGCGACCTGGGACGACGTGCTCGAGGCGGCCGCGACGATCTCGAAGAAGACCGGCAAGACGGGCTTCATCATCCCGACGACGGCGAACACCGGCGGGTGGCTGCTGACGTCGATGGCCTACTCCAACGGCGACCTCGTCGAGGAGACCGAGGGGGACGAGACCACCGTGACGCTCGATACGCCCGGCATGGCCGCCAGCCTCGAGTTCCTCCACGACGTGCGGTGGGAGGAGGACGCCGCCGGCGCGAACTACCTCTACGACAACAACGCGATCCGCGACGACATCGCGGCCGGCGCGATCGGCCAGAGCCTGAACGGCGCGAACCTCTACAACAGTCTCGTGATCGGCCGCGGCATGCCGAAGGAGGACTTCGGACTCGCACCCTTCCCGGTCGGCGACGACCCGGTCGGCGTCCTCGGCGGCGGCAACATCCAGTGGTACAACCCGAAGGCGACGCCCGACCAGGTCTGCGCGGCGCTCGAATGGACGAAGTACTACTTCCTGAACCGGTACGTCGACGAGGAGGCGGCGACGACCTGGGCCGAGGCCCAGGTGGCTGACGACCTCCCGGTCGGGCTGCCCGAGGTCCCGGTCGTCTCCGACGCGCAGTACGAGACGTACCTCGGCTGGATCGAGCCGTACATCAACGTCGCGCGCGAGAACTACACGGCCTACCTCGACAGCCTCGCGACCGCGACGATCGTGCCCGAACCCGCCAAGAAGGCGCAGGAGCTCTACGCGTCGCTCGACCCCGTGGTGCAGGCGGTCCTCACGCGCGAGGACGCCGACATCGAGGAGCTGCTGCAGAACGCGCAGACCCAGGTGCAGGACCTGGTCGACGCCGAATGACGTGGTCGAGGAGCGTGGAACGAATGCGAGCAGTCCGATGACGGCCACCGCGACGCCGACGGCACGGTCGATCAGCCGATCGCCCGGGGGCGAACCCGTAGAGCCGGCCGGCCCCGGTGCCCGGAGGCAGGCCCGCCGACGGGGTCCGGTGCGCGGATTCCTGAACTGGGTCCGCGGCGGGGGGATCGCGACCCTGCTCATGTTCGTCCCGCTCCTCGTCACGTTCGGCTACTTCGCCTGGTGGCCGATCCTCAAGAGCCTGATCCTCGCCTTCCAGCAGACGGACCTGATCACCGAGCCGACCTGGGTCGGGTTCCGCAACTTCGAACGCGTGCTCGCGGACCCGCTGCTGTGGACCGCGACCGGCAACACGCTGTGGTTCGCGGCGCTCGCACTGCTGATCGGGTTCCCGCTGCCCATCCTGATGGCGATGGTGATGGCGGAGCTCAGGCGCACCCGGCAGATCTCGAGCGTGCTCGTCTACCTGCCGGTCATCATCCCGCCGGTCGTGAGCGTCCTGCTCTGGAAGCAGTTCTACGACCCGTCGGGTTCCGGGCTGTTCAACACCGTGCTCGGCTGGTTCGGGATCGCCCCGGTCGGCTGGCTGCAGGACCCGGTGATGGCGATGCCGAGCATCGTGATCCAGGCCACCTGGGCGACCGCCGGCACGGCCACGATCATCTACCTCGCCGCGCTCATGTCGATCCAGGCAGAGCTCTACGACGCGGCCGAGGTCGACGGGGCATCCATCCTGCAGCGCACCTGGCATGTCACGCTGCCGCAGTTGCGGAGTGTCATCCTGCTCATGCTGCTGCTCCAGATCATCGGGACGATGCAGGTCTTCACGGATCCGTTCGTCATGACCGGGGGAGGCCCCGAGAACCGCACGGTGACGCTGCTGATGCTCATCTACAACTACGCGTTCCTCTCCGGCGATTTCGGCAAGGCGACCGCGCTGAGTCTCCTGCTCGCGGTGGTGCTCAGCGTCGTCTCCGCGATCTACCTGCGGCTCACCCGGAAGTGGAGCGAATCATGACCACCGTCACCCGCACGGTACGCACCATCACCAGGAAGGCTCCCGGCCCCTCCGAGGAGTCCGACGACCGGTCCAATGTCTCAGCGCTCGACCGTTCGCGTCGATCCGTCCGGATCATCACGAGGGTGCTCGCGATCGTGTTGATCGCCGCGCTCGTCGTCGTCTCGTTCGGTCCGCTGCTCTGGCTGTTCAAGGCCGCGCTCTCGACGAGCCAGGACATCCTCACGGCGCCGTTCGAGTGGTGGCCCAGCGGCATCCAGTGGCAGAACCTGCCGGATGCGTGGTCGCAGATCCGCATCGGCCAGTACCTCCTCAACACCGTGTGGATGGCGGCGGGCTGCTGGTTCTTCGGACTGCTCGTCGCCCTGACCGGCGGCTACGGCATCTCGGTGCTGCGGCCGAAGTACGCGAAGGCGGTCAACTTCGGCGTGCTCGCGACGCTGTTCATCCCCGGCGTCGTCTCGCTCATCTCGCTCTACGTCACGATCCTCGACGTGCCGTTGGTCGGGGTGAACCTCGTGAACACGTTCTGGGCGGTGTGGCTGCCGACCGCGGCGAGCGCGTTCAACGTGCTGCTCGTCGCACGGTTCTTCGACCGGCTCCCGCGCGACGTGTTCGAGGCCGCGAGGATCGATGGCGCGGGCGTCTTCCGGGTGTTCTGGTCGATCGTGCTGCCGATGTCGCGGCCGGTGATCGGCGTCGTCTCGCTGCTCACCATCGTCGGGTCGTGGAAGGAGTTCCTCTGGCCGCTCCTGGTGCTGCCGTCGCCCGAACTGCAGCCGCTGTCGGTGGGCCTGTACCGGATCAGCGACACCGCCCCCACGAGCCTGATGATGGCCGGCATGTTCATCTCGGTGATCATCCCGATCGCGCTGTTCCTCATCTTCCAGCGACAGTTCCTCCGCAGCGCCGGCCAGGCCGGCGCGATCAAGGGCTGACCCGACCGTCAGCGGATTGCGAACCTCATGACTGCACCCCAGCACCGCAGCGTCGCGCGTGCCATCGCGGCGATCGGCACGATCGCCCTGTCGGCCGGGCTCCTGCTCGCCTCCGGGCCGCCGGCGCACGCCGGAGTCCCCGAGTCGGACTCGTTCGACGGCTGGACCACCACCGTCTCCGGGACGCCTGACTTCGTGGTCACGGCCGACACGGACATCATGCACGACGGCGCGGCGTCTGCTCGCATCGCGTTCTCGTCGGAGTACTCGGCCAGCTATGTCGACCTGCGGCAGAACATCCGTGCGACCGGGGGCACGACGTACGACATGAGCGCTTGGGTCCGCACCGAGGACCTGTCGTCGGCGGGAGCGGCGTACGTGGTGCTCAGCGGCGACCACGCGCAACGCGTCGAATTCCCCGCCGGCACGAACGAATGGACCCGCCTCGAGTGGTCGTACACGCAGCCCGCGGGGAGCATGACCTTCGTCATGCGGTTCCTGGTGCGCGGTGCGGGCACGGTCTGGATCGACGACGTCCGGATGACCGCGCAGAACGGCACCGCGAACCTCGTGGTCAACCCGTCCTTCGAGGAGCACCATCCGCCGCCCGGCACGCTCGCGTTCAGCGACACGTCGCTCGTCTACGAAACGGGTGACGTGCACGTCGGGTTGACGACGATCGCCGACCAGGTCGACTGGGATGTGCGCGCGTCGTCGGGGCAGCGCATCGACTCGGGTACCGAGTCCGTCGACGACGGATCCGCGTCGATCGACCTCTCCGCGCTCCCGGCCGGGTACTACGCCGTCACGATGTCGGTGGATGCCCCGGTCGCCGTCAGCCGCACCGCCACGGTCGCGATCGTGCAACCCTCGACGGCGACGGCGCCGGCCGAGCACCCGGTGGGCGTCGCCGTGCACGTCAACCGCTACACGGTCGACCAGGTGGATTCCCTCATGGACCCGTTGGACGCCGGCATCCTGCGGGAGGGACCCTCGTGGGACACGATCGAGACGTCGCCGGGCGTGTACGAGTTCCCGGCGTTGTTCGATCAGCAGCTCGCGGCGGCGAAGGCACGCGGCGAGCGGCCGCTCGTCATCCTCGCCTACTTCAGCCGCTGGTACGACGGCGGCAAGACCCCGAGCTCACCCGAGGGCATCGCCGCGTTCGCGAACTACGCGGCCGCGGCCGCGGCGCACTACGGCTCCGACGTCGATTACGAGATCTACAACGAGTTCAACCACACCTTCAACAACGGCGCCTGCGGCATGACCGCCGCCTGCTACATGGACCTGCTCGTGCCCGCCGCGGCCGCCATCCACGCGGCCGCGCCCGGCGCCCGCGTCGTCGGGCCCGTGAGCGCCGGCGCGAAGTGGGACTTCATGGAGGACCTGTTCGCACTCGGCGCGCTCGACTCGCTCGACGTCGTCAGCTACCACACCTACGACTTCCCGGTCGCGCCCGAGGGGCGCACGGAGGCGGGCGTCGCGACCCTGCGCGCCCTGATCGACCGGTACGCCCCCGACGCGGACATCCCGATCTGGCTCAGCGAACACGGGTGGACGACCACGACCGGCGGGACGACCGAGCAGCAGCAGGCCGCGTACGTGGTGCGGTCGGCCGCGCTCCTCGAGGCGGCAGGCGTCGATCGCGTCGTCTACTACGAGCTCATCGACTCCGGCGCGAATCCCGCCGAACCCGAGCACAACTTCGGTCTCGCCCGTCGCCCGGCCGACGGTGGGACGGCGCTCACGCCGAAGCCCGCCTATCCGGCGCTGGCGGCGTTCAACCGGCTCACCGCCGGGCGAACGCTCACCGCCCTGCACCGGCTCGACGGCGCGATCGTCGCGGAGTACACCGCGGCACCGGGAGACGTCGTTCGCGTGCTCTGGGCGACGGGGGAGCGCGTCACGCTGTCGGCGGAGACCGGACAGTCGGCACGCATCGTCCGCGGCGACGGCCGCGGGTGGAAGGCCCGGGCGAACGGCCGGGTCGAACTGACCGTCGGCCCGAACCCCGCCTACCTGGTCGGGGCCGTCAGCACGCCGGTCGTCGTCGCGGAACCTGCGACCTCGATCGCCACGCCCGACCGGATCGCTCTCGGCGGCACGCCGGCGGTGCCGGTCAGCGTCGATCGTTCGGTGCTCGGGGTCTCCGGAGACCTCAGTGTGGTCGGCCCGGTCGGCAGCGGCATCCGACTCGGTGGCACGGCGGACCTCGTCGAGGGCGTGATCGACCTCGCCCCGATGCGCGAACTCGGCGAACGACCCGTCGGCTACACGGTCAGGAGCGGCGACGCGGTCGTCGCCTACGTGGACGATGCCGCAGAGGTCGTGGAGAACCCGACCCTGTCGCTCGGGCCGGTCGCCTCCGCCGAGGGCGTCGGCCTCGACTTCGTCGTCGGCAACCTGCCGGGTGGAGGACGATCGACCGTCAGCGACGTGGCGTGGTCGGTCGGCGACACGACGGGCACGCTTGCCGAGGTGGTCGCGGGCCCCGGTGAGACCACGGCCGTCCGCGTCGTCGCGCCGGACCTGGAGGCGTGGCAGCCGCACGACTACTCGGTCACCGCGTCGACCGACGCCGGCGTGCGGTCGTTCCACGGTACGACCGCGATCGCGCCGCTCGCGGAGGAGCCGGCCGCCGCCGACGAGGTCGACTGGCGGGCGCATGGCACCTACGTCGCCATCACCGGCACCCCGGCGACCGAGGCCGACCTCGGCGGAGCATTCGCCCTCTCGTGGAGCGACGCCGGTCTCCGGATCCGGGCCGAGGTCGAGGACCAGGATCACAGGCCGGCGGCCACGGTCGACCGCCTGTGGGCCGGCGACTCGCTGCAGTTCGCCGTCGCCAGGGGGCTGCCCGGGGCCGAACCCGCGTCGCGGGTGGAGCTGGGTGCGTTCCTCGGCACCGATGGTCCCGGCGTCTACAGCTACACCGCGCCGGTCGGGCCTGTCGAGGTCGCGGACGCCGAGGTGGCCCGTGAGGGAACGACCACGAGCTACGACCTCACCGTTCCGTGGGACCTGCTCGGGGTGGACCCGGCCCAGGGCGCGTTCTCCTTCTCCATCCTCGTCAACGACAACGACGCCGGGACCCGGGAGGGATTCCTCGAATGGGGCAGTGGTATCGGGGCGTCCAAGAACTCCGCACTGTTCCTACCCGTCGTCCCCGTCGGCACGGCGACGGCGACCGGGATCCTGGTCGACGGCCGACCCATCCCGGACTTCGACCCGACCTCCACGACCTATGCGATCGCGGCGCTCGCAGGCGGACCGATGCCGACGATCACCGCCGAAGGCGATCCCGACGTGCGATTCGAGATCACCCCGCCGGCTGCGGCACCGGGCACGGCGACCGTCGTCGCCTCCGCACCCGGCCGCGCCGCCACGACGTACACGCTCGCGGTCGATCGCGTGGTCGGGAACGACGCGTCGATCACCGCGGAGGTCCGTGCCGAGTGCGTCGCCGGCGAGCCGCGCCTCACCGTCGCAGTCCGGAACGCCGCCCCCTTCGCAGCCGACCTCCGCGCCACGACCGCGTACGCGGACGAGCGCGCGGCAGGGGTCCCGGCCGGAGCGACACGCGAGTTCGTGCTGCGGGCCCCGAGCGCGTCGATCGCCGCCGGGAACGTCCGCATCGCGGCGTACGTCCCCTACGCGCGCCCGGACAGGCCGGCGTCGTACACGGCCGCCGACCTGCCCGCACCGGCGCTCGACTGCGCGCGGTGACGACCACGATGAACACCCTGGAGAGAGCACCGCGATGACCGAACCGACCCGATACGCCCTCATCGGCACAGGATCCAGGGCGCAGATCTATCTCGGCGCCATGGCCGGCCCGCACGCCGCCGACGCCGAACTCGTCGCCTGGGCCGATCCCAACCCCGGCCGTCTCGACTGGAA
Source organism: Agromyces sp. LHK192 (assembly GCF_004006235.1). Classification (NCBI taxonomy): domain Bacteria; kingdom Bacillati; phylum Actinomycetota; class Actinomycetes; order Micrococcales; family Microbacteriaceae; genus Agromyces; species Agromyces sp. LHK192. Next base: position 1,966,434 of record NZ_CP034753.1, read on the forward strand.
CGAGCGACGGCTGGCGGAACTCGGCACCCGCGCGCCGCTCCGCTTCGAGGTCGGGGACCTGCGCGAGGCGATCGCTCGGCATCGGATCGACCGCGTGATCGTCACGGCGCCCGACTTCGCGCATGCCGACCTGATCGTCGCCGCCCTGCACGGCGGGGCCGACGTCGTCGTCGAGAAACCGCTGACGACCGACGCCGAGGGGGTCCGCCGCGTCGCAGCGGCGGTCGCCGAGACCGGCCGTGAGGTCACCGTGACGTTCAACTACCGGTATTCGCCACGCAACGCGGCGCTCCGCCAGGTCATCGCCGATGGTGCGATCGGGGAGGTGACCTCCGTCCACTTCGAGTGGCTGCTCGACACCTCGCACGGCGCCGACTACTTCCGGCGCTGGCACCGCGAGAAGGCCAACTCCGGCGGATTGCTCGTGCACAAGTCGTCGCATCACTTCGATCTCGTCAATTGGTGGATCGGCGATGTGCCGCAGCGAGTCTTCGCCAGCGGTGGCCTCCGGTTCTACGGCGCGGCCAACGCGGCGTCCCGCGGGCTCGGCCCCCGCCCGCCGCGGGGGAGCGTCGACGGCGCCCGCGACCCGTTCGGCCTGGACCTGCGCGAACACGACGTGCTGCGGGGGCTGTACTACGAGCAGGAGGCGTACGACGGATACGTGCGCGACCGCGACGTGTTCGACGAGGGCATCGACATCGAGGACAACCTCTCGCTCGTCGTCGACTACGCCAGGGGTGCGAGCATGACCTACGCGCTCAACGCGCACTCACCGTGGGAGGGGTACACGGTCGCGGTGAACGGCACGCTCGGCCGGGCAGAACTCTCCGTCGTGGAACGCGGCGCCGTGCTGCTCGACGACACGGGTCGGCAGGCGGTCGTCGACCCGAGCGCGGATCCCGATGCCGTGCACGACGACACCGGGCGGCCGGTCGGGGAGCGGCTCGTCGTGCAGCGGCAGTTCGGCGCGGCGGTCGAGGTGACGATCCCGCATGTCGCCGGCGGACACGGCGGCGCCGACGATGCGCTGCTGCGCGACGTCTTCCGTGGACCGGGTTCCGATCCGCTCGGGCGTGCCGCGACCTGGCGCGACGGCGTACGTGCCATGGGCGTCGGCGTCGCGGGCAACGCTTCGCTCGCGAGCGGGCTCCCCGTGCGGATGTCCGCCCTGGCGCTCGGAGCCGCGTCGGCGGTGTTCGAACCGCTCGCCGCCTCCGCGCGGGCGACGGCGCAGGCGGCCCGCTGATGGCGCAGTTCGACCTGCCGCTCGCCGAACTTCGGACCTACGCGCCGGAGGTCGCCGAGCCCGCGGACTTCGACGCCTTCTGGACCCGCACCATCGATGAGGCACGCGCGGCGTCGGGTGGGCCGGTGGTCACCGACGTCGATGCGGGGCTCCGTGCGATCGAGGCCCGCGAGCTCGTGTTCCCCGGGTTCGGCGGAGATCCGGTGCGTGCGTGGTACCTCCGGCCGGCCGGCACGACGGGACCGCTGCCGGCGGTGATCGAGTTCCTCGGCTACGGCGGCGGGCGAGGGCTGCCGCACCAGCGCATGACCTGGGCCGCAGCCGGCTACGCGCACGTCGTCATGGACACGCGGGGTCAGCCTGCAGCCGACACGCCCGATCCGCACGGTTCCGGCCCGAGCGTCGCGGGGTTCCTCTCACGTGGGATCGAGGACTCGTTGACCTATTACTACCGACGGGTGTTCACCGACGCGGTGCGGTGCGTCGACGCCGTCCAGGCGCTCGACGGCGTCGACGAGTCGGTGGTCGCCGTCGCGGGCGGGAGCCAGGGCGGGGGCATCGCACTTGCTGCCGCCGGGCTCCACCGCGGCGTCGCGGCGGCGATCGTGGACGTGCCGTTCCTGTGCCACTTCCGTCGCGCGGTCGGCATGACCGGCCGCGACCCGTACCAGGAGGTCGCGCGCTACCTCGCGCTGCACCGAGGACGAGGCGAGCAGGTCTTCGACACCCTGTCGTACTTCGACGGGGTGAACTTCGCCAAGCGGGCGACCGCGCCCGCTCTGTTCTCGGTCGGCCTGCACGATGCGGTCTGCCCGCCGTCGACGGTGTTCGCCGCGTTCAACCGGTATGCAGGAGTCGAGAAGGAGATGACGGTGTACGAGTTCAACGAGCACGAGGGCGGCGGCGCGGAGCATTGGCGCGCTCAGGCCCGGTTCCTCGACCTGCGGATGTCTCCGGTTTCGGTGCGTGCCGGGACGGGCGGGCCCGGCATCCCGCTGCTCGCGGGCGCGGCTCAGTAGGATCGCGGGATGACCACGCAACGAGCGGTGCGGTTGAGCGACGTCGCCGCAGTGGCCGGAGTGTCGAAGGCGACCGCATCCAAGGCGCTCAACGACAGTCCGGTGGTATCCGCGGCGACCAAGGCGAAGGTGCGCGAGGCTGCAGCGCGGCTGGACTTCCGACCCAACGCACTCGCGCTGTCGTTCGCGTCCGGTCGGAGCCGCACGGTCGGCCTCCTGACGCATCGCGCGACGGCCACGTTCTCCCGCGCCGTCGTGATGGGCGCCATCCTCGAGCTCGGCCGACGTGAACGGGCCGTGCTCGTCTTCGACGGGCGCATCCACGCCCATCGCGAGATGACGGAGAGCATCCGCACGCTGCGCGATCGACGGATCGACGGGCTGCTCGTCGTCGGCGCGGGGTTCGGTCGCGTGACCCCGTCGATCACCCACCAGTTCGAGGTGCCGGTCACCTACGCGTTCGCCGCATCCGACAGCCCTGACGACTCCGTCTTCGTGCCCGACAACGAACAGGCCGGATACCTCGCCGGCCGGCATCTCGTCGAGAGCGGCCGCCGACGGATCGCCTACGTCACCGCCGACGCTGCCGACCTGGCCGTGCAGCGGCGCGAGGCCGGGTTCCGTCGCGCGCTCGAGGAGGCGGGTCTCGAGCCCGCCGCGACGTTGTACGGGAGCTGGCGCCAGGAGTGGGGGGCCGAGGCCGTCGACCTGCTGGTCGAGTCGGGGCGGGCGTTCGACGCCGTCTTCTGCGGCAACGACCACATCGGCTTCGGCGTGCTCGATGCCCTCGCTGCCCTCGGGCGCGTCGTGCCCGACGATGTCGCAGTCGTCGGGGTCGACAACTGGGAGGAGATCATCGTCGACCAGAACCCTCGCCGGCTCACCACGATCGACCTGGACCTCACCGGGGTCGGGCGGGTCGCCGCCGACAACATCATCGATCCGACGCCGTTCGGCGGCGAGCGGTTCGTGACGCCGAACCTGGTGCTCGGGCCGTCGAGCTGAGACGGGTTCGGTCGCGATCCGAGAGCGTCGGTCGCGCGACCGGAACCGCCGACCCGGGTGAGTGCTGGACGAAGTCTCGCGCGTCGTGATTGGCTTGACGACGACGCACGCCGGGTGATCGGCGGACGCGGGTCAGCAGGGCGGTCGGGGGACGCGTGGGGCGACGGGCGAGTTCGGTGATCGGTGCGATCGGTGCTGCGCTCCTGGCCGCGGGAATGATCGCGGTCGGTATCGTGACGCCGTCGAGCGCCGTCGACGTGACGAGGCCGGTGACCTCGGTCCTGCCATCGGGCCTGTCCGCCGTCAACCCGTTCACCCTCGCCGGCGGATTCACGGTGTACGCCAAACAGGACGCGAGCCTCGGCAACTCGGAGTTCGAAGGCAGCATCGCCGTCGGCGGTCAGCTCCGGCTCACGCAGAGCTCGACCTACCAGTTCGCGCACGTCATCGCGGGAACCGGCGGCTACGTGCTGCCGACGATCGACGGCGATCCGACCCGTGTCCTCATCGGCTCCTACGATCCCGACCCGGTCGACAACCTCGGCCGCGTCCAGATCACGAGCGCCGGAGCCACGCAGCCCTCCCAGATCGGCGACCTGAAGATCGTGGATCGCGGCGGTCCCTTCGTCTCGTTCACCCGGGCATCGTGGCTGAGATACGCCCTGTCGACGGGCAGCGATTCGCCGCCGCTCATCGACGCGGAGAACCAGGTGTATCCCGACGACGCCGCGCCGCCGACGACGTCGGACGGTGACGGAAGCATCTACACCTACCAAACGGGACTCGACACCTCGTCGGTGGTGGCCGACTACGTCGAGGCCAACCGCCAGGCCGACGAGGACGAGATCGACCAGTGCCTCATCGATGTGGTCGATCCCGACAACCTCATCGGGTACCCGGTGGAGATCGTCGAGGACGCCGGCGATCGGATCGTGCTCGGCACCCTGTCGCCGGATCAGCCCAACGTGCTTCAGTACGCCGACATCGCCGGCGCCCGGTTGCTGCAGTTCTCGGACGGGGTGCCGGGCCCGTTGAACCCGCTCGTCATCCACGTCGAACCCGGCACGACGTCGATCTTCCCCCCGGCGATCGATCCCGAGGGGACCTACTCGCCGTACGTGATCTGGGACCTCTCGCAGGTCACCGGACCGGTCGACATCAGCACCGATGGCCGCGGCGACGGTTCGATCTACGCGCCGAACGCGGACCTCAGCATCCGCGCGCAGCCGTGGGACGGCCAGGTGATCGCGAACTCGGTGACCATCGCCGGCGGCGAGGTCCACTCCTACCTGTTCGCCGGCGCGCTGCCGTGCGACGCGCCGGTCGACGAGGGGACGTTCTCGGTGTCGAAGGCGCTGTCGGGCGTGAGCCCCGACCAACTGGCGCCAGGCACCGTCTTCGAGGTCGGATACCTCGCGTTCCTCCCCGATGGCACTCTGGTCGACGGCGTCCTCTCGGTGCCGGCAGACGGGAGCACCGTCTCACCGGAGGGGATGTTCCCCTTCGGAACCCGCGTGGTCGTGTTCGAGCTGCCGCCTTCCGACGACGTGCTTCCGCCGGAACTGGCCTGGTCGGATGTCACGTGGGACGGCGACACCACGTTCGTCATCGACGCCACGCATCCGTCCGTCGCCCTGGTCGTGACCGACACCGCCGCACCCATCCCGGCCGGATTCAGCGTGACCAAGCTCCTCACCGGCTCCGGAGCCGGGGTCGTCCCAGCGGGCGCGGAGTTCGGACTCGAGTACGCGGTGAACGGCGGAACCCCGACTTCGATCGTCGTGACTCCGGGTGACCCGGCCGTCGTCGACGACCTCGTCGCCGGCGACGTCGTCACCATCTCCGAGGTCACGTTCCCCGTCCTCGACGGCATCACCTGGGGAACCCCCACCTGGACGGTCGACGGGCAGCCCGCGGTCCCGGACGAGAACGGCGACATCACGTTCACGCTCGTCGGCGGCGAGACCATCGCCCTCGAGCTCACGAACACGGCCGACGCGGTCGGTTGGATCTCGGGATCGAAGACGGTCATCGGCGACGGCATCGACGCGATCCCCGACGGCTTCGAGTATCCGATCATCTACACGCTCGACGGTGGCCCGGAGACGACCACGACGATTCCCGCGGACGAGGTGATCACGTTCGGCCCGGTGGCGGCCGGTACCGTCGTCACCGTTCGCGAGGGGGACCTGCCCGACATCCCGGGCGTCCAGTGGGGAACGCCCGGCTGGACGGTGGACGGCGTCCCGGTGCTTCCCGATGCCGAGGGCAACGTGACGTTCGTGGTGCAACCGGGCGGCACGGTCGCCCTCGCGCTGACGAACACCGCGAACGGCTTCGGCTCGGTGCAGTTCCTCAAGACCGTGACGGGGTCGGCATCCGGCCTCGTTCCGATCGATACGGTGTTCCCCATCGAGTACCGCGTGTCGAACGGCCCGGTGACCGCGGGTTCCGTGACGGCCGGCGTGCCGGTGGTGGTCGACGACCTGCCCTCCGGCGTGACCGTGTTCCTCCGAGAGGCGGCGCCTCCCGACATCCCCGGCGTCTCGTGGGGGACTCCGACGTGGACCATCGACGGTCAGCCGGTGGCACCCGACGTCGACGGGTGGGTGTCGTTCGTCTCGACGGTGGGTACGACCGTCGAACTGACCCTCGAGAACGACGCCGAGCCCGCCCCGGGCGGGTTCGCGGTGACCAAGACCGTGACCGGCGACGGTGGTGCGTCCGTGCCCGCGGACACGCCGTTCACGGTCACCTACCGGGTCGACGAGGGCGAAGCCCAGGAACTGATCGTGCGGCCCGGGCAGACGGTGACCGTCGACGGACTGCCGATCGGCGCGGTCGTCACGTTCGAGGAGGTCTCACCGCCGCGGGTGCCCGGCGTGACGTGGGGCGATCCCACCTGGCTGATCGACGGCGCGCCCGTGAGCGATCCGACGATCACGATCGGGTCCGGCCGCACGGCCGCCGTCGAACTGCGGAACACGGCGGATGCCCCCGATGTGCTACCGGCCGCAGGTTTCGACGCTGCGGCACCCCTCGCCGCCGCGACCGTCGCCCTGCTGCTCGGATGCCTCGTGCTCGCAGCCCTGCGGACCGTCGAGCGACGCAGGCGCGCGTAGTCGCAAGGCGTCACACCCGCGGAATCGTCACCAGATGACGCCGCCGCCGACGGAGATGCCGCCCCAGGTGAGCGCGATGAAGATGGCGGCGAACACGACGGGTGCGATGCCCGTTCCACTGCGGGAGAGTCCCTTCAGGAGCGCGATCACGCCGAGCACGGCGGCGACGATCGACAGGCCTCCGCCGAGGATGAGGCCGATGAACAGCGGGATCGGCATGAGGAGGAGGCCTGCGAGCGCGACCCAGAAGGCGGCCCAGGCGGTCGGGTTCGAACGTGATGCGGTGGCGTCGGTCATGCGAACGATCCTCGCAGAGTCGCGGCCGCATCGGCGACCGTGCTCCGGACGGTGTGCGATGGGGAGCACCCGATGTCGCAGGCAGGTGCGACGATCCCGCTGTCGGACGGAGATGCTCGGGAGGTGCGGATGCGCGGCGAGGCCACGGTGCTGCACGCCGATCTCGACGCGTTCTACGCCTCGGTCGAGCAGCGCGACGCGCCGGCACTGCGAGGACGCCCGGTCATCGTGGGCGGCGGTGTCGTCCTCGCCGCGAGCTACGAGGCGAAGGCGCGCGGCGTGCGGACCGCGATGGGCGGTCGGCAGGCGCGCGAGCTGTGTCCGGACGCCGTGGTCGTGCCGCCGCGAATGGAGGTCTACTCGGCAGCCAGCAAGGCCGTGTTCGCCGTCTTCCGTGACACGACGCCGTTCGTCGAGGGCATCTCCATCGACGAGGCGTTCCTGGAGGTCGGCGGCCTCCGTCGCATCGCGGGGAGTCCGGAGCAGATCGCGGCACGGTTGCGCGAGCGCGTGCGCGCCGAGGTCGGCCTGGCGATCTCGGTCGGGGTCGCGCGGACCAAGTTCCTCGCGAAGGTCGCCAGCGCGGTGAGCAAGCCCGACGGGCTCCTCGTCGTCGAACCCGAGCGGGAGGAGGCGTTCCTGCTCCCGCTGCCCGTGGAGCGGCTGTGGGGCGTCGGTGCGGCGACGGCCGAGAAGCTGCACGGCCTCGGCATCCGGACCGTCGGCGAGCTGGCCGAGCTCGAGGCCGCGACCGCCGAACGACTGCTGGGGCGCGCGGCGGGTGCGCACCTGCACGCCCTCGCCCGGCTGCGGGATCCGCGCCCGGTCGACACGACTCGCCGGCGCGGATCCATCGGTTCGCAGCGGGCACTCGGCAACCGCCCGCGCACCGCTGAGGAGATCGACGTCATCCTCACCCAGATCGTCGACCGCCTCGCGCGTCGATTGCGGGACCGCGACCGGGTCTGCCGGTCCGTCGTGCTCCGCCTCCGGTTCGGCGATTACACGCGGGCCACCCGCTCGCGGACGCTCCGTGCTCCGACGGACCGCACGGCCGTGCTCCTCCTCGTCGCACAGGGCCTGCTCGCGGCGGCGATGTCCGTGATCGAGGAGCGCGGTGTCACGCTGATCGGCATCTCACTGTCGCACCTCGGCGAGGTCGACGGCACGCAGCCGGAGCTGCCGATCGACTGGGGCGACGGCGAGCGGCTCGACGGCGTGCTCGATGCCGTGCGAGACCGGTTCGGCGCCACGTCCGTCGCACGGGCGGTGCAGCTCGGCCGCGATCAGGGCTGGTCGGCACCGTTGCTGCCCGAGCACGAGTGACGGATGTCGCGAGCGCTGCGGCGCGGCCGGCTCCGGGCGCCTCCCGCGTCAGTTGATGATCTCGCCCCGTGGCTCGGCGCGCAGCACTGCGAGCCGCTCGCGCCACTCCTGCAGCGCCTCCGACGTCAGCCGGGTCCAGTCGTCGACCTCCTCGAGGATCCGGAGCGGTTCGGTGCTCCGGAACGACCGCGTCGGGTTCCCGGGGAACTTCTTGTCGGTCACGTTCGGGTCGTCCTCGAAGGGCCCGGTCGGTTCGACCCGGTACACGCGTGGGATGCCGTCGCCGATGGCGAGTTCGGCCGCGAGGCCCGCGCCGTCGCGGAGCGCCGTGAAGTAGATGTGGTTCATCACGACCTCGGGCCGGTAGTTCGACCGGAAGCCCGCGGTCAACAGGTCGCCGACCTGCAGGGCGGCCTTGGTGCCGTGGTAGAACGGGCCGTCGTCGAGCGCATCGGTCATCGCCTCAGGCTACGCCGCAACGGGAGCTTGACGCAGCGGGAGACGAGGTGTTAAGTGCTTAACACTATGGATGCCGCGGCCCCGCAATCACGTCCGTTCGCCCTGACCCTGCATCGCGCGACGGCTCTCGTCGACCGTGTGGCCGACGTGTACCTCCGACCTGCCCACGGCATCGGCGTCGCCGACTTCGCCGCGCTGATCACCATCGACGCGTTCGCCCCGGCGCGGCAGAGCAGCATCGCCCGGGGGATGGGGGTCTCGCGCGCGGCGGTGACGCAACGACTCGCCGAGCTCGTCGGCAAGGGGCTGGTGCAGGTCTCGCCGGACCCGTCGAACGCGCGCGCCAACCTGGTGTCGCTGACCGGATCCGGATCACGGCTGCTGGCTTCGGCCTGGGCCGGGCTCGACGCATCCGACGACGGTCTCGAGGACTCGATCGACCTCGCGCTCCTGCAGCAGCAGCTCGAGACGCTGATCGCCAATGCCGAACGGCACCTCGCGGCGCGCGCCGAGGCATCCGACGGTAGCGCGGGAGGCCGGCGATGACCGCGCTCATCGCGGCGACGGTCGCGACCCTGGTGCTCGCGGCGATCGGCGTGGTGCAGGTGCTCGTCGCGGCGGGCCGACCGTACGGGCGGTTCGTCTGGGGCGGCCAGCACCGGGTCCTGCCGCGCGGGCTGCGCATCGGCAGCGCCCTCGCCGTCCTGCTCTACGCGGCGATCGCCGCACTCCTGTTCTGGCGGGCCGGCGCCTTCGGCGCGCCGACGACGTTCGCGATCGTCGCGACCTGGATCGTGTTCGGATACTTCGTCTTCGGCACGTTGCTCAACGCGATCTCGCGCAGCCGCGCCGAACGCGCGGTCATGACGCCGGCGTGCGCGGTCTTGAGCGTGTGCACGCTGATCGTCGCGCTCGCGCCGGCCTGACCCGCGACGGCCTCGCGCGATCGCCCGCGCACGTCCGGTCCGCCGGAGTCCTACGCGCCGCGATCGGATCGTCGCGTGACGAATCCGGCGAACAGGGCGTGGAGGAGTGCCGGAATCGACGCGACCATGAGCACGATGCCGAGCACCGGCAGTTCGTCCCGCAGCACCGCCCCGGAGATCAGCAACGCGGCGAAGACCACCACGGCGATCAGCCGCCGCGCGAGCCGCTCGAGACTCCGGATGCGCCGGTCGAGGCGCGGGGCGTCCACTGCGACCGTGCCGTCCTCGAACGCCGACACGAGCCGGTCGAGCCGGCCGGGAAGCCGTACGACGGTGCCGGCGATCGAGACGGCCTCCTTCGCGAAGGCCTGGGCCGCGTTGCCCCGCTCGTCGCGCAGCAGCTTCGCGGCATAGGGCTCGACGGCGTCCCAGATGTTGAACGCCGGGTTCAGCGAGCTGCACAGCCCCGACGTCAACGACACCGCCCGGATGATCAGGAGGAAGTTCTCGGGAAGCTGGAACGGCAACGACCGCACGAGGTCTCCGAAGCGCACGGCGAAGTCGCGGAACTCGTCGGGATCGACCTGCGCCAGCTCGGCGAACCCCATGCCGCCGAACCGCGCGAACAGCTCGGTCATCGCCCGCTCGAGCTGCGCGGTGTCCGCCGAGGGCAGGAGGAACCCGACCTCCTGGATGCTGTCGACCAGCTGCCGGCCGTTGCGCGACGCGACGGCGATCACGAGCCGGCGCAGGCTGTCGCGCAGGTGCTCGGGGACCTCGCCCATCATGCCGAAGTCGACGAACGTGAGCGCCCACGCCGGGTCCTCGTCGGTGCCGGCAGCGTCCGGCCGCGGCGTGACGAAGATGTTCCCGGGGTGCGGGTCGGCGTGGAAGAACCCGTGGTCGAACAGTTGGTCGAACATCACGCGGGCGAAGACCGGCGCGACCGACGACGGATCGATCCCGGCCGCTCGGAGGGCGGCCAGGTCGTTCGCCTTGATCGCCGTCACGTCTGCGAGCGTGAGCACCCGCCGAGTGGTCCGCTCCCAGGCGACCGCCGGAGCGCCCACGCGCGGGTCGCCGGCGAACGCTGCCGCGAAGCGCTCGGCGCTCGCAGCCTCGTGCAGGTAGTCGATCTCATCGCGGCTCGTGGCGGCGAACTCCTCGATGAGACGCGGCAGGTCGACGTGGTCCGCGACCAGGCGCACCCGGTTCAGCCATCCGGCGACCTTCCGCAGCGCCGCGAGGTCGACCGTCACGATCTCGTCGATGCCCGGTCGCTGCACCTTGACGACCACGTCGGTGAACCCGGCCTGCGCGGCGTCGTCGGCCGACAGGCGCGCACGATGCGCCTGGCCGAGGGATGCCGCGGCGACCGGCACCGGATCGAACGACGCGTACGCGCGATCGAGCGGCACGCCGAGTTCCGCCTCGGCGAGCGCGCGGATCGCGGCGAACTCGACCGGCGGCACCTCGTCCTGGAGGCCTTCGAGTTCCTTCGTGATCTCCGGCGGCAGCACGTCGAGCCTCGACGACATGAACTGGCCGACCTTGATCATCAGGCCGCCCAGCGACACGGCGAGCCCGTGGAACTCGCGCGCGATCCGTCGCATCCGCGCCGCGCGTCCGCGGGCGGCGACGCCGGCGAGCCCGAGACGGGGCAGGAGGAGTTCGAACCACCACGCCTGCGCCATGTACCGCAGGGCGAACCGCAGGATGCGCCGGTAGCGCGCACGTGAGGCGCGGACGTCGGTCATCGGGCCTCCTGCTCGCCGACGGTCGCGCGGCGGATCGCGTCAGTCCTGGGCGAGGATGGAGTAGAGCCTACGCCGAGCGTCGTCGAGCACCTCGACGGCCTGCGCGACCTGTTCGGGGGTGCCGCCGCGCGCGACCTGTCCGACGGCCTGCGCGAGCTTGACCCCGGCCCTCGGCAGTTCGGTGGTCCGGCCGGAATCCTTCGAGCCGGATGCCTCCCACGGCGCGGCCTTCGCCGAGGCGGCGTCGGCCTCGGCGCGACCGGTGTCCGTGAGCGTGTAGGTCTTGCGGCCACCGGACTCCTCGGCGGAGATGAGGCCCTCGTCGGCGAGCATCTGGAGGGTCGGGTACACGGAGCCGGGGCTGGGCTTCCACGCGCCGCCACTGCGTTCCTCGATCTCCTGGATGACCTGGTAGCCGTGCATGGGGCGCTCGGCGAGCAGTGCGAGCACCGCGGCGCGCACGTCGCCGCGGGCCATGCGCGGCGACATCCGCTGTTCGAACACGTCCTTGAACTGGTCGAGCGCGTCCCAGAGGGGCCAGCCGCCCGAGGCGCCCGGCTTGGGGCCGAATCCTGCAGAGAACGGACTGGACATGGCTGCCTCCTCGTCGATCGAGAGCGATACCGGAACGATACCCAGCGATATATCGTTCGGCAAGGGGCGACGACCAGCGCGGTTACGCTGGTCGGGTGGAACCCGGACTCGTCTTCGCCCTCGTCTGGGCGGTGCTCGCGCTCGTCGGAGGCACGCTCCTGATCGTCCGTCGAGGCTGGCTGGCCGCGACGATCCGAGCTGAGCGCGAGGCGCCCGGCATGCGCCCCGGCCTGCGCAGCCCGGGGCCGAAGGTGTTCCTCGCGATCGGCGCCGTCTTCATCGCGATGGGCCTGTTCATCGTCGGTTGGTGGGTCGTCGCGTCGTTCTGATCGCGGCCGTGTCGGCACGACCCCTCGCGGCCCGTTAGCGTGGAGGGCGTGAATGCCCTCAACGTCGCCGTCACCGGCTCGCTCGGCCGGCTGAGCCTGAACCGTCCGGAGTCGATCAACGCGATCGACCTGGAGATGATGCACGCGCTGTCGGAGGCCCTCGACGCGTTCGCCGAGGACGCCGACGTCACCGCGGTGCTGCTCGACGGCGTCGGCGACCACGGCTTCTGCGCGGGCGGCGACTTCCGCGAGATCCTGGCGCGAGCCGCCGAGGGCATGACGATCGGCACCGTGTTCTTCCGCGATGAATACCGGGTGATCGCAAAGCTCGCCGAGTTCCCGAAGCCGGTCGTCTCGATCATGCACGGCATGACGATGGGCGGCGGTCTCTCGCTCGGCGGCCACGTGTCGACGCGGGTGGTGACCGATCGCATCCGGCTCGGGCAGCCCGAGACGGGATATGGCTTCGTGCCGGACGGAGGCGCCACCTGGCGGCTCGCCCGCACGCCGGGCGAGATCGGCACCTACCTCGCCCTGAACTCGGTGGACCTGAGCGCCGCTGACGCCGTCGCGCTCGGCTTCGCGGACGTCGTGGTGCCCGCCGACCGCGTCGGCGAACTCGTCGAGGCGCTCGGCGCCGAGGGCATGGCGGAGCCCGATGCCGTCGTGCGCGGCTTCGCCGCCGAACCGGGGGAGTCCGCCCTGCTCGCCTCCCAGGACTGGATCGACGCCTGCTACTCGGCCGAGACCGTGCCGGCGATCCTGGAGCGCCTGTGGGCGTTCTCGAACGGCGAGGTCGTCGAGGGGCTGCGCGCGGCCGACTCGACCGACCCGGAGGCGGCGAGCAATGCGGCCACGGCCGCCGACACCCTCCTGCGGCTCTCGCCGACCGCGCTCGTCGCGACGCTGCGTTCGGTACGCGCGGCGCGCGACGGCGAGACGCTGCGCCAAGCCCTCGAGCGCGAACTGCGGCTCGCCCGCTGGTTCACGACGCAGCCCGACCTGTTCACGGGCGTGCAGGCGCTCGTCGCGCAGAACACCGAGACGCTGCATCAATCGACCGTGCCCGACTGGAGGCCGTCGGATCTCGCACACGTGGACGTCGACGACATCGTCGCGGCCATGGAGACCCCGCTGCGCCACAGCGTGTTCCCGCGCGGGCTGGGCATCCCCGAAGCGGCAGAGGTCGAGCATGATGACGCGTCGGCGACGGCGGGCACCGGCCGCCGGGTCGCGGAGTCGTGAACGCCTGACGCGGCCTCAGCCGGACTCGGCCGCGGCGTCGACCGGCGCGCGTGCGATACGGTCGACGGCTGCATCGCCGCGGATCTGCCGCATCAGTTCCACGATCCGGTCGGCGACGCCCGCGGTGATCGACCGGCACTCGACGCTGTACCGCCCGAGCGGTTCCAGCCCGCCACCGCGCACTCGGATCACCTCCCACCCGACCTCGCGCAGCGCGTCGTCCTTATCGACGTCGGATGCCTCCTTGAGGCCCAGGTGCGCCCGCCGCGAGCGACCCGGATCGTCGTACTCGATCGCGATGCGCAGTTGCGGAACGAGGATGTCCGGCCACACCTCGTTCCGCCCGTGGAAGGTCCGCGCGATCCGCACCGCGTTCACCCGGTGATGCAGGGTGAGCCGCTCGCCGAGGAGTGCGCGCAGGCGCTGCTCGGTCATGGAGGTGCGCGTGCGCAGCCCCGGATTCATGACCGCGACGCCGGCCTCGCGCAGACTCGCCGGCGCCGTCGCGCTGGCCCGGCACTTCGCGCAACCGGTGCCCGTGAGCGCCTGCAGGACCGTCGCCCGGTACTGGTCGTGGCCTCGCCGGCACCGCCAGTCGTACTCGGCTCCGATCCGCGTCTCGTTCGCGAGCGCGCTGCGCTGGCGCGGGAGGACGCGACCGAGGAGCTCCTCGCGCGACCGATGCGTCTCGTGCACGAGCATGCACACGGGGCATCCGCGGCGGATCCGCACCGCTCCGGGCGCGCGGGGGTCGGCGCCGTGTCCGCACGCGAAGGCCACGGCGGTCATCGGGCGGCTCGGTTCGGCATGCGTGCATCGTGCCACGCGCCCCCGACATGCTCGCGGGGTGAGCCGATGGATGCGTGGGTGTCGGCGGCGCCCGGGAGAATGGACGGCGTGCGGATCGTCCTCGGAGCGGCCGGCGGCGCCCGGGTGAAGGCGGTCGCCGTCGCCGACGACCTCGCCCAGCCGGGTCCGGACGCGGCGGTACCCGAATCGCTCGGCATCGTCGACCGTGCGGAACTGCCCGCGTTCGTCCGCGAGCACGAGTCGTCGCGCCCGCGTTGGGTCTGGGCGGACACCCGCGACTGGTATCCGGAGCTCCTCGCGGCGGGCGTTCGGGTCGAACGCGGGCACGATCTCCGCCTGGTCGCAGCCGTGCTCGAGCACTCCGACTTCGCGGACGATGCGCGTGCGGTTGCCGGGCCCCGGCCCGACTGGCTCGGCAGAGGGCCGGCAGAGGACGCGGCCGCGCGCGAGGCGGCGGCTTCGCGCAATCCCGTGCCCGAACCGAACCGCCTCGCGCTGTTCGACCTCGTCGACCATCCGCTCGCTGCGATCGCCGTCGACGGCGGCGCGCCGGCCGCGGCATCCGGGGTCGACGCCGCGATCGACGAGCTCGCGCGCCAGGATGCGGTGATCGCCGGGTCGAAGGCGCCGTCGGCGCTGCGACTGCTCGCCGCGGCCGAGTCCGCAGGTGCACTGATCGGCGTCGAGCTCCGCGCGGCAGGGCTCCCGTGGAGCGTCGCCCGGCATCGAAGGGTGCTCGAGGAGCAACTCGGTCCGCAGCCCGTCGCGCCGGGCGTGAAGCCCGCGCGCATGGCCGCCGTCGCGGCGGAGGTCCGCGCCGCCCTCGATGCGCCGTCGCTCAACGTCGACTCCCAGGTCGACCTGCTGCGCGCGCTGCGCAACGCCGGCCTCCCGGTGGAGTCGACCGGCAAGTGGGAGATCATGGAGCTGCGGCATCCGGTCGTCGAGCCGCTGCTCGCCTACAAGCGGATGTCCCGGCTGCTCAGTGCGAACGGCTGGGCCTGGATCGACGAGTGGATCGCCGACGGCAGGCTCCGCGCCGAATACGTGCCGGGCGGCACCGCCACCGGGCGCTGGGCGACCGACGGCGGCGGGGCGCTCCAGTTGCCGAAGCAGGTCAGGGCCGCCGTGGTCGCCGACCCCGGCTGGCGACTGGTCATCGCCGACGCGGCGCAGCTCGAACCCCGTGTGCTCGCCGGTCTCGCCCGCGACGAGGCACTCGCCGATGCCGGGCGCGGACGAGACCTCTACGCCGGTCTCGTCGCCGGGCGACTCGTCGACGACCGCGCACAGGCCAAGGTCGCCATCCTCGGCGCCATCTACGGGGCGACGACGGGTGACAGCGGCCGGCTCGTCCCGCGCCTTCGCCGCGCGTATCCGCGTGCGATGGCGCTCGTCGACCGTGCGGCCGCCGACGGTGAACGCGGACGCCGGGTGACCACGCTGCTGGGGCGCTCGTCACCGCTTCCCCCGGCGACCTGGTGGGAGGTCCAGTCGGCGGCGGCGCAGCCCGAGGCCACCCACGTCGATGAACGGCGGGCCCGGTCGTCGGCGCGCGACTGGGGCCGGTTCACGCGGAACTTCGTGGTCCAGGGAAGCGCTGCCGAGTGGGCGCTCTGCTGGATGGCGTCGCTCCGCACGCGGCTCGCCGCGATCGGCGACGAGTCGCCGGCGCGTCTGACGTCGAGCGCATCGGGGCCGGTGTTCGGCGGTTCTCCGCACCTGGCGTACTTCCTGCACGACGAACTGATCGTGCACACGCCCGAGGAGCATGCCGACCGCGTCGCCGACGCCGTCCGCGAGACGGCCGCCGAGGCCGGCCGCCTGCTATTCGGCGACTTCGCGGTCGAGTTCCCGCTCGGGCTGCGGATCGTCGACAGCTACGCCGACGACGCGTGATCGGATGCCGCGCCGTCGGGCGCACCGGCCCCGTCGGCGTCCGACTCGCTCGGCGCCGAGCGCCCGGGTCGACGGCCTCGTCTCGGCCGCTCGCTCGAGGGCTCGAACGCCGGCGGGGGATCCGCCTCGACGCGGTCGAGCCAGGCGAGCGCGGAGGCCGCCCGTTCGACCTGGGCGAGCGCCGCGGCACGCTCGACCGCAGCGCCGAGCGCGCCTGCCGGGTCCAGGACCGATGCTCCTCGAGCGGATGCCTCCGCCTCCCGATCACGCCACCGCTCCCGCTCGGCGGCGATCACGGGGCGGACGTCGACGTCCGGGAGCGTCGCGGCCATGAGGACTCGATCGACGGTCTCGTCCCAGGCATCGGCGCCCGAGGCATCGGCGCCGTCGAGCCACTCGCGCGCCGCCCGCCGGCCTTCGGCGGTGAGGCGGTGCAACGGCAGTCCGTGGTCGGTCGTTCCAGCGGGCTCGATGAGCTTTCGAGCGGTCAACCGGTCGATCGTGGCGTACGTCTGCCCGACGTTGACCTCGCGGCGCGCTCCGCTACGCAGGGCGAGTTCCCCGTGGACCTGGAACCCGTAGGCCGGACCGGCCAGGAGCAGGGCGAGGATCGCGTCGCGAACGGCCAAGGGGCGTGCTCCTCACGTCACGGCAACGGAACTCGGGGGAGGGAACTGCGGATGGAACGCTTCACCGAGTATACGGTTTCGTGGACCGCAACCGTCGGCATCCGTTGCGTTGAACCGACGTGGTGGCCTTGTCCGAGCGGGCGATCCGGTGCATAATCGGCCACAGACGGCTCGCCGTCGACAACCGAACACGCGCCGTCCGGGCGTTCCGAGGTCGTAGGGGAAGACGCACCTCACGGAACGGAGATCGAGATGGCGGAAGAGCTCACGCGGGCAGTGCGCGCCGCGCGCGGCGTCCTGTTCGTGCACTCATCGCCGAAGGCGATGTGTCCGCACGTCGAATGGGCCGCGGGCGGCGCACTCGGCGCGCCCGTGAACTTCGACTGGACCGAGCAGCCCGTGCTGCCCGGAACGTTCCGGGCCGAGTTCACCTGGGAGGGCCGGGTCGGCGACGGCGCCCGGATCGCCTCGGCACTGCGCGGCTGGTCGCAGCTGCGGTTCGAGGTGAGCGAGGACCCGACGCCGGAGTCCGATGGCGCGAGGTGGATGCACACGCCCGACCTCGGCGTGTTCTTCGCGCAGACCGACACCGCGGGCAACGTCGTGATCCCCGAGGATCGGGTGCGCTATGCGATGGAGATCGCGGGCAACGATGCGCTCGAGTTGCACCGAGAACTGCGCCTCGCGCTCGGCCAGGCATGGGACGACGAACTCGAACCGTTCCGGCACGCGAGCGACTTCGCTCCGGTCGTCTGGCTGCACCGGGTCGGTTGACCCGGGCACGCGGGCCGCATGGCGCGCCGCGAGGGTCGGATGGCGAATCCCGGCCGGCGCACACGCGAAATGCGGCCCGCGACACAGGAGAGGCCCCCGGCAGGGAACTGCCGGGGGCCTCTGGCATCGCGGAGGGCGCGCGCTCCGATGCTCAGACGCTCCGGATCGCGACGACCGCGTTGTGGCCGCCGAACCCGAACGAGTTCGAGATGGCGAGCTGCGGACCGTCGCCGAGGGGCTGCCCCTCACCCGAGACGCGCAGCGGGATCGCGGGATCCTGCGTCGACAGGTTGATGGTCGGTGGAGCGATGCGGTTCCGGATCGCCAGCACCGTGAACACGGCCTCCAATGCACCGGTTCCACCGAGCAGGTGCCCGGTCGACGCCTTGGTGGCCGAGACCGGGATCTCGTGGACCCGATCGCCGAACACGTTGAGCAGAGCCGCGTACTCGGCGATGTCGCCGACCGGCGTGCTCGTCGCATGCGCGTTGATGTGGGTGACCTGGTCGGGCGTCGCTCCGGCCTGGGTCAGGGCATCGAGCACCGCCCGGGTGGCGCCTCGCCCCTCGGGGTCGTTCGCCGTGATGTGGTACGAATCGGCGCTCACCCCGCCACCGGCGAGCTCGGCGTAGATCCGGGCACCGCGCGCCAACGCGTGCTCCTCGGTCTCGAGCACCAGGCTCGCGGCGCCCTCGCCCATCACGAAGCCGTCGCGGTCGATGCTGTACGGGCGCGAAGCCGTCGACGGGTCGTCGTTGCGGCGCGACAGTGCCTGCATCGACGAGAACGAGGCGAGCGTGATCGGGTGCACGGCGGACTCCGATCCGCCCGCGATCACGACGTCGGCGAGGCCGAGCTGGAGGTGTTCGTACGCGTTCGCGAGCGACTCGGTGCTCGACGCGCAGGCGGAGGCGACGGTGCGCGCGAACGCGCGGGCCTCGAAGTGCATCGAGATGGCTGCCGCAGCCGCGTTGGGCATGAGCATCGGCACGGTCATCGGCAGGACGCGGCGCGGGCCGCGTTCGCGCAGCGTGTCCCAGGCGTCGAGCAGCGTCCAGATGCCGCCGATGCCCGTGGCGTAGTCGACGCCGAGTCGCTCCGGAGCGACCTCGGGTGCTCCCGCATCGGCCCAGGCCTCCATCGCGGAGATCAGGGCGAACTGGCTGGACGGGTCGAGGCGCTTCGCGACAGGGCGCTCGAGCACTTCCTCGGGGCGGACCTTCGCCTCGGCGGCGAACCGCACGGGCAGGTCGTACTCGCCGATCCAGTCGTGCTCGAGCAGGCGCGCGCCGGATTCACCGGCGAGCAGGGCGTTCCAGCTCTCGGACGCGGTGCCGCCGATGGGCGAGGTCGCGCCGATGCCGGTGATGACGATCTTCTTGGTCATGAAGAGAACAACTCCGTAGGAGGAACAGGGGGCGCTCGAATGGCGGGCCGCCCGCGTC
Organism: Agromyces sp. LHK192; assembly: GCF_004006235.1. NCBI lineage: Bacteria > Bacillati > Actinomycetota > Actinomycetes > Micrococcales > Microbacteriaceae > Agromyces > Agromyces sp. LHK192. The sequence goes on from NZ_CP034753.1 coordinate 1,985,319, forward strand.
AGCGGTGGCCCGCCACTCGGAGCTGACTAGGCCTGGGCCTTGACGATGAAGTCGACGGCGTCGCCGACGAGCTTGAGGTTCTTGACCTCTTCGTCGGGGATCTTCACGTCGAACTTCTCTTCGGCGTTGACGACGATCGTCATCATCGAGATGGAGTCGATGTCGAGGTCATCGGTGAACGACTTGTCCAGCTCGACCGTGTCGGTCGCGATGCCGGTCTCGTCGTTGATGAGCTCGGCCAGGCCGGCGAGGACTTCTTCGTTGGACAGTGCCATGTTGTTTCTCCTTGAGGGTGTCTCTTGATGACCGTTGGCCAGTCTAGAGGGGACGGGGGAGGTGGTTCAGGGGAGGACCACCACTTGGGCGCCGAACACGAGGCCGGCGCCGAAGCCGATCTGCAGGGCGAGGCCGCCCGACAGTTCCGGATGCTCCTCGAGCAGCCGGTGGGTCGCGAGGGGGATCGACGCGGCCGACGTGTTGCCGGTCGTGGCGATGTCACGGGCGATGACCACGCTCTCGGGCAGCTTCAACTGCTTCGCGAACTCGTCGATGATGCGCATGTTCGCCTGGTGGGGGATGAACGCGGCGAGGTCTGCGGCGGTCACGCCGGCGGCGTCCAGCGCCTCCTTCGCGACCTTCGCCATGTCCCACACCGCCCAGCGGAAGACGGTCTGGCCCTCCTGGCGCAGCGTCGGCCACTCGGCGGTGCCGTCGCGGAACTCGACGAGGGTGCTGTTCATGCCCACGGCACCGGCCTTCGACCCGTCGGAGCCCCACACGGTGCGGGCGATGCCGGGGGTGTCGCTCGGGCCGATCACGATCGCACCGGCACCGTCGCCGAGGAGGAACGAGATCGACCGGTCCGTCGGGTCGACGACGTCGGAGAGCTTCTCGGCGCCGATCACGAGCGCGTAGCGGGCGACCCCGGTGCGGATGAGCGCGTCGGCCTGCGTGACCGCGTAGGCGTATCCGGCGCACGCCGCGTTCATGTCGTATGCGGCGGCGGGGTTCGCTCCGACGCGGTCGGCGACGACCGCGGCCATCGACGGCGTCTGCTGCACGTTCGAGATCGTCGCGATGATCACGAGGTCGATGAGTTCCGGGGCGATGCCGGACCGTGAGATCGCTTCGCGCGCCGCGTCGGTCGCGAGATCGACCGCGAGCACATCGCTGCCCGCCCGCGCACGGGTCACGATGCCGGTGCGCTGTTGGATCCACTCGTCCGACGAATCGATCGGCTCGATGAGGTCGGCGTTGGGGACCGCGTTCGCGCCGCGAGCGGCGCCGATCGCGTAGATGCGCGTGTACGCCGGGCCGTGCGACTGCTGGAGGGTGGGGATCGACATCATGCGCTTTCTGTGGAACGGGACGAGTGGGGACTCAGGCTGCGTCGATGAGCTCGAACGCCGCGGGCAGGTCGTCGGGCGTCTTGACGGCGACCGTCGGCACGCCCTTGAGGCCGCGCTTGGCGAGGCCGACGAGTGCTCCGGCCGGCGCGAGCTCGATGATGCCGGTGACGCCGGCGTCGGCGAACGACGTCATGCAGCGATCCCAGCGGACGGGGGAGGAGACCTGGCCGACGAGCAGGTCGAGGAACGCGGCACCGGAGTCGACCCTGCTGCCGTCGCGGTTCGTCCACAGCGGCAGCGTCGGATCGGCGGGCGCGAGGTCCGCGGCGACCGCGGCGAGCCGTTCGACGGCCGGTGCCATGTAGCGGGTGTGGAATGCGCCCGCGACCTGCAGGGGGATCACGCGTGCGCGGGCGGGCGGCTCGGCGGCGAGCGCCTCGAGTGCGTCGACGGCGCCGGCGACGACGATCTGCCCGCCGCCGTTGAAGTTCGCCGGTTCCAAGCCGAGCTCTGCGAGGCGCGTGAGGAGCTCGGTCTCGTCGGCGCCGATGACCGCGCTCATGCCGGTCTGCTCGAGCGCGGCGGCGTCCGCCATCGCCCGGCCGCGGGCGGCGACGAACCGCATCGCGTCCTCGTCGCCCAGGACGCCGCTTCCGGCGGCCGCGGTGATCTCGCCGACCGAGTGACCCGCGATCCCGCCGATGCCCCCGGAGCGGCCGTCGGCGAGCAGTGCGCCGAGCGAGAGGATGCCGGCGGCGACGATGAGCGGCTGTGCCACCGCGGTGTCGCGGATGGTGTCTGCATCGCTGTGCGTGCCGTGCAGCGCGAGGTCGACCTCTGCGGCCGCGGAAAGCGCCGAGAGGCGCTCGGCGAAGGCGGGCTCGGCAAGCCAGGGGGAGAGGAAACCGGGGGTCTGAGAGCCCTGACCAGGGCAGACGACGACGATCACGCGTTCAAGTCTGCCAATGCGCGGCGAAGCGCGGGTGTATACGGCTCACAAGCTCTCGGCGGGATCATTGTGCGTGGGGTACACACGAGTGCACGTTCGACGGCGTCTCCCCGCTCAGGAGCGAGGCCGCCGTCGCGGCGACGCGGCTTCGTGGTCGCTCATCGAGCCGACGATGAGCGCGCACTGGAGGATCAGCGCCTCGCGGGCCCCGGTCGCGTCCCAGCCGATCACGTCGGAGACGCGCTTGAGGCGGTACCGCACGGTGTTCGGGTGGACGAACAGCTCGCGGGCCGTCGCCTCGAGCGACCGCCCGTTGTCGAGGTAGCTCCAGAGCGTCGTGAGCAGTTCGGTCGAGTGCGCCTGCAGCGGTCGGTAGATCCGGTGCACCAGTGTCGCCTTGGCGAGCGGGTCACCGGCGAGGGCACGCTCGGGGAGCAGGTCATCGGCGTGCACGGGCCGGGGTGCGTTGCGCCAGGACTTCGCCACCGCGAACCCGGCGAGGGCGGCGCGGGCGCTCTTCGAGGCATCCACCAGGTTCGGCACCTCGTGCCCGAGCACCAGGTGACCCGTCCCGAAATGCGGCTCGAGCTGCTGCGCGATCTCGAGGAACGTGAGCGGTGCGGCCGTGCCGACCGTCTCCTCGCCGTCGGGCGCCTGGTCTCGGGGCTCGGCGCGGCCGATGACGACGACGAGCCGGTTGCCCTGCACGCCGACGAGGACGTCCGCCTGCATGTGCCGAGCCGCTCGTCGGAGCTGGTCGACGTCGAAGAGCTTGGGCGCGGTGCCGACGAGCACCGCGACCTCGCCGTGGCCGTGCCAGCCGAGGGCCGCGATCCTGCTCGGCAGTTCCTCGTCGTACTCGCCGGAGAGGATCGAATCGACGACGAGCGCCTCGAGTCGGGCGTCCCAGAGCCCGCGGGCCTCCGCTGCGCGCGCGTAGACGTCGGCCGCGGCGAACGCGATCTCCCGCGAGTACAGCAGGATCGCCTCCCGCAGCGGTTCGCCGCCGTCGCGGACGCGGTCCTCGACCACCTCGACCGTGACGCGGATGAGCTGGAGCGTCTGCTGCAGGCTGACCGAGCGCAGCAGCTCCCTGGGGGCCGCCCCGAACACGTCGGCGGCGATCCACGGCGTCGACTTGGGGTCGTCGAACCAGGAGATGAAGGACGTGATGCCCGCCTGTGCGACGAGACCCACGGCCGAACGGCGGCTCGGCGGCATGTCGCCGTACCACGGGAGCGTGTCCTCCAGGCGCTTCAGCGTCTGGGTCGACAACTCACCCGCGATCGTGCGCAACCACGCGAGTGTTTCCGCCTTCGTCCGGGGCCTCGTCGCCACGTCAGTCCGTCAGCTCTCGCCGCCGACCGATCCGGAGGTCCCGGCGTTGACGTCGTGCAGACGGTACTTCTCGATCGCCTGGGCCGGGAGCGACCGGTCGATCTCGCCGCGCTCGGCGAGGAGCTCGAGCGTGCGGACGACCACCGACGGACCGTCGATCTTGAAGAACCGGCGGGCGGCGGCGCGGGTGTCGGAGAATCCGAACCCGTCGGCACCGAGCGTCGCGAACTGCCCGGGCACGTAGGCGCGGATCTGCTCGGGCACGGCTCGCATCCAGTCGCTCACGGCCACGAACGGCCCGCGCGCACCCGAGAGCTTCTGCGTCAGGTAGGGGACCCGCCGCTCCTCGTCTGGCTCGAGGAAGTTGTGCTCATCGGCCTCGAGCCCGTCGCGGTTGAGCTCGGACCAGCTCGTGACCGACCACACGTCGGCCGAGATGCCCCAGTCGTTCGCGAGGAGCTCCTGCGCCTCGAGCGCCCACGGCACGCCGACGCCCGACGCGAGGAGCTGGGCCTTCGGCCCCTCCGCCGTGCCCTCGGAGATGCGGTGGAGGCCGCGCACGATGCCCTCGACGTCGACGCCCTCGGGCTCGGCCGGCTGCACGTGCGGCTCGTTGTACACGGTCAGGTAGTACATGACGTTCGGGTCGGGGTGCGAGCCGCCGTACATGCGCTCGATTCCCGCGCGCATGATGTGGCCGATCTCGTACCCGTAGGCCGGGTCGTACGACACGACGGCGGGATTCGTCGCCGCGAGCAGCTGCGAGTGTCCGTCGGCGTGCTGGAGGCCCTCGCCCGTCAGTGTCGTGCGTCCGGCGGTGGCTCCGATGATGAAGCCTCGCGCCATCTGGTCGCCGGCCGCCCACATCGCGTCACCGGTGCGCTGGAAGCCGAACATGGAGTAGAACACGTAGATCGGGATGAGGGGCTCGCCCTCGGTCGCGTACGACGTGCCGATCGCGGTGAACGCCGCGAACGCGCCCGCCTCGTTGATGCCGACGTGCACGAGCTGGCCCTGCGGGCTCTCCTTGTAGGCGAGGAGCAGTTCGCGGTCGACCGACGTGTAGTGCTGGCCGTTCGGGTTGTAGATCTTCGCGTTCGGGAAGAACGCGTCCATGCCGAACGTGCGCGCCTCGTCGGGGATGATCGGCACGATTCGGTTGCCGAAGTCCTTCGACCGCATGAGGTCCTTGAGCAGGCGGACGAACGCCATCGTGGTGGCGACCTCCTGCGTGCCGGAGCCCTTCTTCGCGATCGCGTACGCCGAGTCGTCGGGCAGGGTGATCGCCGTGTGGTTCGTCCGGCGCTCGGGCAGGTATCCGCCGAGGTCGCGGCGGCGATCGTGCAGGTAGCGGATCGCCTCGTCCTGGTCGCCGGGGTGGTAGTACGGCGGAAGGTAGGGGTTCTCCTCGAGCTGCGCGTCCGTGATCGGGATGCGCATCGCGTCGCGGAACGTCTTGAGGTTGTCGAGCGTCATCTTCTTCATCTGGTGGGTCGCGTTGCGGCCCTCGAAGGACGGCCCGAGGCCGTAGCCCTTGATCGTCTTCGCCAGGATGACCGTCGGCTGGCCCTTGTGCTCGACGGCCGCCTTGAACGCGGCGTACACCTTGCGGTAGTCGTGACCGCCACGCTTGAGGTTCCAGATCTCGTCGTCGCTGAGGTCCTTGACGAGCTCGAGCGCGCGCGGGTCGCGTCCGAAGAAGTTCTCGCGCACGTAGGCGCCCGACTCGGCCTTGTAGGTCTGGTAGTCGCCGTCGGGGGTGACGTTCATGAGGTTGCGCAGGGCGCCGTCGTGGTCGTGGGCGAGCAGGTCGTCCCACTCGCGACCCCAGACGACCTTGATGACGTTCCAGCCGGCACCGCGGAAGTAGCTCTCGAGCTCCTGGATGATCTTGCCGTTGCCGCGCACCGGGCCGTCGAGGCGCTGGAGGTTGCAGTTGACGACGAACGTCAGGTTGTCGAGACCCTCGTTGGCGGCGACCTGGAGCTGGCCGCGGCTCTCGACCTCGTCCATCTCGCCGTCACCGAGGAATGCCCAGACCTGCTGGTCCGAGGCGTCCCGGATGCCGCGGTTGGTGAGGTACTTGTTGAGCTGCGCCTGGTAGATCGCGTTGATCGGACCGAGACCCATCGAGACCGTCGGGAACTGCCAGAACTCCGGCATCAGCCGCGGGTGCGGGTAGGAGGGGATGCCGAACGGCGCCTGCGACTTCTCCTGGCGGAACCCGTCGAGCTGGTCGGTGCTCAGCCGGCCCTCGAGGAACGCGCGGGCGTACATGCCGGGGGAGGCGTGGCCCTGGAAGAACACCTGGTCGCCGCCGCCGGGGTGATCGGGGCCGCGGAAGAAGTGGTTGAAGCCGACCTCGTACAGCGCGGCGCTCGACGCGTAGGTCGAGATGTGCCCGCCGACGCCGATGCCGGGACGCTGCGCGCGGTGCACGAGCATGGCCGCATTCCACCGGATCCAGGCGCGGTAGCGACGCTCGACGTCCTCGTCACCGGGGAACTCGGGCTCGTTCTCGGGCGCGATGGTGTTCAGGTAGTCGGTGGTCGGCACCATCGGCACGCCGAGGTGCAGTTCCTTGGAGCGCTTGAGCAGGCTGAGCATGATCTCGCGCCCGCGCTGGTGGCCCTTCGCCGAGACCAGCGCGTCGAGGGACTCGGCCCACTCGTTCGTCTCCTCGGGGTCGGAGTCCAGAGCCTCGACGGAGTAGGGGTCCTGGTCGTTGACAGTCACAGTCGACCTTCCTCTTTCTGCAGGTCATGCCTGCGGAATTCAGCGTGCGCACGACGAAGCCGGCCGGATTACGGCCGGACACACCACGTCATCCTAGTGAGTCTATGCCTGCACCGGATGCCACGTGCCCGCGGTGACCGGTCGCTAGGCTTGCCGGGCCGATCCGCCAGCCGACCCCCGAACGGAGCCGACCCATGACCCTCGCAACAGGCGCCGAAGCCCCGGACTTCGCCCTTCCGAACCAGCACGGCCAGACGGTCCGGCTGTCCGAGTTCCGCGGTGAGAAGCCGGTCGTGCTCGTGTTCTTCCCGTTCGCGTTCTCCGGGACCTGCCAGGGCGAGCTCTGCGAACTGCGCGACAACATCGCCGCCTTCCAGGACGCGGGCGTCGAGTTGCTCGGCATCTCGGTCGACTCGAAGTTCGCGCTCCGCGCGTGGGCCGAGCGCGAGGGCTTCGAGTTCTCGCTCCTTGCCGACTTCTGGCCGCACGGCGAGGTCGCACGCGCCTACGGCGCGTTCCTCGACGGCCCCGGCATGGCCACCCGTGCCACCTTCGTGATCGACGTCGACGGCGTCGTGCGCGCCGCATTCGCGACCGCCCCCGGCGAGGCGCGGTCCCTCGCGGCATACCGGGAGGCACTCGCGGCGCTCTGAGCACCCGCCGCGTTCGACGACGCGCACGACCGCATCGGGCACCCGTTCCGCGACCGCTTCAACCGAGGATGCCGACCGACCGCGCGATCACGAGGGCGAGGATGACGAACCCGCCGAACGCCTGCAACCCCATCAGCAGCTTGGTGCGTTGGCGCAGCGGCATCGCGTCGCTCGCGCTGAACGCCATGGAGTTCGACAGGGACGTGTAGAAGTAGTCGACGAAACGCGGCGTCCAGTCCACGCGCTCCGACGATCCCTTCGCCACCTCCTCGACGGTGTCGGCATCCTCGTCCTGCGAGAAGCGGAAGTCCGCGGGCGGCAGTTCGGTCCTCGCCCAGTTCGTCCGCACGACGGCGCCGCCGCGATCGAGGTCCCAGTAGAGCAGCGCGAACCCGATCACGTTGGCGACCCACACCTGGAGCGCGGCGAGCAGCAGGCCGGGCGCGTCGTGGTGCCCGCCCACGAGCTTCGTCACCAGGATCACGAGGGCGACCTGGTTGGTCAGGACGAGCAGCAGGGTCAGCGCGATCGAGAGGACCCGGCTCCACGCGGGCTGGCGGACGAACCGGTGCGGGTTGACGATCAGCAGGGGCACCAGCGCGGCGAGGCCGACCGCGACCACCGCGAAGCGCTGGCCGCCGAACAGTTCGTTCGGCAGGAACGCGTAGAGCGCGAGCGCCGCGACGAGCGCGACCACCGCGGGCCAGCGGTGCTCCGGCACCGCCGTGCGACTCGGGTGCCGCGTCACGACCTGCATGGCGGCGAGTCTAGGCACGCTCGGTTAGCATGGCCTTGCGCCGCGCGGCATTCGTCACGACCGCGGCGCGGGGGCCTTTAGCTCAGTTGGTAGAGCGCCACGCTTACACCGTGGATGTCGTCGGTTCGAGCCCGGCAGGGCCCACCGTCTACGCGGCGATCCGGCAGGCTCGCAGGTTCCGGTCTCCTCGGCGGCCGGTAGGCTTGCCGGGTGCCCGTGCCCCTCGCCGAACTCCTCGCGACGATCGATCGCCTGTGGCCGTTGTCTGGCGCCGAGGGCTGGGACGCCCCGGGGCTGGTCACCGGAGATCCAGCTGCCCCGGTCGAACGCGTGCACTTCGCCGTCGACGCCGTCGGCGCCACGGTCGACGAGGCGATCGAGCAGGGCGCCGACCTCCTGATCGCACACCACCCGCTCCTGCTGCGGGGTGTGACCTCCGTCGCCGAGGATCGCTACAAGGGCGCGATCATCGCCAGGCTCATCCGCGCCGATTGCGCGCTGGTGGCCGCCCACACGAACGCGGACGTCGTCGAGGACGGCACCTCCGCCGTGCTCGCGGAGGCGATCGGGCTGACGGATGCCTCCCCGATCGTGCCGTCCGCGACGCACGGTCACGGTCTCGGCCGGGTCGGCCGGCTCGCCGAGTCGACGACACTCGGTCGACTGGCCCGCACCCTGGCCGACCTGCTGCCTCCGACCGCCACGGGTGTCCGCGTGGCCGGCGGCTACGACGATCCGATTCAGACCGTCGCCGTGTGCGGGGGAGCGGGCGACTCGCTGCTCGCCGACCCCGCGGTGCGAGGCGCCGATGTCTACATCACGGCGGACCTGCGCCACCACCCCGCCTCCGAGGCGCGCGAGCAGGCCGCCGTCGCCGGTGGACCTGCGCTCATCGACGTGTCGCACTGGGCGAGCGAGTGGCTCTGGCTCGATCGCGCCGCGTCGCAGTTGCGGGCCGCTCATCCCGACCTCGAGGTCGTCGTGAGCGACCTCCGCACCGACCCCTGGGACTTCCAGGTGGTGCAGTGATCACCGCCGGCCCCACCATCGCAGACCCGACCCCCACGAGGAGCACCACGTGAAGGCATCCGCCGCCGATCAGCAGGAACTCCTGCGACTCCAGGCCATCGACACCCGCCTCGCGCAGCTCGCGCACCGACTCGGCGCGCTGCCGCAGGCGGCGCCGCTCGCCGAGCTGGCGACGAAGGAGGATTCGATCCGCCGGACCCGCGCCGAGGCGGTGGGCGTCCTGGAGGACGCGAAGGCCGAGCTCGGGCGTCTCGAGTCGGACGTGTCGATGGTCGAGGCGCGCATCGCGCGGGACGGCGAGCGGCTGACGCACACCTCCTCGCTGAAGGACGTCAGCGCGCTCGAGGCCGAGCTCGTCTCGTTGAAGCGCCGACTGTCCGACCTCGAGGACGCCGAACTGGTCGTCATGGAGAAGGTCGACCAGGCGCAGGGCGCCGTCGACGCCATCGACGACGAGCGCGCCGCGATCGGGGTGCAGCAGTCGAAGCTCGAGGCGGAACGCGACGAGGCGGCTGCCGGGCTCACGACCGAGCGCGACCAGGCCGCACGCGACCGCGAGGTGGTGGCCGGTACCGTGCCCGAGGCGCTCCTCGCGTTCTACGAGCAGCGCCGCGCGCGCGGCGGCGGCGTCGGTGCGGCGCTCCTGCGCCAGCGCACCTGCGGCGGGTGCACGATCACCCTGACCGGATCCGACCTCGAGTCGGTGCGCCGGTCGGCGCCCGACGAGGTGGTGCAGTGCCCCGAGTGCGATCGCATCCTGGTGCGCACCGACGAGTCCGGTCTCTGACCCGCGGCACTCCGCCGAGGCCTCCGGTAGGCTTGACGGGCGAGCGGGTCGGCAAGACGGCCGCGTCGTCCGAGCGATCGGGCGCCGAGGAACGTCCGGGCTCCGCAGGGCAGGACGGTGGGTAACACCCACCCGGGGCAACCCGCGAGACAGTGCCACAGAAAGCAGACCGCCGCAGGCTCGCCTGCGGTAAGGGTGAAACGGTGGGGTAAGAGCCCACCAGCGGCCGCGGTGACGCGGTCGGCTCGGTAAACCTCGTCCGGAGCAAGGCCAGACAGAACACGATGGGGCTGCCCGTCCCGTGTTCGGGTGGGCCGCTGGAGGGCTGCGGTGACGCAGCCCCGAGAGAGATGGTCGTCCAGCCGGTGTCGCGCAAGCGCCCGGTCAACAGAACCCGGCGTATCAGCCGGCCCGCTCGCCCCGACCATCGCGCGACCGACCCGGCGTCGAGTCAGCCGGCCATAGATCGGGGCGCGTCCGCTCAGTGCCGCGTCAGCGACGCGGCGCCGAGGATGCCGGCGTTGTTGCGATGCACCGCGGGCACGATCGGGGTCTGCAGGTCGAGCAGCGGCAGGAACTGCTCGTGGTGCTTCGACACGCCGCCGCCGACGACGAACAGGTCGGGGGAGAAGAGCGCCTCGACGACGCCGTAGTAGCGCTGCAGGCGCTTCGCCCAGTCCTCCCAGGAGAGGTCCTCCCGCTCCATCGCGGAGTAGGCGGCGCGGGACTCCGCGTCGAACCCGTCGATCTCGAGGTGCCCGAGCTCGGTGTTCGGCACCAGCACGCCGTCGTTCAGAAAGGCACTCCCGATCCCCGTTCCGAGGGTCGTCAGGATGACGAGGCCCTCGACGTCGGCCGCAGCGCCGTACCGCTGCTCGGCGATGCCGGCGGCATCCGCGTCGTTGATGAATCGGATGTCGCGCCCGAGTTCGTCCTCGAACAGCTGCTCGGCGGGAAGCCCGATCCACTCCGATGAGATGTTCGCGGCGGAGAGCGTGAGACCACGCTTGACGATCGCGGGGAAGCAGACACCGACCGGGAGGGCTGGCCCGTCGGCGCCGTCGAGTCGGCTGAGGAGCTCGACGGTTGCAGCCAGGATGTCGGCGGGAGCGCCTCCGTCCGGCGTCTTGACCTTGTGACGATCGGAGACGAGCTCACCGGTGTCGAGATCGACCACGGCCCCCTTGATCCCCGTCCCGCCGATGTCGATGCCGATCGCCTTCGAACCCGTCATGGGATCAACCTATCGCGGAGTATCCGGACACCCGGTCTGCCGTTCGGCTTCGGCGGCATGGTGCGGCCTAGGATCGGGGCATGTCAGAGGATGCCGAGCACCGCTACTGGTACAACCTCCGCACGGGGGAGGTCGAGCACGGGTTCCAATCGCCGTCGGTCGACCGGGTCGGGCCGTTCGAGACGAGGGCGGAGGCCGAGAAGGCGCTCGAGATCCTCAGGGCGAACAGCGCGAAGTGGGCCGAGGAGGACGCCGCCGAGGACTGACCGGCGTCCGGCGTCGCCCGGTCGGCGCGCTCACTCGTACGAGTGCTCGGGTCCGGGATACACGCCGTCCGCGACGTCCGCCGCCCAGGCCTTCGCGGCATCGGAGAGGATGCCGGACAGGTTCGCGTACTGCTTCACGAAGCGCGGGATCCGGCCCGTGGTCAGTCCGGCCCAGTCGGTCCAGACGAGCAGCTGCCCGTCCGTGTGCGGACCTGCTCCGACGCTGATCGTCGGAATCGCGAGCCGCTCCGTCACCTGCCGGGCGGCCTCCGCCGGGACCATCTCGAGGACGACCGCGAACGCACCCGCCTCCTCGACGGCCGCGGCGTCGGCGAGCAGCTGGTCGAGTCCTTCGCCACGGCCCTGGATGAGGTGACCGCCGAGACCGTGCTCGCTCTGCGGGGTGTAGCCGATGTGCGCCATCACGGGGATGCCCGCCTGCACGACCCGGTGGATCTGCTTGCGGCTGCGCTGACCGCCCTCGAGCTTGACCGCGTGCGCACCGGTCTCCTTCATGAACCGCACCGCGGTGTGCAGCGCCTCCTCCGGTCCGTTCTCGTAGGAACCGAACGGCATGTCCGCCACCACGAATGCCCGCTTGACGGCGCCCGCGACGGCGCGCGTGAGCGGGATGAGGTCGTCGACGGTGACGGGTAGCGTCGTGTCGTAGCCGAGGACGTTGTTGCCGGCCGAGTCGCCGACGAGCAGGAAGTCGATCCCGGCCTCGTCGAAGATCTGCGCGGTCAACTGGTCGTAGCTCGTCAGGCCGGTGATCCTGATCCCGTCGCGCTTCGCATTCAGGAAGTGCCGGGTGCGGACCCGCTTCGGTCCGCCCGCGGTGCCCGCGCCGCCGTAGGGATTCTGCTCGGTGGACCGCTCGGGGTCGGGGGTGGACGGAACCGGCTGCGTCGACATGCCGCCCAGTCTTCCACAGGCCGCGTCGCGGCCCGTCTGCGGCAGGTGCCGTCGGGTCTTGCGCCGGCCGCGGAACCACTACGCTGAAACGTGCGAGGAAGGGTGTGGATGGATAAGCAGCGCGACTTCGTTCTCCGAACCATCGAAGAACGCGGGGTCAAGTTCGTCAGGCTCTGGTTCACCGACGTCGTCGGCACGCTGAAGTCGGTGGCCATCGCCCCGGCCGAGGTCGAAGGCGCGTTCAACGAGGGCATCGGCTTCGACGGCTCCGCGATCGAGGGGCTCAGCCGCACCTACGAATCCGACCTGCTCGCGTTCCCGGACCCGTCGACCTTCCAGACGCTGCCGTGGCGCGGCGACATCGATCCGACCGGGCGCATGTTCTGCGACATCACCACGCCTGACGGCGAGCCGGCCGTCGCCGACCCGCGCAACGTGCTCAAGCGCACGCTCGCGCGCGCGGCCGATCGCGGATTCACTTTCTACACGCACCCCGAGATCGAGTTCTACCTGCTCAAGTCGTCGAAGTACGGCGAAGAGGGACCGGTGCCGGTGGATTCCGCCGGGTACTTCGACAACGTGCCGGGTGGCACCGCGCACGACTTCCGTCGCCGCTCGGTGCGGATGCTCGAGGACCTCGGCATCTCCGTCGAGTTCAGCCACCACGAGGCAGGGCCGGGTCAGAACGAGATCGACCTGCGGTACGCCGATGCGCTGACGACCGCGGACAACATCATGACCTTCCGAACGGTGATCAAGGAGGTGGCCATCGAGCAGGGCGTCTACGCGACCTTCATGCCCAAGCCGTTCTCCGAGCACCCCGGCAGCGGCATGCACACGCATCTCTCGCTGTTCGAGGGCGACGCGAACGCGTTCTTCGAGGCCGGCGCCCAGTACCAGCTCTCCAAGATCGGCCGCCAGTTCATCGCCGGCCTCCTGCGCCACGCCCCCGAGATCTCCGCAGTCACGAACCAGTTCGTGAACTCGTACAAGCGGCTCTGGGGCGGTGGGGAGGCGCCGAGCTTCATCTGCTGGGGCCACAACAACCGCTCCGCGCTCGTCCGGGTTCCGCTCTACAAGCCGAACAAGGGCCAGAGCGCCCGCGTGGAGTACCGCGCGATCGACTCTGCGGCCAACCCGTACCTCACCTTCTCGCTGCTGCTCGCCGCCGGCCTCAAGGGCATCGAAGAGGGGTACGAACTGCCGCCCGAGGCGGAGGACAACGTGTGGACGCTCAGCGACAGCGAGCGGCGGGCCCTCGGCTACCACCCGCTGCCCGCGAGCCTCGACCACGCGATCGAGCTGATGGAGGAGTCCGAGCTCGTCGCCGACACGCTCGGCGAAGAGGTGTTCAGCTTCGTGCTCGCCAACAAGCGCGCCGAGTGGCGGGACTACCGCACCCAGGTCACGCCGTTCGAGCTCAAGCGCAACCTCGAGATCCTCTGAGGCGAACGTCCGCATGACGCGCTCGACGAGCCACCTCGGCGCGCTCGCGCGCGCCGGGTTCGACGACCTGGATCATGCCGGCACCGAGATCTCAGGTCTCGCCGACGCGAGCGGCGTGGCCGCCGAGTCCCTGATCGGCGTCTTCGGGAACGCGGCGGATCCCGATGCCGCGCTGGCCGCGACGCTCCGACTCCGCGAGCGCGCCGCCGATGCGGTGGACGACCTCCTGCGTTCGGATGCCTCGGCCGATCGGCTCGCCCGGGTGCTCGGGGCGTCCCGTGGGCTCGGCGACTTCTTCGAGCGGCATCCGACCGAGCTCGACGTGCTTTCCGCGGAGCCCCGGAATCCGCCGACGCAGGCGGAGGCGAAGGCTGCGCTCGGGGACGCCGTCCCCGTCGGAACGACCGAGGCGACGATCGACCTCGAACTCGCGGCACGCTCGCTCCGGGTCCGCTACCGACGCCTGCTGGCAGAACTCGCGGCGTGGGACCTCATGCGCGACGACGCCGTGGGCGCGGTCGACGTGGTCGCGGCCGGCCTCGCCGATCTCGCCGGTGCGACCCTCGACGCCGCCACCGAACTCGCACGTCGAGCGATCGCGCGCGGTGAGGGCGAACCGGCCGCGCCGGGACGGTTCCCGGCGGCGGAGGTCGACGCGACGAGGTTCGCGATCATCGGCATGGGCAAGGCGGGCGCTCGGGAACTCAACTACGTGAGCGACGTCGACGTCATCTACGTCGCCGAGAGCGCCGACGAAGCGGTCGTCTCCACAGGCCGGGCGATCGAGATCGCGACCCGGCTGGCGGTCACCGTGCAGCGCATCATCGGCGAGCCGGGGATCGAGCCGCCGCTCTGGGAGGTCGATCCGAACCTCCGACCCGAGGGGAAGGACGGCGCGCTCGTACGCACGCTCGAGTCGCACGTGCAGTACTACGACCGCTGGGCGAAGAACTGGGAGTTCCAGGCGCTGCTCAAGGCGCGGCCGCTCGCCGGCGACCGCGACCTCGGCGACCGGTACGCGGCGGCGCTCGGGCCGAAGGTGTGGACGAGTTCCGCGCGCGAGGGGTTCGTCGAGTCCGTCCAGCAGATGCGCGCACGCGTCACCGCGCACATCCCGGCGGCCGAGGTCGACCGGCAGCTCAAGCTGGGTCCGGGGGGCCTGCGGGACATCGAGTTCACCGTCCAGTTGCTGCAGCTCGTGCACGGGGCATCCGACGACACGATCCGGCAGGCCGGCACTCTCCCGGCACTCGCCGCACTCGCCGCCGGAGGCTATGTCGGTCGCGAGGAGTCCGCGGAATTCAGCCGCGACTACCGGATCCTGCGCGTGCTGGAGCACCGCATCCAACTCGCGCGCCTGCGCCGCACGCACCTGATGCCGGTCGAGGATGCCGAGCGCCGAGCGCTGGCGCGCGCATCCGGTCTCGCACGCGACGCCAAGTCGCTCGCGGTCGCCTGGCAGGAGGTTCGGCAGCGGGTTCGCGGCCTGCACGAGCGGCTGTTCTACCGCCCGCTGCTCTCCGCAGTCGCCGCCCTCCCGGCCGGCGGGCTCGGGCTCACCAGCGCGCAGGCCGAGGCGAGGCTCTCGGCCATCGGATTCCTCGATCCTTCGGGCGCACTCGCGCACATCGCGGCCCTGACCGCCGGCGTGTCGCGTCGTGCGACGATCCAACGCCACCTCATGCCCGTGCTCATCTCGTGGTTCGCCGAGGGAGCCGACCCCGACTACGGTCTGCTCGCCTTCCGACGTCTCAGCGACGCGCTCGGAACCACGCACTGGTACCTCGGACTGCTCCGCGACTCCTCGGACGCGGCGATGCGCCTGACGCGGGTGCTGTCCGGCTCCCGATTCGCCGGCGAACTCCTCGAGCGCATCCCGGAGGCGGTGGCCTGGCTCGAGGACACCGCCGAGCTCCGACCTCGTTCGTTGCAGTCGCTGCGCGACGAGACGAGGGCCGTGCTCGCCCGCCATTCCGATGTCGACACCGCGGCGAAGGTGCTGCGGGCGATGCGGCGCCGGGAGGTGCTGCGCCTGGCTCTGGCCGGCATCGTCGACACCTGCACCATCGAGGAGCTCGGCCACGGTCTGAGCGATGTCGTCGAGAACCACATCGCGGGCACGGTCGCGGCCATCCGCGGTGGAGCGCCGGACGGCATCGAGTTCGCCGTGATCGGCATGGGAAGATTCGGCGGGCGGGAGCTCGGCATCGGATCCGACGCCGACATCATCTACGTGTACCGTCCGGCGGGAGCTGAACCGGACGCCGCGCATTCGCGTGCGTTGCGGATCGTGTCCGAACTGCATCGGCTCACCGAGGACGCGAGGTTGCCCTTCGATCTCGACGCCGATCTGCGTCCCGAGGGCCGCAACGGCGTCATCGCACGGTCGCTCGACGCGTATCGGGCGTACTACGCCCGATGGTCGCTCACGTGGGAGGCGCAGGCCCTGCTCCGGGCGCGCGGCGTCGCGGGGGACCCAGAGCTCCTCGCCGACTTCACGGAACTCGCCGACGCGATCCGGTACCCGGAGGAGATCGCCGAACGCGAGGTTCGCGAGGTGAAGCGCATCAAGGCGCGAGTGGAGAACGAACGGCTTCCGCAGGGAGCCGATCCCGCGCGTCACCTGAAGCTCGGGCGCGGGTCCCTCTCGGACGTGGAGTGGTTCGTCCAGCTCGTCCAACTCGAGCACGCCGCGGCCGTGCCCGATCTTCGCACGACCTCCACGCTCGACGCGTTGTCGACGGCGGTCGAACACGGGCTCATCGGCGAATCCGACGGTGAGATCCTCCGCGCAGCGTGGATCCTCGCATCGCGGGCCCGATCGGCCCTCACCCTCTGGCTCGACAAGACGACCGATGTGCTCCCGGTGGACCGGAAGCAACTCGAGGGCGTGTCACGACTGATGGGATACCCGCCGGGATCGGCCAACAGCCTCGAGCACGACTACCTGGGCGCCGCTCGGCGGGCGCGGGCGGTGTTCGAACGGGGATTCTACGGCGTCGAACCGCGCCGCGAGCCCTCGACCTGACCTCTGCCCGGTGCGGTCCGTCGACCCGGTCGCCTCGACCGCCGAACGGCGGAAGGCCCGCAGCGCCGAAGCGGTGCGGGCCTTCCTGGGGACGGCTGGGGGGAGCCGTGTCGGGGGGATCAGACGCCGTAGTAGAGCTCGAACTCGAACGGGTGCGGGCGCTGAGCCAGCGGCTTCAGCTCCTTCTCGCGCTTGTAGTCGATCCAGGTCTCGATGAGCTCCTTGGTGAACACGTTGCCCTCGAGGAGGAAGTCGTGGTCCGCCTCGAGCGCGTCGAGCACGGCGTCGAGCGAACCCGGCACCTGCGGGATCGACTTGGCCTCCTCGGCGGGGAGCTCGTAGAGGTCCTTGTCGACCGGCTCGTGCGGCTCGATGCGGTTCTTGATGCCGTCGAGGCCCGCCATGAGCTGCGCGGCGAACGCGAGGTACGGGTTGCCCGAGGCGTCGGGCGCGCGGAACTCGATGCGCTTGGCCTTCGGGTTGGTGCCCGTGATCGGGATGCGGATCGCGGCCGAACGGTTGCCCGCCGAGTACACCAGGTTGACGGGAGCCTCGAAGCCGGGAACGAGGCGGTGGTACGAGTTCACCGTCGGGTTCGTGAAGGCGAGGATCGCCGGCGCGTGCTTGAGGATGCCGCCGATGTACCAGCGGGCGATGTCGGAGAGGCCGCCGTAGCCCGCCTCGTCGTAGAAGAGCGGCTTGCCGTCGTTCCACAGCGACTGGTGGGTGTGCATGCCCGAGCCGTTGTCGCCGAACAGCGGCTTCGGCATGAACGTCGCGGACTTGCCCCACTGCTCGGCGGTGTTCTTGACGATGTACTTGAACTTCAGGATGTCGTCGGCCGCGTGCACCATGGTGTCGAAGCGGTAGTTGATCTCCTGCTGGCCGCCGGTGCCCACCTCGTGGTGCGAGCGCTCGAGCACGAAGCCGGCCTCGATCAGGTTGAGCGTGATGTCGTCGCGCAGGTCCGCGGTCTTGTCGATGGGGGAGACCGGGAAGTAGCCGCCCTTGTACGGCGTCTTGTTGGCGAGGTTGCCGCCCTCCTCGACGCGGCCCGAGTTCCATGCGCCCTCGTCGGAGTCGACCGAGTAGAAGCTCGAGTGCTGGTTCACCTCGTAGCGCACGTCGTCGAAGATGTAGAACTCGGCCTCGGGGGCGAAGTAGGCGGTGTCGGCGATGCCGGTCGATGCGAGGTACTTCTCGGCCTTCTTGGCGACCTGGCGCGGGTCCTTCGAGTAGATCTCGCCGTTGCGCGGGTTGTAGATGTCGAAGATCATGACGAGCGTGCGCGCAGCGCGGAACTGGTCGATGTACGCGGTGGTCACGTCGGGGATGAGCTGCATGTCGGACTCGTGGATGTTCGCGAAGCCGCGGATCGAGGATCCGTCGAACAGCTGACCCACGGTGAAGAAGTCCTCGTCGACCGTCGACGCCGGGATGTTGAAGTGCTGCTGCACGCCCGGGAGGTCGGTGAAGCGGATGTCGAGGAACTTGACGTCCGTTTCCTTGATGAACTTGAGGACTTCAGACGAATCACTGAACATGTTGCGGCACTCCAAGGGGATGGGATTCGGCGGGTTGCACGACCGTGTCCGAAGCTACTGGGAGGGGGTTACTCTGCAATGACGCGAATGTTTCGGGCATGTTACGTCGCGAGCGCTCGGTAGAATCGTCGGCATGCCCGAAGCCCCACGTACCCCATCCGGCACGCTCGAACCCAGCCGGTGGCCGGGGGAGCGGCTCGGGCTTCCGGTGTCGGGACCGCGTTCCGTCGCCCGTGCGGGCCGGCGCATCGCGGCGCTCGTGATCGACTACGGCCTCGCGCTCGTGATCGCACTGCTGTTCGCGCCCTACCAGTCGCTCGCCCACAACTGGATCACGTTCGCCGTCTTCGCCCTCATGCAGGTCCTGTTCATCCCGACCATCGGAGGCAGTCTCGGGCACCGACTCCTCGGCATGCACGTGGTGCCGCTCGGCGGGGGCTGGATCGGCCTCTGGCGGCCGATCGTCCGCACCGCCCTGCTGATCGTCGTCCTCCCCGCGCTCGTCTGGGACTCCGACCAGCGGGGGTTCCACGACAAGGTCGCGGGAACGATCCTCATCCGTTCCTGATCGGTATCGCATCCGATCGGTGGCCTTCGGCACGAGATCGGCCGCCGGACGGGCGCGCGAGCGTCCGTCGAACGACGACGGCGCGGCATCCGCTCGTATACGGATGCCGCGCCGGAACGCTTCGGGGTGGTGCGATCAGCGCATCTTGCCGCGCTGCGCGCGAACCTTCATCGGGTCGATGCCCTTCGGGATCGGGAGCGAGGACTGGAGCGAGTTCAGACGGTTGGACACCGCGAGGACCTCGGGCTTGGTCAGCACCTTCTTCGACTTGCGGAGTGCGGCCGCGAGCCGGTGCAGTTCGACCGACTCCTCGCCGTGGCCGACCGTGAGCAGCCGGATCTGGACGTTCGGAAGCACGCGGGTCACCTTGCGCTCCTCGTCCTTGAGCATGCGCTCGACTCGGAACGGATCGCCCTCGCCGATCAGCGCGACGCCGCCGCGTCCGACCGCGCGGTAGACGGCATCCTGCGTCTTGCCGTTCACCGCGACGGGCATCTCGTTGCCGACCCACCCGCCGCGAAGGCCGCTGCGGAGGACCGCCCCGACCGCGCCGGGCTGGCCGTCGATCTGGGAGTATGCGGCGCGTTCGGCGCGACGGCCGAGGATGATCATCGCGATGAGCAGACCCGCGAGCACGCCTGCGACGATCCAGAGCGTGAGGGTGAACCAGTTGTCGCTCGAGAGCCAGAGCGCGAGGCCGAGGCCGAGCGCGACGGGTGCGAGGAAGCCGAGGAGCATCAACCACGGAGCCGTCGAGTCGTAGCGACGGGTCATCTGGAAGACCTGCCACATCTGCTTGAGGCGGCCGGGCTCCTTCGAAGCGGACGAGGCGTCCTTGGTGCGTGCCATGCACACAAGGATACCGGCGCCGAGGGGCACCTCGAACCGCGATCCGGGTCGGGTGGCGCGCGTTCCGCCCACCCGACCCGGATCGGTCAGACCGCCTGGGCGAAGCCGGCCGAGGCATCGGCCAGGTGGCCGAGTTCCGCGGGGATCTCGCGGCCCTTCGCGCTCATCGACTGCGCCCACAGGCGACCCGCGCGGTACGACGACCGCACGAGCGGGCCGGCGAGGACGCCGAGGAAGCCGATCTCCTCGGCTTCGGCCTTGAGCTCCACGAACTCCTCCGGCCGGACCCAGCGGGCGACCGGGAGGTGGCGCGGACTGGGGCGCAGGTACTGCGTGATCGTGATGATGTCGGTCCCGGCGTCGTGCAGGTCGCGCAGGGCCTGGGAGATCTCGGCCCGATCCTCGCCCATGCCGAGGATCAGGTTCGATTTCGTGATCAACCCTGCGGTGCGGCCGGCCGTGAGCACGCCGAGCGAGCGGTCGTACCGGAACGCGGGACGGATGCGCTTGAAGATCCGCGGGACGGTCTCGACATTGTGGGCGAACACCTCGGGCCTCGCCGAGAACACCTCGGCCAGGTGGTCGGGGTTCCCGGAGAAGTCGGGCACGAGGATCTCCACCCCGGTGCCCGGCGACTGCCGATGGATCTCGCGGATCGTCTCCGCGTACAACCAGGCGCCCTCATCGGGAAGGTCGTCGCGAGCGACCCCGGTGACGGTCGAGTACCGGAGCCGCATGCGGACGACAGACTCGGCGACCCGGCGAGGCTCATCGACGTCGTAGTCCGCCGGACGCCCCGTGTCGATCTGGCAGAAGTCGCATCGACGGGTGCACTGCGAGCCGCCGATGAGGAACGTGGCCTCCCGGTCCTCCCAGCACTCGTAGATGTTCGGGCATCCCGCCTCCTGGCAGACGGTGTGGAGGTCCTCGGACTTCACCAGCGCCTGCAGGTCGCGGAACTCGGGCCCCATCTTGGCGCGGGTCTTGATCCACTCGGGCTTGCGTTCGATCGGGGTCTGCGCGTTGCGGACCTCGAGCCGGAGCATCCTCCGACCGTCGGGCGCGGTGCTCACGCGACCGTGCCTTCCACCGGAACCGGCGCGAACGTCTCGTCGAGCAGTCGCTGCAACGGCTCGACCACGTCGATCGGGCGGACCTGCCGCCCGATCACGCGGGACATGGTCGTGACGCCGGCGTCGCGGATGCCGCAAGCCACGATCCGCTCGTAGGGTTCCAACCCGTTCGAGCAGTTCAGGGCGAACCCGTGCATCGTCACGCCGTCTGCGACGCGGATGCCGATCGCCGCGATCTTCTCGTCGGTGCCGTCGCCGACCCAGACGCCCGAGCGGCCGTCGACCCGACGGCCCTCGATGCCGAACTCCGCGAGCAGGCGGATGAGCACGTCTTCGAGGCGACGCACGTAGGCGACGACGTCGATCGGGTCCGCGAGACGGAGGATCGGATACCCCACCAGTTGACCGGGGCCGTGCCACGTGATCTTCCCGCCGCGGTCGACGTCCACGACGGGCGTGCCGTCTTCCGGGCGTTCGTCGGGGGCGGTGCGTTTGCCGGCCGTGTAGACCGATTCGTGTTCGAGGAGGATGACGGTGTCCGGTGATTCCCCGGTGACCACCGCGTGATGGACGGCGCGCTGGAGGGTGAGGCCCTCGCTGTACGGCACGGAGTTGGCGCTTAGCCCCGTGACGACGTAGTCGAGCATGGTGCCCAGTCTAGGAGGGCCGCTCCTCCACAGCCGCACGCGGTCCATGGCTCTGCACGTCGGGCCGCTCCTCGACTTCGCCGGTCCTCCGGTCGGGAAGGCTCGATGCCATGCGTCGCCGAGAACGGAACCACCCGCTGCCCGACCCGCCGCCGTATGCCGCGGTCGACGGCTTCGCATCGGATCCTTCGGCATCCGGCCGTACGGCCGCCGAACGATCCGGCGAATTCGCGGGATACCGGCTCCTGCGACGGTTGGCCACCGGCGACCGGGCGCAGGTCTACCTCGCGGTCGCGACACGACCCGGGCCGCCGGTCGCGGTCGCCGGAGGCGAGACCCCGGCAACCGAGCTCGTGATCGTGCGCGTGTACGAACGCGACGTCGACCAGGAGTCGATAGTGCGCGAGCTCGCGGCGATGGCCAAGGTGGGAGCGCTGCCGCGTGCGCTCGACGCCATGACATCCGAGGACGGCCAGACGAGCGTGGTGGTCGAACGGCTCGCCGGAGTGAGCCTCGCAGAGCTCCTCGCCCGACGTGAGCTCTCGCCCGGGGAGGCCGTCACCGTGCTCGCTCCGGTCGCCGTGGCGGTCGGGGAACTCGCCTCGGCCGGCTTCGCCCTCGACCGCCTTCCGGCGAGCGAGGTGCGGTTCGACGGCACCGGCCGTCCGAGACTCGTCGGGACCGGCGCACTGCGGGCCCTGTCGGAGGCCGTCGATCCCGGTGAGCGGGCCGCAACGGTCCGCGCGATGCACCTCGCGTTCGGCGGACTCGTCGCTGAGGTCGCCGGGCGCACGCGCCCGGCGGACGCGTTCGGTCCGCTGCAGCAGCGGATTCGCGAGGCGCTCGACACACGACCGTTCCGCCCGTTCGCGCTCGACGTCGAACGGGCGCTCTTCGCGATGTACCGGCCGACCTCGGTGGAGGGGTTGGAGCTCGATCGGACGGACTCGGCCGTTCGGCCGGGCGGCGTGCCGCAGCGGATCGATGTGCCGCAGACGTTCCTCGGGTCCACGCCGGCCGACGCCGCGGCGGCGACGGGCGGCTCGCCGGAACGGAAGCCGCGTCGTGGGCTGTGGGTCGGACTTCGCATGGCGTTCGCGCGCGGCGGTGCGGACGAGGTGGTCGAGGCGATCGCACCCGGTCGCGTGCACGGCATCGAATCGGAGGCGGACCGAGCGGCGGCGTCGAAGCTCCGAGCCGTACTGGCCCGCCGCCGTCCGGCGCTCGTCGTCGCAGCGATCATCGGAACCGGCGCGCTGGTGCTCCTCCTGACGATGGTTCCACCGGGTGCTGGACGCAGCGCCGCGGGTGGTGCGACCGGCACCGGCCGGGTCGATCGTGCGCTCACGACCGACGTGCCCGCCACGGGTCAACCGTCGCCCGTCGCCGACGGGACCGGTGAACAGGACGAGCCGGCGGATGCTTCGGGATCTCGCGAAGCTGCACCGGCGGCGGATGCCGCCGCCACGGCGGACGTCGCTGCGGGGCAGCTGCTGGAGCGCCGCGCGGAGTGCTTCGCACGGCTCGACCTCGGGTGTCTCGGCGATGTGTCGCAGCCGGGCTCCGCGCTCGAGGCCGCAGATCGTTCGGCCGTCCTCGAGGCACGGAACGGGGTGGAGATCGCCGTGCCCGAGTTCGACGTCGCGGCGGCTGTCACGACGGGTGAGATGGGGGCCGCGTGGCTCGTCAGCGTTCCCTACCGAGACCAGGAACGCCGAACGGCCTCGATCCTCGTGATGAGGAGCGAGGCCGGTTGGCGTCTGCGTGAGATCTTCGACTAGATGCCGAGGTCGCCCTCGAAGTCGCCCTCCTCGAGGCGGTTCTTGACCGCGGTGAGGAAACGCGCCGCGTCGGCGCCGTCGATGATGCGGTGGTCGTACGAGAGCGCGAGGTAGACCGTCGAACGGATCGCGATGGAGTCCTGGCCGTCCTGGGTGAGGACGACCGGACGCTTCACGACCACGCCGGTGCCGAGGATCGCGGTCTGCGGGAGGAACACGACCGGGGTGTCGAACAGCGCGCCGCGCGAGCCCGTGTTGGTCAGCGTGAACGTTCCGCCGGAGAGCTCATCGGGCTTCAACTGGTTGTTGCGCGTACGCTCGGCGAGGTCGGCGATCTGCCCGGCCAGACCCGCGATGTCCAGCTCACCCGCATCGCGCACGACCGGGGTCAGGAGGCCGCGCTCGGTGTCGACCGCGATGCTGAGGTTCTCGCGCTCCGGGTAGACGATGCTGTCGCCGTCGACCGTGGAGTTGATGATCGGGTACGCACGGAGCGCCTCGACCGCCGCGAGAGCGAAGAACGGCAGGAAGGAGAGCTTGTTGCCGGTCTTCGCCTGGAAGTCGCCCTTCACGCGGTCGCGCAGACGCGCGACCTTCGTCACGTCGACCTCGACGACGGAGGTGAGCTGCGCCGTCGACTGCATCGACACCACGGCACGCTCAGCCACGACCTTGCGCAGGCGCGTCATCGGCTGAGTGGTGCCGCGAAGGGGCGAGGTCTCCAGCTGCTGGCGCGGTACCGGAGCCGCCTCGGCCGGCTGCGACTGCGTCTGCGCCTGCAGGATGTCCTGCTTGCGGATGCGGCCGCCGACGCCGGTGCCCGTCACCGAAGCCAAGTCGACACCCTGGTCGTTCGCGAGCTTGCGCACGATCGGAGTCACGTAGCCGGATGCACCGGCGTGGGCACCGCCGGCTGCGGGCGCAGCGGGGCTTCCGCGGTGGGGGCAGCAGGTGCAGCCGCCGCAGGTGCTTCCGCGGCCGGGGCCGCAGGCGCGGCGGCCGGAGCCGGAGCTGCTGCAGGTGCGGCCGGGGCAGCGGGTGCGGCGGCCGGAGCCGGAGCTGCCGGTGCGGCCGGGGCAGCAGGCGCCTCCGCAGCCGGCGCGGCGGGTGCCTCGGCGGCGGGGGCAGCGGGTGCGGCGGGCGCCTCAGCTGCCGGGGCCGCGGGGGCCTCTGCCGGTGCGGCCGGGGCAGCAGGCGCCTCCGCAGCCGGCGCGGCGGGTGCCTCGGCGGCGGGGGCAGCGGGTGCCTCAGCGGCCGGTGCCTCAGCGGCGGGCGCCTCCGCGGAGGCCGCAGCAGCGGATCCGTCGCCGATCCGTACCAGTTCGGTACCGACCTCGACGGTCTCGTCCTCCTGGACGAGGATCTCCTCGATGACCCCGGCCACCGGCGACGGGATCTCCGTGTCGACCTTGTCGGTCGAGACCTCGAGCAGCGGCTCGTCGACCTCGACACGGTCGCCGACGTTCTTCAGCCAGCGGGTGACCGTGCCCTCGGTGACACTCTCGCCGAGTGCCGGGAGGCTGACGGATTCGCTCATGCGCATTGCTCCTTCACAGCGTGGTTCGCAGATCTAGCTTATTGCAGTCGTTCTCGGGTGAATTCGGCTCTGTGCCCGACTCAGAGTGCGTGCAGCGGCTTGCCCGCAAGCTTCAGGAACGCCTCGCCCAACGCCTCGTTCTGCGTGGGGTGCGCGTGGATGAACGGAGCGACGTCCTCGGGGTACGCCTCCCAGTTGACGGCCAGCTGCGCCTCGCCGACCAACTCACCGACGCGTGCGCCGATCATGTGGACGCCGACGATCGGACCGTCGTTGACGCGGACGACCTTGACCGATCCGCTCGTCTCGAGGATGTGGCTCTTGCCGTTGCCGGCGAGGTTGTAGTCGTAGCTGGAGACCTGGTCGGCACCGAACTTCTCTGCGGCGCGTGCCTCGGTGTACCCGACCGAGGCGATCTCGGGCTCGCAGTAGGTGACCTTGGGGATGTTGACGTCCTCGACCACGATCGGGTTGAGGCCGGCGATCTCCTCGGCGACGAAGATGCCCTGCTGGAAGCCGCGGTGCGCGAGCTGGAGGCCGGGAACGATGTCACCGACCGCGTAGAGGCCGGGCACGCCGGTGCTGAGGCGCTCGTCGGTGATCACGAAGCCGCGGTCGACGGTGACGCCGGCCTCCTCGTAGCCAAGACCGGCCGTGACGGGGCCGCGACCGACGGCGACGAGCAGGAGCTCCGCCTCGACGGTCTCGCCGTTCTCGAGGGTGACGACGACGCCGTCGTCGTGCTGCGTCACGCCCTGGAAGCGGACGCCGAGCTTGAAGTCGATGCCGCGCTTGCGGAACGCACGCTCGAGCTGCTTCGAGATCGACTCCTCCTCGTTCGGGACGAGGTGGGGGAGCGCTTCGATGATCGTCACCTCGGCGCCGAACGACTTCCAGACGCTGGCGAACTCGACGCCGATCACGCCGCCGCCGAGCACGGCGACCTTCTTCGGCACGAAGTCGAGCTGGAGCGCCTGTTCGCTGCTGATGACACGGCCGGCGATGTCGAGGCCCGGAAGCGAGCGGGTGTACGACCCGGTGGCCAGGACCACGTTCCTGCCGGTGTAGCGGTCTTCGCCCACCTGGACCGTGTTCGGCCCGGCCAGACGTCCCTCGCCGGCGACGACGGTGATGCCGCGTGCCTTGAGCAGGCCCTGCAGGCCCTTCCACTTGCTGGCCACGATGCCCTCGCGGTACGCGGAGACCTGCGCCAGGTCGATGCCCTCGAACGTCGCGCGAACGCCGAACTTCTCGGACTCGCGGGCGTTGTCGGCGATCTCGGCTGCGTGCAGCAGCGCCTTCGTCGGGATGCAACCGCGGTGCAGGCAGGTGCCGCCGAGCTTGTCCTTCTCGACGAGCGCAACGCTCATGCCCAACTCGACTGCGCGGATCGCGGCGGCGTAGCCGCCGCTGCCACCGCCGAGGACGACGAGGTCAAAGTTCTGCTCGGACAACCGGATCTCCCTTGCGCATCGGTTCGCGCGGCGCGTCTCGCGGCGGGGTTCACCCGCTCGTCGCGTCGGCTGGGCGGATTTCTCGCCCCCACGACCTTACTACTTGCCGGAGAGGTCCTCGCCCAGCCGGACGAGCGTGCGGACCGTGGATCCGGTGCCACCGGATCCGGTGAAGCCCCACGCCGCTCCGGTGTTGTTGGACGGCCCCGCGATGTCCAGGTGTGCCCACGGGATCCGCTCCCCGGTGGTCTCGTCGCGCGGGACGAACTCGCGCAGGAACACCCCGGCGAGCGACATCCCCGGCAGGACGGTCCCGAGCTTCGCGTTCGCGAGGTCGGCGACATCCGACTTCAGCATCCCTCTGAGGTAGTCGGGAAGCGGCATCGGCCAGACCGCCTCGTCCACGGCATCCGCGGAGGCCCGAACCCGGGCGACGAGTTCGTCGTCGCCCATCAGGCCGGCGATGCGGCCGCCGAGCGCGACCAACTGCGCGCCGGTGAGCGTCGCGACGTCGATGATCGCGTCGGGGTGATCCTCGCCGGCCGCGACGAGTCCGTCGGCGAGGACCAGCCGGCCCTCGGCGTCGGTGTTGAGCACCTCCACGGTCGTGCCGCCATTGATCGTGATGACGTCGGTCGGGCGGAGCGCGGTCGACGACGGCATGTTCTCGGCGAGGCACAGCCATCCGATCACCCGCACCTGGGTCCGGAGCCGGGCCAGCGCGACGATGGCGTGCAGTACGGCCGCAGCCCCGGCCATGTCGGTCTTCATGCCGACCATCGACGCCGCGGGCTTGAGCGAGAGACCGCCGGAGTCGAACGTGATGCCCTTGCCGACGAGCGCGAGCGTGAATCGGGCATCCGTCGGCGCGTACTCGACCCGGACGAGGCGCGGACCGTTCGCCGATCCCCGGCCGACGTCCAGGATCCCGCCGAAGCCCCCGGCCTCGAGCGCGGGCACGTCCCACTCGCGATACGAGAGCGAAGCGTCCTCCGTGGCGGCCCGGGCGATCTCGGCGAATCGCTCGGGCGTGAGGTCATCGGGAGGCGTGTTCACGAGGTCCTTCGTTTCGGCGACCGCCTCCGCGACGATCCGGACCCGGTCGAGCCCGATCGCCTCCGCCGAGCCGGTCGCGTGGGCGACGATCCGGGACGGCCCGGGCTTCGCCTCCGAGCGGTATCGAGTGAAGCGGTACGCACCGAGGGCGGCGCCCTCGAGTGCGGCCGCGACGAGCTCGTCGGATGCCCCGTGCAGCGCGAGCCCGACCGCCGCGGCCTCGCCGACCTGGCGCAGCGCGGCGCCGGCGGCGAGCCGGATGGCAGGGGCGTCCGCGGTCGGGCCGACGCCTGCGACGAGGATGCGGCGGGGGCCTCCGTCGCGCGCGGGCAGTCGGGTGATCTCCTCGGCAACTGCGCTCGCACCGAGCGACTCGAGGGCATCGGGGACCCAGTCGTACCCGTCCCCGTCCACGAGCTGCGGTGCTTCGTCGCCGGCCACGGCGAAGAGCACGACCGCGTCGGCCGAGGACTCCGAGGCGGGGGCGGTGGAGAGGTCGAGCGTGAGTTCCGGCATGCGTCGATGGTACGGCTGTTCGCTCTCGGCACACCCCCGCGCCGATCGGCGGGGAAGTGAGCGGTTCGCACGTCACTACGCTGGTTGCATGCGCGTTCCCGAATCCCTCTACGAGCTCAATGCCGACGTCGCGGTGCCCTCGGGCCTGCCGCTCGTCGCCGGGCTCACCGGGTTCGCCGACGCCGGGGGAGCGGTCGCGCAGACGGCCGAGTATCTGCGTTCGGAACTGGAACGGACGGTCGTCGCCACCTTCGACGCCGACGAACTCCTCGACTACCGCGCCCGTCGCCCGATCATCCTGTTCGACGGCGACCACATCGCGGACTTCCGCCCGCCCCGGCTCTCGCTCGAACTCGCGCAGGACGATCTCGGACGCTCGTTCCTCCTGTTGACGGGGTACGAGCCGGACTTCCAGTGGGAGCGATTCTCCACCGCGGTGATCGGGCTGATCGAGCGCTTCGGCGTGAGTTCGACGACCTGGGTGAACTCCATCCCGATGCCGGTGCCGCACACCCGGCCGATCTCGCTCACGGTGAGCGGCAACCGATCCGATCTCGTCGAGTCGATGTCGGTCTGGCGCCCGACCACGGAGGCGCCCTCGAACGCGATGCACCTCGTCGAGTACCGGCTGGCCGAGCAGGGTCGCAGCGTCGCCGGGTTCGTCCTGCTGGTGCCGCACTACCTCTCGGACACGGAGTACCCGGCGACCGCGGTCGCCGCGCTCGAGGCGATCAGCTCGGCGACCGGATTGATCTTCCCGACCGATCTGCTGCGCGAGCAGGGCCGCGACTTCGTCGCGCGCATCGAGGAGCAGGTCGCCGAGAACGGCGAGCTCGCGAAGCTGGTGCACACGCTCGAAGAGCGGCACGACACCTACATGGAAGGAACGGTGCTGCGTTCCCCGCTCACCGACGAGGACGGCGAAGTCCCCTCGGCGGACGAGATCGCCGCCGAGCTCGAGAAGTTCCTCGCGTTCCGTCGCGGCCGCGACGACGAGCCGCCGCTGCAGCCGTAGTCGGCCCAGTTCGCCGGTGATCCGCCGCCGATCGCTCCGGCGTCAGGAATGGCACGGGTGCCCGGTGCGTTGTACCGGTCATCGCCGAGTGCGCTCGAACCCGCGGTGTCGGCGGAATCCGGGTGCGCGCACTGGTATAATTGAAGGCAGGACCCGTTCTCGTCCAGGCCGCGCAGCACCGCTGCGACCACCGGTGGACTTGACATGGGTCCTCATAGTGTCCAGAAACACCGGACCCGGACCAGCATCCCGATCCGACCCGCAGCGGGTGTCGGAACGGTGAGGAGAGGCGAATTCATGGCAACCAAGTCCCCGACGTCCGCGAAGGGCGACGCCGAGGCGACCGCTCCCGCGAAGGCCTCGAGCGCGACGGCCGCCAAGGCCCCGGCCAAGAAGGCGGGAGCGAAGACGACGACGGCGTCGAAGACGCCTCGCACGACGACGGCGAAGAGCTCGACCAAGGCGAAGGGCAAGGCCGGCGCCGGCGACGAGGTCGACGAGGAGGAGATCGAGGAGGTCGAGATCGAGGCGGACGACACCGCCGAGACCGAGACCGAGACCGCCGCGACCGGCGACGCCGAGTCCGACGAGGAGGAAGCCGCACCGATTCCCGTCGAGCCGCACCCCACCGGCGCTCTCGTGCTGCGTGCCGTGGACGACGAGGACGAGGTCCCCGTCTACTCCGCAGCGATCACCGGCGCCACGGCCGACCCGGTCAAGGACTACCTGAAGCAGATCGGCAAGGTCGCGCTCCTCAACGCGGCCGAAGAGGTCGAGCTCGCGATGCGCATCGAGGCGGGCCTGTTCGCCGAGGAGAAGCTCTCGCACATGGCCGAGGCCGAGAAGCGCACGCAGCTCGGCCGCGAACTGCAGTGGGTCGCGAAGGACGGGCAGCGCGCGAAGAGCCACCTGCTCGGCGCGAACCTGCGTCTGGTCGTCTCGCTCGCCAAGCGCTACACGGGTCGCGGCATGCAGTTCCTCGACCTGATCCAGGAGGGCAACCTGGGCCTGATCCGTGCCGTCGAGAAGTTCGACTACACGAAGGGCTTCAAGTTCTCCACCTACGCCACCTGGTGGATCCGTCAGGCGATCACTCGCGCGATGGCCGACCAGGCACGCACGATCCGCATCCCGGTCCACATGGTCGAGGTCATCAACAAGCTCGCGCGCGTACAGCGTCAGATGCTGCAGGACCTGGGCCGCGAGCCCACGCCCGAGGAGCTCAGCCGCGAGCTCGACATGACCCCTGAGAAGGTCATCGAGGTGCAGAAGTACGGCCGCGAGCCGATCTCGCTGCACACGCCGCTCGGCGAGGACGGCGACAGCGAGTTCGGCGACCTGATCGAGGACACCGAGGCGGTCGTCCCCGCCGACGCGGTGGGCTTCACGATGCTGCAGAAGCAGCTGGAGTCGCTGCTCGACTCGCTCAGCGAGCGCGAGGCGGGCGTGATCCGGATGCGGTTCGGCCTCGGCGACGGCATGCCGAAGACGCTCGACCAGATCGGCGACACGTTCGGCGTCACCCGCGAGCGGATCCGTCAGATCGAGTCGAAGACCATGGCGAAGCTCCGTCACCCGTCGCGCTCGCAGTCGCTCCGCGACTACCTCGAGTAGGCCGCAGGTGGGAGCTGGTTCGCTGCGCTACGCGCCGGCGATCCTCATCGGAAGGTTCACCCGATTCGCCGCTCGGCTGCGCAAGCCGGGCGGCGGATCGGCGGTGCCCGGCCTGGTCGTCAACCGCATCGCGCCCGGATACCTCCGGCGCACGCTCTCGGGATTCCCGGGCGGACTGATCGTGGTGTCGGGCTCGAGCGGCAAGTCGACGACCACGAAGATGCTGGTCGCGGTCCTGCGCGCCCACGGCGTGGAGGTGTTCACCAACCCGTCGACCGCGAACATCAGCCAGGGGCTGACCTCGGCGCTGCTGGAGCAGTCCGACTGGCGTGGCCGGGTGCCGGGTGACGTTGCGGTCCTCGAGATGGACGAGGGGCACGGCGCGCTCGTGATGCAGGGCGTGGACGCCCGCATCGTTGCGCTGACGAACGTGATGGTCGACCAGATCGACCGGTTCCACGACTCCGAGATGGTCGTCGGGATGCTCGCGCGCATCGCCGCCCGCGCGCAGGAGTCGCTCGTCATCAACGCGGACGACGCGGCGCTCGAACGGCTCGCCGCGACGGTGGGCGCCGGGCTCGGCGTCCACCGGTACGGCGTCGCGGCCTCGGTGCTCGAAGCCGCCCCGCGAGGATTGGGTTACTCGGAGACCACGCGGACACGGCTCGCGCCCGAGCAGGGCGTCGTGGTCGAATACGTCGACGGTCGACGCACCGAACTCGCGGACGGCGGGGCATCCGTCGGGGTCGGGTTGCCGGCCCGCGGAACGCACTACGCGGTCGATGCGGCCGCCGCCTACACGACCGCGCGTGCGGCGCTCGGCGATCGGTTCGACCGCGACATCGCGGCGAACGCACTCAGCGCGATCCCCGCCGTGTTCGGACGCGGCGAACGCGTGACGGTGCGCGGCCAAGAGGTGGAGTTCGTGCTGGTCCAGAATCCCGCGAGCTACCAGCTCAATGTCGACGGGATCGAGCCGGGCACCGAGCAGATCCTGTTCGCGATCGGCTCGGACGTTCGCGATCCCTCCTACTTCTGGCCGACGGATGCCTCGTCGCTTGCGCGGGTCGCGATCGTGAGCGGATCGAAGGCTGCCGAGGCCGCCCTCATGCTCGCGTACGACGGCGTCGAGATCGACCGCGTCGAACCCGACCTCGCGACCGCCGTCGACGACTTCCTCGCCGCACCGGCTCCGCTCGCCGGCGTCAAGACGATCGTGTTCTCCGCCGACTCGATGCGTCGGACTCGCGCCCACCTCGGACTCACGGGAACCGAATGACCTTCACGATCGCGACGCTCGCTCCGTCGCTGCTGAACACGAACGGCGACGCCCAGAACGCGAACGTCCTGGCGCAGCGACTGCGCTGGGCGGCGCACGACGCGCGCGTCGTCGCCGTCGAGGACGTCGCCGACCTTCCCGACCGGGTCGACGCCGTCGTCATCGGCTCGGGCAACGACTCGACGCTGGATGCTGCGAGGGCGAAGCTGCTCACCCTCCACGACCTCCTGCGTCGCTGGGGCACGGAGGGCGTTCCCATCCTCGCGGTCGGCACCGGGTGGGAGCTCCTCTCCTGGGGTGTCGAGCGCGCCGACGGTTCCGTCGTCGAAGGGCTCGGCGTGCTTCCCGGCCGCGCGGTCGCTCGCTCGTCGCGGGTCATCGGCGACCTCGTGGTGCGTTCGCCGAGGTTCGGTCACCTGGTCGGGTTCGAGAACCACGCCCGCGACTACGTCCAGGCCGAGGCCTCCCCGCTCGGGCGAACCCTCGCCGGCGACGGCAACGGACGCGAGTCGGGTCAGGAGGGCGTCGTCATGGGCTGGGTGCTCGGCACCCACCTGCACGGGCCGGTCCTCGCGAAGAACCCCGGGTTCGCCGATGCGATCATCGCCGAGATGGCCGCGCGCGCGGGCGTCGACTACACGCCGGGCGAGCAGGCCGGGGTCGTCGACGGGTACGCGGCATCCGCTCGTGAGGCGCAGCTGCGCGGCGCGGGCGTCACCCTCGACCGCTGAACGCACGCTCCGTCCGGAGACGACGAAAGCGCCCCGCCGGAGCGGGGCGCTTCGTCGTGGTCGGCGGTCAGTCGCGGGTGTCGACGAGGAGCCGGCTCGACTCGTCGTGCCAGGTCTGCGCGATCTCGGACAGCTTCTCCTGGTGCTTGCGTCCGTGGTGGGCGCAGAAGAGGAGTTCGCCGCTCGCGACGGTGACCCGGATGTAGGCCTGCGCACCGCAGGCGTCGCACCGATCGAGCGCCGTGAGCTCGTACGGTGCCTCGGCCTCGGCGGTACCGGTGGTCTCGGTGTACTGCGTCATGGCGCCTCCTCCAGTGCTCACGTTCGATCCGTTCCTCCATTTCAACACGACCACGCCCGTGAACCTGCCCGTGCCGGGGGCATTTCGCTCAGCGCGTAGTGGCGGAGGGGCGGCGTCGGCCGTCGACACTAGGCTTGGGCGACGTGAGCTCCGACTATTCCGCCCGCCACCTCTCCGTGCTCGAGGGCCTCGAGGCCGTCCGCAAGCGACCTGGCATGTACATCGGGTCGACCGACTCGCGCGGGCTGATGCACTGCCTCTGGGAGATCATCGACAACTCCGTCGACGAGGCGCTGGCCGGGCACGGCACCGAGATCGAGATCCTGCTCCACGCCGACGGCAGCGTCGAGGTCCGAGACCATGCGCGTGGCATCCCGGTCGACATCGAACCCAAGACCGGACTGTCGGGCGTGGAGGTCGTGTTCACCAAGCTCCACGCCGGCGGCAAGTTCGGCTCGGGATCCTACGCGGCATCGGGCGGCCTCCACGGCGTCGGCGCCTCGGTCGTGAACGCCCTCTCCGAGCGGCTCGACGTCGAGGTCGATCGAGGCGGCAAGACCTGGGCGATGTCCTTCCACCGGGGCGAGCCGGGACGATTCGCGGATGCCGCCGGGGCGGCCCCGAGCCCCGCGGCGGCGTTCGCGCCCTTCGAGGAGGCGAGCGAACTGCGCGTCGCCGGCAAGGTCGCGCGCGGCGTCACCGGCACGCGGGTGCGCTACTGGGCCGACTCGCAGATCTTCACCAAGGGGGCGTCGTTCCAGCTCGACGAACTGCTCGGGCGCGCGCGCCAGACCGCGTTCCTCGTGCCCGGCCTCGGCATCACGGTGGTCGACGAGCGCGGCGCGGAACGCGACGAGCACCGGTTCGCCTTCGAGGGCGGCATCTCCGAGTTCGTCAAGCACCTCGCCACCGACGGACCCGTGACCGACATCTGGCGCCTGTCGGGCGACGGCAGGTTCACGGAGATGGTCCCGGTGCTGAGCGAGAGCGGTGCCATGCTCCCGACCGAGGTCGAGCGGCACTGTCATGTCGACATCGCGCTGCGCTGGGGGACCGGCTACGACACGGTGTTCCGAAGCTTCGTGAACATCATCGCGACGCCGAAGGGCGGCACCCACCAGGCCGGATTCGAGCAGGGCATGCTGAAGTTCATCCGCGCGCAGGTCGAGCAGAACGCCAGGCGGTTGAAGGTCGGCAACGACAAGCTCGA
This sequence comes from Agromyces sp. LHK192, assembly GCF_004006235.1. Lineage (NCBI taxonomy): Bacteria > Bacillati > Actinomycetota > Actinomycetes > Micrococcales > Microbacteriaceae > Agromyces > Agromyces sp. LHK192. Next base: position 2,018,981 of record NZ_CP034753.1, read on the forward strand.
CAAGGACGACGTGCTCGCGGGCCTCACCGCCGTGCTGACGGTCCGGCTCGCCGAGCCGCAGTTCGAAGGCCAGACGAAGGAGGTGCTCGGCACCCCGGCGGTGCGCTCGATCGTGTCGTCGGTGGTGACGAAGGCGCTCGGCGAGCGGTTCGCCTCGACGAAGCGCGACGACAAGGCGCAGACCGCACTCGTGCTCGACAAGGTCGTCGCCGAGATGAAGGCGCGGATCTCCGCCCGTGCGCACAAGGAGACACAGCGCCGCAAGACGGCGCTCGAATCGTCGTCGCTTCCCGCGAAGCTGGCCGACTGCCGATCGACGGATGTCGCGCAGAGCGAGCTCTTCATCGTCGAGGGCGACTCGGCCCTCGGCACCGCCAAGCTCGCGCGCGACAGCGAGCACCAGGCGCTCCTGCCGATCCGCGGCAAGATCCTCAACGTCCAGAAGGCCTCGATCGCCGACATGCTCGGCAACGCCGAGTGCGCGGCGATCATCCAGACCATCGGCGCCGGTTCGGGCCGCTCGTTCGAGATCGGCCAGGCGCGGTACGGCAAGGTCATCATCATGAGCGACGCCGACGTCGACGGCGCCCACATCCGCACCCTGCTCCTGACGCTCTTCTTCCGCTACATGCGGCCCATGATCGAAGAGGGCCGGGTGTTCGCGGCGGTGCCGCCCCTGCACCGCGTGGTCGTGGTGAACCCCGGATCGAAGCCGAACGACATCATCTACACCTATTCGGAGCCCGAGCTCAGCGCCGTGCTCGCCGATCTCAAGCGGCGCGGCAAGAAGTACCAGGATCCGATCCAGCGGTACAAGGGCCTCGGCGAGATGGATGCCGACCAGCTGGCCACGACGACGATGGACCGTGCGCACCGCACGCTGCGACGCGTGAACGTCGCGGACGCCGAACAGGCCGGTCGCGTGTTCGAACTGCTCATGGGCAACGAGGTCGCTCCGCGCAAGGAGTTCATCATCGACAGCGCGAACGGGCTCAGCCGGGAGCGCATCGACGCCTGAGGCATACCCCGCGGAGACGCCCTCTACCGGGTGCTCCGGTGACTCCTGGATGCCCCGCGCAACGCAGCAACGCCGCTCGGGGGCATCCGAGCCTCAGCTGATCCGCCGCCCGATGACCGCGACGGGCGCGTCGATCGCGGTGCCCGACGCGTCGCGCCTGACGAGTTCCTCGGGGAGCTTCCGCACGCCGCCGTCGGCGCCCAGCGCGTGCGCCGGACCGGGACCGACCCAAGCGACGGCGAGGGCGTCCTGGCCCTTCAGGAACCGCTGCGCCCGTACGCCGCCGGTCGCGCGTCCCTTGCCCGGGAACTCGGAGAACGCCGACACCTTCGCCGCACCGGGATCGGCGCCGAGCAGCGTGTCGGTCGTGGCTGCGATCGTGACGACGACGGTCTCGTCGAGTCGATCGGGCGCGATCGCCTGGAAGTCGATCACCTTCGCGCCATCGGCGAGCTTGATTCCCGCCATGCCGCCGGCAGCGGCGCCCTGCGGTCGAACGCTCGAGGCCGGGAAGTGCAGCAGCTGCGCGTCGTTCGCGACGAAGACGAGCTCGTCGTCATCGCCGCCCTGGGCGGCACCGACCACCGAGTCACCGGGCTTGAGGGCGATGACCTCGAACTCCGGTCGGTTGGGGTGGCCGCCGGGGGCGACGCGCTTGACGACGCCCTGCGCGGTGCCCAGCACGATCGGGCGGTCGCTCTTCAGGTCGACCAGTGCGACGACGTCCTCGCCCGAACGGAGCTCGACGTACTCGCCGACCCGGTGACCGGCCTCGAGGTGGACCGAGTTCGCCGCGAGCTGCTGCAGCTCGACGACGGAGAACCGCACGAGCCGGCCCTGCGTGGTCACAGCGCCGATCTCGCTCCGGCTGGTCGTGTCGAGGCTCGAACGCACCGCATCGTGCTTGCTGCGCCGTGTCGGAACGGTGATCGTGAGCGCGTCGGCGCCATCGGGGCGGTCGACGCGCCCGATCCGGCCGGTCGAGCTGAGGAAGACGCGGCACGGGACATCCGCCTGCTCCATGGACATCGATGCGGCCTGCCGGGCGGCCTGCCGCGCCGGGACGATGCGTCCGGCGGTGAGCATGGTGCGACGCGGGGTGCCGAATCGCTCGGCGACCTCCTCGAGCTCGTCGGAGACGAGCGTGCGGATGCGCAGGTCGCTGCCGAGCAGTTCCTCGAGCCGGGCGATCTCGGCGAGGAGGTCGTCGCGCTCGGTCTCGAGCTCGATCCGCGAGAACCTCGTGAGGCGGCGCAGGCGCAGCTCGAGGATGTACTCGGACTGGATCTCGCTCAGGTCGAACACCTGCATCAGGCGCGACCGCGCCTGCTCGGTGTCGTCGCTCGACCGGATCACCTGGATGACCTCGTCGATGTCGAGGATCGCGATGAGCAGGCCCTCGACGAGGTGGAGGCGATCGCGGCTCTTCTGGAGACGGAAGCGGCTGCGCCGCGTCACCACGCTGATGCGGTGATCGATGTACACGCTCAACAGCTCGCGCAGGCCGAGCGTCTGCGGCTGGCCGTCGACGAGCGCGACGTTGTTGATCGCGAAACCGTCTTCGAGGGGGGTGAGCCGGTACAGCTGCTCGAGCACGGCCTGCGGATTGAACCCGGTCTTGATCCCGATGACGAGCCGGAGCCCGCGCTTGCGGTCGGTGTGATCGGCGACGTCCGAGATGCCGGTGATCTTCTTGGCGTTGACGCCGTCCTTGATCTTCTCGATGACCTTCTCAGGGCCGACCAGGTAGGGCAGTTCGGTGACGATGAGGCCCGTCTTGCGCGGCGACAGCTGTTCGACCGACACCTTCGCGCGGGTCTTGAACGATCCACGGCCGGTCGCGTACGCGTCACGCACGCCGTCGATGCCGATGATGGTGCCCCCCGACGGGAAGTCGGGCCCGGGCACGAACTCCATGAGTTCCTCGAGCGTGGCCTCGGGGTTCGCGATGAGGTGGCGCGCGGCGTGCGCGACCTCGACGAGGTTGTGCGGTGCCATGTTCGTCGCCATGCCGACGGCGATGCCGCTCGCGCCGTTCACGAGCAGGTTCGGGAACGCCGACGGCATCACCTCGGGCTGCAGGAAGGAGTTGTCGTAGTTCGGGACGAAGTCGACGACGTCCTCGTCGAGCCCCTCCGCCATGGCGAGGGCCGGCGCCGCCAGGCGCGCCTCGGTGTACCGGGACGCGGCAGGGCCGTCGTCGAGCGACCCGAAGTTGCCGTGCCCGTCGACGAGGGGCACGCGAAGGGTGAACGACTGGGCGAGCCGCACCAGCGCGTCGTAGATCGCCGAGTCGCCGTGCGGGTGGTACTTGCCCATCACCTCGCCGACGACCCGCGAGCTCTTGACGTGGCCGCGGTCTGGGCGAAGCCCCATCTCGGTCATGCCGTAGACGATGCGCCGCTGCACGGGCTTCAGCCCGTCGCGCGCGTCGGGCAGTGCCCGCGAGTAGATGACCGAGTACGCGTACTCGAGGAACGAGCCCTGCATCTCGGTCGACACGTCGACGTCTTCGATACGTTCGCTGGTGGGTGCGTCGGTGGGCTCGATGCTCGGTGCGGTCATCCGTCTTCTCGGGTTCGTCGTGTCGCCACGGGGGAGTGGGCGCGCCCGCCTGTGGAAGACTGAGCGCGATGCCTGCCATGCTACCGGCGCCCGCCGACCCCGCCCGGCGACTGGCCGGGGTGCTGCCCTCGGTGATCGCGAGCCTGGCCGGCACGGCAGACGCGCCGATCGGCCTCGGGCGGGCGCGCTCCGCGGTGGTCGCGCTCGTCGACGGTCTGGGGGCGTGGAACCTCGGTGCGCGTCGCGGGCACGCCCGGACCCTGGCCGGAGCGATGGGGAAGAAGGACGTCGTTCGGACCACGTTCCCATCCACCACGGCCGCGGCGATCGCGTCGTTCGCGACGGGCGCCGCGCCTGGCGCCCACGGCCTGGTCGGCTACCGCACGCTGGTGCCAGGGCGAGACGTGCTCGCGAACCAGTTGAACGGCTGGGAGCAGGGACTCCTGCCCGACGGCTGGCAGCGCCGTCCGACGCAGTTCGAGGCGGCGCGTGCGGCCGGTCTCTCGCCGTTCACGGTCGGCGCGCCTCGCTACGCGAACTCGGGCTACACCGAAGCGGTGCTCCGCGGTTCCGACTACCGGCCCGCCTCCTCGATCGAGGAGCGGTTCGACCTCGCGCGGGAGATCGTCGACGGCGTCGACGGAGCCCTCGTGTACCTGTACGTCCCCGAGCTCGACCAGTTGGCCCACGCGCACGGGTGGGAATCCGATCGATGGGTGGCGGCCCTCGAACGGGTCGACGGTGCCGTCGCGGGCCTCGTGGCACGGATGCCGCAGAGCGCGGGACTCCTGGTGACCGCCGACCACGGCGTGGTCGACGTCCCGGCGCACCGACACGTCTTCATCGACCGGCCGGAGCTGATCGACGGGGTCCGCCACGTCGCCGGTGAACCGCGCTGCCTCGCGCTGTACTTCGAACCCGGGCTCGCGGCATCCGACCGTGCGGCGCTCGTGCAGCGCTGGCGCGACGCCGAGGGGGAGCGCGCGTGGGTGGCCACCCGCGAGGAGGCGGTCACCGCCGGGCTCTACGGTCAGGTCGACGACGAGGTGCTGCCCCGCATCGGCGACCTGATCGTCGCGGCGCGCTCGGGCATCGCCTACTACGACCCGCGCGAGCCCGACCGCGGCGCCGAGCGCATGATCGGCCAGCACGGATCGCTCACGGACGAGGAGTCCCGGGTGCCGCTCATCAGGTTCGGCGGGTACGAGACGCGATGAGCGGATGCCCCGGGCCGGGGCATCCGCTCATCTCACGTGTCGTCCGCGCATCCGCGCGCCGCGATCAGGACGGGAACTTGCCGTACTTCACCTGCGGCTTCGGAAGCCGCAGCGGGCGCAGCTGGAGCGCGCGCATCGCGGCGTACCAGCGCACCTTCTCGGCCTTGTCGCCGTACTTCGCCCGGAGCTTCTTGGTGAGGATCGCGCCGAGGATGATCACGTCGACGAGGGCGATGATGAAGAAGCCCCACAGGAGCAGGATCGAGATCGACTGGATCTCGTAGCTCGGCACCAGGGTCAGCAGGATCACCAGGAACATCACCGGGATGAGCACCTCGCCGACCGAGAACCGCGCGTCGACGTAGTCGCGCACGAACTTCTTCTGCGGACCGCGGTCGCGCATGGGCAGGTACTTCTCGTCGCCCATCGCCATGCCGATGCGCGCCTTCTCGCGCTGCTCGGCAGCCTTCGACTTCGCCTGCCGCGCCGCCTCCTTGCGGTCGTTCGGCACGAGCGGGCGCTTGTTCGCCGCCTCGCGCTCGGCGCGCGTCGGCGTCGGCGCACCCTTGCCGCCCTGCTTCAGTCGCGCCTGCGTCGCCTCGAGCGTCTCCGGCTGCGCGTCGGCGGGGGACTGGGTGGGAGTGTTCTCAGGTTGCTTGGCCACGGGGTTCCTCGGAATCGGTAGATCTTAAGATTACCGGCATGACGAACACCCCTCCGGCCGACCCGGACGAACTGCCGAACTCCGACCTCACCGACCGACTCCGCGCCGCCGTGGCGGCGGCATTCCCGACGACCGTCGCCGATCTCGCGCGCCTCGTCCGGATTCCGTCGGTGTCATGGCCCGCATTCGACCCCGAACACGTGGCGACGAGCGCGGAGGCCGTGGCAGAGCTCTTCCGCGGCACCGGCGTCTTCGAGCTCGTCGAGGTGCATCGTGCGCCGGTCGCCGGAAACGACGAGCTCGGCCAGCCCGCGGTCCTCGCGCATCGGCCGGCCCGAGCCGGTCGGCCGACCGTGCTCCTGTACGCGCACCACGACGTGCAGCCGCCCGGCAAGGACGAGGACTGGGAGACGCCGCCGTTCGAGCCCACGCAGCGCGGCGATCGCCTGCACGGTCGCGGCGCCGCGGACGACAAGGCCGGCGTCATGGCGCACGTCGGCGCCGTCCGCGCGATCGCCGAGGTCCTGGGCGACCTCGACCTCGGGCTCTCCGTGTTCATCGAGGGCGAGGAGGAGTGGCTGTCGCAGTCGTTCGCGAATTTCCTCCGGGAGCACCGCGACGCCCTCGCAGCCGACGCGATCATCGTCGCCGACTCGGGCAACTGGGACCTCGAGACGCCCGCGATCACCGTCGCGCTGCGCGGTGCCGTCGCCTTCAACCTGCGGATCGACACGCTCGCGCACGCGTCGCACTCGGGCATGTACGGCGGAGCGGTGCCCGATGCGATGCTGGCGGCGATCCGCCTCCTCGACTCGCTCTGGGACGCCGACGGCGCGGTCGCGGTCGACGGGCTCCGCGGCGCGGGCCTGGACGTGCCCGACTTCGACGAGGCGCAGCTCCGCGAGGAGACCGGCCTGCTCGACGGCGTCTCGCCGATCGGCCGCGGGCCGATCCTCTCGCGGATCTGGTCGGAGCCGTCGATCACGGTCACCGGGATCGACGCCCCGGATGTCGCGAACGCATCGAACACGCTGATCCCCGGCGTCCGCGTGCGGGTGAGCGCCCGCATCGCCCCGGGACAGGATGCCGACGAGGCGCTCGGCGCGATCAAGGCCCACCTCGAGGCGAATGCCCCGTTCGGCGCACGCCTGACCTTCGAGGCTCCCGACACCGGCCAGCCGTTCCTCGTCGACACCAGCGGGTGGGCGGTGGCCGCCACGAAGTCCGCGATGGCGGATGCCTGGGGCGTCGACCCGGTGGAGATCGGCGTGGGCGGCTCGATCCCGTTCATCGCCGAGCTCGTCGAGGAATTCCCCGGCGCGCAGATCCTGGTGACCGGCGTCGAAGACCCGGCGTCCAAGGCGCACAGCCCGAACGAGTCGCTGCACCTGGGCGTCTTCCAGAAGGCACTCCTCGCCGAGGCGCTGTTCCTCGCGCGACTGGATGCCGTACCGCGCCCGTGACGAGCCGGCCGACCGCGACGCGGTTCCAGCCGGTTCCCGGGATTGCGGGCGTACAATTGCCGCAGACCACCGGATTCCGCCGGACCCGCAAGGAGTGAGATGAGCCAGACCGCGACCGAGAACGCCCACGGCGTCCAGCTGTCCGACAACGCTGCAGACAAGGTGCGCAGCCTGCTCGCGCAGGAGGGCCGCGAAGACCTCCGGCTGCGCGTCGCCGTCCAGCCGGGCGGCTGCTCGGGCCTCATCTACCAGCTGTACTTCGACGAGCGGCTGCTCGACGGCGATGCCGTCGTCGACTTCTCGGGCGTCGAGGTCATCGTCGACAAGATGAGCGTGCCCTACCTCGACGGCGCCTCGATCGACTTCGAGGACACCATCCAGAAGCAGGGCTTTACCATCGACAACCCCAACGCCCAGGGCAGCTGCGCATGCGGGGATTCGTTCCACTGAGGCCGCACGGACCCGTCGAAGGGGAGGACGCGAAAGCGTCCTCCCCTTCGTGTTTCCGCCGATGGAGCACGGAATCCGCAGGATTCTGCGGACGACACCGGGCTTCGGTGCACATCTGGCCGTTCGACTCGGAGTAGGCTAGGCAACGATCCATGCGCTTCACTGAGAAGCGCCTTCGAGTCTCCCGAAAGGTCACCGGTGCGCCACAATCGCCGACTCCGATGGGCTGCTGTTCCGATCGCAGCGACACTCAGTCTCGTGCTCGCGGGGTGCACGCAGGCTCAGTTGCACGGCTTCCTGCCGGGCTTCGAGGAGGGCGAGCCGTCCGTCACGAACCACACCGACCGCGTCGCCGGCCTCTGGGTCACGTCGTGGATCGTCCTGCTCGTCGTCGGCGTGATCACCTGGGGCCTGACGATCTGGGCGGTCATCGCCTACCGCCGCCGTCGCGGCCAGACCGGTCTGCCGGTGCAGCTGCGCTACAACATGCCGATCGAGATCTTCTACACGATCGTGCCGCTGATCCTCGTCCTCGGCTTCTTCGCTTTCACCGCCCGCGACCAGGCCGCGATCGAGCAGCGGTTCGCCGAGGACGACCTCGACGTCAAGATCGAGGTCATCGCGAAGCAGTGGGCCTGGGACTTCAACTACGTCAATGAAGACGTCTACTCGCCCGGCATCCAGGGCCAGCTCGACGAGGAGGGCCCGAAGGGCTCGCTCGTGCAGTCGGAACTGCCGACGCTCTACCTGCCGGTCGACGCCAACGTGGAGATCGAGCTCGAGTCGCGTGACGTCATCCACTCCTTCTGGGTCGTCGACTTCCTCTACAAGAAGGACATGTACCCGGGCAAGACCAATTACATGTCGTTGACCACGCAGCGCGAGGGCACCTACGAGGGCAAGTGCGCCGAGCTCTGCGGCGAGTACCACTCGCTCATGCTGTTCAACGTCAAGGTCGTCTCGCAGGCCGAGTACGACGAGTACATCGACTCGCTTCGCGACCTCGGCCAGGAGGGCCAGCTTTCGAACGAGTACGACCGCAACCAGAACCTTCCGGGCACGGGCGCGCCCGAACTGAAAGAGGAGCACGAAGCCGAATGAGTACCGCGATTCCCTTCGGCGCTTCGAAGGTCGAGCGCAAGGGCAACATCCTCGTCCGATGGATCACCTCGACTGACCACAAGGTCATCGGGTACCTGTACCTGATCACCTCGTTCATCTACTTCTGCATCGCGGGCGTGATGGCGCTGATCATCCGCGCCCAGCTCTTCGAGCCCGGCCTCGAGATCGTGCAGACGCGCGAGCAGTACAACCAGCTGTTCACCATGCACGGCACGATCATGCTGCTCATGTTCGCGACCCCGCTCTTCGCCGGGTTCGCGAACGTGCTGATGCCGCTGCAGATCGGCGCTCCCGATGTCGCGTTCCCGCGGCTGAACGCGTTCGCGTACTGGCTGTTCAACTTCGGGTCGCTCATCGCCGTCGCCGGCTTCTTCACGCCGCAGGGCGCCGCCTCGTTCGGGTGGTTCGCGTATCAACCGCTCGCGTCGACGACGTTCTCACCAGGAGTGGGCGGCAACCTCTGGATGCTGGGCCTCGGCCTCTCGGGTTTCGGCACGATCCTCGGTGCGGTGAACTTCATCACGACCATCATCACGATGCGCGCCCCCGGTATGACGATGTTCCGCATGCCGATCTTCACCTGGAACACGCTCGTCACCTCGATCCTCGTGCTGATGGCGTTCCCGGTGCTCGCCGCCGCGATGCTCGCGGCCGCCGCCGACCGCGTGTTCGGCGCCCACATCTACGATCCCGCCAACGGCGGAGTCATCCTGTGGCAGCACCTGTTCTGGTTCTTCGGCCACCCCGAGGTCTACATCATCGCGCTGCCGTTCTTCGGCATCGTGTCCGAGATCTTCCCCGTGTTCAGCCGCAAGCCGATCTTCGGGTACAAGACGCTCGTCTATGCGACGATCGCGATCGCAGCCCTCTCGGTCACCGTGTGGGCGCACCACATGTACGTCACCGGCTCTGTGCTGCTGCCGTTCTTCGCCCTGATGACGATGCTCATCGCCGTACCGACGGGTGTGAAGATCTTCAACTGGATCGGCACGATGTGGCGAGGGTCGATCACGTTCGAGACACCACTCGTGTGGTCGCTCGGCTTCCTCATCACGTTCGTGTTCGGTGGCCTCACGGGCGTCATCCTCGCGTCGCCGCCGCTCGACTTCGCCGTGTCCGACACGTACTTCGTCGTCGCGCACTTCCACTACGTCGTCTTCGGCACGGTCGTGTTCGCGATGTTCGCCGGCTTCTACTTCTGGTGGCCGAAGTGGACGGGCAAGCTGCTCAACGAGAAGCTCGGCATGTGGCACTTCTGGCTGCTCTTCATCGGCTTCCACATGACCTTCCTCATCCAGCACTGGCTGGGCGTCGTGGCCATGCCGCGCCGGTACTACTCGTACCTGCCGGAAGACAACATCACGTGGATGAACCAGGTGTCCACGATCGGCGCCGCGGTGCTCGCGGCTTCGCTCATCCCGTTCTTCCTGAACGTCTACATCACCGCGCGCCGCGCACCGAAGGTCACGGTGAACGACCCGTGGGGCTACGGTCGGTCGCTCGAGTGGGCGACGAGCTGCCCGCCGCCTCGCCACAACTTCACCTCGATCCCGCGCATCCGCTCGGAGTCGCCGGCGTTCGACCTCAACCACCCCGAGGCCGGTATTCCGGTGGGCATCGGTCCTGCCAAGGACGCGCCCGAAGCACCCGTGTACGACGCAGCGACGAAGGAAGTCAAGTAGATGCGCGCGAACATCGTCCTGTTCTGGGTCCTCGCCGGATTCTTCGCGTTCGCGGCGGCGCTCTACATCGCGTGGACGTGGATCGAGTACGGGGAGCCCGAGTGGGTCGGACTCGTCGCGATCTCACTGACGGCCGTACTGGCGGCGTTCATCGCCTTCTACCTCGGCCGTGTGCACGCCGCGCAGGGCGGAACGCTCCCTGAGGACCGGCTCGACGCGAACATCGACGACGGCGACCCCGAGCTCGGTTTCTTCAGCCCGTGGAGCTGGTGGCCGCTGGTGCTCGCCGGTGCCGCCGCGCTGGCCTTCCTCGGCCTTGCAGTGGGCTTCTGGATCGCGTTCATCGCCGTTCCGATCGCCGTGATAGCGCTCGTCGGCTGGGTGTACGAGTACTACCGCGGACACTTCGCCCGCTGACCGATACCGAAGAGGCCCGGTGCGCAGTCGCGCACCGGGCCTCTTCGTGTACCGGCTTCGAATGGTGGCTCGTTTCAGGGTCGTTGGAAGGTCATGACGTCGACGGAGACGGTCACGGTGAGCGTGTCGGCATCATCGCCCGAGGCCTCTCTTCGAACGCTGTCGCCCTGACGACCATGGCGGGCTGACGGCCCCATCCCGATGATCCACTCGCGTGCAACGGGATCCGCCTCGATCGTGTAGTCGACGCGCACGCTCGCTCGAAGGTCGAACCCACTCCGTCCGAGGCGGTCGGCCACCGCGGCATCCTTGTCGTCGGGAATCTCCAGCATCGCGCCGGCTTCTCGCAGCTCGGTGAGGTGACGCGCGGTCGGCACGACGACGATGAGCGCCCCGCCGGGCCGCAGGACCCGCGCGAACTCGTCTGGGTTGCGCGGCGCGAAGACGTCGAGTGCGACGTCCGCCGATCCATCGCGCAGCGGCAGGGGTCGCCAGAGGTCCAGGACCACGCCGGTGGATTCAGCCGCCGTGCCGACCGTTCGCATCGCGGCTCGTACGGCGTCAGGGGAGCGGTCGGTGAGCGCGACGCGCGTGATCGCAGGAACGGCCGCGACGAGTGACCGCGTGTAGTGCCCGGTTCCGCATCCCAGGTCGACCAACGAGATCGATTCGTCGTTACGGTCGATGCGATCGCGGTCGGTGTCGGTCAGCCGGTTGCGGACGGCTTCGGCGACCTGCTGCATGACCGGCGTGTAGAGGCCGGAGCCGAGCAACGCGGCCCGGCGTTCGAGCATCGCACGATCGTCGCCGATCGTTCTGGGAGCGCCAGGTGGAAGCAGGGTGATGAAGCCGTACTTCGAGCGGTCGAACCGATGCCCTGACGTGCAGCCGAACGTTCGGCCGTCCTCGGCGACGGGCGAGAGGTCCTGAAAACAGTTCGGGCACCGGAGCCAGGTCGAATCGATCGACATGGCGCCTGGTGCCCGAACTGGATGGTGCTGGATCAGTGGTGCTCGTCGTGGTGCGACGCCTCGAGCTCCGCACGCCCGACCGGGGCGATGCGGTCCTCGAAGAACCAGCGCGAGAGCGAAGCACGGATCTTCTGACCGAAGGTGATCTTGCCACGAGCGTTCGGGCGGATCATCAGCGGCGCGTAGCTCTCGAAGCTCACGAGGCGCCAGCGGTCGTACTCGTCGAGCGGTTGGTGCACCTCGATGAACTCGCCGCCCGGCAGCTTCACGATGCGGCCCGACTCGTAGCCGTGCAGCACGATCTCGCGGTCCTTCTTCTGCAGCGCGAGGCACACGCGCTTCGTGATGAAGTACGCGATGAACGGTCCGATGATCACGACGGCCTGCAGGGCGTGGATCACGCCCTCCATCGTGAGCCAGAAGTGCGTGGCCAGGATGTCCGAGCTCGCGGCGGCCCAGAGGCCGGCGTAGAACGTGACGCCCGCCGCACCGATCGCGGTCCGGGTGGGCGCGTTGCGCGGCCGGTCGGCGATGTGGTGCTCGCGCTTGTCGCCTGTGACCCAGGCCTCGATGAACGGGTACGCGATCGCAAGGAGCAGGAAGACACCGATGCCGGCGAGCGGCACGAGGATGTTGAACGACCACGTGCGGTCCAGCCAGACGAACTCCCAACCCGGCGGGATGAGTCGCAGGGCACCGTCGGCGAAGCCGATGTACCAGTCGGGCTGAGTTCCGGCCGAGACGGGGGAGGGGTCGTACGGGCCGTAGTTCCAGATCGGGTTGATCGTGAACAGCGACGCGATCAGCGCGAGCACGCCGAAGATGATGAAGAAGAAGCCGCCGGCCTTGGCCGCGTAGATCGGGAGGATGGGCGGGCCGACCGCGTTGCCGGGCGTCTTGCCGGGGCCGGCGTACTGCGTGTGCTTGTGGACGACCACGAGCACCAGGTGGATCGCGATCAAGGCGACGACCAGCGCGGGGAGCAGCAGGATGTGCAGCGTGTACAGGCGCCCGACGATGTCGGTGCCCGGGAACTCGCCGCCGAACAGCAGGAAGGAGATCCAGGTGCCGACGAGCGGGATGCCCTTGACCATGCCGTTGATGATCGCGAGGCCGTTACCCGACAGCAGGTCGTCGGGGAGCGAATAGCCGGTGAAGCCCTCGGCCATGGCCAGGATGAACAGCACGAAGCCGATCAGCCAGTTGAACTCGCGCGGCTTGCGGAATGCGCCGGTGAAGAAGATGCGGAGCATGTGGAGGCCGATGGCCGCCACGAACATGAGCGCCGCCCAGTGGTGCATCTGGCGCACGAACAGGCCGCCGCGAATGTCGAACGAGATGTCGAGGGTGGATGCCATCGCGACCGACATCTCGACGCCCTTGAGTGGCACGTACGAGCCGTCGTAGTGCACCTCGGCCATGGAGGCCTGGAAGAAGAACGTCAGGAACGTGCCGGAGATGAGCACGACGACGAAGCTGAAGAGCGCGACCTCACCGAGCAGGAACGACCAGTGGTCGGGGAAGGCCTTGCGACCGAGCTCCTTGACGAAGCCGGCGATGCTCGTGCGTTCGTTGACGTAGACGGACGCGGCCGCCGTGAACGACCGCTTCTGCGGCGCGTTGGACGTTGCGGTGCTCAATGACGCTCCCAGAAGCTCGGGCCGACGGGTTCGGTGAAGTCGCTCTGCGCGATGAGGTAGCCCTCGTCATCGACAGCGATGGGCAGCTGCGGCAGGGCGCGTGCGGCCGGGCCGAAGATGACCTCGCAGTGGTTGGCGACGTCGAACTGCGACTGGTGGCACGGGCACAGCAGGTGGTGCGTGTGCTGCTCGTAGAGGGCGACCGGGCAGCCGACGTGCGTGCAGATCTTCGAGTACGCGACGATGCCGTCGTAGGACCAGTCCTTGCGGTCCTCGCGCTCGTTGAGCTCTTCGGGGTTGAGGCGCATGAGCAGGACCGCGGCCTTCGCCTTCTCTTCGAGGCGGCCGTGCTCGAGGTCCTGGAGGCCCTCGGGGATGACGTGGAACGCGCTGCCGATCGTGACGTCGGCGGCTCGGATCGGGACACCCGACGGGTCGATCGCGAGGCGCGTGCCCTTCTTCCACATCGTGTGGCTGAGCAGCGGCACCGGGAGCTGGTCCTGCGGCGCGAAGCCTCGGAACAGCACCACGGCGGGGAGCGGGAAGACCAGCAGCGCGCCGATCAGGCTGTTGCGGATCGCGGTCCGGCGAGTGAAGCCCGACTCCTCGTCGGCGTCGGCGAAGACCTTCGCCGCAGCAGCCTGCGTCTCGGGGGAGCCGCCGATCGGGTGGCGCTCGTCGACGAGCTCCACGTCCTTCATCACGGCCTTGCCCCAGTGCACGATGCCGAAGCCGAGCGCGAGCAGCGCCAGCGTCGCGCCCAGGCCGAAGAACATGTTGTTCAGGCGGACCTGTCCGACGTCGTTCGACTCCATCGGGAACAGCATGTACGCGGCGATCGCCCACACGCTGCCGAGCACCGACAGGTAGAAGAGGGTGTAGACGGTGCGCTGGGCGCGCTTGTTGCGCTGGGGGATCTCGTCGGTGACGCGGGGGCGGTGCGGCGGGAACCCGGGGTTCTCGAACGCGTCAGCGGAGATGACCGCGGTACCGGGCGAAGCGGCGGGCGCGGCGTGCGACGAGTCGGCGGCGACGATGTCCGTCCCGCTGGTGTCGTCCTGGGCCATGGTTCTCCTTCTCGAACTTCTTCGGTGCCTGCGCTAGTTGGACTTCGCCGTGATCCACACGGTGATCGCGACGACTGCGCCGAGACCGAAGATCCAGATGAACAGGCCCTCCGCGACCGGGCCGAGCGAGCCGAGCTCGAACCCACCCGGCGAGCGGTTGTCCTGGACGTACTTGAGGTACGTGATGATGTCGCGCTTGTCCTCGGCGCTGATGTTCATGTCGTTGAACACGGGCATGTTCTGGGGGCCCGTGACCATGGCCTCGTAGATGTGCACGCCCGAGACGTCGGTGAGCGGGGGAGCGAACTTGCCCTCGGTCAGTGCGCCGCCGGCGCCCGCGACGTTGTGGCACATCGCGCAGTTGATGCGGAAGAGCTCCGCACCGTTGGCGGCGTCGCCGCCGCCGTTCACGAGGTGGTCGGCGGGGATGTCGGGGCCGGGGCCGAGGGACGCCACGTAGTACGCGAGCTGCTTGACCTGCTCATCGGTGAACTGCACCGGCTTCTGCTGGGCCTGCGGCCCCTGCATCTGCATGGGCATACGGCCGGTGCCGACCTGGAAGTCGACGGCAGCCGCGCCGACGCCGACGAGGCTGGGGCCGTCGGCGGTGCCCTCGGCTGCGAGGCCGTGGCAGGTGGCGCAGTTGGCCTGGAAGAGCTTCTTGCCCTCTTCGATCGTCTGCTGGGAGGTCGCATCCGCCTCGGCCTGGGCGGTGCCGGTGCTGAAGGCGGCGTAGGCGCCGCCGGTGAAGACGAGACCGAGTGCCAGGAGCGCGACGGTGGCGAGCGGATGCCGGCGTCCGGTGCGTCGCGACTTGCGGTTCATGGGCTTCTTCCTATCGGGCATGCTGGGGGGTCGCTCCTGATCCGACTTACTTGAGGACGTAGATGACGAGGAACAGGCCGATCCAGACGACATCGACGAAGTGCCAGTAGTAGGACACGACGATCGCGCTCGTCGCCTCCTTGTGACCGAAGTTCTTCACGGCGAAGACGCGGCCGATGACCAGGAGGAACGCGATGAGGCCGCCTGTGACGTGGAGGCCGTGGAACCCGGTGGTCAGGTAGAACGCGGAACCGTACGCGTTCGAGTCGATCGCGATGCCCTCGGAGACGAGCGTGGCGTACTCCCAGACCTGGCCGGCGACGAAGATCGCGCCCATGACGAAGGTGAGGAAGAACCACTCGACCATGCCCCACTGCCTGAGGTTCCAGAGGGAGCCGGTGGCATAGGGCTTCATCTTCTCTGCCGCGAACACGCCGAACTGGCAGGTGAAGCTCGACGCCACGAGGATGATCGTGTTCGTGAGCGAGAACGGGAAGTTCAGGCGGTCGGCCTCGTACGCCCACAGCTCGGGCGACATCGCACGGAGCGTGAAGTAGATCGCGAACAGGCCGGCGAAGAACATCACCTCACTGCCGAGCCAGACGATCGTGCCGACCGCCACGGTGTTGGGACGCCTGATCAAGGGCGCGCTCGCCTGAGAAGTCAATGAGGTGCTCGTCACAATCACCCATTATGGCTGAAATCGCGGCTGAGTTTTCGTCACTGCGAGGGGTGGCGTGGGCGTTTCGCGGTAAGGCTAACCTAAATTCCGCTGGCCTGCAGCCGTGAATCCGCCGGGAATCGCGCGGATAGGATCGACCGCATGACCGAAGCGCAGACCTGGCCCGGAATCCTGACGACCCTGCTGGACGGGAACGACCTCAGCGTGTCGGATGCCGCGTGGAGCATGGAGCAGGTCATGACGGGCGAGGTCACGAACGCGCAGCTCGCCGCATTCCTGGTCGCACTCCGGTTGAAGGGGGAGACGGTCGACGAGATCGTCGGCTTCCGCGACGCGATCCTCGAGCATGCACGCCCGCTCGACGTCGACGCGATGGCGCTCGACATCGTGGGAACCGGCGGCGACCGTTTCGGCACGGTGAACGTGTCCACGATGGCCTCCATCGTCTGCGCCGCGGTCGGGGTGCCCGTGCTCAAGCACGGCAACAAGGCGGCGAGTTCGGCGTCGGGCTCGTCCGACGTGCTGGCCGCCCTCGGAATCGACCTCACCCTCGAACCGGAGCGCGTCGCCGACGGCTTCGAGCAGACGGGCATCGGGTTCGCCTTCGCATCGGCATTCCACCCGGGTTTCCGCCACGCCGGCGCGGTGCGTGCCGAACTCGGCGTTCCCACCGTGTTCAACTTCCTCGGCCCGCTGTGCAATCCGGCCCGGCCCGAGGCATCCGCCGTCGGCGTCGCCCACCTCGACCGGGTGCCGCTCATCGTCGGCGTCTTCCAGACCCGCGGCGCGACCGCGCTGGTGTTCCGCGGCGACGACGGGCTCGACGAACTGACCACTACGGGGCACAGCCACATCTGGGAGGTCTCGGGCGGCACGGTGAAGGAGCACGACCTCGATCCCAGGGAGCTCGGCATCGCGCGGGCGTCCATCGGGCAGCTCAAGGGCGGCACCCCTGAACGCAATGCCGAGATCGTCCGCGAAGTGCTCGGTGGCGCGACGGGCGCCGTGCGGGACATCGTGGTCCTGAACGCGGCCGCCGGGCTCGTGTCGTTCGGGCTCGCGAAGGACCCGGGCCAGTTCCAGCGGCCGATCCTCGAACGCTTCCGCGAGCAGATCACCATCGCCGAGGCCGCGATCGACAGTGGCGACGCGCTGCGCAAGCTGGACGAGTGGATCGCCGTCACGCAGGCCTGACCGCATCGGCTCGCCGGCGCCACGGACGCGACGAGAGGGGCGGGCGGATGCCTCGGCATCCGCCCGCCCCTGGTCGTTCAGCGGGTGGCGACGATCAGGAGACGTCCTCGTCGACCCAGTCGAACGTCTTGGAGACGGCCTTCTTCCAGAGCCTGAGCTGGCGCTCACGCTCGTCGGCCTCCATCTTCGGCTCCCACCGGCGGTCCTCCTGCCAGTTGGCGCGGAGGTCGTCGAGGCCCGACCAGAAGCCGACCGCGAGGCCGGCCGCATAGGCCGCGCCGAGCGCCGTGGTCTCGGCGACCACGGGGCGCACGACCGGCACGCCGAGGATGTCGGCCTGGAACTGCATGAGCGTGTTGTTCGCGATCATGCCGCCGTCGACCTTCAGCTCCGTGAGTTCCACGCCCGAGTCCGCGTTGACGGCGTCCAGCACCTCGCGGGTCTGGAACGCCGTCGCCTCGAGCGCCGCACGGGCGATGTGCCCCTTGTTCACGTAGCGGGTGAGGCCGACGAGCGCGCCGCGGGCGTCAGGACGCCAGTACGGCGCGAACAGGCCCGAGAACGCCGGGACGAAGTACGCGCCGCCGTTGTCCTCGACCGACTTGGCGAGCTCCTCGACCTCCGGCGCGCTCGAGATGAGGCCCAGGTTGTCGCGGAGCCACTGGATGAGCGAACCCGTGACGGCGATCGATCCCTCGAGCGCGTAGTGCGCCGGCTGGTCGCCCAGCTTGTAGCCGAGCGTCGTGAGCAGTCCGTTCTTCGAGTGGACGATCTCGGTGTCCGTGTTGAAGATCAGGAAGTTGCCCGTGCCGTAGGTGTTCTTCGACTCGCCCTGGTCGAACGCCGCCTGCCCGAACGTCGCGGCCTGCTGGTCGCCGAGGATGCCGGCGACCGGCACCTCGCGCAGCAGGCTCGACGACTCGACGGTGCCGTAGACCTCGGAGGAGCTCTTGATCTCGGGGAGCATCGACTTCGGAACGCCGAATGCCTCGAGGATGTCGTCGCGCCAGCTCAGGGTCTCGAGGTCCATGAACAGCGTGCGACTGGCGTTCGTGACATCCGTCGCGTGGACGCCGCCGTCGACGCCGCCCGTGAGGTTCCACAGGACCCAGCAGTCGGTCGTGCCGAAGAGCAGGTCGCCGGCCTCAGCCTTCTCGCGGGCGCCCTCGACGTTCTCGAGGATCCATACGATCTTGGTGCCGGAGAAGTAGGTCGCCAGCGGGAGGCCGACGTCCTGCTTGAAGCGCTCGACGCCGCCGTCGGCGGCGAGGCGGTCGACGATCGGCTGCGTGCGCGTGTCCTGCCAGACGATGGCGTTGTAGACGGGCTGCCCGGTGTTCTTGTCCCACACCACGGCGGTCTCGCGCTGGTTGGTGATGCCGACCGCGGCGATGTCGTGGCGGGTCAGGTCGGCCTTGCCGAGGGCCTGCCCGATCACCTCGCGGGTGTTGGTCCAGATCTCGAGCGGATCGTGTTCGACCCAGCCGGCCTTGGGGAAGATCTGCTCGTGCTCGAGCTGACCTGTCGAGATGATCGATCCACCCTTGTCGAAGATGATCGCGCGGGTGCTGGTGGTGCCCTGGTCGATGGCCAGGATGTAGTCGGCCATGCCGTCCTCTCATTTCATTACTGGATGTCGCAGAGCGAGGATGGCTCGCACGGCGACGATGCGGTGCGTGGTGGTGCATGTTGCGGCTTCCGGTGCGTCACCGGTCGCCGCCGGAAAGCGAAGGGGCCGGTTCGCTGTCGCGAACCGGCCCCTCTGCTCAGCCGACTACCGGGAGCAGTCCGAGTGCCGCGATTCCGGCGATCACGCCGCCGACGATCGGGCCGAACACCGGGATCCACGAGTAACCCCAGTCGCTCGAGCCCTTGCCCTTGATCGGGAGGAACGCGTGGGCGATGCGCGGACCGAGGTCGCGTGCGGGGTTGATCGCGTAGCCGGTCGGACCACCGAGCGAGGTACCGATCACGATCACCAGGAATGCGACCGGGATGGCACCGAGCTCGGCCGGGGTTCCGCCGTAGCTGAACCCGAGGATGACGAACACCAGCACGAACGTGCCGATGACCTCGGTGACGAAGTTCCACCCGTAGGAGCGGATCGCCGGGCCGGTCGAGAAGACGCCGAGCTTGTTGGCGGGCTCGGGCTCCTCGTCGAAGTGCTGCTTGTAGGCCAGCCACACGAACACTGCACCGATGATCGCGCCGAGCAGCTGTGCGCCGATGTACGTGAGTGTGGATGCCGCGTCGACGGGGATGCCCGGGACGTAGTCGGCCTTGCCCTCCGCCAGGTAGTTCGTCATCAGGCCGAGCGTGACGGCCGGGTTGAGGTGCGCACCCGACGCGTAGGACACGATCACACCGGCGAAGACCGCGAGGCCCCAGCCGATGTTGACCATGAGGAATCCGCCGCCGTTGCCTTTGGTGCGGATGAGTGCGACGTTCGCGACGACGCCGCAACCGAGGAGGACCAGCATCGCCGTGCCGACCAACTCCGAGATGAATATCACTCCGAGATTCATGACGCCCCCAATCGTTGCGCTGCATCATCGCGCGCTGGTGCCACCATATCGGCGCCGGTCGTGCGGTTGGAAGAGCGGATTCGGCGGGTCGTGCGCGCCGACCGATCGTTCGGACGGGCCGTTTCGATCCCACAGCGACCGCGCCCTTCCCGCGGACCTCGCACTGGAATAGCGTTGACCGTGATGCCGATCCGGCATCGAGGCGCAACGCCGCGCGAGCCCAGGGGAGGGAAGGGCGAAGTGAAGAAGATCATCAACGACCCGAAGCAGGTGGTCGACGAATCCGTCGCCGGATTCGGCATCGCACACGCCGACATCGTCACGGTCGAGACGGACCCGCTGTTCGTCCGACGGGCCGACGCGCCGGTCGCAGGCAAGGTCGGCCTCGTCTCGGGCGGCGGCAGCGGCCATGAGCCGCTCCACGCGGGATACGTCGGCTACGGCATGCTCGACGCGGCCGTGCCCGGCGCGGTGTTCACGTCGCCGACGCCCGACCCGATCCTCGCCGCCACGAAGGCCGCCGACGGGGGAGCCGGGGTACTCCACATCGTGAAGAACTACACCGGCGACGTGCTCAACTTCGAGACCGCAGCCGACCTCGCCGCCGCGGACGGCATCGAGGTGCGCGCCGTCGTCACCAACGACGACGTCGCCGTGAAGGACTCGCTCTACACGGCGGGTCGGCGCGGGGTCGCCGGCACCGTGCTCGTCGAGAAGATCGCCGGCGCTGCGGCGCAGCGCGGCGACTCGCTCGACGAGGTGGCAGAGATCGCCGAGCGGGTGAACGCGAACGCACGTTCGATGGGCATGGCGCTCACGCCCTGCACCGTGCCGCACGCAGGGGAGCCCAGCTTCACGCTCGCCGACGACGAGGTCGAGATCGGGATCGGGATCCACGGCGAGCCGGGTCGCGAGCGCATCAAGCTCGAGCCCGCCGACGCGCTCGTCGACCGACTGCTCGAGCCGGTGCTCGAGGACCTGCCCTACGCCTCCGGCGACCGGGTGCTGCTGTTCCTGAACGGCATGGGCGGCACGCCGCAGGTCGAGCTGTACCTCGCGTACCGACGTGCCGCCGAGGTGCTCGCCGAGCGCGGCATCGAGGTCACCCGTTCGCTCGTGGGCAACTTCATCACGTCGCTCGAGATGCAGGGCTTCTCGGTGACGCTGCTGAAGCTCGACGACGAGATGGTCGAACTGTGGGATGCCCCGGTGCAGACGGCCGCGCTGCGGTGGGGTCGCTGATGGCGGACGGGGGCGCGCTCGGCACCGAGTGGGCGCTCGACTGGGTGCGGCGCAGTGCGGCGACCGTGTCGGAGCATCGGGTCGAGCTCATCACCCTCGACCGCGAGATCGGCGACGGCGACCACGGCGAGAACCTCGACCGCGGGTTCGGTGCGGTGCTCGGCAAGCTCGACGGCGTGGCCGACGACGCGACGCCGGGGGACGTGCTCAAGCTCGTCGCGACCACGCTGATCTCGACGGTCGGCGGTGCGGCCGGTCCGCTGTACGGCACCGCGTACCTGCGCGGGTCGACCGCCGTCGCCGGCAAGTCCGAGCTCGAGGCATCCGACGTCGTCGACTTCCTCACGGCCGCGCGCGACGGCATCGTCGCGCGCGGCAAGGCGGAACTCGAGGACAAGACGATGGTGGATGCCTGGACGCCGGCCGTCGACGCGGCCGGTGCCGCGGCGGCGGAAGGCAAGTCGCCCGCGGAGGTGCTCGCGGCGGCGGCTGCTGCCGCGGCGGCCGGCGCCGAGGCCACCGAGCCGCTCGTGGCCCGGAAGGGGCGCGCGAGCTACCTCGGCGAACGCTCGGCGGGCCACCGCGACCCTGGCGCCCAATCGTCGGCGTACCTGTTGCAGGCCGCGGCCGACGCGGCGGGTGCCTGAGATGGCGGGCCGGGTCGGCATCGTCTTCGTCTCGCATTCCGAACTCATCGCGCGTGGTCTCGTCGACCTCGCCCGTCAGATGGCGCCGAACGCGAGCCTCGTGGCCGCGGGCGGCACCGACGACGGTCGCATCGGCACGAGTTTCGAGAAGGTGAGCGCAGCGATCGGCGAGGCCGACGCCGGCGACGGAGTCGTGGTGCTGTGCGATCTCGGCTCGGCGATCCTGACGACGGACACGGCGCTCGAGTTCCTCGACGACGACCAGCGTGCTCGGGTCCGGCTGGTCGACGCGCCGTTGGTCGAGGGCGGCGTCGCGGCCGCGGTCAGCGCCGAGGCGGGTGACGACCTCGAGGCGGTCGCGGCGGCGGCACGCACCGCCGCAGGTTCACCCGATGCGGATGCCGCTCCGCCCGCGGGCGCCTCACCCGCGGGCGAACCGCCGGCGGAGGCATCCGCTGCCGGTCCGACGCGCAGGGTGACGCTCGTGAACGCCGACGGACTGCACGCACGGCCGGCAGCCGAGCTGGTGAAGCTCGCGGCGACCTTCGATCAACCGGTGACGGTCAACGGGGTGAACGCGAAGAGCCTGCTGGCCATCATGGCGCTCGGCCTCACGCAGGGCGCCGAGATCGAGATCTCCAGCGACGACCCGTCGGGTGCTGCGGCGGTGGATGCCGTCGCCGAGCTCGCGGCATCCGGATTCGGCGAGACGTAGGGGAGCAGCTCAGTTGCCGCCCGCGACGCGGATGTCGGTGCCGGTCGTGTACGACGCGTCGTCGGAGAGCAGGTAGGCGACCGCGCCGGCGATCTCGTGCGGATGCCCCGCGCGCTGCATGGGAATGCGTGGCGCGCGCTCCTCGGGCGCGTTGGGGCGACCGGCCGCCGCGTGGATCTCGGTGTACGTCGTGCCCGGGGAGACGGTGTTCACGCGGACGCCCGCCGCCGCGAACTCACGTGCGGTGCCGAGCGTGAGGATGTTGAGTGCGGCCTTGCTCATCGCGTACGGCACGTAGGTGTGCGGCGAGCCGTTCGTCGCCGCACCGGACGAGATGTTCACGATCGCACCGCCTGAACCGCCGAGGTCGGTGGACATGTGCGCGATCGCCGCACGGGTCACCACGATCGGGGCGAGCACGTTGATGCGGAAGACCAGCTCCGATTCCTCGATCGGCGCATCGAGGAATCCGCCGATGCGGCCGGTGATGCCGGCATTGTTCACCAGGCCGGTCATCGCGCCGAGAGCGGCGACGACCTCGGGAACGAGCCGGTCGGCAGCCTCGAGGTCGGCGAAATCCACCTCGAACAGTTCGACGCGCGCGCCGAGCGCGCGGCACGCATCAGCGACCTCTTCGGCGGCATCTCTGCGTTCGCGGTACGTCAGCGCGAGGTCGTGCCCGTCGGCGGCGAGGCGTTCGGCGATCGCGCGCCCGATGCCGCGGCTCGCACCGGTGATGAGCGTGATCGGGCGGGCAGCGGGCGTGGCAGGGGCATCCGTCATGGGATTCAGCGTAGCGACGCGCACGGAGCGCAGGCTGGCGGTGCGACCGCACGCGGGCGTACCATCTGCACCATGGCACGCGACGCAGCGGGCCGCCAAGATGACGGCAACGCGTTCACGCACTTCTTCGACCGAGTCGATCGGGCACTCACCCCGGTCTTCGAGTCGCCGCCGGGTCCGACCGGCGAGGGGCCGCCCGCGCCGCCGAAGGACGACTCGCCCTGCCCGGTCTGCGGCGATCCGATGCACGCCCACCGCTTCGTTGAGGAGTACGGCGGGAACATCATCCTGATCTGCCCGACCGAGCGGCGGCTTCCGGAGCACGACGTCCAGGGGCCGTTCAACGAACTCGGGATGCCCGCCTCGGGTCGGCGGCTCGAGAAGTACGAGGCGTCGGCGGGGGAGCAGGGGGAGTAGCAGTTCGCGGTCATTCGTACCTGTGTTCGAATGGCTCGTCGAGCCCCATGGCTCGCTCGCCTAGGCTGGCGAGGTGCTCGTGCTCCTCGCCGTCCTCCTGCTCGTGAACGCCGCGTTCAATGTCATCGTCTGGCCGCGATTCCTCAAGCGCATCGCAGCCGACCCGCGTGCACGGGACGAGCAGGGGAGGCGCACGACCTTCTACACGGTGCACGCCGTGCTCATCGGCATCGCGCTGCTGCTCGCGGTCGTGTCGGCGGCCGCGGCGGTCATTGCGCTCGTCGTCGCGTAGTCACGCATCCTCGCTGGGGCGATCGGGCTCCGACTGCCCGGGGCGCAGTGCCCGGTGAGTTCACAGTCGGCCGCTCGGACCGGCTGCTCGGGGAATACGTTCAGACATAATGTGCATTATCGGCGCTGATTAGAACTGCGCTTGAGCCGGCGGACGATCCGGACGAGAACGGGCGTCAGGTCACGCGGTCAATCGCCGGGACGCGTGCCGTCAGGTGCTGATTGCCCGACGTCGGTCCAGACTTCGACCAGTTCGATGATCTGCTCGTCCGCAACGGTGAGGAACGATGCGACCTGGAACTCCTGCACCTCGTCGCCGGAACGCCCGGTGACCCGGGCGCGGCCGACGGCCCGGTCTCCGACGGCGACCGCATCCTCGAGGAACATGTGTTCGAATCCGGGATACTCGGCGTTCAGTCGAATCCAGGCGTCACGGCCGAATCGCTCGCCGGTGTGGACGAGCGTGCAGGTGAAGCGCTCGTGGAGCAGGTCGCCTAGCCGCGCCCAGTCGTGTGCGTCGATGGTCTCGACGAGGCGTTTCAGCGTCGTTTCGGCGTCCACGGTCACGCTCCGACGTACTCCGCGAGGTGCTCCCCCGTGAGCGTCGACTTCGCCGCGACGAGGTCGGCGGGCGTGCCCTCGAACACCACGCGACCGCCGTCGTGGCCGGCGCCGGGGCCGATGTCGACGATCCAGTCGGCGTGCGCCATGACCGCCTGGTGGTGCTCGATGACGATGACCGACTTGCCGGAGTCGACGAGCCGATCGAGCAGGCGCAACAGGTTGTCGACGTCGGCGAGGTGCAGTCCGGTCGTCGGTTCGTCGAGCACGTAGACGTCGCCCGACTCCCCCATCGCGATCGCCAGCTTGATGCGCTGCCGCTCGCCACCCGACAGCGTCGACAATGGCTGCCCGAGGTGCAGATAGCCGAGCCCGACGTCTTCGAGTCGCCCCAGGATCGCCGCGGCCGCCGGGATCTTCGCTTCCCCCGATGAGAAGAACTCGCGCGCCTGCGCGACGGGAAGGTCGAGTACCTCGGTGATGTCCAGTCCCCCGAGCTTGTACTCCAGCACTCCGGCCTGAAAACGCTTTCCGCCGCAGTCCTCGCACGGCGTCTCGATCGTGTCCATGAACCCGAGCTCGGTGATGATGACGCCCGAACCCTTGCAACTCGGGCACGCGCCCTCGGAGTTCGCGCTGAAGAACGCGGGCTTCACCCCGTTCGCCTTCGCGAACGCCTTGCGGATCGGCTCGAGCAGCCCCGTGTACGTCGCCGGACTGCTGCGCCGGGATCCCTTGATCGCCGCCTGGTCGATGGACACGATCCCCGGCCGCGGCGCGACGGATCCGTGGATGAGCGAGCTCTTGCCTGACCCGGCGACCCCGGTCACCACCGTCAGGACGCCGAGCGGGATGTCGACGTCGACGTCCTGCAGGTTGTTCGCGGTCGCCCCGCGGACCTCGATCGCGCCGGCGGACGAGCGCACCGCCGGCTTGATCGTCGCGCGGTCGTCGAGGTGTCGACCGGTGACGGTGCCGCTCGCCTTCAGGCCGTCGACGGTGCCCTCGAAGCCGATCTCTCCCCCGTTGCCGCCGGCGCCCGGGCCGAGGTCGACGACGTGATCGGCGATCGCGATGGTCTCGGGCTTGTGCTCGACGACGAGCACGGTGTTGCCCTTGTCGCGCAGTCGCAGGAGCAGCGAGTTCATGCGCTGGATGTCGTGCGGATGCAGCCCGATCGTGGGTTCGTCGAACACGTACGTGACGTCCGTCAACGATGAGCCGAGGTGACGCAGCATCTTGATGCGCTGCGCCTCGCCGCCCGACAGCGTGCCCGAGGGCCGCTCGAGGCTGAGATAGCCCAGGCCGAGCGTGACGAACGCGTCGAGGTTCGCCCCGAGCGCATCGAGCAGCGGCCCGGCCTCCGGCAGGTCGAGCCCGCGCACCCACTCTGCGAGGTCGGTGACCTGCATGCGGCACGCGTCGGCGATGCTGACGCCCTGGATCTTCGAGGAACGGGCGCCCTCGGTGAGCCGTGTGCCGTCGCACTCCGGGCACCTGGCGAACGTCGCGACGCGTTCGACGAACGCCCGGACGTGCGGCTGGAGGGCGTCGAGGTCCTTCGAGAGCATCGCCTTCGTGATCTTGGGGATCAGGCCCTCGTACGTCATGTTGATGCCGCTGATCTTGACCTTCGTCACCTCGCCGTAGAGGAAGAGGTCGCGCTGCTTCTCGGTGAACTGGGAGATCGGCTTGTCGGCCGGGTAGAACCCCGACGCCGAGAACCCCTTCACCATCCAACCGTCGGCGGTGTAGCCGGGCACCATGATCGCGCCTTCGTCGAGCGACTTCGACTCGTCGACGATCTGCGACAGGTCGAGATCGGAGACCTGTCCGCGGCCCTCGCACCGCGGGCACATGCCGCCGAGGTAGATCGCCTCCTGCACGATCTTCTTCTCGCCCTTCGGCCCGGTCATCACGCCGCTGGCCTTCTGCGTCGGGATGTTGAACGAGAAGGCCGTCGGTCCGCCGATGTACGGTTCGCCGAGGCGGCTGAAGAGGATGCGCAGCATCGCGTTCGCGTCGGTCACGGTGCCCACCGTGGAGCGCGGGTTCGCGCCCATCCGCTCCTGGTCGACGATGATGGCGGTCGTGAGGCCGTCGAGCACGTCGACGTCGGGTCGCGGGACCGACGGCATGAATCCCTGCACGAAGGCGCTGTAGGTCTCGTCGATGAGGCGTCGCGACTCCGCCGCGATGGTGTCGAACACGAGCGAGCTCTTGCCCGAACCGGACACTCCGGTGAACACCGTGAGGCGCCGCTTGGGGATCTCGACGGAGACGTCCTTGAGGTTGTTCTCGCGGGCGCCCTGGACCCGGATCAGGTCGTGGCTGTCGGCGGGATTCGTCATGGCACCATCATGGCGGGCGCCGCCGACGCGCGGCGCATCGTCCTGCAGCACGGACGTCTCAGTTCGGCTGCTGGATGCGGACCATGTTGCCCGCGGGGTCGCGGAACGCGCAGTCCCTGACACCGTACGGCTGGTCGATGGGCTCCTGCGCGACCTCCGCACCGCTGGCGGCCACCTGGTCGAACGTGCCGTCGACGTCGGGCGTCGAGAGCACGATGCTGGCGTACGTGCCCTTCGCCATCATCTCCGCGACCATGCGCCGTTCCTCGTCGGTCGTGCCGGGGTCGGGCGTGGGCGGAGTGAGCACGATCGAGGTCTCCGGCTGACCGGTGGGTCCGAGGGTGATCCATCGCATGTTCTCGTAGCCGACGTCCTTGCGGACCTCGAACCCCAGGGTGTCGCGGTAGAACGCGAGGGATGCCTCGGGGTCGGTGTGCGGGAGGAACGTGTACTGAATCGTGATGTCCATGCGCGTCACGCTACGCGCGGGGCGCGGCATCCGCTTCTCGATTCCTGATCGGATCCGGAAGCGGATGCCTCGAGTGGATCAGCTGGCGAGCGCGCGCCGTCGCCGGCCCGCGGCGACGCCGGCGATCGCGATCACGACGCCCACGGCGGCGACCACGATCGGGACGACGAGGGCGATCCGCGTCGCGTCGACCGGTCCGGCAGGCTCGGCGGCCATGAGCACCGCCCCGGTCGTTGCGAGGCCGATCGCGGCGCCGAACTGGAACGCCGTGTACAGCAGTCCCCCGCTGAGCCCCTGGTCGGCGTCGTCGACCCCCTCCGTCGCGGCCACCGTCAGCGGCCCGTAGGCGAACGTGAACGCCAGGCCGAGCGCGAGGAAGCTCGGGAACATCGCCGCGTACACCCAGTCGGCGCCGACCGGGAGGAACAGGAGGAAGGACGCCAGTGCGGCGGCCAGGCCGACGAGGATCGTCGGCCACAGCCCGAACCGGGCGACCAGTCGCGGCGTCAGGGTCGGCGCGAGGATCATGTCGATGCCCAGCACCAGCAGCGCGAGGGCCGTGAGCAACGGCGACCAGCCACGGAACTCCTGCAGGTAGAGCACCACGATGAACTGGAATCCCATGAAGCCCGCCGCCAGCGCCGCTGCGCCGAGGTAGGCGCGCAACAGGGGCGCGCGGTCAAGGAAGCCCCGCGGGATGAGCGGGTCGGACGCGCGGCGCTCGATCGCCGCGAAGGCGACGAACCCGATCGCGCTCAGGGCCAGCAGCGACAGGCTGACGGCGGGCGCGGCGTGGGTCGACTGCTCGATGGCGGTGATGAGGGCGAGGAAGGCGCCGGTCGCGACGATCGCTCCGGCGACGTCGACCCGTCGCGCGGGTCCGACACCGGCGACCGTGTCGCGCGGCACGAGCACCGCCGCCAGCACGATCAGCACGGAGGTGACGACCACCGGGGCGAAGAACACCCACCGCCACCCGAACATCGTCAGGATGCCGCCGAGCACGAGGCCGACCGAGAACCCGGCCGCACCGATGCCGGCGTAGATCAGCAACGCCCGTGTGCGCTGCGCGCCCTCGGCGAACGAGGTCGTGATGATCGACAGCCCGGCAGGCATCATGAACGCCGCGGCCACGCCGGTCACCGCACGTGCGGTGAGGAGCATCCACGACTCGGTCGCGACGCCGCCGAGCCCGGAGAAGAGGAGGAAGACGGCCATCGCCACGAGGAAGACCCGTCGCCGCCCGAGGAGGTCGGCGGCCCGGCCGCCGAGGAGCATGAACCCGCCGTAGGTGAGGATGTACGCGCTCACGACCCACTGCAGTTCGCCCGTCGCCAGCCCGAGGTCGGCGCGGATCACGGGCAGGGCGATGCCGAACATCGCGACGTCGACACCCTCGAGGAACGCGGCACCGCACAGGACGACGAGCAGACCCAGGGCTCGACCCCTGAGCCGGTCGAACTCCGGTGCGGTATCCGACGCCGGGACGGCGGTCGACGATGTGTCGATGGACATGCGGTTCTCCTCACGTGGTTACCTCTTGTGCCTGACCACATCATGAGTGACCATTGGGGAATGACGGAAGACGGCACTTCGACGTCACCGGGTTACTCCCGGGGAACCATCGAACGGGACCGGTCGCACCACGACGACCTCGAGGGCGGCCACGACGGCGGTGACTGGGACGCCTTCCAGTGGGATGCCCGCGAGGACTGCGAGGTCAGGCAGATCCTCGACCGGCTCGCCGACAAGTGGTCGCTGCTGGTCATCGCGCTCCTCGACGACCGGGTGATGCGCTTCTCCGAGCTCAAGCGCGTCATCGACGGCGTCAGTCAGCGGATGCTGACGGTGACGCTGCGCAACCTCGAGCGCGACGGGATGGTCCGACGGACCGTGTACCCGGTCGTCCCGCCCCGGGTCGAGTACGAGCTGACGGCCCTCGGACGCTCCCTGCACGCGACCGTCCAGGCCCTGGTCGCATGGACCGAGCAGCACCAGGCCGACGTCGCGACGGCGCGCGATGCCTACGACCGCGCCATCGAGGCGCCGCTGACGCCCGCCGGCTGACGCCCGGAGTCGGTCAGCCGTCCGCCCGCCGGCGCACCGGACGGGCGACGCGCTTCGCGAGTACCGACGGCACCGCCTCGAAGATGCCGTCGGGCTGGTGGCGATACACGCTCGGCGGCACCCCGACGAGTTCGGTGAACCGGGTGCTGAACGTGCCGAGCGAGGAGCAGCCGACCTCGAAGCAGACCTCGGTGACGCTCAGGTCGCCGCGCCGGAGCAGGGCCATGGCGCGCTCGATCCGTCGGGTCATCAGGTAGCTGTAGACCGACTCGCCGTAGGCCTTCTTGAACTCGCGGCTCAGGTGCCCCGCGGAGAGGTGCGCGCCCCGCGCGAGCGCGTCGACATCCAGCGGCTGCGCATACTCGCGGTCGATGCGGTCGCGTACCCGGCGCAGCAGCGCGAGTTCGCGCAGTCGGCGGTCGTCGTCGTTCGCGGTGGCCATCCCGACGATCGTGGCACGGATCGCGCTCACATGCCCGGATGGCCGGTGCAGTCGACGGCGAGCTCCTCGTCAGCGCCCTCCGCGAAGGCGCTGTCCGCGGTGACCTGGCGGCCGCCGTAGGTCATCCAGCACGACAGCGCACCACCGCCGGGACGTGTCGCCCGGAACTGCCACGGGCTGGAGACGACCCCGTCCGTGCAGTCCTGCTGCACCGCCATCAGGATGGGACCCGGCTGGGTCATCCGCCGCACGGCGATCGTGCCGTCGGTGCGGAACACGTCGTAGGTCACCTCGACCGGCGTCTCATCGTCGTCCGACACGACGACGAGCGCGACCGTGCCGCCCAAGGACGGGTCGACCGCGCAGTCGCCCCGCTGCGCGGGGAGCAGTTCGACCGCGTCCGAGGCATCCGGTACGTCACCCGGATCCCAGGGCGTCGGGGACGCGCCCGGCTCCGCGGGGAGTTCCGTCGTCGGCGGCGGGGCCTGCGGCGTCGGCTCCGCGACGCAACCCGCGAGGAGGATCAGGACCGCCGACGCAAGGACGAAGCAGCGGGGGCCTGGTCTCGACGTCTCGCGCATGGCCGTCATAGTAGGGCCCGACGCGCGGCCACGGCCATCCTCCCGCCCGACAGGTCACGATGTCGTCACGGTGCGACTCGCGAGCACACATCCGGCGCACAGCCGCCGTACAGCCCTAGCCTGAGGGACGAGCGACCGTCGTCGCGCCAGAAGGGGGTACCACCATGTCCAGTCCGCAGTCGGGTTCCGCGTTCGCCGCATTCTCGCTCGACGCCGCAGACCTGTCGAAGTCCGCGATCAACACGGTGCGCGCGACGCTCGGCATCTCGGGCGCCGTGTCGTTGATCGTCGGCCTGTTCATCACGTTCGCGCCGCAGAAGTCCGCGATCGCGCTTGCGTGGATCTTCGGCCTCTACTTCCTGATCGCCGGTATCGCCTACCTCGGTCTCGGGATCTTCTCGCGCGGCATCTCGGGCGGCTCGAGGGCGCTCGACATCGTGCTCGGCGTGCTCTTCGTGATCGCCGGCATCGTCGTGCTCGCGAATCCGTCGGAGTCGGCCGTGTTCTTCGGTATCTTCCTCGGCATCTTCGTCGGCATCCTCTGGATCGTCGAGGGCATCGTCGCGCTGGTGCAGTCCGGTGATGCCGCGTCGAAGGGGTGGGCGATCTTCTTCGGCATCCTCAGCCTCGTCGCCGGGATCGTGCTGCTCTTCTCGCCGATCTGGGGCGCCGTGTTCCTGTTCTGGTTCGCCGGCATCGCGCTCGTCGTGCTCGGGATCGTGCAGATCGTCCGTGCGTTCACCTTCGGCAAGGGCGTGGCGCCGACGGCCTGACCACCGAACGACGATCGAGGCCGGCGGGAGATGCTCCCGCCGGCCTCATCGCGTCACCTGCTGCGCTCAGTCGAGGGAGGCGGGCGTGAAGCCCGTGACATCCCCCACGTATCGCGTGTGGTCGGCGGGGATCGGCTCGACGGCCGCGAGGGCGACCTCCGCCGCGAACTCCGAGACGTTGTACAACCGGCCGGCGTCCTGCTTGCGGGCCGCGATGGCGCCGGGGTTGGCCCGCTCGAGCAGCGTCGCCGTGATCGTCCCCTCGATCATGTCGCCCGAGACGACCACGAAGCCGACACCGGATGCCTCGAGCTCGGGCAGCTTCTCGCGCAGCGCGTCTTCACCGGCCCGCTTCGAGAGCGCGACCGGCTCGTACTCGGGCATGGTCGGCGTGGTGCGGATGAAGTGCGCCTGGTGGCTCGTCACGAAGACGATGCGGGCGCCCTCGGCGAGGTGGGGCAGCGCACGGTCGACGACGTTCACCTGCGCGTCGCGGTTGAGCCGCATGGCGTAGTCCTCCCCCATGCCCGACTCCATGCCGCCGGACGCGTTGAGCACGAGCAGGTCGACCGGGCCGAACTCGGCCTCGGCCGTCGCGAACAGCGCCGCGACGGAGTCGGCGTCGGTGAGGTCGGCGCCGACGGCGATCGCCCGGCCGCCCGCTGCGGCGATCTCCGCGACGATCTTCTCGGCGCGCGGCGCCTTGCTGCGGTAGTTGACGACGACTGCGGCGCCGGCGTCGGCCAGGTATCGCGCGGTGTCGGCGCCGATGCCGCGGGACGAACCGGTGACGACGGCGACACGGCCGTCGAGCGAGCCGGGGGCGAGAGGGTTGGTCACGGTGTGCTCCTGTGGATGGTGCGCGGTCGACCGCGCGCGAACTCGGCCAACCGACACTATCAACCTCCCGCCGCAGACCCTCCACTGCTAGGTTCGGAAGGGGGCGCGTTCGAAGGAGACCAAATGGATGTGCTGACCCAGTACGCGTGGATCATCTGGCTGGTCCTGATCCTCGTGTTCGCGACGATCGAGGTGTTCACGCTCGAGCTGACGTTCCTCATGCTCGCGCTGGGCAGTGTCGCGGGTCTCGTCTCGGGGCTCTTCGGCATCCCGTGGTACGCGCAGTTCATCATCGCGGCGGTCGTCGCGGTCGCGCTGATCCTGCTGTTGAGACCGCCGCTGCTGCGGACGCTGAGACGAGGCGGCGATCCCGCGCGGAGCAACATCGACGCGCTCATCGGCGCGGACGGCACGGTCGTGCGCACCGTGACGGGCGTCGGCGGGCAGGTCAAGCTGCAGAACGGCGACACGTGGACCGCGAGGTTGTCGCCGATCACCGAACAGGCCGACGTGGCCGTCGGCGAACGGGTCCTCGTGACCGGCATCGATGGCGCGACGGCGGTCGTCGTGCCAGTGGAGAGGAGCACCCCGCAGTAATGGAGATCTCCAGCATCATCGCGGTGGTCGTGGTCGTCGCGATCGTCATCTTCGTGATCGTCGTCATCGCACGGTCGATCAGGATCATCCCGCAGGCGTACTCGGGCGTGGTGGAGCGGCTCGGCCGGTACCACAAGACGCTCGTGCCGGGCCTGAACCTGCTCGTGCCCTTCATCGACCGGTTGCGTCCGCTCGTGGACATGCGCGAACAGGTCGTGTCGTTCCCGCCGCAGCCCGTGATCACCGAGGACAACCTCGTCGTGTCGATCGACACCGTCGTGTACTTCCAGGTCACCGACGCGCGCGCGGCGACCTACGAGATCGCGAACTACCTCGGCGCCGTCGAGCAGCTCACGACGACCACGCTGCGCAACGTGGTCGGCGGCCTCAACCTCGAGGAGGCGCTGACGAGCCGCGACAACATCAACGGACAGTTGCGCATCGTGCTCGACGAGGCGACGGGCAAGTGGGGCATCCGAGTCTCCCGGGTCGAACTCAAGGCGATCGACCCGCCCATCTCCATCCAGGACTCGATGGAGAAGCAGATGCGCGCCGAGCGCGACCGCCGCGCGGCCATCCTCACCGCGGAGGGCACGAAGCAGTCGGCGATCCTCGAGGCCGAGGGTCTCAGGCAGGCCGAGATCCTCCGCGCCGAGGGTGACGCCAAGGCCGCGGTGCTGCGCGCGCAGGGCGAGGCCGAGGCGATCCAGACGGTGTTCCGGGCGATCCACGAGGGTGACCCCGACCCGAAGCTGCTGGCCTACCAGTACCTCCAGACGCTGCCCGAGCTCGCGCAGGGACCCGCGAACAAGCTGTGGATCGTCCCGAGCGAGCTGACCGAGGCGCTGAAGGGCATCGGCAGGGCGTTCACCCCGGGCGGAGCACCCGGGGCCGCGCAGGGCGACGTCGCCGGCAGGGAACGACCAGGTTCCGTCAGCTGACGCCCGTGGCATCGACCTACCTCACTCCAGCGCGCCCGCGTGTCCTCGCGCATCGCGGACTCGCGCTCGACGCACCGGAGAACACGATCGCCGCGTTCGCCGCGGCGATCGCGGTCGGCGCCTCGTACCTCGAGACCGACGTACGGCGATCCAACGACGGTGTGCCGGTGCTCGCCCACGACCCGACCCTCGAACGCGTGGCCGGCCGGAAGACGGAGGTGTCCGCTCTCACGCTCGCCGAACTCCGCGCGATCGACCTGGGCGGCGGATCCGGCTTCCCGACCCTCGAGGAGGCACTGGTCGCGTTCCCAGAAGTCCGGTTCAACATCGACGTGAAGGACGATGGGGCCGTGGATGCCGTGATCGAGGTGGTGCGCCGAACGGGTGCGGGCCATCGGGTCCTGCTGACGAGCTTCGACGATCGACGCAGGCGCCGACTCGGTGCGGCGGTGCCGGAAGCGGTCACCTCGGGCGGACGAACCGCCGTGATCCGGGCCTGGCTCGCCTCGATCATCGGCAGCACCCAGATGCTCCGACGCGCGCTTGCCGGGGCATCCGCGCTGCAGGTTCCCGAGCGGGTGGGCCCGATCCCGCTCGTGACCGACCGATTCCTCGCGGGCGTGCACGCAGCGGGCGCCGAGGTGCACGTCTGGACGGTGAACGAACCCGACGAGATGCGCCGCCTCCTGGCGAAGGGCGTCGACGGACTCGTCACCGATCGGTGCGACCTCGCCGTCGAGGTCGTCCGCGAGCGAACCTGAGAATTCCCCGGCAAATCCGAAGGCTGCGGAAAGGAATCCCTCAGCTTGATCGTTTATACCTGTAGACGATCGAGAGGAGCAGCCAATGGCAGATCGAAGCCTTCGTGGAATGCGCATCGGGGCACAGAGCCTGCAGAGCGAGGACGGAGTGGTGTTCGCCGACCGCGCGCAGTACACCTACCGTTGCGAGGACTGCGCACGCGAGACGGTCATGATCTTCTCGACCGAGGCCGAGATCCCCGACACGTGGGAGTGCCGCTTCTGCGGTCACAACGCGACCCTGCTCGTCGACCAGAAGCCGGTCGAGGTCGACCGCTCGGGCGAGAAGGTCGCACGTACCCACTGGGACATGCTGCTCGAGCGCCGCACCATCCCCGAGCTCGAGGAGCTCCTCGAGGAGCGGCTCCAGTGGCTCCGCGCCCGTCGCGGCCAGGCCCAGAAGACCGCGTCCTGACCCGCTCCACCTGACGTTTCAGTCGAACGCCGGCCCATCCCCCCGGGCCGGCGTTTCCTGTGCCCAGCGTCGGCCCGCCCTGCGCGCGACGCGAGCGATGATGCCAGCGGCGATGAGTGCCGCGACGGACAGCACCGCGATCGAACCCGGCAGCCACTCCCCCATGACCACGGCGGGGGTGAGACCCTGGCGCAGCGGGACATCCGTCACCATCGCACCCGCCTCGTCGGCCGGCAGTGCATCGATCGTGCGCCCGTCGGCGAGCATCACCTGGCTCGTGCCGACGGTCGAGATGTTCACCACCGAGCGCCCGGTCTCGATCGCGCGCAGGCGCGCGATCGCCAGTTGCTGCAGGTTCTCATCCGTCCCCCGGAAGTCCGCGTTGTTCGTCTGCAGGAGATAGAGCTCGGCCCCGTCGCGCGCGCCCTCCCAGATGACGTCGTCGTAGATGACGTCGAAGCAGATCGCGAGGCCGGCGACCGCGTCGCCGAGGTCGAACACGGGCGGTTGGGTGCCGGGCGAGTACCCGCGCTGCACCAGCGAGATGAGGTCGGGGGCGAAGAGCATGTAGAAGTCCCGGTCGGGGATGTACTCGCCGAACGGCACGGGATGCCGCTTCGAATACCGATCCACGGCGCCCTCGCCCTCCTCCCAGAGCAAAGACGTGTTGAAGAACTCCAGGTCCTCCTCGGAGTCGCCCTCGACCGTGACGGTGTTGACGACGAGCGGAGCGCCGTCGAGGCGACCGGCGATCCGGTCGAGCACGCGGGCGGTCGCGGCGTCCCGCGTCGGGTCGATGTCGACCGATCCCTCCGGCCAGAGCAGGACGTCGATCCCCTCCTCGTCGAGGATCGGCGCGGTCGCCTCGACCTGCGATGCGAGCACGTCGCCGCGCTCGCGCTCGTCGAAGTAGCCGGCCGGACCGTTGCCCTGCACGCTCGCCACCCGGAGTTCGCCGACGGGCGTCGTCGCCCACGCCGGGACGAGCACCGCGATCACCACGACGATCGCGGCGGGCAGGGCCGTGCGGACGTCGCGCCACCGGCGCAGCCGCGCCCACTCGATCACCGCGGCGACGATGAAGACCATCACGAAGGACAGGCCGAGCTGGCCGACCCACGAGACGGTCTCGGCGAACGGGCTGGCCGACTGGCTCTGCGCCGCGCGCGCCCAGGGGAACCCGCCGTACGGGAAGGTTCCGACCGCGATCTCCCGGGCGGTCCACAATCCCGCGATCAGCGCGGGCAGCGCGATCAGCCGCGCCCACGTGCCTGGCCAGGCGCGAGGCAGCCACCGGTAGGCCAGCGTGACGGCCAGGCCGCCGACGGCGACGAAGAGCGCCTCGAGCAGCGACAGTGCGAGCCACGGGACGGGGCCGAGATACCGACTCGTCCACTCGACGTGCAGGAGGTAGAACGTCGCCCCGAACACGAATCCCACCAGCAGGGCGCCCCAGGCGGACCGGCCGACCTGCACGATGAGCGCCAGTGCGATGCCGACGAACGCCAGCGGCCAGGCGCCGACGCCGGGGAACGCGAGATCGAAGACGAATCCGGCGAGCACGGCGACCGGCAGGCCAGCCCACCACGGCAGGATCGGGCGGGGGGTCTCGGGCACGCTGTTCAGCCTAGGCGAGCCCGAGGATCCGGCCGCTCAACCGACCGTGCCGTCGACCACGACACCGCGCCGCACTCCGTCGATCGCCGCACGGGCCGCCGTGCCGAGTTCGGCATCCGCGACGATCGACACCTGGTCGAGCAGGTCGATCACCTGCTTCGTGAGCCGGACGAAGTCGCCGGCGGCGAGATCGGTGTCCTCCAGCACGGTGCCGAGGCCCACGCCGCGCGCCCACGACCACATCGCGTTGGCGAGCGCCGGTGACGGCACCTCGCTGCCGGGTAGCCGGTGGTCGCGTTCGAGGTCGTCGAGCTCGGCCCAGGCATCCGTCGTGCGTTCGAGCGCGCTGCGGAAGATGCCCCGCGGAAGTCGGTACTCGACGCCGCGGTCGTCCCGACGCGGCTCGTACACGAGAGTCGCGGCCATCGCCGCGAGGTTCGCCGCGTCGAGCCCCTCCCAGTGTCCCCGGCGCAGGCACTCGGCCACGAGGAGGTCGCGTTCGCCGTAGATGCGCTTCAGGATGCGGCCGGCCGCGGTCGAGACGAGCTCGCCGCCCCCGGCCGGTTCAAGGTAGCCGAGCCGCTGCAGGACGTCGGTCACCCGGTCGAACCGCTTCGCGACCTGTCCGGTCCGGCTGCGGATCTGCCCCTGCAGCTGGTCGTGCTCCTTCTTCAGCCGCCACCAGCGCTCGGCCCACCGGCTGTGCGCCTCGCGCTCTGCGCAGCCATGGCAGGGGTGCGAACGCATCTGCTTGCGCACGGCGTTCAGCTCGCGCTGCATCCGCTCGCGCTGCGCATGGGTCGGGTTGCCCTTGGAGCCCTGGCGTTCGAGCTCGCCGATCCGGCGGCGGAGCCCCGAATACTCCGCGAAGTCGCCGAGGTGGCAGCGCATCGCCTGCTCGTAGCCGGCCATCGACTCCTCCTGCTTGCGCAGGGTGCGTGCGAGGTCGACGACCGCCCGGTCCGCCTGGAACTGCGCGAACGAGAGTTCGAGCACCTGTCGGGTGCGTTCGCGCCCGAACTGCTCGATCAGGTTCACGGCCATGTTGTACGTGGGCTTGAAGCTCGAGTTGAGCGGGTAGCTGCGCCGCGAGGCGAGCGAGGCGACGGCTTCGGGGTCGAGTCCGTCGACCCAGTGGATCACCGAGTGCCCCTCGATGTCGATGCCTCGGCGGCCGGCACGACCGGTGAGCTGCGTGTACTCCCCCGGGGTGATCGGCACGCGGGCCTCGCCGTTGAACTTCTCGAGCTTCTCGAGCACCACCGAACGGGCCGGCATGTTGACGCCGAGCGCGAGCGTTTCCGTCGCGAACACGACCTTGAGCAGCTTCTCCTGGAAGAGCTCCTCGACGATCTCCTTGAACACCGGCAGCATCCCGGCGTGATGCGCGGCGACACCGCGCTCGAGCCCCTCGAGCCACTCCCAGTACCCGAGCACCGCGAGGTCCTCGTCGCGGAGCTGCCGCGCACGGCCCTCGACGATCTGCCGGATCTGCTCGCGCTCGGAGGCATCCGTCAATCGGATGCCGCTGCGCAGCACCTGCCGCACCGCCTGGTCGCAACCCGCGCGCGAGAAGATGAACACGATCGCCGGCAGCAGGTGCTTCGCCTGCAGCATCGCGATCGCCTCGGGGCGGTCCATGCGCGCACCCTGGTCGGGCCGGTGGAACCGTCCGCGGTCGCCGCCGCGACGGCCGCGCTGCGAGCGGCTGTCGATGGAACGCCCGCGTGCGCGCGCGAGCTGCTTGAGTTCGGGGTTCACCCGGTGGGTCGCGGCCTGCCCGCTCGAGTCGAACAGGTCGATCAGCTTCTGCCGGACGAGCACGTGCTGTTCGAGGGGTACCGGCCGCTCCTCGGAGACGATCACGTCGGTGTCGCCGCGGACGGTCTGGAGCCAGTCGCCGAACTCCTCGGCATTGGAGACCGTCGCGCTCAGGGAGACGAGGCGGACGTCCTCCGGCAGGTGGATGATGACCTCCTCCCAGACGGCACCGCGGAACCGGTCGGCGAGGTAGTGCACCTCGTCCATCACGACGAACGCGAGCCGATCGAGCAGCGGCGAGTCGGCGTACAGCATGTTGCGCAGCACCTCGGTCGTCATGACGACGATGCGCGCGTTCGAGTTGACGTTCGTGTCACCGGTGAGCAGGCCCACCTGATCGGCTCCCCACCGGTCGCCGAGCTCCTGGAACTTCTGGTTCGACAGGGCCTTGATGGGCGTCGTGTAGAACACCTTCGCGTCCGTCGACTGCATCGCGAGGTACACCGCGAACTCGGCGACGATCGTCTTGCCGGCGCCGGTCGGCGCGGCGACGAGCACGCTGCGGCCCTCGTCGAGCGCCGCGCACGCGGCGCGCTGGAACGGGTCGAGGTCGAACCGCTGCTCTGCGGCGAACTCCCCGAGCCTCGGCTGCCGACGTTGCTGGCGGCTCAACGCGTAGCGTTCCGCGGGGCTGAGGCTCATGCTCCCAGCCTAGACAGCCGAGACGGTCGGAGGAGCCGAAGCGGTGGGGTGGGCTGCCTCGGCCGGGTGGGATGCCGCGGCGCGCGGATGCCGATCAGGCGAACGCTTCGCCGAACTCCTCGCGCTGACGTTTGGCGACCCTCCGGTCGTGTACGTTCGCAATGCCCCAGGCGGCGAAGTACAACCCGATCATGGGGACCGCGAGCAGGAACATCGACACGACGTCGGCCGAGGGCGTCGCGAACGCCGTGAACAGCACGATGACCAGCACCGCGACCCGCCAGGACCTGATGATCGACGCGGCACTGAGCACGCCCATGAAGTTCAGCAGCACGATGAACACCGGCACGACGAAGGCGATGCCGATCGCGACCACGAGCTTCAGCACGAAGTCGATGTACTCGCGGGCCTGCAGCAGAGAGGTCGATCCCTCGGGCACGAAGCTGGTGAGGATCTTCACGATGTTCGGCAGCACGAACCAGGCGACCGCGCACCCCGCGAAGAACAGCGGGATGGCGCTCGCGAAGAACCACAGCGTGTAGCGGCGCTCGCGCGTGTTCAGGCCGGGCACGAGGAACGCGAAGATCTGGTAGAGCCACACCGGCGCCGAGATCACGATGCCGAGGGTGAACGCGATCTGGAGCTTCAGGTCGAATGCGCTCGCGAGCGTCGGGAAGTTCAGCGAGGTCGCGCCATCACCGGCCCTGGCCTCGGCGACCTTGCTCACCGGCTCCTGGATCGCGTCCCAGACCCACAGTTCGTTGAGGATCCAGCCGGCCACCATGCCGACGACGAGCGCCGCTGCGGAGATGAAGAGCCGCTTGCGCAACTCGATCAGGTGCGCGGCGAGCGACATCCGCTTCTCGCGGTTCTTCTCGCCGCGCGGCTTCACGGCGGTCACGGGTCAGCTGGTGGAGCCGTGGTCGGTGCCGACCGACTTGGGCTTCTCCTCGGAGGCGACGGTCGTGCCGCCCTTCGCCGGCGTCGCAGCGGTGCCGTCGGCGTCGTCGCCGGGCTCCCCCTTGTCGCCGTCGGAGCGCACCTCGCTCTTCAGGATCTTCATCGACTGGCCGAGGCTCCGCGCGAGTGCGGGCAGCTTCGGCGCGCCGAACAGCAGGAGGATGACCACGAGGATGATCAGCGCGTGCCATCCGGTGAAGCCTTGCCACATGGGTGTTCGTCCAATGCTCGATGGGCGTGTCCGCCCAGTGTAGCCCGAGCGGGTTGCCGTAGCCTCCATCTCGGGCAACGAAACAGTCACGGCCGACGGTTTGCGGTGGATCTCAGCCGTCGTACGCGGAACGGCCCGCCTCGGCCCAGGCCGCGACGACCGCGCGTGCCTCATCGGGCGCGACGACGGTGACGAGTCCCGGAAGGCCCGCCACCAGGCGCTTCAACCCATGGAAGTGCGCGACCCGTAGAGTCACCCGGAGCCGGTCGCCCACCCGTTCCTCCACGGCGTCGGCGAGGTAGTCGGCGATGAGCGGCAACGCCTCGGGGGCGACGTCGACCACGACCTCGCGGTCCGACTCGGAGCCGTGGAACAACGTGTCGGACAGCGTGCGGTCGCCATGGTCGCCGACGGGCTCGTCGGTCACGACCAGGTCGCCCATGCGGTCGATGCGGAAGTTGCGAAGGTCTTCGCGGAGGTGGTCGTAGGCCTGGAGGTACCAGTCGGCGCCCAGCGAGGCGATCCGGATCGGGTCGACCCGGCGCCGGCTCTGCTCACCGAGCGCATTGCGGTACGCGAACTCGAGCTGCCGGCCCTCGGCCACCGCGGCCCGGGCGAGTTCGAGCGCGGCATCCGACTCGGACGGCGCGACGGCGAGGCCCGTGGGCGTCGCGGATGCACCGGCGGTCAGCTTCGCGAGCAGCGAATCGAGCTGCGCCCGTCCGGCGTTCTCGGGCGTCGCCGACAGGTACTGGAGGCCGGCGATCAGCGCCGCGGCCTCGCGAGCGGACAGGCGCGGCGCGTCCTCGATCGCGACGTGGTGCACGATGACGATCACGTCGTCGTCCTCGAACGAATCCCAATCGATGTCGAAGAGGTCGTTGGGCTGGTAGGTGCCGGTCGACCCCGGCAGGCCGGACGTCGCGATCAGGCGGACCGCATCGCGCACCTCCGCATCGGCGACGCCGAAGTGCGCCGACGCGGTCGCGACATCGACCACGCGCTGCTCGAGCAGGTACGGCACGAGCGCGAGCAGGAAGACGAGCTGGTCGGGAGCCTTCGGCCCCTTCGGCGCGGCCATCAGCCCTCCCCTCGGTCGGGCCGCGAGAGGTCGTCGGCCCGCGAGACCCCGTCGGCCTGCGTCGCGCCGTCACCCTGCGTCGCCCGTTTCGCCTGCGGGGCCGCGTGCGCGGCCGCCACCTGCGAGAGCCGGTCGCGGACCGCCGCGATCAGGTCGGACGGACCGAGCACCCTGACCTCGGGACCGTAGCTCGCCAGTTCGTCGGCGAACACCGCGGCATCCGTGTAGTGGAGGCGGATCACGCCCGACTCGTCGTCGCGCAGCACCGCGCGACGACCGAGCCGGATCTCGGCGTCGCTGCCCGCACGCACGGCCAGGTCGGCGGCGTTCGCCTGCCGAAGCCCCTCGAGCTCGGAGAGGATCGCATCCTGGACGCCCTCCGGAGGGGTGGAGCGTGCGGCGCCGGCAACCGTCGAGACCTCGCCGGTGATGCGAGACAGCAGGAACGTGCGCGGAGCATCCATGTCGCGGTCGTAGCCGTGCACGTGCCAGCGGCCCTCGTGGTTCACGACCGCCCAGGGTTCGAGCGTGCGCTCGCGAGCGTTCGTGGAACCGGGCCGCACATAGCTGAACCGCACCGCCTGCCGACGATCGAGCGCACGCCGCAGCGGTTCGAACGCCGCGTCACGGACCCGCAGGCGCGGCGCGTACCCGATGACCGGATCACGCGGCTCGACGCCGAGACCGCGCAGCTTGGTCAGCGCCCGCTGCGAATCGACGGAGAGGGATGCCTCGCGCCAGACCTCCGCCGCGAGCCCGAGCAGGGCCAGTTCGTCGGGTGTGAAGCGCACCGACTCGGGCAGCTCGTACCGGCGCTTCGGGATGCGGTACCGCAGCGACTGGTTGTCGCCGGGCCGATCGGGCGACTCGATCGTCTCGAGCGGGATGCCGCGCTCGCGAAGCGCGTCCTTGTCGCGCTCGAACTGCCGCTCGAGGTTGTCGTTCGGGCCGCCGTCGACGTACTTCTCGGCGTAGCCGCGCACCGTCGAGAGGATCTCGCTCTTCAGCAGCCCGGTCTCCGTCGCGACCAGTGCGAGCACCAGGCTGAACTGGCGGTCCACGGCGGGAATCGCCTTCGACCGGCGCTCCGGCTGCTCCCCCGCGGCTGCGTTCACAGGTGCGATCCTAGTGCGAGCCGGACGGTCCGGGCGCGTGCCGGAGCGGCTCAGAGGACGCCCAGGATGTCGATCACGAAGAACAGCGTGGCGTCGCCGGGGATGGCGTTGCTGCCCTGTTCCCCGTAGCCGTCCTCCGGCGCGACGACGACGCCGACCTGGGAGCCGACCTGCTGGCCGATGATCGCCTTCGAGAAGCCGGGGATGACCTGGGAGCCCTCGCCGTCGCTCACGACGAAACGGGCGGGTGCGCCGTTCTCCCACGAGGAGTCGAACACCTCGCCGCCGTCCCACAGGACGCCCGTGTACTGCACGAGCACCTCGTCGCCGGACTCGACGACCTGGCCGGAACCCTGGCGCAGCGTCTCGACCTCGGTCTGCCCGAAGGGGTCCTGGGTCGGCACGGTGATGCCGGGGCGCCCGTCGGGCGCCAGCACGACGGCCGGGAAGCCGTCGCGGGTCAGCGTCGCCGAGCCCTCGGCGCGGGCCGGGAACACCCGGAGGACATCGAACACCGCGACGATTCCGGTCTCGGGCTCCGCGCCCGTCTGCGGGTTGAGCGCGTCCGCCGGGGGCACCGCGACGACCACGCGCGAACCCTCGTTCGCACAGGTGAGCCCCTTGCGGAATCCGGCGAGGGTGCTGTCGCCGACCGTGAGCAGGACCGGCTCGTCGTAGCCGACCGCCTGCACCTCCTCGCCCGACTCGGGGTCGAACAACGTCGCGGCCACGAGCAGCGGGGAACCGGCGACGACGGGTCGGCCGTCGCCTTCGATCACGACCGAGCACTGCGTCTCCTCCGGGTTCACCGGGGACGGGAACTCGACGCGGGGCGGCTCGCCGAAATCGCCCGAGACCTGGACCGCCGAGGACGTGTTGCCGGGAGCGGCCTCGGGCGCCGGCGCCGTGGCGCAGCCGGTGAGCGCGACGGCGACGAGACCAGCGGTGGCGACGAGCGCGAGAGACGAACGCACGGATCCTCGTTTCATGGGGTGGGCGTCAGGTTGGGGTGGACGCGGAACGGGCCTTGAAAGCCTACCCGGCTTCGCCGTCGGGCTCAGACGGCGTCGAACCGGTCGCGGCGCCCGGCTCGTCGCGCGCGAGCGCGGCCGAGTTCCCGGCCGCGCGGACCCGCTTGCGCAGGCTCTTGTCGCTCACGGAGCGCTCGCCGAGCGCGCCCGGCGTCCACGCCTCGACGTCCTCGTCGCTGAAGTCGGACTTCGACGGGCGCCGCTTGAGCTCCGGAAGCACGGTGTCCGGCGCGAGGCGGCGGGCCGTGAGCAGGAACCCGGTGTGCGCGATCATGCGGTGGTCGGGGCGGACGGCGAGTCCCTGAACGTGCCATCCGCGCACCATCGTCTCGTTGGCGACCGGCTCGGTGTACGACCCCGTCGCGCGGATCGCCTCGGCCACCCGCGAGAGCTGGGTCGCGGTCGCGACGTAGCAGAGCACCACGCCGCCGGGCTTGAGCGAGTCGGTGACGGCCGGGAGCACCTCCCACGGGGCGAGCATGTCGAGCACGACCCGGTCGACGCTGCCGTCCTCTACGGTCTCGGGCAGCGTGTCGGCGAGGTCGCCGAGGGTGATCGACCAGTTCTCGGGCACCCGCCCGTGGAAGGTCCCGACGTTGCCGCGGGCGACGTCGGCGAACTCCTCGCGGCGTTCGAACGAGTACAGGCGGCCCGACGGGCCGATCGCAC
Source organism: Agromyces sp. LHK192 (assembly GCF_004006235.1). Lineage (NCBI taxonomy): Bacteria > Bacillati > Actinomycetota > Actinomycetes > Micrococcales > Microbacteriaceae > Agromyces > Agromyces sp. LHK192. The sequence continues at coordinate 2,062,562 of NZ_CP034753.1, forward strand.
GGAGCAGCCAGAGCGACAGGGCGCCCGAGCCGACACCCGCCTCGACGACGACCGAGCCCGGGAACACGTCGGCCTGCGCGAGGATCTGCGCGGCGTCCTTCGGGTAGACGATCGCGGCACCGCGCGGCATCGACATCACGAAGTCGCTGAGCAGCGGCCGCAGCGCGAGGTACTCGATCCCCACCTGGTTGCGCACGACGGACCCGTCGGGCAGGCCGATGAGGTCGTCGTGCGCGATCGGGCCCTTGTGCGAGTGGAACAGCTTTCCCGGCTCGAGCGTGATCGTGTGCATGCGGCCCTTCGGCCCGGTCAACTGCACCCGGTCGCCGGTGCGGAACGGGCCGCTGCGCTCTCCCCTGCCGCCGCTCATGCTGAAGCCTTTCCGTCGTCATGGCCGCGGTCGTCCGCGGTTCCGTCGTGGTCGTGCGCGTCCGACCGTTCGGCCCGCAGCTCGACGAGGAGCTCGCCGAGATCCACAGGAGTGCGGCCCGCGAGGGTGTCCCAGAGGTGATGGTGCGCGGTGCCGCGGAGGTCGAGGAGGTTCGGGATGCCGAGCGCCACGGCGCCCGACGCGTGCGCGGAGGTGATGCCCGTCGGCGAGTCCTCGATCGCGACGCAGTCGGCGATGTCGACGCCGAGGCGCTGCGCCGCGAGCAGGTACGGCTCCGGATGCGGCTTCGGCTCGGAGACCTCGTCGCCGGCGACGATCACGTCGAAGGCCTCGAACGGGATCGCGCGCACGACGTCCTCGGCCATCGAACGCACCGACATCGTCACGAGCGCCGTCGGCACGGATGCCTCGCGCAGCTCCTGGAGGAGCTCGCGGGCCCCCGGCCGCCACGGCACGCCGTCGGTCCGGAGCTGCTCGCGCACCTGTTCGGTCAGCCCGTACACGATCTCGTCGGGCTCGAGGTCGACGCCGTGCCGGCGGAACAGCTCGGCCGACTCCCACAAGCCCATGCCGACCACCTGCTCCGCGTCCTCGTGGGTCCATTCGAGGCCGAACGAGGCGAACAGCCGGATCTCGGCGGCCATCCAGTACGGCTCGGTGTCGACGATGGTGCCGTCCATGTCCCACAGGACGGCGGCGGGAAGGCGTGTGGTCACAACCGGCAAGTCTACGGCCACGGCCTATTGTGGGGATGTGGCCCCGGATGCCCCGGGGCGGGAAGCAGGCGTCAGTGCAGCATCCGACCGGGTTCGGGAGCGGAAGGCTCCTCGTCGTCGCCTTCGAGGGCTGGAACGACGCCGGCGAGGCGGCCTCGGGCGCGGCCCGCCTGCTGGTCGACCGGCTCGGCCTGGTCGAGATCGCGGCCGTCGACCCGGAGCTCTACTACGACTACCAGTTCAACCGGCCGAACGTCGTCGTCGGAGACGACGGCGTCAGGCAGCTCGAATGGCCCGGCGCGGCGCTGCTCGGGCCGGGCGAGATCCCGCCGGACGGCCCCGACCGGGTGACCGGCCCCGGCGCCGACTCCCTGCACGTCATCCTCGGCGCCGAGCCCGCCCGCAGCTGGAAGAGCTTCGCGGCCGAGCTCGTCGACGCGGCCCTCACCGCCGACGTCGATGCGATCGTGCTGCTCGGGGCGATGCTCGCGGATGCCCCGCACACGCGCCCGCTCGCGGTCTTCGCGTCGAGCGACAACGCCGAGGTGCGCGACTCGCTCGGGGTCGAGCGTTCCTCGTACGAGGGGCCGGTGGGCATCCTCAGCGTGATCGCCGACCAGGCCGAACGCGTCGGCATCCCGACGGTGTCGCTGTGGGCGTCGGTGCCGCACTACGTGCACAACGCGCCGTCGCCGAAGGCGGTGCTCGCCCTGCTGGCCAAGCTCGAGGAGTTCACGGGCCTGTCGATCCCCCGCGGCTCGCTCGAGACGGAGGCGCAGGCGTGGGAGGCCGGGGTCGACGCCCTCGCCTCCGACGACGAGGAGATGGCCGGGTACATCGCGCAGCTCGAGCAGGCGCGCGACGCGGCGGACGCCCCTGAGGCGAGCGGCGAGGCGATCGCCAAGGAGTTCGAGCGCTACCTCCGCCGTCGCGGTGACGGCCGGGCCGACGGCCGCGGCGACAGTCGGGGCGGCGACGAGCCCTGGCGCCCGCCTACGGCTGGATGATCCCGGCGGCGAGCAGCCACATCACGAGTCCGCCGAGCGCGATCCGGTAGATCACGAACGGCAGGAAGCTGTGCTTCGAGATCCAGTTCATGAAGAACGCGATCACGAGGATGGCGACGACGAACGCGACGACCGTCGCGGCACCCGTCTCGAGCAGGGTGTACGCGCTCGGCTCGCCCCAGCTCTTGAACAGCTGGTAGAACCCGGAACCGAACACGGCGGGGATCGCGAGCAGGAACGCATACCGGGCCGCCGCGGCCCGCTCGTAGCCGAGCAGCAGTCCCGCGGTGATCGTGCCGCCCGAGCGCGACACCCCGGGGATCAGGGCCAACGCCTGCGCGAACCCGAACACGACGCCGTGGCCGACGGTGAGCTGGTCGAGCTTGCGTCGCTTCGCCCCGGCCCAGTCCGCCAGGCCGAGGATGACGCCGAAGACGATGAGCATCGTCGCGACGATCCACAGTGATCGGAACGTCGTCTCGATCTCGTCCTGGAAGAGGATGCCGAGCACCACGATCGGGATCGAGCCGACGATGATGAGCCATCCCATCCGGGCGTCGGGGTCGTTGCGGGGCACGCGGCCGGTGAACGACCCGAACCAGTGCGAGACGATCCGCACGATGTCGCGCCAGAAGAAGACCACGACCGCCGTCTCGGTGCCGAGCTGGGTGATCGCGGTGAACGCGGCCCCCGGGTCCTGCGCGCCGGGCAGGAACTCGCCGAGGATGCGCAGGTGCGCACTCGACGAGATCGGGAGGAACTCGGTGAGTCCCTGGACGAGGCCGAGGATGAGGGCTTCGATCACGGTCGGGTTCCGCCTTCCGTCTCCGCGCGGGCGGAGGGCGTCGGGGGCCGCGTGATGCGGACCGGTGGAGTCGAGGAGCTCAGTAGTCGAGCAGCAGGTCGCGCAGGACCTGCCTTCCGAAGAATAGTGCGTCGAGCGGTACCCGCTCGTCGACGCCGTGGAACATGGCGGGGAAGTCGAGGTGGTCGGGCAGTCGGAGCGGCGCGAAGCCGTACCCGCGGATCCCGAGGCGGCTCAGCGACTTGTTGTCGGTGCCCCCGGAGAGCAGGTAGGGGAACACGGGAGCCTCGGGGTCGTGCGCGCCCAGCGTGCGCCGCACGGCGTCGACGAGCGCGCCCGACGTCGGCGACTCGAGGCCGACGTCGCGGTGCACGACCTCGATGTCGATGTCGTCGCCGATGATGCGGCGCACCTCGGCGAGCACGGCGTCCTCCTCGCCCGGCAGCGTGCGGATGTCGATGAGCGCCTCGGCGCGGTCGGGGATCACGTTGTGCTTGTACCCCGCGGTGAGCCCGGTCGGGTTCGTCGTCGTGCGGAGCGTGGCGGTGATGAACCCGGACGCCGATCCGGTCGCGAGGGCGAGTTCGTCGGGCGAGGTCTCGGCCAGGTCGACGCCGAGCACGTTCGCGATCTCGCCGAGCAGTTCCTCGGTCGTGTCGGTCAGCCGGACGGGCCATTCGGTCTCGCCGAGGCGGGCGACGGCCGCGGCGAGCTTCGTGATCGCGTTGTCGCGGATGAGCCGCGAGCCGTGCGCGGCGCGGCCGTGCGCCACGAGGCGGATCCAGAGCAGGGTCTTCTCGCCGGTCTGCAGCAGGTATGCGCGCCTGCCCCCGACCGTGATGGAGTACCCGCCGACCTCGCTGATCGCCTCGGTCGCGCCGGCGAAGAGCTCGGGGTGGTGGTCGACCAGCCAGCTCGCACCGTACGAGCCGCCCGCCTCCTCGTCGGCGAAGTACGCGACCACGATCTCGCGCTCGGGCAGCCGCCCCTCCCCCAGGATGTCGCCGAGCGCCGTGAGCATCATGGCGTCCATGTCCTTCATGTCGACCGCACCGCGGCCCCACAGCATGCCGTCGCGGATCTCGCCGGCGAACGGGTCGACGCTCCAGTTGCGCGGGTCGGCCGGCACGACGTCGAGGTGGCCGTGCAGGACGAGCGCGGGCTTCCCGGGGTTCCGGCCCGGCACACGGGCGACGACGCTCGCCCTGCCCGGCTCGGATTCGAACAGCCGCGGCTCGAGTCCGAGCTCGCGCAGGTGGGCCTCGACGTACTCGGCCGCCTCGCGTTCGCCGTTCGACCGGCCCTCGCCGTAGTTGCTCGTGTCGAAGCGGATGAGGTCGCGTGCGATCGCCGCGGTCGCCTCCAGCTCGGTCGATTCTGGGGTCTGGGATGCCTCGGCCATGCCTCCACGGTAACCGCAGTGCTCCCCGGCCGGGCTCAGGGGTCGGGGTGGTCAAGAGCACCCTCGGAACCGTGCTAATCTCTTCTACGGCCGCTGAGAGATCAGCAGCCGGACACACGCGCGGGTGGCGGAATTGGCAGACGCGCTAGCTTGAGGTGCTAGTGCCCGTATAGGGCGTGGGGGTTCAAGTCCCCCCTCGCGCACGATGTGTCGAAAGGCCCGGATCGGAAGATCCGGGCCTTTCGTGTTTCCCGGGGCCGCCGGTCGGCCGAAGTGCCCGATTCAGGAATTGGGAGGCTCGTCAGGACGCGATCCCCGATCCGGTCCTGATCCGGCGCCGATCTCCTGAATTCCGGACTTCCGAACGGTTCGGACAAGACGGACGATCGGCCTGACGGACTTGCCGTGTTCGAATGTATGTTCGAAACTGGATCGGTGACGCTCCCCGCCCCGCACTCCCCCGACGCCCGGTCCGACCGGGTCGGCGAGCTGCAGGCGCGGATCCGCGGCATGGAGGCGACCCGTCTCGACACCCGGGCGGTGCCGACCCATCCGGCGCTGGCCGGGGTGCTGCCGGGCGGTGTGCTGCGCGAGGGCACCGTGGTGCAGGCATCCGGATCGACGAGCCTCGTCATGGCCCTGCTCGCCGGCCCGTCGGCCGCGGGGCGCTGGGTCGCGGTCAGCGGCATCCCCGAGTTCGGCGCCGAGGCGGCGGCGGGCCTGGGCATCGACCTGGAGCGGCTCGTGCTCGTCCCCGAGCCGGGGCGGCAGTGGCTCACGGTCGCCGCGGCCCTCGCCGACGTGATCCCCGTCGTCGCGGTCCGGCCGGCCGGCCGCATCTCGCCGGCCGAGGCATCCCGGTTCCAGGCCCGGCTGCGCCAGCGCGGCACGGTCCTGGTCAGCGACGGCGTGTGGCCGGGGGCCGACACCGTGCTCGAGGTCGGTGATTCCGCATGGAGCGGGATCGAGCGCGGCCACGGCGCGCTGGCCGAGCGCGAACTCGTCGTCCGCACGGCCGGGCGCGGGCACGGGCGGGCCGCGGCTTCCCGTCTCATGCTGCCCGACCGATCGCTCGGCCTCTCCGTCGCGTCCGCCGCGGAGATCCCGGTGATCGCCGCCGCGCCCTCGATCGACGTCGCCGCGGCGGCGGATGCCGCGGTCCGCCCGGATGCTCCGGGTGCGGAGCCGCTCGGCGAGGTCCGTCGCATCGATCTCCGGCGGGCCGGATGACCGGTCCGGTCCGCACGATCGTGCTCTGGTGCCCCGACTGGCCGGTGTTCGCCGCGGCCGAGGAGGCGGGGGTCGAGGCATCCGCGCCGGTCGCGCTCACCTCCGGCGGACTCGTGTACGCCTGCTCGGCGGCGGCCAGGGGCGAGGGCGTGGTGCGCGGCATCCGCCTGCGCGAGGCGCAGCTGCGCTGTCCGCACCTCGTCGTCCTGCCGTACGACGCGGCGCTCGATGCGCGGGCGTTCGAACCCGTGGTGCGTCGGATCGAGGAGACGGTGCCGGGTCTGCAGCTCATCCGGCCGGGCACGCTGGCGATGCGGGCCCGCGGCCCGGTGCGGTACTACGGCGGCGAGCACGCGGCCGCGGAGGCGCTGCTCCGGACCGCGGCGTCCGCGGGGGTCCCCCTGGCCAGGATCGGGGTCGCCGACGGTCCGTTCGCCGCGGAGCAGGCCGCGCGTGCGACGCGCACCTCGCCGGTGGGCGTCGTGGCGGCGGGGGCATCCGCGGAGTTCCTGGCGCCGCTGCCCGTGCGCCTGGCGGTCGACCCCCGCACGGCCACGTTGCTCAAGCGGCTCGGGGTCGCGACCCTGGGCGAGTTCGCGGCGCTGCCCGAGGCCGACGTGCGGCGTCGGTTCGGTGCGGCCGGTGCCTTCGCGCACGACCTCGCGTCGGGCCGTGAGGCGACCCGGGTCGCGGCCCGAACGCCCCCGCCCGAGTTCGCCGTGGAGCAGGAGTTCGAGCCCCCGTTGGACCGCGTCGACCAGCTCGCCTTCGCGTTCCGGGTGCGGGCCGAGGAGTTCATCGACCGGATGCGGGCCGTGCGGTTGGTCTGCACGGCGATCCGGGTCGATCTCGACGACGAGCGCGGAGGGCACGTGTCCCGGGAGTGGCTGCATCCGCGCTGGTTCACCGCGGCCGACGTGGTCGACCGCGTCCGGTGGCAGTTGCAGGGTGCCGGGGATGCCGCGGCTGGGCTGGCCTCCCCCATCGTGCGCGTTCGGGTGGTTCCCGAGCGCGTCGACTCGACCGGGAACCACGAGGAGGGACTGTGGGGCGGCGGCCCCGATGAGCGGGTGCACCACGGCCTGACCCGCGTGCAGAGCATGCTGGGCCATGACGCGGTCGTCACGCCCGCCGTCGGCGGCGGGCGGCTGCTGACCGACCGTCAGGTGCTGGTGCCCTGGGGCGACCGGGCCCCCGACCTCGTCGCGGCGCCCTGGCCGGGGAGCCTGCCGGCGCTCGCGCCCGCGAGCGTCTTCCGGGAACGGCCGCGGGTGGTGCTGGTCGATGCGTCGGGCGCATCGGTCGCGATCGACGACCGCGGCTCGGTCACGGCCGAGCCGGCGGCCTTCGCCCCGGGCGGCGGGGAACCGCCCAGGTCCGTGCAGGCGTGGGCTGGGCCGTGGCCCGTGGTGGAGCGGTGGTGGGACGCCGACCACGCTCGCCGGGTGCACCGGTTCCAGGTGGTCGATGCCGACGGTTGCGCGTGGTTGCTCGTGCGCGATGCCGAGGGATGGCAGGCCGAGGCCAGGTACGACTGATGGCGGAATCGAATCAGTCAGCGGGTATCGATGTATTCACGGCATCGATGATGACGGCGCAACGATGAAACGAGCGAACTGATGGGCTGGAACAATCCCGAGATCCCATGGTCGGAGCTCGAACGCCGGCTCTCCGACCGGCGCCGGCCCGACGGCCGTGGTGGCCCGAGCGGATTCATCGGCAAGCCGGGCGGCGGCGACGGCGGTACCGACCCCCGGAACGGACGCCCGCTCATCGCCGACGGCGGCGACAGCCCGGCCTGGAGCCGCAAGCGCCATCCCTACCGTCCCTCCCCCGGACTCGAGGTCGAACAGGGCCCGGCGGTGCCGTACGCCGAGCTGCACGCGCACACGGCGTTCAGCTTCCTCGACGGCGCCTCGATGCCCGAGCAGCTCGTCGAGGAGGCGCACCGCCTGGGGCTTTCGGGGCTCGCCGTGACCGACCACGACGGGTTCTACGGCATCGTGCGGTTCGCCGAGGCCGCAGAGGCCTTCCCCGACCTGACGACCGTCTTCGGCGCCGAGCTCTCGATCGGGCTCACCAGACCGCAGATGGGCGCCGCCGACCCTGAGGGCGACCACCTGCTGGTGCTCGCCAGACGCGAGGAGGGCTACCACCGACTCGCCTCGGCGATCACGGCCGGCCAACTCGCCGGGGGCGAGAAGGGGCGACCCGTGTACGACCTCGAGGAGCTCGCCGCGCAGTCCGGCGGTGAATGGCTGATCCCGACCGGATGCCGCAAGGGACCGGTGCGCCGCGCACTCGCGCTCGGCGGAGCCGACGGCGACGAGGCCGCGTGGCGCGAGCTCGACCGGCTCGTCGCGCTGTTCGGGCACGACCGGGTGGTGGTCGAGCTCTTCGACCACGGGCATCCGGCGGACCAGCCCGACAACGACCGGTTGGCGAGGCTGGCGGCCCGTGCGAACCTGCCCGTGATCGCGACCAACGCGGTGCACTACGCGACCCCGCCCGAGCACCGGCTCGCCCAGGCGCTCGCCGCTGTGCGTGCCAGGCGCAGCCTCGACGAGCTCGACGGGTGGCTGCCGGCGTCCGACGGCCAGCACCTGCGCTCGGGCGCCGAGATGGCCGCGCGGTTCGCCCGGTATCCCGGTGCGGTCTCGCGCACGGCGGGCATCGCCGAGGAGCTCGGGTTCCGTCTGCGCAGCGCCCGCCCGAAGCTGCCGCGCCAGGAGGTGCCCGACGGCCACACGCCGATGAGCTGGCTGCGCGAACTCGTCTGGCGGGGCGCTGCGGAACTCTATCCCGGGGTTCCCGACCACGTCCGCGAACGGCTCGGGCAGGAGCTCGACGTGATCGAGCAGAAGGACTTCCCCGGCTACTTCCTGATCGTGTACGACCTCGTGCGCGAGGCCAGGAGCCGGGGCATCCTGTGCCAGGGGCGCGGTTCGGCCGCGAACTCGGCCGTCTGCTACGTGCTGCGCATCACCGCGGTCGACTCGATCTTCTACCGGCTCCCGTTCGAGCGGTTCCTGTCGGCATTGCGCGATGAGGAGCCCGACATCGACGTCGACTTCGACTCCGACCGGCGCGAGGAGATCATCCAGTACGTCTACGGCAAGTACGGAAGGCGCAACGCGGCGCAGGTCGCGAACGTCATCACCTACCGGCCGAAGGTCGCGGTACGCGACATGGCGAAGGCGCTCGGCTACTCGACGGGCCAGCAGGATGCCTGGTCGCGCCAGGTCGAACGCTGGGGTGCGGTCGTCGAGACCGACGACCACGACATCCCCGGGCCGGTGATCGAGCTCGCCGAGCAGGTCCTGACCTTCCCCCGGCACCTGGGCATCCACTCGGGCGGGATGGTGCTCACCGACCGGCCCGTCGGCGAGGTCGTGCCGATCGAGCACGCGCGCATGGAGCACCGCACCGTGCTGCAGTGGGACAAGGACGACTGCGCCTGGATGGGCCTCGTGAAGTTCGACCTGCTCGGCCTCGGCATGCTGGCCGCGCTGCAGTACACGTTCGACCTGATCCGCGAGACGACCGGCGAGGAATGGGAGCTCGCGAGCCTGCCGAAGGAGGAGGGCGCGGTCTACGACATGCTGTGCCGTGCCGATTCGATCGGGGTGTTCCAGGTCGAGTCGCGTGCGCAGATGGGCACGCTCCCCCGGCTGAAGCCGCGCTGCTTCTACGACCTCGTGGTCGAGATCGCCCTGATCCGGCCCGGCCCGGTGCAGGGCGGTGCGGTGCATCCGTACATCCGCCGGCGCACGGGCGAGGAGCAGGTGACGTACCTGCATCCGAAGCTCGAGCCCGTGCTCGAGCGCACGCTCGGGGTGCCGCTGTTCCAGGAGCAGCTCATGCAGATGGCCGTCGCGGTCGGCGACTGCACGCCCGCCGACGCCGACCTGCTGCGCCGGGCGATGGGGTCCAAGCGGGGCGTCGAGCGCATCGAGTCGCTGAAGGAGCGCCTGTACGCCGGCATGGCGCGCAACGGCATCGACGAGGACACGGCCGACGAGATCTACGCGAAGATCCAGGCGTTCGCGAACTTCGGCTTCGCCGAGAGCCACGCACTGAGCTTCGGCCTGCTCGTCTACGCGAGCTCGTGGCTGAAGCTGCACTACCCGGCGGCGTTCCTCGCGGCCCTGCTGCGCGCCCAGCCCATGGGCTTCTACTCGCCCCAGACCCTCACCGCCGACGCGCGTCGCCACGGCGTCGAGGTGCTGCGGCCCGACATCCAGCGGTCGGGCGTGCACGCGGGGCTCGAACCGCGCGGCGTCCCCGACGGGACGGATGCCGGCTCGCGATCGGATGCCCCGGTGACCTCGGATGCCCCGGCGCCCGGGCACGCCGGGCCCAGCGGCCTGCACGGCTGCGCCGACGCGGTGCAGCCGCCGATCGGCCCGTTCGACCGCGAGGCGCCCGACCGGTCGGCCGCGCATCGCCGCGACGCGGGGTTCGTCGTGCGGCTCGGGCTCGCCGACGTCTCCTCCATCGGCACCGCGCTCGCCGAGCGCATCGTCGCCGAACGTGAGCGCGGCGGTCCGTTCCGCGACATGGCCGAGGTGTCGCGCCGGGTCGGGCTCGAGGCATCCGAACTCGAGGCGCTCGCGGCGGCCGGCGCGTTCGCGTCGTTCGGACTCGACCGGCGGCGCGCGCTGTGGCTCGCCGGCGAGGCCGCGCAGGACCGCGCCGAGTACCTGCCGGGCTCGATCGTGGTCGTGCAGCCGCCGCTGCTGCCGCTGCTCACCCCGACCGAGCAGGTGGTCTACGACCTCTGGGCGACCGGCATCTCGCCCGACGACCACCCGATCCGGCACATCCGCGACCGACTCGATGCGCGCGGTGCGATCCGGGTGGACCGCCTCCGCGAGGCCGAGTCCGGGCGGCGCATCGAGGTCGGCGGGGTGGTCACTCACCGTCAGCGGCCGGCGACGGCGTCGGGCATCACGTTCCTGAACCTCGAGGACGAATCGGGCACGGTCAACGTGATCGCCGGGGTCGGGGTGTGGACGCGGTACCGACGGGTGGCCCGCGAGGCGCCCGCGATGGTGGTGCGCGGCATCCTCGAGCGCACGCGCGACGGCATCGTGAACCTCGTCGCTGATCGGTTCGAGTCGCTCACCGTGTCGGCACCGCACCGGTCGCGCGACTTCCGTTGACCTGCGGCGACCGGCCCATCGGCGTAGCATCCGGCGCATGGAGGGCCTGCCGCGGGAACGCCTCTACACGCCGGCGTTCATCGCCCTCGGCATCGCCGAGCTGGCCTACTTCACCGCGGACGGGATCGCCGTGTTCACGCTGCCGCTCCACGTCACCGGCCCGATCGGCGGCGACGAGGCCGCCGCCGGCATCGCGTTCGGTGCATTCGCGCTCTCGGCCCTGCTGCTGCGCCCGCTCGCCGGACGACTCGCCGACCGCCTCGGACGCCGGCCACTGCTCCTCGGCGGAGCGCTCATCGCCGCGGTGTCCTATCTCACCATCGCCGCGGCGCCCGACCTCCTCTCGATCATCGCGCTGCGCCTGCTCGCCGGTGTCGCCGAGGCCGCCTTCTTCGTCGCATCCTTCGCCGCGCTGGCCGACCTGGCGCCGCCGAGCCGGTTGGGCGAGGCGATCTCGATCAACTCCCTGGGCCTCTACCTCGGACTCACGCTCGGACCTCCGCTCGGCGAGCTCCTGTCCGACTGGGCCGGATTCGCTGCCGCGTGGATGGGCGGCGCGACCATCGCGCTGGTCGCGGCGGCCATCTCGGTCGGCGTCGGCGAGACCCGGAACACCGAGCCGGTCGATGCATCCGGGTCCGGCGGGTCGTCCGTCGGTCGCCCGACGCCCGAGCCGACCCGAACCGATCCGACGCCGAGACGGGAGCCGCTGATCTATCGCCCGGCCTTGCCCATCCTCATCGGGTTCCTCGCATCGATCATCGCGCTCGGGGGCTTCCTCGCGTTCGCCTCGTTGCACGCCGTGCGGATCGGCACGGCGGATGCCAGCACCGCACTGCTCGTGTTCGGCGCCGTGGTCGTGGTCGTCCGAGTCGCGTTCGCCCGATTCGTCGACCGATTCCCGCCGCTGCGCCTCGGGGCCGCCGCCCTCGTGCTCATGGCGGCCGGCCTTGCGATCACCGCGGTGTGGCCGGCACCTGGCGGCCTGCACGTCGGCTCGGCGATCCTGGCGATCGGCGTGGGGTTCAGCACCCCGGCATTCTTCGCCGCGGTGTTCGCGACCGCCGGGCCCGCGCAGCGCGGCGCCGCCTCGGGAACGGCGACCGCCGCGATCGACCTCGGGCTCGGCCTCGGACCGATCGCGCTCGGCCCGCTGGCCGCCGGATTCGGACTCGGGTGGACGTTCGCCGTCGCCGCCGCGGTGGCCGCGCTCGGTGCAGTGTGGACGTTGCACCTGGCGTCTCGACCGCCTGCCGTGTCGCCGCCGCCTCGGGCGCGACCGGTCGGATAGCCTCCAACGGTGCCCGGAAACGACGCCATCCCCCGTCCTGAAGTCCACGGCGAAGACCGCTACGGCACCGACGTCCTCGCCGGCGACTGGCGGGCGCGGGGACGCCCGAAGATCCCGGACCTCCCCGTGGAGCGAGACCTCGTCGTCGAGCTCGCGGCCGACGGCTACTGCGGGGCCGTCGTCGGGCTGGAGCAGGGCAACGTCGTGCTCGAGGATCGGTTCGGGAAGCGCCGGCTGTTCCCGCTCGGGCACGGGTTCCTGGTCGACGGCAGCCCGGTCCGGCTCGTCCCGCCCGTCAGGCGTGCCCCCGCCGGTCCGATGCGCACGGCATCCGGCTCGTTCGCGGCCCCCCAGACGCGGGCGAAGGTCGCGCTGCCGAGCCGCATCTTCGTCGAGGGCCGGCACGACGCCGAGCTCGTGGAGAAGATCTGGGGCGCCGACCTGCGGGTCGAGGGCGTCGTCGTCGAATACCTCGAGGGCGTGGATCGCCTCGCCGACCTGCTCGACGAGTTCCAGCCCGACCGGCAGCGCCGGGTCGGCGTGCTGGTCGACCACCTCGTGCCCGGATCGAAGGAGCAACGCATCGCCGACGAGGTCCGGCGGGGCCGTCACGGCGCGCACGTGCTCGTGGTGGGGCATCCGTTCATCGACATCTGGCAGGCGGTGCGCCCGGCGCGTATCGGTCGGGACGCCTGGCCCGTGATCCCCCGGGGCGTGGAGTGGAAGCACGGCGTGTGCGAGGCGTTCGGCTGGCCGCACGCCGAGCAGGCCGACATCGCCCGGGCGTGGCAGGCGATCCTCGGCCGGGTGCGCGGCTACGGCGATCTCGAGCCAGCCCTGCTCGGCCGGGTCGAGGAACTCATCGACTTCGTGACGGAGCCGACCGGTCAGCGCTGATCGCGACACGCCGGTCGCGGCCCGCTACGCGAGTGTCGTCCCGAATGCGAGCCCCAGCACGTACGTCACCGCCGCTGCGCCGAGCCCGATCGCGAGCTGGCGGAGGGCGCGCTTGAGCGGCGGCGCGCCCGAGAGCACGCCGACCGTCGCCCCGGTGAGGAGCAGCGCGAGACCGACCAGTGCGGTCGCCAGGAGGATCGCGGGCAGGCCCGACATACCGAACAACCACGGCAGCACCGGGATCAGCGCACCCGACGCGAAGAAGCAGAAGCTCGCGAGCGCCGCCCCGAGGCCCGTGCCGATCGCCTCATCGTCCTGATCCATCGCGGGCAGCGCGTCGGTCGGCGTTCGGGACGCGTCCTGGCGTCCGGCCGCGTGCACCCGTGCCAGCGTCAGTGCCGCATGCTCGACGGCGGCGTCCGGGGCCATGCCGCGCGCCCGGTATACCAGCGCGAGCTCGTTCGCGTCGAGGTCGAGGTCGGGCAGGGCGTCGCCTGCCGCGGGGTCGGGCGCCGAGGCATCCAGCAGTTCGCGCTGCGACCGCACCGACACGTACTCGCCGGCTCCCATCGACAGCGCGCCCGCGAGCAGCCCGGCGAGGCCGGTGAACAGCACGACGGGTGCCGGAACCCCCGTCGCGCCGATGCCGAGCACGAGGGCGAGGTTCGACACGAGCCCGTCGTTCGCGCCGAACACGGCCGCACGAAAGCTGCCCGCCAGCCGGCGCCGACCGCGTGCGGCGAGCCCGCGCACGACCTCGCCGTGGATCCGCTCGTCGGCGGCCATCGCGGGAGTCGCGTACGGGTCGGTCGCATACGGCGAGCGGGCCTCCGCACCCTGCGCGAGGGCGAGCACGAAGATCGAGCCGAACCGGCGCGCCAGTGCGACGAGCACGCGGGTCCGGACGTCGGCGCGCGGGGTGCCCCGTTCATCGCCGTCGAGCAGCGCGAGCCAGTGCGCCTCGTGCCGCCCCTCCGCGGCGGCGAGGGCGAGCAGGATCTCGCGCTCCTCACCGGTCTTGCGATCGGCGAGCTCGCGATACACGGCGCCTTCGGCCCGTTCGTCGGCCAGGTACCGCCGCCAGCGCGCGCGGTCCGCCCCGGTCGGCGGGCTCGCAGGCGTCGGGTTCGCCGTCTCGTCGGTCATGCGTCCACCTGTCCGGCGGGCGACGAGGTCGGTGCTCGAACGGCCCGCTCCATCACGTCCTCGGCCGGAACGGCCTCAGCCACGATAGCGAGCGGCGTTCGCACGCGGACCGGAATCGGGGCGAACGAGCGGGATTGGCAGCATTTCGGACCGCCGAACGCACGGGCCCCCGACTCAGCCGATCAGGTGCTGCCAGCCGTCGCCCTCGGCGTGCTCGAAGATGAGGTTCGTCTCGGTGTGCGCGACCGCCGGGTGGCCGGTGAGGTGGGCGAGCACGAACTCGCGGAGCTCGACCGCGTCGCGCGCGGCGACGTGGAGCAGGTAGTCCTCGGCGCCGGCCATGTGGAACACGCCCAGCACGCCCGGCAGGTGCGGCACCGCGGCGCGGAACGCGTCGATCTCGGCGCGGTCGTGCTTGACGAGTCGCACCGCGATCAGCGCCTGCAACGACACCCCGACCGACGCGAGGTCGACGTCGACGTGGTAGCCGCGGATCGTTCCGAGGCTCTGCAGGCGGCGGAGGCGGAGCGACACGGTGGACTCCGCGACGCCGATCTCCGCAGCGAGCGCGGCGCCGGAGGATCGCGCGTTCGTCGACAACGCGGCCAGGAGCGCACGGTCGACGCGGTCGAGTTCGGGATGCTGCTGCGCCATGGGGGCCTTTCGGATGGCGGCCGCTGGATCGGGGGCGGTGCGGATCGGCCGGGTCCCGTCATCCTCCGACATGATCGAAATGTTCTGCAACATGGCTTGCGGAATGTTGCAGGTCGTCCGGCTCTCGCGACCGATGTCACGAGCCCTTCGGCGGTTCGGCTCGGACACCGCAGGTCGTCGGGTGGCCGGCCGCTTCCCGACGACCACCGAGCCGGTCACCGGCTCGCGAGTCGCCTGCGCAGCAGCTCGATCCGGGACTGCAGCTGCGTGACCGTCGCCTGCGCGACGGCCGGTCCGCCGCAGACCCGTCGCAGCTCCGCGTGCACCTGCGAGTGCGGCTCGCCCGTGTGCCGCGCCCAGAGCCCGACGAGGCTGTTGAGCAGCGACCGCTGCTCCTTGAGCGTGCGGTACAGCGCGACGGGTTCGGCCGCCGGTTCGTCCTCGACCGTGTGCTTCCGACGCTCGCCTGCGCGCCGGGCCTGCCTCGCCTGCCGATGCCTGAGCAGTTCCGCGACCTGTTCGGGTTCGAGCAGGCCCGGCAGCCCGATGAAGTCGAGTTCCTCGTCGCTGCCGGGCTCGGCGAACGTCCCGAAGTCGGTGCCGTCGAACACGACGCGGTCGAACGTCGCATCGGACGCGACCGCCTGCCACGTGAACTCGTCGCCGAGCTCGTCCGAGGCCTTCTCCTCGCGGTTCGCCGATTCGAGCAGCCCGTCGTCGAGCCCCGGGTCCTCATCGTCGCCGCCGCGTCGGTCGAGGGCGTGGTCGCGCTCGCGTTCGAGCTCGCCCGCGAGCGCCATGAGGATCGGCACGTTCGGGATGAACACCGAGGCCGTCTCACCGCGACGGCGCGCCCGCACGAAGCGGCCGATCGCCTGGGCGAAGAACAGCGGCGTCGACGAACTCGTCGCGTACACGCCGACCGCGAGGCGGGGAACGTCGACCCCCTCGGACACCATCCGGACCGCGACCATCCACCGGCTCGTCCCTGCGGAGAACTCCTCGATCCGCTCGCTCGCCTCCTTGTCGTCGGAGAGCACGACGGCCACCTTCTCGCCCGAGATGCCCTCCAGGATCTCGGCGTAGGCGCGCGCCACGGTCTGGTCGGTCGCGAGCACGAGACCGCCCGCGTCGGGGATGCCGTGGCGGACCTCGGTCAGCCGGCGATCGGCGGCCTGGAGCACGGCGGGAATCCACTCGCCGGTCGGCTCGAGGGCCGTGCGCCAGGCCGAGCTCGTGATGTCCTTCGTGTTGTCCTCGCCGAGCCGCGCCTCCATCTCGTCGCCGGCCTTGGTGCGCCAGCGCATGTGGCCCGCGTAGACCATGAAGAGCACCGGCCGCACGACCCCGTCGGCAAGTGCCCGACCGTAGCCGTAGTTGAAGTCGGTCTTCGAGAGTCGCACGCCGTGGGCGTCGGGTTCGTAGTGCACGAACGGGATCGGCGCGGTGTCGCTGCGGAACGGCGTGCCGGTGAGCGAGAGCCGCTTCTCCGCCGGTTCGAACGCCTCTCGGATCGCATCGCCCCACGACAGCGTGTCGCCGCCGTGGTGCACCTCGTCGAGGATGACGAGCGTGCGGCCGGAGAGCGTCAGTTCGCGGTGGAGCGCCGGCCGCATGGCGACCTGCGCGTAGGTCACCGCGACGCCGTGGTAGTGCCGTGCGCTTCGTCCGTGGGCGTTGCGGAATCCCGGGTCGAGTCGGATGCCGGCCCGCGCAGCGGCGTCGGCCCACTGTCGCTTGAGGTGGTCGGTCGGCGCCACGACCGTGATCCGGTCGACGATGCGGCGCGCGCGAAGCTCCGCGGCGATCCGGAGCGCGAAGGTGGTCTTGCCGGCGCCGGGCGTGGCCGCGGCGAGGAAGTCGCGCGGGAGGTCGGCGAGGTACTGCTCGAGGGCCTCGGCCTGCCACGCGCGCAGCCGGTTCGCGGTGCCCCAGGGCGCTCTGGCAGGGAAGGCGGGTGAGAGGTGCTCGGCGGCCGAGGTGCCCGGCTGATGGCCGGATGGGGTCGCTGTGCTCACTGTCCAGCACTGTACCCGACCCGGCCGACATGCTCGCGGCGGGCCGCGGCGCACGTGCCGGGATCCCGGCACGTGTGCAGAATGGAGGGATGGTCACCCAGCAGCATCCGTGGTCCCGCTACGTCGCCATCGGCGACTCGTTCACCGAGGGCATCGGCGATCCCGAGCCGTCCGTGCCGGGCGGCCATCGCGGATGGGCCGACCGCGTCGCCGAGGTGCTCTCGCAGGGCACCGAGGACTTCGCGTACGCGAACCTCGCGGTGCGCGGCAAGCTGATCCAGCAGATCATCGACGCGCAGCTCGCACCCGCCGTGGCCCTGCGCCCCGACCTCATCACGATCTCCGCGGGCGGCAACGACGTGATCCGCCCCGGCACCGACCCCGACGAGATCTCGGCGCGCTTCGAGTACGCCATCGACCGGCTCTCGAGGGACCGAGCGACCATCGTGATCTTCACGGGCGTGGACGTCGGCTTCTCCCCCGTGTTCCGGGGCATCCGCGGCAAGGTGGCGATCTACAACGAGAACCTGCGCGCGATCGCGTCGAAGTACGACTGCATCGTCGCCGACCAGTGGGCGCTCGCCGACATCCAGGACCAGCGCTTCTGGGCGCCCGACCGGCTCCACCTGAACGCCCTCGGACACCACACGGTGGCTCGCATGGTGCTCTCGGCGCTGAACGTGGAGAACGACCTCGAGCCGCTGAAGCCCGAGCCGCTGCCCGGGAGCACCTGGCGGCAGGCCCGTGTCGAGGACCTCGCGTGGGCGCGCGAGTACCTCGTGCCGTGGGTGGTGCGACGCATCCGCCACCAGTCGTCGGGCGACACGATCACCGCGAAGCGCCCGGAGGCCGGGCCCTACTCGGCCGGCGACCCGCTGTCCACGGACCCGGTGTCCACCGACCCTGCGCCCTGAGTCGCGTCGAGGCCGCCCGGGTTCGTGAGCCGCCACCAGGTGCCCGGGTCCTCGATCGGCGCGTCGACGAGCAGCGGCACCTCGATGACCTGGCTCCCCGCGCGGACCGTCGCGGTGCCGACGCGGTCGCCGGCGCCGACCGTCGTGATCGGGTCTGCGACGACCTCGACGTCGACGGGGGTGTCGCTCCACACGACGACGGATGCCCCCTCGCTCGCCGTCGCGGTCGTCGTGTCGCCCCAGGCGGTGCCGTAGGTCGCCAGCGGCGTTCCCGCGGCCAGCGCCTGGACCTCGTGGAATCCGGGTGCGACGCTGTCGAGCAGGGCCGCGACCTGCTCGCGCAGCTGCGCGTGCGTGTCCTGGCCGAGCGCGACGCCGACGACCGTCACCGTCGAACCTCCGACCTGGTAGTCGGCCGAGAAGAGCAGGTTCGCCGCGTCGTCGGTCGTGCCGGTCTTGATGCCGTCGACACCGTGCGTGCCGAGCAGCTTGTTCGAGTTCTCGACCCGTCCGACGCCGGGGAGGTCCACCGCCTGCGTCGAGACGATGCCCGCGAGCGCGGGTTCGGCGAGCGCCAGCTCGCCGAGGCGGACGAGCGCGGCGGGCGTGCCGACATTGTCCATCGACAGCCCGCTCGCGTCCGCGACGGTGATCTCGGTGAGGCCCTGCTGCGCGAGCCACGCGTTCGCCGCGGCCGTGTACGCGGCCTCCGACCCGAAGGCCCAGTTCGCGATCGAGATCGCGTAGTTGTTGCCCGACGGCAGCAGCATCGCCTCGAGGCTCTGGACGAGCGTGAGCGAGGTTCCCGCGGCGACCGGGGCGACCGACCCGTTCTGCGCGATCATGTCCCAGTAGATGTCGACGTCGGCGTCGGTGTACTCGATCGACGGCCCACCCTCGCCGGGTGCCACCGGGTGCTGAGCGAGCACCGTGAGCGCCGTGACGACCTTCGCGATGCTCGCGATCGCCATCGGCGACTGGTCGGCGCTGGTCGCGAGGAGCCCGTCGAACCCGACGGCACCGATCGCGAACTCCCCGGTGCCCGGCAGCACGAGCGGCTGCGCGGCCTGCGCCACCGGTGGCGGGTCAGTGATCTCCGCGGCGACGGCGGGCAGCGGGGCCCCGAGCGCGTTCGAGACGTAGACGGCGCCGCTCGCGATGAGGGCGACGAGGGCGAGGGCCACCGTGCCGGCGACGATGCGCCTGCGGCGATACATCCGTCGCTTCGCATCGCGGTCGGCGTCGAGGTTCGCCGCGGCGAGGGCCGTGCCGGGGTCGTGCGGCAGACCGCGCCCGGGTGCGGCGCCGGATTCGGTGGAGGGTGGGGCGGGGTACGACATCACCGCGAGCCTAGACCGGCTCGCTGAGTGCGTAGAGGACCACGGCCGCCGCGGCGGCCACGTTCAGCGAATCGACCCCGTGCGCCATCGGGATGGTGACGACCAGGTCGGCCGCGTCCAGCGCGTGCCGGCTGAGCCCGTCGCCCTCCGCGCCGAAGACCAGCGCGACGCGTTCGGGCGGTGCGGCGGCGAGATCGCGCAGCGAGACGGCATCGGGCGCGAGCGCGAGGGCGGCGGTCGTGAACCCGTGCTCGGCCAGCAGCGGAGCGGCCTCGCGCCAGTCGCCGACCCGGGTCCACGGCACCTGGAACACCGTGCCCATGCTCACGCGAACGCTCCGCCGGTACAGCGGGTCGGCGCATCGCGGGGTCACGAGCACCGCGTCCGCGCCGAGCGCCGCGACGCTGCGGAAGATCGCCCCGACGTTCGTGTGGTCGACGATGTCCTCGAGCACCACGACCCGGCGCGCCTGCGCCAGGAGCGCTGCGGGGTCGGGTTCGGCGGGTCGTTCGAACGCCGCGAGCGCACCGCGATGCACGCGGTATCCCGTGATCGCCTCGAGCTGATCGGGATCCGCGAGGTGCACCGGGACGTCGAACGGCGCGAGCTCGGCCTCGAGGCCGTCGAGCCACTTCTCCTCCATCAGCACCGACCTGGGCCGGTGCCCCGCGGCGATCGCCCGCCGGATCACCTTCGCCGATTCGGCGATGTACAGGCCGCGCTCGGCCTCCGTGGCCCGGCGCAGCGAGACATCCGTCAGCGCCGCGTAATCGGCCACCGCATCGGATGCCGCGTCCGCGACCCGTTCGATTCGCATCGGTCCTCCCGCTCCAAGCCTGCCAGCCGAGGAAACATTCCGGAAAACCGCTGCGTTTACACTCATGGACACCGACGAACGGAGGCGCGCGTGAACACACTGGCCCGAGAGGTCGAGGCCGCCGGCCTGGATGCCGCGCTCGACGTGCTGCGCGGCGGCAAGATCGCCGTGCTCACGGGGGCCGGAGTGAGCACCGACTCGGGCATCCCCGACTACCGCGGCGAGGGGGCGCCCCAGCGCAACCCGATGACGTTCCAGACGTTCCTCGGCTCCGAGCGGGCACGCAAGCGGTACTGGGCGGGCAGCCACCTGGGTTGGCGGGCGTTCGGCAGCGCCGTTCCGAACGACGGCCATCTCGCGCTCGCCGCGCTCGAGGAGGCCGGTACCCTCACCGGCGTCGTCACGCAGAACGTGGACGGCCTCCATCGGCGCGCCGGCAGCGCTCGGGTGGTCGAGTTGCACGGCACCATGGATCGCGTCGTCTGCCTCACCTGCGGGCAGTACTTCGCACGCCAGGCGATCGCGGACCGACTGGAGACCCTCAACCCCGACATCGACCTCGACCGGGCGATCCGCGCCGCCCCCGACGGCGACGTCGAAGTCGACGACGTCGACGCGATGCGGATCCCGGAGTGCACCGTATGCGGCGGCATCCTGAAGCCCGACGTGGTCTTCTTCGGGGAGTTCGTGCCGGGCGAGACGTTCCAGCAGGCCGCCTCCATCGTGCGGAGCGCGGATGCGCTGCTCGTCGCCGGCTCGTCACTGGTCGTGAACTCGGGCGTGCGCCTGCTCGAGATCGCGCGCCGCAGGCGGCTCCCCATCGTCGTGGTGAACCGGGGCCTCACGAAGGGCGACAGCCGGGCCGCGGTGAAGATCGACGCGGGAACATCCGAGACGCTCACGGCGCTGGCCGCGGCGCTCGCCCGCTGAGCTGGCTCAGCGCCGCGGCGCGGTCCGCTCGGCGCGGGCGGCCACGGTTCGACGCATCAGCGCGAGCAGGCGCTCCGCCGACGTCGCCCACGTGAATCGCGACGCCTGCTCGAGCGATGCCGCGGAGCGCCGCTCCCACTCCCCCTCGGCCTCGAGATCGCGGAGCGCCTCGACCAGCGCCCGAGGCTGGTCGGGGTCGAAGTAGATCGCCGCGTCGCCGCCGATCTCGCGGAAGATCGGGATGTCGCTCACGACGACCGGGGTGCCCACCCGCATGGACTCGACCAGCGGGATGCCGAACCCCTCGGCCCGGCTGCCGTGCACGAGTGCCGTGGCGCCGGCGAGGAGGTCGGCGTACTCGGCGTCGGTCACGCCGCCGTGGAAGACGAGGCGAGCGGCCGGCGCCAGGGCGGCGAGCCGATCGTGCTCGGCGCGCGAGATCCGGCTGAGCAGGTGCAGCTCGTGATCCGGGAGGAACTCCACCGCACGCACGAGGGTGTCCACGTTCTTATAGGGCATGTACGACCCCATGTAGACGAGCCGCTTCGTCGTGGGGCGCGGGCGCGGAAGGGCGGGCACCGGAAGCTCGTCGGCCGCGTTCGGGATGACCTCGAGCGTGCGTTTCGTCAGCCGGCGCCTCCGGATGAGCCCGGCGGTCGTCTCGGACACCGTGACGACCGCGTCGGCTCGGTTGAGCAGCACCCGCTGCGGCCACCACGCGAGGTGGTAGAGCCGCCAGAGGACCCGCACGAACGCGGGCAGGTCGCGGGGCGGCGTGCGGTTCTCGTAGTAGATGAGGTCGTGCAGCGTGAGCAGCAGCGCGTAGTCCCGGCCCGCCGATCCCATCGTCTGCATCGGCGAGAACACCAGGTCGGGCCGGAGCTTGCGCACCTGCCGGGCGACGAAGGGCTCGCGCACGCTGGTGGGACCGGTGACCAGCTGCCACGGCAGGTCTGGCAGCAGGTCGAGCTGCCGGCGGTCGCTGATCAGCATGGTCACGGGATGCAGCTTCGCGAGCTCGCCGACGATGCCCGCGGTGAAGCGGCTGATGCCGTCGTGCTGTCCGATCCTGGTGTAGCGGCAGTCGACGACGATCTTCACGCGGTCGCCTCCGTGCTCTGGTCGGCGGTCTGGTCGGCGGTCTCGCGGGCGGGGATGCGCGACGCGGGGGCGTCGGGCGCCGTGGTGCCGACGGAGTCGCCCAGGAACGCCCGGATCGATGCGGCCGCCGCGGCGGGGGTCTCGTAGTGGATCAGGTGGCCGACGTCGTCGATCTCGTCGATCCGGGCGTCGGCGAACCGGGCGACGAGCGCGCGCTCCGCCTCGATCGGGGTGATGTCGTCGCGCACGGCGGCGACGAGGAGCGTGGGCACCGGGATGTCGGCGGCGAACTCGCGCACGTCGTGGGACACGGAGGCACGGAACGCCTCGAGGAGCATGTCGCGATCGGCGAACACCGAGAAGTAGCGGTCGTGCTGGTCGTGGATGAACCGCCGGAGGTCGCGGTCGCGGGTCTTCGCCATCGTCACGCTCATCACGCGCACGATGAGCCGGTTGCGCAGGAGCGCGAAGCCCAGGCGCGGAGGCAGCGCGGCGGAGACGCGGTAGTAGCCGACCGCGAGACGCGTCATGACGCCGCGTGGGCCCTCGAGCGCGGGAGCGCCGATCGGGTTGACGAGCACGAGACGGTCGGGGCGCAGTCCGGCCGCGACAGCAGCAGACGTGACGATCGAGCCGAACGAGTGTCCGAGGAGCGTGTACCCGCGCTCGAGACCGATCGCCGCGAGGAACGCAGCGAGCCATGCCGCGTAGCCGTCGATGTCGTGCTCGGCGCCGACGAGGGGTGCCGACTGCCCGAAGCCCGGAAGGTCGGGCGAGATCACGCGATAGCCGGGCAGGTGGGCAACCACCGGCTCCAGGCCGTGGTGGTCGCCGCGGAACCCGTGCACGAGCACGAGGGCCGGGTCGTCGACGTCGCCGTACTCCCACCAGACGGTCGTGGCGCCGAGCACCTGCACGTCGTGCCGCCGCACGGGGATCCGAGCGAGGGCTGCGGCATAGGGGGAATCGATCATCCCCACCAGTCTAGGCGCGCGACCTGCGCGCCTTCCGGGACTCCCCTGCACGGCGTGGCCCCCGACCCGTGACGGTGGCGGCCCATATCGTGACGGCATGCACGAGACTCCCGCGGGCCACTGGGCCGACACCCTCGCCGTCTTCGACCTCGAGACGACCGGAATCGACGTCGACACGTGCCGGATCGTCACCGCCTACGTCGGCGTGATCGACCGCGGCGGCGATGTGGTCGAACAGCGGAGCTGGCTCGTCGATCCCGGCGTCGAGATCCCGACGGCGGCGTCCCTCATCCACGGCGTGTCGACCGAGCGCGCCCGCGCCGAGGGCGGCGCCGCGGTGCAGGCGGTCGCGGAGATCATCCAGACGCTGACGGATGCCGCGAGCCGGGGGCTGCCGATCGTCGCGTACAACGCGAGCTACGACCTGTCGGTCCTGGCCCGTGAGGCCGAGCGCTACGGGCACCCCGGGCTCGCCGTCCCGGAGTCCGTCGTCGACCCGCTCGTCATCGACCGTGCCGTCGACCGCTACCGTCGCGGCAAGCGCACGCTGACCGCGGCGTGCGCGCACTACGGCGTCGAACTCGTCGATGCGCACGACGCCGGGGCCGATGCGCTCGCCGCGGGAAGGGTCGCCCAGGCGATCGCCCGCCGCTACCCGGACCTCGCGGCGAACGCGATCGATGCGCTGCACCGACTTCAGGTCGACTGGTCTCGTGACCAGGCAGACCGCTACCAGGAGTGGCGTCGGCAGAACGGCGAGCCCGAGTTCACGAGCTCGGGGGCCTGGCCCGTGCGGTGAACGCCCGGCGGGTGCACCGCGAGCACGACGAAGGGGCGGGCGACCGATCGGTCGCCCGCCCCTTCGCGAAGCGGATTACTTGGAGCCGAAGGCCTTGAAGCGCTGGTTGAACTTCTCGACACGACCGGCCGAGTCCATGATGCGCTGCTTGCCCGTGTAGAACGGGTGCGACTCGCTCGAGATCTCGACGTCGATCACCGGGTAGGTGACGCCGTCCAGCTCGATGGTCTTCTCGCTCGAGACGGTCGAGCGCGTGAGGAACGTGGCGCCCGAAGCGAGGTCGCGGAAGACGACGGCGTTGTACTCGGGGTGGATGTCGGTCTTCATGGAGACTTCCTTGTTGATCGGATGGTTGGTCGGTCCCGGTGCGGCGTGATGCCGGACGGGAAAGCTCTCTGGCCACTCGGGCCAACAAGAGAGTTTAGCAGATCGGAGCTCGGAGGTCGGTCAGGCCGCGCGGGCGACGTAGCGGCCGTCCTGCTCGGTGAGCTCGATCGAGAGCCCGAAGGTCTCGGTCAGGTGCTCGGCGGTGAGTGCCTCGGCGAGCGGGCCGGCTGCGACGACGGAGCCCTCCTTGAGGAGCAGCGCATGCGTGAACCCCTTGGGGATCTCCTCGACGTGATGCGTCACCATGACGATGGCCGGGGCCGCAGACGACGAGGCGTAGCCGCCCAGCAGGCCCACGAGCTCCTCGCGGGCTCCCAGGTCGAGGCTGGCGGCGGGCTCGTCGAGCAGCAGGAGCTCGGGATCGGTCATGACCGATCGGGCGATCTGCACGCGCTTCTGCTCGCCGTCGGAGAGGCTGCCGAACCGACGGTCGGCGAATTCCTCGAGGCTCCATTCCGAGAGCACGCGCTTGGCACGCCGCTCGTCGATCTCCTCGTACTCCTCGTTCCACCGGCCGGTCACCGAGTAGGCGGCGGTGAGCACGACGTCGAGCACGGTCTCGTTCCGAGGGATCTTGCGAGCCATCGCCGTGGAGGCGAAGCCGATCATCGGACGGAGCTCGAACACGTCGACCTTGCCGAGGGACTCGAGCAGGACGTCGGCGGTGCCCTTGCTCGGGTGCATGGCCGCCGCGGCGATCTGCAGCAGCGTGGTCTTGCCGGCGCCGTTCGGTCCGAGGATCACCCAGCGCTCATCGGCCGCGACGCTCCAGTCGACCCCGTCGAGGATCGTGTTGCCGTCGCGGATGACCGACACATCGCGGAACTCCAGAACCGTACTCGCCATGCCTCCAATGCTATCGGGATGGACGAGGCCGTCCGGTCCACCGGGAGGCGCCGCGTGACGTGCCGCGTGCGTGCCGCTCACGACGCGAGCACGCTCCGGTAGACCTCCAGCGTGCGCGCGGCGATGCGGTCCCACGCGAACTGCGTCTCCGCCCGGGCCCGCCCCGCCGCACCCATCTCGCGGGCGCGCTCGGGGTCGGACACGACCGAGGTGAGCGCGTCGGCCAGGTCCCGCACGAAGCGGTCGGGATCGAGCGGCGTGCCGGTGCCGTCGTCGGCCTGCTCGATCGGTACGAGCACGCCGGTGACGCCGTCGACGACGACCTCGGGGATGCCTCCGGTGGCCGTTCCCACGACGGCCGCCCCGCAGGCCATCGCCTCGAGGTTGACGATGCCGAGCGGCTCGTACACCGACGGGCACACGAAGGTCGTCGCCGCGCTGAGCAGCGCGGAGAGCTCGGGGCGGGGCAGGTGGCGGTCGATCCAGACGACGCCGTCGCGCTCCTCGGCGAGCATGCGCACGAGGCCCTCGACCTCGGCCATGATCTCGGGGGTGTCCGGCGCACCGGCGCAGAGGACCACCTGCACCTCGGGCGGCAGCAGCCGCGCCGCGCGGAGCAGGTACGGCAGGCCCTTCTGCCGGGTGATCCGGCCCACGAACACGACCGACGGCCGATCGGGGTCGACGCCGAGCACACGCACCGCGTCGGGATCGTCGACCGGATGCCAGTCCTCGAGGTCGATGCCGTTGTACACGACCTGCACGCGCCCCGGTTCGATCGCCGGATAGGCGCGCAGGATGTCGCGACGCATGCCGTCGCTCACGGCGATGACGGCGTCGGCGTCCTCGAAGGCGGATCGCTCCGCCCAGGACGACACCCGGTATCCGCCGCCGAGCTGCTCGGCCTTCCACGGCCGCAGCGGTTCGAGGCTGTGCGCCGTCACGACGTGCGGCATCCCGTGCAGCCGCTTCGCGGTGAATCCGGCGAAGTTCGCGTACCACGTGTGCGAGTGGACGAGGTCGGCGCCCGAGGCATCCGCCGCCATCTCGAGGTCGACGCCGAGGGTGGCGATCGCCGCGTTCGCGTCGACCAGGCCGGCCGGCGTGCCGTATGCCGTCGTCCCCGCCTCCGCTCGGGGTGCGCCGAAGCACCGGACCGCCACGTCGATCTCGCGCCGGAGCGCCCTGACGAGCTCGGCCACGTGGACGCCGGCGCCGCCGTAGACCTCGGGTGGGTATTCGCGGGTGAGCAGGTCGACGCGCATGCAAGTCAACCTAGCGCAGCGCGATCGGCGGAATCCCCGTTGCGACCGCGTCACGATCGGTCGCGCGGTCGCACGCGGTCGCTCCGCTGGATACGCTTGGCGCATGGTTGCGCGCAAGGTCTTCGGCATCGTCCTGGCAGGTGGAGAAGGCAAGCGCCTGATGCCGTTGACCGAGGACCGCGCCAAGCCCGCGGTGCCGTTCGGCGGCCAGTACCGCCTGATCGACTTCGCGCTGTCGAACCTCGTCAACTCGGGCCTGCGCCAGATCGTCGTGCTCACCCAGTACAAGTCGCACTCGCTCGACCGCCACGTCTCGCAGACGTGGCGGCTGTCGGGGCTGCTGAACTCGTACGTGGCATCCGTCCCGGCGCAGCAGCGCCTGGGCAAGCGATGGTTCTCGGGATCGGCCGACGCCATCCTGCAGAGCCTCAACCTGATCTACGACGAGCAGCCCGACATCATCGTCGTCGTCGGTGCCGACCACGTGTACCGCATGGACTTCAGCCAGATGATCGACGCGCACGTGGCGTCCGGGGCGGCCGCGACGGTCGCGGCGATCCGACAGCCGATCTCGCTCGCCGACCAGTTCGGCGTCATCGAGGTCGACCCCGAGCGCCCGGATCACATCCATCGGTTCCTCGAGAAGCCGAAGGACCCGGTGGGCCTGCCCGACTCCCCCGGTGAGGTGCTCGCATCGATGGGCAACTACGTCTTCGACGCCGAGGCGCTGATCGACGCGGTCCTGCGCGACGGCGAGCGGACCGACTCCGGGCACGACATGGGCGGCGACATCATCCCGGCCTTCGTGGCGCAGGGCGCCGCCGGGGTCTACGACCTCAAGCGCAACGAGGTCCCAGGCTCCACGGATCGCGACCGCTACTACTGGCGCGACGTCGGAACGCTCGACTCGTTCTTCGAGGCGCACCAGGACCTGATCTCCGTGCTGCCCGTCTTCAACCTCTACAACCGCGAGTGGCCGATCTTCAGCCAGCAGCTCAACTCGCCGCCCGCGAAGTTCACCCGCGACGCCCGCGGTTCGCTCGGCACCGTGATCGACTCGATCGTCTCGCTCGGCTCGGTGATCTCGGGCGCCCACGTCGAACGCAGCGTGCTCGGCCCGTGGGCCGTCGTCGGCTCGGGCGCGCACGTCGCGGACTCGATCCTGTTCGACCGCGCCCGGATCGAGGCCCGGGCGACCGTGCAGCGGGCCATCCTCGACAAGGACGTCGTCGTCGAGGCGGGTGCGCGAATCGGCGTGGACCGCGCCGACGACCTCGCCCGCGGCTTCATCGTCACCGACAGCGGGATCACCGTCGTCGGCAAGGGCTCCCGAGTGCGGGCGTCCGCGTGAGCGGCGCGATTCCGGCCCGCTCCGGCGGGCCGCTCGTCGTGCTGGACGCCGATTCGACCCTCATCCGCGAGGAGGCCATCGAGCTCCTCGCCGAGGAGGCCGGGAGCCTCGAACTCGTGGCCGCGGTCACGGAGCGGGCGATGCGCGGCGAGCTCGACTTCGCCGAGAGCCTGCGTGAACGCGTCGCCACGCTGCGCGGCGTCGGCGCGGACGTGCTCCCCCGAGTCCGCGCCCGGATGACCCCGACGCCGGGTATCGAGGCGCTCGTGGCCGGGGTCCACGCGGTCGGCGGTCGGATCGGCGTCGTGTCGGGCGGGTTCCACGAACTGCTCGACCCGCTCGCCGAACGACTGGGCCTGGACTTCTGCCGGGCGAATCGGCTCGTCGTCGCAGACGGCGCCCTGACGGGTCACGTCGACGGTGCGATCGTGGACGCCGACGCCAAGGCCGCAGCGCTCGAGGAATGGGCGGGGGTCAGCGGCATCCCGCTGTCTCGCACGATCGCCGTCGGCGACGGCGCGAACGACCTGCGGATGCTCGCCCGCGCGGCGCTCGGCGTCGCGTTCTGCGCGAAGCCGATCGTGCGCGAGCAGGCCGACGTGGTCATCGACCTGCCCGACCTGTCTGCGGTCCTCCCGCTCGCGGGCCTGGCCCGCTAGGTCTAGCTCGACGGAACGCCCCGGCGCGCGCGAGTGCCCCCGCGCTCGCTAGTGCCCCATGCCGAGGCCGCCGTCGACCGGGATGACCGCGCCGGAGATGTAGGCGGCATCGTCGCTCGCGATCCATGCCACGACCTTGGCGACCTCTGCGGGCTCGGCGTAGCGGCCGGCGGGGATCGACTTGCGGTACTCCTCCTGCAGTTCGGGTGAGAGCTCGTCGGTCATGTCGGTGCGGATGAAGCCGGGGGCGACGACGTTGGCGGTGATGCCGCGTGCTCCGAGCTCGCGCGTGAGCGACCTGGCCATGCCGACGAGGCCGGCCTTCGACGCCGAGTAGTTGACCTGGCCGGGCGACCCGTACAGGCCGACGACGCTCGAGATGAGCACGACCCGGCCGAAGCGGGCCTTCAGCATGCCCTTCGATGCGCGCTTGACGATGCGGAACGCTCCGGTGAGGTTCGTGTCGACGACCTGCTCGAAGTCGTCCTCCGACATGCGCAGCAGCAGCGTGTCGCGCGTGATGCCGGCGTTCGCGACGACGACCTCGATCGGCCCGAGCTCGGCCTCCACCTCGGTGAACGCACGGTCGATGGATTCGGCGTCCGTCACGTCGGCCCGAACCGTGAGGGTGCCGGCGGGTCCCTCGCCCGATCGGGCGGTGACGGCGACCCGGTGCCCCTGCGCGACGAACTCCTCGGCGATCGCGTAGCCGATGCCTCGGTTGCCTCCGGTGACCAGGACGGTGCGGGTCGTCATCGGGGGGCTCCATTCGCTCGGGTGCTGAGGTTCCGGCCGCCGAGCGGCCCGTCCCAGTGTATGGGTTGGGCGGAGAGGCATCCGTCGGCGCCGGACGGACGTAGGCTTGATGGTGAGGAGCGCCGGAATCTCCGGCGGCGACGATGAACCAGCACACCATCACGACGCTCCCGCCGTCCCCAGAGGACGAGCGGCGTGCGCGCATGATCAAGTACACGATCACGATGTCGATCCGTGTGCTGTGCATCTTCCTCATGCTCTTCGCGCAGGGATGGTGGCTCGCGGTGTGCGCGGCCGGCGCGATCTTCCTGCCCTACATCGCCGTGGTGTTCGCGAACGTCGGCGGCGGGCGGGGCGGAGCCGTCGAGCGCCCGGGCGGCCTGGTGCTCGTCGACGGGGCCCACCAGCCCGCGGACCAGGACGCAGACCGGTCCGCCGACGAGCCGGGTGCGGAACCGCCGACGGATGAGGCCCGTCAAGACGGGCGGTCCGAGGCGGACGGACCGGACGCCGAAGGGCGGCGCCCCGAGGAGCGCGAGGGATGATCGGCCTGCCCGGAACCGCCCCCGCGGCGGACACCTGCTCGCGCGCCGGGTGCCGCGAGTCGGCGCGCTGGCGCGTCGACTGGCGCAACCCGCGCATCCACGACGAGTCCCGCGTCAAGACCTGGCTCGCCTGCGACGAGCACGTCGAGTACCTGCGCGACTTCCTCGCGTCGCGATCGTTCCCGGTCGCGGTGGCGCCCTTCGACCCGACCGTCGCGGCGCCGGGCCGGCCGGCAGCCGATCCGATCGACGGAGGTGCCGCGTGACCTCCTGGGGATTCCTCCGATCGCCCCGCTGGGCCGGATACCTCGCCCTCGTCGTCGTGTTCGCGATCGCGTGCTGCGCGCTGGGAACCTGGCAGTTGAACCGTCGCGCCGAGGCGCTCACCGAGGTCGCCCGCATCGACGCGAACTACGATGCGCAACCCGAGCCGGTCGCCGCGGCACTCCCCGACCCGGCCAGATTCGATCCCGACGAGCGCTGGCAGGTCGTCGCGATCTCCGGGGAGTACCTCGCCGACGAGGAGGTCGTGATCCGCAATCGGCCGTTCGAGGGGGCATCCGGATTCGAGGTCGTGACCCCGATGCGTCTCGACGACGGCACCGTGTTCTTCGTCGACCGCGGCTGGATCCCGCAGGACTCCGACGGCCGGCCCAGCGCATACGAGCCGCCCGAGCGCGGACACGTCGAGGTCACCGCCCGCCTCAAGGCGGGCGAGGGCACGATCCACGGCCGGACCGCGTCGGGCGACGAGCTCGCGACGATCGACCTCGACGAGCTCGCGGACCGCGTCGGCGAGCCGAGCTACACCGGCGCCTACGGCATCCTCGTGCAGACCGGTGCGGACGCGAACGAGCCGCCGCTGGCCGCGGCCCGGCCCATCCGCGACGAAGGCCCGCACCTCTCCTACGCCCTGCAGTGGTTCGTCTTCGCGCTGCTCGGGTTCATCGGCCTCGCATGGGCGGCGAACCAGGAGCGCAAGGGGCTCGCGGAGGCATCCGCCGAGGGCGACACGACGTCGCGCGAACGCGAACCGAAACCGAAGCGGATGCCGCGCGAGCGCGCCGACGCCGACGTCGAGGACGAGATCCTCGACCGCGGCTGACGCGGTCGGTCAGGCGACACTCGAGCGACGGCCGCGCCGTCACGCGAGCTCGATGAGCTCCTGGTACTCCGCGCTCCAGTGGTCCTCCACGCCGTCGGGCATGATGAGCACGCGCTCGGGGTTGAGCGCCTCGACCGCGCCCGGGTCGTGCGATACGAGCACGACGGCACCCTCGAAGTGCGCGAGCGCGTCGAGGATCTCGCCGCGGCTCGCCGGGTCGAGGTTGTTCGTGGGCTCGTCGAGCAGCAGCACGTTCGCGCCGGACACGACGATCATCGCGAGCGCGAGACGGGTCTTCTCGCCGCCGGAGAGCACGCCGGCCGGCTTGTGCACGTCGTCGCCGGTGAACAGGAACGAGCCGAGCACCTTGCGGGCCTCGGTCTCGGTGAGGTTCGGCGAGGCGCTCACCATGTTCTCGAGCACGCTGCGCTTCACGTCGAGCGTCTCGTGCTCCTGCGCGAAGTAGCCGATGCGCAGGCCGTGGCCGGGTTCGAGCACGCCCGTGTCGGGCCGGTCGACACCGGCGAGGATGCGCAGCAGCGTGGTCTTGCCCGCGCCGTTCAGGCCGATGATCACGACCTTCGAGCCGCGATCGATCGCGAGGTCGACGGCGGTGAAGATCTCGAGCGAGCCGTAGCTCTTCGAGAGGTCGCTCGCGCTCAGCGGGGTGCGGCCGCACGCGGCCGGGGTCGGGAAGCGGAGCTTCGCGACGCGGTCGACCTGGCGCACCTCCTCGAGGCCGGCGAGCAGCTTCTCGGCACGTGCGACCATCTGGTGCGCGGCGGCCGCCTTCGACGCCTTGGCGCCGAACCGGGCGGCCTGGAGCTGCAGGGCGCCGGCCTTCTTCTCGGCGTTGGCCCGCTCCTTCTTCCGGCGCTCCTCGTCGGCCGCGCGCTGGCGGAGGTAGTGCTTCCAACCCATGTTGTAGAGGTCGATGACCGAACGGTTGGCGTCGAGGTAGAAGACCCGGTTCACGACCTCGCCGACGAGTTCGACGTCGTGGCTGATGACGATGACGCCGCCCTTGTAGTTCTTCAGGAACTCGCGGAGCCAGACGACCGAATCGGCGTCGAGGTGGTTGGTCGGCTCGTCGAGGATCATCGTGTCGGCGTCGGAGAACAGGATGCGGGCGAGCTCGATCCGGCGTCGCTGGCCGCCGGAGAGCGTCTTCAGCGGTTGGTCGAGGATGCGGTCGGGCAGGTTCAGGTTCGACGCGATCGACGCCGCCTCGGCCTCGGCCGCGTACCCGCCGAGTGCGGTGAAGCGGTCGGTGAGGTTGCCGTAGCGCTTCATCGCCTTCTCGGCGACGGCCGCGTCGTCCGACCCCATCAACTCGGATGCCTCGCGCATCCCGAGCACGAGCGAGCCGAGCCCTCGGGCGTCGAGGATCCGGGTGCGGGCCAGCATGTCGGGGTCTCCCGAGCGCGGGTCCTGCGGCAGGTAGCCGATCTCGCCCGACCGGTCGATGCGGCCGCCGGTGGGCAGCGTCTCGCCGGCGAGGGTCTTCGTCAGCGTCGTCTTGCCCGCACCGTTGCGGCCCACGAGCCCGATCTTGTCGCCCGAGGTAACGCGGAAGTTCACGTGCTCCATGAGCAGGCGCGCGCCGACGCGGATCTCGAGGTCATGGACGGCGAGCACTCGGGCCTCCGGAGCGTCAGGGCTGGAATGGGGATCGTGCCGAGCGGCACAGCCTCCCAGTTTATCCGACCTGACATCCGAGTACGGCCGCTGCGCCCGACCGATGGCGCGGGGCGCAGCGTCGGCGGTCCTCGCCATACTGTTCGCATGGATGCACCGACCGGCTCCGCCCGCCTGCGCGCGACACGGCTCGCCGCACACGGACTCGACCGCGGCGGCAGTCTCTCCTCGCCGGCCGAGGTCGTCGAGCGTCTCGGCGCGATCCAGGCGCAGGACCTCGCCGCCGCGAAATGGGCCATCGGCGCGCGCATCCGGGGGTCGGTCGAGGCCGAGGTCGACGCCGCGATCGATCGCGGGGAGATCGTGCGGACCTGGCCGTTCCGCGGCACGCTGCACTTCGTCCCGCCGGCGCGCCTGCGGCCGTTCCTCGCGCTGACGGCTGAGCGCATGCATCGCGCCGAACAGGCGAGGCGCGTCGAACTGGGCCTCGACGATGACGTCACCTACTCGACCGCGCGACGAGTCGCGGAACAGCTGCTCGCCGGCGGCCCCGCAACGCGCGATGAGCTGTACCGGGCCTGGGAGATCGCCGGGCTCTCGACCGACGGACAGCGCGGGTACCACCTGATCGGGCGGCTCGCACGCGACGCGGTCGTCTGCCTCGGCCCGGTCGAAGGGCGAGAGCAGCAGTTCGCCCTCGTCGAGGAATGGGTGCCCTCGAGCTTCGCGCCGGTGGATCGGGACGAACTGCTCGCGGCACTCGTGACGGCGTACTTCCGGGGGCACGGACCGGCGACCGAACGGGACGCCGCGTGGTGGGCGGGCCTGACGCTGGGCGACATCCGGACCGGGATCGCGGCCGCGGGCGACGCGGTCATCCCCTTCGACGACCGGCACTGGGTGACTGCGGAACCCGGCGAAGGGGCACCGTCTCCTGCGGATGCGAACGACGCGGATCCGACCGTCGCGGAGTCGCGGGCCCCGCGGCCGTCCGGTCGCCTCGCGCTCGCCGCGTTCGACGAGTACTTCATCGGGTACGCCGACCGATCACCGGTGTGCGCCCCGTCCTTCGCCCCGCGCGTCGTGCCCGGCGGCAACGGCGTGTTCCGGCCGATCCTGGTCGACGCAGGGCGCGTGGTCGGCACGTGGCGGCGGCGCGACGCGACGGCCCGGGTGTCGCTTGGCTCGGGTCGCGACCGACCACGCAGCACGGTCGTGACCGTGGAGCCGTTCGACGGGCGAGCCGAGCCGAACGACTACGCGCGCGCCCTGGCATCCTGGGCGCGGTTCCGCGGGGTGCCGGTCTCCGGCGTGGTGACCGCCGACGGCACGGCGAGCTGAGCGCAGCCGCCCGACGGCAGGCGTACGAACTCGGGCGTCCACGGCGCGACGCGCGGGCGGACGACACCATGACGGACAAGCACGAGGGCGGACAGCCGATCCACGACCGTCCGCCCTCGTCGAGCGCTGCGCGACCCTACTGCTGGAGCGCGGCCTGCAGCTCGAGCGTGATGGTGACCTTGTCGCCGAGCAGCACGCCGCCGGTCTCGAGCGCGGCGTTGTAGTTGAGGCCGAAGTCCTCGCGGTTGATCACGGCCTTGGCCGATGCGCCGCCCTTGTAGTTGCCGTAGGGGTCGCCGCCGAAGCCGCCGAATTCGAAGTCGAAGGTCACCGGCTTGGTGATGCCGCGGATCGTCAGGTCGCCGTCCACCTTGAAGTCGCCGTCCTCGACGCGCACGCCGGTGGAGACGAAGTCGATGGTCGGGTAGGTCTCGGCCTCGAAGAAGTCGCCGGTGCGGAGGTGGCCGTCGCGGTTCGGCTCGTTGGTGTTGACCGAGGCGACCTCGGCGGACGCGGTGACGGTCGAGTCGAGGGGGTTCTCGGCGGTGGTGAAGGTCGCGTCGAAACGCTCGAACTTGCCCTTGACCTTGCTGATCATGAGGTGGCGGATCTGGAAGCCGACCTCGCTGTGCGTGGGGTCGATGGTCCAGGTGCCGACACGGTAGCCGGGGATCTCGATGGTCGAAGCGGTGGTGGTCATTCGTCGGTCTCCAGTGGATCGTCTTGGAAGCCGGAGATCTC
The DNA here is from genome assembly GCF_004006235.1 of Agromyces sp. LHK192. NCBI lineage: Bacteria > Bacillati > Actinomycetota > Actinomycetes > Micrococcales > Microbacteriaceae > Agromyces > Agromyces sp. LHK192. The sequence goes on from NZ_CP034753.1 coordinate 2,096,793, forward strand.
CCGGCTCGTCGTATGCAAACGTATGGTGTTCGCCTGAGTATTCCCGATCGACCGAATCCGATCGGACCGCGCCGTCACCGGGCGACTCGGGAAGGCGGCGGGCGGCAGGCCACATCCCTTCGCGGTCAGTGCGCCGCCGTGCGCCGCATGGACAGCACGCGTGTCGCCGCGTCGTCGAGTCGATCCTCCGAGATCCGACCGGACCGCACCGCACCGGCGATCGCGTCGGAGAGGGCCTGTACCGAGATGCCGAACTCCGACGGATCGGCCGGAAGCACGTAGAGCAGCAGGTCGGCGCCGGCCGCCACGGCGCGCACCGCGTTCTCGTTCGGGTCGGCGTATTCCGGGAGGCCGTTGTGCTGCAGCATCAGCATGTCGTCGGTGACGATCACGCCGTCGAATCCGAGTTCGTCGCGCAGGATCGAATGCCAGGTCGACGACAGGGATGCCGGCTGCGGGTCGACCTGCGGGTACGCGAGGTGGCCGGTCATCACGACTTCGGCGCCGGCGTCGATGCCGGCTGCGAACGGCAGGGCCGGGCCCGCCCGCCACTCGTCGATCGTCAGCGGCGCGACGGGCACCGACTCGTGCGAGTCGCCGGGAGCCGCGCCGTGACCCGGGAAGTGCTTGAGCGTCGATGCGGCACGACCGGACTCCCCCGCGACGGCCGCCGCGACGCGCCCCGCGGCCGCGGTCGGCTCGGTGCCGAGGATCCGGTCGGCGATGAACGAGCCCGGATCGGACGTGACATCGGCGACGATGCCGAAGTTCACGTCGACGCCGACCTGCGCGAGCAGGTCGCCGCGACGCGTGAAGGCTGCCGTGGTCGATTCCGGCGGGAGCCCGCGCAACTCGGTCGCGGCCGCGGCGTCGTCCCACGGCAGTCGCTGGACGATCCCGCCCTCCTCGTCGATGCCGATGAGCGCGCGGGCCTCGGGGTCGGCCTGCACCGCAGCCGTCAGCACCGCGAGCTCGGCCGGGGTCCCGGGCACGTTGTCGCCCATGAGGATGAGCCCGGCGATGCCCTGATCGACGAGGGCCCGCAGCGGCGCCGGATCCGTTCCCGGGGCATGCAGCATCAGGAGGGAGGCGGCCTTCTGCTCGGTCGTCATCGACTCGACGCGATCCGCGACCCAGGCCGCCACCGGATCCGCCGGTGCCGTCGTCGTCGGCGCCGAAGGCGGGTCGTTCGGCGTCGCCGACGATCGGGACGGAGCCGACGCACCGGTGCATCCGGCGATCACGCCCGTCAGGACGCCGACGAGGGCGACGGCGACGAGCAGGGAGCGGCGGGCGGGCACGGGCATCGAGTCTACGCTGCGTGTCTCTCACGGCGCGGCGTCGACCGCTGGGTAGACTCGCCGGGCCTCGGGGAGGGAGGTTCGGGATGGCGATGACCGGGTCGGCGCGCACTCGGCGCGCGGCTGCGGCGGCGATGCTCGCGGTCGCCGGTGCCGCCGTCATGTCGATCGCGCCCGGATCACCGGCGCTCGCCGAGGAGTACCCGACCTGGGAGCAGGTCGAGGCCGCGAAGGCCGACGTCGCGACCCGCGACGCCGAAGCCGGCCGGATCGTGTCGCTCATCGGCGACCTCGAGGTGGAGACGGGCCGGCTCGGCGACGCAGCCGTGCTCGCCGCCTCCCGGGCCGCCGACGCCGAGTCCGCCCACGAAGCCGCCGTCGCCGCGGCCGCGGACCTGCAGGCCGCAGCCGACGCCGCGGCGGCATCCGCCGAGGAGTCGTCGCGCCGCTTCGGTCGCACGGCCGCCCTGCTCGCACGGACGGGCGGATCGGATGCCGCCCTCCAGGCGTTCTTCGGCGCCTCCCCGGTGCGTGCGAACGCCGATCCGGCGGATACCCTCGCGAGCCTCGCGCGCGCCGCGCGGCTCACCGACCTGTACAGCCTGGTCGCCCAGCAGGCCCAGGCCGAGCGCTCGAACGCCGAGGCACTCGGCGACCAGGCCGCGGTCGCCGCGGCCGAACGCGACCGACTGGCGTCCGAGGCGGAGGACCGCGCCGAGGCCGCGCAGTCCGCGCACCTCGCCGCCGAGGCCGAGCTCACCGCGCAGCGGCAGACGCTCGACACCCTGTGGGCGCAGCTGGCGAGCCTGCGCGACCGCACCGTCGACCTCGAGCGCCGGTACCAGATCGGGGAGCAGGCACGACAGGAGGCCGCCGCCCGGCAGGCCGCCGCCGAGGCTGCGGCGGCGGAAGCCGCTGCCGCCGCCGCGGGGATCGGCACCGCTCCCCCGCCGCCGGGCGTCGTCGTGGACCCCGCCGGCGCGAAGGCGTACGCCCGCAGTGCGATGAGCGGGTACGGCTGGGGCGACGGCGAGTACCAATGCCTGCTGAAGCTCTGGACCCGGGAGTCGAGTTGGCGGGCCGACGCGTACAACGAGTCGAGCGGCGCGTACGGCATCCCGCAGTCGCTGCCGGGCAGCAAGATGGCGGCGGCCGGCGCCGATTGGCGCACGAACGCGGCCACGCAGATCAACTGGGGCCTCTCGTACATCTCGGGGCGCTACGGCGCACCCTGCGGCGCCTGGGCCCACTCCGAAGCGGTCAACTGGTACTGACGACCAGACTGGACCCGTGATGGATGCCGGTGAGCTCGAGGTGTTCCGTCGACACGCGGGCGACGCGACCCTGCTCGCGGGCGGTGCCGCGGCGATCCTCCTCCAGCTGGCCGACCCCCGGGTCGCACGCGGAGTCGCCCGGCACAGCGCGTTCCGCACCGACCCGCTCGCGCGGCTCCGCGGGACGCTCGACTACGTCCACGCGATCGGTTTCGGCGACGAGCGCATCCGGCAGGCTGCGGCGGCCGCGGTCGACGAGCGCCACCGACCGGTCAGGGGCGCTGCCTCGGCATCCGCCCCGTCGTACAGCGCGTTCGACCGGGACGCGCAGCGGTTCGTCGCGTCGACGCTGCTCGCCGTCGGGCTCGACCTCGAGGAGCGGCTCGCCGGCCCGCTCGACCCGCCGACGGCGGACATCCTGGTCCGCGGATACGGCGACCTCGCGGCCAACCTCCAGGCGCGCTCGGCCGGATGGCCCTCGACCCGCGCCGAGTTCGACCGATGGTGGCGATCACGGCTCAGCACGCTCAAGGTCGGCGACGAGGCGCGGGACATATCACGCGCCCTGCTCGTCGAGCCCGAACTGCCGGGTTGGATGCGTCTCGCGCTGCCGCCCGTCCGCCTCGTGACGGCTGCACTGCTGCCCGCGCAGATCCGGGCCGCCTACGGATTCCGGTTCACGCCGCGGGTCGCCCGGGCCGCGGACGGCTGGTTCACCGCCCTGCGCGTCGCCCGCGTCGTGCTGCCCGATCGGGTACGGCGCGCACCGATGCGGGAATCCCTCCGACGCGCGGCGGTGCGCAGCCGCTACGCTGAGAGCGGGATCGGAACAGGATGACCGAACACGCTCATCGGGGGGAGCCGCTCGACCCCATCGACAAGAGGATCGTCGCTGAACTCAGTCGCGACGGTCGCCTTTCCGTGCGCACCCTCGCAGACCGGGTGCACATCTCCCGCACTGCGGCGCACAACCGCCTGCTGAACCTCCAGCAGCGCGGGGTCATCACCGGGTTCGGCGCCCAGATCGACCGCCGGTCGATCGGCCTGTCGATCTCGGCGCTCGTCGTCGTGCACGTCGCCGACGGCACGCCCTGGGAGGACATCGCGCGACAGCTCGCAGCACTGCCGTTCGTCGAGAAGGTGCAGGCCGTGTCGGGCGAGCTGGACCTGATCCTGACGGTCAGCGCACCCGATCACGAACAGCTCAGCCAGGCGATCCTGCGTGAGATCCAGGGTCGCCCCGGCGTGGTGTCCACGCGGTCCCACCTGATCCTCGGCGAACTGTCCGGGCGTCCGCCGGCGCAGGCGCTCGACACCTGGCGGTGAACGCGGCGTCCGTCAGGGCGAGGACGCAGTCGTCGGTCAGCGCTCAGAAGAACTCGTCAGGGGTTCCGGCGGCGCGCTCCACATCGCGTGTCTCGAGACCGGCGCCCTTGAGCTTCGACACCGCGACGCGCAGCCCCGATTCCATCTGCGCCGACCAGGCGTCGGAGTCGCGCGCGCTGGCCTCGGCCGCGCGAGCCCTCGCCTCCGCGGCCTCGGCGGCGTCATTCGCGTCGCGCACCTGGCGGAGCGCCAGGCTGATGCCGTAGTACGCGGCGACCATGGTCGCGATGGGTGCGGCGATGACCGCGAGGGCGCTGATCGCGGCGCCGGTCGGGCTGAACGCGATGAGCAGGGCGAACGCGAGGAACAGGGCCGCGATCGCCGCGAGCACGACCAGCATGAATCGCAGGTCGCGGCTCCAGACCGCCTTCTCCGCCGGCTCGGCGGACGTGCCGGGGGCCGACTGCTCGGTCGCTGCGGCCTGGACGCCGTCGGTCCCGCCCGACTGGTCGAGGGATGCCGCATCGAAGATCGCGGTCGGCGCCTCGCTCGTGGTGGTCGATCGAACCTGTGCGTCTGACATGAGCCTCCTGCTCCCCCGTGCGTGAACCCACCCATTCTGTGCCGCGTCCGGGGGGTGGTCAAGCAGGCCCCGCGGCGCGCCGGAGTCCGGCCGCGACGGCTGACGCGATCGCACACCCCGTGTCCGCGGTGGTCGCTAGCATCGGGGCCGTGCACCGAATCCGAGTCATCCGCCCGTGATGGGCATCAACCATGCGATCACCGGCGGTGCCGCCTGGATCGCCGTCACCGGAACCGTCCCGTACCTCACGAGCGGCGCGTGGGAACTGGACCCGATCGGCGTGCTCGTCGGCGCCGTCGTCTGCGCCGGCGCGGCGCTACTGCCCGACGCCGATCATCACAGCGGCACGATCGCCTACTCGGTGCCCGTGCTGGGAAGGCTGATCACGCGGCTCATCGGGGAGGCATCCGGCGGCCACCGGCAGGGTGCGCACTCGCTGCTCGCGGTCGCGCTCGTCGCGCTCCTGTCGTGGGCCCTGACGCTCGCGACGGTCGAGGTCGAGGGCGTCGGACCGGTGGCGATCGGCGTCGGCTGCGCGACCGCCGCCCTCGCGTGCTTCGCACTCAAGGCCAGGGACTTCGTCCGGACATGGTGGTCGGCCTGGCTCCTCGGCGCGGCGCTCGCCCTCGTGGTGGTGGTCGTGGTGCCCGAGCAGATCGCCTGGTTCCCGGTCGCGGTGACCATCGGCTACGCCGTCCACCTCGCGGGCGACGCGCTCACCACCGGTGGGCTGCCGGGCGCGCTGTGGCCGATCGTCGTGCGCCCGCCCAGGTTCGTCGCCGAGGTGCCGGTGCTCAACCGGGTCTGGCTGCGCAGCGGTCACCTCGCCCTGCCGCTGCTCGGCGACACCGGGTCGCGGCGCGAGCGCGCGTTCGGCGCCGTGCTCACGATCTACGTCACGGTCGCCGCGGGCTATCAGACCCTGCTCGTCGTCGGCATCGATCCGGCGAGCCTCGCGTGATCACGGCCGGTCGGCGGCCCATTCGGAACGGACATGCCCGAGGTGTCGACGGGTCAGCTCCTCGATCGACCGCCGGTCGTGGGCGAGTGCGGCATCGAGCAGGGCGTGGTGTTCGCGGGTCATCGCCGCGAGTCCTCCCGCCTCGGCGACCGCTCGGAGTCCCGTGAGCCTGCTGCGCTCTCGGAGCCCGCGGACGAGGTCGACCAGTTCGTCGTTGCCCGCGATCGCGAGGAACGAGGTGTGGAACTCCGTGTCGAGCGCCAGGTAGGCGATGAGGTCGACGGCTTCCGCCGCCGCGACCATCGCATCGGCGAGCGGGCGGAGCTCGGCGAGCCGCCGGTCGCGACCGGCCGCGCTGGACTCGGCGATCTCGCCCATCACCGGGACCTCGAGGAGGAGGCGGATCGCGGTGATGCGATCGAGTTCGGCGGGACCGACCTCGGTCACCCGGAATCCGGTGTTGGGAACGACCTCGACCATCCTGTCGCGCGCGAGGTCCAGCATCGCCTCGCGCACGGGCGTCGCGGAGACGTCGAGTCGACGCGCGAGCTCCGGTGCCGAGTAGACCTTGCCGGGGACGAGCTCGCCCGCGATGAGCGCTGCCCGGAGCGTCGCGGACACCTGGCGCCGGACGCCGTCCCGAGCGGATGTCGCGCGGCCGCCGGGGGCCGCGAAGACATCGGGGCGCATCGTCATCGTCCGACCTCCCGGGCCCGGGCGATCGCCTCGGCGATCACGAGGTCCTCCCATGACATCCCCGAGCTCTTGAACACGATCGGACGCCCGGCCGCGATCGATGCCTCGCCGCGGATCACCGCGTCCATCGCGACCAGGCGCTCCGGATCGAGCGCGCCCTCGGCCACGGCGAGCACGACGTCACCGCACTCGCGGCGCGCGGTCGCCGCGTCCTCGACGACGACGGTGGCGCGCGCCATCAGCGCCGAGTCGAGCTCCCGGGCGTCCGCTTCGTGCGAGCCGACGGCGATCACGATCGCATCCGGGCGGAGGATCCGCGAATCGAACACCGGCTCTCGGGCCGTGGTCGCGCAGATGATGAGCCCGGCGCGTGCGGTCGCCTCGGTCGCCGGTTTCGAGCCCGCTGCCTCCGAGTCCGCCGCCTCCGAGTACGCAGCCGCAGAGCCGGCGGGCGAGCGCGTGACGAACGTGACATCCTCGATCGTGCGCGACGGCCCGAGCACTGCCCTCAGCGTCTCGACGTGCGCCCGCGCCTGCGGGCCCGCGCCGTACACGACCACCCGCAACGGTTCACGCCCGCGCCGGAGCATCGGCTCGACGGCCGCGATCGACACCGCCGGTGTGCGGATCGTGGTCAGCGCGGCGCCGTCGAGCAGCAGGCGCGGCGCGAGCGTCTGCGGGTCGAACAGGACGTAGAGCCCTTGGATCCGAGGCATCCCCCGTCGCGGATTGGATGGCGCCACGGTGAGCACCTTGATGCCGGCGGTCTCGCCGACCTCGGACGGCATGATGAGGAGCTCCCCGTCGGTGAGCGGCACGGCCGACCGCGGACGGTCGCTCGACGGGGCGAACCCCGCCGCCAGCACTGCCCTGATCGCCGCGACCGCGGCCGCAGGAGGAAGGGCCGAGCGCATCGCGGCGGCGTCGAGGAACGGGATGGACATGGTCATCGGAGCACGAATCCCGGCACGAGCGTGTCGCGTGGATCGACCGTGAACCGGTGCGTGCCGGTCGCGAACGCCGTGCCCGTGACCTGCGGCAGCACGGCCGGTCGCCCCGCGACCTCGGTCGTTCCGACGGTGGAGGCCAGGAACCGCGAGCCGACGATCGAGTCGTGCACGAGCGTCGCGCCGGCGGCGAGCCTGCCCGTCGCGCTCAGCGTGGCGACGCGCGCGCACGTGCCGGAGCCGCACGGCGACCGGTCCAGCTCGCCGTCGGCGAAGACCGTGGCGTTGCGCTGGTGCAGCGCGCCCGAGGCATCCGCACCCAGGTCCTCGAAGACGATGGTTCCGTAGACGCCGCTCAGGCGATCGTCGATCGGATGCCGCGCGAGCTCGGAGTCGTTCAGGGCCCACTTCACCTCGCGGCCGATCGCGATGATCTCCGCCGCATGCTCCGGGGAAACCGTGAGCCCGACGCTCGCGGCATCCAGCTGGGCGTAGATCGCGCCGCCGAACGCGAGGTCGACGATCACCTCGCCGCGCGAGGTGGCCACGGGCACGCGCTCGGCGATCAGGTAGCTCGCGACGTTGCGGAAGTCCACCGCGACGACGGCGCCGTCGGCATCCGTGTGCACCCGCGCGGTGACTCGGCCGGACGGGACGTCGATGAGCACGTCCGTGACGCCCGAGGCGTCGGCGGGCACGAGACCGGTCTCCACCGCCCAGGTGCCGAGCGCGATGGTGCCGTGCCCGCACGCGGTGGAGAAGCCGTCCTTGTGCCAGAACAGGACCCCGAGGTGCGCGCCGTCGTCGTCGGGCGCGACGATGAACCCGCCGTACATGTCGGCGTGGCCGCGCGGTTCGAAGCACAGGAGCCGTCGGACGCGCTCGATCTCGGGCGACCCCATCGCCGCGACCCGGCGTTCGGCGACCCGGTCGCCCGGAATCGCGAACGGCGGGTCGGGGACGATCCGGAACGGCTCCCCGCCCGTGTGATAGTCGACGGTCTCGTACGTCTCGCGCGCGTTCGGCAACGGCCACCTCCATGAGTGCAATTGCAATAGTACTCATGAGACCGGTGTGCGGTGCTCCCCCGCGCACCGCCGCTCAACGGTCGAGGTATCCCATGTGGCGCTCGCCGTAGCGTTCCCCGCGCACACCGACCCGGTCGGCGAGCGCATCGAGGTCGGCGATCTCATCGGCCGACAGCGCGACGGCGGTCGCCGCGGCGTTCTCCTCGATGCGCGGCGTCCGCCGGGTGCCCGGGATCGGCACGATGGACGGATGCTTCGCCAACAGCCAGGCGAGCGCGACCTGGCCCGGCGCGGCGCCCTTCGACGCAGCCATGACGGCGACCTGATCGACCAGTGCGTGGTTCACCGCGAGGTTGTTCTCGGCGAACCTCGGGATCGTCGAGCGGATGTCCCCGTCGCCGAACGAGGCGTTGCGTTCGACCGCGCCGGTGAGGAAGCCCTTGCCGAGCGGGCTGTACGGGACGAAGCCGATACCGAGCTCGGCGAGCGTCGGCAGCACCTCGGCCTCCGGGTCGCGCGTCCACAGCGAGTACTCGCTCTGCAGCGCGGTGACCGGGAACACGCCGTGCGCCCGTCGGATCGTGTCGGCCGAGGCCTCGGACAGCCCGAAGTGGCGCACCTTGCCTCGGCGACGAGCTCGCCGACCGTACCGGCAACATCCTCGATCGGCACGGCCGGGTCGACCCGGTGCTGGTACAGGAGGTCGATCACGTCGGTGCGGAGCCGCCGCAGCGAGGCATCCGCCACCCGACGGATCTGCTCGGGGCGACTGTCCACGCCCACGCTCGCGCCGCCTTCGATGCGCCACCCGAACTTCGTCGCGATCACCGCGTCGTCGCGGATGGGTTCGAGGGCCTCGCCGACGAGCTCCTCGTTGACGTACGGCCCGTAGACCTCCGCGGTGTCGAAGAACGTCACACCGGCGTCCGGCGCCGATCGCAGCACCGCGATCATCTCGTCGCGGGAGCCGGGATTCGGGCCGAAGCTCTGCGACATGCCCAGGCATCCGAGTCCGACGGCCGACACCTCGAGTCCCTGCCCGAGCGTTCGAGTGTGCATGGTCGGTCCTCCGTCGTTCGAATCACCGCACGCCCTCGACCGCATCGAGATGCTCCCGCGCCGCGGCGATCGCGAGCCGCGCATGCTCCTTCGGGCCCACCTGCGCCACGAGCATCGCGCGCGGGATCTCCAATGCGTACGGAAGCCCAGCCGGAAGCGCCGCGAGGATGCCGAACATGTCCAGCTCCCCCTCGCCGGGGAACAGGCGTTCGAAGCGGGCGGTGTGGATGAGGTCCGCCGTCGAGGCGGGGATGTCGCCGGGGGCATCGCAGACGTGGGCGTAGTGGAACCACTCCGGCGGAAGGGCGCGCAGGTCGGCGAGGCTCGAGCGCGACCTGGCGAAGTGCAGCACGTCGATCAGCAGGCCCGCATTGGGCTGATCGGCTTCGCGCAGCACCCGCGTCGCCTCGGTGAGGTTCGGCGTCTCGGTCCACGACGGGAACTCGAGGTCCATCGTCAGGCCCAGCGGTCGCGCGAGCGCGCACAGCTCGGCGAATCGGTCCGACTTCCGAGCGAAGTCCGCATCGGGCAGCTGCGTGATCACGTGCTTCGCACCGAGCTCGGCTCCGGCCTCGAGGAACCGCAGGAAGTCCCGGGGATCGTCGCCGGACGTCACCCGTGCCAGCTCGATGTCGAGCACCTCGACGCCGGTCGCGGCGAGATGGGTCTTCGTCGCCCGCATCAGCCGCGGGTCGTTGGCGAGCGGATAGTGCGGCTCCTGCGTGGTGACCTTGGTCATCCGGAGGCCCACGTACCGGTAGCCCGCCGCGGCCGCGGCGTCGACGAGTTCCGGCGGGGTCAGGCTCAGCGCGGTCAGGTGCGCGAGCGAGTAGTCGTGGCGCCCCGCGGCCGGCACCTCCGTCGGTGCGCTCGCGAGCATGCGCATCCGCTGTCGGCGATGCGCGGTCATCCGCAGCGGGACGCTCCGCGGATCGCCGAACCCGGCGTAGTCGCCGATGCGCTGGACGACCTCGAAGAAGATGCGCGAGCCCAGCATCTCGGTGAAGAAGTGCAGGAACTCCCCGCGCTCGTCGCGGTCGTACAGGATCGACAGCTCGCGCAGCTCGTCGATGAACCCGGGCGGCAGGTCGAGTCGGGCATCGAGGTCGTCGTAGTAGTTGTCGGGCATGCGGAGGATCGGCGCTCCGCGCGCGCGCATCGCCCTCGCCGCGCCGATCGCATCCCGGGTGGAGAACGCCACGAGTTGCGGGCTCGACACGCCGGGAGCCCAGTCGCCGCGGCGCAGCGGCGACGTACTCAGCGCGACGCGCACGCGCCCGCCCGGGTCGGTCGCCGACCAGCTCCGGATGACCCCGAACGGCGCGGTGGTCTCCGAGGACGGGCCCGGAACGAGCCCGAGCACCGTCCGGAGGAACAGCGCGGACTGGTCGAAGTCGTCGATCGACTCGGTGATCGCGACGTGGTCGATGGCGTCGACCAGGGACGCGCGCACGGACTCCGGCGCGACGCCGTCGTCCGGCGCCGGTTCGGGTGCGCGGAAGTGCAGCGCGATGCCGTCGGGCGTGGCGACAGCGCCGCCGTCGTGCACGTCGCCGACGCGGCGCCGCACGACGTCCGGCGCCATCAGGGCCTCGGCGCGACGCAGCGAGCCCGCGGGATCGCTGCTCTCCACGGCGAGCGAGCAGATCGACGCGCTCGCCGGATCGACCGAGCGCTCGGGGTCGGGGTTGAGCAGGATCCTCGCCGTTCCCTGCTCCCACAGCTCGACGGATCGCGACGCCTGCCGCCCGCTGTTCGCGAACCCGAGCGCGTCGAGGGTGCGGGCGACGATCGGCGCCGAGACCTGGTCGACCGCGAGTTCGGCGTACGCGAACCCCTTGAGCAGCGGGGCCGGCGGGAGTGCGGCTGCGATCGCCCCGAGGGGTCCGTCGACGTCGTCGGCCTCGAGGGTCTCGGCGAGCGCGCGGACGGCGCGCATCGCGTCGGTCGCCGTGTGCCGAGGGTCCTCCTGCTGGTAGACGTCGTTGAAGACCTCGAGCGCGACGGGACCGGCGTAGCCCTCCGCGGCGAGGCGCCGGAGGAACCCGGCCACGTCGAGCACGCCCTGACCGGGGAACACGCGCGAGTGCAGGCTCCACTCGCGGACGTCGAGGTTCAGGCGCGGCGCGTCGGCGAGCTGCACGTGGAACACCCTGCCGACGTCGATCCGTTCGACGGCGGCCACGTCGTTCGAGGCCGACAGCACGTGGAAGCTGTCGAGGCACAGGCCCAGCGCCGGGTGGTCGACACCCGACACCAGCCGCCATGCCTCCTCATGGGTCCGCACGCGCCCCCATGGCACCGCTTCGAACGCCAGCCGGATGCCTCGTGCGCCGGCGCGTTCGGCCAGCGCGTGGAGCTGTCCGGCCGCGAGGTCGTCGTCGTCGACGCCGTCGTCGCTCCTCGACGAGCAACAGACGAGCACGCGCGCACCCAGGTCGTCGAGCACGTCGAACTTCCGCTCGGCGCGGCGGAGGAACCCGGCGAGCCGTTCCGGCGGCACCGGCTCGACGTGGAACGGCTGGTAGACGTCGATCGACAGACCGAGGTCGGCGGCCTCCTGGGCGAGGCGACCCGGCGACCAGGCCGACATGACGAGGTCGTACTCGAGCAGCTCCACGCCGGAGAAGCCGGCGGCCGCGGCCGCGCGGACCTTGTCCTCGAGCGTGCCCGAGAGGCAGACCGTCGAGATGGACATGCCGGATGCGCGGACCATGGTCGATCCCTCCCTCCATTCGCAGCAGCTGGATGCCTGTGCGCCGAACCGAGCGGCGAGCTCACTCGGTGGCGACGTGCTCGACGGTCTCCCCCGGGTTGTAGATGTCGAGGATGTTCCAGTGGCCGGTGGTCGGGGTCGGCACGTTGACCATCGAGACGTCGATCACCACCGGGCGGCCGAGGGCGATCGCGCGTTCGAGTGCCGGCTTGAACTCGGCGGCGGACTCGACCCTGATGCCCGTCACGCCGTACGCCTCGGCGATCGCCGCGAAGTCGGTGTACATCGGATCCGTGTCGGTGCCGAAGACCGTGCCGTACGTCGTGTCGAACGCGGCCTTCTCGAGGCCCGCGATGGTGCCGAACGCGTTGTTGTTCATGACCACCCACACGGCGGCGACCTGCTCTTCCCGCGCCGTCGAGAGCACGGCGGGGTTCTGTCCGAATCCCCCGTCGCCGACCAGCGAGACGACGACGCGGTCGGGGTGCGCCATCTTGGCGCCGACCGCCGCAGGCCCCCCGAACCCCATGGTCGCGAAGCCGCCGGGGGTCAGGAACGTGCCCGGAGTGAGGATGTCGAACTGCTGCCCGACGCCGTTCTTGTTCCAGCCGACGTCGGTCGTGATGATGGCGTCCGCCGGGAGGACCTCGCGCGTCTCGGCGAGGATCCGCTCCGGCCGCATCGGCCACGCGTCCGAGGCTTGGGCGTCGGCGTTCCCACGCTTCCGGGCTGATCGGTCTTCGGCGATCTCCGCCACGAGACCGTCACGTCGGACCCCATCCGGTGCCAGCCGACGGGCGACGCGCAGGAGCGCGGTCAGCGCGGCCTTGAGGTCGGCGATCGCACCGATCTCGAGCGGATAGTTGCGGCCGAGCTCGGCGGGATCGATGTCGACCTGCATGAGCCTGGTCTTCGGGATGTCGAAGGTGTACTCCGGGTACCAGGAGCTCGAGTCCGCCTCCGCGAAGCGGGTTCCGAGCGCGAGGATCCAGTCGGCGGTCCGGGTCGTCCGGTTGGTGAGCGCAGTGCCCCAGAAGCCCGTCATGCCGAGCACGAGCGGGCTGTCGTCGGGCAGTGCGCCCTTGCCCATGAGGCTGTGCGCGACGGGCAGCGACAGCAGGCCGGCGAACTCCGCGAGCTCGGCTGCGGCGTCCGCGCCGACGATGCCGCCGCCGACGTAGAGCACGGGCCGTTCGGCGTCGAGGAGGTTCCGCACGATCCGCTCGGCGACCGCCTCGTCGAGGCCGGGCTTGGCCAGCGACCGCGTGTTCGAGATCACCCGGTCGAACGGTGCGACGTCGACCTCGGCCGAGAAGACGTCCATCGGCACGTCGACGAGCACCGGCCCGGGTCGGCCGCTCTCGGCGAGCGTGAACGCCTTGTCGAGCACCTCCGCGACGAGGTGCGGCTGGTCGACCCGCCACGCGCGCTTCACGAACGGCCGGTAGATCTCGTACTGGGAGGCATCCGAGTGGAGGTTGACCTCCTGGTGCGGGTGCTTGCCGAAATAGTGGCTCGGGATGTCGCCCGCGATGACGACCATCGGGATGGAGTCGAGTGCCGCGTTCGCCACGCCCGTGGTCGCGTTCGTGAGCCCCGGGCCGAGGTGCGTGAGCACGACGCCGGTGCGCCGGCCCGCCCGGGCGTAGCCGTCGGCCGCGTGGGCCGCGATCTGCTCGTGCCGCACGTTCACGAACGCGATCTGCTCGCTCTGCTCGAGCGCGGCGAGCAGTGCGATGTTGGTGTGCCCGCACAGTCCGAAGACGTGCTCGACGTCCCGTGACTCCAGATACCGGACGATCTGGTTCGACACGAGGTCCTTCATGAACTGCTCCTTCGTTCGTCGCGTGCGCCAGGGACCGATCTGCGGGCCGGCCCCGTGTACGTGTATCCGATGGACTTCGGCATCGGCCCCTTGATCCGGCCGCCCTGTGCCATCTGCTCCACCGTGTGGGCGAGGATGCCGACCGAGCGCGCGAGGATGAACACTCCGCGCCCGAGCTCGGGCGTCAGGCCCAGTTCGCAGTAGATGACGGCCGTGACGCCGTCGACGTTCATCGGGATCCGCTTCGGCCTGCCGCGGGCGATCTCGTCCTCGACGGCCCGCCCGATCCGGGCGAAGCGGCCTTCGACGACACCGTCGGCGACCGCGTCGTCCACGAGCGACAGCAGCCGGGGGGTCCGCGGGTCGAGCGGATGCCACCGGTGCCCGAACCCCGGGATGTACCTCACGCCGGCTGCCCGGTGCCGGGCGAGCACGGTCCGCACCGCATCCTCGAGGTCGCCGGGTTCGTCGACCTCGCGGTCGATCTCGAGGTAGAGCTCCATGCACTGCTGGCCGGGGCCGCCGTGGATGTCGTCGAGCACGTTGATCGCCGAGGCCATCGCGCCGTTGACCGGCACGCCGCACGTGGTCGCCATCCGGGCGATCGCGATCGACGGGGCCTGCGGGCCGTGGTCGACGGATGCCACCAGGGCGGCCTCGAACAACGCGGCCTCGGCCGGGGCGGGCAGCTCGCCGCGCACCATCAGCCAGATCGTGTCGACGAATCCCGCGTTGCCGATGAGCTGCTCGATGGGATACCCGCGCAGCGCGATCTCACCCGGCCGCACGTCGATGATGTCGGTCCGCCACCACCGCCGGGCCTCCTCGACGATCGCCGCGTCGTCGCCCGCGGCATCCGGACCGGGGAGGGCTTCCTGCTCGGTGGTCACGACGTCGCGGCCCCGGTCGATGCGGCCCCGGTCGGCGCGACCTGTTCGAGGGCGGCGTCGTAGAACTCGCCGAACAGCTCCTGGTCGGTCGGGCGGTCTTCGGGGATGGTCCGCGAGACCCAGGTCGTGTTGAGGTAGTGGCGAAGCGACACGTTCTCCGAGGTGATGTTGCCGCCCCAGGTGCCGCAGCCCATCGACGAGGTCATCGGCATGCCGTTGGTGAACGCGCCGGCGTTCGCCTTCGAGTTCGGCTGGCGGACCATGATGCGCGACACCGGCATGTGGCGCGCGAAGTAGTCGATGTGCGCGTCATCGGTCGACGCGATGCCGCACGAGTGGCCCTTGCCGCCGATGTCGTAGAGCCGCTTGGCGACCTCGACGCCGTCTTCGAAGCTGCCGTCGTAGGCATGGACCGCCATGAGCGTGGTCAGCTTCTCCTTGCAGAACTGGCGGTCCTCGGCGATGCCGTCGCCCTCGACCAGGATGAACCGGCGATCGTCGGGGATCTCGAACCCGGCCGCTCGCGCGAGCGCCTGCGGCGACACCGCGACGGTGTCGGGCAGGCGGTGCCCCTCGTCGTCCCACATCACGGACCGCAGCGCGTCGCGTTCGTCGGATGTCGCGAGGTGGCCCCCTTCGGCCACCAGCGCGTCGATCATGTCGCGGTACCGGGTCGACGGCACCAGCACGTTGCCGTCGGCCGAGCATCCCGAACCGAAGTCCGACGTCTTCGACAGCATGCAGTTGCGCGCCGTCTCCCGCAGGTCGGCGGTGTCGTCGACGAACTCCGTCGCGTTGCCGGCACCCACGCCGTATGCCGGCGTTCCCGAACTGTAGGCCGCGCGCACCAGGCCCTGTCCCCCGGTCGCGATCACCAGGTCGGCACGGCGCATGATCTCCTGCGACGCCGCGAGGCTCGGCAACGTGATGCACTGCAGGATGTCCGCCGGTGCGCCCTCCGCCTCCAGCGCCTCGCGCATGAGGCGGACGGTCTCCAGGGTCGTGTCCTTCGACCGCGGGTGCGGCGAGAACACGACGACATCGCGGGCCTTGACCGCGTAGATCGCATTGCCGGCCGGGGTGAGGTCGGGGTTCGTCGTCGGCACCACGCAGCCGATCACGCCGACGGGCTTGCCGTACTTGACGAGTCCCCGCTCGAGATCCTCCTCGATGACTCCCACCGACGGGCTGCGGAGCGCGTCACGCAGGACGCCGCGGATCTTCATGCGCTTGTTCATCCGGCTGTCGAAGTCGCCGAGACCCGACTCCTCGATGCCCATGGCGACGAGACGTTCGAACGAGGACCGGTTCGCAACCGCCCACGCGATCGCCCGGATCAGCCGGTCGACCCGCTCCTGGTCGTAGGTCTCGATGATCGCGAGGGCGGCGCGCGCCCGGGCGAACACCTCGTCGAGTTCGTGCTCCTGTTCGGGCGACAGGGACTTGGGTGCAGCAGCGGCCATGACAACTCCGTCCGCCGGCGGTGCGCCGACGTCGGCATGCTAGGCACGCGCCGCGCGCGGCGACAACGCGTGTCCCACTGGGCAGAAAGCGGACGACGGATCGCCTCCCGGCGAGGCGTTTCGCCGGTGTACCACTCGGTGGGTCGAGGCGTTGCCACCCCCGCACGGGGGGTCTAGCGTCCGACCTCGAACGGCATCGGGATCAACGACGATCGAGGAGTCGGAACATGCGGAAACGAACGAAGAGCAGGCTGGCGTCGGCGGGACTGGGGGCACTCGTCGTGTTCGCCCTCGCGGCGTCACCGGCGTACGGAATGGCACCGGCCGAACCCGTGCCGCCGGAAGGCCTGACCGGGCTCGAGCCGACCGGCGCGGACATGCCGACCGTGGGCGGCAACCTCGGCAACCAGCACTACTCGGGCCTCACGCAGATCACCAAGCGCAACGTCGACCGGCTCGGACCCGTGTGGCGGACGCACGTGTCGGCGGTCGCACCGGCGACCGACGACGTCGGCCAGCAGACGACGCCCATCGTCGTCGACGGCATCATCTACCTGGACACCCCGAGCGGCGGCGTCATCGCCGTCGACGGCAGGACGGGTGCGGCCGGCTGGAAGTGGGAGGGCGGGACGCTCGGACTGTCCGGGACCCGCCGCGGCGTCTCGGCGGGCGACGGCAAGATCTTCACCCTCGCCGGCGGCAACAGCGTCGTCGCGCTCGACCAGGCCACCGGCGCCGAGGTCTGGTCGGCACAGCCCACCGGTCCCGCCGGCGAGGACCTCGGGCGAGTCGGGAAGGTCGCGACCGTGTACTCCGACGGCATCGTGTACGCGCACGCCGCCGACGGCGATCGCGGCGCCGTCGTCGCCCTTGACGCGACCGACGGTTCGTACCTGTGGCACTTCTTCGGCGGTCCGAAGCGCGGCGAAAAGTTCACGGGCCTCGACGGCGTGACCTTCGACGCCTCGGAGACCTGGGGACCGGTCCTCCCCGACGGGACCGACTGCTCGGAGGAGGGCGGTGCGACCTCGTGGATGCAGGGCGCGGTCGACCCCGAGCTCGGGCTGTACTACATGACCTTCGGCAACGCCCGCAGCTGCACCAGCTCGCAGGACGGGTCCCTCCGACCCGGTGACAACCTCTTCTCGAGCACGATGGTCGCGGTCGACGCGGCGACGGGCGAGTACCGGTGGCACTACCAGTCGATCCACCACGACGTGTGGGACATGGACAACGTGCATCCGCCCACGCTCGCCGACATCGTGGTCGACGGCCAGGAGCGCAAGGTGGTCTTCTACGGCAGCAAGTCCGGACATCAGTTCGTGCTCGACCGCACGAACGGGGAGCCGGTACTGCCGGTCGTCGAGAAGCCGATGATCACCGACTCGCGCCAGAGCCACTCGGCGACCCAGCCGTTCCCGGCCGAGCGCCTCCTCCCCGAATGCCTGGTGTGGGAGCAGCTGGGGACCGAGAATATCCCGGGCGATCCCTGGCGCGCGGTGCCGAACTACAACGGCTACCAGCCCGACGCCGAGGGCAACCTCGTGTTCAACCCGGACAGTTACGTCGCGGCAGACGAGCCGTTCCTGACCTACCCGGAGGGCTCGTCGGGTCACCGCGAGGGATGCATGTACGACCCGCAGTGGGACCTGCCGATCCTCTCCACGACGAGCCAGAACGGCGGTGGAGACTGGTCGAACCATTCGTACAGCCACCTGACGAACCTCGTGTACTTCCCCTACGGCACCAACCCGGTCGCGCACTGGAACGGCGCCGCGGCCAACGGGCAGCGCGCGATCGGGCAGTACCAGACGGGCGGCATCCTGGCCTACGACGCGTCGACCGGTCAGGTGAAGTGGCGGAACCACCTCGGGACGGACATGTCGCACGGCCAGGGTCCGCTGACGACCGCATCCGACCTGCTCTTCGCCGGACAGATCGACGGCCGGCTGATGGCGATGGACTCGTCCGACGGCGACGTGCTGTGGGAGTTCCAGACCGGATCGGGTATCGCCTCCGCGCCGGTCACGTACGAGATCGACGGCGAGCAGTACCTCGCGGTGTTCGCGGCGGGTTCGACGAACCCCTACGGCGGTTCGGTGACCCAGGGCGATTCGCTGTGGGCCTTCAAGCTCGGCGGGGACTACACCACCGAGTCCGGCAGCCCGGAGGGGCCGGACCCGGCGCCGCTTTCGATCCGGCGTCCGGTGAGCGGCGCAGCCGTCGCGGGCGAGACGGTGGGCAATACCGTGCTGCTCGCGCGGTCCAGTCGCACCGCCGACACCGCGGCGGCGAGGGATGCCACGGCCCAGGCCGCGATGCAGCCCACGCACCTCCGGGTCCCCGTCGGCACGACCGTCACGTTCCTCAACCCGGGCGCCGAGACCTTCCCGAACTTCCCCAACCAGTTGGAGCACTGCGCGACGCAGTTCTTCGAGGGCGAGTTCAACGCGAGGCTGCAACCGGGCGAGAGCTACCAGCACACCTTCGACCGCGCCGGCGAGTACTTCTTCAACGACTGCACCGATCCGCGGCCGACGGGCAAGATCGAAGTGGTCCTGACGCCGCAGGACGTGCCCGGGGCTCTGAAGTTCCCGCTGAACCGCATCGACGTTCGCGACCATGGCGGGCTGCTGGGCAAGCTGAACCAGAAGGTGACCGTGACGTTCGACCTGCCGAAGGGGTACGAGTACGACGGGAGGGCGCAACTGCTCACTCCGCTGTCCTCGAATCCCGTCGAGGCGACGAGCGTGCACACGACCGGGAAGTGGCTGAACCGGCTGACGAAGCGCACCTGGCTCGTCGTCCAGTTCGACCGGGCCGCCCTGGATCACAACGTGCCGACCGGGCAGGCCGCGCTGACCTTCGAGGTCGACGTGCTCCACGAGGGCGTGCAGAAGCGGTTGAGCTCGACCGCGACGGTGGACGTGCGCAAGTAGCGACCCGATCCCCCTCGCACGGCAGGCGGGCGGCCCGACACGTCGGGTCGCCCGCCTGCCCTGCGTCGCGCGTGGGCATAATGTCCCATTCGGCGAGACTCGCCTTCCGGTGATCCGCGTGACGCCGGAGAGTCTCAGGAGCAGCCGCATGCGCGCGCGACGGTGCGCGGGATCAACAGAGAGGTTGGCAATGCAGCATCACAGCACGGCGGTGACGCCATGACCGACAGGGAGCCCGGGTCCGGACCCGACCCCGATGACCGCCCGTCGGAGGAACCCGAGCCTCTGACGAGGAAGGCGTCGGAGGCCGCCCTGGGCGAGTCGATCTTCCCGCACACGGACACGTTCTACGCCGGACCCGAGCTGAACAAGGGCGTGCCGGCCGACCCGCGGTTCATCCGCGTGCTGTCCGCGATCGAGATCGTCATCGGCGTCACGCTCTTCGCCCTGATCGTCTTCGGCGTGATGTACCAGGTGCTCGGCCGGTACTTCCCCTCGGTCGCCTGGGTCGGAGCCGGCGAGATCGCGCTCCTGTCGATGATCGCGATGACGTTCATCACCACCGGATACCTCGTGGGTCGCAACGGGCACATCGTGCTCGAGATCTTCGACGGGCTGCTCGAGGGGACGAAGCTCTTCGTCGCCCTGCGGGTCACGTCCGCCGTCATCATGGTCGTCACGAGCCTCGCCCTCGCGTACGAGGCGTTCGTGAAGATCGAGCTCGAGTGGGGCCGGCTGAGCGCGGCGATGCACGTGCCCTACGGCATGCTCTACGTCTTCGCGCTGATCGGCTTCGTCTCCGCCGCGATCCACTCGACCATCAAGATCCCGTTCGCGAACCGCCCCGAGCGCAAGCTCGACATCGGCGAGATGGAAGGCTGACCCGTTGGACCTCTGGCTCTACATCCTGCTCTTCGTCGTCTTCCTCCTCCTGCGGGTCCCCGTGGCGTTCGCGATGATCGCGGCCAGCCTGCTGTACTTCTACAGCAACGGCCTGTCGGCCGGCTACGCGATCACCTCGGTCGTCAACGGCATCAACAGCTTCCCCCTGCTCGCCGTGCCGCTGTTCATCTTCGTCGGCACGGTCGCCAACCACCTCGGCATCGCCACGAGGCTCTACGACCTCGCCCGGGCACTGCTGCCGAGGCTGCCGGGCAGTCTTGCGTACGTGAACCTGGGCACCGCGATCGGCTTCTCGTGGATCAGCGGCTCGGCGCTCGCCGACGCGGCGTCGACGAGCAAGGTGCAGGTGCCCCAGATGCTCAAGGCGGGGTATCCGTACGGCTTCTCGGCAGGGCTCACGGCCTCGGGTTCGCTCATGAGCACCGTGATGCCCCCGAGCATCCCCGCGGTGCTGTTCGCCGCGACGGCGTCCATCTCGACCGGTGCCCTGTTCGCGGCGTCCATCGTGCCGGCGATGCTGATGGCGCTGGGGCTCGCGGCGTACATCTTCTTCTGGGTGCGGCGACACCCCGAGATCGCAGGCGGCAAGCCGTTCGTGGGTTCCCTGCTCGGCAAGGCGGCGGTGCGCGTCATCGGCCCCGCCCTGCTGCCGGTGATCATCCTCGGCGGCATCTTCAGCGGGTGGTTCACGCCGACCGAGAGCGCCGGCATCGCGGCGGTCTACATGCTCGTCCTCGGTGGGATCTACCGGACGCTCACCTGGCGGGTCTTCTGGAAGTCGGCCAAGGAGACCGTCGTCATCTCGGGCGGGATCCTGCTCATCCTCGGGGCCTCGAACCTGATGGGGCAGGTGCTCGCCCGCGAGCAGGTCTCGCGTTCCCTCGGTGAGTGGCTCACCGGGCTGACCGACAACCCGATCCTCTTCCTGCTGATGCTCAACGTCCTGCTGATCCTGCTCGGCATCCCGCTCGAGGCTCCGCCGGTGATCCTCGTCCTCGTGCCGATCCTGATGCCGATCGTGACCCAGTTCGGCATCGACCCGGTGCAGCTCGGCGTGATCATGATCCTCAACCTGATGATCGGATCGCTGACGCCACCGGTCGGCGCCGTCCTCTTCGTCGTCGGCTCGATCACCCGAAGGCCGATGGGCGAGCTCTTCCGCGGCATCCTGCCGTTCCTGATCCCGCTCGGCGCCGTGCTGCTGCTCATCACGCTCTTCCCCGCGATCGTGACGAGCCTGCCCACGCTGCTCGGCCTGATGGGCTGACGGCGAGATGGCCTCGGAGCGAAGCGAACCGGATGTTCCATTCGACGGGACGCCGCTGTCCGCCCCACCGGAACTCGGTCAGAGTCGGCAGTGCCGGGATTTCCTGACCGGCCGTCGAATGTCACGCCAGAGGCGCACGAGGACGTGCGCACAACCAGAGGAGAGTCCCATGGGCACAGCCCGCTCGACGCGCCGCGGTCGAATCGCCGCGTCGGTGCTCGCAGCATCCACCCTCGTTCTCGCAGCCTGCTCCGGCGGCGGGACGCCGGAGGAGACCGGCGACGCCGGCGCCGCCGAGAACTCGCCGGTGACCCTCACCGTCGCGACCAGCCAGAACGAGGAGACCCCGAACTACTTCTGCGGCGTCGAGCTGCTCAAGGAACGGCTCGAGGGCGCCGACGTCGGATTCACCGTCGACCTCTACCCCGCGAGCCAACTCGGACCCGACGCGGACCGCTTCCCCCAGGTGCAGGCCGGCGACATCGACATCGACCTGCAGGGCGCCTCGGCCCTGAGCGCCACCTATGAGCCCATCGGCGTGGTCGACGCGGCGTACGCGTTCAACGACGTCGACCACGCGTTCCAGTGGATCGACGAGAGCTCCGAGGACCTCTTCACCGGCTTCCACGAGGCGACCGGCGTGAACATCGTCGACGGATGGTTCTTCGGCAACCGCACCTTCACGACGAAGGACGTCGAGGTGACGAGCCCCGACGACCTCGCCGGCGTGCCCATCCGGTTCCCGAACTCGCCGATCTTCCTCGCGAACGCGGAGGCGCTCGGTGTCACGAACCCGGTCTCGGTCGCGGTGGAGGAGGTCTACACGGCGCTGCAGCAGGGCATCGCGGTCGGCCAGGAGAACCCGATCGTCGCCACCCGCTCGTCGAGCTACGACGAAGTGCTCAACACGGCGATCCTCAACGACCACCAGGTCGGCATCCACTGGATCATCGTGAGCGACGCGACCTACGAGAAGATGAACGAGGAGCAGACCGCGCTGCTCGAGGAGACGATCCACGAGATCCGCCCCGAGAACCGCGACTGCGTCGACGAGTCGACGGAGGAGATCCTCGACGAGTACCGCGCGAACGACGCGTTCACCGTGGTCGAGCAGGACGACATCGACATGGATGCGTTCATCAGCAAGGCCGAGGAGTTCTTCCAGGGCTACTTCACCGGTGAGAACCTGGAGGCCTACCAGGCCATCCGCGACACGGCGGAGTGAGGCGTCACCCGCGAGCCGCGGGTGGTGAACAGGAGCGTGGCGGGTCCCACCCGCCACGCTCCTTCGCGTCAGTCGCCCGGGTTCGCGGCGAGGCGGCGGCCCAGCGCGGACGCCGCCGCGCGGACGGCGGGCGCGACGCGCTCGGGCGCCAGCACCCCCTCGGGTCCGGCGACCGCGACGGCGGCGATCGCTGCGCCGCCCGGCGCCAGGATCGGACTGGCCGCGCAGGCACGGTCGTCGGCGCACTCGCCGAGCTCGGTCGCGACGCCGAGCCGCCGGACCTCCGCCAGCTGGCGCCGGAGCAGGTCGGGATCGCGGATGGTGCGATCGGTGCGGCCCGGCAGGCCACCGGCGAGCACCGGGTCGAGGTCATCGCGCGGCAGGTACGCCAGCATCGCCTTGCCGGTCGCGGTGGCGTGCGCCGGCAGCCGGCCGCCGATCCGGAGCAGCGGCGATCCGGTGGATTCCCCGCGCACCATCGCGATGCACACGACATCGGCGCCATCGAGCACGCTCAGGCTCACGGAGTGCCCGGTGGCGTCGCGCAGCTCGGTCATCACCGGCATCGCGATGCGCCGCAGCATCCGCGGCCGTTCGACGGTCTGGGCGAACTCGAACAGGCGCAGGCCGAGGAAGAGCCGATCGCCGTCGCGCTCGAGGAACCGCTGCGCGACGAGGTCGGCGGCGAGCCGCGAGACCGTGGACTTGGGCAGGTGCGCCCGGCGGGCCAGCTCCGACACCCCGAGGCCCTCGTCCTCGTCGCCGAACGCGTCGAAGACCGCCGTGATCCGGTCCAGCACGCTGACGGTGGCCGTCCAGTCCGCGGTGCGCATCGGCTACGCAGCCGCCACTCGCCGGCTGACGCTCGTGCCCGCGGCGCGCACGATCGGAGCGATCCGGTCCGGATCCATCCCACCGCTCGGGCCGGCGATCGAGATCGCGCCGACGACGGACCTGCCGGAGCCGAACACGGGACTCGCCACCGCGAGGATCCCCGGGTAGGAGACCTCAAGGTCGGTCGCGAGGGTCGACGACCGCACCTGGGCGAGCTCGTCGCGGAAGTGCCTCGCGTCGTCGTCGACGAGCGAGGCGGTGACGCGGTCGACGACCCGCTGGTCGGCGCAGAAGGCGAGATACGCCTTGCCGCTGGCGGTCGTCAGTGCGGGCGAGTGCATGCCGGCGCTCGTCGGCAGCATCGGCAGCCTGCCCGGCAGCGCGGCGATCGAGACCATGTCGGTGCCCTGCTGGACCCAGAGTCCCACCCGCTCGCCCGTCGCCTCGCGAAGTCGCCGGATCACCGGTGCTGCCGCGGCGAGGAGTCGGCGCGGTCGGCTCGCCCTGGCGCCCAGTTCGAACAGCCGCAGGCCGAGCTCGACGCCGGCGCCGCCTCCGACCCGTGCGAGGTACCGCTGGTCGGCCAGGTCGGCGACGAGTCGGGACGTCGTGGACTTCGGCAGCCCGACGCGTGCGGCGATGTCGGTGATCGTGGCCGGGCCGTCGCTCTCGCGGACCGCCTCGAGGATCGCGATGATGCGGTCGAGCACCGAGACCGGCGACGCCGTCGGATCGGGGGCGGTGTTCCATTCGGTGGGACTCGTCATCGAGCGACCCCTTCCAGCGGCTTGAATCATCGTCGATCGCGCTTTCGATTACGAACGTACTAGTTCGTACACTGGCGTGCAATGCTTGTCGAGGACTCACGTGGCCCCACAGAGCGGTGGGCGGGAAGGGCATCCATGCGCACATCGCCTCGCCCCCGATACCTCGTCGGGCTCGTCGGCGACGGCATCAGCGCGTCGCTGACGCCGGCGATGCACGAGGTCGAGGCGGCCGCGCTCGGCCTCGACTACGAGTACCGGGTCCACGACCTGATCGAACTCGGACGTCCTCCGAGCGACATCGGCGCCATCCTCCAGGAGGCTCGAGCGAGCGGGTACGCGGCGATGAACATCACCCACCCGTGCAAGCAGCTCGTGGTCGACCTCGTCGACGTCCTCGAGCCGGACGCCGAGCGCCTGGGTGCCGTCAACCTCGTCGTCTTCGAACCCGATCGGACCGTCGGACACAACACGGACTGGATGGGGTTCCGCGACGGGCTCGAAACGGGCCTCCCCGGAGCGTCCCTCCGACGCGTGGTGCAGATCGGATGCGGCGGCGCGGGCGCCGCGACCGCGTACGCCCTGCTCGCGGGCGGCACCGCACACCTCGATCTCCACGACCAGGACGGCGATCGCGCAGAACGCCTCATGACGCGGATGCGCACGCTCTACCCGTCGCACGAGATCGCCGCGATCGACCTCGCCGAGCTCCCCGACTCGATCGCACGCGCGAGCGGAGTGGTGCACGCCACGCCGATGGGGATGAGCCACCACCCCGGCACCGCGTTCGACCTCGACCGCCTCGCGGCGAACGCGTGGGTCGCCGACGTCGTGTACCGACCGCTCGAGACCGAACTCCTCGGCCGCGCGACCGCGCTCGGGCATCCGGTGCTCGACGGTGGACGGATGGCGGTCGGCCAGGCATGCGCTAGTCTCCGGATCATCACGGGCGTCGCACCCGACCGCGACCGGATGGAGCGGCACTTCCGCGCGCTGATCCGCGCCGAAGGGCGACCCGACGCCGGAGGGAGCGCGGAGTGACCGATCGCATCGACGACGTGCACGCGGGCACCACCGAGCGGGCGAGCCGGACGCAGCGCGACATCCTCGAGGTCGCGATCGCCGAGTTCGCGGCGAACGGCTACGCCGGCGCCAGGGTGGACGAGATCGCCGCGCGCACCCGAACCACGAAGCGCATGATCTACTACTACTTCGGCTCGAAGGAAGGCCTCTACCTCGCGGTCCTCGAGCGCGCCTACGCGCAGATCCGCCTGGTCGAACGCGGCATCCGCATCGACTCGCTCAGCCCGACCGAGGCGCTCAGGAGACTCGCGGAGGCCACCTACGTGCACCACACGACGCATCCGGAGTTCATCCAGCTCGTGAGCATCGAGAACATCCACCGGGCCGAGCACCTGCGCCGCTCCGAGACCGTGATGCGCGAGAACGTCACCGCGATCACGCTCCTCGAAGAGGTCATCGACCGCGGCGTCGAGGAGGGCGCCTTCCGCGACGACGTCGACGCGCTCGACGTGCACATGGTGATCAGCGCCTACGCGTGCTTCCACGTCGCGAACCGCCACACCTTCCAGGCCATCTTCGACCGCGACATGCTCGCTCCCGAACTGCAGGACTCGCATCGCCGCCTCATCGGCGACATGGTCGTCGCCACGATGACCGGCTCGCGCGGGTAGCGACGGCGGCCGCACCCGACGACTCAGGTGTCGCCTGAGGGCGCCTCCTCGAGCCGCCGTGTCAAGGCCCCCGCAGCCGCATGAACGACCGGCGCGAACAGCTCCGCGTCGAACACCGTCGACGTGTTCGACACCGACAGCGCGCCCACCACGTCGCCGGAGCGGTCGAACAGCCCGTGCGCGACGCACGAGACGCCGGCGAGGTACTCCCCCGCGTCCAGGGCCGGAGCGCCGCGGCCGATCCGGTCGAGCTCGACCCGCAACGCCGTCGGATCGGTGAGCGTCCGCTCCGTCCACGCCGGCAGCGGAGCCGAGAGGATCTCCTCGACGAACGCGGCCCGCGAATGCGCGAGCACCGCCTTGCCGAGCGCCGTGGCGTGCATCGGGAGGAAGGCACCGGTGTGCGCGATCACCGGTGCGGGCGCCTGGCCGCGCATCACCGCGATGCAGACCAGCTCGCGTTCGTCGCGGATCGCGACGTTGACGGTTCCGCCCGTGGTGTTGCGCAGGTTCGCCATGATCGGCAGCGCCGCACTCCGAAGCCGTCGCGGCTGCTCGGCGAGGTGGCCGAGCTCGAACAACCGCAGGCCGAGATGCAGCAGCCTGCCGTCCCGCTCGAGGTAGTTCCTGCGGACGAGGATCGCGACCAGCCGCGACACCGTCGACTTCGGCAGGCCCGCGCGCAGCGCGAGCTCCGAGATCCCCAGTCCGCGGTCGTCGGACTCGAAGGCCTCGAGCAGTGCCGTGAGGCGGTCGAGCACGCCGATCGCGTCGTCGCCGTCTGCCTCGGCCACCGGGTCAGGCCACCCGGAGCGCCAGCCGGTGCGTGAGCGCGAGTGCCGCGTGGCGGACCAGGGGCATCATCCGATCGGCGTCCATGTCGGTCTCCGGTCCGGCGACCGAGATCGCCGCCACCGGCTGGCGCTGCGCGGAGAGCACCGGGCTCGCGATCGCCATCACCCCGCGGAAGGTCTCGCACCGATCGACCGCGAGACCTTCGCCGCGGACGCGCACGAACTCCCGCTCGAGGCTTCGCCGGCGGTCGGGGTCGAGCCCGCCCAGCACGCGCCCGACGACCACCTCGTCCGACGTGAACGCGAGCACCGCCTTGCCGAGCGCGGTCGTCGCCGACGGGACCCGCACGCCCGCCCGGGACGGGCACGGCCTGAGCCGGCCCTGCACCGAGACGACCGAGAGCATGTCGCGGCCGTCCTGCACGGCGACGTTCAGGTGCTCGCCGGTCGCGTGGTACAGCTCGGCGAGCACCGGCAGGGCCGCGATGCCGAGACGACGGGGGGTGCTCGCGCGCGACCCCAGCTCGAACAGCCGCAGGCCGATCACCACGCCGTCGGCGCTCCGGGCGAGGTAGCGCTGTCGGACGAGGTCGCCGACGATCCGGGAGACCGTGGACTTCGGGATCCCCGTCGTCCGCGCGAGCTCGCTGACCGTGGTCGAGCCGTGCGCCTCGCGTGCGGCGTCGAGGACGGCGAGGATCCGGTCGAGGACCGAGACCGGCTCGGCAGTGAGAGCGGACCGCATATGCGCAGTATCGGTCGGGCTCGCGAGTACGGCAACCGAACCTCCGTGGGAGCCGGTGGATGTCCCACTGGACGGAACTTCCGGACACGGAAGGGGCCCGGGCCTCGCCGGTCGACGAGGCCCGGGCCCACGTGGCGGGAGCCGGGGAGGAGCTCCCGCGCGGGTGTCAGGCCGCGCAGAAGGGCTTGATGCCCATCGCGCTCTCGAGGCCCTCCATGACGTGCTGCTTGAACAGGTCGTCGCCGGCCAGGGGTGCATCGGTCCACGCCGCGATGTCGTGACCGAGGGTCGTGAGCCACGCCCGTCCGCCGTCGTAGTACTGGCACCAGCTCACGGGATGCGACTCGCCGTGGCCTGCCGGCGTCGCCTGGCTGGTCGCCTGGTCGACCTCGAGCAGCACGTTGACGTAGCTGGGGTACGGCGCGAGATTGTACCACTCGTCCTTGAACGCCCAGGTCCTGGGCATGAACGAGGTCGAGGCGTCCTTGCGGTTGATCCGCTCCACGGTTCCGTCGCGGTTCGGCCCGTGGTTGTAGAAGTTGGCTCCGCCGAGGAGACCCTCGTAGTACGGCCAGCTGTATTCCCTGAGTTCAACCGGTCGTTGCAACACCGGACTGTTGGAGTGAGCGTAGCTGCTCCTCGAACACCTCCGCGGGAGTCTTCCAGTCGAGACTCTTGCGTGGCCGGTTGTTGAGCGTGAGCGCGACAGCCTCGAGGTCTTCGGCACTCCAGCGCGATAGATCGGTCCCCTTCGGGAAGTACTGACGTAGCAGCCCGTTCGTGTTCTCGTTCGTCGGGCGCTGCCAGGGCGAGTGCGGGTCCGCGAAAAACACCTTCGTGCCGGTCTCGAGCGCGAACTGCGCATGTCCGGAGAGTTCTTTGCCGCGGTCCCAGGTGATCGTCTTTCGGAGCTGCTCGGGAAGCTTCGTCATCGACGTCGTCAATGCGGCGTTCATCGCCATCGCGCCGTAGCCGCCCAGCGCCGGACCGTTCTTCACCGGTGGTATCTCGCCCCAACCCTCAAGCCGAGGCAGATGCACGAGCAACGTCGAGCGGCTCCTGCGTTCGACGATCGTGCCGATCGCGGATCGGCCGGTGCCGATGATCAGGTCACCTTCCCAATGGCCGGGAACCGCGCGGTCCGCGGCCTCAGCAGGGCGCTCTGAGAACACCACATCCTCGGTGACATGCCCCTGCGGTCGGTTGCGTGCTCGCGCTCGTGGTTGCCGGAGTGCACGGCCGGTCCGCAGGCAGGCGACGAGCTCGCGTTTGAGCGCGCCACGGCCTTGGATGAAGAGCGACTGGTAGATCGCCTCGTGGCTGATGCGCATGGACTCATCATCCGGGAAGTCGACCTGCAGCCGGTGCGAGATCTGCTCCGGACTCCACGCCAGCGTCCACCGCCGGTCCTGCCGGTGCGGCTTGTTCAGTCCTTTCCATGCCGGCGGTTCCGGCCCCACGACGATCGTGCCGTCTGATCGTCGGACGTGCCCGGACAGACGCTCCTGCACGTATTCGCGCAATCTGTCGTTGGTGACGAGCTTTCCGGCCTTCGGGCGCTTCGCGGCCTGCTGAGCCTTCCACTGCGCGACCAACGCCCGGTACTCCTGCTTCCCGCTCCGTGTGGCCGCGTTGCGACGCAGCTCGCGAGAGATCGTGCCGGGATCGCGCCCGATCTTGCGCGCGATCTCACGAACTCCAACCTGCCTGGCACGAAGCAGCGCGATCTCCTCACGCTCCTCGAAGGTCAGGTAGCGCCCGGACGGCTCGGCCAATGAGATCGGCGGCATGCCCCCAGCGTGGCGAAACCATCGGGACCCGACCGGCACGGACACGCCCACCTTCAACGCCGCTTCGGCCGAAGTGATGCCCGTCGCGATCAACTTCCAGAACTGCCGCTGCACCGCCCGCGAGGGCTCTGGCCGACCGGGTGAGCGCATCGGAGGTCGTAGCGCTCGATCCGCACGCCACTGCCGACGCGCCCCTTCAGGAACGTCACTCGTCTTCGCGAACCAATCCTTCGTCGCCACTGCTGAACACCTCCACGATCAAGGTGTTGCGACGACCAGTTGAATCCACCTTCGGCGCCGAACGCGTTGTGGATCCCGACGAAGCCGCCGCCGCCGCGCACGTACTGCATGAGCGTGGTCTGCGCGGTGTCGTCGAGCGTGTCGCGGTTCGAGCTCAGGAAGACGACCGCCTGGTAGTTGTTCAGCCGGAACTGCGACAGGTCCTCCGTGTAGTCGGCGGCGATGCCCCGCTCAGCGGCCCACGCGATCATCGCGGCCTGGGCGACGTTGTCGGCGTTCAGCGGCGGGTTCAGGCCGGCCGCGAGCGGTGTGCCGAGGTGCGCGTGGCGAGGGCCCGCGGTGCGGCTCCAGATGAGGATCCGCTTCTGTTCGCCTTCGACCCAGCCGTTCCCGTAGTCGTTGTAGCACTCGGGGTCGACACCGCGGCACACGCCGTAGTCCTTGATCTCGTCGAGGTAGATCGACTCCGCCGTCACCGAGTGCCGGCCGCCGTCCCGATCGCCGCCACGGCCGTCTCGCCAGTTGCCGTCCCCCCAGTCGCCGTGGCCGCCCATGGCGGTTCCGCCGAGCGCGATCCCGGCACCGAGCGCCGCCGCCGCGACCAGGCCGGCCGCGGAGCGTATGCGTGACTTCATGTGATCTCCTTTGATCGGGTGGTGCTGACTCCTCGGCGCCGGCCACCGTCGACCCGGGGCTGAGCGGCAATCTAGGAGCGCGGCGAGCCGCGCGGCAAAGCGCGTTCCACCCAGTAGGCCGACCCGCGACATCCGCCTCGCAATCGGCGCCGGAGCAGCGTGCCGTCGGCAGAATCGCAGGGTGAGCGAGAACCTGCCGAACGGCCGCCTGCTGGTCGTGAACAAGGACGACGACACCCTCGGGATCGTCGACTTCGACCGCGGAGCCACGGTCGCGACCGTGCCGCTCATTGGCACCTCGGGGCACGAGGTCGCCGTGACGCCCGACCGGCGATCGGCCCTCGTGCCGATCTACAGCGACGCCCCGGTCGGGGTTCCCGGCATCGAGGGACGCACGATCGACGTGATCGACCTCGAGTCGGCGAACGTCATCCGCACGGTCGACCTCGGCGGCCCGGCGCGACCGCACTGCCCGATGTTCGGCGACGGATGGCTCTACGTGACCGCCGAGAGCCGGAACGCGGTGCTCGTACTCGACCCCGCAACGCTCGAGGTCGTCGGATCGATCGACACCGGCGCGGCCCAGTCGCACATGCTGGCGGTCTCCGGTGACGGCTCGATCGGATGCACGGCCAACGTCGAGCCGGGCAGCGTGAGCATCCTCGACCTGACGACGCGGAGCCTGCGGGCCGTCGTGCCGGTCGCCGCGAAGATCAACCGGATCGCCCTCTCCCCCGACGGACGCACCGCCTACACGGCCGATCAGCAGGATGCCCGTCTCGCCGTCGTCGACGTCGCCCGGGGTCGCGTCGAGCGGTGGATCGACCTCCCGGCCGTCGGATTCGGCGCCGCGCTCACCCCCTCCGGCGATCTCGTCGTCGCACTGCGATCAGCCGACGCGGTCGCCGTGGTCGATCCCTCGGCGTCGGATGCCTCGCCGACACGGCTGATCACCACTCCCCGGTGGCCGCAGATGATCGTGCTCGACCCGAGCGGGACGCACGCCTACACCGCGTGCCGCGACGACGAGGTCGCCGTCGAGATCGACCTCGCGGCCGGACGGGTCGCACGGACGGCCGCCGTCGGCCGGGATCCCGACGGGATCGCGTGGGTAGGCGGTCAGCCGCGTCCGGTCGTGTCGGCATCGGCGAGCTCCGCCTCGTGGGTCGCCGCCCACGACGCGAGCAGGTGGAGCGCGTCCGCGCTCGGCGACCCGGCGGGCGCGGTGTAGACGTTGAGCACCAGGCCGGGTTCGCTCGGAAGCTCCATCGACTCGTAGTTCAGGTCGAGGTCGCCGACGATCGGATGCCGCAACCGCTTGATGCCGCTGCGGTGGAACTTCACGTCGCGCGAAGCCCACCGTCGGCGGAACACCTCGCTCTTCGTCGACAGTTCGCCGATGAGCTGGATCAGATCAGGGTCGTGGGGGTTGCGACCGGCCTCCAGGCGCAGCATCGACGACGCGTCGTGGAGGATCTGGTCGTAGTCGCGCCAGAACTCTCGCGCTGCCGGATTCAGGTAGGCGAATCGCGTGGTGTTCACCGGGCGGTGCGGGTCGTCGAACACCGGCGCGTAGAGCGCCCGGCCCATCCGGTTGGTCGCGAGGATGTCGTGACGCGCATTGCGGACCCAGGCCGGGGCATCCGACATCGCATCGAGTACCTGCTGCACGGCCGGGCGCACGGAGCCTGCGGGCTTCCGTCGCCGGCGCGGCGACCCGCCCTCGGCTCGGGCGAGGTCGAAGAGGTACTGCCGCTCGGCGTCGTCGAGCCTGAGCGCGTTCGCGAGCGCGTCGAGGACGCCCTCGGATGCCCCGGAGAGGTTGCCGCGCTCGAGCCGCACGTAGTAGTCGACGGAGACGCCGGCGAGCATCGCGACCTCCTCACGGCGCAACCCGGGCACGCGTCGGTTGCCGCCGTACGCGGGAAGCCCCGCCGCGTCGGGCGTGAGCCGGCCGCGGCGGGTGGAGAGGAACTCCCTGACCTCTGCGCGCAGATCGCTCATGCGCCCAACCGTACGCGGGCGCGAAGCGCGCCGGGAGGTCCTGCGAGTACCTGCCCGCGCGGCAGGGCGGGCGAGCGGGGTACCGTCGGGGCCTCCCTTCGGCGCGGGCACCTCCGTAGCGTGGAACGGGTGAGTGCAGAACTGATCCTCAACAACGGCGTCCGGATGCCGACGCTCGGCCTCGGCGTGTTCCAGAGCCCGCCCGACGAGACGGCGAGGGCGGTCGAGGCCGCCCTCGCGGTCGGGTACCGACACATCGACACGGCGGCGGCCTACGGCAACGAACGACAGGTCGGCGAGGGCATCCGACGGTCGGGGCTCGACCGAGCGGACGTCTTCATCGAGACCAAGGTGTGGCCGAGCGATTACGGAACCGACGAGACGCTGCACGCCTGGGAGAAATCCATGCGCAAGCTCGGCGTCGAGCAGATCGACCTGTTGATCCTCCACCAGCAGGCCGCGAACCTGTTCGACCGCACGGTGGCGGCCTACCGTGCCCTCGAAATCCTGCTGGCCGACGGCCGGGTGCGGGCGATCGGCGTGAGCAACTTCACGACCGACGCCCTGGACCGGCTGATGGCCGAGGTCGAGGTGACGCGGCCGTGAACCAGGTGGAGCTCCACCCGTACCACGCGCAGCCCGAACTGCAGCGGGCGGACACGGCACGGGGAATCCTCACCCAGGCGTGGTCGCCGATCGGCGGCATCACGTTCTACCCCGGCCCGTGGGGCGACGAACGGCGCAATGTCATGCATGACCCGACGATCGTCGCCATCGCCGACGCGCACGGCAAGTCGGCCGCCCAGGTCATGCTCCGCTGGCACCTCCAGCAGGGCCGCTCGGCGATCCCGAAGTCGACGAACCCGTCACGCATCGCCGAGAACTTCGACGTCTTCGACTTCGACCTCTCAGCCGACGAGCTCGCACGCATCGACGCACTCGACACCGGCAGGGGCAGCGGCCCGGACCCCGACCGGGAGTTCGACGAGCGCATGCTGTTCCCGATCCCCGAGGACTGAGCAGGAAGGAGGAGGACGTCGGTCGCGCACAGGGGTACCGTCGGTACCCGGCACGGCAGGGACTCCCCCGCCCGGTTCGACGCAGGTGGGATGGATGACATGAAGGCCACGTTCATGTACGGCGCCGGCGATGTCCGCGTCGAGACCGTCCCCGACCCCGTCATCCAGTCCCCCACCGATGCGATCGTGCGCACCGTGCGCACGTGCGTCTGCGGATCCGACCTGCATCCGTACCACTCGATGGCGGCTTCCGAGCACGGCACCTCGATGGGCCACGAGCTCATCGCCATCGTCGAAGAGGTCGGCTCGGCCGTCACGACCGTCAAGCCAGGAGACTTCGTCGTCGCGCCGTTCGCGTTCCAGGACAACACCTGCGTGTTCTGCCGCGAGGGCGTTCAGACCGCGTGCATCCACGGCGGCTGGTACGGCACCCCGGCTGCGGCCGGGCTGCAGGCCGAGTTCGCCCGCATCCCCCAGGCCGACGGGTCGCTCGTCGTCGTGCCCGGCGTCGATCCCGCCGACGCCGACGAGTCGCTGCTCGCCTCCCTGCTGACCCTCTCCGACGTCTACCTGACCGGATACCACGCCGCGCACATGGGCCAGGTCGGGCCCGGCAAGACCGTCACGGTGGTCGGCGACGGAGCGGTCGGACTCGGCGCGGTGCTCGCCTCCCGGCGATTCCGTGCCGGGCGCATCATCCTGATGGGCCGCCACACCGACCGCACCGACCTCGGTGTCGAGTTCGGCGCGACCGACGTCGTCGCCGAACGCGGCGAAGACGGCATCGCACGCGTCATGGACCTCACCGACGGCGAGGGCAGCCACATCGTGCTCGAGGCCGTCGGGCACCTGCCCGCCTACGAGCAGGCGTACGGCATCGTCCGCCCGGGCGGCATCATCTCGCGCGTCGGCGTCCCGCAATACGAGGATGCCCCCATCGGCTTCGGCTCGCTGTTCGGGAAGAACGCTCGCCTGGCCGGCGGTCCCGCCCCCGTCCGCGCCTACCTCGAACCGGCCATCCAGCAGGTCCTGAACGGTGAGATCGATCCGGGCAGGGTCTTCGACCGCACCGTCGCCCTCGACGACATCGCCACCGGGTACGCGGCAATGGATGCCCGCGAAGCCCTCAAGGTGATGGTCACCGTCTGACGCTTCGATCCGACGGGGTCGCCACGACGTCAGTACGGGTGATCGGGATTGTTCTCCGTCGGGATGTCGATGTTGATCCGCTGGAACGGGTTCAGGTAGAACAGCGCGAACAGGCGGATCAGCTCCTCGAACGCCGAGTAGATCGTCGGCGCCAAGGGGATCGGCAGCCCGGCCTCGCGGATCTTGATGAAGATCGGCCAGGCTTCCGAGACGGTCTTCTGCAGCAGCGGGCGGCGCTGCAGTTCGAGCATGTCGGTCACGGTGTCGCCCAGCATGTACCGCGTGACGGCCTCGAACAGTGGCTGGGTGACCAGTGTGAAGTCGATGTACTCGCCGAGGTTCACGAGCTTGTCGGCGAGCTTCACGCCTTCGTCGGTGCGCGCGAGGATCGGCACCAGGACCTGCTGGCGCTGCAACTCCGCCTGCTCCCAGCTCACGGGGATGAACTCGTCGTTCACGCCGAGCATCGACGCGGTCACCTGCCACAGGTGCAGGTAGGCATCCGATTCGTTCTTCGGAATCCGCACGCCCCACTCGTTGAGCTTCTGCATCACCGATGAGGCAAGGCTGTGCCAGGTGACGAGGATGTCGTGCTGGCTGATCGGGATCTGCTCGTCGGCGGATGCCCGCCAGTACGGCGACTGCGGCAGCAGGTGGCGGACTGCGGAGTGCGTGAGCCGGGTCTTCACGCAGGTGACGATCATCTGCCCCTCGGGCCGGTAGGCACGGTATGCGCCGATGTCGTAGCCGAGCTTGGCGGTCTTCGCGATCCGGTCGCGGATGTCCCCTCCGCCCTTGGACCAGTAGACCGCCCGCGCCTCGCGCGGGATCGCCGCGCTCATCATGCCGCTGTTCATGCCGTACAGGACCCCGAGGTAGAGCCCGCGCTTCGTGGCGAAGCGGTACGCCGTGTCGAGCCTGCCGAGGTCCGTCCACGTCGGAAGGGTGCGCGCCATGTCGACGATGCCCTGGACGTCGGCGGGAAGCCCGGACGGTACCGCCTGCCCGTTGTAGATCCACGGCTTGAGGACGCGGTTGACGTCAGGCACCCCGCCGCGGTCGAGCAGCGCGGCCATTACGGGGTCGACGCGGTCGTCCCAGACGAACCGCGGATCGCGCGTCGTGTCGCTCCGGGCGATGGAGCCGAGGGAGGACCAGGTCCAGGCGTAGGAGGGACTCGCGGCGGCGAGCGCACCGGCCGCGCCGAGTGCGCCGCCGGCGAGGAGGAGCTTTCGTCTGCTGAGGTCTGACATCGATCGAACTCCTTTGTCCGTACTGCGGTCAGTTGTGAATCGCGATTCACTTCGCATCGTAGGATGCCTATTGACGAAATGACAACAAGATCTCACGATCCGGCCCCCTACGCCCGATCGCGATCTTCGCCTGCCCGGTCGACGGTCTCAGCTGCGGCAGAATGAAGGCGTGGCCACCAGCCGTCTCCCACCCGTGCAGCGGCGCGCGCAGATCGTCGCGGCAGCGAGCGAGGTGTTCGCGTCGCATCCGTACGACGAGGTGTCCACTGCCCAGCTCGCCGCCGTATGCGGAGTGAGTCGGCCGCTCCTCAACCACTACTTCGCCAGCAAGCGCGACCTGTACGTCGCCGTCGTCGACCGGTTGTTCAACGAACCCCGTTTCGACGCGCCGACCTTCCCCCCTGGCACCCCCGTCGAACGACGGATCGCCATCGGCGTGCAGGGCTGGGTCGGCATGGTCTCGCAGAGCCGGGAGACCTGGCTCACGGCATCCCGATTCCTCGGATCCCACCGGGACGAGGACCTCACGCCGATCGTCGACGCGTACGTCGACACCATGTCCGACGAGATCTGCCGCATCGTCGGCCTCTTCGACGTCCGCGACGATCCCGCCGTCAGGTCGGCACTGCGCGCCTACTCGGCCTTCGCCACGGCGCTCGCCCGCCGCTGGCTCATCGACGCCGACCTCTCGCGTGAGCAACTCGAAACGCTTCTCCGCACGACGCTCGTCACGCTCGTGAGCCGCGCCATCCCCGACGCGATCGGGCTCGAACGCGCATCGCGAACCTCGCGCACCGAAGCCTGAGCGACCGTTCCGTCGGGGCCGCGGAGGACAACGTCAGTCCGTGTCGTCGACCTCGTGCCACGGGCGTCGATCGCCGCGAAGCAGGGAGTAGACGAGCACGTCATTGCTCACCCCGTCGTTGAAGAATGCACCCCGCGCGGTTCCCTCGAGCGTGAACCCGGTCTTCTCGGCGATGCGCCGAGACGCCCGGTTACCGGGGACGATGACCAACTGGATCCACTCGTCCTTCTTCGTCGCGAACAGGTAGTCGACCAGCAATTGGACCGCCTCCGTCGTGTAGCCGCGGCCCGCGAACCGTTCGTCGTAGAGCTGGTACGAGAGCTCGAAGGCATCCCAATAGGACACCGCGCGAAAGAACTCGATGTGGCCGACCAGGGTCGCGCCGTCGTCGATCGTGATGAGGAGCGTGCCCTCGGTGCGCTCCCAGAAGCCCGTCTGGGCGAATTCGCGCCGGAAAGCCGGCTCCGACTTTACCCCGAGCGGAAAGAACGCGCCACGGTTGCCGATGTCGACGTGCGCGTCGTACACGGCGTCGAGGTCGGTCTCGCGCACGGGTCGGAGGCGGACGAGCCGGCCCTGCAGCATGCCGTCAGGGTACTCCGGGGAACGCCTGCGAACCAGACGGCGAGCGCACCGGGTCAGGATGCGACGACCAGGCCGATCGAGACGACCCCGGCGGAGTCGAGCCGACCGACCGCAGGCAAGTTCTCCTGCGTGCCGTACAGCACACGGAGGCCGTCGGCGGGAAGTCGTCCGTCCTCCGTGCATTCGCTTCGCGCAGAATCGGTGGGCAGGAGGAGGACGAGGCACACGTCCTCGCCGTCGATCGTGCGCGCCACGTAGGCTGCGGGACCCTCGAGCCGACTGGCGAGCAGCCGTACGGATGCCAGGTCGATCGTCTCGTCGACGCTCGCGACCCGCGCCGACTCGGCGGCAGGCGGCAGCTGTTCGATCAGCGTGAACAGCTCGGTGTCGCCGAGCGGAACCCCGGCATCAGGCGACCCTTCGATGCTCGGCGCTGCGGTCGAGGGGATGTCGGACCCCGGTGCCGTGCGCTGAGCTGCACCCCAACCGAGGATCGCGCCGAGGAGGAGGCCGACTCCACCTGCTGCGGACGCCCAGCGCACGATGGCGAGGCGGACGAGGGCCGGATCAGTCATCCCGCGCGGAATATCGGCTCGACCGTTCGGGGCATCCGACGGGCCGACAGGACCGGCAGCCTGGTCGGCGGTGGTGGTGCCCGGACGCTCAGCGCGAATGGACCCGCGCGCTTCCAGCTCGGCGATCTCGTCCACGGCGCGCGCGCGTTCCTCGTCGGTCGGATCGGCACCGTACGCTCGACGCTGCAACGCACGGAGCCGGGCCTCACTCGCGTCCATGCCGCCCCTTCGCGGCCAGCATGCAACACCGCCCGCCAGTCGGCAAGGGGTGGCGGGCGGCCGGCCGGCCGGCCGACGGGGCTCGCAGCGGACTCGCCCCTCTGACGCCGAAAAACCCCCGACGAATCTACCGATTCATCAGGGGTTCTTGGTGGATCTGAGGGGACTCGAACCCCTGACCCCCTGCATGCCATGCAGGTGCGCTACCAGCTGCGCCACAGACCCAGATTTCGTCTTCCGCTCTCGCGGCGACGTCGTCCAGCTTACACCAGCGTCGCCTGCGAAATGAAATCGAGGCGACCTCACGGTGACGAGTGCACGCGCGAGCGGCTCGGCTCAGGGCGCCTCGGCCGCCGACGACTGCAGCATCGAGTCGACCGGGATCGCCGGGCAGTCGAGCCACAGCCGCTCGAGGCCGTAGTACATCCGGTCCTCGCGGTGGAACACGTGCACGACGACGTCGCCGAAGTCGAGCAGCACCCAGCGGCCGTTCTCACGACCCTCGCGGTGCACGGCCTTGGCGCCGGCCTCGAGCATGCGCTCCTCCACCTCCTCGGCGATCGCGAGCACGTTGCGCTCGCTCGTGCCGGTGACGAGCAGGAAGACATCCGCGAACGGCGTCGGCAACGACACATCCAGCGCGACGAGGTCCTCGCCGCCCTTCGCGTCGGCGGCGCGTGCGGCGACCGCGGTGAGATCGAGGGCGTGCGAGGAGGCGGTCATGCTGTCCTTTCGGAGGTCGCCCCGGGTGCGGGGCGGCTGTGGGTCGAGTCGGAGGACGACCGCATCAGAAGAGTCCGAACACCGCACCGACGACGAGGGTGGCGACGATGCCGAGCGTCAGGACGCCGGCCGTGATCGCCAGCACGAGGGGCATGTTCATGCCCTCCTTCTTCGGCGGCGTGAGCATCGTCTTCGACGGGCCCTGCGTGCTGATCGCACGCGTTGCCGCGACCGGCGCGACGCCCGTCGTCGCGGTGTCCTCGACCTGGTCGAAGAGGCGGTCGACGTCACCGGAGTCGATCTGGCTCGGGTGCACGCCCGTCGCACCGTAGCTGCGCGGCAGGTCGATCGTGCCGGTGACGATGATCTCGTTCTGGCCGCCCTGCTGCCCGAGGCTGCCCTGGTCGGGCAGCATCGGCAGGATCAACGCGTTCGT
Source organism: Agromyces sp. LHK192 (assembly GCF_004006235.1). Classification (NCBI taxonomy): domain Bacteria; kingdom Bacillati; phylum Actinomycetota; class Actinomycetes; order Micrococcales; family Microbacteriaceae; genus Agromyces; species Agromyces sp. LHK192. Next base: position 2,135,460 of record NZ_CP034753.1, read on the forward strand.
GGTGGTCGGCACGCCGCGGGTGGCACCGCCACCGCGCGAGAGGATCTGGTCGTACGGCTCCGGCTCAGCGGCGGGCAGGTCCAACTGCGTGGTCCAGTGCCCGACCGGCTTCGCAGCCGCGGGCGACTCCTCGGCGCGAGCTGCGGCGAACGGCGAAGCCGGCGCGCCGCTACGGGCAGCGGGCTGAGCGGATGCCGCCGCAGGCGCACCGGTCGGCGCGACGCGCGGATCGACGGGGCGTCCGGTGCCGTGTTGCTGCTGACCGGTCGACGGTTGTCCCGGGAACGGCTGCCCGGGCGCGGCAGCCGGACGCGCCGGCGTGATCGGCTGGCTGGCGGGCGGCTGCCCGGCGGGGCCCTGGGGCCGGCCGAGCCGCCACGGAGCGCGGCGGCCTGCTGCGTTGCCTGCTGGGCGGCGGCCTGTTGCGCCGCCTGTTGGGCCGCGGCCTGCTGCGCCGCGGCGAACGGGTTCGGCTGACCGGCCGCCGGTGCGCCCGACGGTGCCGACGGGTACCGAGCGGCGTCCGGCTGGGGTCGCGCCTGAGCATTCCACGCCGGACCGGCGGCGGGTGCCGCGGGCGCACCCGCTGCGGCCGGCTCGTCGTCGGCGTCGTCGAGTCCGTCGATCAGCCCGCGGAGTTCCCGCCGCGTCAGCGTGCGCTCGGGCGTCCGTGCCGGCTGCGACGGCGACGTCCCGGCCTGGGCGTCCGCCCGGGTCGCCGGTGCCGGTGCATCGTGGGGCACGTACGAGACGCCGGTCGAGCCGGGCTGCGGTGCTGCGGGCGCCGGCGCGGACGTCGGAGCGGCGATCGGGCCGCCGAACGGCGAACCCGTCGCCGTCGAGGCGCCTCCCGCCGACATGGGTGCGTACCCGGGGTTCGCGGCAGGTGCCGCGCCCGCGGGCCGAGCCGCGGCGGGCGCCGGCTGCGGTGCGGACGGCGCGGGCTGGGCAGCGCCGTACGGCGCCGGCGGCGGGTAGGCGGGAGCCACGGGAGCCGGCGCAGGTGCCGACGGAGTGGGAGCGGCGGTCTGTTGCGGGGTCGGCGAATCGCTCTGCAGCTCCTGCAGACGCTCGCGCTCGCGCATTTCACGACGAGTGAGCGGCGGTTCGTTCGACGACGTCATTCGACACTCCGGTAGAGATGGTGCTTGGAGATGTACTGGACGACCCCATCGGGCACCAAGTACCACACCGGGAAGTCCCGGCGCACCCGTTCCCGACAGTCAGTCGACGAAATCGCGAGAGCCGGGACTTCGAGCAAGCTTACGTGTTGCTCCGGCAATCCAGAAACGTTCAGGACATGTCCCGGTCGACTCACAGCTACGAAGTGCGCGAGCTCCCAGAGCGCGCCGACGTCGCGCCAGCTCAGGATCTGGGCGACGGCGTCCGCGCCGGTGATGAAGAAAAGCTCGGCGTCGGGCCGCTGCTCCCGGATGTCGTGCAGCGTGTCGATCGTGTACGTCGGCTTCGACCGGTCGATGTCGACCCGGCTCACCGTGAACCGCGGATTCGACGCTGTCGCGATCACCGTCATCAGGTACCGGTGCTCCGCCGCCGTGACGACCTCCTTGTAGGAGGGACGCCCGGTCGGCACGAACACGACCTCGTCGAGGTCGAACGACGTGGCGACCTCGCTGGCTGCGACGAGGTGGCCGTGGTGGATGGGATCGAACGTCCCGCCCATCACGCCGATCCTCGGTCGGCGCCGACCGTCCGTCATGGAGAACGAGGCCTCAGTGACCCGCGTGCTCGTCGTCGGCGTGACGGGCCGCGTACGCCTCGGCCTTGAACCGGTGCCGGTTGGCGACGTCGCGGTACGAGTACGTGACGAACGCGAGCGCGAGGAGGACCACGAACGCGACCACGCCGTACAGGATGGGCTCCATCGGCAGTTCGCGCGCGTGCACCGTCTCGGTCAGGACTACGGTCGCCAGGCTCATTCAGCGGTTCCTCTCGGTTCTCACGTCGCCCCTCGGGTGGGCGACGTGCATCGGACAGTCTAGCGAGGTCAGGCCCGCACGTGCCCCGCGCCGCGCACGATCCACTTGGTGCTGGTCAGCTCGGGTAGCCCCATCGGGCCGCGGGCGTGCAGCTTCTGCGTCGAGATGCCGACCTCTGCACCGAACCCGAATTCCGCGCCGTCGGTGAATCGCGTCGAGGCGTTCACCATCACCGCGGCCGCATCGACCTCGTTGAGGAAGCGTTCGGCGTTGCCGAGGTCGTTAGTGACGATCGACTCGGTGTGCCGCGTGGAGTACCGGCGGATGTGCTCGAGCGCGTCGTCGAGCGAGTCGACGACGGCGACCGACAGGTCGAGGCTCATGTGCTCGGTCGCCCAGTCCTCTTCGGTCACGGCGACCGCGGTGGGACGGATCGCGCGCACGCGCTCGTCGCCGTGGACGGTGACACCGGATGCCTCGAGCCGGTCGAGCACGCTCGGCAGGAGCCGCTCGGCGGCGACCCGGTGCACGAGCAGCGTCTCGAGCGCATTGCACACACTGGGCCGCTGCACCTTCGCGTTGTGGACGAGTTCGACCGCCCAGTCCTCGCGGGCCGACTCGTCGAGGAACATGTGCACGACCCCCGCGCCGGTCTCGATGACGGGGACCTTGGCCTCGTCGACGACGGCGCGGATGAGGCCGGCACTCCCCCGCGGGATCAGCACGTCGACGTACTCGCGGGCCTGCATCAGGTGACGCGCGCCGGCCCGGCCGTAGTCGTCGACGGTCTGCACGGCATCCGCAGGAAGCCCGGCGGCGGCGAACCCGTCGCGGAGGATCCCGAGCAGCACGGCGTTCGTGCGTTCGGCCGCGGTACCGCCGCGCAACACGACGGCGTTGCCGCTCTTGAGCGCGAGCGCCGCGATGTCGATCGTGACGTTCGGCCGCGCCTCGTAGATCGCGCCGACCACGCCCAACGGCACCCGGACCTGGTCGATCCGGACTCCGCTCGGCAGCGACCGCCCCGACACGGTCTCGCCGATCGGATCGTCGAGTGCCACGACGTCGACGACGGCGTCGGCCAGGGCGTCGATCCGCCGCTCGTCGAGCTTCAGCCGGTCGAGCAGCCCCTCGCCGAGTCCGGCTTCGGCGCCGGCCTCGAGATCTGCCCGGTTCGCGGCGACGACCTCGCCCGCCCGCTCGCGGAGGAGCCGCGCGATGTGCCCCAGGGCGGCATCCTTCTCGGCGGTCGTCGCGGTCGCGAGTCGGTACGAGGCGCGCTTCGCGGCGGCGAGTCGGGAGTCGAGGGCCTCGGGATCGAGTTCGGGATGCGACATGGCCCCAGCTTAGGAGAGCGGCGCAGGCTCCCCGGCAGTGTGACGATCGACGGCGGGCTCGAACCACGTGCCGATCTCGCGGCCTTCGAGCGCATCCGCGACGAGCGCCGTCGCCGTGATGAGCACGGCGCTGCCGGACGCCGCGGCGATCCTCGCGGCACTGATCTTCGTCTCGGCGCCACCGGTGCCGACCCCGGCCGACCCGATGGTGCCGATCTCGATGCCCGCGAGATCGTCGCCGAAGGGCACGTGCGCGATGCGCTCGGCGCCGGGAAGCTGCGGGGGCTTCGTGTAGAGCGAGTCGACGTCGGAGAGCAGGATGAGCAGTTCGGCGCCGACGAGCTCGGCGACCAGCGCCGCCAGGCGGTCGTTGTCGCCGAACCGGATCTCGTGCGTCGCGACGGTGTCGTTCTCGTTCACGATCGGCAGGATCCGCAGCCCGATCAGCCGCTCCATCGCGCGCTGGGCGTTCGACCGGTGGGTGGGGTTCTCCAGGTCGCCGGCGGTGAGCAGCACCTGGCCGGCGACGATGCCGTACCGGTCGAGCGAGTCCTGGTAGCGGTACATGAGCACGTTCTGGCCGACGGACGCCGCCGCCTGCTGCGTCGCGAGGTCGCCCGGACGCGAATCGAGCTTCAGGTACGGCATCCCGGTCGCGATCGCGCCCGACGACACGAGCACCACCTCGGCACCGCGGCCGTGCGCGGCAGCGAGGGCGTCGACGAGCGGGGCGATCTGCCCCGCATTCACGCCGCTGATCGAGCTCGACCCGACCTTCACGACGATGCGCATGGCCGCAGGGATGTCTGCGCGGCGGAGCGGCGTCACTGCTCGGTCTCCTCCGGCTCGTCGTCGGCCCACATGCCGGCCTCGCGCTCGCGCTCGAGCTCGGCTCGTGCCTCGGCCTTGGCATCCATGCGCTCGTGGTACTCCGAGCGTCGTTCGGCTCGCGTCGCGCGTCGGTTCTCGTCGAGGCGCGCATCGGTGCCGCGCGGAGCCGTCATGAGCTCGGCCGTCGAGGTGAGCGTCGGCTCCCAGTCGAACACGACGCCGGAGCCGGCGCCGATGACGACCGTGGAGCCCGCGACCGCGCCCGCCCGGACCAGTTCGTCCTCGACCCCGAGGCGGGCGAGCCGGTCGGCGAGGTAGCCGACGGCCTCGTCGTTCGTGAAGTCGGTCTGGGCGACCCAGCGCTCGGGCTTGCCGCCGATCACCCGGTAGAGGGTGCCGTAACTGCCGCCCTCGGCACGGACGACGAAGTCCTGCGCGTCGACGGCCTTCGGCCGCATGATGATCCGGGGCGCCTCCGGGGCGTCGGCCTGCGCACGCCGGGCTTCGTCGACGAGGTCGCCCAACGCGAACCCGAGCGGACGAAGGCCCTCGTGCGACACCGTGGAGATCTCGAACACGCGGTAGCCGCGCGACTCGAGCTCGGGACGCACGAAGTCGGCCAGCTCGCGGGCTTCGGGCACGTCGACCTTGTTCAGCGCGACGAGCTGGGGGCGCTCGAGCAGCGGCACCTGACCCTCGGGCACCGGGTACGCGGCGAGCTCGCCGAGGATCACGTCGAGGTCGCTGATCGGGTCGCGTCCGGGCTCGAGGGTCGCGCAGTCGAGCACGTGCAGCAGCGCCGAGCACCGCTCGACGTGACGGAGGAACTCGAGCCCGAGGCCCTTGCCCTCGCTCGCGCCCTCGATCAGGCCCGGCACGTCGGCGACGGTGAACCGGTGGTCGCCCGCCTCCACGACGCCGAGGTTCGGGTGCAGTGTCGTGAACGGGTAGTCCGCGATCTTCGGGCGCGCGGCCGACATCGCCGCGATGAGGCTCGACTTGCCCGCCGAAGGGTACCCGACGAGTGCGACGTCGGCGATCGTCTTGAGCTCGAGCGTGACTTCGCCCTCGAAGCCCGGGGTGCCGAGCAGCGCGAAACCGGGCGCCTTGCGCTTGGTCGACGCGAGCGCCGCGTTGCCGAGGCCGCCCTGGCCGCCGGGGGCGGCGACGAACCGCATGCCCGCTTCGGCCAGGTCGGCGAGCTCGACGCCGTGCTCGTCCTTCACGACGGTACCGACCGGGACGGGCAGCTCGATGTCCTCGCCCATCGACCCGGAGCGGTTGTCGCCCATGCCGGGCTGGCCGTTCGGGGAGGTCCGGTGCGGGCGGCCGTGGTACGCGAGGAGCGTCGTGACCTGCGGGTCGGCGACGAGCACGATGTCGCCGCCGTCGCCGCCGTTGCCGCCGTCGGGGCCCGCGAGCGGCTTGAACTTCTCGCGCCGCACCGACACGCAGCCGTTGCCGCCGTGCCCGGCCTTCACGAACAGCCGGACCTCATCGACGAAGCTGACCACGCCGCGACTCCCCTCTCGAAGAACTTCTGGAAACACGTGAGGGCGAGCCGAAGCCCGCCCTCACGCGATGGATCGAACGCTTACGCGCCGACCGCCACGATGTTGACGACCTTGCGGCCGCCCTTGGCGCCGAACTGGACGGCGCCGGCCTCGAGCGCGAACAGCGTGTCGTCGCCACCGCGACCGACACCCGCGCCGGGGTGGAAGTGGGTGCCGCGCTGGCGGACGATGATCTCGCCGGCCTTGACGACCTGACCACCGAAGCGCTTCACGCCGAGGCGCTGGGCGTTCGAGTCACGACCGTTGCGAGTGGAGCTCGCTCCCTTTTTGTGTGCCATGTCAGTCTCTCCTTGCGAGCCGCGTTACTTGATGCCGGTGATCTTGACGCGCGTGAGCTCCTGACGGTGGCCCTGGCGCTTCTTGTAGCCCGACTTGTTCTTGAACTTCTGGATCACGATCTTGGGGCCGCGGAGGTCGTTCAGGACCTCGGCCGTGACCTTGACCTTCGCGAGCGACTCGGCGTCGGAGGTGATCTTGGCGCCGTCGACGAGGAGGACGGGGGTCAGCGAGACCTTGCCGTCCTTGTCGGCCTTGATGCGGTCCATCGTCACGATGGTGCCGACCTCGACCTTCTCCTGCCGGCCGCCGGCGCGCACTACTGCGTAAACCACTACTCGTACCTATCTCTGGGGAGCCGGGGCTCCGTCTGTCTGATGGGGATGTCACCTGCGCGAGACCCCAGCGGGAAGGAGGGTCGTCTGCCAGAAAACTGTGCGTGCGCGCCGGGATAAGCGGCGGCACCAACGGTCGAGTTTACCGGATGCTTCGAGGACGGTCAAACGCGCGCCGCCGGCGCGTCGCACTCCCCCGCTGCCTAGACTCGCACCCATGACGGTGCTGATCGACACGCCGATGTGGCCGAACCACGGCACGCTCTGGGCGCACCTGGTCAGCGACGCCTCGCTCGATGAGCTGCACGCCTTCGCGCACCGCGCCGGAATCCCGCCGCGGGCGTTCGATCTCGACCACTACGACGTCCCGGCGGAGCGCTACGACGAGCTGGTCGCCGCGGGCGCGACGCCGGTCGAACCCAAGGAGCTCGTCCGGCGCCTCGCCCGCAGCGGCCTGCGGATCAGCGCTCGGGAACGCCGCAGCGGGTCAGACGCCCGCTGAGTCGTCAGCGTCGTCGGCCGCGCCGGACTCGCGCGCGGCGCCGTCGACCCGGACGATGACGGGCGCTCCGCCGGTGGCGCTCACCGCGGACGTCGACACCCGACGGCTGCGGTTCCGGCCCTCGCCCGGCTGCTTCGGCGCGGGCAGCGCGTCGAGCACCGAACCGAGCAGCGCGTCCGCGTCGACCGGAGGCTGACGACGCTCGGCGACGTCGGGGAGGTCGGGCAGGTCGATCAGCGGGAGCTGCTGCTCGGCCTGCTCATCGTCGACGGCGTCGGCGCCCGGGGGCGCCTCGATGACGTCCGTCGCATCCGTCCGCTCCGGTTCAGCCGGTTCGGGCACCTCCGCCCGAGCGGAGACCGGCGACACGTCGGCCGGGGCATCCGTTCGGTCCTCGTCGGCTCCCTCGCGGGTGGTCGGCGAGACCACGGCGACCGACTGCCCGCCGCGCGACGCCCGACGGCGACCGCGGCGACCGCTGCGCGTCGAGGCCTCCGCGGGACGCTCGGCCTGCACTGCCGCTTCGGCGGACTCCGAGGCCGGCGAGGCATCGGCGGCCGCGTGCTGTCCGGCGATCGTGGACGCGGCGATCTGCGCGAGCGCGTGCTTCACGTCCTCGGTGATCTCGTGCGCACCCGGGTGCGGCTTGTGCTCGGCCGGCGGCTGCTGCTCGCGCTGCGGCTGCTGCTGCTGGCCGCCGCGGTTGCGACGACGCTCGGGCTGCGGCTGCTGCTGGCGGTGCCGGAGGATCGGCTCGTGGTGCACGATGATGCCGCGCCCCGCGCAGACCTCGCACGGCTCGCTGAAGGACTCGAGGAGGCCCAACCCGAGCTTCTTGCGGGTCATCTGCACGAGCCCGAGCGAGGTGACCTCGGCCACCTGGTGCTTCGTCCGGTCGCGGCTCAGGCACTCCACCAGACGGCGCAGGACGAGGTCGCGGTTGGACTCGAGCACCATGTCGATGAAGTCGACGACGATGATGCCGCCGATGTCGCGCAGGCGGAGCTGGCGCACGATCTCCTCGGCGGCCTCGAGGTTGTTCTTGGTGACCGTCTCCTCGAGATTGCCGCCCGAGCCGACGAACTTGCCGGTGTTCACGTCGACGACCGTCATCGCCTCGGTGCGGTCGATGATGAGCGAGCCGCCCGACGGCAGCCAGACCTTCCGGTCGAGCGCCTTCTCGATCTGCTCCGAGATGCGGAACTCGTCGAACGAGTCGCGCTCGCCCGTGTACGCCTCGACCCGCTCGAGCAGGTCGGGCGCGACGCCGCGGAGGTACCGCTCGATCGTCTGGCGCGCCTCGTCGCCCTCGATGATCATCTTCTGGAAGTCCTCGTTGAAGACGTCGCGGACGATCTTCACGAGCAGGTCGGGCTCGGAGTGGAGCAGCGCCGGCGCCTGCGCCTTCTCGAGCTGCGCCGAGATGTCGGCCCACTGCGAGGTCAGGCGGTTCACGTCGAGCGTGAGCTGCTCCTCGGTGGCGCCCTCGGCCGCCGTGCGCACGATGACGCCGACGTTCTCGGGGAGCACCTCCTTGAGGATCTTCTTGAGGCGGGCGCGCTCGGTGTCCGGCAGCTTGCGGCTGATGCCGTTCATCGATCCGTTCGGCACGTACACGAGGTAGCGGCCCGGCAGCGAGACCTGGCTGGTGAGGCGTGCGCCCTTGTGGCCGACCGGGTCCTTCGTGACCTGGACGAGCACCCGGTCGCCGGGCTTGAGCGCGAGTTCGATGCGGCGCGGCTGGTTCTTCTCGCCGTTCTCGGCGGCGGCGTCCCAGTCGACCTCGCCCGAGTAGAGCACGGCGTTGCGGCCACGGCCGATGTCGACGAACGCAGCCTCCATGCTGGGCAGCACGTTCTGCACGCGACCCAGGTAGACGTTGCCGATGAGCGACGCGTCCTGGTTGCGGGCGACGTAGTGCTCGACGAGCACGTCGTCCTCGAGGACGCCGATCTGGATGCGGCCGCCCTTCTGACGCACCACCATCTGCCGGTCGACCGACTCGCGGCGGGCGAGGAACTCGGACTCGGTGATGATCGTGCGCCGGCGGCCGGCGTCGCGACCGTCGCGGCGACGCTGCTTCTTCGCTTCGAGTCGCGTCGAGCCCTTGACCTTCTGCGGCTCGGTGATCAGCTCGGGTTCGCGGGGCTTGCGCACCCGCACGACCGTGTTCGCGGGGTCGTCGGCGGCACCGCGTGCCTCCTCACCGCTGCGACGACGGCTGCGGCGGCGCACGCTGGTCGACGGCTCGTCGCGATCGGCGCGGTCGTCGCGTTCCTCGCCCTCGGGCGCCTCGACGACCTTCAGGACGGGCGGCGCCCGGAAGATGAGCGACGTCGTGGTGAGCCCCTGCGGGATCGGCTCGAACTCGGGGGCCGCGGGCGTCGCCGCCTCATCGACCGCGTCCGACGCCGGATCGGAGGCGGATGCCGCCGCGGGCATGCCGTCGACCTCCTCGGATACCGCTGCGGGAACGGATGCCTCCGACGCCGCGTCGACGGCCGCCTCGGGCGTACCGGCCGCCGCGAGCTGCTGCCCGGTGCCGGGCGCCGCCGCGGTGCCCGCCGGGGTCGCATCCACCGGGGTCGCGTCCGCCGTGATCGGGGTCGCTGCGGGCTCCTCCGCGCCGGGCGCCGGCTCGGTGCTGATCCGGTCGGGCGCCGTCAGGTGCCGTCCGCGACCGCGGCGGCCGCCGAACAGGCCACCGCGACGTCGCTGCGGCTTCTCGCCGCCTGCCTCGTTGTTGTTCTGGTCGTTGCCTTCCACCATCTCTGGTGCACTCCTATGCCGGTCCACGACGGCCGCGCCATCGGTCTCCGGTACTCCTCGGAGCGGTTCCGCGCGTGGCGCGGTCCCGCCGAACTTCTCGTGAGCGCCCGGCTGTCGGCCGGGTCGCTTCCCTCTTCGCGGTGCGTTCACCGCCGGTGCGGATGCGGGGCATCCTCAAAAGCCTTCGTTGGCGCCGTGCCGGGCGCGGCCCGGACGACTCCCTCGATTATCGCACGACCGGGCCGCACTCACCGGATCCGCCATTCCGGCCGTGCCATAATCCGACCATGCCCGACACTCCCCAACCCGCCTCCAAGCGCGGTCTCGGCGTCTTCCTGCTGGTCGCGGGGGTCCTCGGGCTCCTCGCCGCGTACGAGCTCTCGGTCGAGAAGGTGCTCACCCTGAGCGACCCCGAGCACGTCCCGTCGTGCAACGTCGGCGTCCTGGTCGGGTGCAGCACGAACCTCGAATCGTGGCAGGGTTCGGTGTTCGGCTTCCCGAACCCGTTCCTCGGCATGATGGCGTGGCCCGTGGTGATCACGATCGCCGTCGCGCTGATCAGCCGCGTGGAGTTCCCGCGCTGGATCTGGATCGGGTTCAACGTGGGCGTCGCCGGTGCGCTCGTCTTCGTCGGCTGGCTGATCTACCAGAGCATCTACGTCCTCGACGTGCTCTGCCCGTGGTGCATGCTCACCTGGGCCGTGACGATCCCGACCTTCTGGGCGGTGACGCTCGACAACCTCCGCGAGGGGCGCATCCCGTCGAGCGCGCGGGTGCAACGACTCGCGGGTGCGTGGTTCGGATGGATCCCGCTGATCACCGTGGTCTGCTACCTCGTGGTGATCCTGCTGGCGCAGGCGCAGATGAACGCGATCCCGCGGGTGATGCTCGACCTGCAGAACCTCTTCGGCTGAGCTGCCGCGTCGTCGCACGGCGGTCGCTCCGCGGTCGGCGGCGAGGTGAAGCACGGAACCACGAAGGGCCCGACATCGTCGGGCCCTTCGTGGTCACCCGCGGTGCGGGGAGCGGTTCAGGCGAACCAGAGCGCGAGTTCCCGCTCGGCCGACTCGACCGAGTCGGAGCCGTGCACGAGGTTCTGCTGCACCTTGAGGCCCCAGTCGCGGCCGAAGTCGCCCCGGATGGTGCCGGGCGCGGCGGTCGTCGGGTCGGTGGCGCCCGCGAGCACGCGGAATCCCTCGATCACGCGGTTGCCCGCGACGCGGATCGCCACGACCGGGCCGGACTCCATGAACTCGACGAGCGGCTCGTAGAACGGCTTGCCCTCGTGCTCCGCGTAGTGCTTCGCGAGCAGCTCGCGGTCGGCCTGCACGAGGCGGATGTCGACGAGCGAGTAGCCCTTGGCCTCGATGCGGCGGAGGATCTCGCCGGTGAGGTTGCGTGCGACGCCGTCGGGCTTCACGAGGACGAGGGTCTCCTCGATGGGGGTGGTCATGGCGTTTCCTTCCCGGCCGCGAACGCGGCCTTCTGTCGGTCGATGCGGGCACCGGTGATCATCGCGTACGCCCAGATGCCGCCGAAGAGCGCACCGACGAAGAACAGCGCGGGGTTGATGAATCCGGCGGCCAGGATGAGCACGTGGATGCCCCACCCGAGGCCGATCGCCCAGTCGTAGCGCAGCAGCGCGGCGATGTCGACGAGCATCAGCACGATGATCGCACCGCCCACGGCGAGGATGCTCCAGCGCGGCAGGCCGAACGGCGTGTCGCCGTCGACGGCCAGGCCCCACAGCACGAGGGCGGCGAGGAACACGACGATGAGCTCGAAACCGAGCACGATCGTCGCGAGGCTGCGCCGCACCGAACGGGGTGCGCGTCCGTCGGATGCCCGATCGGCACCGCCGGGGACGTCGGGCTCGCCCGGTCCGCCCGAGAAGCCGGCGGCGGGGGGCACCGCGCTCATGCGTGCCCCCAACCGCGGTCGCCGGCGTACGCGATCGTCTCGCCGACCAGCGTGATCGAACCGGTCACGACGACGCCGCGACCCGTCTCTGCGCCGGCCCAGTCGCGAGCCGTCTCGAGGGCCTCCTCGAGGCGGTCGACGACCTGGACGCGCTCCGGCCCGGCGACCGACGCGACGATCGCCGCGAGCTCGTGGGCCGGGACCGCCCGGTCGGACTCGCCCTGGGTGACCAGGAACGTAGCGCCGGTCGCCGCGAGCTCGCGTGCGATGCCGGCGGCGTCCTTGTCGGCGAGCACGCCGAGCACGATGACGAGCTCCTCGAAGTCGAAGTACTCGCCGAGCGAGGCGACGAGCGACTGCGCGCCGTGAGGGTTGTGGGCGGCGTCCACGATGATCGTCGGCTCGCTGCCCACGCGCTGGAGGCGCCCGGGCGAGGTCGCATCCGCGAGACCTGCCTGCACGACGTCGTCGGCCAGGCGGACGGTGCCGCCGCCGAGGAACGACTCGACCGCGGCGATCGCGAGGGCGGCGTTGTCGGCCTGGTGCCGGCCGAAGAGCGGCAGCGCGAGGTCGCGGTACTCCCCCGCGAGACCCCGCACCGAGATCAGCTGGCCGCCGACGGCGACCTGGCTGTCGAGCACCGCGAATCCGCCGCCCTCGACCGCGAGGGTCGCGTCGTTCGCGGCGGCGACCTCCGCGAGCACGCCGAGGGACTCGGGGGCCTGGAACGCGGTGACCACCGCGGCCCCGGGCTTGATGATGCCCGCCTTCGTGCGCGTGATCTCCTCGACGGTGCGGCCGAGCCGTGCGACGTGGTCGAGTGCGATCGGCGTGAACACGGCGACCTGCCCGTCGGCGACGTTCGTGGAGTCCCACTCGCCGCCCATGCCGACCTCGAGCACGACCACGTCGACCGGGGCGTCCGCGAACACGGCGAACGCGAGCACCGTCAGCGCCTCGAAGAAGGTCAGCGGCGCGTCGCCCGCGGCCTCGAGCTCGGCGTCCACGAGCTGGACGTACGGCTCGATCTCCGACCAGATGCGTGCGACGTCGGCATCGGCGACCGACTCGCCGTCGACCCGGATGCGCTCGGTGAAGCGTTCGAGGTGCGGGCTCGTCATGAGCCCGGTGCGCAGGCCTCCGGCGCGCAGCAGGCTCTCGATGATCCGCGCCGTCGTGGTCTTGCCGTTCGTCCCCGTGAGGTGGATGACCGGGGCCGCGCGGTGCGGATCGCCGAGCAGCTCGACCGCGCGCCGGGTCGCGTCGAGCCGCGGCTCGGGCGACTGCTCGCCGACACGATCGAGCAGGGCCGCGTACACGGCGTCGGCGGCGTCGCGAGCCGCGGCGTCGTCCTCGGGGAACTCGTCGGTCACACGGCCTCCAGCGTCACGAGGAGCGACGAACCGTCGCCCACGGGCTTGGCGGCGGAGTCGCCCGCCGGGTCGGCCGGTGCCGTCACGTCGAGCACCGCCACGTCGAGCTCCGTCGCGAGGGTCTCGCCCGCGATCAGGTCGCGGTGCGCGTCGACCGCAGCGACGCCTGCGGCATCGAGCGTGAGGCCGAGCCGGATCCGGTCGCCGACCTCGAGGCCCGCGGCCTTCCGCGCCTCCTGCACCGCGCGCACGACGTCGCGCGCGAGGCCTTCGGCCTCGAGCTCGGGGGTCGTCGCAGTGTCGAGGATCACGAACCCGCCGTCGGCGAGGAGCCCGAGGGCGCGCTCGCCGTCGCCGGCGCCGGCCTCGAGCACGAGGTCGTACTCGGAGGGCTCGAGCGCGATGCCGCCCGCGACGACGACGTCGCCGTCGAGCGACCAGTCCCCCGAGCGCGCCGCCTGGATCGCCTGCTGCACCTGCTTGCCCAGGCGCGGGCCCGCGGCGCGCGCGTTCACGGTCAGGCGCTTGGTCACGCCGAACCGCTCGGCGCTGCCCTCCTCGAGCGGCACCAACTCGACGGCCTTCACGTTGAGCTCGTCGCGCAGGATCGCCTCGAACGGCGCGAGTGCCGAGGCATCCGATGCCACGACGGTGAGCGACGCCAACGGAAGACGCACCCGGCGACCGGCCTGCTTGCGCAGGGCCAGCGAGGTGCTCGAGATGTCGCGGACGGCGTCCATCGCGGCGACCAGGGCGTGGTCCTCGGGGAACTCCGAGGCCTCGGGCCAGCCGGCGAGGTGCACGCTGCGGCCGCCCGTGAGCCCGCGCCACACCTTCTCGGTGACGAGCGGCAGCAGAGGCGCCGCGAGCCGGGTGAACGTCTCGAGCACCGTGTACAGCGTGTCGAAGGCCTCGGCGTTCGCGCCTTCGTCGTCGACGCCGGTCCAGAACCGGTCGCGCGAACGGCGCACGTACCAGTTGGTGAGCACGTCGGCGAAGTCGCGCAGCTTCTGCGCGGCGAGCGTCGAGTCGAACACGTCGAGGTCGGCCGTGACGGATTCGACGAGGTCGCGCAGCTTCGCGAGCAGGTACCGGTCGAGCACGTCGGTCGACGCGGTCGAGCGCTTCGCCTCGTACCCGCCGTCGCGCGCCGTGTTGGCGTACAGCGAGAAGAAGTACCACGTGCTCCACAGCGGCAGCATCACCTGGCGGACGCCCTCGCGGATGCCCTCTTCAGTCACGATCAGGTTGCCGCCGCGCAGCACCGGGCTCGACATCAGGAACCAGCGCATCGCATCGGAGCCGTCGCGGTCGAACACCTCGTTCACGTCGGGGTAGTTCCGCAGCGACTTCGACATCTTCTGCCCGTCGCTGCCGAGCACGATGCCGTGGCTGACGACGTTGCGGTACGCCGGCCGGTCGAACAGCGCGGTCGACAGCACGTGCATGACGTAGAACCATCCGCGCGTCTGGCCGATGTACTCGACGATGAAGTCCGACGGGTGGTGCGTGTCGAACCACTCACGGTTCTCGAACGGGTAGTGCACCTGCGCGAACGGCATCGAGCCGGAGTCGAACCACACGTCGAGCACGTCCGGGATGCGCCGCATGGTCGACTTCCCGGTCGGGTCGTCGGGATTGGGCCGGGTGAGGTCGTCGATGTACGGACGGTGCAGATCGGGTTCACCCGCGCCGTTCAGGGGCAGCCGGCCGAAGTCGCGCTCGATGTCCTCGAGCGAGCCGTACACGTCGACGCGCGGGTACTCGGGGTCGTCGCTCTTCCACACCGGGATCGGCGAGCCGAAGTAGCGGTTGCGGCTGATCGACCAGTCGCGGGCGTTGCCGACCCACTTGCCGAACTGCCCGTACTTGACGTTCTCGGGCACCCAGGTGATGTCGTCGTTGAGCTGCTCCATGCGGTCGCGGAACTCGGGCACGCGCACGAACCAGCTCGACACGGCCTTGTAGATCAGCGGGTTCCGGCAGCGCCAGCAGTGCGGGTAGGAGTGCTCGTAGCTCGCCTGGCGCAGCAGGCGCCCCTCGGCCTTCAGCAGCTGGGTCAGGGGCTTGTTCGCGTCGCTCCACAGGAGCCCGGCGACGTCGGTGACCTCGGGGAGGAAGCGGCCCGAGTCGTCGAGCGAGAGGATCACGGGGACACCGTTCGCCTCGCCGACCTTCTGGTCCTCCTCGCCGTAGGCGGGAGCCTGGTGCACGATGCCGGTGCCGTCCTCGGTGGTGACGTAGTCGGCGACCACGATGCGCCACGCCTGCTGCAGGCCGAACGCGTCGACATCCGCGTAGTAGTCGAACAGGCGGTCGTAGGCGACGCCGGCGAGATCCGCGCCGCGGACCGTCCGCGAGATCGCAGCCTGCGCGTCGCCCGCCGACTCGTAGCCGAGCTCCTTGGCGTACGAGCCCACGAGCGCCGACGCGAGCAGGTACTCGCCGCCCAGCACCTCGGTGTCGGATGCCTCGCCGGCGACCTGCTCGCGCAGCACGGTCGCGTCGGGCGTGCCGTTCGGGCCCGCGGGCACCACCGCGTACTCGATGTCGGGGCCGACGGCGAGGAGGAAGTTGGTCGGCAGCGTCCACGGGGTCGTCGTCCACGCCAGCGCGCGAACGGCGGTGAGTCCGAGCGACTCGGCCTTCGCCCCGGTGAGCGGGAAGGTCACGGTGACGGTCTGGTCCTGCCGCATCTTGTAGACGTCGTCGTCCATGCGCAGCTCGTGGTTCGACAGCGGCGTCTGGTCGCGCCAGCAGTACGGCAGCACGCGGTGGCCCTCGTACGCGAGGCCCTTGTCGTGGAGGGTCTTGAACGCCCAGATGACCGACTCCATGAAGGTCACGTCGAGCGTCTTGTAGTCGTTCTCGAAGTCGACCCAGCGGGCCTGGCGGGTGACGTACTCCTGCCACTCCGCGGTGTAGCGGAGCACGGCGTCGCGTGCGGCCTGGTTGAAGGCCGCGATGCCCATCTGCTCGATCTCGCTCTTGTCGGTGATGCCGAGCTGCCGCTCGGCCTCGAGCTCGGCGGGCAGGCCGTGCGTGTCCCAGCCGAAGCGGCGGTGCACCTGCTTGCCGCGCATGGTCTGGTACCGCGGGAACAGGTCCTTCGCATAGCCGGTGAGCAGGTGGCCGTAGTGCGGGAGGCCGTTCGCGAACGGCGGGCCGTCGTAGAAGACCCACTCGGGCGCGCCCTCGCGCTGGTCGATGGACGCCTGGAAGGTGCCGTCGGCCTTCCAGTGGCCGAGGACCTGCTCTTCGATCGCCGGGAAGTCCGGTGAGGGGACCACGCCGTGGTCGTCTGGGGTGCGCGGGTACACGCTCGCTCCTTGCGGGGACGGTTCCGGTACGAGGACGGCGACGACTCCCTGAGCCGCGTCGCGGTACCACCTCGCTTGCCCCTGGCTCGCACCCTGGGCCCCTTGTTCTTCGGCTGTGACGGGCCGGCCCCGTTCGGTTCTACCGGCGATCGGATGCCCCGGGCCCGTGAGCCCGTCGCCTCAGATCGCGTTCTTCCGAAGACTCCCCGGTGATGGCCGGATCGCGGTCGTTGGCATCCAGTGTACCGGCCGGTGGGATCGCGTCGAGCAGCGGCGCGAACCCGGCGACGACCGGGGCGACGGAGCGATGGACGTCGTCGGCGAGATCGCCCCGCTCCACCCCCGAGAGCCCCCATGCGGCCGCTCCCGTCGCGGCGGCGGCCAGCGTCGCGTTCGCGGCGGCGCGCACGACGAGCGGCTCGACCCCGGCCGGAGCGCGTGCGGCGAGGAACTCGGCGAGCGCGGCGGCGACCGCGAGGAATCGCGGGAGGCCGGCGGCGAGGAACTCCTCCTGGGTCGCCATCGGCTCGCGCTGGCTGAGTGCGAGCGGTACGGCGGCGCGGGGATGCCTCGCGGCGAGGGCGGTCATGGCGTGCTCGAGCGCGGCGCTGGGCGGGAGCTCGGTCGGGATGTCGGCGAGGACGTCGGGCAGGGCGCCGAGGGTCTCGTCGGCGTCGACCCAGAGCAGGTCGCGCTTTGCGGAGAAGTAGTTGAAGAAGGTGTTGCGTCCGACGCCGGCGTGCTGGGCGATCTGGTCGATCGTGGTCTGCGCGTACCCCTGCTCGAGGAACAGCTCGGTGGCGGCGTCTTCGAGGGTGCGGCGGGACGACGCGCGGGGGCGACCGCCTCGCGGCCGCCCCGTCGTGCCGCGGAGCCCGGAATCCGTCATAGGATCATTATGGACTGAGTACGGAAACCGGTCCGATCCCACCCCACCGATGGAGTCACTCCGAACATGGCTGCCCCGCGCTCCGCACGAACCCCACGCTCGCTCCGCGCACGTCGCTCGCTCCGCGCCGTCGGCGCGGCATCCGCCGGCGTCCTGCTCGCCGCCCTCGCGGCGTGCACGACCGGCCCGGCCGAGTCGACGTCGTCCGCCGAGGCGGGCGGCACGCTCGTCTACGCGTCGGGCGACGGCGAACCCACCTGCCTCGACCCGCACGTCGGCGGCAACTACCCGCAGGCGCTCATCGCCGGGCAGTACCTCGAGTCGCTCGTCTCACTCGACGACGACCGGGAGGTCATCCCGTGGCTCGCGACCGAGTGGACCGTGAGCGACGACGGCCTCACCTGGGACTTCACGCTCCGCGACGACGTCGAGTTCACCGACGGGACGCCGTTCGACGCCGAGGCCGTGAAGGTCAACGTCGAGCACCTGCAGGACCCCGAGACCCAGTCCTCGACCGGGTACCTCGCGGTCGGCAAGGTCGCCGAGGTCGAGGTCGTCTCCGACACGGTCGTCCGGTTCCACCTGTCGGCCCCCGACAGCGCCCTGCTCGAGTCGCTCGCGCAGCCGTGGACCGCGATCCAGTCGCCCGCCGGCATCGCCCGCGGCATGGAGGAGAACTGCCAGGCGCCGATCGGCACCGGGCCGTTCGTCGTCGACGAGTGGGTGCCGCAGGACCACATCTCGCTCGTGCGCAACGACGACTACACCGGTGGGCCCGCCGATCGCGGGCGCGACGGCGCCGCGCTGCTCGACGGCATCGAGTGGCGGTTCATCCCGGATGCCGCGTCGCGGTACGCCGCGCTCCAGGCCGGCGAGGTCGACGTGATCGACAACGCCCAGCCCGACACGCTGGCGCAGGCCGAGGACACCGGCACGCTCGTCGAGATCGACGCCCCGCGTCCGGGCGCCTCGAACCGGCTCGAGCTGAACTCCGGCCAGGCGCCGTTCGACGACGAGCGCGTGCGCGAGGCGTTCATCCGAGCCGTCGACGTGAACGACGGCATCGACAGCCTGTTCTTCGGCACCGCCCAGCGCTCGTACTCGGTGCTCTCGAGTGTCGAGCCGACCGCCTACTCCGACGACGCGCTGTTCGAGACGGACCTCGACGCGGCGAACGCATTGCTCGACGAGGCGGGCTGGACGGAGCGCGGCGCCGACGGCGTCCGCTCGAAGGCCGGCGTGCCGCTCGTCGTGCGCTTCCCGGTGTCGACGAACCAGTCGATCCCCGCCGAGCAGTCCCTGTTCGAGCAGGTGCAGGCGACGGCCGGCGCCGCGGGCTTCGATGTCCGCATCGAGCCGCTCGACCTGTCGGGCTGGTACGGCGCACTGTTCGCGAACGAGTACGAGGTGGTGAGCGCGCCCTACACGAAGATCGGCCCCGACGTGCTGCGGATCCTCTACCACAGCGACAGCATCGTGCCGGCGCCGAGCGGGTACTTCGCGAACCTCGCGCAACTCTCGGACCCGGAGCTGGACACGCTGCTGACGACGGCGGCCTCCGAGTCGGATGCCGATGCCCGCGCCGCCCTGTACCTGCAGGCGCAGGAGCTGATCCTCGGCGGGTTCTACGCCCTGCCGCTCTACGACCAGCAGAACCACTTCCTGCACGCCCCCGAGGTCGAGGGCATCCGCGCCATGCCGACGGTGTCGACGCTCTGGTTCGCCGACGCGACCCTCGCGGGCTGACAGGGTGCGACGCGCGTCGCGGCCGCTCCGCACGTTCCTCGTCCGCCTCGGCGGTGCGGTGTTCGTGCTGTGGGCGGTCGCGACGCTGACCTTCTTCGCCATCCACCTCGTTCCCGGCGATCCCGCGCAGGCGATCCTCGGCGGGCCGGGTTCGCAGGCGTCGCAGGAAGCGCTCGACCGCGTGCGCGCCGACTACGGGCTCGACCAGCCCCTTGTGGTGCAGTACCTCGCCATGCTCGGGCGCCTGCTGTCGGGTGACCTCGGCGACTCGTACTCGCTGAAGGTGCCGGTCGCCGAGCTCATCGGCGGCCAGCTCATCGGCACGCTCACCCTCGCGGTGCTGGCGCTCGCGCTCGCGTGGCTCATCGCGGTCGGCCTGGCGTTGTGGGCGTCGGCGCCCGGTCGGGTGGCGCGCTCGGTCTCGGGAGCGGTCGAGCTCACGGCCGCCGCGCTCCCCCATTTCTGGCTCGCGACCGTGCTCATCGCGGTGTTCTCGACGTCGCTCGGATGGTTGCCTCCGGTGGCCGACGACACCGCGGCCGGGCTGGTCCTGCCCGTCGTCACGCTCGCGGTGCCGCTCGCCGGATTCCTCGCGCAGCTCATGCGCGAACACCTGCTCGACGCGCTCGAGCAGCCGTTCACGGTGTCGGCGCTGGCCCGCGGCGAGACGGGGGCGGGCATCCGCCTCCGCCACGCGCTGCGCCACGCCGTGCTCCCGGCCGTCAACCTCTCGGGGTGGGCGGTCGGCTACCTGATCTCCGGCGCCGTCGTGGTCGAGACGATCTTCGCCAGGCCGGGCCTCGGTCGGACCCTCCTGCGGGCCACCGAACTGCGCGATGTGCCCGTCGTCGTCGGGGTGGTCCTGGTCGTCGCGGTCGTGTACGTGGTGATGACGGTCGTCACCGACGCGATCTCCGGCGTCGCCGACCCGCGGCTGCGACGCGAGCGGAGCCGCGCATGAGCGATGTCGAGCTCCGGAGCCGGGCCGCCGGCACCGACGCGGCGGCCGCGCCGCGCACGCCGGGCGGACGGTGGCGTCGGCCGCGCGTCGGGACGGTCCTCGCGGGCGCCTTCGCGCTCTTCCTCCTCATCGCCTGCGTCGCACCCGGCCTCCTGCAGACGGCCGATCCGAACGCCATCGCACCACGCGACGCGTTCTCCCCGCCGTCGGCGGCGCACTGGTTCGGTACCGACGAATCCGGCCGCGACGTCTACAGCCGCACCGTCGAGGGCACGGGCGCGTCGCTGCTCATCGGCGTCACCGCGACCGCGATCGGCCTCGCCCTCGGGCTGGCGCTGGGCATGCTCGCGGCACTCGGCGGCCGGGTCGTCGATTTCGTCGTCGGCCGGGTGAACGAGGTGCTGTTCGCGTTCCCGGGGCTCCTGCTCGCCCTGCTGGTCATCGTGCTGTGGGGCCCGGGCCCGGTGACCGCGACCATCGCCGTCGGGTTGTCGACGGCGCCGGGCTACGCGCGGATCATCCGCGGCGAACTGCTCTCGATCCGCGACTCGGGCTACGTCGAGGCCGCGCGACTGCTCGGACACGGCGGATTCCGCATCGTCGTACGGCACGTGCTCCCGAACGCACTGGTGCCCGTCGCGGCCCTCGCGACCCTCGGCATCGGCCAGGCGGTGGTGTGGGCGTCGTCGCTCAGCTACCTGGGACTCGGCGCCCAGCCGCCCGCCGCGGAGTGGGGTGCGATGCTCTCGGCCGGGCGCACCTACATCACCACGGCATGGTGGTTGACCGTCTTCCCCGGCCTCATGATCGTGCTCACCACGCTCGCGACCACCGTCCTCGGCCGCGCGCTGACGGCACGTGACGGGAGACGACGATGACGGATGCCGCTCCCCCGGCCCGTGCGCTGCCCGACGGCGCCGCCGCACCGGCGCTCGTGATCGAGGGCCTGCGCGTCGCCTTCGGGACCGGCGCCGACCGCGCCGAGGTCGTCCACGGGATCGACCTGACGGTGGGGCGCGGCGAGATCGTCGCGCTCGTCGGCGAATCCGGATCGGGCAAGAGCGTGACCGCACGGGCGGCGCTCGGCCTCGCCGGGCCCGGCGCACAGGTCGCGGCCGACCGCCTCGAACTCGACGGCATCGACGTGCGCACGGCGTCGGCACGCACGTGGCGGCGTCTGCGGGGGGCGAAGGCCGGCCTCGTCCTCCAGGACGCGCTCGTCTCCCTCGACCCCCTCCGCCCGATCGGTCGCGAGATCGGCGACGCCCTGCGCCTCCACCGCGGGCTCCGACCGGCCGCGGCGCGCCGACGCGTGCTCGAACTGCTCGACTCGGTCGGCATGCCGCACCCGGCCCTCACGATCGACCGGCGGTCGGGCGAACTCTCGGGCGGCATGCGCCAGCGGGCGCTCATCGCGGCCGCCATCGCCCTCGACCCTCCGCTGATCATCGCCGACGAGCCCACCACGGCCCTCGACGTCGGCGTGCAGGTGCGAGTGCTCGACCTGCTCCGCGACACCGCAGACCGTGGTGCCGGCGTCCTCCTCATCAGCCACGACCTCGCGGTCGTGTCCCGCATCGCCGACCGGATCGTGGTGATCGCCGACGGATCGGCGGTCGAGTCCGGGCCGGCCGGCGCCGTGCTGGCGGCACCGCAGCACCCCTGCACCCACGAACTCGTCGCCGCCGTGCCGACCGACGTCCCGCGCGGGGTGCCGCTGCTGGGCACGTCGCGTGCACCGGATGCACCGAATGCACGCGGCGCTTCTCCCGAACACCGCGCCGACGCATCCGATCGCGTACTCGCCGACGCGCCCGTCCTCGACGCGCGGGGCCTCGTGAAGGCGTTCACGACGCGCGGCGGCGCCACGGTCGCGGTCGACGACGTCGACCTCGACCTGCACCGCGGGCGCACCCTCGGCCTGGTCGGCGAGTCGGGGTCGGGCAAGACCACGCTCGCGAGGCTGCTGCTCGCCCTCGAACGACCGGACGCGGGCGCGGTGCGGCTCGACGGGGCGCCGTGGAATCCGCTGCCCGAGCGCGACCGCCGTCCCGACCGGCGGCGCATTGGTGCGATCCAGCAGGACCCCTACGGATCGTTCGATCCGCGCTGGGGCGTCGACCGCATCCTGCGGGACGCGCTCGCGGCCGGCGGCGCCGCGTCCGACCGGGCCGCCGTCGACGACCTGCTCGCGCAGGTGCACCTCGCGGCGGGCACCGCGTCGCGGCATCCGCTCGAGCTGTCGGGCGGCCAGCGTCAGCGGGTCGCGATCGCCCGCGCCCTCGCGGCGCGACCCGAGATCCTGATCTGCGACGAACCGGTGTCCTCGCTCGACGTCACCGTGCAGGCCCGGGTGCTCGACCTGCTCGACGAACTCCAGCGCGAGCGCGGCCTCGCCCTGCTCGTGATCTCGCACGACCTCGGCGTGGTGCGCCACATGAGCGACGAGCTCGCGGTCATGCGGCACGGACGCATCGTCGAGCGCGGGGCGACCGAGGCCGTGTTCGGGGCGCCTTCGCACGAGTACACGCGGTCGCTGATCCGCGATTCGCCGCGCCTGCCCCGGTAGCACCGCCGACGCCGGCGCCGGAACGGAATCCGCGACCGGCGCCGCGACCTGCCGCCCGCCGGCACCGGCCGATGCCCTGTGCGACACACCCAGCGGGTAGGCTGGAGCGTCGCATACTCAGGCACCCCAACGACTCGGTGCCGCACATACCGAACCGGAGCATCATGACCGACACCTCGCGCATCCCCGACAAGCCGGCCCTCGAGGGCCTCGAGGGCAAGTGGGGCGGCACCTGGGAACAGGACGGCACCTACCGGTTCGACCGCACCACCGCGACCCGCGATGCGATCTACTCGATCGACACGCCCCCGCCGACGGCCTCCGGCTCGCTGCACATCGGCCACGTCTTCTCGTACACGCACACCGACGTCGCCGCGCGCTTCCAGCGCATGCGCGGCCGCAGCGTGTTCTACCCGATGGGCTGGGACGACAACGGCCTGCCGACCGAGCGACGCGTGCAGAACTACTACGGCGTCCGCTGCGACCCGACGCTCGCCTACGACCCCGACTTCACCCCGCCGTTCGAGGGCGGCGACGGCAAGAGCACGAAGGCGGCCGACCAGGTTCCGATCTCGCGGCGCAACTTCATCGAGCTGTGCGAGCGCCTCACCGTCGAGGACGAGCAGCAGTTCGAGGAGCTGTGGCGCACGCTCGGCCTCTCGGTCGACTGGACCCAGACCTACCGCACCATCGCCGACGAGGCGCTGTTCACGTCGCAGCTCGCGTTCATCCGCAACGTCGAACGCGGCGAGGCGTACCAGGCGCTCGCACCGACCCTGTGGGACGTCACGTTCCGCACGGCCGTCGCGCAGGCCGAGCTCGAGGACCGCGAGCAGCCCGGCCACTACCACCGCATCGCGTTCCACCGCCCCGCCGCAGCCGACGGCACGCCCGGCGGCGACATCGAGATCGAGACCAGCCGGCCCGAGCTGCTGCCCGCGTGCGTCGCCCTCGTCGCGCACCCCGACGACGAGCGCTACCAGCCGCTGTTCGGCACCACCGTGACCACGCCCGTGTTCGGCGTGGAGGTGCCCGTCGTCGCGCACCACCTCGCCCAGAAGGACAAGGGCACCGGCATCGCGATGATCTGCACCTTCGGCGACGTGACCGACGTCGTGTGGTGGCGCGAGCTCGACCTCCCGAACCGTGCGATCGTCGGCTTCGACGGACGCATCGTCGCCGACGCCCCCGAGGCCATCACCACCGATGCCGGGCGCGCCGCGTTCGCCCAGCTCGCGGGCAAGACCGTGTTCTCGGCGAAGCAGGCGGTCGTGGAGCTCCTGCGCGAGTCCGGTGAACTGCTCGCCGACCCGAAGGCGATCACGCACCCGGTGAAGTTCTTCGAGAAGGGCGACCGCCCGCTCGAGATCGTCTCGACCCGCCAGTGGTACGTCGTCAACGGCGCACGCGACGAGCAGCTCCGCGAGCGTCTCCTCTCCCGCGGCCGCGAGATGTCGTGGCACCCCGACTTCATGCGCGTGCGCTACGAGAACTGGGTCGGCGGCCTCTCGGGCGACTGGCTGATCTCGCGCCAGCGCTTCTTCGGCGTGCCGATCCCGGTCTGGTACCCCCTCGACGCCGACGGCAACCCGGTGTTCGACGCGCCGATCGTCGCGACCCGCGACCTGCTGCCGGTCGACCCGTCGTCGGCCGCTGCTCCCGGGTTCGACGAGTCGCAGCGCGGTGTCGCCGGCGGCTTCATCGGCGAGCACGACGTCATGGACACCTGGGCGACCAGCTCGCTGACCCCGCAGCTCGCGGGCGGTTGGGAGCGCGACCCCGAGCTCTTCGACCTCGTCTTCCCGTACTCGCTGCGCCCGCAGGGCCAGGACATCATCCGCACCTGGCTCTTCTCCACCACGCTGCGCGCCGAGCTCGAGCACGGCGTGGCCCCCTGGGCGAACGCCGCGATCTCCGGCTTCATCGTCGACCCCGACCGCAAGAAGATGTCGAAGTCGAAGGGCAACGTCGTGACTCCGGCCGGGCTCCTCGAACAGCACGGCTCGGACGCCGTGCGCTACTGGGCGGCCTCGAGCCGCCTCGGCACGGATGCCGCGTTCGACCCGCAGAACCCCACCCAGGTGAAGATCGGCCGTCGGCTCGCGATCAAGGTGCTCAACGCGGCCAAGTTCATCCTCGGCTTCGAGGGCGCGGCGGATGCCCCGGTCACCGAGGCCGTCGACCGCAGCATGCTGGCCGCGCTCGCGACCGTCGTCGACCAGGCGACCCGCGCGCTCGACGCGTACGACCACGCCCGCGCCCTCGAAGTCGCCGAGACGTTCTTCTGGACCTTCTGCGACGACTACCTCGAGCTCGTGAAGGAGCGCGCCTACGGCGAGCCCTCCCCGGCGCAGGCCTCCGCCGTCGCCGCCCTCAAGTCCGCGCTCAGCGTGCTGCTGCGCCTGTTCGCACCGGTGATCCCCTTCGCGACCGAGGAGGCGTGGAGCTGGACGAACGCCGACAGCGTGCACACCGCCGCCTGGCCGACGTCCGACGAGCTCGCCGCGCGAGGCGACGCCGGCGCCGAGCTCCTCGAACTCACGGGCCTCGCGCTCACCGGCATCCGTCGTGCGAAGACCGACGCCAAGGTGTCGCAGAAGACCGTCGTCGCCCGTGCGACGATCACCGGGCCGTCGGACGCCGTCCGACTGCTCGAGTCCGCAGCAGGTGACCTTCGCGCGGTGGGGCGCATCACCGAGCTCGCCTTCGCGGAGGGCGAGGAGCTCGCGGTGTCCGAGGTCGTGCTCGAGACGACCGACTGAGGGCGTGCTCGGCACGATCGACCGAGGGCGTGCTCGACACGACCGACCTAGGGGGAAACGAATGACCTATGAGATCCGGCCTGCGGCCGACGACGACTTCTTCGGCTGGCTGCCGCTGTTCGCGGCGTACTGCACGTTCTACGAGAAGGAGCTCGACGACGCGAAGGCGCTCATCGTCTGGAACTGGCTGCGCGACGAGGCGAACCCGCTCCACGCGGTCCTGGCCGTCGACGCCGAAGGCGCACCGATCGGCCTCGCGCACTACCGAGCCGTTCCGGACACGCTGAGCGGAACGACCGGCTGCTACCTCGACGACCTGTACGTCGCGGAGGAGCACCGCCGCGACGGCGTCGCCCGCGCGCTCATCGAGCATGTGCACGACCGCTCGGGCGAGCTCGGCGGCGGCAGCGTGAGCTGGATCACGGCGGAGGGCAACGAGTCGGCCCGCGCACTCTACGACTCGCTCGCACGTCGGACGGACTGGGTCACCTACGAGATGGACGCCTGATGCAGCTCGGGACCCGCTGGGCGTTCGGCGCCGAGCCGCCGCGGTCGGTGCCCGACTCGCTGCGACCGCGGATCGCCGCTGTCGAACAGGAGCGTGTCGAGGAGGCGCGTGGCGACGGCGGCGACGGCCGCCACTGGACGCTCACCTGGCTCGAAGGGCGCCCGATCGCCGAGCTCGACGACGGAACCGTCGTACGGGATGCCCCGACTCACGCGGAACCCGGTGCCGACGGAATCGATTCCGACGACGACTGGTGACCTGCGCGACCGATCCGTCGGATGCCGCCCGGATCACG
Source organism: Agromyces sp. LHK192 (assembly GCF_004006235.1). Lineage (NCBI taxonomy): Bacteria > Bacillati > Actinomycetota > Actinomycetes > Micrococcales > Microbacteriaceae > Agromyces > Agromyces sp. LHK192. Next base: position 2,161,367 of record NZ_CP034753.1, read on the forward strand.
CGCATGCGGTGAGGCGCGCGGCGCGTCCCGTCAGCCGCGCACCGCGTCGGTGGGTCACCCCCGGGCGACGACCTCGCCGTGCGGCATCAGGAACCAGCCGTCGGGGTCGGCGACCCAGGCGGTCCATGCATCCGCGACGCGCTGCAGCCGATCCGGTGTCGCGAGACCGGAATCGAGGGCGTGCGTCGCGAACTGCGACTGCGTCGCCCGGTCGGCCCACGCGGCGCCCCACCACGCGCGCTCGGCCGCCGACGCGTACAGCCAGGACGACGCGCTCCCGTCGAGGTCCGTGAATCCGGCCTCCCGCACCCACCCGGTCAGGCGCCGACCCGCGTCGGGTTCGCCGCCATTCCAGCGGTGCACCGCCTGGTAGAGCTCGAGCCAGTCCTCGAGGCCCGCGGCCGGATTCCAGATGATCCCGCCGTAGTCGACCTCGCGCACCGCGAGGATGCCACCGGGCTTCAGCACACGTCGCCACTCGCGCAGCGCGTCGACCGGTCGTGCGAGGTGCTGCAGCACCTGGTGCGCGTGCACGACGTCGAAGGAATCGTCGGGATGTTCGAGCGCATACGCGTCGCCGACCGCGAAGGCGACGCCGTCGACGCCGGCGTCTGCGGCCAGCTCGCGTGCGGCGTCGACGATCTCCGCCGAGGCGTCGACGCCGAGCACCGAGCCGCCGGGCACGTGCCGGCCGAGGTCGATCGTGATCGATCCCGGACCCGACCCGACGTCGAGGACGCGCGTCCCCGGCGTGAGGTGCGGCACGAGATACGCCGCGGAGTTCGCAACGTCCCGTCGCGCATGGGTGCGCACGACGCTCTCGTGGTGCCCGTGCGTGTAGGCGTCGCGGCTCGCGCCGGAAGTCATCCCGGGTTCGCGATCAGATCGCGAAGCCGAGCGCGCGCATCATGTCGCGACCGTCGTCGGTGATGCGCTCCGGGCCCCACGGGGGCATCCAGACCCAGTTGATCCGGAACTGGTCGACGACGCCGTCGAGCGCCTCGGCGGTCTGCTCTTCGAGCACGTCGGTGAGGGGGCATCCGGCGCTCGTGAGCGTCATGTGGATGACCAGCGCGTCGTGCTCGTCGTCCCAGCCGAGGTCGTAGATGAGGCCGAGGTCGACGACGTTGACCCCGAGTTCGGGGTCGACGACGTCCTTGAGCGCCTCGGTGACCTCGTCGAACTTCTCCGGCGCGAGTGAGGTGACCATGTCCTGAGTCTACGCGCCGATTACTCGGCGACGGCCTCGGCGACCGCGGACTCCGCGACCTGGTAGCGGTCGTAGCCCTCTTCCTCGAGGCGGTCGGCGAGCTCGGGGCCGCCCTGCTCGGCGATGCGGCCGGCGACGAAGACGTGCACGAAGTCCGGCTTGATGTAGCGCAGGATGCGCGTGTAGTGCGTGATCAGCAGGATGCCGAGGCCGTTCGCTTGGTGGGCGCGGTTGACACCCTCCGAGACGACCTTCAGGGCGTCGACGTCGAGGCCCGAGTCGGTCTCGTCGAGCACGGCGAACTTCGGCTTGAGCAGCTCGAGCTGGAGGATCTCGTTGCGCTTCTTCTCGCCGCCCGAGAAGCCCTCGTTGACGTTGCGCTCGGCGAACGCCGGGTCCATCTTGAGGTCGCTCATCGCGCCGCGGACGTCCTTCAGCCACGTGCGGATCGCCGGCGCCTCGCCGTCGATCGCGGTCTTCGCGGTGCGGAGGAAGTTCGTGACGGTGACGCCGGGGATCTCCACCGGGTACTGCATCGCGAGGAAGAGGCCGGCGCGGGCACGCTCGTCGACGGACATCTCGAGGACGTTCTCGCCGTCGAGCAGGATCTCGCCGTCGACCACGGTGTACTTGGGGTGACCGGCGATCGTGTAGGCGAGGGTCGACTTGCCGGAGCCGTTCGGGCCCATGATGGCGTGGATCTCGCCCTCGTTGATCACCAGGTCGACGCCGCGGAGGATCTCGCGGGTGCCCTGGTCGGTCTCGACGTTGACGTGCAGGTTCTTGATCTCGAGCACGGACATGAGGTGTTGAATTCCTTCGATCGGATGTCGGCCGCGGTGCGGCCCGAGCAGTGGGTCGGTCAGACGGCCAGGGTGACCGCGGGGTCGATCAGGACGTCGCCGCCCTCGATGCTGACCTGGTAGACGGGAACCGGCTCGTAGGCCGGGAGGGTGAGGGGCTTGCCGGTGTGCAGCGAGAACTTCGACCCGTGGGCCCAGCACTCGAGCGTGTCGTCCTCGACGAAGCCCTCGGAGAGCGAGATGTCGCCGTGCGTGCACACGTCGCCGATGGCGAACACGTCACCGGCGGAGTCCTTCACGACCGCGATCGCGACGCCGTCGAGCACGAACTTCGATGCCTGGTTCTCGACGAGCTCGTCGATCCCGCACACGCGAACGGATGCCACGTCAGCTCCCCTGGAGTTCGGCTTCGAGTGCGGCGATGAGGTGCTCCTCGAGCTCGGGCGCACCGATCTGCTGCACGATCTCCGTGAGGAAGCCGCGCACGACGAGGCGGCGGGCCTCGTCCTCGCGGATGCCGCGCGCCATGAGGTAGAAGAGCTGCTCGTCGTCGAACCGACCGGTCGCCGACGCGTGGCCGGCGCCCTCGATGTCGCCGGTCTCGATCTCGAGGTTCGGCACCGAGTCGGCACGCGTGCCGTCGGTGAGCACGAGGTTGCGGTTCTGCTCGTAGCTGTCGGTGCCGACCGCGGCGTTGCCGATGAGCACGTCGCCGATCCAGACCGTGCGCGCACCCTCGCCCTGGAGCGCGCCCTTGTAGGTCACGCGCGAGCGGGTGTGGGGGGCGTCGTGGTGGACGTACACCTGCTGCTCGAGGTGCTGCCCCGCGTCGGAGAAGTACAGGCCGAGCGCCTCGACATCGCCGCCCTGCTCCGCGAGGTGCGTCGACGGGTTCACCCGGACGACCTTGCCGCCGAGCGACACGACGATGTGCTTGAGCTTCGCATCGCGGCCGACGCGGGCGAAGTGGCTCGCCAGGTGCACCGAGTCGTCGGTCCACTCCTGGAGCGAGACGACGGTGAGGTTCGCGCCTTCGCCGACGAGGATCTCGACGTTCTCCGCGAGGCGCGCGTCGCCCGAACCGCCGAGCACGACGAGCCCACGGCTGTTCGGCGCGGCCTCGATGAGCGTGTGCGCGCCCCGAGGCGCGGTGCCGAGCGCCGTCCGGGTCACGGTCGCGGCCTTGTCGTCCTCGCCCGTCACGCGGATGAGGAGCGCCTCCTGGAAGCTCGACCAGGCGTTCGCCGAGCCTCGGTCCTCGGGCAGGCCCGCGGTGCCGATTCGGGCGTCGTCGCGCGACACCCAGGACACCTCGATGCCCGCGGCGTCCACCGTCTCGAGCGGCGTGCGCGATCCGTCGAGCTCGCCGCCGGTGAGGTCGGCGAACGCCGCGACCGGAGAGAGCTTCCACTCGTGCTCGCGGCCCGTGACGGGAGCGAAGTCGGCGACGTCGGCCGAGCGGAACCGCTCGGAGCGGGTCTGGACGGGCACCGTCGCGCCGGCGCCGTCCGAGTGCGCACGGATGCCGTGCTGCTCGGCGGTGGGCATGGCTGTGCTCTGCGTAGCGGCGGTCACTCTCAGCCCACCGATCCTTCCATGCCCATCTCGATGAGCTTGTTGAGTTCCATCGCGTACTCCATGGGCAGTTCGCGGGCGATCGGCTCGATGAAGCCGCGCACGATCATCGCCATCGCCTCGTCCTCCGGCAGACCGCGGGACATGAGGTAGAAGAGCTGCTCCTCGCTGACCTTCGAGACGGTCGCCTCGTGGCCGAGCTGCACGTCGTCGACGCGGATGTCGATCGCCGGGTAGGTGTCGGAGCGGGAGATGGTGTCGACCAGGAGCGCGTCGCAGCGGACGGTGTTGGCCGAGTGGTGCGCGTTCGCGTCGACGCGGACCTCGCCGCGGTAGCCGGCACGACCGCCACCGCGCGCGATCGACTTCGAGACGATCGACGACTGCGTGTACGGCGCCATGTGGATCATCTTCGCGCCGGCGTCCTGATGCTGGCCGGGGCCCGCGAAGGCGACCGACAGGGTCTCGCCCTTGGCGTGCTCGCCCATCAAGAAGATCGACGGGTACTTCATCGTGACCTTCGAGCCGATGTTGCCGTCGATCCACTCCATGGTGGCGCCCTCGTGCGCGACCGCGCGCTTGGTGACGAGGTTGTAGACGTTGTTCGACCAGTTCTGGATCGTCGTGTAGCGCACGCGCGCGTTCTTCTTCACGATGATCTCGACGACGGCCGAGTGCAGCGAGTCCGACTTGTAGATCGGGGCCGTGCAGCCCTCGATGTAGTGGACGTAGCTGTCTTCGTCCGCGATGATCAGCGTCCGCTCGAACTGCCCCATGTTCTCGGTGTTGATCCGGAAGTAGGCCTGCAGGGGGATCTCGACGTGCACGCCCTTCGGGACGTAGACGAACGAACCGCCCGACCAGACGGCGGTGTTGAGCGCGGCGAACTTGTTGTCGCCGGCCGGGATCACGGTGCCGAAGTACTCCTCGAAGATCTCGGGGTGCTCCTTGAGCGCGGTGTCCGTGTCGAGGAAGATGACGCCCTGCTCCTCCAGGTCCTCGCGGATCTGGTGGTACACCACCTCGGACTCGTACTGCGCGGCGACGCCGGCGACGAGGCGCTGGCGCTCCGCCTCGGGGATGCCGAGCCGTTCGTACGTGTTGCGGATGTCCTCGGGCAGGTCCTCCCAGGTCTGGGCCTGCTTCTCCGTCGAGCGGACGAAGTACTTGATGTTCTCGAAGTCGATCTCCGACAGGTCGGCGCCCCACGAGGGCATCGGCTTGCGGTCGAACAGCTGCAGCGCGCGCAGTCGGCGCTTGAGCATCCATTCGGGCTCGTCCTTCAGTCGCGAGATGTCCGCGACCACGTTCTCCGAGAGACCCCGGCGGGCTGATGCGCCGGCGGCGTCGGAGTCGGACCAGCCGAACTCGTAGACGCCGAGGCCCTCGAGCTCCGGGCGGTCGATCAGTACGTCCGTCATGTGCTCCTCTTCTCCTCCCGTGCGACCGGCTATCAGTCCGGCTCACCGTTCCTCGATGGTCGAGGCGGTTCGATCAGCGGTGATGTGCGGGTGGCTCCAGTGCGAACCTAAGATGGCTGAGGAGTCTGCGCGGACGCGCGTGCGCGCCGGGCCCAGATCTCCCAACCCATCAAGTCTACAGGGTCGCGCCGCCCTCGATGCCGACTCACGGCACCGTCCCAGCACGGCCCGAGTGAGGAACGAACCACCCGTGCACCGCACCGCGCAGCCCGCAACCCGCACCACCGGCGGCAACCGCCTCCTCGCGTTCCTGCTCCCCACCGAGATCACGCGCTGGGTCCGCGCGATGGCCTGGCTGTCGCTCATCGTGAACATCGGCATCGTGGGCACCGGCGGGCTGGTCCGCCTGACGGGGTCCGGCATGGGATGCGAGACGTGGCCCTACTGCACGGCCGACTCGCTGGTGCCGACACCCGAACTCGGCATCCACGGCCTGATCGAATTCGGCAACCGCACGCTCACCGGCGTCCTCGTCGTCGTCGCGGCGCTCATGTTCCTGTCCGTGCTGCGGCTCCGACCGCGCCGCCGGGATCTGGTCGGGATCTCGTTCGCCATCGGCATCGGCATCATCGTGCAGGCCGTCGTCGGCGGCATCACCGTCTGGCTCCACCTGCACCCGGCCATCGTCGGCTTCCACTTCCTGGTCTCGGCGGCGCTCGTCGCCCTCGCGACGGTCCTCGTGTACCGCGTCTACGCCGCTCCGGGGCCACGGAAGCCGGCCGTCTCGCGCGGCTACGCGATCCTCGCGCACGTCACGAGCGCGGCCGTCCTGATCACGGTGATCGTCGGCATCCTGCTCACCGGCTCAGGCCCGCACGCCGGGGACGACGAAGCGGCACGGAACGGGCTCGACCCCATCCTCTGGCAGCACATCCACGCGTGGCCGGGCTACGCGACGTTCGCCCTCACGATCGCGCTGCTGATCGGCGCGCTCAGAACCCCGCGCGACCTCGGCCTCCGCGGTGCCGTCGGCCTCCTCCTCGCGGTCGAACTGATCCAGATCGCCGTCGGGCTCTGGCAGGCCCGCACCGGTCTCCCGATCGTCCTCGTGAACATCCACATGGTGCTCGCCGTCACGCTCGTCGCCGCGATGACCTCCGTCGTCCTCCGCCTGAAGCGTGCGGAGAACGCGGACCGCGTGGTGGAGGCATCCGTGCCCGTCGGGTCGTGACCCTCCCACGGAACCGGGCCCGGATGTGCGCCCGACTGGACGCCCGGTTGCGCTAGAAGGGCAGCAGCGGGTCGATGCCGACCGCGAGGAACACGAGCGACAGGTAGACGATCGAGCCGTGGAACACCCGCATCGGCGAGACCTGCTGGTGGTGGATCGCGAGGTGGTACAGCCGGTGCGTCTCGTAGATGAACCATCCGCCCGACACCAGCGCCGTCGCGGTGTACACCAGGCCCATGTCGGCGATCGGGATGAGCAGCAGCGAGCAGGCGACGGTCGCCCACGCGTAGAGGATCACCTGGAGGCCGACCTGGGCTCGTCCTCGCACGACGGCGAGCATGGGCACGCCGGCGGCGGCGTAGTCGTCCTTGTACTTCATCGACAGCGGCCAGTAGTGCGGCGGGGTCCACAGGAAGATGATGAGGAACAGGATGAACGGCGCCCAGTCGAGGCTGCCGGTGACGGCGGCCCAGCCGATCAGCACGGGCATGCAACCGGCGATGCCGCCCCAGACGATGTTCTGCGCGGTGCGGCGCTTCAGGATGATGCTGTAGAAGACGACGTACAGCAGGATCGCGGCGAGCGAGAGGGCTGCGGCGACCCAGTTGGTGAAGATCCAGAGCCAGGCGATGGATGCCGCTCCGAGTCCGTACGCGAAGACCAGCGCTTCGCGGTCGGTCAGCTCGCCGGTCACGAGCGGCCGGTTCTCGGTGCGCTTCATGACGCGGTCGATGTCGCGGTCGATGTAGCAGTTGAACGCGCCCGCGGAGCCCGCGCTCATCGCGCCGCCGATCAGGGTCGCGAGCATCAGCCAGAGGCTCGGGAGCCCCTGCTGGGCGAGGATCATCGTCGGCGCGGTGACGACGAGCAGCAGTTCGATCACCCGCGGCTTGGTGAGGGCCAGGTAAGCGGCCGCCTTGCGACGCAGGGTCGACGGCGGTCGGACCTCGCGGGTGTCTACTGCTGCCTGCATCGTTCCTCTTCCGGTTCGCGGGCGCGCTCGTACGGCGCGCGAACCGCTCTCGATTCTAGGCCATCGGCTCGGCCGGAGATGTCGGTCGGGTGTCGTGCCGCTCACCGGGCGGCCACGGACGTGTGAGTCATGTCCCGTCACGGCGTGTCATGGACTCCATATACTGATCGGAGCGCGCCCGGCGGCGCGGTTCTGTTGCGCGTCCCCGATGCGCCGGTCCGCAGGCTGTCGCCAGGCTCCACCGCGCCGAAGCGTATCCCGGCGGGTCCGGGGGCCGTCGGCTCCCCGGATGCCCGCCACGATCGGAAGGAACACACACCTCGTGGCAACTCTGCAGTGGGATCCCATCGACGACCGTGCCGTGGACACCGCGCGCGTGCTCGCCGCGGACGCGGTCGAGAAGGTCGGCAATGGGCACCCGGGTACGGCGATGAGCCTCGCGCCCGCCGCCTACCTCCTCTTCCAGAAGGTCATGCGGCGCAACCCGTCCGACACGGATTGGCTCGGTCGCGACCGGTTCATCCTGTCGGCCGGCCACAGCTCCCTCACCCAGTACGTCCAGCTCTTCCTCGAGGGCTCGGGCCTCGAACTCGACGACCTCAAGGCGCTGCGCACCTGGGGCTCGAAGACCCCCGGCCACCCCGAGTACGGGCACACCGCGGGCGTCGAGATCACGACCGGTCCGCTCGGCCAGGGCCTCGCGTCCTCGGTCGGCTTCGCGTACGCGGCCCGCTACGAGCGCGGCCTGTTCGACCCGGAGGCACCGGCCGGCGAGAGCCCGTTCGACCACTTCGTGTACGTGATCGCGGGCGACGGCGACCTGCAGGAGGGCGTGACCAGCGAGGCCGCCTCGCTCGCCGGCCACCAGCAGCTCGGCAACCTCATCGCGATCTACGACTCGAACCAGATCTCCATCGAGGACGACACGAACATCGCCTTCACCGAGGACGTCGCCAAGCGCTACGAGGCGTACGGATGGCACGTGCAGACGGTCGACTGGAAGCACACGGGCGAGTACGTCGAGGACGTCGCGGCCCTGTACGACGCGATCGAGGCCGCCAAGGGCGAGCAGTCGAAGCCGTCGATCATCATCCTGAAGACGATCATCGGCTGGCCCTCCCCCGGCAAGCAGAACACCGGCAAGATCCACGGCTCCGCCCTCGGCGCCGCCGAGCTCGCCGCGACCAAGGAGGTGCTCGGCTTCGACCCCGAGCAGTCGTTCGTCGTCGCCGACGACGTGTTCGAGCACACGCGGGCCGCGCGAGAGCGCGGCGCTGCCGCCCAGGCCGAGTGGCAGGTCGCGTTCGACGCGTGGGCCGCGGCGAACCCCGAGCGCAAGGCGCTGCTCGACCGCCTCGAGGCCGGCGAGCTGCCCGACGGCATCGAGTCGCTGCTGCCCGTGTTCGAGGGCGGCACCGAGGTGTCCACGCGTGCGGCGTCCGGCAAGGTCATCAACGCCCTCGCCCCGGCGCTGCCGGAGTTCTGGGGCGGCTCGGCCGACCTGGCCGAGTCGAACCTGACGACCATCAACGGCGCGCCGTCGTTCATCCCGGAGCAGTGGTCGACCCACGAGTTCTCGGGCAACCCGTACGGCCGTGTGCTGCACTTCGGCATCCGCGAGCACGCGATGGGCGCGATCGTCAACGGCATCGCCCTGCACGGACCGACCCGACCGTTCGGCGGCACGTTCCTCATCTTCAGCGACTACATGCGTCCGGCCGTGCGCCTCGCGGCGCTGATGAAGGTGCCCTCGATCTTCGTCTGGACGCACGACTCCGTCGCGCTCGGCGAGGACGGCCCCACGCACCAGCCGATCGAACAGCTCGCGACGCTGCGCGCGATCCCCGACTTCACGGTGGTCCGTCCGGCCGACGCGAACGAGGTCTCGTACGCCTGGCTCGAGATCCTCAAGCGACACGACGCCCCGGTCGGCATCGCGCTCACGCGGCAGAACATCCCCGTGTTCGAGCGCGGCGACGGCGAGGCGTCCGGCGACGTGTTCGCATCCGCGGCCAACCTCGCGAAGGGCGCGTACGTGCTCGCCGAGGCACCGTCGGGCACGCCCGACGTGATCCTGATCGCCACGGGCTCCGAGGTGCAGCTCGCCGTCGCCGCGCGCGAGCAGCTCGCGGCCGAGGGCGTGCAGGCGCGCGTCGTCTCGGCCCCGAGCCTCGAGTGGTTCGAGGCGCAGGACGCCGAGTACCGCGAGTCGGTGCTGCCCGCATCGGTCACCGCCCGCGTCTCGGTCGAGGCCGGCCTCGCGCTGAGCTGGGCGAAGTACGTGGGTGCACGCGGTCGCAGCGTCTCGATCGAGCACTTCGGCGCCTCCGCCGACTACAAGACCCTCTTCCGCGAGTTCGGCATCACGACGGAAGCCGTCGTCGCCGCCGCCAAGGAATCGCTCGCCTCCTGAGCGAGCAGAAGGAGACACATCCCATGAGCACCACTCCCACCGCCGCCCTCTCCCAGGCCGGCGTCAGCATCTGGCTCGACGACCTCTCGCGCGAGCGACTCACGACCGGCAGCCTCGAGCGGCTCATCGCCGAGCGCGACGTCGTCGGCGTCACCACCAACCCGACGATCTTCGCGGGCGCACTGTCGAACGGCGCGGCCTACGCCGGCCAGCTCCACGAGCTCGCGGCGGCCGGCACCGACGTGGACACCGCGGTCTTCGAGATCACGACCGACGACGTGCGCGACGCATCCGACGTGTTCCGGCCGATCTACGACCGCAGCGCCGGCTTCGACGGCCGCGTCTCGATCGAGGTCGCGCCCGACCTCGCCCACGACACCGAGGGCACGATCGCCTCGGCGAAGCAGCTCTGGGCGAAGGTCGACCGACCCAACGCCATGATCAAGATCCCGGCGACGGTCGAGGGCCTCGACGCGATCCGCGAGACGATCGGCGCGGGCATCAGCGTCAACGTCACGCTGATCTTCAGCCTCGACCGCTACCGCCAGGTCATCGACGCGTACCTCTCGGGACTCGAGCAGGCGAAGGCCGCGGGAATCGACCTCTCGACCATCCACTCGGTCGCGTCGTTCTTCGTCTCCCGTGTGGACACCGAGATCGACAAGCGACTCGAAGCCATCGGCACCGACGAGGCGCTCGCGCTCAAGAGCAAGGCGGGCGTCGCGAACGCGCAGCTCGCGTACGAGCTCTACGAGCAGGAGTTCGGCGGGGAGCGCGCGACGGCACTCGTGGCCGCCGGTGCCAACCACCAGCGCCCGCTCTGGGCCTCGACCGGCGTCAAGGACCCGGCGCTGCCCGACACGCTCTACGTCACCCAGCTGGTCGCGAAGGGCGTCGTGAACACGATGCCCGAGAAGACGCTCGAGGCGACCGCCGACCACGGCGAGATCCTCGGCGACACCATCACCGGCGCGTACGCCGACGCCGCCCGCGTGCTCGATGCCCTCGCGGGCGTCGGCGTCGACTACGACGACGTGACCACGCTGCTCGAGCGCGAGGGCGTCGAGAAGTTCATCGTGTCCTGGCACGAGCTGCTCGGCACGGTCCGCACCGCACTGGAGGCGGCGGCATGAGCTTCCGCATCGCCGTGAGCGGCCCGGCGGCTGACGCCGTCCGCCGCGCAGTCCCCGGGCTGGTCGCCGACCTCGTCGCCTCCGGCATCACCGCGCAGGACGGCACCCTGTGGGGTCCTGCGGCCGAGGAGGAATCGTCGAAGCGCCTCGGCTGGACCGAGGCCGTCGCGATCTCGCGCCCCCTGGTCCCGGAGATCCTCGCGCTCCGCGAGGAGCTCCGTGCCGCAGGCGTCGACCACATCGTCCTCGCTGGCATGGGCGGCTCGTCGCTCGCCCCCGAGGTCATCACGCGGACCGCCGGCGTGCACCTCACCGTGCTCGACTCGACCGAGCCGGGCCAGGTGCGGGCCGCGCTCGCCGACCGGCTCGAGACCTCCGCGCTGGTCGTCTCCTCGAAGTCCGGCTCGACGGTCGAGACCGACAGCCAGCGCCGCGCCTACGAGCGCGCGTTCACCGAGGCCGGCATCGACCCGGTGACCCGCATCGTCATCGTGACCGACCCGGGCTCGCCGCTCGACGAGTCGGCTCGCGCCGCCGGATACCGCGTCTTCAACGCCGACCCGAACGTCGGCGGCCGCTACTCGGCGCTGACCGCGTTCGGCCTCGTGCCTTCGGGGCTCGCCGGCGTCGACATCTCGGAGATCCTCGACGAGGCCGAGGCCATCGAGCTCTCGCTCGCGGTCGACACGGAGGAGAACCCGGGCCTCGTGCTCGGCGCCGCGATCGCGGCCACCGCTCCCCTGCGCGACAAGCTCGCGATCGTCGCCGACGGCACCCACATCGTCGGCTTCGCCGACTGGGCCGAGCAGCTCATCGCCGAATCCACCGGGAAGGAGGGCACGGGGCTCCTCCCCGTCGTCCTCGAGACGGGCGCCCCCGAGCTCGAGGCCGACCTGCCCGACGTGCAGGTCGTCCGCCTCGTCTCCGACGCCGGCGACCAGATCTTCGCGGGCGACTCGGGAGAGATCCGGGTCTCCGGCACGCTGGGGGCGCAGCTGCTCGTCTGGGAGTACGCGACCGCGGTCGCGGGTCGACTCCTCGGCATCAACCCGTTCGACCAGCCGGACGTGGAGTCCGCGAAGGTCGCCGCCCGCGGCCTGCTCGACGCGCGGCCCGAGCCCGCACCCGCGGCGTTCGTCGCCGACGGCATCGAGGTCCGCGGCACGCCCGACGTCATCGGCGCGGCGAGCGACCTCGTCTCGGCGATCGACGTGCTGCTCGAAGAGCTCCCCGCCAACGGATACCTCTCGGTGCAGGCGTATGTCGACCGCGTGGCGCACCCGGAGTTCGCGCAGCTGCGCGACCTCCTCGCCGCCCGCGCCGGCCGTCCGGTGACCTTCGGCTGGGGTCCGCGGTTCCTCCACTCGACCGGACAGTTCCACAAGGGCGGCCCTGCGGTCGGCGCATTCCTGCAGCTGACGCAGGCGCCGGTGGAGGACCTCACGATCCCCGACCGCCCGTTCACGTTCGGCGAGCTGATCGCCGCGCAGGCATCCGGCGACGCGAGCGTGCTCGCCGAGCACGACCGTCCGGTCCTCACCCTGACGCTGTCGGATCCGGCGACGCAGCTCTCCACGCTGCGCGACGCGATCGGCTGAGCGACGATGGGCATGCAACCGGCCGCGATCGCCGCGGGGCAGAACCCGCTGCGATCGCCAAAGGACTACCGGCTCAACCGCATCGCGGGCCCGTCGAGCCTCATCATCTTCGGCGTGACCGGCGACCTGTCGCGCAAGAAGCTGATGCCGGCCGTCTACGACCTCGCCAATCGCGGCCTGCTTCCGCCCGGCTTCGCACTCGTCGGCTTCGCTCGCCGCGACTGGGACGACCAGGACTTCGAGCGGGTCGTGCACGACTCGGTGAAGCAGTACGCGCGCACCGAGTTCCGCGAGGACGTCTGGCGCCAGTTGGCGCGAGGCATCCGCTTCGTCCAGGGCGACTTCGACGACGACGCGGCGTTCGACCGCCTCCGCGAGGTCGTCGGTCGGCTCGACGTCGAACGCGGCACGATGGGCAACCACGCGTTCTACCTGTCGATCCCGCCGAAGTCGTTCCCGCTCGTCGTCTCGCAGCTCAAGCGCTCGGGGTTGACCGAGCAGGGCGAGGACCAGTGGCGGCGCGTCGTGATCGAGAAGCCGTTCGGCAGCGACCTGAAGACGGCGCGCGAGCTCAACGACGTCGTCGCCTCGGTGTTCCCGCCCGACTCGGTGTTCCGGATCGACCACTACCTCGGCAAGGAGAACGGTCCAGAACATCCTGGCGCTCCGGTTCGCGAACCAGCTCTACGAGCCCATCTGGAACGCGAACTACGTCGACCACGTGCAGATCACCATGGCCGAGGACATCGGCGTCGGCGGTCGCGCGGGCTACTACGACGGTATCGGCGCGGCCCGCGACGTCATCCAGAACCACCTGCTCCAGCTCCTGGCGCTCACCGCGATGGAGGAGCCGATCTCGTTCGACGCCGCCGACCTGCGCGCCGAGAAGGAGAAGATCCTCGCGGCGGTCCGGCTGCCCGAGGACCTGGCGACCGGGACGGCCCGCGGGCAGTACGCGGGCGGATGGCAGGGCGGCGAGGAGGTCATCGGCTTCCTCGACGAGGACGGGATGAACCCCGAGTCGACCACCGAGACGTACGCCGCGATGAAGCTCCTCATCGGCACCCGCCGATGGGCCGGCGTGCCGTTCTACCTGCGGGCGGGCAAGCGGCTGGGCCGCCGGGTCACCGAGATCGCGGTCGTGTTCAAGCGCGCCCCGCAGCAGGTGTTCCAGGCCAGCCAGACCTCCGAACTCGGGCAGAACGCGCTCGTGATCCGCGTGCAGCCCGACGAGGGCGTCACGATCCGGTTCGGCTCGAAGGTGCCCGGCGCCGGCATCCAGGTCCGCGACGTCACGATGGACTTCGGATACGGCCACGCGTTCACCGAGGCGAGCCCCGAGGCGTACGAACGACTCATCCTCGACGTCCTCCTCGGCGACCCGCCGCTCTTCCCCCGCCAGGAAGAGGTCGAACTGTCCTGGAAGATCCTCGACCCGATCGAGGAGTTCTGGGAGACCCAGGGGCAGCCCGAGCAGTACCGCCCCGGAACCTGGGGACCGTCGAGCGCCGACGAGCTCCTCGCCCGCGACGGACGAACCTGGAGGCGCCCGTGATCGTCGACCTTCCCGACACGACCATCAGCCAGGTCTCGAAGACGCTCGTCAAGATGCGCGAGGAGGGCGGCGCCGTCGCCCTCGGCCGAGTCCTGACGCTCGTCATCGCGACGCATGTCGGCACCGAGGAGGAGGCGATCGAGGCGGCGAACGACGCGTCCCGCGAGCATCCGATGCGGGTCCTCGTGGTCTCGACCACGCAGGACGCCGACGATCCCGACGCGGAGTCCCGACTCGATGCGGAGATCCGCGTCGGCGGCGACGCCGGTGCGAGCGAGGTCATCGTGCTCCGCGCGTGCGGCGCAGCAGCGGGCGACGAGGAGAGCCTCGTGATGGGGCTCCTCCTGCCCGACGCACCGGTGGTCACGTGGTGGCCGGGCACGGCCCCGGAACGACCCGGTTCGTCGCCGCTCGGCAGGATCGCGCAGCGCAGGATCACGGATGCCTCCGCGCAGGCGGATCCGCAGGGCGCGCTGGACGTCCTGGCGCAGCACTACACGCCGGGCGACGCCGACTTCGCCTGGACGCGCCTGACGCTCTGGCGGGCGCAGCTCGCCGCGGTGCTGGACCAGCCGCCGTACGAACCGGTGACCAGGGTCAAGGTCACGGGCGCCGGCGACTCGCCGTCGACGACGCTGCTCGCGGCCTGGCTGCGGATGCAGCTCGGGGCCGAGACCGAGTACGAGCTGACACCGGTCGACGCCGAATCTCACGGCATCCACGGGGTCACGCTCGAACGCGCCTCCGGCGTCATCGAGCTCGTCCGCGACGTCCCGGGCGTGGCGACGCTGCGCCAGCCGGCGCAGCCGACCCACGACGTCGCCCTTCCCCGCCGCAATCTCCGGGACTGCCTGGCCGACGAGCTCCGGCGACTCGACCCGGACGAGCTGTACGGTGAGGTCATCACCCAGGGGCTTCCGGCACTGCTGGAGGTCTCGGCTCGAGAAGGCGCGGTCCGATGACGAATGAGCGACGAGTGCTCGTCCACCCCGACAAGGCGGCGCTCGCCGGCGCGGTCGCGGCACGCTTCATCACGAAGACGCTCGACATCCTCGACGCCCAGGAGGTGGCGCACCTGTCGCTCACGGGCGGCAGCATGGGGTCGGCGGTCCTCGCGGCGGTGCGGGACAGCCCCGCTCACACGTCGATCGACTGGAGCCGCGTGCACTTCTGGTGGAGCGACGAGCGGTGGCTGCCCGACGGCGATGCCGAGCGCAACGACCGCCAGGCCCGCGATGCGCTGCTCGACCATCTCGCGCTGTCATCGGATCAGGTGCATCCGATGCCGGCGTCGGATGCCGGGGTCGACCTCGATGCCGCCGTCCAGCAGTACGTCGACGAGCTCGCGCGATACGGCACCGGCGACGTCGCCCACCCGACCTTCGACATCACCTTCCTCGGGGTCGGTCCGGACGGCCACATCGCGTCGCTCTTCCCGCATCGGTCGGGCATCCAGGTGACCGACCGCACGGCCATCGCGGTACGGAACTCGCCGAAGCCGCCGCCCGAGCGGATCAGCCTGACCCGGCCGGTGATCAACGCGTCGGAGCGGGTCTGGCTGGTGCTCGCCGGAGCCGACAAGGCCTCGGCCCTGGGCCTCGCGCTGGCCGGTGCCAGCCGCGACGAGGTGCCGGTCGCGGGGGTCAAGGGACGCCGTCGGACGGTGTTCTTCGTGGACCGGGATGCCGCGGCGGAGGTGCCCGAGTCGCTCATCGCGCCAGGGTACTGACTCGATCGCAGACGACGAAGGGGCCGGCTCATTCGAGCCGGCCCCTTCGTCGTCTGCGGACGTCGTGATGAGACGTCGCGTTCAGTCCTTCGACGCCGTGCCGCGACGCGCGCGGAGCTGCTCGAGCGCCTCGTCGAGGAGCGCCGAAGCCTCCTCCTCGGTTCGCCGTTCCTTGACGTATGCGAGGTGCGTCTTGTACGGCTCGGTCTTCGCCACGGCAGGCGGGTTCTCCTTGTCGCGCCCCGCGGGCAGCCCGGTCGACGGGCTGTCGATCACGTCGGGGATCTCCTCAGCGGGGAGGTTCGCCGCGAAGTAGCGCACCGTCTCGTTGCCGAGGGCGTCCCAGTAGCTCACGGCGACGCGGTCCGCGTGGAATCCGTGGTCCTGCTCGCCCATGGGACCCGCTCCGACGCGGGATCCACGGATCGCACTGTTCCCAGATGGCATGTCGCTCCTGTGGTCGGGTGTGGATTGCTCGGAGGCCGGCGGCTAGAGGCCGGCGTCGAACTTGGTGATGAGCCCCAGCACCACGATGCACGCGACCCAGATGAGGCCGAGGATGATCGTGATCCGGTTCAGGTTGCGCTCGGCGACACCGGATGCGCCGAGGCTGGAGGTCATGCCGCCGCCGAACATGTCGGACAGACCGCCGCCGCGACCCTTGTGCAGCAGGATGAGCAGCGTCAGCAGGAGGCTCGTGAGGCCGAGCAGCACCTGCAGGACGACCTGGAGAATCTCCACGGTGAACCCTTTCCGGGCACGGGAATCTGCCGTGCCGACATTCGAGTATAGCGACTGACCGCGGCCCACCTGGTCCGGCGGGCCGCGGTCGATGGATCGGCGCGTCAGGCTCCGACGTGCTTCGAGAACCGCGCGATGCTCGAGAACTCGTCGATGTCCAGGCTCGCGCCGCCGACGAGGGCGCCGTCGACGTTCGGCTCGCGCATGAACGAGGCGATGTTGGCCGCCTTCACCGACCCGCCGTACAGGATGCGCGTCGACTTCGCGGCCTCGTCGCCGAGCACCTCTGCGAGCACGGCACGCAGCGCCGCGGCGACCTGTTCGGCCTGCGCCGGCGTCGCGGCCTGCCCCGAACCGATCGCCCAGACCGGCTCGTAGGCGACGACGAGCTCCTTGCCCGCGTCCACGCCCTCGAGCGCCGCACGCAACTGGGCGACGGGCACGGCGCTCGCGCCGTGCGCCTCGAGGTCCTCGGCGGTCTCGCCGACGCACAGCACCGGCACGATGCCGTGGCGCTGCGCGGCGAGCACCTTGCGATTGACGTCGGCGTCGGTCTCGCCGTGGAGCGTGCGCCGCTCGGAGTGGCCGATGATCACGTAGGCGCAACCGAGCTGCGCGAGGAAGGCGCCCGAGATCTCCCCGGTAAAGGCACCGGAGTCGTGCGCCGAGAGGTCCTGGGCCCCGTACCCGACGGGCAGGCTGTCCGCGGCGACCAGGGTCTGCACCGAACGCAGGTCGGTGAACGGCGGGAAGACGGCCACCTCGGCGTCGGCGAAGTCGTGCTTCGCGTCGGCCAGCGACCACGCGAGCTTCTGCACGAACGCGATCGACTGCAGGTGGTCGAGGTTCATCTTCCAGTTTCCCGCGATGAACGGGGTACGGCTCACTGCCATCCGAGGACCTCCAGTCCGGGGAGTTTCTTACCCTCGAGGAACTCGAGGCTTGCGCCTCCGCCCGTCGAGATATGTCCGAAGTCGTCGTCGGCGAAGCCGAGCTGGCGAACTGCCGCGGCGGAGTCGCCGCCCCCGACGACGCTGAGGCCGTCGACCTCGGTGAGGGCCTGGGCGACCTGGCGCGTGCCGTCCGCGAACGGCGCGAGCTCGAAGACGCCCATCGGGCCGTTCCAGAAGACCGTCTTCGAGGCGCGGATCCGCTCGGCGAACGCCGCAGCGGTGTCCGGTCCGATGTCGAGGCCGAGCCCGGATGCCCCGAACGCGGTCTCCTCGATCGCATCGGCCGGCGCGACGACGTGCTCGGCGTCCGCCGAGAACGAGGCGGCGACGACCACGTCGGTCGGCAGCAGCAGGTCGACACCACGCTCGGCGGCCTCGGAGAGGTACCCGCGGACGGTCTCGATCTGGTCGGCTTCGAGCAGGCTCGATCCGACCTTGTGGCCCTGCGCCGCGAGGAACGTGAACAGCATGCCGCCGCCGATGAGCAGGGAATCCACACGCGGCAGGAGGTGCGCGATCACGCCGAGCTTGTCCGACACCTTCGATCCGCCCAGCACGACCGCGTACGGGCGCTCCGGCGACTCCGTCAGGCGGTCGAGCACGTCGAGCTCGGCGGCGATCAGCAGGCCTGCGGCGCTCGGCCGCAGCTGCACGAGGTCGTAGACGCTGGCCTGCTTGCGGTGGACGACGCCGAAGCCGTCCGAGACGACCGCGTCGGCGAATGCCGCGAGCTGCTCGGCGAACGCCCCGCGAAGCGCGTCGTCCTTCGCCGTCTCGCCGGGGTTGAACCGGAGGTTCTCGAGCACCAGCACCTCGCCGTCGGCGAGGGCGCCGACCTTGGCCGCGGCATCCGCGCCGACGGTGTCGGTCGCGAAGCCGACCGGCGCCTCCAGCAACTCGCCCAGACGGGCGGCGACCGGCGCGAGGCTGTACTTCGGGTCGGGAGCGCCGTCGGGCCGGCCGAGATGGGAGACCACCACGACACGGGCGCCCTGGCCGGTCAGTGCCTGGATGGTGGGGACCGACGCCCGCACACGGCCGTCGTCCGTGATGATCCCGTCCTTGAGGGGGACGTTGAGATCACAACGGACGACGACGCGCTTGCCGGCGAGCGGACCGAGGGAATCGATCGTTCGCAGGGTCACAGTTTCGCTTTCAGAGTCGCTCGGCGACGTACTCGGTGAGGTCGACGAGCCGGTTGGAGTAGCCCCACTCGTTGTCGTACCAGGCGCTCAGCTTGACCTGGTCCCCGATGACCCGCACGAGGCCGGCATCGAAGATCGACGAGTGGGGGTCGGTGACGATGTCGCTGGAGACGATCTCGTCCTCGGTGTACTTGAGGATCCCCTTGAGGGGCCCCTCGGCGGCAGCCTTGTAGGCGGCCTTGATCTCGTCGACCGTCACCGGCCGCGAGGCGGTCACGGTGAGGTCCGTGATCGAACCCGTGGGGATCGGCACGCGCAGCGCGAACCCGTCGAGCTTTCCGACGAGCTCGGGCAGGACGAGGCCGATCGCCTTCGCCGCGCCCGTCGAGGTCGGAACGATGTTCAGGGCGGCGGCGCGCGCACGACGGAGGTCGCGGTGGGGGCCGTCCTGGAGGTTCTGGTCGGCGGTGTACGCGTGGACCGTGGTCATGAGCCCGCGTTCGATGCCGAACTCGTCGTTGAACACCTTCGCCAGCGGGGCGAGGCAGTTCGTGGTGCACGACGCGTTCGAGATGATGTGGTGCGCGGCCGGGTCGTAGAGGTGCTCGTTGACGCCCATGACGAAGGTCGCGTCCTCACCCGTGGCCGGAGCCGAGATGAGGACCTTCTTCGCACCCGCTTCGAGGTGCTTGCGTGCCGCCTCGGCCTTGGTGAAGAACCCGGTCGACTCGATCACGATGTCGACGCCGAGGTCGCCCCAGGGGAGGTTCGCCGGATCGCGCTCCTCGAACGACCGGATCGCCTTGCCGTCGACGATGATGTTCTCGTCGTCGTACTCGACCGTCGCGTCGAGCCGGCCCGTGACCGAGTCGTACTTCAGCAGGTGGGCGAGCGTCTTGTTGTCGGTGAGATCGTTGACGGCCACGATCTCGAGATCGGTGCCCTTCGCGAGAGCCGCGCGGAAGTAGTTGCGGCCGATGCGACCGAACCCGTTGATGCCGATCTTTACGGACACGTGGTCCCCCTGTCTGACATGCGCGAAACCGCGCTCCTCGTGATGACGTCGAACGGCGGTGTCCCCGGACGCGGTCCGGGGACACGCAGCCGGTTACGACAGTAGCAGCAGGCCCGAGGTCTTCTCACGGGCCGCGTCGAACCGCTGCTGGACGTTCGCCCAGTCGGCGATGGTCCAGAACGCCTTCACGTAGTCGGCGCGCACGTTCTGGTAGTCGAGGTAGTACGCGTGCTCCCACACGTCGAGCATGAGCAGCGGCACGATGCCCGCCGGAAGGTTGCCCTGCTGGTCGAAGAACTGGACGATGATCAGGCGCTGTCCGAGGGAATCCCAGGCGAGCACCGCCCAGCCGGAGCCCTGGACGCCGAGCGCCGTCGCCGTGAAGTGCGCCTGGAACGCGTCGAACGACCCGAACTGGTCGTCGATCGCCGCCGCCAGTTCACCGGTCGGCTTGTCGCCGCCGTTCGGCGAGAGGTTCGTCCAGAAGATCGAGTGGTTGACGTGACCGCCGAGGTTGAAGGAGAGGTCCTTCTCGAGCTTGTTCACGTTGGCGAGGTTGCCGCTCTCGCGCGCCTCGGCGAGCTGTGCGAGTGCGGTGTTCGCACCGGTCACGTAGGCCTGGTGGTGCTTCGAGTGGTGCAGCTCCATGATCCGGCCGCTGATGGCCGGCTCGAGTGCCGAGTAGTCGTAGGCGAGATCGGGGAGGGTGTAGTCAGCCATTGCTTCTCCTTGTCAGAATGCCCGGTTCCCGCGCGCACGCCCGGTCGAACCGCGACGCGTTCCAGCCTATGCCCGTCTGCGAGGGGCTGGGTCCGGAGGAGTCACACCACGTCGAAGTCGGCGGGGAGACCGGCCTCGGTCCCCGGGATGCCGAGGTCGACGGCCCGCTTGTCGGCCATCGCGAGCAACCGGCGGATGCGCCCGGCGACCGCGTCCTTCGTCATCGGCGGGTCCGCGTGATGCCCGAGCTCGTCGAGGCTCGCCTCCCGGTGCGCGAGCCGGAGCTCACCGGCGTACTTCAGGTGGTCGGGGATCTGCTCGCCGAGGATCTCCATCGCCCGCTCGACCCGCGCGCACGCGGCCACGGCGGCCTGCGCCGAACGGCGGAGGTTGGCGTCGTCGAAGTTGACGAGCCGGTTCGCCGTCGCGCGCACCTCGCGTCGCTGTCGAAGCTCCTCCCAGTTGCGCACGGTGCCGGTCGCGCCCATGAGCGAGAGCATCGCGCTGATCGCCTCGCCGTCGCGGATGACCACGCGATGGATGCCCCGTACCTCGCGCGCCTTCGCCGAGACGCCGAGACGACCTGCGGCTCCGACCAGCGCCATCGCGGTCTCGTTGCCGGGACACGTGATCTCCAGCGCGGCGGACCGCCCCGGGTCGGTCAGGCTCCCCTGCGCGAGGAAGGCTCCCCGCCAGACTGCGGCGACATCCTCCCGCGAACCGGTCGTGAGCCGGTTGGGCAGTCCGCGGACCGGCCGTCGACGCGCGTCGAGCAGTCCGGTCTGACGCGCCAGCGTCTCACCCCCGTCGAGGATGCGCACGAGGAACTGGTTCTGACGGCGTACGCCGCCCGCCGAGATCACCGAGACGTCGGGTCGCACCCCGTACAGCTCGCCGAGGTCGCGGGTGACGCGCTTCGCGATGGTCGCGGAGTCGAGCTCGGCCTCGATCGCGATCCGACCCGAGATGAGATGCAGGCCTCCCGCGAACCGCAGGATCGAGGCCAGCTCCGCGGCGCGCACGGTCGTCTTCGGAACCTCGACCCGTGCGAGTTCCTCTTTCACGTCTGCGGTCAGTGCCACGCGGTCTTCCAATCTGTCGTTCTCATCGCGCCCGGGGTCATTCCCGACCCAGGTCGCGGTCCTTCACCGCCACGGCGACACCCGGCAGCACCTTGATCCGCGCTGCGAGCTCGCGGACGAGCGCGACCGATCGGTGCTTGCCGCCGGTGCATCCCACCGCGACCGTCGCGTGGCGCTTGTTCTCCCGTTGGTAGCCGGCGAAGATCGGTGCGAGCGCCGCGGCGTACGCATCGACGAACTCGAGGGCTCCGGGCTGTGCGAGCACGTACTCGGAGACGGCGGCGTCGGTGCCGGTCAGCGCCCGCAGCTCGGGGACCCAGAACGGATTCGGCAGGAACCGGGCGTCGGCCACGAGATCGGCGTCCGGCGGCAGGCCGTACTTGAAGCCGAAGCTGACGACCGTCACCCGCAACCCGGCGTGGTCGACCTCGGCGAAGACCTCGGTCACCTGGTTCGCGAGCTGGTGGATGTTGAGCTCCGAGGTGTCGATCAGCAGGTCGCTCATCTCGCGGACGCTCTGGAGCCGCGTCCGCTCCGCGGTGATGCCGTCGAGCAGCGTTCCGTCACCCTGCAGCGGGTGCGGCCGGCGTACCGACTCGAACCGCCGAACGAGTGCCGCATCGCTGGCGTCGAGGAAGACGACGCGGACGTTCACGCCGCTCCGCAGCGCCTGGATGATGTCCTGGAGCTCGGCGAAGAAATCTCGACCCCGAACGTCGACGACGGCGGCGATCCGGGGCAGCGACGCACCGGCACGCTCGACGAGCTCGACCAGCGGGCGCAGCATCTGCGGCGGCAGGTTGTCGACGACGTACCAGCCGAGGTCTTCGAGGGCATTGGCGACGGTCGATCGACCCGCCCCGGACATACCGGTGACGATGAGCATCTCCTGACGCTCGGACTCGTCTCCCATCGGCCGGAGCCCCCTCTCGATCGCTCCCTCCACCCTACCGGCGCTCCGGCCCGGCATCGCCGTGCGCGCGGTCCGGTTCGGGCTGGAGCGTGGATCGGATGGTCGTCGCGAGCGCCGGCCCGACGCCCTTCACCTCCGCGATCTCCTCGACGGTCGCGCCGCGCAGCTCCGTCACGGACCCGAAGTGACGCAGCAATTCCTTGACCCTGGCCGGGCCGACTCCCGGGATCTCGGAGAGCACCGAGGCGATGTCTCGCTTGCGCCGCTGGCGCTGATGGGTGATGGCGAACCGGTGCGCCTCGTCGCGAACGCGCTGGAACAGGAAGAGCGCTTCGGAGTTGCGCGGCAGGATGACCGGGTAGTCCGCCCCCGGCGTCCAGATCTCCTCGAGGCGCTTCGCGATGCCGCACAGCGTGATGCCGTCGACGCCGGACTCGCTCAGCGCCTTCGCCGCCGCCTCGACCTGTGGCTGACCGCCGTCGACCACGAGCAGGTTCGGCCGGTAGGCGAACTTCCTCCTGCGGCCGTCCAGCTGAGGCTGGCCGCTGCCCTCCCCGTCGCCCTGCTCCGCGCCCGTCTCGTCGGCGTCGCCGCCCCGGAGGTACGCGAGCCGCCGCGTGAGCACCTGGTGGATCGAGTCGGTGTCGTCGCTCGACGCCGGGATCACGAATCGACGGTATTCGTCCTTGCGAGGCAGCCCGTCCTCGAACACGACCATCGAGGCGACGATGTTCGTGCCCGACAGGTGCGACACGTCGTAGCACTCGATGCGGAGCGGGGCATCCGGCATCTCGAGCGCCTCCTGGATGTCCTCCAACGCTTGCGACCGGGTCGTGAAGTCCGCGCTCCGCCGGGTCTTCGCGAGCACGAGCGCCTGCTTCGCGTTCTGCGTCGCCGTCGCCAGCAGGGCCGCCTTCGGCCCACGCTGCGCGACGCGGAGCTCGACCTTGCGACCGGCCCGTTCGCCCAGCCAGAGCTCGAGCGCGTCAGCATCCTCGGGCGACTCAGGTACGACGATCTCGCGCGCGGGCACGAGTTCGTCGCCGTACGCGTGCTCGATCACCGACTCGACCAGTTCGCCGAGGGGCACGTCGAGCTCCTTGTCGACGTTCCACGATCGCTCGCCGCGGATGCGTCCGCCGCGGACGATGAACAGATGCACCGCGGCCGACAGTTCGTCGTGCTCGATGCCGAGCACATCGAGGTCGACGTGCTCGCCGAGGACCACCGCGCTCTTCTCGAAGAACGCCGTCGCGGCGTGGAGTTCGTCGCGCTTGCGCGCCGCGGTCTCGTAGTCCTGCACGGCCGCGGCCGCGCGCATCTCGCGTTCGAGGTCGCGCATGATGCGCGGGTCCTGGTTCTGCATGAACGCCACGAAGCGGTCGACGTTCGCTCGGTGCTCCTCGATCGTCACCTTGCCCGAGCACGGCCCGAAGCAGCGGCCGATCTGACCCGCGAAGCACGGCTTGCCGCTGGTCATGGCCCGTCGGTAGTCGCTGTCCTTGCAGGTGCGCATCGGGAACAGGCGAACGAGGATCTCGACCATCTCCGTCACGGCCCACATCTTCGGGTACGGGCCGAAGTACCTGGCGCCGCGGATGCCGCGCTTGCGCGAGACCATGACCCGCGGCGCCTCGTCGCCGAGGGTGACGACCAGGTACGGATAGGACTTGTCGTCCTTGAAGCGCACGTTGAACGGCGGTTTCAGCTCGTTGATCCACGTGATCTCGAGGTTGAGCGACTCGACGTCGCTCGCGACGACGGTCCACTCGACCTTCGACGCAGTGAGAACCATGCGTCGCGTGCGTTCGTGGAGCGTGTGGAGCGGCGCGAAGTAGTTCGAGAGCCGGGCTCGGAGGTTCTTCGCCTTGCCGACGTACAGCACGCGCCCGTCGGGGTCGATGAACCGGTAGACCCCGGGCCCGGTCGGGATCTCCCCCGGCTTCGGACGGTAGGCGACGGACCCGCCGATCGAGCTCGCCGGGAACATCGTCAACTGGCGACGTCGGCGCGCTCGTGCGCGCCGAGGATCTCGCGGAGGAAGAACCCCGTGTGGCTGTCGTGGTTGTCGGCGACCTGTTCGGGCGTGCCCGTCGCGACGATCCGGCCGCCGCCGGACCCGCCCTCGGGACCGAGGTCGATCAACCAGTCGGCGGACTTGATGACATCCAGGTTGTGCTCGATCACGATCACGGTGTTGCCCTTGTCGACGAGCTTGCCGAGCACCTTGAGGAGCTTGCGCACGTCCTCGAAGTGCAGGCCGGTGGTCGGCTCGTCGAGCACGTACACGCTGCGGCCGTTCGACCGACGCTGGAGTTCGGTCGCGAGCTTGACGCGCTGCGCCTCACCGCCTGACAGCGTCGTGGCGCTCTGCCCGAGCTGGACGTAGCCGAGGCCCACGTCGACGAGCGTCTTGAGGTAGCGGTGGATCGCGGAGATCGGCTCGAAGAAGTCGGCCGCCTCGCTGATCGGCATCTCGAGCACCTCGGCGATGTTCTTGCCCTTGTAGTGCACCTGCAGCGTCTCGCGGTTGTACCGCTGACCGCCGCAGACCTCGCACGCGACGTACACGTCGGGCAGGAAGTTCATCTCGATCTTGATCGTGCCGTCGCCGGAGCAGGCCTCGCAGCGGCCGCCCTTCACGTTGAAGCTGAACCGACCGGGAAGGTAGCCGCGCGCCTTCGCCTCGGTCGTCTCGGCGAAGAGCGTGCGGATCCGGTCGAACACGCCCGTATACGTCGCGGGGTTCGACCGCGGCGTCCGGCCGATCGGGGCCTGGTCGACATGGACGACCTTGTCGAGCTGGTCGAGCCCGGTCACCCGCCGGTGCTTGCCCGGGACCTTGCGGGCGCCGTTGAGCCGATTGGCGAGGACCCGGTACAGGATGTCGTTCACGAGCGACGACTTGCCGGACCCGGACACCCCCGTCACTGCGGTGAACACGCCGAGCGGGAAGTCGACGTCGACGTTGCGCAGGTTGTTCGCGGCGGCGCCCTCGACCGTGATCACGCGCTCGGAATCGATCGGCCTCCGGTGCTCGGGAACCGCGAGCTCTTTGCGCCCGGAGAGGTAGTCGCCGGTGAGCGAGGCCCGATTCTCCAGCAGGTCTGCGTACGACCCCGAATGCACGACCGTGCCGCCGTTGACGCCGGCGCCCGGGCCGATGTCGACGATCCAGTCGGCCATGCGGATCGTGTCCTCGTCGTGCTCGACGACGATGAGCGTGTTCCCCAGGTCGCGCAGCGCGACCAGGGTGTCGATCAGTCGCCGGTTGTCACGCTGGTGGAGGCCGATGCTCGGCTCGTCGAGCACGTACAGCACACCCGTGAGGCCCGACCCGATCTGCGTCGCGAGACGGATGCGCTGGGCCTCGCCGCCGGACAGCGTCGCCGCGGCACGGGCGAGGTCGAGGTACGCCAGCCCGACCCGGATGAGGAAGTCGAGCCGGAGCTTGATCTCACGCAGCACCTGTGCGGCGATCGCCTGCTCACGCTCGGTGAGCTCGAGCCGGTCCATGAACGCCCGCGCATCGGTGAGGCTCAGCCGCGAGACGTCGGCGATGCTGTGATCGTGGATGAGCACCGAGAGCACCTCGGGCTTGAGGCGCCGACCGTCGCACACCGGGCACGGCACCTCGCGCAGGTATTCGGCCCAGCGCGCGCGCTGCACGTCGGTCTCGGCCTGCGCGTACTGGCGCTCGATGTAGGGCACCACGCCCTCGAATCCCGAGGTGTAGCTCATGTCGCGGCCCCAGCGGTTGCGCCACTTGACCTTGACCTCGAAGTTGTCGCCCCGCAGCACCGCGCCCTTCGCCGTGCCGTCGAGCTCCTCCCATGGGGTGTCCAACGAGAAGTCGAGGTCGCGCGCGAGACCCGCGAGCAGCTTCTCGTAGTAGTTGTAGAGGCTCTTGCCCTGCGAGGTCCAGGGCAGGATGACGCCCTCGTTGATCGACAACGTCGGGTCGCCGAGGAGGAGCTCCTCGTCCACCGACATCCGCGTGCCGAGGCCCGAGCACTCGGGGCAGGCACCGAACGGCGCGTTGAATGAGAACGTACGCGGCTCGATCTCGGTGAGCTGGATCGGATGCTGGTTCGGGCACGACAGCTTCTCGGAGAAGGTCTGCCAGGCGTCGTCGCCGGCGAGGTCGACGTAGTTGATCTGCACCAGACCATCGGTCAGCCGCAGCGCGGTCTCGAGCGAGTCGGTGAGGCGGCCCAGGATGTCGGCGGATGCCACGAGCCGGTCGATCACGACGGAGATGTCGTGCTTCACCTGCTTCTTGAGCGTCGGCGGTTCATCGAGCCGGACCAGGTCGCCGTCGACCACCGCGCGCGAGTACCCCTGCGCGGCCAGGTCTCGGAAGAGGTCGACGAACTCGCCCTTCTTCTTCGACACGACGGGACTGAGCACCTGGAATCGCGTGCCCTCGGGCAGCTCCATCAGCCGGTCGGCGATCTGCTGGACGGTCTGCTTCTGGATGCGCTCGCCGCACACCGGGCAGTGCGGCACCCCGATGCGCGCCCACAGCAGACGCATGTAGTCGTAGATCTCGGTGATCGTGCCGACGGTGGACCGGGGATTGCGGTTCGTCGACTTCTGGTCGATCGAGACTGCGGGACTCAGGCCCTCGATGAAGTCGACGTCAGGACGGTCGACCTGGCCGAGGAACTGGCGGGCGTAGGCGGACAGCGACTCGACGTAGCGCCGCTGGCCCTCCGCGAAGATCGTGTCGAACGCGAGCGACGACTTGCCCGAACCGGACAGGCCGGTGAAGACCACCATCGCGTCACGCGGAACCTCGACGTCGACGTTCCGCAGGTTGTGCACGCGGGCACCGCGCACGCTCAGGCGGGAATGGGCATCGAGACGCGAGACTGGCACCTTTCGAGTCTACGGAGGGCCACCGACACGCACGGCGCCGTGAGGAATGCTCTCAGCGAACATACGTTCGAATCGCTGCTCCGTACTCGCCCCGCCGAACCGCGATCAGCCCAGGTGACCGGCCTTCTCCATCTGACGGAGCTCGCGCTTGAGCTCCTGCACCTCGTCGCGCAGGCGCGCGGCGAGCTCGAACTTCAGCTCGCCGGCGGCCTCGAGCATCTGCTCGTTGAGGTCGCGGATGAGGTCCTCCAGATCGTTCGCCCCCTCGGCCGCGATGCCCTCGCGACGGAGGTTCGGGACCGGAGCCTTCTTGCGGCCGGCGTCACGGCCCGCCAGCAGTTCGGCCGTGTCGGCCTCTTCGCGCGCCAGCACCTCGGTGATGTCCGCGATGCGCTTGCGGAGGGGCTGCGGGTCGATGCCGTTCACCCGGTTGAACTCGAGCTGCAACTCGCGCCGGCGCGTGGTCTCGTCGATCGCGCTCGCCATCGAATCGGTGACGACGTCCGCGTACATGTGCACCTGGCCGGACACGTTTCGGGCGGCGCGGCCGATCGTCTGGATGAGCGAGGTCGAGGATCGGAGGAAGCCCTCCTTGTCGGCATCGAGGATCGCGACCAACGACACCTCGGGAAGGTCGAGACCCTCACGGAGCAGGTTGATGCCCACGAGCACGTCGTACACGCCCGCGCGGAGCTCGCTCAGCAGCTCGACGCGGCGCAGGGTGTCGACGTCCGAGTGCAGGTACCTGACCCGGACGCCGGCCTCGGTGAGGAAGTCGGTCAGCTCCTCCGCCATGCGCTTGGTGAGGGTGGTGACGAGCACCCGCTCGTCGCGCTCCGCGCGGATCCGGATCTCCTCGAGCAGGTCGTCGATCTGCCCCTTGCTGGGTTTCACCACGATCTCCGGATCGACCAGCCCGGTCGGCCGGATGATCTGCTGCACGACCCCGTCGGCGATCCCCATCTCGTAGCGGCCGGGCGTGGCCGAGAGGTACACGGACTGACCGACGCGCGCCTTGAACTCGTCCCACTTCAGCGGCCGGTTGTCCAGCGCGCTCGGCAGCCGGAACCCGTGCTCCACGAGCGTGCGCTTGCGCGACGAGTCGCCCTCGTACATCGCGCCGATCTGCGGCACCGTGACGTGCGACTCGTCGATGACGACGAGGAAGTCGTCGGCGAAGTAGTCGAGCAGGCAATGCGGCGCCTCGCCCGGCGCGCGGCCGTCGATGTGCCGCGAGTAGTTCTCGATGCCCGAGCAGAATCCGATCTGCTCCATCATCTCGAGGTCGAACGTGGTGCGCATGCGCAGCCGCTGCGCCTCGAGCAGCTTGCCCTCGCGTTCGAGCTCGGCGAGCCGCTCGTCGAGCTCGTCGCGGATCGTGCCGATCGCGCGCTGCATCACGTCGGTGCTCGCGACGTAGTGCGAGCCCGGGAAGATCGGCACCGCGTCGAGCTTCTCCACGACCTCGCCCGTCAGCGGATGCAGGCTGAACAACGCCTCGATCTCGTCGCCGAACATCTCGATGCGGATGGCGTGCTCCTCGTACACCGGGATGATCTCGATGGTGTCGCCGCGCACCCGGAACGTGCCCCGGCTGAAGGCCACGTCGTTGCGCTGGTACTGCATCGACACGAACTTGCGGATGAGCCAGTCGCGATCGACCCGCTGCCCCACCTGCAGCGGCATCATCGCCGCGAGGTACTCCTCCGGCGTGCCGAGTCCGTAGATGCAGGAGACGGTCGACACGACCACGACGTCTCGCCGACTCAACAGGGAGTTCGTCGTCGAATGGCGGAGCCGCTCGACCTCGGCGTTGACCGACGAGTCCTTCTCGATGAAGGTGTCGGTCTGCGGCACGTACGCCTCGGGCTGGTAGTAGTCGTAATAGGAGACGAAGTACTCGACGGCGTTGTTCGGCATCAGCTCTCGGAACTCGGTCGCGAGCTGCGCTGCCAGTGTCTTGTTGTGCGCGAGCACGAGCGTCGGCCGCTGGACCTGCTCGATGAGCCACGCCGTCGTCGCCGACTTGCCGGTTCCCGTCGCGCCGAGCAGCACGACATCGGTCTCGCCGGCGTTGATCCGCCCGGCGAGCTCCGCGATGGCCTGCGGCTGATCGCCGCTCGGGCGATACTCGCTCACGACCTCGAACGGACGGACGGATCGCGTGGCCTGCATGCCCTCCAGTCTAGATTCGGCCACCGACACCGAACCCGGGGTTCGCCCGCGGCGATCACCGCCGCGAACGGAGCGGCGCGCTCAGCCCTTCGAGCGACGTTCTTCGACGATCCGGGCCCAGAGCGCGTCGGCCTGGCTCACGGTATGGCCGAGCGTGCCCGACGTGTCGATGACGACGTCGGCGATGCGCCGGCGCTCCTCGTCGTCGACCTGCGCGTCGATCCGCGCCTCGGCGTGCTCGGGCTCGAGCCCGCGTTCGTCGACCAGTCGCTTGACCTGTTCCTTCCGACCGGCGCTGGTCACGACGATGAGGTCGAACGGGTGGTCGACGGACGCCTCCACGAGCAGCGGCACGTCGTACACGACGATCGCGTCGGGGTCACGTTCGCCAGCCTCCCTGATGAGCCGCGCGGAGAGCTCGCGGACCGCGGGGTGCACGATGCCGTTGAGGCGCGCCCGCGCAGCGTCGTCGGCGAAGACCAGCCGCCCGAGCCGGTCGCGGTCGAGCGCACCGTCGGGGCGGAGCACGTCGGTCCCGAACGCCTCGACGATCGCCGCCAGCGCGGGCGTTCCGGGTTCGACCACACGGCGCGCGAGCTGGTCGGCGTCGAGGTGCACGGCACCGTGCTCGTAGAGTCGCCGCGCGACCGTGGACTTGCCGGACGCGATGCCGCCGGTGAGGCCGATCAGATACACACCACGAGCCTACCGGCGCCCGCCGCGGACGCCGAAGGCCGGCCCCGAATCGGGACCGGCCTCCGGTGCAGTCGTCAGGACGACGATCAGTTGTTGCTCGAGAGCTTCTCGCGCAGCGCCGCGAGCGACGCGTCGTCGGCGAGGGTGCCCGCGCCGGCCGAGTCGCTCGAGTACGAGGCGCCGGCGCCGGAGAACGAGTCGTCGTTCGCCTGCGCGGTGAGCGAAGCAGCAACCTGCTTCTTGTGCGCCTCCCAGCGAGCCTGGGCTGCGGCGTACTGCTGCTCCCACTCCTCGCGCTGGGCCTCGAAGCCCTCGCGCCACTCGTTGGTCTCCGAGTCGAAGCCCTCGGGGAACTTGTAGTTGCCCTGCTCGTCGTACTCGGTGAGCATGCCGTAGAGCGCCGGGTCGAACTCGGTGCCCTCGGGGTCGACGCCCTCGTTCGCCTGCTTGAGCGACAGCGAGATGCGGCGACGCTCGAGGTCGATGTCGATGACCTTGACGAAGACCTCTTCGCCGACCGACACGACCTGCTCGGCGAGCTCGACGTGCTTGGCCGACAGCTCCGAGATGTGCACGAGGCCCTCGATGCCGTCCGCGACGCGCACGAACGCGCCGAACGGAACCAGCTTGGTGACCTTGCCCGGTGCGACCTGGCCGATCGCGTGGGTCCGGGCGAAGACCTGCCACGGGTCCTCCTGCGTCGCCTTGAGCGACAGCGAGACGCGCTCGCGGTCGAGCTCGACGGAGAGCACCTCGACGGTGACCTCCTGGCCGACCTCGACGACCTCGCTGGCGTGCTCGATGTGCTTCCACGACAGCTCGGAGACGTGCACGAGGCCGTCCACGCCGCCGAGGTCGACGAACGCACCGAAGTTGACGATCGACGAGATGACGCCCTTGCGGACCTGACCGGGGTGCAGGTTGGCGAGGAAGGTCGAACGCGACTCGGACTGCGTCTGCTCGAGCAGCGCGCGGCGCGAGAGCACGACGTTGTTGCGGTTCTTGTCGAGCTCGAGGATCTTCGCCTCGATCTCCTGGCCGAGGTACGGCGTGAGGTCGCGGACGCGGCGCAGCTCGATGAGCGAGGCCGGCAGGAAGCCGCGGAGGCCGATGTCGACGATGAGGCCGCCCTTGACGACCTCGATGACCTGGCCGGTCACGACGCCGTCGGACTCCTTGATCTTCTCGACGTCGCCCCACGCGCGCTCGTACTGGGCGCGCTTCTTGGACAGGATGAGGCGGCCTTCCTTGTCCTCCTTCTGGAGGACGAGGGCCTCGACGGTGTCGCCGACGTTGACGACCTCGGTCGGGTCGACATCGTGCTTGATGGAAAGCTCGCGCGAGGGGATGACACCCTCGGTCTTGTAGCCGACGTCGAGGAGGACCTCGTCGCGGTCGATCTTCACGACGGTGCCCTCGATGAGGTCGCCGTCGTTGAAGAACTTGAGCGTCTTCTCGACCGCGGCGAGGAAATCGTCAGCAGATCCGATGTCGTTGATCGCGACCTGCTTGGGCGCCTTGGTCGTTGCGGTGGTCATGTAGTGGATGCTCCGAATGGACAGAATCAGGCCCGTCGCGAGTTTCGATCGTGTGTTGGTTCCGCGATGGGCATGCGGACATGGATGTCACAAGAGTGACAGTCAATCCTAACGGATGCCCCGCTCCCCCGGCAACCCGGCCGATCCGCGGCTCCGGGCCCCACGCGGGCGATCGGGCCGCCCGCGGCCGATCAGCCCGTCGAGCGCGGGTTGGAGATCGGGGTGTCGGAACTCGTACCCGGCCTCCAGCAGCCGCTCCGGCAGCACCCAGCGGCTCTTCAGCGTGAGCTCAGTCTCCGTCCGGATCACGGCGGCGCCCAACTCCTGCATCCATCGCATCAACGGCACCCCGACGGGCATGCCGACCGACCGCCGCACCGCGGCCATGAACTCGCGGTTGTCGACCGGGTGCGGCGACGAGAGGTTCACCACGCCGTCGATCTCCGGATGATCGACGAGGAACCGGATCACCCCCTCGACGTCGTCGAGGTGCACCCAGCTGAATCGCTGGCGGCCGCCGCGCGTACGGAAGCGGTGGTACGTGCCGGCCCGGAGCCGCGCCCTCGTCGCCGGCCACCTGCCGTCGAGTTGTCGCCCGCCGAGCCCGAGCCGTGCGAGCCTGGCCAGCGGCACCAGCGCGCTGCCGTGGCCGAGCGTGATCGCCGCCCGCAGCGCGACCCGCCGGGTCGCGGGCAGGTCGGACTCGAAGAACGCACCCTCCCACGCGCGGGCCACGTCGACCGAGAACCCGGTGCCGAGTTCTCCCCCGCGCTCGTTCATCGGCCGATCGTCGGCGTGACGGTAGATGGTCGCCGTCGACGCGTTGACCCAGAGCCGCGGCGGCACGTCGGCGCGGGCGATCGACGCGGCGAGCTCCCGAGTCGTCTCGACCCGCGACCGCACGATCTCCGCGCGGTTCGCCGGCGTGTACCGGCAGTCGACGCTCTTTCCCGCCAGTCCGATCACGAGGTCTGCGCCGTCGACGACCGCGTCGATCGCGTCGGGGTCGCCCCAGGAGGCATCCGCGCCGGCCCCCCGGCCGATCGTGCGGACCTCCGCACCGTCTCGCCGGAACGCCTCGACCAGGTGGCGCCCCATGAAGCCCGACGCTCCCCCGACGACGATCCGGCTCACGCGGAGGTCGGGATCGGGGCGGAGGTCGCCATCCTCGTCCGAGGCGCCGGTCGCTCGGGTGCTCACCCGAGCAGCGCCCGGCGCAGGGTGTCGAGGCCGACGCCGCCGAGGTCGAGGGCGCGCTTGTGGAATCCGCGGATGTCGAAGGCTGCGCCCTCCCGCCGGCGGGTGTCGTCGCGCAACTGCTCCCAGATGCGCTGGCCGACCTTGTACGAGGGAGCCTGCCCGGGCCATCCGAGGTAGCGGTTCACCTCGAATCGCACGAACTCGTCGTTCATCGCCACGTTCTCACGGAGGAACCCGAACGCGTAGTCCCCCGTCCAGACGCCGCCGCCGTCGGGCAGCGGCTTGCGCAGGTGCACCCCGAGGTCGAGCACGACGCGTGCCGCACGCAGGCGCTGCCCGTCGAGCATCCCGAGCCGATCGGCCGGGTCGTCGAGGTATCCGAGTTCCTCCATGAGGCGTTCCGCGTACAGGGCCCAGCCCTCGGCGTGCCCAGACGAGCCGGCGAGCTGCCGACGCCACGTGTTCAAGGTCCGGCGATTCACCACAGCCTGGCCGATCTGCAGGTGATGCCCGGGCACGCCCTCGTGGTAGACCGTCGTGAGCTCTCGCCAGGTGTCGAACTCCGTGACGCCCTCGGGCACCGACCACCACATGCGCCCCGGCCGCGAGAAGTCGTCCGTGGGTCCGGTGTAGTAGATGCCGCCCTCCTGGGTCGGGGCGATCATGCACTCCAGCGTGCGGATCTCCTCGGGGATGTCGAACTGCGTGGCGCCGAGCTCGGCGACCGCGCGGTCGCTCGTCTCCTGCATCCAGGCCTGCAGCGCATCGGTCCCGAAGAGCTTCCGGCTCGGATCGGCGTCGAGGTGCGCGACCGCCTCGGCGACGGATGCCCCAGGGACGATCTGCCGCGCGATGGCCTCCTGCTCGGCGACCATGCGCTCGAGCTCCTCGATGCCCCACTCGTAGGTCTCGTCGAGGTCGACGGACGCGCCGAGGAAGTGCCGCGAACGCAGCGCGTAGATGTCGCGCCCGACGGCGTCGTCCGCACCCGCCCGGGGTGCGAGTTCGGACTCGAGGAAGTCCGCGAGCTGTTCGTAGGCCGCCGCAGCGTCGGACGACGCCCGCGCGAGATCGGCCCGCAGCGCATCTGGGAGCGCCTCGCCGTCGGCTCGGGCCTCGGCCGTGAACGTGGCGAAGAAGCCGTCCGAACGCGCCTGGCGCCGCGACTGCGACGCCACTTCGCGAGCCTGCCTGACGGCCGGGACGATGCCGCGCTCGATGCCGAGCCGAAGGCTCGCGGCATACCCGTCGACGGCGTTCGGGACGGCACGCAGCCTCGCCGCGATCCGCTCCCAATCGTCGACCGATTCGGTCGCCATCAGGTCGAACGCCTCGCGGATGTCCTGCGCGGGGCTCGCGATCACGTTGAGGTCCCGCAGGTGCAGTTGCGCCGCGTGCTCCTCGAGCGCCAGTTCGAGCTCGCTCCCGAGGTCGGTGGCGGTCACGAGGTCGACGCCGTCGACCGGTTCGACGGCCCGGATCGCGGCGAGCGTGTCGCGCATCGCCTCGGCTGCTCGGTCGTGACCGTCCGGCGAGTAGTCGGGCAGTCGGTCATCGACCTCGCGCCGACCGATGTACGTGCCGAGGGTCGGCTGGAGCTGGACGACGGTGTCGACCCAGCCCTCCGCGATCCGGTCGATGTCGGTCGGGGTGCGCTCATGGTCGGCCATCCTCCGACCATAGCCCCAGCGACCGACGCCCGCCCCGGCGACCGACGCGGCCGTCAGTGCGCGGCGTCGTCCCAGCTGGCTCCGCGGCCGATCTGCACGTCGAGGGGCACGAGGAGGTCGGCGGCGTGCGCCATGCGGTCGCGCACGATCGCCTCCACCTCGTCGCGCTCGCCGTCGGCGACCTCGAAGATCAACTCGTCGTGCACCTGGAGGAGCATCCGCGACCGGAGGCCGCCGTCGGCGAACGCGTGTTCGATCCGGCTCATCGCCAGCTTGATCAGGTCGGCCGCCGACCCCTGGATCGGCGAGTTCAGCGCCGCGCGTTCGGCGTTCTCACGCAGCACCCGATTCGGGCTGTTGAGGTCGGGGAACGGGCGCCGCCGGCCGAAGATCGTCTCGGTGTAGCCATCGATGCGGGCCTGCTCGACCACGCCTCGCAGGTAGTCGCGCACCGCGCCGAAGCGCTCGAAGTAGTCCTTCATGAGCTGCGTGGCCTCGGCCCGCTCGATCCGGAGCTGCTTCGACAACCCGAACGCGCTGAGCCCGTACGCGAGGCCGTACGACATGGCCTTCACCTTGGTGCGCATGAGCGCCGAGACATCCGCCGGTTCGACGCCGAAGACGCGCGCACCGACGAAGCGATGCAGGTCCTCGCCGGCGTTGAACGCCTCGATGAGCCCGGGGTCGCCGGACAGGTGCGCCATGATCCGCATCTCGATCTGCGAGTAGTCGGCCGTGAGCAGCTCCGCGAACTCGTCGCCGTGCCGGAACGCCTCGCGGATGCGACGGCCCTCCTCGGTGCGGATGGGGATGTTCTGCAGGTTCGGGTCGTTGCTGGACATGCGCCCGGTCGCCGCACCGACCTGGCCGTACGTCGTGTGGATACGACCGTCGGAGCCGATCGACTTGTCGAGTGCGTCCACGATCTGCCGGAGCTTGGTCGCGTCGCGATGCTCGAGCAGGAGCCCGAGGAACGGGTGGGGATTCGAGTCCTGCAGGTCCGCGAGGGCGTTCGCATCCGTCGAGTAGCCCGTCTTGGTCGCGCGGGTCTTCGGCATGCCGAGCTGGTCGAAGAGCACTTCCTGGAGTTGCTTGGGCGAGCCGAGGTTGACCTCGCGGCCGATCTCGGCGTACGCCGCGGCCGCGAGCGACGCGGCACGTTCACCGAGCCCGGACGAGAGCTCGGCGAGGCGGGCGTGGTCGACGGCGACGCCGCGCAGTTCCATCGCCGCGAGCACCGGGACGAGCGGCATCTCGATGTCGGCGAGCACCGAACGGCCCTCCTCCGGCAGGGCCGCGAGCACGGCCGGCGCGAGCCGCACGCCGTACCAGGCGAGTTCGGGCGCGCCGGCAGCCTCGCCCTCGACGGCCACCAACTGCGACGGGTCGCCCTGCGGCACGGTCTCGCCGAGGTAGCGCTCCACGAGGTCGGCGAGGGTCTTCTCCTGGAGGTTCGGACGGAGCAGCCATCCGGCGAGCAGCGGATCGACGACGAGCCCCTCGAAGGCCAGCCCGGTCCGCGCGAGCGCCTTGAGCTGCGGCTTCGCATCGGTGACGATCTTCGGTGCCGGCCCGGCCAGCCACGCCTCGAACCCCTCGAGCTCGGGACGACCCGCCTGCCACTGGACCTCGATCGTCTCCTCGCGCGTCGCGACGCCCGCCCCGATCACCCGGCCGTCGAGGACTTCGAGGTGCAGGCCGAGGCCGGCCGGCTCAGCCTCCTGGGCGCGCTCCAGCCAGGCCGTCAGGTCATCCCCGAGCGGGCGGGCCGAACGAGGCGCCGCAGGCGCCGGTGTCTCGTCGGCGGCATCGGCCTCCGTCGCGGTGCCCCCGCCGGTCACCCCACCGCCGGTGCCGACGGCGGCCGACGGATCGGTCTGGGCCAGCTTGGTCAGCCGGTCCATCAGCGCGCGGAACTCGAGACGCTGGAAGAGCGGTCGAACCGCGTCGAGGTCGATCGGCTTCGACTCGAGCGAGTCGAGCTCGACGTCGACGGGCACGTCGCGCACCAGCGCGTTCAAGCGGCGGTTGCGTTCGGCGTTGGCCCGCTCACGGCGCAGGTTCTCCCCCGCCACGCCCTTGATCTCATCGGCATGCTCGAGGATGCCGGCGAGGTCGCCGTACAGCCCCAGCCACTTGACCGCGGTCTTCTCGCCCACCTTGGTGATGCCCGGCAGGTTGTCGCTCGTCTCGCCGACGAGGGCGGCGACGTCGGGATACTGCTCGGGCCGGATCCCGTAGCGCTCGACCACGGCAGCGGGGTCGTACCGCTTGAGCTGCGAGACGCCCTGCGAATTCGGGTAGAGCAGCGTGACCTCGTCGTTGACGAGCTGGATCGTGTCCCGGTCGCCCGAGACGAGCAGCACCCGGTACCCGCCGGCCTCCCCGCGCGTCGCCAGCGTCGCGAGCAGGTCGTCGGCTTCGAAGTCGTCCATCTCGAGCACCGTGATGCCCATGGCCTGCAGCGCCTGCTGGAGTAGCGGTACCTGCCCCTTGAACTCCGCCGGGGTCTCGCCGCGGTTGCCCTTGTAGTCCTCGTACTCGCGGGTCCGGAAGGACACGCGCGACTTGTCGAACGCGACCGCGAGGTGCGTCGGTCGCTCGTTCTGCAACAGGAGCAGGAGCATCGACAGGAAGCCGTGGATCGCGTTCGTGTGCTGGCCGTCACGCGTGGTGAAGCTGTCGACCGGGAGGGCGTAGAACGCGCGGAAGGCCAGCGAGTGGCCGTCGATGACGAGGAGGGTGGGCTTCTGGGGGTCCGACACCATGTCAGCCTACAAGCGGCCGCCGACACGGCCCGACGCCTCCGTCCGCCCGCGCGCAGACGACGGATGCCGCGCCGGGGAAGTCCCCGGCGCGGCATCCGATCGGCGGTTCCGCGGGCTGCGCCCGACCGCTACTTCTTCGGCGAGAGCTGCTCGATGATGGCCTGCGAGACGTCGCGCATCGTGAGACGACGGTCCATCGAGGCCTTCTGGATCCACCGGAACGCGTCGGGCTCGCTGAGGCCCATCTTCTCGTTGAGGAGGCCCTTGGCGCGGTCGACGAGCTTGCGCGTCTCGAAGCGCTCGACGAGGTCGCCGACCTCTGCCTCGAGGGCGATGATCTGGGCGTGCCGCGCGAGCGCGATCTCGATCGCGGGCAGCAGGTCGTTCGGCGTGAACGGCTTCACCACGTACGCCAGGGCGCCGGCCTCGCTGGCCCGCTCGACGAGCTCCTTCTGGCTGAACGCCGTCAGCAGCACCACCGGGGCGATGTGCCCCTTCGAGAGGCGCTCGGCCGCCGAGATGCCGTCGAGCTGGGGCATCTTCACGTCCATGATGACGAGGTCGGGGCGCAGTTCGGTCGCCAGCGCGACCGCGGTCTCGCCGTCGCCGGCCTCGCCGACGACCTCGAAGCCGTTGTCGCGGAGGGTCTCGACGATGTCGAGCCGGATGAGCGACTCGTCTTCCGCAACGACGACTCGGCGCGGCGCCGACTGGGTGGTTTCGCTGTCTGTCACGGCTCAAAGCCTACGGTATTCTGGCCGAGGCCTCTGGCCGGTGTGGCGGAATGGCAGACGCGGAGCACTCAAAATGCTTTGCCCGAAAGGGCGTGTGGGTTCGACCCCCACCACCGGCACCGATACGGCGACCCGCGCCCGAGGCGCGCACCCGTTCGCGCTCGATGCGTCGCGTCATCCGGCATCGGACCGCGGATGCCGGCTCCCCCGGTGGACCTCCATGATGCGCGCGCGTCCCGGCGCCGCCGGGTCGTCCGTGATCGGGGCGTCCGCCATGAACAGGCGGATGGTGCGCGCCAGCTCGTCGGGGTGGCTGAAGTTGATCGCGTGCGCGGCGCCCTCGATCGCCACTACGAGCACGCGGTTGTCGACGTGCTCGGCGACCTCCCGGATGCGTTCCGGCGCCGGCATCAGCGGGTCGCGGTCGCCGACCACGACGAGGGTCGGCACGTCGAGGGCCAGGAGCCGCTCGAGCGTCGGATACCTGGTCAGGGCGGTGAACATGCGCGCCGTGCTGGAGATCCCGAACCTGAGGTAGTCCGGGGTGACCACCCTGATCAACGATGACGGCTCGCGGCCGCCGTCGCGGGCAAGCTGCCCGACCGCGCGCACGAACGGCTGGTTGTGCAGACCCCCGGCGGGCGAGACGAGCACGGCTCGTTCCAGACGATCCGGGAACTGGTGCGCGAACTCGCAGATGACGGGGCATCCCATCGAGTTGCCGACGAGGGTCGCCCGTTCGATCCCCGCGTCGTCGAGGATGCGGACCGCGGCCCGCGCCAGGTCCGGCACGTCGAGCGCCCCTCGCACCCGGCCGCTTCGGCCGAATCCCGGCAGGTCGGGAACGATGGTCCGGAACTCGAATGCGAGCCGCTCTGCCGTCGGCACGAGGTACCGGCCGGAGAGCCCGAAGCCGTGCACGTGCATCATCGCGGCCCCGGCGCTCGGCTCCGGCGACGTGCGCAGGTGCACCTTCACCCCGTCGATCGTCGCCGAACGTTCGACCAGCACCGACTGCCGCGACCGGTCCGCCATGCCTGCATTGTGCCACGGCCGCGAAGCCGCCGGACAGGCCGCGAAGCCGCCGGGCGCAATGCGAAACCGCCGGGCAGACACGGACGGGTCCGACCGCATTCGCAGTCGGACCCGTCGACGATCAGGTCAGAGCACCTCGCCGACGCGGTGCACCCGCACGTCGTTCGTGGTGCCGGGGATTCCGGGAGGCGATCCCGAGATGATGACGACCGTGTCGCCGTCGACCGCGCGACCCGACCGCTTCAGCACCTCGTCGACCTGGCCGACCATCTGGTCGGTGTGCGTGACCCGGTCGACGACGAACGACTCGACGCCCCAGAACAACGACATCCGACGACGGATCGCCTGGTCGGGAGTGAACGCGAGGATCGGGATCCGCGAGCGCAGACGGGACATCCGACGCACGGACTCCCCCGACTCCGTGAACACGCAGAGGTACTTCGCGTCGACGAAGTCGCCGATGTCGACCGCCGCAGCCGTGATCGCGCCCGACTGCGTCCGCGGCTTCGTACCGAGCTTCGGCACGCGCTCGAGCCCGTGCTGCTCGGTCGAGGAGACGATGCGCGCCATGGTCTGCACCGTGATCACCGGGTACTCGCCGACGCTCGTCTCGCCCGACAGCATCACCGCGTCCGCGCCGTCGAGCACCGCGTTCGCGACGTCCGACGTCTCGGCGCGGGTCGGCACGGGGCTGTGGATCATCGACTCGAGCATCTGCGTCGCCACGATCACGGGCTTCGCGAGCTTGCGCGCGATCTCGACGGCCTTCTTCTGAACGATCGGCACCGCCTCGAGCGGCAGTTCGACGCCGAGGTCGCCGCGCGCGACCATGATGGCGTCGAACGCCTCGATGATCTCCTCGAGGTGGTCGACCGCCTGCGGCTTCTCGACCTTGGCGACGACGGGGACACGGCGTCCCACCTCGTCCATGATCTCGTGGACTCGCGTGATGTCCGCCGCGTTGCGCACGAAGGAGAGCGCGATGAGGTCGGCACCCAGTTCGAGGCCCCAACGCAGGTCCGCCTCGTCCTTCTCGGAGAGCGCGGGCACGTTGACCGCGACACCGGGAAGGTTGATGCCCTTGTTGTTCGAGACGGGGCCGGCCACGACGACCTTCGTCGTCACGACGACGCCGTCGGTCTCGAGCACCTCGACGCGGACCTTGCCGTCGTCGATGAGGAGGAAGTCCCCCGGCTTCACGTCCTGGGGAAGCCCCTTGAACGTGGTGCCGACGAGCTCCTTGGTGCCCACGACGTCCTCGGTCGTGATCTTGAAGATGTCGCCCTCGGCCAGATCGTACGGACCGCCCTCGAACTTGCCGAGCCGGATCTTCGGTCCCTGCAGGTCGACGAGCACGGCGATCGAGCGACCCGAGTCGTTCGCGGCCTTCCTGACGTTCTGGTAGACGCCCTCGTGGACATCGTAGCTGCCGTGGCTCAGATTCATCCGCGCCACGTCGACGCCCGCGTCGATGATGGCGCGGATCTGCTCATAGCTCGACGTCGCCGGCCCGAGGGTGGCGACGATCTTCGCTCGTCTCATTTCGTTGTGTGCTCCCAGTTGTTCCGCGCCGACGGGCGCGGGTCGGTGGCCGACCCGAAGCGGGCCGGTCCGTCAGACGGCGAACGCTCGCGCGCTCGCCGGAATCGGGCTCGGCAGCCGGGTCTCGCCTTCAAGGTACCGGTCGACGGCCGCGGCCGCAGCCCGGCCCTCGGCGATCGCCCAGACGATGAGGGACTGGCCGCGCCCGGCGTCGCCCGCGACGTAGACGCCGGGGGTCGCCGTCGCGTAGTGGTCGTCGCGCTCGAAGTTGCCCCGCGCGTTCACGGCGAGACCGAGCTGCGGATCGACCGTCTCGGTCTCCGGCCCGGTGAAGCCCAGGGCGAGCAGCACGAGGTCGGCCGGGATCTCACGCTCGGTGCCGGCCTTCGGCACGCGCCGACCGTCGACGAACTCCGTCTCGGCGACGCGGATGGCCCGCACCTCGCCGGCCTCGTTCGCGAGGAACTCGACAGTCGACGCCAGGTACTCGCGCGTGCCGCCCTCCTCGTGCGCCGACTGGACCTCGAAGAGGGTCGGATGCATCGGCCACGGCTGGCTCGTCGAACGGATCGTGCCGGGCTGCTTGCCGATGGCCAGGTTCGTCACGCTGAGCGCGCCCTGGCGGTGCGCGGTGCCGATGCAGTCGGCGCCGGTGTCGCCGCCGCCGAGGACGACGACGTGCTTGTCCTCTGCCGTGATCTGGTCGAAGACGTCGTCGCCGGCGACCACCCGGTTGCCCTGGGTGAGGTACTCCATCGCGAAGTGGACGCCCGGAAGGTCGCGGCCCGGGATCGGCAGGTCGCGCGGCACCATCGCGCCGGTCGCGACGACGACCGCGTCGTAGCGCGCGCGCAACTGCTCCCACGTGATGTCCACGCCGATGTCGACACCCGCGCGGAAGCGGGTGCCTTCGGCGGTCATCTGCGCGAGCCGCTGGTCGATGTGCTTCTTCTCCATCTTGAAGTCGGGGATCCCGTACCGCAGCAGACCGCCGATGCGGTCGTCGCGCTCGTACACCGCGACGGTGTGGCCCGCACGCGTGAGCTGCTGGGCCGCGGCGAGGCCCGCAGGACCCGATCCGACGACGGCGACGGTCTTGCCCGTCAGCCGACCCGGGGGCTGCGGCTGGACCCATCCGCTGCCGAACGCCTGGTCGACGATCGAGACCTCGACCTGCTTGATCGTCACCGCGGGCTGGTTGATGCCCAGCACGCACGACGACTCGCATGGCGCGGGGCACAGCCGCCCGGTGAACTCCGGGAAGTTGTTCGTCGCGTGCAGGCGATCGGCCGCGGCGCGACCTTCGCCACGATAGGTGAGGTCGTTCCACTCCGGGATCAGGTTGCCCAGCGGGCAACCCTGGTGGCAGAACGGGATGCCGCAGTCCATGCAGCGGCCGGCCTGACGACGCAGTTGCGTCGGGTCGCCCTGCTCGTAGACCTCTTTCCAGTCCATGATGCGCACCGGCACGGGACGCCGCTTCGGCAGCT
The DNA here is from genome assembly GCF_004006235.1 of Agromyces sp. LHK192. NCBI lineage: Bacteria > Bacillati > Actinomycetota > Actinomycetes > Micrococcales > Microbacteriaceae > Agromyces > Agromyces sp. LHK192. The sequence continues at coordinate 2,203,306 of NZ_CP034753.1, forward strand.
CCCGCTCGGTGACCTTGAGAAAGCCCTTCGGGTCAGCCACCCGTCACCTCCACGCAGTCAATGGGTAGGGCTCGAGTCCACACCGTGGTCGTGTCAGCCACCCGTCACCTCCAAGATTCGAGTCCAGACCACATCGCCGTCGGGGTCGAGTCCCTCGTCGACGGCGACCTGCCGCGTGCGGAGCACCGCCGCGTAGTCGCGCGGCAGCACCTTCGTGAACCGGTCGAACGCCGCGTCGCCCTCGTCGAGCAGCGACTGCGCGACCGCGGAACCGGTGTGGGCGAGGTGCTGCTCGAGCAGGTCGCGAACGATCTCGCGGTCGGCGCTGCCGAGCGGCAGGAGCTCGAGCTCGCCCGTCGTGAGCGATTCCCGGTTCACCCGGCCCTCACGGAGGCCGAGCACGTAAGCGGTGCCGCCGGACATGCCCGCACCGAGGTTGCGGCCGGTCTCACCGAGGATCAGCGCAAGGCCGCCCGTCATGTACTCGAGCGCGTGATCGCCCACGCCCTCGACGACCGCGGTGGCACCTGAGTTGCGCACCAGGAACCGCTCGCCCACGATGCCGCGGATGAACATCGAACCGCGAGTCGCGCCGTATCCGATCACGTTGCCGGCGATGACGTTGCGCTCGGCGGCGAAGCCGGCGTCATCCGTCGGCTTCACGATGATCTGGCCGCCCGAGAGCCCCTTGCCGACGTAGTCGTTCGAGTCGCCCTCGAGGCGGAGCGTCACCCCGTTCGGCAGGAACGCACCGAACGACTGCCCGGCCGACCCGGTGAGCGTCACGTCGATCGATCCGGCGGGCAGGCCGTGCTCGCCGTGGCGGACGGTGACCTCGTGCCCCAGCATCGTGCCCACGGCACGCTCGGTGTTTCGGATCGGCAGGTCGATCTCGATCGTGCCGCCGTCGTCGAGCACCATCGCGCTGCGGGCGATGAGTTCGTTGTCGAAGTGCTCGTCGAGTTCGTGGTCCTGGGCGCGCGCGTTGCGGCGCGGCTCCGACTCGGAGAAGTCCGGGCCGACGAGCACCGGTGTCAGGTCGAGCCCCGATGCCTTCCAGTGGGTGACCGCGCGGTCGACGTCGAGCAGTTCGCGCCGGCCGATGATCTCGTCGATCGAGCGGAACCCGAGCTCGGCGAGGTACTCGCGAACCTCCTGCGCGATGAACTCGAAGAAGTTCACGACGAACTCGGGCTTGCCGGTGAAGCGCTTGCGCAACTCGGGGTTCTGCGTGGCCACGCCGACCGGGCAGGTGTCGAGGTGGCACACGCGCATCATGACGCAGCCCTCGACGACGAGCGGCGCGGTCGCGAATCCGAACTCCTCGGCGCCGAGCAGGGCACCGATCACCACGTCGCGGCCCGTCTTCATCTGACCGTCGACCTGCACCACTACGCGGTCGCGCATGCCGTTCAGCATGAGCGTCTGCTGGGTTTCGGCGAGGCCCAGCTCCCACGGGGTGCCGGCGTGCTTCAGCGAGTTCAGCGGGCTCGCTCCGGTGCCGCCGTCGTGGCCCGACACGAGGATCACGTCGGCGAGGGCCTTCGCGGTGCCGGCGGCGACCGCGCCGATCCCCGACTGGCTCACGAGCTTGACGTGGATCCGCGCCTTGGGGTTCGCGCGCTTCAGATCGAAGATGAGCTGCTTGAGGTCCTCGATCGAGTAGATGTCGTGGTGCGGAGGCGGCGAGATGAGCCCGACGCCGGCGGTCGCGTGCCGCGTGCGCGCGACCCAGGGGTACACCTTCGTCGGCGGCAGCTGCCCTCCCTCGCCGGGCTTCGCGCCCTGGGCGAGCTTGATCTGGATGTCGTCCGCGTGCGTGAGGTACATGCTCGTCACGCCGAAGCGGCCCGACGCGACCTGCTTGATCGCGCTGCGACGCTCGGGGTCGAGCAGACGGTCGAGGTCCTCCCCGCCCTCTCCGGTGTTCGACTTCGCGCCGAGCCGGTTCATGGCGATCGCGAGGGTCTCGTGCGCCTCCTTCGAGATGGAGCCGTAGCTCATCGCACCCGTCGAGAAGCGCTTCACGATCGAGGCGACCGACTCGACCTCGTCGATCGGCACGGCCGGGCGGGTGCCCGTGCGCAGCGCGAACATGCCGCGCAACGTCATCAGCTGCTCGGCCTGCGAATCGACCAGCGAGGTGTACTCGCGGAAGATGTCGTAGCGGCGGGTCCGCGTCGAGTGCTGCAGGCGGAAGACCGTGTCCGGGTTGAACAGGTGCGGCGAGCCGTCGCGGCGCCACTGGTACTCGCCGCCCGTCGCCAGGCGCTCGTGCGCCCGCACGGCCTCGTCGACGGGGAACGCGGCGGCGTGCCTGGCCAGGTTCTCGGCTGCGACGACATCGAGGCCGACGCCGCCGAGCTTCGACGTGGTACCGGTGAAGAACTCGGCGATGAACGCCTGGTCGAGTCCGACCGCCTCGAACGCCTGGGCGCCGGCATACGACGAGATGGTCGAGATGCCCATCTTCGACATGATCTTCAGCACGCCCTTGCCGAGCGCCTTGATCACGTTGCGCACCGCCTGCTCGGCCGTGACGCCCGTGATGACGCCCGAACGCACGAGGTCCTCGCAGGTCTCCATCGCGAGGTACGGATTGACCGCGGATGCCCCGTACCCGACGAGCAGCGCGACGTGGTGCACCTCGCGCACGTCGCCGGCCTCGACGACGATGCCGACCTTCATGCGGTCGCCCGAACGGATCAGGTGGTGGTGCACCGCCGAGAGCATCAGCAGCGACGGGATCGGTGCGAGGTCCTTCGTCGAGTCGCGGTCGGAGAGCACGATGAAGGCCGCGCCCTCGGCGATCGCCTCGTCGACCTCGACGCAGAGCTCCGCCAAGCGGGCGCGGAGCGCCTCGGGGCCGGCGTCGACACGGTAGATGCCGCGAAGCGTCCGCGTCGTGCTCGCGCCGGGGCGCGGATCGATGTGGACGATCTTGGCCAGTTCGTCGTTGTCGATCACGGGGAAGTCGAGCACGACCTGCTTCGCGTGCTCGGGTCCCGCGGTCAGCAGGTTGCGCTCGGGACCGAGCGAGGTGCCGAGCGACGTCACGACCTGCTCGCGGATGGAGTCGAGCGGCGGGTTCGTGACCTGGGCGAACTGCTGCGTGAAGTAGTCGAAGAGCAGCCGCGGCCGTTCGGACAGCACCGCCACCGGGGCATCCGAACCCATCGCTCCGAGCGGTTCCATGCCCGTCTTCGCCATCGGCGTGAGGAGGATCTTGACCTCCTCCTCGGTGTAGCCGAAGGTCTTCTGGCGGCGGTTGACCGACGCCGGCGGATGCACGATGTGCTCGCGCTCGGGCAGGTCGGCGAGCCGGATGCGTCCGCCCTCGAGCCACTCCCCCCATGGGGCCGACGTCGACAGTTGCGCCTTGATCTCGTCGTCCTCGATGAGGCGGCCCGCCTCCGTGTCGACCAGGAACATGCGGCCCGGCTGGAGCCGGCCCTTACGGACGATCTTCGACTGGTCGATGTCGAGCACGCCGATCTCGCTCGCCAGCACGACGAGGCCGTCGTCGGTCACGACGTACCGACCCGGGCGGAGCCCGTTGCGGTCGAGCGTGGCACCGACCAGCGAACCGTCGGTGAACACGATCGCCGCCGGGCCGTCCCACGGCTCCATGAGCATCGAGTGGTACTCGTAGAACGCGCGGCGGTCCGCGTCGATCTCGGCCTGGTTCTCCCACGCCTCGGGCACCATCATCATGATCGCGTGCGGCAGGCTGCGGCCGGCGAGCGTCAGGAGTTCGACGATCTCGTCGAAGGACGCCGAGTCGCTGGCGCCCTCGGTGACGATCGGCATGAGGGGGGCGAGGTCGCCGAGCACGTCGGCCTCCAGCTGCGACTGCCGCGCGCGCATCCAGTTGCGGTTGCCCTGGATGGTGTTGATCTCGCCGTTGTGCGCGATCATCCGGAACGGCTGCGCGAGCGGCCACGACGGGAAGGTGTTGGTCGAGTACCGCGAGTGCACGAGGGCGAGCTTCGACGTGAACCGCTCGTCCGAGAGGTCGGGATAGAACGGCTCGAGCTGGAGCGTGGTGACCATGCCCTTGTACACCATGGTGCGGCTCGACAGCGAGGCGAAGTAGAGCTCCAGCTCGCGCTCGGCGCGCTTGCGCAGCCGGAACGTGAGGCGGTCGAGCGCGATGCCGGCGAGGTGGACGCCGTCGCGCTCGGCGGCGGATGCGACGTAGACCTGCTGCACGGCGGGCATGGCGGCACGGGCGAGCGCACCGAGCTCCTCGGGGCGTACCGGCACCTCGCGCCAGCCGAGGACCCGAAGGCCCTCGTGCTCGGCGATGCGCGCGAACTGCTGCTTGATCGCGCTCCGCGCGGTCGGGTCGAGCGGCAGGAAGGCGTTGCCGACGGCGTACTGCCCGACCGGCGGCAGCGCGAACTCCGCGACCTCGCGCAGGAACGCGTCGGGGATCTGGGTGATGATGCCTGCGCCGTCACCCGTGCCGGCGTCCGAGCCGACCGCACCGCGGTGCTCGAGGTTGCGCAGGGCGTCGAGGGCAGCGGTGATGATGTCGTGGCCGGCCGACCCGCGGAGGGTCGCGACCATCGCGAGGCCGCAGGCGTCCTTCTCGGCGGCGGGGTCGTACATGCCCTGAGCCGTCGGGACGGTACCGAACCTCGAGAAGGGTGGGGTGAGCGACACGTGAACCGTCCTCATCAACTAGTGGTAGCGGGGGACGTCGTCGGCCCGGTAGGGGTAGGTCGCGTCGCGAGGTGCGGCGGCGCGTCGGAGAACGTGGGTGTTACGCGGTAGCGGACCGGCCGGGGCTTGTGGCCTCCGTCTCGCCGGGTGCGTTCTCGCCCTCGACACCGTCGTCGAGAGAGTCGGAATCGGACTCGCTGTCGTCCGAGTCTACCTCAGCGTCGGGGCCGGCCCATTCACGGCCCGGTACGTAGACGCTCGGCTCACCGCCCGTGTGCCTGCGGCGCTGGACGATGAGGATCACGATGCCGAGGACGACCGCCGCCCAGGCCGCCCACACGTTCGTGCGCACGCCCAGGAACATCTCGCTCGGGTCGACGCGGATCGACTCGAAGAAGGCACGACCGGCGCCGTACCAGATGAGGTAGACCGCGAACGCTCGGCCCCAGCGAAGCGTGAAGCGACGCTCGAGCAGCACGATGACCGCGGCGCCGACGAGGTTCCACACCAGTTCGTACAGGAACGTCGGGTGGAACAGCGTGCCGGCTTCGAGGCCCTGCGGCCAGGCGGCGTTGTCGGACTCGATCTCGAGGCCCCAGGGCAGGTCCGTGGGCGCACCGAACAGCTCGTGGTTGAACCAGTTGCCGATACGGCCGACCGCCTGCGCGACGAGCAGGCCCGGCGCCAGGGCGTCGGCGAACGACCAGAACCGGAGCCCGGTCATGCGGCAGCCGATCCACACGCCGACGGCGCCGCCGATCAGAGAGCCGAAGATGGCGTTGCCGCCCTCCCAGATCGCGAAGACCCGCCACCATTCCTGTCCGGCGAAGTAGTCGTCGGGGTGGGTGAGCACGTGGTACAGCCGGGCGCCGATGATGCCCAGCGGCACCGCCCACAACGCGATGTCGAGCACGACGCCGGGTTCGGCGCCGCGCTTCGTGAGGCGACGAGACGTGATGACGACCGCGAGGATGATGCCGAGCAGGATGCACAACGCGTAGGTGTGGATGTTCAGCGTCGTCCACCCGAAGATCGGGATCTCCCAGACCTGCCATGCGGGGTCGGGGCTCGGGATGCTCAGGGGTGCGCTCACGCCTGGTGCGCCTTTCTCACGGGGATGTCGGGCCGCGGACGGCCCAGACGAGCGTACTTCAAACTCAGCGCGTGCCGCGCGCGAGCTCGGCCGCGAGGTCGCCGACGCCTGCGACGCCGCCGTCGGCGAGTGCCTTCACGAGGGCGGAACCGACGATCGCGCCCTCGGCGTACTCGAGCACCTCGGCGACCTGCGCAGCGGTCGAGACGCCGACGCCGACGCAGCTGGCCGGCGCACCCGCGGCCTGCAACCGACCGACGAGGGTCCGCGCCGCGGCGTCCACGTCGGCGCGTGCGCCGGTGATGCCCATCGTCGACACGGCGTAGACGAAGCCGCGGCTCCGGTCGACGGCCTGGTCGATGCGCGAGTCGGTCGAGGTCGGGGCAGCGAGGAACACCCGATCGAGTCCGGTCCGCTCCGAGGCGGCGAGCCAGTCGGATGCCTCGTCGGGGATGAGATCGGGCGTGATCAGGCCGGCACCCCCGGCGGCCGCGAGGTCGTCGGCGAAGCGGTCGACGCCGTACTGCACGACGGGGTTCCAGTAGGTCATGATCAGCACCGGTGCGTCGACGCGCTCGGTGATCCGACGCACCGCCTCGAAGCCGTCGGCGATGCGGAATCCGTTCGCGAGCGCCTGCACGGTGGCGGCCTGGATGACCGGGCCGTCCATCACGGGGTCGGAGTAGGGCAGACCGAGTTCGAGGGCGTCGACCCCGTTCTCGACGAGCGCCACCGCAGCCTCGACGCTCGTGTCGAGGTCGGGGAATCCGACCGGGAGGTACCCGATCAGCGCGCCGGCCGCCTCGTCGTTGCGCCGCGCGATGACCGGGCCGACGGTCCTCATTCCTGCTCCTCGCCGTCGTAGAGGCCGAACCAGCGGGCGGCCGTGTCCATGTCCTTGTCGCCGCGGCCGGAGAGGCTCACGAGGATGGTCGAGTTCGACCCGAGCTCCCTGCCTAGCTCGAGGGTGCCGGCGAGGGCATGGGCGGACTCGATGGCCGGGATGATCCCCTCGGTGCGGGTGAGCAGTCGCAACGCGTCCATCGCGGCGGCATCCGTCACCGGACGGTACTCGGCCCGCCCGATGCTCGCCAGCCAGGAGTGCTCGGGGCCGACGCCGGGGTAGTCGAGCCCGGCCGAGATCGAGTGGGACTCGATCGTCTGGCCGTCGTCGTCCTGCAGCATGAGGCTGCGCGCACCGTGCAGCACGCCCGGGCGACCCTTCGTGAGGGTCGCGGCGTGCCGCGGCGTGTCGACTCCCTCTCCACCGGCCTCGAAGCCGTACAGGCCCACGCCCGGGTCGTCGAGGAAGGCGTGGAAGATGCCGATCGCGTTCGAGCCGCCGCCGACGCACGCGGTGACGGCGTCCGGCAGGGCACCCGTGAGGTCGAGGACCTGCTGGCGCGCCTCCTCGCCGACGATCTTCTGGAAATCGCGGACCATCTCCGGGAACGGGTGGGGGCCGGCGACGGTACCGAAGATGTAGTTCGTGTCGGCCACGTTCGTGACCCAGTCGCGGAGCGCGTCGTTGATCGCGTCCTTCAGGGTGCGGGATCCCGACTTCACGGCGATGACCTCGGCGCCCAGCAGCCGCATGCGGGCGACGTTCAGCGCCTGGCGCTCGGTGTCGACCTCGCCCATGTAGATCGTGCAGTCGAGCCCGAAGAGCGCCGCGGCGGTCGCCGTCGCGACGCCGTGCTGGCCGGCGCCCGTCTCCGCGATCACGCGGCGCTTGCCGATCCGCTTGGTGAGCAGCGCCTGGCCGAGCACGTTGTTGATCTTGTGGGACCCGGTGTGGTTCAGGTCCTCGCGCTTCAGGATGATGCGGGCGCCACCGGCGTGCTCGGCGAACCTGGGCACCTCGGTGATGATCGACGGGCGACCGGTGTAGCTGCGGCCGAGCTCCTTGAGCTCGGCGTCGAAGGCCGGGTCGAGCTTCGCGAGCGTGTACGCCTCGCCGAGCTCGTCGAGGGCTGCGATCAGGGATTCAGGGACGAATCGTCCGCCGAAGTCGCCGAAGTACGGGCCGGTCTGTTCGCGCAGGGCCATGTCACACCGCCAGGAATGCCGAGAGGTTCGCGATCGGGTCGCCGGTGACGAGCGCCTCGCCGACCAGCACGGCGTGCGCGCCGGCCCGCCGGTAGTGGGCGACGTCGTCCGCGGAGAGCACCGCGGACTCGGCGACGCGGATCGCGTCGGTCGGGAATCGGTCGACGAGGCGACCGAAGAGGTCGCGGTCGAGGTCGAAGGTCGAGAGGTCCCTGGCGTTGACGCCGATGAGGCGCGCGCCCAGCGCGGCCGCGCGGTCGAGTTCCTCGGCCGAGTGCGTCTCGACGAGCGGGGTCATCCCGAGGTCGACGATCAGGGCGTAGAGGCGCCGGAGCGTGGCATCGTCGAGCGCCGCGACGATCAGCAGCACGAGGTCGGCGCCGGCGGCGCGCGCCTCGAAGACCTGGTACTCGCTCGAGATGAAGTCCTTGCGCAGCACCGGCAGTGCGACCGCCGCGCGCACGGCCTCGAGGTCGTCGAGCGAACCGCCGAACCTGCGGCCCTCGGTGAGGACGCTGATGGCGCTCGCCCCGCCGAGTTCGTAGGTGCGCGCCAGCGCGGCCGGATCGGTGATCTCGGCCAGCGACCCGCGGGACGGGCTCGAACGCTTGATCTCGGCGATCACCTTCACATGGGATGCCGGGGCCAGCGCCGCGATGGCGTCGACCGCGGTCGGGCGCGCCAGGGCCGCCGACTCGACCTCGGCGAACGGGCGAAGCGCCTCACGGGCGCGGGCGTCGGCGACGGCGTTCGCCGTCAGGTCCGAGAGCACGTCGATCAGTGGGAGGACGGTGTGGTCTTGGCCCCGCCGACGCCGTACCCGGCGCGCGCGAGGGCCCAGCCCACGAGGAGACCGACCACGAGCAGCCCGGCCGAAGCCCAGACCAGCCACTGCACGTCGAAGAAGAACGCCACGGTGCCGATCGAGAACGCGATGAGCATGATCGTGACGGCCGTCCACGCCGCGGGCGAGTGTCCGTGGCCGGGATCTGCGGTCTCAGTGCTCATGTCGCTCCTTCGTTGCGGGGGTTCGGTGCCAGTCTAGCGGGCGGTCCGCACGCTCCCCGTCCGCGCGACCGGCCGGACGGGATCGTCCATCAATCGGTCGGGTCGTCGCCGCGGGTCAGCTCGTCCCAGTCGTCGATGGCGCGATCGGACGCACTCCCGCCGGTACGGCCGCCCGCAGCGGGTGGCGACGGGCGGTCGGCCGGGACCGCGTCCGTCGCCTCGGCGGCCCCGTCACCGGAGGCATCCGGGGTCGTCGTGCGCGCCCCGTCCGACTTCGCGAACGCTGCGCCGTCGCGGTAGCGGCGCGATGACGACGGCCAGGCGCGGCCGGTGACGAGCACGACGACGCCGGACGCGAGCAGCAGCACGCCGCCGGCGATCGCGGCGATCGGCCAGGCGGTCGCGACCGAGGACGCGACCAGTTCGGCCGTCGGATCGGCGCCCGCGACGCCCGTCGCATCGGTCACCGCCGGCGAGACGGCGCCGATCGGATCACCGAGCGAGAGCCCCGCCGCCAGGAGCACGCAACCGCCGAGCAGCGCCGCAAGCAGGCCGAGCACGAAGCGGATGCCGGGCCCGGCGATCGCGAGCGCGCCGGCGAGGGCGAGGCCGGCGAGGCCGAGCGCAGCGAGCGCCGGCGAAGCGACCTGACCGCCGACGTCGATCACCGCACCGCCGCCCGCCGCACCGTCGATGACGAGCCGGAACCACGTCTGGCTCCACGACAGGAGCGCCAGCCCGCCCCCGACGATCGCGAGGAGGATCGCCGGCAGCTTCATCCGTTCGGAACGCACTCAGTCGACCTTCCGCAGGGCGTTCGCGACCGCGACCGCGCGCAGCAGCGCCGCCGCCTTGTTCCGCGCCTCCTCGTGCTCGGAGACGGGGTCGGAGTCGGCGACGAGCCCCGCGCCCGCCTGGACGCGGGCGACCCCGCCCGAGATCGACGCGGTGCGGATCGCGATCGCGAGGTCGGCGTTGCCACCGAATCCGAAGTACCCGACGACGCCGCCGTACAGCCCGCGCTGCGCCGGCTCGAGTTCGTCGATGATCTCGAGCGCCCGCGGCTTCGGAGCACCCGAGAGCGTTCCGGCCGGGAACGTCGCCCGGAACACGTCGATCGAATTTCGGCCTTCGGCCAGGTCGCCCTCGACGGACGAGACGAGGTGCATGATGTGGCTGAAGCGCTCGACGCGCATGAACTCCGTCACCTCGACGGAACCGGCCGTGCACACCTTCGCGAGGTCGTTGCGGGCGAGGTCGACGAGCATGAGGTGCTCGGCCTGTTCCTTCGGATCGCCGAGGAGCTCGGCCTGGAGGTCGGCGTCGGCCTCGGGTGTCGCACCACGCGGCTTGGATCCCGCGATCGGGTGCGTGTACACGCGCCCGTCCTCGACCTTGACGAGCGCCTCGGGCGAGGAGCCGACGATCCAGAAGGGCTCGCCGTCGGCGTCCTCGAGCGGCAGCAGGTACATGTACGGGCTGGGGTTGAGCGTGCGCAGCACCCGGTACACGTCGATCGGATGCGCCGTCGCCTCGTGTTCGAAACGCTGCGAGATGACGACCTGGAAGACGTCGCCGTCGCGGATGTACTCCTTCGAGCGGTCGACCGCGGCGAGGAAGTCGGCCTGATCGGTGCGGTGGCGCGGCTTCGGGGCGACAGCGAGGTCGATCTCGGCGAGCGTCGCCTCGGAGGGCGCCGCGAGGGCCGTCTGCATCCGATCCAGGCGGGCCTGCGCATCGACCCAGAGCGCCTCCTCGTCGTCGACACCGTCGTTGAGCACCGAGGCGACGAGCTGGACGGTGCCCGTGCGATGGTCGACCACCGCGAGCTCCGACACGAACGAGAACGCCTGACCCGGCATCGAGAAGTCGGCTGGGGGCACGTTCGGCAGATGTTCGATCTGCCGGATCGCCTCCCACCCGATGAACCCGACGAGACCGCCGGTCAGCGGCGGAGCTCCGGGGACGTCGTCGGTCGCCCAACGCCGGTGCAGCGCTTCGAGGGCGGCCAGGGGCGGCAGCTCGGATGCCTCGCCGATCGCGCGGTCTGCGTCGAGGCCGTAGTCCTGCCAGATGACGCGACCCTCGTGCTCGGTGAGCACGCCGTACGACGCGGCTCCGACGAACGAGTACCGCGACCAGATGCCGCCCTGTTCGGCGGACTCGAGGAGGAAGGTGCCCGGCCGGCCGCCGGCGAGCTTCCGGTAGATCCCGACCGGGGTCTCCCCGTCGGCGAAGAGCTCGCGGACGACCGGCACGACCCGACGGCCCTGCAGCAGCGGCCCGAAGTCCTCGCGCCCGGTGGTGGCCGTCCCGCTCATCGCTCCCCCACCTCGACCTCGAGTTCATCGCCGTCGAAGCAGGTGCGCGTGCCGGTGTGGCAGGCCGCGCCGACCTGGTCGACCTGGACGAGGAGGGTGTCGGCATCGCAGTCGAGTGCGGCGGCCTTGACATGCTGCGAATGGCCGGACGTGTCGCCCTTGCGCCAGTACTCCCGGCGCGATCGGGACCAGAACGTCACGCGACCCTCGGTGAGCGTGCGGCGGAGCGCCTCACGGTCCATCCAGCCCATCATGAGCACCTCGCGGGTGTCGAACTGCTGGATGATCGCCGGCAGCAGCCCGTCGGCGTTGAACGCGGCACGGTCGAGGACCGCGTCGATCTCGACCGTCATCGGACGATCCTCCCATCGGCTTCGAGCGCGGCCTTGACCTCGGAGATCGCCACCTCGCCGTTGTGGAACACGGATGCCGCGAGCACGGCGTCGGCACCGGCCGCGACGGCCGGCGCGAAGTGCTCGACCGATCCGGCGCCTCCGGACGCGATGACCGGCACCGACGACAGCTCGTGCATCAGCGACGTGAGCTCGAGGTCGAACCCCGCCTTCGTGCCGTCGGCGTCGATCGAGTTGACGAGCAGCTCGCCGGCACCGAGTTCGATCGCGCGGCGGGCCCAGGCGAGCGCGTCGAGGTCGGTCTCGGTTCGGCCGCCGTGCGTCGTGACGACGAACCCGGACTCGGTGCGCTCGGAGCGCTTGACGTCGAGCGAGAGCACGACGACCTGGGCGCCGAACCGATCGGCGATCTCGGCGATGAGCTCCGGCCGCGCGATCGCGGCGCTGTTGACGCCGATCTTGTCGGCCCCATGGCCGAGCAGGCGGGCCACGTCCTCGGGCGAGCGCACCCCGCCGCCGACGGTGAGCGGGATGAACACCTGCTCGGCGACGTGCTGCACCATGTCGTAGGTGGTCGAGCGATCGTCCACGGTCGCGGTGACGTCGAGGAAGGTGAGCTCGTCGGCTCCCTGCTCGGAGTACCGGGCCGCGAGCTCGACGGGATCACCGGCGTCCCGGAGGTTCTGGAAGTTCACGCCCTTGACGACGCGGCCTGCGGCCACGTCGAGGCACGGGATCACGCGGACGGCGAGGGTCATGCCGCGCTCACAACCGCGCGGCGTGGATCGCCGAGACCAGGATCGCCCTGGCGCCGATCGCGTACAGGTCGTCCATGACGTGGTTCATGTCGGATCGCGGGATCATGACCCGCACGGCGACCCACTCCGGGTCGTGCAGGGGCGACACCGTCGGCGACTCGAAGCCGGGTGCCGCAGCGGTCGCCTCCTCGAGCTTGGAGGCGGGCACGTCGTAGTCGAGGAGCACGTACTGGCGGGCCACGAGCACGCCCTGCAGGCGTCGCAGCAGCGTCGCCGCACCGGGCTTCTCGATGCCGGAGCCGATCAGCACGGCCTCGGAGTCGAGGATCACCGGGCCGAAGATCTCGAGACCGGCCTGACGCAGCGTGGCACCCGTGGAGACGACGTCGGCGACGGCGTCGGCGACGCCCAGTCGCACCGCGGATTCGACGGCGCCGTCGAGCTTGACGAGCTTCGACGGCGTGACGCCCTGCGCGGCCAGGAACGCGCCGACGAGCCCGGGGTAGCTGGTCGCCACCCGAACGCCCTCGAGGTCGGCCAGCTCGCGGAATCGGTCGCCCGGCGCCGCGAAGCGGAACGTCGAGTCGCCGAAGCCGAGCGGGGCGACCTCGATCGCGTCCGACCCGGAGTCGAGCAGGAGGTCGCGACCGGTGATGCCGACGTCGAGCGCGCCCGAGCCGACGTACGTCGCGATATCACGCGGACGCAGGTAGAAGAACTCGACCCCGTTGCGGGGGTCGGCGGTGTGCAGGTCACGCGGATCGCGGCGACCGGTGTACCCGGCCTCCCACAGCATCTGCGCGGCGGTTTCGGACAGCGAACCCTTGTTGGGCACGGCGATGCGGAGCATTCCCTGGCTTTCGTCGAGATCGAACGGATCGGTCATGGGGTGGGCCGATCAGAGATGTCGATACACGTCCGCGAGCGTGAGCCCCTTCGCGAGCAGCAGCACCTGCAGGTGGTACAGCAGCTGCGAGACCTCCTCGGCGGTCTCGTCGTCGCTCTGGTACTCGGCGGCCATCCAGACCTCGGCCGCCTCCTCGACGATCTTCTTGCCGATGGTGTGCACGCCGGCGTCGAGCTCGCGAACCGTGCCGGACCCCTCTGGTCGGGTACGGGCTTTCTCGCTGAGCTCGACGAACAGGTCGTCGAAGGTCTTCACGCTTCCAGACTACCGGTGCTCGCGTGGGCGCCGTGGCGGTGCACCGCGGCGGCGGCGCGGAGGGCGGCGATCTGCTCGGCGGGTTCGCCTCGGAACACGGCGGACCCGGCGACGAAGGTGTCGGCGCCGGCCTCGGCAGCGATGCCGATGGTGTCGACCGTGACGCCGCCGTCCACCTGCAACCAGACGTCCAGCCCCGCCGCGCGGACCGCATCGGCGGTCCGCCGCAGCTTCGGCATCGTCTCGGGCATGAAGGATTGCCCGCCGAAGCCCGGCTCGACTGTCATGACCAGCACCTGATCGAACTCGTGGAGCGCCTCCAACCAGGGCTCGACCTCGGTGCCCGGCTTCAGCGCGAGACCGGCGCGGGCCCCGATCTGCCGAAGCGTGCGCGCGAGCCGGATCGGATCCGCCGCGGCCTCGACATGGAACGTCACACTCGCGGCGCCCGCCTCGGCGTACCCCGGCGCCCAGCGGTCCGGATCGTCGATCATGAGATGCACGTCGAGCGGTACCGGAGCGACCTGCACGAGGCGCTCGACCATCGGCAGCCCGAACGTCAGGTTGGGCACGAAGTGGTTGTCCATGATGTCGACGTGCACGAGGTCGGCCGTCGCGATCCGGCCGAGTTCGCGTTCGAGGTTCGCGAAGTCGGCGGCGAGGATGCTCGGGTTGATGCGCGTCATGTCGTCGAGCCTACCGAGCCGTCGAGGACCGCAGCGGGTGGTGGCCGTGAGCCCGCGTGCGAGGCGACGGCGTCAGCCGGCCCGGCGGACCAGCGCGATGAACATCGCATCCGTCCCGTGCCGGTGCGGCCACAACTGCACGGTCTCGGCATCGCCGGCGAGGTCGAGCGGTTCGCGTGCGACGCCCTGCACGACCGCGCGGGTGTCGACCCGTTCGAGCCGGTCGCCCCAGCGCTCCATCCCCGCCGAGAGGGTCCCCTGCGTCTCCGCGAGGTGCGGGGAGCACGTGACGTAGGCGAGCAGGCCGCCCGGCGCGAGCATCCGCACGGCTGCGTCGAACAGCTCGCCCTGCAACGCGGTGAGCTCGCCGACGTCGCCGGGCGTCTTCCGCCACCTGGCCTCGGGCCGCCGACGCAGGGCTCCGAGTCCGGTGCAGGGCGCGTCGAGCAGGATGCGATCGAAGCCCTCCGGTGCACCGAGGTCGGATGCCTCGACCTCGCGTCCGTCGCCGACGTGCACGTGCACGTCGAGCGGAACGCTCGAGATCGCCCGGCGGACGAGGTCGGCACGGGCCGGTACGAGCTCGTTCGCCGAGAGCACGGCGTCGGCGGCGAGCGCCTCGGCGGCGAGCACTGCGGTCTTCCCGCCCGGCCCCGAGCAGAGGTCGAGCCAGTGCTCCCCCGGCTCGACCGGCCGGGCTCTGGCGAGCGCGAGCGCGGCGAGTTGCGAGCCCTCGTCCTGCACCCGGACCCGGCCCTCGTGCGCGGCGACGAGCGCGAGCGGCTGCCCGGCCGTCACGCCGACCGGCGAGTACCGGTTCGGTTCGCCGAGGTTCGCCGGCGTGGCGTCGCCGAGTCCGGGGAGCACGGCGAGGTTCACGCGTGGTGCCGCGTTGTCGGCGGCGAGCAGCGCGTCGAGCTCATCGGCGCGGTCCTCGTGGGCGAGGGCCGATCGGAGCGCGCGAACGATCCATTCGGGGTGCGATGAGACCGCTGCCAGTTTCGCGTCGGCTCCTCCGCGCGTCTCGTCCTCGACCCATCCTCGCCACTCCTCGGCGGTCGACCGCGAGATGGTGCGCAGGACGCCGTTGACGAATCCGCTCGCGCCCGGGGCGAGGCGCTTCGCGAGCACGACGGATTCGTTGACCGCCGCGTGCGTGGGCACCCGGGTCGCGAGGAGTTGGTGCGCGCCGATTCGCAGGATGTCGAGGACCGGCGCATCGATGCGGTCGGTCGGGCGGTCGGCCGCGAGCGCGATGACCGCGTCGTAGAAGCCCTGCCACCGCAGCGTGCCGTAGGTCAGCTCGGTCGCGAGGGCGGCATCGGCCTCGTTGAGCTTCGAACGGGTGATCCGGTTCGGCAGCAGGAGGTTGGCGTAGGCCTCGTCATCGCGCACGGCCTCGAGGACCTCGTAGGCGACGATCCGCGACGGAGAGACGCGTACGGCGCGCTCCGCGCGGTCCTTGCCGCCCGATCGGCGGTCGGGGCCGGTCGCCGGCGCCCGACGGGGTGTTCGATCCTGCTGTCCAGCCACCCGTCAACTGTACGGCGGGTCGGCGTCACCCCGTGATGCTGGCGTGTTCGGGCAGCCCGCGCCCCCAGTCCGCCGCGGACATCGCCTGCTTGCCGGCGGGCTGGACCCGAACGAGCTCGACCGGCCCGGTCGCCGTGCCGACGAGGACGCGCCGCCGCTCGACGAGCAGTTCGCCGGCGTCGAGCGACCTGTCGGGCCGTGGATCCGTTGCCGCCGGGCGCCGGGCCTCGAGCACCTTCAGTCGATCGCCGTCGACCATGGTCCACGCGCCGGGCTCCGGCGTCACGCCCCGATAGCGGGCGAGCACGACCTCAGCCGGCTGCGTCCAGTCCAGCCGCCCGTCGTCGACCGTGAGCTTCGGCGCGAACGTCGCCGCACCGGCCTGGGGCGCCGCGGCGGCGGTGCCCGCCGCGATGCCGTCGACGATCTCGGCGAGGAGCCCGGCGCCGTCGACCGCCAGCAGGTCGAGCAACTCCCCCGCGGTCGACTCGCCGTCCTCGGCGCGGCGGAGCTCGCCGAACACGTCGCCGGCATCGAGTTCGGGCACGAGCCGGAACACCGACGCGCCGATCTCGGCGTCGCCGGCGATCAGCGAGTGCTGCACCGGCGCAGCCCCGCGCCACGCCGGCAGGAGCGAGAAGTGGAGGTTGATCCATCCGGCCACGGGCGCCGACAGCAGCGGCTCGCGCACCAGTCCGCCGTACGCGACGATGACGCCGAGGTCCGGCGCGAGTTCCGCGATGCGGTCGGATGCCTCGGCGTCGAGCCGGGCGGCCCGGATCACGGGCAGCCCGAGTCGGTCCGCCGCATGCGCGACGGGCGACGGGGTGAGCACCCGCTTGCGGCCCACCGGGGCATCGGGCCGGGTCACGACGGCGACGATCTCGTGCCGGCTCGCCGCGAGCCGTTCGAGGCTCGGGACGGCGGCGGAAGGGGTTCCGGCGAAGACGAGGCGCAGGGAGGTCACCGGGTCATTCTCCCGGATCTCGACCCGAGGCCCCGACGAGGCCCGTGATCACCCTGGATCAGGGCAGGTCGGGATCGTCGAATCGCACTCGGAGGACCGCAGCGCGGCCTGGACCGCGACCCGCCACCGGCCTGCGACGCTCGGTCGCCGTCCGGATCGCCTCCGCCTTGAGCGTCGCCGCGACCGTCGGCCCCGCGCCGTAGTCGAAGCGCAGCACGACACGCTCGAGGCCGCCGTCGACCGGGGTCGGGCCGAGCACCTCGACCGAGGGGACGGCCCGGCGGGTCGCCTCGACGGCACCCGCCAACCGTTCGGATGCCGCCACGACGCTGGCCATCCGAACCGCGGGCGGGAATCCGACCTCGCGGCGCGCAGCCAACTCGTCGACCGCCCACTCGCGTTGCCGCCACGTCGCCAGTGCGGTTCCGAGTGCGCCGCCCACCCCGACGAGGGACACGGGTGCGCCCGGGGCGGCGAGCGCTGCCGCGTTCGACCACCAGCGCAGGCAGTCCTCGGCGACGCGCAGGGATTCGCGCAGGAGCATCCGATCGCCGTCGAGCAGCAGGACCGCGCGATACCCGCCGTCGGCGATCGGTTCGGCTCCTCGGGTGGCGACGACCAGCGCGGGTTCGTCGCCGACCCGAAGCACCTGTCGTTCCCCGTCGGCGAGGACGACCCGCGCACGCGGAAAGGCCCGGCCCAGCTCCTCCGCCGTCCGCGTGGCCCCCACCGTGGCGGCGCGGAGCTTCGTCGACTCGCAGATCGGACAGCTCCGCCCGGCCGCGCTCGTCCCGCAGAGCGCGCAGGACGGCGGTGCATCGGCGGTCGGGAGCACGAGCGGCCCCGCGCACGCCGGGCATCGCGCCGGCTCGCGGCAGCGATCGCAGACGAGCATCGGCGTGTGGCCGGGACGGGCGACCTGCACGAGCACCGGCCCCTCGAGGATCGCCTGCTGCGCCTGTCGCCAGGCGACGGAGGGGATCCGGGCGGACCCCGGCTCGGGGGTCTGCTGCTGTTCGGTGAGCACGACGCGTGGCCGCTGGATCCGAGCCTGCTCGACCTCGCGGACCCAGCCGATGCCGACCAGCCGCGCGACGTCCACGCTCCTGGTATGGCCGACGAAGAGCAGCGCGGCACCGGACTGCTCCTGCCGGATGAGCGCGGCGTCACGGGCGTGGACGCCCGGTGCGAGCGGCTCGGCGTGGAGCGGGTCCCCGTCGTCGAAGATCGCGATGAGGCCGAGCCGCGCGGCGGGCGCGTACACCGTCGACCGGTTGCCGATGATCACGTGCGCGCGGTCGCGCATGGCGTCGAGGAACGCACGGTAGCGTTCACCGCCGCTCTGACGGGCATCCGTTCGGAGCACCCGATCCGGATCGATCACCGCTTCGAGCGCAGCCTGGAGCTGTTCCTGGTCGCGATGGTCCGGGACGGCGATCAGGGTCGACCGGTCGGCGTCGAGCGCGATCCGCGCGGCCTCGGCGAGCGCGAACGCCCATGCGCCGACCCAGGTTCCCGACGCGAGTCGCAGCGGCCGCGGATCGGCCATGAGCGCCATCCGCGCCCCGGCGACGATCCCGGCAGCCAGGTCGGGAGCGGCGGCGCCGGCCGTGGGGGGCGCGCTCGACGGCCCGGCTCCGTGACCGACGACACCGGGTCCGGCCGACCGACCGCCGGCGCCGGGCTCACGGCCGTCGCCGTCGCCGTCCTCGTCGCGTCGTTGCAGCCAGGTCCGCTCCACGCGGACGTACCGCGACGGAATCGCCAGCCGGAGGATGTCCGAGGCGTTGCCGGCGGCCCGATCGGCCGCGACACGCGCCAGACGCCAGACGTCCTCGGTGAGCAACGGCACCTCGCCGACGACGTCCTCGACCTCGCTGAGCCGTCCGCCGTACTCGCTGCGGTGCGTGAGCTCGACCACCCATCCGTCGGCGATCCGGCCTCCGGTGCGCAGCGGCACCCGGACGCGCATGCCGCGCCGGACCCGATCGACGAGTCGATCGGGTACCCGGTAGTCGAAGAGCTGGTCGAGCTGCGGCAGCGGCGAGTCGAGGAGGACCCGTGCCACCGGCCCCTCGGGCACGCTCAGAGCCCGGCGGCCTGGCGCAGGTCGTCGACGCGGTCCAGCCGCTCCCAGGTGAAGTCCGGGAGCTCGCGACCGAAGTGGCCGTAGGCCGCGGTCTGCGCGTAGATCGGGCGGAGCAGGTCGAGGTCGCGGATGATGGCCGCAGGCCGGAGGTCGAACACCTCGCGGATCGCGGCGATGATGCGCTCGTCGGGCAGGTGCCCGGTCCCGAAGGTCTCGACGTAGAGCCCGACCGGCGCGGCCTTTCCGATCGCGTAGGCGACCTGCAGTTCGAGCCGGTCGGCGAGTCCCGCGGCGACCGCGTTCTTCGCCGCCCATCGCATGGCGTACGCGGCCGAGCGGTCGACCTTCGACGGGTCCTTGCCGCTGAACGCGCCACCGCCGTGCCGGCTCGCGCCGCCATAGGTGTCGATGATGATCTTGCGGCCCGTGAGCCCGGCGTCGCCCTGCGGACCGCCGATCTCGAAGCGACCGGTCGGGTTGATGAGCACGCGGAGGTCGCCCGCGGAGAGGTCGACCGTCTCGAGCACCGGACGGATCACGACCTCCTCGACCTCGGCGCGCAGCTGCTCGGTCGAGACCTTCGGCGAGTGCTGCGTGGAGAGCACCACGGTCTCGATGGTGCGCGGAGTCTGGCCCTCGTAGCCGACGGTCACCTGGGTCTTGCCGTCCGGGCGGAGGTAGTCGAGCTCGCCCTGCTTCCGGACGTCGGCGAGCCGTTCGGCGAGGCGGTGCGCCAGCCAGATCGGCACGGGCATGAGCTCGGGCGTCTCGCGCGTGGCGTAGCCGAACATGATGCCCTGGTCGCCGGCGCCCTGCCGGTCGAGCTCGTCGATGCTGCTGCCCTCACGCGACTCGAACGCGTCGTCCACGCCCTGCGCGATGTCCGGCGACTGCGCTCCGATCGAGATCGAGACCCCGCAGCTCCGGCCGTCGAACCAGACGTCGGACGACGTGTACCCGATGTCGGTGATGCGCTTGCGCACGATCGCGGGGATCTCGACGTAGCCGGAGGTCGAGACCTCGCCCGCGACGTGGACGAGCCCGGTCGTGACCAGGGTCTCGACGGCGACGCGCGCGGCGGGGTCGACGGTGAGGAGCGCGTCGAGGATCGAGTCCGAGACCTGATCGCAGATCTTGTCGGGGTGCCCCTCGGTCACCGACTCGGAGGTGAACAGCCGCAGGTCGCTCATCGTGTGGTGTCGTCCTCACTCGCGGAATCCGCGTCGGTCGTGGTGTCGGTCGCCGTCGGGGTCGTGGCCGCCGGGTCGGCGAATCGGTCGTCCCACCGAGAGACAACCACGTCGAGGATGCCGTGCGCCACCGACACCTTGCTTCCGTGAAGCTCGGTGACGACCTCGCCGTCGACGCCGATCACGCTCGCGCGATTCTCGTCGGACGCGAAACCCTCGGTCCACCCCACCCGGTTGACCACGAGCAGGTCGGCGCCCTTCGCGGCGCGCTTGGCACGCCCGAGCTCGATGAGCCGCTCCGGGTCGGCTTCGGTCTCGGCCGCGAAGCCGACGAGGAGCGTGCCGTCGTGGGGGGCGTGTCCGAGCTCCGCCAGGATGTCGGGATTCCGGACGAGCTCCAGGGTGAGGCCCTCGTCGCCGGGCTGCTTCTTGATCTTGCCCTCGCTCACCGTGGCGGGCCGGAAGTCGGCGACCGCGGCGGCCATCACGACGAGGTCGGCGCCGCGTGCGGTGTCGAGCACGGCCTCACGCAGTTCGAGCGTGGTCGAGACCTTGCGGATGTCGCATCCGTGCGGATCGGCGATCTCGAGGTTCGCGGCGATCAGCACGACCTCCGCGCCCCGCGAACGCGCCGCGTCGGCGATCGCGACCCCCTGCTTGCCGCTCGAGCGGTTGCCGAGGAACCGAACGGGATCGAGGGGTTCGCGCGTGCCGCCCGCGGAGACCACGACGCGACGGCCCTGCAGATCGCCCGCGAGACCCGAGCCCGGAGCACCATGCCCGCCCTGCGCCGCGTGCGCGCCGTACGCGGCCAGCGCCGACTCGACGATGACCTCCGGCTCCTCCATCCGGCCAGGACCGGAGTCCGCACCGGTGAGCTGCCCCACGGCGGGGCCGACGACCGTCACCCCGCGGTCGACGAGCGTCTGGATGTTCGCCTGCGTCGCGGCGTTCCGCCACATCTCGGTGTGCATCGCCGGGGCGACGACCAGCGGCGCCTCGCTGGCGAGCACCGTGTTGCCGAGCAGGTCGTCGGCGAGGCCCGCCGCGAGCTTCGCGATCGTGTTCGCGGTGGCGGGGGCGATCACGATGAGGTCCGCGGCCTGGCCGATCGCCACATGGCGCACCTCGGCGACGCCCTCGTAGAGGTCGACGTGCACCGGGTTGCGCGAGATCGCCTCGAGGGTCGGCCGACCGACGAAGCGCAGCGCCGCCTCGGTCGGCACGACGTGCACGTCGTGCCCGGCGAGCACGAGGGCGCGGACGACGCCGACGGCCTTGTAGGCCGCGATGCCGCCCGCGATGCCGACGACGACGTTCAGCGGCACGAACCCGGGCCTATTCGCCCAGCGGGCGGAGCCGGAGCTTGTCCTCGTTGATCTCGTGGAGCGCCACGGTGAGCGGCTTGTCGTCGATCGACGAGTCGACCAGCGGGCCGACGTTGTCGAACAGGCTGCCCTCGTGCAGGTCGGCGTAGTAGTCGTTGATCTGGCGGGCGCGCTTCGACGCGAAGATCACGAGCTGGTACTTCGAATCGACCTTCGACAGCAGGTCGTCGATGGGCGGGTCGATGATGCCGGACTGCTTCTCAGCCATGGACAGACTCCTCATTCGATGGGCGCGCACCCCCGGTGCGCGGAAGTTCTCGGCGAACGGCGGCGGAGCGCCTTCCCGTTCTGGGCCGCGTCAATTCTACGACCTTTCGAGCGGCCTCACCGACGTCGCGGTTCACGACGCGGTGATCGAACTCGTCGACGGCCGCCAATTCGACCTTCGCGGTCTCGAGCCGACGCTGCTGTTCGGCAGGCGACTCGGTGCCGCGACCGACCAGTCGGCGGACGAGTTCGTCCCACGAGGGCGGGAGCAGGAACACCAGCGTGGCCTCCGGCATCGCCCGCCTGACCGATCGCGCGCCCTGGATGTCGATCTCGAGCAGCACGCTGTCGCCCGCGGCGATCGCGTCCTGGACCGGACCGCGCGGCGTGCCGTAGCGGTACGCGTTGTGGACGGTCGCCCATTCGAGCAGTTCTCCCTCGGAGACCATGCGGTCGAACTCCGCGTCGTCGACGAAGTAGTAGTGCTCGCCGTCGACCTCGCCGGGCCGCGGGGCGCGGGTGGTCGCGGAGATCGACAGGCGGACCTCGGGGTGGTTCGCCCGGATGTGCTGCGCCACCGTGCCCTTGCCGACGGCGGTGGGACCGGCGAGCACGACGAGCCGGTCGCCGGTGCCGCCGTGCGACGCCACCCAGTCCGCGACGAACTCGCGCAACCGACGGCGCTGCAGGCGACCGAGGCCCCCGAGGCGTTTGGACGCGGCGATCTCGAGGTCCGACATGATCCGGGCCGTCTTCGTCTCGCCGATCGCGGGGATGGCACCGAGGAACTCGGTCGCCCGCAGGCGTCCCTCGACCCCGTCCGGCTCCTCGAACGCCGCACGCAGCACGTCGAGCGGACTCCGGGCGCCGCTCGCGATCGCCTGTTTGACGGCGGCGCGCGCGCGACGTGCCTGCACGGCCGCGCGCGATGCCGCGACGCGGTCGACCTCGGGTGGGGTGCGACCGGGCTCAGGCACCTGCGATCACCGCCTCGTCTGCGTGCCGCATGATCGTCTCCGCGATGCCGTCGGGACCGGAGCGGAGGATCGACCGCGACTCGCTGACGATCACGCCTCCGGAGTAGCCGCCGAAGATGGCGCGCGCGTCCGCCACCGAGGCGCCCTGTTCGCCGAAGCCGGGAGCGAGCACCGGGAGACCCGGGCGCGGCGGCTCGACATCGCGATCGATGCCCGCGGCGGCGAGGTCGACCGTGGCACCGATGACGACCCCGGCCGCGCCGAACGCTGCACCCGACACATCCGGTCGTCCGGCGTTCCAAGCGGAGACGCCGGCGACGATCGCGCCGCCGATCGACGAGCCGGCACGACTGGACTGCTGCAGGACGGCGCGCTGGATCGCGGTCGCCTCGGGGTTGGACGTGGCCGCGAGCACGAAGACGCCCTTGCCGGCCGCTTCGGCCGTGCGCAGGGTGTCCTCCAGCGACCCGAGGCCCAGGTACGGCGTCGCGGTGATCGCGTCGACCTCGAGCGTCGAACCCGGCTTCAGCCACGGTTCGGCGTAGGCGGCCATCGTCGAGCCGATGTCGCCGCGCTTGATGTCGCCGATGACCAGCAGGTCGGCGTCTCGCGCCTCCTGCAGCACGCGCTCGAGTGCGAGGTATCCGGCCGCGCCGTGGCGTTCGAAGAACGCCGCCTGCGGCTTCACGATCCCCGCACGTCCGGAGGCCGCCTCGACGACTCGGAGGCCGAACTCGCGCGCGCCATCTGCGGAGTCGGGCAGGCCCCAGCGGTCGAGGAGACCCGCGTGCGGGTCGATGCCGACGCAGAGCCGGCCGTAGGCCGCGAACACGGCTGCGAGCCGCTCGCCGAACGGGCTCGCCGGGGTCATGCGACGGGCTCCCGGCGGGCCTGGTACTCCTGCAGGCTCGTCACGTCGAACCCACCCTCGCCCGCGTCGAGGGAGGCGACGGCGGCGGAGAGTTCGGCGATCGTCGTGAACAGCGGGATGCCCGCCGCGACCGCGGACGCGCGGATCTCGTAGCCGTCGGCGCGGGACGACCCGCCCGATGGCGTGTTCACCACGACGTCGACCTCGCCCCGCTGGATGAGCTCGACGATGCTCGTGGCATCCTCGGACTGCTTGTCGTGGAACTTCAGCACCTCGTCGGCGCCGATGCCGTTCCGGCGCAGCACCTCCGCGGTGCCCTCGGTCGCCGTGATGCGGAATCCGAGCTGCTGGAGGCGGAGCACCGGGAGGATGATCGACCGCTTGTCGCGGTCGGACACGGACACGAACACCGTGCCGTCGGTGGGCATGCCGCCGTACGCGGCGAGCTGGCTCTTCGCGAAGGCGGTCGGGAAGTCGCGGTCGATGCCCATGACCTCGCCGGTCGAGCGCATCTCCGGGCCGAGCACGGAGTCCACCGTGATCCCCTCGCGGGTCCGGAAGCGGTGGAACGGCAGCACGGCCTCCTTGACCGCGACGGGGGCGTCGAGCGGCACCCGCGAGCCGTCCTCGACGGGCAGCAGCCCCTCGGCGACGAGCTCCCGGATCGACGCGCCGACCATGACGCGGCTGGCGGCCTTCGCGAGCGGGATGCCCAGCGCCTTCGAGACGAACGGGACGGTGCGACTCGCGCGAGGGTTCGCCTCGAGCACGTAGAGCACGCCCGCACCGATCGCGAACTGTACATTGAGCAGGCCGCGCACGCCGATGCCCTCGGCGATCGACTTCGTCGCCTCGCGCACCCGGTCGACCTCGGCGCGACCCAGCGTCACGGGCGGGAGGGTGCAGCTCGAGTCGCCGGAGTGGACGCCGGCCTCCTCGATGTGCTCCATCACGCCGCCGATGTAGAGCTCCTCGCCGTCGTACAGGGCGTCCACGTCGATCTCGATCGCGTCCTCGAGGAACCGGTCGACGAGCAGCGGATGCCCCGGCCCGACGATGCCCTGGCCGTCGATGCGGGTGAAGTAGTCGTTCAGGCTCGCCGAGTCGTACACGATCTCCATGCCGCGACCGCCGAGCACGTAGCTGGGGCGGACCAGCACGGGGTAACCGATCGACTCCGCCACCTGCACCGCACCGGCGGGGTCGATGGCCGTGCCGTTGCGCGGGGCGACGAGACCCGCCTGGTCGAGGATGCCGGCGAAGAGCCCGCGCTCCTCGGCGAGGTCGATCGCCGACGGTGTCGTGCCGAGGATCGGCACGCCCGCAGCCTCGAGCCCCTTTGCGAGGCCGAGCGCGGTCTGTCCGCCGAGCTGCACGACGACGCCGACGAGCTCGCCGGACTTCGACTCCGCGTGGATGACCTCCAGCACGTCCTCGAGCGTGAGCGGCTCGAAGTAGAGACGGTCGCTCGTGTCGTAGTCGGTCGAGACCGTCTCAGGGTTGCAGTTGATCATGATCGTCTCGAACCCGGCGTCGGACAGCGCGAACGACGCGTGCACGCACGAGTAGTCGAACTCGACGCCCTGGCCGATGCGGTTCGGGCCCGAGCCGAGGATGACGACCTTGCGGCGGTCGCTCGGCGCGACCTCCGTCTCGAGGTCGTAGCTCGAGTAGTGGTACGGCGTGAGCGCGGGGAACTCCCCCGCGCACGTGTCGACGGTCTTGAACACCGGTCGGATGCCCAGGATGTGGCGCACCTCGCGGGCGTCCGCCTCGCTGCCGAATCCCCGGAGCTCGGCGATCTGCGCGTCGGAGAAGCCGTGGTCCTTCGCGAGCAGGAGCGTGTCGTGGTCGAGCGCCTCCGAGGCGGCGACGTGCGCGGCGACCTCGTTGATCAGCACGATCTGGTCGAGGAACCACGGGTCGATCTTCGTGGCCTCGAACACCTGCTCGACCGACGCGCCGAGGCGCAGCGCCTGCTGGACGAGCACGATGCGCCCGTCGGTCGGTACGGATGCCTCCGCGAGCAGCTCCTCGACCGAACGGGTCTCCTCGCCCCAGTGGAACGACGAGCCGCGCTTCTCGAGGGACCGCAGCGCCTTCTGGAGTGCCGTCGAGAAGTTGCGGCCGATCGCCATGGCCTCGCCGACCGACTTCATGGTCGTCGTGAGCGTGGGGTCGGCGGCCGGGAACTTCTCGAAGGCGAACCGCGGCACCTTCACGACGATGTAGTCGAGCGTCGGTTCGAACGACGCGGGGGTGACCCGGGTGATGTCGTTCGGGATCTCGTCGAGGCGGTAGCCGATGGCGAGCTTCGCCGCGATCTTCGCGATCGGGAAGCCCGTCGCCTTCGACGCCAGCGCCGACGAGCGCGACACGCGCGGGTTCATCTCGATGACGATGACGCGGCCGTTCGACGGGTCGATGGCGAACTGGATGTTGCAGCCGCCGGTGTCGACGCCGACGGCGCGGATGATGTCGATGCCGATGTCGCGCAGCCGCTGGTACTCGCGGTCGGTGAGCGTCAGGGCGGGCGCGACCGTGATCGAGTCGCCGGTGTGTACGCCGACCGGGTCGACGTTCTCGATCGAGCAGACGACGACCGTGTTGTCGGCGGTGTCGCGCATGAGCTCGAGCTCGTACTCCTTCCAGCCGAGAATCGACTCCTCGAGGAGCACCTCGGTTGTCGGCGAGTCGTGCAGGCCCGCACCCGCGATGCGGCGCAGGTCCTGTTCGTCGTACGCGAACCCGGAGCCGAGGCCGCCCATGGTGAACGACGGACGGACGACGAGCGGGTATCCCAGGTCGTCGGCGGCCGCGAGCACCTCGTCCATGGTGTGCGCGATGTGGGAGCGAGCCACGTCCGCGCCGCACTCGACGACGAGCTCCTTGAAGAGCTGGCGGTCTTCGCCCTTGCGGATCGCGTCGACCTTGGCGCCGATGAGCTCGACGCCGTGCTTCGCGAGGATGCCGGCCTCCTCGAGCGCGATCGCCGCGTTCAGCGCGGTCTGCCCGCCCAGCGTCGGCAGCACCGCGTCGGGGCGCTCCTTCACGATGATGGATTCGATGATCTCGGGCGTGATCGGCTCGATGTACGTCGCGTCGGCGAAGTCGGGGTCGGTCATGATCGTGGCGGGGTTCGGGTTCACGAGGATGACCCGCACCCCCTCGGCGCGCAGGACCCGGCAGGCCTGCGTGCCCGAGTAGTCGAACTCGGCCGCCTGGCCGATGACGATCGGGCCGGACCCGATGACGAGGACGGAATTGATATCGTCGCGCTTGGGCATCAGGCCTTGGACTCCTTGCTGGCGATCACCATGTCGCGGAAGCGGTCGAAGAGGTATTCGGCGTCGTGCGGCCCGGCCGCCGACTCCGGGTGGTACTGCACGCTGAACGCGGGGATGTCGAGGCAGTTGAGGCCCTCGACCACGTCGTCGTTGAGGTCGACATGGCTGACCTCGACGCGCCCGAAGCCCTGGCTCGACTCGCTCACGCCGTCGAGCGGCGCCCGCACGGCGAAGCCGTGGTTGTGCGCCGTGATCTCGACGCGGCCGGTCGCGCGGTCCAGCACGGGCTGGTTGATGCCGCGGTGGCCGAACGGCAGCTTGTAGGTCTCGTAGCCGAGCGCGCGGCCGAGCAGCTGGTTGCCGAAGCAGATGCCGAAGTACGGGCGGCCGTCGCGCAGCGAGTCGCGCAGCAGGTCGACGTGCCGGTCGGACGCGGCGGGGTCGCCGGGGCCGTTCGAGAAGAACAGCGCGTCGGTTCCGAGGGCGCGGATCTCGTCGATCGACACGGTCTGCGGCACGACGTGCACGTCGAATCCACGTTCGGCGAGGAAGTTCAGCGTCGAGGTCTTCACCCCGAGGTCGAGCACGGCGACCGATCCGACGCGCTCGCCCGTGGCGGGCAGCGTGTACGACTCCGCCGTGGAGACCTCTCCGGAGAGGTTCCGGCCGCTCATCTCGGCGCCGGAGCGGACGAGGTCGAGCTGCTCGCCGTGCGACAGCGAGGCATCCGGGCCGGAGAACACGCCCGCGCGCATCGCGCCGGCCGAGCGGATGTGCCGCGTCACGGCACGCGTGTCGATGCCGGAGATGCCCACGACGCCCGCCGCGGCGAGGTCGACGTCGAGGCTGCGCTGCGAACGGAAGTTCGACACGACCCGCGATGGGTCGCGCACGATGTAGCCCGCGACCCAGATGCGCGCGGACTCCATGTCCTCGTCGTTCATGCCGGTGTTGCCGATGTGCGGCGCGGTCTGCAACACGATCTGGCCTGCGTAGGACGGGTCGGTCAGGGTCTCCTGGTAGCCGGTCATGCCGGTCGCGAAGACGGCCTCGCCGAGCGTGCGGCCGAGGGCGCCGTAGGCGCGCCCCTCGTACCGCGTGCCGTCCTCGAGGACGAGCACCGCCGGCGCTCCCGTCAGGGGCGTGGACTCCGTCATGCTTCGGTCTCGCTCTCTGCGTCTGGCCGCAGCGTCACGTGCGCTGCGGCGATGTCGGTGACGGCCGTGATGATCCGGCCGGCGTCGCCCGGGAACCGGGCGCGAAGGTAGCTGTCGACGTGCGTGGGAACCGCGTCGGGCCCCGTGTCCTCGTCGACGATCCAGGTGATGGCGACGAGTCCTTCGGGCTCGACGCCGCGGTCGATGGCGAATGACGCCGGTCCCGCGCCGACGAGTCGCTCGCGCGGGACGAACGAGGGCTGCTCGCCCGCGATCCGCAGCAGCAGGCCCTCGGGGTGCACGGCGAGGTGGCCCGAGCCGCGGAATGCGAGCCCCTCGACTGCGAGACGCTCGAGCGGCCGGCCGACCGGAGTGGTCGCGACGTAGAGCACCTCGACGTCGACGCCCGCCTCGCCGAGCACGGTGGGCACGGGATAGGCGCGCATGGCCGCGTCGCGCACCGTGCGGCGCTTCCAGGAGCGCCACATGAGGAAGGCTGCGCCACCGACGATCACGACGGCGACGACGATGCCGATGGTCTCAGCCATTGACGCCGCCGTTCCGCGCCGCCGCCAGTGCGGCGATCTCGTCGGCATCGCGGACGACGCCGTCGAGGACGGTCGCATAGCCGGCGTGGATGGTCGCGACGACCCGCCCGGGGAGCTCCCGGCCGAGGTACGGCGAGTTCACGCTCCGTCCGGCGAGGCGGGCGACGTCGAACGTGCCCGAGGCCTGCGGGTCGTAGAGCGCGACCTCTGCGGGGGCTCCGGCGGCGAGCGGCGTGCCGTGCCCGGCGATGCGGCCGATGCGCGCCGGCGTCTCGCTCATGACCCGGGCGACGCCGGCCCAGTCGAGCAGGCCGGTCTCGACCATCGTCCGGTGCACGACCGAGAGCGCGGATTCGAGGCCGACCATGCCGTTGGCGGCGGCATCCCACTCGCATTCCTTGGCCTCGACGGGGTGCGGGGCGTGGTCGGTCGCGACGATGTCGATCGTGCCGTCGGCCAGGGCAGCGCGAAGGGCTTCGACGTCCTCGGCCCGGCGCAGCGGCGGGTTGACCTTGTATCGGGCGTCGTAGGTCGCGACGAGTTCCTCGGTGAGGAGCAGGTGGTGCGGGGTGACCTCGGCCGTGACGTCGATGCCGCGGGCCTTCGCCCAGCGCACGACCTCGACGGATCCCGCGGTCGAGAGGTGGCACACGTGCAGGCGTGAGCCGACGTGCTCGGCGAGCAGCACGTCGCGCGCGATGATCGACTCCTCGGCGACCGCCGGCCAGCCGATGAGGCCGAGTTCGCCCGAGAGGGCGCCCTCGTTCATCTGGGCGCCGACGGTGAGCCGGGGCTCCTGGGCGTGCTGCGCGATGACGCCGTCGAACGCCTTGACGTACTCGAGCGCCCGGCGCATGAGCTGCGGGTCGGCCACGCAGAACCCGTCGTCGGAGAACACGCGGACCCTCGCCGCAGAGCGGGCCATCGCGCCGAGCTCGGCGAGCTGCTCGCCCCGAAGGCCGACCGTCACGGCCCCGATGGGCTGCACGGTCGCGTAGCCGGCGGCGCGGCCGAGGCGCTGCTCCTGCTCGACGACGCCGGCGGTGTCGGCGACGGGCGACGTGTTCGCCATCGCGAACACCGCGGTGTACCCGCCGGCGGCGGCGGCCTGCGTGCCCGTGAGCACCGTCTCGCTCTGCTCGTAGCCGGGCTCGCGGAGGTGGGTGTGCAGGTCGACCAGTCCGGGCAGCGCGAGCAGCCCGTCGGCGTCGATCACCGTGGCGCCCGACGCGTCGGCGATGCTCCCGACCTCGGCGACGACGCTGCCGTCGATGAGCAGGTCGGCGCGGTCGCCCGAGGGCAGGGTGGCGCTGCGGATCAGGATGCGGTCGCTCATGCGTGGCCCCGCTCTCCGGAAAGCAGCAGGTACAGGGCGGCCATTCTCACTGATACTCCGTTCGCGACCTGCTCGCGCACGGTGGACTGCGGCGAGTCCGCTGCGCGGGCGGCGATCTCGAGCCCACGGTTCATGGGACCCGGATGCATGACCATCGTAGTCGGCGGCAGGCGGTCGAACCTGGCGTCGTCGAGGCCCCAGGTGCGGGAATACTCCCGGCTGTTGGGGAAGAACGCGGCGTGCATGCGCTCGGCCTGGATGCGGAGCATCATGACCACATCCGGCCCTGCGGCCAGCGCCTCGTCGAGGTCGTAGCCGATCTCGGCGGGCCACCCGCTCGGGTCCACCGGCAGCAGCGTCGGCGGGGCGACCAGCGTGACGTGCGCGCCGAGCGCGTGCAGCAGCCAGACGTTGGACCGGGCGACGCGCGAGTGCAGGATGTCGCCGACGATGACGACGCGCACGCCGTCGAGGTCGCGTCCGCGCGAGGCGTCGCCGTGCAGGCGGCGTCGCATCGTGAAGGCATCGAGGAGCGCCTGCGTCGGATGCTCGTGCGTGCCGTCGCCGGCGTTGACGACGCCGGCGTCGATCCATCCGCTCGTGGCGAGCAGGAACGGTGCGCCCGACGACGGATGCCGGATCACGACGCCGTCGGCGCCCATCGCCTGCAGGGTCTGCGCGGTGTCCTTCAGGCTCTCGCCCTTGGAGACGCTCGATCCCTTCGCGCTGAAGTTGATCACGTCGGCCGACAGGCGCTTGGCCGCAGCCTCGAACGAGATGCGCGTGCGCGTCGAGTCCTCGAAGAAGAGGTTGACCACCGTCTTGCCGCGCAGCGTCGGGAGCTTCTTGACCTCGCGGTCCTGCACGGCGGCCATGTCCTCGGCGATGTCGAGCAGTTCGATCGCGTCGTCGCGCGCGAGGCCGCGTGTGGCGAGCAGGTGCCTCATGCGCCGACTCCTTCGGTGTCGGCAGGGCCGTCGGCGGGACCGTCGACCGGACCGTCGATCGTGACGGCATCCTCGCCGTCGGTCTCGACGAGGCGCACGTTGATGCGCTCGCTCTTGGAGCTCGGCAGGTTCTTGCCCACGAAGTCGGCCCGGATCGGGAACTCGCGGTGCCCGCGGTCGACGAGGACCGCCAGGCGGACGGCCCGCGGGCGCCCGAGGTCGGCGAGCGCGTCGAGG
The DNA here is from genome assembly GCF_004006235.1 of Agromyces sp. LHK192. Classification (NCBI taxonomy): domain Bacteria; kingdom Bacillati; phylum Actinomycetota; class Actinomycetes; order Micrococcales; family Microbacteriaceae; genus Agromyces; species Agromyces sp. LHK192. The sequence continues at coordinate 2,234,138 of NZ_CP034753.1, forward strand.
GCGGCGCGGATGGTGCGGCCGGAGTACAGCACGTCGTCGACGAGCACGACGGTGCGGTCGTCGATGCCGCCGGGGGGCAGCTGGGTCGGCGCCGGGGTCCGGGTGCGGGTGTGCGCGAGGTCGTCCCGGTACATGGTGACGTCGAGCGCGCCGGCCAAGGCTTCGGGCGAGGGCGCACCGGATTCGATGCGCGCGATGGTTTCGGCGATGCGGCGGGCGAGGATCACGCCCCGGGTCGGAATGCCCAGGATGACCAGATCGGATGCCCCGCGATTGGATTCGAGGATCTCGTGCGAGATGCGGGTGAGTCCCCGCTGGACGTCAGCTTGGCTGAGCACGGCGCGCGTCAATCGCCGACTCCCTTCTCCGCCTCACGGGACGGCCTTAAAAGGTGGTCGTTTCCCTCGATCCTAGCAGCCGCGAGAAGGGCCCCTGCCGTCCGGCAGGAGCCCTTCTCGCCGGTTCGGCGCGCAGCGGGCGCTGCGACGGCGATCCGCTCAACGACCGATCGGCCGGGTGAGCGCCTTCGCGGCGACGACCAGCGCTGCCGCCACGAGCACGACGTCCTTCAGGATGTACTGCGCCGTGAGGGTCGGGCCCGCCGCCGTGAACAGGTCGCCGAAGAAGAACACGAGCGGCGAGAAGATGCCCACGAACGTGCCGGCCAGCGCCAGCAGGCCGACCCGCAGCAGGAACCCGGTGATGAACGTGAGGCCGACGAAGACCTCGAGCGTCGCGGTGATCGCCATCGCGGCGTACCCGTCGACGAGGCCGAACGAGAGCGCGCTCCAGGTGCTGCCCACCAGGCCTTCCACCGGGCTCACCCCCGGCAGGTACTTGAGCGCGCCGAAGACGAGGAACACGAGACCGAGCGAGACGCGCAGGCTCGGCACCGCGATGCGGGCGAGGAAGCGTTGGACGACGGCCTGCGCGGCATTCGCGCGGTCGAGCACGGCGTCGAGGCCGATGGCGGTGGAGGCGCGACCGCTGTCGAGCGTGGTGGAGGACATGGATGGACCCTTCTGATTCTGGAGTGGGAACGGCAGCCGGAAGCGGCGACGACGCCCATTCCATCGGAGGGCCGGGTCCCGATCATCCGGACGACCGCTGAATTCCCGATCGGTGGTCGCACCGACCGCGGGTCGGGGTTCGCCCCTGCGCCCACTCGGTGCACACCCTCGGCGTCGGCGCCGGATCGGGGCATCCGAGACGGGCCTCGAACCGGCATCCGGGAACGACGAAGGCCGGGACATCCGATGGATGTCCCGGCCTTCGAACCGACGGATGCCGCGGCGCACGCCGCGGCGATCCGTCACGCCTTCGAGTGCGACACGGCGTTCAGGAGCCCGTTGACGAACCCGGCCGAATCGTCGGTCGAGAGGACCGTGGCCGCCTCGACGGCCTCGGAGATCGCGACGCCGTCGGGGACCTCGTCGTTGTAGACGATCTCCCACACCGCGACGCGCAGCAGCGCCCGGTCGACGGCGGGCATGCGCTCGAGCGTCCACCCGCGCGAGTGCGTCGAGATCAACTCGTCGATCTCGTTCCGGTGGTCGACGATGCCGTCGACGATCTCGCGAGCGTACAGCCACGACGCCTGACGCTCGGGCTCGTTCGCGGCGCGCTCGGCCTCGACCGTGAGCAGCTGCTCGACGGGCACCTGCCGCATGTCCGCCGAGTACAGGAGGTCGAGGGCCCGCTTGCGGGCCTTCGTGCGGGCGCTCACTAGTCGTTCACGCGGCCGAGGTAGTCGCCGGTACGCGTGTCGACCTTGACCTTCGTGCCGGTCTCCAGGAACAGCGGCACCTGGATCTCGTAGCCGGTCTGCACGGTCGCCGGCTTCGTGCCGCCCGTCGAGCGGTCGCCCTGGAGGCCCGGCTCGGTGTAGGTGATCTCGAGCACGACCGACGCGGGGAGGTCGACGTAGAGCGGGTTGCCGTTGTTCAGGGCGATGGTGACGTTCTGGTTCTCGAGCATGAAGTTCGCCGCGTCGCCGACGGTCGCGGCCGGAACCGTGATCTGGTCGTAGTCGGTGGCGTCCATGAAGACGAATCCGTCGCCGTCGTTGTAGAGGTAGGTGAAGTCGCGACGGTCGACGTTCTCGATGTCGACCTTGGTGCCGGCGTTGTAGGTGCGGTCGACGACCTTGCCCGACACGACGTTCTTGAGCTTGGTGCGCACGAACGCGCCACCCTTGCCCGGCTTCACGTGCTGGAACTCGATCACGCTCCAGAGCTGGCCGTCGATGTTGAGGACGACGCCGTTCTTGATGTCTGCGGTCGATGCCATGGAGTGTTCCGTTCGTCGTGGTTCAGTTGCGAGAAGCTCGTTCGGGCGCGCCGGGGCACGCGGAGGCGATTGGCCCCGATCGAGTGTAGTCGCCCGCCACCCGAACGGGAAGCCGGCCGAATGGCGGTGCCGGCCTACGCCCTCGCGTCGGATGCGCCGATCAGCCGCACGATCTGCTCGACCGCGAGCAGGTAGCTGTCTGCTCCGAACCCGGCGATCACCCCGGATGCCACCGCCGAGATCACGCTCGTGTGCCGGAACGCCTCACGTGCGTGCGGGTTCGACAGGTGCACCTCGATCAGCGGCACGCCGGCCTGCTTGAGCAGCGCCGCGGCGTCGCGCAGGCCGTAGCTGTAGTGCGTGAAGGCTGCCGGATTCAGCACCACCGGCGTGCCGCGGTCGACCGCCTCGTAGAGCCAGCCGATCAGCTCGGACTCGTCCTCGGTCTGCCGCAGGTCGATGTGGATGCCGTCGGGCACGGACGCCTCGATCCGGGCCCCGATGTCGGCCAGGGTCTCACTGCCGTAGACCTCGGGCTCGCGCGCGCCGAGTCGCCCGAGATTCGGGCCGTTGAGGACGAGGATCGTGGTCACGCGTGCAGCCTATCGGCGAGGCGTCCGACGGGTTCCGCGTCGACCGCAGCGGCGCCGGTCACGACGCGATCTCCTGGTAGGCGGCGAACAGCAGGGACTGGTCGGGCGCCTGCATGACGGTCGGCTTCGCGAGGTCGTCCAGCACGATGAAGCGCAGCTGCCCGGCACGCGACTTCTTGTCGCGCTGCATGGTCGCCAGCAGCGTGTTCCACCGCCCGGCGGGGTAGCTCGTCGGCAGGCTCAGCAGGTCGAGGACGCGCTTGTGCCGGTCGGCGACCTCGTCGCTGAGCCGGCCCGAGAGACGGGCGAGCTCGGCTGCGAACGCCAGGCCGACGGCGACCGCGGCGCCGTGGCGCCACTGGTAGCGCTCGGCGTGCTCGACCGCGTGCCCGAGGGTGTGTCCGTAGTTCAGGATCTCGCGCAGTCCCGCCTCGGTGAAGTCCTCGGAGACGACGTCGGCCTTCATCCGGATCGCGAGCTCGACCACGCGGCGGAACTGCGGCGTCGTCGGGTCGGTGGCGATCTCGGGATCGGCCTCGATCACGTCGAGGATCTCCGGGTACCGGATGAACCCGGCCTTCACGATCTCGGCGAAGCCGGCGAGGATCTCGTTCTTCGGCAGTGTGTCGAGCAGGTCGAGGTCGCACAGCACCGCGGCGGGCGCGTGGAAGACGCCCACGAGGTTCTTGCCCTCGTTCGTGTTGATGCCGGTCTTGCCGCCGACGGCGGCGTCGACCATGCCGAGGACCGTGGTGGGGATCTGGACGACGCGCACGCCGCGCAGCCAGGTGGCCGCGACGAAGCCCGCGAGGTCGGTCGCGGCTCCCCCGCCGAGCCCGACGACGGCGTCGGTTCGGGTGAAGTCGGCCTGCCCCAGGATCTGCCAGCAGAACGCGGCGACCTCGACGCGCTTCCCGGCCTCGGCGTCGGGGATCTCGGCGAGCAGCACCTCGAAGCGATCCTGCAATGCGGCGCGCAGCTCGTTCGCCCGGGCCCCCAGCGTCGCCGGATGCACGACGAGCACCTTCCGGACGTTCGGGCCGAGCGCATCGCCCAGCTCGGCCAGCACGCCCCGCCCGACGACGACGTCGTATCCGTCTTCGCCGCCGACGCGGATCGCCGTGCGGTCGCCCGCTTCGCTCGTCATGCTCGTTCTCCCAGTCGTCCGGTGATCTCCGCGACGATCCGCGCGACCGGACGGCGCGAGGTGTCGATGTCGAGGTCCGCCACGGCCTCGTAGACGGGCAGCCGGGCGGCGAGGATGCTCCGCCACCGCTCGATGCCGCCCTCGGCGAGCAGCGGACGGTTGCCGCCGACGAGCCGCGGCGCGACCGCCTCGGCGTCGACCCGGAGCAGCACCACGGCGAGCGGCTCGAGATCGTCCTGCGTGTCCGGGTGCAGCACCGCACCGCCGCCGAGCGCGACGACCGCCTCCTCACGGAGGGCCTCCGCCACGACCTCGCGCTCGATGATGCGGAAGTACTCCTCGCCCTCCCGCTCGAAGATCTCCTCGATCGGGCCGTACCGCTCCACGAGTCGCTGGTCGGTGTCGACGAACGGCGCCCCGACCTCCCGCGCGAGCCTCGCGCCCACCCGGCTCTTGCCCGCGCCCATCGGACCGATGAGCACCACGGGCAGGTTCACGCGCGAGGCGTCCGGCGCCGGCCCCCGCGCCGACCCGCGATCGGCCGTCGAGCGCTGATCAGGCATCGATCGCGGCGCCGGCCGTTGCGAGCGAATCGGGGATCGCGGCGAGGTAGCCCTCGAGGTTCCGGCGGGTCTCGCCGACCGAGTCGCCGCCGAACTTCTCGAGCACCGAGTTCGCGAGCGTCAGGGCGACCATCGCCTCGGCGACGACGCCGGCCGCGGGAACCGCGCACACGTCCGAGCGCTGGTGGTGCGCAGGAGCCGGCTCGCCGGTCGCGACATCCACGGTCGGGAGCGCGTGCGGCACGGTCGCGATGGGCTTCATGCCCGCCCGCACGCGCAGCACGGTCCCCGTCGACATCCCGCCCTCGGTGCCGCCGGCACGGTCGCTCGCACGCACGATGCGACCGTCGGCCATGCGCAGCTCGTCGTGCGCGGCGGAACCGCGCCGTCGGGTGGTCTCGAAGCCGTCGCCGACCTCGACCCCCTTGATCGCCTGGATGCCCATGAGTGCGGAAGCGAGCTGTGCGTCGAGGCGGCGGTCCCAGTGCACGTGCGACCCGAGCCCGGGCGGGAGCCCGTACGCCAGCACCTCGACGACGCCGCCGAGCGTGTCGCCCGACTTGTGCGCATCGTCGACCTCGGCGACCATGCGCGCGCTCGTCTCCTCGTCGAAGCACCGCAGCGGATCCGCGTCGAGCCGGTCGACGTCGCCCGGCAGCGGCAGCTCCGCCCCTTCCGGAACCCGCACGGGACCGATCGCGAGCGTGTGGGACACGAGCCGGATGCCGAGCTCGCCGAGGAACGACTTCGCGACCGCGCCGAGCGCGACGCGGGCCGCGGTCTCGCGGGCGCTCGCGCGCTCGAGCACCGGGCGCGCCTCGTCGAAGTCGTACTTCTGCATGCCGACGAGGTCGGCGTGACCGGGGCGAGGGCGGGTCAGCGGGGCGCCGCGGCCCCGTCCGAGCTTGTCGGGGTCGATCGGCTCCGGGCTCATGACCTCCTGCCACTTCGGCCACTCGGTGTTGCCGACGCGCACGGCCACCGGGCTGCCGAGGGTGAGCCCGTGGCGGACGCCCCCCGAGATGGCCAGCTCGTCCTGCTCGAACTTCATGCGAGCGCCGCGGCCGTAGCCGAGCTTGCGGCGCGCGAGATCGCCTCGGATCGTGTCGAGCGAGATGGGGATGCCGGCGGGGAGACCCTCGATGATCGCCACGAGCTCAGGGCCGTGGGATTCTCCGGCAGTGAGCCAACGGAGCATGCGTCCATCCTTCCACAGGCGGGACGGGCGGGACGCCGCGTGACGCCCGGGACGACGGACCCAACGGATGCCGCGCGGAGCGGACCGCGCAGCCGGTCAGGTGATCGCGAGCCGCATGGCCGCGAGCACCGCGGCCTCGTCGGGCAGTTCGGCGAACGGATCGCCGGTCGTGAAGATCCGCACCTGCAGCACCGCCTGGTGCAGCAGCATCTCGAGGCCGTGCACCACGGTGCCGTCGTCTTCCAGCCACTGCGCCACGAGCGGCGTCGGCCACGGGGCGTAGGCGACGTCGAAGAGCGGCGCACTCCTCCTGAGGGCATGGGATGCCTCCACCCCCGGGTCGGCGCCGCCCGGAAGCGTGCTCACCACGAGGTCGACGGCCTCGAGCCGCGCGAGATCGGCGATCGGCCGGACCTCGAGGCGCAGTCCGAGCCGGGCCGCGAGCTCGGCGACCGGGCCGCCGGCCTCCGGTCGTCGCAGGAAGACGTCGACGGATGCCGCGCCGAGCTCGGCCATCGCCGCGAGGGCGGACGACGCGGTCGCACCGCCGCCGAGCAGGGCGCCCGTGCGGACCTGGTCGCACCCGACCGCGCGGAGGGCGCGGACGATCCCGCCGACATCGGTGTTGAACCCGCGCCGCACCCCGTCGGCGAGCAGCACGGTGTTGACCGCATCGGTCAGCGTCGCGATCTCGTCGACGTCGTCGAGCAGCGGGATGACGTCCTGCTTCAGCGGCATCGTGAGCGACAACCCGCGCCAGCTCTCGTCGCGAGAGTCGAGCAGCGCCGGGAGGTCGGCGCCGACGGCCTCGATGCGCGTGTACTCCCAGTGCTCGAGCCCGAGCAGGTCGTAGGCCGCGCGATGCAGCGCCGGGGACATCGAGTGCGCGATCGGCGAACCGAGCACGGCGAGCCGCCGGGTGGCATCATCCATCCGTCGAGTTCTCCTCGAGCCACTGGTAGAACCGCTCGGCCGCGGCCTCGTGCTCCTCGAGCGTCGACGTGAAGATCGTCTCGCCGGTGTCGGGGTTCACCGTCACGAAGTACAGCCACGGGCCGTCCTCCGGCGCCAGTGCCGCCGCGATGGCCGCGGCGCCCGGGTTCCCGATCGGGCCCGGCGTGAGGCCCGGGTGCACGTAGGTGTTGTAGGCGTTGCCGGCATCGGCGCGCTCGGCATCCGTCGTCGTGACGACCGAGTTGTCGCCGAGCCCGTAATGCACGGTCGAGTCGAACTGGAGCAGCATCCCCTGGTCGAGGCGATTCTGGATCACCCGCGACACCTTGCCGAAGTCCTGCGGCAGGCCTTCGCGCTCGATCAGGGAGGCGACGGTCGCGACCCGATATCGGTCTTCGGGCGCCACGCCCGCGGCGTCGTAGGCCGCGAGGCTCTGCTGGACCATCTGCTGCACGACCTGTTCGGCCGTGACACCGGGGTCGAAGGTGTACGTGGCGGGGAACAGGAAGCCCTCCACCGTGGTCGCCTCGGCGGGGAGTCCGAGCGCCTGCGGGTTCGCGGTCGCCGCCTGCAACTCCTCGATCGGGATCTGGAGCACCGCGGACGCCTCGGCGAGGGCGTCGTTCGCCCAGGTGCCCTCGGTGATGAGCACGGTGTTCTCGAGCTTGCTCGCCGGATCCACCAGCGCCTCCAGGGCGGCGGCCGCGCTCATCTCCTCGGCGAGTCGGTACACCCCCGGGTGGAACTCCGGTTCGGGCGTCTGCGCGAGCAGGAGGTCGTAGAACGCGTCGTACGACGCCGTCACACCCTCGGCCTCCAGATTCACGGCGACGTCGGAACCGGTGTCGCCGTCGTGGATCTGGAAGAGGACCTCCCCCGTTCCCGAACCCTCGAAATCGGGGGCCGGCTGGAAGCGCGCGATGACCGAGTTGATCGGGCCCTGGAGGAAGAACCAGGCGCCCGCGCCGAGCGCGACGACGATGAGGAGGCCGACGAGGCAGCCCCACGGCCCGCGGCGGCGACGACGGCCGTCGTCGCCGTGGTGATCCGAGATGGTCGCCGCCGCGGCCCGCCGATCGGTGCGGCTCGGGCGTGCGGGCTCGGGCTCGTCGGCGAGTTCGGCCCAGGGGTCGGCGACGGCGCTGCGCGCGCCGGTGCCGGCCGAGGCGCCCGCGTACCGGGCATCCGCCTCTGCGGCAGCGGGTCTCCCGTAGTCGGCGAGGATGGCGTCGAACCCGGCATCGTGCCGACCGTCTGCGGTTTCACCGGATGCCGCAGCCGCACGCTGCTCGGCCTCGCGCAACGCTCGCCGGCTCATCCCGTGCTCCATCGCGTTCGGGTGAGCCGCGGGGGGCTGGGACGGCCCAGCATCCTGCACGATCTGCGACTCGTACCGAGGCTGCGCCGGCGCGTCCGTCACCGGTTGCCGCTCGGGCTGCGCGCCCGGGCCGGCGGCCCCACCACCGCCGGGAAGCGACGGCCGTCGGGGCCCGGTGAGCAGCGCGTAGGGGTCGCCGTTCGGCTGGGTCCTGCCGCGCGGCTGGTCTCCGCGCAGCATGGCGTCCCAGGCGGCGCCGTCTGGTGCGTCGTCGGGCTCAGGGGGGGACTGAGTCACTGGGTTCTGCGTCCTTCGTCGGTGGGGATCACCCGGCCGGGTGCAGCGCCGGACGCCCGTTCGGCATCGAGTGCATGTTGCAGAATGATAACGGCCGCAGCTTGGTCCACAATGGGACGCTGCTGGCGAGCCTTCTTTCCGGAGGCCCTGAGCTGCTGCTGGGCCGTCACCGTCGAGAGCCGCTCGTCCACGAGGCGAACCTCCCGCTCCCCAGCACCGGCGAGCCTCAGCGCGAACCCCACGGCGTCATCGGTCGACGCCGTGGATCCCCCGGACAGCGACAGCGGATTGCCCACCACGAACTCGAACGCGTCGTACTCCTCGGCGATCGCGAGGATCCGGAGCACGTCGTCATCGCCGTCCACGCTGCGTGCGACGGTCTCGACCGGGACCGCGAGGATCGCGCCGGCATCGCACCTGGCGACGCCGACGCGGGCGCGCCCCACGTCGATCCCGAGCCTCACCCCGGGACGCATGCTCAGGCGCCGAGCTCCGCGCGCACCGCGTCGAGCGCGGTCGGAATCGCGCCCAGGTCGCTGCCGCCGCCCTGCGCCAGGTCGGGCTTGCCGCCGCCTCCGCCGCCGAGGACCTGCGCCATCCGCTTCGCGAGCGCACCCGCGTTCGCACCCGCTTCTCGGGCCGCCGGCGACGTGGCCACGATCGCGACCGGGCGACCGCCGACGTCGGCCGTGAGCGCGACGACGGATGCCACGTCGCCGAGCCGCGTGCGCACCTGGTTCGCGAGCGTGCGCAGCTCGTCGGCCGATGCCAGCGCGCCCACGTGCTCGGCGACGAGCAGGTTCGAACCGATGCGTCCGGCACGGTCGGCCAGCGTCGGGACCCGCTCGGCAAGGGCCTTCTGCTCGAAGGCCTGGATCTTCTTCTCCGCGGCCTTGAGGCTCGTCACGAGCTCGCCGACGCGGTCGACGAGCTGTTCGGGACGGGTCTTCAGGTTGGCCGTCAACTCGTTCACGAGCGCACGCTCGGCGGCGAACTGACGGAATGCCTCCATGCCGACGAGCGACTCGACGCGTCGGCTGGTCGCACCGACCGACGACTCGCCGATGAGGTTGATCATGCCGACCTCGGCGCTCGTCGCGACGTGCGTGCCCGCGCAGAGCTCGCGCGACCACGGGCCGCCGATGTCGACGACGCGCACGACGTCGCCGTACTTCTCGCCGAACAGGGCCATGGCGCCGAGCGCCTTCGCCTCGTCGAGGGGCATCTCGCGCGTGACGACCTCGAGGTTGTCGCGGATCGCGGTGTTCGCGATCTCCTCGATCTCGGTCTTCGTCTCGGTGGAGAGCGCCTTGTTCCAGCCGAAGTCGAGCCGCAGGTATCCGGCGCGGTTGAGCGAACCGGCCTGGTGCGCGTCGGGCCCGAGCACCTGGCGGAGGGCGGCGTGCACGAGGTGCGTGCCGGAGTGGGCCTGCGTCGCACCGCGACGATAGGCCGCGTCGACCTCGGAACGCGCCGCGACCCCCACGCCGACCTCGCCGGACGCGACCTGGACCGTGTGGCTGATCAGGCCGGGCACGGGCTTCTGGACGTCGAGCACGTCGAGCACGTACCCGTCGCCGACGATGCGTCCCTTGTCGGGCATCTGGCCGCCGGACTCCGCGTACAGCGACGTCGCCGCGAGGATCACCTCCGCCGTCTGACCCGCGACGGCCGCGGTGACCGGATGCCCGTCGACGAGGATGCCGAGCACCGTCGAATCGGTCGCGAGGTCGGTGTACCCGGTGAAGACCGTCTCACCGAGCGACCGGAACGGCGAGTACGCCGTGACGTCGGCGAGGGTCTGCTTCTTGGACTTGGCGTCGGCCTTCGCACGGGCCCGCTGGTCGGCCATCAGGGCGTCGAACGCCGGACGGTCGACCTCGAGCCCGGCCTCCTCGGCCATCTCGAGCGTGAGGTCGATCGGGAACCCGTAGGTGTCGTGCAGCAGGAACGCGGTGTCGCCGGCGAGCTGCGGCGTGCCGGCCGCCTTCGTCTTCGAGACCGCGAGGTCGAGGATCGACGTGCCCGCGCTGAGCGTGTTGAGGAACGTCTCCTCCTCGGCCAGGGCGATCTGCGACAGGCGGGAGAAGTCGGTCTCGACCTCGGGGTATCCGGCCTTCATCGCGTCGCGCGAAGCGGCGAACAGCTCGGCGAAGCTCGGGCCCTCGAATCCCAGCAGCCGCATCGACCGGATGCTCCGACGCATCAGGCGGCGCAGGATGTAGCCGCGGCCCTCGTTCGACGGACGGACGCCGTCGGACATGAGCATGAGCGACGAACGCACGTGGTCGGCGATGATGCGCATGCGGACGTCATCATCGTGGTCGGCGCCGTAACGGCGACCCGAGAGCGCCGATGCGACGTCGAGGACCGGGCGGACCTGGTCGGTCTCGTACATGTTCTCGAGGCCCTGCTTGAGGAACGCGACGCGCTCGAGGCCCATACCGGTGTCGATGTTCTTCTGCGGCAGCTCGCCCACGATGTCGAACTGGGTCTTGCCCGTCACGTTCGTGATCAGGTCCTGCATGAACACGAGGTTCCAGATCTCGGTGTAGCGCGTGTCGTCGACGATCGGGCCGCCGTCGGGACCGTACTGCGCACCCCGGTCGACGTAGATCTCGGAGCAGGGGCCGGCGGGCCCCGGGTGCCCGGTGCTCCAGTAGTTGTCCTCCTTGCCCATGCGCTGGATGCGCTCGTCGGGCAGGCCGGCGATCTTCTTCCACAGGCCCGCGGCCTCGTCGTCGGTCTCGTACACGGTGACCCACAGGTCCCGCTCCGCGAAGCCCAGGCCACCCTCTGCCTCGGGCTTCGTCAGGAACTCCCAGGCGTACTCGATCGCGCCTTCCTTGAAGTAGTCGCCGAACGACCAGTTCCCGAGCATCTGGAAGAAGGTGCCGTGGCGCGGCGTCTTGCCGACCTCTTCGATGTCGTTGGTGCGGATGCACTTCTGCACGTCGACCGCCCGCGGGTACGGGGCCGGTACGACACCGGTGAGGTACGGCACGAAGGGGACCATGCCGGCGACGGTGAAGAGGAGGGTCGGGTCGTCGCTGACGAGCGAGGCGGAGGGCACGACGGTGTGGTCGCGAGCGGCGAAGAAGTCGAGGTAGCGACGGCTGATGTCGGCGGTCTGCATGGTTCCGTTCTCGTGGTCACGGCCCGGTTCGCCGGGCGGGTGGGTGGTGCGTGCGCCGATCAGCGGTCGGCTGCGGGGCCGGCCTCGGTGGCGGCGCGGAGCTCGGCGTCGCGCTCGTGGTACCCCTCGGCGATCGCCTGCCCGAACGCGCGCGCCTTGCCGTCGACCGCGGCGAAGAACGCCCGGCCCGGTTCGGTGCGGTTCACCTGGTGGGCGACGACGAACCCTGCCGCGACGCCGACTGCGAACCAGAGGATGTGCTTCACGAAGGGGCTCCTAGGAATCGGTGCGCCGCGTCCACGGCGCGCTGGCCTCGGATCAGTCTAGTGTCGGCGGGCCGTGCCGGGCCGTGGGCGACGAGCTCACCGAGACGACGAAGGGGCCGCGGGAAGTTCCCGCGACCCCTCCGAACCGACGCGATGCGTCAGCGGGCTGCGTAGTACTCGACGACCAGCTGCACGTCACAGGTGACCGGCACCTCAGCGCGCTTCGGGCGACGCGAGAGCGAGAACTGGAGCTTGTCGAGGTCGACCTCGAGGTAGCCCGGGGTCTTGGGCAGGACGTCGACGTGACCGCCGGCGGCCGCGACCTGGAAGGGCTCGGTGCCCTCGGAGCGCTGCTTGACCGAGACGTGCTGGCCCGGCTTCACGCGGAACGAGGGACGGTCGACGATCTTGCCGTCGACGAGGATGTGGCGGTGCACGACGAACTGGCGGGCCTGCGCGATGGTGCGGGCGAAGCCGGCGCGGAGCACGAGGGCGTCGAGACGCATCTCGAGCAGCTCGACGAGGTTCTCACCCGTCTGGCCGTCGGTGCGCTTGGCCTCGTTGTAGGCGATGCGGAGCTGCTTCTCGCGGATCCCGTACTGGGCGCGCAGGCGCTGCTTCTCGCGGAGGCGGACGGCGTAGTCGCTGTCCTGCTTGCGCTTGGTGCGGCCGTGCTCGCCGGGGGCGTACGGGCGCTTCTCGAGGATGCGGGCGGCCTTCGGGGTCAGGGCGACGCCGAGGGCGCGCGAGAGGCGCGTCTTGCTGCGTGACTGGTTCGACACGAATGTCCTTTCGGAAGAATCTCAAGCGGGTTCGCGGCGCACTGGCGCGCCGGAACGGTGTCAGAGGGATTCGCCAGGGGTGGATCGGCTACAGATCGCACCCGCTCGCCGGTGATCCTCTCGCAGCCGCGCTCGAGGACCTGGCTTCAGGCCAGCGACGATCTTATCACGACTGCACCCGCGCCTATCACGACTGCACCCGCGCCTATCACGACTGCGCCCGCGCCCGAGTCAGCCGTCGCCCCGGACGATGCGGCGGAGCTTCTGGAGTCGCGCCGAGAGTTCCCGCTCGTTGCCGTGCTCGGTCGGCTGGTAGTAGACCGCGCCGCGGAGGCCGTCCGGCAGGTACTGCTGCTCGACGACCCCGATCGATTCGTCGTGCGGATACCGGTACCCCTTTCCGTGGCCCAATCGCTTCGCGCCGGGGTAGTGCGCGTCCCGCAGGTGCTTCGGGACGCGCCCCGCCTTGCCCTCCCGGACGTCGGCGATGGCGCGGTCGATGCCGACGTACGCGGCGTTGGACTTCGGCGCGGTCGCGAGGTGCACCGTCGCCTGCGCGAGCGGGATCCGCCCTTCCGGCATCCCGATGAACTGCACCGCGTCGGCCGCCGCGACGGCCACGCCGAGCGCCGTCGGATCCGCCAGGCCGACGTCCTCGCTCGCGAGCACGATCAACCGTCGGGCGATGAACCGCGGATCCTCGCCCGCCTCGATCATGCGGGCGAGGTAGTGCAGGGCGGCGTCGACGTCGCTCCCCCGGACCGACTTGATGAACGCGCTGATGACGTCGTAGTGCTCATCGCCGGCACGGTCGTATCGCAGCAGCGCGCGATCGACCGCCCGCGACACGATCTCGGCGGTGATCACGGGCAACGGCGGTGGGTCGTCGGATGTCTCGTCGCCGGCGTCGACCGCTCCCTCCGCCTCGGCGTCCGGTTGCGGGTCGGCGGCGAGCTGGGCCGCCGAGACGGATGCCGCCTCCAACGCCGTCAGCGCTCGTCGAGCGTCGCCGGATGCGAGCCGCACGATCGCGGCCCGCGCCTCGGCATCGAGCGCGAACCTGCCGGCGAGGCCACGGCCGTCGACCACCGCCCGGTCGACGAGGAGGCCGAGGTCGTCGTCGGAGAGCGTCTCGAGGGTCAGCATCAACGACCGCGACAGGAGCGGCGAGATCACGGAGAACGAGGGGTTCTCCGTCGTCGCCGCGACGAGGATGACCCAGCCGTTCTCCACCCCCGGCAGCAACGCGTCCTGCTGCGCCTTGGTGAACCGGTGGATCTCGTCCAGGAACAGCACCGTCGACAGCCCGTAGAGGTCTCGACTCGCCTGCGCCTCCTCCATGACCTGACGCACGTCGCGAACGCCGGCCGTGACCGCCGAGAGCTCGACGAACTTGCGCCCCGAGGAACGTGCGATCGCCTGCGCGATGGTCGTCTTGCCGGTGCCGGGCGGCCCCCAGAGGATGACCGAGACCGACCCCGTCGTCCCGGCGCGGTCGCCGGCCAGCGCCCTGAGCGGCGAACCCGCCGTCAGGAGGTGGCGTTGACCCGCCACCTCGTCGAGGCTCGTCGGGCGCATGCGGACGGCGAGCGGCGTCGCGCCCGAACGCAGCCCAGGTGCGGACTCCTGCATGCCCTCAAGCGTATCCGCGACCACCGACGCGGCCGCGACCCGATCGGCACGGGCCCCGACTCACCGACGTCGACGTGACGCGGGAATTGGCTCAGCACCCGTCGCTTGCGTAGCATCTGGTCGCAGGATCCCGAGAAGGAGCATGCGTGGCAGCCAACGACCGTCAGGCCCGCGAGGAGCGAGCGCGTCTGCGCACGTACAAGGCACGTCAGGAGGTGCACCGGCGCAAGCAGCGCCGGCGCGTCCGCGACAACGTCATCGCCGGCGGTGCGCTCGTGGTCGTCCTCGTGCTCGCCGTCGCAGCACAGCTCTTCTACTTCAGCGGCGGCCCCGGCACCCCTGCGGCCGAGTCCACCGAGACTCCCGCGCCCACCGAGACCCCCGCCGCCGGCGAGAACCAGGGCGACGTGCCCTCGCCCGACCTGGCCGAGGGGCGTACCTGGACCGGCACCATCACCATCAACGGCGTCCCGCTGGGCGTCGAGCTCGACGGAGCGGCCGCCCCGCAGGCCGTCGCCTCGGAGATCACCCTCGCCCAGTCCGGCTTCTACGACGGCACCACGTGCCACCGCCTGACGACGAGCGGCATCTTCGTGCTGCAGTGCGGCGACCCCGAGGGCACCGGGACCGGCGGCCCCGGCTACTCGTACGGCCCGGTCGAGAACGCCCCTGCCGACGACCTCTACCCCGCCGGCACCCTCGCCATGGCCCGGCAGGGCGGGAACGCCCACAGCATGGGCAGCCAGTTCTTCATCGTCTACGAGGACTCGACGATCCCGTCGGATGCGGCGGGCGGGTACACCGTGCTCGGCCGCGTGACCAGCGGACTCGACCAGCTTCAGGCATCCGTCATCTCGGCCGGCACCGCCGACGGTGCCGGCGACGGCGCACCGGCCGTTCCCGTCACGATCGAGTCGTTCACCGTGCAGTGACCCTCTGCTGACCAGACGCCCCGGCGACCGCCGACAGCCCGGCGGGGGCGTGCAATAGGCTGTCTCCAGTGCGCCGCCGAGGGCGGCATCCGACCACGACAGGGTGAGGCCGTGACCGAATCAGACCAGCAACCGTGGGGCCGCGTCGACGAGACGGGCACCGTCTTCGTGCGGACCGCCGAGGGCGAACGCGAGGTCGGCCAGTACCCCGACGGCACCGCCGAGGAGGCGCTCGCCTACTTCGAGCGCAAGTACACCGACCTCGCCGGCCAGGTGACGCTCCTGGAGCAGCGAGTCCGTCGCGGCGCACCCGCCGCCGACGTCGCCAAGGCCGTGACGCACCTGCGCGCCTCGGTCGCCGACGCCCACGCGGTCGGTGATCTCGACGCCCTCGCGAAGCGACTCGAGGCCCTCTCCGGGACCGCCCAGGAACTCACGGAGCAGCAGCAGGCCGAGGCGCGCGCCGCCGTCGAGCAGGCGCTTGCCGAACGCGCCGCGATCGTCGAGCAGGCCGAGCAGCTCGCCGCGCAGGACCCGCAGAAGACGCAGTGGAAGCAGACGTCCGCAGCGCTCGACGAGCTGTTCGCCGCGTGGCAGCGCCACCAGCAGGAGGGCCCGCGCCTTCCGAAGAACGACGCCAACGAGCTCTGGAAGCGGTTCCGCACGGCGCGCGCGACCATCGAGACCCACCGCAAGGCCTTCTTCGCAGAACTGGATGCCTCGCACCGCGATGTGCGCGCACGCAAGCAGCGGCTGATCGAGCGCGCGGAGGCCCTCGCACCGCGCGGTGCCGACGGCGTCGCCGAGTATCGGAACCTGCTCGACGAGTGGAAGCAGGCCGGACGCGCGGGCAAGAAGCTCGACGACGCGCTCTGGGCGAAGTTCAAGGCCGCCGGCGACGTGCTCTTCCAGGCGAAGGCCGAGGTCGACGCCCGCGACGACGAGGAGTTCCGTGCGAACCTCGAGCAGAAGCTCGAGGTCCTCACCGAAGCCGAGACGCTGCTCACCGCGACCGACCCGGCGCCGGCGCGAGCCACGCTGGGCCGGCTCCAGCGTCGCTGGGACGAGATCGGCAAGGTGCCGCGCGACCACGTGCGATCGGTCGAGGACCGTCTTCGCAAGGTCGAACAGCATGTCCGTTCCCTCGAGGACGAACGCTGGCAGCGCGAGGACCCCGAGAAGAAGGCGCGCTCCGAGGGCATGCTCGGACAGCTCCAGGACGCGATCTCGAAGCTCGAGGCCGACCTCGCCGCCGCGGAGGCGTCGGGCGACGCGAGGGCCGCAGCGGAGGCGAAGGAAGCCCTCGAGGCCCGTCGCGCCTGGCTCAAGGCCGTCGGCGGCTGATCCGGCCGTTCCTGCGCACCCCGCAGGTCCCGCGTTCATCCACAGATGCCGCGCAGGCGATCGGCGGCGCATCCGGGTGCTCCACGCTGGAGCGATGACCCGTCTCCCCAGCGTCCTCGGCCCTGCCGACCTCCCGCTCGCCGAACTGTGCGCGGCCAGGCTCGACGGCGAGGTCATGGGGTTCCTCGGAGGCTTCGTGCCGATCGACGAGCCCGACCTTCCGTCACTCCGCGCGCAGGCGCTCGCGCTCGACGCCGAACCCGACCTCATCATCGACCGCGCCTCCGCAGCGTGGGTGCACGGCGCGGTCGAGGTGCCGCCGGCGCGCACGACCTTCTGCATCGACGCGACCGCGCGGACCACGGCGCGGCTCGACCGCGGTCGGGTCCGCGAGGTGCGACTCGCCGCGGAGGACGTGGTCGGCTTCGGGCGGGCGCGATGCACCAGCAGGGCGCGCACCGCCTACGACCTCGTCCGCGATCCGGCGATCGACGACCGCACCGTGGTCGCGACCGTCGCCGCCCTCGTCACCGGTCGAACACGGATGCTGGCGGACCTCCATGCTCGCCTCGACGCCGCGCACCGCCTGCCGCACAAGCAGCTCGCCTTCGGCCGCCTCGCGGCAGTGGCTGCGCAACGCTGACCCGCCCTGCCCGGCAGCAGGAGGGCGGGGTTCAGCCGTCCGAGACGCGATACACGTCGTAGACGGCATCGATCCGGCGCACCGCGTTGAGCACGCGGTCGAGGTGCGTCGTGTCGCCCATCTCGAACACGAACCGGCTGAGCGCCAGGCGGTCGGTCGAGGTCGAGACATTCGCCGACAGGATGTTCACGTGGTGCTCCGACAGCACCCGCGTGACGTCCGAGAGCAGCCCGGAACGGTCGAGCGCCTCGATCTGGATCTGGACGAGGAAGACGCTCTTCGAACTCGGCGCCCACTCGACATCGATCATGCGTTCGGGCTCGCGGAGGAGCGACTGCACGTTGTGGCACTTCGCCTGGTGCACCGAGACCCCCGAGCCACGGGTGATGAACCCGACGATCTCGTCGCCGGGCACCGGTGTGCAGCACCTCGCCAACTTCACGAGGATGTCCGGCGCACCGCGCACGAGCACGCCGGAGTCGCTCGAGCGAGGGATCTGGCGCGGCCTGGCCGAGATCGGCAGGTCCGGCTCGTCGTCGCCGTCGTCGACCTCGCGGACGAGCGCGAGCACCTTCTCGAGCACCGACTGGGTGGAGATGTGCCCCTCGCCGACGGCCGCGTACAACGCGGAGACATCGTCGTATCGCAGCTGCGCCGCGACCTCCGCGAACGACTCCTGGCTCATCAGCTTCTGCAGCGGGAGGTTGTGCTTTCGCATGGCGCGCGCGATCGCGTCGCGGCCGTGCTCGATCGCCTCGTCGCGGCGCTCCTTCGTGAACCACTGGCGGATCTTGTTGCGCGCCCGGGGACTCTTGACGAATGTCAGCCAGTCCTTGCTGGGTCCCGAATCCGGGTTCTTCGAGGTGAACACCTCGACGACGTCGCCGCTGGACAGCTCGCTCTCGAGCGGGACCAGACGTCCGTTCACCTTCGCACCCATCGTGCGATGCCCGACCTCGGTGTGCACGGCGTACGCGAAGTCGACGGGCGTGGCCCCCGACGGCAGGCCGATCACCCTGCCCTTCGGCGTGAAGACGTAGACCTCCTTCGCGCCGATCTCGAAACGGAGCGAGTCGAGGAACTCCCCCGGGTCCGCGGTCTCGGCCTGCCAGTCCGAGATGTGCGCGAGCCAGGCCATGTCGGTCTCGGCCGGGCGGTCGTCGGGGCGGCCGGTCGCCATCCGCTCCTTGTACTTCCAGTGCGCCGCGACGCCGTACTCGGCGCGCTGGTGCATGTCGTGCGTACGGATCTGGATCTCGACCGCGCGACCCTTCGGCCCGAGCACGGTCGTGTGGAGCGACTGGTAGAGGTTGAACTTCGGGGTGGCGATGTAGTCCTTGAACCGGCCGGGGAGCGGCGTCCACCGCGCGTGGATCGCGCCGAGCACCGCGTAGCAGTCGCGGACCGAGTTCACGAGCACCCGGATGCCGACGAGGTCGTAGATCTCGTCGAACTCGCGGCCGCGGACGATCATCTTCTGGTAGATCGAGTAGTACTGCTTGGGTCGGCCCACGACCTTGCCTCGGATCCGCGCCGCGCGGAGGTCCTCGTTGATGAGGTCGATCACCGACTGCACGAACTCCTCGCGCTGCGGGGTCCGCTGCTTGACGAGGCTTTCGATCTCGGCGTAGAGCTTCGGATAGAGCACCGCGAACGAGAGGTCCTCGAGCTCCCACTTGATGGTCTGGATACCCAGACGATGCGCGAGCGGCGTGTAGATCTCGAGCGTCTCGGTGGCCTTGCGGGCGGCCGACTCCGAGGGCACGAATCCCCAGGTCCTGGCGTTGTGCAGGCGGTCGGCCAGCTTGATGATCAGGACGCGGATGTCCTTCGACATCGCGACGATCATCTTCCGGACGGTCTCGGCCTGGGTCGAGTCGCCGTACTTGACCTTGTCGAGCTTGGTGACGCCGTCGACGAGCATCGCGATCTCGTCGCCGAAGTCGGCCTGCACCTGCGCGAGCGTGTACGCCGTGTCCTCGACCGTGTCGTGCAGCAGCGCCGCGGCAACCGTCTTCGATCCGATGCCGAGGTCGGCGAGGATCTGCGCGACCGCGACGGGATGCGTGATGTACGGCTCGCCGCTCTTGCGCTTCTGCCCCTCGTGCGCACGCTCGGCGACCTGGTACGCCCGTTCGATGACCGCGAGGTCGGCCTTCGGATGGTGCATCCGCACCGTTCGCAACAGGGTGTCGACGGCACCGGTGGACTGCGCGCGCGAGAAGATCCGAGGCACGAGTCGACGCAGGGACGCCGTCTGGTTGGACCCGGTCTCCGTCATGCTCGCCACCTCCAGACTTCGATTATCGCCGCTTCGCGGTGATCATCGGGACGGAAGGCCGCTCGCACGCGGTGGCCGTCATGCGGAAGCGACCGCCTCGGCCTCGATCGACGCGGAACCGCCGGCGCGCTCGCGCTCCTTCAGCACCTTGGCGTCGTGGCGCTTGATCGCCGGCTCCCCCTCGCGCAGTTGCGAGTACAGCGGTGCGGCGAGGAAGACCGTCGACCAGGTGCCGACCAGGATGCCGACGAGCAGCGCGAGCGAGATGTCGCGGAGCGTTTCGGCGCCGAGCGCACCCGCGCCGATGAAGAGGATCGCGGCGACGGGAAGTGCGGCGACGACCGAGGTGTTGATCGACCGCACGAGCGTCTGGTTGACGGCGAGGTTGACGCTCTCGGCGAATGTGCGTCGCGATTCCTCGCCGTCTTCCGCCGTGTTCTCGCGGATCTTGTCGAACACGACGACCGTGTCGTAGAGCGAGTAACTGAGGATGGTCAGGATGCCGATCATCGCGGCCGGCGACACCTCGAAGCCGACGGAGATGTACACGCCGACGGTCACGATGAGGTCGGCGACGAGTGCGATGATCGCGGCCGCCGACATCTTCCAGGTGCGGAAGTAGAGGGCCATCACGATGGCTGCGAGGAGCACGAACGCGATGAGGCCGACCACGGCCTGCCGCGTCACGTCCTGGCCCCAGCTCGGTCCGATGAACGTGGAGGTGACCTCGGACTCCTCGACGCCGTACGCCTCGGCCAACGCGCGCGACACCTCGAGCGACTCGGCCTGCTCGAGCTGCTCGGTCTGGACCTTGACGCCCGAGTCGCCGATGATCGTCACCTTCGGCACCGCGTCGGGCACCACGGAGTGCACCGCTTCCTCGGCTGGCTCCGCCGTGGCGTTCTCGGCGCCGGACACGGCGAACTGCGAACCGCCGGTGAACTCGATGCTGAGGTTCACCCCTCGCAGCGCCGGGATCGCGATGGAGAGGATGAGCAGGACGCCGATGAGGATGTACCACTTGCGGCGGCCGCCGACGAAGTTGAACGATCGCTTCCCGGTGTAGAGGTCGTTGCCGAAGGTGGTCAGTCGGTTGGCCATCAGGACTCCTTGCCCTCGTCGGAGCCGGTGCCCGCGGTGACCGCGGCCTTGCGCTCGGCGATCGTCTGGCGCCGCTGCGCCTCCTTGGAGCTCGACGCCGCCTTGCGCGCGGGCACTGCGGTCGTCTTGCGGAACTCCGCCCGGCCGCGGTAGACGGCCCCGAGCGCATTCGGATCGAGCCCGGACCACGGGTTCCCGCTCGAGAAGAACTTCGTCTGCGCGAGCAACTGGAGCATCGGGTGGGTGAAGAGGATCACGATGATGACGTCGATGACCGTCGTCACGCCAAGCGTGAATGCGAAGCCCTTGACGCTGCCGACCGCGAGCACGAACAGCACGATCGCGGCGAGCAGGTTGACGCCCTTCGATGCGAGCACCGTGCGGAAGGCGCGCTTCCATCCGGCCTCGACGGCGCCGACCAGTGCACGGCCGTCACGGAGTTCGTCACGGACGCGTTCGAAGTACACGATGAACGAGTCCGCCGTGAAGCCGATCGCGACGATCAGACCCGCGATTCCGGCCAACGAGAGGCGCAGGCCTTCGCGCCACGACAGGATCGTGATCACGAGGTACGTGATGACGCCCGCGATGATGAGCGAGGCGATCGTGACGGAGGCGAGTGCCCGGTACTGGAAGATCGTGTAGATCACGACCAGGATCAGGCCGATGAGGCCCGCGATGAGGCCCGCCTGCAATTGCGCGGCACCGAGGGTCGGCGAGATCGTGTCGGTGGACTGCACCGTGAAGCTGATGGGCAGCGCACCGAACTTGAGCTGGTCGGCGAGCGCCTTGCTCGACTCCTGGGTGAACTGACCCGTGATCTGCGGCCGGCCGTCGGTGATCACACCGTTCATCGACGGCGCCGAGAGCACGGCACCGTCGAGCACGAACGCGAACTGGTCGCGCGGGGGCTCGCTCGAGAGCGCGAACAGCCGTGTGCTGACCTCGGCGAAGTCCTCGGTGCCCTGTTCGTCGAAGACGATGTTGACCGCCCACTGACCGGTCGTGCCGCCCGTCGAAGTGGTGACCATGCCGGCGCTCGCGTCGACGATGTTCTCCCCGGAGACCTCGACCGGACCGAGCGCGTACTTCACCGATCGCGTGACGTCGCAGGTGACGAGCGGCTCGTCGGCGGGCGCGACACTCGCCGCGACCTCGTCCAGCGACGAGCAGTCGAACGAGTCGTACTCGGCCTGCAGGGCGGGGGTCACCCAGTTGAGGTCGCTGCCGTCGGTCGGTTCGACCGTCGGGGTGTCGGAGAGGTCGGCCGGGTCCTCGGTCGGCTCGGCCGAGGCGCTCGGATCGATCGAGGCGTTGCTCGGCGACCCGGCCAGGAGCACGGGGCGCAGCTCGAGCTTCGCGGACGACTGGATGCGCGCACGCGTCTGGTCGTCGAGCTCGCCCGGGATGCGGACGACGACGTTGTCGCCCTCGGTGTTGATCTCGGCCTCGGCGACACCGGAGGCGTCGACGCGCTGGCGGATGATCGAGACCGCCTGGTCGAGCTGCTCCTGCGAGACCGTCGCGCCGTCCTCGAGTTCCGGCTCGAGGATGATCTGCGTTCCGCCCTCGAGGTCGAGCGCGAGTTTGGGCGTCCAGGAGCCGCCGCCCCAGATGACGCCCGCGGCGTTGATCGCGAAGAGCGCGGCGATCATCACGCCGAGCCAGGTCAGCGATCGCCACGCCTTACGGACGGGCGCGGGCCGAGAGGACCGCTTGGTGGGTGCAGCCACGTTGGTGTGTGCCTTCTCTGAAGCGCCCGCGCGTCAGCGCGCGGGCGAAGCGACGGGTTGGGGGCTCAGTCGTCCGACTTCTTGGTGTCGGGCTTCTCGTCTGCGGACGATTCGATCCGCTCGCCGAACTCGGGCTCGGATTCCGGAGCGGTGTTCAGCTCGACGGCCTCGTCGCCGGCCTCGGTGTCGGTGACCGCATCGACGGGGTCGACGACGCGCGCGATGGTCTGGCGGTGCACCGTGAGCACCGTGCCCGGGGCGACTTCGAGCTCGACCTGGTTCTCGTCCTCGTCGATGGCGATGATCGTGCCGTACAGGCCGAAGTTCGTCATCACGCGTGCACCGGGGAGGACCTTGGACTGCTGCTCACGCTGCTCCGCCTGGCGCTTCCGCGAATTGCGGAACATGAAGAAGATCAGCACCGCCAGGATGGCGAGCATGGCGATAGTGAACGGATCGAAAACCATGGGGACGAAGGAACCTTCCGAGGTGCGGCGCTGCGCACGAAGTCATGTGCAGGGGGGCCTGAGCCTCATTGGATTATAGGTCATCGATCGGGAGCGCCGACGGCGAATCCGGTACCCGGTCCGCCAGGCCGAAATGCCGCCACGCCTCGGGCGTCGCGACGCGCCCGCGCGGGGTCCGGACCACGAGCCCGATCCGGACCAGGAACGGCTCGACCACCGCCTCGATGGTCTCCGCCTCCTCACCGACCGAGACCGCGAGGGTGTTGAGGCCCACCGGTCCCCCGCCGAACCTCGTCAGGAGCGTCTGCATCACCGCGCGATCGAGTCGGTCGAGGCCGAGCGCGTCGACGTCGTAGAGGTCGAGGGCCGCCCTGACGGCCTCGACGTCGGCCCGCCCGCCGTGCACGAGCACGTAATCGCGCACGCGACGCAGCAGCCGGTTCGCGATGCGCGGGGTGCCCCTGCATCGTCCGGCGATCTCGGCGAGCGCGGCGCGGTCGACCTCGAGTCCGAGCATCACGGCTGCCCGGCCCAGCACCTGCTCGAGCTCGGACTCGTCGTAGAACTCGAGGTGCGCCGTGAAGCCGAATCGGTCGCGGAGCGGGTTCGGCAGCAGGCCCGCGCGCGTGGTCGCGCCGACGAGGGTGAACGGCGCGAGGTCGAGCGGGACCGACGTGGCCCCGGCCCCCTTGCCGACCATGATGTCGATGCGGAAGTCCTCCATCGCGAGGTACAGCATCTCCTCCGCCGAACGTGCCATGCGGTGGATCTCGTCGATGAACAGCACCTCGCCCGGGATGAGCGAGCTCAGGATGGCGGCCAGGTCGCCGGCGTGCTGGATCGCGGGCCCGCTCGACATGCGCAGCGGCCTTCCGCCCTCGTGGGCCACGATCATCGCGAGCGTCGTCTTGCCGAGCCCCGGCGGGCCGGCGAGCAGGATGTGGTCGGGCGTACGCTGCTGGATCACGGCGGCCGTGAGCAGCAGCTGCATCTGCCCTCGCACGCGGGACTGGCCGACGAACTCCTGCAGGCTCTTGGGGCGGAGCGCGCCCTCGAAGGCGAGCTCGGCCTCCGAGGCCAGTACCGGGTCGGTCAGGTCGTCGGTCATCGGGCCCTCCCGACGTGCTGGGCCGGCCCGAGCCGTGCGAGCGTGAGCCGGAGCAGGGCGGGCACCGATGCGGCATCCGATTCGGACGCGGTCGCGGCCGTCTCCTCGACGGCTTCGGCGGCGACGCGTTCCGACCAGCCGAGACCCGTGAGCGCGGCGAGCACGCTCTCGGTCACCGTGCCGGTGACGACCGGCGCGGCGGCGGGACGCGCGGCGGGCGCATGGAGCTTGCCCGCGAGGGAGACGGTGATGAGCTTCGCGGTCTTCGGCCCGATGCCGCTGACCTTCCGGAAGACCGCGTCGTCGTCGCGCTGCACGGCCTCGGCGACCTGGTCGGGCGAGACGACCGACAGCACGCCGAGCGCCGACTTCGGCCCGACGCCCGTGACGCCGATCAGCAGCTCGAACACGTCGAGCTCGTCGCGCGTCGCGAACCCGAACAGGGTCATGGAGTCCTCGCGGACGATGAGCGCGGTGTGCACGTGCGCTTCGTCGCCCTCGCGGCAGGCGAGCACGAGGGCCGGCGTGGTGTTGACCTGGTAGCCGACGCCGCCGACGTCGAGGACGATCGAGCTGCCTGCGGCGGCGAGCACGCGCCCGCGGAGGGAGGAGATCACTCCTTCACCCTACGGGCGGCCCCCGACACGGCCGCGGCACGTTCGGCGGCGAGCCATGCGCGCTGCGCCGGGGTCAGGCCGGAGGCATCCGACTCGCCGGCGGCGTCGAGTTCGCGGCGGGCCGTTCCCTGCCCGCCGCCGGTCCGCCAGGCATGGCAGATCGCGAGGGCGAGCGCGTCGGCCGCGTCGGCGGGCTTGGGCACCGCCTCGAGTCCGAGGATCCGCGCGACCATCGCACCGACCTGCTTCTTGTCGGCGCGGCCGTACCCGGTGATCGACGCCTTGACCTCGGACGGCGTGTGCAACGTCACCGGGAGTTCGCGGCGGGCGGCGATCAGCATCGCCACGCCGGAGATCTGCGCGGTGCCCATGATGGTGGAGACGTCGGAACGGGCGAACACGCGCTCGAGCGCGACCGCCTGCGGCCGATGCTCGTCGAAGATCGCCTCGAGTCCGTCGGCGATGCGCGCGAGGCGCCGCTCGATCGGGAGCTCGGTCGGCGACCGGAGCACGACGACGTCGACGAGTCGTGCCGTGCGATTCGGCTCGACGTCGACCACGCCCACGCCGCACCGGGTGAGCCCGGGGTCGACGCCGAGCACCCGCATGGCGATGGGCTACTCCGCCTCGAGCTCGGCCTGCACCTCGGCCGTCAGGTCGAAGTTCGCGTACACGTTCTGCACGTCGTCGGAGTCCTCGAGGGCGTCGATGAGGCGGAACACCTTGCGCGCGGTGTCGGCGTCGATCTCCACCTTGAGGTTCGGCACGAACTCGATGTCGGCCGACTCGTAGTCGAGCCCGGCGTCCTGCAACGACTTGCGCACCTCGACCATCGCCGACGGATCGGTGATGACCTCGAAGCCCTGCGCGTGCGGTTCGATCTCCTCGGCGCCGGCCTCGAGGGCGGCCATCATGACGTCGTCCTCGGTCGTGCCCTCACCGGAGACGACGATGACGCCCTTCCGGGAGAAGTTGTAGGCGACCGAGCCCGGGTCGGCGAGCGTGCCGTTGTTGCGGCTGAGCCCGGTGCGGACCTCGGCGGCCGCGCGGTTCTTGTTGTCGGTGAGCACCTCGATCATGAGGGCGACCCCCGACGGGCCGTACGCCTCGTACGTGATGCTCTGGTACTCGACCGCTTCACCGCCGATGCCGGCGCCGCGCTTGATGGCGCGGTCGATGTTGTCGTTGGGCACCGAGGTCTTCTTGGCCTTCTGCACGGCGTCGTACAGGGTCGGGTTGCCGTTCAGGTCGGCGCCGCCCATCTTCGCGGCGACCTCGATGTTCTTGATGAGCTTGGCGAACGACTTCGCGCGGCGCGCGTCGATGACGGCCTTCTTGTGCTTGGTCGTCGCCCACTTGGAATGCCCGGACATGCTGCTCCCGAATCGGTTTCGCTGGCGGGTGCGCCCGCCGAGGACCCATTCTAGGCCAGCGCGTGCGCCGATCCGAGGCGACCGGGCGGGGTCGGGAACAACCGGCCGACGGCGCGCTCGTACTGGCGGCGGCCGACCGCGCGATACGCGAGGCGGATCGGCGCGGGCATCTGCGTCGCGAACCACGCGTCGCGTTCGGCCGGCGGCACGGTCTCGAGCATGAACCCGATGAGCACGAAGATCGGCATGGGTGGGCGGTGCCGCTTCGCGGCGCGATGGATGTCGTCCCATTCGGCGTCGGAGAGCACGTCGTCGAGCACCGGGAAGGCGTCGCGTTCCTCGTCGGCGAGGTGCACGAGCAGCAGTCGCTCGACCTCGTCGAGCGACTGCGCGACGCGCTCCCGGCTCACCGCGTCCGCGTCGGACGCCCAGCGGTCGACGAGCACGTCGATCTCGTCGAGCAGGTCGGACACGGCCCGGTGCTGCTCCCGCATGAGCGAGGCGTGGATGCCGCACGCGGGCGCCCGATCGGTCATCGTGTCCCAGAAGTACCGGTCCTCGGTGCGGTGATGGACGTGGAGCAGCGCGGTGATGCCGTGCAGGTGCTTCGAGACGTGGCCTGCGCGCACGCGGTCGCCGGTCGGCACGGACCGCACTGCTCGCGGAGCATCCGCGTAGAGCCGGCGGAACAACCGGTGGATCACCACCACCTCGTCGCTGCGGCAGGTGGTCGTGGGCGCGCCGTCGGGCGCGCCGGTGCTGGAGAGTCGAGTGGCCATGCCGGGCAGTGAAGCGGATGCCTCCTCCCGCCGCGTCCGTGCCCACCCGGTCGGCGCGTCCGTGCGCTCCCGCGACGAGAGCCGGGGATCACCCTGAGGTGCGGGTCAGTCGACGAGCTGGCGCAGCGTCCGCAGGTTCCGGTTCGTGGTCGTCGGCTTGTACTTCGCCTTCGCGAGGAGCTTGGCGAACGGGGTGTCGGTCGAAGAGCCCTTGACGGGGTTCCAGTAGACGACGCCGTCGCCTCGCGCGACGGGATCGTCGGCGGTGTCGAGGCCGGCCGCGGCCTGTTCGAGCTCGTCGAGCGCGTCGTCGTCAGAAGCGAAGACCACCCACGGTTGACGGGAGCCGTCGTCCGCGTCGAACGGGAACCGATCGATCACCTGCCGCACGTGCCCTGCGGTGGTCAGCACGATCCACGCGTCGTAGCCGAAGCGGTCGCGCAGGGCCTGCTCGACCTCGCGCTTGAGCGCGGCGGCATCCGATCGTGCGCTCGTGAAGGCGACGTTGCCGCTCGCGAGCACGGTGCGGACGTCCTCGAACCCGAGTTGCCCGAACACGTCGCGCAGCTCTGGCGATCGGATGGTGATGCCGCCGACGTTGACGCCGCGGAGCAGGGCGATCCAGGTGGTCATGCCGCGATGCTAGGCGCAGCCGCCGACCTCCGCGACCGGAAGGATCCCGGGGTCAGCCGCCCGAGCGTCGTCCGACCCGTGACCGGACCTTCGCCAGGAAGTACGCGTGGAACCGCCGCTCGCCCGTGATCTCGGGGTGGAAGCTCGTGCCGAGCAGGTCGCCCTGCTCGACCGCGACGACCCGTCCGTCGTCCAGCGAGGCGAGGGCCGTGGCATCCGGCCCGACCGACTCGACGACCGGACCCCGGATGAAGACGGCGTGCACCGGGGGGTCGCCCAGCGCCGGGATCTCGAGGTCCGTCTCGAACGACTGGTTCTGCGAGCCGAACGCGTTCCGGCGGACGACGACGTCGAGGCCGCCGAGGCTCTGCTGCCCGGCGATCGCGTCGAGCACGGTGTCGGCCAGCATGATCAGGCCGGCGCACGTGCCGTACACGGGCAGGCCGTCGGCGATCGCCGCACGCAGCGGCTCGAAGAGTCCGTACGCGCGGGCGAGCTTGTCCATCACGCTCGACTCGCCGCCGGGGATCACGAGTCCGTCGACCCCGTCGAGGTCCGCCGGTCGGCGCACGAGCGAGACGCGTGCGCCGAGCGCTGCGAGCACTCGTGCGTGCTCGCGGAAGTCGCCCTGCAGCGCGAGCACGCCGACACGCGGGCCGGATGCCTCCGGCCCCGCGTCGGTCGACTCCTCGCGGAGGGTGCTGGTCACCATCCGCGCTCGGCGAGCCGGTGCGGTGCCGCGAGGTCGCCGACGTTGATGCCGACCATCGCCTCGCCGAGACCGCGCGAGACCTCGGCGATCACCGACGGGTCGTCGTAGAACGTCGTCGCCTTCACCACTGCGGCGGCGCGCGCCTCGGGGTTGCCCGACTTGAAGATGCCCGAGCCGACGAAGACGCCGTCGGCGCCGAGCTGCATCATCATGGCCGCGTCGGCCGGGGTCGCGACGCCGCCCGCGGTGAACAGGACGACGGGGAGCTTGCCGGTCTCTGCGACCTCGACGACGAGGTCGTACGGGGCCTGCAGTTCCTTGGCGGCGACGTACAGCTCGTCCTTCGTCATCGAGCGCAGCACGTTGATCTCCGAGGTGATCTTGCGGATGTGCTTGGTGGCCTCCGAGACGTCGCCGGTGCCCGCCTCGCCCTTCGAGCGGATCATCGCCGCGCCCTCGTTGATGCGGCGCAGCGCCTCGCCCAGGTTCGTCGCCCCGCACACGAAGGGCGTGTTGAACGACCACTTGTCGATGTGGTTCACGTAGTCGGCGGGCGAGAGCACCTCGGACTCGTCGATGTAGTCGACGTCGAGCGCCTGCAGCACCTGCGCCTCGACGAAGTGGCCGATGCGGGCCTTCGCCATGACGGGGATCGACACCTCGGCGATGATCGCCTCGATGAGGTCGGGGTCGCTCATGCGGGCGACCCCGCCCTGGGCGCGGATGTCGGCCGGCACCCGCTCGAGCGCCATGACGGCCACCGCGCCGGCGTCCTCGGCGATGCGGGCCTGCTCGGCGGTGACGACGTCCATGATGACGCCGCCCTTCAGCATCTCGGCGAGGCCCCGCTTGACGCGGCTCGATCCGGTCTCGGACGTGCTCATGGATGGTTCCCTTCGGGTGGTCCGCGCCTCGCGCGTGGCATGATGGACAACGCGGAACGTTGGCCTAGGCCAAACCGTAGCATGATCCCGATCCGGCCACGGAGGCGCCCATGGGCAACGAGTCCACCCTCGACATCACGGGCCGTTCCGCGTCCGACATCGCCGACAGCGTGCGCACGCTCATCGAGCGCGGCGAGCTCCCACCCGGAACCGCCCTGCCGCCCGTGCGGACCCTCGCCGACACGCTCGGGGTCAACCGCAACACCGCCGTCGCCGCCTACCGGCAGCTCACCGTCGCGGGGGTCGTCGTGACCCGTGGGCGCGGCGGAACCCACGTCGCCGACCGCTCGCCCGTCGCCCAGGAGGGGTTCGCGAGCGACAACGTGCTCCGCGACGTCGCGACCGGCAACCCCGACCCCGAGCTCATCCCCGACCCGTCGCGCGCCCTCGCCGGGATGGCGGGGCGGCCGGTGCTCTACGGCGAGCCGGTCGTCGACCCCGGACTCGAGCGGTGGGCGACGGACTGGATGACCGCCGACCTCGCACCCGACGAGGTCCGGCTCACGATCACGAGCGGAGCCGGCGACGCCGTGGAACGACTGCTCGCGCAGGCCCTCGTCCGCGACGACGCCGTGGCCCTCGAGGACCCGTGCTTCCTGACGAGCATCCACACCGTCCGGGTCGGCGGCTACCGCGTCGTACCCGTCCCGGTGGACGACGAGGGCATGACCGTCGACGGGCTCCGGGCCGCGCTCGAGCAGGGCGTGCGGGCGGTCGTCTGCACGCCGCGCGCGCAGAACCCGACCGGTGCGAGCCTCTCCGAACACCGCGCCGCCGAACTGCGCGCCGTGCTCCGCGCGCACCCGTACGTGCTCGTCATCGAGGACGACCACTTCTCGATGCTGTCCCGGAGGCCCTTCCACTCGCTCATCGGTCCCGATCATCGACGCTGGGCGCTCGTGCGCTCGGTGTCGAAGTTCCTCGGACCCGACATGTGCCTGGCCGTCACCGCCTCCGACCCGGAGACCGCCGACCGACTGGCGATGCGACTCACCCCGGGCACGACCTGGGTCAGCCATCTCCTGCAGCGACTCGTCCTCGCGCTCGTGACCGACGCCGAGGCCTCGGCGCGAATCGAGCAGGCCGCCGAGCACTACGCCCACCGGAACGACGCGTTCGCCGAGCGCCTGACCGCGCTCGGGGTGCCGGTCGAGGCCGGCGACGGGCTCAATCTCTGGGTACCGCTGCCGGTCCCGGCGCGCGACGTGTCGGAGCAGCTCATGCGACGCGGCTGGCTCGCACGGACGGGAGACGAGTTCGTCCTCGCCGACGCGCCGGCCGCGCGCCGACTGCGACTCACCGTGCACGACCTCGCCGACGACGACGCGGAGCGCCTCGCAGCGGACATCGCCGCCGCGGTGCGAGCGGCGGGCGGGCGGCTCGTCGACGCGGAGGTGGGATGATCGAACGGTGAAGGTCCTCTCGATCCAGTCCGCCGTCGCCTACGGGCACGTCGGCAACTCGGCAGCCGTGTTCCCGCTCCAGCGCATCGGCGTCGAGGTGCTGCCGGTCTACACCGTGAACTTCTCGAACCACACGGGGTACGGCGCGTGGCGCGGCCCGCTGATCGCGCCGGACGACGTCCGCGAGGTCATCGCCGGCATCGAGGACCGCGGCGTGTTCCCGAAGATCGACGTGATCCTCTCGGGCTACCAGGGCAGCGAGGGCATCGCCGACGTCATCCTCGACGCGGTCGCGCGCATCAAGGCCGTGAAGCCGGACGCGATCTATTCCTGCGACCCGGTCATGGGCAATGCGAAGAGCGGATGCTTCGTCGCGCCCGCGATCCCGATCCTGCTGCGCGACCGCGTGGTCCCCGCCGCCGACCTCATCACGCCGAACCAGTTCGAGCTCGGGTACCTCACCGGGACCGAGCCCGACACGCTGGAGTCCACGCTGGCCTCGGTCGACCTCGTGCGGGCGTCCGGGCCACGAACGGTGCTCGTCACGAGCGTCGAGCGCCCGGACCGCGAGCCCGGCACCATCGAGATGCTCGCCGTCGACGACCACGGCGCGTGGATCGTGCAGACCCCGCTCCTGCCGATGAAGGCGAACGGCTCGGGCGACGTCACGGCCGCGCTCTTCACCGCGCACTACCGCGCCACCGGCGAGGCATCCGTCGCGCTCGCGCGCACCGTGTCGAGCGTCTACGACCTGCTGGAGCACACGCACGAATCCGGTGAGCGAGAACTGCAGCTCGTCGAGTCGCAGGAGGCCTATGCCCACCCGCGGCTCCAGTTCGAGGTGCGCCGGGTCCGCTGACAGGCGGTCCGCCGGCATCGGCGGACGTGCGCGGGGCTCAGGCCGGCCAGGCCTCCGCGACCTCTCGGCGCACGTCGCCGAGCAGCCGGGGCACGGCCTTGGTCTTCGCGATGATCGGGAAGAAGTTCGAGTCGAGTGCCCACCGCGGCACGATGTGCTGGTGCAGGTGCTCCGAGATGCCCGCGCCGGCGATCCGTCCCTGGTTCATGCCGATGTTGAATCCGTCGCACCGGGAGACCTGCGTGAGCACGCGCATGGCCGTCTGGGTCATGGCGCCGATCTCGGCGACCTCCTCGGCGGTCGCCTCGTCGTAGGTCGCGATGTGCCGGTACGGGCACACGAGCAGGTGGCCGCTGTTGTACGGGTAGAGGTTCAGCAGCACGTACGCGTGCTCGCCGCGCGCGACGATGAAGCTCGTCTCGTCGTCGAAGTCGGGCGCACGGCAGAACGGGCAGGCATCCTCGCTCGGATCCTGTCCGTTCTCGATGTACACCATCCGGTGCGGCGTCCAGAGCCGCTGGAACGCGTCGGGAACCCCGGCGATCTCGCCCGAACGCTGCGTCGGCACGTCGTCGAATTCGTCGGGCCCGTAGTTGCTCATGCGAACAGGTCGTCCCGCGTGGAGACCTGACGGTGGTCCGCGATCGACTCGCGGATCTTCGCGACCGCGTCGGTGATGGCGACGCCGTTCTCCTGGCTGCCGTCGCGGAACCGGAAGCTCACGGTCTCGGCGCTGCGGTCGTTCTCCCCCGCGATCAGCTGGAACGGCACCTTCTGCGTGGTGTGCGTGCGGATCTTCTTCTGCATGCGGTCGTCGGTCGTGTCGAGCTCGGCCCGGACCCCCTCGCCGCGCAGCTGTTCGATGATCGCCCCGAGGTACGGTGCGTACTCGTCGGCGACGGGGATGCCGACGACCTGCACGGGTGCGAGCCACGCCGGGAAGGCACCCGCGTAGTGCTCGAGGAGGATCGCGAAGAACCGCTCGACCGAGCCGAGCAGCGCGCGGTGGATCATGGCGGGCTGCTTCTGGGTGCCGTCGGCGGCGGCGTAGCGCAGCTCGAAGAGCTCCGGCTGGTTGAAGTCCAGCTGCACGGTGGAGAGCTGCCAGGTCCGGCCGATGGCGTCGCGCGCCTGCACCGAGATCTTCGGCCCGTAGAAGGCGGCTCCGCCCGGGTCGTCGACGAGCTCGAGCCCGGACTCGACGGCGACCTCGCGCAGCGTCTGCGTCGCGGTCTCCCACAGCTCGTCGCTGCCGACCGACTTCACCGGGTCCTTGGTGGACAGCTCGAGGTAGAAGTCCGTGAGGCCGTATCCGCGGAGGGTCTCGAGCACGAACTCGAGCTGGCGGCCGACCTCCTCCTTGATCTGCTCGTCGGTGACGTAGATGTGCGCGTCGTCCTGCGTGAGGCCGCGCACGCGCGTGAGGCCGGACAGCGTGCCCGACTTCTCGTAGCGGTACACGGTGCCGAACTCGGCGAGCCGCAGCGGCAGCTCACGGTACGACCGGCCGCGTGCCCGGAACACGAGGTTGTGCATCGGACAGTTCATCGGCTTCAGGTAGTAGTCCTGGCCCTGCCGGGTGACGTTGCCCTCCGCGTCGGTCTCCTCGTCGAGGTGCATCGGCGGGAACATGCCGTCGGCGTACCAGTTGAGGTGCTGGCTGACCTCGTAGAGGTGCGCCTTCGTGATATGCGGCGTGTTGACGAACTCGTACCCGTTGCGAAGGAGCTGCTTGCGCAGGTACTCCTCCATCTCGTAGCGGATGATGCCACCCTTGGGGTGGAACACCGCGAGGCCGGAACCGATCTCGTCGGGGAACGAGAACAGGTCGAGCTCGGAGCCGAGCTTGCGGTGGTCGCGCTTCGCCGCCTCCTCCAGCCGGGTCTGGTAGGCGCGCAGCTCGTCCTTCGTCGGCCACGCGGTGCCGTAGATGCGCTGGAGCTGCGGATTCTTCTCCGAGCCGCGCCAGTACGCCGCCGCGACGCGCATGAGCGACCAGCCGTTGCCGATCATCCGCGTGTTCGGGAGGTGCGGTCCGCGGCAGAGGTCCTTCCAGACGACGTCGCCGGTCTTCGGGTCGACGTTGTCGTAGATGGTCAGTTCACCGGCACCGACCTCGACCGACTCGTGGTCGTCGCCGCTGGACTCGCCGTGGCCGGCAGCGCCCTTCAGGCCGATGAGCTCGAGCTTGTACGGCTCGGCGGCGAGCTCGGCGCGCGCCTCCTCGTCGCTGACGACCCGCCGCATGAAGCGCTGGCCCGAGCGGATGATGCGCGCCATCTCCTTGTCGAGGGCCTTCAGGTCCTCCGGGGTGAACGGCGTCTGCACGTCGAAGTCGTAGTAGAAGCCGTCGGTCACGGGCGGGCCGATGCCGAGCTTCGCTTCGGGGTTGATCGCCTGCACCGCCTGGGCCAGCACGTGCGCGGTCGAGTGGCGGAGGATGCTCAGGCCGTCGGGCGAGTCGATCGTCACCGGCTCGACGTCGTCGTCGTCCGTCAGCGTCGTGGCGAGGTCCTTCAGCTCGCCGTTGACGCGCATGGCGACAACGGAACGATCGGTGAACCGTGCGAAACCGTCGACCACGTGGTCCTCTCCTCGAGTTCGGTGCGTTGAACCCTTCAACCTTAGTCGCGCCGAGCAGACCCGCCCGTCCCGGAGCGGCGGCGCAACGCCGACCGACGTTCGTGCCGTCGCTTGCGTCCTGCTTGCGGCGCATTACGCAAGAAATCGACGATTTCACGGCATTTCGAGCAAGCCCCTTGTGAATCGGATGCCGCGCGCCCTAGTTTCGGCCTCGACCGGCCCCAACGACGTGCCGCATCGCGGTCGTCCAGAGCGAAACGAGTCGACGATGACACGTGCCCACGATGCCGCCCCAGGAGTCCGCCCCGACGGCCCGGCCCACCATCCACGCAGGCGCCGACCGGCCGTCGGTGCCGTCGTTGCCGTCGTGACCGCGATCGCGGTCGCCGCGACGACCGTCACCGGCGCGGGGGGTGCGGTTGCAGCAGCACCAGCCCCGCCGCCGGTCATCACCCGTGCCGCGCTCGCCCCATCCCTCGTCGAGGGCCGCGGCGCGGACGTGCCGTTCCTCGAACAGGAGGCCGAGCACGCCGCCGCCACCACCGGCGCACTGCTCCCCGAGAGCCGGGACGCGTACACGCTCGCCGCCGAGGCATCCGGCCGCAGCGCGGTGCAACTGGCACCCGGCCAGTGGATCGAGTTCACCCTCCCCGCCCGCACCAACGCCATCACCGTGCGGTACAGCATCCCCGATGCACCGAACGGCGGCGGCATCCGATCGCCGCTCGAGGTGAGCGTCGACGGCAGACGCGCCCCGTCGATGAGCCTGACCTCCGAGTACTCCTGGCTCTACAACCAGTACTCGTTCACCAACGACCCGAACGCCGGGCTCCTGCACCCCGACTGGTGGGTGGTCGAGCGCGACGGCCCGGACCCGCTCGGCATCTCGACGCCGTTCCGGCCGATGCACTTCTACGACGAGCAGCGGCTGCACCTCGGCCGCTCCCACCCCGCCGGTTCGACGCTGCGGCTGAGCGTCCCGCAGGGTGCCGCGGCGGCGCTCACGACGATCGACCTCGTCGACACCGAGCTCGTCGGCCTGCCCCACGTCCGGTTCAGGGCCGCGAACGTGCTCGCGTTCGGTGCGGACCCGTTCGGCAAGCGCGACTCGGCGGGCGCGATCGAACGCGCGATCGCCTTCGCGCAGCGCACGGACCTGCCGGTGTACCTGCCGCCGGGCACGTTCCGCGTCGACCGCCACATCATCGTCGACGACGTCACCATCGAGGGCGCCGGAAGCTGGTACACGATCGTGAAGGGCACGGAGGTCGCACTCGACGAGCCGCTCCCCGACGGCTCGATCCACACCGGCGTCGGCTTCTACGGGAAGCCCGCAGCGGAGGGCGGCAGCCGCGACGTGCACCTCTCCGGCTTCACGATCCGCGGCGACGTGCGCGAACGCATCGACACCGACCAGGTGAACGGCATCGGCGGGGCGCTCAGCGACTCGACGATCGAGGGGTTGTACATCGAGCACACCAAGGTCGGCATCTGGCTCGACGGCCCGATGTCGAACGTGCACATCCGCGACACGATGATCGTCGACCAGATCGCCGACGCGATCAACTTCCACACCGGCGTCACGGACTCGATCGTCGAGCACACGTTCGTCCGGAACACCGGCGACGACGGTCTCGCGATGTGGGCCGAGGGCACGACCAACGAGCGCAACACCTTCCTCCGGAACACCGTGCAGACGCCGACCCTGGCCAACGGGATCGCGATCTACGGCGGCACCGACATCACCGTCGAGGGAAATCTCGTCGCCGACCCGATCCGCGAGGGCAGCGGGCTGCACGCCGGCTCGCGGTTCGGCGCCCAGCCGTTCGCCGGGACGCTCCGGTTCACCGACAACACCGTCGTGCGAGCCGGGACCTTCGAGCTCAACTGGCGAGTGGGCCTCGGCGCGATCTGGCTCTACGCGCTCGACCGGTCGATCGAGTCGCGCGTCGAGGTGACCGGCGACCACTACCTCGACAGCACGTACAACGCGATCATGCTGGTCTCCGACTGGGGCGTGAAGGACCTCTACTCGATCGACGACGTCGCGTTCCGGGACGTCCGCGTCGACGGCACCGGCACCTCCGTCGTCAGTGCCCGGGTGGCCGGCGGCGCGTCGTTCGAGAACGTGGACGCGCGCAACGTGGGGGCGGTCGGCATCAACAACTGCGGCTCGTTCAACTTCCCGGCGAGCGGATCGGAGTTCTCGATCGCCGACCTCGGCGGAAACGACTCGAGCGGCGCCAACACGACCGGACCATGGCTCGCGCCGTGGGAGCTGCCGAACACGATCACGTGCGACGACCGGCCGCCGCGGGTCGCTCCCCCGGCGCCGTCGCCGTGGTCGTGATCGCGGGATGACCGCACGTCCATGAGCGCGGAACCGGCCACCCGAGCGGATGCCTCGGGTGGCCGGCCCGACATCGGATCACCTCGGCTGCACGTCCGTCGCACGGAGTCGGCGCGCGAACAGCCTGATTCGCGGAGGAAATGCAAAAACCCCCGGCGAACCGGGGGTTTCTCGTGGTGGGCGATACTGGGATCGAACCAGTGACCTCTTCCGTGTCAGGGAAGCGCGCTACCGCTGCGCCAATCGCCCGTGTGAACTGACCAACCCTAACAGGTGATCAGCTTGTGGAGGTGGATACGGGATTCGAACCCGTGTATACGGCTTTGCAGGCCGCTGCCTCGCCTCTCGGCCAATCCACCGTGCGCCGTTCGAAACGGCACTGGCTTCACCGTACTGGGTTTCTCCTCGATGTTGCCATCTCGGGCGTAGCCACCTCAGAACGAAGCCGAGCATTGCTGCTCGGCTTCGGTCAGAGCGGATGACGAGACTCGAACTCGCGACCCTCACCTTGGCAAGGTGATGCGCTACCAACTGCGCCACATCCGCGTTGTCACCGTGTTCCGGCGACAGAGAAGACTCTAACCGAAAGGGTGAACGAGTACCAAACTGAGCGAAGCTCCCCGGGTGTTTCCGCCGGTCCACCGCGGAAAAGCGACCCGCATCCCGGGCGTGTCGAGGCGCGTATCCGCATGGCAGCGAGGGATGCCTCCCTGCCGTCCGAAGTCGATTCGCGCCACGAGTTCGCACTGTTCCTCGACGCGCCGGACTGCTCGGATCCGCGCCAGCGCGCCGATGTGCATTCGCCCCCGATCGTCGGCTAGTATCGAACCCGCGGCCGACCGGTTCGGTCGCGAAATCCTGATGGGCGATTGGCGCAGCTGGTAGCGCGCTTCCTTCACACGGAAGAGGTCGTCGGTTCGAGCCCGGCATCGCCCACACACAGAGACCCCCGGTTCGCCGGGGGTTTCGTCGTTCTCACCGGGCACGCCGGCCGGTCCACGGCCCGCATCGCGCGGTCGAGTGCGTCACGGGCGATCAGGCGCTCCGCCAGCCGTACCGCGCCCCCAGCGCATGCGTGAGCGCCTCGAATCGCGCCGCATCGAGGGTCGCACCCTCCCGCCGCATACCCGCCGTGCTGACGCGGAACACCCGATCGATCCGGGCCCAGCTCGGGCGCCCCTGCGCGTCCCACGGGCCTGCGCCGAGCGGCACGAGGTCGTGATCGTCGTCGCGCCCCTTGCTCGTCAACTGCACGGCCAGGAACTCGCCGTCGGCGCCTGCGGCCACGATTGCGACCGGCCGGTCCTTGCCTCGCCCGTCGCGCTCCTCGAACGGCACCCAGGTCCAGACGATCTCGCCCGGGTCCGGCTCGCCGTCGCGCTCGGGGCGGTAGGCGAAGCGAACCGCGCCGATCCGCCGGGGGTCGAGTTCTGTCGTGGCAGCGCTCCCGCTCCGTCCGGGTGACGGCGCAGCGTCTGAGCGGCCGCTCGGTGCGGCATCCGTCGTCGGCGGCTGCTGCCCGCTGTGTACTCGCGAGGTCCCGCCTCGGGCGACGGTCCGCACGAGGCTCGTCAGTGCGTTGAGGAGGCGGTGGCTTCGCGACACATCCGCACCCTATCGGACCGGATTCCGCTCGATCCGGACCGATGACGCGCCGAAGGGCGGTGGGGATGCGGCGGGTGCTCCACGCACCGTTCGCTCCCCACCGCCCTCGCGGTGGATTCGAGATCGTCAGACGGTCTCGAGCTTGTAGCCCTCTTCACCGTGCACGACGGTGTCGATGCCGGCGATCTCGTCCTCGTCCTTGACGCGGAAGCCGATCGTCTTCTGGATCAGGAACCCGATGACGTAGGCGAGCACGAAGGAGTATGCGAGCACCGCGAACGCCGCGATGGCCTGGACCATGAGCTGCGTGAGGTTGCCGCTGTAGATGAGGCCGGTGCCGTTGGCGAAGAAGCCCAGGTAGAGCGTGCCGATGAGGCCGCCGACGAGGTGGATGCCCACCACGTCGAGCGAGTCGTCGAAGCCCCACTTGAACTTCAGGTCGATCGCGAGGGCGCAGACCGCACCGGCGACGAGACCGAGCACGATGGCCCAGATGGGCGTCAGCGACGCGCAGGCGGGGGTGATCGCGACGAGACCGGCGACGGCACCCGATGCGGCACCGACCGAGGTCGGCTTGCCGTCCTTGATCTTCTCGACGAGCAGCCACGCGAGCAGCGCTGCGGCGGGAGCGGCGATGGTGTTGACGAACGCGAGGGCGGCGGTGCCGTCGGCCGCGAGCTCGGAGCCCGCGTTGAAGCCGAACCAGCCGAACCACAGGAGGCCGGCGCCGAGGAGCACGAACGGCGGGTTGTGCGGGACGTGGGCGCCCTTCGAGAAGCCGACGCGCTTGCCCAGCACGAGTGCGAGCGCGAGCGCTGCGGCACCGGCGTTGATGTGCACCGCGGTGCCGCCGGCGAAGTCGATCGCGCCGACGCCGAACCACTCCTGCATGCCGTAGGTGATCCAGCCGCCGTACGCGAACGAGCCGTCGTCCGCGAGGCCGAAGTTGAACACCCAGCTCGCGACCGGGAAGTACACGATGGTCGCCCAGAGTGCGGCGAAGACCATCCACGCGCCGAACTTCGCTCGGTCGGCGATGGCGCCGGAGACCAACGCGACGGTGAGGATGGCGAAGGTGGCCTGGAACGCGACGAAGGCCAGCGGCGGGTACGCGGCGTCCTCGGGCGTCTCGAGCAGGCTCGACAGGCCGATGGCCGACCAGTCGATCGACCACGGGGCGATGAGGCCCTCAGCGCCCGGGAAGGCGATCGCGTAGCCGTAGACGACCCACAGGACGCCGATGAGACCCAGTGCGCCGAAGCTGAGCATCATCATGCTGATGACGCTCTTCGCCTTGACCAGACCGCCGTAGAAGAACGCCAGTCCAGGGGTCATCAGCAACACGAGGGCTGCCGCGATCAGCATGAACGCGGTGTTGCCTTGATCCATGTCGAACCTCTCTTATGAATTCAGGGGGTGGCTTGCGTCGCCCAGTTTCATGAGTCGAGATTTCGAACGGCGTCGGCGGATGTTTCACCGTCGTTACGTCCGGCGGCGGAATGTAAACAGCGCGTTTCCGCGAGCGGGTGAACCGCAGGGAATCAGACGTGGATGTCTTGCCGAACGCCCGTGAGGACGCCGTCAGTCGTGCGGCGGGAGCTCCCCCGACGTCAGCGCCGTCATGCGGCTCATCGCACGGAGGTACTTCTTGCGGTAGCCGCCGGACATCATCTCGTCGTCGAACACGCCGTCGAGACGCGTGCCGCTCGCGATGATCGGCACCTCCGCGTCGTAGACACGGTCGATGAACGCGACCAGCCGGAGCGCCGCGTTCTGGTCGTGCAACTCGTGCACGCCGCGCAGCGCGATGGTCTCGAGTCCGTCGACGATCTTCACGTACTTCGACGGATGCACGGTTGCGAGGTGCGCGACGAGTGCGTCGAAGTCGTCGAGCGAGACGGCGTGGCCGCGGCGGCTCAGCGCCTCGGCGACGGCGTCCACACGGTCGTCGGACTCCAGCGCGACGGCGTGGCCGTCGGTGTCGCGGCGGCGGAAGTCGAGGCCGTCGATCCGCAGCGTCTCGAAGTTCGACGACAGGGCGTGGATCTCCCGCAGGAAGTCGGCCGCGGCGAACCGCCCCTCCCCCAGCGCGTTCGGCGGCGTGTTGCTCGTCGCGGCCACCCGGGTGCCCGACTGCATCAGCTCGCCCAGGAATCGGGTCATCAGCATCGTGTCGCCCGGGTCGTCGAGCTCGAACTCGTCGATGCAGATGAGTTTCGCCCCGCGGAGCAGTTCGAGCGCCTGCGCGTACCCGAGCGCGCCGACCAGCGCGGTGTACTGCATGAACGTGCCGAAGTACTTCGGCCCGTGGGCGACGTGCCAGAGCGCCGCGAGGAGGTGGGTCTTGCCGACGCCGAACCCGCCGTCCAGGTAGACACCCGGCAGTTCGATGCGGGCCGGGCGCTTGCGCGAGAAGAAGCCGCCCGGCCGCTGCGCCGCGCGCCACGCGCCGGCGAACTGGTTCAACCGGTCGAGTGCGGCCTGCTGCGATTCGAAGTCGGTATCGGGCCGGTACGACTCGAACGACGCGTGCTCGAACTGCGGCGGCGGGGTCAGTCCTGCCGCGATCTCCGCCCCCGACATCGACGGGTCGCGGTCGACGAGGCGGATGGGCGCTGAGGCGGGAGCCGAGGTCATGGAGGAAGGCACGCTTTCGTGTTGCACCGGATGACGGGGGCCGTGAGATCGCCCCGCGCCCCGCGTAGATTCGGGGGCGACAGGTCTACAGCCTAGTCCGCACCGCGCGACACGCTGGTGCTCCCGGCGATCCCAGGAGGTTCCATGTCCGTCGAGTTCGACCCCGCCGAGAAGTTCACCGCCTATGCGCGGCCGGAGCGCCTCGTGACGACGCAATGGCTCGAGGACCACCTCGGCGACCCGGGCCTGGCGGTCGTCGAATCCGACGAGGACGTCCTCCTCTACGAGGTCGGCCACATCCCCGGCGCCGTCAAGATCGACTGGCACACCGACCTCAACGACCCGGTGGTACGCGACTACGTCGGACCCGAACGGTTCGCCGAGCTGCTCGGCTCGAAGGGCATCTCGCGCGACAGCACGATCGTCGTCTACGGCGACAAGAACAACTGGTGGGCCGCCTACGCGCTCTGGGTCTTCACCCTCTACGGCCACGACGACGTCCGCCTCCTCGACGGCGGCCGCGACCTCTGGATCGCGGAGGGTCGCGCCATCACGACCGATCCGACCGAGGTCGCGCCGGTCGAGTATCCCGTCGTCGAGCGCGACGACATCGCGATCCGCGCGTTCAAGGAGGACGTGCTCGCCCACCTCGGCAACCCGCTGATCGACGTCCGCTCCCCCGAGGAATACTCCGGCGAGCGCACGACCGCACCGGCGTATCCCGAGGAGGGCGCGCTGCGTGCCGGGCACATCCCCACCGCGGCATCCGTCCCCTGGGCTCGTGCGGCGGCGGCCGACGGGACGTTCAAGACCCGCGAGGAGCTCGACGCCATCTACCGCGACGAGGTCGGCCTGGAGGACGGCGACTCGGTCATCGCCTACTGCCGCATCGGCGAACGCTCGAGCCACACGTGGTTCGTGCTGAAGCACCTGCTCGGCTTCGACGACGTCCGCAACTACGACGGGTCGTGGACCGAATGGGGCAGCGCGGTACGCGTGCCGATCGTCTCGGGCGCCGACCGCGGCGAGGTCCCGGGACGCTGACGCAGGCTCCCGGCCGACCGGCGCATCCGGCGACGACCGACCTCCCGCGTGGGAGAATCGCGTTGATGGATGCCACGATCCCCGCCGCCCTCGCCGAGACGAAAGAGGACTTCCTCGCACTCGCCGTGCGCGACCGCCTGCAGCTGCTGCTCGACTTCTCGAACGAACTTCCCGAACTGCCCGAGCGGTTCCAGGACCACCCCGACCTGTTCGAACGCGTCGAGGAGTGCCAGTCGCCGGTGTTCATCTTCGTCGAGATCGTCGACGGTCGGGTGCACCTGCACGCGACGGCGCCCGCGGAGGCGCCGACGACGCGCGGGTTCGCGTCGATCCTGGTGCAGGGGCTCGACGGCCTCACCGTCGAGGAGGTGCTCGCGGTTCCCGCCGACTACCCGCAAACGCTCGGCCTGGCGGAGGCGGTCTCTCCGCTCCGGGTGCGCGGCATGACGGGCATGCTCGGGCGGGTCAAGCGGCAGGTGCACGAGCGCCTGGCGGGCTGAGTCGCAGGCTCGGGTCCCCTCACCCCGCGATCTCGGTCTCCTCCCCCGACGGCGTGCCGACGACCGACCTGCGGAGCAGCCAGGCCTCGATGAGGCCTTCCCAACGTTCGGGCTCCGCATTCCAGAGCTTGGTGTGCCGTGCACCGTGGAAGACCTCGAACTCGATCAGATCCGGGCGTGCCTCCGCGAAGCGTCGGGCGCCCGTGATCGGCACGAACCCGTCGTCCTCGCTCGCCATGAGCAGCATCGGCACGCCGAACTCGTGGGCCCGCGCCACCGCGTCGAGGCTCTCGAGGTCGATGGGAGCGGCGAGCCCGGTCACCTCGACGGCGACGGGTGCGGCGAGGAGCCGGGTCACCAGCTCGCTCATCTGGTCGGGCAGGCCGATCATCGAGCCCTGGAAGCGGAGGATGTCGGCCCAGTCGATCGCCGGGGACTCGAGGATCATCCCGCTCAGCACCTCTCGCACCTCGGTCGACCGCAGCACGGCCTGCAGTGAGATCGCACCGCCCATCGACCACCCCATGAGCACGACCTCCCGGGCGCCGCGCTCCCTCGCGTAGCGCACCGCGTCGACCACGTCCTCCCATTCGGTGCCGCCGAGGCCGTACCTGCGGTCGATGCTCTCGGGCGCCTCGCCGTCGTTCCGGTACGACATGAGCAGCGAGTTCCAGCCGGCCGCCCGTGCGGGCGCGACCGCTCGGAGCGCCTCCTGGCGCTT
Source organism: Agromyces sp. LHK192 (assembly GCF_004006235.1). Taxonomy (NCBI): domain Bacteria; kingdom Bacillati; phylum Actinomycetota; class Actinomycetes; order Micrococcales; family Microbacteriaceae; genus Agromyces; species Agromyces sp. LHK192. The sequence continues at coordinate 2,276,682 of NZ_CP034753.1, forward strand.
GGCTCCGCGACCGTGCACCTGGACGACCCAGCGATCGGATGCCTCGTCCGCGGGGATCTCCCATGCCGGTGCCGCTCCGAGCGCGGTGGGGACGATCACGTCCGCGTACGGGACGCCGAGCTCCCACGGGCCGATGAAGAGGCTGCCCTCGATCCGCCCGCGCGCCGCGCGCTCGAGGCGGCCGAAGTCGACGCGCTCGATGCTGCGGGTGACCCGCCGGTCGCGCACCTCGACGACGTCCCCGAGCCGGGCGTGGCCCGCGTCGTGCTCGAACCAGAACCCGTATCGGCCGGGCATGTCGGCCTCGTGCCCCTCGATCACGATGCGTCCGGCGGGACGGTCCACCGCGATGATGCGGATGTCCTCCTCGCGCGCACCCGACGGCGTGACCACGCGTCGCGCGAAGACGACGGTGAGGACCGCGACCGCAGCTCCGACGACCGCTCCCAGCAGTGCGATCGAGCCGGCGAGGACTCCGACCGCCTTCCCCACGTTTCGCATCCCCTGCGACATCCGGCCCCTTCCCCGAAACGATCCTGACGTTGACCGCGCGCGCGGCGTGCCGCATCGGCCCGTCATCGTCCAGACTCTAGTCTGCAGGGGTGTCCGATCGAGCGACGCCGACCCCCGCCGAGTTCGAGGCCGCACTCGCCTCGATGCGCGATGCCGTGCCGCGCGCGGAACTCCGGATGGAACCGTTCCCGGCGCCCGGCTCGTTGGCCCCATACGCCGCGGCGCTCTCGGCAGACGTCGCGCCCACGCGCCACGCCGACGACTCGGACCTGGGAACGGGGCGGTTCGTCCTCCTCTACGATCCCTCGGAGCCGGAGGCCTGGGGCGGTCGGTTCCGCGTCGTGTGCTTCGCGCAGGCACCGCTCGAGACCGACATCGGCCTGGACCCGTTCGTCGCCGACGTGGCCTGGTCCTGGCTCGTGGACGCGCTCGACGCGCGCGGCGCCCACTACGTCGCCGCGAGCGGAACGGCGACCAAGATCCTCTCGACCGGGTACGGCGAACTCGCGCACCGGGGCGACGGCGCCCAGCTCGAGCTCCGCGCCTCCTGGACTCCGATCGACGCGCAGATCGCCCCGCATGTGGAAGGCTGGGGAGAATTGTTGTGCATGCTCGCCGGCCTCCCTCCACGTTCGGAGGGGGTCACCGCGCTGCCGCGTCGGAGGTACCGTGGTTGATTTCCGGGTGATCGATGAGCCCGCGTCCTTCGTCGGCGCCGTCGAGGCGCTGGCCGCAGGCGAGGGGCCGGTCGCGGTCGATGCCGAGCGAGCCAGCGGGTTCCGCTATTCGCAGCGCGCCTACCTGATCCAGATGTACCGACGCGGCGCGGGCACCTTCCTGTTCGATCCGCCGCAGATCACCGACTTCGCCTCCTTGCAGGCGTCGGTCGGCGCCGAGGAATGGGTGCTCCACGCGGCGAGCCAGGATCTCGCGTGCCTCCGGGAGGTCGGACTCGACCCGTCGCACATCTTCGATACGGAGCTCGCAGCCCGGCTGCTCGGGATGCCCCGGGTCGGGCTCGCCTCCGTCGTCGAGGAACTGCTCGGCATCAAGCTCGCGAAGGAGCACTCGGCCGCCGACTGGTCGACGCGACCGCTTCCCGAGTCGTGGCTGACGTATGCCGCCCTCGACGTGGAACTCCTCGTCGACGTCCGGGACGGCCTGGTCGAGCGGCTCGCCGATGCGGGCAAGTCCGCGCTGGCCGAGCAGGAGTTCGAGGCCGTGCTGCACAAGGAGGCCAAGCCGCCGGCCGCGGAGCCGTGGCGACGCCTGTCGGGGATCCACGGCATCCGCCACGCCCGAAACCTCGCCGTCGCCCGCGCCCTCTGGACGGCACGCGACGACCACGCCGCGGAGATCGACGTGGCCCCGGGCCGCCTCGTACCGGATGCCTCGATCCTCGCGGCGGCGAAAGCCCTCCCGCGTTCGAAGCGGGAACTCGCCGACCTCCGCACGTTCACCGGGCGGGCGAGCCGAACCGAGATCGATCGTTGGTGGGACGCGATCGAGACGGGCCTCGCCACGGCGGACCTGCCCGCGATCCGCGTGCCCAGCGACGCACCGCCGCCCCCGCGCGGGTGGGCGTCGAGGCATCCCGACGCCGATGCCCGTCTCCGCGCGGCGAAGGCAGCGGTGGCGACGATCGCGGAGCGCCTCGACATGCCCGTGGAGAACCTGCTGACCCCCGATCACCTGCGTCGGGTCGCTTGGCGGCCGCCGGCCGACCAGTCGGTCGATGGCATCCGCGAGGCGCTCGCGGCGCTGGGCGCGCGCCCATGGCAGCTTGACGCGACCGCACAGATTATCGCCGACGCTTTTGTGGAGGCAGCACAATCGCTGGAAGACGCGTCGCCGACCGGTTCGTAGGATCCGTCAACCGATGCCGAGCCCTCGGGAGCGCTTCATAGGATCGAAGCATTCCTGATCGAAAGGGAGCTGCAGCGTGGCTGAACGAGCTGATGTCGTGTTCGTCGACGGGGTCCGTACCCCGTTCGGGCGGGCCGGCGAAAAGGGCATGTACTGGAACACCCGGGCCGACGATCTCGCCGTCAAGGCGATCACCGGGCTGATCGAGCGCAACCCGAACCTGCCGAAGGACCGGGTCGACGACGTGGCGATCGCCGCGACGACCCAGCAGGGCGACCAGGGCCTCACGCTCGGTCGCACCTCGGCGATCCTCGCGGGACTGCCGATGACCGTGCCCGGATACGCGATCGACCGCATGTGCGCGGGCGCGATGACCGCCGTCACGACGGCGGGGTCGGGCATCGGCTTCGGCCAGTACGACGTCGTCATCGCGGGCGGGGTCGAGCACATGGGCCGGCACCCGATGGGGCTGGACGCCGACCCCAACCCGCGGTTCATCGCCGAGAAGCTCGTCGCACCCGACGCGCTCAACATGGGCAACACCGCCGAGCGGCTGCACGACCGGTTCCCGCAGCTCACGAAGGAGCGGTCCGACCGGTTCGGCATGCTGAGCCAGCAGAAGGTGCAGGCCGCCTACGACGCCGGCCACATCCAGCCCGACCTGGTGCCCGTCGCCATCCGCACGAACGAGGGCTGGGGCCTCGCGACCGAGGACGAAGGTCGTCGCCCCGAGACCACGATGGAGGGGCTCGCGACGCTCAAGACCCCGTTCCGGCCGCATGGGCGCGTGAGCGCCGGCAACGCCTCGCCGCTGACCGACGGCGCGACCGCCGCGATCCTCGCCTCGGGCGATGCGGTGAAGGAACTCGACCTCTCGGCGAAGATGCGCATGGTGAGCTTCGGCTTCGCCGGCGTCGAGCCCGAGGTCATGGGCATCGGACCGATCCCCTCGACCGAGAAGGCGCTCAAGCGCGCGGGCCTGGACATCTCCGACATCGGCCTGTTCGAGCTGAACGAGGCGTTCGCCGTGCAGGTCCTGAGCTTCCTCGACCACTTCGGCATCGCCGACGACGACGAGCGCGTCAACCCGTGGGGCGGCGCGATCGCCATCGGCCACCCGCTCGCGGCATCCGGCGTGCGCCTCATGCTGCAGCTCGCCCGCCAGTTCGAGCAGCACCCCGAGGTGCGCTACGGCCTGACGGCGATGTGCGTCGGCCTCGGCCAGGGTGGCAGCGTCATCTGGGAGAACCCCCACCACAAGCGCTACGGAAAGGGCCGTTGAGCTCCATGACCGACTACTCGAAGATCGACTTCTCCGGGCTCACCGCGGCGTTCGCCGACGACGAGGTCGTCACGCACTCGTACGTCCGCGACATCCGCCTCGCCTCGGGCAAGGTGCTCGCACTGATCACGCTCGACAACGGCCGCGACCACACCCGCCCGTCGACGCTCGGCCCGGTGACCCTGCTCGAGCTGAACGACCGGCTGGACGAGCTGCAGGCTCGCGCCGCGGCCGGCGAGATCCAGGCCGTCGCGATCACCGGCAAGCCCTACTTCCTCGCCGCGGGCGCCGACCTGTCGAAGGTCGGCGAGATCCCGAGCCGCGACATGGCGCTGCAGATGGGACAGCTCGGGCACTTCGTGCTCGGCAAGCTCGGCGAACTGGGCGTGCCGTCGTTCTGCTTCATCAACGGCCTCGCCCTCGGCGGCGGCGTCGAGATCGCCCTGAACTGCGACTACCGGACGTTGGATGCCTCGGCGCCCGCGCTCGCGCTGCCCGAGGTCTTCCTCGGCATCATCCCCGGCTGGGGCGGCGCGTACCTCCTGCCGAACCTCATCGGCATCGAGAACGCGCTCAAGGTCGTCGTCGAGAACCCGCTGAAGAACAACCGGATGTTGAAGGCGCCGGAGGCGTACGAGCTCGGCATGGCCGACGCGATGTTCGCCCCCGTGAACTTCCTCGAGGACTCCCTGAAGTGGGCCGACGGTGTGCTGGGCGGCTCGGTGCAGGTCAAGCGCCCGAACGCCCCCGGCAAGCTCGAGAAGCTCGCCAAGTGGGACATCGCGATCGGCATCGCGCGCAAGACGCTCGAGGCGAAGCTCGGCACCGTCGCGAAGTCGCCGTACCGCGCGCTCGACCTCCTCAAGGCCGCGAAGAGCGGCACCAAGGCCGAAGGCTTCGAACGCGAGGACGAGGCGCTCGCCGACCTCGTCGCGGGAGACCAGTTCGTCGCATCCATCTACGCGTTCAACCTCGTGCAGAAGCGAGCGAAGCGCCCTGCCGGTGCGCCCGACAAGTCGCTCGCCCGCAAGGTGACGAAGGTCGGCATCATCGGAGCCGGCCTCATGGCCAGCCAGTTCGCACTGCTGTTCGTGCGTCGGCTGCAGGTGCCCGTGGTCATCACCGACCTCGACCAGGCGCGCGTCGACAAGGGCCTCGCGTACATCCGCGACGAGATCGGCAAGCTCGAGCAGAAGGGTCGCATCGACGGCGACGAGGCCAACCGCCTGCGCGCCCTCGTGACCGGCACGACCGACAAGGCCGACTTCGCCGACTGCGACTGGGTCATCGAGGCCGTATTCGAGGACTTGGCCGTCAAGCAGCAGGTCTTCGCCGACGTCGAGCAGTACGTGTCGGAGACGGCGATCCTCGCGACCAACACCTCGTCGCTCTCGGTCGAGCAGATCGGCGCGAACCTGCGGCACCCGGAGCGAGTCGTCGGGTTCCACTTCTTCAACCCCGTGGCCGTCATGCCGCTCCTCGAGATCGTCAAGGCACCGAAGACCGACGACGAGACGCTGGCGACGGCGTTCGCGACCGCCGCGAAGCTGCGCAAGTCGGCCGTGCTGACCGCGGACGCCCCAGGCTTCGTGGTGAACCGGCTGCTCGCCAAGGTCATGGGCGAGGCGGCCCGTGCGGTCGACGAGGGCACGCCCGTGCCGGTGGTCGAGAAGGCGCTCGCACCGATCGGTCTGCCGATGGGCCCGTTCGAACTCATCGACCTCGTCGGGTGGGCGGTCGCCGCCCACGTGCAGGACACGATGGTGCGTGAGTTCCCCGAGCGTTTCTACGCCTCGGAGAACCTGCACACGCTGTCGAAGCTCGCCCAGGTCGTCGAGAAGGACAAGGCCGGGAAGGTCGTCGACCTGACCAAGGAGGCGAAGAAGGCGATCACGGTCGGCAAGACCGCCGTCGACGAGGCCACCATCCTCCGGCGCGTGGAGGACGAACTCGCCCGCGAGATCAAGCTCATGCTCGACGAGCAGGTCGTCGCCGCGGCCGAGGACATCGACCTCTGCCTGATCCTGGGCGCCGGCTGGCCGTTCCAGGCGGGCGGCGCGACGCCCTACCTGGACCGGGTCGGCGCGTCCGAGCGCGTGTTCGGCGACACGTTCCACCACCCCGCGATCCGCGGCGTCGGAGCTTGACCGCTCTCCGAACGACGAACGGGGCCCTGGCGAATGCCGGGGCCCCGTTCGCATGTGCAGCGGAGGACTGCGATCGTGGAACTCAGACCCGCGGCTGCGAACCGGTGTCGCTCGACACGGCCTCCATGCCCGCGCCGCGGGCGTGCGGCAGCTTCGCACCGAGCACCATCGCGGTGACGTCGCGCGCGATCTGCTGCGGCGTGAGCCCCACCCGCTCGAGGATCTGGCTCCGGGAGGCGTGGTCGAGGAACTCGTCGGGCAGGCCCAGTTCGGTGACCGCCGTGTCGACGCCCGCCTCGCGGAGGTCCTGCCGGATCCGCGTGCCGACCCCGCCGACTCGGATGCCGTCCTCGAGGCTGACCACGATGCGGTAGTCCCCGGCGAGCTCGATGACACTCCGGGGAACCGGGACGACCCAGCGCGGGTCGACGACCGTCGCGCCGATCCCCTGCGCCTCGAGCCGCTCGGCGACCTCGAGCGCGATGCCCGCCATCGGCCCGACGGCGACGATCAGGACGTCCTTGCGGTCGGCTTCGACGAGCACGTCCACCCCGTCGCCGGTCCGTCGCTGCGCGGCGTACTCGACGCCGACGGAGCCCTTCGGGAACCGCAGCACGGTCGGGGCATCCCGAACCCTCACCGCCTCGCCGAGCTCCTCGGCCAGCCGGACGGAGTCGCGTGGCGCGGCGATCCGGATGCCGGGCACGACCTGCAGGATCGAGAGGTCCCACACGCCGTGGTGACTCGGCCCGTCGGGCCCGGTGACGCCGGCACGATCGAGCACGAACGTGACCCCCGCGCCGTGCAGCGCGACATCCATGAGCACCTGGTCGAACGCGCGGTTCATGAACGTCGCGTACACCGCCACGACCGGGTGCAGGCCGCCGAATGCGAGGCCCGCGGCCGACGTCACGGCGTGCTGCTCGGCGATGCCGACGTCGAAGACGCGGTTGGGGAACCGCTCGGCCATCCGGTGGAGTCCCGTCGGGCGCAGCATCGCCGCGGTGATGCCGACGATGCGGTCGTCGCGCTCCGCGAGGCGCACCAGCTCGTCGGCGAAGACGCTCGTCCACGACGGCACGGACGACGTCTCGAGCGACTCGCCCGTCTCCGGGTCGATCTGGCCGACCGCATGGAACTGGTCGGCGACGTCGTTGAGCGCCGGCTGGTACCCGCGCCCCTTCTCGGTGATCGCATGCACGATCACCGGAGCACCGTAGTGCTTGGCCTGCCGGAGCGCGGCCTCCATCGCGTGCTCGTCATGCCCGTCGACCGGGCCCACGTACTTGATGTCGAGGTTCGAGTACAGCGCCTCGTTGTTCGTGAACCGCGCGAGGAAGCCGTGCAGGCCGCCGCGGACGCCGCGATAGAACGCGCGAGCCGGCCCGCCGAGGCGATCGAATGCGCGTCGGCTCGACAGGTGCAGGGTGCGGTAGGTGCGCTGCGTGCGGACCGAGTTCAGGAACCGGGCCATACCCCCGATCGTCGGCGCGTACGAGCGGCCGTTGTCGTTGACGACGATCACGAGGTTGCGGGTGTTGTCGTCGGAGATGTTGTTCAGCGCCTCCCACGTCATGCCGCCGGTGAGCGCACCGTCGCCGACCACCGCGACGACGTGTCGGTCCTCCTGCCCGGTCATCTCGAACGCCTTCGAGATGCCGTCCGCCCACGAGAGCGAGCTCGACGCGTGGGAGCTCTCGACGATGTCGTGCTCCGACTCGGAACGCTGCGGATACCCGGCCAGGCCGCCTCGCTGGCGCAGCGTGGAGAAGTCCTGACGTCCCGTGAGCAACTTGTGCACGTACGACTGGTGCCCGGTGTCGAACACGATCGCATCCTTGGGCGACTCGAACACGCGGTGGATCGCGATCGTCGTCTCGACGACGCCGAGGTTCGGCCCGAGGTGGCCGCCCGTCTTCGCGACGTTCTCGACCAGGTACCTGCGGATCTCCTGGGCCAGCTCCCCCAGTTGCTCCTGCGTCAGCGCGTCGAGGTCGCGAGGGCCGCCGATCTGCTCGAGCAGGGTCATCCGAACCGCCTTTCCCGACGCACCGGTGGTGCCGCGCACGTCGGACCGAGTCTACGCGCCCCGTCGCCGGGGCGCCTGAACGTCGCATGGCGCGCGGATATCGGCGCACACGCGAACGACGACTGCCCGCCCGGGACATCCGATGGTCGGATACCCGGAGCGGGCAGTCGTCGGAGTCGAACGCCTTACGCGTCGACGAGCGAACGGAGCACGTACTGCAGGATGCCGCCGTTGCGGTAGTAGTCGGCCTCACCGGGCGTGTCGATCCGAACGACCGCGTCGAACTCGACGGGCTGCTTGCCCTTGGGCGAGAACTCGCTCGGCTCGGCCACGACGCGCACGGTCTTCGGCGTCACACCCTCGTTGAGCTGCTCGAGCCCCGTGATCGAGACGATCTCGGTGCCGTCCAGGCCCAGCGACTTCCAGCTCTCACCGGCGGGGAACTGCAGCGGGACGACACCCATGCCGATGAGGTTCGAGCGGTGGATGCGCTCGAAGCTCTCCGTGATGACCGCCTTGACGCCCAGCAGGCTCGTGCCCTTCGCGGCCCAGTCGCGAGACGAACCCGAACCGTACTCCTTGCCGCCGAAGACGACGAGCGGAGTGCCCTGCTCGGCGTAGTTGGTGCACGCGTCGAAGATGTACGACTGCGGGCCGCCCTCGAGCGTGAAGTCGCGCGTGTAGCCGCCCTCGACGATCTGGCCGTCGTTGACGGCGGAGACCAACTCGTTCTTCAGGCGGATGTTCGCGAACGTGCCGCGGATCATGACCTCGTGGTTGCCACGGCGCGAGCCGTAGGAGTTGAAGTCCTTCTGCGCGACGCCGTGCTCGGTGAGGTACTGCGCTGCCGGGGTGCCCGCCTTGATGTTGCCGGCCGGCGAGATGTGGTCGGTGGTCACCGAGTCGCCGAGGGTCGCCATGACGCGGGCGCCGCGGATGTCGGAGACCGGCGTGAGGTCCATCTTCATGCCGTCGAAGTACGGCGCCTTGCGGACGTAGGTCGAGTCGTCGTCCCACTCGAACACCGGCCCGGTCGGCGTCGGGAGGTTCTTCCAGCGGTCGTCGCCGTCGAACACGGTGGCGTACTGCTTGATGAACTGCTCACGCGAGATCGAGGAGTCGATGATCTCCTGGACCTCGTCGGTGTCGGGCCAGATGTCCTTCAGGAACACCTCGTTGCCCTCGGTGTCGGTGCCGAGCGCGTCGGTCTCGAAGTCGAAGTTCATCGACCCGGCCAGCGCGTACGCGACGACGAGCGGCGGCGACGCGAGGTAGTTCATCTTGACGTCGGGGCTGATGCGACCCTCGAAGTTGCGGTTGCCCGAGAGCACCGCGGTCACGGCCAGGTCGTGGTCGTTGATCGCGGTCGACACCTCTTCGATCAGCGGACCCGAGTTGCCGATGCAGATCGTGCAGCCGTAGCCGACCGTGAAGAAGCCGACGTCCTCGAGGTCCTTGCCGAGGCCCGACTTCTCGTAGTAGTCGGTGACGACCTTCGAGCCCGGGCCGAGCGTGGTCTTCACCCACGGCTTGCGCTTGAGGCCCTTCTCGACGGCCTTCCGTGCGAGCAGGCCCGCGGCGATCATGACCGAGGGGTTGGACGTGTTCGTGCACGACGTGATCGCGGCGAGCGTGACCGCGCCGTTGTCGAGGATGTACGGATCGCCCGCGGGCGGGGTCACCTTGACCGGCTTGGACGCGTTGACGGGTGCACCGCTGTTGATGTGCACCGGGCGCGTGTCGGCCGCCTCCTCACCGGGCACGGCGCCGGGGTCGGAAGCCGGGAAGGAGTGCTTCGACTCGAGGTCGACGATGTCGGTCGAGGTCGAGGCCGTCGCGTAGCTGACGATGTCCTTCTCGAACTGCGCCTTCGACTCCGAGAGCAGGATGCGGTCCTGCGGGCGCTTCGGCCCCGCGATCGAGGGGACGACGGTGGCGAGGTCCAGCTCCATGTACTCGCTGAACGCGGGCTCGTTCGCGGGGTCGTGCCAGAGCGACTGCTCCTTGGCGTACGCCTCGACGAGCGCGAGCGTCTGCTCGTCGCGACCGGTCAGGCGGAGGTAGTCGATCGTGACGTCGTCGATCGGGAACATCGCGGCCGTCGAGCCGAACTCGGGGCTCATGTTGCCGATCGTGGCGCGGTTGGCGAGCGGGACGGAGCCGACGCCGGCGCCGTAGAACTCGACGAACTTGCCGACGACGCCGTGCTTGCGGAGCATGTCGGTGATCGTCAGGACGACGTCGGTGGCGGTGACGCCCGCGGGGATCTCACCGGTGAGCTTGAACCCGACGACGCGCGGGATGAGCATCGACACCGGCTGGCCGAGCATGGCCGCCTCCGCCTCGATGCCGCCGACGCCCCAGCCGAGGACGCCGAGGCCGTTGACCATGGTCGTGTGCGAGTCGGTGCCGACGCACGTGTCGGGGTAGGCGCGGACGACGTCGCCGTCGGCGGTGGAGACCGTGCGGTCGTAGATGACCTTCGCCAGGTGCTCGATGTTCACCTGGTGCACGATGCCCGTGCCCGGGGGCACGACCTTGAAGTCGTCGAAGGCGGTCTGGCCCCAGCGGAGGAACTGGTAGCGCTCGCCGTTGCGCTCGTACTCGATCTCGACGTTGCGCTCGAGGGCGTTCTCGGTTCCGAAGAGGTCGGCGATGACCGAGTGGTCGATCACCATCTCGGCGGGCGAGAGCGGGTTGATCTTCTTCGGGTCGCCGCCGAGCGCGGTGACGGCCTCGCGCATCGTGGCGAGGTCGACGATGCAGGGCACGCCGGTGAAGTCCTGCATGACCACGCGCGCGGGCGTGAACTGGATCTCGGTGTCGGGCTCGGCGGTCGGAACCCATGAGCCGAGCGCCTCGATCTGCTCCTTGGTGACGTTGGCACCGTCCTCGGTGCGCAGCAGGTTTTCGAGCAGCACCTTGAGGCTGAACGGCAGCTTGTCGTAGCCGGCGACGGTGTCGACCCGGAAGATCTCGTAGGACCGGTCACCGACCTGGAGCGTGTCCTTCGCCCCGAAACTGTTCACTGCAGACACGATGTCCTCTCCTTCGCGGGTGCCCGCAACGGGAGGCACCGGCATCTCGATCATGCTCGTCGGACAGGGGCGCTTCCAGCAAGGCTAACCTAACGGGAATTCGGCCGCCCGACTGCTCGGCGACCCGCAAAACTATCTCGACGTCGAGATAACTCTATCACTCGCCGGATGGCTTCGGCGCCCACGCCGCACGCACCACGAGCCAGGTGAACACGAGCATCAACGCATAGAGCGGAACGCCCATCAGCAGTCTCGTGAGCCCGAGCGCCTGCACGTTGTCGGCGAAGTACAGGGGCACCTGGACGACCAGCCGGAGGACGAAGAACCCGATCCACGCGATCGTGAGGAACTGGGCCAGCCGGACCTTGCGACGATCCTCGCGCCACCCGGTGCCGTCCCCGACGAGGAAGCCGACGATGAGGCCGAGAGCCGGCCAGCGGACGAGCAGCGAGACCAGCAGCGCGACCGCGTACCCCGCGTTCGTGAAGAACCCGAGGGCGTAGTTGTCGCGCGCGTCTCCCGACCAGAGGGCGAGCGCCGCAGACAGGAGCACGCCGACGAGGCCGCCGATCGCCTGCGTCGGCTGCCCCTTCACCACCAACCTCGCGACCGTGAACACGATCGCCAGGCCGACGGAAGCCACGAGCGACGGCACGAGCGCCGCCTGCGCGGACTGCCCGCCGAAGCTCGTGAGCACCGAGTAGACCACGAGGAACACGAGTCCGGGAAGCAGCGCCTCGAGGACACCGCGGATGCCTCCGACCGCCGTGAGCACGTCGCGGGCCGTGAGCTTCTCGTCGCGGGCGAAGCCGCCGAGCCCGCTCCGCTCCGCCGCCTGGGCGAACTGGCGGGCGAACTCGGCCTTCGCGTCGGCAGTCCCGGCCTCGCCGGCATCGGCGGCGGAGCCGCCGCGGGAGGCTTCGTCGCGCGCGCCCGGGTCGTCGGGCAGGCGGTCGTCGGGCTCCGGACTCAACGCGCCGGACCGGCCGGACCGGCCTGGCCGGCCTGACCGGCCGCAGGCATCCGCAGTGGAATGAGGTCGCGCGGGGGCATCGGCGTGGATCCGCGGACGACGACCAGCGAACGGAAGAGGTCTTCGACCTGCGCCGCTGCGGCCGGGTCGACGGCAGCCTCGCCGGCGATCACGCCCCGCAGGAACCAACGCGGCCCGTCGACGCCGATGAAGCGGGCGAGCCGGGTGTGCGCCGGCTGCTCGGCGGTCGCGGCCACCGGGATCTGCGCGAGCAGCTCGGGGCCGAACGCCCCCTCCCTGACCGTCGTGGTTCCGCCCTGGCGGGCGATCTGCTCCGTGATCTGGCCTCGGATCTCGTGCCAGAGCCCGCTCGTTCGCGGGGCGGCGAACGCCTGGACCTGCAGCGTCGAGTTGGCGTAGTCGAGGCCGATCGCGACGACCCGCTTGGTGCCCTCCTCGATCTCGAGGCGCAGGTGCAGTCCCTCTCGCGGGAGCACCTTCACGCCGCCGAGGTCGACGTACGGGCGGACCGGGTTGGCCTCCGCCTCGTCGAGCGGGCCGTTGGTCTCCCGATCGTCGGGTGCGGACTTGGGCTGGTCGACTGGGACGTCGCCGTTGTTCTCGATGTCGCTCACGCGTTCACTCCTCGCTGGTGCTCGCCGAAGCCGGTCGAGCCGAATCCCCCCTCGCCGCGGTGGCTGCCGGGCAGTCGCTCGACCTCGACGAAGCGCGCGCGGCTGACCGGCATCACGACGATCTGGGCGATCCGATCGCCCTTCTCGATGCGGTGCGCCTCACGCTGGTCGGTGTTGAGCAGTGCGACCTTGATCTCGCCGCGGTAGCCGGCGTCGACCGTGCCCGGCGCGTTCACGATCGTGATGCCGTGCTTGAAGGCGAGCCCCGACCGAGGCACCACGAACGCGACGTATCCGTCGGGCAGCGCGATCGAGACTCCGGTGCCGACCGCGGCCCGCTCGCCGGGCTCGAGCACCAGCGACTCGGAGGCGTGGAGATCGGCTCCGGCATCGCCGGGATGGGCGTAGGTGGGAACGCGGTCTGCCGTGATCAGCACGTCGACGGAATCGGTCACCGTTCGAGGGTAGTGCAGAAGTCTGGTCGAATAGATCCATGTCCGACTATCGCGAGCGCATGTGGCCGTCCCCCTGGATCTGGGTGGCGAGCCTGCTGCTCATCCCCGCGAGCATGCTCGTGCTGGCCCCGGTGTCGCTGCCCGCGGGCATCGTCACCGGGATCGTGCTCTACGCCGGCGCGCTCGGCGCGCTCTCGCTGACGGCCCCCGTCATCGAGGTCGCCGACGGCCGGCTCCGTGCCGGACGCGCCGAGATCGACCTCGCGCACACGGGATCACCCGTCGCGGTCGCCGATGCGGAGGCCACTCGCGCCGAGCTCGGCCTGCGCCTCGACGCGCGGGCCTTCCTCGTCATCCGAGGCTGGATCAAGTCGTTGGTCCGGATCCCGATCACCGACGCCGCCGACCCGACGCCCTACTGGCTGGTGTCGACGCGCCGACCGGACGAACTGGCCGCCGCGATCGATCGATCGCGGCGGCCCGATGCGGAACCGACCGAGTAGGTCAGGAAGCGCACTCCAGGCAGATCGCCCCGAGCTTGGTCTCGTGGTCGATCTGCGAGCGGTGCTTCACCAGGAAGCAGCTCACGCAGGTGAACTCGTCGGCCTGCGGCGGGAGCACGACGACGTCGAGCTCGACGTCCGACAGATCGGCTCCGGCCAGGTCGAAGCTACCGGGGTTGTCGGCGTCCTCGACGTCGACTGCTCCGGAGAGCTTGTCGGGAACGCGCTCCTTGAGGGCCTCGATCGACTCGGAGTCGTCCTCGGTCTTCCGCGGTGCGTCGTAATCCGTTGCCATGCCCATCCATTCGTTGTTGCGCCGTGAATTCGGCGGCCATAGTTTGCACGAAATACCCTCCGTTGGCAAACTCCCGCGCGGTTCGCGACGATCGATCACTCGTTCAACTTCCGGCGCGCCCGCGCTATTCCCGGGTTCCCGCCTCGCCCATGGCATCCTTGGCCGGAGACGAAAGCACGGAAGGGCTTGTCGCGATGCAAGAACTCAAGGTGATCGGTGTGGAGAGCGGTGCACTCATCGCCGCCTCCGATGATGGTGCCCGCTTCCGGATCGAGATCGACGACGTGCTCCAGTCGCGGATCCGACAGGCGCACCCGGAGGTCCACCAGGGCCCGAAGCTCTCCCCACGCGAAGTGCAGGCGCACATCCGCGCGGGGCTCAGCTCCGACGAGGTCGCGAAGCTCACGGGTGCCTCGGTCGACTACGTGCGGCGCTTCGAAGGCCCCGTGATGGCCGAGCGCGAGCACATGGTCACCTCGGCCCTCGCCGTTCCGGTGCACGTGTCGGGAGAGGTCGACCCCTCGGAGGATCCGCTCTCCTTCGGCACGGTGATCCGGGAGCGCCTCGCCAAGCTGGACGCCCTCGGCGAGCGGTGGGCCAGCTGGAAGGACGAGGAGCGCGGCTGGATCGTCAAGCTCGAGTTCACCGCCGACGCGATCGACCACGACGCACGGTGGGGCTTCGATCCTCGCCGCAGGGCGTTGCAGCCGATCAACTCGGAGGCGATCACGCTGTCCCAGCAGGGCGAGTTGAAGGACGGCCTCATCCCGCGCCTCCGTGCGGTCGGCGGTGACCCCGACCAGTCACGGTTCGACAGCGGCGCGTTCACCTTCGAGGAACCGGAGCCCGAAGCGCCGCAGGAAACCGCACCACCGGCCGAGTCCCTGCCGTACGGTCGACCGACGCCGCTCGCACCCCAGGTGTCGAGCCCTGCGGCCGCCCGTGCGGCCATCAAGCGAGCCGACGAGCCCACGCAGGTGCAGAGCGAGACCGCGGACCTCCTCGAAGCACTCCGGCGACGCAGGGGCGAGCGTGAGGCCGCTGCCAACGATCCGACACCGGCACTCGTTCCCGCCGCGCCGATGCACGTGTCGCCCGCGCAGGCCACTCCCTCCGGCAGCGGCCCTGATGCCGCAGCACCGACGCCGCAGGTGGCCGCCCAGGCCTCGGAACCCACCCTCGACCTGCCGGACGAGGAGCAGCCCGGCGCGGCCGCGCGCTCGCTCTGGGGCGGGAAGGCGTCGTCCGGCGCGGGCCGCACGGCGAAGAAGGGTCGCGCATCGATGCCCAGCTGGGACGAGATCGTGTTCGGCGCACGTACGGACGACGACCTGGCCTGACCGGTCACTCGTCGCCATCGGGCACCTCGGTTGCCCCGAGCCGGCGGTGTCGGCACCCACTGCTAGCGTTCGAACATCTGTTCGAACGAAGGGTGCGGCGATGTCACGAGTGCAGGAGTTCGTCGAGGTCTGGCCCGATGAGTCCGGCGAGCCGAAACGTCTCGTCTGGCGCGGTCGGCGCTTCCGGGTGAGCGATCGGCCGACGCCGCTGGTGGGCCCTGCCGAATGGTGGGAGCCGTTCGCCGGCCACGACGTCTCCCCCGGCCGCCATCCGCTGTCGATCGCCGACTGGCGCTTCCAGGCGGGTACCGAAGACGGCGAGACCCACATGTTCGACGTGGGTCGCGACGGAGACCGCTGGCGGGTGCTGGGCGTCTTCGACTGAACCGGGAGCTAGGCCGACTTCTCGGCGCGGCGCGGCTTGTGCGGCACGATCGTCGGCGCGGCGTTGTCGAGCACGGCTGCGCGCGTGACCACTACGCGCGCGACCCCGGTCGTGCTCGGCACCTCGAACATGATCGGACCGAGCACCTCCTCCATGATCGCGCGGAGGCCGCGAGCGCCCGTCTGCCGCAGCACGGCGAGGTCGGCGATCGCCTCGAGCGCCTCGCCCTCGAAGTCGAGCTGCACGCCGTCGAGCTCGAACATGCGTTGATACTGCTTCACGAGGGCGTTGCGCGGCTCCGTGAGGATCTCCATGAGCGCCTCGCGGTCGAGCGGCGAGACGGTCGTGACGACCGGGAGTCGGCCGATGAACTCCGGGATGAGGCCGAACTTGTGCAGGTCCTCGGGCAGCACCTCGCTGAAGATGTCGCCCTGATCCTGCTTGCTGTGCAACGGCGCCCCGAACCCGATGCCGCGCTTGCCGGCACGCGACGAGATGATGTCCTCCAGTCCGGCGAACGCACCGGCGACGATGAACAGCACGTTCGTCGTGTCGATCTGGATGAACTCCTGATGCGGATGCTTCCGCCCACCCTGCGGCGGCACGGACGCGACCGTTCCCTCGAGGATCTTCAGCAGCGCCTGCTGCACGCCCTCGCCGGAGACGTCGCGGGTGATCGACGGGTTCTCGGCCTTGCGGGCGATCTTGTCGACCTCGTCGATGTAGATGATGCCGGTCTCCGCACGCTTCACGTCGTAGTCGGCGGCCTGGATCAGCTTCAGCAGGATGTTCTCGACGTCTTCGCCGACGTATCCCGCCTCGGTGAGCGCGGTCGCGTCGGCGACGGCGAACGGCACGTTGAGCTGCTTGGCGAGGGTCTGCGCGAGGTAGGTCTTGCCGCAGCCGGTCGGGCCGATGAGGAGGATGTTCGACTTCGCGAGCTCGACGTCGTCGCGGTGGTCCGCCGAGGTGATGGCCTGCTTGGCCCGGACGCGCTTGTAGTGGTTGTAGACCGCCACCGCGAGTGCGCGCTTCGCGACCTCCTGGCCGATGACGTACTCCTCGAGGAAGGAGAAGATCTCCTTCGGCTTCGGCAGTTCGAACTCGCCGGACTCCGTCTCGGTCGCCTCGGCGAGCCGCTCCTCGATGATCTCGTTGCAGAGTTCGACGCACTCGTCGCAGATGTAGACGCCTGGGCCGGCGATGAGCTGCTGGACCTGCTTCTGGCTCTTTCCACAGAACGAGCACTTCAGCAGGTCGGCGCTCTCCCCGATGCGTGCCATCGCATCCTCCCTCTCGACGAGTCTGCTCCGAGCCTAACCCGTACCGGCGGGCTTGCGGCGGAGCGGCGCGCATTCGTGCAGACCCGCGGTTCGCCGAGGGCGAATCCGTTGCCCTCGCGGACGCACGGATGCCCCGGTGCGGGCACCGGGGCATCCGATTCGCGTCTGCGACGCGCGATGACGGGGTCAGCGCGTGAGCGCCGGCAGCGTCTTCCGCGAGGTGAGCACCTGGTCGATGAGGCCGTACTCGAGCGCCTCGTTCGCGGACAGGATCTTGTCACGGTCGATGTCGCCGTTCACCTGCTCGATCGAGCGGTTCGAGTGCTTCGAGAGGGTCTCCTCGAGCCAGGTGCGCATGCGAAGGATCTCAGCCGCCTGGATCTCGATGTCGGACGCCTGGCCGTGACCGGCTTCGCCCATCGCGGGCTGGTGGATCAGGATGCGGGCGTTCGGCAGCGCGAGTCGGCGACCGGGTGTGCCCGCCGCCGCGATGACGGCCGCGGCCGAGGCCGCCTGCCCGAGCACGACCGTCTGGATCTGCGGACGGATGTACTGCATCGTGTCGTAGATCGCGGTCATCGCCGTGAACGAGCCGCCGGGCGAGTTGATGTACATCATGATGTCGCGGTCGGGGTCCATCGACTCGAGCACGAGCAGCTGCGCCATGATGTCGTCGGCCGACGCGTCGTCGACCTGGACGCCGAGGAAGATGATGCGGTCCTCGAAGAGCTTCGCGTACGGGTCCTGGCGCTTGAAGCCGTAGGCCGTGCGCTCCTCGAAGCTCGGGAGGATGTAGCGGGAGCCGGGCGCCTGGGTGCCCGAGAAGGCGGTGCCGCCGAAAGCAGGGCCACCGAAGGTAGGTGCAGTCATTCGCGTGTTCTCTCTCTTCCTCAGGCCTGGGTTCCGCCGCCGCCGGTCACGTCGAGCGCGGACTCGCGGATGTGGTCGACGAAGCCGTACTCGAGCGCCTCCTCGGCAGTGAACCAGCGGTCGCGGTCGCCGTCGGCGTTGATCTGCTCGACGGACTTGCCCGTCTGGGCAGCGGTGATCTCGGCGAGCCGCTTCTTCATGGAGAGGATCAGCTGGGCCTGCGTCTGGATGTCGCTCGCCGTGCCGCCGAAGCCGCCGTGCGGCTGGTGCAGCAGCACTCGGGCGTTGGGGGTGATGTACCGCTTGCCCTTGGTGCCCGCGGTGAGCAGCAGTTGGCCCATCGACGCCGCCATGCCGATGCCGACGGTCACGATGTCGTTGGGCACGAACTGCATGGTGTCGTAGATCGCCATGCCCGCGGTGATCGATCCACCGGGCGAGTTGATGTACAGGTAGATGTCCTTCTTCGGGTCCTCGGCTGCGAGCAGCAGCAGCTTCGCCGCGATCTCGTTCGCGTTGTCATCGCGGACCTCGGAGCCGAGCCAGATGATGCGGTCCTTCAGCAGACGATCGAACACACCGGGCTGCAGTGACGGTTCGGCCATGGAATTTCGCTCCGTTTCGTTGTCGCGTTCACTCGAATCTATCCGGTGCAACACGGCCGAACGGGGCTGTTCGCCCTAGGCGGATGACGCGTCGGCGGTCGAGGCGTCCGGTCGCCGTTCCGGGGCTCCGTCGGCGCCGCCTTCCGGCTCGACGAGCGCCGCGGCGTAGGCCGTCATCGACCGCGTGTACCGGCGCAGGTGCGGTGCGAGCGCGGTCAGCGCGACGGATGCCCCTCGCGTCGGGTCGCCCGCGCTCACGAGCGCGAGCGCGAGGAACGCGGCGACCTCGTCGCGGTACGGCGCATCAGGGTGGTCGCGGTACTCGGCCTCGATCATCCGAAGCGCCTCGGCGACGTCGCCGAGGTTGCGGATGCTGCTCGCCAACTGGACGACCGCCTGCGGGCGGTGCTCATCGTCGAGTCCGAGCTCGAGCGCGCGCCGGTACAGCGGCACGGCGTCCTCCGGCAGCCCGGCGGAGTCCCTCGCGCCCGCGCGCTCGAAGGCGGCCCTGGCGTCGTCGTCGCCGCGTTCCGCGGCGATGGCGTCGATCCGCTCGATCACCTCGTCGTCGACGAGCGACCCCGCGGCCAGTTCCCAGACCTCGGCGATCCGCCGGTCCCAGTCGTCGGTCATCCGTGCACTCCTCCTCGAGATGCGGAAGGGCCGGATGCCGCGTGGCATCCGGCCCTTCCGGGTGGTTTCGTTACTCGGCGTCGGCCTGCTCGGCCTCGGCCTTCTTCTTGGTGGCGCGCTTCTTCGGAGCCGGCTTCTCCTCGACGACCTCGGCCTCCACGGCCTCGGCCTCAGGAGCGGCCTCGCCCTCGTCATCGGAACCGGCGACGGCCGTGAACTCCGACAGGTCGACGGCGTTACCAGAGGCATCCGCGACCTTCGCCTTGCCCAGCGCGATCGCGAGCGCCTTGTTGCGGGCGACCTCGCCGACCATCGCGGGGATCTGGCCCTGCTCGCTCAGGATCTGCACGAACTCGTTCGGGTTCATGCCGTACTGCGCGGCACCCTGGACGAGGTACTGCGTGAGCTCCTCCTGGCTGACCTGGACCTTCTCCGTCTCGGCGATCTTGTCGAGGAGGATCTGGGTCTGGAAGGCCTTGGTGCTCGCCTCGGTGACCTCGGCGCGGTGCTCGTCGTCCTCGAGGCGTCCCTCGCCCTCGAGGTGGCGGTGCACCTCGTCCTCGATGACGCTGTCGGCGATCGGGATCTCGACGAGCTCGAGGAGCTTGTCGACGAGGAGGTCGCGAGCCTGCGAACCCTGGCTGAACGACTTGTTGCGGGCGACCTGCTCCTTGAGCGAGTCGGTCAGCTCGGCGATGGTGTCGAACTCGCTCGCGATCTGGGCGAAGTCGTCGTCGGCCTCGGGGAGCTCGCGCTCCTTGACGGCGGTGACGGTGACGGTGATCTCAGCGGTCTCGCCCTCGTGGTCGCCGCCGAGCAGCTTCGACTCGAAGGTGGTGGTCTCGTCGGCGGTGAGCGAGTCGAGCGCCTCGTCGATGCCGGCCAGCAGCTCGCCGGAGCCGACCTCGTACGAGATGCCGTTGGCGGTGTCGACCTCGGTCTCGCCGATCTTGGCGACGAGGTCGAGCGTCACGAAGTCGCCCGTCTTCGCGGGACGATCGACCGTGATGAGGGTGCCGAAGCGGCTGCGGAGGCGGTCGAGCTCCTGCTCGACCTCGTCCTCGGCGACCTCGACGTCGTCGACGACGAGCTCGAGGCCCTCGTAGGCGGGCAGCTCGATCTCGGGACGAACGTCGACCTCGATGGCGAGGAGCAGGTCGCCCGAGAAGTCCTTCTCGTTCGGCCACTCGACGATGTCGGCGGCCGGGCGGCCGAGCGGGCGCAGCTCGTGCTCGGCGACGGCGGCGCGGTAGAACCCGTCGAGGCCCTCGTTGACGGCGTGCTCGAGCACGGCGGCCTTGCCGACGCGCTGGTCGATGACGGGCGCCGGGACCTTGCCCTTGCGGAAGCCCGGGACGTTGATCTGCTCGGCGATGTGCTCGTACGCGTGGGTGATGCTGGGCTTCAGCTCCTCGGGCGTCACCGAGATGGTGAGCTTGGCGCGCGTCGGGCTCAGCTTCTCAACCGAAGTGGTCGGCATGGGGAAGATCTCCTGTTGTGTGGAAGTTCGTGTCGAGCCTGCACGACTCGTCGGGGCGACAGGATTCGAACCTGCGACCTCCCGCTCCCAAAGCGGGCGCTCTAGCCAAGCTGAGCTACGCCCCGAGTCGCTACTCAACTCGTCGGCCCGCCCGCGCAGGCATGCCGGAGCATGCGGGAGCGAAGATGGGCCCCCGAAAGTCTACTGCACGCAGGCGGTGCCCAATCGCCGGGTTCGGATCCCGGTCACATCGTCTCGACCCATCCGGCCCGCCAGTCGGCCGGCGCGAACGGCGACGCCCAGTACGCCGACTCGTGACGGATGCGCCCGTCGCGGATCTCGAAGACGAACACCGCATCGAAAACCCCGCCGTCTCCGTAGTCGGCGACGATCTCCGCCACCCAGAGTTCGCCGGAGCCGCGGATGCGCCGCGGCGTCAACGTCGGCAGGCCCGGGAACGCGGCGTACACCGCCCGTCGGTTCGCTCCCCCGACGATCCGCTCGCGTGACTGCGGCCACTCGATCACGACGTCGTCGTCGAACACGGCGTCCATCGCGTCGAGGTCTCTCGCGTTGATCGCGTCGACCAGCGCCTCGATCGTCGCGCGTCCGTCCATCTCGTTCTCCTTCGAACGGGTGACGCGCGGACCCCTCGTGCACGAACAGGTCTCGCGCGTGCACTACGATGTTCCAAGTGCCCGGATGCCGGGTGCTCGGGGATGTAGCTCAATGGTAGAGCCTCAGTCTTCCAAACTGATTACGCGGGTTCGATTCCCGTCATCCCCTCCCTTACCCGCGCAACGGATCAGCGTTTGCCCGTGCGACGACGTCGACCGCAGGTGTCACTAGCGGGTGCCAAGGGCTTATCCCCGTCGCTGCATCTCATGCGAGTTCGCCACGCACGAATTCGACGACTCGCGCCTCTCACCAAGAAACGATCCACAGCGAGTGCGTCTGGGGAAGACCACCTGTCCAGCCCGGCTACCATCCGAGCATGATCTCCCCCATGACCCGAACCGGGGTTCGACCAAATTCGACCCGCACGCTCAGCGCGATTGCGGGCTGCTTCGTTCTCGGCGCGTTGATCGCGGGCTGCACCAGCACGCCCGAGCTCGAACGAGCCCAGACGACCAGCTCGACCGGCGCGTCAGAGTCGGCGACGACTGAGGAGTCCGCCGCGGCCGATCCCGTGGGCGACGCCTCGAATTCGCCCTGCGGGCTTCTGGACGACGAAACCATCGCGGCGTTGATCGGTTCGACGCCCGCGGGGAACGAAGTCCAGGTCACGGGCACGGATCTGCCCGCCTGCCAGATCGGAAACACCTCGACTGGCGGCATCCAGGTCTCGCAGGTGCCCGCGGAGGATTGGGCGCGCTCGTTGCCGTCGGTGCTCGACAGCTTCCGCGCACTCCCCGACGGTGCGGTCGATCCCACCATGTTGCAGCAGATCGAGGGAGCAGCAGCGGAGCTCGAGGCCGGAGCAATCATCCCTGCGGACGAGGCGTGCGGCTATTTCAGCAGTCTCCTCGAACTGCAAGGCCGGGAGCCAGGCACAACCCTGTCCGTTTCGTATATCCCGGATCGCGAGTCAGCCATGGCCGTTTCAGCCCAGCAGTGCGTTTCCGGCACCTACACGACATTGCTCGTCGCGCGCGAAGGCATCTCAGCGGATCCGGCCATCATCGACCAGGTGACAATCGCGCTCGCTGGCCTCGGATGAGCGATCAGTTGACATAGCTCCCGGTCCCGACCGGCGCCGGGCGTCCGTCGCCAAGAACGTGGCGACCCGGCTCCGCTCCTGTTCGGCTCGGTCATCGTGGCTCGTCACCCTCGCTCCAGTGAATTCGAGTCCGCTCGCGGCGAAATCGCGCATGATCAGGCGTTGAGGCCAGCCTTTCCTCCCTTGAAATACGCCGCTATCCGCGTAGCGTTGTACCTGACATCGATCAGGAAGGTGGGCTCAGATGACCGACACCATTGCTCCGAAGACCGGGACCAACGCCGAGGTCGCCTCAGGGGTTGCGCAGTTCTTCACCCCGATCGTGCATGAGCTGATCGCGCTGGCCGTCAACGGCAAGCAGGCGCACTGGCACGTGCGCGGCCACAACTTCATCGAGGTGCACGAGTTCCTCGACGTGGTCGTCGACCACGCGCAGGACTGGTCGGACGAGGCCGCCGAGCGGATCATCGCTCTCGGGCTGCCGATCGACGCGCGCCTCGCCACCGTCGCGAAGGAGGGTGGCGCGGTCAACCCGAAGGCCGGATTCAAGCAGGCCGACGACACGATCGCCGACGTGATCGCGCAGATCGACGTCGCCACCGAGAAGGTGAACGCCGCGATCGAGGGGTTGGCCGAGCTCGACCCGTCGAGCCAGGACATCGCGATCTCGATCCGCCAGGGCCTCGACAAGGACCGCTGGTTCCTCGCCGCGCACCTCAGCGTGAGCTGACCGACGCGATCCCCCTGATCAAGAGGGGGTGCGTCGGGACGGGCCCGGGAGCAGAATGCCGGTATGACGGCAGCTGCTCCCGGGCCCGTTCCGTCTCCGGATGACGGCGACCGACCGGCGCCCGCGCTCTCCGATGCCCAGCGCGCGCTGCGCGCGCAGCTGCTCGCGACCGAACACTGGAGTCTGCTCGCGTCGCGTTCCACCACGCAGAGCGAGGTGCTCACCCGGATCGCCATCCTGCTGACACTCGTCTCGGCGGGTCTCGTCACGCTCGGCGTCCTGGGCAACGCGACCGCCTTCCGCGATTGGTCCGGCGCCGCCGCCCTCGGCGTGCTGTTCCTCCTGGTGCTGCTCGGGATCGTCACCCAGCTGCGCGTCTTCAACACGATGAGCGAGGATCTCGCGTACGTGCTCGCCATGAACCGGATCCGCGCCGCGTACGTCGACCTCGATCCGGGTGTTGAGCGATACCTGCTCACCGGGACCGCCGACGACCTCCAGGGTGCGACACGGACCTACTATCCGTTCGCCGTGCGCGACCGGACCCAGGTGCTCGCGAGCTCGGCAATGCTCGTCGTACTCACGACCTCGGCGATCGACGGATTGTTCGTCGGAGCGCTGCTCTTCACGCTCACCGCGTCGACGGGATGGGCGATCGGCGTCGGAACCGCCGTCGCCGTCGCCGCGATCGTCGCGTCGATGTCCCTCGGATATCGGAGCTTCGTGCGCGTCCAGCGCACGCACGTCCCCCTCCGGCGGACGCCCGGCACCGGCTCGGTCTGAGCGGGAGCAGCCGGTCCCGTGCCCAACAGCGCAGCGCGTCGCCTACCGTTGCAACCAGGCGAGCACGGCGAGCACGCGACGGTGGTCGGTGCCCGAGTCCTCGAGCCCGAGCTTCTGGAAGATCGCGGTCACGTTCTTCTCGACCGCCCCGACGCCGATGAACAACTGCGCGGCGATGCCCGAGTTGGTGCGCCCTTCCGCCATGAGCTCGAGCACCTCCCGCTCGCGCGGAGTGAGCGACGTGAGCGGGTCGGCGCGCCGCGACAGCAACTCGCGGACGACCTGGGGATCGAGCACCGTGCCGCCGGCGCTGATCCGCTGGACGGCGTCCTGCAGTTCGTCGAGCGACGCGACCCGGTCCTTCAGCAGGTATCCCATGCCGCCCTCGCCGCTCGAGAGCAGCTCGTGCGCGTAGGTCCCCTCGACGTACTGGCTGAGCAGGAGGATGCCCACGCGCGGCGCGCGACGGCGCAGCTCGATCGCGGCCCGCACTCCCTCGTCGCGGAACGTCGGCGGCATGCGCACGTCGAGCACGACGACGTCGACGGCGGAGTCGTCGAACTCGGCGAGCAGCGCGTCCGCGTCACCGTACGCGGCGACCGTCTCGAAGCCGGCTTCGTCGAAGAGCCGGACGAGCCCCTCGCGGAGCAGTACGGAGTCCTCGGCGAGGCAGATGCGCAGCGGCCGTCCGGCTTCGGTCATCCCCCCAGCGTAGCGAGGGTGGATGCCCCGGCCGAGGCATCCGCCGACGAGGTCACGCCTGCGTCACCGGGACGTAGGGGATGTGCGCGCCGACCGAGGTGGGCCCGCCGACCGGACTTTCGACGACGAGCATGCCGCGCAGGCCGCGGACGCGCTCGTCGAGCCCTGCGAGTCCGTGTCCTTCGGCAAGGGATGCCCCGCCGCGCCCGTTGTCCGTGACCCAGAGGTCGAGCCACCGACCGGCGCGGCCCGTGTCGCGGACTGCGACGCGCACCCGCACGGCGGAGGCATCCGCGTGCTTGACGGTGTTCGTGAGCAGTTCCGCCGCGATGAAGTAGGCGTTGCGCTCGATCGATGCGGGCAGGTCGGCATCTGACGGGAGCAGGTCCTCGAGGGTCACCGGGATCGGACTGCGTGCGACCATCGCCGAAAGCGCCGACGACAGCCCGCGGTCCTGCAGGAGCGGCGGCGCGAATCCGCGGGAGAGCGCCCGGAGTTCGTCCAGTGCCTCACGAGCGGTCTCGCGGGCCTCGCCGACGAGCGCCTTCGCCTGCTCCGGGTCGTGGTCGAGCCGGCGCTCGATGGCCGCGAGATCCATCTGGAGGCGGACGAGACGCTGCTGCGGGCCGTCGTGGATGTCCCGTTCGAGCCGGCGGAGCGAGGCGTCCTCGGCCTGCACCGCGGCGCCGCGAGATGCGGCGAGCGCCACGACCTCCCGCTCGAGCGCCTCGGAACGCCAGGCCCCGAGCAGACCTCGGGCGATGACGTCGTGCAGCATCGTCAGGCCGCGGAACACGAACGGCAGGGTGAGCAGGAAGACCGCGCCGAGGATGAACTCGAAGACCAGTTCGCCGACCCGGAGGTCGTGCGAGAGGTCGGCGGCCGGGAAGAACCGTTCGAGGATCCACTCGTGCAGGAAGAACTCCCGGCCCCCGCTCGGGGTGAGGGGCTCCCAGAGCCAGGCCGTCAACCCGCCGAGGCTCCCCGCGAGCCACGTGATCGTGAGGCTCCAGGTGACGACGCTGACGATGGGGTTCACGATCAGGACGTGCAGCAGGTACAGCCAGTAGTGGCCGTCGGCGAACGGCAGGAACGTCGCGCGCCAGAAGCTCGTCTCGTGTCCGCCGCGCGACCACTCCGGTTGCTTGATCGCCGGCCGACCGGCCCAGCGGAGGCGGTGCAGCTCGAGCATGCCGAATCCGCGCGCGACGTAGAGCGCCGCGACGGTGATGAAGATGCCGATGACGATCGCGATGAGACCGACGCCCGTGGAGAAGAGCGCCCATGTCACGATGCACCAGAGGACGGCGAGCGGCATCGTGAGGATGAGGAAGCCGAGCTCGCGCGGAACCGAGGCCCACAACGCGCCGTAGCCGCGGGCGGCCGGGCCCGGGACGGCCGGGCCCGGGACCGCCGGCTCCGTCTCCGCCGCCGCGGTCGCGTCGGATTCCCGGGGGCTCGGCGGAGCCGAGGTGGTCGGGGTCGCGTCCGGTGTCGTCATGATCGGTCTCCTCGGTCATGGTCGCATGGCGCGACCGCTTGAGGGGTGGGGAATCCGTGCATGTCCCCAGCGTCGCGTGCCCGTGGACTCGGGCCAATCCGGCCCGCGTCCGGAACCCGACGGGGGTTCTCCCCCGCATGCGCCCGCAGCATGCGCCCGCTCGGCGAGGCCGCGGTCAGTCCAACGTCGACGTCGTGACCCGTCCGGCGAGGAACGTCGCGGCGACCGGCATCCGCCGGAGTTCATCGACGGATGCCGCGTACGGGTCGGCCTCGACCACCACGAGGTCGGCGACCTGGCCGACGCGCACGTCGGCCCCTGCGCCGTTCGTCGACGCGGCCAGCGCGGCGCGGACGTCGATCGCCTGCTCGGGATGCCACGGCTCGCGGCCGTCGCGTACGCGGCCGACGGCGGCGGCGATCGCGACCCAGGGGTCGAGCGGGGCGACCGGGGCATCCGATCCGAGGGCGAGCTCGACTCCGGCCTCGTGCAGGTCCGAGAGCATGAACGCGCGGTCGGTGCGACCGGCCCAGTACCGGTCGGCGACGTCGCGGTCGTCCATGGCGTGCTCGGGCTGCACGCTGGCGACGACCCCGAGCCGGGCGAATCGCTCGACGTCGTCGCGGCGGAGCAGTTGCGCGTGCTCGATCGATCCCGGACAGCCGACCGCCTCGAACGCGTCGAGCACGCGTGCGTTGGCGCGGTCGCCGATGGCGTGCACCGCCGGCGTCAGCCCGCCGGCATGGGCGCGGCGCATCAGCGGGACGAGTTCGTCGTACGGCACGGTCGCGAGGCCGTGGGGATGCGCGTGCCCCTCGAGCCCCGGGTACGGGTCGAAGCACCAGGCCGTGCGCGTGTTCAGCGAACCGTCGGTGATGATCTTCGCGCCGCCGACCGCGACGAGCCCGCCGGTGCCGTCGATCGCGTCGCCGGTGCGAAGGCCCTCGGCGAGCGCGCGGTCGAGGTGCTGCGGGTAGACGCCGAATGCCACCCGGAGCGGGAATCCGCCGCCGGCTGCGCGCCGCGCCCAGTCGTCGCGGTTCCAGCGCATCTCGTAGTCGGTGATGCCGACGATCCCGCGGGAGGCGGCGCGGGATGCCGCGTCGGCGACCCACTCGTCGAGCAGGTCGTCGGCGACGTCGTCGAGTTCGCGCACGAGGGCGAAGCAGGCGTCCTCGCGGAGCACGCCGTCGTCGGGGAGCTCGATGCGGTGCCGGCGGGCGGCCGCGTGATTCAGCCAGCAGGCGTGGAGGTCGGCCGAGACGAGCACGACGGGCACGTCGCCGGCAGCGTCGTCCAGCATGGCCGCGGTCGGGGCATCCGGCCACAGCCCGTCGCGGTAGCCGAACCCGGCGACCTCGGTCTCGCCGCGCGCGACGGCGGCTGCGGCGAGCGCGGCGGCCTCGGCGGCGCTCATCGCACCGGCGAGGTCGATCCGCCGCGACACCATCGCCCATTGCGAGGCGTGCACGTGCCGGTCGTGCAGGCCCGGGAGCACGAATCTCCCGCCGAGTGCGACGCGTTCGGCGGGTCGGGTGCTCGAGACGGATGCCTCACCGTGCGGCAGCAGTCCAACCACGGCGCCATCGCGGACGACGAGGTCGACGACGCGGTCGGCGCCGGGCAGCCGCGCCTCCTCGAGCACGAGCGAGCCCGTGGTCATGCGCCCGCTCCCGTCGCGGCCGCTCGTGCGGCGCGGAGCAGGGCGTGCGTACGCCGCATCTCGGCCGCGAGTGCCGCGTCGGCGTAGGGTCCGTCGCCCTCGAGCTCGGCGATGATGCGGTCGACGGTCTCCGCAGGGCGGTTCTGGCTCATCTTGTTCTTCGCCGAGAACCTCGTGATCGGGATCCGCAGCCCGACGGTGCCGCCGGCGATGCGGTCGGCGTACGCCGAGTTCTCTGCCGTGCCCCGCATGCGGCGCGGTTCGGGCATCGCGTCCTCGAAGTGGTCGACGAGGGCTTCGAGCACACGCAGGTTCTCGTCGGCGTCCAGCAGTTCAGGCGTGCCGTACAGGTGGGCGGCGACGAAGTTCCAGGTGGGCACGGCGGGCTTCGCGTCGTACCACCCGGGCGAGATGTAGCCGTGCGGCCCCTGCACGATGACGAGCACCTCGTGGCTGCCGAGTTCGTGGAGCACCTCGTCGGGACGGCCGACGTGGGTCAGCAGCACGATGCCGTCCGCGGTCTCATCGAGGAGCACCGGGTAGTGGGAGGCGACGAGGCCGGAGGCATCCGTCATGCTCACGATCGTCATCCACGGGTGCTCGCGGATGACCCGCTTGACGGCCTCCTCGCTCGCGAGGGTGAAGCTGGGGTTCTGGCGCATGGTGCTCGCTTCGACAGGTTCAGGGGTGGGCGGCGGACGTTCCGATCAGGCCTGGCAGTACGGGCACCAGTACAGCTTGCGGGCGCCCATCTCCTCGAGCACCACGTTCGTGCCGCAGACCCGGCACGGCAGGCCCTCGCGCTTGTACACCCAGTGCCGGTCGGCGCGGTTCGCCATCGCGGCACGGTAGGCCTCGGGTTCGAGGTCGTCCATCGTCATCATCTGCCCCGTCTCGACGCCGATCCGCAACAGCTTCGACCAGTCGGCCCAGAGGTGCCGCACGTGCTCCTCGGGCACCAGCTTGCCGGGCGTGTGCGGATTCTGGCGGGCGCGGAAGAGCATCTCGGCTCGGTAGACGTTGCCGATGCCCGAGACGACGGACTGGTCCATGAGCAGCAGGCCGATTGGCGTGCCGCGCTTGCGGATCGCCCGGGTGAACCGCTCCTCGGCCTCCGGGCCATCGTCGAGGAGGGGGTCGGGGCCGAGCTTCGCGACGACCTGCTCGACCTGCGCCGGGTCGAGCACCTCGCAGGCGGTCGGCCCGCGGAGGTCGGCGCAGATCGTGTCGGTGAGCAGGCGCACGCGCACCTGGCCGACCGGCTCGGGCGGGAAGACGTCGAGGCCGCCGCCGTCCTTCTCCGACTCCGACATGCGCAGCCTCGCCCGGCGCGGAGCACCGATGGACGTGAGCGAGTTCTCGCCGGCGGAGTCGAGGATGGCGTCGTCGCGGGCCACGCCGTCGGGATTCGGGCCGTCGAGGAAGGTGCCGCGCTGGTTGGTCTGCCCCATGCGCCCGTTCGCCGAGGCGATCGTGGCGTCCATCAGGATGTCGCCCGCGAAGTCCCACGCACCGTACATGCCGAGGTGCACCCGCAGCCACAGGTCGCCCTCGAAGCCGAGGAACATCTGCTTGCCGATGGCCCGGGCATCCGTCATGCGCTTGCCGTCGAGCTGCGCGGCGCCGGCGGCGAAGCGGCCCTGCGGGCTCGACGCGTGCACCACGTGGCCGACGAAGTTCCGTTCGAACTGCCGGGTGATGCGATGGACGGAGTGGCCCTCGGGCACCGGTCAGGCCTCTGCGGAGGCCGTGTCGACGCCCTTGCCGGCGATGTCGCCGGTCTGCTCGTACTCGGCGAGCTGCGCGATGCGGCGCACGTGGCGCTCGTCGCCCGAGAACGGCTCGGCGATGAAGGCGTCGATGTAGCGGATCGCCTCCTCGACGGTGTGCTGGCGTGCGCCGATCGAGATGACGTTGGCGTCGTTGTGCTGGCGGGCGAGGATCGCGGTGTCCATGCTCCAGACCAGCGCCGCGCGGATGCCCTCGACCTTGTTCGCGGCGATCTGCTCGCCGTTGCCGGACCCGCCGAACACCACCCCGAGTGCGCGAACCCCGACGGCCTGGTCGCGGGCGACCGCGAGCGCAGCGTTGATGCAGAACGCCGGGTAGTCGTCGAGCGCGTCGTACTCGACCGGGCCGTGGTCGACGACCTCGTGACCGGCGTTGGTCAGGTGGTCGAGGAGGGTCCGGCTGAACTCGAGGCCGGCGTGGTCGGTCGCGATGTGGATGCGCATGCAGGCAAGTCTAGGGAAGCCGGGAAGGCTCGGATCCCCCGGTCCAGCGCAGGCGGCGTCCGTGCGGCTGCGCCCACGCGACCTGCGTGCCGTCGAGTGCGAGCACGAAGTCGGCCGGCTCGTTCGGCACGTCGTCGCGGACCCGGATGCCGGGCGTCACGGTGCGGCCCTCGGCGGAGATCCAGTGGCCGGGCAGGCCTCGCACCTGCTCGGCGAACCGCTCGCGCGCGTCGGGCTCCAAGTACATCAGCACGGCCGTGTGGAAGACCACCAGCGTCGCGTCGCGCGGAGCCTCGGCCGCCAGCGCGTCGAGCCGCTCGGCGAGGTCGCCGGCGACGATCCGGGGAGGGTCGGCCGCGGCGAGCGCGGCCGCAGCCCGCAGGCGACGCCGCCGGTCGTCATGCTCGGGCCAGACGAGCGCCTCGAGCCAGGCGACGTCGTCGGCGTCGCGGACGTCGAGCGGGTGCAGGTCGATGCCGCCCCGCCAGACGACCTCGGGCAGCCGCCCTGGCACCGGGGTCGCCGCGTCGACCTCGCAGTCGAGCACCACCGGGCTCGGGCCGTCGGCGGGCTCGAGCGGCGGATGCCCCGAGTAGCGGTAGCCGAACCGGTCGGGGTAGAGGCACAGCCCGGCAGAGGCGCCGACCTCAAGGAGGGCGAGCGGGCCCGGGAGCCCTGCGAGCACGGGCAGGTGCAGCGCGCTCCGCGCGGCCTCGTTGGTCTGCGTGGCATGGGTCAGCGCCACCTCGCGCACGTCGGCCCAGTTCCGGTGCAACCAGTCGCGGAATCCCCCGTAGCGGCCGGTCGGCGCATCGAGGAACCGGGCTGCCGAGAAGACCAGGTTCGGCTGACGCTTCGCCGCGGGGAGTTCGTCGATGAGCGCGATCGTCGGCGGATCCTCGGCGATGCCCGACGCCCAGTCCTCGTACGTCGCCGACATGCCCCGCGCCTCGACCTCGGCGAACACGCGGTACCGCTCGGCGGTCGTGGCCGAGGCATCCGTGCTCGATGGCATACCGCGACCGTACTCCCACCCCTCGGGCGACGCCCGCGCGGTTAGGCTGGTGGACGTTGCCCGCGGCCACGAGCCGCGGGCGAGGCATCCGTTCGACGCAGATGGAGACTTGCACGTGCCTGGAGACAACCTCACCCGGATCGAAGCCGAAGAGCGGGCCGCGCTCGTCACGGTCCACGACTACGACGTCGTGCTCGACGTGACGCAGGGGCCCGACCTGTTCCGCACCACGACCACCGTGCGGTTCGGAGCGAGCGCGGGCGCCTCGACCTTCATCGACGCGATCACCGCCGCGGTGCACTCGGTCACGCTCAACGGCCGCGAACTCGACCCGGCCGAGGTCAGCGACGGCGTGCGCATCCAGCTGCCCGACCTCGCCGACGAGAACGTGCTGGTCGTCGACGCCGACGGCCGCTACATGCACACCGGCGAGGGGCTGCACCGGTTCGTCGACCCGGTCGACGGCGAGGCGTACCTCTACACCCAGTTCGAGGTGCCCGACTCGCGGCGCATGTTCGCGGTGTTCGAGCAGCCCGATCTGAAGGCGGCGTTCCGGTTCACCGTCACGGCGCCCGCGCACTGGGAGGTCGTGTCGAACCAGCCGACGCCCGAGCCGACCGACGTGACCTCGACGAGCTCGACCGACGGGGCGGCCAGGACCTGGGCGTTCGAGCCGACGCCGCGCATCTCGAGCTACATCACGGCGCTCATCGCCGGCCCCTACGACGTCGTGCGCGACGAGCTCACCAGCGCCGACGGGCGCGTGATCCCCCTCGGCGTCTTCGTGCGCCGCAGCCTCGCGCAGTACCTCGACGCCGACTACGTCTTCGAGAAGACGAAGCAGGGCTTCACCTACTTCGAGGACAAGTTCGGCGTGCCGTACCCGTTCGCGAAGTACGACCAGCTCTTCGTCCCCGAGTACAACGCCGGCGCGATGGAGAACGCGGGCGCGGTGACGTTCACCGAGGCGTACGTCTTCCGCTCCAAGGTCACCGACGCGATCCGGGAACGCCGGGTCGTCACGATCCTCCACGAGCTCGCGCACATGTGGTTCGGCGACCTCGTCACGATGAAGTGGTGGAACGACCTCTGGCTGAACGAGTCGTTCGCCGAGTGGGCGTCGACCATCGCGACCGCCGAGGCCACCGAGTGGCACGAGGCGTGGACCACGTTCAACTCGATGGAGAAGGCCTGGGCCTACCGGCAGGACCAGCTGCCCTCGACCCACCCGATCGTCGCCGAGATCCGCGACCTCGAGGACGTGCTCGTCAACTTCGACGGCATCACGTACGCCAAGGGCGGCTCGGTGCTCAAGCAGCTCGCCGCGTGGGTCGGCATCGACGCGTTCTTCGCCGGCGTCGGCGCGTACTTCCGCAAGCACGCGTGGGGCAACACGACGCTCGCCGACCTCCTCTCCGAGCTCGAGACCGCATCCGGTCGCGACCTGTCGGCGTGGTCGAAGCTGTGGCTCGAGACCGCCGGCGTCAACACGCTGCGCCCCGAGATCCAGACGGATGCCTCGGGCGCCATCACCGCGTTCGCGGTGCTGCAGTCCGCACCGGCCGACTACCCCACGATCCGCCCGCACCGCCTCGCGATCGGGTTCTACAACCTGCAGGACGGCGTGCTCGTGCGCGAACACCGCGTCGAGCTCGACGTCGACGGCGAGCGCACCGAGGTGGCCGAACTCGTCGGCCTCGCCCGCCCCGACCTGGTCCTGCTCAACGACGACGACCTCGCGTACGCGAAGATCCGCCTGGACGAGCAGTCGCGCCGGGTCGCGCTCGAGAACCTCTCGAACTTCGCGTCGCCGCTGGCGCGCGCGCTCGTCTGGAGCTCGGTCTGGGACGCCACGCGCGACGGCGAGACCGCCGCGAGCGACTACCTCGAGCTCGTGCTCGGCAACGTCGCGAGCGAGACCGAGTCGACGACGCTGCGCATCGTCATCGCCAACGCCCTGCTCGCTGCGAGCTCGTACGTCGACCCCGGCAAGCGCGCCGACGCACGTCGCGCGCTGGCCGACGGGTTCTGGACGCTGTCCCAGTCCGCCGAAGCGGGCGGCGACGCCCAGTTCCAGTTCGTGAAGGCGTTCGCCGCGATCGCCGAGTCCGGCTCCCACGTCGAGGACCTGCAGGCCCTCTTCACCGGCGAGCGCACCCTCGACGGGCTCGACATCGACACCGACCTCGGCTGGGAGCTGCTCATCGCCCTCGTCGCCGCGGGCCGTGCCGGCGACGACGACATCGACGCCCGCCTCGCCGAGGACAACACGGTCACCGGCCAGGAGTCCGCCGCGCACGCACGCGCCGCGATCCCGACCGCCGAGGCGAAGGAGCGGGCATGGGCCTCGCTCATCGACGTCGACACCGCGACGAACTCGGTCGTGCGCACCACCGCGGCCGGCTTCCTGCGTGCCGCCGACCGCACCCTGCTCGAGCCGTTCGTCGACCGGTACTTCGCCATGATCGGCGAGGTGTGGGAACAGCGCAGCTACGCGATCGCCGAGAAGCTCGTCGACCTGCTCTACCCGGCGCCGCTCGCGAACGCGGCGCTCGTCGAGGCCAGCCACGCCTGGCTCGCCGGCAGCGCCGACTCCGCTCCGGCGCTCCGCCGCCTCGTCGTGGAGAACGTCGCCGGTGTCGAGCGCGCGCTCGCGGCGCAGGCGCGCGACGCGCAGTAGGCCGCGGGCTGCAGGCCGCCGCGACGGCGGGTGGTACCCCGGTACCACCCGCCGCCGCCCGCGAACCATCCCCTCGGCCGACGCGACCGATCCACGCATTCCGTAGCGTCGAACGCATGATCACCGCAACCGCGCTCACCAAGCGCTACGGCGCGAGAACCGCCGTCGACGACATCACGTTCACCGTGCAACCCGGGCAGGTCACCGGCTTCCTCGGACCGAACGGGGCCGGCAAATCGACCACGATGCGCATGATCGTGGGACTCGACCGACCGACCTCCGGCACGGTCACGGTCGGGGGCCGCCCATACGCCCAGCACCGGGCTCCCCTGCACGAGGTCGGTGCGCTCCTCGACACGAAGGCCGTGCACACCGGTCGTACGGCCGAGAACCACCTCCTCGCGATGGCGGCGACGCACGGCATCGGTGCTCGCCGGGTCCGCGAGGTCATCGAGCTGACCGGTCTCGAGTCGGTCGCGCGCAAGCGCGTCGGCGGCTTCTCGCTCGGCATGGGCCAACGTCTGGGCATCGCGGCGGCCATGCTCGGCGATCCGGCGACGCTCATCCTCGACGAACCGGTCAACGGTCTCGATCCCGAGGGAGTGCTCTGGGTCCGCGAGTTCGTGCGCCACCTCGCCGGAGAGGGACGCACGGTCTTCCTCTCCTCGCACCTCATGAGCGAGATGGCGCTTACCGCCGACCACCTCATCGTGCTGGGCCGCGGCAGGATCATCGCCGACGCACCCGTCGCCGACATCATCGCCGGCGGCATGCAGACCAGGGTCAGGGTGCGCTCGCCGCATGCCTCGCAGTTGGCCGATCTCGTCGCGGCGCCCGATGTCGCCGTCATCCGGTCCGAAGCCGGCGTGCTCGAGATCACCGGGTTGGCGGCATCCGTCATCGGCGACCTCGCCCTCGCGAACGGCATCGCGATCCACGAACTCTCCCCGCAGCAGGCGTCGCTCGAGGAGGCGTACCTCGCCCTCACCTCGGACGTCGTGGAATACCGGACGGAGGCCGTCCGATGACCGCGATCAGCACCTCGGCCCTGATGCGGCGGCCGGCGGGTTCCCGAGAGCCCCGACTGACCTTCGGCGGCGTGCTCGCCTCCGAATGGGTGAAACTCCGCAGCCTCCGGTCGACCGTGTGGTCGTACGCGATCGTCGTGGTGATCTCGCTCGGCATGGCGGCCCTCATGTCGTTCAGCATGCTCAACGGCGCCGCCGGCGAACTCGACGTCGCAGCCATGCCCGCGGAGCAGCAGCGCGACCTGGTCATCCAGTCCGCCACGTTCGGCACGTACTTCGGGCAGCTCGTCGTCGGGGTGCTCGGGGTGCTGGTGATCAGCGGCGAGTACACCACCGGAATGATCCGGTCGACGCTGACGGCGGTGCCGAAGCGCCTGCCCGCGCTCGCCGCGAAGGCGATCGTGCTCGTCGTCGCCACCTTCGTCGTCGGACTGGTCGCGAGCGTCGGCGGCTACCTCACGGCGTCCGCGGTCCTCGGCACCGCGCTCGACCTGCTCGACCCGGTCACGGCGCTGTCGATCGCGGGCAGTGCGCTGTACCTCGCGCTCGTCGCGGTGCTCGCCCTCGGCATCGGCACCATCCTGCGGTCGAGCGCGGGCGGCATAGCCGCGGTGCTCGGGCTGCTGCTGCTCCTGCCGACCGTGCTGATGCTGATCCCGGCGGACTGGGCGACGGACGTCGGGCTCTACCTCCCGTCGTCGGCGGGTCTCACGATGTTCACCGCCGTCGGCGCCGACGACGCCGCGATGGTCGGTCCGAACGCGTGGCAGAGCCTGCTCGTCGTGGTCGCGTGGGTGGCGGCTTCGCTCCTCGGCGCCTCGGCGCTGCTGAAGCGACGGGACGCGTAGAGTCCTGCCCATGACGGACGCACCGTTCTCCCCCGGCCGCCCGGCACCGGCGGTCGGGGGAGAACTGCGTCTGCCGAAGCCGCCGGGCGTCATCCGGCGGTTCTGGGCGCGCCATCCGCGGCTGACCGACGCCCTCATCGCCGCCGCCTACGTCGTTCCCAGCCTCGTGATCATCGTCGGGGCCACGACCGTGGCCGACGGCCCTGCCACGGGCGCGGTGGTCGCCCATGTGGTGGGCGTCGCCGGGGTCGGCGCCGCGTTGGTGGTCTTGCGTCGCAGCCGACCGTGGCTCCTCATCGGGATCGCGTGGGCAGCGTGCCTGCTCGCCGCGCCTGCCGGCGCCAGCGACGTGTTCGCCGTCGTGTTCGCCCTGTACGCGCTCGGCGTCTACCGATCGACGAAGTCGGCGTGGCTCGGCTTCGCCGGTTCGGTCCTGGTCGCGACGGTCGGCGCATACCTCGAGGCCGTCACCGGAGCGATCCCCGACGACGGCCCGGTCGCGGCCTCCGGCCAGTACGTGGTCTTCCTGCTCATCGCGACGCTCATCGGGATCACGGTCGGGAACCGGCGGCGCTATCTCGAGGCGCTCATCGCACGGGCCCACGACCTCGCCCGCGACCGCGACCAGCAGGCCCGGCTCGCCGCGGCCGAGGAGCGCGCCCGCATCGCCCGCGAGATGCACGACATCGTCTCCCACGGCCTCACGGTCATGGTGACGCTCGCCGACGGTTCCGCGGCGACGGTGCGACGCGATCCGGACCGCGCGGCCGAGGCCATGCGCAACGTCGCCGAGGCAGGTCGCGACGCGCTGGCCGAGATGCGCCGCATGCTCGGGGTGCTCTCCGAACCCGATGGCGATCGCGCCGAGCTCCGGCCGCAGCCGGGCCCTGCCGAGATCCCCGATCTCGTCGACGGGTTCCGCGATGCCGGCCTGCCGGTGCGACTCACGACGACGGGGCCGCCGATCGTGGATCCGGCCCTCGGCCTCGCGGTCTACCGGATCGTGCAGGAGGGGCTCACGAACGCGCTCCGGCACGGAGCCCGGGCGAGCCGAGTCACCGCGCGGATCGAGCATCGCGGCGATCTCATCGAGATCCTCGTCGAGGACGACGCCTCGCCGGCGGACCCCGGCACGCCGACGATCGAGCCCGCCGGCGCCGGGCGCGGTCTCGCCGGCCTGAAGGAGCGGATCGCCTGGTACGGCGGATCGCTCGAGGCCGGCCCCCGCGGCGGCCGCGGATGGCGGCTGCGCGCGACGCTCCCGACCCCGAACCCGGAGGCCGACCGATGACCGACCAGGCGAGCCGGCGGCCGGACCGCACGCACGGCGCGGTCGTGCGTGTCGGCCTCGTCGACGACCAGGCGCTCGTCCGCACGGGATTCCGCCTCCTCCTCGAGGCCGAGCCCGGCATCGAGGTCGTCGGCGAGGCCGCCGACGGCGGCGGAGCCATCGACCTGGTGGAGGCCACGGCCGTCGATGTGCTGCTGATGGACGTGCGCATGCCCGGCATGGACGGCATCGCCGCGACCGGCGAGCTCAGTGTGCGGCATCCGGACACGCGCATCCTCGTCCTGACGACGTTCGACCTCGACGAGTACGCGTTCGCGGCGATCCGCGCCGGCGCCAGCGGATTCCTGCTGAAGGACGTCCGACCGATCGAGCTCGTCTCGGCCATCCGAACCGTCCACGCCGGCGAGGCGGCACTCTCGCCGCGAGTGACGCGCCGCATGCTCGAACTCTTCGCCGCGGATCTCCCGGCCGGCGACGGGCCGGCGCCGCAGGCGCGGAGCGCGCTCGAAGACCTGACCTCGAGGGAGCGCGAGATCCTGCTGGGCATCGCGGAGGGCCTCAACAACACCGAACTCGCCGAACGATTCTTCCTGTCCGAATCGACGGTGAAGACGCACGTCGGGCGGGTGCTGCAGAAACTCGGCGCCCGGGATCGCGTCCAGCTCGTCATCCTCGCGTACGAGTTCGGCCTGCTGGATCAGCCCGGGCGCCGCCCGCCTCGATAGGCTTGCCGGGCGCCATCCCCCCGACGAAAGGGCACGTCAATGCCTGCTGCCAACCTCACCCGTTCGGAAGCCGAGGAGCGGGCCGGGATCGTCGGCACGCCGAGCTACGAGGTCGTGCTCGACCTCACGGGCGACGCGGCGACCTTCCGGAGCGAGACGACCGCGCGCTTCACCGGCGTCGAGGGCGCCTCGACCTTCATCGAGGCCTGCACCGAGCAGGTGCACGAGATCGTGCTGAACGGCCGGGCGCTCGATCCGGCCGGCGTGAGCGACGGCACGCGGATCCGGCTCGACGGCCTCGCCGCGCAGAACGAACTGCGGGTCGTCTCGACCTGTGCCTACACCAACACCGGCGAGGGACTGCACCGTTTCACGGACCCCGTCGACGACGAGACCTACCTCTACACCGAGTTCGCCGTCGCCGAGGCGAACCGCGTCTACGCGGTCTTCGACCAGCCAGACCTGAAGGCGGGTGTGCGGTTCACGATCACGGCGCCCGCGTACTGGACGGTGCTCTCGAACGCGCCCTCGCCCGAGCCCGTGCCGGTTGCCGGCGCCGTGGGGAGCGGCGACGAGGATGCCGAGGGCGGGGCATCCGACACGGCGACCTGGTCGTTCGAGACCGGGCCGGTGATCTCCAGCTACATCGTCGCCATCATCGCGGGCCCGTACGAGCGCTGGAGCGGCATCGCCACGAGCGTCGACGGCCGCGAGGTGCCCCTCGGGCTCTTCACCCGGCGTTCGCTGGCCCAGTACGCCGAACCGGACGTCATGTTCGACCTGGTCCGCCGCGGCCTCGAGTTCTACGAGCACGCGTTCGACGCGCCGTACCCGTACGGCAAGTACGACCAGATCTTCGTGCCCGAGTACAACTGGGGCGCGATGGAGAACGTCGGCGCCGTCACCTTCAACGAGTCGTACCTGTTCCGAGCCCGCGTGCCCGAAGCCCGGCGCGAGCAGCGCGCGATCGTCGTGCTCCACGAGCTCAGCCACATGTGGTTCGGCAACTCCGTGACGATGCGCTGGTGGAACGACCTGTGGCTGAACGAGTCGTTCGCGACCTGGGCGTCGACGCTGGCCACCTCGCAGATCACCGAGTTCTCGGGTGTCTGGGCGACGTTCGCGAGCGATGAGAAGGCGCACGCCGCCGAGCAGGACCAGCTGCCGTCGACGCATCCCATCGTCGCCGAGATCCGCGACCTCGCCGACGTCGAGGTCAACTTCGACGCGATCACCTACGACAAGGGCGCCTCGGTGCTGAAGCAGTTGGTCGCCTGGGTCGGGCTCGAGGCGTTCCAGCGCGGGGTCGGCGCGTACCTCCGCGCCCACGGCGGCGGAAACGCGACCCTCGCCGACCTCCTCCGCGAGCTCGAGCTCGCATCGGGCCGCGAGCTGTCGACGTGGTCCGCGGTCTGGCTCGAGACCGCGGGCGTGAACACGCTGCGCGTCGCGCTCGACGTCGACGACGAGTCGGGCGTGATCCGCTCGGCCAGGGTGGAGCAGGCGGCTCCCGTCGAACGGCCGACCCTGCGACCGCACCGGCTCGCGATCGGCTGCTACGACCTCGTCGGCGGCCGACTCCTGCGCACCCACCGCGTCGAGCTCGACGTCGACGGCGCATCGACGCCGGTCCTCGAACTCCAGGGACACCACCGGCCGGACCTGCTGCTCGTGAACGACGACGACCTGACCTATGCGAAGGTCCGGCTCGACGCCGACTCGTTCTCGACCGCGATCGACCACCTCTCGGAGCTCGGCGACCCGGTCGCGCGCGCGGTCGTGCTCGGATCGGCCTGGGACGCGGTGCGCGACGCCGAGTTCGCCGCAGGCGACTACGTCCGCCTGGTCCTGCGCAACGTCGGGCACGAGTCGCAGTCCTCGACTCGCGGGCTCACGCTCGCGCGGCTCGAACTCGCGATCGGCCGCTACGTCGCCGAGGAGCACCGCGACCTCGTCGCCGCCGAGGCCGGCGACGCCGTCTGGGCGCAGGCCGCGCTCGCCGAACCCGGCTCCGATGCGCAGCTCCAGTTCGCGAAGGCGTTCACGAGGCTCGCCTCCACGCCCGCGCACGCCCACGTGCTCGGCTCGCTCCTCGACGGACACGAGGCGCTCGACGGCCTCGAGATCGACCTCGACCTGCGCTGGGAGATCGTGATCGCCCGGAGCGCCCTCGGCGCGTCCGCCGCCGGCGAGATCGACGCGGCACTCGCGCTCGACGACACCGCCAAGGGCCGACAGCTCGCCGAGACGGCTCGCGCCGCGGCGCCCGACGAGACGACGAAGGCGGCTGCGTGGCATCGCGTCGCGACGGATGCCTCCCTCTCGAACGACCTCGCACGCGCGGTCGCCGACGGCTGGCGTCGCGCAGCGCCCGCCGCACTGCTGGCACCGAGCGTCGAGGGCTACTTCGCGATGCTGCAGCAGGTGTGGGCGCAGCGGTCCTCGACCATGGCCTCGCTCATCGTCACGCGGCTCTTCCCGAGCCCGCTGGTCGACGAGCGGCTCGCCGAACGGACGCGCGTGTGGCTCGCGGCGAACGACGGCCCGGCGCCGTTGGTGCGACTCGTCTCGGAGCAGCTCTCCGAGCTCGAACGCGCCCTCGCGGCTCGGGCGTTCGACGCCCGGGCGTTCGAGGAGCTCCCAGTCGCCGATCGATAGGATTTCCGGATCATGCGATTCGAGTCCCCCGACGAGCTGCCTTCGACCGAACCGACGACCGTGCTGAACACCGACTTCTTCAGTGTGATCTCGACGTGGTGGTCCGAGAACTGGGCGATCATGCTCGGCCAGCTGATCTCGATCATCCTCATCGTCGTCATCGCGCTCCTCATCCGCTGGGTGCTGCACTTCGTCATCGACCGGGTCGTGCAGCAGATCGTCACCGGCGTCAAGAAGAAGCAGGACGTCACCGACACGCAGGCACTGCAGGCGTCGCCCCTCGCCACCGTGCGGCTCGTGCAGCGCACGCGCACCCTCGGGTCGGTGCTCACGAACATCGTCAACGTGACCATCGGCATCATCGTCGTGCTGATGATCGTCGCAACGCTCAACCCGAACATCCTGGGCTCGTTCGCGCTGCTCTCCGCCGCGATCGGCGCCGGCCTCGGCTTCGGCGCCCAGAACATCGTGAAGGACGTGCTCAACGGCCTGTTCATGGTCATCGAAGACCAGGTCGGGGTCGGCGACGTCGTCGATCTGGGACCGGCGACCGGCATCGTCGAGGAGGTCAACGTCCGCGTGACGAAGATCCGCGACGTCAACGGGACGCTCTGGTTCGTCCGGAACGGCGAGATCCTCCGGGTCGGCAACATGTCGCAGGGCTGGGCCCGGGTCATCCTCGACGTCGCCGTGCCGTACGACGCCGACATCGAGGCCGTCGAGGCCACGCTGATGAAGACGGCGACCGAGTTCGCGCAGACCCCGAAGTGGCGCTCGCGGATCCTCGAGAAGCCCGAGATCTGGGGGCTCGAGTCGATCTCCTCCGAGGCGATGGTCATCCGCGTCGTCGTGAAGGTCCGCACGTCGTCGAAGGACGACATCGCCCGCGAACTGCGGGTGCGCATCAAGAACGCGCTCGACGCCATGGACGTGAAGCTGCCCAGCCTGAACGCGGTGGTGCTCAGCGGATTCGACGCGGCGACCCGGGTGAAGGGCACCAAACCGCCGCGGACCGCCCCGAACGCCGTGCTCGCATCCGAGGCCAAGGCGAAGCCCGCGAAGAAGCCGCTGCTCCCCCGCGGACCGCGTGCGCCGAAGGATCCGCCGAGTACGCCGAGCGGCAGCACATCGGGCGGAGGCTCCGACGCATGACCGATCGCGAATCCGCCGACGACCGCGCTGCGGGGTCGGTCGTGCCGCCCGAGGCATCCGGCCCGGCTCAACCGGCGAACGTGCCGCTGCGCAGCAGCGAGCACGGCGCGGCACTGGGAGACTCGTTCTACGACCAGGTCGGCGGGTCGGCGACCTTCGAGAAGCTCGTGAACGAGTTCTACCGCGGCGTCGCCGCGGATCCGGTGCTCAAACCCATGTACCCCGAGGAGGACCTGGGCCCCGCGGCCCTGCGCCTGCAGCTCTTCCTCGAGCAGTACTGGGGCGGCCCCGGCACCTACAGCCAGGAGCGCGGCCACCCGCGCCTGCGGCTGCGCCACCAGCCGTTCAAGGTGAACCCCGACGCCCGCGACCGTTGGCTCGCGCACATGCGCGCCGCGGTCGATACGCTGGACCTCCCCCCGCTCGCCGAGGAGGTCCTCTGGGACTACCTGCAGCGCGCGGCGTTCGCGATGGTGAACACCTTCGAGGACTGATCCCGGCTCCGGCGCCCACCGGAGCACGCTGCACCACCCGACACGCCCTGACCGACACAGGACGACCCTGATCCACCCGAGACGAAGGAGTCCCCACGTGGCCGCACCCGACCCCACCGACCAGCCCGAGACACCCGACGCGATCATCGTGGGCGCCGGGCTCGCCGGGCTCGTCGCGGCCTCCGAGCTCGTCGACGCCGGCAAGCGGGTGCTCATCGTCGAGCAGGAGCCGGCGGCGAGCCTCGGCGGGCAGGCGCACTGGTCGTTCGGCGGACTCTTCCTGATCGACTCCCCCGAGCAGCGCCGCATGGGCGTGCGCGACTCCCTCGAACTCGCCCGTCAGGACTGGGCGGGAACGGCCGGATTCGACCGCGATGAAGACGAGTGGGGTCGACGCTGGGCCGACGCGTACCTCGAATTCGCCGCCGGCGAGAAGCGGGCCTGGCTCCACGGGAAGGGGGTCCGGTTCTTCCCCGTCGTCGGGTGGGCCGAGCGCGGCGACGGGCGCCCGTCCGGCCACGGCAACTCGGTGCCGCGCTTCCACATCACCTGGGGAACCGGTCCGGGGGTGCTCGCGCCGTTCATCGCCCGGGTCCGGGCAGGTGAGGCCGCCGGCCTCGTGGCCTTCCGCCACCGCCACCGGGTCGACGAGCTCATCGTCGAGCAGGGCGCGGTCGTGGGCGTGCGAGGAGCGGTCCTCGCCGACGACGACGCCGGACGCGGCGAGCCGAGCAATCGCGAGGTCGTCGGGGAGTTCGAGTTCCGCTCGCCCGCCGTCGTCGTCTCCTCCGGCGGCATCGGCGGGAACGCGGAGCTCGTCAGGCAGTACTGGCCGGCCCGCATGGGCGAGCCGCCGCGCGACTTCCTCACCGGCGTCCCCGCGCACGTCGACGGCCGGATGCTGCCCATCGCCGAGTCCGCGGGTGCACGGCTCGTGAACTCCGACCGCATGTGGCACTACACGGAGGGCATCACCAACTGGGACCCGGTGTGGCCGAACCACGGCATCCGCATCCTCCCGGGCCCCTCGTCGCTCTGGTTCGACGCGACCGGCTCGAGGCTGCCGGTGCCCCTGTTCCCGGGGTTCGACACGCTCGGCACGCTCGAGCACCTCATGGCGACCGGGCACGCCCACTCGTGGTTCGTGCTCACACAGCAGATCATCGAGAAGGAGTTCGCCCTCTCCGGGAGCGAGCAGAACCCCGACCTCACCGGGAAGGACCTGCGCCTGCTGGCCCAGCGGGTCCGCGCCGGAGCCCCCGGGCCGGTCGAGGCGTTCAAGCAGCACGGCGTCGACTTCGTGGTCGCCGACACGCTGCCCGAACTGCTCGAGGGGATGCGCGGCCTCTCGGGCGACGCACCGCTCGACACCGAGCGGGTCGAGCGCGAGATCCGCGCACGCGACCGCGAGCTCGACAACGAATTCTCGAAGGACCTCCAGCTCGCCGCGATCCGCAGCGCCCGCAACTACCGCGGCGACAAGCTGATCCGCGTGGCGACGCCGCACCGCATCCTCGACCCGAAGGCCGGCCCGCTCATCGCGGTCAAGCTGCACCTGCTGACCCGCAAGACGTTGGGCGGCATCCAGACCGACCTCGACTCGCGGGCACTCGACGCGAACGGCGCGCCCGTGCCCGGCCTCTACGCGGCCGGCGAGGCCGCCGGGTTCGGCGGCGGCGGCATCCACGGCTACCGTGCGCTCGAGGGGACGT
Organism: Agromyces sp. LHK192; assembly: GCF_004006235.1. Taxonomy (NCBI): domain Bacteria; kingdom Bacillati; phylum Actinomycetota; class Actinomycetes; order Micrococcales; family Microbacteriaceae; genus Agromyces; species Agromyces sp. LHK192. Next base: position 2,319,950 of record NZ_CP034753.1, read on the forward strand.
TCCTCGGCGGATGCCTCTTCACGGGGCGTGCCGCCGGTCGCGCGATCGCTCGGGACTGAGGCGGCCGGCCGCGAACGGGCTCGGTGTCAGGACTTGAGGCTCCACGGCTTGCGCCGCACGAGCACGTGGCCGCGCCGAGAGCTCAGCCGGGTCCACGGGCCGGTCTCGAACACGCTCACGGCGTCGTCACCGAGGAAGCCGAGGCTGAAGGCGGCGAACGCCGCGCCCGACGGCACGTACTCCAGACCGTCGATACCGCGGCCCCAGACCTCGCTGCGCACGCGCTGCACGAGCTGCTCACCGGTTCCGTCGGGGATGGTCTCCGCCACCTCGGCGATGCCGGCGCGCGCCGCGGACTCGAGCGTCGCGGCATCCGTCTGCCCGATCGGCAACCAGCCGCCCCGGGGCGGCGAGATGCCCGCCCAGGTGACGGTGTTGACCTCGGGCGGACGCGACATGGTGACCGGTCGCGACTCGTCGTCCTCTGCGAGCTCACGGCGGGCGCGGGTGATCCGCTCGACGATCGAGCGCATCGGCACGACCGCGTCGAAGTCCTCCGTGTCGACCAGCGAGAACGTCCGCAGGCCGAGCACCGTCGGGCTCTCGTCGAGGATGCCGCGGGGGTAGAGGATCGCGGTGTAGACCGCGAGGATGCCGGATCCGGCGATCAGGCGCACCGAACCGTCCTCGACGCGGCCCGCCCGTTGCAGATACGTGTGCAGGTCACCGAGCGACAGGCTGTCGGCGAGCGTCAGATGCTGAACCATGTCGTGTCTAAACTACCAACTGAGCGCCGCGGCTTCCGCCAGCGGTCGCCGGACCGCGTGCGTTGCGCGCTCCCGACGGAGGAACGATGAACGGTCCCATCGAGGGCCTGCTGAGCACGCTGCACCTCACCGACACCGGCGCGCGCACGAACGAGGACATCTTCACGGGACCCTCCCAGTGGATGCCGACCGGAAGGGTGTTCGGCGGTCAGGTGCTCGCCCAGTCGCTGATGGCGGCGACCATGACGGTCGACGACGAGCGTGCGCTGCACTCGATGCACGGATACTTCCTGCGACCGGGTGACGTGCAGCACCCGATCACGTTCTCCGTCGACCGGATCCACGACGGACGCTCGTTCACGACCCGGCGGACGCAGGCATTCCAGCACGGTCTGCCGATCCTCTCGCTCATCGCGTCGTTCCAGACCCACGATGAGGGGCTCGAGCACCAGGTCGAGATGCCCACCGACCTGCCCGATCCCGAGTCGCTGCCGTCGACGGCCGACCTCCTCGGACACATCGACCACGACATGGCCCGGCACTGGTCGAGCGAACGGCCCTTCGACGTGCGCCACGTGGACGCGCCGATCTACCTCCGTGTCGAGGGCGAGCTCGTTCCGAGGCAGGCGGTGTGGATGAAGGCCGACGGGCGACTGCCGGACGACCCCGAACTGCATCGCGCAGCACTGGCGTACGCGAGCGACTACTCGCTGCTCGAACCGGTGCTGCGAGCGCACGGGATCCCGTGGGCGACGCGCGGGCTCAAGGTCGCCAGCCTCGACCACGCGATGTGGTGGCATCGCGACGCACGTGTCGACGACTGGTTGCTCTACACGCAGGAGTCGCCCTCGGCGAGCGGCGGCCGCGGGCTCTCGCTCGGGCGGATCTACTCGCGCGACGGCGTGCTCGTGGCCTCCGTCGCCCAGGAGGGCATGGTCCGCGCGCCGCGCGGATGATCGACACGACCTGAGCGCTTGCACGGAAAACCCCATGGAACGCCTTCCGCGCGCCAGAATGGCATCAGGGAGCCGAACGGCGGCCATCGCACAACGGGAGGCGATGTTCCATGACGGATGCCACGCGACTGTCCAGGAGGACGGTGCTCACGATCGGCGGCACCGGCGCCGTGACCGGTGCACTCGTGCTCGCCGGATGCTCGGCCGACGAATCACCGTCGGCAGCGCCCACCACCTCTCCACCGACCGGCGCCGACGAGCCGACCAGCGCTCCGCCGAGCGCATCGGCCGCTCCTGACGACCAGGCGGATGCCGGCGCCGTCGCCGGCATCGCCGCGCTCGCTTCGGTGCCGGTCGGCGGCAGCGTGGCGGTCGAGATCGACGGCGAGCCCGCGTTGCTCGCACAGCCGGAGGCAGGCAAGGTCGTCGCGTTCAGCGCGATCTGCACCCATCAGCAGTGCGTGGTGGCCCCGGCCGGAGCGCGGTTCGAGTGTCCCTGCCACGGATCCGCGTTCGACGCCGCGACCGGCGAAGCCGTGCAAGGCCCGGCATTCGACCCGCTTCCCCCCATCGCGGTCCGCGTGGAGGGCGACCAGATCGTGGCGGGGTCCTGATGGACTACGAGGTCGCCGGCCTTCCGCTGCACGTCCTGCTGGTCCACGTCGTCGTGGTGGCGGTGCCGCTCTTCGCCCTCGTGCTCCTGCTCGCCGCCGTCTGGCCGGCCGCCCGCCGCGTGCTGTGGCTACCGGCACTCATCGGCGGAGTGCTGCTCGTCGTCCTCGTGATGGTGACCGTCGCCGCCGGTGAATGGCTGGAGGCACGCGTGCCTCCGGCACCCCTCATCCAGGAGCACACCGCGCAGGGTGATGAACTGCAACCGTGGGTCGTCGGGCTGCTGCTCGTGGCCGTGGCGCTGGCGGCGTGGGCGATCGTGGAACTCGTCGCACGACGACGCGAACGGGCCGTCGGCCGCGGTGCGGTGGTCGCGGCGACCGCCGTGCTCGCGGTGTCCGCCGTCGGCGTCGGCGGAGGCGCGACGTGGACGCTCGTGCAGATCGGCGAGTCGGGCAGCCGAGCGGTCTGGGAGGGGTCGTTCAGCGAGGATCCGCTCGAGTGAACACGGGCACCACCGACCGGCGCCGAATCGACGATCGACGCATGAGCTGTGGCCGCGTCCATGGTCCACCTGTCAGCCACTGACGCGTCAGCGGTGGCGGAACTCGACCGGAGCCTCGAGGTAGGGCTCCCAGGCTGCCCGCTCCTCGGGGCTGACCCGGCGCGGCTTGCCGGTCGCGGCGTCGACGAGCACGATCGTGGTGCTCGCGCGCGTGTACCGGATCCGCGGCTCGACGCCCTCCGGCGAGCACACCTCGTAGCAGACCTCGAGGCTCGCACCGCCCATGCGCCCGATCCAGAGCTCGATGTCGAGCGGGAGTCGGGTGTAGGGGATGGGCTCGAGGTACTCGACCTCCTGCCGCGCGATGAGCGTGAACGTGGTCGTCCCGGGCGATGCATCGATCACCGCGGTCGACGCACCGACCGCGTGTTCGGCGGTGCCGTCGTCGTTCACCCAGAACGCCTGGATGCGAGCCTCCTCGAGGAGGCTCAGCATCCGGGCGTTGTTCACGTGACCGTACGCGTCGAGGTCGCTCCAGCGGAGCGGGGTCGGAACGTGCAGCCGCATGGGGTCAGTCTCGGGTGAGCTTCCGGTACGTCGAGCGGTGCGGCTTCGCCGCGTCGGCGCCGAGGCGCTCGACCTTGTTCTGCTCGTACGACTCGAAGTTGCCCTCGAACCAGTACCACTTGGCCGGGTCCTCGTCGGTGCCCTCGTAGGCGAGGATGTGCGTCGCGATGCGGTCGAGGAACCACCGGTCGTGCGTGATGACGACGGCGCAGCCGGGGAACTCGAGCAGCGCGTTCTCGAGGCTCGACAGCGTCTCGACGTCGAGGTCGTTCGTCGGCTCGTCGAGCAGCAGGAGGTTGCCGCCCTGCTTGAGCGTGAGCGCGAGGTTCAGCCGGTTGCGCTCACCGCCGGAGAGCACGCCGGCTTTCTTCTGCTGGTCGGGGCCCTTGAATCCGAACGTCGAGACGTACGCGCGACTGGGCACCTCGGTCTTCCCGACCTGGATGTAGTCGAGCCCGTCGGATACGACCTCCCACAGGTTCTTGTTCGGGTCGATGCCGCCGCGCGATTGGTCGACGTAGGAGATCTCGACGGTGTCCCCGACCTTCACCGATCCGCCGTCGACGGGCTCGAAGCCGACGATGGTCTTGAAGAGCGTCGTCTTGCCGACGCCGTTCGGGCCGATGATGCCGACGATGCCGTTGCGCGGGAGCGAGAACGAGAGCCCGTCGATGAGCTTGCGGTCGCCGAAGCCCTTCTCGAGGTTCTTGACCTCGAGGACGACGTCGCCCAGACGCGGCCCCGGCGGGATCTGGATCTCCTCGAAGTCGAGCTTGCGCGTGCGCTCGGCCTCGGCCGCCATCTCCTCGTATCGCGCGAGACGGGCCTTGGACTTCGCCTGTCGGCCCTTGGCGTTGGACCTGACCCACTCGAGCTCCTCCTTGAGGCGCTTCTGCAGCTTCTGGTCCTTCTTGCCCTGGACCTCGAGTCGCTCGGCCTTCTTCTCGAGGTAGGTCGAGTAGTTGCCCTCGTACGGGTAGAGCCGACCACGGTCGACCTCGCAGATCCACTCGGCCACGTGGTCGAGGAAGTACCGGTCGTGGGTGACGGCGAGCACGGCGCCGGGGTACTTCGCGAGGTGCTGCTCGAGCCAGAGCACGCTCTCGGCGTCGAGGTGGTTGGTGGGCTCGTCGAGCAGCAGCAGGTCGGGCTTCTGCAGCAGCAGCTTGCAGAGCGCGACGCGTCGCTTCTCACCGCCGGAGAGCACCGAGACCTGCGCGTCGCTCGGCGGGCAGCGCAGCGCGTCCATCGCCTGCTCGAGCTGCGAGTCGAGGTCCCAGGCGTCGGCGGCGTCGATGGCCTCCTGCAGCACGCCCATCTCGGCGAGCAGCGCGTCGAAGTCGGCGTCGGGATCGGCCATCGCAGCCGAGATCTCGTTGAACCGGTCGATCTTCGCCTTGATCTCGCCGACGCCCTGCTGGACGTTCTCGAGGACCGTCTTCGACTCGTCGAGTTCCGGCTCCTGCATCAGGATGCCGACCGAGAATCCCGGGGAGAGCCGGGCCTCGCCGTTTGAGGGCTGGTCGAGTCCGGCCATGATCTTGAGGATCGTGGACTTTCCAGCACCGTTCGGGCCGACCACGCCGATCTTCGCTCCGGGGAGGAACGCCATCGTCACGTCGTCGAGGATCACCTTGTCGCCGACCGCCTTGCGGGCGCGAACCATCGAATAGATGTACTCAGCCATGTCCCTACCAGTCTATGGGGCGCGTCTGCCCGATCAGACAGCCACCGGTTCCGAGTGCTGGTCGCACGGCACCGTGGTACCCGCCCGACTTCGGTCCGTACTGTCCGACGAGGCACTCTCCCTGGAACGCGACGGCGAACTGGACGGAGTCCGCCGGCTCGCCGATCGTCGTCTCGTCCCGACTGACCTGCATCGCCGCCTTGTCGAAGCCCGCGACGACGAGCGCATCGATGAACGCGCGGCCGCCGGCGTTCGCATCGGCTGCGATGACGCCCTGGTTCACGTGGTCGAAGAACGCGAGGTTCTCGGTCGCCGACAGGTTCGGCGCCAGGGTCGGCGGCGGGGCCGCAGTCGGGGTCGGACGTGCGCCGGGGGACGGCGGCGGGGTCGTCGCCACAGGGGGCTGCGCCGTGCACGCGGCCAGCCCGAACACGAGCACGGCCCCGGCCAATGCCAGAGCCGCTTCGCCGAACCGTCGCCGAACCATCGATCCCCTCGTCCGGCGGCTGACGCCGCCCGTGCCGAGTCTAGGCGCTCGACTCGGGCGGGCGTCGGGCATCGCCGCTCAGACGACCTCGCGGCGAAGCGAGCCGTCGACCTCGTCCTCTCCGGAGATCGGCTCCTCCTCCGCGATCGACGCGCCGAGACCGCTGTACGCGAACTCGGCCTCGTCCCCGTAGCCGAGCCGACGCGCGCCGAACGCCGCATCGTCGCCGCCGACGACCCGCTCGTCGTCGCCGAGGCTGTCGGCACCGTGCGCGTCGAAGCCCGCCTCCGCCGTCGGGTCGGACTCGTCCGACGGCACGACCGCGCCGCCCGAGGCATCCGTCTGCGCGTCGTCGCGATCACGTTGCACCCGCCGGAGCTGCGTGATGCCGAAGAGGAGGTCGTGGCCGATGGTGTCCGCGTCGATCTCGACCGCGGTCCCGGACTTCTCGCCGGCGGCCCACTGGCGCTGCTTGAGCCTGCCGTGCACGACGACGCGCTCGCCCTTGCGCACCGAGGCGCCGACGTTGAGCGCGAGGGTTCGGAACGCGGACACGGTGTACCAGTTCGTGTCGCCGTCCTGCCAGGCGCCGGCGGCGCGGTCGAAGAACCGTCGCCGCGTCGCGAGGCGGAACGAGGTGATGCTGAGGCCCTGGGCGGTCGTGATCGATCGCGGGTCGCTGCCCACGACGCCCGTGACGGTGATGGAATCGGACATGTCGCTCCTTCGGATGGCGCCGCAGGGACCTGCGGCTGGCGGCACCCGGGGCGCTCGTGCCGGAGGTCCGCCCCGGATGCCGCGTGCTTCGAGGATCACGCGGCGACCGGCCGTGCGTCGGGGGCCCGCCGTGATCGGTGGACGGCGGCGATACCGGCGGTCTGGGGAGGAGCCGTCAAGCGACGACGTACTCGGCGTACGAGCGCCGGATCTTGTTCACCTTCGGCACGGCGACCGCGAGGCAGTAGCCCTGCCCGGGATTCTTCGCGAAGAAGTCCTGGTGGTATTCCTCGGCCGGCCAGAACTCGCCGAGCGGCTCGAGCGTCGTGACGATCTCGCCCTCCCACCAGTCGGCCGCACGCTCGCGGGCCGCCTCGAACAGCTCGTGCTGTACGTCGCCGTCGAAGAACATCGCGGACCGGTACTGCGTTCCGATGTCGCCGCCCTGGCGGTTCAGCTGGCGCGGATCGTGCAGGGTGAAGAACACGTCGAGGATCACCTCGCGCGGGATGGCGTCGGGTTCGAACTCGACGCGCACGACCTCGGCATGCCCCGTCGCGCCGGTGCAGACCTGCTCGTACGAGGGGTTCGGCACGCTGCCGCCGGCGTACCCCGAGACGACCTCGTCGACGCCCCTCAGCGTTCGGTACACCGCATCGAGGCACCAGAAGCAGCCACCGGCCAGAACGAAGCTCTCCACGGTCCTAGGGTAAGGGGATGAGCTACCTCGCGCTTCCCGAACGGTACGACCGCATGACCTACAACCGGGTCGGCCGCAGCGGCCTCAAGCTTCCCGCGCTCTCGCTCGGGCTCTGGCACAACTTCGGGCACGACCGCCCGCTCGACACGCAGCGTGCCATCGTGCGTCGCGCATTCGACCTCGGCATCACCCACTTCGACCTGGCGAACAACTACGGGCCTCCCGCCGGCAGCGCCGAGGAGAACTTCGGCCGACTGCTCGCGACCGACCTGAAGCCCTATCGCGACGAGCTCATCGTCTCGTCGAAGGCCGGGTACACGATGTGGGACGGCCCGTACGGCGACTGGGGCTCGCGCAAGTACCTGCTCTCCTCGCTCGACCAGAGCCTCGATCGACTCGGCCTCGAGTATGTCGACGTGTTCTATTCGCACCGCCCCGACCCCGAGACGCCGATCGAGGAGACGATGGGCGCGCTCGCCCACGCCGTGCGACAGGGCAAGGCCCTGTACGTCGGCATCTCGAACTACGACCCCGAGCAGACCCGTGCGGCCGCTGAGGCGCTGGCCGCGGAGGGCGTGCCGCTCACGATCCACCAGCCCCGGTACTCGATGTTCGATCGGCACATCGAGGACGGCCTGTTCCCGGCGCTCGACGAGGTCGGGGCTTCCGCGATCGTCTTCTCGCCGCTCGCGCAGGGGCTGCTCACCGACCGATACCTCTCGGGCGACGTGCCCGCGGACTCGCGGGCGGCCCAGGGGCGGTTCCTCTCGTCGGGCGCGATCGGCGACGAGTACCTCGATCGTGCGCGGGCGCTGGATGCCATCGCGAAGGGCCGCGGGCAGACGCTCGCGCAGCTCGCCCTGAGCTGGGTGCTGCGGCAGCCGCAGATCGCGAGTGCGCTCATCGGCGCGTCGAGCGTCGCGCAGCTCGAGCAGAACGTCGCCGCCCTGGATGCCGCGGCACTCACCGAGGCGGAGATCGCCGAGATCGAACCGCTGGCGGTGCACGGCACGGGGAGCTGATCGGAGGCTCCCGTTCCACCGCGCGTGTCGGTGGGTGCACCTAGCGTCGGAGCAGGACGCAGGGCCGGCTGCACGACCACGGAACGGAGCAATCCATGTCGACGATCACCGCCGCGCGTCCGGCGCGCGAGCACTTCCCCGGGGCGATCCCGGGCCTGCGCTTCACACCTGCGGCACCCGGCCTCTGGCGGGTCGCCGCCGCCGACGGCAGCCTCCTCGGGCACATCGAGCGTCGCGGAACCGTCGACGGCGAGCGGTTCCGCTCACGTCGACTGCGCCCGGGAACCAGCCGTCCGCTCGAGCTCGGCGAGTTCTGGACCGCCGAGGACGCGGCGGAGATCTTCCGCTGAGTCCGGGCCGCGCGGCGGTCTGGCCGCGACGAGCGGTCGAGCCTCCCGCGGACCGAGCGGTCGGCTCGCGCCCATCCGGCACGCCGAGCCGGATGCCGGGGCAGCGAGCCGCGCGCGGGTAGCCTGCGCTCATGCAGTGGTGGAACGACTTCATGACCTGGCTCGACTCGAGTGCGGCTCGCGAGACGATTTTCGCCGCCGCAGTGCTCTTCATCGCGGTCGTCGTCGCGGGGCTCCTCGCGGCGTGGATCGCCACGGCGGCCGTCAAGCGCGTCGTCGCCCAGCGCGATCGCGAACTGAAGGCGAGCGCGATCGCCGCACTCGTCGACGCGGCGACCGAGGCATCCGTGTGGAACTCGCTGACCCCGCAGGAACAGGTGCTCGCCGACCGCGCCGTCGGACAGGCCGACATCCACGTCCGCCTGCTGCCGATCCGCGGTGCGGACATCGCGGCGAACTGGGCCGCGCACCAGCTCCACGAGCTCAAGCGCGCCTCGGCGACGTTCGGATACCAGCTCGACCCGGCTGTCGCGGAGTTCCGCGACCGAATGCTGGAGTGGCAGCGGCATCCGTCTCGGACGCGGAAGCAGTTCCAGAACGATCTCGCGCGCTGGGGCACCGAGCGCGCGACCCCCGAACAGGATCTGGTCCAGCAGCAGGATGCGTGGGTCGCCGAACAGCACCACGACCGCTACCAGGCGACCGCCGAACTCCCGGTCGACGACGACACCGTCGGTGCCGCCACGGGTCCGGTCACGATGACCGGATCGAACGACGGCAGGGCCTGACCCGGACCGACGCGCCGCGCGCCGACTCCCCGTATCGGCACGCGGCGCGGGCCGATCGGCTGCAGGGATTCGACCGGCCGATCAGGGTCGGTTCGCGACGGGGCGCCACCAGTCGTCGAACATCGACACCGGCACGGCCCGCTTGTGCCGGGTCGCGAGGAACCTCGCCTCGATGCGCTCGGCGATCGCCGGATCGACCTCCCGGCCCTCGAGGAAGTCGTCGATGTCTCGGTACTGCAGGCCGAGGTTCGCCTCGTCGGCCTGGCCCGGATCCTCGTCGAGGAGGTCTGCGGTCGGGGTCTTCAGGTACAACTGTTCGGGCGCGCCGAGGTGCTCGAGCAGGGCGCGTCCCTGTCGCTTGGTGAGGCCGGTGAGCGGCAGCACGTCGGCTCCGCCGTCGCCGAACTTCGTGAAGAACCCGGTGACGGCCTCGGCGGCGTGGTCGGTGCCGACGACGAGGAGCCCCCCCTCCCCCGCGATCGCGTACTGGGCGACCATTCGGAGCCGTGCCTTCACGTTGCCCTTGCCGAAGTCGCTGATCGGCACCCCCAGCGCACGCTCGTAGTCGGTCGCGACGCCGTCGACGCCTCCCTGGATGTCGAACGTCACGGTCTCCTGCGGTTCGATGAACCCGAGCGCCGCCTGTGCATCGGCCTCGTCGCGCTGCACCCGGTACGGCAGCCGGACGGCGACGAACCGAGCGGCCACGCCGTCGGCGACGAGCGCATCGACGGCGAGCGCGCAGAGCCGACCGGCGAGCGTGGAATCCTGCCCGCCGCTGATGCCGAGGACGAGACCCTTCGCACCGGTGGCGCGAACGTAGTCCACGAGGAACGCGACCCGGCGGCGCACCTCCTCTGCGGGGTCGATGACCGGGCTCACGCAGAGTTCGTCGATGATGGATGCCTGGAGGTCGCGCATGCGACGACCCTACCCGCGCGGTGTTACGGGCTCGCAACGCGCACCCCCGGTGTCGGTGTCCGCGAGCGTTCGCCGCCGAGCGCTGCCCCGGCGATAGCATCGGGACGACGGCACCGACGGGGAGGTTCTGATGCAGGTCGACGTCTCCGTGAGCACACTGCTGCTCATCCCCGTGATCGCCCTGGCCTCGCCCCTGCTCGTCCGCCTGCTCGGCCGCTTCGTGGCGATCCCGCTGATCGTCTTCGAGATCGCGCTCGGCCTGGTGTTCGGTCCGGCGATCCTCGGGTGGATCCAGCCGAGCGACATCACCGAGGCGCTCAGCGATTTCGGCCTCGCGATGCTCTTCTTCCTCGCCGGAAACGAGATCGACTTCCGCGCGATCAGCGGTCGGCCCGCGAAGCGCGCCGCGTTCGGCTGGCTCGCATCCCTGGTGCTCGGACTCGGCATCGCGCTGCTGATCGGCCCGTCGCTCGAGGCGGCTGTGTTCATCGGCATCGCGCTCACCTCCACGGCGCTCGGCACGCTCATGCCGATCCTGAGGGACGCGGGCGACCTGCGGACACCGTTCGGAATCGGCGTCCTCGCGATCGGCGCGGTGGGCGAGTTCGGCCCGCTGCTCGCGATCTCGCTGTTCCTCAGCAAGGACTCGCCGATCGTCGCCCTGATCGTCGTCATCGCGTTCGCGCTCGTCGCAGGCCTCGCGATCTGGATGGCCTCACGCGGGATCGGCCGGCGCCTGCACCACGTCATCACCGACACCCTCCACACGAGCGGGCAGTTCGCGATCCGACTGGTCGTCGTCGTGCTGGTCGCACTCGTCGCACTCAGCGTCGTCCTCGGCCTCGACATGCTCCTCGGAGCCTTCGTCGGCGGGATCGTCTACCGCCTGCTGCTCACCGGCGCCCCGGAACGCGAGGTCTCCGTCATCGAGGGAAAGCTCGAGGCGATCGGATACGGGCTGCTCGTCCCGGTGTTCTTCATCGAGACCGGCGTCACGTTCGATCTCGCCGCGCTCATCGGCGACCCCGTCGCGCTCGCCTCGATCCCCCTGTTCCTCGTGCTCTTCCTCGTGGTCCGGGGAATCCCTTCGTCGTTCGCAGCGCCCGCGGGCGCGAGCCTGCGCGATCGATCGGCGACCGCGCTGTTCGGCGCGACCGCCCTGCCCATCATCGTCGCCGTCACGTCGATCGGCGTGGAGGACGGCGTCCTGCCGAGCGGCATGGCGTCCGCCCTGGTCGGTGCCGGGATGTGCTCGGTCCTGGCGTTCCCCCTGATCGCGTTGCTGCTGCGAAGGCGCTCACCCGATGCTCCCGCGCCTGAGGCGCGGCGCGCGCACGACGGGGACGAACCGCACGTCCCGATCGAAGGCTGACGCACGGAATCGACCGTTCGGCGGCCTGCGGACCGAGCCGAGCCTCCGCCGTTCGGTAGGCTGTCCATGTCGGCCCCCGTAGCTCAGCGGATAGAGCAGCAGCCTTCTAATCTGTCGGTCGCAGGTTCGATTCCTGCCGGGGGCACCGTCTCCGCCACGCCGCGCACCCCGGGCGCACACCTCGGGCGTGCACCCGATCGGCGCGGCGCGGCCCGGTCGGTCGCTGCCGGTAGACTCGCCGCCATGGCAGCCTCGACCGACCGACTCGTCTGGATCGACTGCGAGATGACCGGACTCGACCTCGGGGTCGACGAACTGGTCGAGATCGCCGTCGTCATCACCGACTACGACCTCCAGCCGGTCGACGCTGGGCTCAGCATCGTCATCAAACCCGACGCGAGCGCCCTGGAATCGATGGGCGACTTCGTGCGCGCGATGCACACCCAGTCGGGCCTGATCGAGGAGATCCCGAACGGCGTGAGCGTCGCCGACGCAGAGTACCAGGTGCTCGAGTACGTGCTGCAGCACGTGCCCGACGAGCAGAAGGCGCCGCTCGCCGGCAACTCCATCGGCACCGACCGCGCGTTCATCGCGAAGTACATGCCACGTCTGGATGCGCACCTGCACTATCGCAACGTCGACGTGTCGTCGATCAAGGAGCTCGCGAAGCGCTGGTATCCGCGCGTCTTCTTCAACTCGCCGGCCAAGGAAGGCGGTCACCGCGCCCTCGCCGACATCCTCGAGTCGATCCGTGAACTCGAGTACTACCGCCGCGCGGTCTTCGTCGCCGATCCGGGGCCGTCGAGCCAGGAACTGCAGGAGCTCGCGGCCACCGTCGTGGACGAGTTCGCAGCCAAGGTGGTGTAAGCTCGTGGAGTTGCCTCGATCGTGAGATCGTGCGCGCATGGTGGGTATAGCTCAGTCGGTAGAGCGCCTGGTTGTGGTCCAGGAGGTCGCGGGTTCAAGCCCCGTTACTCACCCGGTTGGAACCCCCGTCGTTCGGAGAGCGGCGGGGGTTTCGTCATCCGCCACCCGATCGGAGCCCGAGATGCACCTCGATGCCGACGCGTTCGAAGCGATCGTGGTCGACGAACTCGACGCGTTGCCGGACGACATGGTCGACGGTCTCGAGAACGTGGTCTTCGTCGTCGAGGACCGCCCGGAGGACGGTTCGCTCGACCTCCTCGGGCTTTACGACGGTACCTCGTTGACCGACCGCGACCGCTACGGCTTCGGCGAGATGCCCGACCGCATCATCCTCTACCGCGAACCGCTGCTGGCGATCTGCGACGACGAGGAGGCGCTGCGCGACGAGATCCATGTCACGCTCGTGCACGAGATCGCCCATTTCTACGGCATCGACGACGACCGCCTGCACGAACTCGGCTGGGCGTGACGAACGGGAGCGTTTCGACGTCGGGCGGCGCCCGCGGCTCGCGTTAGCCTGAGAGCATGACCCGAAGCCCCGGCCGCATCGTCGGCATCGCCCTCGGCGCGCTCGCGATCCTGTTCATCGGGGTGTACGGCCCGGCGATGCTCCTCGGTCCGCTTCCCGCCGTCGCGGTCGAACCCGCGAGCGCCGGGGCGACCGCGCCGGCGACGTCGCCCGTGACCCTTCCCGCGGAGGGAGCGAGCGCGCTGGCCGCGGTCACCGTCGACGGCGAGACCGAGCTCATCGCGACCGGGGGAAGCACCGACGTGGTGCCGATCGGCGGCGCGGCGAAGCTCGTGACGCTGCTCGCCACGCTGGACTCGCTGCCCCTCGCCGCAGGGTCGGACGGGCCGTCGATCCGCATCGGGCCCGATGACTACACCGACTACCTGCGGTACCAGTCTGAGGGATCACGCGCGCTCCAGGTCTCGCCCGGCGAGAACTGGACCCAACGCGACGTCATCCGCGCGGTGCTCATGGCCTCGAGCAACAACCACGCCGACACCCTCGCCCGCTGGGCGTTCGGCAGCGTCGACCAGTACGTCGCCGGCGCGAACGAGTGGCTCGCGGCGAACGGGTTCACCACGCTCAGCGTCGCTGACGCAACGGGACTCTCCGGTGACAACGTCGGGACCGCGGCCGAACTCGCACGGCTGGCCGGGCTGGCGGTCGCCGATCCGGCGATCGCCGCCATCCTCGCTGGTCAGTCGTCGCAGGGCGTGGGGGCGCGCTCGATCCTGGACGCGATCTCGCACCTGTCGGACCAGGGCGTACGGGCGATGACGCGCAGCTTCACGGACCAGGCGGCGATCACGTTCGTGTACACCACGGAGGTGCCGTCCGCCGACGGCTCCGATGCGGTTCGCCTCGTCGGCGCGATGACGCTGATGCCCGACTATGAGACGCTCGATCCGGCGGTCACTGCCGCCACCCAGTCCGCCGCCGCGGCGTCGAACCCGGTCGAGGTGATTACGGCCGGGACGGCGTACGGCACCGTGGTCTCCGCCTGGGGCGACCGCGCCGACCTGCTCGCGCAGGCGACCCGCACGAGCACCGGATGGGCCTCCGCCGACGGCGAGGTCGCGTTGGAGGTCGACCCGTTCACGACAGCAGGCTCCGGAACGGCCGTCGGCCGCGTCGCGGTGCCGACGCCGGAGGGCGAACTCGCCTCACCGCTCGAACTCTCCGCGGCGATCTCGGACCCCGGCCCGGTCTGGCGGCTCACGAACCCGGGAGCGATCATCGGCGAGTTCCTCGCCGACTGATCACGACCGTCGCTCGCTACTCGTTGTCGTCCGGGTCGAACTCGACCGGGTCCGAGTCGCCCGGATCGAACCGGAACCTCGCATGGATCCCCTCGTCGCCGTCGACCTGGTCGACACGGTCATACCAGAACAACGACTCGAGGCCGTCGACCGCCGCGACCCGGGCGAGCCGTTCCTCGGAGGCGCCGCCGACCAGCGCGCGACGTTCGAACTCCCCCTCGAGCGGGCCGTCGATGAACTCGGCGAGGTACTCGCCGGTCTCTGCTGCACTCATGGTGTCCACCGTACGCCCCGCGTGGCGGAGGACGCCCGAGCACGCCGCGATCATCCGATCCGGCTCCGCAGGATCAGGTCCGCCGCCACGTGTGGCCGCGTCCGTGCGACGTACCGTCGCCACTGCGCCTCCCACAGGTCCCAGTACGGATCGAACGCGCCGCCGTCACGGGCCAGCGCGGCGCGCTTGCGGAGGTCGTCGGATGCCACCAGCCACACGCGCGCCGCATCGAGTCGTCGCACCGCGGCGAAGGCGCCGCAGCCCTCGACGATCAGCGGGCGTCCCGGCGGCAGCCGGTCGATGCCCGCGACGACGCCCGCCGCCCAGTCCCAGCGCGGGACCGCACCGACGGCGCCCCGGGCGCGCGGGAGGAGCATCCGGCGCCGCACGGTCGACGCGCCCGCGTCGAGCCCGTGCCATCCCGGGTAGACGTCGTCGAGTCGGATCACGTCGATGCGACGGTCGGGCCATGCGCCCTGGAGGGTGCTCGCGAACGTCGACTTGCCACTGCCGCTCGCACCGTCGATCGCGATCACCGGACGGTGCACCGCGGCCGCCGCCCGGCGGACGGCGGCCACGGCGGCGTCGCAGGTCAGGGTCGGGGTCACGCCCACACCGGGTGGAACGTTCCCGCCGCGAGCGAGGCGCCGACCGCGAGCGCGGCGATGCCCGCCGCGATCGCGATCAGCCCGGCATCAGGAGCGCCGACGGTCGACGTGCGCGCCCACGTGCGGGGTCGATCGCTGCCGAATCCGCGGGCTTCCATCGCGGTCGCCAGCTTGCTGCCGCGACGGATCGCGAGCACGAGCAGCGCGAACGCCATGGTCGCGAAGCGGCGGATGGCACCATGGTCGCCGATCCCCCGAGCTCGTCGCGAGAGCGCCATGGCCCGCCAGTCCTCGACGAAGAGCCCGACGAGCCTGGTCCCGGCGAGAGCTCCGAGTACGAACCGGCTCGGCAACCGCCAGACCTGGGCGAGCCCGTCGGCGAGGTCGGTCGGATCGACGTCGAGGAACAACAGCACGGCGGGCAGGCCGATCGCGAGCACGCGGACGGTGACTGCGATGGCGAGCTCGATCGAGCCGTCGCTGATCCTCGCGAGCCAGACCTCGGCGTAGACCTCGCCTTCGGGCTGACCGTACAACAGCATCGAGATACCGGCGATCGGTGCCGCGACCAGGATCGGCCAGGTCCGTCGCACGAGCAGCCGCGGGGTCACACCGGCCGCGAAGAAGAGCACGAGCTGCACCCCCAGCGCGACGGCGGCGCTCACCCAGTCGACCGTGAGCAGCAGGGGCGTGGTCAGCACCATCGCCGCGGCGAGTCTGGTGACCGGGTTGACACGGTCGACGAACCGCAGGCGCACTCCCTCCCGTGTCCGCGCGCCTGCGTCGCGTGCTCCGGCCGCCTGCGCGGCGTCGGTTCTGACCGCGGTCATGCGGCCCTCCGATCGCTGCCGACGGTCGCGCTGCCGACGGTCGCGCCGCCGAGGGCCGGGCGCAGGTCGAGGTGCCGATCCCCCAGCGCCTCGCGAAACGCACGGTCATGCGTCACCGACAGCAGCGACACGCCGCCGTCGACCAGTTCGCGCAGCAGTCGCACGAGTTCGGTCCAGGTCACCCGGTCCTGGCCGAACGTCGGTTCATCGAGGATCACCACCGACGGTTGCGCGACGAGCACCGAGGCGACCGTCAGCCGTCGCTGCTCGCCGCCCGAGAGGGTGAACGGGTTGGCGGCAGCGAGGTGATCGAGTCGCAGTCGCTCGAGCACCTCGTCGAGGCGTCGTGCGGCGGCGTCGTCCCGCCGGCCGAGCGCCCGGAGGGCGACGCCGACCTCCTCGCGGACGGAGCGCGCGACGAACTGGTGCTCGGGCTCCTGGAACACCGTGCCGACGCGGCTCAGCAACTGCTTGGACCGCCACCGGATCGGCTCGGCTCCCGCCCCGCGCGCCAGCGCATCGGATGCCACGACCCGACCCGCGAGCGCCGGAAGCAGGCCGCCCATCGTGAGCGCCACGGTCGACTTGCCGGCACCGTTCGGTCCGGTCAGCACCGTGCTCGTCGCCTCGACCAGATCCAGGTCGAGGTCGGACTGCACGACCTTCCCGCGCGTCCGCCCGACGGAGAGGTGCTCGGCGCGCAACAGCGCGGGCCCACCGACGTCGCGTCGAGTCCCGGCGTCGGCCGGCACGCCGGGTACCCAGACCCCGGCATCGAGCAGCGCGGAACGGTGCGCCTCGAGCACGGCCTCCGGAGCACCGTCGGCGATCAGCCTGCCGTCCCGTCCGAAAACGACCATGCGGTCCACGAGCCCGAGCCACACGTCCACCCGGTGCTCGACGACGACGAAGGTGGCACCGGTCGCGTCGAGCACGCGGCCGACGGCATCGCGCACCTCGGCGACCCCGTCGGGGTCGAGGTTGGCGGTCGGCTCGTCGAGCAGCAGCAGCCCGGGTCGCATCGCGAGCGCACCCGCGAGGGCGAGGCGTTGCTTCTGACCGCCCGAGAGCGCGTTGGTCGGATGCTGCAGCGGGAGGTCCAGCCCGACCGCGTCGAGCGCCTGCTCGACGCGTCGCCAGATCTCCTCCGGGGGCACGCCGAGGTTCTCGCACCCGAACGCGACATCGTCGCCCACGCGGGCGAGGATCACCTGGGAGTCGGGGTCCTGGAGGACGAGCCCGGCCCGTCCCCGTGCGGCGGCGGGCTCCCTGCCGTCGACGAGGAGCGAGCCCTTCGACTCGCCCTCCTCCGCACCGCCGTGCACGCCGGCGAGCGCGTGGAGCAGCGTCGACTTGCCGCCGCCCGAAGGGCCGACGACGAGGACGCGCTCGCTCGGTCGTATCTCGAGGTCGACCCCGTCGACGGCCCAACGGATGCGGCCGGCGTGCCGCCAACCCCATCCCCTGGCCTCCACGGTCGCCGGAGCGAGCCGTTCGGTCCCGGTCATCCTCAGACCCGCTGCGTGACCGACTGACCGGCGGCGAATCGGTTCAGCGCGCCCGTCGCTGCGAGCGCCCTGACGATGAGCCATCCGAGCAGTCCTGCGAGTACCGCACCGGATACCAGGAGCGTGCCCAGGTAGATGCCGAGGAACTCCGCCGACTTCTGCAGGTTGCCGGAGGTGAACAGTTCGAGCGTCCAGGCACCGAGGCCTGCGGAAGCGCCGGCGAGCATCGCGGTCACGACGCCGAATCGCCGGTATGCGAAGGCGGCGAAGACCAGCTCGGCACCGAGACCTTGCGCCAGCCCCGAGTACAGGGTCTCGATGCCCCAGGCATTGCCGACGAGCGCGGAGACGAGTGCCGCGAGAAGCTCGACGAACAGCGCTGCGCCGGGCTTGCGGATCACGAGTCCGCCGAGGACCCCGCCGATGAGCCAGATGCCCACGGCGATGCCGCCGAGCCCGGGTGTGACCGCGTCGGCCGCGGAGAACCATGCGTACCCGACGTTGTTCCAGAAGAGGAAGAGGAGGCCGGTCGCGACGCCGAGGACGGCTGCCACGACGATGTCGACGACCCGCCAGCGGAGGTTGCGACGACCGGTGGCGGGTTCGGTTGCGACGGAGGTGGTTGCGTGCACTGTCGTGCCCTTTCGTTCGAAGGAAAGCGGCACGGGAACGAGATGTGATTGCCCTCCCTGCGCTGGCATGACCCAGATCAGGTTCGACGGTCGAAGGTTGGAGAACCTTCCTCTCAGCCCGGCTCACCGGACTCCCGTGTTCAGTGCACGAGTATACGCACGACCGGCCTCCGCCGTGCGCGCCCCTCGATGATGCGGTGAATGGTCAGCGCTTGAGCGCCCGGATGACCCAGCGCAGTGCCTTGCCGGTGACCCAGACGAGCGGCGTCGCCGCGAGGATCAGGCCGATGAGGTTCGGCTCGAACCGGACATCGCCGCCGCTCCTGCCGATGTATGCGCCGAGCGGAATGGAACCGCCGCCGCCACCGCCGCCCGATGCCTGCTGGCCCTCGTCGTCGGTGCCGTTGCCACCGCCGAAGCCGTACCAGCCGAGCGCGACGGGGATCACAGTGCTCCCGCCGACGTCGACGGGTTCGCCGTAGGACGTCTTGACGCCGACGCTGCCGACGTTCTCCGCGAGTTCGAGTACGAATTCAGCCATGCCGCCACGCTACCGGCGGCCGCGCCCACGCGACACCCCCTTGCGCTGGGAGCTCACGCCTCATCATCGTCGTCGAGGGGACGGCGGAACCTGGCACCCGCGACGGCGCCGCTACCGTCTCGACGGACGAGCGCCGCAGGCTTGACCGCACCCCGTCCGAACTTGGCGACGACCTCGTCGATCGTGCGTTCGGCGTCGCGCCAGTCCTCGTCGGGGTCCCACAGGGCGGCGCCGCCGCTCGGTCGGAGCTGCTCCGCTCGCACGCCCACCAGTCGGACCTTCACGCCCGCACCCACCAACTCGTCGAGCGCGCCGGACGCCTCCTCGTAGATGCGCCTGGCGACGTCGGTCGGCTCCGCCAGCGTGCGCGAGCGCGTCACGGTGCGGAAATCGCCGTACCGCAGCTTGAGCACCACGGTCCGGGCGGTCGTGCCCGCCTTGCGGAGCCTCGCGGCGACATTGCCTGCGAGCCCGAGCAGCGCCCTCCGGATCTCCTCCGGGTCGGTCAGGTCGTGGTCGAACGTCGTCTCGTGACCGATGCTGCGCTCGCTGCGCTGCACCGTGATCTCGCGAGGATCGATGCCGTTCGCGAGTTGCGTCAGTCGCGTCGCGAGCGCCGGTCCGACGGCGCGCTCGAGCGCCTCCGGCGGTGTCTCCGCGACATCGCCGACGGTCAGCAGGCCGATACGCGTCAGCGACTCCTCGGTCACCCGACCGACCCCCCACAGCGCCGAGACCGGCAGCGGCCGCAGGAACTCG
Source organism: Agromyces sp. LHK192 (assembly GCF_004006235.1). NCBI lineage: Bacteria > Bacillati > Actinomycetota > Actinomycetes > Micrococcales > Microbacteriaceae > Agromyces > Agromyces sp. LHK192. The sequence goes on from NZ_CP034753.1 coordinate 2,339,250, forward strand.
AGCGTGTCGGCAGCGGGCACCACCAGCATCCCGTCGGGCTTCGCCCGACCCGACGCGACCTTCGCCACGTACTTGGTGGCGGCCACGCCGACCGAACAGGTGAGGCCGGTCTCGGCACGGACGCGTTCGCGGATCGACCAGGCGATCTGCCCGGGGCTGCCGTGCAGGCGGCGCGCGCCCGAGACGTCGAGGAACGCCTCGTCGATCGACAGCGGTTCGACCAACGGCGTCACGTCGCCGAGGATCTCCATCACGCGCTTCGAGTACTCCGTATACCTGCGATAGTCGCCGCGCAGCACGACGGCGTTCGGGCAGCGCTGGAGCGCGACCGACATCGGCATCGCCGAGTTCACCCCGTACCTGCGGGCCTCGTAACTGGCCGCAGCGACCACGCCGCGCCCCGCGGTTCCGCCGACGAGGACGGGCCTGCCGCGGAGCTCGGGACGGGAGAGCAGTTCGACCGAGACGAAGAACGCGTCCATGTCGACGTGCAGGATCGGGGTCGCCGAATCATCGACCGGGCCCGTCGTCACCTGCCGTGACGAGCCGTCCTGCTTGCTCACCCTGCGAGCCTACGTCGGGCCGCCGACATCGACCGCTGGGCGGGTCGATCAGAACCCGAAGTCACCGCCGAAATCGCCGCCGCCGAAGTCACCGCCGCCGAAGTCGCCCCAGCCGCCGTCGCCGGAGGCATCGGTGCCGGCCGCCTCGGTCGAGGCACCGGCATCGCCCGCACCGGCATCGCCCGCACCGGCATCGCCGGAGGCCTCGAATGCCGACGGGTCGGGCAGGAACGCCGACACGATCGCCGATCCGACCACGTACCCCGCGATCGAACCGAGCAGCGAACCGGCGAACATCGAACCGAACCCGGTCCCACCGAACTGCGGCCGCCCCGGCGCGCCCGGACCGCCCTGCTGGGCACCCGCCCCACCGGGTTGGCCGTATCCGGGCGCTCCCGGCTGGAACCCGGATGCCCCGGGCCCGGGGATCGACGACATCGTGCGTTCGATCGTGCCGGGCTGGCGCAGCTCGGCGCGCGTCGCGGCCCGTGCGAGCGCCGACGGCTCCTCGGACAGCACCTGCTCCCCCGGCGGCAGCTGCGCCGCGAGGTTCGCGTACACGAGGTGACGCTGCTGCGGCGTGAGCTTCGCGAACGCCTCGGCGTGCACGGCCTCGATGGACTCGGGCGGCGCGGTGCGAAGGAGGTAGCGATACCGCTCGACCGCGAGCTCGTCGTCGGTCATCGGCCGCCTGGCGGCGCCTCCGGGCGGAACCGGCCGACCCGGGCCGGGTACCGGCGGCACCGGCCGGCGCTGCGGCTCGGGCGTGCCGAAGAGTCGATCCAGGAATCCCATGACGTCCTCGTTCCTCTCGGGGTGACCCACACGGTATCCGTCGATCCCATCCGATTCCTGTGAACGGCACACGCCGAAGGGGCCGGTCACGTCATCGACGCGACCGGCCCCGGACGAAGTCGGGCGAGGACTACCCGGCGCTCGCGCGCTCCAGCACGAGCTCGCGCACGCGCGCGGCATCCGCCTTGCCCTGCATCGCCTTCATAACGGCGCCGATCACGGCGCCGGCCGCCTGCACCTTGCCGTCGCGGATCTTCTCGAGCACGTCGGGCTGGGCCGCGAGCGCCTCATCGATCGCCGCGATCAGGGCGCCGTCGTCGGAGACGACCGCGAGGCCCCGAGCGTCGACGATCTCCTGCGGCGTACCCTCGCCCGCGATCATGCCCTCGAGCACCTGCCGCGCGAGCTTGTCGGTGAGTGTGCCGGCGTCGACGAGTTGCTGCAGTTCGGCGACGGCGGCGGGCTCGACCAGCTCGGCCGGCTCCCGCCCCTCGGCGTTCGCGATGCGCTGCAGTTCGCCCGTCCACCACTTGCGGGCCGCGGCGGGCGAGGCACCGGCGGCGATGGTCGCCTCGACCTCGGCAATCAGGCCCGCGTTCACGACGCCCTGGAACTCGAGGTCGGTGAAGCCCCACTCGGTCTTGAGCCGTCGACGGTGCGCCGCGGGCGCCTCGGGCAGGGCCGCCCGGAGCTCCTCGATCAGCTCGGCCGAGGGCTCGACCGGCAGCAGGTCGGGTTCCGGGAAGTATCGGTAGTCGTCGGCGTCGGACTTCGGCCGGCCCGGGCTCGTCGTTCCCGTGTCCTCGTGCCAGTGGCGCGTCTCCTGCGTGATCGAGCCGCCTCCGGCGAGGATCGCCGCCTGGCGCTGGATCTCGTACCGCACCGCGCGCTCGATCGAACGGAACGAGTTCACGTTCTTCGTCTCCGTGCGGGTGCCGAACGGCGCGACCGGCTCGCCCTCGGCGGCACGGGGCCGCAACGAGACGTTCGCGTCGCAGCGCAGGTTGCCGCGCTCCATGCGTGCATCGGAGATGCCCAGCGACCGCGCGATGTCGCGGATCGTCGAGACGTATGCGCGCGCCAGCGCAGGGGCATCCGCCTCGGCACCGACGATCGGCCGCGTGACGATCTCGACGAGCGGCACACCCGCGCGGTTGTAGTCGACGAGCGAGTACTCGGCGCCCTGGATGCGGCCGGTCGCGCCGCCCACGTGGGTCAGCTTGCCGGCATCCTCCTCCATGTGCGCACGCTCGATCGGCACCTGGAAGACGCGGCCGTTCTCGAGCTCGACCTCGACCTCGCCGTCGAACGCGATCGGCTCGTCGTACTGCGAGATCTGGTAGTTCTTCGCGAGGTCCGGGTAGAAGTAGTTCTTGCGCGCGAAACGGCTCGACGGTGCGATCTCGCAGCCGAGCGCGAGCCCGAGCGAGATCGAGGAACGCACGGCCTCGCCGTTCACGACCGGCAGCGACCCGGGCAGGCCCAGGCACACCGGTGAGACGAGCGTGTTCGGCTCGGCGCCGTGGTTGGCCGAGTTCGCCGGGTTCGGCGCCGCCGAGAACATCTTCGTCGCGGTGTTCAGCTCGACGTGCACCTCGAGGCCGATGACCGGCTCGAACAGCTCGAGCGCCCGATCGAAGTCCATCAGTTCGACACGGGCCATCAGACGGCGCCTTCCTCGGTCGCGAGCAGTTCGTGGGTCGACAGCGCGGGTGCGCGGTCGAGCAGGGGCGCACCCCACTCGGCGAGCAGCAGCTGCTCGAGCGCACCGCCCACGTTGTAGAGGCGGGCGTCCTCGCGTGCCGGCGCGAGGAACTGGATGCCGACCGGCAGCCCGTCCTCCGGCGCGAGGCCGACCGGGAGCGAGATGCCCGGAACGCCGGCGAGGTTCGCCGGGATGGTCGCCACGTCGTTGAGGTACATCGACAGCGGGTCGTTCAACTTCTCGCCGAGCTTGAAGGCGGTGGTCGGCGCGGTCGGCGTGGCGAGCACGTCGACGTCCGCGAACGCGTGCTCGAAGTCGCGCTGCACGAGCGTGCGCACCTTCTGGGCGCTGCCGTAGTACGCGTCGTAGTAGCCGGCGGACAGGGCGTAGGTGCCGAGGATGATGCGGCGCTTGACCTCGGGGCCGAATCCGGCCTCGCGCGTCGCCGACATGACCTGCTCGACCGTGCCGCCGCCGTCGGGCGTGACCCGCAGGCCGAAGCGCACCGAGTCGAACTTCGCGAGGTTCGACGAGGCCTCGGCGGGCAGGATCAGGTAGTACGCGGCGATCGCGTGCTCGAAGTTCGGCGTGGAGACCTCGACGATCTCGGCGCCGTTGCGCTCGAGCAGGTCGATCGCCTCGTGGAACCGCTGGCGGACGCCGGGCTGGAAGCCGTCGGAGTCGAGTTCCTTGACGACGCCGATGCGCAGGCCCGAGACATCCGCTCGGCGTACCGCGTCGGCCATCGACGGCCACGCATCGGGGATCGAGGTCGAGTCGTGCGGGTCGTGCCCGGCGATGACGTCCTGCAGCAGGGCGGCATCGAGCACGGTGCGCGTGACCGGGCCGATCTGGTCGAGGCTCGACGCGAGGGCGATCGAACCGTATCGGCTCACGGCGCCGTAGGTCGGCTTCACGCCGACGGTCCCGGTGACGTGCGCGGGCTGGCGGATCGAGCCGCCGGTGTCGCTGCCGAGGGCGAGCGGCGCCTCGAACGCGGCGACCGCTGCGGCCGAGCCGCCGCCCGAGCCGCCCGGGATCCGGTCGAGGTCCCACGGGTTGTGGGTCGGACCGTACGCCGAGTGCTCGGTCGACGAGCCCATCGCGAACTCGTCCATGTTGGTCTTGCCGAGGGGCACCAGGCCGGCGTCGCGGATCTTGCGCACGGGCGTCGCGTCGTAGGGCGGGATCCAGCCCTCGAGGATGCGGGAGCCGGCGGTCGAGGGCATGCCCTCGGTCACCAGGACGTCCTTGACGGCGATCGGCACGCCGGCGAGCTCGCCGAGCTCGTCACCGGCCGCACGACGGCGGTCGACCTCGGCCGCGTCGGCGAGGGCACGATCGGATGCGACGTGGAGGAAGGCGTGCACCGCGCCGTCGACGGCGGCGATGCGGTCCAGGTGCGCGCGCGTCGCCTCGACGGACGAGACCTCGCCGGCGGACAGGCGGGCGGCGAGGTCGGACGCGGACAGTCGGATCAGGTCGTCGCCGTGGCTCACTGCTCCTCCCCCAGGATCGCGGAGACGACGAACCGATCGCCGTCGCGCTCGGGCGCCCCGGAGAGCGCCTGCTCGTTCGTCAGGACGTTGTCGCCGACGACGTCGTCGCGGAAGACGTTGCGCATCGGGATCGGGTGGCTCGTCGGCGGGACGTCGGGCGTCGCGACGGCGCTCACCTGCTCGACGGCCTGCATGATCTGGCCGAGTTCGGTGGTGAGGTGCGCGATCTCTTCCTCGGTGAGCGCGATGCGGGCGAGGTTCGCGAGATGCGCGACCTGCTCCGCACTGATTTCAGACATGCTGCTCCGAACGTGTCGTGGTGGGGATGCGTCGATTCTACCGGGGCGAGCTACTGGCCGAAGAGCCCGGCGCCACGACGGTTGAGCTCCTCGTAGGCCTGCTCGAACGTCTGCGGCTCAGGCGCGTCACCGGCGCCCGCCCTCGCGAGGAGCAACCCGATCAGCCCGCGCGCCGGAGGGCTCAGCGGCTTGTCCTTCGTGGCGTGCGCCGGGTGCGGCGCGGTCGACTCGGGATTCGGAGGAACGTACTGCGGCGTCGTAGTGGGCCAGGTGGACGGATGCCGCGGCTTGTCCATGTTCACGACGCTGAACAGGTCGTTGGCGCCCGCGTCGCGTCGGGTGAGCGGCTTCAGGCCGTGCAGCCGCGAGAGCGTCGCGATGACCGCGCCGTGGTGCATCTCGTCGTGGATGATCGTGCCGGCGCGCGTGTACGCCGAGACGGCGATGGCGGGGACCCGGCACCCGAGCCGGTCGAACTCGAACCCCATCTCGCCCGGATCCGCACCCTCGTGCGGCGGGATCGCCGCGGGCGGCGGGACGTGGTCGTACGTGCCGCCGTGCTCGTCGAACGTGATCAGGAGCATGGTGTTGATCGCGTTCGACCCGTCGGGGGTCGCGCTGCGCTTGACCGCCTCGTAGATGTTGTGGATCAGCAGTTCGCCGGCGCGGACATCGGAGATCGCGCTGTCGACGACCTCCTCGCCGTCGACCGTGGATTCGCGGAGCTTTCCGAACGGCGGATGGAAGTCGTTGTGGTTGTAGACCATGCGCGGCTCGATGAACGCGTAGGCGGGGAGCTCTCCCGCCTCGACGTCCTTGTAGAACTGGTCCATCGTCGCGAAATGCTCGGTCTTCCAGTACTGCTCGAGCACCGGTGCGTGCAGCACCCCGGTGAACGAGACCATCTGGAGCGCGTCGAAGTACACCTTCCAGGTGAGCCCGGCCTCCTCGAGCCGGTTGAACACCGTCGGCGTCGGTTCGGCGTCGAGCCACTTGTCGTAGCCGCCGCCGTGCTTGTTGGTCACGAACCCGTGCGACGTCGAGGCGTGGAAGAACGAGCGGTTGCAGAACGTCTGCGACGGGACGGCGCAGAACCAGTGATCGAACACCGCGAAGTTCTTGGCGAGCGTCGACAGCACCGGCAGCATCTCGGGCGAGAAGGAGCCCATGATCTGCTCCACCTCGTCGAGGCCCGGCTCCGTGCCCTTGCGCAGCCGCTCGGAGTTGTTGATGTAGTCGCTGACGAAGCCGTCCATCGTGGGCGTCTCACCCTTCGACGGCGCGTTGTACGGGTGCGCCATGTCGCCGACGCCGCTCGTGGCGTTGCCCCCGGGGTCGACGAGGTTGAACAGCTGCGTGTTGACGTGCGGGTACTCTTCGCCGGGGTCGGGATCGGGCCGGCCCATGATCTCGTCGGTCGGCCCGTCGTAGATGTGGGCCGCGAACACGGTGCCGTCCGGCGCCGCGTTCGAGTAGTCGCCGAACGCGAGACCCTCGAAGCTCTGGCCGCTCGGCACCGTGTCGGGCGTGTACAGGTACCCGAGGATGTTGTCGAACGAGCGGTTCTCGCCCATCACCACGACGACGTGGTCGAAGCCGGCCTCCTGCCGGGGCGTGAGCGCGGCGAAGTCGTCGGCGCCCTCCGCGAACCCCTGGGAGTAGCCGATCGCCGCGCCGGCCGCCGCACCGACCCCGCCTCCGACCACCGCGCCGGCGGCCGCCACACCGCCGAACTTCAGGAAGTCGCGGCGCGATCGTGCCCGTTGCCGCGCCTCACGACCGCCGCCTGCGCCCTGGTCGTCGCCGGCTGCTTCGTCATTCGTCGTCTGTCGCGGCATCCGCTCCCCCAGCCTCGCCCTGCTCCCCGAGCGCACCCGGCCCTTCCGTGACCAGCACGCGGAACTGCGCCGCGTCCAGCACGCGGATGCCCAACTCCTCGGCCTTCGCGAGCTTCGAGCCGGCACCCGGCCCGGCCGCGACGAAATCCGTCTTCTTCGACACGCTCGACGCCGCCTTGCCGCCCGCCTGGATGATGGCCTCCTGCGCCCCCTCGCGCGTGAAGCCCTCGAGCGAACCGGTCGCGACGATCGTGAGGCCCGCGAGCACGCCGCCGGCTTCGGCTGCGGCGCCCGGACCCGGATGCCCCGGCGTCGACCACTGCACGCCGGCCTCGGTCCAACGATCGACGATCTCGACGTGCCAAGCCTCGGCGAACCAGTCGGTGACGGCGTCGGCGATGATGCCGCCGACCCCCTCGACCTGGGCGAGCTCGTCGCGCGACGCGGCGCGGATGGCGTCGAGCGAGCCGAACCAGTCGGCGAGCGCGCGCGCCGCGACCGGGCCGACATGGCGGATGTTCAGCGACACGATCAGTCGCCAGAGCGGCTTCGCCTTCGCCTTCTCGAGCTCGGCGAGCAGCTTCTCGGCCGCACCGGACGGCAGCAGTTCGCGATGGCTCTTGCGGATGCCGAGCCGGCGCCGCTCGCCCGGGTCGAGTGCTTCGGTGCCGGGCGGGTAGGTCGCGGGCCCCCACTTCTGGAAGGGCGCCCGCCGCACCGGCTCACCGGTCTCGTCGTCGACCTTGGGCTCGCCGGTCTCGGCGTCGCGCACGACGACCTCGATCGGCACGAGTTCGTCGACCGTCAGGTCGAACAACCTCGCCTCGGTGCGCAGCGGCGGCTCGGACGGCGTGAACGGCTGCGTGAGCGCCGCGGCGGTGACCTCGCCGAGCGCCTCGATGTCGAGGCCTCCGCGCGAGCCGATGTGCTCGACCCTGCCGCGGACCTGGGCGGGACACGACTGCGCATTGGGACAGCGCAGGTCGATGTCGCCCTCCTTCATCGGCCGCAGCGGCGTGCCGCATTCGGGGCACCGCTCGGGCATCCGCCATTCGCGTTCGGTCCCGTCGCGCAGCGCTTCGACCGCACCGAGGATCTCGGGGATGACGTCGCCGGCCTTGCGCAGCACGACGGTGTCGCCGATCAGCACGCCCTTGGCCTTCACGACGTCCTGGTTGTGGAGCGTCGCCTGGCGAACGGTGGAGCCCGCGACCTTCACGGGCGCCATGATGGCGAACGGCGTCGCGCGGCCGGTGCGGCCGACGCCGACGGCGATGTCGAGGAGCTTGGTGTGCACCTCCTCCGGCGGGTACTTGTACGCGATCGCCCAGCGCGGCGCGCGGCTCGTGGCGCCGAGCTCGTCGTGCAGGTCGAGTTCGTCGATCTTGACGACGATCCCGTCGATCTCGTGCTCGACGTCGTGACGGTGCTCGCCCCAGTGCGCGATGAAGCCCGCGACCTCGTCGATCGAGCCGAACACCCGAGTGTGCGGCGAGACCGGCAGGCCCCAGCCGGCGATGAGGTCGTAGATGCCCGACTGCGAGTCGACCGGGGGGTCCTGCCAGGCGCCGATGCCGTGCAGGTGCAACGACAGCCGGCCGAGCCGTTCGCGCATGAGCTGCAGCTGTTCGGGCGACTTGTTCTCGCGGCGCTGGCGCAGGCTCCCTGCCGCCGTGTTGCGGGCGTTCGCGAACTCGGGGAACCGGACGGGGACCTCGGCCTCGGGCTTGCCCTTCGCGACCTGATCGGCGACGTACGCGGCCTGGAGCTCATGCTGGCGCTCGTTCAGCGCCTCGAAGTCGACGGTTTCGAGGAACACCTCGCCGCGGACCTCGAAGAACGCCGGCCATCCGTCGCCCGTCAGGCGACGCGGGATCGCCGGGATGAGCTCGACGTTCTCGGTGATGTCCTCGCCGACCCGACCGTCTCCACGCGTCGTCGCGGTCTCCAACACCCCGTCGCGGTAGGCGAGGCTGATCGCGAGCCCGTCGATCTTGAGTTCGGACAGCCAGCGGACGGGTCGCCCGGCGGCGGCCTGGGCCTTCGCCGCCCACTCGCGGAACTCGTCGATGCTGAAGACGTTGTCGAGGCTGAGCATGCGCTCGGCGTGCTCGTGGGTCGGGAAGCCGGCGGCCACGATGGCTGCGCCGACCTGCTGGGTCGGGCTGTCCTGCCCCGCGAGTTCGGGGAACGCGCGCTCGAGCGCCTCGAGCCGGCGGAACGCCTCGTCGTACTCGGCGTCGCTGAGCGCCGAGTCGCCGTCCGCGTAGTAGGCCAGCCTCGCCTGTTCGATCTGCGCACGGAGCGCGTCGGATTCGGCGCGGGCCGTATCGAAGTCGGTCGGGAGGGCGGTCGTTCCGGCGGAGTCGCTCACATCGCCATCCTACGAGCGGCCCCCGACGCGCCGGTGGCGCGCGGGGGCCGCAGGATCGCGCAGGCTTCGTCGCGGCGACGTGCCGGACTCAGCCCTGGAAGCCGAGCCGGTCGACGCGACGGTGGTACCGGGTGCCGGCGATGCCGCCGAGCACCGCGCCGCCGAGGCTCGCGACGGCGAGTGCGGCCGCCGACGTGAGGCCGATGACGGTGAGCTCGCCGTCCGTCAGCGGCAGCCGCGGCAGGGCCGCGAGGTCGTCGAAGATCCGGTAGCGGCCGTCGAAGAGCACGCTCGCCAGCGCGGCCACGATCGCGATCACGAGCGCCCAGACCCAGACGCCGACGCCTTGTACGGCGCCGTCGAACCGGGCCATGCGACCGGCGACGTAGCCGCCGCAGAAGTACGACGCGATCACGACGACGAGCAGCACGACCGCGCCGGCCCATCCCATCGCCGCGGGCTCGACGCCGAGCGAACCGATCCAGCCCGGCACCGCCTCGAACCCGAACGCCGCGCCGATCGCCGCGAGGAGCGCCAACAGGATCGTCGCGGTGCCCGTCGCGGTGATCCAGCCGAACAGCGCCGACCCGACCTTGATCCCGCCGAATCGGCGGCGCTGTCGAGCGAGGACGTCCCTGCGATCCACGACGACCGCCGAGGGGGCGTCGGATTCCGCGTGCGGCGTCTGCTCGGCGTCGCGGACGCGTGGGGCCACCTCCGCGGTCCGGGTGCCGCCGTCGTGGAGGCGCTCGGTGCGGGCAGGGCCGTCGGTGCGCGCGGACCCGTCGTTGCGGGCGGGTGCATCGGTGCGTGCGGGGGCTTCGGTGCGCTCGATGGTCACGGTGGACTCCTCGTCGTCGGTGGGGTGGCGCGACTGCACCCCCGACCGTAGGGGCGGCGCGATCGGCGTCGGCATCCCTTGACAGGCCCGTCATGCCCCCCTATATGGGGGCCATAACCCCGGGGCGGGACGGCTACGCCGTGACCGGCACCGCGCTGAGCGTCCGATCGATCGTGCACTGCCCGAGCACCCGGGTCCCGACGTAGACCACCGCGGTCTGTCCGGGCGCGACGCCGTCGAGCGGCGCCGCGGGCGTCACGACGAGTTCGGGGGCACCGGCATCCGACACGGCGACCCGCGCGACGGCGGGTACCGGGTCGGCGTGGGCGCGGATCTGCACGTCGCACGCGAACGACTCGCCGTCGGCGGCCACGAGGCCGGATGCCACGGGGTGGGCGCCCGCCCACGAGAATCGGCTGCCGGCGATCTCGGCGATCGCGAGCGCCTCCTTCGGGCCCACGACGACGGTGTTCTCCTTCGGCCGCACCTCGAGCACGAACCGCGGCTTGCCGTCGGGTGCCGGGGTGCCGAGCCGGAGCCCGCGTCGCTGGCCGACGGTGTAGGCGTGCGCACCCTCGTGGCTGCCGACGACGGCCCCGGTGCGATCGACGATCTCACCGGTGGCGACGCCGACCTTCTCGGCGAGCCAGCCCTTCGTGTCGCCGTCGGAGATGAAGCAGATGTCGTACGAGTCGGGCTTGCGCGCGACCGACAGTCCGCGGCGCTCGGCCTCCTGGCGCACCAACTCCTTCGACGGCGTGTCGCCGAGCGGGAAGTACGCGTGCTCGAGCTGCTCGGCCGTCAGCACGCCGAGCACGTAGCTCTGGTCCTTCGCCTCCGCGCTCGCGCGGTGCAACTCGCGGCGACCCGAGGCATCCGTCGTGATCTTCGCGTAATGGCCGGTCGCGACGGCGTCGAAGCCGAGCGCGAGCGCCTTCTCGAGGAGCGCGGCGAACTTGATGCGCTCGTTGCAGCGCATGCACGGGTTCGGCGTGCGGCCGGCCGCGTACTCGGCGATGAAGTCGTCGACGACGTCCGCCTTGAACCGCTCGGAGAAGTCCCACACGTAATACGGAATGCCGAGGGCGTTCGCCGCGCGCTGCGCGTCCATCGAGTCCTCGATCGTGCAGCAGCCGCGGCTGCCCGTGCGGAGCGTGCCGGGCATCCGGCTCAGCGCCAGGTGCACGCCGACGACGTCGTGGCCGGCCTCGACGGCACGCGCCGCCGCGACGGCGCTGTCCACGCCGCCTGACATCGCCGCAAGCACTCGCATGGGTCCCAGTCTACGAACCGCCGCTGAACGGATGCCCCGAGCGCGCGCTCGCCCCGCTGCTCAGCGGTCGAACGACGTCGACCTGGCGGCGAGTCCGGCCCGAGCCGCCCGCTCGTGCGCAGCGGGCAGGGCCGCGAGGAACGCGTCGACGTCGGCGTCGGTCGACGCGTGGCCGAGGGTGAGCCGCAGCGCACCGCGCGCGTCGGCCTCGCTGCGACCCATCGCCAGCAGCACGTGGCTGGGCTCGGGGACCCCGGCCTGGCACGCCGACCCGGTCGAGACCTCGACCCCTGCGGCATCGAGCAGGAACAGCAGCGAATCCCCCTCGCATCCGGGGAAGGAGAAGTGCGCGTTCGCGGGCAGGCGGCCGGCCGGATCAGGGTCTCCCGAGAGCCGGGCCTCCGGCACGAGCGCGGTGACCCCGTCGATCACGCGATCGCGCAGGCGTGCCATTCGGGCGGCATCCGCGTCGAGCCGCGACGCGACGGCCTGCGCCGCCGCCGCGAACGACGCGGCTGCGGCCACGTCCTGCGTGCCCGAGCGGATGCGGCGCTGCTGGCCACCGCCGTGCAGCAGCGGCTCGACCTGCGCCGAGCGATCGAGCACCAGCGCGCCGATGCCCGCGGGTCCCCCGATCTTGTGGGCCGAGACGCTGAGCGCGACGAGTCCGGCGCCGGGCGCGGCATACGTCGCCCGTCGGATCGCGCCGACGTCGATCGGCAGCTGGCCGTATGCGGCGATCGCGTCGACGTGCAGCGGCACGCCGGCGCGCGCGCAGAGCTCGGACACCTCGGCGACCGGCTGGATCGTGCCGACCTCGTTGCTGGCCCACAGCATCGTGACGAGTGCGACGGATGCCGCGTCGCGCACGAGCTCGTCGGCGAGCGCGTCGACGCGCAGGCGCCCGACCCCGTCGACGGGCAGCTCGACGATGTCGGCGCCGTCGTGCCCGGCGAGCCACTCGACGGTGTCGATCGTGGCGTGGTGCTCACCGGCGGGGAGCAGGATGCGGGGCCGTGGGGCATCCGCCTGCCGCCGCCAGTACAGCCCCTTGATCGCGAGGTTGACGGACTCGGTGCCGCTTCCGGTGAAGACCACCTCGATGCCGTCGGCCCCCAGGGTCGCGGCGACCTGCTCGCGGGATTCCTCGAGGAGTCGCTTCGATCGCTGCCCGGCACTGTGGATCGACGCGGGGTTGCCGGTGAGGCCGAGGGCCGCGGTGAGCGCGTCGACCGCCTCGGGGAGCATCGGGGTCGTCGCGGCGTGGTCGAGATACGCCATGGAACTACTGTAGATCGCATGCCCGAAACCGCTCCCACGCACGACCTCGGCGTCCGCACGGGCGCCGACGGCGGCGTGCTCCGCATCTGGTCGGCGAACGCCACCGCGGTCGACCTCGTCGTGTTCGCACCCGACGACCTCGACTGGGCGACGGAGCGGGTCGCCGCCGTGCGCGACGAGCACGGCGTCTGGGAGGCGCGCTCCGCCGCGCTCGTGCCCGGCGCACGGTACGGCGTCCGCGTCGACGGCCCGACCGGCGTCGAGCACGCGTTCAACCCGGTGCACACCCTGCTCGACCCGTACGCGCGCGGCCTCGTACGCGCGGACGACGGCTCGTGGCGCGGCGTCGCGCTGGCACCCCTCGACGCCGACGGCGGGTTCGGCACGACTTCGGATGCCGCGGGCACCGCCTCCTCGGTGCGCCCGCCCAAGCCGCGGGTGCCGCTCGACCACACCATCGTCTACGAGGCGCACGTCCGCGGGTTCACCCGGCGCAACCCGGCCGTTCCCGCCGCGCTGCGCGGCACGTACGCGGGGCTCGGGCACGACGCGTCGATCGAGCACCTCCTCTCGCTCGGTGCCACCACGGTCGAACTCCTCCCCGTGCACGCGTTCGTCTCGGAGGACCGCCTGATCCGCCAGGGCAAGGTGAACTACTGGGGCTACAACACGCTCGCGTTCTTCGCCCCCCACTCCCCCTACGCGACCGCCGAGGCGCAGGCAGCCGGCGCAGAGGCCGTCCGCGACGAGTTCCGCGACATGGTCGACCGGCTGCACCGGGCCGGCCTCGAGGTCGTGCTCGACGTGGTCTACAACCACACGGCGGAGGAGGGGCGCGGCGGCCCGACGTCGAGCTTCCGCGGCATCGACAACGCCTCCTACTACCGGCACGACGCGCACGGCCGCTACGTCGACACGACCGGCTGCGGCAATACCCTCGACTTCGGCAACGCGGTGCCGCAGCAGCTCGTGCTCGACTCCATGCGGTACTGGGCGGGCGAGATGGGCGTGGACGGGTTCCGCCTGGACCTCGCGGCGACGCTCGGCCGCGGCGACCACGGCGAGTACGACCGCGAGCACCCGTTGCTGCGCGGCATGCTCGACGACGCGATCGTCGGCGACACGAAGCTCATCGCAGAGCCATGGGATGTCGGTCCCGGCGGATGGCGCACCGGCGACTTCCCCAACGGGTTCACGGAGTGGAACGACCGCTACCGCGACCGCATGCGCGACTTCTGGCTCGGCGACCTGCGCCGCGAGCGCGAGACGGGTTCGGCCGGCAGCGGCATCGGCCGCTTCGCGACCCGGCTCGCCGGATCGTCGAACACGTTCTCGCGCGAGCGCGGACCGCTCGCGAGCCTGAACTTCATCACCGCCCACGACGGGTTCACGCTCGCCGACCTCACCGCCTTCGACGTCAAGCACAACGAGGGCAACGGCGAGGACAACCGCGACGGCACCGACAACAACAACTCGTACAACCACGGCGTCGAGGGCCGCACCGACGACCCCGCGATCCGCGCGGCCCGCCGGCGGAGCCTGCGCAACCTCATGGGCACCCTGCTGCTCTCGGCCGGAGTGCCGATGCTCACGGCCGGCGACGAGTACGGGCGCAGCCAGGCGGGCAACAACAACGCGTACTGCCACGACTCCGAGCTGACCTGGCTCGACTGGGAGTGGAACGACGACCAGCGCGCCGTGTTCGAGACGGCCAAGCGGCTCATCCGGCTGCGGGCCCAGAACCCGGCGCTGCGCCCGGTGCGCTTCGGCGTGTTCGGCGAGACGACGCCGAGCGCCACGCAGATGGACTGGTACAACGCCGACGGCGACACCATGACCATCGACGACTGGAACTCCCCCGCCGAGCGCACCCTGCAATACCTCGCGGCATCGACCCCGGAGTTCGAGGAGTTCAACCGGATCCTGCTCGTCGTCCACGCGCACGAGGAGCCGACCGAGGTCGTGCTGCCCGACCACGAGGGCGTCGGCAGCTACACGCTGCTCTGGGACTCGTCGAGCGAGACGCCCGACGTCGCCGCGGCCGAGCCGCGCCCCGGCGAGCGCGTGCGCGTCGCCGCCCAGTCGATGCAGCTCTACCGCGCGTCGGACGCGTGATGCCCGGACGCGTGATGCCCGGACGCGTGACGGCCCGCTGATGGCGAAGCGATCGGATGCCTCCGCCGGCACGCCGGCGACCGTCGCCCTCGTCGCTGCGGGCATCCCGTTCACGGCCCACGCGTACGACCACGACCCCCGCGCCGCGGCGTACGGGCTGGAGGCCGCCGAGAAGCTCGGCCTCCCGCCCGAGATCGTGTTCAAGACCCTCGTCGCGGACGTCGACGGCGGCCTCGCGGTCGGCATCGTCCCGGTTGCGATGCAGCTCGACCTGAAGGCGCTCGCCTCGGCCGTCGGCGGCAAGCGCGCCGAGATGGCCGATCCGCAGGTCGCGCAGCGCCGGACGGGCTACGTCGTGGGCGGCATCAGCCCGATCGGCCAGAAGACCGCATTGCCGATCGTGCTCGACGAGTCGGCGATCCTGTGCGAGACGATCCTCGTCTCGGGCGGTAGGCGGGGACTCGACCTGGAGCTCGCACCGGACGACCTCCTGGCCGTCACCGGCGGCAGCTATGCCGCGATCGCGCGGTCGCGCTGATCCGAGCAGCCGCTCCCACGACCGCTCCGCCGGTCGGCGTCACCCCGCCGTCGCGACCAGTCCGAGCTCGGCGGCGCTGAGCAGCAGCGGATGCGACGGGATCACCCGGACGGTGTACCCGAACGCCCCCGCGCGGTCGAGCGTGACCGATCCCTCGTACTCCACGGGGCCGCCGTCCTGCGTCCTCCCGGTCGGTTCGAGCGGCGTCAGGCGCGGCGACGCGATCGTCTCCTCGGCGGTCGACCTGCCGGAGACGACCTCGACCAGCACGTCGTCCGGAGTCAGGTCGCCGAGCTCCACCCGCGCCCGCAGGCGCAACTCGTCGCCGACGTGCGGCGAGTCGACGCCGCCCGACTCGACGTGCACGACGGAGACCCCGGGCCATGCTGCGCGGACGCGAGCCCCGAACGCGGCGAGGTCGCGCGCTCCCCGGGCGTGATCGGCACCGACCGCGACGCCGTGCTGCCACGCGTGACGGTAGAGGCGGTCGACGTACTCACGCACCATGCGGTCGGCGCCGAGCTCCGGGGCGAGGTCGGCGAGCGTGTGCCGGAGCATCCGGACCCACTCGTGCGGCACGCCGTGCTCCGACCGGTCGTAGTACCTCGGTACGATCTCGTGCTCCAGCAGCTCGTAGAGCGCGGTCGCCTCGAGCGCGTCGCGCTCGGCGGCATCCGTCGCCTGGTCGGCGGACGGGATCACCCATCCCGACTGCTCTGACGCGTACTCGGCCCACCAGCCGTCGAGGATCGACAGGTTGAGCGCCGCGTTCATCGCGGCCTTCATGCCCGACGTGCCGCAGGCCTCGAGCGGGCGCAGCGGGTTGTTGAGCCAGACGTCGCAGCCGGGGTACAGCACCGACGCCATGCCGATGTCGTAGTCGGGCAGGAACACGATGCGGTCGCGCAGTTCGGGTCGCTGCGAGAACTGCACGAGACGCTGGATGAGGCGCTTGCCCTCATCGTCAGCCGGGTGCGACTTGCCGGCCACGACGAACTGCACCGGACGATCGGGGTCGGTGAGGATCGCCGCGAACCGCTCCGGATCCTGGAGCATCAGGGTCAGGCGCTTGTACGTGGGGACGCGCCGCGCGAACCCGATCGTCAGCACGTCGGGGTCGAGCACGCCGCCGATCCAGTCGGGAGCCGTCGCCCCGGAGTGCTGCGACGACCAGGAGTCCTGCAACCGGCGACGGGCGTCCTCGACCAGGCGCGCGCGCAGTCCGCGCTTCACCGACCAGAGCTCCGCGTCGTCGAGCGCATCGCTGAGCCAGTCGGCATGCTCCGGGTCCGCGGTGCCGAGGACGCGTTCGCTCAGCTCCAGCAGCGCCGGAGCCACCCACGTCGGGCTGTGGACCCCGTTCGTCACCGAGGTGATCGGCACCTCGTCGGCGTCGAAGCCCGGCCACAGCGCCCCGAACATGCGCCGGCTCACCTCGCCGTGCAGCTTCGAGACGCCGTTCGCGTGCTGGGCGAGCCGCAGGCCCATCATCGCCATGTTGAACGCGCTCGTGGCCGGGTCCGCGCCCGGCTCGACGCCGAGCGGCAGCGCGTCGGCAGCCTTCACCCCGGGCAGCAGGTCGGGATTCTGCAGGTACGCCGCCACGAGGTCGCGTTCGAAGCGGTCGATGCCGGCGGGCACGGGCGTGTGGGTCGTGAAGATCGTCGACGCGCGCACGAGCTGGAGCGCGTCGCCGAACACCATGCCCTCGCCGATCAGCGACGAGATGCGCTCGAGGCCGAGGAAGCCGGCGTGGCCCTCGTTCATGTGGAAGACCTCGGGTTCGGCGGCACCGGTGAGCTCGACCCAGGCGTTGATCGCACGGACTCCGCCGATGCCGAGCAGGAGTTCCTGCTGCAGCCGGTGCTCGCCGCCGCCGCCGTACAGCCGGTCGGTGACCCGACGGAGCTCGTCGGCATTGGCCGGCACGTCGGAGTCGAGCAGCAGCAGGGTGACGCGGCCGACCTGCGCCCGCCACACGCGGGCCACGAGCGCGCGCCCGTCGGGAAGCGACAGCACGACCTGCACGGCGGTGCCGTCGGGACGCCGTACGAGCGAGAGCGGCAGGCCGTCGGGATCCTGGGCGGGGTAGCGTTCCTGCTGCCAGCCGTCGGGCGAGATCGACTGCGCGAAGTAGCCGGAGGCGTAGAACAGGCCGACGGCGAGGATGGGCACTCCGAGGTCGCTCGCGGCCTTCAGGTGGTCTCCGGCGAGGATGCCGAGCCCGCCCGAGTACTGGGGCAGCACCTCCGCGATGCCGAACTCGGGCGAGAAGTACGCGATGCTCGCCGGCGCATCGTCGCCGAAGCCCTGGTACCAGCGCGGCTGCTCGAGGTACTCGCGCAGCTCGGCCAGCTCGCGATTCGCCCACGCCACGTAGTCGTCGTCGGCGGCGAGCTCCTCGAGCCGCCACGGCGCGACCTCGCCGAGGAACGCGATCGGGTCTCGTCCCGAGTCGGCCCAGACGGCCGGATCGACGTGCTCGAACAACCGTCTCGTCGGCTCGTGCCACGACCAGCGGAGGTTGGCTGCGAGCTCCTCGAGCGGGGCGAGCGCGGCGGGGACGACGGCGCGGACGGTGAACTTCCTGATCGGCTTCACCCTGCCCACACTATGGGCGACCGGTGTCGTGCATGTGAACGACGTGTCACGGCGCGCTGCATGCGCGCTCCATGCGACGCGGCCGGTGGCCGGTGTTCGGAACGCGCCCGACGCGCTACGGTCGGAGCGTGACGACCGCCGCACCGCTCCCCCACCGCATCCCGGTCACGCGCCTGACCCCGGCCGCACCGGAACCGCGGTGGCGCCCGAAGGCGTACGAGGGGGAGGTCGTGCCGTTCCGCGCGACCGTGTTCCGCGAAGGGCACGACGCGGTCGGCGCGATGCTGGTGCTCACGTCGCCCGCGGGCGACGTCACCCGGCATCGGATGCATCCGCTCGCGCCCGGCACCGACCGCTGGGAGGTGCGGGCCCTGCTCGACGCCGTCGGCACCTGGACCTGGCACGTCGAGGGGTTCGGCGACGAGATCGCCACCTGGCGGCACGACGCGGCGCTGAAGATCGACGCCGGCGTCGACATCGACCTGATGTACGAGGTCGGCGCCCGACTGATGGACCGGGCCGTCGCCGAGACCCGCAGGCCCGCGGCCGTGCGCAAGCGCCTCGGCGCGCTGGCCGCGTCGCTCCGGGACGCGGACGCCGCCGCACCCGATCGCCGGGCACTCGTCGACAGCCCGGTGCTCGCCGAGTTCGACGGCCGGCCGCTCGCGCGGCTGACGACCACGTCGGACGAACGCGAGATCCTCGTCGAGCGCCGACGGGCGGGCGTCGGCAGCTGGTATGAGTTCTTCCCGCGATCGGAGGGCGCGCGACGCCAGAAGGACGGGAGCTGGAAGTCGGGCACGTTCCGCACGGCCGCGAAGCGGCTGCCCGGCGTCGCCGCGATGGGCTTCGACGTCGTCTACCTGCCGCCGATCCACCCGATCGGCGTGACGAACCGGAAGGGTCGCAACAACACGCTCGACCCGGGACCCCACGACCCGGGCTCGCCCTGGGCGATCGGCGGCCCGCTCGCCGACGGCACCCCCGGCGGCCACGACGCCGTGCACTCCGACCTCGGCACGCTCGCCGACTTCCGCGCGTTCGTGCGGGCCGCGGCCGGGCTGGGCATCGAGGTCGCGCTCGACCTCGCGCTCCAGGCATCCCCCGACCATCCGTGGGTGACCGAGCATCCGGAGTGGTTCACGGTGCTGCCCGACGGAACGATCAGGTACGCCGAGAACCCGCCGAAGAAGTACCAGGACATCTACCCGGTGAACTTCGACGACGACCCCGAGGGGATCCACGCCGAGGTCCTCCGCGTCATCCGGCACTGGATCGCGCAGGGCGTGAACATCTTCCGCGTCGACAACCCGCACACGAAGCCGCTCGCGTTCTGGGAGCGGCTGATCGCGACCGTGAACGCCGAGTCGCCCGACGTCGTGTTCCTCGCCGAGGCGTTCACGCGGCCCGCGATGCTGCAGGCGCTCGCCGCCGCCGGCTTCCAGCAGTCGTACACGTATTTCACCTGGCGCAACACGAAGCAGGAACTCGAGGAGTTCTTGGCCGGGTTGAGCGAGGACACCGCCGACTTCCTCCGCCCCAACCTGTTCGTCAACACGCCCGACATCCTCACCGAGTACCTGCAGTTCGGCGGTCCCGCCGCGTTCAGCGTCCGCGCGACCATCGCGGCGACGGCCGCACCCACGTGGGGCGTTTACTCCGGATTCGAGCTGTTCGAGTCCGTGGCCCGGCCGGGTGCCGAAGAGGCCATCGACAATGAGAAGTACGAGTACAAGCCCCGCGACTTCGCCGCCGCCGAACGCGACGGCCGGTCGCTCGGGCTCTACCTCGGCATCCTCAACCGGATCCGCGCCGAGCGTCCGGCGCTCCAGCAGCTCCGCGGCTTGCGCATCCACGCCACCGACGACGACTCGGTGCTCTGCTACTCGAAGCACCTCGAGGCCGAGTTCACCGGCAGCGGCGTCGCCGACACCGTCATCGTCGTCGCGAACGTCGACCCGCATTCGGTCCGCGAGACGACGGTGCACCTCGACCTCGAATCGCTCGGGCTCGAGCCGGGCGCCCGATTCACGGTCGAAGACCTCGTCGAGGGCGAGCGCTGGGAGTGGGGCGCCTCGAACTACGTGCGCCTCGACGCGTTCACCCGACCGGCGCACGTCCTCCGCATCGTGCGGGAGCCGGTACCGAGCCGCGCCCGGCGCGGGAGTGCCGAGCGCTCGATCCCGGCGGCCTCCGCCACGACCCGGTCCTCCGCCACGACCCAGGCCTCCGCCACGAACAGGAGCATGCATGGCTGATCCCGCCCGTCCACCCTCCGTGTCCGACGACGAGCTCGCCGCCGTCGCCGAAGGGCGCCACAGCGACCCGCACTCCGTGCTCGGCGCGCACGGGTACGAGGTCGGCGGGTCCGCCGGACCGCACACCGTGATCCGGGTGCGGCGTCCGCTCGCCGACACGGTCGACGCGCTCCTGGCCGACGGGCGGCAACTCCCGCTCGCGCACGTCGGGCACGGCATCTGGGCGGGCTCGGGTGCGTTCGGCCCCACGGCGTACCGGATCCGGGCACG
Organism: Agromyces sp. LHK192; assembly: GCF_004006235.1. Lineage (NCBI taxonomy): Bacteria > Bacillati > Actinomycetota > Actinomycetes > Micrococcales > Microbacteriaceae > Agromyces > Agromyces sp. LHK192. Next base: position 2,359,500 of record NZ_CP034753.1, read on the forward strand.
GTACGCCGACGGCGCCGAATGGATCGAGGACGACCCCTACCGGTTCGCGCCGACGATCGGCGAGCTCGACCTGCACCTCGTGCAGGAGGGCCGCCACGAGGAACTCTGGACCGCCCTCGGCGCGCATGCCCGCGACCATTGGGGCGTCGGCGGCGACGTGCAGGGCACGGCGTTCACGGTCTGGGCCCCGCACGCGCGCGCAGTGCGCGTCGTCGGCGGGTTCAACCACTGGGACGGCGGGGGCCACGCCATGCGCAGCATGGGTGCGAGCGGCGTCTGGGAGCTGTTCGTCCCCGGCCTCGCACCGGGCACCGCCTACAAGTTCGAACTCCTCACGGCATCGGGCGCCTGGGTCATGAAGGCGGACCCGATGGCGCAGCAGGCGGAGGTCGCCCCGGCGACCGCCTCGATCGTCTCGCAGCGCACGCATGTCTGGCAGGACGACGAGTGGCTCCAGCGCCGCGCCTCGACCAACCCCCACGCCGAGCCGATGAGCATCTACGAACTCCACCTCGGCTCCTGGCGGCCCGGGAAGGGCTACCGCGATGTCGCCGACGAGCTCATCGAGTACGTCCAGTGGCTGGGCTACACGCATGTCGAGTTCCTGCCGCTGGCGGAGCATCCGTTCGGCGGTTCGTGGGGCTATCAGGTGACCGGGTACTTCGCCGCGACCAGCCGATTCGGTTCCCCCGACGACCTGCGGTACCTGATCGACCGGCTCCACGGCGCCGGGATCGGCGTCATCATGGACTGGGTCCCGGGCCACTTCCCCAAGGACGACTTCGCGCTGGCGAGGTTCGACGGCGAGCCGCTCTACGAGCACGCCGATCCACGCCGTGGGGAGCAGCTCGACTGGGGCACCTACGTCTTCGACTACGGCAACCCCAGGGTGCGGAACTTCCTCGTCGCGAACGCCCTGTTCTGGATCGAGGAGTTCCACGTCGACGGCCTCCGGGTCGACGCCGTGGCGTCCATGCTCTACCTGGACTACTCGCGCGAAGAGGGCCAATGGCTGCCGAACGTGTACGGCGGCAGGGAGCACCTGGAGGCGATCGCGTTCCTGCAGGAGGCGACCGCGACCGCGTACAAGCGCAACCCCGGCATCGTCATGATCGCCGAGGAGTCGACGTCATGGGGCGGGGTCACCGCGCCGACCTCTTCCGGTGGTCTCGGCTTCGGCTATAAGTGGAACATGGGCTGGATGCACGACACGCTGCAGTACATCCAGAAGGACCCGATGTACCGGTCGCACCACCATCAGGACCTCACGTTCTCGTTCCTCTACGCGTTCAGCGAGCACTTCATCCTGCCGATCAGCCACGACGAGGTCGTGCACGGCAAGGGCTCGCTGCTGCGCAAGATGCCGGGCGACCACTGGCAGCAGCGCGCGAACCTGCGCGCCTACCTCGCATACATGTGGGCGCACCCGGGCAAGCAGCTGCTGTTCATGGGGCAGGAGTTCGGCCAGCTCAGCGAGTGGAGCGAGGAACGGGGACTCGACTGGTGGATCCTCGACCAGCCGACGCACCGGCAGCTCGCCGAGTTCGTCGGTGCGCTGAACCGGCTCTACCGTGCGACACCGGCGCTCTGGCAGCTCGACGACGACTCATCGGGCTTCGAGTGGGTCGAGGGGGGTGCCGCGGCCGAGAACGTGATCGCGTTCATCCGGTACGACCGCGACCGCACGCCCCTGCTGTGCGTCGTGAACTTCGCCGGGCGGCCGCACGACGGATTCCGGCTCGGACTGCCGCAGGCGGGCCGATGGATCGAGGTGCTGAACTCGGACGCCGTCGAGTTCGGCGGTTCGGGCGTCGGCAACCTGGGCGCGGTCGAGGCGACGGATGCCCCGTGGGCGGGGCGTCCGGCATCCGCGTCGTTCACGCTGCCGCCGCTCGGCGCGGTCTGGTTCCGGTTCGAGGGCTGACCCCACGGTCCGTTGGCCCCGCGGGGCCGACGGGCCTGCGGGTTCCGCAGATCAGTACAGCAGGTTCGCGAGCCGGCGACGCGCCGCGACCACGCGGGGGTCGTCGGTGCCGACGACCTCGAACAATTCGATGAGCCGCTCCCGGACCGTCGCCTTCCCGGCCGCGTCGAGCGTGGGGAACAGGTCGAGCAGGCGCGCGAACGCGTCGTCGATGTGCCCGCCGGACAGGTCGAGATCGGCGACGTCGAGCTGCGCGTCGAGGTCGTCCGGGGCCGCAGCCGCTCGGGTGCGGATCTCGTCGAGCGTCTTGCCCTGCAGCCGGCCCAGCAGGTTCGCCTGCGCGAGGCCGGCGACCGCGAGCGCGTCGCGCGGGTCCTGGGCGATCGCCGTCCGGTACGCGGCAGCGGCCGCGGCGTAGTCGCCCGCCGAGATCGCGTCGAAGGCCTCCTGGTGCAGCGGCGGCAGCGGCTCCTCGGCCGACTCTGCGGGTGCCTCGCCGGCGCCATCTACCTCGGCCGTGCCGGTCACGCCGTTCTGCGCGGCGAGCTGGAGCAGCTGGTCGAACACCTGGTCGATCACGTCGTCGGGTTGCTCGCCCTGGAAGAGCGGGGCGGGCTGGCCGCCCACGAGCGCGACGACCGTCGGAACGGCCTGCACCTGGAGGGCCTGGACGAGCTGCGGGCTGCGATCGGCCTCGACGGTGGCGAGCACGAGCCGGCCCTGACGGGCGCGCACCAGGCCCGCGAGCGCGTCGACGAGCGCGACCGACTGCTCGCTCCACCCTGCCCAGACGACGACCACCACGGGTACCGTGCGGGAGCGCTCGAGCACCGGGGCGAAGCCCTGGTCGTCGGTCGCGAACACGATCGCGTCGTCTTCCGTCGCGGCGGACGCAGCCGCCGGCGCCTGCTGCGGCTGCACGAGCGACGACAGGTCGACGGCGCCGCGGAAGCCGCCGGGCGGAATGGGGTTCGTCATGGAATCTCCGATGCTCCGATGAGGCTCTCCGACCAGCCGAGCACGCGGATCGGGTCCTCCGAGCCGACGGCGGGAACGTAGAACAGGACCTGGATGCCTCGCGTGCGCTGCACGCCCTTCGCGCTCTTCTCGGTGAAGCCCGACATGGCCGCGCCCGGACCCGGCTCGAAGCCGATCGTGCCGCCGTCGTTGGGCCTGACCTGCTCGGTCTGCTCGATCGACACGGTCACGAGCGCACCCGAGTCGTTGGTCGCGAGCGAGACCGGGGTGCTCGCTCCCGGCTGGTTCGCGAACGTGATGCCCGCGGTCGCCGGCAGCTTCGCGGCCTCGGCCTGCTGTCCGGTGGGGCCGAGCTGCTCGTACAGGGCATCGCCCTCGAGCTCGAACAACGCCGCATACTGCGAGGCGTCGCCGTTGATCAGCACGTCGGCGTAGGCCGTGGCGAGCTGGCTCGGCGGCAGCATGAGCAGTTTCGAATCCGGCGTGACGATCGGCGCACCGATCGATGCGGGAGCGACCTCCGGCGGATCCGCGTCGGGGACCAGCGACATCGCGTACATGATCTTGTAGTTCTCGCGCGGCGACTCCTGCACCAGGACCAGTGCCGACGGCGCGACCGACGGATCGTCGCCGTTCTGCACGACCTCGAGCACCGTGCGCGGCCAGACGCCGCCCCGCGACTGCTGCGGGAGAGTGATCTCGAGCGGAGACGCGGGGATGGGAGCCAGCGCCGGGCGGTCGGGCAGCGCCGCACGGATGCGGTAGTTCGCCTCCCGGGCCTGCAGGGCGGGACCGGTGAACCGCTCGGCGGCCGCAGTCGCGTCGAGCGCCGCGTCGGCCGCTCCGGCCGAGTCCGAGATCCGCGCCATGATGCGCTCCATCTGTGGCACCGTGACAGCGGGTTCGACCTCTTCCCCGGCTTCGGGCTCCTCGCCGTCCGCCCCGGGGGCCGGCGTCGGGGTGACCGTCGCCGGCGCCGTCGTCTCCGGCGCGGCGGCCTCGTCGAAGCTGGGCCAGTAGTCGGGCGAGCACGCCGTCAGCGCGAGCGCCGGGAGCATCGCGAACCCGGCGATCATGGCCCGTCGCGTGCCGGATGAGCGTCGACCGCTCGAGAGCTGCGCCTGCTTGCGGCCGGGCTTGGGTGCGCTCGGCAGGCGGCCGCGACCGCCCTTGGGCAGGTTGCGCCGTGGTCCGCGCGAGCGCTTGTGCCCGACGATCCCGGAGATGAGGAGGATCACGCCGACCACGAACAGCAGCGAGCCGAGCGTCAGCAGTGGACCCACCCACGGGGTCGAGTTGTCGAGCGGCCAGGCGATCGCGATCCGGTCCGGGACCGGGTCCTCGCTGCCGGATGCCACGAGCATCGAGATCCCGTCCGGGAGGTCGACCGTGCGTGCGAGCCGCCCGCTCTCCTCGGCCTGCTCCTCGAGCCAGAGGTCGGAGCCCGACGGCGACACCGCGACCGCGTCGGCCTCGCCCTCGGTGTCGGCGGGTGCCGTCGCATCCGGGGTGGCGGGCGCGGTCGTCGCGGGGGCATCCGTGGCCGGGGCATCCGTCGCCGGGGCGGTCGTCGACGGGGCATCCGGCTCCGCGTCGACCGGCTCGCCGTCGACCATCAGGCGATCGGTGAGTTCGCCGGACTCGGCGTCGTAGCCGACCGCCACGTACTCGTCGTCGCCCAACCAGGCGAGGACGTCGCTGGAGCGTCCGTACGCGAAGTAGGTCGACCCCTCACCGGCGATCGTGACGGACTGCTTGCCCGGGTACGCGGCGAGCGCATCCGGCTCGATGACGACGTAATCCGCGTCGGCCGCGTCCACCTGGACCTGAAGCGAGACGCTCCCGGGCTCCAGGAAGACCGTGCGCTGGGCGATGCCCAATCCGATCAGCACGGCCGCGGCGACGAACGCCGCGATGGCGAAGACGAAGCGCACGTGGTTTTCCCTCCATGCCGCAGAGCGGCTTCCGACAAAGACAACCAACCCTATCGGCTCCGGCTGGGAGCCGGCCGGACGCCGACTGAATGCGACCGAGCATGACCGGCGTCCTTCGCCCATAGAATGGGGCGACTCCCGCGCCATCAACCCCCCTAGCGCCGCGGGACCCGAGCCGGAGGAAGCATGGCCGTCGAAGAGACCGAGTTCACGCAGGTGTTCCGCGGATACGACAAGGACGAGGTCGACAAGGCCCTCAACGGCCTTCGTCGTGACGTCATCACCGCGAACACGCAGATCACCGAGAGCACCAAGGAGAACAAGCGACTCCTCGCCCGCATCGAGGAACTGACCGCCGAGCTCGAGGAGGTCGGCAGCCCGACCTTCTCCGGCCTCGGAACCAAGCTCGAGAACACGCTCCGCGTCGCCGAGGAGCAGTCGACGCGGCTGATCGCACAGGCCGACATCGACGCCGAGAAGCTGCGTCGTGCCGCGGACGACGAGGTGCACCTCCTCAAGTCCGACGCACAGGAGCTCGCCGATCGCACCCTGAGCGACGCCAAGTCGCAGTCGACGCGCATGCTCGAGAACGCGCGCGCCGAGGTCGACGACATGAACGCCCGCGCCCACGAGTCGAGCGAGCAGCTCCGACAGGATGCCGCCCGCGACGCGGCCGCGATCCGCGGTGCGGCCTCGACCGAGTCGGCCGAACTGCGCAGCAGCGCGAAGCGGGAGGCGGCGGCCCTCCTCGCCGAGGCCGAGCGCAAGGCCGCGGCACTCCGCGCCGAGGCGAACTCGGAGGCGACCGAGGCCCGCGCCGCCGCCGCCGGACTCCAGCAGGAGACCGAGCAGACCCGTGCGGAGGTCGCGGTCGAGCTCGACCGGGCTCGCGCGGAGCTCGCCAAGGAGACGCAGCAGGCCCGCATCGACCTCCAGCAGCAGACCGAGCAGGCCAAGCTCGACCTCGACCGCGAGACCGCCGAGGCACGCGCGGGGATCGAGGCGGAGATCGAGGAGCGTCGCGTCGCCCTCGAGCACGAGCTCGAGCAGGCGCGCACCGACCTCGAGCGCGAGCTCGAGGCGGGGCGGTCCCAGCTGAACCAGGAGCGCGAGCAGCTCGGCGTCGACCTCGAGCGCGAGGCCGAGGCCGCCAAGCTGAAGCTGAAGAACGAGCTCGAGCGCATCCGCATCAAGCACGAGAAGACGCTCGACCAGATGCGAGCGGACCTCTCGCTCGAGCAGGAGCAGGCCCGGGCCGACTTCGAGGCCGAGGCCGAGCAGGGCCGGATCGACCTCGACAACCAGCTCACCTCGATGCGCAAGAAGACGACGCACGAGGTCAACCGCATGAAGCGCGAGATCGAGCAGGCCAAGAACGACCTCGATGCCGAGCTCGCGAGCAAGCGCGACGACGCCGAGCAGGAGTTGCTGACCCGGCACCAGGAGGCCGTGGCCGAGACCCAGGGCTACCTCGACGACGCCAACGCCGAGCTTGCCGAGGCGGTCGCCCGGACCGCCGAGGCCCGCGCCGAGGCTGAGGTGCTCGAGAGCCGCGTCCGGTCCGAGAGCGCCGACATCCGCGACAAGGCCGACGAGGAGGCGCGCCAGCGCATCACCGAGGCGCACGCGCAGGCCCGCAAGCTCATCGCCGACGCCGAGGAGCGCACCCGCGCCCTCGTCGCGGACGCCGAGGACCGCCTCGCGGAGATCCGCATCGAGCGCGACGCCGTCGCCGGGTACTTCGAGAGCCTGCGCGGCGTGCTGACGCAGGCCGAGCAGGTCGCCGCCCAGGGTCGATGACCGCCAGCAACACCTGAGTACCCGAGGGGGCCGGACCGTGAAGATCCATAACGCCTTCCGTGTCGGATTGGTCGGCACGCTGGGCGTCGGAGCCGGCCTCCTCATCCTCTTCTCGATCGCCAGCCTGTCGACGATCCTCACGTACGTCGGCGCGGCCCTGTTCCTCGCGTTGGGCCTCGATCCCGCCGTGGGATGGCTCGAACGCCGGGGACTGCCCCGGTGGGCCGCGATACTGATCGTCATCGCCGGCGTCACCGTCGTTCTCGCAGCCCTCCTGCTCGCCGTGGTGCCGATCATCGTCGACCAGGTCGGCCAGCTGGTCGACGCGCTGCCCGGCCTCGTCGCGAGGTTCGGGAACACCGCGGAGTTCCTCGACACGCTGCAGGAGGAGTTCCCGCTGCTCGACGTGCAGGCGGTCTACGACTCCGTCTCAGCGGCCGTGCTCGACTTCGTGTCGAACCCCGACAAGCTCAGCGACATCGCCGGCGGGGTGTGGCAGGTCGCCTTCGCGATCGGCAGCGGCGTCTTCGCCGCCGTGATCGTCGTGATCCTCACGCTGTACTTCACGGCCTCGCTCGGCAGCATGAAGCGGGGTCTGTACGAACTGGTCCCCGCGACCCGGCGCGGGCGCTTCGCCGACCTCACCGAGCAGATCACGCAGTCCGTCGGCCGGTACGTCATGGGCCAGATCACGCTCGGCGCGATCAACGGCATGGCGAGCTTCATCTTCCTCTCCGTGATCAACGCCCCGTTCCCCGCGGTGCTGGCGTTCCTCGCGTTCACCCTGTCGCTGATCCCGCTCGTCGGCACCCTGAGTGGATCCGTGATCATCGTGCTCGTCTGCCTGCTCCCCGGCATCGGCTCGCCGCTGACGGCACTGGTCGCGGCGATCTACTACCTCGTGTACATGCAGGTGGAGGCATACCTCCTCAGTCCCCGCATCATGAATCGCGCCGTGCGGGTGCCTGCGGCACTCGTCGTCGTCGCCGCCCTCGCGGGCGGCACGCTCCTCGGGATCCTCGGCGCACTGATCGCGATCCCGGTCGCCGCCGCGCTCCTGCTCATCACCAAGCAGGTCGTCATCCCCTACCAGAACACGCGGTAGCCGGAGGGGTCGGCCGCCCGCGCTTCGCCGGCACGCGACCGGCCGCAGTCAGGCGACCGGCCGGCGGTCAGGCGACCGGCCAGGTGGTCGGCAGCGGCAGCGCGTCGGGGGCGACCAGTCCGACGATCTCGTCCAGCACGCGCCGGGTCTGCTGCTCGCCGACCCAGAGGTGCTTCGCGTCGTCGACTCCCACGACGCGGATGTTCGGCGCCACGGCGAACTGCGCGGCCGCGGCCGCGGGCTGCAGGAAGTCGTCATGCTCGGGCACCAGCGCGACCACGGGGACGGATGCCCCGGCCCAGCGGGCGACCTCGTCGGGCGTGGTCCGCCGAAGCGGCGGCGACAGGAGGATGACTCCCGCGACCTCGTGCTCCAGTCCGTACTTCAGCGCCAACTCGGTGCCGAACGACCATCCGACCAGCCACGGCGCCGGCAGTCCCCGTTCGCGGACGAAGGCCATCGCCGCTGCGACATCCGCCCGTTCGGTGACGCCGTCGCCGAACTCGCCGCCGCTCGTCCCCCGTGGTGACGTCGTCCCGCGGGTGTTGAAGCGCAGCACGGCGAGTCCTGCGAGCGCCGGGAGCCGCGCCGCCGCCTTCCGCAGGATGTGCGAGTCCATGAATCCGCCGTGGGTCGGCAGCGGATGCAGCGTCACGAGCGTCGCGACCGGCGGACGGTCGACCGGTGTCGCCAACTCGCCGACCAGCGTCAGTCCGTCGTCGGTCCGGAGTTCGATGTCCTCGCGGCTCGCGGGCAGTTCGACGGCGGCGCGGATCTCGATCGGGGCGGTCTCGCTCACGGGGTGCTCATCCTCCAGCAGTGCGTGTGCCAGTGCCGTCGGGCTGCGAGGTCGGCGGCATCGCCCAGCACCCCGTCGGCGCGCCAGGCGACGAGATGCGGCGTGCCCGGTGCGATCTCGACGACGCAGCCCGGGCACGCGTACGCCTTCGCCGCCTGTCGTTCCGAGACGGGTTGCACGAACCATTCGCGCCCGCCGCGCACCTCGGTGCGTTTCCAACCGGCGGTCAGTCGTTCGACGTCGAGTTCGGGATGCCCGGCACGCGCCTTCGCGGCGCGCCCACGATCTCGATTCGACGGTGCCATCGTTCCAGTCTAGGCGGCGAGATCAGTACCAGCCGACGTCCTGCGAGTGCGCCCACGCACCGCAGGGCGTGCCGTACCGACCGGAGACGTACCCGAGGCCCCATTCGATCTGCGTGTTGGCGTTCGTCTCCCAGTCGGCACCGGCGGACGCCATCTTCGACCCCGGCAGCGCCTGCGGGATGCCGTACGCACCGCTCGACGCGTTGTACGCGTTCACGCGCCAGCCCGACTCCTTCGCCCAGAGGGCGTAGAGGCAGTCGTACTCCGACGGGCCCCACCCCCGCGCCGCGACCGCGCCAGCCGCGTATGCCTGCGCCGACCCGGGGTCGGGGGTGATCGCCGGGGGCGCCCAACCGCTGCTCGCGGTGGTGGACACCGGTTCCTCGGGCTTCGCCTCGACGAGGTAGGTCTCTCTCGCGACCGCGAGGTCGTGCGCTCCCCCGACCTCGACGTCCTGCGCCGCCTCGCCGTCGAAGCGGTCGGCCGCCGTGTAGTCCGCCGACGCCGTGGCGCCCGAGAACGGACCGATGACGTTCACCAGCAGGAAACTCGCGGCCGCGGCGAACGCGAACACCCCGGTCGCGGCCTGCTTCACCCGGCCCGGACCCCGGCCGGCGGTCGCCGCGACGTCGGATCGAACGGGCTCGGGGACCCGCATCGAAGCGGGCCGGACATTGGATCTCCGCATCGGGGGAACGCCGGATCCGACCGCGCCCTGCGCGCCTGAATCCGAATGCCTACCCACGATGGATCGAGTGTATCGGAGCAGCGGCCCTCGAGGTGCTCAGCGCACCGCGAGCATCACGTCGACCACGGCGTCGAGCACGAGATCCACCTGCGACTCGCGATACCCACCGCGCTGCGAACGGAACGTCACCGTTCGCACGTCATCCACTCCGATCGGCCAGCCGTCCGCGAAGTACCGCGACAGTCGGTCGCCGAAGGCGTCGACGTCCTTCACGTGGTACCCGAGCACCAGCGGGTTGACCCGCTCGAAACGTTCGCCGTCGGCCCGCGCGAGCCGGTTTGCCACCACCTGCGCGGTGGTGCGCGCCTCGCGCAGCCAGGCCTCGTCACCGTGCAGGCGCGCGGCGATCTGCCGCTCACGCGCCGCGAAGGCGTCCTCGAGCCGCTCGAGGGCGGCGTCCACGTGCGACGTGGAGTAACCGCCCTTCTGCATCCCGAAGGCGGTGAGCCGGATCCGCTCGGCCGTCACGCTCGGGTCGCCGGCCCGCGGCGTGCCGTCGAACGCGCGCCGCGCGACCTCGAGGAACTCCTCGACCTGGCGGGTGTCGTACCCGAGCTTCGGCGTGCGGGCATGGGGGAAGGTCGACGTCACCGCTCCAGTATCACCCACCCGTCAACCGAAGATGCTGAACGCCACGAAGGCCACCGCCGCGGAGGGCAGGATCGAATCGAGCCGGTCGAGGAATCCGCCGTGCCCCGGCAGCCACGAGCTCATGTCCTTGATGCCGAGATCGCGCTTGATGAGCGACTCGATCAGGTCGCCGATCGTCGCCGATGCGAGGATCGCGGCGCCGAAGAGCAACCCGAACCACCACGGCTGATCCAGCATGAAGAGCGCGAGGAGCACGCCCGCCACGAGGCTGGTGCCCGCAGCGCCCGCGAATCCCTCCCACGTCTTCTTGGGGCTGATGACCGGCGCCATCGGATGCTTCCCGAACATGAGCCCGAACGCATAGGCGCCGGTGTCGGCCGCGACCGCGGTCACGATGAAGGCGAGCGTCCACCACTCCCCGCCGTCGGCGGCCGTCAGGACCACGGTGAACGTCGCGAGAAAGGTGACGTACCCCTGCACGAACGCGCCGGCCGCGAGGTCGAGACCGAGTCCCCGGCCCGGCTGACGTGCATCGCGATGCCGGCCGGACGAGGCGAGCCGCCAGAGCGTGACGAGCACGATGCCGCCCAGCACGGCGATCACCTGCCCGGCGGCGCCGAAGAAGTACGACACCGGCACCGCGATCACGGCTGCCGCGACCGACGGCACGATCGGGACGCGGATGTCGCCCTTCCGCAGCGCCTGCACGAGCTCGCCGGTCGCGAACGCCGCGACCACGACGGCGAACAGCATGAAGAGCTGCTTCACCACGAGCAGGCTGAGCAGCAGCGCCGCGCCGAACGCCACGCCGATGAGGATCGCGAGGATCAGGTTGCGTCCCGTGCGGGCCTTGATCTTCTCCTGCGCCTGATCGAACTGGGCACGACCGGCCTCGAACTGACGCTCGAGATCTGCCTTGCGCGCGTTCACCTGCGCGCGGAACTCCTCGCGGGTACTCCGGTCATGATCGCCGGCGTCCGTCCGCTCCCCCTCAGGGACGCCTGTCATCTTCAGCCTCGGACTCCCCGGTCAGACCTCGAGGAGCTCGGCTTCCTTGCGCTTGAGCGCCTCGTCGATCTGGTCGACATGGGACTTCGTGACCTGCTCGAGCTCCTTCTCGCCCCGCGCCACCTCGTCGTCGCCGACCTCGCCCTTGAGCGCGTCGAGGTCGTCCTTCGCCTTGCGACGGATGTTGCGGACGGACACCCGGGCGTCCTCGGCCTTGCCGCGGACGAGCTTGACGAACTCCTTGCGGCGCTCCTCGGTCAGCTCGGGCAGCGTCACGCGGATGATGTTGCCGTCGTTCGTCGGGTTCGCACCGAGGTTCGGGGTGTCGCGGATCGCCTGCTCGATGTCCTTGAGCGCGGACTTGTCATAGGGCGTGACGACCAGGGTGCGCGCCTCGGGGTTGTTCAACGAGGCGAGCTGCGCCAGCGGCGTCGGGGTGCCGTAGTAACTCACCATGATCTTCTGGAAGAGCTGGGGGTTGGCGCGCCCGGTCCGCACGGTCGCGAAGTCGTCCTTCGCGACCTCGACGGCCTTCTGCATGCGGGCGGTGGCGTCAGACAGTACATCCGCGATCACGGGAGCTCCTTCTCTTCGCTGCTCGGGACAGTCTATCGACCGGCCGGTGCCGTGCCGTTCGACACGATGGTGCCGAGGTCCGCGCCGAGGATGGCGGCGGTCACGTTCCCGGCCGGCTCCATGCCGAAGACCTGCATCGGCATGCCGTTGTCCATGCAGAGGCTGAACGCGGTCGAGTCGACGACCTTCAGCCCCTTCTGGAGCGCCTCCTGGTAGCTGATGCGGTCGATCTTCGTCGCATCGGGATTCGTGCGCGGGTCGTCCGAGTAGACGGCGTCGACGCCGTTCTTCGCGACGAGCACGATGTCGGCGTCGATCTCGAGCGCCCGCTGCGCGGCGACCGTGTCGGTCGAGAAGTACGGCAGGCCGGCACCAGCGCCGAAGATCACCACGCGGCCCTTCTCGAGGTGCCGCTCGGCGCGGCGCGGGATGTACGGCTCGGCGACCTGCGTCATCGAGATCGCGGACTGCACGCGCGTCTCGGCCCCCGCCTGCTCGAGGAAGTCTTGGAGCGCGAGCGAGTTCATCACCGTCCCCAGCATGCCCATGTAGTCGGCGCGACCGCGGTCCATGCCGCGCTGGCTCAGCTCGGCACCTCGGAAGAAATTGCCGCCGCCGACGACGATGGCCACCTCGACCGTGCGGGCCGCGTCGGCGATCTCCCGGGCGAGGGACGAGACGACGTCGGGGTTGACGCCGAGGGCTCCCCCGCCGAAGGCCTCACCCGAGAGCTTCAGCATCACTCTCCGCCTGCGTTCGGTCATATCCACAGTCCCTTCGATCCCGGGTACAAAACTAGTGCGCGTCGGCTCGGTGCGAGCCGAGCGACGCGGACGGATGTCTCGCCAGAGGCATCCGCACACACGAAGGGAGTCCGGATCGAAACCGATCCGGACTCCCTCGCGATGGTGTTACGCGCCGACCTTGAAGCGAGCGAAGTCGCTCACCGTCAGGCCCGCATCCTGAAGGACCTTGCTGACGGACAGCTTGTTGTCCTTCGCGTAGTCCTGCTCGAGCAGCGAGACCTGCTTGAAGAAGGCGCCGAGGCGACCCTCGACGATCTTCGGGAGGGCGGCCTCGGGCTTGCCCTCCTCGCGGGTGATCTGCTCGACGAGCGCACGCTCCTTCTCGACGGCCTCGGCCGGGACGTCCTCACGGGTGAGGTACTCGGGCGCGGCGAACGAGATGTGCTGCGCGATCGAGCGAGCCGTCTCGGCGTCGTCACCCGCGTAGCCCACGACCACGCCGACCTGCGGGGGCAGGTCCTTCGAGGTCTTGTGCAGGTAGATCGAGAAGTGCTCGCCGGTGACGAGACGGACGCGGCGCAGTTCGACCTTCTCGCCGAGGATCGCGGCGTCCTCGCTGATCACGTCGGCGACGGTCTTGCCCTCTGCCGGTGCGGCAAGGGCCGCCTCGACGGTCTCGGCGCGCGACGCGGCGACAGCGGCGAGCACGCGGTCCGCGAGGCCGACGAACTTGTCGCCCTTGGCGACGAAGTCGGTCTCGCAGGCGAGCTCGATGAGCGTGGCGGTGCCGTCGCCGTTGTCGGCGGCGGCGACGAGGCCCTCGGAGGTGGAGCGGTCGGCACGCTTCGCGTTACCCTTCGCGCCCTTGAGCCGGAGGATCTCGGTCGCCTTCTCGATGTCGCCGTCGGCCTCGACGAGCGCGTTCTTGGTGTCGGTCATGCCGGTACCGAGCTGCTCGCGAAGCGCCTTGATGTCGGCGATGCTGACGTTGGCCATGTGGAATGGACTCCCTGTCGTGTTCGGGGTGACGGAACGGGTTGCGGCTTACTCGGCCTTGGCGGCCTCGTCGGCCGCCTCGGCGCCGGCCTCGTCTGCAGCCGACTCGGTCGCGGCGACCTCGGTCGCTGCCGCGTCGACGACCTCGGCGGCCTCGGCCTTGGCCTCGGCCTCGGTCTCGGCGACCTTCTCGGTCTCGGCCGAAGCCTGCTCCGGCGTGGTCGCGCTGCCGGCCTGGAGGAGCTCCTGCTCCCACTCGGCGAGCGGCTCGGCGGCCTCGTCGCCCTCTTCGGGCTTCTGGTGGCGCTGGATGAGGCCCTCGGCCGCAGCGTCGGCGATGATGCGCGTGAGCAGGCTCACCGAGCGGATCGCGTCGTCGTTGCCCGGGATCGGGTACTGGACCTCGTCGGGGTCGCAGTTGGTGTCGAGGATGCCGATGACGGGGATGCCGAGCTTCTTGGCCTCGTCGATCGCGAGGTGCTCCTTCTTGGTGTCCACGACCCAGAGCGCCGACGGCGTCTTCGAGAGGTTGCGGATGCCGCCGAGCGACTTGTGCAGCTTGTCGAGCTCGCGCTTCTTGAGGAGGAGCTCCTTCTTGGTGAAGCCCGAGGTGGTGCCCTCGTAGTCGAGCTCCTCGAGCTCCTTCATGCGGGCGAGGCGCTTCGACACCGTCGAGAAGTTGGTGAGGAGGCCGCCGAGCCAGCGCTGGTTCACGTAGGGCTGGCCGACGCGGGTCGCCTGCTCGGCGATGGACTCCTGCGCCTGCTTCTTGGTGCCGACGAAGAGGATCGTGCCGCCGTGGGCGACCGTCTCCTTGACGAAGTCGTACGCCTTGTCGATGTAGGCGAGCGACTGCTGGAGGTCGATGATGTAGATGCCCGAGCGCTCGGTGAAGATGAAGCGCTTCATCTTCGGGTTCCAGCGGCGGGTCTGGTGCCCGAAGTGCACGCCGCTGTCGAGCAGCTGGCGGATGGTGACGACGGCCATGAGCCGTTCTCCTTCTGTTCTCAGTTGACGCTTGCGACCGGCGGTCGAAGCCCTGGTGCCCGGCACGGCTCCGCCCGAACCGACGAGGTCGCCGGTCGGGACTGAGTGGATTCGTGGCCGAATGGGCACGCGGAGTCACCTCGCATGGCGAGGCGCAAGGATCATGCTATCACGGGCACCTCTCCTCCCCAGCCGCTCCGCGCGTCCACGGCGCCCTGTTGTCACGCGCTTCGCGCACCTCGCGGCCCCGCCTCGCCAGGCTTCGGGAATGGACGATCGATGGATGCCCCTCCGCCCCCGGTTCGCGGCACTGTTCCGGTTCGCGGCACTGTTCCGGTTCGCGGCACTGTTCCGGTTCGCAGGCGGCTCCCGCAGACGCGTCGCCGCGGCGTTGCTCACCGGCACCGTGCTGCTGGGCGCATCGACCGGCGCGGCGCCGGCGGCTGGACGGCCGGCACCGGGCCCGGGAGTCCCCGACGCGGCGGCCGGGACCTGGCGGTGGCCGGTCGCGCCGCCGATCCGCGTGGTCGCGCCGTACCGCCAGCCTGCGACCGAGTACTCGGCAGGGCATCGCGGCATCGACCTCGCGGCTGAGCCGGGTACACCGGTGCTGGCGCCCGACGCGGGCGTGGTGCACTTCGCGGGCCCGGTCGGCGGGAGGCCTGTGCTGTCGATCGACCACGGCGACGGCGTGCTCAGTTCCATCGAACCGGTCCTGGCCTGGGTCGACGCCGGCAACCGCGTCGTACGGGGCGAGGAGATCGGCGTCGTCGACGCCGGCGGGCACTGCGACGGCAGCTGCGTGCACTTCGGCGTGCGGATCGACGGCGCCTACGTCTCGCCGTTCCTGTTCCTCGGGGGCGTGCCCCGAGCGGTGCTGCTCCCGCTGCGCTGATCCAGATCGTGCCAGCCGCTCGGCGCGGAGCGACCGCAGCCGTACCAGC
Organism: Agromyces sp. LHK192; assembly: GCF_004006235.1. Lineage (NCBI taxonomy): Bacteria > Bacillati > Actinomycetota > Actinomycetes > Micrococcales > Microbacteriaceae > Agromyces > Agromyces sp. LHK192. The sequence continues at coordinate 2,374,941 of NZ_CP034753.1, forward strand.
GGGCGCGCCGACGCGGCGCACTCGGACTGAAGGACGGGTCCCGACCTCAGGCCCGCGGGTGAGCCGTCCGGTACGTCTGCTTCAGCCGCTCGGCCGAGACGTGCGTGTAGATCTGCGTGGTGCCCAGGCTCGCGTGGCCGAGGAACTCCTGCACGGCGCGCAGGTCGGCGCCCCCGTCGAGCAGATGCGTGGCGGCCGTGTGGCGGAGCGCATGCGGCCCGCTCGGCCCGCTCCCCGGGAGGTCGGCGAGGAGGCTCGCGACGAGGCGGTGCACGGCACGCACCCCCAGCCGGCCGCCGCGCGAGCCGATGAAGGCGGCGGGGGTCGCCGTCCTCGTCGGCCCGCTGAAGCGTGGCGCCGGCACGGCGGGGCCCGATTCCGTGAGCAGGAGCGGCCTCGCGCGTTCGAGATAGCGATCGAGCGCTCGCGCTGCGGGAGCACCGTACGGCACGACCCGTTCCTTCGAGCCCTTGCCGAGCACTCGGACCGTACGACGAGACCGGTCGATCTCGTCGACGTCGAGACCGACCAGTTCCGACACGCGGAGCCCGGATGCGTACAGGAGTTCGACGACGGCGCTATCGCGGGCGGCCGTCGGTTCGCCATCGGCCGCGGCCGCTTCCAGCCGGCCGAGCAGCCCGTCGATCGCCTGACGCGTGAGGACCCTCGGGAGCGCACGCTGCCCTCGGGGCGCCCGCAGCCGCGCGGCGGGGTCGGCGGGCAGCAGGCCCCGACGGGCCGCCCAGGCGAGGCATCCCCGCACGGAGGCGGCCCGGCGCGCGATCGTCGATCGCGCGAGCCCGGCCTCGGTCGCCTCCCAGAGCCAGTCGCGAAGCAGCGGCAGGCTGATCGTGTCGAGCGGCGCGTCGTGCTCCGCCGACTCCCACTCCGACGCCGGTGGCTCGGTGACGGCGGTGCGTCGCGCGGCGAACTCGACGAGATCGGCGAGGTCGGACGCGTACGCCTTCACCGTGTTCGCCGAGTACCCGCGTTCGGCGGTCAGGTGCCCGAGGTATGCGTCGATCGCCTGGTGGAACGACGGAGTCGTCGTCATGGCGCCTGCTTGCGCGAGAAGCGTTCGAGCCGACCGACGGGGTCGACGCGCTCGATCTCGTCGAGGAAGTCCGACCCGAATTCGGCGACGACCGGGTGGTCGCCGACCGGCACGACCGCGGTGGTGGCGCCGTCGGCGCGGAGGTACGCCAGCGAGAACGAGCGGCCGCCGTCGATGCCGACGAGCGAGCGCGGCGCGGCCGAGGGGTCCAGCGTGTACGCGATCGCGCCGGCCACGGAGACCGGGATGCCCGCGAACGTGCCGTTCGTCGGATAGTGCAGGTGCCCGCCGAGGATGAGGCGGACGTCGCTGCCGACGAGCACCTCGGCGAGCGCGTCCTGTCCGCGAAGTTCGAGCACGTCCATCAGGGCCAGCGGACTCGCGATCGGCGCGTGGTGCATCGCCAGCACGCTGCCTGCGGGTGCGGGTTCGGCGAGGACCTGCGCGAGCCAGGAGACCGCCTCGCCCGTCACGTCGCCGTGATGCCAGCCGGGCACGGTGACGTCGAGCGTGATGATGCGGAGTCCGTCGACCGTCGTCACGCGGTGCAGCGGCGACTCCCCGTCGTCGTCGGCGCCGGGCCGGGCGTCGAGCAGCGCCTCGCGGAACGGGCCGCGCTCATCGTGATTGCCGATGACCCAGACGAGTTCGGCGCCGGCACGCACCGCGAGCGGCTCGAGCGCGGCACGCGCCCGGTGATAGGCGTCGGACTCCCCCAGATCGGCGACATCGCCCGTGACGACGATCGCGTCGAGCATCGGGCCGAGCCGTTCGAGCTGCCGCACCGCCTGCTCGAGCGCAGCCACCGTGTCGACACGGCCTCCGAGCTCAGCGCCGCCGGCGAGCAGATGCAGGTCCGAGAGGTGCGCGATCACGTGCGACGGCGCCGGGAACCGGCCGAGCCGGGGTGCATCGGTGAGTCCAGCCACGCGGCCAGCGTACGGTGCACCGCCGACGCTCGACGGCGCCTCGCCGGGGTGACCGCGGTTGCCTGGGCGTCGCCGGGCGATCGCGCCTCCCCCGAACTCCGAGGCGATTCCGGCCGGACGGCCGCGCGCGGTGCCGGCTCTGCCGTATCGGCAGCATCGAGCTGCGACCCTCGCGAGGTCAGCCGGAGCGTACGGCGACCCAACCGTTCGGATTCCGGGCTGCGCGGCCCTCCGCCTCGAGCGCGCCGAGCAGGCCGAGCGCCCGACGGGGCTCGATGCCGGCGCGGCGGGCGACCTCGTCGGTCGTCCGTGGGGCGCGAGCGCTCAGGGCGTCGATCACCCTGACCTCGTCCGGATGCCGCCGCGCGCCGCGCGCACCGCCGGGAGCCGGCCCGCCTCGCTCCCCGGGCCTCCCTCCGGAGACGGGAGCCCCACCGGTCGCGAGTTCCGCCATCTGCTCCGCGTCGACGACGCAGACGGCGTCGAACTCGCGCAGGAGCCGGTGGCATCCCGCCGACGCCGGGCTGGTGACGGGACCGGGTACGGCGCCGAGCGGACGTGCCAGCGCGGCGGCGTGACCCGCCGTGTTGAGCGATCCCGAGCGCAGCCCGGCTTCGAGCACGATCGTCGCTGCGCTCGACGCGGCGATCAACCGATTCCGCTGGAGGAACCGCCATTTCGTCGGCGCCGCGCCGCACGGCAACTCCGAGACGACGGCGCCGTTCTCGATGATCCGCGTGAGCAGCGATTCGTGCCCGAGCGGGTAGAGGCGATCGACCCCGCCGGCGAGGAAGGCGACCGTGCGGCCGCCGCTACGGAGCGTCGACCGATGGGCCATGCCGTCGATGCCGTAGGCACCGCCCGACACGACGGTGAACCCGCGATCGCTGAGCCCTGCGGCGGATTCGACCGCCACGTGCTCGCCGTACCCGGTCGCCGCACGGGCTCCGACGAGTGCGATGCTCGGCTCGGATCGTGCCGGCAATCCGGCGTCGCCGCGCACCCAGAGTGCCAACGGTGCGTGCACCCCGAGGTCGTCGAGTTCGACCGGCCAGGCGGGATCGGCCGGGATCAGCAGCCGTGCCCCCACCCTGGCGGCATCGCGAACCGCTCGTTCCACGGCGTCGGCGTCGATTCGCGGGCGCCAGCGCTCCAACGCGGCGCGGGAGCTGCGTGGGTCGAGCGGCGCGTCGGCGTCGACCAGTGCTGTGGCGAGCGCCGTCGCATCCGCGCCGCCGAGCAGCAGGTCGGCGACGGCGAGCGGCCCGAGTGCTGCCACGGCGTGGCCCATCACGCCGTCGCCGGGTTCGGCGATGGAGCCGAGGAGTGTTCGAGCGACCGCCTCGAGGTCCTCGGTGTCACGCCCGATACCGATCGTCGCACGCCCGATCCGATCGGTCAGCCGTTCGATCGCGCTCATCGCGGCGCCCCCTTCCGCAGGGCGAGTGCCGTCCCGACGTGGTCGGCGCCGGGCGAGGTCGCGCCGTCGAGATCGCAGATGCTCCAGGCCAGTTTCAGCACCCGGTCGTACCCGCGCATGGTGACCGCGCCCCGCTCGAGCGCCCGGTCGAGCGACGCAGTCGCGCGACCACCGGGGTGCAGGCCGCCGGCACCTCGCAGCCACGGTCCGGGCATCTCGGCGTTCGTGCGCCACGGCGTTCCGGCGAGCCGCTCGGCTGCGGTCGCGCGGGCGACCCCGACCCGTTCCTTCGCCGTGGCGCTCGTGATGCCGGGCGGCTCGCCGTCGAGGCGGATCGCCGAGGTGATGCGCGGCACCCAGACCTGCACGTCGATGCGGTCCATCAGGGGCCCGGAGAGTCGGGCGAGGTACCGGCGGCGCGCCACCGGTGCGCAGGTGCACTCGCCGTGCTTGAGTCCGTATTGCCCGCACGGACATGGGTTCGCCGCGAGCACGAGCTGGAACCTGGCGGGGAACGTGGCGACCGCGTTGGCACGGTGGATCCGGATGGTGCCCGATTCGAGCGGCTGTCGCAGCACGTCGAGCACGGACGACGCGAACTCCGGGGCCTCGTCGAGGAACAGCACGCCGTGCGTCGCTCGGGGGGCCGCACCCGGCCGGATGACCCGGCTCCCGCCGCCCACCATGGCGGCGGCGCTGGCGGTGTGGTGCGGGGCGATGAACGGCGGCCGGAGGTCGAGTCCGCCCATGGGAGGCTCGCCGGCGAGCGATCGCAGCGAGGCGACCTCCAGCGCGGACTCCGGATCGAGGTCGGGGAGGATGCCGGGCAGGCGCGAGGCGAGCATCGTCTTGCCCGCCCCGGGCGGCCCGCCGAGGAAGACGTGGTGCCCGCCCGCCGCCGCTGCCAGCAGCGCCTCGACCGCATCGGTGTTGCCGGTGACGTCCGCGAGGTCAGCGGCCGCGGCGACCTCGGATGCTGCACCGCCGATACGTGCGGGTGCCGGCCGCTGCTCGGTCGGCATGGTCCGGAACGCATCGAGGAGATCCGCGTCGCCCTCGCCGCCGTGTCGGACCGCGGCCTCCAGCAGCGAACCGACGGCGATGACGTCGACGCCCGGGACGAGCGAGGCCTCCTCGGCGTTCGCGGACGGCACCATGACGGTCGTGAATCCGGCTCGCGATGCCGCGACGACCGCGGGAAGGATGCCGGCGACCGGGCGGACGCGGCCGTCGAGGCCGAGCTCGCCGAGGTGCACCACCTTCGCGACCGAGTCGGGATCGACCTGGCCGGCGGCGGCGAGGCAGGCGAGGGCGACGGCCAAGTCGAAGCCGGAGCCGTGCTTCGGCAACGAGGCGGGTGAGAGGTTCACGGTGAGTCGGCGCTGCGGGAGCGGGCATCCGGCGTTGGTGGCGGCGGAGCGGACGCGTTCACGTGCCTCGCCGAGCGCCGCGTCGGGGAGGCCGATGATCACCAACCCGGGGAGTTGGCTGGACAGGTCCGCTTCGACCTCGACGATGGAGCCGGTCATTCCGAGCAGGGCGACCGAGCGGGTGCGCGCGACGGGCATCAACTCACGCCCTCGAGGTGTTCGACGACCGTGCGCGCCCCCGTCGGCGCGAGCACCGCGATCGCGTCGACGCGGATGCGGCCGACCGGTTCGGTCGCCTGTTCGCACCACGCCACGGCGAGTCGGCGCATCCGCGCGAGCTTGCGGGCGGTGATCGCCTCGAACGGGTGCCCGAAGTCGGCACTCGTCCGCGTCTTCACCTCGACGAAGACGGTGTCCCGCCCGTCGCGCGCCACGATGTCGATCTCACCGATCCGACAGCGCCAGTTCCGATCGATCACGCGCATCCCGCGCGCCTCGAGGTGCTCGACCGCGAGGTCTTCGCCTCGCCTGCCGAGTTCCGTGTTGTGGGCCATCCGCACCACCTCCGCGACCAGCGTGGCGGCCGCGCGGCGGTGGTCCGCGCGTCAGGACGCGTCTCGGGGACGGATGACGCGGATCGAGCCTGTGCAGGAACCGACGTTCAACGCCGCGGAGGCGTCACTCGTCGAGCGCGAGTTCCTTCGGCAGCTCGAAGTCCCTGGTCGCGAGCTCCTCGATGTTGACGTCCTTGAACGTGAGGACTCGGACGGCCTTCACGAACCGGTCGGCACGGTAGACGTCCCAGACCCAGACGTCCTTCATGGTCAGTTCGAAGTAGAAGTCGTGCTCGGTGTCACGACGCACCAGCTCGACCTCGTTCGCGAGGTAGAAGCGTCGCTCGGTCTCGACCACGTACTGGAACTGCGCGACGATGTCGCGGTACTCCCGGTAGAGGGCCAGCTCGACCTCGCGGTCGTAGTCGTCGAATTCGTCCTCGTCCATCGGATTCATCCTACGCCGAGGTCGAACAGCGCCGGACCGGATTCCGCCGTGACCGAGCGGTCGTGCAACCAGGTGTGCCGGTGCAGGGCGCTCGGGCCGTGGTCGTCGATCGCGGCGAAATGCGCACGCGTCGAATACCCCTTGTTCTCGTCCCAGGAGTAGAGCGGGAGATCGTCGTGCTCGCGGCGCATCCCCCGGTCGCGGTGCACCTTGGCGATGACCGACGCAGCCGAGACGGACGCGCAGTCCCGGTCGGCCTTGATGCGCGTGATCACCTGGGCGCGGTGCTCGATCGACTGGCTCAGCCAGTCGTGGTTGCCGTCGAGCAGGAGCGGCGCGCCGCCGGGCAGGTCGAACTCGGCGGCGAGCGCACGGTAGGCGCGCGAGCCGGCGAGACCGAGGCAGGCCATGATGCCGATCGCGTCGATCTCCGCAGCGGATGCCTCGCCGACCGCGGAGGCGGCCACCCATCCGGCCGCCCGCGGAGCCAGCTGCTCGCGCTTCGGCTCGGGCAGCAGCTTCGAGTCGCGAAGTCCGGCGGGGATGCGCCGGACGTCGGGCAGGATCACCACCAGGCCCACGGTCACCGGACCCGCGAGCGCACCGCGCCCGACCTCGTCGCACGCCAGCACCACCGGGGCCCCGTCGGCGAAGAGCGCGCGCTCCGCGACGAGCGACGGCGGACGCCCGCCCGCCACCATCAGCCGTCGCCGCCGTCGACGCCGGTGAAGACCTCGGGGTAGTTGCCCAGCCACGCCCAGTGTTCGATGGGCCAGCTCACGACGAACGCCCTGCCGACCACGTTGTCGATCGGCACGAAGCCTTTCAGCGGCGTCTCCTCGTTGTACCGCGAGTCCTTGGAGTTGTAGCGGTTGTCGCCCATCACCCAGAGCGACCCCTCCGGCACCGTGACGTCGAAGTCGTCGCGCGAAACGCGCGCCTCGCCGGCGGGCAGCACCGCGTAGGCCGACTCATCCAACGGCACGCCGTTGACGCTCATCTGCCCGAGCGCGTTGCAGCACACCACGTGATCGCCGGGCAGCCCGATGACGCGCTTGACGAGGTGGTCGTTGGAGTCCGGGGCCGACAGGCCGACGAACGCGAGGAACCACTCGACGGCGGCGACGAGCGGCGGCTGATCGATCTCGGGGGTCGCGGGCAGCCACCCGCCCGGATCGCGGAACACGACGACGTCGCCGCGCTCGATGCCGACGAGCTCCGGCACGAGTTCGTTCACGATGATGCGATCGTCGACCTCGAGCGTCTGCTCCATCGACTGCGACGGGATGAAGAACGACCGGATCAGGAACGTCTTGATCAGGAACGAGACGAGCACGGCGACCACGAAGATCACGAGCAGGTCGCGCACGAACAGCAGCACCCCGCGCTTGCGCCTGTTCGCCGATTCGTCGCCCTCGCGGCCGTCGCGCGTGGTGCCTGTGTCTTGTGTCATTTAACCGCCCGAGCTCCCCACCCAGTCTAGGGGTGGGGAGCTCGGTCGAATCGCACGCGCCGGTACGGCGCGCGGAGGCGCGATCAGTTGTCGCGCTTCTCCTTGATCTTCGCCTTCTTGCCGCGCAGCTCGCGCAGGTAGTACAGCTTCGCGCGGCGGACGTCACCGCGGGTGACGACCTCGATCTTGTCGATGATCGGCGAGTGCACCGGGAACTTGCGCTCGACGCCGACCTGGAAGCTGATCTTGCGGACCGTGAAGGTCTCGCGGACGCCTTCGCCCGAACGGCCGATGACGACGCCCTGGAAGACCTGGACGCGCGAGCGCGTGCCTTCGATGATGTTGACGTGCACCTTGACGGTGTCGCCGGGACGGAAGTCGGGGACGTCCGACTTCAGGCTCGCGGCGTCGACGTGGTCGAGGATGTGCATGATGGTTCGCTCTCTGCGCCCGCCACCGGTCGAACGCGGATCAGTTGGAAACGTGTCTGGTGCCGCCCGCGCGATCCGATCGCGCAATGCTGCTCCCCGGAGGCAGAGACCTGCGGCGGCACAATCGTCCATTCTGCCAGATCATGCCCGGTTCCGGCAAAGCGAGCGGCGCCGAGCACCCGGCGATCGGGCATCCGCACCCCGGCCCTCAGTCGGGGTCGCGTGCCTCGCGGATCACGATGACCTCACCGGCGTCGTACGGCGCCATGCGCGGCGGCGTGCCGGGCTGCTGCCCGGACTGCTGGGCTGCGACGCGCTCGAACTCGGCCATGGACGCCTGCATCCGTCGAGCGCCGTCGCGGATCAGTTGCCAGATCGACCACCAGAACGCCACGATCGCCAGGGCGATCGAGAGCGCGCCGAAGCCCGCGGCGGTGGCGCCGTAGAACCCGGCACTGATGATCGAGAGGTGCCAGGCGCCGAGCACGCCGACGTCGCCCCACGACACGGCGCGCTGCTCGCGGACCGTGGGTCGCGCATTCACCATGAAGGCCACGACGATGAGCGAGATGAACGTCACGGGCAGGGTGATGACCAGGCCCAGGGTCCCCCACCCTCCGCCGCCGAACACGGCCCAGCCGATCGCGAGCCACCCGGGCAGCACGATGGCGGCGATGAACTGCCAGCGGAGGAACAGCCGACGTGCGAACATGGCCCAAGCGTACCGGCGACCGCTGTGCGCCCGCCGGGTGTTCACTCAGGGCGGAGCAGACAGAATGGGAGCCTGAGGAAGGATTGCCGTGATCGAACTGAGGACCCCTGCAGAGATCGAGCAGATGCGCCCCGCCGGGCGATTCGTCGCGAGCGTGATCGAGGCGACCGCCGCGGCCGCGAAGGTCGGCGTCAACCTGCTCGAACTCGACGCCCTCGCGCACGAGATGATCCGCAAGGCGGGCGCGGAGAGCTGTTACATCGACTACCACCCCTCGTTCGGCGCGAGCCCGTTCGGCAAGGTGCTGTGCACCTCGGTCAACGACGCGGTGCTGCACGGCCTCCCCTTCGACTACACCCTCAAGGACGGCGACCTGCTCAGCGTGGACTTCGCCGCGTCCGTCGGCGGCTGGGTCTCCGACTCCGCGAAGTCGGTGGTCGTGGGCACGCCGCGCGACGAGGACCTCCGTCTGATCCGCACGACCGAGCGCGCACTCGATGCCGGCATCGCCGCCGCGAGGCCCGGCAACCGCATCGGCGACATCTCCCGCGCGATCGCGGACGTCGCGCGCGAACAGGGCTACTCCATCAACACGGACTTCGGCGGCCACGGCGTCGGCCGGACGATGCACGGCGACCCTCACGTGCCGAACAACGGTCGCCCCGGACGCGGGCTGCCGTTGCGGCCCGGACTCGTCATCGCGATCGAGCCGTGGTTCCTCGAGACCACCGACCGCATCTTCACCGACCCCGACGGGTGGACGCTTCGCAGCGCCGACGGTTCGCGCGGTGCGCACTCGGAGCACACGATCGCGATCACCGACGGCGATCCCCTGGTGCTCACCGCGCGCGGGTAGGCGACCCGGCGCGACCCGGAATCAGGCGGCTTCCTCGACCTCGATCTCGACCGCCCCGTCGACGACTCGCGTGCGGAACGCCTGCAGCGACAGCGACGGGTCGGTGTAGCACTCGCCGGTGACGAGGTCGTACACCTCCTTGTGGAGGGGCGAGGCGAGCGTGGGCCGGTCGCCCTTGGAACCGACGATGCCGCGGGCCATGACCGGCGAGCCCATGTGCGGGTCGATGTGGTCGACCGCGTACACCTCGTCCGGCCCGATCAGCACCACGGCGATCTGCCGGCCGCCGATGAGCGCGACCTCGCCCCAGAACGGTTCGAGGTCGCTCGTGTCGCACACGCGGACCCAGGTCGTCGTTCCAGCCAGGAGTGTCATCGGCGTTCACCTTCCTCTTGTCCGAGCGACGCTACCCACGCGATGTTTCGGCAGCGCGGTCGCCGGTGTTTCCGCTCGGTCAAACCCTCCTCACATCACCCCTCGGTCGATGTGCGCTCACGGACGGGTGAGGTTACCCCGGCGTAATCTCGCCGAAACCGCCCCGCCCTAAGCTCGCCGCATTCGAGAGCTGGAGGACCCATGACCGAGCGCGCCGTGTCGGCCGAAACCCCCGACACCGAAGACGTCCGCCAGGTACTGGTGGTCGGCGCGGGCCCCGCGGCCCACCGCCTGGCCGACAGCCTGCACCAGCGCGACACCGAGCGCCGACTCCGTGTGACGGTGGTCGGCGAGGAGACCTGGCAGCCCTACGACCGCGTCGCCCTGAGCACCCGCCTCGACGGCGGAGCCGACCTGACCCTCGAGCCGGCGGGCGTGTGGGGCGATGACCACATCCGCCTCGTGCTCGGCGAGCGGGTCGTCGAGATCGACCACGCCGCGCGCACGGCGACGACCGATGCCGGCCGGGTGCTGGTGTGGGACGACCTGGTGCTCGCCACCGGATCGAGCGCGCCGGTCCCCGAGATCGACGGCCACGAGCACGCCCGCGTGTACCGGACTATCGACGACGTCGATCGGATCGTCGCGGAGGCCGCCTCCCTCGCCGACGAGCACGGGCGCCCGGCCAAGGTCCTGGTCGCCGGAGGCGGCCTGCTCGGCCTCGAGGCGGCCGGCGGTCTCGCCCGCCTCGGCGCCGACTCCGCGGTCGTGCACTCCGGCGGCTGGCTCATGTCCGCCCAGCTCGACGAGGGCGCCGGCCGGGCCCTGGGGCGGATCATCTCGGGCCAGGGCATCGCCCTGCACCTGGGCACGCGCCCCCAGCGCATCCACGTGGATGGCGGCCGGGTGACCGGGGTCGGCTTCACCAACAGCCAGCGCATCGACGCGGACCTCGTGATCTTCGCCATCGGCATCCGCGCGCGCGACGAGCTCGGCGCCGCGATGGGCCTCGAGCTCGGCCCGCGCGGCGGCGTCGAGATCGACACCGCGTGCCGCGCATCGCTGCCCGGCGTGTGGGCGATCGGCGAGGTCGCGAGCTTCGAGGGCCGCTGCACCGGGCTCGTCGCCCCGGCGAACGCCATGGCGGAGGTCGTCGCCGACCGCCTGCTCGGCGGGCTCGCCGAGTTCACCACGGTCGACGACGCGACCAAGCTCAAGCTGTCGGGCGTGGACGTGGCGAGCTTCGGCGACGCGCTCGCGAAGGCCGACGGCGCGCTCGAGATCGTGTACGCCGACCCCGCCCGGGGCATGTACCAGAAGCTCGTCATGACCGACGACGCGAAGACCCTGCTCGGCGGCATCTTCGTCGGCGACGCCTCGCCGTACGCCTCGCTCCGCCCGCTCCTCGGCACCGAGCTCTCGAGCGAGCCGGCCGCCTACCTGTCGGCGAGCGGGATGGAGCCGCCCGCCGGCGACGACCTCCCCGAGTCGGCACTCGTGTGCGCCTGCAACAACGTCAGCGCCGGCAGCATCCGGGACGCGATCAACGGCGTGCACGACGACGCCTGTACCGAGCTCGGTCCGCTGAAGGCGTGCACCCGCGCGGGCACCCAGTGCGGCTCCTGCGTGCCGCTGGTCAAGAAGATCCTCGAGGGCGAGCTGGCGAAGTCGGGCATCGAGATGTCCCGCGCGCTGTGCGAGCACTTCGACCTGAGCCGGCAGGAGCTCTTCGAGTCGGTGCGCGTGCTCGGACTCACGAGCTTCGAGGAGATCCTCGCCCGGTTCGGCCGCGGGCTCGGCTGCGACGTCTGCAAGCCGGTCGTCGGATCGATCCTCGCGACGCAGCAGGGGTCCTACATCCTCGACGGCGGCCGCGGCGCCCTGCAGGACACGAACGACCGCGCCATGGCGAACATGCAGAAGGACGGCACCTACTCGGTCGTCCCGCGCATCCCGGCCGGGGAGATCACGCCCGAGAAGCTCGCCGCGATCGCGGACGTCGCGATGGAGTTCGGGCTCTACACGAAGATCACCGGAGGCCAGCGGATCGACCTGTTCGGTGCACGCCTCGACCAGTTGCCCGACATCTGGAGGAAGCTCGTCGACGCCGGCTTCGAGTCGGGCCAGGCGTACGGCAAGGCGCTTCGCAACGTGAAGAGCTGCGTCGGTTCGACGTGGTGCCGGTACGGCGTGCAGGACTCGGTCGGCATGGCGGTGCAACTCGAGCTGCGCTACCGCGGCCTGCGTTCCCCGCACAAGCTCAAGTTCGGCGTGAGCGGGTGCGCCCGCGAGTGCGCCGAGGCGCGCGGCAAGGACGTCGGCGTCATCGCGACGGACCAGGGCTGGAACATGTACGTCGGCGGCAACGGCGGGTTCCAGCCGGCGCACGCGCAGCTCCTCGCGAGCGACCTCGACGACGAGACCCTGCTGAAGTACATCGACCGCTACATCATGTACTACGTGCGCACGGCCGACCGCCTGCAGCGGACGGCCAGATGGATGGAGGACATCGAGGGCGGCATCGACCACGTCCGCGACGTCGTGGTCAACGACTCGCTCGGACTCGCCGAGGAGCTGGAGGCCGCGATGAGCCGCCACGTCGACACGTACGAGGACGAGTGGGCGGCGACCCTCGCCGACCCCGAGCGTCTGCGTCGGTTCCGTTCCTTCGTGAATGCGCCGAACACGCCCGACCCGTCGATCGCACGCGTCCCGGAGCGCGACCAGTTCCGGCCGGCGACCGCCGAGGAGCGGGCCGACGGCCGCGCAGTCCTGCTCGCAGGCGCCACGATCCCGGTCCGCGGGAGGGACGAATGAGCGCCATCGGCGACCCGCGTGGCGGCCGGGTCACCCTCATCGGCGGCGGACCCGGTGCCGACGACCTGCTGACCCTGCGCGCCGTGAGGGCCTTGGGCAGCGCCGACGTCGTGCTGTACGACCGGCTCGCACCGCACGCCCTGCTGCACGAGTTCGCGCCCCGGGCCGAGCACATCGACGTCGGCAAGACGCCGGGGCACCATGCCCTCCCCCAGTCGGGCATCGAGGCGCTCATGGTCGAGAAGGCCCTGGGCGGCGCGCACGTCGTGCGACTCAAGGGGGGCGACCCCTACGTGCTCGGTCGTGGTGGCGAGGAGGTGCTCGCCTGCCATCGCGCCGGACTCCCCGTCGAGGTCGTTCCCGGCGTCACCAGCGCGATCGCCGCGCCGTCGGCCGCGGGGATCCCGCTCACGCATCGCGGCGTGTCGACGATGTTCACCGTCGTGTCCGGTCACGCACCGCTCGACGACGACACGTTGCGCCACCTGGCGGGCCTCGGCGCGCTCGGCGGGACGATCGTGATCCTCATGGGCGTGGCGAACCTGCCGCAGATCACGGCGGGGCTGGCGCGGCACGGGCTCGCGGCCGACCTGCCCGTCGCCGTCGTCGAGCGAGGATTCCAGCCAGGCCAGCGCACCACGGTCTCGCAGCTCGGCGGCATCGTCGTGGCGGCCCACCGCGCGGGTGCCGAGTCCCCCGCCGTCATCGTGGTCGGCGAGGTCGTGCGCCTCGCGCACGACGGCGACCTGAGCGCGCAGGGACTCATGGACCGCGCGGCCCGGCTGACGGCGATGGACGCATGACCGTGGTGCTGGATCCGGTCGCGCCGGGGTTCCGGCCCGATCAGCTCGAGGGGTTCCGGATCGGCGTGACGAGCGACCGGCGTTCGGCCGACCTCATCGACGCCCTCGAGCGTCGCGGCGCCCAGGTGCTGCACGCGCCGACCCTGCGCATCGCGAACGCGCGCGTCGACGATCCCGTCATCTCCGACACGCGGGAGATCATCGAGGCGAAGCCCGACGTGCTGCTGGCGACCACGGCCTACGGCGTGCGGCGCTGGTTCGAGGTCGCCGATGCGGCGGGCCTCGGCGAGGCGCTCGTCGACACGCTCTCGACGAGCGCCATCCTCGTGCGCGGGCCGAAGGCCCGCGGCGGCATCCGCGCAGCCGGTCTCAACGACGTCGGCATGAGCCCGCACGAGACGACCGAGTCGCTCATCGACACGGTGCTCGAGCAGTACCCGTCGGGTCTGACGATCGCGGTGCAGATGCACGGATTCCTCGACCCGGGCCAGCTCGACCGGCTGCGCGAGGCGCACGCCCGCGTGCTCACCGTCGAGCCCTACCGGTGGACCCTCCCGGACGACGCGGACGAGCGGGTGGGCCGGCTGATCGATGCGATCCGCCTGCGCACAGTCGACTGCGTCACGTTCACGAGTGCACCCGCGGTGCACGCGCTGTTCGCCGCGGCCGAGGCCGTCGGCTCCGGCGAGGAGATCATCGACGCGATGCGCGGCCCCGTGGTCGCCGCCGCGGTCGGCCCGGTCACGGCGCAGCCGCTGATCGATGCCGGCATCGATCCGATCCAGCCCGACCGGTTCCGGATGGGGGCGCTGATCCGCCTGGTCTGCGAGCACCTCGAGCAGCACCGCGTCGACCGCCTCGTCACCCGCGCGGGACCGGTGGTGCTGCGCGGCAGCGTCGTCGAGGTCGCCGGCCGCAGGATCGCCCTCGCTCCGGCCGGCCTCACGATCCTGCGCACGCTGGTCGACGCAAACGGTTCGGTCGTCTCCCGCGAGCAGCTCGTGCGGGCCCTGCCGGGCACGTGCGACGAGCACGCCCTCGAGGTCGCGATGAGCCGGCTCCGGCAGACGATCGGCGTGCCGGGTGTCATCGCCACCGTGGTGAAGCGCGGGTACCGGGTGGACGTCTGAGGATGCCGCCTGCCGCCCGGCACGCCGCCCTGGACGGCCTCACACCGGCCGCGCCGATGCGTGAGCAGAACGCGACAGATCGTTTACGACCGGCACGATCCGCAGAAACACCGGCCTCGTAACTTCGGCAGGAGACCACCACTGGACCGCACCGGAGGACCTGATGACCGACACCGTGAACGACGTCCGAGACGCCCCCGCGTCATCCGCAGCCGTGACGTCGGGCGCTGCCCCGACGACGGGCACCCCTGAGCTCACGCACCGCCCGGGCCGCTGGATCGACGGCTGGGATCCCGAGAACCGCGACCAGTGGGAGCGCGTCGGCCGCTCGATCGCCAAGCGCAACCTCGGCTGGTCGATCTTCGCCGAGTTCCTCGGCTTCGTCGTCTGGCAGCTCTGGAGCATCGTCGCCGTCATGCTGCCCGCCGCGGGCTTCCAGCTCGAGACGAGCCAGATCTTCTGGCTCATCTCGATCCCGAGCCTCGTCGGAGCGACCCTTCGGATCCCATACTCCTTCGTGGTCGCGAAGTTCGGCGGCCGCAACTGGACGATCGTCTCCGCGGCGCTCCTGCTGATCCCGACGATCGCGATGGCCGTCTGCGTCGGCAACCCCGACACGCCGTTCGGCGTGCTCCTCCTGGTCGCCGCGCTCGCCGGCTTCGGCGGCGGCAACTTCGCGAGCTCGATGTCGAACATCACCTTCTTCTACCCGCAGCGCGAGAAGGGCTGGGCACTCGGCCTCAACGCGGCCGGCGGGAACATCGGCGCTTCGGTGGCGCAGTTCGCCGTGCCGATCGTCGTCACCGTGGGCGCTGCGACCACGATGAACCTTCCGTGGGCCGGCTGGATCTGGGTGCCGCTCATCCTCGTCGCGATGTTCGGTGCGTTCCGGTACATGGACAACCTGTCCAACGCGAAGGCGGACCTCGCCGGCTCGGCGGCGGCCCTCAAGGAGCCGCACCTCTGGATCATGTCGCTGCTCTACATCGGCACGTTCGGCTCGTTCATCGGCTTCGCGAGCGTCTTCCCGAAGCTCATCGCCGACCAGTTCCCGGAGTTCAGCACGTTCGCCGTCGGCGGCGCATCCATCTCGCTCGCGTTCCTCGGTGCGCTGGTCGGGTCGCTCTCCCGCCCGTACGGCGGCCGGCTCTCCGACCGCTTCGGCGGAGCACGGATCACCATGTGCGCATTCGCCGCGATGGCGCTGATCACGACCGGTGTGATCCTGACACTGCCGATGGGCAACTTCTGGATCTTCCTGGTCGGCTTCCTCCTGCTGTTCGCCACGGCCGGCATCGGCAACGGTTCCACCTACCGCATGGTGCCCGTGGTGTTCTCGGTGCGGGGCGGCGGCGAGGCGAGCCGCGGCGGCGACGTCTCGACGCAGCGGAAGGCGGCGGCGGCGCTCGGCCTGATCTCCGCGATCGGCGCGTACGGCGGCTTCCTCATCCCCCAGGCTCTCAGCCTCTCGTTCCAGGGCACGGGCGCGTACACGAGCGCATTCCTCGTCTTCATCGGCGTCTACGTGGCGCTGCTCCTGCTGACCTGGGCCGTCTACGTCCGCGGTGCGGTCGCTCGGGCGGGCAAGATCTGAGGATCGGTTCGGATGCCTCCCCGGAGGCATCCGAACGCGATCACGGCGGTGGATGCCTCGACGGGGCATCCACCGCTTCGTCGTGCGGACACGGATACCGGCACAGAAGGGTCTCGGTGCGGGTGGGGGCGGTACGGTGTCGAGGCTCAGGCGGACCTCAGCCGCGAGCGAGGTACTCCTGCTCCTCCGCGATCGCGTCGGCGCGGTCGAGGACGAGCCGGACGAGCGCGTCGTCCGCAGCCTCGCCCGGCAGGAGCAGCGGGTCGGCGATCACGTCGGCTCCGGCGACGATCGCCGCGTCGTAGAAGGTGCCCGGGGCGAGCAGGTAGGTCGCGACGTGCACCTTCGTGCCGGGGTGCACGGCCCGGAGCATCTCGATCGCGTCGGGCAGGCGGGGAATCGCCGCGGCGATGAAGCCCACCGTGACGGCGCGGCCGATCCGGGCACCGAGCAGGCGCGCGGTCTCGAAGCACTCGCGCACCGCACGCGGGTCGTTCGACCCGGCGGCGGCGAGCACGACGCACACGTCATCGTCGTCGTCGATCGGGCCGAGCCGACGCTCGAGGACCTCGACGATCCGCTCGTCGGGTCCCAGCGGGTCGGCCAGCGACGCGCCGGCGACCGGAAGCCGCTCGAGGCCCCGGGCGAGGCCGGTGCGCACGTGGTAGCCGGCGGACAGCACGAGCGGCACGATGATCGCCCGCGGGTCGGAGACCGCCTCCGCGAGCGACGTGGCGAGGTCGCTGTGCTGTGCGTCCACGAACGTGATCGACACGTCGGCTTCCGGGCGGGCCCGGACGACGCCGTCGACGAGGTGCATGATCGCCTCGCGGTTGGCCGGCGATGGCACCCCGTGGGTCACGGCGACGAGCCGCAGCGGACGGAACTCGTAACTGTCCGCCTCGACGGTGACCTGGGAACTCGACGAATCGACCGCCACGTGTAACTCCGCCTTCCGACCGGGCGAACCCTTCGCCGTTTCGACGGTACGAACGACGTGTTTCGGAAGCTGCGCGGAGGTGTTTCCGGGACGTGAAGTCTCCCTCACGCCGCTTGCGGCGACGGGTGGGAGCCGGTCAGTCGAGGAGCTCGGGGCGCACGCGACGCGTGCGTTCGACCTGCTGCTCGCGGCGCCACGCGGCGACCGCACCGTGGTTGCCGCTCAGCAGCACCGGCGGCACCTCCAGGTCGCGCCAGACGGCGGGCTTGGTGTAGCTCGGGTACTCGAGCAGTCCGTCCTCGTGGGACTCCTCGACGAGGCTCTCGGGGTTGCCGACGACGCCGGGCACGAGTCGACCGGCCGCCTCGATCATCGCCATGACCGCGACCTCTCCGCCGTTGAGCACGTAGTCGCCGAGCGAGATGAGCCTGACGCGCATCCGCGTCGAATAGTGGTCGACGACGCGCTGGTCGATGCCCTCGTACCGGCCGCACGCGAAGACCAGGTGCGGTTCGGCCGCGAGTTCGCGCGCGAGCTGCTGCGTGAAGGGCTCGCCCGCGGGCGACGGTACGACGAGGAGCGCGTCGGATGCCTGGTCGCCGACGATCGAGTCGAGCGCCTCGCCCCACGGTTCGGGCTTCATGACCATGCCGGCGCCGCCGCCGTACGGGGTGTCGTCGACGGTGCGGTGCCGGTCGTGGGTGTGGTCGCGCAGGTCGTGGGCGACGACGTCGATGAGGCCGGACTGGCGGGCCTTGCCGAGCAGCGACAGGTCGAGCACCCGGAAGAACTCCGGGAAGATCGTGACGATGTCGATGCGCACGGGCTACGCTCCGGTGGCCGGGGCTTGCGGAGCCGGATCGGCGCCGCCGCCATCGCCTGGCTCGCCCGACTCCTCGGGCTCGTCGGGCTCGTCGAGGTCCTCGAACAACCCGGCGGGCGGGGTGATGGTGACCGTGCCCGCTTCGAGGTCGACCTCGGGGACGATGGCCTGCACGAGCGGGACCATGACGTCGCGACGCTTCGGACCGTCGGTCTTCACGACGAGCAGGTCCTGAGCGGGCAGGTGGTCGACGTGCACGACCCGGCCGACCCGTCGTCCGTCGCGGATCGCGGCGAGTCCGACGAGCTGGTGGTCGTACCAGGCGTCGGGCTCCGACGCCTCGTCGGCGGGAAGGTCGATCCACAGGATCGCCCTCACCGCCGACTCGGCTGCCGTGCGGTCGTCGATGCCCTCGAAGAACCCGACGGGCTGGCCGTTGAACCAGCGGAGGTCGGTGAGGGTCAGGTGCTTGCCGTGCCAGGGCGAATCGGCAGGAACCTGGAGCGAGAAGACGGCGCCCGGGACGAAACGTCGCTCGGGGTCGTCGGTGTAGAGCTCGAGCTTGAGGGCGCCCTTCAGGCCGTGGGCCTTGGTCAGGCGACCGACTCGGAGTTGCTGGGGCCGGGGTTGCGTCGTCACGTCAGTCGTCGGTGTCGACGACGTCGACGCGCACCCGACGGCCGTCGGCCAGCGCGGTCACGAGCGTGCGCAGCGCCTTCGCCGTGCGGCCCGCGCGGCCGATGACGCGGCCGAGGTCCTCGGGGTTCACGTGAACCTCGAGGACCTCGCCGCGTGCGCTCGACGCGGACACGACCCGGACGTCGCCCGGGTGGTCGACGATCCCCTTGACGAGGTGTTCGAGCGCGGACTGGAGCAAGGCTTACGCCTCGTCCGTGGTCTCGGCGGCCTCGGCCTCGGCGGCCTGCGCCTCCTCGACCTTGGCCGGCTTCTCGGCCTTGGGCTTGACGACCGACTTCTTCGCGGCGTCGGGCTCGAACGAGGCCTTGGCCTCGGCGGTCTGGACGGTGGACTTCGCGTCCTTGTCGCCCTTGAAGGTGCCCCAGTCGCCGGTCAGCTTGAGGATGGCGAGGACCTGCTCGGTCGGCTGCGCGCCGACGCCGAGCCAGTACTGCGCACGGTCGGACTTGACCTCGATGAACGAGGGGTTCTCGGTGGGGTGGTACTTGCCGATCTCCTCGATGACGCGACCATCGCGCTTGGTGCGCGAGTCGGCGACGACGATGCGGTAGTACGGGGCCCGGATCTTGCCGAGGCGCTTGAGGCGGATCTTGACAGCCACAATTCTCCTGAAGTGTTGTGAGGTTGGGCGAACTGACAGCCGTGAGCGTGGGGTGCACACTCGGCGGAAGCTCAATGGGGCCCTGCGCGCCGGATAGAGGGTCGGGCGGTACAGAACTCGACTGACCATTCTTGCAGATCCGGCGGCCTGTCGCCAATCCGTACGGCCGCGCGTCCGCGGCATCCCGGCGCTACCGGACGCGTCGTCGCGGGCAAGGGCCCGGCGCGCGCTGCGCGGTTCGTGCCAAGATGAGCGCACGGCGCCAACGCCGGGACTGGACGGCCCCATGCAGATCGACTTCGCCAGGTCCGAACGCTCCACGATCGGTATCGAATGGGAACTCGCCATCGTCGATCGCTCGACGGGCGAGCTGGCCTCGGTCGGCGACCGGGTGCTCGACGAGCTGCGCAGTCCGGACGGCGAGCCGCATCCGACCATCACGCACGAATTGCTGACGAACACGGTCGAACTGGTGAGCGGCGTGCACCGCACGGTCGCCGGCGCCGTCGCCGACCTCGAGGGGCAGGTCGACGAGGTGCGCCGCGTGCTCGACCGGCTCGGCGAGTACGACCTCATCTGCAGCGGGTCGCACCCGTTCAGCCAGTGGTACGACCAGCACCTGACCGACAAGCCGCGCTACCACAAGCTGATCGACCGCACCCGCTGGTGGGGTCGGAACATGATGATCTGGGGCATCCACGTGCACGTCGGGCTCGAGGACGGTTCGTTGGCGCTGCCCGTGCTCGACGGCATGCTGGCGTACGTGCCGCACCTGCAGGCGCTCTCGGCGTCGAGCCCGTTCTGGGCGGGGGTCGAGACCGGGTACGCGTCCAACCGGGCGCTCATGTTCCAGCAACTGCCGACCGCGGGACTCCCCTATCCGCTCGCCGACTGGGCGTCCTACGAACGCTACGTCGACGACCTCGTCCGGACGGGGGTGATCGAGGATCACAGCGAGGTGCGGTGGGACATCCGCCCGTCGCCGAAGTGGGGCACGATCGAGGTGCGCGTGTGCGACGGCGTCTCGACCGCCGGCGAGATCGCGGGCATCGCGGCGCTGATCCAGTGCCTCGTCGATCGGATGGTCGACGAGATCGCCGACGGTCGCACGCCGCCGGTGATGCAGCCCTGGTACGTGCGCGAGAACAAGTGGCGCGCGGCCCGGTACGGCATGGACGCCGAGATCATCACGGATGTCGCGGGCACCGAGCGACTCGTCGGCGATGACCTCCTCGACCTCGTGACGAGCCTGGCGCCGACTGCCGAACGGCTCGGCTGCGCCGCGGAGCTCGCGTCGGTCCGGCTCATGGTCGAGCAGGGCGCCAGCTACCGGCGCCAGCTCGACGTGGCGCACGGCGCCGACGGCGACCTCCGCGCCGTCGTCGAACACCTGGCGCGCGAGCTTCGCAACGGGGTCAGGCCGGGATCCGGCGGGTCCTGATCAGCTCGGCGTACCAGCGCGCGGAATCCTTCGGCAGCCGCTCCAGGGTGTCGTAGTCGACCCGGACGATGCCGAACCGCTTCGAGTAGCCGTAGCCCCACTCGAAGTTGTCGAGGAACGACCACACCTGGTAACCGCGGAGGTCGACACCGCGCGCCATCGCCCGATGCGCGGCCGTGAAGTGTCGGCGCAGGTAGTCGACGCGCTGGTCGTCGTGCACGGCCGGTCCGTCGGGGCCGTCCGTGACCACGTCGGCGAAGGCCGCGCCGTTCTCGGTCACCATGAGCGGCAGGGTCGGGTAGGCGTCGTGCAGCGCGACGAGCAGGTCTTCCAGGCCCGAGGGGTCGATGTTCCAGCCCATCTCGGTGTATGGCCCGGGCTGCTCGAGGAACTCGACCGCCTCGGAGCCCGGCCACGCGGTGCCGCCCATGTCCTTGTGCCCGTCGGCGTTCACCTTCGGCGACTCGCCGTCCCACATGCGCACGGTCACGGTCGAGTAGTAGTTCACGCCGAGCAGGTGCAGCGGCTGGCGGATGAGCTCCGTGTCGCCGGGGCGCACGAACGCCCAGTCGGTGACGTCGGCCGTGTCGGCGATCACGTCGGCCGGGTACTCGCCGTCGAGCAGCGGCCCGAGGAACACCCGATTCGCGAGGCCGTCGATGCGGCGGGCCGCCTCGGCCCCGCTCGGACCGGACGGCCGGATGACGTGGAGGTTGAGCGTGATCGAGAACTGCGGGTCGCCGGGGACGACGTCACGCAGGGCGGCGACGGCGAGCCCGTGGGCCAGGTTCAGGTGGTGTACCGCGGCGAGCGCCTTCGCGCCGTCCATGAGCCCCGGCGCGTGCGCGCCGGAGCCGTAGCCGAGGTAGGCGCTGCACCACGGCTCGTTGAGGGTGGTCCACACGGCGACGCGGTCGCCGAGCCGCTCGCCGACGATGCGGGCGTAGTCGGCGAAGGCCTCGGCCGTCGCCCGGTTCGTCCACCCGCCCTCGTCCTCGAGCGCCTGCGGGAGATCCCAGTGGTAGAGGGTCGCGATGGGCCGGATGCCCCGGGCGATGAGCCCGTCGACGAGCCGCTCGTAGAACGCGAGCCCTGCCTCGTTCGCCGGGCCGCGCCCGGTCGGCTGGATCCGCGGCCACGCGATCGAGAACCGGTACGCCTCGAGCCCGAGTTCGACCATGAGGTCGAGGTCGGACTCCCACCGGTGGTAGTGGTCGTCGGCGACGTCGCCGGTGTCGCCGTTCCAGACCTTGCCGGGCGTGTGGCTGAAGGTGTCCCAGATGGACGGCCCGCGGCCGTCCTCGTGCGCGGCACCCTCGATCTGGTACGAGGCCGTGGCCGAACCGAAGAGGAAGTCGCCGGGGAACTCGAGGCCCGCGTCGCGGTAGTCGGGTCGGTCGATGGTCATGTCGCTCCAAGTCCTGTGTCGCGGTCCAGTGCCGCGCAGGCTCAAGCGTACCCGCTGTGCGACACCGTTTACTTACAACGTCGTAAGCAAACAGTCAGTACCAGTAGTCGCCGGTCTCGGTGCGGTGGCGCGAGATGAACGCCGACTCGCCCAACCGCCAGGCTTCGGCGGCGGGCGTATGGGCGAGCAGGTACGCGGGCTGGTACTCGACGAGATCCGGAGCGAACGCGCTCTTGAAGATCAGGATGCCCCGGCCCGCCGGGTGCGGATGGTCCGGCGGCGGGACGTGGCCCAGGTCGTAGTGGTGGACGCCCTGCTGGGCGAGGTCCTGCATGATGCGCCACTGCAGGTAGCGCGACGCCATGAGTTGCGGAAGGTCGCGGGTCGACCCGCCGTCCTTGTACCAGGCGTGCGTGCCGAAACGGACGACGAAGGCGCCCGCGACCACGCGTTCCCCGTGCTTGGCCAGGTACAGGCTCCCTCCGCCGTCGTCGGCGAATGCGGTCCACACCCGGCGCAGGTACTCGTCGTCGCGGAAGAACGCCCCCGAGCGCTCCTCGGTCGTGCGCACGAGGTCGATCATCTGCTCGGCGTCCGCGCCGGAGACATCCGTTCGCTCGACGACCACGCCGTTGCGTTCGCCGGTGCGGATCTCGGCCCGCCCGCGCTTCTTCATCCGCTCGAATGCCGCATCCGCACCGTCGGCGAGCCGTACGACCACCGCATGGCGGTACTGGGACGCGCGCGTCGGCAGCCAACCGTTGGCGCGGAATGCCGCATCGAGGTCGTCATCGCGATGCTGGTAGAGCTCGACCTTGGTCGCGAAGGCACCCGCTGCCGTCTCGCGCACGTAGGCGGTGAGCGGTTCGACCTCGTCGGGCCCGATCCCGCTGATCCGCGGAAGATGGCGCAGGGCGCCCACCTCGGCGACATCGCGCTCGAACTCGAGCACCGAGACCGGCGGACCCTCGTCGGCCGTCGCCGCGCGGACCCGCCACGGCCCGGTGGACCGGACGCGCGCCCACGTCGAGCTCTGCATGAAGTGCGGGTCGCCGGGCTCGGCCAGCACTCGCGCATCCCACGTCTGCGGGACCGTGAGTCTGACCGATTCCGTCGTGCTCACCCGCGTCTCCCCGTGCCGGTCGTTCCCCGTACGCTCGAAGCCCTGATGGGCCCATCGTAGCGACCGGGACGGGCGCCGCGGCGATCTGCGCGCGTCGGGTCGGAATCCCGGCGACCGCGCCTATGGTGGTCGCATGGGCGAACCCAACCTCGAGCTCGACTCCGAACGCGTGCAGGCCCGGTTCCTTCCCGAGCGAGGTACGAACGGCGGCTTCTCACTCGTGATCGACGGCACCACGCAGTCGCACGTGAATCCGGACGATCCGCTCGACCTGCAACTGGAGTACGTCCGCTCGGTCGCTGCAGCGGTCGACACGCTCCACCCCGGCTCCGCCCCGATCTCGGTCCTGCACCTCGGCGGCGGCGCGCTGACCGTGCCGCGTTGGATCGCCGCGACCCGGCCCGGCTCCCGGCAGCACGTCGTCGAACTCCTGCCCGAGCTGTTCGACTTCGTCCTGGACGTGCTTCCCCTCGCAGACGACGTGGAACTCACCGTCGAGTTCGACGACGCGCGAGCCGCAGTGGACCGCGCGGCACGACGCGACGGCGGCTACGACATCGCGATGGTCGACGTGTTCTCCGGCAGCGTGGCACCGCCCGCCGTCGGCACGGTCGAGTTCTTCGCGGCGCTGCGCGACCTGCTCGCACCGGACGGCGTCGTGATCGTCAATAGCCTCGCCGGCCGAGACATGATCGCGCCCCGCACGCTCGCCGCGACGCTGCTCGCGGCCGGGGACGAGGTGGTCCTGCTCGCCGCGAGCGCGGTGCTCGACGGCGGGCCGGGCAACGTGGTGCTCGTGTCCACGCCGGAGCCGGTGGCGGCCGACGGGTTCGGGGCCGCGCTGGCCTCGACGCCGCGACCGGTCGAGGTGCTCGCCGACGACGCGGTCGTCGCGTTCGCCGGCGAGGTTCCGGCCAGGCACGACGAGGTCGCGGACTGAGCCATGCCCCGCCAGGCCGCGCGCGTGCGGAGCCGGGTGCGCCGCGCGACGACGCGCGGCATCGCGGCGGTCGGACTGGCGCTGGCGATCACCGCGGTCGCAGGGGTCGGCCCGGCCCCGTCCCCCGACGACGGTGACCTCGGTACACCCATGGCGGTTTCGGCGGCAGCCGTCGAGGGCGACGGCCGCGACCCGGCGATCGGGCCGGGGCTCGAGTGGGTCGCCCACCGCGACAACCCGTTCCGGCAGGGTGACGATCCCGACTTCATCAACTCCGACCTCGCCTTCTCGGGCGATCATCTCGTGCAGGGCAACTTCGACGGGTTCTCGGTGTGGGACATCAGCACGCCGGCCGATCCGCAGTTGCGCTCGGCGCAGCACTGCCCGGGCGGCCAGGGCGACGTGAGCGCGGTCGGGAACCTCGTCATCGTCTCCGTCGACGAGACGATGTCGGACGACTCGTGCGACGCGACCAGGGTTCCCGAGACGTCCGAGAACTGGGAGGGCATCCGCGTCTTCGACATCAGCGACCCGACCGCACCGCGGTACGCTGCCGCGGTGCGCACCCGGTGCGGGTCGCACACGCACACCGTCGTTCCGGACCCCGCGGATCCGTCGCGGGTGCTCGTCTACGTCAGCGCGTACAGCCGAGGCGCCTCGCTCAACTGCACCGGGCGCAATCCGCTGCAGATCGTGGGCGTCCCGCTCACGGCGCCCGAGCAGTCCGCGGTGGTCGGAGAGCTCGACCTGTTCTCGGGGCTCGACTCGTTCGGGACGGAGGACCGGGTGCCGGGCGGTGCGGAGACCAGGTCGACGACCGGATGCCACGACATCACGGCCTATCCGGCGAAGGCGCTCGCCGTCGCCGCCTGCCGCGGCGAGGGCCTGCTGCTGTCGATAGCCGATCCGCTGCATCCGGTCGTGCTGCAGCAGGTGCGCGATCCGAACGTGGCGTTCTGGCACTCGGGGATCTTCGACAACGACGCCACCGCGGTGGTGTTCCAGGACGAGCTCGGAGACGGGTTCATCAACACCTGCTCCCCCGCCTTCGGCGCGGATCGCGGCGCCGACGCGCTCTGGTCGTTCACGGGCGGGGTGCTCGAACAGCGCGGGTACTTCAAGATCCCCCGCGAGCAGTC